>NZ_JAKSEE010000003.1:900000-3578136 GCF_022359915.1 Stenotrophomonas sp. NLF4-10
ATTTAGGTAGCGCCTCATATGTATCCTCTCGGGGGTAGAGCACTGTTATGGCTAGGGGGTCATCGCGACTTACCAAACCATTGCAAACTCCGAATACCGAGACGGACTGTATGGGAGACACACGGCGGGTGCTAACGTCCGTCGTGAAAAGGGAAACAACCCAGACCCACAGCTAAGGTCCCAAATTTTGTGCTAAGTGGAAAACCATGTGGAAAGGCACAGACAGCCAGGAGGTTGGCTTAGAAGCAGCCACCCTTTAAAGAAAGCGTAATAGCTCACTGGTCGAGTCGGTCTGCGGGGAAGATTTAACGGGGCTAAGCACAGAACCGAAGCTTGGGGTGCATAACTTTAGTTATGCGCGGTAGAGGAGCGTTCCGTAAGCCGGTGAAGGTGGATTGAGAAGTCTGCTGGAGGTATCGGAAGTGCGAATGCTGACATGAGTAACGATAATGCGGGTGAAAAACCCGCACGCCGAAAGCCCAAGGTTTCCTTGCGCAACGTTAATCGGCGCAGGGTGAGTCGGCCCCTAAGGCGAGGCAGAAATGCGTAGTCGATGGGAAGCAGGTTAATATTCCTGCACCTCGCGTAAGTGCGATGGAGGGACGGAGAAGGTTAGGTGTACCGGGCGTTGGTTGTCCCGGGGAAAGGCGGTAGGTTTGGAACTTTGGCAAATCCGGGTTCCTTCAAGACCGAGCACCGAGACGAGCCTTTTAGGCGAAGTCACTGATACCACGCTTCCAGGAAAAGCTCCTAAGCTTCAGCTTACGCAGACCGTACCGTAAACCGACACAGGTGGGTAGGATGAGAATTCTCAGGCGCTTGAGAGAACTCGGGTGAAGGAACTAGGCAACATGGCACCGTAACTTCGGGAGAAGGTGCACCCTCTTTGGTGGCCCATGCGGGTCAAAGCTGAGGAGGGTCGCAGTAACCAGGCCGCTGCGACTGTTTATCAAAAACACAGCACTCTGCAAACACGAAAGTGGACGTATAGGGTGTGACGCCTGCCCGGTGCTGGAAGGTTAATTGATGGGGTCAGCCGCAAGGCGAAGCTCTTGATCGAAGCCCCAGTAAACGGCGGCCGTAACTATAACGGTCCTAAGGTAGCGAAATTCCTTGTCGGGTAAGTTCCGACCTGCACGAATGGCGTAACGACAGCGGCGCTGTCTCCACCCGAGACTCAGTGAAATTGAAATCGCTGTGAAGATGCAGCGTTCCCGTGGCAAGACGGAAAGACCCCGTGAACCTTTACTATAGCTTTACACTGAACGTTGAGTTCGTCTGTGTAGGATAGGTGGGAGGCTATGAAACCATGACGCCAGTTGTGGTGGAGCCATCCTTGAAATACCACCCTGTCGTGCTTGACGTTCTAACCTGGGCCCGTAATCCGGGTCGGGGACCGTGTATGGTGGGTAGTTTGACTGGGGCGGTCTCCTCCTAAAGAGTAACGGAGGAGCTCGAAGGTACGCTCAGCGCGGTCGGACATCGCGCACTGTGTGCAAAGGCATAAGCGTGCTTGACTGCAAGATCGACGGATCAAGCAGGTACGAAAGTAGGACTTAGTGATCCGGTGGTTCTGTATGGAAGGGCCATCGCTCAACGGATAAAAGGTACTCCGGGGATAACAGGCTGATACCGCCCAAGAGTTCATATCGACGGCGGTGTTTGGCACCTCGATGTCGGCTCATCACATCCTGGGGCTGTAGTCGGTCCCAAGGGTATGGCTGTTCGCCATTTAAAGTGGTACGCGAGCTGGGTTCAGAACGTCGTGAGACAGTTCGGTCCCTATCTGCCATGGGCGTTGGAAGTTTGAGAGGGGCTGCTCCTAGTACGAGAGGACCGGAGTGGACGAACCTCTGGTGTTCCGGTTGTCACGCCAGTGGCATTGCCGGGTAGCTATGTTCGGAAGCGATAACCGCTGAAAGCATCTAAGCGGGAAGCGCGCCTCAAGATGAGACTTCCCGGGGCTCTAGCCCCCTGAAGGAACCATGTAGACTACGTGGTTGATAGGTCAGGTGTGTAAGTGCAGCAATGCATTGAGCTAACTGATACTAATGATCCGTGTGGCTTGACCATATAACCTCAAGTTGCCTTGGCCGACATGACATGTCGATAGAACCCAAGTGCACGCTACGTCACAAGTCCCTACGAGAGGCTGGCGCTTCATCCAATCCACCGGATAGCGACCCTCCAACCCTCTCCCTGGTGAAATCAGCGCTGTGGAACCACCCGATCCCATCCCGAACTCGGAAGTGAAACGCAGCTGCGCCGATGGTAGTGTGGCTCAAGCCATGCGAGAGTAGGTCATCGCCAGGGGCTTTTCCCCCAAACCCCCAGCCATAAGCTGGGGGTTTGCTTTTGGGCGCCAAGCACACGCAGGCCAAGCTCCCGCGGGGAAACTACCGCCACCGAACGTAGAGCGGGGCTTGCCCCGCTGGGCTTTGTCGAGACAGCCTCAGCGGGGCAAGCCCCGCTCTACCGATGAAGCCGTTCCGGGAGCAATGGCATATGAAAAGGCCCGGCAATGCCGGGCCTTTATTGGAGCAAGGGCCGCGGGGAATTACACCCGGCCGAAGACCAACGTCGCGTTGGTACCGCCAAAACCGAAGCTGTTGGACATCACCACGTCCAGCTTCGCCTCCTGCGTCTGCCGCAGGATCGGGAAGCCGGCCGCGCGCTCGTCCAGGGTTTCGATGTTGGCCGAGCCGGCCATGAAGCCATCGCGGAGCATCAGCAGGCTGTAGATCGCCTCGTGCACGCTGGCCGCGCCCAGCGAGTGGCCGGACAGTGCCTTGGTCGAGGAGATCGGCGGGACCTTGTCGCCGAAAACCTCGCGTACCGCGCCCAGTTCGGTGATGTCGCCCAGCGGTGTCGAGGTGCCGTGGGTGTTGAGGTAGTCGACCGGGCGGTCGAGGTCGGCCAGCGCCATGTTCATGCAGCGCACGGCGCCTTCGCCGGACGGGGCGACCATGTCGGCGCCGTCCGAGGTGACGCCGTAGCCGACCAGTTCGGCATGGATGCGGGCACCGCGGGCAACGGCGTGGTCGTAGTCCTCCAGCACCAGCATGCCGGCGCCGCCGGCGATGACGAAGCCGTCGCGGTTGGCGTCGTAGGGACGCGAGGCGGTGGCCGGGGTGTCGTTGAAGCTGGTGGACAGCGCGCCCATCGCGTCGAACATCATGCTCATTGACCAGTGTAGGTCCTCACCGCCGCCGGCGAACACGATGTCCTGCGCGCCGTGGCGGATCATGTCCGCCGCCGCGCCGATGCAGTGCGCCGAGGTGGCGCAGGCGGCCGACAGCGAGTAGCTGACGCCCTTGATGCTGAAGGCGGTGGCGAGGTTGGCCGACACCGTCGAACACATGGTGCGCGGCACCATGTACGGGCCGATCTTGCGCACGCCGCGGTTGCGCAGCAGGTCCGCGCCTTCCACCTGCCACTGGCTGGAGCCGCCGCCGGAACCGGCGATCAGGCCGGTGCGGCCATTGCTGACCTGCGCTTCGTCCAGGCCGGCGTCGGCGATGGCGTCGCGCATGGCGATGTAGCTGTAGGCCGCCGCGTCGCTCATGAAGCGCTTGAGCTTGCGGTCGATCTGCGCATCGAGGTCGACCTCGACGCGGCCGCCGACCTGGCTGCGCAGGCCGGCGTCGGCGTGGTCGGGCAGGAAGACGATGCCGGGACGGCTTTCGCGCAGGGCACTGGAAACGGTATCCAGGTCGTTGCCGAGGCAGGAGTTGATGCCCATGCCGGTGATGACGACGCGACGCATCAGAAGCTCTCGGTAGAGGTGAACAGGCCCACGCGCAGGTCCTTGGCGCTGTAGATCTCGCGGCCATCGACCAGCATGCGGGCATCGGCCTGCGCCATCACCAGCTTGCGGTTGATGACGCGCGAGATGTCGATTTCGTACTGCACCCGCTTGGCGCTGGGCAGCACCTGGCCGGTGAACTTGACCTCGCCGCAGCCCAGCGCGCGGCCGCGGCCCTCGGCGCCGATCCAGGTCAGGAAGAAGCCGGTGAGCTGCCACATCGCGTCCAGGCCGAGGCAGCCGGGCATCACCGGGTCGCCGATGAAGTGGCAGCCGAAGAACCACAGGTCCGGGCGGATATCCAGTTCGGCGCGCACCAGGCCCTTGCCGTGCGGGCCGCCGTCATCCCGGATGTCGGTGATGCGGTCGAACATCAGCATCGGGTCGTTGGGCAGGCGGCCCTTGTTGGGGCCGAACAGCTCGCCGCGTGCGCTGGCCAGCAGCTGTTCGCGCGAGAACGCATGGAGACGGTTCATCGAAGCGGTAATCCCGAAGCACGGAAAACGTAACGTCCAAGGATGCTTGATGGATATGCTTTCAATCAACAGTTTTAACAGTACGCATGCGTAGTGTTTGCGGGAAAAGCCAGCACGTTCGCAGCGGATCGTACCGGGGCGTATGGCGCGGCGGGCTATCATTGCAGGCCCTGTCCCTGCCGTTGCGGGTCCCCGGTTCGCCCATGCGCAAGATCATCCACATCGACATGGACGCGTTCTATGCGTCGGTCGAGCAGCGGGACGATCCGGCATTGCGCGGCCGCCCGGTGGTGGTGGCCTGGCGTGGGGCACGCTCGGTGGTGTGCGCGGCGTCCTACGAGGCGCGCACCTTCGGTGTGCGTTCGGCGATGCCGGCGTTGCGCGCCGAGCGGCTGTGCCCGGACGCGGTGTTCGTGGCGCCGGATTTCACCCGCTACAAGGCGGTGTCGCGGCAGATCCGCGAAATCTTCCTGCAGCACACGCCGCTGGTGGAGCCGTTGTCGCTGGACGAGGCCTACCTGGACGTCACCGCTTCGCCGACCTGCGGCGGCATCGCCACCGACATCGCGCGGACCATCCGCGCGCAGATCCGCGAAATCACGTCGCTGACCGCCTCGGCCGGCATCGCGCCGAACAAGTTCCTGGCCAAGATCGCCTCGGACTGGCGCAAACCCGATGGCCAGTTCGTGGTGCCGCCGGCGCGGGTGGAGCGGTTCCTGACCCCATTGCCGGTGAGCCGCGTGCCGGGCGTGGGCAAGGTGATGCAGGGCAAGCTGGCGGCGCTGGGCATCGCCACCGTCGGCGACCTGCGCGGCCTGCCGCTGGAGCAGCTGGAAGCGCTGTTCGGTGCGTTCGGGCGGCGGCTGCACCAGCGTGCGCGCGGCATCGACGAGCGGCCGGTGGAGCCGGACCAGCCGGTGCAGTCGATCTCCTCGGAGGACACCTTCAGCGAGGACCTGCGGCTGGGCGAGTTCGACGAGTTGATCGCGCAGCTTGCCGAACGCACCTGGCATGCCTGCGGGCGCACCGAGCGTGTCGGCCATACCGTGGTGCTCAAGCTCAAGACCGCGCAGTTCCGCATCCTCACCCGCAGCTTCACCCCGGACGTGCCGCCGGCCTCGGTGGAGGAACTGCGCGACATCGCGCTGGCGCTGTGCCAGCGCGTGCAGCTGCCGCCGCAGACGCGCTACCGGCTGGTGGGCGTGGGCGTGTCGGGGTTCCGCGACCGCGAGGATTCGGCGGTGCAGGGCGATCTGTTCCGTGGGTTGCCGGTGGAGTGAGCCCTGTGCGCCGGCGATGGGCGTGGTGTAATCGGCGGCCTTCGAGACGGGAGTAATGCGTGGAAATTGCGGCGCTGGTATTCGACCTGGATGGCACGCTGGTGGACAGCGCCGCCGACATTGCCGAGGCAGTCAATCGCATGCTAGACGATCTTTCGTTGCCGCGGGTGGACGAAGCCACCGTGCGCGGCTGGATCGGCGAGGGCGTGCGCAACCTGGTTGATACCGCGTTGCATCACGCCGGCAGCGGGCACACGCCGGCCGAGGTGATGCCCGGCTTCATGCGCCACTACCACGACTGCTTGCTGCGCAGCCCGCGCCTGTATGACGGCGTGGTCGAGGCATTGGCGCAATTGCAGGCGCGTGGCCTGCCGCTGGCGATCTGCACCAACAAGCCGTCGGCGCTGGTGCCGCCGCTGCTGGAACATCTGGGCATCGCGCCGTACTTCGCGCACATCGTCGGCGGCGACAGCCTGCCGCAACGCAAGCCGGCGCCGGAACCGCTGCTGCATGCCGCGCACCTGCTGGGGCAGGCGGTGCCGCGTTGCCTGATGGTCGGCGATTCGGCCACCGATCTCGGTGCGGCCAACGCGGCCGGCATGCCGATCGTGCTGGTGCGCTATGGCTACCTGCGCGGACTGGACCCGGAAACGAGCGGAGCCGTGGCGGTGGTGGATGACCTGCGGCAACTGGTTGCGGAGACATGCGTGCAAGGCGTGCCTCTCATTAATCGATAATCATTCTCGTTTGTTGTAGAATCGGCGGTATCCGGACGCTGGCGCGAGCGCGACCAACGTCTCATTGAAAGACCTGCCTCAAGCCGCTGCCAGAGGCGTTTCCTCCCTCCTCTGGAAATCGTCATGTCCCCAACCCGCATCCCGCGGGCGTCCGCGCGCGCCCGCCTGTTCCGTCGCAACCCCCTGGCTGCCGCCCTGGCGCTCTCCGCCCTGGTGGCCGGCCCGGCCCTGGCCGAAGGCGCCCCCGACGCCCCCGACATCGATACCGTGCACGTCACCGCGCAACAGATCGCCCGGCAGGCGCTGGGCACCTCGACCATCACCGCCGAGGACATCGAGAAGCGGCCGCCGGCCAATGACATCTCCGAACTGCTGCGCACCATGCCGGGCGTCAACCTGACCGGCAACAGCGCCTCGGGCCAGTATGGCAACAACCGCCAGATCGACCTGCGCGGCATGGGCCCGGAGAACACGCTGGTGCTGGTGGATGGCAAGCCGGTGGGCTCGCGCGATTCGATCCGCATGGGCCGCAGCGGCGAGCGCAACACCCGTGGCGACACCAACTGGGTGCCGGCCGAAATGATCGAGCGGATCGACGTGCTGCGCGGCCCGGCGGCGGCGCGCTACGGCTCCGGCGCCTCCGGTGGCGTGGTCAACATCATCACCAAGAAGCCGACCGGCGACCTGGGCGGTTCGCTCGGCCTGTACGGGTTGGTGCCGCAGCATGGTGAGGAAGGTGGCAGCCAGCGCGCCAGCTTCAACCTCGGTGGCCCGCTGGGCGGGGACCTGTCGTTCCGCCTGTACGGCAACCTCAACCGGACCGACGCCGACTCGCTGGACCTGAACCGCGACCATGCCAGCGGCGTCACCCCGCCGGCCGGCCGCGAGGGTGTGGTCAACAAGGACGTCAACGGCCTGCTGCGCTGGGACGTCAACCCGGACCACGTGCTGGAACTGGAGGCCGGCTTCAGCCGCCAGGGCAACATCTACGCCGGCGACCGTGCGGTCAGCGGCACCGGCAGCGACCTGCTGACCGAACTGGCCGGGCAGGGCGCGGAAACCAACCGCATGTACCGTACCTCCGGCGCGCTGACCCACCGCGGCAGCTGGGGC
Organism: Stenotrophomonas sp. NLF4-10; assembly: GCF_022359915.1. Taxonomy (NCBI): domain Bacteria; kingdom Pseudomonadati; phylum Pseudomonadota; class Gammaproteobacteria; order Lysobacterales; family Lysobacteraceae; genus Stenotrophomonas; species Stenotrophomonas sp. NLF4-10. The sequence continues at coordinate 907,412 of NZ_JAKSEE010000003.1, forward strand.
GACAACTCCTCGCGGTTGACCCTGGCCTATGAGGGCACCAACAACAAGCGCATGAACGAGGGCCTGGCCGGCGGCGCCGAAGGCAGCATCAGCGGCGCGGGCTGGTCGACCTCGCGCCTGCGCAACTACAGCATCGATGGCGAACTGAACCTGCCGACCATGCTGGGTGGCCACGACCATGTCTGGACGCTGGGCTTCGAGTACCGCGACAGCAACCTGGAAGATCCGTTCTCGGTGTCGCAGGGCGGCAGCAGCGGCGGCGGCATCGACGGGCTGGACCCGGACCGCGGCGGCGGCAAGGCCGATGCGCAGACCACGGCCGTCTTCGTCGAGGACAACATCTACCTGGGCGAGCGCTGGATCGTCACCCCGGGCCTGCGCCTGGACCACCACAGCCAGTTCGGCAACAACGTCAGCCCCAGCCTCAACGCGCAGTTCGAACTGGCGCGGAACTGGCTGCTGAAGGGCGGCGTGGCGCGCGCGTTCAAGGCGCCCAACCTGTACCAGTCCAACCCGAACTACCTGTACTACACCCGCGGCAACGGCTGCCCGGACAACTACCAGAGCCTGGGCGCCGGCTGCTACGTGCAGGGCAACGCCGGGCTGGATGCGGAAACCAGCATCAACAAGGAGATCGGCGTGGAATGGGCGCCGGACAGCGGCTGGCACGCGTCGCTGACCTGGTTCCACAACGACTACGAGAACAAGATCGAGGCCGGCTACGTCCCGGTCGGGCAGACCGCCGGTGACCCGCCGGCCCGCGTGTTCCGCTGGGAGAACGCGCCCAAGGCGGTGGTGCAGGGCTTCGAGGGCAACCTCAACGTGCCGCTGTTGGGCGAGCGCGGCGAAGTGCTGAAGTGGAACACCAACCTGACCTGGATGGTCGAGAACGAGAACAAGACCACCGGCCAGCCGCTGTCGGTCATCCCCGAGTACACGGTCAACACCTCGCTGGACTGGCAGGCCACCGCGAACCTGTCGCTGCTGCTGACCGGCACGTTCTATGGCAGGCAGGAGCCGGCCACCCGCGACATGAACAACGACCCCAAGTGCACCGCCGATTGCGATGGCACCGCGGTGCTGCAGCCGCGCGGTGCCTACGACCTGTGGAGCCTGAGCGCGCGCTACCGGATCACCGACAAGGTCAGCCTGGGCCTGGGCGTGAACAACCTCGGCGACAAGCGCCTGTTCCGCGAGGCCAACAGCAGTGCGGCCGGCGCGGCCACCTACAACGAGCCCGGCCGCGCGTACTGGGCCAGCATCAACGTGGGCTTCTGACCGCCCGCGGACCCGTGGCGGCCCGGTGCCGCCGCGGACCGCGGATTCCGTTTCTCCACCAGCAGGCAAACCGGCGTGACCTACCTCTCCGCGATTTCTCCGAGCCCGGTGCCGATGTCCTTCATCGGGGCCGCGGGGGTGCCTTCGCCCCCGGCGCCGGCCCGGCCACGGCGGGCATGGCCGTGAATCGCTCCAACGAGCGCGGCGGGGGCCCGATGCGGCGCGATCCACTGCAGGTCATCGGCCGGACCGTGGCCGACCAGGCATCGCCGCATTACCGCTTCGAGCGTTTCGTCGTCGCCGACGACGACGGGGGCGGCCGCTATCGCGTCAACCTCGCCATTCCCGCGCCGCCGCCACCGGCCGCCGGTTTTCCCGCGTTCTGGATGCTCGACGGCAATGCCGCGCTGCAGGCGTTCGATGAACAATTGCTGGCCGGGTTGGCGCGCGGCACGCCGCAGGTGCTGGTGTTCGTCGGTCACGACAACCCGCTGCGGATCGATGCGGCGGCGCGGATGCGCGACTACACCCCGCTGCCGGCCCGCTTCGAGGAAGACGGGGGCGCCACCCGGGGCGGCGGGGCCGATGCGTTCATGGACGTCATTGCGCACCGCATCCGTCCCGAGCTGGCGCGGCGCGTGCCGCTGGACCCGTGGCGGCAGGCGTTGTGGGGGCATTCGCTGGGTGGCCTGTTCGCGTTGCATGCGCTGTATCGCGGCGATGCCGGTTTCCGCACTTTCGCCGCGGCGAGCCCGTCGCTGTGGTGGGCGGGCGGCGCGCTGCTGGGCGCGCCGGAACGCGCTTTCGTCGAACGGGCGGGCGAGCGCCGGGCGAGGGTGCTGCTGATGCTGGGCGAGGGCGAGCGCCATCCGGATTTCAGCGGCCGCGACATGGACGACCCCGCGGTGGTGGCGCACCTGCGGCGGGTCGCGGCGGTTCCCGCCGATGCGCTGGAACAACTGGCCGGGCGGCTGCGGCAAGTGCCGGGGCTGGACGTGGGCTACCGCGAGTTCGCCGGCCTGGGCCACGGGCCGATGCTGCGCGCTTCGCTGCTGCATGCGTTGCATGCCGTGGCCGGCATTGCCGACCGCAGTGGCGAGGTGCCGCCATGAACGGCAGCGCGGCTTGCTTGCGGCTGCGCCCGCTTGCGTCGTGGCCGCGGCGGCTCGCGCCGTGCCGACATTCCATCCGTTTGCCCAGGCAGCTTGCACACCCACGGCAGATCCCACCGGCGCCGATGGCGCCATTCCGAAAGAGGTGAAAGCCAATGAAGTACCGCACGTCCCCCTCCCGTCCCTCCAGGCTGCTGCGCCCGGCGTTGCTGGCACTGGCACTGGCACTGGCGCTGGGTTCGGCCGGCCCGCTGCTGGCGCAGGAGGCGTTCACGCCGCCGGACACCAGCTTCGGCGGACGCATCAACCTGCAGGCGCCGGTGGCCTATCCCGGAGACCGCGTCGAACTGGCCGGCGAGGGCTTCAAGCCCGGGCAGGCGGTTACCCTGCAACGCGGCGCCACGGTGCTCAACCCGCAGCCCTACCGGGCCGACGCCGAGGGCCGGTTCAAGGCCGCCCTGCAGTTGCCGGGTGATGCCGCCATCGGCCGCCACCCGCTGCTGGTGCGGGTGGACGGGCCGGATGCGGCGCAGGTGTTCGAGCTGAAGGTGTCGCCGAAGCTGGCGCTGTCCGGCCAGCAGGGCTTCGCCATCAACAGCGAGCCGCTGCCGCGCGGCCTGTACCAATCGGCCTACAGTGCCGCCAGCGGCGCGTTGTTCGTCACCGCCGCGGTGGGGCGCCCGCCGGTGAAGGAATCGCAACTGCTCAAGGTCGAGCCGAAGACGCTGAAGGTCGTCGCCAGCGCCAACCCGCCGGCAGCACCGGCACCGGCCGCGCGCTCCGGCCAGCCGCCGCGCGAGGGGGGCGTGTATGCGGTGTACGGCGTGGGCGTGGACGATGCCAACGGCAACGTCTGGGTGACCAACACCCGGCAGAATACGGTGGCGGTGTACCGGCAGTCGGACCTGTCGCTGGTCAGGCAGTTCCCGCAGGACAGCGTGCCGCACTCGCGCGACGTGATCGTCGACCAGAAGCGCGGCAAGGCCTACGTTTCGGCCACCGGTGGCAACCACATCGCGGTATTCGACACCCGCACGCTGCAGCATGTCGGCGACATCGAGGTGGCCAGCGGCCAGCGCGGCAAGGAGTTCACCCCGGCCAGCCTGGCGCTGGACGCGGAGGGTGGGAAGCTGTTCTCGGTGAACCTGGCGGCGCCCGAGGCGGTGGTCATCGACACCGCCAGCGACACGGTGGAGAAGGTGCTGCCGCTGGGCCATGCGGTCGGCGCGATCGGCGTGGCCTGGGACGGCGGCGCCAGGCGCCTGCTGGTGGTGGCGCAGGGCAGCGACAACCTGCTGGTCGTCGACCCGGCCAGCGGCAAGGTCGAGCATGACGTGGCCGTCGGCGCCGGCCCGCTGAACGTGGCGGTGGACCCTGCGTCCGGGCTGGCCTACGTCAGCAACCGCGCCTCGGGCACGATCGCGGTGGTCGACCGCGATGGCCGGCTGGTCGCCAACCTGGATGGCGGCACCTACCCGAACCACGTCCATGCCGATGGCAGCGGCGCGGTGTTCGCGGTGAACAAGTCGCGCGGCGAGGACGACCCGAAGGGCGACCGCATCACCCGCCTGCAGGTCAGGCGCAGGTAAGGACGCATGGCCGGGGCCGCGGTGGCGCGCCCCGGCCGTGCCGCAGTCTGGCGGCGGTTGCCGCCGCACCGGAGAACGTGGATGAAGTGCGGGATGTCGATGATCGAACGTGGTTTGCGCCGGATGGCGGTGCTCCTGCTCGGGGTGGCGTTGTGCGCCTGCGGCCGCGCTGGCGGCGAGGCCGGCGTTACCGGCCCTGCGTGGCGCAGCTTCGCCAATGCCGATGGCAGCGTCACCGCCATCCCGCATGCGCCGCAGCGCATCCTGTCCACCTCGGTGGCGATCAGCGGCACGCTGTTGGCGATCGATGCGCCGCTGGTCGCCAGTGCGTCCAATGCCCGCGGCCAGTATTTCGCGCAATGGGCCGCGGTGGCCCGTGCGCGCGGTGTCGAGAACGCCTGGCCGGTGGGCGCGGTCAACCTGGAGGCGGCCTATGCGGTGCGCCCGGACCTGATCGTGGTCGCGCTCAACGGCAACGACTCGGCCATGCCGCAACTGGCCGAACTGCGCAGGATCGCCCCGACCATCGTGCTCGACTACGGCGACCGTACCTGGCAGGAACTGGCGCTGGAGCTGGGCCGGGCCACCGGCCACGAGCAACGCGCCGCCGAACGCATCGCCGAGTTCGACCAGCGGGTGGCGCAGGTGCGCGCGCGCATCGTGCCACCGGCCGGCAAGACCAACATCGTCAGTTTCAATGGAGCCGGCATGGGCAACCCCGTCGCCACCGGCGAAAGCGCCCACGGCCGCCTGCTGGCGGCGCTGGGCTTCGACCTCGAGGAGCCGGACCCGGCGTGGCAGACCAATACCGCCACGCGCAAGGACTTCATCTGGGCGCCGTACGAGAACCTGCCGCGGCTGCAGGCGCGCACCACCTTCCTGCTCGGTGTCGACGATGCAGGCACCGGCCGCTTCCTGGCCGATCCGCTGCTGGCCAACCTGCCTTCGGTGTGCGCGCGGCAGGTGCATGGCCTGGGCCGCAATTCGTTCCGCGTCGACTATTACAGCGCAGGGGAAATCGTCGATGGCATCGACGCCCGTTTCGGCCGCTGACGCATCGCGGCGGGTACGCCGTGGCGGTTGACCCAGCGGTGCGGCGCCTGCGCCATCGCGGCGCCGGCCTGCTGTCGGGGGTGGCGCTGTTGCTGGCGCTGGCGGTGCTCGGCAGTTGCGTGGGCACCCGCGACATCGCGCTGGCCGATACCTGGGCGGCGCTGCACGCCTTCGACCCCGGCAACAACGACCACCTGCTGGTGCGGCTGCTGCGCGTCCCGCGCTCGTTGCTGGCCATCGTGGTCGGCTGCGCGCTGGGCGCCGCCGGCGCGGTGATGCAGGCGCTGACCCGCAACCCGCTGGCCGACCCCGGCCTGCTCGGAGTGACCGGCGGTGCGGCGGCGGCGATCGTGGCGGCGGTGGCGTTCTTCGGCATCGTCGACATCACCGGCTACCTGTGGTTCGCGCTGGCCGGCGCCGCGCTGGCCGCGGTCGCGGTCTACCTGCTCGGCGGCGCGCGCCGCGGCATCGATCCGGTGCGGTTGGTGCTGGCCGGCGTGGCCCTGACCGTGGTGCTGCAGGCGCTGACCCAGGTGGTCCTGCTCAACAGCGAGGACGTGGTGTTCGACCAGTTCCGGCATTGGGCGGTGGGTTCGCTGCAGGGCCGCGGCTGGGGCGTACTGTGGCCGGCGGCGCTGGCCACGCTGGCCGGGGCCGGGCTGGCGTGGGCGCTGGCGCGGCCGCTGGACGCGGTGATGCTGGGCGACGAACTGGGGCAGGCGCTGGGCGCCAACCCGGGGCGGACGTGGGCGCTGGCGATGCTGTCGGTGGTGGTCCTGGCCGGCGCCGCCACCGCCGCGGCCGGGCCGTTGAGCTTCGTCGGGCTGACCGCGCCGCATCTGGCGCGGGCGCTGGCCGGCCCCGGGCACCGCTGGCTGTTGCCGTACTCGATGCTGCTGGCCGCGCTGATGGTGCTGGTGGCCGACATCCTCGGCCGCTGGGTGGCGCGGCCGGACGAGATCGGCGTGGGGGTGATGGTGGCGCTGCTGTGCGGGCCGTTCTTCGTGGCGCTGGTGCGGCGGCGCAGGATCGGGCGGCTGTGAACGGCCAGCCTGCGCGCATCGGCAGCTGGCGGACCCTCCGCCTCGGTGACCATTCGCTGCGGTTGTACCCGCGCGGCTGGGTGGTCGCCGCGTCGCTGGCGGCGCTGGCGCTGCTGCTGGCGGCGGCCGAGCTGCTGGCCGGTCGCAGTGCGCTGGGCGTGCAGCAGGTGGCGCTGGCCCTGCTCGGGCAGGAGGATGGGGTGGCCGAGCGGATCGTGCTCGACATCCGCCTGCCGCGCGCGCTGGTGGCGTTGTTCGCCGGGGCCGCGCTGGGCGTGTCCGGGGCGGTGTTCCAGTCGGTGTCGCGCAACGTGCTGGGCTCGCCGGACATCATCGGCTTCACCCTGGGCGCGGCCACCGGCGCGATCGCGCAGATCGTGCTGTTCGGCCACGGTGGCGTGCCGGTGCCGCTGGCGGCGGTCGGCGGTGGCCTGCTGACCGCGGCGCTGGTGTACCTGTTGTCGCTGAAGGACGGCGCCAGCGGCGGTTACCGGCTGGTGCTGGTGGGGGTCGGGGTGGGCGCGATCCTGGATGCGCTCAACGGGCTGATGCTGGTCAAGGGCAACCTGGACAACGCGGTCATGGCCAACCTGTGGCGCGCCGGTTCGCTCGATGCGCGCACCTGGGGCCATGCGCTGCCGTTGATGGCCGGCGTGGTGCTGGTACTGCCCTGCGTGCTGCTGCTGGGCCGGCGCCTGCAACTGCTGGAAATGGGGGACGACCTGGCGATGCAGCTGGGCATCGGCGTCGAGCGCACGCGGCTGGCGGCCGTCGCCTGCGGCGTGCTGCTGGCCGCGTTGGCCACCGCCGCGGCCGGGCCCATCGCCTTCGTCGCGCTTGCCGCGCCGCAGTTGGCGGCGCGGCTGTGCGGGGGAGGCCGCTTGCCGCTGCTTGCCGCGGCAGCGATGGCCGCCTGCCTGCTGCTGTTGGCCGACCTGGGCGCGCAGGCCCTGCCGTGGCGGCTGAACCTGCCCATCGGGCGCATGACCGGCATCGTCGGCGGTGCCTACCTGATATGGCTGCTGGGCCGCGGGCGGCGTGGCTGAGGCGGCGATGGGACGAACGAGGACGGACCGGCAATGAACGATTCCCCGCTGTACGGCGAGCAGCTGACCCTGCGCTACGGCGCGCGCCAGGTGACGGAGGCGCTGGACGTACACATCCCGGCCGGTAAGGTGACGGTGATCGTCGGCCCCAATGCCTGTGGCAAATCGACCCTGCTGCGCGCGCTGGCGCGGCTGCTGGCGCCGCAGGCGGGGCGGGTGCTGCTGGAAGGGCGCGATATCCGCGGCTATTCCCCGCGCGAAGTGGCGCGTCGCCTCGGCCTGCTGCCGCAGTCACCGCTGGCGCCCCCGGGCATCTGCGTGGCCGACCTGGTCGCGCGCGGCCGTTTCCCGCACCAGACGCTGCTGCGGCAGTGGTCGCCGCAGGACGAGCGCATGGTGCGCCAGGCCATGCGCCAGACCGGCGTGGAGGACCTGGCCGAGCAAACCGTGGAGTCGCTTTCCGGCGGCCAGCGGCAACGCGCATGGCTGGCGATGGTGATCGCCCAGGACACCCCGCTGCTGTTGCTGGACGAACCCACCACCTTCCTCGACATCGCCCACCAGTACGAGCTGCTGGAACTGTGCCGCCGGCTCAACCGCGAGCATGGACGCACCGTGGTCATGGTGCTGCACGACCTCAACCAGGCCGCGCGCTACGCCGACCACGTCATCGCGATGAAGGCGGGGGCGATCCTCGCCGCCGGGGAGCCGCGACAGGTGATCACCCCGGAACTGGTCGCGGCGGTGTTCGGCCTGCGCGCGCTGGTGGCGCCCGACCCGGTGACCGGCACGCCGATGGTGGTGCCGTTCGCCGGGGCGGACATGGGTGGCCCCGCGGGCGGCCGGGCGCCCGCGGGGTAGCCGGTTCAGTTGGCCGAGCGGTAACGCAGGGTCAGCTGGTACTCGCGGCCCGGCTGGTTGTACCAGGCGATGGTTTCGTACGCGCGGTCGAACACATTGGCCGCGCGCGCCTGCAGGCTCCAGGCGTCGTTGATGGCGTATTCCACGCGCAGGTCGACGGTGCCGTAGCCGGCCAGGCGCACCGTGTTGGCGGCGTTGTCGAAACGGTGGCCGTAGCCGGCGGCGGTGATGCCCAGGCGCAGCGGGCCGAAGCCGCGGTCCACGTCGATGCGGCCGCTGCTGCGCGCGCGGCGGGCCAGCAGCTTGTCGTAGGTGGCGGCGCCGGCGGTGCGGTCGCGCGGGTCGGTGAAGCTGGCCTGGGCATTGATGTCGAAACCGGCCAGCGACAGGTAGCCGGTCAGTTCGGCGCCGCGGATGCGGGCCTCGGCGACGTTGACGATGTTGAAGCTGCTGTCGTAGCCGATCAGCTGGTCCACGCGGGTCTCGTAGGCGTCGAAGGTCCAGTTCCAGTCGTCGGCGTACTGCGCGATGCCGAGGTTCAGGCTCCTGGACTCTTCCGGCTTCAGGTCCGGGTTGCTGAAGCCCGGGTAGTACAGGTCGTTGAAGGTCGGCGCCTTGAAGCCGGTGCCGGCGCTGGCGGTCAGGCGCAGGCCGTTGCCGAAGGCGAAGCCGTAGCCGAGGCTGCCGGTGGTGTGGTTGCCGAACTGCTCGTTGTCGTCGTTGCGCACGCTGGCCTGCAGCGAATGCGCGCCGAACCGGCCCTGGTATTCGACGAACACGCCGGTGTTGTCGCGGTCGGCGACGTCATAGGCGGTGGAGCTGGTGACCTGGTCGTTCTGCCAGTCGACGCCGGCGCTCAACTGCTGGCCCGCGGCGAACAGGAAATCGCCCTGCACGCTGGCGGTGTCGCGCCGGGTGTCGAAGGCGCTGGCGAAGGTGCGGCCGCCGGCGTCGGCGAAGTAGTTGTCGGCTTCGTCGCGGTTGCGGCCGACCTGCGCGGTCAGGCCGAAGGTGTCCGAGGCCTTCCACGCCAGCTTGCCGCCGTAGACCTGTTGGCGGTTCTCGGCCTCGTTGCCGCCGAAGACGCTGCCGTCGTATTCGTTGAAGCTGCTGGCGTCGAGCACGTGGCCTTCCAGGCTCAGTGCGTCGGTCAGCGCATAGCCGGCGCGCACGTTGATCGAGGTGTTGCGGTAGCCGTCGCGGTCGGGCTCTTCGACGTAGCAGCCCTGGAACAGCAGCGACGAACCGTTGCAGGCATTGATGCCGTCGGTCTTCTGGTAGCCGCCCTGGGCCGAGATCCAGCCGCGCTCGCCGCGGTTGCTGAAGCCGGCGCTGGCCTGGCGCAGCCGGTTGCTGCCGGCGGTCAGCGACAGGTTCTGCTGCAGCCCCTTGCCGGCGTTGCGGGTGAAGACTTGGACCACGCCGCCGATGGCTTCCGAGCCGTACAGGCTCGAACGCGGGCCGCGCACGATTTCAATGCGTTCGATCTGGTCGACCGGCAGGTCCTGCAGCGCCGCCATGCCGGAGGTGGCCGAACCCACGCGTACGCCGTCCACCAGCACCAGCACCTGGTTGGAGTTGGTGCCGCGCAGGAACAGCGAGGTGATCTTGCCGGTGCCGCCCTGGTTGGCGAAGTCCAGGCCGGCGCGGCCGCGCAGCAGGTCCAGCAGCGAGATCGCCTGGCTGCGCTCGATCTGCTCGCGATCGATCACCTGCACCGGCACCACGCTGCTCTCGACGGACAGCGGCGTGCGGGTGGCGGTGACGAAGACGTCGTCGAACTCGGTGGGCGCCTGTTCGGCGGCGGCGATGCCCGGCAGCGCGAGCGCCAGGGCGAGGGAAAGGGCGTGGTGGGACAACTTCATCGGGAAACTCCTGCAACCCGCGCGCTCCCGCGCGGACAGACGGTGGGGGTTGCCAGGAGAGGACGCCACGACGGAGTGCGCGCACGGCGCCACTGCCGCCGCCATGCCCTCCGCATCGCAACCAGTCGGCTTCCGGGCCGGTCTCCGGGCTTGCAGGCGAAGCGGCCGTGGCCGCTTCCGCCCAGACGCCTTCCCATGCGATGGATGCACAGTGGCGGTGTGTCTGGGCTGTCCTGCTCACCGTTGCGGGGGCAGCGCCGGACTGGCGGATGGCTGGAACTCCAGCAATGCGCGGCACCGGCTTCCCGTTTCAACCGGCGGGAGGAAGTCCCAGCCGGTCACCCGAAAGTGCGCGCATTCTATGCCATCGGCGCCGCGAAGGCAGGCGCGGGCCCTGCGTCCCGCCCGCACCACCGTAAAATGCGCGACCGCAACGCAGCAACGGAACAGCCGTGACGCAAGACTGGTTCACCCGCGCCTGCCCCGCGCCCTCGTCGGCGCACCGGCAGCAGGCCATCTCCCGCCAGCGGCAGCTGACCAAGCCGGAAGGCGCGCTGGGGCGGCTGGAAACCCTCGCCATCGAACTGGCCGCGCTGCAGGGCCGCGAGCGGCCGCGCGCCGCGCGGGTGCCGGTGCTGGTATTCGCCGGCGACCACGGCATCGCCGCGCGGGGCGTGTCGGCCTATCCGGCCGAGGTGACGGTGCAGATGCTGCGCAACTTCGCCGCCGGCGGCGCCGCCATCGCGGTGCTGGCGCGCGAGCTCGGGCTGCCGCTGCATGTATGGGACGTCGGCAGCCTGGCCGATGCGCCGGTGCCGGGCGTGGTCTGCGACAAACCGCGCCGCGGCACCGACGATTTCAGCGTGGGCCCGGCGATGGCGCCGGCCGACCTCGATGCCGCGTTCGCGGCCGCGCAGCGTGCGGTGGCAGCGGCCTGCGCCGATGGCGCCGACCTGCTGCTGCTCGGCGAGATGGGCATCGGCAACACCACTGCCGCCAGTGCGCTGGCCGCCGTGCTCGGGCCATTGCCGCTGGAAGGTATGGTCGGCGCGGGGACCGGGCTGGATGCGCCGCGCGTCGCTCGCAAGCAGCAGCTCGTCGCGCAGGCGCTGGCCCTGCATGGGGCTGCCGTCGACGCCGCCGCCATCCCCGGTCGCGAGGCCCTGCGCCGCGTCGGCGGGCTGGAGATCGCCGCGCTCGCCGCGGCCATGATCGCCGCCGCGCAGCGTGGCGTGCCGGTGTTGGTGGACGGCTTCATCGTTTCGGCCGCGGCGCTGGCGGCGGTGCGGATCAACCCGTCGTTGCGGCCGTGGCTGCTGTTCTCGCATCGCTCGGCCGAATGCGGCCACGCCCGCGTGCTCGATTGCCTGCAGGCAGAGCCGCTGCTGCAACTGGACCTGCGCCTGGGCGAGGGCTCCGGCGCCGCACTGGCGTTGCCGCTGCTGCGGCTGGCCTGCGCGCTGCACAACGACATGGCCACCTTCGCCGAGGCGGCGGTGGCGCAGCGGAGCGCCGCGCCGTGATCCTCGACCTGATGCGCCATGCTTCCACCGGCCGCCACGGCCACCTCGACGGCCGCACCGACCCGCCACTGCTCGACGGCGCGGTGGATGCGCTGCTGCAACGCCACGGCGGTGGCCGCTGGAGCCGGGTGATCGCCTCGCCGCGCCGGCGTGCGCTGGATACCGCCACCGCGCTGCTGGCCGGCCGCGAGCTGTTCTGCGAGATCCACCCGGACTGGGCCGAGCTGGACTTCGGCGACTGGGACGGCCGCCGCTACGACGAGATCCCCGCCGCGCAGCTGGCCGGGCTGTACGACCCGCCGCATGTGCAGGTGCCGCCCAACGGCGAGAGCTGGCAGCAATTCCAGGCGCGCATCGAAGCGCAGCTGCAACGGCTGCTAGACGAGGGCGAAGACGAGGACGAAGGCGGCGACCCGGTGCTGGTGGTCAGCCACGCCGGCGTGCTGCGGCTGGCGGTGTCGTGCGTGTGCGGCATGCCGCTGGCGGCGCTGTGGGCGCTGCGCATCGACTACGGCACGCGCCTGCGCCTGCGCGTGGAGCGCGACGACGATGGCCGGCTGTGGGGTGAACTGCTGGAGCTGTGCCAGCCATGAGCGTGCGCCGCCTGATCCTGGCCATCCAGTTCCTGACCCGGCTGCCGACGCCGCAGGTGAAGGATTTCCGCAACGACGACCTGAGCCGTTCGGCGGTGTACTACCCGCTGGTCGGCGCGATCATCGGCGCGCTGCTGATGTTGCCGCTGTACCTGCTGGACGGGCGGCCGTGGCTGGCCGGCGCGCTGGCCCTGCTGCTGTGGGTGTGGGTGACCGGTGCGCTGCACCTGGACGGGCTGGGCGACGTGGCCGACGCCTTCGGCGCCGCGCACCGCGACCCGCAGCGCTTCCTCGAGGTGCTCAAGGACCCGCACATGGGCGTGTTCGGCGTGGTCACGCTGGTCATGCAGCTGCTGCTCAAGCTGGTGCTGCTGGGCGAACTGGCGACGAGCCCTTTGTGGTACGGCATCGTGCTGGTGCCGGCGTGGGCGCGCTGGGGCACGCTGTGGTGGAGCCGGCTGCTGCCGTCGCTGCATGGCGCCGGCATGGCCGAGCGCTTTTCGTGGCAGCTGAGCCTGCGGTCGCTGTGGCTGTGGGCGCTGCTGCTGGCGGCAATCACCGCGTTCGTGGCCTGGCCGTTGCTGCTGGCCCTGCTGCTGGTGCCGCTGGTCGCCTTCTACTGGCGGCGCCGGCTGGGCGGCATTTCCGGCGATTGCCTCGGCGCCAGCGTCGAGGTCACCGAAAGCCTGCTGCTGCTGGCCTTGGTACTGGCGCCGTAGATGCGGGGCTTGCCCCGCATGGCGCTTTCCCGGTGAAGCTTCATGCGGGGCGAGCCCCGCATCTACGGGTTCTTGTCGAAACCAAGTTCGCTGGTTTCTTCCACTTCGGCTTCGGCCTGCACGTGGTGCTCCCGCACCGGGCCGGGCCGCTGCGCGCTGGGCACGGCCGACAGTGCGCCGGCCGCGGCTTCGTATTCGGCGACCAGCTGCTGGCGGCGCGGCTCGGGCACTTCCTGCCAATGGCAGCCGAGCAATGCCCCTTCCAGCGAATAGAGCAGGTTGAGGCTGGGCTTGAAGCCGGCGCGGCGTACCTTGACGAAGGCGCCGACCGCACCGGCCGCGGCCAGGTCCTCGGCGCTGCGCAGGCCTACCTGGCGCAGCCATGCCGCGCTCTTGGGGCCGATGTTGCGCAGCTTCAGCGTGCTCACTTCAAGGCTCCGACGAACGCCCCGGCGATGGCCTCCAGCCCGGCCTGGTCGTCGGCGTCGAAGCGCGCGGGGACCGGGCTGTCGATGTCGAACACGCCGACCAGCCTGCCGTCGTGGAACAGCGGCACCACCAGCTCCGAGCGCGAGGCCGAGTCGCAGGCGATATGGCCGGGGAAGGCATTGACGTCCTCCACGCGCTGGGTCTGGCCACTGCTGGCCGCCGCGCCGCACACGCCCTTGTGCAGCGGGATGCGCACGCAGGCCGGCAGGCCCTGGAACGGGCCGACCACCAGCTCGGTGCCATTGAAGAAATAGAAGCCGACCCAGTTCAGCTGCGGCAGCGCGTGGTAGACCAGCGCCGACAGGTTGGCGGCATTGGCGATGCGGTCGCTTTCGCCGTGGACCAGCGCGCGGGCCTGGGCCAGCAGCTGGGCGTACTGTTCCGGCTTGCTGCCGGTGAGCGTGGAAGTGGTGAACATGCGCCGAGTTTAGCAATGGTGGGGCTGGGGCCAGCGAGGACGGTAGCGCCCGACCGTTGGTCGTGGCGGCGGCGCGTAGCGCCGTGGGGCTTTATCGCAAGCCGATGGATAGTGCCGACCAACGGTCGGCACCTACCGAACCCACCGCATCCATCGGGTTCATCGCAAAAACCCGGTGTCGTAGATGCGGGGCTTGCCCCGCATGCGGCTTTACCGGTGAAGCCCCGTGCCGGGCAAGCCCGGCACCTACGAGGTAGATGCGGGGCTTGCCCCGCATGGCTTTCGTTTAATTGACCAACGCGAGGTCGTCGATCAATGCGCGCAGGAAGCGTGCCGCCTCGCCGCCGGTGCAGGCGCGGTGGTCGAAGGTGACCGACAGCGGGATCACCTTGTGCGTTTCCACCCCGCCCATCACCGGGGTCAGCTGGAAGCGGGCGCGGCCGGCGGCGACGATCGCCACGCACGGCGGCACCACCACCGGGGTGGCGTAGCGGCCGGCGAACATGCCGAAGTTGGACAGGCTGATGGTGTAGCCGGTCAGCTCCGACGGGGCGATGGAGCGATCCTCGACCTGCTGGCGCAGGCGGTTGATGCCCTCGCGCACGCCGCGTGCGTCGAGCATGTCGGCGTTGCGCAGCGCCGGCACGAACAGGCCGTCGTCGGTGTCCACGGCGATGCCGATGTCGACCTGTGCGTGCAGGGTACGGGTGAGGTTGTCGCCGTCGAACCATGCGTTCATCGCCGGCACTGCCTGGCAGGCTCGGACGATGCCGCGCACCAGCCGCGAGGTCATGTCGTTGCCCGGCGCCCAGGCGTGGATGTCGGCATCGTCGCTGAGCGTGGTCGGCACCACCTTGCTGTGCGCGTCGGCCATCACCCGCGCCATGTTGCGGCGCACGCCCTTGAGCGGCTCCGGCTGGCCCTTGGCGACCACGCCCGGAGGCGCGGTGCGCATCGGCTTGCCGGCGGCGGAAAGCGGGGTGCGCTCGCTTGAGCCCCTCTCCCTTTGGGAGAGGGGTTGGGGTGAGGGTACGGAGGATGGGGAAGCCACCGCGCGCGTCGCACCCTCTCCCCCAGCCCCTTTCCCGGCGGGAGAGGGGAGCAGGGCAGCCGGATTCGCCGCCGCCTGCTTCACGTCGTCCATCGTCACCGCGCCATCGGCGCCGGTGGCGCGCACGCGGGCCAGGTCGACGCCGAGCTTGCGCGCCACCGCGCGCACCGCCGGCATCGCCTTGACGCCGCCGACGGCCACGGCCTGCTCGGTGTGCACGGCGTTGGAGCTGACCATCGCGCCGACCACGGTGCCTTCGTCGGCGCGCTCGGCGGCGGCCGCTGCCGGGGCGGGTGCCGCCGCGGGTGCCGGTGCAGCCGGGGCGGGCGCACCGTGGTGGTGGCCGGTGTCCTGGCCTTCGGCGCGCTGCGGCAGGTTCGGGTCGATCTCGAACTGCGCCAGCATGTGCCCGGTCACCACGATGTCGCCGGCCGCGCCGGCCAGCTTCAGCACCTTGCCGGACACCGGCGAGGGCACTTCCACCACCGCCTTGGCGGTTTCCATCGACACCAGCGGTTCGTCCAGCTTGATGACGTCGCCTTCCTTGACGAACCACTCGACGATGGTGGCGTCCGGCAGGCCTTCGCCCAGGTCGGGCAGGTTGAAGTTCTTGGTCTGGCTCATCAGGGGGTTTCTTCCAGTAGTTCAAGGTCGCGTGCCGGCAGCCAGCCCTGCGCGCCATTGGCGCGTTCGGACCACCACCAGCCGCCGTGTTCGTGATGCAGTTCCACCAGCTCGCCATTGTCCACGTCCAGCTCCTGCGCGGTGTAGTCGCGCAGGGCCTCGGCGTGGCCGTCGTCGAGCACGCGCAGCCACGCCACCGGCGCCCAGCCGGCGCGGTTGTCGGCGGTGCGCACCCAGGCGAAGTCCGGCCATTCCTCGTCGCGCACGCCCAGTTCGACGACCTGCCCCGCGTGGAAGCGGAGCGGATCGGGGTACTGGCTGCGGTAGGCGCTGAGCAGGCGCGCGCGCATGCTCAACCCGCCGCGACCGCGCGCCTGGCGGCGGTGACGATGCGCTCCACGCTCGGCAGGTACTTCATTTCCAGCCGGAACAGCGGGATGTGGGTGTCGTAGCCGGTGACGCGCTCGACCGGGGCCAGCAGGTCGTACATCGACTCCTCGGCCAGCCGCGCGGCGATCTCGGCACCGAAACCGGCGGTCTTCGGCGCTTCCTGCACGATCACGCAGCGGCCGGTCTTGGCCACCGACTCGGCGATGGTGGCGAAGTCCAGCGGGCGCAGCGTGGCCACGTCGATCACCTCGGCGCTGATGCCTTCGCCGGCCAGCTTGTCGGCCGCTTCCAGCGCTTCCTTGACCTGCGCGCCCCAGGCGACGAGGGTCACGTCGGTGCCGTCGCGCAGCACGAAGCACACGTCCAGCGGCAGCGCCTCGCCGTCGTTGGCGACCACTTCCTTGTACTGGCGGTAGATGCGCTTGGGCTCCATGTAGATCACCGGGTCCGGCTCGCGGATCGCGGCCAGCAGCAGGCCGTAGGCGCGCTGCGGGCTGGACGGCAGCACCACGCGCAGGCCCGGCACGTTGGTGAAGATGGCCTCGTTGGCCTCGCTGTGGTGCTCCGGCGCGCGGATGCCGCCGCCCCACGGCACGCGCAGCACCATCGGGCAGTGCAGGCGGCCGCGGGTGCGGTTGCGGATGCGCGCGGCGTGGCAGATCACGTGGTCGACCATCGGGTAGACGAAGCCGTCGAACTGCGCCTCGGCCACCGGCTTCATGCCCTGCACGGCCAGGCCGACGGTGAGGCCGGCAATGGTGGTTTCGTCCAGCGGGGTGTCGAGCACGCGCTGCGGGCCGAACTGCTGCTGCAGGCCGGCGGTGGCGCGGAACACGCCGCCGTTCACGCCGACGTCCTCGCCCAGCACCAGCACCGACGGGTCGTGTTCCATTTCCCACGCAAGCGCCTGGGTCACGGCTTCGATCAGGGTGATGGGGGTGGCGGTCATGGTGTTCTCTCCGCTGGCGCCTGCCGCGCCGTGGTCGCTGACGAGGTCGTGGGTGGCGTGCAAGCCGGTGGTGCTGTGCTTGAGGTCATCCATGGCGCTGCTCCAGGGCGATGGCGGCGGTGCGCTGGGCCAGTAGGTCCGGCGGCGGGTCGGCGTACAGGTAGTCGAACATCGCCTCGACCGGCTGCACCGGGCAGTTGAGGTAGGCGTTGACCTCCTCGTCCACGCGCGCGCCGCATTCGGAGATCCAGTTCTTCTCTTCCTCCTCGCTCCACACGCCCTGCGCGGTCAGGTACTTGCGCAGGCGGATCAGCGGTTCGTTCTGCCACGCCGCCTTGACCTCGGCGTCGTCGCGGTAGCGGCGCGCGTCGTCGGCGGTGGTGTGGTCGGACAGGCGGTAGGTGAGCAGTTCCAGCACGGTGCCGCCCTGTCCGGCCAGCGCGCGTTCGCGCGCCTGCTGCATCGCCGCCAGCACCGCCAGCAGGTCGTTGCCATCGACTTGCAGGCAGAACAGGCCGCCGGCCAGGCCCTTCTGGGCCAGGGTTTCGGCGCCGGTCTGCGCCGAGCGCGGCACCGAGATCGCCCAGCCGTTGTTCACCACGCACAGGATCAGCGGCAGGGTGTAGGCGCCGGCCGAGTTCACCGCGGCGTAGAAGTCGGTCTTGGAGCTGCCGCCGTCGCCGCACACGGCCACCGCCACCTGCGGCTTGCCCTGCAGCTTGAACGACAGCGCGGTGCCGGCCGCATGCAGGCACTGGGTGGAGATCGGCACGCAGATCGGGAAGTCGCGCGCGGCGTCGCTGCCGCGGTCGTAGTCGCTGCCGCGCTCGTCGCCGCCCCAGTACATCAGCACGTCGCGCGGGCGCACGCCGCGCATGAACATGGCGCCGTACTCGCGGTAGCTGGGGGCGAGCACGTCACCGGGCTTCATTGCCGCGCCGATGCCGACGTGGGCCGCTTCGTGGCCCAGGCAAGAGGCGAAGGTGCCGAGCTTGCCGGTGCGTTGCAGGGCCACGGCCTTGGTGTCGAACACCCGGGTGGCCAGCATCTGCCGGAACAGCGGCAACAGTGCGCGTGGGTCACGCAGCGAGGCCGGCAGGTCGTCGCGTACCAGGTTGCCGTCGGCATCCAGGTACTGCAGGTATTCGATTTGGAACTGGGCGGAAACCGTCATTGCAGCAACACCTTCGAACAGATGGTTTCAATTGATAGGAATTGCACATGGTAAGGACTCGGCCCGGAAAAGCCGTCCTGCGCCGCAGCACGGAATTGCGCGCGGCGGCGCCCGCCTGCCGCGCGAGGTGGGTCGAATCATCGCATTCAGCTTCGTCGCGGGCAGGCGCGGCATTGTCGCGCCGGTTGCGCCTGCAAGTGTTCGCTTTCCGTTTGCGCGCCCGCCGCCTGCGTTACCCTTTGCGCCCCGCGCAGATGGCAAGGCCATGACCGTAGAACAGAACCAGCGTGAGCTCGAAGCCGGCATCCACACCGACCTGCAGGGCCGGCTCACCTATGGCGGCTACCTGTGCCTGGACCGCTTGCTGTCGGCGCAGCAGCCATTGTCGAACCCGGCGCACCACGACGAGATGCTGTTCATCATCCAGCACCAGACCTCGGAGCTGTGGCTGAAGCTGCTCGACCACGAACTACGCGCGGCGATGGGCCACCTGCAGCGCGACGAAGTATGGCAGTGCCGCAAGGTGCTGGCGCGCGGCAAGCAGGTGCTGCGCCAGCTGACCGAGCAGTGGTCGGTGCTGGAAACCCTGACCCCGTCCGAATACATGGGCTTCCGCGACGTGCTCGGCCCGTCCTCGGGCTTCCAGTCGCTGCAGTACCGCTGCATCGAGTTCCTGCTGGGCAACAAGAACGCGGACATGCTGCTGGTGTTCGGGCACGACCCGGACGGGCAGGCGAAGCTGCGGCAGGCGCTGGAGGCACCGAGCCTGTACGAGGAATTCCTGCGCTACCTGGCGCGCTTCGGCCATGCCGTCCCGGCCACCTATGAAGGCCATGACTGGACCCTGCCGCACGTCAGCGACCCGGCGCTGCGCCCGGTCTTCGAGAACATCTACCGCGACACCGACCGCTACTGGCGCGAGTACTCGCTGTGCGAGGACTTCGTGGACCTGGAGAGCCAGTTCCAGCTGTGGCGCTTCCGCCACATGCGCACGGTGATGCGGATCATCGGCTTCAAGCGCGGCACCGGCGGTTCCAGCGGCGTGGGTTTCCTGAAGCAGGCGCTGGAGCTGACCTTCTTCCCCGAGCTGTTCGAGGTGCGCACCAGCATCGGCGTGGCGTAGTGTGGCCTGCGCCGGCCCGGTTGCCGGCGGCTGTCCACGGCAATGGTTGCAGATGAACGAAATTTGACGCCGGGCCGGGCGGTCGGTGATCCTCCCCGCGCCCCGGCCCGTGCCGGGGTCCCGCCTTTTTAACCGTACCGGCATTACTGGGGGAACCCCGCATGAGCGCTGCCGCGCCGAATTCCGCATCCACACCGGCGCCCGTGCCGGCGTTCAAAGACCTGCTAGGCCACCCGCGTCCTCTGTGGATGCTGTTCATGACCGAGTTCTGGGAGCGCTTCGCGTTCTACGGCATCCGCTGGGCGCTGACGCTGTACATCGTCTCGCAGTTCTTCGGCGGCGAAGGCGCCGGCGAGGCGCCGGCCAACCGGCTCTACGGCGCCTACCTGGCGCTGGTGTACGCCTCGGCGCTGTTCGGCGGCTTCGTCGCCGACCGCCTGATCGGCTACCAGCGCTCGATCCTGATCGGCGCGGCGGTGATGTCGCTGGGCCTGTTCCTGATCGCCATCCCCAACGAGCAGGTGTTCCGCATCGGCCTGGCCACGGTCATCGCCGGCAACGGCCTGTTCAAGCCCAACATCTCCACGATGGTGGGGCAGCTGTACGGGCTCAACGACAGCCGCCGCGACTCCGGTTTCACCATCTTCTACATGGGCATCAACGCCGGTGCCTTCATCGCCCCGATCCTGACCGGCATCCTTGCCGACAACGTGTTCGGCAGCGAGGCGATGCCGGCCTACAAGTACGTGTTCATCGCCTCCGGCGTCGGCATGCTGATCAGCCTGGTGTGGTTCTGGATCGGTCGCCGCCAGCTCGGCAGCGTCGGCGCGGCCCCGGCCGGCGCCGGGCTCGGCCGCACCCTGGCGGTGCTGGTCGGCACGCTGGTGGCGGTGCCGGTGGCCTACGGGCTGCTGACCATCGACGCCGGCATCCTCGGCTGGATCCTCGGCGCGCTGTTCGTGGCGCTGTGCGTGTCGATCCTGGTCGAGGGCATCCGCGAGGGCAAGGTGGCGCGCGACCGCGCCCTCGCCATGCTGGTGATCTTCGTGTTCAACGTGCTGTTCTTCATGTTCTTCGAGCAGGCCGGCAGCTCGTTCAACTTCCTGGCGCAGAACA
Organism: Stenotrophomonas sp. NLF4-10; assembly: GCF_022359915.1. NCBI lineage: Bacteria > Pseudomonadati > Pseudomonadota > Gammaproteobacteria > Lysobacterales > Lysobacteraceae > Stenotrophomonas > Stenotrophomonas sp. NLF4-10. The sequence goes on from NZ_JAKSEE010000003.1 coordinate 927,428, forward strand.
TCGTCGAGCGCGACTTCGGCGGCTGGACGTTCCCGGTGGGCTGGTTCCAGTCGGTGAACTCCATCGCCATCCTCACCCTCGGCCCGGTGTTCGTGTGGCTGTGGGTGGCGCTGGGCAAGAACAATCCGTCGATCCCGCGCAAGTTCGGCCTCGGCCTGATCTTCAACGGCCTGGCGTTCGCGCTGCTGATGTACGCGCTGTCCTCGCTGGTCGACCCGGAGACGCTGAAGGTGCCGTTCTGGACCCTGTTCATGGTCTACGTGATCCAGACCGTCGGCGAGCTGTGCCTGTCGCCGATCGGCCTGTCGATGACCACCAAGCTGGCGCCGGTGAAGGTCATCGGCCTGGCGATGGGTGGCTGGTTCCTGTCCACCGCCATCGGCAACAACCTGTCGGGCATCTTCGCCGCGGTGGTCAGCGGTGAAAGCGGCATGACGGTGGAATCCGCGCTGAAGGGCTATACCTTCGGCTTCTGGTCGCTGCTGGGCGCGGGCGTGCTGCTGTTCCTGATCGCCCCGCTGGTGCAGAAGCTGATGCATGGCGTGAAGTGAGGACGTGGCGATGAAATTGCGTTCCGGGGCGCTGGCCCTGCTGCTGGGCGCGACGCTGGCCGGCTGTTCGCCGCCACCGCCGCCGGCGCCGGAAAAGGCGCAGCCGCTGGATACCAGCGAGCAGAAGATGCCGGTGGCCGACGTCAGCCAGCCGGTCGCCTCGGGCAACACCCCGGCCGCGGCCGACGTGGCCGCGGTGGCGGCGCTCAACGCGCAGTTCGACCCGGCGCGCGACCCGGTGGCCGACCTGGAGACGGCCAAGGTCGAGGCCCAGCGCGGCGGCAAGCGGATCATGCTCGACGTCGGCGGCGAGTGGTGCTCGTGGTGCCACCTGCTGGATGCCTTCATGGAGGGCGACTCGGAGATGCGCCGCTTCCGCGACGCCCATTACGTGTGGATGAAGGTCAACTACAGCGAAGACAACGAGAACGCCGCCTTCCTGTCGCGTTTTCCGGCCATCACCGGCTATCCGCACCTGTTCGTGCTCGATGCCGATGGCGAGCTGCTGCATTCGCAGTTCACCGGCGAGCTGGAGAAGGGCAAGGGCTACGACCGTGCGAAGTTCTTCGCGTTCCTGAAGGAATGGGCGCCCGCGCAGACGCCCTGACCCCGGGCGGATGATGCAACGACGACGGCGCCGCAGGGCGCCGTCGTCGTTTGCGGGGACGCGGCTGGGGCGAAGGCCGGCATCGCGGCCTCAATTTCCGCGCCGACCGGCCGCTAACGGGAGCATTCCCGTGTCCCGGTGCCGCATGTCGCAGCCCACCACCGCCGCTGCCGCCGTCCCCCCCGTTGCCGATGCCGGCACCGAGGCGCCCGGCGTCGCCATGCCGACGGTGGAAGCGTTGATGGACGAGACCCCGGGCGAGGCGGACGCGCCGCCGCCCCGTTACCGGCTGCCGCCGGCGGCGGTGCCGCCGGACATCAAGCTGCAGGCCGCCGTGGCGCGGCTGGTCGCGCAGAAGGAGCGGATCGACCAACTGGTACGCGAAGGGCTGCTGGACGGCCTGCTGCCGGCCGACTGGAACGGCGCGCCCGGCAACGAACTGCGCGCGTTCGTCGCGGCGGTGGTGCCGTTCGCCTCCGACAGCGTGCGCGGCGAGACCGTCGCCGCGCGGGTGCCGCTGAAATACCTGCTGGGGCAGTCGCAGCGCTGGGGCAAGGGCGACGTCGCCGAACCGAATTCGCTTGCGGCCTACCTGGCCAGCGACGAGCGTGCCAGCGCCGGCGCCACCGATGCGGCCGAGGTGATGCTGCTGGGGCCGCTGGGACTGGGTTGGACCCAGGTGGGGCGCGCCCGGGTCGGCTTCCTGCGCGCGATGGGCGTCGATTCGCTGGCCGCGCGGGTCACCGCGCTGCCCTATCCGGCGCCGGAGCAGCTGGCGCTGTACCAGGTGCAGGTGGCGGGGCGGACGCAGGTGTGGTGCGTGCTGGACAACCGCAAGCTGCGCGCGCTGTCGGCGCCGTCGCTGACGGTACCGCTGCTCACCGCCTACGGCGTCGCCGCGCCGCAGGCATGGCCGGCCTCGTGGCCGGCGCCGGTGGAGGTGGAGGCCGAACTGGCCGGCGCCGCGCCGGGCCGGACCGTGGTGCAGGTGGACCTGGTGCGGCTGGTGGACAAGGTCCGCCGCAGCCAGGCCGGCGAAGCCTGGACCAGCGCCAGCCTGATGCAGCTGCATACGTGGGTGCCGCGCTGGCGCTTCTTCCTGGCCTCGTTCATCGGCCTGCCGGTGGCCCTGCTGATGATCGCCGCGCTGGCCCTGCCGGGCCGCGTCGAGGCCGCCGCGGTGGCGGCGGCGTTGGGCTTCGCCGGCGGCGCCATCGCCGCGCTGGCCGCGCCGTGGGTCTATATCCGCCGCAAGTACCTGAGCTGAGCCTGTTCCGCCTGGATATCCACGGGAAGGCCCGTGCCGGGCAAGCCCGGCACCTGCGTGTTGGTTTCCGTGGATGCGGGGCTTGCCCCGCATGGGGCATTCCAGGTGAAACCCTATGCCGGGAGCCTCCGGCACCTCCCGTCATCCGGACAGGGCGGCGTCCAGCGCCTGCAACCGCCGCGGCGTGCCCACGTCGGTCCAGCGTCCGCGATGATGCTGGCCGTGCACCGCACCGCGGGTCATTGCCGCGCGCAGCAGCGGGGCGAGCTTGAAGCGTGGGGGCGCGGCATCGGCGCCTTCGGCATCGCCGACCACTTGCCGCCAGCCGGCCAGCAACGACGGGCGATACACGCCGATGCCGGCAAAGGTCAGCCGCGGCGCGGCGCCGGCGTCGTGCACGCGGCCATTGGCGTCGAGCACGAAATCGCCTTCGGGGTGGTGTTCGGGGTTATCGACCAGTAGCAGGTGCGCCTCGCCCTCCGGTTCGGCGGGCAGGCGCACGAAATCGAAGTCGCACCAGATATCGCCGTTGACCGCCAGAAACGGTGCGTCGCCCAGCACCGGCAATGCGTTGAGCATGCCGCCGCCGGTTTCCAGCGGCGTGTCGCCTTCGTGCACGAAATGCAGCCGCAGGCCCCAGCGGCTGCCGTCACCCAGCGTGGCGGGGAACTGCCTGGCCAGCCACGAGGTGTTGACCACGACCTCGCGCACGCCGAGCGCGGCCAGCTTTTCCAGATGCCACGCGATCAGCGGCTTGCCGCCGGCCGCCAGCAGCGGCTTGGGCGTGTGCTCGGTGAGCGGGCGCATGCGCTCGCCCAGCCCAGCGGCGAAGATCAGCGCCTTCATGCGGCGGCGGCCTTGGCCGCGAGCGCGGGCTTGATGCGGGTTTCCAGCAGCTCGGCCAGCGAGGCCAACTGCGGATGGCGCGGCAGCACGTCATCCAGGTAGGCGATGAAGCGCGGCACGTCGGCGATGTATTTCGACTTGCCGTCGCGGTAGTGCAGGCGCGCGAAGATGCCGAGGATCTTCAGGTGCCGCTGCACGCCCAGCCAATCGGCGTCGCGCAGGAACACGGGCAACGACGGCACCGGGATGCCGGCCGCCTGCGCGCGCTGGTGGTAGCGGGCCAGCCAGCCGTCCACGCGCGCCAGCGGCCAGCTCAGGAAGGCATCCTTGAACAGGCTCACCGCGTCGTAGGCGACCGGGCCGAGCACCGTGTCCTGGAAATCCAGCACCGCCGGGCCACCATCCACCGGCATCAGGTTGCGCGGCATGAAGTCGCGGTGCACCAGCACTCTGGCCTGCGCATGTGCGTTGTCCATCAGCCGCCGCTGCGCCAGTTCCAACTGGTCCGATCCGCCGCAATCCAGGGTGATGCCGAGGTGGCGGCCGAGGAACCATTCCTCGAACAGCCCGGCATCGCGCAGCAGCAGCGCCTCGCCGAACTCGCCGATGCCGTCCGGCGCGGGAATCCGCTGCATCGCCAGCAACTGGTCGATGGCGGCATCGAAGTGCGCGTCGGCGTTGGCCGCGTCCAGCACCATCGCCAGCGTCGGCCCGCCGAGGTCTTCCAGCAGCAGGAAGCCATTGTCGACGTCGCGCTGCTCGATATGCGGCACGCGCACGCCGTGGCGCTCGAACAGGTCGTGGATGCGCAGCCACGGCCGCACGTCCTCCCGGTCCGGTGGCGAATCCATCACGATGCGGTTGGCGCCCACGCCCCGCGTGCGCCAGTAGCTGCGGAAGCCGGCATCGACCGAGGCGCGTTCGAGCGTGACGGCGGCATCGCCCAGCGCGGTGCGCGCCCAGTGCAGGCGCTGTTGCGCGCGCTGCGGATCGGAAGAAGGATCGGGAGTCATCTGCGAGGTATGACCGGCGCATGGCGCCGGCGGGCGTCAGCGCTTGTTGCCGCCGCTGACCAGCCGCAGCAGCGCGAGGATGGCCACCGCGCCGACGATGGAGCCGAGGAAACCGGCCGGCTGCCCGGCGGCGTACCAGCCCATCTCGCGCCCGAACCAGCCGGCGAACACCGCGCCGGCGATGCCCAGCACGATGGTCAGCAGGCAGCCCATGCGGTTGTTGCCGGGCATGAAGAAGCGCCCGAGCAGGCCGACGATGAAACCGATCAGGATGATGTAAAGCCAGCTGCCGCTGCCAAACAGTCCGCTCATGCGCTGCCTGTCCGCCAAAAGGAAAGACGCAGCCTAGCAAGGCCGGGCTGCGTCCGTCATCAGGCCCGCCGGTGGCTCAGCAGCAGCCGTGGTCGCCGTGGCGGGTGCCGCTGTCGGCATGCACCTTGGAGCCGCTGGTCTCGCCGCGCAGGCTGGCCGCGTGGTGGTCGAGCAGCACCTTGGACACGCAGGCGGTGACGCGCTTGCCCATCGGGATGTGCAGGAACTCGTTGGGGCCGTGCGCGTTGGAATGCGGGCCGAGCACGCCGGTGATCATGAACTGCGCGCCGGGGAACTTCTCGCCGAGCATGCCCATGAACGGGATCGAGCCGCCTTCGCCCATGTACATCGCCGGCTTGCCGAAGAACGCCTGGCTGGCATCGTCGATGGCCTTCTCCAGCCACGGCGCCATCGCCGGCGCGTTCCAGCCGGTGGAGGCCTTTTCCAGTTCCAGGGTGACCTTGGCGCCGTTCGGCGGGTCGCGCAGCAGCGCTTCCTTCAGCAGTTCGCCGCTCTTCTTGCCGTCGGCGGTCGGCGGCAGGCGCAGCGACAGCTTCACCGCGGTTTCCGGGCGCAGCACGTTGCCGGCCGAATCCAGCGGCGGCATGCCGCCGATGCCGGTCACCGACAGCGCCGGGCGCCAGGTGCGGTTGAGCACCAGCTCGGACAGGTCGTCGTTCATCGGCTTCAGGCCATCGACCAGCGGGAACTTGTCGAAGATGGCGGTATCGACCACCTCGGCGGCACGCCTGGCCTGGCCCAGGCGCTCGGCCGGGATCTCCACGTGCAGGCCGTCGAGCAGGATGCGCCCGGTCTTCTCGTCCTCGATGCGCGACAGCAGCTGGCGCAGCAGGCGGAACGACGACGGCACCACGCCGGAGGCGTCGCCGGAGTGCACGCCCTCGTTGAGCACCTTCACGGTGAAGTTGCCGCCGGCCAGGCCGCGCAGCGAGGTGGTGCACCACAGCTGCTCGTAGTTGGCGCAGCCCGAATCCAGGCACACCACCAGCGACGGCTGGCCGATGCGCCCGGCCAGGTGGTCGACGTAGGCCGGCAGGTCGTAGGAGCCGGATTCCTCGCAGGCCTCGATCAGGATCACGCAGCGCGCGTGCGGCAGGCCCTGTTCCTGCAGCGCCAGCACCGCGGCCAGCGAGCCGAAGATCGCATAGCCGTCGTCGGCGCCGCCGCGGCCGTACAACTTGTCGCCGCGCAGCACCGGCTTCCACGGGCCGAGGTCGTCGTCCCAGCCGGTCATTTCCGGCTGCTTGTCCAGGTGGCCGTAGAGCAGCACGGTGTCGTCGCCGGTTTCCGTGCCGCTGGCCGGGATTTCAAGGAAGATCAACGGCGTGCGCCCTTCCAACCGTACCACCTCGACCTGCAGGCCGGGGATCTTCTGCGCCTTCGCCCAGTTCTCCATCAGCGCCACGGCCTGGTCCATGTAGCCATTGGCGACCCAGTTGGCGTCGAACATCGGCGATTTGTTGGGGATGCGGATGTAATCGACCAGCTGCGGGACGATGTCGTCGTCCCATTTGTCGCTGAGAAATTGGCCGAGCTTGGCGCTGTCCATTCGGGAACTCCTGGATGCAAGGTTCAGATGCAACCATTCTACGCGCTCCGTGTTGTAGGGATTTTCCTACAGGGCGTCGGGCGGTTTGCCGGCTGCGGGGCAGGGGGCGTGGCGGATAGGCTGCGTTCATGTGGCGCGGAACACTGGTCTGGCCGGCGGGGATTGCCGGCATACCCGTCCAAACCACAGGGAGTGAGCCATGAAGCTTTTCACCGTGATGCTGAAGTCACTGGTCCTGACGTTGTTGTTGGCCGCATCGGCGCAAGCCACGGACAAGGTCGACATCAACACCGCCAGCGCGGCGGAACTGGACCAGGTGCTGGTGAACGTCGGCCCCGCCAAGGCGCAGGCCATCGTCGATCACCGGCAGGCAAACGGGCCCTTCGGCAGCGTCGAGGAACTGGCGCTGGTCAAGGGCATCGGCTTGAAGACGGTCGAACGGAATCGAGACCTGATCGAAGTGAGGGCCGGAGCCGCCCCCACCGCCAGGAAGCCCGCCACGACGGCGGTGGTCAAACCGGTTGAAAGGCGCTGACAGGGAGTGCAAACCGCAACGCGTGCGGCGTCGGGATGACGCGCACCAGGAATCCCGGCATGCCAGGAGGCAGGGGGGAAGGCAGGATGCCAACAAGGACGTGGGTCGCCCGGTGTTGCACAGTGACGTGCAGCCGGGCGATTTTTCTTTGGGCCGCTGGACGCGGCGAGGTGCTTCGCCGGGAAGGCTTCGTGGGGCAGGCCCCGTGTCCACGAAAGCCGCCGCGCGGCCGCACCGGCGACCCGGCGGCTCAGACCAGCCCGGTCGCGTAGTACACGCCGATGATCGCGAACACCGCCAGGGTCTTGATGCAGGTGATGGCGAAGATGTCCTTGTAGGACTGGCGGTGGGTCAGGCCGGTGACGGCCAGCACGGTGATCACCGCGCCGTTGTGCGGCAGGGTGTCCATGCCGCCGGAGGCCATCGCCGCGACCCGGTGCAGCACCTCCATCGGGATGCCCGCGGCCTGTGCGTTGGCGATGAAGCTGTCGGCCATCGCCGCCAGCGCGATGCTCATGCCGCCGGAGGCCGAGCCGGTGATGCCGGCCATCGCGGTCACGGAGATGGCCTCGTTGACCAGCGGGTTGGGGATCGAGCCCAGCGCGTTGGCCACGACCAGGAAGCCGGGCAGGGCGGCGATCACCGCGCCGAAGCCATACTCCGACGCGGTGTTCATCGACGCCAGCATGGCCCCGCCGATCGCCGACCGGGTGCCTTCGGCGAACGCGGCCACCACCGGTTTCCATGCCAGCGCAATGACGCTGAGGATGCCCAGCAGCAACGCGCCCTGCACCGCCCAGATCGCCGCGACCCTGGAAACCTCCTGCACCACCGGGGCCGGGTTGCCGATCACCGCCGGCACGAACGACTGGCTCTCGCCGTAGAAGCCCGGGATCCAGTGGGTGAACAGGAAGTTGGCCACGCCCACCAGCAGCAGCGGCAGCACCGCCAGCAACGGATGGGCGAGCTTGTTGCCGTGGAAGGGCTCCGGCTCGTTGCGCAGTTCCTCGCCGCTGCCGGCGTAGCCCTCGCCCTTGGCAACGGCGACGCGGCGGCGCCACTCCAGATAACTCATGCCCAGCGCCAGGATCACCACCGCGCCGATCGTGCCCAGCATGGGTGCGGCCCAACTGGTGGTGCCGAAAAACGAGGCCGGGATGATGTTCTGGATCTGCGGCGTGCCCGGCAGCGCGTCCATCGTGAAGGTGAACGCGCCCAGCGCGATGGTGCCGGGGATCAGCCGCTTGGGGATGTCGCTCTGGCGGAACAGCTCGGCGGCGAACGGGTACACCGCGAACACCACCACGAACAGCGACACCCCGCCATAGGTGAGCAGCGCGCAGACCAGCACGATCGACAGCATCGCCCGCTGCGCGCCGACCAGGCGGATGGTGGCGCTGACGATCGACTTGGAGAAGCCGGAGACCTCGATCAGCTTGCCGAACACCGCGCCGAGCAGGAACACCGGGAAGTACAGCTTCAAAAAGCCGACCATCTTGTCCATGAACAGGCCGGTGAACATCGGCTGCACCAGCGACGGGTCGGTCAGCAGCACCGCGCCGAGCGCGGCGACCGGCGCGAACAGGATCACGCTGTGGCCGCGGTAGGCCACGTACATCAGGAAGCACAGGGCTGCCAACACGATCAGGAACGACATCCACGGCTCCCCGGCCATTGCATTGCCGCGGAGTATCGGGAGCCGGGCCGGGGCGGCCCACTGTACGAAGGGACGATACGCGCGCTGCCGGCACCCCGTTAACGTGCGCGACATGGCGGCATTCCATACACCAACAACGCCGCCGCCAGTGTCATACCCGGGAGGAGGGAGACCGATGAAGCGCAAGTATCTGAGCATGGCCGTGGGCTTTGCGTTGCTGGCCCCGGCCGCATTCGTGCAGGCCGAGGAACAGCAGCAGCCGGCGGCGGGCCATCAGGCCACCACGTTGGATTCGATCACGGTGACCGCGCGCAAGCGCGAGGAAACCCTGCAGGACGTGCCGGTGGCGGTCACCGCGTTCACGCCCGAGACGCTGGACAAGCTGAACATCCGCGACATCGGCGACCTCGGTGCGCAGGTGCCGAACCTGACCATCTACGCCGCGCGCGGCTCCACCAGCACCGCCACCGCCTACATCCGCGGCATCGGCCAGGCCGACCCGCTGTGGGGCGTCGACCCGGGCGTGGGCATCTACCTGGACGACGTCTACATCGCCCGCCCGCAGGGCGCGCTGCTGGACGTGTTCGACGTGGACCGCATCGAGGTGCTGCGCGGCCCGCAGGGCACGCTGTACGGCAAGAACACCATCGGCGGCGCGATCAAGTACATCTCGCGCGGGCTGCCGCAGGAGACCTCGGGCTTCGCCTCGGTCACCGTGGGCAACTACAACCAGCTCGACGTCAAGGCCGCGCTGGGCGGCGAGATCGGCGGCAAGGACAGCGGGCTGCGCGCGCGGGTGGCGATGGCCAGCATGAACCGCGACGGCTTCGGCGAGAACCTGCTCACCGGGCAGGACGTCAGCGACAAGGAAATCAATGCCGCGCGCCTGCAGATCGGCGCGTATTCGCAGGACGACTTCGACGTCCAGTTCGCGTTCGACTACATGGACGACAAGTCCGGCGTGCGCGGCGCGAAGATGCTGGCGCCGAACAACAACCCGCTGATCCCGGTGGCCGACGTCCCGCCGCTGGACGACCGCTACGACATCCGCAGCGGCATGCGCAACGTCAACAACACCACGATGAAGGGCGCCTCGGCGGTGGTGAACTGGCGGCCGGGCGAGGACTGGGCGTTCAAGTACGTGCTGGCCAAGCGCGAGTCCGACACCGAGACCAACATCGACTTCGACACGCTGCCGCAGAAGATCGCCGACGTGAAGGCGTTCTACAGCGACAGCCAGGTCAGCCAGGAGCTGCAGGCCAACTTCGACGGCGGCGGCCGCGCCCGCGGCGTGATGGGCCTGTACTGGTTCAACGGCGACGCCGGCGGCCAGGTGCTCAACAACTTCTTCAACCTGAGCCTCGGCGACACCCAGGGCGTGGTCAACACCAAGAGCATCGCGCTGTACGCCGACTGGACGTTCGACCTGGCCGAGCGGCTGAAGCTGGACGTCGGCGCGCGCTATACCGACGAGGACAAGCACGCCGTCGCCTACAACATCGGCTACACCGACGACAGCTTCACCACGCCCAACGGGGTGGTCGCGGCCAACTTCGACAAGACCGTCAACTTCAAGAACGTCTCGCCGAAGGTGTCGCTGGACTACCAGTTCACCCCGGACATCATGGGCTATGTCTCGGCCAGCCGCGGCTTCAAGTCCGGCGGCTACAACATCCGCGCCAACACCACCGCGGTGCCGCGCTCGGGCGAGCCGTTCGACGACGAGAAGGTGGACAGCTACGAGGTCGGCAGCAAGATGGCCTTTCTCGACCAGCGCGCGTTCCTGAACCTGGCGTACTTCTACAACAAGTACGAGGACATCCAGCTGTCGGTGTTCACCGCGCTGCCGGAAGGCGGCTTCTTCGGCGACTTCACCAATGCCGGCAAGGGCACGGTGCAGGGCGTGGAGGTGGAGTACCAGCTGCTGCCGACCCGCAACTGGCTGGTCAGCGGCAACCTGGCCTGGCTGGACGCCAAGTACGACGAGTTCATGAGCGGCGGCGTCAACATCGCCGACACGCAGTACTTCACCAACGCGCCCGAGTTCTCCGGTGCGCTGAACGTGGAATACCGCACCGACCTGGCCAACGGCGGCAACCTGTCCGCGCGCGTGGGCTACGTCTACCAGTCCGAGGTGTGGCCGACCACCGACCTGAGCCCGGAGATCCGCCAGGACGGCTACGGCCTGCTCAATGCCGGCGTGATCTGGAAGCTCGACGATGCGTGGAGCCTGTCGCTGCAGGGCACCAACCTGACCGACAAGGAATACCGCACCACCGGCTACAACCTGGTCAGTGCCGGCCTGGGCGTGCTGACCGGCTTCTACGGTGCGCCGCGCCAGTACATGCTGACCGCCCGCTACGACTTCTGACCGGAGAGCGGGGCACGGGGAACGGGCAGGGCAGGCGCGCCGCCCGTTCCCCGGTTTGATCGAAGCCCATCCCGCACATGGCGCGGGGTGGGCTTTTCGTTGCCGGCCCCGGCACGCGCCCTTCGCTTTATCCTGCCGGTCCTGCCCACGGGGAAACGACACGCATGCTGAGCCTGGTGACGGTGGCGCTGGCCGGGGTGGCCTGGCTGGTGCTGATGTTCGGCGTCGCCCTGTACGGCGAGCGGCGGCCGGCGGTGCTGGCCCGCCACTGGCGCCACGTCTATGCACTGTCGCTGGCGGTGCACTGCACCTCGTGGACCTTCTACGGCACGGTGACCCAGGCCGCGCGCTACGGCTGGCCGCTGCCGCCGACCTTCGTCGGCGCGATCCTGTTCTACGCGCTGGCGATCGGCATGATGATGCGGCTGGTGCGGCTGGCGCGCGAAACCAACGCCACCTCGCTGGCCGACCTGATCGCCGCGCGGCTGGGCCGCGACGCGTGGCTGGCGGCGACGGTGACCCTGATCGCCGCGCTTGGCCTGATTCCCTACATCGCCCTGCAGCTCAAGGCAGTGGCGATGAGCTTCGGCATGCTCACCCTGCGCTCGGCCGACGCGGTGCAGGACGCGGCGCCGTGGCGCGACAGCGCGCTGTACGTGGCGCTGGCGATGGCGCTGTTCGCGATGCTGTTCGGCGCGCGCCGTGCCGACGTGTCCGAGCACAACCGCGGGCTGGTGCTGGCGATGGCGGCCGAGTCGCTGTTCAAGCTCGGCGCGATGCTGGCGCTGGGCGTGTTCGTCTGGTTCGGGCTGAAAGGCATCGACCTGCCCGCGCCGCAGCCGGTGGATGCGCCGGCCGGCGGCTTCATGCCGCTGGTGCTGCTGGGCGCGCTGGCGATGTTCCTGCTGCCGCACCAGTTCCACGTCGGCGTGGTCGAATGCCGCGACCCGGCCGACATCCGCACCGCGCGCTGGCTGTTCCCGCTGTACCTGCTGCTGATCGCGCTGCCGATCCTGCCGCTGGCGCGCGCCGGCAGCGCCCTGCTCGGCGCCAGCGTGCCCAGCGACATGTACACGCTGGCGCTGCCGTTCTCGGCCGGGCATACCGGGGTGGCGCTGTTCGCCTTCCTCGGCGGCCTGAGCGCGGCCACCGGCATGGTGGTGGTCAGCACGCTGACCCTGAGCCTGATGATCGGCAACCACTGGTTCGCGCCGGGCCTGCTGCGCAGCACCTGGGCGCGCGCCGGCGGCGACCACCGTCGCGAGCTGGTGTGGCTGCGGCGCGTGGGCATCTGCGTGATCATGCTACTGGCGTGGGCCTACAGCCGGCTGATCGGCGGCGGCAACGTGCTGGCCGACATCGGCGGCATCTCGTTCTCGGCGATGGCCACGCTGGTGCCGGTGCTGGGCTTCGCGATCTGGCGGCCGCAGACGCCGCCGCGCGCGGCCATCGCCGGCCTGCTGGCCGGTTTCGTCACCTGGGCGTGGGTGCTGCTGCTGCCCTCGCTGCTGCAGGGCAACGGCATGGCGCCCGGCTGGCTGGTCGAAGGTCCGTTCGGCTGGCGCTGGCTGGCGCCGGATGCGCTGTTCGGCCTGACCGGCTGGAGCGCGCTGGGGCGCGCGGTGGGCGCCAGCCTGTTCGTCGGCACCGTGGTGACGCTGCTGGCGATGGCGTGGCGCCGCGACACGCCCGACCGCGCGCGCCGCAACCTCGATGCCGATGCGCTGCGCGATGCCGGCCGCCGTTTCCTGCCGTATGAAAAAGTGCAGCGCCTGTTGGCCGACGCACCACGCCATGGCCCGGTGCCGGCGCGGATCGAGGCCAGCGTCGAGCGCGAGCTGTCGGCGGTGCTGGGCGCGGCCTCGGCGCGGCTGCTGCTGGATGCCGCGCGCCGCGAGGAGGGCGAGCTGGCGACGGTGGCGGCGATCGTCAGCGAGGCCTCGCAGGACCTGCGCTTCAACCAGCAGGTGTTGCAGGCGGCGTTGCAGAACATGAGCCAGGGCATCAGCGTGATCGACCGCGAGCAGCGGCTGGTGGCGTGGAACCGGCCCTACGCGCAGCTGTTCGGCTTCCCCGACGAACTGTTGCAGGTCGGCCGGCCGATCATCGACCTGACCCGCTGGGCGCTGCAGGCGATGCCCGAGCGCGGCGGCGACGAGCGCGCGGTGGACCGGCGCCTGGCCTTCATGCGCGCCGGCACCGCGCACCTGACCGAGCGAGTGTTCCCCGATGGCCGCATCGTCGAGATCCGCGGCAACCCGATGCCCGGCGGCGGCTTCGTCGCCACCTTCACCGACGTCACCGAGTTCCGCCGCAACGAGCAGGCGCTCAAGCGCAGCAACGAGACGCTGGAGCAGCGCGTGGACGAGCGTACCGCGCTGCTGGAATCGGCCAAGCGCGAGGCCGAGCGCGCCAACGACGCCAAGAGCCGCTTCCTCACCGCCATCGGCCACGACCTGCTGCAACCGCTGCATGCCGCGCACCTGTTCACCGACACGTTGGCGCAGCAGGTGGACGCGCCGCCGCAGCAACAGGCGGTGGTGCAGATACGCGGCGCGCTGGATTCGACCACGCAGCTGCTGACCGGCCTGTTCGACATGTCGCGGCTGGAGGCAGGCGGGCTGGTGCCGCAGCCGCGCGCCATGCCACTGGCCGAGGTGCTGGACCCGCTGGCGTCCGAGTTCCGCGCGCTGGCCGCCGCGCGCGGGCTGGCCTTCCACTACGTGCCGACCCGCGCGTGGACGGACAGCGACCCGCAGCTGCTGCGCCGCGTGCTGCAGAATTTCCTCGCCAACGCGGTGCGCTACACCGCGCGCGGCGGGGTGCTGCTGGGCGTGCGCCGCGAGGGCGGGCGCGTGCGCATCGAGGTGCACGACACCGGGCCGGGCATCGCCCGCAGCGAGCAGCGGCGCATCTTCGAGGAATTCCGCCGCGGCGAGGACAGCAGCGGGCAGGGGCTGGGCCTCGGGCTGGCCATCGCCGACCGCATCGCCGGGCTGCTGCAGGCGCCGTTGCGGCTGCACAGCGAACCGGGCCGCGGCACCGTGTTCTCGGTGTCGCTGGCCACCGTGCCGGCGCCGGCGGAAGCAGTGTCGCCAGCACTGGCGATGGCGGAACCGGCGGCGACGCCGGTGGCCACCCGCGTGCTGGTAGTGGACAACGACCCGGCGGCGCTGGCCGGGCTGGCCGGGCTGCTGCGCGGCTGGGGCTACGACGTGGCTGAGGCGGGCGGCGATGCCGGCGCGGTGGCGACCATGAAGGTCGCCCCGGCGGCACTGTGGCTGTTCGACTACAACCTGGACGACGGCGACACCGGCACCGCCCTGCACGCGCGCCTGGCCGGGCGTTTCGGCGCACGGCCAACGCTGATCCTCAGCGCCGACGACAGCCTCGCCACCCGTCGCGAAGTGCTGGAGCAGGGCCTGACCCTGCTGCACAAGCCGGTGCGGCCGTTGGCGCTGAAATCGATCCTCGACCGCCTGCTGGCCGCGCGCGCGGCGGCGAAGGCGCCGGTGGAGTGATTCTTGCCCTTCTCCCTTCGGGAGAAGGTGCCCGAAGGGCGGATGAGGGGTGAGCGGAGTCCATGATGGTTGGCCCATCGTGACTCCGTTTGCTCCTCACCCCCATCCCCGCTCCGTGCCACGGCCCTCGCGTTGCCGCGAGGGCGCGGTGCCGGCCGCGAACCGGTGGTTCGCAAGCGGTCGTCACCGCCCCGATGGGAGAGGGATTCTGAAACTTCGCGCTTAATCCGACGTGGTCATCTGCGCCAGGCCGACGTCGGCCAGCCGCGTGATCAGCTTTTCCAGCACCTGCTCTTCCTCGTCGGTCAGCACCGACATCAGCTTGCGGGTGATCTCCATCACCATCGGCGCCACCGTCTCGTACACCTCGAACCCGGCCGCCGACAGCGCCAGCACCGAGCGGCGGCGGTCGTCGCCGTGGGTCTCGCGCTTGATGAAGCCGCGCTCCAGCAGGCGCGCCACCGCGCGGCTGACCGCCACCTTGTCCATCGCCGTGCGGTCGGACACCTCGCTGGCCGACGAGCCCGGGTACAGCGCCAGGATGGTGATCACCCGCCATTCGGGGATCGACAGGCCGTAGCGCTCGCCGTACAGCCGGGCGATGTTGCTGCTGACCCGGTTGGACAACACGCTGATGCGATAGGGCAGGAACTGCTCGAGGTCGAGCAGCACGTGCGAAGCGCGGAAGCTGGTGGACTTGCTGTATTCGGAAGAGCTCATGTTGCACTGCACCTTGATGGTCGTTTCATGTGAAACTACAACTCTTGATTCTGATCCGCACCGCGGACCCCCTTTGATCCCCCTCGTCGCCGCCCCCCGGCGGTGGCGGCCCACGTTTCCGGAGGCCAGCCATGAACATCCACGTCCCCGCCGCATCCGGCACGCCCGACCCGGGCATGCAGGTCACCACCTTCGAGAACCCGATGGGCATCGACGGCTTCGAGTTCGTCGAGTTCGCCGCACCGGCCGGGCAGGCTGACCGGCTGCACGACTACTTCCGGAACATGGGATTCACCGCCGTACTGCGACACCGGCAGCGTGCTATTACGGTATACCGTCAGGGCGGCGTCAACTTCCTTGTCAACGAGGAGCCGGATTCGTTCGCCGCGGCCTTCGCCGCCAAGCACGGTCCCTGCGCCTGCGGCTTCGCCATCCGCTTCCGCAAGCCCGCCGCCGACGTGCTGGCCGCGGCGCTGGAAAACGGCGCCGAGCAGCATGCCGAACTGGCCGACACCCGCGCGGTGCCGGCCCCGGTGATCAAGGGCATCGGCGACTGCATGCTGTACCTGGTGGACCGCTACGGCGCGGCCGGCAGCATCTACGACGCCGACTACGCGCCGATCGAGGGCGCCGAGCAGAACCCGGCCGGCTTCGGCCTGACCTTCATCGACCACCTGACCCACAACCTGTACCTGGGCAACATGCAGCAGTGGTCGGACTACTACGAGCGGCTGTTCAACTTCCGCGAAATCCGCTACTTCGACATCAAGGGTGCCAAGACCGGGCTGGTGTCCAAGGCGATGACCGCGCCGGACGGCATCGTGCGCATCCCGCTCAACGAGTCCTCCGACCCGAAGAGCCAGATCAACGAATACCTGGACGCCTACAACGGCGAGGGCATCCAGCACATCGCCTGCTTCACCGACAACATCTACGACACCGTGGAGGCGATGCGCGCGCGCGGCATCGAGTTCCTGGACACGCCGGACACCTACTTCGACGTGGTCGACCTGCGCATCCCCGACAACGGCGAGGACGTGGAGCGCCTGCGCCGGAACAAGATCCTGATCGACGCCGACCCGGAGACCAAGCAGCGCAAGCTGCTGCAGATCTTCACCCAGAACTGCATCGGCCC
Organism: Stenotrophomonas sp. NLF4-10; assembly: GCF_022359915.1. Taxonomy (NCBI): domain Bacteria; kingdom Pseudomonadati; phylum Pseudomonadota; class Gammaproteobacteria; order Lysobacterales; family Lysobacteraceae; genus Stenotrophomonas; species Stenotrophomonas sp. NLF4-10. The sequence goes on from NZ_JAKSEE010000003.1 coordinate 943,533, forward strand.
GATCTTCTTCGAGATCATCCAGCGCAAGGGCAACGAAGGCTTCGGCGAAGGCAACTTCCAGGCGCTGTTCGAGAGCATCGAGCGCGACCAGATCAAGCGCGGCGTGCTGTAAGGAAGCGCTGCGAAAGCCCCTCTCCCATCGGGAGAGGGGTTGGGGTGAGGGGCAGGAGGCCCAGCGATGGTGAACCATCACCGACCACCAATGGCATCCACTGCATTGGAACGAGCGCGAGAATTGCGCAATCGTTCGACGGATGCCGAACGCATGCTGTGGAACATACTGCGTGGCGGTCAGTTGGGTGGCTTGAAGTTCCGCCGCCAGCGTCCCATTCCGCCCTATACCGTGGATTTCTTTTGTGCATCCATGCGGCTGGTGGTCGAATTGGACGGCTCCCAGCACACTCAGGAAAGCGACCGGGCGCGCACCCGGTATTTGCAATCGAAGGGTTTCATGGTCCTGCGCTTCTGGGATAACGAAGCATTGACCCAAACCGAGGCGGTGGCCGAAGCGATCTTTAAGATGGCGGCCTCCGTTGCCCCTCACCCCAACCCCTCTCCCGGCGGGAGAGGGGCTCAAAGGCATCGCGACGATGAATGCACCGAACAGTGATGGTTACATGACCGGCTTCGGCAACGAGTTCGCCACCGAGGCGGTGCCCGGCACCTTGCCGGTGGGGCGCAATTCGCCGCAGCGCGTGGCCCATGGGCTGTATGCCGAGCAGCTGAGCGGCACCGCGTTCACCGCGCCGCGCGGGGCCAACCGGCGCAGCTGGCTGTACCGCATCCGCCCGGCGGCGATGCACGGCGAGTTCGCGCCGTTCGCGCAGCCGCACCTGCAGGGCGACTTCAGCCACGGTGCGGTGTCGCCCAACCAACTGCGCTGGAATCCGCTGCCATTGCCGGCCACGCCTACCGATTTCGTCGAGGGCCTGTTCACGATGGGCGGCAACGGTTCGCCCGAGGCGCACACTGGGGCGGGCATCCACCTGTACGCGGCCAATGCCGACATGCGCGGGCGCTGGTTCTACGACGCCGATGGCGAGCTGCTGATCGTGCCGCAGCTGGGCCGGCTGCGGCTGCGCACCGAAATGGGCGTGCTCGACGTAGAGCCGCAGCAGGTCGCGGTGATCCCGCGCGGCGTGCGCTTCGCGGTCGAGCTGCCGGACGGGCAGGCGCGCGGCTACGTCTGCGAGAACTTCGGCGCGCTGCTGAAGCTGCCCGACCTCGGCCCGATCGGCAGCAACGGCCTGGCCAACCCGCGTGATTTCGAAACCCCGGTGGCCGCGTTCGAGGACGTGGAAGGCCGGTTCGAGCTGATCGCCAAGTTCCAGGGCCGCTTGTGGCGCGCCGATATCGGCCACTCGCCGCTGGACGTGGTGGGCTGGCACGGCAACTACGCGCCGTACCGCTACGACCTGCGCCGCTTCAACACCATCGGCTCGATCAGCCATGATCACCCGGACCCGTCGATCTTCCTGGTGCTGCATTCGCCCAGCGATACTGCCGGCACCAGCAACATGGATTTCGTGATCTTCCCGCCGCGCTGGCTGGTGGCGCAGGATACGTTCCGCCCGCCGTGGTTCCACCGCAACATCGCCAGCGAGTTCATGGGCCTGATCCACGGCGCCTACGACGCCAAGGCCGAGGGTTTCGTGCCCGGCGGCTGCTCGATCCACAACAGCATGACCGGCCACGGCCCGGACGCGGCCACCTTCGACAAGGCCTCCAACGCGGACTTGAGCAGGCCGGACGTCGTCACCGACACGATGGCCTTCATGTTCGAGACCCGCGGGGTGATCCGCCCGACCGAGCAGGCCATCGCTGCCGCCCATCGCCAGCGCGATTACCTGGCGTGCTGGAGCGGGCTGCGCGCCAATTTCAGGCGCGGGTGACGGGTCGGGAGTGAGCCGGGCTCACTCCCCGGTGAGCACGGCGGCCAGGTGCGATTCGGGCAGTACTTCGCGCAGGCGTTCGCGTACCCGCTGCACGTAGCCATCGGAGGCCAGCGCCGGCAACTGCGCCAGCGCCAGCCGGAAGGCGTGCAGCGTGTCCGCTTCCTCGCGCGTGGCCTGCAGCAGGCGGTGCAGCCGTGCCGCGACCGGATCGCGCTGCAGGGCAAGCATGTCCAGCAGGTACAGGCGCGCGGCTGCCAGCGAGCGCCGCCGTGCCGTGGTTCCCGGCGCCACTGCTGCCATCGTTGCCGGGGTGGCGACCGGTGGCGCATGCAGATAGCCGTCGCGCTGCAGTTGCGCGATCAACGCCGGTGCGTCGCCGCCGAGCAGGGTGGCCAGCTCGGCCAGGCTGCGCTGGCCGTCGCACAGGATCAGGGCGCGGCGCTGGCGCAGGTCCAGCGGTGCCCGGTGGGCCTGCAGTGCGGCGTGTGCGAGGTCGGTCTTGCGCGGTTGCATGGGGGAAGGGCAATGCGGCGCGGAGCCGCAAGCCTGCCGGCCGCGGGTGAAAGCACGATGACAGGCGCAGCCGTGGCCATCCGGCCGCGATGGCGCGTGCACCTCAGTCCTCGGCGCGGCCTTCCGGCGGCGGCAGCTGTTCCTTGCGCGCGCTGTCGTCGCCCGGCACTTCCGGGCGGCTTTCCATCATCAGCGACAGCGCCGCCTTGGCCATCAGGTGCGCGCTGATCGGCGCGGTGATGAACAGGAACACGGTGATCAGCAGCTCGCGCGGCTGCGGGTCCTCGCCGAGGAAGATGTGGTAGGCCACCGAACACGCCAGCACGCAGCCCACGCCCAGCGTGCTGGCCTTGGTCGGCGCGTGCAGGCGCTTGAAGAAATCGGAGAAGCGCACCAGCCCCAGCGCGCCGACGACGATGAAGAAGCAGCCGAACAGCAGCAGCGCCGACAGCGCGATCTGCAGGAAGGTGGTCATTCGACGATGTCCCGGCGCAGCACGAACTTGCTCAGCACCACGGTGCTGCAGAAGCCGAGCATGGCGATCACCAGCGCCGCCTCGAAGTAGATGGCCGAGTCGATGTACATGCCGAACAGCATCAGCTCGGCGATGGCGGTGACCGACAGCGTGTCGGCGGCGAGGATGCGGTCGGGCACGGTCGGGCCGCGCAGCAGCCGCCACAGCGCCAGCAGCATCGCCACGCCGACCACGTGCATGCACAGCACCAGCGTGGTTCCGAAAATCAGGGAGCCATTCACGGGAAGATCTCCATCAGCGGCGCCTCGTAGCGGGTCTTGATCTCGGCGATCAGCGCATCGGCGTCGGTCAGGTGCAGCACGTGCACCAGCAGGTGGCGGCGGTCGTCGGACAGCGCCGAGGACACCGTGCCGGGGGTCAGCGTGATCAGGCTGGTCAGCGCGGCGATGCCGTGGATGTTGCCTATGTCCAGCGGCACCCAGATGAAGCCGGGGGTGAGCCTCTTCTCCGGCCCCAGCACCTGCATGGCGACGCGGAGGTTGGACACCAGGATGTCCCACAGCATCACGCACAGCAGCCGCGGCAACGGCCGCAGCGTGCCGATGCGGGCGAACTCGCGGTCCAGCCGCGCCGCGAACAGCGGCACCACCACGCCCAGCAGCATGCCCAGCAGCAGCTGGCCGAAGGTGAAGCTGTCGGACATCAGCAGCCAGAACGCGACCACGATCAGCGACAGCGCGGGCGCGGGCAGCAGCCGTCGCCACGGGGCGGGGCGCGGGTTCATGGCGACCTCGATTGCGGCACGGTGCCGCGCACGTCGAGCAGGTAGTGCTGCGGCGACAGCAGCTGCGCGGCGGTGGCGTCGGCCTGCCGCATCAGCGGCGCGGCGAACAGGCTCATCGCCACCGTGCAGGCCAGCAGCAGGGTGGTGGCGGCGGTCTCGAACGGCCGCGCCGGCACGTCGGGATCGGGCACGGGGGGTGCATCGTCGCCGGGCACGTGCCAGAACAGGCGGATGCCGCTGCGCACCAGCGCGATGATCACCAGCAGGCCGCTGCCCAGCACCGCCGTCCACACCACGCCGACGTGCGCGTCAGGCACCGCCGCCAGCAGCGTCGCCTTGGCGAGGAAGCCGGCCAGCGGCGGCAGCCCGGCCATCGCCACCGCGCCGAGCAGGAACAGCAGCCCCGGCACCGTCTTGCCCGGCAGCGCCGCGGCCAGTTCGTGGCCCTCGCGCTCGCCGGCGCGGAAGCGGCGGCGGCGGATCAGGTCGGCGACCAGGAACAGCGCAGCGGCGGTGAAGGTGCTGTGCGGCAGGTAGTACAGGCCGGCGGCGATGGTGCCGGCGTTGCCCAGCGCGAAGGCGATGAACAGGGTGGCCGCCGACACCACCACCAGGTAGGCCACCTGCACCCGCAGGCGGGTGGCGGCCAGCGCGCCCAGCGCACCCAGCAGCAGCGTCGCCAGCCCGGCCCATAGCAGCCAGTCGGCGCCATAGCCGGCCAGCGCGCCGGCCTCGTTGCCGAACCATTGCGTGCCGATCCGCAGCAGCGCGTACAGGCCGACCTTGGTCATGATCACGAACAGCGCGGCCACCGCCGCCGGCGCGCGCGCATAGGACTCCGGCAGCCACAGGTAAAGCGGCAGCAGCGCGGCCTTGGCGCAGAACACCACCATCAGCAGCCCCAGCGCGGTCTTGGCCAGCTTCAGGTGGGTGGGCGGCAGGGTGGCGATGCGCTGGCCGATCTCGGCCATGTTCAGCGAGCCCAGCGTGGCGTAGAGCATGCCCAGCGCGATCAGGAACACGGTCGAGGCGCTGACGTTGAACACCACGTAGTGCAGGCCGATGCGCACGCGCAGGCCGCGGCCGCCGGACAGCAGCAGGCCGTAGGAGGCGATCAGCAGCACCTCGAAGAACACGAACAGGTTGAAGATGTCGCCGGTCAGGAAGGCGCCGTTGAGGCCGACCAGCTGGAACTGGAACAGCGCGTGGAAGTGCGGCGCGCGCCGGTCCCAGCCGGTGCAGGCATGCAGCAGGCAGGCCGCGGCCAGCAGCAGCGTGGTGCCGAGCATCCAGCCGGCCAGGCGGTCGGCGACCAGCGCGATGCCCAGCCGCGCCGGCCAGTCGCCGAGCAGGTAGACCAGCACCTCGCCCTGCAGCGTGCGCGCGAGCAGCTGCGATTCGACCAATGCCAGCAGCGCCAGGCTGGCCCAGGCCACGCCACGCTGCACCTTCGGCCCGTAGCGGCGGTGCTCGACGAACAGCGACAGCGCCGCGCCGAGCATCGGCACCAGGATCGGCAGGATCACCAGGTGGTTCATGCGCCGCCTCCATCGCCGCGCCGGCCTTCGTCCGGCTCGTGCGCGTCGACGTGGTCGCTGTGGTTGTCGCTGCGGCTGCGCATGGCCAGCACGATGCTGATCGCGGTCATGGCGAAGGCGATCACGATGGCGGTCAATACCAGCGCCTGCGGCAGCGGGTCGGTCTGGTGCGCGAGGTCGGCGGGGATGCCGTCGCGCAGCACCGGCGCCTTGCCGCTGACCAGCCGCCCGCCGGCGAAGATCAGCAGATTGGTGGCGTAGGACAGGAAGGTCATGCCGAGGATCACGTCGAAGCTGCGCGCGCGCAGCGTCAGGTAGATGCCGATGGCGGTGAGCACGCCGATCGCGCTTGCCAGCGCCAGTTCCATCAGTGCATCTCCCCGGTGCGGGCCGAGCGGCGTTGCAGGTCGATCTCGCCGTGGCGCGCGTTGCGCGTGCGCGAGGGCTTGATGGTGCCCATCATCGACAGGATCAGCATCACCCCGCCGAACACCACCAGGTAGACGCCAGTGTCGAAGCCCATCGCGCTGGCCAGCTCCAGCTCGCCGACCAGCGGCAGGTCCAGCACGACGTGGCCGCTGGTCAGGAACGGCACGCCGAACAGCAGCGAGGCCGCGCCGGACAGCAGCGCCACCAGCAGGCCGGCGCCGATGCAGCGGATGTAGTCGAAGCCGAAGCGCGACTCCACCGACGCGGTGCCCTGGATCACGTACTGGATCAGCAGCGGCACCGCCAGCACCAGCCCGGCGATGAAGCCGCCGCCGGGCGCGTTGTGGCCGCGCAGGAACAGGAAGATCGACACGGTGAGGGTGAGCGGGAACATGATCTGCGCCAGGTCGGCCGGCACCGGCAGCTTGATCGGCGGGCCCGGCATGATCTGCTCCGGCGCCATCCGCGAGCGCCGCAGCAGCGCGTGCACCACCAGCGCGGCGATGCCGAACACGGTGATCTCGCCGAAGGTGTCGAAGCCGCGGAAGTCCACGAGGATCACGTTGACCACGTTGTGGCCGTAGGCCTCGGGCAGCGAGCGGCGCAGCATCTCGCCGGCCACGGTGTCCGGCGGCAGCGTCATCATCGTGTAGGCCAGCGCCGCCAGCCCGCCGCCGGCGACGATGGCGATCAGCGCGTCGCGGCGCTTGCGCCAGCGGCCGTGCTCGGGCGGCGACTGCGCCGGCAGGTAGTTCATGCCCAGCAGCATCAGCGCCAGCGTCACCATCTCCACCATCAGCTGGGTCAGCGCCAGGTCCGGCGCGGACAGGAACACGAAGGCCAGCGCCACCATCAGCCCGGTGCCGCCCATCACGATCACCGCCAGCAGGCGCTGCCGGTACAGGAACAGCCCGCCGAGCGCGCAGGCCAGCATCACCAGCCACAGCGCCCAGCCCAGCAGCGGCATCGGTTGCGGCGACGGCCACGCCGGCCATGCGGGGGCGGCCAGGTGGGGTGCGGCGGCCACGACCATCGCCACCAGCACCAGTGCCAGCAGCATCCGTTGCAGGCTGCCGTTGGCCAGTGCGTGGGTGCAGCGCTGGGCGAAGCCGAACAGGGCGTCCATGCCGCGCTGGAAGGCCTGCTTGCCGAGCGGGCGGTTGCGCGCGGCGTACAGGTCGGTGAGCCGGCGCAGGCCGAAATACAGCGCGATGCCGCCGGCCACGCCGACCGCGCTCATCGCCAGCGGCAGGTTGAAGCCGTGCCAGATCGACAGGCTGTAGTCGGGCAGGGCCGGGCCGAGGATCGCCTGTGCGCCGGCCCGCAGCACCGGCGCCACGGTCAGCGCCGGTACGATGCCGACCGCAAGGCAGATCACCACCAGGATTTCCACCGGCAGCTTCATCCAGCGCGGCGGCTCGTGCGGCGCCACGTCGATGTCCAGCGGGCCCTTGCCGAAGAAGGTGTCGTGGACGAAGCGCAGGCTGTAGGCCACGCCGAGGATGCCGGCCAGCAGCGCGGTGCCGCTGACCGCCGCGCGCATCCACTGCGGGCCGCCGGTGGCCAGCGCCTCGGCGAACAGCATTTCCTTGGACAAGAAGCCGTTGAGCAGCGGGATGCCGGCCATCGCCAGCGAGGCGACGATCGCCAGCGCGCTGGTGATCGGCATCAGCTTGCGCAGGCCACCGAGCCGGCGCATGTCGCGGGTGCCGGTCTCGTGGTCGATGATGCCGGCGGCCATGAACAGCGAGGCCTTGAAGGTGGCGTGGTTGAGGATGTGGAACACGCCGGCGACCACCGCCATCGGCGTGGACAGGCCGAACAGCAGGGTGATCAGGCCCAGGTGCGAGATCGTCGAGTACGCCAGCACGCCCTTGAGGTCGTGCTGGAAGATCGCGTTCCACGCGCCGACCAGCAGGGTGACCGCGCCGATGCCGCTGACCACGTAGAAGAACAGCTCGCTGCCGGCCAGCGCCGGGTGCAGCCGCGCCAGCAGGAACACGCCGGCCTTCACCATCGTCGCCGAGTGCAGGTAGGCCGACACCGGGGTCGGCGCGGCCATCGCGTGCGGCAGCCAGAAGTGGAACGGGAACTGCGCGCTCTTGGTGAAGATGCCGGCCAGCACCAGCAGCAGGATCCACGGGTACAGGCGGTGGCCGCGGATCAGCTCGCTCGAGGCCAGCACCACGTCCAGGTCGAAGCTGCCGACGATGCGCCCGATCAGCAGCACGCCGGCCAGCAGCGCCAGCCCGCCGGCGGCGGTGATGACCAGCGCCATGCGCGCGCCCTCGCGCGCGTCCCGGCGGTGCGACCAGAAGCCGATCAGCAGGAACGAACTGATGCTGGTCAGCTCCCAGAACACCACCAGCAGCAACAGGTTGCCGGACAGCACCATGCCCAGCATCGCGCCCATGAACAGCAGCAGGCAGCTGTAGAAGCGGCGCGTGCTGTCCTGCGCCGACAGGTAGTAGTGCGCGTACAGCACCACCAGCGCGCCGATGCCCAGCACCAGCCCGGCGAACAGCCACGCCAGCCCGTCCAGGCGCAGGCTGAAGTCCAGCCCGAGCTGCGGCAGCCACGGCCAGCCGGCGCGCGGCACCGCGCCGTCGAGCACGGCCGGGGTCATGCTGCCCAGCAGCACCAGCCCCAGCAGGGGCGCCAGCGCGGCCAGCCATGCGCCGGCGCTACGCGACAGGCGGCCGTGCAGGGCGATCAGCGCGGCCGTCAGGAACGGCAGCGCGAGCAGCAGGGGGAGAACGGATGTCATGCAGGGAATGCGGGATTCGCGAGCAAGGCACCGGAGTCTAGCAGGCACCTTTTTCCCGCCGGAACCCGTTGCATGAACGCGCCGTTCGGGTTCGGGGCGCTACAGCGGCGGGTGCGAGCGCTGGTCGCGGACCAGCAGGGTGTCCGTTTCCAGCGTCGCCACCAGCCGGCGCGCGACGCTGCCGATCAACAGCTCGAACAGGGCGCCGCGCCCGTGCGTGGCGACCACCACCAGCTCGGCTTCGGCGGCCTGCCGCTGCAGCAGCGGCGCCGGGTCGCCCGGCTCGATCACCAGCCGTATCCGTTCCGGCGGAGGCAGTGGCCGCAGCCCGGCGAGGAAGGCCCGCGCCTGCGTCCGCGCCTGTTCGTGCGCCTGCGCCAGCAGGACGTCGTGGTCGCCGCCGAGCAGCGCGCTGCCGGGCGTTTCCAGCGCATGCACCAGCGCCAGTTGCAGCGGCTGCCCGAACAGCGCCAGCGCACGGTTGGCAGCGTTGGCCGAACTGTCGGAGAAGTCCGTGGCCACGGCCAGCCTGCGGTAGGGCCCGCGCACGCGCTGGTGCACCACCAGCAGCGGCAGCGGCGAATGGCGGGTCAGCCACAGCACGGTGGAGCCCAGCAGCGGCAGTTCGAACGCCGGGTCGCTGGCGATGCCGGTGACGACCAGCCCGCAGCCTTCCTCGGCGGCCAGCTGCAGCAGCGCGCGGCCGACGTGGCCCTCGGTCACCCGCACGCTCAGCGCGACGCCCTCGGCGTCCGCGCCGATGTCGCGGTGCAGGCGTTGTTCCAGCCGGTCGACGTCGGGCGCGGGCCCGGTGGCGAGGAACGATTGCGGCGACGGTGCGGGTGGCAGCACCGTCGCCACCACCAGCCGCGCCTCCCATTGCCGGGCCAGTTGCAGTGCACGGGACAGCGCGCGGTCGCAGCGTGCGCTCAGGTCGGTGGCGAGCAGGATGGCGGCGGGCGGCGGGGCGGTGTGCGTCATGGCGCTCTCGGCATGGCGGTTGCTTCGAGTCTACCCGGTGGGCGCGGCGGCGTCGGCATCACCTATGCTTGCCGCATGGCAATGGAACGAAGTGGCGAAGACCGGCCGCGGCATGCGCTGGTGTTCGGCGGCAGCGGGCAGATCGGCGAGCGCGTGCTGGCCGGCCTGCTGGCGGCCGGCTGGCAGGTGACGGCGGTATCGCGTGCATCGCGTGCAGTGGCGCCCGGGCTGATCTGGCGGTTGGGCGACCTGTCCGGTGCGTGGCAGGAGCCGGCATCGTTCGATGCGGTGTTCAGTTGCGGCCCGCTCGACCACTTCGCGCGCTGGTATGCCGCCTCCGACGTCGGCGCCGCGCGCGTGGTGGCCTTCGGCTCCACCAGCGTCGAGGTCAAGGGCGATTCCAGCGAAGCGGCCGAGCGCGATGTCGCCCGCCGCCTGCGCGAGGCCGAGGCCACGCTGTTCGCCGCGGCGCGCGAACGTGGCGCGGCGGCGACCGTGCTGCGCCCGACGCTGGTCTATGGCGCCGGCCGCGACGCCACGTTGAGCGCGATCGCCGCGCTGGCCTCGCGCACCGGCTTGTTCGTGCTGCCTTCCGGCGCCGATGGCCTGCGCCAGCCGGTGCACGTGCAGGACCTGGCCGACGCGGCGCTGCAGGTGCCGCGGCACCCGGCCACGGCCGGGCGGGCCTACGCGCTGGGCGGCGGCGAGGTGCTGGGCTATGCCGAGATGGTGCGGCGGGTGCTGGCCGCGCTGCGCCCGCGACCGCGCCTGCTGCGCGTGCCGGCGCCATTGTTCCGGGCCGCGCTGGCGCTGGCGCACGCCGCCGGCCGCCTGCGCGGCCTGAATGCCGCGGCGCTGGCGCGCATGCGCGAACCGCTGGTGTTCGACCTCGAACCGGCCCGGCGCGACTTCGGCTACGCCCCGCGGGGGTTCAATCCAACCCGGGAAATGCTCATCCCGTAGGTGTGGGGCTTGCCCCACACGAAGCCTTCCCGGCAATGCCCCATGCGGGGCAAGCCCCGCAGCTACAGTCCCGCGTTTCGCAGGCGGGACCTGCCGCTCAATACCTCCAGCCGAACTGCCGGTACAGCTTGGCCAGCACCCAGATCGGGCCGATCAGCAGGTAGGTCAGGTCGGTGAGGAAGCTGGGCCGGCGGCCTTCGATGTGGTGGCCGATGAACTGCGCGATCCACGCCACCACGAACACGCCGATGCCGGCGTACAGCAGCGCGTGCAGCCCATAGCGCTCCTCGAGCAGCCGGCAGATGCAGCCGGCGACGAAGAACAGGATCAGCATGCCGACGCCCAGCGGCCGCGACAGGCGGTTGTAGTACGCCCACGTGCCGAACATCGCCAGCGCCGCCCAGATGCCGTACTGGAACCACGGCAGCAGCGGCGGGATGCACCACAGCAGCGCGATCACCGACCACGCGATGGCCGGCACCGCGAACACGTGGATGGCCTGGTTGGTGGCGTTGCGATGGTCGCCGGAGTAGCTGGCGAACCAGCGGTCGATGGGGCGTGCGGTGCTCATGTCCATCCTCTGCTCCGGCGGGTAGTAGGGCGCACCCGGCCGGGCGCGCAGGGGTTCAGTCGATGCGGATGCCGGCCAGCTTCTGCAACGCCTCGGCATACTTGTCGCGGGTGCGGGCGATCACCTCGGCCGGCAGTTCCGGGCCGGGCGCGCTTTTGCCCCAGTCCAGCGTCTCCAGGTAGTCGCGCACGAACTGCTTGTCGTAGCTCGGCGGGCTGGTGCCGAGCTGGTACTCGTCGGCCGGCCAGTAGCGCGAGGAATCCGGGGTCAGCATTTCGTCCATGATGTACAGGCGGCCGTCGGCGTCGGTGCCGAACTCGAACTTGGTGTCGGCCAGCAGGATGCCGCGCTCGGCGGCATAGGCGGCGGCGAACTTGTAGATGCGCAGGGTGGCGTCGCGCACCTTCTCGGCCAGCTCCGCGCCCACTGCCTTGACCATCGCGTCGAAGTCGATGTTCTCGTCGTGGTCGCCCACCGCCGCCTTGGTGGACGGGGTGAAGATCGGCTCGGGCAACTGCTGCGCCTGTCGCAGGCCGTCGGGCAGCACGATGCCGCTGACCTTGCCGGTGCGCTGGTAGTCCTTCCAGCCGCTGCCGATCAGGTAGCCGCGGGCGATGGCCTCCACCGGCACCGGCTTCAATTTCTTGGTCACCACCGCGCGCCTGGCGTACAGCGCCGGGTCCACGCCCTCGGGCAGCACGCCGGCCACGTCGATGCCGGTCAGGTGGTTGGGCATCAGGTGCTCGGTCTTGCCGAACCAGAAGTTCGACACCTGGCACAGCATCTCGCCCTTGCCGGGGATCGGGTCGGGCAGCACCACGTCGAACGCGGACAGGCGGTCGGTGGCCACGATCAGCAGGTAGTCGCCCGGAGGAGTGTCGGCAGGCAGGCGTTCGCGCGGGATGTCGAACACGTCACGCACCTTGCCGCGGTGGCGCAAGGGCAGGCCGGGAAGATCGGATTGCAGCAGCGTGGTTGGCACGGGCACTCCTGGAACTTGGCGATGAAGCCGTCCGCTCAGGACCCGGGGGGCCCGCGGCTGGACGGCGGGCGGCCTAGTGTAAGGCCGTCCGGGGCCGCTGTGTAAAATGCCCATTCCCCTTGTCGATGGACGCGCGCCCGCCCATGCGCTGGTACGGAAAACTGCTCGGATTCATCGCCGGCGTCTTGCTGTTCAGGCCCAACCCGCTGTTCGGCGCGGCGCTCGGCGTGCTGCTCGGCCATGCCTTCGACAGCGACTGGTTCCGGCTGAACCGCGACGCCCCGTATCGCGAGCTGGGCCTGACCCGCGAGGCCAGCGACGCCGAGGTCGAGCTGGCCTACCGCCGCCTGATCTCGCAGTACCACCCTGACAAGGTGGCCGGCGCCGCGCCCGAACTGCGCGCCCAGGCCGAAAGGAAAGCCCGGCAGATCAATGCCGCCTACGACCGCATCAAAACCCTGCGCAAGCGCTGAAGGCCCCGCCATGTCCAACTGCATCATCGCCCCGTCCATCCTCTCGGCCAATTTCGCCAAGCTGGGCGAGGAGGTCGACAACGTGCTCGCCGCCGGCGCCGACTGGGTCCACTTCGACGTGATGGACAACCACTACGTACCCAACCTGACCATCGGCCCGATGGTCTGCCAGGCGCTGCGCAAACACGGCGTGACCGCGCCGATCGACGTGCACCTGATGGTCGAGCCGGTGGACCGCATCATCCCCGACTTCGCCGAGGCCGGCGCCAGCCTGATCAGCTTCCACCCGGAAGCGTCGAAGCACGTGCACCGCACCATCCAGCTGATCAGGTCGCACGGCTGCAAGGCCGGGCTGGTGCTGAACCCGGCCACGCCGGTGGAAGTACTGGACTGGGTGCTGGACGACCTGGACCTGGTGCTGCTGATGTCGGTCAACCCCGGCTTCGGCGGGCAGGCCTTCATTCCTTCCACGCTGGACAAGCTGCGCGCGGTGCGGGCGATGATCGACAAGCGCGGCAAGCCGGTGCTGCTGGAAGTCGATGGCGGGGTGAAGGCCGACAACATCGGCGAGATCGCCGCCGCCGGTGCGGACGCCTTCGTCGCCGGCTCGGCCATTTTCAACGCGCCGGACTATGCGCAGGTGATCGCGCAGATGCGCGGCAACGTCGCCGCGGCGCGGGGCTGAGCGGTGGCCGCCGGCCTGCGCATCCGCCCAGCGGTCGCCGCCGACGCCGGCCTGATCCTGCGCTTCATCCGCGAGCTGGCGATCTACGAGAAAGCCGAATCGTCGGTGCGGACCGACGAGGCCGGCATCCGCGCCAGCCTGTTCGGTACGGATGCCAAGGCACAGGCGCTGGTCTGCGAGCTTGACGGCGTGCCGGTGGGCTATGCCGTCTATTTCCACAACTACTCCACCTGGTTGGGCCGCAACGGCATCTATCTGGAAGACCTGTACGTCAGCCCCGGGCATCGCGGCTGCGGCGCGGGCAAGGCGCTGCTGCAGCACATCGCGCGGCTGGCGGTGGCGCAGGGCTGCGGCCGCTTCGAGTGGTCGGTGCTGGACTGGAACACGCCGGCCATCGATTTCTACAAAGCGGCAGGCGCGAAACCGCAGGACGAGTGGACGGTGTACCGGCTGGAAGGCGAGGCGTTGCGGCGTTTTGCAGAGGAGTGAGGCAAGACGCTCCTGTAGATGCGGGGCTTGCCCCGCATGAGGCTTCACCGGGAAAGTCCCAATGCGGGGCAAGCCCCGCATCTACGAGGGTGTTCTCGATGGGTGTGGGAAAACCCCTTCGCGTGTCGCGGCGAGACGAGTCCAAAAGAAAAGCCGCAGCGTCGCCGCTGCGGCCGGGGGAATCAGTCGGAGGCTGATCCCGCCTCCATCCATCGTCCCTGCCATGGCCTCCCATTCTCCGGGCGCCCGATGACGGCAACATGACACGCATTGCCCGGTAGGAGCGCAGCTTGCTGCGCGATGAAGCTTTCCCGGCAATGCCCCTCGCGCACCAAGGTGCGCTCTGCGGGGAAGCGCCATCAGCCGCGGATCGTTGCTCCTGCAAGCGATCCACCGCCTGCGGCAATGCACAACGCCCGCCGGAAGTGCGGTAAAGTGCGCCGGTGCCCACTCTGACGACCAGGCGTTCCCTTTCTTCCGCTCGCCGCTGGTGGCGATGGTGGCCCGTTGCCGTCGTCCGTACCGCCACCGCCGATTCCCGGAAGGAAGACCGTCTTGATCACGCAAGCGCAGTTCCAGCAGCAGGCCGCTGAAGGCCACACACGCATCCCCGTCGTCCGCGAAGTGCTGTCCGACCTGGACACGCCGCTGTCGGTCTACCTGAAGCTCGCCGACGGCCCGCATACCTACCTGTTCGAATCGGTCGAAGGCGGCGAGCGCTTCGGCCGCTACTCCATCATCGGCCTGCCGGCGCGGCGCACCTACGGCTTCCGCGGCCACACGCTGGAAGTGTGCGAACTGGGCGAAGTGGTCGAGCACCGCGACGTCGCCGACCCGCTGGCCGAAGTCGAAATCCTGCGCGCCCGGCATTCGGTGCCGCGCTTCGAGGGCCTGCCCGGTTTCACTGGCGGGCTGGTCGGCTGGTTCGGCTTCGAATGCATCCAGTACATCGAGCCGCGCCTGGCCGCCGGCGTCAAGCCCGACGAACTCGGTACCCCCGACATCTACCTGATGCTGTCCGAAGAGCTGGCGGTGTTCGACAACCTCAAGGGCCGGCTGTACCTGATCGTGCATGCCGACCCGTCGCAGCCGCAGGCCTGGGCGCGGGCCAACCGCCGCCTCGACGAACTGGCGCACCGGCTGCGCCACGGCGGCGCCGGCTACCCGGAAACCCTGCAGCCGGCGGCATTGGACGAGGCCGATTTCGTCAGCGGCTTCACCCGCGAAGGCTTCATCGACGCGGTGCAGCGGGTGCAGGACTACGTGCGTGCCGGCGACGCCTTCCAGGTGGTGCTGAGCCAGCGCATGAGCGTGCCGTTCCATGCCCGCCCGATCGACGTCTATCGCGCGCTGCGTGCGCTGAACCCGTCGCCGTACATGTATTTCCTCGACGTCGGCGGCACCCAGGTGGTGGGTTCCTCGCCGGAAATCCTCGTGCGCCTGCAGGATGGCAAGGTGACGGTGCGGCCCATCGCCGGCACCCGCCCGCGCGGCAGGACGCAGGCCGAGGACCAGGCGCTGGAAGCCGAACTGCTGGCCGACCCGAAGGAACGCGCCGAGCACCTGATGCTGATCGACCTCGGCCGCAACGACGTCGGCCACGTCTCGCAGGTGGGCAGCGTCGAAGTCGGCGAGCGCTTCGTGATCGAGCGCTACAGCCACGTCATGCACATCGTCAGCGAAGTGACCGGCCGCCTGCACGACAACCTCAGCTACGCCGACGTGCTGCGCGCGACCTTCCCGGCCGGCACCGTCAGCGGCGCGCCGAAGATCCGCGCGCTGGAGATCATCCGCGAACTGGAGCCGGTCAAGCGCAATGTCTATGCCGGCGCCATCGGCTACCTCGGCTGGCATGGCGATGCCGACACCGCCATCGCCATCCGCACCGCGGTCATCCAGGACGGTCGCCTGCACGTGCAGGCCGGTGCCGGCATCGTGTTCGATTCCGACCCTGAGAAGGAATGGGACGAAACCATGAACAAGGGCCGCGCGCTGTTCCGCGCCGTCGCCCAGGCCGCCCAGGGGCTGTAAGCCCGCGCCGTCACCGAATACAGGCAGGAATCCCCATGCTGTTGATGATCGACAACTACGACAGCTTCACCTTCAACCTCGTGCAGTACCTGCAGACGCTGGGCGCCGAGGTCAAGGTGGTGCGCAACGACGCGCTGAGCGTCGACGGAATCGCCGCGCTGCAGCCATCGCACATCGTCGTTTCGCCCGGTCCATGCACGCCCAACGAGGCGGGCGTGTCGCTGGAAGTGATCCGCCGGCTCGGCGCGAGCACGCCGATCCTCGGCGTGTGCCTGGGTCACCAGAGCATCGGCCAGGTCTATGGCGGCGACGTGATCCGTGCCGGCAATATCATGCACGGCAAGACCTCGCCGATCCGCCACGAGGGCAAGGGCGTGTTCGCCGGCTTGCCGGACGGCTACGAGGCCACGCGCTACCACTCACTGGTGGTGGACAAGAGCACGCTGCCGGCGTCGCTGGAAATCACCGCGTGGACCGAGAACGCCGACGGTTCGATGGAGGAGATCATGGGCCTGCGCCACCGCGAGCATCCGGTGGAAGGCGTGCAGTTCCATCCCGAATCCATCCTCACCCAGCACGGCCATGCGCTGCTGAAGAATTTCCTGGAACGTGCGCGATGAAATGCCGTTCCGCCGCGCAGGGAGGCCAGCCGTGAGCATGCAGGAACTGCGCCTGTTCGTGGTGATGCTCGGCGGCCGCCATGCGCGCGCCAACACCGAGGTGCACGACGTGGTGTTCGCGGCCGCGCCGGGCATCGGACAGACCCACGAGCAACTGCGCCGGCAGTGGTTCGGCGAACCGGCCGGGCTGCACATCGATTCGTGGATGACGGTCGATGGCGTCGAACAATGGCAGGTGCGTTTTTCTGTCGAACCGCCAGCGGGAGCTTCGCCGAAGCTCTACTTCGTCAACCTCGGCGGCTATGTCGCCGGCGAGTTCGGCGAGGCGCACCACAACCTGCTTGTCGTCGCCGGCGATGCCGCCGAGGCCAAGCGCAAGGCGCTGGCGCAGGCCGGGGCGCACTGGCTCAAGCCGCATCGCGACGCCTTGCTGGAAGTGGATGCCTGCCTTCCGCTCGGTCCCATCGGCGGCCTGCACGTGCATCTGCGCGAAGGCGCGCACGACGGCATCGCCTGCGCCAGCGACTACATCGTCATTTGACCGGAGCCACCATGACCTTCACCGCGCAGGAAGCCCTGCAACGCACCATCGAGCACCGCGAGATCTTCTTCGACGAAATGGTCGACCTGATGCGCCAGATCATGCGCGGCGAAGTCTCGCCGACCATGACCGCCGCCATCCTCACCGGCCTGCGGGTGAAGAAGGAGACCGTCGGCGAGATCGCCGGCGCGGCCACGGTGATGCGCGAGTTCGCGCTGCCGGTGCAGGTGGACGACAGGACAAATCTGGTCGACATCGTCGGCACCGGCGGCGACGGCTCGCACACCTTCAACATCTCCACCTGCGCGATGTTCGTGGTCGCCGCGGCCGGGGCCAAGGTGGCCAAGCACGGCAACCGCAGCGTGTCGTCCAAGTCCGGCAGCGCCGACGCGGTGGAAGCGCTGGGCGCGGTGATCGAGCTGCGCCCCGAACAGGTGGCGCGCGCCATCGAACGGACCGGCATCGGCTTCATGTTCGCGCCGATGCACCACCCGGCGATGAAGGTGGTCGCGCCGGTGCGGCGCGAGATGGGCGTGCGAACCATCTTCAACATCCTCGGCCCGCTGACCAACCCGGTCGGCGCCACCAACATCCTGATGGGCGTGTTCCACCCGGACCTTGTCGGCATCCAGGCGCGCGTGCTGCGCGAACTGGGCGCGCAGCGCGCGCTGGTGGTGTGGGGCCGCGACAACATGGACGAGATCTCGCTGGGCGCCGGCACCTTGGTCGGCGAGCTGCGCGACGGCAAGGTGCGCGAGTACGAGATCCACCCGGAGGACTTCGGCATCGCCATGTCCGCCAGCCGCAACCTCAAGGTCGCCGACCCGGCCGAGTCCATCGCCATGCTGCGCGGCGTGCTCGACGACCAGCCTGGCCCGGCCAACGACATCGTCGCGCTCAACGCCGGTGCCGCGCTATATGTGGCCGGCGTGGCCGACAGCATCGCCGACGGCCTGGCGCGCGCGCGCGCGGTGCTGGCCGATGGCAGCGCGCGCGCGCGCATGCAGCAGTACGTGGCCGCCACCCATACACTCTGAGCCCCCGCGGCAGCGGAACCCCAGGAAGCAGATTCGATGAGCGACATCCTCAACACCATCCTCGCCCGCAAGACGCAGGAGGTGGCCGAGCGCAGCGCCCGCGTGCCGCTGGCCGAGCTGAAGGCGCGCGTGGCAGACGCCTCGCCGGTGCGCGGCTTCGCCAGCGCGCTGCACGCGGCCATCGCCAACGGCGACCCGGCGGTGATCGCCGAGGTCAAGAAGGCCAGCCCGTCCAAGGGCGTGATCCGCCCGGATTTCCGCCCGGCCGAGATCGCGGTGAGCTACGAGTTCGGCGGCGCCAGCTGCCTGTCGGTGCTGACCGACGTGGATTTTTTCCAGGGCGCCGATGCCTACCTGCAGCAGGCGCGCGAGGCCTGCACGCTGCCGGTGCTGCGCAAGGATTTCGTGATCGACCCGTACCAGGTATACGAGGCGCGCGTGCTGGGCGCGGACTGCATCCTGCTGATCGTCTCGGCGTTGGACGACCGCCAGCTGGCCGAGCTGTCCGACCTGGCGATGCGCTTGAAGATGGACGTGCTGGTGGAAGTGCACGACATCGACGAGCTGGAGCGCGCCATCCAGGTGCCGGTGCCGCTGGTGGGCATCAACAACCGCAACCTGCGCAGCTTCGAGGTGTCGCTGGACACCACGCTGTCGATGAAGGACGCGGTGCCGCGCGACCGCCTGCTGGTCACCGAGAGCGGCATCCTCGGCCCGGCCGACGTGCAGCTGATGCGCGACGCCGGCGTCAACGCCTTCCTGGTCGGCGAAGCCTTCATGCGCGCGGAAGAGCCGGGCGAGGGCCTGCGTCAGCTATTCTTCGGCGCATGACCGATCCTTACCCCGTTCCCGGTGACGACGCGCAACTGGTCGTCTTCGATTTCGACCACACCCTCTACGACGGCGACTCCGGCAGCCACCTGTTCGCCTGGCTGCTCAAGCGCAACCCCTTGCGGCTGCTGGCCGCCTTGCTGGCCACGCCGCTGCTGGGGCCGCTGGTGGCGCTGCTGCCGACCCGCCGCCACGGCATTTCCGGCTATGTCTGGATCGCCACCTTCGGCCTGCACGGCGCGCGCCAGTTCAACACCGTCATCGACCGCTACGTACGCACCCACGAGGCGGAAATCCGCACCCGCCTGCTGCCGCGGGCGCTGGACGTGTTCGCCGCGCACCGTCGCGCCGGCGACAAGGTGGTGGTGGCCACCGGCGCGCCGCCGGAACTGGCGCGCGCGATCCTCGCCTTCGTCGCGCACCAGGACGTGAGCGTGATCGGCAGCGCGGTGGGCCCGCGCTTCGGCGCGATGGGCGCCACCCGCCACTGCCATAACGAAGAGAAGATGCGCATGCTGCGCGAGCGCGGCTACGGCGACATCGCCATCGCCTATTCGGACAGCACCGCCGACCTGCCGCTGCTGAAGGCCGCGAAGGCGCCGGTGGTGGTCAACCCCAAGCATGCACGGGTGGAATTCTTCCGCAAGGTACTGCCGGCCGGCACGCCGATCCTCAACTGGGGCTGCGTGGACCGCGGCGGCGAACCTGCATA
This sequence comes from Stenotrophomonas sp. NLF4-10, assembly GCF_022359915.1. Lineage (NCBI taxonomy): Bacteria > Pseudomonadati > Pseudomonadota > Gammaproteobacteria > Lysobacterales > Lysobacteraceae > Stenotrophomonas > Stenotrophomonas sp. NLF4-10. The sequence continues at coordinate 962,850 of NZ_JAKSEE010000003.1, forward strand.
GGAGCGCACCCTGGTACGCGATGAAACTTTTCCGGTAAGGCCCCGTCGCGCACCAGGGTGCGCCCCTACGGAGTACGGCCCAGCCAGCCGCCGACCGCGTGCCCGATCTGGAACAGGCTGATCGACAGCACCATCACGCCCACGCCGATCAGTACCCAGCGCTCCTTCAGGCGCTTGACCAGCAAGGCCGCGACCGGCGCGGCCATCATGCCGCCGACCAGCAGGCCGGCGACGATGCTGGCGTGCTGCACGCCCATCGACAGCAGGAAGGTGGCGGAAATGGCGATGGTGACGATGAACTCGGCCGCGTTGACGGTGCCGATGGTGGTGCGTGCCTGCCCGCCGCGCGCCAGCAGCGTCGAGGTCGCCACCGGCCCCCAGCCGCCACCACCGCTGGCGTCCAGCAGCCCGGCGAAGAAGCCCAGCACCGGCACACGCTGCACCTCGCGCTTGGGCGTGAAGCGCCCCCATGCGCGGGCGAGGATGAAGATCGCCAGCGCCAGCAGGTAGAGGTAGATGAAGGGACGGATGATGTCGCCGGGCAGTTGCGTCAGCACGTAGGCGCCGAGCGCGCCGCCGAGCGCGCCGGGCAGGGCCAGCCGCAGGAACAGCCGCTTGTCGACATTGCCGGCCACCAGGTGCGATACCCCGGAAGCGCCGGTGGTGAACACCTCGGCGGTGTGGATGCTGGCGCTCACCGCCGCCGGCGGCAGGCCCATGCTGAGCAGCACCGAGGACGACACCAGCCCGAACGCCATGCCCAGCGCGCCATCGACCAGCTGCGCGCCGATGCCGATCAGGATGAACCAGTAGAACTCGCTTCCAAATTCCATTCACGGAGCCTGCTGGGTGGGGGCGGGTGCGTCAAGGAAGCTGGCAAGGCGATGGCGTTGCCTTGAGGCTTGCGAAGCCATGTATCGGTTGAAGCAGCCCCCCTTTGGTAAAGGGGGGCGCGCCGACAGGCGCAGGGGAATTGGAGGTTGAGAAGCCGGGGCCCGAAGTTTGCTGCGCAAACTTTGGCGCTGAAAGCGCGTATGCGCGCTTTCAGCGCGTCCCATAGAGGACGATGGTCTTGCCGCGCGCGTGCAGCAGGCCGTCGGCCTGCAGCTTCTTCAGCACGCGCCCGGCCATTTCGCGCGAGCAGCCGACCAGGCGGGCGATTTCCTGCCGCGACACGCGCAACTGGGTGCCCTGCGGATGGCTCATCGATTCCGGTTCCTTGGCCAGGTCGTGCAGGGTGCGCACGATGCGGTCGGTCACGTCCAGGAACGCCAGCCGGCTGGCCTTGCGGCTGGTATGCAGCAGGCGCCGGGAAATCTGCGAGCCGATCGCGTACAGCAGCCGCGGCGCATCGCCGGACAACGGCCCGAGGAAAAGCTGGTGCAGGCGATCGTAGCTGATCTCTGCCAGTTCGCACGGGGTGCGGGTGCGCAGGATGACCTCGCGCTTGTCCGACTCGATGAACAGGCCCATCTCGCCGACGAACTCGCCGGTGCCGAAATAGCCCAGCACCAGCTCGCGGTCTTCCTCTTCCTCGGCGATGATGCTCACCGAGCCGCTGATCACGTAATACATGGTGCCGGCCGCGTCGCCGGGACGGAACACATCGGTGCGCGTCGGGTAGCGCCGGCGGTGGCTGTGGGCGAGGAACCGGTCGATGGTGGCGATGTCCAGCGTCAGCGGGCTGGAGGCAAGACGCATGCCTGAAGCGGTGTTGGCGATTCCCGGATTCATGAAGTTGTTCACAAAAGGCTGAACTCAGCTCGAACGAGCAAGCTTAACGGGGCCGTCCGCACCGGGCAATCCGGCCGGGCGGGGCCGCCGTTTCGCCGGGGGGCGGTTTGCCCCATAATTGACCCTTTCCCGCCATTCACAGGATCGACCGCCGTGGTCAAGCCGTTGCCTCGCCTGAGGTTGCAGGGTTTCAACAACCTCACCAAGGCGCTGAGCTTCAACATCTATGACGTCTGCTATGCGCGAACCGAAGAGGAGCGCCAGCGTTACATCGAGTACATCGACGAGGAATACAACGCCGATCGTCTCACGCAGATCCTCACCGATGTGGCCGAGATCATCGGCGCCAACATCCTCAACGTCGCCCGCCAGGACTACGACCCGCAGGGCGCGTCGGTGACCATCCTGATCTCCGAGGAACCGGTGATCGACAAGAAGGCCGCCGGCAAGGAGCTGATCTCCGACGCGGTGGTCGCGCACATGGACAAGAGCCACATCACCGTCCATACCTACCCGGAGACGCACCCGCAGGAAGGCATCGCCACGTTCCGCGCCGACATCGACGTGGCCACCTGCGGCGTCATTTCGCCGCTGAAGGCGCTGAACTACCTGATCGAGAGCCTGGAATCGGACATCGTGGTCATGGACTACCGCGTGCGCGGCTTCACCCGCGACGTGAAGGGCAAGAAGCACTTCATCGACCACAAGATCAACTCGATCCAGAACTTCCTGGCCAAGAACATCAAGTCGCGCTACGAGATGTTCGACGTCAACGTCTACCAGGAAAACATCTTCCACACCAAGATGCACCTGAAGGACTTCGACCTGGACCAGTACCTGTTCGAGGAGAAGGCCAAGAACCTCTCGTTCAAGGAGCGCATGAAGATCGAGGCGCTGCTGCGCCGCGAGATCGAGGAACTGTTCCACGGCCGCAACCTGGCCGAGTGACGGTTACATGCGGTTCGGGTGCGGGCGCTTAGGCTTGCACCACTGAAACACGGCGGGACGGCCCGCCCCATGCCGCAAGGCATGGACCACAGCCGACGGCGGCCCGGTGCGAAAGCATCGGGCCGTTTCTTTTTGCGATTGCCCGCGACCGGCCGTGCATCCGGCGCGGGGTTGAGGAAAGGAGGTATCGGATGCCCTGGGTTTACCTGCTGCTGGCCGGCCTGTTCGAAATCGGCTTCGCGCTGGGCCTGAAATACAGCGAAGGCTTCACCCGTTTGTGGCCGAGCGTCGGCACCGTGGTGGCCGCCGGCATCAGCCTGTGGCTGCTGACGCAGGCGATGAAGCAGGTCCCGATCGGCACCGCCTACGCCATCTGGACCGGCATCGGCGCGATGGGCGTGGCGGTGCTGGGCATCGTCCTGTTCAACGACAGCGCCTCGCCGGCGCGGCTGGCCTGCGTGGCGCTGATCGTGGCCGGCGTGATCGGCTTGAAGCTGGCGTCAGGCTGAAGTGGAGCGGTGAGTCGGTTGCGACGCGCCTCGTAGGTGCCGGGCTTGCCCGGCACGGGTTCTCGCGACAAGGCCCCCTGCGGGGCAAGCCCCGCAGCTACGGTCGAGGATGCGGTTTCGAGTGGTCCGCATCAGAGCCGGTAGGCGACGGTCTTCATCGCCTTGGAGGCCAGCGCCATCACCGTCGGGATCGGCTGCGGCAGCACGCGGGCGCCGGCATGTTCGGCATGCTCGGCGTGGCGCGCCTCGTCGGCCTTCATCACCCGCAGGATCGCGCGGCTGCGCTGGTCGGCCGGCGGCAGGGTTTCCAGATGCTCGTCCAGGTGTGCCTCGACCTGGCGCTCGGTCTCGACCACGAAGCCCAGGTTCCAGCCATCGCCGCGCAGCCCGGCCAGCGTGCCGATGGCGTAGCTGCCCGCGTACCACAACGGGTTGAACAGGCTGGGGCGGCTGTCCAGTTCGCGCAGGCGGTCGGCGCACCAGCTCAGGTGGTCGGTTTCCTCCTGCGCCGCCTCCAGCAGGTGCGCGCGGGTGGCGGGGTCGCGCGCGACCGCGGCTTGGCCGAAATACAGCCCCTGCGCGCAGACCTCACCGACGTGGTTGATGCGCATCAGTCCGGCCGCGTGCCGCCGCTCGTGCGTTTCCAGCGTGATTTCCGGGGTGTTGCCGGCCGGGTTCGGGCGCATGGCCGGGGGATTGCCGAACACGGTGTCCAAGGCGCGTTGCGCCTCGGTCAGCAGGTGGTCCAGCGGCGTGTGGGCGCGGGTGATGGTCATGGCATCCGGGCGGGAAGGGCGTCCTCGGGATTCTCGCCGCTGGCATGGGGGCTGCCAAGGCCGGCGGGCCCCGCGGTTGCGCGGAGGTGGCGCGGCCAGTACAATCCCGCCTCTTGCGTTCCACCTTCACAACGCGTGGCAGAGTTCCGGCAGTGCAGCGCCGCAATGAGCCCGACCTAACCTGAGTTCTTTCATGAGCACTTTCACCGCAAAGAACGAGACCGTCCAACGCGACTGGTATCTCGTCGACGCCTCGGGCAAGACCCTGGGCCGTCTGGCCACCGAGCTGGCCCGCCGCCTGCGTGGCAAGCACAAGCCCGTCTACACCCCGCACGTCGATACCGGCGACTACCTGGTTGTCATCAATGCAGAAAAGATTGCCGTCACCGGCAAGAAGCTGCAGGACAAGATGTACCACCGCTTCACCGGCTACATCGGCAACCTGAAGACCGAATCCCTGGCCCAGGCGCTGGAGCGCCACCCGGAGCGCGTGATCGAGATCGCCGTCAAGGGCATGCTGCCGAAGGGTCCGCTGGGTCGCCAGATGTACCGCAAGCTCAAGGTTTACGCCGGCGCCGAACATCCGCACGCCGCCCAGCAGCCGCAAGTCCTGGATATCTGATCATGGCTATCACGCAAAACTACGGCACTGGCCGCCGCAAGTCCTCCACCGCCCGCGTGTTCCTGCGCAAGGGCACCGGCAACATCACCGTCAATGGCCGTCCGCTGGACGAGTTCTTCGGCCGTGAGACCGCGCGCATGATCGTGCGCCAGCCGCTGGAGCTGACCAAGAACACCGAAAGCTTCGACGTCGTCGTCACCGCCGCCGGCGGTGGCACCACCGGCCAGGCCGGTGCGATCCGCCTGGGCATCGCCCGCGCGCTGGTCGAGTACGACGAAGGCCTGAAGTCCGAGCTGCGCAAGGCCGGCTTCATGACCCGCGACGCCCGCGAAGTCGAGCGCAAGAAGGTCGGCCTGCACAAGGCCCGCCGCGCCACCCAGTTCTCCAAGCGCTGATCCATCGCGTTTGGCCGGGATCCTTCGGGGTCCCGCTGGTTGGAAGAGCAAAAGCCCGGCTTCGGCCGGGCTTTTGTCGTTCGGGCCATGGCTCACGGAAGCAAGCCGTAGGGGCGACGCCAGTCGCGATGTGGCTTTCCCGAGAGGGTTGGGTAGGGTGACGGAAGACCAAGAAAAAGGCCCGATCTTTCGATCGGGCCTTTCGTGTTTGGCTGCCCCGGATGGATTCGAACCACCGAATGCCTGAGTCAGAGTCAGGTGCCTTACCGCTTGGCGACGGGGCAATGTGAGCGACGATTATCGCATTCCCTGCGAGGGGATGCCAATGCCGGCATCCGTGGTGGCTATGGGTGGACTCGAACCACCGACCCCAGCATTATGAGTGCTGTGCTCTAACCGGCTGAGCTACATAGCCCCGAGGGAGCCCGCAATTCTGCGCATGGCGGGGATGCCTGTCAACAGTTTTCTTCCGAGCTTGTGGCGCGGCGAAGGCCGTGGCAGAGTCCGGACAGTAGAACTTCAGGAGTCCGCATCGTGATCGATCCGGACGGCTATCGACCGAACGTCGGCATCGTGCTGATGCGGGAAGACGGGCAGGTGTTCTGGGCACGGCGAGTGCGCAGGGACGGCTGGCAGTTTCCGCAGGGCGGGATGAATTCCGACGAGACCCCGGTCGAGGCCATGTATCGCGAATTGCAGGAAGAAACCGGCCTGTTGCCCGAGCATGTGGAAGTGCTGGGGGCAACGCCTGGTTGGCTGCGTTACCGCTTGCCCAGTCGCGCCATCCGCCGCAACGAGCGGCAGGTGTGCATCGGCCAGAAGCAGGTCTGGTTCCTGCTGCGCCTGACCGGCGACGAAACGCACGTGAGCCTGGACCATACCGACAGCCCCGAATTCGACCATTGGCGCTGGGTGGATTTCTGGTACCCGGTCGAGCACGTGGTGATGTTCAAGCGCGGCGTCTATGCACGGGCGTTGCGGCACCTGGCGCCGTTGGCGCGTGGGGTGGCGGGCAGCGAGGTCACGGCGATGCCGCAGAGCGCGCAGGAGGCCTGGATGCCCGGCCATGCCGCCGGCCACGAGCGGCCACGCAAGCGTTCGCGCGCGCGTGGGTACTGGCCGAAGAAGGTGCAGGGCGAAGGCCCCGCCGGTAGCTGAGCCGGGGCTTGACGAGAATGATTCAGGAAGATTATTGACAACCATTCTCGTTTTCGGTGAAATGCCGGCAGGCCGCTCCTGGCCTGCCTGCCTTCGATCCCCGCCGTGTACGTCTGCATCTGCAACGGAGTGACCGACCACCAGATCCGCGAAGCCGCCGACAACGGCTGCAGCACGGTGGCCGAGTTGACCATGCGTACCGGTTGCGGCTCGACCTGCGGTTCCTGCCTGGACATGGCGGCCGAGCTGCTGGCCAAGGCGCGCGCCACGCACAGCTTGCCGCTGCCGATGCTGGAGCTGGGCAAGGCCGCCTGAGCGGCCGGGCCATCCCGGCGCTTCCCGTCCCCGTTCTCTCTTCCGCCGTGGCCGATGCCGCGCGTGCGCCACTGCCGCATGCGGCAAGGTCAATGAGCACGATTCGCGTTACTTCATCGTCCGCCGCATGGCGCTACAGTGCGCGCGTTCAACGTGTGCGAGAGCAACCCATGAAAGGCGACGCCAAGGTCATCGAATTCCTCAACAAGGCGCTCTACAACGAGCTGACCTCGATCAACCAGTACTTCCTGCACGCCAAGATGCTGAAGAACTGGGGGCTGAAGGAACTGGCCGAGCACGAGTACAAGGAGTCGATCGACGAGATGAAGCATGCGGACATGCTGTCCGACCGCATCCTTTTCCTCGAAGGGCTGCCGAATTTCCAGGCGCTGGGCAAGCTGCGCATCGGCGAGAACCCGACCGAGATCCTGCGCTGCGACCTGGCACTGGAAAGCGACGGGGTGAAGCTGCTGCGCGACGCGGTGGCCTACGCCGAGAGCATCGGTGACTACGTCAGCCGCGAGCTGTTCGTAAAGATCCTCGATTCGGAAGAGGAACACATCGACTGGCTGGAGACGCAGCTGGACCTGATCGAGCGCATCGGCGAGCCGAATTACCTGCTGACCAAGCTGGAAGACTGATTCAGCCGCGCGCGCCGGCCCCGGCGCGCATCTCGGCCTGGTAGCCGACCAGCGCCAGCCGGGCGCGGGCGAACTCGGCGATGATCAGCGCCACCATCACCGCCGGGCGGTCGAGCACGCCGGTGCGCGCGGCCAGTTCCACGCGCCGCGCCGCGGCCGACAGGGCCAGCGCGCCGACGTTGGCGCTGGCCGACTTGAGGCTGTGCGCCAGTTCGCGCAGCTGCTCCAGGTCCGGCGCGACGGCAGCCTCCTGGAGCCTGCGCACCAACGGCGTGCTGTCGTCCAGGAACACGTCGATGATGGTGGCCGTTTCGCTGCCGGCGATCTCGCGCAGTTCGTCGAGTATTTCGCGGTCCAGGATCGGTGGAGCCGCGGCCTGCGCGTTCGCGTTCTCCTCGGTCGGGGCTGGCGCTGCTGCCTGTACCGGTATCGGCGCGGGGGCCGGCACGACGCTGGCCGGTGGCGGCGTGGCACTGCTCTGGCACCAGCGTTGCAGGCAGGCCTGCAGGTTGTCGCGGACGATGGGCTTGGACAGGTAGTCGTCCATGCCGGCGTCCAGGCAGCGCTGGCGGTCGCCGGCCATCGCGTTGGCGGTCATGGCGATGATCGGCAGGCGCGGGGCGCTGGTGGCGGCCTCGTGCTCGCGCCAGCGGCGGGTGGCGCCGTAGCCGTCCAGCACCGGCATCTGGCAGTCCATCAGCACCGCCGCGTAGGCGTTGCCGCGCATTTTTTCCAGCGCCAGCTCGCCGTTGGCGGCGGCGTCGGACTGGCAGCCGATCGCGGCCAGCAGCTTCTGCGCGACCAGCAGGTTGACCGGGTTGTCCTCGACCAGCAGTACGCGCACGCCGGTGGGCGACCAACTGGCGGCCGGCTCGACAGGGAGAGCGGTGGCAGCGATGGGCGCACTGGACGTGGTGCTCGCCAACGCCGCGCGCAGTTCGTCGTCGGGGCATTGCCGGGGCAGGACGGTGGCGCCTGCGTACAGTTCGACCGGTACGGGGCCCTCGCCATGCAGCCAGACCAGTTGCACGCCGTCGCGGTTGTTGTCGCGCTGGATCGCGCGTTGCAGCGCGGTGGCGCCGTGGGGCAGGGATTCCAGGTCGCCGATGACGCCGTGCCAGCGCGTCGCGCCGTCGCGCAGCAGGTCCAGCGCCTCCTGTACCGTCTCCACCGCCCGTGGCTGGAAGCCCCAGTTCGGCAGCAGCAGCTGCAGGCGCTGGCGCAGCCGCGGTTCGCGGGTGACCAGCAGCAGCGGCCGCTGGCCGTGGGCCTGGCCGGGCTGGCGCAGGTCGCCGACCACCTTCAGCAGCGGGATCTCGAACCAGAACGTCGAGCCTTGGCCGGGCACGGAGGACAGGCCGATGCTGCCGTTCATCAGGTCGATGATGCGCTTGCAGATGGCCAGCCCGAGGCCGGTGCCGCCGTACAGGCGGGTGGTGGAGGCGTCGGCCTGGGTGAAGGCGTTGAACAGGCGCTCCTGCCGCGCGCTGTCGATGCCGATGCCGGTGTCGCGTACCTCGAAGCGCAGCCGGTGCTGCACCGGTGTCTCGCCGAGGCGGCGGACGTGGACCTGGACGCCACCGTGCTCGGTGAACTTGATGGCGTTGACCAGCAGGTTGCTCAATACCTGCCGCAACCGCACCGGGTCGCCGCGTACCGCCAGCCGCACCGCCGGGTCCAGGTGCAGGGTGATGCCCAGCCCCTTGTGCTCGGCCGAGCGCCGCATCAGCTGCAGCATCGAGTCGAGCAGCTCGCGCAGGTTGAAGGTGGTGATTTCCAGCTCCAGCCGCTGCGCTTCGAGCTTGGAGTAGTCGAGGATGTCGTCGACGATGCGGAACAGGGCGTGCGCGCTCTCGCTGGCGGTGTCGAGCATCTGCCGCTGTTCGGTGGCCAGCGGCCCCTGCGCGACCATCTCCAGCATCGGGATGATGCCGTTGAGCGGGGTGCGGATTTCGTGGCTCATCGTGGCCAGGAACTCGCCCTTGGCCAGCATCGCCGCCTCGGCGTCCTGCTTGGCCTGCAACAGCTGCTGTTCGAGCTGGTTGTGGCGTTGCTGCTCCTGGCGCAGGCGCTGCAGTTCGCGTTCGGCGTCGCGCGCGCGGCGTGCCTGCTCGTCGGCCGCGCGGGCTTGGCCGCGGGCGGCCCGCAGCGACAGCAGGGCGCACAGGGCGGCACCGATGGCGGCGGCCGCCGCCAGTGGCGGCAGCGCCGGGCCCGGCAACCACGGCAGGGCCGCGGCCGCGACTGCAAGCAGCGTGGCGCCCAGCGCCCAGCGGCCGCCTGCCGGGGTGTTCACAGCACCGCGTTCTGGAAGTCGAAGTCCAGTTCGCTGCCGACCGACTGCACCACGTTGCCCTGGATGAAATCGACGCCGCCCATCCACATCGCGGCGGCGGCCTGCGGGTCTTCGATCTGCTGGCCGATGACCTGCAGGTTGGCGCGGTGCGCGGCATCGATGACGCCGCGCAGCTCGTCGCGCAGCGTCTGGTCGGCATGGCTGCCGGCGTAGCGGCCGGCCATGCGTACAAAGCTCAGCGGCAGCTGGGTGAGCAGCGCGTTGGCTTCGGCGCCGGGTTCGAACTGGCTCAGGCAGAACTGCACCCCGGCCTGCATCAGGCGGTCGCAGAACTGCTGCAGCGTCACCGCGTGGACCAGGGCGTCGGCCAGGCGCACGTCGATTACCAGCGCGCTGCCGGGAATGCCGCGCTCGGCGATGGCCTTGAGCAGCCAGTCGGCGAAGGCCTCGCGCGCCAGCGTGCGCAGCGACTGCGAGACGAACAGGCGCATCGGCGGGGTGGCGAACTGGTAGCGGTGCAGCAGGCCCAGCGCGTGTTCCAGCACCTGCTGGTCGAGGTCGGCGATGCGCCCGGCGGCCTCGGCGGCGGGGATCACCTGCCCGGCCGAGAGCAGGGCGCCGTCGCTGCGGCGCATGCGCAGCAGCACCTGGTACTGCGCGGTGTCGCTGCCGGAGACGGCGACGATGGGTTGGTAGGCCAGTTCGAGGTGGCCGTCGAGCAGCGCCAGGTGTTCCTGCGCGGCAGCGTCGGCGGCGCTCTGGTGCGCGGCAATGCCGTCGGGGAGCAGGCGCGCCTGCAGGGCGGTGCGTTCCACCGCTTCCACGGCGGTGCCGGCGTCGGCGAAGCCCTGCGACAGGTGGGCGTGGCCGATGGCGCAGCGCAGGTGCACCGATTCCTCCTCGCGCACCAGGAACGGGTGCGCCGACAGCGATTCGCGCAGCGCGCGCGCCAGCGCCTCGACGGTGTTCTCGTCGATGTTGCGCGCCAGCAGCAGGAAGCTGTTGTCGCTCAGCCGCGCCAGCGGGTGCGGCCGCGCGGCCTCGCCCAGGCGCCGGCCGGCCTGCACCATCAGCCGTTCGAAGGCGGCGTAGCCGTAGCGTTCGCGCAGGCCCAGGGCGCTGGCGATCTCGATGAACATCAGCCCGCCGCTTTCCTTGCCGGCCAGCGCGGCATCCAGTTGCAGCATCAGGTTGTGGCGGGTGGGCAGGCCGGTCTCGGGATTGTTCATCGCCGGGCCGGCGCCGGTGCCGCCCTGGCCCTGCTGGCGCGCGCGGCGGATGCGGTTGGACACGGCCGCGACCAGGTGGCGCGGGCGGATCGGCTTGGTCAGGAAGTCGTCGGCGCCGCTGTCGAGCACTTCGAACTGGCGCTCGGGGTCGGCGTCGCCGGTCAGGAACACGATCGGCAGCAGTTGCTGCTCCGGTTGCTGGCGGATCAGCGTGGTCAGGCGCATGCCGTCCAGCCCGGGCATGTGCAGGTCCATCAGGATCAGGTCCGGGCGGTGGGTGTCGATGGCCTGCTGCACGCCCTCGGCCTCCATCTGCATGATCGCCTGCATGCCGGCGCCGTGCAGCACGCTTTGCGCGAACAGCGCCTGCGAGCGGTCGTCCTCGACGATCAGCACCCGGTACGGCGCCTCGTTGGCGGCCTGCAGGCCGGGCGCCTGCACGGTGGGCGTGGCCGCGCCGGCGGCCGCCTCGGTGAGCTGGGCGCGCACCGCCTCGGCCGGCTTGGCGCTCGCCACGCTCCAGCGTTGCCAGTAGTTGGCCGGCGGGACTTCCGCGCGGACCGGGCGGGCGGAAAGGTTGGGTGTGTCGCTGCGTGCCATCGGTACTCCCCGTGAGCCGTGGATTATGCGGTCAAGGTGCCGGTGGCAGCGAATGCCGCGATGCGTCGCCGTGGCTATCGGCCGGCGCGAACAGGCGCTTGAGGCCGCGCCAGAGCATGCGCCAGGCCAGCCACACCGCCAGCGCGCCGAGCAGGCTGGTGCCGAGCACGAACGCCAGCGCCAGCCAAGGGTGCGCCAGTGCCAGCGCCAGCCCGCCGATGACCACGCCATCCTCGGCGACCGACGCCATCCAGTTGCTGGCCGGTTCCGGCGAGGTGTTCAGCAGGGCGCGGGTGCCGGCCTTCAGCCCGTGGCTGGCCAGCGCCACGCCGGCGCCGGCGACCAGCACGCCGGTGCTCAGCTCGCCGTCGGGCGACAGCGTGGCCGCGGCCAGGAACGCGCCGGCCGGAACCCTTGCCAGCGTCTGCAGCAGGTCCCAGATCGAATCCACCCCGGGGATCTTGTCGGCGAAGAATTCGACCAGCGCCAGCGCGCCGGAGGTACCCAGCACCCACCATGACTGCGTGGCTTGCAGCGCCGGAGGCAGATCGACCCAGCCCAGCAGGCCGGCCAGGCCGACGCCGAACACGGTCAGGTACACGCGGATGCCGGCCAGCCAGGCCAGCAGGATGCCGATGACGAACACGTGGGCTTCGGTCATGGACGGCGCCAGTGGAAACCGGGGACAGGCTGGCAACTATCGGCGATGGCCGGGGCGATTGCCAGCCTTGCCGGCGGGGTGGTGGGTGCCGGGGTCGTTTACACTGCCCGACCGTTTCAGCCGGAGCGCAGGCGGCGCCCGCGGGCTGCCGCCGCCACTGTCATGAACAACCGTCCCTCGCGTTTCCAGATCACCCCGCGCGGCGCGCCGCGATACTCGCGTGGGCTGTCGTGGGCCATCGCCGTGTCGTGGCTGTTGTCGCTGCTGCTGGTGGGTTGGCTGGCCTCGCGCCATGCCTCGCCCGACGCCGGCAACCTGCGCGAGCGTCTGCGCCAGAGCGAGCAGCAGGCGCAGCTGCAGCTCGGGCAGATCGAGGAACTGCGGCAGCGGCAGGCCACGCTGGAGGCTTCCGACAAGATCAGCCGCGCCGCCACCACCGAGGTGCAGGCCTCGCTGGCCGAGCGCGAGGAGGAAATCGCCGGGCTGCGCGCGGACGTGGCGTTCTACGAACGGCTGGTGGGTGCCACCAGCCAGCGCAAGGGGCTGAATGCGCATTCGATCGAGTTCGCCGCCGAAACCGCCGGCAGCTGGCACTACAGCGTGGTGCTCACCCAGAACCTGAACCGCGGCGCGATCAGCCAGGGGCAGATGCGCTTCGCCGTGGAGGGGGTCCGGGACGGCAAGCTGGTCACGGTGAACTGGGACGAACTGCACCAGCGCAGCGCGGTGCCGGGGCAGGACTATTCCTTCCGCTATTTCCAGCAACTGGATGGCAGCGTGATGCTGCCCAAGGATTTCACACCGCAACGTGTGCGAATCTCGTTGGCTGGCCCGGGGGGGAGCGCCAACCAGACATTCGATTGGAAACTCGCCGGCAACGGCAGAGGGGAGTAAGCATGTTCGGAAACAAGTCCAGCCGCGACAGCCAGATGGTGGTGGACGCGCTGATCGGGCCGCAGGTGGTGATCCGCGGCGACGTGATGTTCAGCGGCGGGTTGTACGTGGAAGGTCGCATCGAGGGCAAGGTGGTGGCCGAGGACGGCGCCAGGGCAACGCTGACCCTGGCCGAGCAGGGCCATATCGAAGGCGAGGTGCGCGCGTCGGTGGTGGTGGTCAGCGGCAGCCTGGACGGCGACGTGCACGCCGACGAACGGGTGGAACTGGCGCCGACCGCGCGGGTCAACGGCAACGTCCATTACCAGGTGGTGGAAATGAGCGCCGGCGCGCAGCTCAACGGCCGCCTGCTGCACGCGGGCACGATGGCCGCGCTGCCGGCGCCGCAGGCGGTGGCAGCGGCGTCCGGAGAGGCTTGAATCGCGGCGGTCCCGTCCCCATGCTGAGCGCATGAGCACGCTCGTCTCCCTGCCCGGCACCCCGGCCGCGCCCGACTACCAGTCCCTCGACCGCCCGCTGAACTTCACCGTGGCGGCGGCGGCCAAGGTGCACGAACTGATCCGTGACGAGGGCAACGACGCCCTCGCCCTGCGCGTCTACATCCAGGGCGGCGGCTGCTCGGGCTTCCAGTACGGGTTCGAGTTCGACGAAAACCGCGCCGACGACGACCTGGCCGTCGTCACCGAGGGCGTGACCCTGCTGGTGGACCCGCTGAGCCTGCAGTACCTGATGGGCGCCGAGGTCGATTACAGCGAGAGCCTGACCGGCGCCCAGTTCGTGATCCGCAACCCCAACGCGCGCACCACCTGCGGCTGCGGCAGCAGTTTCACGGTGTAGTGCCACGTTTTTGCAAGCCCCTCTCCCTGCGGGGCGAGGCCGCACGGCTTATGCGCCACTGGCGCATGTGCGGTTGAGTGCCCGCGCCGCTGGCGTGGGGCGCGGAGCGGGGGGGGGTGGGGTGAGGGGCAATGGAGTCCCGATGGTCCAATCATCATGGACTTCGTTCGCCCCTCGTCCGCCCTTCGGGCACCTTCTTCCGGCGGGAGAAGGGAGAAGCGGTGCTCCTACAATGGCCGTAGTCTCTCCAAGGTCCCGGTGATGTCCGATACCGTTGTTTCCTTCCGCGGCCATGCCTTTGTCGGCGCGCCGCTGGACCGCGCCGATGCACTGCGCGACGACGCCGAGGCGCTGGCCCGGCTCTGGCCCGACGCGCGGGTATTGGTGCTCGACACCGACGGCACCGCGTTCGCCGATGCAACCGGCCAGCCGTTTTTGAGCAGCGGCCACGCGCTGGGAGGCGGGCCCGGCGCGGCCATCTTCCTCGGCCTGCAACAGGAGCAGGCGTGGTTCGTGGTCGAAGCGGCCACGGTCACGCTGCAGGCGCCGCAACGGCTGGACCTGCGCCGCGCCGCGGCCGAGTGGCCGGCCGAGGTGGCGGGCATCTTCTGCTACGCGCGCGGCATGTCGTACTGGCATTCGCGCAACCGCTACTGCGGCGTCTGCGGCGGTGCGGTGGCCTTCGGCCGCGGCGGTTTCATCGGCCGCTGCGGGCAGTGCGGCACCGAGCATTACCCGCGGGTCGACCCGGCGGTCATCGTCGCGGTCGAGAACGGCGGCCGCCTGCTGCTGGGCCGGCAGGCCACCTGGGCGCCGCGGCGCTGGTCGGTACTGGCCGGCTTCGTCGAGCCGGGCGAAACCTTCGAACAGACCGTGGCGCGCGAGGTGTTCGAGGAAACCCGGGTGCGGGTGACCGGCGCGCATTACCTGGGCACCCAGCCGTGGCCGTTCCCGGGCGCGCTGATGGTCGGCTTCCACGCCGAGGCGCATGACGACGTGCCCACCGTGGATGGCGAGCTGGAGGACGCCCGCTGGTTCGACGTCGAGGAGGTCGGTGCCGCACTGCGCCGCCGCAGCGAGGGCGACGATGGCCAGGGCATCCTGCTGCCGCCGCCGATCTCGATCGCCAGTACCCTGGTCGAGCACTGGTACCGGCGGCAGCGGGCGTGAGGCCGGGCGACCGTCGGCGGATGCCGCAGGGCCTACAATCGGGGCGCGGAGGTAACCCATGTTCACTACCCTGGTAGCCGTGATCGCGGCATTGGTGCTGGGCCATCTGGCCCCGGCCGTGATGGCCGCCATGCGCGACTGGCATTGGTTCGGGCGCTGGCTGGCATGGCTGCAGGCGCAGGGCGGGTGGGCGCGCGGCCGCTTCGGCCTGCTGCCGGCGCTGGTGCCATTGCTGCTGCCGGTGGCCCTGCTGCAATGGCTGCTGGACGAGCGCCTCTACGGCCTGCCGTCGCTGTTGTACGGCATCGTCGTGCTGGTGCTGTGCTGGGGGCCGCGCGACCTGGACCGCGACGTCGAGGCGGTGATCGATGCCGACGATGCCGGTAGCCGCGCACAGGCGACCGCGCACCTGCGTGCGGCCGGTGGCAGCATGCGCGAGGACGCGGCGTCGCTGGTCGATGCGGTCATGTTCAACGCGTTGCGGCGCTGGTTCGCGCCGCTGTTCTGGTTCCTGCTGCTGGGCCCGTTCGGCGTGGCGGCATACCGGCTGCTGGCGCAGGCGGTGCAGGGGCCGCAGGCGGCGCGGTTGTCCGGCGCCAGCCACGAGGGCGGCAGCCGGGCGCTGGCGGTGCTGGAATGGCCGGTGGCGCAGTTGATGGCGCTGTCGATGGCGCTGGTGGGCAATTTCGACACGGTGTTTTCGGCATGGCGCCGCGCTGCCGGCAACCGCTGGGCGCTGGAGCTGGACTTCCTCGGCGAGGCGGCGCGCGCCGGCGTCGGCATGGAACTGGGCGAGGAGGCCGAGGAAGCGCGCGAGGCCGGCCTTGTCCCCATCGACGAGCGCTTCCCCGAGCTGCGCGACGCGATGAGCGTGGTGTGGCGGATGCTGCTGCTGTGGATGGCGGTGCTGGCGCTGATGATCATCGCCGGCTGGGTTGGCTGACTGCGGCTTCGATGCGGGCAGGCTTCGCATCGGCCCGGATTCGTAGGTGCCGGGCTTGCCCGGCACGGGGCTTTACCGGGAAGGCCGCATGCGGGGCAAGCCCCGCATCTGCGATGAAGCGGCGTTTTCAGCCCGGTGCGAGCGGAGTGAATGGATACCAAGGCATGTTGCGTGCGATCCGCGCCATGCAGGCAGGAAGGTGCCGGTTTGTCCGGCGCGCCACCGCGCATGGGGAAGTCGCCGCGCAAACGAGGCTTTTCAGCCCGGCGCCAGCAGGTTGAACGGGTACCACGGCAGATTGCGTGCAATCCAGAACCCGAACAGCACCACGCCCCACAGCCACGGCGAAGCCAGCAGCGTGGCGAATGGGCGCAGTGCTGCCGGCTTCCAGCCGGCATGCCAGGCGGCGACCGGGGGCACCAGCGCAAGCAGGCTGGTCGCCAGCACGTTCATGCGCAGGGCGGTGGCGAGGTCGCCGTGCACCAGTGCGTGCAGGGCGCGGGTGATGCCGCAGCCGGCGCAGTAATGGCCGGTCAGCGTGAGGAAAATGCAGGGCGGGAAGGGATTGCCCGGCAGGTTGGGGTCGAAGGTCCGCAGGGCCCAGATGCCGACACCGGCCGCCAGGGCGGCGGCCGGTAGTGCAGCCAGGAGCAGGGTGCGCCTTGGGGGCATCAACGGGTGGCTTCGATCTGCTGGCGGATTTCCTCGATCCGCTCCATGTAGCCTTCGGTGCCGCCCATGAAGGCCAGCGAGATGAAGAAGGCCAGCACGCCGAGGATCAGGAAGCCGGTGGTCACCCAGGCCCAGATCCTGGCGTTGCGCGAGGCCTGCTCCGCGCCGGCCACGTCGCCGGCATTGAGCCGTGCGTTGACCTTGGAGGAAAACACGATGGCGACGATGCCGGTGATCAGGCCCGGGAAGTTCCAGCAGGCGATGCAGCAGACCAGGAAGTTGAACACCGTGACCAGGATCGACCACAACAGGTGGTTGGGAACGGGCTTGGCGGTGTTGAACGAGGAAGGGGAAGGGGGCACTGCGCTCATCGGGAAGGCTCCGGTTGGTTTGGAAGTGGGGTCAGCGGGTCTTGCAGGCGTTGGCCGCGGTCAGCGACGAGACGATCATCGTGGCTACCCAGCACAGCGGCCCGGTGATGAAGCCGATGAACACGAAGCAGAGCAGGAAGTTGACGAAGGCCACCGCCCAGTAGCCGAACATGATGATCAGCCCGGTGCCGACGTTGCCGGCGTACATGTGGCCGATGCCGAACACCTGGAAGATGCCGGGCAGGGCCTCCAGCAACGCGGCGGTGCCGCCGGATTTCGGCGGGTAGTGGTGGTGATGGTGCACCTGCTGCGGCGCCACGACGGGCGTGGGCGGCGGCGGTGGCGTGGTGTTGTCCATGTTTTCCCCTTGTCGGTGTCTGCGTGGCGTGTCCATCGCGACCGTGGCGCTAGCGTAGCCAGTGGCCGGGTGTGGCTTCAAGCATCGTCGCCGCGCAGCGCGCGCACCGCGGCCTCCAGTTGCGCCGCGTCGGTGGCGGCGCCATCGACGGCGGCGCCGGCGACGACTTCGACATTGGCGCGGAAGCGGCGTGGCACGCGCATCCGCCCCAGCCGGCTGTCGCGCCGGCTCCACATGCTGGCCCACATGCCCTTGAGCGCCATCGGTACCACTGGCACCGGGCGCCGGGCGAGGATCTTCTCCACCCCGGACCTGAATGCAGCGATGCCGCCGTCGCGGGTCAATGCACCCTCGGGGAAGATGCAGACCAGCTCGCCCTCGGCCAGCGCCGCGTCCACCGCGTCGAAGGCGCGCTGCATCAGCCCGGCGTCCTCCTTCGGGCTGGCGATGGGGATGGCCTTGGCGGTGCGGAAGATCCAGCGCAGCACCGGGATGTTGAAGATCCGGTAATACATGACGAAGCGCACCGGGCGCGGCACCACCGCCGCCAGGATCAGCGCGTCCATGTAGCTGACGTGGTTGCAGACCAGCAGCGCCGCGCCCTCGTCGGGCACGTTGGCCTCTATGCCGCGCACGCGCAGCCGGTACAGCGTGCGCACCATCAGCCAGCTGAGGAAGCGCATCAGGAACTCGGGCACGATGCTGAAGATCCAGATTGCCACCAGCGTGTTGGCGATGGCCAGCGCGAGGAACAGCTGCGGGATGCTCAGGCCGGGCATGGGCACGGTGTGGCCGAACAGCGTCAGTTGCTTCAGTTGCAGCAGCAGGCCGATGACCGCGGCCAGCACGATGAAGCCGGAGTTCTGGATGTTCAGCGCGGCGAACACGCGCGACATCTCCGATTTCGGCGTGCGGCTCTGGATCAGCGCGAACAGCGGCACCACGAAGAAGCCGGTGAACAGGCCGATGCCGAGCAGGTCGACGATGATGCGCGCGCTGCCCGGCTGCTGCACGAACTGCGCCAGCGAAAGGCCTTGCGCGGTGGCGGTGCCGGCGCGGGCGAAATACAGGTCGAGCAGGAACGCGCTGATGCCGAACGCGCCCAACGGCACCAGGCCGATTTCGACGGTGCGCGCCGACAGCTTCTCGCACAGCAGCGAGCCGGTGCCGGTGCCGACGGAGAACAGCGCCAGCGCGAAGATGTAGAGCGTGGGTTCGCCGCCGAGGTTGACCACCGCATAGCTGGGCAGCTGCGAGGTCAGCACGGTGCCGACGAACCAGAACCACGACACGCCGAGGATGGCGTTGCGCACCGCCTCCTGCTTCTTCGCCAGCCGCAGCACCGCCAGCGATTCGGACAGCGGGTTCCAGCGGATATTCAGCTCCGGCGCGCCGGCGTCCACGCGCGGCATCATCCGCGCGGCGGCGTTGCCGGCCAGCGCCAGCGCGATGATCACCACCGCCGCCACGACCGGGCCGTGGCTGCCGGCCAGCACGAACACCAGGCCGCCGGCGATCATGCCGGTCAGGATCGACAGCGAAGTGCCCATCTCGACCAGGCCATTGCCGCCGGTCAGTTCCTCCGGCTTGAGGATCGACGGCAGCACCGAATACTTCACCGGCCCGAACAGGGTGGATTGCAGGCCGGTGCAGAACAGCGCCACCAGCAGCACCGGCATGTTCTGCAGCAGGAAGCCGATGGCGGCCAGCGACATGATCGCGATTTCCATCATCGTGGTGATGACGATCAGCCGCTGCTTCTCCAGCTTCTCGGCGATCTGCCCGGCCAGTGCCGAGAACAGGAAGTAGGGCAGGATGAACAGCGCCGGCGCCAGGTTGGTGTAGAGCGTGCGTTCGGCGGTGCCGACGCCGAGGTAGAACAGCAGGCCGATGATCGCCTGCCGGTAGATGTTGTCGTTGAACGCGCCCAGCGACTGGACGATGAAGAACGGGAGGAAGCGGCGCTGCTTCAGCAGCGCGAACTGGTTGTGGCCGGCCATCGGGTCTCCTTGCGTTCTGCGCGGCACCTTAGCAGGAGTCCCGGGTTGGCAGGAGGGTAGGTCGGGGTCACGCCCCCGACGTCTTGATGCCAAAGCCCGTCGGGGGCATGGCCCCGACCTACGTGGCGTTGCCGACGGCTTCGGCCGCCGCCGCGCGCAGCTTCGGCAGCAGCCGCAGCATCAGCGCCAGCTGGGTGCGCACCAGCCGCAGCTTGTCGTCGATGTCGTCGGGCAGCTGTTCCAGCGCATCGGCCAGCGCCACCTCGTCTTCCTGCGGTGTCGCCGGCTGGCGTTGTTCCAGCGCGTCGGCCAACTGCGCCAGCGATTGCCGCAACTGCCGGTGGCCCTGCTCGATCAGCGGGTCGCCTTCGACCGCCGCCGCCTGCGCGCGGTGCGCACCCAGCGCCGACAGGTAGCCGAGCAGGGTGTTGGACAGGGCCAGGAAGCGGAAGCCGGCGTCGAGGTTGCCGCGCGCGTAGCTGGGCTCGCGCAGCATGTTGGACAATGCCACCGACAGCGCCACGTCGGCGTTGTGCATGTCGCGGCGGGCGACGCGGTAGGGCAGGTCGTCGCGCATGCCGCTGCGGTACTGGCCCAGCACCGCGTCCAGGTAGCCGGTACAGGTGGCCGCCACCTGCGCCATCACCCGGTGCAGGCGCCGGCCCTGCCAGTCGGGCAGGACCAGCAGCGAGGCCGCCACCGCGATGGCGCCGCCGATCAGCGTGTCCAGCAGCCGCGGCCAGATCAGCACGAAACCATCGTCGCCGAGCAGGTTGAAGCACAGCAGCGCCATCAGCGTGATCGCGGCGGTGGCGATGACGTAGCGCTCGTTGCGGGTGACGAAGAACAGCAGCGCGGCGGCCAGCGCCAGCAGCAGTTGCAACGCGGTGCCCGGGAACAGCTGCATCAGCGCCCACGTCACGCCCAGGCCGAGCAGCGTGCCGGCCACGCGCTGCACCAGCCGCAGCCGGGTGGCGCCGAAATGCGGGCGGCACACGAACACGACGGTCAGCAATATCCAGTAGCCATTCTGCGGGTGCACCAGCTTGAGCAGCGCATAGCCGGCGGTCAGCGCCAGCGCGATGCGCACGCCGTGGCGGAACAGCAGCGAGCCGGGGGTCAGTGCCTGGCGCAGGCGCGTGGCCATTTCGCGCAGGGTGTGCGGCGAGGAGTCGCGCAGGCGGGTGTCGATGCCTTCCAGCGGGGTATCGGCCAGCGAGGCCTCGGACAGCTGCCGGGCGATGTTGGACAGGTTGGTTTCCAGCAGTTGCAGCGAGCCCAGCAGCCGCCAGCGCGGGTCGGGTTGCCCGCGCAGGTAGCGCAGCGACTGTTGCAGGTCCTGCCCGGCCTGCCGGCACTTGTCGCCGTAGTCGAACGGCTGGCGCAGGCGGATGGCCTGGCCCAGCGCGGCGCAGGCCTGGCCCTGCAGGGTCAGCAGCCGGCGGCAGCGGTACAGCACGTCGCTGTGGAAGAACGCCTCGGTCAGCGCTTCGTAGGGATAGTGCGAGGAACTGGCGCGCTCGTGGAAATCCTGCGCCATGTAGTACAGGCGGAAGTACAGGCCGGACTGCACGCCCGGCCGACCGGAGCGGCCGAAGCGGCTGAGGATGGCGGTCTTGGCGGCGTCCAGTGCCTGCACCACGCGCACGTTCTGCTCGGCCAGCGCCAGTTGCCGCGCTTCGAGCCCGCCATTCCGCACCGGCTCGAACAGGTCGGCCTTCAGTTGCAGGTAACGGCCCAGTTCGGCGTACAGCCGCGCCAGCCGCTCGCGCACCGGGCGGTTGGCGAACATCACCGTCCACAGGATCGACAGCAGGCCGTACCAGGCCGCGCCGGCCAGCAGCAGCCAGGCCTCGCGCCAGGCCTGCGCGGCGTCGGCGTCCGGCTGCTGGTCGAGGGCGACCATCATGTAGATCGCCAGCGTCACCGTGGCCTGGCCGATGGAGGCGTAGCGTTCGCCGAGCGCGCCGAGCAGGGTCAGCGCGAACGCGGCCAGCGCCAGCGCGGCGACGAAGGCCAGCGGCATCGCGAACAACTGGATCACCGCCGCCGCCGCGGTGACGAAGCACAGCAGCGACAACAGCACCGCCTTGGCGCGGCCGCGGCCGTTGTCGTCGGTCTCGGCGATGGCGCTGGCGATGATGCCGAGGAACAGCGACGGCAGCGGCAGCAGGTCGCCGCGGTACCAGCACGCGGCCAGCACGGTGGACAGCGCGACGAACACGCGCAACCCGTAGCTGGCCTTTTCGTGGGCCCAGAGGCGGGTCAACAGACGTTCGGAGGAGCGCATGCCGGGGCGGAAGATTGCAGGACGGGGGGGTGCCAGATTGCAGTGCGAGGCATTGCGGGGGCAAGCGCGTGATGGTGCGGGGAGGGAGGGGCTTCCGGAGAGCGGGTAGGTCGGGGCCACGTCCCCGACGCGCGGCGCATCCGGCACGTATTGCGTTAAGCGTCGGGGACGTGGCCCCGACCTACGGCGGCGCGCCGTTGGCCTCGCGCATGAAGTCGACGAACACCCGCAGCTTGGGCGCCAGCTGTTCCCGCGAGGGGTAGTACAGGTGGAAGCCGGGGAACGGCGGCTGCCAGTCGTCGAGCACGCGCAGCAGCCGCCCGGCGGCGAGGTCGTCCGCGGCGGCGGCCTCGAACACCTGCGCCAGCCCCAGCCCGGCGATGGCCATGCGCCGGCCCAGCCCGCTGTCGTTGAAGATCGGCCCGCCGCCGACCTCGACGCTGAAATCCTGGCCGTTGCGGGTGAATTCCCACGGCATCAGCCGGCCGTCGCTGCGGCGGTAACGCATGCACACGTGCGCGGCCAGTGCTTCGGGCGTGTCCGGTGGCGGGTGCCGTTGCAGGTAGGCGGGGGCGCCGACCACCACCAGCCGCTGCGGCGGACCCAGCGGCACCGCGACCATGCCGTCGGCCAGCGATTCGCCGAGGCGGATGCCGGCATCGAAACCCTCGGCGACCAGGTCGGTCAGCGCCGCCTGCACTTCCAGCTCGACCTCCACCTGCGGGTAAAGCGCACAGAATGCCGGCAGGTGCGGCAGCAGCAGCCGTTCGACCGCGATCCGCGGCGTGGTGATGCGCAGGTGCCCGGCGGGTACGTCGCGGCTTTCCTCCAGTGCCTGCAATGCGCCGCCGATGCGCGCCAGTGCCGGCAGGGTTTCGCGCAATAGCCGTTCGCCGGATTCGGTCAGCCCGACCCGGCGCGTGGTCCGGTGCAGCAGGCGCGCGCCCAGCCGCCGCTCCAGGCTGCGCACCGACTGCGACAGCGCCGAGGGCGACATGCCCAGTTCGATGGCCGCGCGGCTGAAACTGGCGTGCCGCGCCACGCAGGCGAAGGCCGCCAGTGCGGGCAGCAGGGCAGGATTGATTGTGAAGTCATGCTTCATTGAAGTTGAAGATTATCCTGATTTATCGCCTGAAGCCCACGTCCTACAGTGGCCCTCCCTTTCCCCCGGAGCATCGCGATGCAGACCCGCACCCTCGGCCGCAACGGCCCCACGGTTTCCGCCCTCGGCCTCGGCTGCATGGGCATGAGCGCGTTCTACGGCGGCCGTGGCGACGATGCCGCGGCCATCGCGGTGATCCACCGCGCGCTGGAACGCGGCGTCACCCTGCTCGACACCGCCGACATGTACGGCCCGCACACCAACGAAATGCTGGTTGGCCGGGCCATCGCCGGCCGCCGCGGCCAGGTGATCCTGGCCACCAAATTCGGCGTCCGCTTGGACCCGTCCGATCCGCAGGCGCGCGGCGTCGATGGCCGCCCCGAGTACGTGCAGGCGGCCTGCGAGGCCAGCCTGAAGCGGCTGGGCGTCGATCACGTCGACCTGTACTACCAGCACCGGGTCGATCCGCAGGTGCCGATCGAGGACACCGTGGGCGCGATGGCGCGGCTGGTCGAGCAGGGCAAGGTGCGCTGGCTGGGCCTGTCCGAGGCGGCGCCGGAGACGATCCGCCGTGCGCATGCGGTACACCCGATCACCGCGTTGCAGACCGAGTATTCGCTGTGGTCGCGCGAACCGGAGCAGAATGGCGTGCTGGCTACGGTGCGCGAGCTGGGCATCGGCTTCGTGCCGTACTCGCCGCTGGGGCGCGGCTTCCTGACCGGCGCGATCCGCACGCCGGAGGACTTCGACGCGGACGACTACCGCCGCCATTCGCCGCGTTTCCAGGGCGACAACTTCGCCCGCAACCTGGCATTGGTGGAACAGGTGCGCGCCATCGCCGCGGACAAGGGCATCAGCGCCGGACAGCTGGCGCTGGCGTGGGTGCTGGCGCGCGGCGACGACCTGGTGCCGATTCCGGGTACCAAGCGCTTGGCCTATCTGGAAGAAAACCTCGGCGCGCTGGACGTGGCGCTGGATGCCGATGAACTGGCGCGGATCGACGCGGTGTTCCCGGTCGATGCGGTCGCCGGGGCGCGCTATCCGGCGGCGAGCATCGGCAGCGTGCACCGGTAGGTCGGGGCTACGCCCCCGACACGCCATCACGCATCACGCAGGGCCGCGGCGGCGCCATCCATGCGCCGTCGGGGCCGTAGCCCCGACCTACGTCATTGCTGCTCGCGGGCGATGGCGCGCCAGCCGATGTCGTTGCGGTGGAACGCGTTGGCCCAGCGGATCTTGTGCACGCCGGCATAGGCATGCTTCTGCGCGTCGGACACGCTGTCGCCCAGCGCGGCCACGCACAGCACGCGGCCGCCGGCGCTGACCACGTTGCCGGCGGCGTCCAGCGCGGTGCCTGCGTGGAAGACCTTGGCGCTGGCCGGTACGTCGTCCAGGCCGCTGATGACGTCGCCGCTGACCGGCGTTTCCGGGTACGGACGCGCGGCCATCACCACGCCCAGCGACGGGCGCGGGTCCCACTGCGCTTCGACGCCGGCCAGCGCGCCGTCGATGGCCTTCTCGACCAGATCGACCAGGTCCGATTGCAGGCGCAGCATCACCGGCTGGGTTTCCGGGTCGCCGAAGCGCACGTTGAATTCGATGACCTTCGGCGCGCCGGTCGCGTCGATCATCAGGCCGGCATAGAGGAAGCCGGTGAACGGCACGCCGTCCTTGATCATGCCGGCCACGGTCGGCTCGACCACCTCGCGCATCACCCGCGTGTGTACCTCGGGCGTGACCACCGGCGCCGGCGAGTACGCGCCCATGCCGCCGGTGTTGGGGCCGGTGTCGCCGTCGCCGACGCGCTTGTGGTCCTGCGAGGTCGCCATCGGCAGCGCGACACGGCCATCGACCATCGAGATGAAGCTGGCCTCCTCGCCGTCGAGGAACTCCTCGATCACCACGCGTGCGCCGGCGTCGCCGAAGGCATTGCCGGCGAGCATGTCGCGTACCGCGGCCTCGGCCTCGTCCAGCGTCATCGCCACGATCACGCCCTTTCCGGCGGCCAGGCCGTCGGCCTTGATGACGATCGGCGCGCCCTTGTCGCGCACGTAGGCCAGCGCCGCCTCGACCTCGGTATGCACCGCGTAGAACGCGGTGGGGATGCCGTGGCGGGCGAGGAAGTCCTTGGCGAAGGCCTTGCTGCCCTCCAGCTGCGCGGCGGCGGCGGTGGGCCCGAAGATGCGCAGGCCAGCGGCGCGGAAGCGGTCGACCACGCCGGCCACCAGCGGCACTTCCGGGCCGACCACGGTCAACGCGATGGCCTCGTCACGGGCCAGTTGCAGCAGGCCGTCGATGTCGGTGACCTTCACCGCGACGTTGCGGCACTTCGATTCGGTCGCGGTGCCGGCATTGCCCGGGGCGACGAGCACTTCGCCCACGCGCGGCGACTGCGCCAGCTTCCAGGCCAGGGCGTGTTCGCGGCCGCCGGAGCCGATGACGAGGATCTTCATGGGGTCAGTCCTGTGGGGGCATTCATGGGGAGCGGCAGTCGGACGCCTTCAGCGCCACTTCGAAGAACTGCGCGCCGTCGGCGTCGATGAAGCGGCGGCGCACGCCACCACCGGCGGCGTAGACCGGTGCCAGTGCGGCATTCGTGCACAGCTCGGCGATGGCGTCGGCCTCGTCGCGCCGCAGGGCCGCGAATACGTCGGGCCTGGCCTTGGCCGCCGCCACGGTGGCGTCGGGGGAACGGATCACGAACACCAGGTCGTCGCCGTGCCGATGCACGGCATCGACGATCAGGCCGTCACGGTAGGGTGCGGGCAGCTGTTTGCCGAGCGCGGCGATGGCCTGCCGCTGCGCATCGCCCAGCGTGCCATTGCCGCAGGCGGCCAGCAGCGGCAGCAACAGGGCCATGCATAGCGGGCGCGGCAACGCGGGCCACGTGGCAGCGGCCATTCCCCGTTTCCCGTTCCCCGTTCCCGGCTCCATCAGTGGCGGAAGTGGCGCACGCCGGTGAACACCATCGCGATGCCGTGCTCGTCGGCGGCGGCGATCACCTCGGCGTCGCGCATCGAACCGCCCGGCTGGATCACCGCGCTGATGCCGGCTTCGGCGGCGGCGTCGAGGCCGTCGCGGAACGGGAAGAACGCATCGGAGGCCATCACCGAGCCCGGTACCACCAAGCCCGCATCGTTGGCCTTGATGCCGGCGATGCGGGCCGAATACACGCGGCTCATCTGCCCGGCGCCGACGCCGATGGTGCGCTGGTCCTTCGCATAGACGATCGCGTTGGACTTGACGAACTTGGCCACCTTCCATGCGAACAGCAGGTCGGCGAACTGCGCTTCGGTGGGTGCAATATTGCTCACCACCTTCAACTCGTCGCGCGTGACCACGCGGTCGTCGGCGCTTTGCAGCAGCAGGCCCGAACCGACGCGCTTGCTGTCGATGAAACCCGGCGCCGCCGCCGCGGTGGGGATGCGCAGCACGCGCACGTTGGCTTTCTTCGTCGCGTAGTCCAGCGCGGCCGGTTCGTAGTCCGGGGCGATCAGCACTTCGACGAACTGGCGGTCGAGGATGGTCTGCGCGGTCTTCGCGTCCAGCGTGCGGTTGAAGGCGAGGATGCCGCCGAAGGCGCTGGTCGGGTCGGTGGCGTAGGCCTGCTCGTAGGCGTCGCCGACGCTGGCGGCGACGGCCACGCCGCACGGGTTGGCGTGCTTGACGATGACGCAGGCCGGCGCATCGAACTGGCGCACGCATTCCCACGCGGCGTCGGAGTCGGCGATGTTGTTGTAGCTCAGTTCCTTGCCCTGCAACTGGGTAAACGTCGCCAGCGAGCCCGGCGCCGGATGCAGGTCGCGGTAGAACGCAGCCTGCTGGTGCGGGTTCTCGCCGTAGCGCAGGTCCATCACCTTCACGAAAGTGGAGCTCATCTGCGCCGGGAACGCCTCGCGCGCCGGCACGGTGGCGCTGGCGTCGGTGACCGAGGAAAGGTAGTTGCCGATCGCCGCGTCGTACTGCGCCACGCGGTTGAACGCGGCCACCGACAGTGCGAAGCGCTTGGCGGCGGACAGCTTGCCGTCGTTGGCGTCCAGCTCGGCCAGCAGCGCGTCGTACTGCTCCGGGCTGGTGGCCACGGCGACGCGGGCGAAGTTCTTGGCCGCGCTGCGCAGCATCGCCGGGCCGCCGATGTCGATGTTCTCCACCGCGTCGGCCAGGGTGCAGTCCGCTTTGGCGGTGACCGCCTCGAACGGGTACAGGTTCAGCACCAGCAGGTCGATCGGGGCGATGCCGTGCTCGGCCATCACCGCATCATCCAGCCCGGCGCGGCCGAGCAGGCCGCCGTGCACCACCGGGTGCAGGGTCTTGACCCGGCCATCCATCATTTCCGGGAAGCCGGTGGCGTCGGACACGTCCTTGACCGGCAGCTCGGCCTCGCGGATCGCCTTGGCGGTGCCGCCGGTGGACAGCAGTTCGACGTTGCGCGCGGCCAGCGCGCGGGCCAGTTCGACCAGGCCGGTCTTGTCGGAAACGGACAGCAGGGCCCGGCGCACGGGCAGCAGATCAGCGGACATGAGGTGCGGGGGAAGCGGAAACGGGCCGGTATTGTAGCGGCCCGCGGCCCCGGGGTTTGGTTGCAGCGGTGACCGCCGCAGCGGCCATGCGGTGGCGCCCGACCGTTGGTCGCGGCGGCGGCGCGAAGCGCCGGGCGGTTGATGGCCCGTGCCGACCAATGGTCGGCACCCACCAGAGAGCTACCCTCGCCTCACGCCAGTCCGTATTCCTTGAGCTTCTTGCGCAGGGTGGCGCGGTGGATGCCGAGCATCGCCGCGGCGCGGCTCTGGTTGCCCTCGCAGTGGTTGAGCACTTCCACGAACAGCGGGATCTCCATTTCGCGCAGCACGATCTCGTAGACATCGTCGGCCTCGCAGCCGTCGAGGTCGCGCAGGTAACGGCGCACGGACTGGGCGACGTGTTCGCGCAGCGGCGGCTTCGGAGCGCCACGACTGCTGTCAGGACGGGAGGGGGCAGCGTTCAAGGGGATTCCCGGATTCGACGTGGCCGGGGCGCGAACGCGGCCGGCGGTGGAAGGGGGCAGTCTAGCGCGTGGGCCGTGGTGGCGTCATGCCGGCCGGTATGGTC
This sequence comes from Stenotrophomonas sp. NLF4-10, assembly GCF_022359915.1. Classification (NCBI taxonomy): domain Bacteria; kingdom Pseudomonadati; phylum Pseudomonadota; class Gammaproteobacteria; order Lysobacterales; family Lysobacteraceae; genus Stenotrophomonas; species Stenotrophomonas sp. NLF4-10. Next base: position 990,459 of record NZ_JAKSEE010000003.1, read on the forward strand.
AGCGGAACTCGAAGGTATAGGCGACGGTGGCCGCCGACGGTTCGCGCAGCAGGAACGCCACCTGCGCGCTCTGGCCGGGTTCGAGCAGCTGCCGCGGGCCCTGCGCGGGGTCGAGGTAGTCGCCCGGCTGCAGGGTACGGCGGCCGATGACGCGGCCGTCGGCGTCGGACAGCGACAACCGCAGCGCCGGCCACGCCTGCGCCCAGCGCGCGTCGTTGCGGAAGCTGGCCTGTACCTGCAGCACGCCGGGCTGGCCGGCCAGCGGCCGCACCTCGCGTTGGAGCATGGTGTAGGCCGCCGGCTCGTGCCAGGCCGGCAGGGCGCAGCGCAGCACCGTGCACACCGCGGCGATCAGCGGGCGGGTGCGGGCGTCGCCGGCAAGGCGGGCGCGGTCGGCCACGGCGATCTGCAGCAGCAGCAGCATGCCGAGCACGGCGACCAGCCCCCATTGCCAGCGTGGCGTGCGCAGCGCCGGGCGCGGGCCACGGAGGAAGGCCGGGGCAGCGGTGGTCGCCGCCGGTACCGCCGGTTCCGGTGTGGCCGCCTCGACGGCAATGGCGTCGTCGGTCGGTGCGGCATCGGCGATGGCCCCGGTTTCGTCGCCAGCCTCGTCGCCGGTTTCATCCGTGGCCGGTGCCGGCGTGTCGCCGGTTGCGGCGGCTGCGTTGCCGGCTTCGGCCTGCGGGCCGTGCAGGAAGGTGGCGAGCGGGCGGCGGTCGGGCGGGGTTTCGGCGGTCATGCGCATCGAGGGCCGTGGGACTGGCCCCATTCAAGCACGGCGCACGCCGGTGATGCGCATCCAGTCGCCGTCCTGCGCGGTTTGCAGTTGCTCGAACCATGCCGCATAGCGCTCCAGCAATTCGCCTTCCTGCCCGTGCAGGATGCCGGACAGGGCGATGCGCCCGCCCGGCGCCACGCGCGCGGCCAGCCGTTCGGCCAGTGCGTCCAGCGCCGAGGCGAGGATGTTGGCGACCACGACCGGGTAGGTGGCGGCCGGCTCGTCCTCGGGCAGGTACGCGGCGATGTGCACGCCGTTGCGCTCGCCGTTGTCGGCGGTAGCGAGCAGCGCCTGCGGGTCGTTATCGACGCCTGCCGCATTGGCGGCGCCGAGCTTGAGCGCGGCCAGCGCGAGGATGCCGGAGCCGCAGCCGAAATCGAGCACGCTGCGGCCGGCCAGTTCGCCGTCGGCGGCCAACTGGTCGAGCCAGCGCAGGCACAGCGCAGTGGTCGGGTGGGTGCCGGAGCCGAAGGCGAGGCCGGGGTCCAGCCGCACCACGGCAGCGTCGGCGGCCTGCGCGGCTGCGGGCAGTTCGTGGTTCCACGGCACGATCCAGGTGCGCCGGCCGAACTGCATCGGCTGGAACTGGTCCAGCCATGCGCGCTCCCAGTCCTCGTCCTCGACCGCGCGGAAGCCGGCGTTGCTCCAGTCCAGCCCGGCGTCGAAGGCTTCCAGCGCGGCCAGCAACGCCAGCGCATTGGTTTCCGCGGGGAACAACGCGGTCAGTACCAGCTCGTTCCACAGCGGGGTTTCGCCCACACCCGGCTCCAGGATCGCGTGTTCGTTGCCGGTGTCGGCATCGGCGTCGAGCAGGGTCACCGCCAGCGCGCCGACGTCCTCCAGCGCGTTCTCGTAGCGGGGCTGGGTGGCTTCGGTGCAGCGCAGGGTGAGTTCGAGGAAGGGCATGGCGGTACGGCGACGACGGAACGGAAGCGGGCATCCTAGACGAGCGGCGAAGCGGATGCATGGACGTTGGCGGGTGCCGGCCGTCACCACCGGGGGTAGGTCGGGGCTACGCCCCCGACGATTCGTGTCGCCGTCGGGGGCATAGCCCCGACCTACGAAACGGAAGAAGGCGGGTTTCCCCGCCTTCTTCTTCACAACGTCGGCCGGCGCAGGCTCAGGTCAGCGCGATCGACTGGTTCTTGCGCTCGGCCAGGCGCTTTTCCAGGTAGTGGATGTTCTGCCCGCCGGCCTGGAAGCCCTTGTCGCGCATGATCCGCTGCTGCAACGCGACGTTGGTCTTGATGCCGTCGACCACCATCTCGCTCAGCGCCACCCGCATGCGGGCGATGGCGGTGTCGCGGTCCGGGCCGTGCACGATCAGCTTGCCGATCATCGAGTCGTAGTTGGCCGGCACCCGGTAGCCGCCGTAGATGTGCGTGTCCACGCGCACGCCCGGGCCGCCTGGCGGGTAGAAGCCGGTGATGGTGCCGGGGCAGGGGAAGAACGTCTCCGGGTCCTCGGCGTTGATGCGGCACTCGATGGCGTGGCCGTTGATCTTGATGTCGCTCTGCTTGATCGACAGCTTGTGCCCGGCGGCGATCTTCAGCTGCTCGGCGACCAGGTCGATGCCGGTGATCAGCTCGGTCACCGGATGCTCCACCTGGATGCGGGTGTTCATCTCGATGAAGTAGAAACGGCCATTCTCGAACAGGAACTCGAAGGTGCCGGCGCCGCGGTAGCCGATGCGGATGCAGGCTTCCACGCAGACCTTGCCGATTTCCTCGCGCAGCTCCGCGGTGATGCCCGGCGCCGGCGCTTCCTCCACCACCTTCTGGTGGCGGCGCTGCATCGAGCAGTCGCGCTCGCCGAGGTGGATGGCGCCGCCCTGGCCGTCGGCCAGCACCTGGATCTCCACGTGGCGTGGGTTCTCCAGGAACTTCTCCATGTAGACCATGTCGTTGCCGAACGCAGCCTTGGCTTCCTGCTTGGTGGTGGCGATGGCGTTGACCAGCGCCGCTTCCGAATGCACCACGCGCATGCCGCGGCCGCCGCCGCCGCCGGCGGCCTTGACGATGACCGGGTAGCCGATCTCGCGGGCGATCTTGATGTTGGCGGCGGCATCGTCGCCGAGCGGGCCGCCCGAGCCGGGCACGCACGGCACGCCGGCGGCCTTCATCGCGCGGATCGCCTCTACCTTGTCGCCCATCAGGCGGATGGTGTCGGCCTTGGGGCCGATGAAGATGAAGCCGGACTGCTCCACGCGCTCGGCGAAGTCGGCGTTCTCCGACAGGAAGCCGTAGCCGGGGTGGATGGCCTGCGCGTCGGTGACCTCGGCCGCGGCGATCAGCGCCGGGATGTTGAGGTAGCTCTCCGACGACGGCGCCGGGCCGATGCACACCGACTCGTCGGCCATCGCCACGTGCTTGAGGTTGCGGTCGACGGTGGAATGCACCGCGACCGTGCGGATGCCCAGGGTGTGGCACGCGCGCAGGATGCGCAGCGCGATTTCACCACGGTTGGCGATTACGACCTTGTCGAGCATGGCCGGCGCCTCAGGCGATCACGAACAGCGGCTGGTCGAACTCCACCGGGTTGCCGCTTTCGCCGAGGATGGCGACCACGGTGCCGGACACCTCGGCCTCGATCGGGTTGAACATCTTCATCGCCTCGATGATCGCCAGCGTCTCGCCGGCCTTGACCTGCTGGCCGACGCTGACGAACGGCGGCTTGTCCGGGGCGGCGGAGGCGTAATAGGTGCCCACCATCGGCGCGCGCTGCACGTGGCCGTCCGGCAGGGCGTTGCCCGGCTTGGCGGTGCCGCCGGTGGAGGCCTCGGTCGGCGAGTTCATCGGCATGCTCGGGGCCGCGGCCGGGGCCGGGGCGTGGACCGGCGCGGCGACGGCCACCGGCGCCGGCACGTAGCCGCCGACCGGGGTGCGCGACAGGCGCACGGATTCTTCGCCTTCCTTGATCTCGATCTCGGCCAGGTTCGACTCTTCCAGCAGGTCGATCAGCTTCTTGATTTTGCGCAGGTCCATAGAGAGCCTCTTGGGTGTTGTCGGCGGCGGCGCGTTCGCGCACCGCCGCCGGGGAATGGGGTCAGAGCCGCTGCAGGGCGGCGTCCAGGGCGTAGCGGTAGCTGTCCGCGCCGAAGCCGCAGACCACGCCGACCGCCTTGTCGCTGAAATAGCTGTGCTGGCGGAAGGGTTCGCGGGCGTGCGGGTTGGACAGGTGGATTTCGATGAACGGGACGGCCACCGCCGCCAGCGCGTCGCGCAGCGCGACCGAGGTATGGGTGAAGGCGGCCGGGTTGATCAGGATGAAGGCGGTGCCGTCGCCACGGGCGGCCTGCACCCGCTCGACCAGCACGTGCTCGGCGTTGGACTGCAGGCTCTCCAGCACGTGCCCGGCGGCCAGCGCCTGCGCGGCCAGCGCCGCGTCGATGCCGGCCAGCGTGGTGTGCCCGTAGACCTCAGGCTCGCGGCTGCCGAGCAGGTTCAGGTTGGGGCCGTGGAGGACCAGCAGTCTTGCCATGTGCCAGCGGTGGGTGGGAAAGGGCGGGAGTCTGAGCGAAGCCGGCAATGCTGTCCAGTTCGGCGAACTTGGCGGCGATTTAATCGAATGTTTGAATTTTGAGGGCGGCCGCCGGGGTAGGAGCGCACCTTGGTGCGCGATGGGTTTTACCGGGAAAGCATCATCGCGCACCAAGGTGCGCTCCTACGGGGTTGCTACCCATTCCTCGATCTCGCCGGCCTTGAACGGCCCCAGTTTCTGCTTCACCACCCGGCCCTGCGCATCGACCAGCACGCTGTAGGGCAGCAACCCCTGCGTGTTGCCGAGCCTGACGCTGGCATCGGCCGGGCCGGGGCTGTCGATCACGATGGGGTAGTACACCGGCACGTTGCCGAGGAAGTCGAGCACCGCCTCGGGCGTGTCCAGTGCCAGCCCCACCACCTGCGGGCCGTTGTCGGCGTGTTTGGCGGCGAAGCGCGCCAGTTCCGGCATTTCCTCGACGCACGGGCCGCACCAGCTGGCCCAGACGTTGATCAGCAGCGGCTTGCCCTTGAACTGGTCGGGGAAGCGCACCGGCATGCCGTCCAGGTCGGGCAGGGTGAAGGCCGGCAACGGCTCGCCGGGGCGGGCCACCGGTACCGGCGGCGCCGGCCGCGGGACGGTCGAGGGCGAGGTCATCGGCAGCGGCCCGGGCACGGCCGGGCGGCCCAGCCAGGCGCCGGCGGCGAGCCCGGCCGCCGCGGCGATTCCCGCCACCCACCACAGCCGCGCGCGCATGTCAGCGCGCCGCGCGCAGCAGCGCGTCCTCGACCACGGACTGGGTCAGCACGGTCGGCAGCACCCGCGGCGGCGCGCCGGGGCCGTAGACCACGTACAGCGGCACGCCCACCGCCTTGTGCTGCTCGAGGAAGGCGCTGATCTGCGGGTCGACGTTGGTCCAGTCGCCGCGCATATAGACTGCGTCCACCCGCTTGAGCCCGTCGCGGAAGGCGGCGCGGTCGAGCACATTGCGCTCGTTGGCCTTGCAGGTCACGCACCAGTCGGCGGTCATGTTGACGAACACCACGCGGTTGTCCGCGCGCAACCGGTCGAGCATCTCCGGCGAGTACGCCACCGTGCCCTCGCTGGCCGCGCGCGCCGGCGGCTGCATGCGGGTCACGCCCCATACCGGCGCCAGCGCCAGCAGCACGATCGCCGCGCCTAGTGCCATGCCGAACCGGCGGCTGTGCCAGCGGCTGCGCTCGAACCACCACAGGCCCAGCGCCAGCACCGCCATGCCGGCCAGCAGCAGCGCGGTGGCGTCGATGCCGCGCTGCTTGCCCAGCACCCACAGCAGCCAGATCGCGGTCAGGTACATCGGGAACGCCAGCACCTGCTTGAAGGTTTCCATCCACGCGCCCGGCTTCGGCAGGCGCCGCGCCAGCGCCGGCACGAAGCCGATCAGCAGGAACGGCAGCGCCAGCCCCAGCCCCAGCATCAGGAACACCAGCATCGCCACCGCCGCCGGTGCGGTGAAGGCATAGGCCAGCGCCGGGCCCATGAACGGGGCGATGCAGGGGCTGGCGACCACGCAGGCCAGCACGCCGGTGAAGAAGTCGCCGGCCGCGTCCTGGCGCTGCGCCAGCGACTGGCCGACGCCACCGAGGTTGCCGCCCAGGGTGAACACGCCGCTCAGGCTCAGGCCGACCACGAACATCAGGTAGGCCAGCGCGGCGATGAACCACGGGTGCTGCAGCTGGAAGCCCCAGCCGGCGGCCTGTCCGGCCGCGCGCAGCGCCAGCACCAGCGCCCCGACCGCGGCGAACGCGACCAGCACGCCCAGCGTGTACCACAGTGCGTGGCGGCGGGCGTGGCGGCGGCTCTCGCCGCTCTGCGCCAGCCCCAGCACCTTCAGCGACAGCACCGGCAGCACGCACGGCATCAGGTTGAGGACCAGGCCGCCGGCCAGCGCCAGCAGCAGGATCCAGAGTAGCGAATCGGCGCGGCCGGCGGTGGCCGGCGGCAGGCTGCGGCGGTCGTTGTCGGCGGAGGCGTCCGCCGTGGTCGCCCCGGCCCCGGGAGCGGCATGCATCACCAGCGGTTGCGGCGCCGGCAGGCCGCCCGGGTCCGCGGCCGGCGACGACGCGGCCGCGTCCTTGTCGCGGCTGGGCAGCGGCGGGATCACCCGCGGCACGACGATGGCCTCGTCGCTGTGCGACACCTTGCCGGCCGGCAGCGACAGCCGCACCCGGCGGGTCATCGGCGGGTAGCAGATGCCGTCGGTCTGGCAGCCCTGGAAGGTGGCCACCAGCGTGGCGCTGGCGGGCCCGGCATGCTCGCGGCGCAGCGGCAGCGGCACGTCCACCTGGTCGAAATACACCACCACGTCGCCGAAGTGCTCGTCGCGGTGCGAGGTGCCGGCCGGCCACTGCGGCTGCCCGGTGCGGATGCCGGCCACGCCTTCCAGTGCCAGCGAGGTGCGGTCGCGGTACAGGTAGTAGCCCGGCGCCGGCGAGAACCGCAGCAGCAGGCGGTTGCCGTCATCGACGATGGCCTCGAAGCCGAACGCCTGCTCCGAGGGCAGCGGCAGGTTCTGGCTGGCCGCCGCGCCGGGCAGCTTCAGGCCGCCACCGCTGGCACGCGCGAGCGGGTTGGCGGGCGCGCTGCCGGCGGTGGCGGCCGGCAGCTTCACTTCGAGCGTGCGCTTCTGCGGCGGATAGCACACGCCGGCGTCGGCGCAGCCCTGGTAGCGCACTTCCAGCGTCACCGTGTCGGTGCCGGGGGCGGCGGTGCCGGGCAGGGTGGCCTGCAACTGCCGGTGGTAGGTCTCCACGTCGCCGAAGAACTCGTCGTGCTTCTTTTCGCCATCGGGCATCCGCAGCGTGCCGGCGTCGAAGCCCGGCCCGGCCTTGGCGCTGGTGCGGTGGCGGTACAGGTAGTAGCCCGGCGCGATGTCCCAGTGCAGCTCGATGCGGTCGCGGCTGCCTGCCTCGACGCGCAAGGCGAAGGCCTGGTCGACCGGCAGCAGGTCCTTCTCGCTGATCGCCCATGCCGGCAGGGCGCAGCCGGCGAGCACGAGCAGGGCGGTGAAATGTCGCAACAACCTCTTCAACGTGGGTCTTCCTCACGGGTCTGTGCCCGAATCCAGTCCAGATAGGCCGGCAATCCGGCGCTGGGGGTGAGCGCCAGGATCTCCGGCACTTCGTAGGGGTGCAGGCGGGTGATGGCGGCGGTGAGCGCGTCCAGCCGGTCGGCGCAGGTCTTGACCAGCAACTGCACTTCCCCGGCCTGTTCCACCCGGCCCTGCCAGCGATACACAGACTGCATCGGCGGCAACAAGTTCACGCAGGCGGCCAGTTTCCGCTCCACCAGGTGGCGGGCCAGCGACTGTGCGGTGGGGGTGTCGGGGCAGGTGCAGAAGACCAGGCGGGCGTCATGGGCGTCCATCACCGGATTTTCGCAGAAATCGGCGGGCTCTTTTCCTACATTACTTCTGGTTATTTGACATCGTTGTCATCACTGGACAAGGATTGCGGAGCAAAGTAGGCGGCGGGTTTAGTGTGACAGTGATCGCGCTTGCCCGCGCCGATATGGCATCCAAGGGGGGAATGTCGTGGATCGACGCAACAATCGGGGCTTCACGCTGATCGAGGTCATGGTGGTGGTGGTCATCCTGGCCATCCTGGCGGCCATCGCGCTGCCGTCCTATGCCAATTACGTCGCGCGCAGCAAGATCCGCACGGCGCAGGCCGACCTGCGCGCGCTGTCCGCGGCACTGGAAAACCACCGCCAACGCACCCTGCTCTACCCGGTGGAGGCGCCCGCCGACACGGCCGCGGTCAAGGCCGCCTTCCCGGCATGGAACCCGGCGGCCAAGTCCGTCGATTTCGGCTTCTCGGCCAATTCCGACGCCAATGGCTACACCCTCACCGCCAGCGGCGCGAGCGGCAAGCTCAGCGGCTGCACGCTGACCCTGGCGCAGGACGGCACGACGGGCGACGCCGGCTGCCTGGCGGGGTGGTGATGAAGCGCGCGGCCGGCTTCACCCTGATCGAGTTGATGGTGACCGTGGCGATCATGGCCGTGCTGGCCCTGGCCGGCATGCCGTTCGCCAAGTCGTGGATGGAAAGCAACCGGCAGATGCAGGCCCGCAACCTGCTGTGGGAGGGCATTGCCCAGTCGCGCGCGGTGGCCCTGCGCAACCCCGGCGGCACCACTGCCGGCCCGGCAGCCCGGCTGGAGCGCACCGGCGCCGGCGTCCTGCAGGTGGCATGCGTCGATGGTGTTGCGCCGGATGGCGCTGCCATTCCGTGCGTCCCCGACCCCGATGCCAACCCGGATCGGGTGGTGTGGAAGAGCGTCGTCCTTCCCGGCGGCGACACCAGCACGCTGCATCTGGCTACCGCGGCCAACGTGATCAATCCGGCTGACTGGACCTGCGTGGCCTTCGACAACCGCGGCCATCGCGTGGTCGCGGGCGCGGATTGCGCCGCGGCCGCTGGCACCCCCCGCATCGCCATAGGTTTCAACGACCAGGAGCCGCTCTATGTCGACCTGCTTTGATCCGCGCCGCCGGCAACGCGGCGACATGATGCTCGAAGCGCTGGTGGGCGTGCTGATCACCAGCATCATCGGTGCCGGGCTGGCGCACGTGGCCAGCCGCGTGCTGAGCGGCCAGCGCGATGCGAAGGTGGAGAACATCGCCGTCGAGCAGCTGCGCGCGCAACTGGAAAGCGGCGGCATCAGCCTGTGCGACGGCGGCGCCGTCACCATCAGGCTGCCCGGCGGCGACAAGATCGTCGACGTGGACTGCGAGGTCGCCGCGGCCAACATCACCGTGGCCGGCATCGCGCGCGCCATCGATGCGCCGCAGCGGGTGGAGCTGCGGGTCGCTGCCGCCGACCTGGGCATCGGCGATGAAAACGCGCCCCTGATCGTGTCGTCGAGGCAATGACCATGAAGCCGCGCCCCGTTCCCGCCCCCCCGCGCCTGCGCCAGACCGGCCAGAGCCTGGTCAGCATGATGGTGGGGCTGGTGATCTCGCTGATCACCATTGCCGCCATGCTGACGCTGTACAAGACGATGGTGGGCGTGTCCAACGAGGCATCGGTGGCGGCCCGCCGCGACGGGCAGGTGTCGGCCGGGCTGCTGGCCGCGCAGATCGAACTGCAGTCCGCCGGATTCGGCGTGGACCCGGCCGCCGCGCCGCTCGCCAACCGCCTGTCCATCTCCAACGATGGCAAGCAGGTGGCATGGCATTACAACGACGGCGCCAACGACGTGTGCGCCGGCCTGTGGGTGGATGCGAACGGTATCTATCGCCTGCGTCCCGTGATGGGTTGCGTCGATGCCGCCGCCGCGGCGTGGGCCGCGAACCAGCGCGAGCCGCTGGCGCTGATGCCCACCACGCCGGACGGCAACCTGATCGCGTTCGCCGCCGACGAGGAAGGCGGCGCATCGCTGGCCGGCTACACCTTCAGGCAGGAACCCGCCGCGTGCCTGCCCTACCGACAACAGGACTACGCCAGCACGCCCGCGCCGGCGGCGCAGCGGGTGCGGCTGGCGAATGCGGACGGCAAGCAGCTGTTCTCGGTATGCCTGCCCAACCTGACCTGACGACCGTCTCCCCCGCATTGCCGACAGGCACGCGACACCGCCAAGGAACCCGCGCATGAACAGGAACCGGAAGCCGTACTCCCCGCCGCGCCGCCGCCAGCGCGGCGTCGCCACCCTGTTGATCGTGCTGGTGGTCGGCCTGGCCGTCTCGGTGACGGTGGCCGCCACCGTGTATTCGCTGCGCGGCACCCAGTCGCGGCAGCTGACCACGCACTCGGCCACCGCCGCGCAGGCCGCGGCCTGGCGCGGCGTGGAGGCGCTGCGCCTGTACCTGCTGCAGTTGAACAAGGCCGAGCTGGAAGCATTGCAAGGGCCCGTGCAGGGCATGGGCGCGCTTGGCGTCAGGTCGGCGGCCATCGTCGGCGTCGCGCCCCACGGCGTGGACCGGTACCGGGTGAACGCCACGGTCACCGGCGAGGCCGGCGTCGGCAGCGCCCTGACCACCGCCACCGTCGAGGTGGTCTACGACGTGGGCCCGGGCGCCGGCGGGCCGGGCGTGCCGCCGGTGTGCGCCTCCCTGCCGCCGGCGCCGATGGTGTTCAACGGCAACCTGGACTACAGCGGCGGCAAGCTGGACGTGACCAATTCCACCACCTACGAGAACATCGTGGTGGCCGGCAACCTGACCGTCGGCGGCGGCTCCAGCGCGCGCATCTCCGGCTGCATGAAGGGCGACGTGAAGCTGAGCGGTGGCGGCATCACCGACAACGGCCACATCTATTCCGAAGGCAGCATCCAGATCGACGGCATGGGCAACCCCAGCGGCACCACGCTGTGGGGGCGCAACGTCAACATCGGCAATGGCGTCAGCGGTGGCAACTACGTCGCGGTCAAGGCCGGTGCCTACGTGGTGACGGTGCACAACGGCGATCAGGCCATCGGCACGTCGGAGGTAGGTGGCCGGCTGATCGCCTCCACGGTGACCGGGGGCATCCCGTGGACCACCGGCACCGTGCTGCCGGCCGCCAGCGGGCGCGTGGTCGTCACCCTGGCCGATGGCAGCCAGTTCCTGCTGGACATGGGCAAGGTCGTCATCGACGACGCCACCGGCGCGGTATCCGGTGCGGCGGCGGCCGCCGAACTGCTCGCGGGCGCGGAGGACAGCCAGCTGCCGGACGCGCTGGAATTCAGGTCTACCGCCATCACCGGCGGCAATGCCGGCCTGTTCACCCTCACCATCGGCCAGCTGTGGGGGCACCGTGTCTCGGTCAAGGGCTGGAGCGGCAAGTACGACACGCTGTGGGGCAACGGCGACATCGATATCGTCTCGGGCACCATCGGCAGCCTGCTCGGCGGCGGCAACCTCGAGGTCAACGACGTGTCGGTGGGTGGCTCCGGCCGGGTGGCGGGCTCGATCAACAAGCCCGTCGCCAACGTGCTGGCCGGGCAGGCCGGCACCAGCCCGGGCCTGCCGGGCCTGCCCTACTGCGATGCGCGGGTGAAGCCCATCGACGCGGACAACTACAAGGGCATGGCGAACTACATCTTCGAGTCCGTCGGCGGCCAGCCCCAGCTCACCATCCAGCACGTCAAGCGCGCCGATGGTTCGTCCATCGACGGCGTGTACCCGCTGAAGAACCCGAGCGCGGCCCAGTTGCAGGTCCTGCAGGAGCTGATGACCTGCAACAACACCAACGACAAGGGCTGCCTCAACGTCAGGCAGGGCGACGGCAGCTGGCTGCTGCACGGCGTCAACAAGATGCCCGCGGGCGTGCTCTGGTTCGACGCGAAGCTGACGGTGGACGGGACCAGCACCAACCTGCTCAACACCCTGGTCAACCGCGGCGACATCGCGCTGACCGGTTCGGGGCACGGCGACCTGGTCGCCCCCAACTTCGCCGGGGCGGCGGCGGTCTGCGGCGGCGCCTTCTACCCGGCCAACCTGTGCGCCGACCGCGACAGCTTCGTGACCTGGGAGAACCCGAACGACCTGGACGACGAAGGCAACCCCAAGGTCTACACCGGCCTGCCCATCGCCAATACCGCCGTGGTCAGCGAGGAGGACGCGACGATGGCCGGCTGGACGATCAAGGGCAGCGTGCTGCTGGGCAAGAAGCTGTTCACCAACGGCGCCACCGTGACCATCCAGGGCAGCCTGACCGTGGGCAGCAACGAGCGCTCGGACACCACCATCTCCGCCGGCGGCATCGCCGTGGACGTACCCGACGGCGACGGCAGCCTGAACGTCGTCCCGGTCTGCAGCGCCGGCAACCCGGCGATCCCGGCCGGCCCGCCCACTGCCTCGGTGCTGTGGTCGCGTTACCTCTGAAACAACCATCAGACCCCGGCACCCAGCCGGGGCGGCTCTCTCCCCTGCCTGGCGCAGGCCGTTTCCCGGCGGTCCGCGCCTTTTCTTTTGCGGCCGCCGGCCCCATGCCGGTCCCGGTGCGGTACCGGCTGGGCGGAAGTTGAGCCTGGCTCCGGCCCAAGGCTGACGGAGTGGGACCGCTGCCCCGGTCCGGCCGGAACGGAAGTGCGCAGGGGCCCTTGAAAGCCACCCGGCGATCCCCATCTCCCAGCCAAGCCCGGTCGACGGGCGTTTTTACGCGTGGCGCCGCTGCCCGGCACGGGGTGGCGACCACCGGACTTTTCGGACCAATCAACAACTCAAGAGGTCTTACATGAGCATCAAGCCGCTGCACGACCGCGTCGTGGTCAAGCCCATCGAAGCCGACGAAATCTCCGCCGGGGGCATCCTGATCCCGGATTCGGCCAAGGAAAAGTCCACCAAGGGCGAAGTCGTGGCCGTCGGCCCCGGCAAGCCGCTGGACAACGGCAGCGTCCGCGCCCCGGCGCTGAAGGCCGGCGACAAGGTCATCTATGGCCAGTACGCCGGCTCGACCTACAAGGCCGACGGCGTCGAGTACAAGGTGCTGCGCGAGGACGACGTGCTGGCCGTCATCGGCTGAGCCGCGCTTCCGCGACCGAACCCCCAAGACCCCTTACACCCCTGATCCACTGAGGTATAGCAATGGCTGCCAAGGATATCCGTTTCGGTGAAGACGCCCGTTCGCGCATGGTGCGCGGCGTCAACGTACTCGCCAATGCCGTCAAGGCAACGCTGGGCCCGAAGGGCCGCAACGTCGTGCTCGAGAAGAGCTTCGGCGCCCCGACCATCACCAAGGACGGCGTCTCCGTCGCCAAGGAAATCGAGCTGGCCGACAAGTTCGAGAACATGGGCGCGCAGATGGTCAAGGAAGTCGCTTCCAAGACCAACGACAACGCCGGCGACGGCACCACCACCGCCACCGTGCTGGCGCAGGCGCTGATCCGCGAGGGCGCCAAGGCCGTTGCCGCCGGCATGAACCCGATGGACCTGAAGCGCGGCATCGACAAGGCGGTGATCGCCGCCGTCGCCGAGCTGAAGAACATCTCCAAGCCCACCGCCGACGACAAGGCCATCGCCCAGGTCGGCACCATCTCGGCCAACGCCGACGAGTCGATCGGCAACATCATCGCCGAGGCGATGAAGAAGGTCGGCAAGGAAGGCGTGATCACCGTCGAGGAAGGCTCGGGCCTGGAGAACGAGCTGGACGTCGTGGAAGGCATGCAGTTCGACCGCGGCTACCTGTCGCCGTATTTCGTCAACAACCCGCAGGCGCAGACCGCCGACCTGGATGACCCGTTCATCCTGCTGCACGACAAGAAGATCTCCAACGTGCGCGACCTGCTGCCGGTGCTGGAAGGCGTCGCCAAGGCCGGCAAGCCGCTGCTGATCGTCGCCGAGGACATCGAAGGCGAGGCGCTGGCCACCTTGGTGGTCAACACCATCCGCGGCATCGTCAAGGTCGTGGCGGTCAAGGCCCCGGGCTTCGGCGACCGCCGCAAGGCGATGCTGGAAGACATGGCCGTGCTGACCGGCGGCACCGTGATCTCCGAGGAAGTGGGGCTGTCGCTGGAGAAGGCCACGATCAAGGACCTGGGCCGCGCCAAGAAGGTGCAGGTGTCCAAGGAGAACACCACCATCATCGACGGCGCCGGCGATGCCGCGGCCATCGAATCGCGCGTCAAGCAGATCAAGGTGCAGATCGAGGACACCACCTCCGACTACGACCGCGAGAAGCTGCAGGAGCGCGTGGCCAAGCTGGCCGGCGGCGTTGCGGTGATCAAGGTCGGCGCTTCGACCGAGATCGAGATGAAGGAAAAGAAGGACCGCGTCGACGACGCCCTGCACGCGACCCGTGCGGCGGTGGAAGAAGGCGTGGTGCCGGGCGGCGGCGTCGCGCTGGTGCGCGCGGTCACCGCGCTGGCCGGCCTGAAGGGTGCCAATGAAGACCAGAACCACGGCATCCAGATCGCCCTGCGCGCGATGGAAGCGCCGCTGCGCGAAATCGTCGCCAACGCCGGCGAAGAGCCGTCGGTCATCCTCAACAAGGTCAAGGAAGGCACCGGCAGCTACGGCTACAACGCCGCCAATGGCGAGTTCGGCGACATGCTGGAGTTCGGCATCCTCGACCCGACCAAGGTGACCCGTTCGGCGCTGCAGAACGCCGCCTCGATCGCCGGCCTGATGATCACCACCGAAGCGATGGTGGCCGAGGCCCCGAAGAAGGACGAGCCGGCCGCCGGCGGTGCAGGCATGGGCGGTATGGGTGGCATGGGCGGCATGGATTTCTGATCCACGCACGCAGCCACGGGTGGGTGCCGACCGTTGGTCGGCACGCTCCCCGCAGAAATCCCGCCGCAAGGCGGGATTTTTGTGTGTGCTTCCCGCAGATGCGGGGCTTGCCCCGCATGGCACCTTCCCGGCAAGGCCTCAGCCGGGCAAGCCCGGCTTCTACATCGGGTCCGCTGCATCACGGATGAAAGCGTCCGGTTGCCGCTGAAACATTCGCATCGCCGCCACGGGCGTGTTATCAATGCACCCCATGAACGCAGCCCGCGCCCGCTTTTACTTTTGGTACTACTTTCCGAAGCCGCTGGCGGAGGAAGGACTGCGCTCACCCTGAAGAAACTTTCAGACGCATTCCCGAAAAGCCGCCAGCGAACCTGGCGGCTTTTTTCATGCCGCCATCGCCGGGGCAACCCCCACACGAAAACGACCCGGAGATTCCCCCATGCCTCCCCACACCGACGACCTGCGCATCCACAAGCTCGAACCGCTGACCCCGCCGGCGCACCTGATCTCGCTGCTGCCCTGCGACGAGTCGGCCTCGCAGACCGTGGCCGACGCCCGCGCCGCGCTGCACCGCATCCTGCATGGCGAGGACGACCGCCTCGCGGTGGTGGTCGGCCCCTGCTCGATCCACGACCCGGCGGCGGCACTGGACTACGCCCGGCGCCTGCGCCCGCTGCGCGACGCACTCGGCGGCGAGCTGGAGATCGTCATGCGTGTGTACTTCGAGAAGCCGCGCACCACGGTGGGCTGGAAGGGCCTGATCAACGACCCGGACCTGGACGGCAGCTTCAACATCAACAAGGGCCTGCGCGTGGCACGCGGGCTGCTGCGCGACATCAACACGCTGGGCCTGCCGGCCGGCTGCGAGTTCCTCGACACCATATCGCCGCAGTACATCGCCGACCTGGTGGCGTGGGGCGCGATCGGTGCGCGCACCACCGAAAGCCAGGTGCACCGCGAGCTGGCCTCGGGGCTGTCGTGCCCGGTCGGCTTCAAGAACGGCACCACCGGCGACGTCAAGATCGCCGCCGACGCGGTGGGCGCGGCCTCGCACCCGCACCATTTCCTGTCGGTGACCAAGGAGGGCGGCAGCGCCATCGTCGCCACCTGCGGCAACCCGGACTGCCACGTCATCCTGCGCGGCGGCAAGACGCCGAACTTCGACGCGGCCAGCGTGCAGGCGGCCAGCGAGGTGCTGGGCAAGTCGCAGCTGCCGGCGCGGCTGATGATCGACGCCAGCCACGCCAACAGCAGCAAGAAGCCGGAGAACCAGCCGCAGGTGCTGGAAGACGTCGCCGCGCAGATGGAGGCGGGCGAGTCGCGCATCGTCGGGGTGATGATCGAAAGCCACCTCGTCGGCGGCCGGCAGGATCTGGTCGAAGGCCAGCCACTGGTCTACGGCCAGAGCATCACCGACGGCTGCATCGATTGGGACAGCACCGTGCAGGTGCTGGAGCGGCTGGCCGAGGCGGTGCGCGGGCGTCGCCGCGTGCAGCTGGAAGCCGCCGCCTGACGATGCCGGCGCGCCGCGTCGCACTGGCATGCGTTGGCCGGTCCAAGTAATTTACCCGCCGGGAGGCGGCGTGCCTCCCGCTTGCCGCGGAGACAGGGAGAGCGCCTCGCCCGGCAGGAAGCCGATGAAACCACCGCTCCAGGGAGTAAGGAAGTGATGCGTACCCGTATTTGCACCGTGGCACTGGCGATGGCGCTGGTGCCGTCGTTGGCGCTTGCCGCCCGCAAGCCCGTCGAGGATTCGGGCAGCGGCTGCCTGCAGAACCTTGCCGTGTCCGGCGGGTTCACCACCGGCAAGCAGTTCCTTGCCTCGACCGACCACGAAGGCATCAGCTATGCCGATGCCTTCGCCAAGACCGTGGCCGCGATCGAGGCCGAAGGCATGGTCTCGATATCGCCGAACGAGCAGACCGGCTACATCGCCGCGGAAAACCCGGTGCGTGGCGGCGGTGGTTCGACCGTGCCGCTGCGCACCACCGTGCGCCGCCAGGACGACGGCAGCATCCGCGTCGAAGTGCGTTTCAGCATCAAGGGCGGGCAGATGACGTCCAACAAGGCCGTTGGCCAGGGCCTGTGCAAGATCGCCGACGCGGCCAGCATGTAACGCAGGACGGGGCGGGGAAGATGGGCCACTGGTTCCTGTACCTGCTCGAATGCCGCGACGGCAGTTACTACGCCGGCATCAGTACCGACGTGGAAGCCCGCTTCCGCGCGCACCTTGCCGGCAAGGGCGCGCGCTACACGCGCGCGCATCCGCCGCTGCGCATCCTCGGCATGCGCGCGTATGCCGACCGCGCGGCGGCGTCGCGCGCCGAATGGCAGATCAAGCAGCAGCCACGCGAACGCAAGCTGGCGTGGCTGCTGCATGCCGGTGAATCCCGACCGTAGATACCGTCTTGCTTAGGCGTGTGCAATGGCCTTTCGGGGATCGAAGGGCGTAGCGGACTTGAGCACCCCCCAGACGATGTGCAGGAGCTTTCGCATCAAGGCGCAGAGGATGAGCTTGGGTGGCTTGCCCCGTTCGGCCAGTCGCTGGGCAAAGGCGGCCAGCACGGGGGTGTGGCGCTTGCCCACCAGGGCCGGCATGTAGAGCTTGGCGCGCAGTGTGGCATTGCCGACACGCGAGATGCGGACCTTGCCTTCGTGCGTGCCGGACTGCCGGCGGGCTGGATTCAGCCCGGCATGGGCCACGATCTGGCCCACGTCGCTGTACTGGTTCAGCTCGCCCAGACACGCCAGCAGGAAGGCGCTGGTGGTGCCGGAGATGCCCGGGATGGTGGTAAGCAGGTCACGCCGTCCGCGCAGGTCCGGGTCATTGTCGATGTGCTCGTTGATCGCCTTCTCGATCTGGGTGATCTGCTGTTCCAGCGTCGCCACGACCTGGCCGATGCTCGCGGCCAACGCCGCATGGGTGCTCTCCAGCCGATTGAGCTCCATCTGCCGCATCTGCTTGAGCTCGTCCCGTCGGCGCACCAAGGCCCGCAACGTGCGCTCGACCGGTGTCGGCGGCACGTAGGGATGAAGCCGGTCCGGCTCCTGCAGGCGCGACTGCAAGAACCGGGCGATGAGCTTGGCATCGGTCCGGTCGGTCTTGGTCCGCAGCAACTCGCTCTGGCCGTAAGCCTTGATCTGCGCCGGATTGACCACGTAGACGGTGACCCCGGCCGCGACCAGCCGCTCGGCCAGCGCCTCGTGGTAGATACCCGTGGCTTCCATGCCCACCGCCGCTTCCGGGGCGTGAGCCTGTCTCCAGGCCAGCAGTTGTTCCCAACCCGCGGCGGTGTTGCCGAGCTTGCCCCGGGTGCGGTACTTGCCCTGCCCCAGTGGCAGGGCGATGTCGAAGGTGGCCTTGGCCACGTCGATGCCTATCACCTGCATGTCTCTGTCTCCTGCTGTCGAACCGGATCCAGTGACCGCCTGGCTTACCCTTGTTCGTGCTGGCTCTCGCAAAAGCGGGCCGAAGATACCGTTCAAGCTCCAGGGCGGAAAAGGGTTCCGATGTGCCGGATCTACGGTGCGAGCTCGAAGGCTCAAGTGCGGAGACGGCATCATCGGAACCTCCCGGATCACTCCGGGGAAGTCTGCCTGATCGGGGCAGGCTTCAAGACACAAGATGCGGGGCTTGCCCCGCATGGGCTTTACCCAAAAACCCCTGTCGCGACAGACATCGCTCCTGCATCAAGGGCTAACGCGATCCGTGGGCTTCGCCGTTATCCTGCGCCCATGAAAACCCTCTTTGCGCGGCATGGAAGAACCCTGCGGTTGGCCGGTCTGCTGGTGCTGGCTGGGTATGCGCTGTACCTGCTGGCGGGCAACGTGTTCCTCAACAGCCATTTCGGTCACGAGCTGCTCAACCGCAGGCCGGAGGCGTTCACGATGGAATGGAACGGCGGCCGCACCTTCTGGCCGGGACGGGTGACGCTGCGCGAGGTACGCATGCGCGGGCACGTGCGGCGCGTGCAATGGTCGGCGCAGGCCGATGCGGTGCGCGGGCGCATCGCATTGTGGCCGCTGCTGCACAAGGAACTGCGGGTGCCGTGGGTCGAGGCCGATGGCGTCACCGGTTCGCTCACGCGCGCCGCGCGGGAACGGCCGGCACCGCCGCCGCGGCCGGGTGGCTGGATGCTGGACTTCCGGCGCATCGCCACCGGCAGCCTGCGCAGGGCCACGCTGGGCGACTGGCAGGTCACCGGCAATGGCCGCGCCGAAGTCGGCTTCGGCAAGCAGCTGCGTGGCGGGCCGATGGAACTGCACCCTTCCGTGCTGCATTTCGATGCGGCGCGGGTGAGCCGGGGCGACATCCAGTGGCTGCGCGATGTGCGGTTGTCCTCCACCTTCGCCCTGCCGCGGCATGTATCGGCCGAGCATCCCGGCCTCGCCAAGCTCGACCTGCTCGCCGCGACGCTGGACCTGCACGGCACCACTATCGGCCTGCAGTCCACGCTGGATGGCGAAGGCCGCTACGATTTCGCGGTGCTGCCCGGCGATGGCGAACTGCAGGCGAAGCTGTCGCTGGACCGCGGCACGCTGGCGCCCGGCAGCCAGCTGCAACTGCGCTTGCCATTGTCGAACGTGGATGCGCAGGGCACGCGTGTCGCCAACCAGCTCGACCTGCGCGCGACGGTGGACGACGCCCTGCACCTGCGCGCCACGCTGCCCGACCTGGACGGCCGGCATCCATCGCTCGACGCCACGCTCGACGTGCCCGGCATCGCCTTGCCGTTGAAGGATTGGCACGAGCGGCTGATGGCGGCCAGCGGCGAAGTGCGTGCGCACGGCCATCTGCCGTCCATCGGCGGCGTGGTCGCACTGTTCACCCAGGCCGACTGGATGGGGCTGGAAGGCAGCGGCACCGTCGATACCGACCTCAAGCTCGCCGACGGGCGTCTGCTCGACGGCAGCCGCTTGCAGGTGAGCGACGTCGAAGCGCGTGCGGACGTGCTGGGCAACCGTTTCCGCGGCAAGGCGCGCGCGCAGGCGAGTATCGCCAACGACGCCGCCGGCAACCCGCAATCGCGGCTGGACGTGGTGATGGAAGCCTTCAGCGCCGCGCCTTCGGATGCGCCGGGCAAGCCGTATTTCACTGGCGAACGGCTGCGCCTGGAAACGCTGGCCGACGCACGGCTGGACCGCATGAAGGGAAGCATGCAGGCGCGGGTGCGCTTCGAGCGCGCGCGCATTCCCGAACTGGTGGTGTTCAACCCGCACCTGCCCAACGACACGCTGCGCTTCGCCGGCGGCAGCGGCATGCTCAGTGGCGACCTGCGGCTGGACGGCGATGGCGACGTGGGGCGCGGCACGTTGCGCGTCGAGGGCCGGCAGGTGCGGCTGGCGGTGGCCGGCATGGACCTGCGCGGCGACGTGGTATTGGATGCGCGGCTGCGACGCGGCAACCTGCACAAGGGCGAATTCGAACTGGGCGATAGCAGCGCCAGCGTGCGCAACGTCGCCTTCACCGAGCCCGGCGGCACCACCCATTCGGGCTGGTGGGCGACGCTGGACATCGACAGCGGCCGCGCCGAATGGAAGACGCCTTCCTCGGCCAGCGGCAACCTGCGGGTGCGCATGCGCGATGTCGGCTTCCTGCTGGCGATGTTCGCCGACCGCACCGACCTGCCGGCGTGGGTCGGCAAGGCGGTCGATGCCGGCGAGGCGAGGCTGAGCGGCAAGTGGCTGTGGCAGGGCAAGCGGCTGGTGCTGGACCAGGCGCGCGCGCAGAACGAACGCTTCACCGTCGATGCACGGCTGGCACTGGAAGGCCCGCGCCGGCACGGCGACCTGCACCTGAAGTGGGGCATCCTCGGCATCGGCGTGGAGCTGCAGGACGGCAACCGCAAGTACCACCTGCGCGGCGCGCGGCAGTGGTACGACAGCCGGCCGCCGTTGTTGCCGTAGGTGCCGGGCTTGCCCGGCACGGGCTTCGCCGATAACACCCCATGCGGGGCGAGCCCCGCATCTACTTGATTCAGGCCTTCATCGTGCCGGTATCCAGCCAGCGCTGATGCCAGGAAAGCGCCTCGTTCAACAGGTGTGGGGTGTGCTTGCCGTGGCTGTCATGGCTGGCACGGTCGAAATAGTCCTGCAGCTGCGCGCGGAAATCCGGATGCACGCAGTTGTCGATCAACGCGCGCGCACGCCTGCGCGGCGGCAGCCCGCGCAGGTCGGCCAGGCCCTGTTCGGTGACGATCACCGCCACGTCGTGCTCGGTGTGATCGACGTGGCTGACCATCGGCACGATCGCCGAGATGCTGCCGTTCTTGGCGGTGGACGGGCTCAGGAAGATCGACAGGAAGCCGTTGCGGGCGAAGTCGCCCGAGCCGCCGATGCCGTTCATGATGCTGCTGCCCATCACGTGGGTGGAGTTGACGTTGCCGTAGATGTCGGCTTCGATCATGCCGTTCATGCCGATGCAGCCCAGCCGCCGCACCAGCTCCGGGTGGTTGGACACCTCCTGCGAACGCATGATGATGCGCTGCCGGTAGAAGTCGAGGTCGCGCATGAACGCCTCGCTCGCTTCCGGGCTGAGCGCGAAGCCGGTGCACGAGGCATAGCGCAGCACGCCGGATTTGAGCAGGTCGAGCATGCCGTCCTGGATCACCTCGGTGAACGCTTCAAGATCGCGGAAGCCGCTGCTGGCCAGCCCGGCCAGCACCGCGTTGGGGATGTTGCCCACGCCCGACTGCAGCGGCAGCAGGTTGGCCGGCAGGCGCCCGCGCGCCACTTCGTGCTTGAGGAACTCGATCAGGTGCCCGGCGATGCGCTGGCTGTCGGCGTCGGGCGGGTTGAACGGGCTGTTGCGGTCCGGCGCGTCGGTCAGCACCACCGCGACGATCTTGTCCGGGTCGCAGCGCAGCGTGGTCTGGCCGATGCGCTCGTCGCCGCGCACCAGCGGGATCGGCTTGCGGTGCGGCGGCAGCGCGGTGCCGTAGTAGATGTCGTGCATGCCGTCGATGCCGGCCGGCTGCCACTGGTTGACTTCAATGATGACTTTCTTCGCCAGGTCCAGCCAGGTCTTGTTGTTGCCGACCGAGGTGGACGGCACCAGCGTGCCGTCGGCATGGATCGCCGAAACCTCGACCACCGCGGTGTCGATCTCGTTGTAGAAGCCGAACCACACGTGCTGGGCCACGTGCGAGAGGTGGATGTCGAGGTAGTCCAGCTTGCCGGCATTGATGCGCCTGCGCGCGTCCGGGTCGCTCTGGAACGGCATGCGCATGGCGATGCCGTCGACCTTGGCCAGCGCGCCGTCCAGCTCCGGCGCGGTGGACGCGCCGGTGAGCAGGTTGATGCGGAACGCCTCGCCGCGCCCGTGCGCCTGTTCGATGCGCCGGGCCAGGAACTGTGGCACCGCCTTGGGGTAGCCGGAGCCGGTGAAGCCGCTCATGGCGACGGTTTCGCCGGGGTTGATCAGGGTGGCGGCGGCCTCGGCCGAAACGATGCGCTGGCGCAGGCCGGGGTGGAGGATGCGGTCGATGGACATGGCGATGACGTTACCTGGGGACGCGATTGTCGGATGCATGCGGCCGGGCGTCCTTGATCCGGCGCAACGACCACCGGCCGGAACTATACCCGTGGGTATCGTTTGGCACCCGCCATCCCTGGCGGGTGCCCTGCGGGCCATCGGCGGGCGATGTCAAAAGCTGCTCCCGGCGGCTTTTTGCACTGCAGCGTGCAACTTGCCGGTCGAGCCCGCAGGATCGCCCTGCATCCCGACGTGGGGGAGGGAGCAAAGCCCGCTGGCAGTTCGCTGCCAGCGGGCTTTTTTATGTCCCGCCTGCAGGCGCCGCCGCGGTTCGTGGGGCGGGTAATGCCAGAATTGGCCCATGACGACTTCCACCCTGCCTGTGTCCGAAGCCCTCGCTGCGCTGGCCGACCGCGCCATCGCCCGCTTGAAGCTGGCGCTGCCCGATCCGGCGCAGTGGCCGCCGGCCGCCGGTTTCGAGGCGAACCTGCGGCAGCTGGCCATCGCCAGCGATTTCGCCATCGACACCCTGTGCCGGCAGCCGGAGCTGCTGGCGCTGCTGGCCGAGCCGGACCCGCCGCCGTTGCCGCTGCCGTCGCTGGACCCGCTGCAACCCAGCGCCTGGCCGGCGCAACTGCGCCGCCACCGTGCCGCCGCCTCCACCCGGCTGGTCTGGCGCGACCTGCTCGGGCTGGACGCGGTGGACGCCACCCTGCGCGGCGCCACCTGGCTGGCCGAGGACTGCCTGCAACTGGCGCTGGCCGCGCTGGAGCAGGAATTCGCCCAGCGCCACGGCGTGGTCCGCGCCGGGGACGGCAGCGTGCAGCGGCTGGTGGTGTTCGGGCTGGGCAAGCTCGGCGGCGGCGAGCTGAACTTCTCCTCCGACATCGACCTGGTCTACGCCTACCCGCAGGCCGGCGAGTCCGACGGCGCGCGCCCGCTGGCGGCCGAGGAATACTTCGCCCGGCTCGGCCAGCGGCTGGCGCGGCTGCTGGACGAAACCACCGCCGACGGCTTCTGCCACCGCGTGGACCTGCGCCTGCGCCCGTTCGGCAACGCCGGGCGGGTGGCGCTGTCGTTCGCCGGCATGGACCAGTATTTCCAGCGCGAAGGCCGCGACTGGGAGCGCTATGCGTGGATCAAGGCGCGCGCGGTGGCCGGCGATGTCGCCGCCGGCGAGGCGTGGCTGGAGACGCTGCGCCCGTTCGTCTACCGCCGCTACCTCGACTACACCGCGCTGGACGGCCTGCGCGAGATGAAGGCGGCGATCACCGCCGAGGTCGCCCGCAGCGACCGCTTCGACGACATCAAGCGCGGCCCGGGCGGCATCCGCGAGATCGAATTCCTCGCCCAGGCGCTGCAGCTGATCCGCGGCGGCCGCGAGCCGACGCTGCGCGAGCGGCGCCTGCTGCCGGCGCTGCAGGCGCTGGTGGCGGCCGGGCAGATGGATGCCGCCGATGGCGCGGCGCTGGCTGTGGCCTACCGCTTCCTGCGCCGGCTGGAGAACCGCCTGCAGATGCTGCGCGACGCGCAGACCCATCGCCTGCCCGCCGATGCACTGGACGCCGGGCGCATCGCGCACGGGCTGGGCTACCCGGGCCGCGACGCCTTGCTGCAGGCCCTGGACGAACAACGCCGCTGCGTGGGCGCCGAGTTCGCCGCGCTGCTGGCGCCGCGCCGCGGCCAGGCCGCGCCGGACGTGCTGTCCAGCTACTGGCGGGTGCTGCCCGGCGGAGGTGATGCCACGGTACTGGCCGAGGCCGGTTTCGCCGATGCCAACGGCGCCGACCAGTCGCTGCGCGAGTTCGCCCAGTCGCTGGGCGTGAAATCGCTGTCGGACAATGCCCGCGCCCGGCTGGACCGGGTGCTGCCGGCGCTGCTGCATGCCGCCACCCGCTCGCCGCAGCCGGATGCCGCGCTGCGCCGCGTGCTCGGCCTGCTGCAGGCGATCCTGCGCCGCACCAGCTACCTCGCCCTGCTGGACGAACAACCCAGCGCGCTGACCCGGCTGGTCAACGTGCTGGCGCGCAGTGCCCTGTTGTCCGAACGGCTGATGGCCTTCCCGCTGCTGCTGGACGAACTGCTGGACACGCGCGTGGCCGGGCCGCTGCCGGAGGCGCCGGAAATGCATGCCGCCTGCGCCGCCGCGCTGGCCATCGACGACCCGGAAGCGGCGCTGCGCACGCTCAACGAAACCCGGCTGGCATTGAGCTTCCGCATGGCGCTGGCCTTCCACGACGGCCGCCAGCGCGCGGTGGACTGCACCCGCCAGCTGGCGCAGCTGGCCGACGCGGTGGTGGTGACGGTGCTGGACATGGCGCGCGCCGACCTTGCCGCCGCGCATGGCGAAGTGCCCGGCGGCCGTTTCGCGATCATCGGCTACGGCAGCCTGGGCGGGCTGGAACTGGGCTTCGGTTCGGACCTGGACCTGGTATTCCTGTACGACCACCCGGCCGCGGCCGAGGAGAGTGATGGCCCGCGCCCGCTGGAAAGCAGCCGCTGGTTCGCGCGGCTGGCGCAGAAGGTGATGGCGCTGCTGTCGGCGGTGACCGCCGCCGGGCGCCTGTACGACATCGACGTGCGCCTGCGCCCGGACGGCGGCAAGGGCGCGCTGGTGTCCTCGCTGGCCAGCTACACCGACTACCAGCGCGAGCGCGCATGGACGTGGGAGCACCAGGCGCTGGTGCGCGCCCGCGGCATCGCCGGCGACGCCACCCTGCTGGCCGACTTCGAGCGGGTACGCTGCACCACGTTGGCGCGCACCCGCGACCCCGATACGCTGTTCGGCGACGTGCTGAAGATGCGCGCACGCATGCGCGCCGAACTGGACCGCAGCGATGCGGCACGGCTGGACCTCAAGCAGGGTGCCGGCGGGCTGGTCGACCTGGAATTCGTGCTGCAGACCGGCGTGCTGGCCGGCGCCGCGCAACAGCCGGCGTTGTGCGGACCGCGCGAGACGCCGCGGTTGGTCGACGCATTGGCCGCCAGTGGCTGGCTGCCGGCCGATACCGCTGCGGCCCTGCACGCGGCGCATGCCGACCTGCTCGACGCGGGCCTGTCCTGCACCCTGGACCGGCGCCCGCGCATCACCGCACCGACGCCGGAAATCGAAGCCGCATGCGCGGCGATCACCGCGGCGGCGATCGCCAAAGGGCTGCCGTTCGAGCCGGGTGCGTGAAAAGCCCCTCTCCCTCCGGGGTGAGAGGGGCAGCTTGCGAACCACGGGTTCGCTGCCCCTTGAACGCCCTTGCGCCAGCGCAAGGGCCGGGGTGCGGAGCAGGGGTTGGGGTGAGGGGCAATGGAGTCCCGATGGTTCAGGCGTCGCTGACTGCGTTTGCCCCGCATCCGCCCTTCGGGCACCTCGCTCCGCGCCCCGGCCCGGCGCAGCGCGCCGGGCGTTCAAGCGTGTGCGAGCCAGTGGCTCGCGAGCAACATGCTTTCACCCCGCAGGGAGAAAGGGCGTTACATCCGTGCCGGCGCCATCTTCCACAGCAGCGCGCGGAACGGCACCAGCAGGCACAGGCCGATGCCCAGCTTCACCAGCCAGTCGCCCACCGCCCAGCTGAGCCACGGCAACGCCGAGCCGGCGAAGGCGATCGACCAGAAGATCGCCGTGTCCAGCGTCGCGCTGCAGGTGGTGGCCACCGCCGGCGCGCGCCACCAGTTGCCGGCGCGCAGGCGGTCGAACACGGTGATGTCCAGCAGCTGCGCGCAGATGAAGGCCATGCACGAGGCGATGGCAATCCGCGGCGTGGCGATCCACAGCGACAGCACCACCGCCACCGCGAAACCGGCCCAGGCCACGCGCCGCGCGGCGCGCGGGCCGAAGCGGCGGTTGATCAGGTTGCTGACCAGGAACGCCACCGGGTAGCTGAAGGCGCCCCAGGTCAGCCAGTCGTTGATCGGGTACTGCACCAGCACGTTCGAGCCCAGCACCACCGCGCCCATCGCCAGCACGGCCAGCAGCAGCGAGGTGGGGGTCAGCGGGGCGAAACGGATGGGCGGATGCAGGGACATGGACGGCAATGCCGGCACCAGGGGCACCGGGGAATGATCGGAAGGGGAAACCGCCCTGCCGGAACCGGCAGGCGCGGGGCCGGGCATTGTAAACGCCGGGCCTGAATCAGGCGTGGGCGCATGCCGGTGGCTTGCGGCGTGGGGCGCGATCGTGTGTGCCTCCGGTGGAGGCGAATGCCTCGCGCGAATGGCTCTGTATCACGTAGGTGCCGGGCTTGCCCGGCACGGGGCTTTGCCAGGACCTGATTGGTACGAAGTTTCAATTTCAAGCCCCTCTCCCTAAGGGAGAGGGGTTGGGGAGAGGGCATGGGGTGAAGCCGCGTGGTATTTGATTGCACCAGGCTTCGCCGGAACCCTCATCCGCCCCTTCGGGGCACCTTCTCCCGGAGGGAGAAGGGAAAAGCTGAAAGTCGGTGCTGATCAGGTACCGGGAAGGCTCCATGCGGGGCAAGCCCCGCAGCTACAACCCCAGCCTTGCCTTCACTTCGGCGGCGATGCGCGGGGTTTCGCGCAGCGGCTCGATGGCCGGTTGCGGGCCGGCCGCCAGTGCATCCCGTGCGTCGAGCAGGCGGCCGCGCACGCGCAGCGACTGCTGGAAGCGCGCCATCCGCGCCTGCGCGCGCGTGCCGAGCAGCACGCCCACCGGCACGCGGGTGGCGCAGGCCTCGGACAGCAGGTTCACCGAATCCGGGGTGCAGACGATGCGGTCGGCCCAGCCCAGCAGGCCGGCATACGGGTTGGAGCCGTCGCCGCCATCGCTCCAGATCACGCCGGGGACATCGTCGAAGGCGCGCAGCAGCGCCTGCGTCACTGTGCGCGGGGTGCGCCGCGAGGTGGTCGCCAGCACGCTGCCGCCTTCGCCGCGGATGCATGCGGCCAGCTCGGCCAGCAAGGGCGCGATCTCCTGCTCGCGCCACGGCGCATGCTCGGTCGGGCCACCCACCAGCAGCGCGGTGCGCGGGCCGGGCAGTTGCTCGAAGCTGGAAAACGCGGCGCGGCCGCAGGCCAGCCATTCGTCGTTCACCGGGTTCAGGCTGCCGAGCAGGGTGAGCACGTTGTCGCCGCGCAGGCGGTCGTGCTCGGGCACCACCAGCAGTTGCCAATGACGCGGGGCGATGCGCGGGTCGAGGATCTGCACGGTGTGCGTGCCGCGCCGGCCAAGCACGCGCAACGCGCCGGCGGCCTGCCGCCCGCAGCCGATCGCCAGCGCCGGCGGGTTCGCCGCCAGCCGCGTGAAGCCTTCCCCGTAGCCCTGCGTGGCGCCGGGCAGCCACCGTGGCGCCAGCCAGCGCCACGGTGCGCGCGGTTGCAGTTGCAGGCGCTGCTGCCCGCCCAGGCGCAAGGCCGATGCCAGCGCCACGGCCTGGCGCAGGTTGCCGGCGCGGCCGTCGGTAATCGTCCAGGGAAGTGTCGATTGTTCTGCGTGTGGCATTGATTCGTTTCAATCGGGCCTGGGGTTGCAGCGGTCGTGGCCCCTTACACTGCGGCCACTTGTTCGTTGTGCCATTGTTGCGGCCTTCATCGCGCAATGCCACGGCCGCAGCCCATTCGCCCTGGAGTTTCCATGTCCGACGTTTTCGACGATGCCGCGCTCGACCAGCTGTTCCGCACCGCCCGTACCCAGAATGCCTTCCAGGACCGCCCGGTCGAGGACAGCCAGCTGCACGCGCTGTACGAGCTGCTGAAGTGGGGCCCGACCGCGGCCAACGCGACGCCGGCGCGCTTCGTGTTCGTCAAGTCGGCCGAGGCCAAGCAGAAGCTGGCGCCGGCGCTGTCCGAGGGCAACCTGGCCAAGACGATGGCCGCGCCGGTCACCGTCATCGTCGGCTTCGACCTGGATTTCCACGAGAAGCTGCCGTACCTGTTCCCGCACACCGACGCCAAGAGCTGGTTCGACGGCCCGCGCGAAGGCCGCCACGAGGCCGCGTTCCGCAACGGCAGCCTGCAGGGCGGCTACCTGATCCTGGCCGCGCGCGCGCTGGGGCTGGACGCCGGCCCGATGTCCGGCTTCGACAACGCCAAGGTCGACAAGGCCTTCTTCGCCGGCACCGCGATCAAGTCCAATTTCCTCGTCAACCTCGGCTACGGCGATCCCGCCGGCGTATTCCCGCGCCTGCCGCGGCTGTCCTTCGACGAGGCCGCGCGCATCGCCTGACTGCCGCAGCCGGCGCCGCCGCCCGTGGATGCCGGCCCTGTTGACCCCCGCACCTTCCTCCACCCATCCAGACCCGTACCGGAGAGACCGATGAAGACCATGAAACTGCTGCTCCCGCTGGCCCTGGCCACCGCCATCGCCGCCTGCTCCCAGCCGGCCGAACCGGCCGCCGCCGTCGATGCCGCCACCGCCGCGCCGGCCGAAACCGCCGCCGTTCCCGAAGCCGAGGCCTTCCAGGTGGCATCCGGCACCTACAAGCTCGATCCCAGCCACACCGACGTGCTGGTGCAGTGGAACCACATGGGCTATTCCAACCCGAGCGCGCACTTCGGCGATGCCGACGGCACCCTGGTCTACGACGCCGACGACGTGGGCAAGTCCAGCGTGGAAGTGACCCTGCCGCTGTCGGGCCTGAACAGCTTCACCGCCAAGTTCGACGAGCACCTGCGCAGCGCCGATTTCTTCGACGCGGCGCAGTTCCCGACCGCCACCTTCAAGAGCACCAGGGTGGAAGCGGCTGGCACCAACAAGCTCACCGTCACCGGCGACCTGACCGTCAAGGGCATCACCCAGCCGGTGACGCTGGACGTGACCATCAACGGCGCCGGCGAACACCCGATGATGAAGGTGCCGTCGGTGGGCTTCGACGCCACCACCACGCTCAAGCGCAGCGATTTCGGCGTGGGTGCCTATGCGCCGGCGGTGAGCGACGAGGTCAAGGTGCGCATCACCACCGAAGCGTCGATCCCGAAGGCCGAGTAAGCCCGGCAATTGCCGATGCACGAAGGCCCGCCATTGGCGGGCCTTCTGCTTTCCGGGGGTGCATGGCCCGGCTGCCGTGCCTCAGCCCAGTGATTGCAGCCACGCGGCGGCGGCAGTGCTGGGCGTCTGCCCGGCCTTCACCGGCAGCCCGCTGGCCTGCACGAACGTCTGCGCGGCCTGCGCCAACCGCTGGCGCGCGACCAGCATGACCTGCCGGGCCGCGGCCTGCTGCTTGCGCAGCTGCACGATGTGGATCGACGGCCGTCCCGCAGGCGCGTACTTCTGGTCGCGGCGCAGCACGTCCGCCACCTGGTCGACGTCATGTTCGGCCTGCAGCAGCAGGTGCTGCGCGCGCACCAACGCACGCAGCGGCTCGCGCAATGCCTGCGGCCGGACCAAGCCGACCAAGCCGGCCAGCGCCGTGTCGCAGTGCGCGTCCGCGGCCATGCGCTCGCGCAGGGCTTCCAGTCCCGCCATCGTCAGCTTGCCCACGCCATCGCCTGTTTCACCGTGACCGGGCGCGATTGTCGCATCGACACGCAGTTGGAGTGCGAGGGCATGTCCGTAGATGCGGGGCTTGCCCCGCATGGGGCATTACCGGGGCAGCTCCCGTGCCGGGCAAGCCCGGCACCTACGAGGCATCTTGTAGATGCGGGGCTTGCCCCGCATGAAGCTTTCCCAGTGAGCCCCGTGCCGGGCAAGCCCGGCACCTGCAACGGCGTTGCTCGTTGGGGTGCCAGGGAACGTCGTTTCTTTGCCTGCCGCTTGGCTTATTCGCAGCGCACCGCGGTGATGGTGTTGCCGGCGTCGAGGTACACGCGCAGGCGGTCGCGGCGGAAATCGCGGGAGACGACCGTGGTCGGGCCGACCGGGTTCACCAGCCCGGCGCCGCTCTCGCGCGACAGCCGGCGCATGTTCGCCTCGTTGCCGGGCTCGCCTACCGCCCACTGCGACTGCGAGGCATCGCACTGGCCGTCGCCGGCGACGGTGGGGCCGGGCGTGCTCAGGCAGCCGGACAGGCCCGCGGCGAGCAGCGCGGCGCTGGCGCAGGAACGGAAATGGCGGGGGAACCGTGGGGTCATGGCAGGCAACCGGATGAACCGCCGGAAGCATAGCAGCCACGGCCCCGGGCATGCCGGGCCGGCGGCGCACATCGCGGCACGGGGGAAACGGCGCGGGCGTTCACGGCTGCGGGACGGCACTTGTCCTAGCGTCGCCCGGAACCATCACCGAAACAGGGCGGAAGGGGAGCTTGCAGCCATGAAGAATCCGGGGAAATCCATCATCGCGGCGTGCATCGCCCTCGTCGCCGGCGGCCTGGGCCAGCAGGCGGACGCCTGCACCCGTTTCGTCTACCGCGGCGCCGGCAACGAGGTCATCACCGGCCGTTCGATGGACTACAAGGTCGATACCGGCACCCACCTGTGGATGTTCCCGCGCGGCATGCAGCGCACCGGCGAGGCCGGCGCGAATTCCCTGCGGTGGACCTCGCGCTACGGCAGCGTCATCGCCAGCGCCTACGACATCGCCACCACCGACGGCATGAACGAGGCCGGGCTGGTCGCCAACCTGCTGTGGCTGGCCGAATCGGAATACCCGGACCGCGACAGCGGCAAGCCCGGCCTGAGCATCTCGGCGTGGACGCAGTACATGCTCGACAACTTCGCCAGCGTCGACGAGGCGGTGAAGGCGCTGGCCGACGAGCCGTTCACGCTGATCACCGACAGCCCGCCGGGCGAACAGCGCCTGGCCACGCTGCACCTGTCCCTGTCCGACGCCAGCGGCGACAGCGCCATCATCGAGTACATCAAGGGCAAGCAGGTCATCCACCACGGCCGCGACTACCAGGTGATGACCAACTCGCCGATCTTCGAGGAACAGCTGGCGTTGAACGAATACTGGCGGGCGATCGGCGGCACGGTGATGCTGCCGGGCACCAACCGCGCCGCCGACCGCTTCGCGCGCGCCTCGTTCTACGTCAACGCGATCCCCAAGTCCGCCGACCCGGTCGAATCCGTCGCCTCGGCCTTCGGCGTGATCCGCAACGTGTCGGTGCCCTACGGCATCACCACGCCGGACCAGCCGAACATCGCCTCCACGCGCTGGCGCAGCGTGGCCGACCAGACGCGCAGGCTGTATTTCTTCGAGTCGGCGTTGGCGCCCAACGTGTTCTGGGTGGACCTGAAGAAGATCGATTTCTCGCCGGAAACCGGCAGGACCCGGCGGCTGGACCTGGGCCAGTACCAGCGCACCATCCATTCGGGCGAAGCCAATGCGCAGTTCGAGGAAACCGCACCGTTCCGCTTCCTGGGCGTGTGAGCCCGCGTTCGTCCTTTGCCGATCCCGCCGCCTATTCCGCGTCGTCGGGATCGGCCTTCCAGTAACCGGTGGCGCGGATCCACTCCTTGGGCACCTGCAGGTGGCCTTCGACGAACTTGCGCATCAGCCGCGCGCGCCGCGACTCGACCGCGATCCAGTAGAACGCATCGCCGTCGGGCGCCTCGAAATCCACCAGCGCGTCCTCCAGCAGGGTGCTGCCGGCCGCGTCGAAGCCGTTGCGCTCGAACCACGTCACGTTGACCTGCGCGGTGCTTTCCAGCGGCTGGCGGTCGCCTTCCTCGGGGATCTCGACGAACACCTCGGCCACGGCGTGCGCGGGCAGTTCCGCCAGCCGCCGGGCGATGGCCGGCAGCGCGGTTTCGTCGCCGATCAGCACGTAGGCATCGAAGTCGTCGGCCACCACGTGCGAGCCGCGTGGGCCGGCCACCACCAGCGCGTCGCCGGGGGCGGCGGCGGCCGCCCAGCTCGTGGCCGGGCCATCGCCGTGCAGCACGAAGTCCAGCACCAGTTCGCCGGCCGCTGCGTCGTAGTGGCGCGGGGTGTAGTCGCGGGCGGGCGAGGGCGGCTTGCCCTGCGGGTAGCGCGGACCTTGTTCGGTCAGTTCCGGCAGCACGAACTCGCCTTCGCCGTTGGGGAAGAACAGCTTGACGTGGTCGTCCGGGGAACGGCTGTCGAAGCCTTCCAGCGCCGGCCCGCCGACGACGATGCGCTGCATGTTGGGCGTCAGCCGCTCGCTGCGCAGCACCTGCAGGTGGCGGAAGCGGGGCGTGAGGCGGACCAGTCGGGTTTCATGGCGTGACATCGGGAATCCTGCGCAGGGTGGGGAATGCGGGAGCGCCACGGCCAGCGGCCGCGGCGGGTGTTGGTGCGGTGGCCGGCTCAGGCCGTCGCATCGTCGGCATCGATGCGGCCGTGCGCCTGCATCAGGATGCCCGCGATGCGCGCGGCTTCCTCTTCGGTCCACAGGCCCTGGCGATCCAGTAGCGCACGCTTCAGCTGCTCCATCGCCTCGCGCACCGGCGGCGGGATGGTGGCCTTGGCCATGCGCCGGGCGCTGTCGCGGGTGCGTGCCTGCGCGGCATCGATCATTTCGCGGTTGGCGTCGATCTGCTCGCGGCCGGCGTCGGTGATGGCGTAGCGCTTGCGGCTGCTGTCCTGCTCGGCGGCGATCAGGCCCATGTCCTCCAGCAGCGCCAGCGTCGGGTAGACCACGCCGGGGCTGGGCGCATAGGCGCCGCCGAACAGTTCGCCGATCAGCTGGATCAGCTCGTAGCCGTGGCGCGGCTGTTGTTCGATCAGTGCCAGCAGCAGCAGGCGCAGGTCGCCGCGGCCCAGTGGCCGGCGCGAGCCGCCGTCGCCGCCACGGCCCCCGCGTCCGCCACCGCCGCGGTGCCCGGGATGGGCGCCGCCGTGGCCGTGTTCGCCGTGGCCCCGGTGGCCGCCTTCCATGCGCATGCCGCGCCGGTACGGGCCACCATGCCCTTCGCCGCTGCAGTGGATGTGGCCGGCGTGGTGCCCGCGATGGTGCGGGTGCGGACCATCGGCGTCCGCACCATCGCGGGCATGCGGCCGGTGGAAGGGATGCCTTTCGGGGCGGAAGAAGGGATGTGCGTGGTGGTGATGATGGGATTCAGTGTCCTTCATTTTTAGATATATCTATTTGTGTGGACGAAAAGATATATCTAAAAGCGTGGAATGCCAATGCGGAAATCAAGCCATGAAGGGTCCCGTTCAGCTTGGGGAGTCGATGCCGTGGTCCCGCCTGTTTCGCCGGCCAACTGCCGGCGCCATCGGCGGCATCGGGACGGTGTGCTTCATCGCCATCGGCCGGCTGCGGGCAGGGTGCCCGGATTGTCCCCGCATGGCGTCCGTGGCCTGTCGCGGATGTCTTGCGGACAGCGGCTTTCCACGCCTCCATACGTATGCGTAGCCAGCTTTGCGGGCAACCGGGTGCGTTACACTTTGCGGCTCGAAACTAACGAACAAGCGCGCGCGTGCGTGCAGTAACTGGGAGCGACAATGAACTGGTTGAACGAGGTGCTGAACAACGATCCGAACCCACTGGAAACCCAGGAGTGGATCGAGTCGTTGAAGGCCGTTATCGATGTCGAGGGCCCCGAGCGCGCGCATCAACTGCTGGAAGGCATGGTCGAGCTGACCCGACGTTCGGGCGCGTACCTGCCGTTCTCCCCGACCACCGAATACGTCAACACCATCGAGCCGCAGCTGGAGGCCAAGAGCCCCGGCAACGCCGAGCTGGAATGGCGCATCCGTTCGATCATCCGCTGGAACGCGATGGCGATGGTGGTGCGCGCCAACCGCAAGCCCGGTGACCTCGGCGGCCACATCGCCTCCTTCGCCTCCGGCGCCACGCTTTACGACGTGGGCTTCAACCACTTCTGGCGCGCCCCCAGCGAGAACCACCCGGGCGACCTACTGTTCATCCAGGGCCACAGCTCGCCGGGCATCTATGCCCGTGCCTTCCTCGAAGGCCGCATCGACGAGCAGCAGCTGGACAAGTTCCGCATGGAAGTGGACGGCGGCGGCCTGTCCTCCTACCCGCACCCGTGGCTGATGCCGGACTTCTGGCAGACCCCGACCGTGTCGATGGGCCTGGGCCCGCTGGCGGCGATCTACCAGGCGCAGTTCATGAAGTACCTGGAGCATCGCGGCCTGATCGAGAAGAGCGACCGCAAGGTCTGGTGCTTCATCGGCGACGGCGAGAGCGACGAGCCGGAAACCCTCGGCGCCATCGCGCTGGCCGGCCGCGAAGGGCTGGACAACCTGATCTTCGTGGTCAACTGCAACCTGCAGCGCCTTGACGGCCCGGTGCGCGGCAACGGCAAGATCATCCAGGAACTGGAAGGCGTGTTCCGCGGCGGCGGCTGGAACGTCATCAAGCTGCTGTGGGGCTCCTATTGGGATCCGCTTCTTGCCAAGGACACCGACGGCGTCCTCAAGAAGCTGATGATGGAAACCGTCGATGGCGAATACCAGAACTGCAAGGCCTTCGGCGGCGCCTACACCCGCGAGCATTTCTTCGGCAAATACCCGGAGACCGCGGCGATGGTGGCCAGCCTGTCCGACGACGACATCTGGCGCCTGAACCGCGGCGGCCACGACCCGCACAAGGTGTACGCCGCCTACCAGCAGGCGGTGAACACCAAGGGCAAGCCCACCGTGATCCTGGCCAAGACGGTCAAGGGCTACGGCATGGGCAGCGCCGGCGAAGCGCTCAACCCCACCCACCAGACCAAGAAGCTGGACGACGAGGCGGTGCGCCACTTCCGCGACCGCTTCAACATCCCGGTCACCGACGAGCAGCTCAAGGACGGCCAAGTGCCGTTCTACAACCCCGGCCCGGATTCGCCGGAAGTGCAGTACCTCAAGCAGCGCCGCGCCGAATTGGGCGGCTACCTGCCGGCGCGCCGCCGCAAGGCCAGCAAGTCGTTCGTCGCCCCGCGCCTGGAAACCTACGAGCGCCTGCTCAAGGATTCCGGCGAGCGCACCTACTCGACCACGATGGCCTTCGTGCAGACGCTGAACATCACCCTGCGCGACAAGGAGATCGGCCCGCGGCTGGTGCCGATCGTCGCCGACGAGGCGCGCACCTTCGGCATGGAAGGCCTGTTCCGCCAGATCGGCATCTACGCCCCGTACGGCCAGAAGTACAAGCCGGTCGATGCCGACCAGCTGATGTACTACCGCGAGGACCAGAGCGGGCAGGTGCTGCAGCAGGGCATCAGCGAACCGGGCGCCATCGCCTCGTGGATGGCCGCCGGCACCAGCTACTCGGTGTCCGACGTGCCGATGCTGCCGTTCTACATCTACTACTCGATGTTCGGCTTCCAGCGCGTGGGCGACCTTGCCTGGCAGGCGGCGGACATGCGTACCCGCGGCTTCCTGCTGGGCGGCACCTCCGGCCGCACCACACTCAACGGCGAAGGCCTGCAGCACGAGGACGGCTTCAGCCAGCTCGTGGCCGGCGGCATCCCCAACGTGCGCAGCTACGACCCGACCTTCGGCTACGAAGTCACTGTGATCCTGCAGCACGGCACCAAAGCCATGCTCGAAGACCAGGTCGACGAGTACTACTACATCACCCTGCTCAACGAGAACTACACCCACCCGGCGATGCCGGATGGCGCGGCCGAGGGCATCATCAAGGGCATGTACCTGCTGAAGGACGCCGGCAAGCCGAAGAAGGGCGAGCTGCGCGTGCAGCTGCTGGGCAGCGGCAGCATCCTGCGCGAGGCCATCGCCGCGGCCGAACTGCTGGACAAGGACTTCGGCGTCACCGCCGACATCTGGAGCTGCCCGGCCTTCAACGAACTGCGCCGCGATGGCTTCGACGCCGAGCGCTGGAACCGCCTGCACCCGGAAGGCGAGCAGCGCAAGGCTTACGTCACCGAACTGCTGGAAGGCCGCCAAGGCCCGGCGATCGCCGCCACCGACTACGTGCGTGCCTATGCCGACCAGATCCGCGCCTTCGTGCCGATGACCTACTCGGTACTGGGCACCGACGGTTTCGGCCGCTCGGATACCCGCGCCAACCTGCGGCGGTTCTTCGAGGTGGATCGGTACTACATCGCGCATGCTGCGATTGCGGCGCTGGCGAAGGACGGCAAGATGACGGCGAAGGATGTTGCACGGGCGATCAAGCAGTACAACATTGATCCGGAGAAGGCGAATCCGGTTGGGGTTTGATTCGGTTTCAAAGAAAGTAAGCAAGAAGGCGGCCTATCGGTCGCCTTCTTGCTTTCAGTATTTGAATTTTTCCTTGCGGTGCCACTGGAGATAGATCGGATGCGGCCGCCATGCAGGGTTGTCTGGAATGATGAGCTTCCGCTCTGGGCGAATCAGCTTGTCTAGGCCATCAGGGACACCATGTGGCGAGAGCAGGATGTCATAGTTATCCGAAAAGCTCATCAGGCCACGATCAAATAGCCAGTGCGCTGTTCCCGTTAGCGCAATGCCGTTGCGCACCGTATCTGGACCATCATTCTCAACGGGGCGGATGTGTGCGGCCTCCACTTCTGGGCGGCCGCCGCCGTTGATAAGGCGCAGGCCGGTAACGGCGCAGGTCTTGTCATAGGCGCTTCGCACGTGACGCCTAAACCGAACAGGGTTCTACCCCGAAATCACGGACGGTTGTGAAAGAGCTTGGAACTCCCGATCGCGCCTGGCGACTCTTCGCCGCATCCTCGGGTTATGGAACCGCTCGACGTATTCGAACACATCAGTCTTCGCTGCATCGAGTGTCAGGTACTTCGTGCGGTAGATCCGCTCGCGCTTGAGCACGCCGAAAAACCCTTCGCAGGCCGCGTTGTCGCCGCAGTGTCCCACCGCGCTCATCGAACAGACCAGGCCGTTTCTCGACAGATACCGCTGGTAGTCGCCGCTTCGGAATTGACTGCCGCGATCGGAATGCAGGATCACCGGCTCCGCGCCTTGCCGCTGCCATACCGCCATCTGCACCGCCCGGATCACCATGTGCCGGTCCTGCCTGTGGTGCATCGACCAACCCACCACGCGCTGGTCGAACAAATCCAGCACGATGCATAGATACAGCTTGCCTTGTCCTGTTTTGATCTCAGTGATGTCGGTGACCCATTTGGTCTCCGGCTCCAGTGCGGTGAAGTCCCGCTCCAGCAGGTTGCGCACGCCCGGAGGCGTGAGCGCCGGCCGTCCGCGCTGACCGCGCCGCTTCGGGCGCGGCCAGCCCTGCAAACCCTCGGCCGCCATCAGTCGCGCCACGCGGTTCAAGCTGGCCGACTCGCCCTGATCGACCAGGTCTTCGTGCATGCGACCGGCGCCGAGAGTGCCACGGCTGTCCTCGTGCATCTCGCGGATTCGCGCGGCCAGGCGCTGGTTGTCGCGCTGTCGGGCGCTGGGCAGTCGCTGGCTCCAGTCGTAGTAACCGCTGGCCGACACCTTCAGGCAGCGGCACATCAGTCGAACCGGAAACGCGTCGCGGCAACGTTCGATCACCTGATACCTCAGGATGATCCCTTGGCAAAGAACGTCGCCGCTTCTCGCAAAAAATCCCGTTCCTTCCTCACCCGGGCCAGCTCGCGCTTGAGGCGGGCCAGCTCTTCGTCCCGGGGCGTCCCGCTGCCGCCGAAAGCCACCACCCCCTGGCTCTGGGCTTCCCGCTTCCAGCGGGTCAACAGGGTGTCGCGGATCCCCAACTCCCGAGCCACTTGGGCACAGCTCACACCCGGCTGGCTGGCCTGCTCAATAGCACCGCGCTTGAACTCGGCGCTGAACTTCCTTCGCTTCGACATGAACACTCCTCAGGCCTCGATCGGCCTTCTCGTAAGTGTCCGTGAAAACGGGGGTGAACCCTGCCACGTGAACCCTGTCTCGGACCCCTTGCTTGTGGGGGAGTATAAAGATACAGAGATCTTGGCAGGACTTGATTTGTCCGGAGATTCGTTCCCCCAAATCAGCAGTGGAAACTGTAATCAAGGAGCGTCGATGCCGGTCCAGGGAAGAATACTGTTCTGCGGGATGATCTGTTTTGCTGGACTATTGCTTGGCAGCTGCCAGGCGCAGACGAGCCGCACTCCGGATCAGCCCTCATCCACCATTCGTGAAGATGCTGTGCCTTTTGTCAGATCGCTTCCGATGGTGGCCATGGCAGAACCCATGGTGGTCGATTTCGAGCTGCTGCCCCCCGGCAAGAACGCGACGGCCACCCTGTTCCTGGGCATTCGCGTGGGCGGGAATGATGGGCTGAAATCGTTGCAATCCGCGCAGGAGGTGCGCAGGTCCGGGCTGGAAGCGGAGCTGGTACTGAAGCGGCTCGATGGGCAGGAAGCCGTCAATGTGCCGCTGGTGCGTGTGGAATCGCATGTAGGGGTGCCCGCACGGATCGTCGCCGTGGGATCCGATGGCCGCGTGCCGGGCGGATGGCTGGATGGTGTGGACAATCTATCGCTCCAGTCGGCCGGGCTGGAATCTGTTGACAGCCATTACTCACCGCTGGCGCTGGCTTGGGCTCAGGATGTTCAGCCTGGGAAGTACCAACTGAGCATCAGGTTGCTCAATCCTCCCGGGCAGCTGATGTCGATCAGGTCGGAGCTGCTGGTCGCTTATCGACACAAATCCAAATAGGGACTATTCATGGATGAAAAGTACACAGTGACGGTCTTTGTCGCCGCGCCAGGAACGCCGCTGCTCGCGGGTGGAACCTCGACGGCCGGACATGTTTATTACACGGTCGCGCATGGTGACGAACAAACAAGCTTCGGGTTCGCGCCTGTCGAACATGGCGTTATGACCGGCCCGGGAAAGATCTATCACGATGATGTCGATCAGTACCAGAAGCCCTTCTACCAGCGCACCATGGAAATCAGCGAGGAACAATATGCGCAGCTGACTGAGTTTGGTGCAAAGCCTGAGGAGCATGGGTTCGACACGAAATACCACGGCGCCACCAACAGCTGCATCGACTTCACCTGGGGCGCGCTGAACCACGCCGGGCTGCACCGTACGAACCTCCTGTTCGTGCAGGACAAGGATTTTCAGGGCGGGCTCAAACCACTTAGCAATGTGGAATACATCCGCAGCATTCGCGCCCCATTCCCCGACAGCGAGTTGAACACGGAGCACTACAACCGCATGCCGGAGCGCACCATCATGCAACGCCTCATCAGCGAAGAGCAGCTGCCCGACAAAGATCGCGAGATGCTTGACGTGATCCGTGAACAGGTCGCAGGCATCGATCAGCAGCATGGTCGAGAGTACGACGGTACCAGCGAACGAATTTCTGTCGGCCTGCTGGCGGTGGCCAAGGAGAATGGGCTGGAGCGTGTTGACCACGTGGTCCTGGGCAGTGCACCGAGCGATGGCGCAAGACAGCGCCTGTTCGTAGTGCAGGGTGATCTCGACAATCCGGCCCATGTAAGGGCATCAGTGGCCGTCGATGCTGCGGCGCGGATGCCTGTGGAGCAGTCATACGTAAAGGTCGAGCAGATCATTCAGGCTCAACAGGAGCGCGCGCCGGCCGCCCAGAGTGAGCCCGTAGTCGCGCAAACCCATGCCCCGATGCAGATGGGGTGACGAAAAGCAGGACGCATGGGCGGGTTTCCATGGGGCCAGCTTTTGCTTATGGGGGCGGCTGCTCTTTCTGGGGCTGGTGATACTACCCAGCCCGGCTTCGATGGGGGGAAAGCAGGAAGAAGGCAGGGGAAGAACCGAGTTTCCATGCCTTTGACCCTGATCGTTCTATCGGCCCCTGGAAGTAGGGGAATTACCCGGCGGGAGGCGACCTGCGTCTGTCGCTACCGGGGGAGGGCTGCTTGCTTGCCGGCACTTGTCCAGGCCCGCAACCCCATCACCGCCAGCCCGATGAAGAGCAGATACAACCCGGCCGTGGCGTGCAGCGACTTCACCGCATACATGCCCACGTAGACCAGGTCCACCGCGATCCACAGCCACCACGCGGCGGCGTGCCGGCGCGCCTGCCACCACTGCGCGACCAGGCTGAGGGCGGCGAGCATGGCGTCCAGCCAGGGCAGGGCGGCGTCGGTCCAGGTGTGCATGCCCGCGCCCAGGGCCAGGCCGAAGGCGATGCCCAGGCCGAGGTCGCGTGCGCAATGGCTAGGCGCCAGTGGCGCGACGACGATGCGGCCGTCGGGTTTGTCTTGCCGGTGCCAGTTGAGCCAGCCGTAGAGCAGGAACGCGGCGAAGGCACCTTGCAGCAGGGTGTCCGAATACAGCCGGGCCTCGAAGAACACCAGCGCGTACAGGCCGACGGAAACCAGCCCGACCGGCCAGGCCAGCATCCGCCGTTGCGCCATCAGCCATACGCCGAGGATGCTGAAGGCGACGGCGGACCATTCGAGGATCGCGGGGTTCATAGCGCGATGGTTACCGACAGGCGCGCCTGCCGCGGGGCGCCGGGGAACAGGTAGTAGTCGCCGGCGCTGCTGCCGGTGTCGCGCCAGTAGAAGCGGTTGAACACGTTGTCCACCGACAGGTTCCAGTCCAGCGCGTGGCCCTGCAACTGGTGCCGGAAGCGCAGGCCGGCGTCCACCACGCTGTAGCCGGGCGCGCGCACGCGGCCATCGACGGTGGCGACGTTGGAGGAGGCGTAGCGCCAGCCGCCGGTGATGCCGAGGTCGGGGGCGAACGGCAGTTGGTAGTCGGCATGCAGGCTTGCGCGCGTGGCCGGCACGTTGACCAGCGGGTGGCCTTCGTAGGCAGGCGTGCCGGTATCGTGCGCGCGTGCCCGCAGCACGCTGGCACTGGCGGTGAGTTGCAGGCGTTCGCCGACGCGCCCCTGCGCGCTCAGTTCCAGGCCTGTGTGGGTCTGTTGGCCTTCCTGCACGAAGGTGTAGCCGTAGTCGCTGTCGTCGGGCTTGGCGTACTGGAACGGCCGACTGATGCGGAACAGCGCGGCGCCCAGCGTCAGGGAATCCGATGGTGCGTACTTGGCGCCTACTTCGATCTGGCGCGACAGCACCGAAGGCAGGAAGTTGCCTTCATTGCTGGTCCAGAACGGCGCTTCCTGCCCGAGCGCGATGCCGCGCACGTAGCTGGCATAGACGTTGAGCTGATCGGTCGCGCTCCAGATCAGCGCGGTCTGCGGCAGGAAGTGCGACACGCGGCTCTCGCGCTCGGGATTGCCGCGCTTGTCCCAGTCGCGCTCGTCCAGGCGCACGAAGCGGCCGCCGGCCAGCCACTGCCAGTCGTCGGCGAGGTTCACGCGGTCCAGCACGAACAGCGCCTTCTGCCGGCTGTCCAGGCGCCGCACCGATGCGCCGGGCTGCAGTGGCGAGGGATCGAACTGCGGCACCTGCTGGTCGTGGATGTTGCCCGTGCCGACGTACTCGTTGACGTTGAGGCGCTTGTCCACGGAGCGATCGAAGTAATCCGCGCCGACGGTGAGCTGGTGGTCCACCGCACCGGTGGCGAAGCGGCCGCGCAGTTCGGCGCGCAGCTGCTGGTTGCGGCGGGTGTCGTCCGGGCTGCGGTAGTCGTAGATGTCGTAGTCGCCGTTGGGCGCGAAGTAGTTGCCCAGCACGCTGCCGTCCCAGCAGGACTCTGCGTAGTAGCAGCCATAGGCGAAGGCGACGTTGTCGTCGATCACCGAGCGGCTGTGGCTGGCCGACACGCGCGACTGCCACGCCGGGCTGAAGTCGTAGGTGTGCAAGGCGGTGATGTTGGTGCTGTCGATGCCCACCGGCTGCTGCCAGCGCTGGTAGCCGAGCATCTGCTTGCGGTCCACGTCGCGCGGCAGTGCGGTGGCACCCAGCAGCTGGTAGCCCGAGACCGAGCGCTGCGCGCTGGTCTGGTAGTTGGCGTCCACTTCCAGCTTGCCGTGCTCGCCGAGCAGCCAGTCGGTGGCCAGCGAATAGAAGTTGCGGCGGCCGTCGGCATGGTCGACATACGAGTTGCCGTCTTCCCATGCGGCGTTGAAGCGCACGCCGATGCGCGGGGTCAGCCAGTGGCCCACGTCCACGGCGGCGTGGCGCGAGCCTTCCGAATCGGTGCCGAGGGTGACGCTGCGGACTTCGGCCGGGCGCTTGCCGACGAAGTTGATGACGCCGCCGGGGGCGATCACGCCGGCGGCGAGGCCGGCTTCGCCCTTGAGGATTTCCACCTGCTGCACGTTCTCCAGCGCCAGCCGCTGTTCGCCGGCGAGGGTCATGCCGTTGAAGCGGTAGCCGGTGGCGGTGTCCAGCGCGAAGCCGCGGATGGCTATGTTCTGGTAGTAGCCCACCGGCGCGTAGCTGTCGCCCAGCGAGGCGTCGTTGCTGGCCAGCTCGGACAGCGTGCGCACGTGGCGGTTGTCGAGCAGGCTGCGGTCCAGCACGCTGACCGAGGCCGGGGTGTTCTTCCAGTCGCCGCTGCCGAAGCTGTTGGATTGGGTGTCCCTGGCACCGGGCTGCCTGGCCTGCACGCGCACGGCGGCCAGCTCGGTGGTGGAGCGGGTCTGGGTGTCGTTGGCGTCGGTTTCGGGGGTGCTGGCATGCAGCGGCAGCGCCGCGCCCAGGGCAGCGGTCAATAGCGAGAGTCGGTAGCAGCGGTTCATTCGGTTCGTCATCGGCCGGTGGGGGAGACGAAGCGAAGGCGCGCATGCGCAACCGGCCACGAAGGCGGTGTGCCTGCTGCTCAAAGCTCCCTACGCCGGTGCAAACCGGATCAGGTTCCAAGGGACTCTCTCAGCCTGACTGGTCAGGCACCCCCGCTTCAGGGGCGTATTTGACCATAAACGGTACGGATTTGCCCCGCGTGCGCGTTCAGGCGGCGGCGTGCAGCGCGGCCAGCAATGCCTGCCCGGCGCGGGTGCCGAACCATTCGGCGTGGCCCAGCAGGAAGGTGTGCCACGCCACGTCGGCGTTCGCGGTCGAGCCGGTGGCGCCGTGGAAATATTCGACCTCCGACAGTGCGAAATCGAAATGCACCACCGGCAGCAGGTCGGCCAGCAGGTGCACCTGCGCGGTGGACAGCGGCCGTACCTGCCGGTAGCCGTCGAGCAGGGCGAGCGCGGTATCGACATGCACGGCCTGCATGCCGTGCTCCAGCTCCAGCCACGCCACCGCGTTGCGCTCGATCGCGGTGGCCAGGTCGAACAGGGCGCTGGTGGGCGAGGCCAGGCCGAAATCGAGCACGGTCGCCACGCGCATGGCATCGCCTTCGCGGCGCCAGAGCAGGTTGGAGACGTGCCAGTCGTTGTGCGCCCACAGCCGCGGTTCGGCCTGCAGGCGCTGGTGCAGGCCCGCGTGCCATGGCAGCACGGTCTGCCGGAGGCCGTCCCGCCACGGCTTGCGCGACAGGTAGTCGGCCAGCGCCGGGCGTTCGCCGAAGTCGCGTTCGAGCCGTGCGATCGGGTCGGTGGCGCGGATCAGGTCGTCGCGCGCGACCAGCACGTGGGTGCTGCGCTGCGGGGCGCCGTAGCTCGCCGATGCCAGGTGCAGCGTGGCCAGCATCCTGCCGGCCTCCCATGCCTGGTCGTGCTCGGCAAGCGGCGTCCACGAGGGGATGTCGCGGTACAGGTCCTGCCCGTCGGCCACGGCATGCAGTTCGTAGGTCCAGTCGCCATGCTCGACGGCGGTGGCGCCGTCGCGGTCCCGCAGCACATCGACCACCGGCACGCCCGCGCCGGCAAGGTGGGCGATGAAGCGATGCTCCTCGGCCAGGCTCGCCGCGTTGCGCACGTCGTGGTGATGGCGCTTGATGAAGACCTGCCCCGCCGCGCCCTCGACGATGGCGGCCGCCGACATCGGGCGCGGGCTGTGCCACAGCGTGGCGCCGGCACCTTCAAGCTGCGGGAATCGCCCGCGCAGCCATGCGACCTCGCGTTCGCTGATCGCGGGCCAGTCGGCGGGCACCTCGTCGTTGTCGAGGCCTTGGACGCGGTGGTCGGTGTTCATTGGGGGACGGGCAGGGCACGGGATGGTGTCGTGATGAAGCTAGGGTAGCGGCAGCGCCCGGGTTTGCGCGGGTTCGTGCCTTGCCCGTGGCAAGGAATCCCGGTTCTTTGCCCGGGCGCGGGAATCATGCCCGGAGCAATGGCGGTGGCGTGGCACGCATGGGACCGGGTGTTCCTGTAGATGCGGGGCTCGCCCCGCATGGGGCTTTCCCGGTGAAGCCCCGTGCCGGGCAAGCCCGGCACCTACGGGGCTCCCCAAGGGCGGCCCCGGCGGACGTGCGTTTCCCGCGGTTGACGAGAAGAACCGACCTTTCCGCAGTGGGCACGCGGTCATCTTTGTATCCATTCCGCCACGCATGGCCACGCCGCCCTAACCGCTGCCGGTGGAGGCTGGGCGTGCGGCAGGTGTCGCGTCGTGGAGACCGCGTGATGATCCGCCACCCCAACACCGACCAGGTGCAGCAACAACCGCGTGCAGGGCC
The DNA here is from genome assembly GCF_022359915.1 of Stenotrophomonas sp. NLF4-10. Classification (NCBI taxonomy): domain Bacteria; kingdom Pseudomonadati; phylum Pseudomonadota; class Gammaproteobacteria; order Lysobacterales; family Lysobacteraceae; genus Stenotrophomonas; species Stenotrophomonas sp. NLF4-10. The sequence goes on from NZ_JAKSEE010000003.1 coordinate 1,034,524, forward strand.
AATCCGGCGTGACAGCCGCCCGCTGGCGGCGTATCCGACAGAGGAGGTATCGCCATGAAGAAGCGGCATGTATTCAGTGCATCCAGCCTGCCGATGGCCGAGGCGGCGGTGGTGGCCGCGCGCCGTGCCGGCGTGGACAACGACGACATCCTGCTGGTGGCGCGCTCGGACATCGAGAAATACGTGATCCCCGACAAGCGCAAGATGGCCGACACCGACCTGATCACCGCCGCCGGCCGCGGTGCCGGCTATGGCGCGGCCACCGGCCTGCTGGCGGGTCTGGTCGCCGTGGCGGTGCCGCCGCTGGGTATCACCCTGGCTGGCGCGGCGGCCGTCGGCGTGGCCGGGGCGCTGGTCGGCAGCCTGGCGGCGGCGCTGCTGGGCGCGACCGTGCCCGACCCGGTGCGGCAGGCGTTCGACGACGAGATCGAGGCGGGCAACATCCTGATCGTGGTCGATGGCGAACCGGAGGTGCTGGAGGTCGCCGGCCCGGCCATCGCCGGGCTTGGCCTGCGGCCGTTGCCCTATGAATCCACGTCGGCATTGACCTGATGCATGGCATGCACGCTGGTGGCGAGGGCATCGACGCGGCGTGCACGCATGGGCGGTGATCGTCGCGGTTCTTTTCCAACCGTGAGAGCCGCCGCATGGCCCCGTCCCCACCGCGCACGCCCGATGGCCGCTATCTGGTGGCGCGCGGCCGGCTGTGGCGTGCCGCCAACCCGCATCTGCCGGAGGCGAAGCGCCAGTCGTGGGTGCGGCAGTTGATGGCGGCGCGACGGGAGGTGGGTCTTGCCCGCCGGCATGGCGACCGCGAGGCACTGGCGCGCGCCGGGGCGGCGGTCGATGCCGCCAAGCGCGCGCTCGGCGAGCGTGGCCCGGTCTGGTGGGACGATGGCGCGCCGGACTACAACCGCCATCTGGTGAAGAACACGCCGTATGCGGCGTGGCATGCGCAGTGGACGGCGGCGGAATGAGCGCGGGGACTTGCCCGCCGGTTCAGCGCCGGTCGGCGCTGGCCTGCCAGTCGGCCTGCCCGGCGGCCAGCGTCCAGCCGACCAGTTCGGTGGTGGTCCTGCCCAGCGCGGTTTCGAATGCCGCCGCCACGCTGGCCACCTCGGTGCCGGCGGCCGGTTCGGCCAGCAGGAAGGTGCGCGAGGCCACCACGCGCTGATTGAGGCTGTGGATCAACTTGGCGTTCAGTTCGATGGTCGCCGCCGGACGCGCGTTGCCCGCGTAGTCCGACTCGAAACGGCGCAGGTCGATGCTCAGCTTGTAGTCGGCGCGGATGCCGCTGGCGATGCGCGCCACCGCGGCGATGCGGCCGGAATCCTCGAAGCCGCGCAGCAGCGCGTCCTCCAGCATGTCGGTGGCTGGCTGCGACCAGGTTGCGCCGCGGTAGACCTCAAGTTCCGCAGGGGTGGGGCGCACGTTGATGCGCGGGCTGTCCACCATCCGCGCCGCGGCCGGCTTGGCGATGGCCAGCTGCCATTCCACCTGCGGCCAGGCCGGGTCGGCGCTGATGCGCGCCTGTGGCGCGTAGATCGTGATGGGGTGGCGGTCGTTGCTGGCCAGCAACGAGCAGCCGGCCAGGGCCAGCAGGCAGAACGGGGCGAACAGGCGTGTCGGCAGGGAGCGCTTCATTTCGGTTCGAACTCCTTGGGGGCATCGCGGCCGAGCAGGTAGCGTGCGGGGTTGTTTTCGAGGCGGTCGCTGACCCGGCGCAGGTCGCGGATCAGCCCGCGCAGCTCGGTCAGGGTGGGACCGAGCTGGGCCAGGCCGTCGTTGGCGAAGCTGTTGATGGCGGCGCGGTTCTCGCCAAGGATGGCGTCGGCGTTGCCGGCGGCCGAGTCGAGCTTGCCCAGGCTGGCGTCGAGCTTTTCCAGCGTGGCCGGCAGTTGCCGCACGATGTTCTGGTCCAGGTGCTGGAGGGTGCCGTTGGCGGTGGCCAGGGTGGTGTTGAGGTTGCGCGCGGCGTCGCGCGCCTCGACCAGCAGCGCCTGGGTGCCTTGGTCGCGGTCGGCCAGCCCGCCGCTGATGGTTTCCAGGTGGGCCAGGGTGTTGGAGATGCGGTCCACGTTGTCGTCGCTGAGCAGTTCGTCCATGCGCTCGACCACGCGGTTGGCCACGTCGGTGATGTTCTGCAGCGCCGAGGGCGTGGTCAGGATGGTCGGCACCGGCTCGCGGCTGGCGGTGGTGAGCGCCGGCGCCTGCGGGCTGCCGCCGCTGAGCTGGATGATCGACGGGCCGGTGAGGCTGGTGATGGCCAGCTTGGCGCGGGTGTCGGTCTTGACCGGGGTGGTGGAGTTCAGCCGCACCTTGGCAATGACCTTGCGCGGGTCGTCCGGCGCCAGCGTCAGCTCGGTGATCGAGCCGACGGCGATGCCGTTGTATTGCACCGGGCTGCCCACCGACAGGCCGGTGACGGCCTCGTCGAACACCACCCGGTACTCCTGCCAGGTGCGGTCGGAGGAATACTTGGCCGCCCACAGGCCGAAGCCGAGCAGCGCCAGCCCGACGATGAGGGTGAAGGCTCCGATCAGGACGTAATTGGCTTTGGTTTCCATGGGGTCACGGCCGGGAATGGGTCAGGTTTAGTAGATGCGGGGCTTGCCCCGCATGGGGCGTTATCGGGATGGCTCGGTGTGGGGCAAGCCCCACACCTGCGGCGGGCAGGTGTTCGGAGTATTCCAGCGGTGCGGTGGTGGCGAGGCAACGGGAGCGGTTCATTCCCGTTTCCCCGTTCCCCGTTCCCCGCTTTCACGCGCCGCCCGCGCGCGCGGGCCGTGGAAATATTCGCGTATCCACGGGTGGTCGAGGCGTTCGATGTCCGGCAGCGGCGCGCAGGCGATCACCTTGTGGTCGGCCAGCACCGCGACCCGGTCGCAGATGGCGTAGAGCGTGTCCAGGTCGTGGGTGATCAGGAACACGGTCAGGCCCAGCGCCTCCTGCAATGCCTTGATCAGCCGGTCGAACGCGGCCGCGCCGATCGGGTCGAGGCCGGCGGTGGGTTCGTCGAGGAACAGCAGCGGCGGGTCCAGCGCCAGCGCCCGCGCCAGCCCGGCGCGCTTGCGCATGCCGCCGGACAGCTGCGAGGGCAGCTTGTTGATGGCGTCGGCCGGCAACCCGGCCAGCTTCACCTTCAGCAGCGCCAGTTCGTAGTGCCAGGCTTCCGGCAGTTCCGGGTAGTGCTCCTTCAGCGGCACCTGCACGTTCTCGCCGACGGTGAGCGAGGAGAACAGCGCGCCGTCCTGGAACAGCACGCCGGTGTTGCGCTCGATGTGCAGGCGCGCGGCGGGCTGTTCCGAGCGCGCGTCCTCGCCCAGCACCTCGATCCGGCCGGCATCGGGCCGGCGCAGGCCGAGGATGGAGCGCATCAGCACCGACTTGCCGGTGCCCGAGCCGCCGACCACGCCGAGGATCTCGCCGCGGCGCACGTCCAGGTCCAGCCCGTCGTGCACGGTCTGGCTGCCGAAGCGGTTGGCCAGCCCACGCACCTTGATGACGGCGTCGTCGCCATCGGGAACGGTGGCAGCCCCGGTCTTCGCCGGAGCAGCGGCGTCCTCCATTCCCCGTTCCCCGTTCCCCGTTCCCGGCTTCATCATCACCAATCCATGTGCATGAACCACAACGCTGCCAGCGCGTCGAGGATGATGACCAGCGAGATGGTCTGCACCACGCTGGAGGTGGTGCGCTCGCCCACCGATTGCGCGGTGCCTTCCACCTTCAGCCCTTCCAGGCAGCCGATCAGGGCGATGATGACCGCGAACACCGGCGCCTTGGACAGGCCGACGAGGAAGTGCCGGGCTTCCATCGTGTCGTGCATGCGCGCGATGTACATCTGCGGCGGGATGCCGAGGTCGAACGCGCCGACGGTGACGCCGCCGGCCAGGCCGGCGATCATCGCGATGAAGGTCAGCAGCGGCAGCATCACCAGCAGCGCCAGCACCCGCGGCAGCACCAGCAGGTCGACGGGGTCCAGGCCGAGGGTGCGGATGGCGTCGATCTCCTCGCGCGCCTTCATCGCGCCGATCTGCGCGGTGAAGGCGCTGGCGGTGCGCCCGGCCAGCACGATGGCGGTGAGCAGCACGCCGAACTCGCGCAGGAAGGCGATGTTGACCAGCTCCACCACGTAAATTTCCGCGCCGAAGTCGCGCAGGATGGTGGAGCCGAGGAAGGCGATCACCGCGCCGACCAGGTAGGACAGCAGCGCGATCAGCGGCACCGCGTCCAGCCCCACTTCCTCCATCTGGTGCACGGTGGCGGTCAGCCGCAGGCGCCGCGGCTGGCGCAGCAGCCGCGCCAGCTTGGACAGGTTCTCGCCGAAGAAGCCCAGCAGCACCACGACGTTGCCGCCGATGGCGTGCATCGAGCGGCCCAGCCGCTCCAGCGCCGCGGCCACGCCGTAGTCGCGCTGCGGCTTGGGGCGTTCGTCGGCCACTTCCTCGATGGTGCAGACCAGCGCGCGGTGGTCATCGCGGAACAGCAGCGCCTCGTCGGGCAGCCCGGCGCGGTGCGCGAAGCGCAGCAGCTGCAGCACGCCGGCCGAATCCAGCTGGTCGATGCCACGCGCGTCCAGCGCCTGCGGCGAGGTGTCCAGCGCGCGCAGCAGCTGCGCCGACTGCAGCGCGGTGGACAGCGTCCAGTTGCCGGACAACCTGAGCTGGCCGTCGGCATCGGGGTCCATCGCGCAATGGGGCGGTCGGGGCTGTTTCATCGCGGGCATCCGTGGCCGAGCATAACCTGTCATTCCGTTGTCTGCGGGCGAGTACGGCGGCCGCTTCCGGGTGATACTAACGCGCATGTCCGCCGACCCGACCGCCCTTCTTCCCAACCGTGCCACCTACGCCCAGCGCGTGGCGTTCGTCTCGGAGATCGCAGGCCGCCTGCACAGCTACGGCACCACCGCGCAGCGGCTGGAAGCGGCGGTGGTGGCGCTGTCGCAGCAACTGGACCTGGACTGCGAACCGTGGTCGAACCCGACCGGCCTGATCCTGAGTTTCAGCGACCCGACCCAGGCCATCGGTTCCAGCGACATCACCCGCGTGATCCGGCTCGGGCCGGGCGACAACAACCTGCACAAGCTGGCGATGGCCGACCAGATCGCCGATGCGGTGGCCAGCGGGCAGATGAGCATCGCCCAGGGCCATACCGCGCTGCGCCAGCTCGACCGCGACCCGACCTGGCGCGACAACACGCAGATGCTGCTGTCCTTCGGCCTCGGCTCGGCCGGCGTGGCGGGCATGTGGCGGCTGCCGTGGCTGGACGTGGTCACCGCCGGCATCACCGGGCTGCTGATCGGCGTGCTGCTGTTCTATGCCGACCGCCGCGTCGCCACCCGCGAGGCCGGCGAAGCGCTGGCCGCGATGCTGGCCGGTTTCGTGGTGGTGCTGGTGGCCACTTTCATCGGCCCGCTGAACCAGAACTCGGTGATCATCGCCGCGCTGGTGGTGCTGGTGCCGGGCATGACGCTGACCAACGCGGTCAACGAGTTGACCAGCCAGCACTGGGTATCGGGCACGGCGCGCTTCGCCGGCGCGCTGACCACGATCATGAAACTCACCGTCGGCGCGATGATCGCGGTGACCATTACCCGGCTGCTGGGGCTGGAGCCGCAGATACGCGCGCTGCGGCCGCAGCCGGAATGGGTGGAATGGGGCTCGGTGGTGCTGGCGTCGTTCGCCTTCGCGATGCTGTTCCGCGCCGCGTGGCGCGATTATCCGTGGGTGATGGCCGCCTCGCTGGCCGGTTATGCCATTTCCCGGTACGGCGGCCAGCAATGGGGCGGCCCGGTCGGCATCTTCCTGGCGGCGATGGCGCTGGCCGCGGCCGGCAACCTCTTCGGTCGCGTGGTGCAGCGCCCCGGTGCCATCGTGAGGCTGCCCGGCATCATCATGCTGGTGCCCGGCAGCATCAGCCTGCGCGGGGTATTGAGCCTGGTCCAGCAGCAGAACGTGAATGCCGGTGAATCGGCGCTGCTGACGGTGATGAACGTGGTGATGGCGCTGGTGGCCGGGTTGCTGTTCGGCAACCTGCTGATTCCGGCGCGGAAGAATCTCTGAAGGCTTGGAACGCATTCACAGGAGCGACGTCAGTCGCGATCGGGTTTTACCGGTAAAGCTTCATCGCGACTGACGTCGCTCCTGCACAGGCTGGCTTGCCGAACCCAGTCCCGAAAAAAAACGCCGGCATTTGCCGGCGTTTTTTCAGCGAGGTATTCCCCGGATCACTTCTGGATCAGGAAATCCTCGACCTTGCGGCCGTTGCCGGTGTATTCGGCCAGCCAGCGCGGCTGCTTGCCACGGCCGGTCCAGGTATTGGCGGCATTGGCCGGGTCGCGATACTTCGGGGCGATCTTGGTGCCCTTGTTGGGGTTCTTCGCGGCCTTGGCGGCACGCGGTGCGCGGGTGGCCCGGGGGGCGCCCGCGCCGAACAGTTCGTCGATGCTGTAGCCGGCCTTCTGCGCGGCCTTCACCAGTTGCGCACGCACCTTGGTGATGGGCTGGCGCTTGGAAACCACGGTCTTGCGCTTCTGCGCGTCGCGGATCAGGGAGGCCAGTTCTTTGGCCGACAGGCCGCTCAGGTCAATACTCATCGGTTACTCCGGATAATGGGGCAGGGGGTATCGCCATTCCGTGGCGGCGCCGCGAGCATAACGGCATCGGGGCGCGCTTGACAAACCCCCTTCGTATTCCGGAAAGGCAGGGCGGACATGAAAAGGCCGGGGTATTGCCCCGGCCCCGTGGATTAACCGGCGATTTTCTGCAGTATCGCCGCCTTGTCCAGATTCTCCGCCTCGCTGGCGCTGCGGGCGCGGTATTCAAAGGTGCCGGCGGCCAGGCCGCGCTCGGACACCACGATGCGGTGCGGGATGCCGATCAGCTCCATGTCGGCGAACATCGCGCCGGGGCGCAGGCCGCGGTCGTCCAGCGCCGCGTCGATGCCGGCGGCCTGCAGTTCGGCCAGCAGCGCCTCGGCGGCGGCGGTGACGGCCGCGTCCTGCTTCGGGTTGATCATGCACACCACCGCCTGCCACGGTGCCATCGCCGCCGGCCAGACGATGCCGGCCGCATCGTGGTTCTGCTCGATCGCCGCGGCGACGATGCGTGATACGCCGATGCCGTAGCAGCCCATCGCCATCACTGCGGCCTTGCCGTTCTCGTCCAGCACCGTGGCCTTGAGCGCCTCGGCGTATTTGCGGCCGAGCTGGAATACGTGGCCGACCTCGATGCCGCGCGCGATTTTCAGTTCGCCGCCGTCGCGGGCACGGTCGCCGGCCACCACGTTGCGGATATCGGCCACTTCCGGCTCGGGCAGGTCGCGGCCCCAGTTGACGCCGGCGATATGGAAACCGGTTTCGTTGGCACCGACGACGAAATCGGCCATTGCCGCCACGTCGCGGTCGGCGACGATGCGGATGGCCTTGCGCGGATTCAGCGGGCCGAGGAAACCCGGCTCGCTGCCGAGGTAGTCGGCAATCTCGGCCTCGCTGGCCATGCGATAATCGGCCAGCCCGGCGACCTTGGCCAGTTTGATTTCATTGACGTCGTGGTCGCCGCGCACCAGCGCCAGCACGAGGTCGTTTTCGGCGGTCATCACCGCCACCGACTTGACCGTGCGCAGCAACGCGATGCCCATCAGCGCGGCCACGTCCTCGCAGGTTTTCTGGGTCGGGGTTTCGACCTTGCGCAGTTCCTCGCCGGCAGCCGCGCGCGGGGCCGGGTCGGCGGCGACGGCGGCCTCGACGTTGGCCGCGTAATCCGAACCGGTGGAAAACACCAGCGCGTCCTCGCCGGAATCGGCGATCACGTGGAATTCCTGCGAGGCATCGCCGCCGATCGCGCCCGAATCGGCCTGCACCGCGCGGAATTCCAGCCCCAGCCGGGTGAAGATGCGGGTATAGGCCGCCTTCATGTTCTCGTATTCGGCGACCAGGCTGGTGTCGTCCAGATGGAAGGAATAAGCGTCCTTCATCAGGAATTCGCGCGCGCGCATCACCCCGAAGCGCGGGCGGATTTCATCGCGGAACTTGGTCTGGACCTGGTAGAAATTGACCGGCAGCTGCTTGTAGCTGGACAGCTCCTGCCGCGCGAAATCGGTGATCGCTTCCTCGGCGGTGGGGCTGTAGCAGTATTCCTGCTCCTTGCGGTCGCGGATCTTCAGCAACTGGTTGCCGAATTTCTCCCAGCGCCCGGTTTCCTCCCACAGCTCCTTCGGCTGGATGGTCGGCAGCTGCAGTTCCACCGCGCCGGCGCGGTTCATTTCCTCGCGGACGATGGCCTCCACCTTGCGCAGCACGCGCAGGCCCAATGGCGACCAGGTATAGAGGCCCGAGGCCAGCTTGCGGATCATGCCCGCGCGCAGCATCAGCTTGTGGCTGACCAGCTCGGCGTCGGCGGGGGTTTCCTTGGTGGTGTGCAGGTGGAACCGGGAAAGGCGCATGGCGGGGGTCGCGAAACGGCGGGCCGGCCATTTTGCCAGAAGCCCCGGTGGGGCATGGGAACTTCCCCGTGGCCGCCGGACTTTACCGTAGCTGCCGGGCTTGCCCGGCAGGCGCCGGCGGGGCGAGCCGTGCCGCTACTTGCAGTAGACCGCGGCGGCGGCCTCGGCCAGTTGCTTCTGCGCCGCGCGCTGGGCCTCGTCCAGTTCCGCGTCGGGCTTGCCGTCGCCGTCGGTGTCCTGCATCACCGGGCCGCTGCCGGCCAGCAACTTCAGGTTGTCGCGCGCCGAGGTGCACTGCGGGGACGCTTCGGCCTTGGCCGGCTCGGCCTCGGCCACCGGGTCGCCGTTGTCGGTGATGCGGCGGGTTTCGTACTTCTGCCCCTCCGGCGGACGCTCGGAGTACTGGGTGACGCCGTTGGCGTCCTTCCACTTGTACAGGGGGCCGGCCACGGCGGTGGCGCTGGTCAACAGCAGCAGGCAGCAGAGGCTGGGCAGGGCGCGCATGGCGGCTCCGGATGCTTGGGATCGGCCGATTGCAGCATCCGGTGACTCGTCATGCAAGTCGATTAAACTTCCGGACATGGACCAGAACCGCCCACCGCCACGTTCGCGCAGCATCTACCTGCTGCCCAACCTGTTCACCACCGCCGGCCTGTTCGCCGGCTTCTACGCGATCATCGCCGCGGCCAACGGTCAGTTCGTCAACGCCAGCATCGCCGTGTTCGTGGCCGCGGTGATGGATGGCCTGGACGGCCGCGTGGCGCGCCTGACCGGCACCAGCAGCGAATTCGGCGTGCAGTACGACTCGCTGGCCGACCTGGTCAGCTTTGGCATGGCGCCGGCGCTGGTGATGTACCACTGGGCGCTGTCCTCGCTGAAGTTCGATGGCGACGTGATGGGCCGGGTGGGCTGGGCGGCCGCCTTCCTGTACGCGGCCTGCGCGGCGCTGCGGCTGGCCCGCTTCAATACCCAGGTGGGCGTGGTGGACAAGTGCTGGTTCGTCGGCCTGGCCAGCCCGGCGGCGGCGGGGCTGATGATGTCCTTCGTCTGGGCGTTCGCCGATGGCGGCCTGGGCTGGAACGGCGAGGAACTGCGCTACGTGGCGCTGGGCGTGACCATCCTCGCCGCGCTGCTGATGGTCAGCCGCATCCGTTTCTGGAGCTTCAAGGGCGGCAACGGCAAGGGCGCGCGTTCGGAGCGGGTGCCGTTCGTGGTGCTGGCGCTGGTGCCGATCGTCATCGCCATCATGGTGACCGACCCGCCGCGGGTGCTGTTCGTCGTTGGCGTGATCTACGCCTTGTCCGGGCCGGCGATGTGGCTGTGGCAGCGTTGGCGCCAGCCGGCCGCGGTGGAATGAACGACGCATCGCCCGTGTCCGTGTGGTCGGCATCGCAGCAGGCGTGGCTGCAGGCGATGGGGTATGCGGTGTACCTGGAGGGTGGCGCGCTGGATGCGTTGCCGCCGGTGCAGGCCGGGGTGCCTGTGGTAGTGGCGCCCGAAGCCGTGCCCGAGCGCCCGCGCGCGCCTGCGCGCAGTGAACCGGCCCCACGGGTTTCGCCGGAGGTGCCGGCCACCGCACCGGAAAAGCGCACCGCGCCGCCGCGTCGGGGCGGCGGCCCGCGCCTGCCCGACCGCCTGCAGATCGCCCTGCTGCGGGCTTCCGGCTGCAACCCCAACGATCCGCAGACCCGCGCGCTGATGGAAGGCTGGCCGCTGGCCGAGCTGCGCGCCAACCCGGCGGCCAAGCGCGCGCTGTGGCCGCAGCTGCGCGCGCTGCGGCGGAAGCAACGGCAATGAATGCGCTGGCGGTGGCACCGGCGCCGCTGCTGCGCCCGATGCACGAGGGCGACCTGGACGCGGTGATGGAGGTCGAGCGCCGCGCCTATCCGTTCCCGTGGACGCGCGGCATCTTCCAGGACTGCCTGCGCGCCGGTTACTCCGGGCGCGTGCTGGAGCTGGATGGCTGCCTTGCCGGTTACGCGATGCTGAGCATCGCCGCCGACGAGGCGCACGTGCTCAACGTCTGCGTCGATCCGCATCGCCAGTCGCACGGGCTGGGCCGGCGCCTGCTGCGCGAACTGGTATGGCTGGCGCGGCAGCGCGACGCAGTGCGGGTCTTCCTCGAAGTGCGCCCGTCCAATCACCCGGCCATCGCGCTGTACCACAGCGAGGGCTTCAACGAGATCGGCCGCCGCCCGCGCTACTACCCGGCCGAAAACGGCCGCGAGGATGCGCTGGTGATGGCGATGGAGCTGGTGGACGCGGATATCGCCACGATGCCGCCGTTGTAGGTCGGGGCTACGCCCCCGACGTTTCGTGCATGTCGCCGTCGGGGGCGTAGCCCCGACCTACGGGCTGTAATCGGATGTTGTAGGAGCGCACCTTGGTGCGCGAGATGCTTTACCGGTACAGCTCCATCGCGCACCAAGGTGCGCTCCTGCGGGGCAAAGGCAGTGCCGACCAACGGTCGGCACCCACCGGCGATCTGACTTTTACAGCTTGGCGCGCTGCTCCTGCAGGCCAGCCAACTGGCTGTTCCAGTCGGCCAGGCGCACGCGCTCCTGCTCGACCACCGCGGCTGGCACCTTGTCGGTGAACTTGGCGAGCTTGGTTTCGCTCTTTTCCTTCTCGGCGCTGACGCGGGCGATTTCCTTGTCCAGGCGCGCGCGTTCGGCGTCCAGATCGACCAGTCCTTCCAGCGGCACCAGCAGCTTCAGTTCGCCGACGATGGCGGCCGCGGCCGGTGGGGTCTGCGCGTCGCCGGCCAGCCAGTCGATGCTTTCCAGCTTCAGCAGGAAGCGCAGCTGCGAGGCGAAGCGTTCAATGCGGGTGCGGTCGGCTTCGCTGCCGGCCTGCAACAGCAGGCGCACCTGTTTGGACGGCGGTACGTTCAACTCGCTGCGCACGCGGCGCAGGGCGCTGACCATCGTCTTGAACCATTCGACGTCGGCCTCGGCCTGCGCGTAGTCGCCGGCGAACTCGTCGGCGGTTGGGTAAGCGCGCAGCGACAACGTATCGGCGGCGATGCCCAGACGCGGGGCGACCTGCTGCCACAGCTGTTCGGTGACGAACGGGATCAGCGGGTGCAGCAGGCGCAGCACGGCTTCGAGCACGTACAGCAAGGTGTGGCGGGTGCTGTCGGCAGCAGCGGCATCGTTGCCATTGAGCGCCGGCTTGGTCAGTTCGAGGAACCAGTCGCAGAACTCGTTCCAGACGAATTCGTACAGCGCCTGCGCCAGCAGGTCGAAGCGGTAGTCGGCAAAGTGCTGCTGCGCTTCGGCCGCGACCTTCGCCAGTCGCGAAAGAATCCATTTCTCCGCATCGGTGACGGGTGCGGGCTTCGCCCATTCCCCGTTCCCGGTTCCCTGATCCCAGCCTTCCGTGTTCATCAGGGTGAAACGGCTGGCATTCCACAGCTTGTTGCAGAAGTTCTTGTAGCCCTCGGCGCGGCCCATGTCGAACTTGATGTCGCGGCCGTGGGTGGCCAGCGCGGCGATGGTGAAGCGCAGCGCGTCGGCACCGTGGGCGATGATGCCGTCCGGGAATTCCTTGCGCGTGGCCTTCTCGATCTTCTCGGCCATTTTCGGCTGCATCAGCCCGTGCGTGCGCTTGGCGACGAGGTCGTCGATGCTGATGCCGTCGATGATGTCCAGCGGGTCGAGCACGTTGCCCTTGGACTTGGACATCTTCTGGCCCTGCGCATCGCGGATCAGGCCGGTGATGTAGACGTCCTTGAACGGGATCTGCCCGGTGAAGCTGTCGGTGGCCATGATCATGCGCGCCACCCAGAAGAAGATGATGTCGAAGCCGGTGACCAGCACGTTCGAGGGCAGGTAGCGGTCGAAGCCGCGCTGCGCCATTGCCGTTTCGTTCGGCCAGCCGAGCGTGGAGAACGGCCACAGCTGCGAGGAGAACCACGTCTCCAGCACGTCGCTGTCCTGATGCAGCACGACGTCATCGCCCAGCCCGTGCTTGGCGCGCACCTCGGCTTCGTTGCGGCCGACGTAGCACTTGCCCTCGGCGTTGAACCACGCCGGGATGCGGTGGCCCCACCACAGCTGGCGGCTGATGCACCAGTCCTGGATGTTTTCCATCCAGTGGCGGTAGGTGTTGATCCAGTTGCCGGGCACGAATTTGATCGAACCGTTTTCGACCAGTTCGAGGCCGCGCTCGGCCAGCGCGTCCATCTTCACGAACCACTGGTCGGTCAGGTACGGCTCGATCACCTGCCCTGTGCGATCGCCACGCGGCACCTGCAGCTTGTGCGCCTTGGTTTCGACCAGGATGCCGAGTTCTTCCAGCTCGGCGAGCACGACCTTGCGTGCCTCGTAGCGATCCAGCCCGCGGTATTTTTCCGGGGCGTTTTCGTTGAGCGCGGCGACTTCGGTGAACAGGTTGATCATCGGCAGGCCGTGGCGCACGCCGACCTGGTAGTCGTTGAAGTCATGTGCAGGCGTGACCTTGACCACGCCGGTGCCGAAGGCCTTGTCCACGTAGTCGTCGCCGATCACCGGCACGCTGCGGCCGGTCAGCGGCAGGGTCACGCGCTTGCCGATCAGGTGAGCGTAGCGTTCGTCCTCCGGGTGCACCATCACCGCGGTGTCGCCGAGCAGGGTTTCCGGGCGGGTGGTGGCGACCACCAGATAAGTGCGGGTTTCGCGCACGGTCTCGTTGCCGTCGGCATCGACCTCGACATGCTCGTAGCTGGCGCCATCTTCCAGCGCGTAGGCGATCGACCACAGGAAACCATCTTCTTCCACGCTTTCCACTTCCAGGTCGGAAATGGCGGTCTTCAGCACCGGGTCCCAGTTGACCAGCCGTTGGCCGCGATAGATCAGGCCCTGCTCGTGCCAGCGCACGAACGCCTCGATCACCGCCTCGCTCGGGCCTTCGTCCATGGTGAAGGTGCTGCGCGACCAATCGGCGGACGTGCCGAGGCGGCGCATCTGGCCCTCGATCACGTTGCCCGAGTGCGCCTTCCACTCCCACACTTTGCCGATGAAGCCGTCGCGGCCCAGCGAGTCGCGGGTTTCGCCCTTGCCTTCCAGCGCCAGGTTGCGGCTGACCACCATTTCGGTGGCGATGCCGGCGTGGTCGGTGCCGACCTGCCACAGCGTGTCGTAGCCGCGCATGCGGTGGTAGCGGATCAGCGCGTCCATCAGCGTCTGCTGGAACGCGTGGCCCATGTGCAGGGTGCCGGTGACGTTCGGCGGCGGCAGCAGGATGGTGTACGGCTCGCCCTTGCCGGACGGCTTGAAGTGGCCGGCCTTCTCCCACGCCTCGTACAGCGCGGTTTCAAAGGATTTCGGGTCGTAGCTGGAGGCGAGTTGGGTCATGCGGGGAAACCGGGTGGAATGCTGGGGGAGGGATCAGCGGAACGCGCCGGTTTTCAGGGCGCGCTTGATCTTCTGGTCGGTGTGGTACTGGCTGACGGCGTAGGCGGCCCAGATCGCGGCCGGCACCCAGCCGATCAGGGTGATCTGCAGGATCAGGCAGACGGTGCCGGCGATCGGCCGGCCAATGGTGAAGAAGGCCAGCCACGGCAGCAGCAGGGCAATCAGCAGGCGCATGGGCGGCTCCTTACATGTCGTGTTTGGTGAGCGCGTAGCCGGCGGCCTTGTACTGGCGCCAGCGCTCGCGCAGCGGTTCGCGCGCGGACGGGTCGGCCGGCACCACTTCCAGCACCCGCTCGCAGGCGCCGAGGTAGGGTTCATCGCGCAGGTTGATGACCAGCGGCCGCTGCGGTGCGTCGGCGCCCGGCGTGGCGATCAGCACGAGGGCCTCTTCCTCGTCCACGTCCTCGCCGACGATCTGGTGCGGGATGTAGGCGTCCGGGTCGAACGACCACAGCAGTTCATCCAGTTCCTCGGCCTGCGCCGCGTCGCGTGCCAGCACCAGCGTGTATTGGCTGGCGTCGTTGGCCTTGCGCGCCAGCTCGCAGACCAGTTTCAACGGCTCGGTCAGGAAGCGGGGCTTGGCGATCAGGTAGAAGTCGGCGCGGATGGTCAAGGCGGGGAACCGGGAACGGGGAACAGGGAATGAAAGCACAAGGGTGGGGTTGGGGAACCGGCGCGGGGAACTTTCATTCCCCGTTCCCTGTTCCCCATTCCCCGCTTCAAGCCACCCTATCGAGCAGCCACTGCGCCAGCAGGCCCACCGGGCGGCCCGTGGCCATGCCGCGCTTGCCCTCGTCGCTGGCGACGCCGGCGATGTCCAGGTGCGCCCAGCGCTGGCCTTCGGCGAAGCGCGACAGGAAGCAGCCGGCGGTGATCGCGCCGGCCCAGCGGCCGCCGATGTTGTAGACGTCGGCGAAGCTCGAATCCAGCATCGGCTGGTATTCGTCCCACAGCGGCAGGCGCCAGGCGCGGTCGAACACGTGTTCGCCGGCGGCCAGCAGTTCGTTGGCGAGGTCGTCGTGCTTGCTCATCAGGCCGGCGGTCTGGTGGCCCAGCGCGACCATGCACGCGCCGGTCAGGGTCGCCACGTCGATCAGTGCCTGCGGTTCGAAGCGCTGCGCGTAGGTCAGCGCGTCGCACAGGATCAGGCGGCCCTCGGCGTCGGTGTTGCCGACCTCGATGGTCTTGCCGGACATCGAGGTGATGACGTCCGACGGGCGGTAGGCGTTGCCGTCGATGGCGTTCTCCACCGCCGGCACCACCACGACCAGGTTCAGCGGCAGCCTGGCCTTGACCGCGGCGACGAAGGTGCCGATGACGTTGGCGCCGCCGCACATGTCGTACTTCATTTCCTCGATGCCGCCCTGCGTCTTCAGGTTGACGCCGCCGGTGTCGAAGGTGATGCCCTTGCCGACCAGCACGTAGGGCTTGGCGCCGTCGGCCTGCGGCAGGCCGGTCCACTTCAGCACCACCAGCTTCGGCCGGTTGGCCGAGCCACGGGCGACAGCCAGCAGCGAGCCCATGCCGAGCGCTTCCATCTGCTGCTCGTCGAGGATCTCGGCCTCGGCGCCATCGTGTTCGGCGGCGAACTTGACCGAGGAGGTGGCCAGGTAGGCCGGGGTGCACAGGTTCGGCGGCAGGTTGCCCAGCTCGCGGGCGTACTCGACGCCGGCGGCGATGGCTTGGCCCTGCGCCAGTGCGGTTTCGTCGCTGCCGTGGATCGCCAGCGTTTCCAGCCCCGGCGCCTCGGGCTTCTTCTTGCCCAGCGTGGCGGTGTAGCGGTAGCTGGCGTGGTTGGCGGCGATCACCGCCTGGCGGATGTTCCAGGCCGCGTCGCGGCCGGCGACCGCCAGCTCGGACAGGGTGAACAGCGCGCTGCGGGTCGCCCCGGTCCTGAGCGCGCGGGCGGCGTCGCCCACCGCCTTGAGGTACTGCGCCACGCCGAACTTGGCCGCCTCGCCCAAGCCGAGCACCAGCACGCGCGGGGCGGTGACGCCCGGCAGGTCGTGCAGCAGCGCGGTGTTGCCGGTCTTGCCACCGACGTCGCCGCGCTCCACCAGCGCCGCGATGCGACCGCCGCAAGCGGTATCCAGCGCCTGCGCGGCCGGCGACAGCGACTTGTCGGAGAAGGCGCCGACGACGATGCAGTCGAAGCCGGCGTTGGCCGGGGCGGCGTGGTTCAGGGTGAATTGCAGAGCCATTGATCAGATTCCATTGCCAAATCCGTACAATCGCGGACTGTTTCCCCCGACCAACCGGCCGGGCGCGCCGCGAACGAAACCGGGAGTTTAAACCACCGCCCCCATGTCCAAGCTTGACCGCTACCTGCTGAGCGACTTCGTCCAGAGCTTTCTGGCCACCCTGACCGTGCTGCTGGTGGTGAGCGTGGGCGGGGTGCTGGTGGACATCCTCGGCCGCATCGCCGATGGCCGCCTGCCCGCCGGCCTGCTGTTGTCGCAGCTGGGCCTGCAGTTCATCGTCTACCTGCCGATCATCCTGCCGCTGGCGCTGCTGCTGGGGCTGGCGCTGGCCATCGCCCGGCTGTACCGCGATTCGGAGATGGCCGTGCTCACCGCGGTGGGCGTGGGCCCGAAGCGGCTGCTGCGGCCGATCCTGATGCTGGTGCTGCCGGTGGTGGCGGTGATCGGCGCCTGCTCGCTGTGGCTGGGGCCGTGGGCCGACCGCAGCGCCGAGACGATGATCGAGAACGCCAGCCGCAGCGTGGTGGTGGCCGGGCTGGAGCCGGGCAAGTTCACCCAGCTGTCCGGTGGCGGCATCGTCTACCTGTCCTCGCTCAGCGAGGACGGCACGACGCTGGGCAAGATCTTCATGCAGCGGCAGAAGGACGGGCGCATCGACGTGGTCACCGCCAACCGCGGCGCCATGTTCTTCGAGGGCGAACGCCAGCGCTTCCTGCGACTGGAGGACGGCTACCGGCTGGAAGGCCCGGCCGATGGCGAACTGGACTACCGGCTGATGCGCTACGCCAGCAACGAGGTGGCCCTGCCCGACCGCGACGAGCCGCGCAACCAGGATGACCCGGAGATGCTGCCGACCACGCGCCTGTTCGGTGACGAGCGCCCGGCGGCGCAGGCGCAGCTGCACTGGCGCATCACCCCGCCGCTGCTGGCGCTGGGCTTTGCCCTGCTGACCCTGCCGCTGGCGCGCAGCGCACCGCGGCAGCAGCGCTATGGCAGCATCATGCTGGCCTTCCTGGCCTACGTGGTGGGCGTCAGCCTGATGATCAGCGGCCGGCAATGGCTGGCGACCGGCAAGCTGCCGCCGGAGGCCGGGATGTGGTGGCTGACGCTGCCGTTGCTGGCATTGGCGACCTGGCTGTACTTCCGCGACGGCCGCCTGCGCCGCCGCCGCGCGAGGGCCGGCGCATGAGGCTGGCCCTCGCTCCGCGCATCCACGACCTCTACGTCGGCCGCAACGTGCTGGCCACCGTGCTGGTGGTCTGGCTGGTGCTGCTGGGGCTGGACGCGACCCTGGCGCTGTCCGGCGAGGCCAAGAACATCGGCACCGGCAGCTACACCTTCGGCCATGCCGTGGCGTGGACCGCCTATACCGTCCCGCGCCGGGCTTACACGCTGTTCCCGATGGCGGCGGTGATCGGCGCGCTGATGGGGCTGGGGCAGCTGGCGGCGACCTCGGAGCTGACCGCGCTGCGCGCGGTTGGCCTGTCGCGACGGCGCATCGCGCTTTCGGTGGCCATCGCGCTGTCGTTGCTGACCGCGATGATGGTGGTCAACGGGGAAACCCTGGCGCCGTGGGCGCAGGAAAAGGCCGACCTGCTCAAGGGCAGCGCCAAGTACCAGACCGACATGGCGGTGGCCCGCTATTCGGGCCTGTGGGCGCGCGAGGGCAATACCTTCCTCAATGCACAGACCGGCGAGGAACAAGTGGATGAAGGCGGCAGGAGCCGCCTGCTGTTGCACGACGTGCGCCTGTACCGGCTGGATGCCGACGGCCGCCTGGCGAGCCTGACCCATGCCGCCACCGCACGGCACGACGCCAATGGCTGGACGCTGGAGCAGGTACGCCACGACCGTTTCGGCGAACGTTCGGCGACGCGGCAGGCGGTGGCCAGCGAGCGCTGGGATTCGCAACTGGACGCCGCAGCGCTGGCTTCCGGGCTGGTCAAGCCGCGCAGCCTGAGCGCCACCGAACTGCGCAGCAACATCGAATACCGCAAGCGCAACGGCCTGGATGCGCGCGACTACGAGGACACCTACTGGAGCCGCTGGTTCTACCCGCTCAACGTGCTGGCGCTGTGCCTGGCGGCGGTGCCGTTCGCGTTCGGCTCGCTGCGCAGCGGCGGCATGGGCAAGCGCCTGTTCCTGGGCATGCTGTTCGCGCTGGGCTTCCTGCTGCTGCAGATGTTCTTCGGGCGCATGGCCGGCGCGTTGAAGTTCGACTACCGCATCGCCTATGCGTTGCCGCCGATCGTGATGCTGGCCGTGTCCGGGTGGCTGTTCCGGCGGCGCTCGAGCTGACGAACCCGCATATGTAGGAGCGACGTGAGTCGCGATGGGCTTTCCCGGGAAAGCTTCGGTCGCGACTCACGTCGCTCCTGCGAAAACCCGCAAGGTCAATCCTCCTTGGGTATGCGCACCAGCCGGGTGCCGCTGAACCGGTCGTGCCATGTCAGCCTGTTACGGTCGAACAGCGCCCACCAGAACCCCAGCCCGCCGCACAGCAGCGACAGCGTGCCCATCGCGTAGCGCTTCCACAGCATGGCCCGCGTCGGCGCCTGCCCGCTCGCCGCGTGCAACTGCAGGCGCCACGGGCGCATGCCCAGGGTCTGGCCGCCGAGCCTCCAGCTGAAGGTGGCGTACAGCCCGCTCACCGCCCAGCAGCACAGCCACAGCAGCCAGCCCAGCAGGCTGTAGGGGGCGATGTTGTGGTGGGTGTCGCCGCCGTTCACGGCCACGTCCAGCAGCACGAACGGCACCGCGACGAGCATCCACAGGGCCAGTGACGGCCAGAAATCGTAGAACAGCGACAGCAGGCGACGGATCAGCAATGGCGAGGGGCGGGGGGCGGGGATGGCGGCGTCGGTCATCGCGCGAGGATACGGCTTTCGCGCGCCAGCGATGAACGGCAGACCGTCCCGTCACCCGAGGTGTGCGAGAATCCGCCGGTTCCTCCACCGTGGGTTGCCGATGTTCCGTCTTGCCATTGCCGCGCTGCTGGGCGCGATCAGCCTTTCCGCCTGCGCGCAGCAGCCCGCATCCCCCGCGGGCGCGACCGCACCGGCCGCCGACAGCGCCGCCGACAAGCGCGTGCGCGAGGCCCTCAAGCAGCTGGACCCGAACTTCGCGCCGGACTACATCGGAGCCGCGCCGTTCCCCGGCTTCCGCGAGGTGGTGGTGTCCGGGCAGGTGCTGTACGTCACCGACGACGGCCGCTACCTGATGCAGTCCCAGCCCTACGACATCGAGAAGCGGGCGATGGCCACCAGCACCGGCCTGCTGGCCCACCGCCGCACGCTGCTGGCCTCGCTGCCGCATGCCGACCGCATCGTGTTCGCGCCGCCGAACGCCAAGTACACCATCAGCGTGTTCACCGACATCGAGTGCGGCTACTGCCGCAAGCTGCACCAGGATGTCGCCGAGCTGAACCGGCAGGGCATCGCGGTCGAGTACCTCGCCTTCCCGCGCATGGGCCTGGGCAGCAAGGACTACACCGACATGATCTCGGTCTGGTGCGCCGACGACCGCAAGGCGGCGCTGACCGCCGCCAAGGCCGACCGGCCGGTGGCGGCGAAGTCCTGCACCAACCCGGTGGCGATGCAGTACAACGTCGGCCAGCAGCTGGGCATCAGCGGCACCCCGGCGATCTTCGCCGCCGATGGCTCGCAGCTGGGCGGCTACCTGCCGCCGGCGCAGCTCAAGGCGGCGCTGGAAAAGCTGCCCGGCGCGGCCGGCCGCCCCTGAACCGGGACACGGCAGCTGGGTGATGCTGTTCGGGTTGTCGCTATCGGTGGCGGCAATCCTTCGGGCCATCGGTGGGCGATGGCGGCGGCACGTCTGCCAGGCGCCTTCCCCGTAGATGCGGGGTTTGCCCCGCATGAAGCTTTCCCGGCAGAGCCCCATGCGGGGCAAGCCCCGCATCTGCAAGATGTCGCCGGCGGGTGTTCCAGCTCACGGTGCCGGCTCCGGTACAATGACCGGCCCGACTCCCACATGAGTTAGCCGGACATGATCGTCCTCGAGGGCGCAGCCGCCCTTTCGCCGTTCCGCCGCGAACGTCTTGAATCCCGCCTGCAGTCCATCGCCGCCGATCTGCGCATCACCGGGGCCTGGCACGTCTATTTCACCCGGGCCGCCGACGTGGCAGCCGTCGACCGGGCCACGCTCGGCCGCATCCTGCAGGGCCAGCCGCAGCCGGCCGAACGCGCCGCCGGCGCGGTGTCGCGCTACGTGGTGCCGCGGCTGGGCACCTTGTCGCCGTGGTCGAGCAAGGCCACCGAGCTGGTGCGTGGCGCCGGCCTGCCGATCCAGCGCGTCGAGCGCGGTACCCGCATCGACCTGACGGGCTGGCCCGCCGACCCGGGCCGGCAGGCTGCCGTCGCCAAGCTGCTGCACGACCCGATGACCCAGTCGCTGCTGGCCGACATCGCCCAGGCGCAGGCGCTGTTCGACAGCCCGGCGCGCAAACCGCTGGAGCGCATCGCACTGGCCGACCTGGAAAGCGCCAACAAGCGCCTCGGGCTGGCGCTGGCCGAGGACGAGATCGACTACCTGCGCACGCGCTATGGCGAACTGGGCCGCGACCCGTCCGACGTCGAGCTGATGATGTTCGCGCAGGCCAATTCCGAGCACTGCCGGCACAAGATCTTCAACGCCAGCTGGAGCATCGACGGGCAGGCGCAGGATCGCTCGCTGTTCCGCATGATCAAGCACACCCACCAGCAGACCCCGCAGCACACGCTGAGCGCCTACAGCGACAACGCGGCGGTGATCGAAGGCGAACCGGCGGCGCGTTACCGCCCCGACCCGGCCACTGGCCAGTACCGCAGCGAAGCGGTGGTGCCCAGCGCGTTCCAGATCAAGGTGGAAACCCACAACCACCCGACCGCGATTGCACCGTTCCCCGGCGCATCGACCGGTGCAGGCGGCGAAATCCGCGACGAAGGCGCCACCGGCCGCGGCGGCAAGCCCAAGGCCGGCCTGACCGGCTTCTCGGTGTCGCACCTGCGCATCCCGACACTGCCGCAGCCGTGGGAAGCGCCGCGCGCGCTGAACCCGCGCATGGCCCCGGCGCTGGACATCATGCTCGACGGCCCGCTCGGCGGCGCCGCATTCAACAACGAGTTCGGCCGCCCGAACCTGCTGGGCTACTTCCGCAGCTTCGAGCTGCCCGAGGACGGCATCACCCGCGCCTACGACAAGCCGATCATGCTCGCCGGCGGCCTCGGCGCGATCGACCGCGTGCAGGTGGACAAGCTGAAACTGCAGGATGGCGACGTCGTCATCGTGCTCGGCGGCCCGGCGATGCTGATCGGCCTGGGCGGTGGCGCCGCCTCGTCGGTGGCCTCGGGCGAGAGCGCCGAGGACCTGGATTTCGCCAGCGTGCAGCGCGACAACCCGGAAATGGAGCGCCGCTGCCAGGAAATCATCGACCGCTGCGTGGCGATGGGCGAAGGCAACCCGATCAAGTTCTTCCACGACGTCGGCGCCGGTGGCCTGTCCAACGCGATCCCGGAGTTGCTGCACGACTCGGGCGTGGGTGGCGTGATCGACCTGGGCAAGGTGCCCACCGACGATCCCTCGCTGTCGCCGCTGGAGCTGTGGTGCAACGAATCGCAGGAACGCTACGTGCTCGGCATCCCGGCCGAACGGCTGGACGAGTTCGCCGCGATCTGCGCGCGCGAGCGCTGCCCGTTCGCCGCGGTCGGCGTGGCCACCGCCGAGGAGCGGCTGGTGGTGGGGTATGGCGCAACGGTTGAAAGTGTCTATGGCAGCGCTGCCGCGACTGATACCCCCGGCCCGGCGCAGCGCGCCGGGCGTTCGGACGAGCCGCGCGGCAGTGCCGCGCAAGCGGCTCATCCTCACCCCATCGACCTGCCGATGGACGTGCTGTTCGGCAAGGCGCCGAAGATGCACCGCGATACCGCGCACCCGGCCGCGCCACGCTGGCCGCAGCTGAAGACCGCCGGCATCGACCTGCGCGAGGCCGGCCTGCGCGTGCTGGCGCACCCGACCGTGGCGGCCAAGAACTTCCTCGTCACCATCGGCGACCGCAGCGTCGGCGGCCTGACCGCGCGCGAGCAGATGATCGGCCCGTGGCAGCTGCCGATGGCCGACGTCGCCGTCACCCTGGCCGGTTTCGACACCCATGCAGGCGAGGCGATGGCCATTGGCGAACGCACCCCGCTGGCGCTGCTCGACGCCGCCGCCTCGGCGCGCATGGCGGTGGGCGAAGCGATCACCAACCTGTGCGCCGCGCCGGTCACGTCGCTGGATACGGTGAAGCTGTCGGCCAACTGGATGGCCGCCTGCGGCCACGGTGGCGAAGACGCGCTGCTGTACGACGCGGTGAAGGCCGTGGGCATGGAGCTGTGCCCGGCGCTGGACATCAGCATCCCGGTGGGCAAGGACTCGCTGTCGATGCAGGCGCAGTGGCAGGCCGATGGCATGACCGAAAAGTCGGTGTCGCCGGTGTCGCTGGTGATCTCCGCGTTCGCACCGGTGGTCGATGCGCGCCGGCAGCTCACGCCGCTGCTCGACCGCGAGGCCGACAGCGAGCTGTGGCTGATCGGCCTCGGCGGCGGCAAGCAACGGCTGGGCGGTTCGATTCTCGCGCAGACCCAGGCCGACCATTCGTCGCTGCCGGCATTCGGCGGTGAGGTGCCGGACCTGGACGATCCCGAGCGCCTGCGTGCGTTCTTCGAGCTGATCCGCGACGCGCGCGAAGCCGGCCTGCTGCTGGCCTACCACGACCGCAGCGACGGCGGTGCCTTCGCCGCGCTGTGCGAGATGGCGTTCGCCTCGCGCCGCGGCCTGGACATCGTGCTCGACGCCTGGGGCGACGACCCGTTCCGCAGCCTGTTCAACGAGGAACTGGGCGCGATCGTGCAGGTCGCCAACGACGACCGCGCCGCCTTCGCCGACCTGGTCGAGCGTCATGCGCTGACCGAATGCGCGCAGCGCATCGCGCGGCCGACCACCGCGCCGGTGGTGCGCGTGCAACTGGCGGGCGAGAGCCTGGTCGAGTGGCGTTGGGAGGAGCTGTTCGACGCGTGGTGGTCGGTGACCCATGCCATGCAGAAGCTGCGCGACAACCCGGAGGCGGCCGAGCAGGAGCGCGCCATCGCGCGCGACTTCAACGCGCCGGGGTTGAAGCCGAAGCTGGCGTTCGACCCTTCGGAAGACGTCGCCGCTCCCTTCATCGCCACGGGTACGCGGCCGAAGGTGGCGATCCTGCGCGAGCAGGGCGTCAACGGCCAGATCGAGATGGCCAACATCTTCGAGCGCGCCGGCTTCGATGCCTATGACGTGCACATGAGCGACCTGATCGAAGGCCGCGTGCAACTGGCCGATTTCCGCGGCGTGGCCGCCTGCGGCGGTTTCAGCTACGGCGACGTGCTCGGCGCCGGCCGCGGCTGGGCGACTTCGATCCTCGAACGCCCGGCGCTGCGCGGGCAGTTCGCCGCGTTCTTCGCGCGCCCGGACACCTTCGCGCTGGGCGTGTGCAACGGCTGCCAGATGATGAGCCAGCTCAAGGACATCATCCCCGGCGCCGAGCACTGGCCGACCTTCCTGCGCAACCGCAGCGAGCAGTTCGAGGCGCGCACCGCGTTGCTGGAGGTGGTGGAGTCGCCGTCGATCCTGCTGCGCGGCATGGCCGGCTCGCGGCTGCCGGTGGCGGTGGCGCACGGCGAGGGCCGCGCCGAGTTCGACGGTGCGGTCGATCAGGCCGCTGCGAACATTGCGCTGCGCTACGTCGATGGCGACGGCAAGGTGGCCACGCAGTACCCGCTGAACCCGAACGGCTCGCCGGACGGCATCACCGGCCTCACCACCCGCGACGGCCGCGTCACCATCCTGATGCCGCACCCCGAGCGCACCCCGCGCAGCATCAACCTGAGCTGGGCGCCGAAGGGCTGGGGTGAGGATTCGCCGTGGCTGCGCATGTTCCGCAACGCGCGGGTGTGGTGCGGCTGAGGCGGTTGGCGTAGGAGCGCACCTTGGTGCGCGATGAGGCTCTACCGGGAAAGCTCCATCGCGCACCAAGGTGCGCTCCTACGGAAATCATGGTTTGCGGTGGCGTCCGACCAATGGTCGGGCAGTGATGTGGAGTGGTGGGCCAAGGCCCACCCCATGCCGGCCGCGTAGGGTGGGTCTTGACCCACCAAACATTCCCGAGCAGCACAACGCACCGGGCAATTTCGATGGAATTGACCAATGGTGCTGACCCACGGTTGGTGCTCACCGCACTCGACTGCACCGGCCATGCCCGCCGCGCAAACCGCACTCGGCCCCAGCCATGTTCGCAACCACGAACTGCTAGAGTTCGGCAGGTCAGCAACCGGGCCAGCAGGGTCGTGACCAACAGCGCATCTTCCATCGCACGCCATGCTCCCCAGCGCCGGTGCCGCGCATGACCCTGCCGGTGATCCTGTTGCCGGTGGGCGTCGACGACGCCGCGCTCGATGCCTGCCTCGCCGCGCTGGAAACCACCACCCCGGCGGGTACGCCGATCTGGCTGGCCGACGATGCGCAGGGCGGCCCGCGCGTGCAGGCGGTGATCGAGCACTGGCTGGCGCATACCCGCCTGCAGGCCGAATACACCCGGCGCCCACGCGCCATCGGCGAATCGGCGCATCTGGAAGAGATGCTGCGGGCTTGCGGCGACGCCGACGTGGCGGTGCTGGCGCCCGACGCGCTGCCGCTGCCCGGCTGGCTGCAGCAACTGGCCGACTGCCTGGCGCGCGATGCCTCCATCGCCACCGCCACGCCGTGGAGCAACGCCGGCGAAACCGTGGCGTGGCCGCGCGCCGGCGAACTGAATCCGTTGCCGGCCGACATCGAGCGGTTGGCGCACGCCTGCGCGACGATGCCGCTGCTGCATCCGGAACTGCCCTCGGCCATCACCCACGCGGTGCTGATCCGCGGCAGCGCGCGTGCCCGCGCCGGTGGCCTGGACACGCACAGCTATGGCTCGTGGTACGCGGCGCTGGTAGACCTGAGCCTGCGCATGAGCGGGCTGGGCTGGCGCAACGTGTTGTGCGACGACGCCTTCGTCGGCCGCCGCGACGAGGGCCGGCCCGCCGAGGGCGACATGGAACTGCTGGCCAACCGCTGGCCGACCTGGACGGCGCGGCTGGCGGAATTCCTGATGGACGACCCGCTGCATGCGCACCGTCTGCAACTGCAGCAGGCATACGCGCAGGCGCCGTTGCCGGAGCCGCAGCGCGACCTGTTCGATGCCGGCACCACGCCGGGGCAGGAGCAGCCATGAGCGCTGCGATTGCCGCCGTCGTGGTCAGCTACCAGAGCGAAGGCACGCTGGACGAATGCCTGCAACGGTTGCGCGCCGCGGATGGCGTGGCGCAGATCCGCGTGGTGGACAACGCCTCGTGCGACGGTTCGCTGGCCATCGCCCAGCGCCATGCGCTGGCCGACGCGCGGGTGCGTTTCATCGCCAATCCCGACAACCCCGGCTTCGCCACCGCCTGCAACCAGGGCGCGCACGACTGCGACGCGCCGTGGCTGGTCTTCGTCAACCCGGACCTGATGGTCGAGCCGGACACGCTGGCGCGGCTGCGCGACCTCGGCCAGCCGTTGGGAGCATGCCTGCTCGGCGTCGAGCAGGTGGACGAACAGGGCCGGGCCGATGCCGCGGTGCGCCGCCGCGACCCGGATTTCTCGGCGATGCTGCGCAGCCCGGCTGCCGGTTCGCGGCTGGCGCTGGCTGCCGATCCGGCGCAGCCATTGCAGGTGGTGCCGGCCCTGTCCGGCGCGTTGCTGCTGATGCCGCGCACGTTGTTCGACCGCCTCGGCGGCTGGGACGCCGGCTACCGGCTGCATGCCGAGGACCTGGACCTGTGCCGGCGCGCGCGCGCGGCGGGGGCCACGGTCGCCATCGCCAACGATCTGAAGGTGCTGCACGTGCGCGGCGTGTCCAGCCGCGCGCGGCCGTTCTTCGTCGAATGGCACAAGCACCGCGGGCTGTGGCGCTACTTCGGCAAGTTCGAGGCGCCGCGGCGCAGCCTGCCGGTGCGGGTGGCGGTGTGGTGCGTGATCTGGGCGCATGCGGCGGCGCAGCTGCCGCGGCTGCTGCTGCGAAGGTAGGTCGGGGCTACGTCCCCGACGCACCATGCCCGAAAGCGTCGGGGACGTAGCCCCGACCTGCGAGTGCAGGGCAGCGGCGCATAATGCCGCCATGATCATCCAGTCCCTGCTCGACACCGACCTCTACAAGTTCACGATGATGCAGGCGGTGCTGCACCAGCACCCCGGCGCCATCGTCCAGTACCGGTTCAAGTGCCGCACGCCGGGCATCGACTTGGCGCGCTTCATCGACCAGATCAGCGCCGAGATCGACCACCTGTGCAGCCTGCGTTTCACGGTCGAGGAACTGGACTACATGCGCGGCCTGCGCTACCTGAAGCCGGACTTCGTCGATTTCCTCGGCCTGTTCCACCTGGACCGCAAGTACATCGACCTGCGCCCGTCGGCCAGCGTGCCCGGCGAGATCGAACTGGACATCAGCGGGCCGTGGCTGCACACCATCCCGTTCGAGGTGCCGCTGCTGGCGATCATCAACGAGGTCTGGTTCCGCAACACCAGCGAGCCGGATTTCGCCGAGGGCGAGCGCCGCCTGCAGGCCAAGGCTACGCTGCTGCGCGACACGCCCGGTTTCGAGAGTTGCCGCATCGCCGACTATGGCAGCCGCCGCCGCTATTCGCGCCACTGGCACGGGCACATGCTGCCGCTGCTGCGCGATGCGCTCGGTGCGCAGTTCGTCGGCACCAGCAACGTGCACTTCGCGCGGCTGTACGACATGACCCCGCACGGCACGATGGCGCACGAATACCTGCAGGCCTTCCAGGCGCTGGGCCCGCGCCTGCGCGATTCGCAGGTGGCGGCGCTGGAGGCATGGGCGCGCGAATACCGCGGCGACCTCGGCATCGCGCTGTCCGACGTGGTCGGGCTGGAGGCCTTCCTGCGCGACTTCGACATGTATTTCTGCAAGTTGTTCGATGGCGTGCGCCACGACTCCGGCGACCCGTTCGCGTGGGGCGACCGCATGCTGGCGCACTTCAGGGCCAACCGTACCGACCCGGCCAGCAAGATCCTGGTGTTCAGCGACGGCCTGGACATCGACAAGGTGATGCGGCTGTACGACTACTTCCGTGGCCGCTGCCAGGTGGCCTTCGGCATCGGCACCAACCTCACCAACGACCTCGGCCCCACGCCGCTGAACATCGTCATCAAGATGGTCCGCTGCAACGGCCAGCCGGTGGCGAAGTTGTCCGACTCGCCGGGCAAGAGCATGTGCGACGACCTTGGCTACCTGGCCTACCTGCGACAGGTGTTCGGCCTGGACGATGCCAGGTGAAGCGGGTGGGGAACATCGATCCGCGCGCGCGCCGGCGGTCTCTTACGGTGGCGCCCTAGCATCGTCACTCCCTTCCCGGAGAAGGGGCGTTCATGCATGCGCGTGGCCGCGCCGTCATCCGCGCATTGCCACCCTGAAGGGAGATGGTTGCGCCCGCATGCGATTGCGGACCGACGGCAAGTGACGGATCGCGTCACTATCACCAGAAGCGGGCTGGCCGTATGGCCTACTGGCGCAGGCGAAGCACTTGCCCTAGAATTTGCGTGACGGACATCACAATTATTCCGCACGGAGCATCGTTGGTGAAGGTTCTTTCCGTTTTTGGCACCCGTCCGGAAGCAATCAAGATGGGGCCGCTGGTCCGGGCGCTCGGGGAAGCGCAACACATCGAATCGATCGTCTGCACCACGGGCCAGCACCGGGCGATGCTGGACCAGGTGATGTCGCTGTTCGGCATCGTCCCGGCGCATGACCTCGACGTCATGGTCGCCAACCAGACCCTCAACGGGCTGTGCTCGCGCTTGTTCGAACGGCTGGACGCGCTCTACGGACAGGTGAAGCCGGACCGCGTGCTGGTGCATGGCGACACCACCACCGCGATGACCGCGGCGGTGGCGGCCTTCCACCGCCGCATCCCGGTCGGTCACGTCGAGGCCGGCCTGCGTACCGGCGACGTGCAGCGCCCCTGGCCGGAGGAAATGAACCGCCGGGTGATCGACGTGGTTTCCGACTGGCTGTTCGCGCCCACCGCCAGCTCGCGCGCGAACCTGGAGCGCGAGCACCTCGGCGGCCGCATCGTCGTCACCGGCAACACCGTCATCGACGCCCTGCGGCAGACCGTGGCGCGGCTGGATGGCGACGGCGCGCTGCGCGCTGCGGTGGATGCGCCGTTCGGCATGCTCGACCCGCGGCGCCGCCTGCTGCTGGTGACCGGCCACCGCCGCGAGAGCTTCGGCAGCGGCTTCGAGAACATCTGCCGCGCGCTGGCCGAGCTGGCGGCGCGTGACGACCTGCAGGTCGTCTACCCGGTGCACCTCAATCCCAACGTGCAGGGGCCGGTCAACGCGCACCTGGGCGGCCTGCGCAACGTGCACCTGGTGCCGCCGCAGGACTACCTGAGCTTCGTGCGCCTGATGCAGCGCGCCGACGTGATCCTCACCGACTCCGGCGGCGTGCAGGAAGAGGCGCCGGCACTAGGCAAGCCGGTGCTGGTGATGCGCGACGTCACCGAGCGCCCGGAGGCCGTGGAGGCCGGCGTGGTGCGGCTGGTCGGCACCGAATCCGCGCGCATCGTCGCCGCGGTGATCGACGCGGTGATCGACGCGATTTCCGCGCCGCCGCCCGCCACCGGGTTCGATCCCGGCGCCAGCCCCTATGGCGACGGCCACGCCAGCGACCGCATCGTCGCTGCCCTGCTCGAGCAGCCGTTCACCGAGTTCCGGCCCGCATCCCGCGTTGCCGCCATCCCTTTCCCTGCATGAAGTGACGCCATGACCCAGACCGGCCGACATTTCCTCCTCTCCCTTGCCACCGCCTCGCTGCTGGTTGCCGCTTCGCCGGCCCGCGCCGCCGACACGGCCGCGGCGCAGTTCGGCGAATGGGCCGGCGACAACGTCGTGACCCGGCAGATGACGCTGCGCGACCTCGGTTTCCGCCAGCCGCTGACGCTCAGCGGGCAGGAGGACAAGCGCGAGATCTACCTGCCGGTGCCGGTCGGGGTGCCGACCCGCGGGGCGCAGCTGCAGCTGGATGGCCGCTACGTGCGCGGCCACACCGGGCGCACCTCGGGGCTGTGGTCGGTGGACGGCGACCCGGTCGCCGCGCGCTCGATCACCGATGCGCAGGGCGACGCCAGCCAGTTGCTGGGCATCGACGGCCTGCCGCGCGACAACGGTTTCGTGCGCGTCGGCGTGGGCTGGTGGTCGGTGGTGTCCGACTACCGTTGCGCCGACCAGAGTGCGCCGGCCAACGTGCTGCGGCTGTCGCCGGATTCGCGCTTCAGCTACCGCTTCGACAGCCGTGCGGTGGACACCGTGGCCAAGGCGTGGGGCGCACTGCCGCCGCGCGTGCGCCTGCTGGTGGATGGCAAGGCGCTGCAGGCGCCGGTCTACGATGCCGCTTGGCGCATCGGCACCGCGCTGCGCAATGGCGGCAAGCGCGTGGACGTGGTGGCGATGCCGGTGGTCGGTGGCAGCGTCGACCTGGGCGGCGTGGCGGTCCCGGCCAGCCTGCGCGGCATTCCCGCCTATGCGGCACTGGCCAGCGGCGGCCGCGACCATCGCATCGCCGACCTGGCCGAAGTGGGCGCGCTGCTGTCCCTGCATGGCGACGGCCCGCTGGCCGCGGACGTGGTGATCGACAGCGAGCCGCTGCGCGCGGCCGTCCGCGCGGCGCTGGATGCGCTGGCCGCCCAGATTGCCTCTGCCGATAGCGATGCCTTCGCCGCCTGGCGCGCGGCATCCATGTCGTCGCTGGAGAAAGGCACGGGCGAGAGTTCGGTGGGCGTGGCCCCGGTCGCCGGCCGGCCGACCCTGCTGGTCAATCCCGCCGCCGGCGCCGAAGTGGCCGGCCTGCTGGGCGAGCAGTGGCGCAGTTATGCCTTGGGCCGCTCGCTGCAGGTCGAGCAGGCCAATACGCCGCCGGTGAGCGAGGACAGCGTTCTGCTCAGCCGCCTGGGCGGCAGCATGGCCGGCACGCTGGAAATCATCGCGCGCGGCGACCGCACCGCCACCTTCGAGCTGGGTGCGCTGTCGGCCGACGGGCGCCTGCCCGAGCAGGTGGTGATCGACGTGTCGGCGGCGCCGAACGCGGCCGGGCAGGGCGCGGTGGCGACGATCTACTTCAACGATTTCCTGCTCGGCGCGCGGGTCCTGAACACCGACGGCAAGCCGCAGCGGCTGGTCGCGCGGGTGCCCGCCTACGTGCTGGCGGCCCGCAACGAAGTGCGGGTGAGCTTCCTGCGCCAACCCGCGCGCCCGTATTGCCATGACCCGGCCACGGCCTTCCCGGTGTCGATCCTGCCCAGCAGCCACCTCAAGCTGGCCAAGCGCGACCTGGGGAACAGCTTCGTCGCCGCCGCCAGCCGGCTGGCGCACACGAACGACGTGTTCGTGCCCAAGGATTGGTTGCAGCAGGCGCCGGCGTCGCTGTCCACGGTGATCGCCATCGCCAGTGCCACCGGCGTCTCGCCGCAAGCGGCGCGCATGCAGGTGGCCGAGGCCGGCGCGGCGATCAAGCCGGAACACCCGTACGTGGCATTCGCGTTGGCGCCGTCGGGCGTCACCCCGGCGGCGCTGGACGGCGGCCACCTGGTGGTGGCCGGCAAGCCGCAGCCGCTGCTGGACCTGGCCGGGCTGGACCATGCCGCCGTGGTGCAGGTGGTGTCGGCCGGCGGCCACACCGGCGTGCTCTACAACACCCTGGGCAGCAGCGCGCCGTCGCTGGACGAGCCGTTCCGGCTGCTGCGCGGCGACCTGGCGGTGCTGGACGGCAGCGGCCGGGTCAGCGACTTCGACAGCCAGGACCCCTACGGCGCGCGCATGGCCGCCGAAGGCGACCCGCAGCCGTGGTGGCGCCAGCACATGGTGTGGCTGCTGCTGCTGGTCGGCGTGGTCGTGTTCATGCTGCTGGCCGCGCGCGTGGCCCAGGTGCGCCGTCGCCGCGCCGCCGCCAGCCAGGGGCATTGACCGGCGGTGAGCAGCCTGTTCTGGAACGTCTGGCTGGGCAACTACTACGCCGCCCTCGAATCGGTGGCGGTGGTGGTTGCCGTGCTGATCCTGATCTCCAGCCTCGATGACCTGTTCATCGACGCCTGGTACTGGGTCCGCGAAAGCTGGCGCACGCTGACGCTGAAGAAGCGCGCGGGCTACCGGCCGCTGACCCAGCAGGACCTGTTGCAGCGGCCGGAGCAGCCGCTGGCGATCATGGTGCCGGCGTGGATGGAATACGACGTCATCGCGCAGATGGTCGAGAACATGATCGACGTGCTCGATTACCACGAGTACGTGGTCTTCGTCGGCACCTACCCCAACGACGCGCAGACCATCGCCGAGGTGGAGCGCATGCAGCGGCGCTACCGCCGCCTGCAACGGGTGCAGGTGCCGCACGCCGGCCCGACCAGCAAGGCCGACTGCCTGAACTGGCTGGTGCTGGCGATCTTCGAGTACGAGCGGCGCAACGGCGTCGAGTTCGCCGGCGTGATCCTGCACGACAGCGAGGACGTGCTGCACCCGATGGAGCTGAAGTTCTTCAACTACCTGCTGCCGCGCAAGGACATGATCCAGCTGCCGGTAACCTCGCTGGACCGCGAGTGGTACGAACTGGTGGCCGGCGTCTACATGGACGAGTTCGCCGAATGGCACGCCAAGGACCTGGTGGTGCGCGAGAGCGTGTCCGGCATGGTGCCGTCGGCCGGCGTGGGCACCTGCTTCTCGCGGCGGGCGCTGCTGGCGCTGAGCGAGCAGACCGGCAACCAGCCGTTCAACACCGAGAGCCTGACCGAGGACTACGACGTCGGCGCGCGCCTGGCGGCGATGGGCATGCAGTCGATCTTCGCCCGCTTCCCGGTGCAGTTCCGCGTGCGGCGGCCGTCGTGGTTCGGCTGGGGCCCGGTGCGCGAGCGCACGGTGAGCATGGCGTTGTGCGTGCGCGAGTATTTCCCCGACAACTTCCGCGCCTCCTACCGGCAGAAGGCGCGCTGGGTGCTGGGCATCGGCCTGCAGAGCTGGGAGACGCTGGGCTGGCGCGGCTCGCTGGCGACCAAGTACCTGCTGGCGCGCGACCGCAAGGGCATCGTCACCTCGTTCGTCAGCATCGTCGCCTACGTGATCTTCCTGCAGTTGCTGCTGTTCTGGGCGCTGCGCGCGGCCGGGCTGTGGAGCCTGCAGTTCCCGACCATCTTCCAGGCCGGCACCTGGCAGATGAACATCGCCCTGTTCACCACCGCCGCGCTGGCGATGCGGGTGGTGCAGCGCTTCTACTTCGTCAACCGGCTGTACGGCTGGGAACACGCGTTGATGTCGATCCCGCGGATGGTGGTCGGCAACGTGGTCAACTTCATGGCCGCCGCCCGCGCGTGGCGCGTGTTCCTGCTGTACCTGCTGTTCGGCAAGCGCATGGTGTGGGACAAGACCATGCACGACTTCCCGTCGGCGTCGCAGCTGGTGCATACGCGCAAGCGCCTGGGCGAACTGCTCACCACCTGGCAGGCCATTGCCCCCGAGCGCGTGGAGCAGGCCCTGCAGCAACAGGAAGGCGGGCGCCAGCAGCCGCTGGGGCGGATCCTCGTATCGCAGGGCTGGCTGGACGACGAGACCCTGGCCGAGGCCATTGCCTTCCAGGGTGACCTGCACCGCGCCAGCATCGACGTGGACTACCTGCGGCAGGGGCAATTCCCGCTGCCGGTCGAGAACTGCGTGCACTGGCGCCTGCTGCCGCTGCCGACCGAAACCACGGACGTATTGCGCGTGGCCGTGGCCAACCCGCTGGCCGAGGCCACGCTGGAGCAGCTGCGGCAACTGGCCGGCGCCACCCGGGTCGAGCAGGAAGTGGCCCGCGAAAGCGAGATCAACGCCGGGCTGCGCCTGATCAACGGCGACAACTGGCGCATCGACAGCGTGCCACTGCTCGGCGACCTGCTGGTGGAAATGAAGCTGATCGACCATGACCGCTTCGAGATGGTGCTGAGCGACTACCGCCCGCAGCGCGACGGCCGCATCGGTGACTACCTGGTGCGCAAGGGCGTGGCCACCGAGCAGGCGGTGGCGCGGGCAATGGAGGAACAGCGGCTGCGTTCGGCGCGTCTGCAGTCGACCCGGGCAGAAACGGAACAGGCATGAAGACCACGTTGCTTTCCAGCGTCATGGCCATCGCCCTGACCGGCGTCGCGTTGCCGGTGCAGGCACAGGAACCGTTGCCGCTGTCCGGCGCGGCCTATCGCATGGCGGAGCAGGCCTTCGCCGCCTACGACCGCGGCGACCATGCCACCGCCTACCGGCAGGCGGCGGAAGCGGCGCGGTTGCGCCCGGACGTGGTACGGCTGCGGCTGCTGCAGATATATGCCCTGCAGAAGCTGGGACGGGCCGACGAGGCGCGCGCGCAGGCGCGCCGCGCGCTGCGGGATGGCCTGGACGATCCGGCGCTGCCTGCCCTGGCTGCAGCGCCGGCCGTCGCCGCCCACGATGTTCGCCCGGATGCGGCCGAACAGGCGTACCAGCGAGCTTTTGCAGTGGCGACCGACGCCTACGATGCCTACAACAACGACCGCATGGCCGAGGCCGCAGCCAAGGCCGAGCAGGCGTTCCGGCAGCAGCCGCAACAGGGCGCCTGGGCGATGCTGTGGATCGCCGCGCTGGAGGCCGGGCAACGACTGGAGGAGGCCGACGCCGCGGTGGCGACTGCGCTGCGGCTGGGGGCACCGAACGTGGTCGACCTGCAGGCCAAGCGTGTGGCGCTGGGCCGGCAGCGTGCGGTGAAGCCGGCACAGGATGGCTACCAGGCGCTGATCGCGCAGGATTTCAAAGCGTCAGTCGAGTTCGCGCAGCAGGCGGTGGAACGCGCCCCGGACGTCGCCTCGCACCGTCTGCTGCTGATCACTGCGTTGATGCTCGATGGCCGTCTGGTCGAGGCAGAGGCCGCCGCCACCCAGGCGCTAGAGAACGACGACGAGGACACCGTGGCCCTGGTCATGCGCGGCTACCTGCGGCAGCGGCAGTCCCGCACCGCGCAAGCCAATGCCGACTTCGACGCCGCCCTGCTGCATGACTGGCTGGATGCCCAGCAACAGCGCAACGTGCGCCTGCTGGCAGTGGATGCCGCGCTCGCCGCGGGTGACCGCACGCGCGCCGTGCGGTTGCTTGCGTCCTTGCGGGACGCCACGCAGGCGGTGGACGAAGACGAGGAGGCGCGCAAGCTCCTTGGCGAGGCGGTGGCACGCCGCGAGAAGGCGTTGCGCGCCGTGCGGAACGATGAGCCATTGACCTTGGCGTCATACCCGGCGCCGTTCCAGCAGTGCCGCGACACGCCCTACGGCACCCAGTGCGAATTGATGCCGGCTGACCTGCAGGGCGATGGCGGCCCCGCCCAGCGCGCCTATGCCGCTTATGGGCGCCAGGATTACCAGGAGGCAATCCGGCAGGCGCGCCAAGCGGTGGAGGAAACCCCGGGCAATGCGACGCTGGAGGGCCTGCTGACCACTGTGCTGGCGGCCGGCGACCGCGAGCAGCAGATACAGGCACGGCAGCGCCTGGACGCGGCACTGGCGGCGCGGCCGGATGATACCGCCCTGCTGATGCAGCGTGGCTACCTGCACCAGCGTGCCGGCGAACCCGAGCGGGCGCTGGCCGACTTCCGTGCCGCCGAGGCCACCGGCAAGGCCCCGCCCACGGTGGTGCTCGACCAGGCCTATGCCCACGCGGCCACCGGCGACAGCCCCCAGGCAGTGACCCTGCTGCGTGGCGCCATCGACAGCGCCGACCTGGGCACGCTGCCGCTGGACAAGGCGCAGCGCTACAACACGCGCAGTTCCATCGCCAACCTCTCGCGCGAGTGGGGCGTGATCACTTCGGCCGGTTTCCGCGGCGCACGCCAGGCCGCCACGAGCCTGGGTGGAGCGGCCATCAGTACGCCGGGCGATTCGGTGTTCGGCACCCTGGAGGCATTCTGGCGGCCGCAGGCGTTGAACAACCGCCACGGCACGCTGGAGGCCTACGCACGGTTGGCCGGTACCCTGTACGACGAGGGAGGGTTGTACGAATCGTTGCTGGCGGTGGACCCGTGCACCGGCGAGGCCACGTCCGATGCCCGTAACCGCGCCGAACGCCTGGGCCATTCGCGCTCGATCGCCGGATGGCCGTCCACGGTCGGCTCGCTCGGCGTGCGCTACGCCTTCGGCCGCACCGGCATCAGTGCCGGCATCGAGCGCCGCCAGTTCCTCGGCAGCGCCACCCGGCAGGGCGGGGTCTATCCCGGGTCGGCGGATATGCAGTGCCGGATCCAGCGGGAATCCAGCCAACCACTGCAAGCCAACCTGCTGGCGCGCTACCGGCTGGGCAGCGACGCCGGTGGCTGGATGTCCTACCTGACCTACGGCTTCTACCACGGTACCGGAGTGCGTACCGATGTGCGCCAGTGGTGGACGGTCAGTGGCTACGCCCAGGCCGGTTACAGCTGGGACGACAATCGCGCGCGCTTCAGCATCGACCGGCTCGACGGCAATGGTGCGCCGGCCGAGCGCCTGCTCGAGTCGGAAGGCCGCCTGCACCGCGAGCAGTTGTTCGCCGCCGCCGAGCTGCGCGTCGGCCGCAGCTTCCGCCCCGGCGGCGACCAGACCCGCTGGGTCCTGACCACCTCGCTGGCGGTCGGCGCCGACTGGATCGACCAACGTTCGCGCGTGCGCGGCATCGAGTACCCGTCGATGCAACGGCAGTCCTTCGCCCTGTCCGATACCCGCCGCAGTTGGTCGCTGGGCGCCGGCCCGGGCGTCGGCGTGCGCTACTGGTTCCGCGAGGACCACTACAACGCCGCGCGCTCCTACCTGGATTTCAACCTGCAATACCGCTTCGCCCTCGGGGGCGGCGACGACCAGCGCGCCAAGGGCCTGTTCGCTACCGCCACCCTGTACTACTGACCACGAATGAGGAATCGCCGATGACCGACGCCCGTACAGAGCGCCGTTCCGAGTGGCTCCGGCCGTTGCTGCTGGCCGGGCTGTGCGCTCTCGCCTGCCATGTTCCCGCGCCTGTGCTTGCCCAGGCGGCCCCCGCGCCGGCCGCCGCCCAGGATTCATCGATCGTGCTGGTCGGCAAGGACGGCTGGCTGTTCCCGGCATGGGGCAGCCTGACCGAGGTCGATGCCGCGGCGATCGACCGCAACACCCGGCTGGTGGTGCAGGCACGGCAGGCGCTGGCCGCCGTCGGGGTACGGCTGGAGGTGCTGGTGCTGCCGGACAAGGCGTTGTTCTACGAAGACCGGTTGCCGGAGGGCAGGCAACTGGGCGACGCGGTGCGCGGTCGCTATGCGCTGATCCATGACGGGCTGGCCGGGGCCGGGATCCCGGCGGTCGATGCGCTGCAGGTGCTGCGCCGGGTCAAGCAGGGTGGGCAAGAGGTGTTCTACCGCAGCGACCAGCACTGGACCCAGGCCGCGGCCGATGCCGTGGCCGGCGAGGTCGCCGTGCAGGTGCGCCAGCAGGTGCCGCGCCTGGACGGCCGGGACGGCAGCGGCATGCCGCTGGGCAGCGAGATCAGGGAGCGCCGCTTCGGCGACTTGGCCGAACTGTTCCTTACCGGGGAGCAACGCAAGGCCATCGGTCGCGACACCTTCACCGTGCGCCGCCAGGCCGAGCAGCAATCCCTGCTGGACGACGCGCCGGCGCCGGTGCACGTCACTGGCCACAGCATGGTGCAACCGTACTTCGGTTTCCCGCAGAAGCTGTCCAACCTGATCGACCGGCCGGTATCGGTGAACTGGAAGCCGGGCAACGTCGGCCACTGGATCGTCCTGCTCGAATACTTGGAGTCGGGCGAGTTCCGCCAGCACAAGCCGCAGGTGCTGGTGTGGCAAATGTTCGGACCAACCTATGCGCAAGGTCCCGATGCCCGCGGCTTGTGGGACAACGCCTCGGTCATGACTTCGGAACAGTGGTTGGCGCGCCTGCGCAAGGCGCTGGGGCAGTGAGCCGATGAACGCGCGTCCCGGTGCCCCGGCACCCTTGCCGCCCCCGGTGCCGCCCGTGGTCCATCGCATTACCGCGGCAACGGTGGTCGTGTTGCTGGTCGTGGGCTTGTGCTCGGGTGCATGGATGCTGTCGCGCGCCCAGTTGCCGGCCTCGCGGCTGGCGCCGGCGCAATGGGCCGACGGCCAGGCGGGCAAGGCCATCAACGAGGCGCTGAAGCTGCCGGTGCAGGCGCAGGCCGACCTGGTCGGCGCCGCGCTGCGCTACCGGCTGCTGGGCGACCTCGGCGAACAGGTCGCGCTTGGCTGCCCGGGCTGGCTGTTCTACCGTGACGGCCTGCGGCCTTCGCCCGCCGCGCATGGCGACGTATTCGGGCAGCGTATGCGACTGATGCGGCATTGGGCTGCGCAACTGCGCGCGCAAGGCGTGCAATTGCTGGTCGTGGCGGTGCCGGACAAGTCGCGCGTCGAGCAGGCGCATACCTGCGGTCTGCGCCATTCGGCGCCGATGCGCGCACGCCTGGATGCCTGGCAGCATGCGCTGGCCGAGGCCGGGGTGCCCTCGGTGGACCTGCGCCAAGCGCTGGAAGGTGCGCCGCAGCCGGTGTTCTTCCGCACCGACGTGCACATGAACGGCGTCGGGGCACAGCGCGCGGCCGACGCGGTGGCGGCCGCGGCCCTGCCGCTGCTGGGCGGCAGGGGCGGGCAGGCCTTCGACGTCGGGGGCATCGGTGCGCCCGGGCCGCGCATGGGCGACCTGATCGTGCTGGCCGGGCTGGAGCATGCCCCGCCGGCGTGGCGACCAGCGCTGGACATGGAGCCGGAGCAGGCGATCGTGCCGGTCCGCGGCGGCGGCCTGCTCGACGACACGCCGCCGGTGGAAGTGCTGTTGCTGGGCAGTTCCAATGGTCGCCGCAGCCTGTTCGCCGAGCGCTTGGGCAACGCCCTCGGCCGCGAGGTCTGGAACCAGAGCATGGACGGCGGCCAGTTTTCCGGTGCGCTGCTGGCGGCATGGCCGCAGCGCGCGCAATGGCCGCCTTCGCTGAAGCTGGTGGTCTGGGAATTTTCCGAAATGGCCCTGTCCTTGCCGTTGACCGACGGCGAGCAGGCGACGCTGGCCGAGATCGACTGAGCGCCGACCGACGATGCTGTTCAACTCCTTCCTGTTCCTGCTGATCTTCCTGCCGGTCACGCTCGGCGTGCACTACCTGCTGGGCGCGCTGCGGCCGCGGCTGGCGGCGTTGTGGCTGTGCGTGGCCTCGATCGTGTTCTACGGCTGGTGGAACCCGCAGTTCGTGGTGCTGCTGGGCGGCTCGATCGCCTTCAATTACCTGGTCAGCCTGGTGATCCTGGCGCTGGCCGGGCGGCCGCGACTGCAACTGCTGGCCACCGCGCTGGGCGTGGCCGCCGACCTGCTGCTGCTGGTGCACTACAAGTATTTCGCGGCGATGGTGAACTTCGTCCACGACATGGGCCTGGCCATCGGCCCGATGGACACGCTGATCCTGCCGCTGGGCATCTCCTTCTTCACCTTCACCCAGATCGGCTACCTGCTCGACTGCCGCGCCGGCACCGTCAACGATCGCAGTCCGCTCAGCTACGTGCTGTTCGTGACCTTCTTCCCGCACCTGATCGCCGGCCCGATCCTGCACCACAAGGAGATGATGCCGCAGTTCAGCAAGCGCGAAAGCTACCGCTTCCACTCCGACAACCTGTCGGTGGGCGGCATGCTGTTCGCCATCGGCCTGGCCAAGAAAGTGCTGCTGGCCGACAGCATCGCGCCCTATGCCGATGCCGGCTTCGCCGCCACCGGCCAAGTGCAGTTCTGGGGGGCATGGGCCGCCGCCACCAGCTATGCACTGCAACTGTATTTCGACTTCTCCGGTTATTCGGACATGGCGCTGGGACTGGCACGGATGTTCGGCATCCGCTTCCCGCTCAATTTCAACTCACCGTACAAGGCGACCAGCATCATCGACTTCTGGGCACGCTGGCACATCACCCTGACCCGCTACATCACCGCCTACCTGTACTACCCGGTGGCGATGGCGGTGTCGCGCTGGCGCAGCCGCGGCGGTCTGCCCAATGGTCCCGGCGCGGTGGCCACCGCCAACGGCTTCGCGTCGCTGATCGTACTGCCCACAGTATGGGCAATGGGGCTGGCCGGCATCTGGCATGGCGCCGGCCTGCAATTCCTGATCTTCGGCCTGCTGCATGCCGGTTACCTCGTCGTCAACCACGCCTGGCGCATCTTCGGCAACGGCCGTAAGCCGGGGGCGCAGCGCGGCGGGCGCCTGCAGCACGTGGCCTGCCTGCTGCTGACCTTCGGCGCGGTGCTGGTGGCACAGGCCTTCTTCCGTGCCGATGGCGTGGCCGATGCGTGGCAACTGGTGCAGGGCATGGCCGGCGTGCGCGGTTGGGAAAGCCTGGGGAACCTCGGCCACCTGGGTGGCCTGGGGCTGGCCGATGGATGGCGGCTGCTGGTGGGCCACCACCTGCAGGCGGCGTACATCGCGGCGATGCTGGCCATCGTCTGGCTGGCTCCCAACGCGCACCAGATCATGGGCGTGTACGGGGCTTCGCTGGCCAAGCCCGATCCGGCGCCGCGGCCATGGATGCGTTGGCAGCCCAACGTCGGGTGGCTGTTGGCGATGCTGGTCCTGCTGGCGCTGTGCCTGCTGAACCTGCACAAAGAAACCCGCTTCCTTTATTTCCAGTTCTGACAAAAGGTGGACCGCCCCATGGACATGCAAGCTCTCCAGAACCAGTTGATCGAAATCGTCGAGGCCGTGATCGGTGCCCGCGTGCAGGCCGACGAGTACATGGAGTCGCTGTTCGACTCGATGTCCAAGGTGCAATTGATGGTCGAGGTGAAGGACCGCCTGGGCGTGACCCTGCCGGTGGACGAGATCGACGCGCTGGTCGAGTCGGTGCAGGTACTGGCCGACTACGTGGCCACGCACCGCAAGCCCTGACCGCCCCCATCCCGCACGGAGCCGCGCCATGCGTTTCGATTTCGACAATTGCCGGTTCGCCGACGTGGAAGCCGCGCCGCGGGCGCCGGCGCTGCATACCGCCGAAGGCACGCTGGACTGGGCTGGCCTGCGCAGCGCCACGGAGGGGTGGATGGCGCGTGCCACGACAGCCGGCGTGCGGCCCGGCCATGCGTTGGCGATCTCCGGGCACAAGCAGGCCGCCTTCGTGGTGGCCATGCTCGGTTGCCTGCGGATGGGCGTGACCTACGTGCCGGTGGACACCATCAACCCGCCGACGCGGTTGCGGCGCATCACCGAGCTGGTGCACGCCATCGCGGTATATGACGCGGCGGCGGATACCTTCCTGCCAGGCGCCACGGCGCCGCGGCCGCTGGCCGTGCCGGACCTGGCCTACATCATGTTCACCTCCGGCAGCACCGGCGACCCCAAGGGGGTGCAGATCGGCCGCGACAGCGTGGCGCTGTTCACCGGCTGGATCCGCGATTGCCTGGCGCTGGGAGAGGCGCCGGCGTTCATGAATCAGATGCTCTTCAGCTTCGACTTCTCGTTGTTCGACCTGTGCGGCGCGCTGGGGTCGGGGGGCTGCTGCGTGCTGTGCCCGCGCGAGGTGATTGCCGACAGCGAACGTTTCATCGACCACTTGCGCGAATCGGACGTGGCGGTCTGGGCGTCCACGCCTTCGTTCGTGCGCCAGCAGATGCTCAACCCGCGCTTCAACGCCGGGTACCTGCCGGCGCTGCGGGTGTTCGTGTTCGGCGCGGAGTCATTGACGTCACGCGTGGCCGAAGAACTGTGGGCGCGCTTCCCGCAGGCGCGCATCGTCAATTCCTACGGCCCCACCGAGGCTACCTGTTCCACCACCTGGGTGGAAATCGACCCGGCCTTGCGCGCGGCCGCTCCCAACCCGTTCCCGATCGGCGTGGCCAAACCCTATGCCGAGGTGTTCCTGGACGATGGCGAGATATGCATGGCCGGTGACCATGTCATGCGCGGCTACCTGGAACGCCCGGACCTGGACGCGGGCGTCCTGTTCGAACATGACGGCAAGCGCGCCTATCGCAGCGGCGACCTCGGCGAGGTGGACGCGCAGGGGCGCTTCTATTTCCGCGGCCGCCGGGATGACCAGATCAAGCTCAATGGCTACCGCATCGAGCTGGCCGAGGTGGACGTGGGCCTGTCCCGGTTGCAGGGCGTGGTCGCTGGCGCGACGGTGGTGCTGCGCCGTCCCGACGGCAGCCTGGTGCGCATGGTCGGCTTCGTCGAGCCAGCACAGCCAGGGCCGGGTGCACTGCAATCGCTGCCTGCATCGCTGCACGATTGGAAACAACAGCTCGAGCGCTACATGCCACCCTACATGATCCCGTCCGAATTGTTCGCAGTGGATGCCCTGCCCACCACCATCAGCAACAAGGTCGATCGCAAGCAACTGGAGCACCGCTACCAGCAGTTGGCACGCACGCTCCGCAGCAAGGAGAAAACGCAATGAAGATGACCGCGATGGCCCTTGCCGTGCTGGCCGCGGCGCTGTCCCCGCTGGCCGCAGGTGCCCCGCAAGCGGGGGAAGGACGCCTGGCGCAGTTGTACGCGCCGCGCCCACCGGCGGGTTCGGCATTCGTGCGGGTGGTCAACCCGGGCGGCAGCGCGCTCGCGGTTGGCGTCGCCAATGGCGCCGAACAGCGCATCGGCCCGGCCATGCGCGCCACCCGCTATGCCATCGTCGAGGGTGGCAAGCCGTTCAACGTGCGCGTGGCCGGCGGAGTGCATGCGCAGCCGCCGGTGGCGGCAGGCAGCTTCACCACGCTGGTGCTGGACCCCACCTCCCCGCAACGGCCGCCGGTCGCACTGGACGATGGCGGCGGCAGCAGCGATGCGCTCAAGGCCGAGATCCGTTTCTACAACTTGGCCGCCAGTTGCCCACAGGGGCGGTTGGCGATGGCGGCCGACGGCCCGGTGGTGTTTGCCTCGGTGGCCGCGGGCAAGAGCAGCGCGCGTGCGATCAACCCGGTCAAGGCACGGTTGGTGGCCGGCTGCGGTGGCAAGGACAGCGCGGCGTTCGAATTGCCTGCGCTGCAACCCGGCGACCACTACAGCCTGTTCCTGACCGGCAGCGTCGGCGCGCCGGCATTGCAGGGCCAGCTCAGTGGCACCGATGCGGTGGGGCGTTGAGCAGGTGGCCGGGCGCCCCGTCTTCCGCGAGGACCACATGCTTTTTCGCGAGCAGGTGCGCCGCTTCATCGGCGAGCGCATCGCGCCGCACTACGCGCAATGGGAGCGCGAGGGCATCACCCCGCGCAGCCTGTGGCGGGCCGCCGGCGATGCGGGCCTGCTCAACTGCCAACTGCCCGAGCCCTATGGCCTGGGGGGTGACTACGGCCATGCCGCCTGCGTGATCGAGGAACTGGCGCGTGCCAACTACCTCGGCATTGGTTTCTCGATCCATTCGGACATGGTCGCGCCATACCTGATGCAATACGGCGGCCAAGCGCTGTGCGAGGCATGGCTGCCGGCGATGGCGAGGGGCGAGGCGATCGGCGCCATCGCCATGACCGAACCGGGTGCCGGCAGCGACCTCAAGGCGATCCGGACCCGCGCTGAGCGCCAGGACGACCATTACCTGCTCAATGGCCAGAAGACGTTCATCACCAATGGCTGCAATGCCGACATGGTGATCGTTGCGGCCACCGTCGCCCCGGAACTGGGTGCGCGCGGCCTGTCGCTGTTCTGCGTGGACATGCGCCTGCCCGGTGTTGCTCGCGGCGCGCCGATGGCCAAGATAGGACAGCACGCGCAGGACACCTCCGAGCTGTTCTTCGACAACGTGCGGCTGCCTGCCGCATCGCTGGTTGGCGAGGAAATGCGCGGTTTCGAGTACATGGCCGAGCAACTGGCGGGCGAACGACTGGCCATCGCCCTGCGCGCGGCGGCCTCGGCCGAGGGCATGCTCGAGGAGACAACGGCCTACGTGCGCCAGCGCAAGGCCTTCGGCCGCAACCTCATCGACCACCAGAACACGCGCTTTGTACTGGCTGACGCCGCGGCCAGGCTGGCAATGCTGCGCAGCTTCCTCGACCAGTGCCTGGGCCGGCAGATGCAGGGCCAATTGGATGCGACCACGGCGGCGATGGCCAAGCTCAACGCCACCGAGATCCAGGGACAGGTGCTGGATGCGCTGCTGCAGCTGCATGGCGGCTATGGCTACAGCAGCGAATACGGCATCGGCCGCGCGTGGGCCGATGCTCGTGCGCTGCGCATCTTTGGCGGCAGCAGCGAGATCCTGCGCGAGATCATCGGCCGCGCGCTGTAGCGGCCGATGGCATCGACGGGCTAGATGCCCCAGTGTCGCCGCAGCAGCCGTGCCTGTGGCGTGTCCTGCGACAGCCACGGATCCGCTGCGTAAACCAGCACATGGTCCGCGCCGCTGCCGCGTGCCCATTGCAACTGTTGGCGGATGCGCTCGAAATCGGCGCTTTCCCCCTGGAAGTGGAGGCCGCCGTCGCGTGCCGGATCGGGGATTTGGCTGAACAGCTCGACGATGATGTCGAATGGCGTGCCCGTGGCGGCGAACAGCTCCAGCAAGGGCTGCAGCGGTTGCTGGTTGTCCATGCCGGCGATGCCGACGCCATCCTGCACCATCGGCCGCAGGCTTGCCCGCGCCAACAACGATTCCCACAGTGCGACCAGGCTGCCCTGGGTGGGCAACCGGCTGAAATACGTGGAGACGGCGCAGTCGCCGCCACGCTCGGCTGCCGCCTGCTGCAGGCCATGCAGCCATTGCGCCAATTGCTGTTGTCGCGCCGGGGTGGCCCAGTGGTATTGCTCCAGCTCATGGGGCAGATACCAGCCACCGAATGCCTGCAGGCGCGGCCACGGAGCCCGGGCCAGCCATTGCCGCGCGTATCCCAGACTGTCGTCGAAAAACGACTGCAACGCCGCGTCGTCGGCGCCGATGGCCTGCCACCAGCGCTGCTCGAACGGCAGCCCCACGCGCACGGTCATGCCCGCTTCGCCGGCGGCGGTGAACAGCATGCGCAGGCTGGTGTCGGGCAATTCCCAGTCGCCGTCGTCACCGCCGCGGATGCCGGTCCACTGCAGCACCACCTGCCGGCAGCCAATCCGGCGCATCAGTGACACCGAGCGCTGCCAGTCGGCCATTTTCCATTGCAGGTGCTCGCGCCACGGTTGCAGGAAGCTGCCATCCACCCGCTCCGAGGGCGAGCAGCCCGGCAGGGTGGCCATTGCCGCTGCCGCCGGCAGCAGCAAGGCCGCACGCAGCAACTGGCGCCGTTGTCGTGAACTCAAGCCTGGATCATCGCGGTTCGGTGACATGCTTGCTGTTCCCGGACGGAAATGGGAAGGAGGGGCCGTGCCGGCCATGATGCTTGTGTCTTACACCAATGCAAAGCGCAGCACGAACAATCCCGCCACCAGCCACAGCGCCGGCCGCGCCTCGCGCCAGCGGCCGGTGCCCGCCTTCAGCG
The DNA here is from genome assembly GCF_022359915.1 of Stenotrophomonas sp. NLF4-10. NCBI lineage: Bacteria > Pseudomonadati > Pseudomonadota > Gammaproteobacteria > Lysobacterales > Lysobacteraceae > Stenotrophomonas > Stenotrophomonas sp. NLF4-10. The sequence continues at coordinate 1,079,083 of NZ_JAKSEE010000003.1, forward strand.
CGGCATAGGCGATGAAGCCGAACGCCAGCCCGTTGGCGATGGAGTAGGTGAACGGCATCGCCAGCGCGCACAACGCCGCCGGCACCGATTCGGTCAGGTCGCCCCATTCCACGTTGACCAGTTCGCGCAGCATCAGCCCGGCCACGAACAGCAGCGCCGGCGCGGTGGCGTAGGCCGGCACCATCGCCGCCAGCGGCGAGAACAGCAGCGCGGCCAGGAACAGTGCGGCGACCACCAGCGCGGTCAAGCCGGTGCGGGCGCCGACCTGCACGCCCGAGGCGCTCTCGGCGAAGGCGGTGGTGGAACTGGTGCCGAGCAGCGAGCCAGAGACAATTGCGGTGCTGTCGGCCAGCAGCGCGCGGCCGAAGCGCTTCCTGCCATCGGCCAGGTCCAGCAGGCCGGCGCGACCGACCACGCCGTACAGGGTGCCGGTGGCGTCGAACACTTCGACCAGCACGAACACCAGCACCACCTGCAGCAGCACCGCCAGCGGCGCGCCGCCGTCGTGGTGCAGCAGGCCGGGCAGGTCCAGCTGCAGGAAGGTCGGCGCGAGGCTCGGCGGCAGCGATACCAGCCCGTGGTAGCGCACGTCGCCGATCAACCAGCCGGCGGCGGTGACGGCGAGGATGCCGATCAGGATCGCGCCATGCACCTTGCGCGCTTCCAGCACCGCGATCAGCAGGAAACCGCCCAGTGCCAGCAGCGGCGGCGCGGCATCGAGCTTGCCGAGCGCCACCATCGTGTCGGCGTTGGCGACGATCACCCCGGATTTCTGCAAGGCGATGATCGCCAGGAACAGGCCGATGCCGGCGACGATCGCCGAGCGCAGCGAGGTCGGGATGCCGGCCACCAGCCACGCGCGGATGCCGCTGAGCGAGAGCAGCAGGAACACGATGCCGGAGATGAACACCGCCGCCAGCGCCTGTTGCCACGGCAGCCCGGCGGCGCCGACCACGGTGAAGGCGAAGAACGCGTTCAGGCCCATGCCCGGTGCCATGCCGACCGGGAAGTTCGCCGCCAGCGCCATCACCGCCGAGCCGATCGCCGCGGCCAGGCAGGTGGCGACGAACACCGCGCCCGGGTCCATGCCGGTGGTGCCGAGGATGTCCGGGTTGACGAAGACGATGTAGGACATCGTCAGGAAGGTGGTCAGCCCGGCCAGCACCTCGGTGCGGATGTTGGTGCCGTGCTGGCTGAGCTTGAACAGGCGGTCGAGGAAGAGCATGGGGGAATTTGGGATGCTGGGGAAGTAATCCTTCTCCCATCGGGAGAAGGTGCCCGAAGGGCGGATGAGGGGCGAACGGAGTCCATGATGGTTGAACCAACGGGACTCCATTGCCCCTCACCCCAACCCCCGCTTCGCGCCCCGGCCCTTGTGCTGACACAAGGGCGTTCCAGGGGCAACGAACCGGTGGTTCGTAAGCTGCCCCTCTCACCCCGGAGGGAGAGGGGCTGAAGCAGCTTGAGAGGGGTTCGAGAAAGCAGACGGCCGCATCGCTGCGGCCGTCCGGTTGCTGCTTACTTCAACGCCTTGAAGCGCAGGCGCTTGGGACCGGCGTCGTCGCCGAGGCGGCGCTTCTTGTCCTCTTCGTACTCGCGGTAGTTGCCCTGGAAGAATTCCACGTGCGAGTCGCCCTCGAAGGCGATGATGTGGGTGGCGATGCGGTCCAGGAACCAGCGGTCGTGCGAAATGACGAAGGTGTTGCCGGGGAACTCCAGCAACGCGTCTTCCAGCGCGCGCAGGGTCTCGATGTCGAGGTCGTTGGACGGTTCGTCGAGCAGCAGCACGTTGCCGCCCTGCAACAGGGTCTTGGCCATGTGCAGGCGCCCGCGCTCGCCGCCGGACAGCGAGCCGACCATCTTCTGCTGGTCCTGGCCCTTGAAGTTGAAGCGGCCGATGTAGGCGCGCGACTGGATCTCGGTGCCGTTGATGTTGAGGATGTCCAGGCCGCCGGAGATTTCCTGGAACACGTTGTGGTTGCCTTCCAGCTTCTCGCGGCTCTGGTCCACGTAGGACAGCTGCACCGTCGGCCCGATCACGATCTCGCCCGAGTCCGGCTTCTCCTGCCCGGTGATCATCTTGAACAGCGTGGACTTGCCGGCGCCGTTCGGGCCGATGATGCCGACGATCGCGCCCGGCGGGATGATCATCGACAGGTTGTCGATCAGCAGGCGGTCGCCGAACTTCTTGGAGACGTTCTTGAACTCCATCACCGAGTTGCCCAGGCGCTCGCCCGGCGGGATGAAGATTTCGTTGGTCTCGTTGCGCTTCTGGTAATCGACCGACTGCAATTCCTCCAGCCGCGCCAGGCGCGCCTTGCCCTTGGAGCGGCCGCCCTTGGCGTTCTGCCGCGACCACTCCAGTTCCTTCTGGATCGCCTTCTGGCGGGCCTTTTCCTGGTTCTCTTCCTGCTTCAGGCGCTCGTCCTTCTGCTCCAGCCACTGTGTGTAGTTGCCCTTCCACGGGATGCCGCGGCCGCGGTCCAGTTCGAGGATCCACTCGGCGGCGTTGTCGAGGAAGTAGCGGTCGTGGGTGACCGCCACCACGGTGCCGGTGTAGCGGTGCAGGAACTGCTCCAGCCATTCCACCGATTCGGCGTCGAGGTGGTTGGTCGGTTCGTCGAGCAGCAGCATGTCCGGCTTCTGCAACAGCAGGCGGCACAGCGCGACGCGGCGCTTTTCACCACCCGAAAGCTTGCCGATCACCGCGTCCCACGGCGGCAGGCGCAGCGCGTCGGCGGCCACGTCCAGCTGCTGTTCGACGGTATGCGCGTCGCCGGCGGCGAGGATGGCTTCCAGGCGCTCCTGCTCCTTGGCCAGCGCGTCGAAGTCGGCGCCTTCCTCGGCATAGGCGGCATACACCGCTTCCAGTGCGGCCTGCGCCTGCAGCACGTCGCCGACGCCTTCTTCCACGGCCTGGCGCACGCTGTGTTCCGGGTTCAGTTCCGGCTCCTGCGCCAGATAGCCGACCTTGATGCCGGGCTGCGGGCGGGCCTCGCCTTCGAAGTCCTGATCGACGCCGGCCATGATCTTGAGCACGGTGGACTTGCCGGCGCCGTTCAGGCCCAGCAGGCCGATCTTGGCGCCCGGGAAGAACGACAGCGAGATGTCCTTGATGATCTGCCGCTTGGGCGGGACCACCTTGCTGACGCGGTTCATGGTGTAGATGTATTGCGAGGACATGACGTCTCCGTAGCGCACGCCCGTGCCCGGTCCGCATGGCGGACAGGCCCAGGGCAAAAGGGAATGGGCAATTATAGCCGCAAGCCCGTCGCGGCCGGGCCGCTGCCATTGGCTTGCCGGCAGGTGAACGGCGCCGGGCGTAACCGTTTCCAGCCGGAATCCGTTCAGATCGCGTGAGCATGATGGAAACCGCCAACCACACCGCGAGGGCCACCATGAAGATGCACCGACTTGTTGTCGCCGCGATGACCACCCTGCTTGCCTTCGGCGCCACCGCACCGGCCTTCGCCGCCGGCGACCGTGGCCATGACCGCGGCCACCACGGCTGGAGCGACCGTGGCCGTGGCCACGGCCACAACGACCGTCGCGACGACCGCCGCCATTACAACGCCGGCTACCGGGACGGCCGCCGCGATGCCCGCCGCTACGCCCCGCCGCCGCGCGTGGTCTACCACCCCTACGGGTTCCAGCGTGGCTACCGCTACACCCACTACTACGGTGGCCCGGTCTACGTGGTCAACGACTACGGCCGCTATCACGTGCGCCGCCCGCCCTACGGCCACCGCTGGATCCGCGACGACCGCGGCAACCTGCTGATGGTGGCCATCGCCACCGGCATCATCGCCGACATCGTGCTGCATCACTGAGCCGGCCGCGATGCCCGCCACGAAGGCGCCCCGACGGGCGCCTTCGTCGTTTCCGGGCAGGCCGCCATGGCCCGCGCCGGCGCCGGCGGCCGGGGCAGGGAGGAAGCGCTACAATCGGCCATTCCCCCCGCCCACACCCCCAGGAGCCGTTGATGTTCCCGCGCGATGCCCGTATCGAGTCCTACGATCCCGAACTGGCCAAGGCCATTGCCGCCGAGTGCCAGCGCCAGGAAGACCATGTCGAGCTGATCGCCAGCGAGAACTACGCCAGCCCGTTGGTGATGGAAGCGCAGGGCAGCCAGCTGACCAACAAGTACGCCGAAGGCTACCCGGGCAAGCGTTACTACGGCGGCTGCGAATACGTGGACGTGGCCGAAAAGCTCGCCATCGATCGCCTCAAGCAGCTGTTCGATGCCGACTACGCCAACGTGCAGCCGCACTCCGGCTCGCAGGCCAACCAGGCGGTGTATTTCGCGCTGCTGCAGCCGGGCGACACCATCCTCGGCATGTCGCTGGCGCATGGCGGCCACCTCACCCACGGCGCCAAGGTCAATGCCTCCGGCAAGATCTTCAACGCCGTGCAGTACGGCGTGAACGAGCAGGGCCTGATCGACTACGACGAAGTCGAGCGGCTGGCGCTGGAACACAAGCCGAAGATGGTCGTGGCCGGTTTCTCGGCGTATTCGCAGGTGATCGACTGGGCGCGCTTCCGCGCCATCGCCGACAAGGTCGGCGCCTATCTGTTCGTGGACATGGCGCACGTGGCCGGCCTGATCGCCGCCGGCGTCTACCCGAGCCCGGTGCCGCACGCGCACGTGGTGACTTCGACCACCCACAAGACCCTGCGCGGCCCGCGTGGCGGCATCATCATCGCCAAGGGCGCCGGCGAGGAGATCGAGAAGAAGCTGCAGTCCATCGTCTTCCCCGGCATCCAGGGCGGCCCGCTGATGCACGTCATCGCTGCGAAAGCAGTGGCGTTCAAGGAAGCGCTGGAGCCGGCGTTCAAGGACTACCAGCAACAGGTGGTGAAGAACGCGCAGGCGATGGCCAACACGCTGATCGCGCGCGGCTACAAGATCGTCTCCGGCGGCACCCAGAACCACCTGATGCTGGTGGACATGATCGGCAAGGACGTGTCCGGCAAGGACGCGGAAGCGGCGCTGGGCAAGGCCCACATCACCGTCAACAAGAACTCGGTGCCGAACGACCCGCGTTCGCCGTTCGTGACCTCGGGCCTGCGCCTGGGTACCCCGGCGGTCACCACCCGTGGCTACAGGGAAGCCGACTGCGTGGAGCTGGCGAACTGGATCGCCGACGTGCTCGACGCGCCGGGCGACGAGGCGGTCATCGCCCGCGTGCGCGAGGCGGTGAGCGCGCAGTGCAGGAAGTACCCGGTCTACGGCTGAAAAGCCGGGAACGGGGTACGTGGGAACAGGGAATGACAGGCTGCTGCAGCCTGTCCGTATGACAGGGAGTTGTCATGGCGACGGATTTCCGCGATCTGCGGGTGTGGGAAGAGGCGATGGTTCTGGTCGAGAAAGCTTGTGAGCTTGCAGCCGGGTTTCCGGCCGACGAGCGATTCAGTTTGAGCAGTAGCGAGCCGTCTCCATCCAATTGCAGACAATGAGAAAGTCGCTGCAACGCAAAGACGCACAAGACACCGGGATGTCACATTCCCCGTTCCCTGTTCCCCATTCCCAGCCTCTCTGATGCACTGTCCCTTCTGCCAGCACACCGATACCCGCGTCATCGACTCGCGCGTTTCCGACGACGGCGCCACCATCCGCCGCCGCCGCGGTTGCGAGGCCTGCGGCGAGCGCTTTTCCACGCTGGAAACCATCGAGCTCAAGCTGCCGGTCATCATCAAGAGCGATGGCGGGCGCGAGGCGTTCGATGCGCGCAAGCTGCGGGTCGGCTTCGATCGTGCGCTGCAGAAGCGGCCGGTGTCGGAAGAGCGGATCGAGGCGGCGGTGCGCGCGGTGGTGCACCAGCTGCGGATGAGCGGCGAGCGCGAGGTGCCTTCGATCCGCGTCGGCGAGTTCGTGATGGACGAGCTGCGCAAGCTCGACCACGTCGGCTACGTGCGTTTCGCCTCGGTCTACCGCAGCTTCGAGGACGTGGCCGATTTCCGCGACGAGATCGAGAAGCTCGAACGCGACCATGCCGCCGACGAAGGGCAGTTGTCGCTGCTGGATACGGGCGGCGGGCGGCAGCGCGGGAAGACTGCCCGCTGACGCCGTCGGCGCCGGTAATGGCTGCGCAGCCGGTATCTATACTGAGGGGCGATGACGCATGCCGCGGCCGGTGGCATGCAATGCCGCTCCCGCGAGGTTTCCGATGCCCGATTTCACCGCCACCGACCACCGATTGATGGCCCGCGCGCTGCGCCTGGCCGAGCGTGGTGCGTGGACGACGCGACCCAACCCGATGGTCGGCTGCGTGATCGCGCAGGGCGGGGAGGTCGTCGGCGAGGGTTTCCACCAGCGCGCCGGCGGCCCGCATGCCGAGGTATTCGCGCTGCGCGCGGCCGGTGAGCGCGCGCGCGGCGCCACCGCCTACGTCACCCTCGAACCCTGCGCGCATTACGGCCGCACGCCGCCATGCGCGCTGGCGCTGGTCGAGGCCGGCGTGGCGCGGGTGGTCGCGGCAATGGGCGACCCGTTCCCCGGCGTCGATGGCGGTGGCTTCGCGCTGCTGCGGCAGGCAGGCATCGAAGTGGCGGTGGGCTTGATGGAAGAACGGGCACGCGAACTCAACCGCGGCTTCCTGTCGCGTATCGAGCGCGGGCGGCCGTTCGTGCGGGTCAAGCTGGCCGCCAGCCTGGACGGACGCACGGCGATGGCCAGCGGCGAATCGAAGTGGATCACCGGGCCGGCCGCGCGCGCCGACGTGCAGCGCTGGCGCGCCCGTGCCGGGGCGATCCTGACCGGCGCGGCGACGGTGCTGGCCGATGACCCGGCATTGACCGCGCGCGCCGAAGCCGGCGAGTTCCTGCCGCCGCTGCGGGTGGTGCTGGACGCGCGCCTGCGCACGCTGGAGCACACGCGGGTGCGCGAAGGCGGCGCGCCCACGCTGTACCTGCACGATCCGGCGCTGGCACCGCCGGCGCTGGAGGATACGCAATTCGCCGCCGCGCCATTGCTGGCCGACGGCCGTTTCGACCTGCATGCGGTGATGACGCTGTTGGCCGCGCGCGGCATCAACGAGGTCCACGTCGAGGCCGGGCCGACCCTGTGCGGTGCCCTGCTCGCGGCCGGGCTGGCCGATGAAGTGCTGCTGTACCTCGCGCCGCTGCTGATGGGCGAGAGCGCGCGGCCGCTGCTGGCCGGGCTGGGCATCGACACGATGGCGCAGGCGCGGCCGCTGGAGGTGGCTGACCTGCGCAGTGTCGGCAAGGACCTGCGCCTGCTGCTGCGCCCGTAGGTCGGGATTACACCCCCGACGTTTCGCGCACGTGTCGCCGGGGGCGTAGTCCCGGCCTACCTCGTGGCCAGCTTCCCGGCGATTTGCCAGCAGGACGCTGCACCACGCCACGGAACACTGCCATCCATCCACCGGACAAGCCCGCCCGGACCGGGCTGGTACAATGCCCGCGCCGGTTCGCCGGCAACCACGAACGTCTTCAGGGCGGGGTGCGATTCCCCACCGGCGGTAGGCGCGGCCATTCCGATGGAATGCACGCGCGAGCCCGCGAGCGCCGAGGCCGAGGGGGTTGCGCATCATGATGCGGGCTCCGCTTGGCCGAGGGTCAGCAGATCCGGTCCGATGCCGGAGCCGACGGTATAGTCCGGATGAAAGAAGACGGCCACGCATGGCATCGCGCCATGCGTGCGCCTGTTTGCCTTGCGGCGTTTTTCGCTGGCCTCCAACGCGAGAAACGTAATGAAGAAACACGGCAATACCCGCACCTGCATGCCGGGGGTGCACTGATGTTCACCGGCATCATCGAAGGCGTCGGCCGCCTGGCCGCGCGCGAACCCCTCGGCGGCGATGTCCGCTTCACCTTCCACGTTGGCAGCCTGCCGTTCGATGACGTGCGGCTCGGCGAGAGCATCGCGGTCAACGGCACGTGCCTGACCGTCATCGCCTTCGACGGCGACAGCTTCCGGGCCGACGCCTCCACCGAGACGCTGGGCCTGACCACGCTGGGCGAATTGCCCGTCGGCGCGGCGATCAACCTCGAACGCGCGATGCGTCCGAGCGACCGCCTCGGCGGGCATCTGGTCAGCGGCCACGTCGATGGCATCGGCAAGGTGCTGTCGGTCATCGATGACGCCCGCGCGCAGCGCTGGCGCTTCGCCGCGCCGCAAGCGCTGCTGAAATACATCGCGAAGAAGGGCTCGATCTGCGTCGATGGCGTCAGCCTGACCGTCAACGAGGCCGATGGCGAGGGCTTCGAGGTGGCGCTGATCCCGCACACCGTCGCCCATACCCGCTTCGCCCATACCGGCGTCGGCGATGCCGTCAACCTCGAAATCGACCTGGTGGCGCGCTACGTGGAAAAACTGATCGGAATGCCGGCCAACGGCCGGCATCTATCCGGCCAAGGAGCCAACGCATGAACTTCGCCCCCGTCCCCGAACTGCTGGAAGAAATCCGCGCCGGCCGCATGGTGGTGATCGTCGACGACGAGGACCGCGAGAACGAAGGCGACCTGATCATGGCCGCCGAGCTGGTCAAGCCCAGCGACATCAACTTCATGGTCACCCACGGCCGCGGCCTGGTGTGCCTGCCGCTGACCCGCGCCCGCGCCGCCGACCTGGGCCTGGCGCCGATGGTGCAGGCCAATACCGCGCAGTTCCAGACCAACTTCACCGTCAGCATCGAAGCGGCCGAAGGCGTGACCACGGGCATTTCCGCGCATGACCGCGCCCACACCATCCGTACCGCGGTCAAGCCCAACGCCAGGGCGTCGGACCTGCACCAGCCGGGCCACATCTTCCCGCTGATCGCCCAGCCGGGGGGCGTGCTGACCCGCGCCGGCCATACCGAGGCGGGCGTGGACCTGGCCATGCTGGCCGGGTTGGAGCCGGCCGGCGTGCTGGTGGAGATCCTCAACCCCGACGGCAGCATGGCGCGCCGCCCGGAGCTGGAGGTGTTCGCGCGCGAGCACGGGCTGAAGATGGGTTCCATCGCCGACCTGATCGCCTACCGGCTGGCCACCGAGCACACCGTCGAGCGCGTGGACGAGCGCGAGATCGACACCGAGTTCGGTGCGTTCCGGCTGCTCACCTACCGCGATCGCATCGCCCACGACCTGCACTTCGCGCTGGTCCGCGGCACGCCGCAGCGCGACGTGCCGACGCTGGTGCGGGTGCAGGTGGAGAACCCGCTGGCCGACCTGCTGCACTGGCGTCGCGACGATTTCGGCGTGGCCGCCACCGACGCGCTGCGCGCCATCGCCGCCGAAGGGCAGGGGGTGATGGTGGTGCTGTCGGCGCCGCGCGATACCGACGCGCTGCTGGCGCGGTTGCGGCGCGAGCCGGAAGTGCGCCCGGCCGGCAAGGACAAGGACGTGGGCCAGTGGCGCCGCAACGGCGCCGGTGCGCAGATCCTGTCCGACCTCGGTCTGGGCAAGCTGCGCGTGCTCGGTACCCCGCGCCGGCAGGTTGGTTTGGCCGGTTATGGGTTGGAGATCGTCGAGACCGTGCAGCCGTAAGTGCGGGGTTTACCCCACATCCACTCCGGATTCCACGCCACGTAGGTGCCGGGCTTGCCCGGCACGGGCTTCACCGGGAAAGCTCCATGCGGGGCAAGCCCCGCATCTACGGGGTCTTGGTGCGCGCATCGGCAATCGCCTTGACCCGCGCCTTGCGCAATGCCTCGCCGATGGCGGGGCCCTGCAACCCGGCGGTGGCGATGTCGCGCGCGTTGACCGACAGCGCGGCGGCATGCAGGCGCAGCAGGGTGGCGCGCTGCGGATAGTCGCTGTCCTCGAACCCGAGCCGGCCGCGCTTGTCGCACTCGCACACCAGCGCCATCTGCGCGATGCGCTCGGGACGGCGCAGGCCGTCGCAGCGCGCGATCAGCTCCAGCACGGTGGCGTCGCGCAGTTCGTCGATGCGGTGCACGTTGAGGTGTTCGCGGCACGCCGCCTCGGCGAGCAGGCGGTGGTCGGCCGGCACCTTCAGGCGTTCGCACAACGCGGCCAGTGGCTTGAGCCCGCGCTGTTCGTGCATGACGTGGCGCGGCAGTTCGTCCGCCGGGGTCAGCGCCTTGCCGAGGTCGTGGGTGAGCGCGGCGAAGCCGACCAGGTCGTCGCCCAGCGCCAGCCTTGCGGCCATGTCGCTGACCATTTCCTGGTGCATGCCGGTGTCCACCTCCGGGTGGAACTCGGCGCGCTGCGGCACGCCGTACAGTGCCTCCACTTCCGGCAGGATCGCGCCCAGCGCGCCGGTGTCGTGCAGCGTGCGCAGGAACGCCGACGGCCGCGCCGCGCGCAACGCCTTGCGCAGCTCCTGCCAGATGCGCTCGGGCACCAGCGCATCCAGTTCGCCGCTGGCGGCGACCTGCCGCATCAACGCGGCGGTTTCCGGGGCGAGGGTGAAGCCCAGCGGGGCGAAGCGCGCCATGAAGCGCGCCGCGCGCAGCACCCGCAGGGGATCCTCGATGAAGGCCGGGCCGACGTGGCGTAGCACGCGCTGTTCGATGTCGCGCACGCCGCCCCACGGATCGACCAGTTCGCCGCTTGCCTCGTCGCGGGCGATGGCGTTGAGGGTGAAGTCGCGGCGCTGCAGGTCTTCCTCCAGCGTCACCGACGGATCGGCGTCGACCACGAAGCCGCGGTAGCCGCGCCCGCTCTTGCGCTCGGTGCGCGCCAGCGCATGTTCCTCGCCGGTATGCGGGTGCAGGAACACCGGGAAGTCGCGGCCCACGGCCTTGAAGCCCTGCGTCTCCATCTGCTGCTGGGTGGCGCCGACCACCACCCAGTCGCGGTCGCCCGCTTCGAGGCCAAGCAGGGAGTCGCGGACCGCGCCGCCGACGAGATAGGTCTTCATGCGCGACATGATGCGTGCAAAGGCCGCGGTGGCAAAACGGCGCGCGGTAAATGCGGGGCCTGCCCCGCATCCTCGGCCGTCACCGCGAATAGGCGGCGCGGATCTGCTCGGCGTATTCGGCCAGCGTGCCGAGCCCGATGCGCTGGCGGCGCTCGTCCACGTGTGCCTCGTCCTCGATCGGCGCGGGTACCCAGTCGTCGCCGGCCTTGATGAATTGCGTGCCGTACAGCTGCTTTTCGTCGCGGCCGGTGCGCACGCGGTCGGTCAGGTAGGCCAGGTGCGAAGGATTGGCGTCCTTGTCGAGTACTGCTTTCTCCAGCAGTTCCAGTGCTTGCTGCTGGAAGGCCTGGTCCTGGTCGGCGTGCTGCACCAGTAGCCACGCGGCTTGCGCGCCGTCCTTGTAGACGAGCTTGTAGCCGGGCCAGCCACGGCTGGCGACCACCTGCTTGAGCCAGGTGGTGTTGTCGTTGTCGATCTCCTGCACTTCGGCGATCAGCGCCTTGTCCTCCGGCGCGGCGATCAGCCGGTCGCGGATTTCCTGGTCGCGGTTGAGGCGCTCGAACAATTCGCGGCGCAGCGTGCGGTCGGTCCCGGCGAGGTGGCGGTCTTCCTCCTGCCGCGCCAGTGCCAGCATCGGTTCCCAGCGCGGGTCGTCGCGCAGGCTGCGGAAGTCCTCGTCCTGCTGGAGGTCCGCGACCGAGGTGAAATGGGTGGTGATGGTCGTGCGCAGGCGCTCGAACGCGGCGTCGGCGTTGCCGGCGAGGGCAAGGCAGCAGGCGGCGTTGTAGCCGTCCGCGCGGGTGCCGCCTTCGGCGTCGGCCACCTGTGCATAGAGCGCGGCGCAGCTGGCGTATTCGCCGGCGTCGTAGGCCCGCTGCGCCTCGCCGCGCGCGGGTGGCGCGGCCAGTGTGGCGAGGGGCAGCAGGGCACAGGCGGTGAATGCGATCACTACGGCACGGAGCTTGGGCATGCTGTCGGTCCCGGGACGGAGAGCCGGAAGCATGCCTGCCTCAGCCGGGGCAGGCAAACGCCTTGGCCGGTGTTTCCAACCGGCCCTGCATGCGCTCGACCAGTGGCACCGCCTTGCCGTTGAGGCGCCAGTCGTAGATGACGCTGAAGGCCAGCACGCGGGCGACGTATTCGCGGGTTTCCTTGTAGCTGATGGTCTCGATCCAGAAATCCGCATCGAAGCCGGGGCGCTGCGACTGCCAGCGCGCGGTCGGGGTGGGCCCGGCGTTGTAGGCGGCGATGGTGACGTAGGGCAGGCCGCCGTACTTGTCCAGCAGCTGGCGCAGGTAGGCGCTGCCGATGGCGATGTTGGTATCCGCGTCGTAAAGGCTGGCGGCGCCGCCGTAGCCGCTCAGGCCAATGGATTTCGCGACGCTGGCGCCGGTGGCCGGCAGCACCTGCATCAGCCCCATCGCGTTGGCCGACGAGCGCGCGTTCGGGTTGAAGATGCTTTCGGCGCGGATTTCGGCCGCCACCCACGCCGGGTCCAGCGCATTGCGCGCGGCTTCGCGGCGGATGCCGTCGCCGTGGTGCAAGGGGAAGCGCAGCGCGTACAGGCGCATTTCCTGCGCGCCTTTCAGGGCGAATACCGCGCGATCGAACCAGCCGTTCGCGCCGGCCACCTCCACCGCCAGCCGGCGCTGGGTGTCGTCGAAGCGCGACAGGGCGTCGGCCCATTCGCGCGCGGCCCAGGTCGGGCGGTCGATCTTGAACAGTTCCAGCGCGCGCACCAGCGCCGGGTCGCGGGCCACGGCGGCGCGCGCCTGCGCGTCGTCGTTTGGCGTCCACGGGCACAGCGCATAGGGCTGCTGCAGCTTGTCGGCGGCGAGGAAGCCGTGGAAGGTGGCTGCGTTGGCGGCGGCGCGGTACAGCGGCAGCGCTTCGGCGGGCTTGCCGGTCTTGTCCAGCAGCCGCGCCTCGAACCAGCGCCAGCGCGAGTCGTTGCGTTGCGACGCCGGCATCCTGCGGATCGCGGCCAGTGCCGCCGGCCAGTCGCCGCGCGCCATCGCCTCGCGCGTGCGCCATTCGTGCAGGCGCTCGTCGTAGGCCGCCTCGGGCACCGCGGCCAGCCGCCGTGCCGAGTCCGGCCCGTACGAGGCTACGGTCCACAGCGCGATCTGGTATCGCACGCGGGCCTGCTGCGTGGCGTCCAGGCCCAGCGCCTGCGCGTAGTGCGGCAGCTGCCGCTCGGCCGCGTCCGGGTCGGCCTTGGCGAGCTGCTCCAGGCCATCGGTGGCGATGCGGCGGCTGCGCTCGTTCTTCGGCCAGTTCAACGCGCGCGCGTCGGGCTTGCCGACGAAGACGGCGTAGTCGTTGGCCTGCGCCTGTTCGGCGGCGGGCAGGCCGCGCGCGGCGGCGCGCATCACCGCCGGCTGGCGCGCGTCGGCGGCCGCGTCGATGCGCTCCCAGCGCAGCGCGGGTGTCAGTCCACCGCGTTCGGCCAGCGCGGCGAACACCGGGTCGCAGGCATCGGGCAGCGATTTGCCGCTGCCGCGCCACAGTGTCTGCACGTCGCCGGTCCACTGCGCATCGGCCTTGCCGGTGGCCAGCCGTGCGTTGAGTTCGGCGCATTGCAGCGCCGGGTCGCGGCTGGGCTGCCAGTTGCCGAGCAGGGCCGGCCAGTCCCGGCGCCGCGCCAGCTCCGCCAGCCACGTGGCGCGGAAGGTTTCGGCCACCGGCTGGCCTTGGTAGCGGTGCAGGAAATCGCTCGCCCGCGTGCCGTCGAGGCTGTCGATGCCGCGGCGCAGGGCGCTGTATTCGAGCCAGCCGTACAGCGGGTGGTCGCGCAGCGTGGCCGCGGCGGCGGCGTCGAACTGGCCGCGTTCGGCGTTGTCGATGGCCATGCGCATCAGCGGGCGCCGGGCGTCCAGGTCCTGTGCGCAGGCGCCTGTGGCGGCCAGCAGCAGCGATGCCGCAAACGGCAGCAGTGGGGTGCGTCGTTTCATCGGCAAAGCATAGCCGGGGCCCTGTCGGCGTCGTCGTGGCAATACCGGCTCGCGGATGAACGGGGACGGGTGAGACAGGCGATAATCCGGTCCCGGTTGGTGGGAAGGGGGTTTCCGGGCTTCCTTCTTCCTGTGAGGTGAGGACGTGTTGCTTGCGAGCCACCGGCTCGCACACGTCCGAACGCCCGGCGTGCTACGCCGGACGAGGGGCGAGCGAAGTCCGTGATGGTCGAACCATCGGGATGCCATCGCCCCCTCGCCCCGGTCCCTCTTCCGCCGGGAGAGGGCTGATGCTCCCGTCTTCACTCGTTCCTTGTTGCTCTCACTACGTTCCTCGCTTCCACATGCAAACTTCCCGATTCGCACCGCTGCTGCCGGTGTTGGCGGTGCTGGGGTCGGTGACGTCGCTGGCCATCGGCACGTCCTATGCCAAGCACCTGTTCCCGCTGATCGGCGCGCAGGGCACCAGCGCGCTGCGCGTGGGCTTCTCGGCGCTGTTCCTGCTGGCACTGTGGCGGCCATGGCGCTGGCATGCCAGCCGCGCGGACGGCATCGCGATCCTGCGCTACGGCCTGGCGTTGGGGGTGATGAACCTGCTGTTCTACATGGCCATCGACACGATTCCGTTCGGCATCGCGGTGGCCATCGAATTCACCGGGCCGCTGGCGGTGGCGATGCTGTCCTCGCGGCGGCCGATCGACTTCGTCTGGGTCGGCTGCGCGGTGGCCGGGTTGCTGCTGCTGTTGCCGGTGGCCGGCGGGCCGGCGCTGGATACGGCGGGCGTGCTGTATGCGCTGGGCGCGGCGGCATGCTGGGCGCTGTACATCGTGTTCGGCAAGCGCGCCGGGCACCTGCACGCCGGACACAGCGTGTCGCTGGGGCTGCTGGCGGCGTCGTTGGTGGTGGTGCCTGTGGGCGTGGCCCATGCCGGCATGGCGTTGCTGGAACCACGGGTGCTGCTGGCCGGGGCGGTGGTGGCGGTGGTGTCCAGCGCGATCCCGATATCGCTGGAGATGATGGCGCTCAAGCGCCTGCCCAGGGAAACCTTCGGCATCCTGATCAGCATGGAGCCGGCGGTGGCGGCGCTGTGGGCGTTGCTGCTGCTGCACGAGCGGCTCGGCGGCCTGCAATGGCTGGCGATCGGCTGCACGGTGCTGGCTTCGGCAGGCAGCACGCTCACCGCGCGGCGGTCGCGATAGCGCCCGATCGTTGCTCGGCAACCTCGTATGTCCGACATCTCGTAGATGCGGGGCTTGCCCCGCATGAAGCCTTCCCGGTCCAGCCCCGTGCGGGGCAAGCCCCGCACCTACGCGACATGGTATGGATGCCGGCCAGCGGCCGGCACTCCCGGATGTGTCTGGAGCAAAGCCCCCTGAGTCAGGGGGCGCGCCGAAGGCGCGGGGTGTGGATGACGCAAGACGGGGCCCGCGGTCTGCGGCGCAAACCGTGGGGCGACAGCGCGCAGCGATGGCGCATACCGGCCGCCGGCCGGCACATTCAGCGCAGTGCGTTGGCTGGCACGTCGATCGACATCGCCACCGCCAGGTGGTCGGAAAAGGCGGCCGGCACCGCTTCCACCGAGCGTTGCTGCAGGCTGCTGCTGACCAGGATGTGGTCGATGGCCCGGTCCGGGCGCCAACTGGGGAAAGTCGGCACCAGGCAGCCCGGCGGTTGCAGCCGGGTCTTGCGGTACAGCACCTGCATTTCCGGGCGCTCGGCCTTGCAGTTGAAGTCGCCCATCAGCACCGCGTTGGGGTGGTCGGTCAGCAGGTCGGCGATGAAATCCAGCTGCGCCATCCGCGAGCCGACGCCCAGCGACAGGTGCGCCACCGCCACGGTCAGCCCTTCGCGGTCGTCGCCGAAGCGCGCCAGCAGCACGCCGCGCCCGCCGATGCGGCCGGGCAGGGCGTGGTCCTGCACTTCCACCGGTTCCAGCCGGCTGAGCAGGCCGTTGGCGCTGGAGGCCACGCCGCCCATGCGCCGGTTGGGCTGGTGGCTCCAGTAGTTGAAGCCGGCGCGTTCGGCCAGGTAGTGGGTCTGGTTGGTGAAGCCCGAGCGCAGGCTGCCGGGGTCGGCCTCCTGCAGGCCGACGATGTCGCGGCCGCTGGCCAGTTTGGCGATGGCGTCCAGGCTGGAACGCTTGCTGCCGGCCGGCAGCGCGTGCGACCAGCTGCGGGTCACGTAGTCGCTGTAGCGGCGCGTGCTGGAGCCGGCCTGGATGTTGGCCGTCAGCAGTCGCAGGGTTCGGGTGGGGGCGTTCACGGCATGCAGCCGGGCCTCGCGCGGGGCGGGGCCCGGGTTCGTTCTCGTCAGCGGGCGTTGGCGGCGCGCTCGCGGGCGATCAGGTGGTCGGCGATGCGCAGCATGTCCTCGTAGCTCTTGCCCTTGACCAGGTACTTGCCGTTGACGATCAGCGACGGGGTGCCGGTGATCTTGCTGCGCTGGATGAACTGCTTGGCGCGGTTGGCCTTGGCGACCACCGAGAAGCTGCCCATCGTGTCGAGGAAGGTCCTGGCGTCGACGCCGTGCTTGCCGTAGAAGTTGGCGATGTCCTGCGGCGAATCGTGGCTGCCCAGCTCGCCGTTGAGCGAGTGCTCGATGTGGATGGCCGCATACAGCGCGTCGTGGGTCTTTTCCTGTACGCCCAGCGCCTCGGCGGCGTAGTAGGCGCGGGAGTAGTCGTCCCAGTAGCTGCCGAACATGGCCGGGACGTAGACGAAGTTCACGTCCGAGGGCAGGCCGGCCTTCCACGAGGCGACCATCGGCTGGAAGCGGGCGCAGGCCGGGCAGACGTAGTTGAAGACCTCGGCCACCTCGATCTTGCCGGCGGCCGGCTGGATCGGCTGGCCGCCTTCGATGGCCACGTAGTCGGTGCCGGCCACCGGTTCGGGGCCGACCAGGCGTGCCTGCGCCGGTACCGGGACCTTGTCTTCGGCGGGTGCGGCGGTGGCTTCGCCAGCCGGCTCCGCGGCCAGGGTTGCGCTTTCATCGGCCGGTGCGGCGGCATCGGCGGCCGGGGCCTCCGCGGGGGTGGCGGCGGCCGGCGTGGCCGGTGCGGTGGCGTCGGCCGAGCCGTCCTGCGGCGTGCAGGCGACCATCAGCGGCAGCAGGGCCGTCAGGACCAGGGCGAGGCGGATCTTCATCGGGGGATCTCCAGCGGATTCGTCGGTACGGCGGCCACCGGGCGGCGACCGGTGCGCATGATGCCACTTTGCACCGGCCCGGCTGAACCGGTGGCGCGCGGTGGGTGGCTCAGGGGCGGGCGGCGGCGCGCTCGCGGGCGATCAGCGCGTCGGCGTTGCGCAGCAGTTCCTGGAAGTTGTTGCCCTTGACCAGGTATTTGCCGTTGACGATCAGCGCCGGCGTGCCCGGTACCCGGGTGCGCATGGCGAACTCGCGCGCGGCCTTGACCCTGGCCTCGACCTGCTCGCCGCGCAGCGCGTCGATGTAGGCCTGCGGCTCCACGCCATAGACGGCATGGAAGGTGGCCAGTTCCTGCGGCGAGACGTTCTGCATCGGCAGGCTGTGTTGTTCGTGCAGCGCCTTGAACACGTCGGCATGGCTGCGCGCGAGCACGCCGGTCTGCTCGGCGGCGTAGTAGGCACGGGCATAGGCGTCCCAGTAGCCGCCGAAGGCGGCCGGTACCGCGGTGAAACGCACGTCGCGCGGCAGCTTGGCGGCCCATGCCTCCAGCATCGGTTCGAAATGGGCGCAGTGCGGGCAGGTGTAGCCGAACATCTCCACCACCTCGATCCTGCCGGCCAGTGGCGCGAACGGGCCGGGGTCGGCGATCAGGTCGTAGTCCCGCCCTTCCACCGGCTCGGACGTGGAAGCGGCGCAGGCGGCCAGCGGCAGCAGGACCAGCAGCAGGGTCATCAGGCGCGAGGCGAATTTCATCGGGAAAGCTCCAGCGGAAATGGAAACGCCGGCCTGCGGGGGCCGGCGTTTCCGGGACGGCACTGCACCGGTCGCGGCGGCGACGGGTGGCTCAGGGCTGCGCGGGCGCAGCGTCGACGTCGTCGGCGCGGGCGTGCAGGCCCTGCACGTAGCTGGACAACGCCTGGATTTCCTGTTCGGTCAGTGAATGGGTGACCTGTTCCATGATACGGAAGTGGGCCGGGTCGGTTTCCTGCGTCTGCCCGGCCTGGTAGTACTGCAGGCGCTGGGCGGTGTAGGCCGCGTGCTGGCCGCCGATGTGCGGGTAGGCCGGGCCGGGGTTGCCGGCGCCGTTGGGGCCGTGGCAGGCCATGCAGGCCGGGATGCCGCGCTTGGCGTCGCCGCCGCGGTAGAGCGCCTGCCCGATCTCGTAGAACTTCATGCCGGCATACGTGCCGTCGGCGACCTCGGCATCGTCGGCGACGCCGGCGCCGGACTTCTGCGTGGCGAAATAGGCGCCGAGGTCGCGCATGTCCTGCGGGGTCATGCCTTCGACGAACGGCAGCATGACCGCGACCATGCCCTCGGTGCGCTGGCCGCTGGCGATCAGCGCCAGCTGCTGGGCGATGTAGCGCTCGCTCTGGCCGGCCAGGCGCGGGTACATCTCGATGGCCGAGTTGCCGTCGGCGCCGTGGCAGGCGGCGCAGACCTGCGCCTTCTGCTCGCCGGCCGCGGCATCGCCGGGCAGGGCCTTGCTCAGGTCGATCTCCAGCGGCGCGACCTGTACCTGCGCTTCCTCGGGCATCGGGGTGACCGAGCTCTGCGCATACGCAACGATGGCGATGAGGGGGGCTGCTATTGCGGTGATGGCAAGAGCGCGAACGTGGCGCATGCGGAAAGCTCCGTGTGGACCGGGCCGGGCGGGTTTCGGCCGGCATCGCGTGAATTATCGGCGCCGATTCAGGGCAGGGTCAACGCAGCGCTGCAACAAAACCCTGCGGAGGTGGCAGAAAGCGGGCGGAAACGGCCGGTAACAGGCGCCTGCGGGCCGGCGCGCGACGGCCCGGCGTGCGATCCTATGCGCATGTCACAGCTCCTCGAACGCGCCCGCTACCAGCTTTCCGCCCACAACGCCCGGCAGTTGCCGCCGGACGCGGGCGCCGAAGTGGCCTTCGCCGGCCGCTCCAACGCCGGCAAGTCCAGCGCACTCAATGCACTGACGCGGCAGAACGCGCTGGCCCGGGTTTCCAAGACCCCCGGCCGCACCCAGCAACTGGTGTTCTTCCAGGTCACCCCCGAGGCCCACCTCGTCGACCTGCCCGGCTATGGCTACGCCAAGGTGCCGCTGGAATTGCAGGCGCACTGGCAGGCCTTCATCGACAACTATTTCCGCAGCCGCGAGGCGCTCAAGGGGCTGGTGGTGGTGATGGACATCCGCCACCCGCTGAAGGACTACGACCGGCAGATGCTGGCCTACGCGGTGCAGCGCGGCCTGCCGGCGCACGCGCTGCTGACCAAGGCCGACAAGCTCGGCCGCGGCCAGCAGATGCAGACCCTGCAGAAGGTGCGCAAGGAGCTGTCCGCCGCGTTTGGCGACACGGTGAGCGTGCAGGCCTTCTCCGGCGAGTCGAAGCAGGGCGTGGAGGAAGCGCGCGCGGTGATCGGCGGCTGGCTGGGGCTGTAGCGCCGGCCGGCTGACGATCCCCCGCCCACGCGGCGGTTCAGCGGCTGGCACCGCCGTTGGTTGCCGCAGGCGCGCGCCGTGCGCCGGTGTCCACCGGCTCAGGGCGCGACATGGAACAACCGGCCGATGGCGGTGGCCGCGGCCATCGCCAAGGCGCCCCAGAACACCACGCGCACCGCGCCGCGTACCGGCGCGGCACCGCCGGCATGGGCGGCCAGGGCGCCGGTGATGCTCAGCCCGGCCAGGGTGGAGCCGATGGTGGCGGCCGTGACCAGCGGGGCCGGGGCCAGCAGGGCGGTCAGCACCGGCAGCGCCGCGCCGGCGACGAAGGCGCTGGCCGAGGCGGCGGCCGCCTGCAACGGGCGCGCGCGCAGTTCGTCGGTGATGCCCAGCTCGTCGCGCGCATGCGCGGCCAGCGCGTCGTGCGCGGTGAGCTGCACCGCCACCTCGTGCGCCAGTTCCGGCGACAGCCCGCGACGGCGGTAGATGCCGGCCAGTTCCTCCAGTTCGTCGTGCGGGTCCTCGTGCAGCTCGCGGCGCTCGGTCGCCAGGTCCGCATGCTCGGCGTCGGCCTGCGACTGCACCGAGACGTATTCGCCGGCGGCCATCGACATGGCCCCGGCCACGGTGCCGGCGACGCCGGTGGCCAGCATGGTGGCCGCCGAGGCGCCGCTGGCGGCGATGCCCACCACCAGCCCGGCCACCGAGACGATGCCGTCGTTGGCACCGAGCACGGCAGCGCGCAGCCAGCCGACGCGTTCGGAGCGGTGGATTTCCTTGTGGCGGTGTCGTTGCATGCCGGGCAGTTTAGGCAACGGGCGCGGGGCCGTGGCGGAATGATATGCAGCCGCGCTCGCGAATGCGGGTCAAGCCTGCGCCGGTAGGATGCTGAAACCCGTGGCCGGCAACGTGGCGCACGGGGCCGCACGATATAGTTCCGGCTTGCGGTGACGGGGCTGCAACCCCACATCCGGCCCCACCCGAATCCACGCGAGATCGCCCTTGTCCAGCCCCAGCCACGTCGCCGATACCCCCATCACCGACCGCGACCAGCTGGTCCAGAGCATCGCCTCGGGCGAGAAGCCCAAGGCGCAATGGCGCATCGGCACCGAGCACGAGAAGTTCGGTTTCAGGCTGGACGACCTGCGCCCGCCGACGTTCGAGGGCGCGCGCGGCATCAACGCGCTGCTCGACGGCCTGACCCGCTTCGGCTGGGAGCCGGTGCAGGAACGTGTCGATCAAGGGCCGGGCAACACCATCGCCCTGCTGCGCGACGGCGCCTCGGTGACGCTGGAACCGGCCGGGCAGTTGGAGCTGTCCGGCGCGGCGCTGGAGAGCATCCACCAGACCTGCGTGGAAACCGGCACCCACCTCAACGAAGTGGCGCAGGTGGCCGGCGAGCTGCAGCTGGGCTTCCTCGGCATGGGCTTCCAGCCGAAGTGGGCGCGCGCGGACATGCCGTGGATGCCCAAGGGCCGCTACCAGATCATGAAGAACTACATGCCCAAAGTCGGCGCGCTCGGCCTGGACATGATGACCCGTACCTGCACGGTGCAGGTCAACCTCGACTACGCCAGCGAAGCGGACATGGTGAAGAAGTTCCGCGTGTCGCTGGCCTTGCAGCCGATAGCGACGGCGCTGTTCGCCGATTCGCCGTTCACCGAAGGCAAGCCCAACGGCTACCTGAGCTACCGTTCGCACATCTGGACCGACACCGACGCCGACCGCACCGGCATGCTCGACTTCGTGTTCGCCGACGGCTTCGGCTACGAGCGCTACGTGGACTACCTGCTCGACGTGCCGATGTATTTCTCCTACCGCGATGGCCGCTACATCGACGCCAGCGGCAAGTCGTTCCGCAGGTTCATGCGCGGCGAGCTGGACGTGCTGCCCGGTGCGCTGCCGACGCTGCGCGACTGGTCCGACCACATGACCACCGCGTTCCCGGAAGTGCGCCTGAAGAAGTACCTGGAAATGCGCGGTGCCGACAGCGGCCCGTGGAGCCGCATCTGCGCGCTGCCGGCGTTCTGGGTCGGCCTGCTGTACGACGACGCGGCGCTGGAGGCGGCATGGGACCTGGTCAAGGACTTCAGCATGGCCGAGCGCCACGCCCTGCGCGATGGCGTGCCGAAGCTGGCGATGAAGCTGCCGTTCCGCGATGGCACGGTGCGCGACCTCGCGCGGCACGCGCTGGAAATCTCGCGCGAGGGCCTGCGCCGCCGCGCCGCGCTCAATGCCGACGGCCAGGACGAAACCCGCTTCCTCGACGTGCTGCAGGAGATCGTCGATTCCGGCAAGACCGCCGCCGAGCGCAAGCTGGAGCTGTTCCACGGCGAGTGGTACGGCAGCGTCGATCCGCTGTTCTGCGAATTCGCTTACTGAGGGGCATGCGGGGCAAGCCCCGCATGAAGTCTTGCTGGTGAAGCTCCCGTGCCGGGCAAGCCCGGCACCTACGGTCGTTGCGTCGCGAATTTCGTGAGTACGTAGGTCGGGGCCATGCCCCCGACGGTGGTACGCACGCGGCGTCGGGGGCATAGCCCCGACCTACGGTTGGCTGTTGTGGATGCGGGGCAAGCCCCGCATCCACGAGCGATGTTTTCGCGCAGGTGCCGGGCTTGCCCGGCACGGATCGGCGAGCGCTGCCGATGGGGTCAGCCCCCGTCGCGACCGATGGACGAGGACACCCGCCAGATATCGACGTTGCCGTCGCCGGTGTGCTGCTCGATCAGCGCCAGTTCCTCGGCGCTGAAGTCCAGCCGCGCCGCGGCATCCAGCGAATCGTCCAGCTGCGCCACGTTGCGCGCGCCGATCAGCGCCGAGCTCACCCGTGCGTCGCGCAGCACCCAGGCGATGGCCATCTGCGCCAGCGACTGCCCGCGTGCGGCGGCGATGGCGTTGAGCGCGCGGATGCGCGCCAGGTTGGCCTCGCCGAGCATGCTCTGCTTGAGAGAACCGTTGCGGCTGGCGCGGGCATCGGCCGGCACCCCGTGCAGGTACTTGTCGGTCAGCATGCCCTGCGCCAGCGGCGAGAAGGCGATGCAGCCCACGCCCAGCTCGCCCAGCGCCGGCAGCAGGCCGGCCTCGATGTCGCGGTTGAGCATGGAATAGTTGGGCTGGTGGATCAGCAGCGGCACGCCCTCGGCGCGCAGGATCGCGGCGGCCTGCCGGGTCAGTTCCGGCGAATACGAGGAGATGCCCACATACAGCGCCTTGCCCTGGCGGTGCAGGTGCGCCAGCGCGCCCATCGTCTCTTCCAGCGGCGTGTCGGCATCGACCCGGTGCGAGTAGAAGATGTCCACGTGGTCCAGGCCCATGCGCCGCAGGCTCTGCTCGCAACTGGCGATGACGTGCTTGCGCGAGCCGCCGGGGCCGCCGTAGGGGCCGGGCCACATGTCCCAGCCGGCCTTGGTGGAAACCACCAGTTCGTCGCGGTGCGTGGCGAAATCGGCGGCGTACCAGCGGCCGAAGTTCTCCTCGGCCGAACCGAACGGCGGACCGTAGTTGTTGGCCAGGTCGAAATGGGTGACGCCGCGGTCGAAGGCGCGGCGCAGCATGGCGCGGCCGGTCTCGAACACGTCCACGCCGCCGAAGTTCTGCCACAGCCCGAGCGAAATGGCCGGCAGGGTCAGGCCACTGCGGCCGACGCGGCGTTGCGGCATGCGCCCGTCGTAGCGGGCGGGATCGGCGATGTAGGACATGGCGGGTTCCGCGGAAAGGGGCGCCTACTTTAGGGCATGTGTGGCGGCGGGCGCAGTGTGGCCGGGAGGGACGGGGCATCGGCCTGCTTGCGTGCGGCGGGGCTTGCCATATACTACCCCCCAGTACATGCAGGATCAGGCGCGCATGCCGCATTCCCCCGAGGAAAAGAAGAAGGTGCTGGCGCGGGTACGGCGCATCCGCGGCCAGTGCGACGCGCTGGAGCGCGCGCTGGAAGCCGGCGCCGACTGCGGCCCGGTGCTGCAGCAGATCGCCGCCATCCGTGGCGCGGTCAACGGGCTGATGTCCGAGGTGATGGAAGCGCACCTGCGCGAGGAATTCGGCCAGCCGGCGCAGTCCGAGGCGCAGCGCAGCGCGCGCGTGGCCGAGATGTCCGGCCTGATCCGTTCCTACCTCAAGTAGGAGCGACGTGAGTCGCGATGGGGCCTCCATTGCAAGCCCCACCGGCGCACAGGGGGGGGCTTTCCCGGGAAAGCCATCGCGACTCACGTCGCTCCTACATGCACGCATACGAACAACTGCTACAGGAGAACCCCCATGAAATCCCGTGCCGCCGTCGCCTTCGCCGCTGGCGAACCACTGAAGATCGTCGAGATCGACGTCGCCCCGCCCAAGGCTGGCGAGGTGCTGGTGAAGATCACCCACACCGGCGTCTGCCACACCGATGCCTTCACCCTGTCCGGCGACGATCCGGAAGGGCTGTTCCCCTGCGTGCTCGGCCATGAAGGCGCGGGCATCGTGGTCGAGGTCGGCGAGGGCGTGACCTCGGTGAAGCCGGGCGACCACGTGATCCCGCTGTATACCGCCGAGTGCGGGCAGTGCCTGTTCTGCAAGAGCGGCAAGACCAACCTGTGCACCGCGGTGCGCGCCACCCAGGGCAAGGGCGTGATGCCCGACGGCACCACCCGCTTCTCGTACAACGGCGAGCCTATTTACCACTACATGGGTTGCTCGACCTTCTCCGAATACACCGTGGTCGCCGAGGTGTCGCTGGCCAAGGTCAACCCGCAGGCGAACCCGGAGCACGTGTGCCTGCTCGGCTGCGGCGTCACCACCGGCATCGGCGCAGTGCACAACACGGCGAAGGTGGCCGAAGGCGATTCGGTGGCGGTGTTCGGCCTCGGCGGCATCGGCCTGGCGGTGATCCAGGGCGCGCGGCAGGCGAAGGCCGGGCGCATCATCGCCGTCGACACCAACCCGTCCAAGTTCGAGCTGGCGCGCCAGTTCGGCGCCACCGATTGCGTGAACCCGAAGGACCATGACCAGCCGATCCAGCAGGTGATCGTGGAGATGACCGGCTGGGGCGTGGACCATTCGTTCGAGTGCATCGGCAACGTCAACGTGATGCGCGCGGCGCTGGAATGCGCGCACCGCGGCTGGGGCCAGAGCGTGATCATCGGTGTGGCCGGTGCCGGGCAGGAAATCGCCACCCGCCCGTTCCAGCTGGTCACCGGCCGCAAGTGGATGGGTACCGCGTTCGGCGGGGTCAAGGGCCGCAGCCAGCTGCCGGGCATGGTCGAGGACGCGATGAAGGGCGAGATCGAGCTGGCGCCGTTCGTCACCCACACGATGGAGCTGGAGAAGATCAACGAAGCCTTCGAGCTGATGCACGCAGGCAAGTCGATCCGCAGCGTCGTCCACTTCTGATGATCCGTAGGAGCGCACCTTGGTGCGCGATGAAGCTTCGCCGGTAAGGCCCCATCGCGCACCAAGGTGCGCTCCTACCGGTTTTTCGCGAGACGGGAGAACCAACATGAAACGCATCGAACACCGCGCCTGCTTCGGCGGCTGGCAGGACGTGTATCGCCACCGCTCCGAGGTGCTGGGCTGCGAGATGGACTTCGCCGTCTATCTGCCGCCACAGGCGGAAACCGGCGCCCGGCTGCCGGTGCTGTACTGGCTTTCCGGCCTGACCTGCAGCGAGCAGAACTTCATCACCAAGGCCGGCGCGCAGCGCCATGCGGCCGAGCACGGCATCATCCTGGTCGCGCCGGACACCAGCCCGCGTGGCGACGATGTGGCCGACGCCGGAGGCTACGACCTGGGCAAGGGCGCCGGCTTCTACGTCAACGCCACGCAGCAGCCGTGGGCGCGGCACTACCGGATGCACGACTACGTCGCCGCGGAGTTGCCGGCGCTGGTCGAGGCCAACTTCCCGGCCAGCGGCGCGCGCGCGATCAGCGGGCATTCGATGGGCGGGCATGGTGCGTTGACCATCGCACTGCGCAATCCCGGCCGCTACCGCAGCGTGTCGGCATTCTCGCCGATCGTGGCGCCGTCGCAGGTGCCGTGGGGCGAGAAGGCGTTCGCCGCCTATCTGGGCGAGGACCGCGAGGCGTGGAAGCAGTACGACGCCTGCGCCCTGATCGCCGGTGCGAGCGAACGCCTGCCGCTGCTGGTCGAGCAGGGCGGGGCCGACGAATTCCTCGACACGCAACTGCGCCCGCAGCTGCTGCAGGCTGCCTGCGAGGCCGCCGGCCATCCGCTGCAACTGCACCTGCGGCCGGGCTACGACCACAGCTACTACTTCATTGCCAGCTTCATCGACGAGCACATCGCTCACCACGCCGCGGCATTGCGCGACTGAAAGCGAAGTGTGTTGCGGCAGTCAGCGGGCTCTCCTGCGCGCGTGCGTGTAGAAGCGACGTAAGTCGCGGTGGGGCTTTATCGGCAAAGCCTCATCGCGACTTGCGTCGCTGTGGGGCAACCGGGATTGCATGGTGGGTGCCAAATCAGGCTGGCATGAAATCAGTATAGGCGTAGCGGTTCTCGCGCAGCACGTTTTCGCCTTGTTGCAGGCGCAGCGGCGTGGCGAACATCGGCCCGGCGCCGACGCAGGTGTGGAATTCGCCGTTCTCGCCGCAGGGGTCGATGCCGGCGGGCAGGGCGTCGAGCAGGGCATGGTCGAAGGCGCGGCCGGCGAAGCCGGCATCCAGCAACTGCGTGTCCACGCAGCACAGGTGCGCGCGCAGGCCGCCGTCGATCATGCGCCGCGCCAGCGCGCCGGTGTCGTCGCCAAACAACGGGAACCGGCAGTCCCAGCCCAGCCCGGCGAACTGCCGCTCGCGCCATTGGCGGATGTCCTCCAGCAGCAGGTCGCCGAACGCCAGCGTGCGCAATGCCGGCCAGCGTTGCCGCGCCGCCGCCAGTGCCTGCGCCATGCGCTGCAGATAGACGGCGTTGTCGCAGGCCTGCGGTATCCACGCGCGCAGCAGTGGCAGCCCGGCGGCATCGGCCTGCGCCTGCAGCACATCCTCGCGCACGCCCTGCATCGAGGCGCGGCCGTGGCCTTCGGTCAGCGTGCTCAGCAGTGCGACGACGCGGGTGTCGTCGCGCTGGCGCAGCGTGTGCAAGGCCCATGCTGCGTCCTTGCCGCCGCTCCAGCACAACAGGACCGGAAGCACGGGTCAGCGCACGTCGCGCAGTTCCCAGTGGCGCCCGGCCAGCAGGCGCAGGCGCTGCTTGAGCACGTCGCCGGGGATGCGGGTGATGGCGACCAGGTCGATGCGCAGGTCCGACTGCCGGCCGATCACCGTGGCCTCCGGATCGGTGATGCCCAGCGCGGGGTCGACGTCGTCGGGCTCGTCCTGGGTGGCCTTCCAGCGCTCGAACAACGCCGGCGTGCGCAGCGCGTCCTGCAGTTGTTCGGCGAAGGTGTCGGCGCCGTTGGCGGTGAACGACAGGCGCGGGTCGGCGCCGCGCGCGGCGGCCGGGTCGGGGAGCGAGATCGAGTAGTGCACGGGCATGTGGTGTTCTCCTGGAAAGCGTCGTGGCGGCGCCGGGTTGCGTGGCTCAGGCGTCGAATTCGTGCGGCTCGTCGGCAAACCCTATCGTCACCGCGCCCTTGCCGACATTGACCATGCCGGTCAGGCTCATCACGCTTTCCAGCAGTTGCACGCCCTTGGCGCCGCAGGTGTCGCGCAGGCCGGCGTAGCCGGGCAGGGCGCGCAGTTCGTCCAGCGGGCCGCCGTAGCTGATGCACACCACCGGCGTCAGCAGCCCGTGGACCACGCGTCGGCTGGCGAAGTCGAACAACTGCTGCACGGCATTGTCGAAGCCCTTGATCTTGGCCACCGGCGCGGTTTCGCCGCGGTAGCCATGCAGCACCGGCTTGATGTCCAGCGCGCTGCCGAGGGCGGCGCTGAACAGGCTGACGCTGCGGTCGCCCTTGTGCCGGCCGCGGGCACGGATGTAGTACAGGTCGCGGGTAATCATGTAGCCGTGGACGTTGCCGGCGAGCTTCTCCAGTTGCTCGCGCATCTGCGCCACGCTGGCGCCCTCGTCGCGCAGCCGCACCGCCTCGACCGCGGTCACCGCCTGCGCGGCGAACAGGTTCTGGGTGTCGATCACGCGCAGCGCGAACGGCGAATTGTGACCAGCGGCCTGGCGGATCGGCCGGTATTCGTTGAGGATGGCGAAGCTGGCCTGCAGCGCGTTGTCATGGATCGGGCTGCGGGTCTTGGTGATGGTCATGCAGAACACGTGGTCGTAGTCGATGACCAGGTGGTCCAGGAACAGGTCGCGGATCTGGTTGACGCTGTAGGGGATGGTTTCGGCCTCGGCGCCGCGCTCGGCCACGTGGGTGTGCAGGAAGTTGAGGGTGGCGTCTTCCTCGCGGTGGTCGGCCAGCACTGCTTCGCCGATGCGCACGGTGATCGGCAGCAGCACGATGTTGTGTTCCCTGATGAAGTCGGCCGGCAGGTCGCAGGCCGAATCCACGACGATCCCGATGCGCATGGCCGGTTCTCCCCGATGGTTCGTATCCACCGGCAACCCTAACCGAAAACGGGGCCGGCGGCGCGCCCATGCGGGGCCGTGCCGGGCCCGCGGGCCACGCCGTCTGGCGCCCCGCGCGGGTTAAGCTGCGCCGGCGCTCCGGATGGCCGGGACCCTGCGACGAGAGGCGGTGTGATGGAAGCAGTACAGGCGGTGGTGGAATTCTGGCGTGCGGCGGGGCCACGGCGGTGGTTTGCCCGCGACGACGCGTTCGACGACGAATTCCGCCTGCGCTTCCTCGATGCCCATTTCACTGCCGCCGAGCGCGGCTGCGAGGACTGGCTGCACAGCGGCGAGGGCGCGCTGGCGCTGCAGGTCCTGCTCGACCAGTTCCCGCGCAACTGTTTCCGCGGCACCGCCCATGCCTATGCCACCGACGGGCTGGCGCGGCATTACGCCATGCGCACCATCGAGGAAGGGCTGGACCGCGAGCTGACGCCGCAACTGCGCGCCTTCATCTACCTGCCGTTCGAGCACTCGGAGAACCTGCAGGACCAGGAGCGCTCGGTGGCGATGTTCGAGGTGCTCGGCGATCTGGAGTACCTGCGCTTCGCCGAACTGCACCGTGACATCATCCGCCGCTTCGGGCGCTTCCCGCACCGCAACGCGGTGCTGGGGCGGATCCCGACGCCGGAAGAGCTGCACTACCTGGCTGAGGGCGGGTTCGCCGGGTAGGTCGGGGCTATGCCCCCGACGCCATGGCTACGGAGCGCCGGGGACGTGGCCCCGGCCTACATCCTGCGGATGCCGGCCGGCGGCCGGCACTACCGGAACGAAAACGCCGGCTTTCGCCGGCGCTTCCCGTGGTGCAAGGGCGTGCCCGCGATCAGTAGCGCGGCACGCCGTTGTCCACTTCCTGCGCCCACGCATCGATGCCGCCGGTGACGTTGGAGACGCGGGTGAAGCCCAGTGCGCGGAACGCCTCGGCGGCCTGCGCGCTGCGCCCGCCCTTGTGGCACAGGAAGGCCAGCGGGGTGTCCTTGGGCAGGGCTTCCAGCCGGGCGCGGTTGTCGCCGTCGAAGGTCTCGAACGGCGCGCCGATGGCGGCGATGGCGCGCTCGTCGGCCGGGCGCACGTCCACCACGGTCAGGGTGCCGGCGCGCAGCTGGTCGTCGACGCTGCGCACGTCCAGTTCCTGCACCGGTTTGGGCGCGTTGGGGTTGTCGATGGCCAGGCCCTTGCCGCGGATGTCGTCCACCCAGTCGATGGTGATGCCTTCGGCGCGGCGCGCGCTGGCGGTGTCGAACTGCACGCGCAGGCCGTTGGATTCGGCGGCGATGGCGTTGGCGTCGAACGGGGCCAGCTGGAAGTTCGGCTGGAAGCGGGCGTCGATGCCCAGCTGCAGCGCGGCGCCGGGGGCGTCGGCCAGCGCGCCCTTGAGCATTTCCACGGCGGCCGGGGTGATGGTGATGCTGGGCGGGGTGCGGTCCGGCGGCGCCAGCCCGAGCAGGGTGCTCAGCTCGCCGCTGCCGGCCATCTGCAGGATGATGTCGCTGCCGCCGACCAGTTCGCCGTCCACGTACAGCTGCGGGATGGTCGGCCAGTCGCCGTAGAGCTTGATGCCTTCGCGGATTTCGCCGTCGGCCAGCACGTTGACGTGGGCGAAGTCCACGCCCAGGTCCTGCAGCGCGCCGACGGCCTTGGCCGAGAAGCCGCACTGCGGCATCGACGGCTGGCCCTTCATGAACAGGACGGCGCGGTTGGCGCCGAGGAGGGATTCGATGCGCGCACGCAGGGCGGGATCCAGGGACATCGTGAACTCGTGGAAGTAGTCGGAGACGGAAGGCGATTCTACGCCGCATGGCATCATGGGGCATGACCGCCACGGGAACCCTGCATCGCATTCCGGTCCATCCCTGGCGCTGGGTGCCGTGGTTGCTGGCGTCGCAGGCGCTGGTGGCGCTGGTCTGGTGGCAACTGGGCTGGAAGGCCGGGTTGCCGCTGCTGTTGGCCAGCCACGCGCTGTTCCTGCTGCCGGTGTTCCTGCCCAACAGCCGTTTCTACGCGCCGGTACTGGCGCGGCTGCCCGGCCCGGCGGTGTGGCTGACCATCGACGACGGCCCTTCGGACGACACCCTCGCCATCCTCGATGCGCTCGACCGGCACGATGCCCGCGCGACGTTCTTCATGGTCGGCGCGCGGGCGGCGGCGCGGCCGGAACTGGTGCGCGAGGTGCTGCGGCGCGGGCACGGGCTGGGCAACCACAGCCAGTCGCACCCGCAGGCGCGGTTCTGGGCGTTGGGGCCGCGGGCGTTGGCGCGGGAAATCGGCGACTGCCAGCAGGTGCTGGCGGCCATCGCCGGCGCGCCGCCACGTTGGTACCGCTCGGTGGTCGGCATGACCAACCCGTTCGTCGCCGCCGTGCTGCATCGGCATGGGCTGGCGCGGGTGGGCTGGAGCGCGCGCGGATTCGACGGCGTCGGCTGCACGCCGGAAACCGTGGTGGCGCGCATTGCCGGCGGGCTCGCACCCGGCGCGATCGTGCTGCTGCATGAAGGCGCGGCGCATGGGCACAACGCCGCCATCGTGGAGGCGGTGCTGCGGCAACTGCAGGCGCGTGGCCTGCAGGCGCGCCTGCCGCTGGAAACGGCATAGACTCGCCCCCGCCACGCCGCCGCTCCCGGAACCGCACGATGCCTTTTTCCACACTCGGTTTGTCCCCTGGTGCGTTGCCGGCATTGCAGCGGGCATTGCGGCAGGCCGGCTATGGGGCACCCACGCCGATCCAGCGGCAGGCGGTGCCGGTGCTGCTGGAGGGACGGGACGTGGTGGCGCTGGCGCCGACCGGTTCGGGCAAGACCGCGGCCTATGTGCTGCCGGCGCTGCAACGCTTCTTCGACGCGCCGCCGCGCAAGCCGCGGGTGCTGCGGCAACTGGTGCTGGTGCCGACGCGCGAGCTGGCGTTGCAGGTGGCCGACGTGTTCGCCACGCTGGGCCGCGAGCTGCCACGGCAGCCGCGGGTGGTGTGCGCGGTGGGCGGGGTGTCGATCAACCCGCAGATGATGGCGTTGCGTGGCGGTGCCGACGTGGTGGTGGCCACCCCGGGGCGCCTGCTCGACCTGCTGGCGCACAACGCGTTGTCGTTGCGGCACGTGCAGCTGCTGGTGCTGGACGAAGCCGACCGCCTGCTGGAACTGGGGTTTGGCGAGGAATTGCGGCAGATCCTCGCCGAACTGCCCACGCGGCGGCAGACGGCCTTGTTCTCGGCCACCTTCCCCGGGCAGATCGAGGCACTGGCCGCCGCCGGCCTGCGTGCGCCGCGGTGGTTGCAGGCCGTCGCGCAGGCGCAGCCGGACGTCGAGCAACGCGCCATCCGCGTGGATGCCGGCCGTCGCGGCGAACTGCTGTTGTCGCTGCTGGACGACCCGCAATGGCGGCAGGTGCTGGTGTTCGTCGGCAGCATCCGCGAGGGCGACCGCCTGGCAGGCGTGCTGCGCAAGCGCGGCATCGGCGTGCAGGCGCTGCATGGTGAGCTTTCGCAGGGCCGCCGCGTGCGCGCGCTGCAGGCGTTCAAGGACGGTGAGTTGCAGGTATTGGTGGCGACCGACGTGGCCGCGCGCGGCATCGACGTCGCCGGTTTGCCGGTGGTGGTGAATTACGAACTGCCGCGCTCGCCGGTCGATTATCCGCACCGTATCGGCCGTACCGGCCGGGCCGGTGGGAAAGGGCTGGCGGTGAGTTTCGTCGATGCCGCCGGGCTGGCGCACTGGCGGCTGATCTGCAAGCGCAATGGCCTGCAAATGGAGCCTGCCGTGCGGCCCGGTTTCGAGCCGATGGACATGGCCGCGCCGACGCCACGGGTGGCCGATGGCAGCGGCGGCATCAAGGGTCGCCGGCCCAGCAGGAAGGACCGGCTGCGCGCTGCGGCTGCGGCGGCAGATTGAGGGTTCAGCCGGGACCCGCAGGCGCCGGGGCGTCGGTGTTGTCGGGTAAGCTCCGGAGTCCATGGAGGCCGGCGTTGCTTCGCAATGCGGCTTGTTCGGATGCTCCGGGCCCCACGGAAATCTCATGGAGTCGCCAATGACAAAACCATTCTCCGTGCAACGCATCGACCATGTGGTCCTTCGGGTCGGTGACTTGGGCAGAAGCGTTGACTTCTATCGATCCGTGCTTGGCTGTGACGTCGTCAGGCAACGTGAGCACCTTGGTCTTGTCCACTTGCGGGCAGGCGCTTCGATGATCGATCTCGTGAGCGTGGACGGGACGCTTGGCTCCCGCGGTGGTGCTGCGCCCGGGAAGGAAGCGAGGAACGTGGATCACCTGTGCCTGCGCATCGAGCCATTCGATGAATCCGATCTGGTTGCTCATCTCGAGCGCCACGGTCTTGCGCCGCTGGGCAGCGCCGGGATCAATTTTGGCGCAGAGGGCGACGGTTTATCGCTGTACTTCCTGGACCCGGATGGCAACGTGATCGAGCTCAAAGGGCCATCAGTCGGGGGAACTGCGAGTGGGGCCTGACAATTCATCCAAGCCAACGCCGCTTCGCAGCGTGGCTTGTCCCGGCATCCGCATTCCGTAGGGCAGGATCCGCCCGGCGATGGTTCCAGCGGTAACGCTGCCGCCGGGCATTGCCGTCAATCCTCGAAATCGCTTTCCGCTGGCACGACCGTTTCGACCATCGGGCGCGGGGCGCGTTTGCCGGGCCTGCGCAGCACTTCCACGTAGAACTGCGTGTTGCCAGCGGCGACCAGCGCATCCACCGCGCGGATCAGTCCGGCCAACGGCACCGGCTGCGCGCTGGCTTCGTCGATGCCGGCCTTGCTGTCGAAGTCCCAGAAATCGGCGTCCGCCGGCAGCGCCTTGCCGCGCTCGCGCTTGATGTACCTGCGGATGTCGTGCTTGCCGGCTTCCAGCAGGCGTTCGGGATGCTTGCCTTCGATATCGAGGCGGTAGGTTTTTCTCACGGAATTCTCGTCATGGCGCCGGCCCGGGTGGGACGGCGGGAAGGGAGCCATTGTCGGCTCAAGCGTGGGGGGCAGCCAGCAGCATGTCCGCCGCGACCGGCAGCACCTGCTCCATCCACAGGTGGTACATCGCCGCGGAAGGGTGCAGGCCGTCATCGACCAGCATCGCCGCTTCGGCGCCGCGTTCGCGGCTGGCCGGGGTGATGTCGACGAAGGCGACGTTGTAGTCGCCGCAGCAGGCGCGGGCGGCGGCGTTGAAGTCGTCGATCTCGCGCGCGACGGTGGCGGCGTCGCGCGCCTGCGCCTGCGTGAACGGGGTCACGCCCCAGTCGGGAATCGACAGCACCAGCACCCGCCGCGCGTTTTCGCCGGCCAGCGCGATGGCCCGCTGCAGCAGTTGCTCGAACTGCTGGCGGTACTCGGCCAGCGGCCGCCCGCGGTACTGGTTGTTGACCCCGACCAGCAGGCTCACCAGCGCGAACGTTCCCTGCGGTGGATCGGCGTCGATGGCGGCGGCCAGTTCGTCGGTGGTCCAGCCGGTGGTGGCGATCACCTGCGGGTCGTCCAGCGCGATGCCGCACCCGCGCAGTGCCGCGGCCAGCAGGAACGGCCAGGTGTCCGCGGCCGGCACGCCTTCGCCGATGGTGTAGGAATCGCCCAGGGCCAGGTAGGAACGAGTGGAGAGGAACGAGGAACGAGGGAAGGCGACAGCCGTCGCTGCTCCGGATTTCACTCGTTCCTCGTTCCTCTCCACTCGTTCCTCGCTCATCAGCCGACCGCGCTGCGGGGTTTCAGCGGCACTACCTTGGTCACCCGTTCGGCACGGCGCGCGAGCACGCGGTCGATGCGGCCGAACACGTCGCGCATGGTGTCGGCGTCGGGCAGCAGGGTCACCCGGAAGTGGTTGCGGTAGGGCACGTTGAAGCTGGAGCCGGGCACCACCAGCACGCCCTCGTCGTCCATCAGTTCCAGCGCGAACCCGTGGTCGTCGAAGCCCTGCGCGGCCGGCCCGGTCACGGCCGGGAAGGCGTACAGCGCGCCGGCCGGGGCGACCAGCTCCAGGTGTTCGCTCGCGGCGCAGGCGTCTATCACCGCGCGGCGGGTCTCGTACAGGCGGCCGCCGGGCGAGCACAGCGCGGTGATGGTGTCCGGGCCGTTGACCGCCGCGTCGATGGCGTACTGGCCGGGCACGTTGGCGCACAGCCGCAGCGCGCTGAGCAGGTCCAGCGCGGCGCGGAACTCGCCCAGCTGCGCGGCGTTGCCGGACAGCAACATCCAGCCCACGCGCCAGCCGCAGGCGCGGTGCACCTTGCTCAGGCCGCTGAAGGTCAGGCACGGGTGGTCGCCGGCCAGCGGCGCCAGCGGCTGGAAGGCGGCGCCGTCGTAGAGGATCTGGTCGTAGATCTCGTCGACCAGCAGCAGCAGGTTGTGGCGGCGGGCGACGGCGACGATCTTTTCCAGCAGCTCGCGCGGGTAGCTGGCGCCACTGGGATTGTTGGGGTTGATCAGCACGATGGCGCGGGTGCGCGAGGACACCAGCGTCTCGATCTCCACCGGGTCGGGCTGGAAGCCGTTCTCGGGGCGGCAGCGGTAATAGACCGGGCGGCCGTCGTTGAGGATGGTGGCGGCCGACCACAGCGGGTAGTCGGGCGAGGGCACCAGCACCTCGTCGCCGGGGTTGAGCAGGGCGCGCAGCGACAGGTCGATCAGTTCGGACACGCCGTTGCCGACGAACACGCGCTCGGCCTGCGCGTCGGGCATGCCGCGCCGGGCATAGGCCGCGGCGATGGCGTCGCGCGCCACCGGCAGGCCCTGCTGGTGGGTGTAGGGGTCGGTGCGGCCCATGTCGTCGGCGATGGCGTGCTGCAGGTGCTCCGGCGCGCGGAAGCCGAAATTGCCGGGGTTGCCGATGTTGAGCTTGATCAGCCTGCGCCCCTGCGCCTCCAGCTCGCGGGCTCGCCGGGCCAGCTCGCCACGGATCTCGTAGCGCACTTCGGACAGGCGTTCGCGGGTGGGCAGCGGTTTGGGGCTTGACATTTGCGCGGGGCCGTACAGGCGTGGAAGCCGCATGGTAGCGGAATTGCTGCGCTGCGGGGCAATGGTTCCGGGCGGAACCGAGTGGCCGCCGGCAGGCGGCTGGGGCCGTCGCGCCGCTTAGAATTGGCCGATGACGGACATGATCGATTTCGCCGCGTTGCGCCCCATCGGCTGGCCCTGGCCCGGCCCGCCGGAAGATGCGGCGTGGCAGGCCGCCTTCACCGCGCATCCGGCAGCGCGGCCGGCGCGGGTGGTCGAGCAGCACCGCTCCGGCTACGTGGTGGCCGATGCCGCCGATGCCGCGCGCAAGGCCGAGTCGCTGCCGGAGTGGCAGCGGCCCCGCTTTCCCAGCCACGAGCGTGCGGCGGTGGGCGACTGGGTGCTGCTGGAGGAATCGCGCATCGTCGCGCTGCTGCCGCGGCGCAGCTCGGTCAAGCGTGGTGCGGCCGGCGAGCATTACCACCAGCAGGTGATCGCGGCCAACATCGACACGGTGTTCATCGTCTGCGGGCTGGATGCGGACTTCAACCCGCGGCGCATCGAGCGCTACCTGATGCTGGCCGGCAGCGGCGGCGCCGCGCCGGTGGTGGTGCTGACCAAGGCCGACCAGACCGAATACGGCGCCGATGCGCTGGCGGTGCTGGAGGACCTGGCGGCGCAGGACATCCCGCTGCTGGCGATCAACGGCAAGGACCCGGCCAGCGCCGCCGCGCTGGCGCCGTGGCTGGGGCCGGGCCGCACGGTGGTGCTGGTGGGTTCCTCCGGCGCCGGCAAGTCCACGCTGACCAACACCCTGCTCGGGCATGACCGGATGAAGACCGGCGCGGTGCGCGGCAGCGATTCGCGCGGGCGCCACACCACTACCCACCGCGCGCTGCTGCCGCTGCCGGCCGGCGCCTGCCTGATCGACACGCCGGGCATGCGCGAGCTCAAGCCCACCGGCGAGGAAACCCTGGCCGAAGGCGGCTTCGCCGATATCGAGGCGCTGACCGAGCAATGCCGCTTCCGCGACTGCTCGCACCAGCACGAACCCGGCTGCGCGGTGCGCGCGGCGATCGAGCGTGGCGAGATCGACGAAAGCCGCCTGCTGAACTACCTCAAGCTGCGCGAGGAAGTGGCCGCGGCCGCGGCCAAGCTGGCGCAGCGGCAGGCCGAGCAGGCCAGCGAGCGCCGGAGCGCCGGGCGTGGCGCGCAGTGGCGGCCGGCGGGAAAACCGAAGCGGCGTTGAGCGATAGTGCCGGCCGCTGGCCGGCAACTGCAGGGAGGCCGTCGACATAGTGTCGGTAGGTCGGGGCTACGCCCCCGACGCGCGCATGCTTGAGGCAAGCGATGTGTCGGGGGCGTAGCCCCGACCTACGGTATGGTGCGGGCATGAATGCCGTTGCCTCCGACCCGGCCATCACCCACCACGCCGCGCTCGATGCGCGGCTGGTCAAGGCGGTGCGCGGCATCAGGCTGTTGACGCTGGCCAGTTGGCCGGCATCGACGCAGGCGCCGTTCCTCGACAGCGTGGCGCGCGGCAACCCGGTGCTGCCGCGGGTGGACTACCCGAAGCATGATTTCGCCGATGCGCGGCGCGAGCTGGCCGCGATCGCCGATGCCGCCGATGCCTCGCATCCATTGGGCCGCTACCTGCGCGATTCGGTGCAGAGCTGGGAACTGGCCGCGCGCCTGCTGGAAGCGTTGGGGACGCACGAGGTCGATGCGTTGTCGGCGCAGTTGTTCGGCACGCCGGAGCAAGCCATGCCCGGCAATGGCCCGGCCACGCGCGAGGCGGCGCGGCATTTCATCGACATCGCGCAGGAGCTGGACCACGAACTGCTGGCGCCGGAGGAGCAGGTGCCGGTGTCGGCCGTGGCCCTGCAACTGCAGTTGCAGAACGACCTCGACGACTTCTTCGACGCGCGCGTCATCAGCGTGGAGCTGGACCCGGCGCTGGTGGCCAAGGCCGCCGCCGGCGCCACCCGCATCCGCCTGCGCAGCGGCGCCGGTTTCAGCGCCTACGACCGCGCACAGCTGTTCCACCACGAGGCGCTGGTGCATTCGCTGACCGCGCTCAATGGCCGCGAACAAACGGTGCTGCCAAGCCTGGCGCTGTCCTCGCCGCGCACCACCGCGACCCAGGAAGGTCTGGCGACCTTCGCCGAGCAGATCACCGGCAGCATCGACATCCAGCGCCTGAAGCGCGTCAGCCTGCGCATCGAGGCCATCGCGATGGCGCGCGACGGCGCCGACTTCATCGCGGTGTTCCGCTATTTCCGCGACGCCGGGCAGACGCCGGAGGAAAGCTTCGCCTCGGCGCAGCGGGTGTTTCGCGGCGTGCCCACGTCCGGTGGCGGCGCGTTCAACAAGGACACGGTGTACCTGCGCGGGCTGGTGTCGGTGCACACCTTCTTCCGGCAGATGCTGCGCGACGAGAAATTGAAGACCTGCCACTGGCTGTTCGCCGGCAAGATGACGCTGGACGATGCGCAGACGCTGGCGCCGCTGTTCGAGGCTGGGGTGCTGGCGCCGCCGCGCTGGTTGCCGCCGTGGCTGCAGCGCGCCAACGGTCTGGCTGGTGCGCTGGCGTTCTCGCTGTTCGCCAACCGGATACGGATGGACAGGGTGGGCGATGGGGCTTTGCCGCTCGCCTCCAAGGATCGGTAGGAGCGACGCCAGTCGCGACCGGGCTCTACCGGGAAAGCCCCATCGCGACTGGCGTCGCTCCTGCGAGGGTTGTTGCCGGGTCAGCGCTGCGGGCGCTTCCAGGCGATGCAGTCCACCTCGACCTTGCAGTCCACCACCATGCGGTTTTCCACGCAGGCGCGGGCCGGCGGGTGCTCGCCGAAGTAGTGCCTGAACACGGTGTTGAAGGCGTAGAAGTCGCGGGCGTCGTCCAGCCATACGCCGCAGCGCACGACGTGCTCGGGGCCGTAGCCGGCCTCGGCGAGGATCGACAGCAGGTTGCCGATGGCCACGTGCGCCTGCTCGGTGACGGTGCCGCCGACCAGCTCGCCGTCGCGCATCGGTACCTGCCCGGACACATGCAGCCAGCCATCGGCCTCGACCGCGCGCGAGAACGGCATGTGCTGCTTGCCCTGGCCGACGCCGCCTTCGGCGCCGTAACGTTTGATGTCGGTCATGAATGCTCCTTCATGCGATGGTCAAAGCCCCTCTCCCGGCGGGAGAGGGGTTGGGGAGAGGGCAGGGGCGAAGCCTCGCAATAACCTGATTGCATGGAGCTTCGCCCGTACCCTCATCCGCCCCTTCGGGGCACCTTCTCCCGGAGGGAGAAGGGGTCAGTTGTTCGGCGCGATGAACCGCCCCGGACGCGCGATTACTTCGCTGCCGTCATAAGCCAGCTCGCCGTTGACCCACACCGCATCGATGCCCTCGGCGGCCCGCACCGGGTCGTGGAAGCTGGCCATGTCGCGCACCCGCGCCGGGTCGAACAGCACCAGGTCGGCGCAGCCGCCGGGGCGGATGAAGCCGCGCGCGCCAAGCGCGAAGCGGCTGGCCGGCAGGCCGGTCATCTTGTGCACGGCGGTGTGCAGCGGGAACAGCTCCTCGTCGCGCGCGTAGTGGCCCAGCACGCGCGGGAAGGTGCCCCACAACCGCGGGTGCGGGCGCGGGTCGCGCGGCAGGCCGTCCGAGCCGATCATCGTCAGCGGGTGCAGCAGGAAGCGGCGCACGTCGGCCTCGTCCATGCAGTGGTAGACCGCGCCGGCCGGTTGCAGGCGCGTTGCCGCGTCCAGCAGCGGCACGCCCCAGTCGGCGGCGATGTCGGCCAGCAGGCGCCCGCCCTGCACCGGTTCCGGTTCGGACCAGGTGATCAGGATGTCGTAGGCGTCGGTGACCTGCCTGAGGTCCAGGGTCGAGGCGCTGGCCGCATACGGGTAGCAGTCGCAGGCCACGTCCTGCGTATGCGCGGCATCGTCCAGATGGCGCAGCACCTCGCGGCTGCGGCCCCAGTTGCCGATGCCGGCGCATTTGACGTGCGAGACGCGCACCGCGGCGCGTGGCGCGCGTGCGGCGCCGAAGGCTTCCTCCATTGCGTCGAGGATGCCGGCGAACTCGTCGCGCAGGTGGGTGGCGTACAGGCCGCCGGCCGGCAGTTCGCGCGCCAGTTCGGCCACTTCCGCGGATGGTGCGTGGAAGGCCGAGCCATAGGCCAGGCCGCTGCTCAGGCCGAGCGCGCCCTGTTGCAGGCTTTCGCGCAGCTGCGCGCGCATCGCGCCGATCTCGTCGGCGGTGGCGGCGCGGTCGAGCCGGTCCATGTGGTTCTGGCGCAGCGCGGTGTGGCCGACCAGCGCGGCCACGTTCACCGCCGGTCGCGCGTTTTCCACCGCACGGCGGTAGCTGGCGAAGTCCGGGTAGCGGAAGTCGCCGGCATCGCCGAGCAGGTTCATCGGGTCGGGC
The DNA here is from genome assembly GCF_022359915.1 of Stenotrophomonas sp. NLF4-10. Classification (NCBI taxonomy): domain Bacteria; kingdom Pseudomonadati; phylum Pseudomonadota; class Gammaproteobacteria; order Lysobacterales; family Lysobacteraceae; genus Stenotrophomonas; species Stenotrophomonas sp. NLF4-10. Next base: position 1,118,260 of record NZ_JAKSEE010000003.1, read on the forward strand.
ACCTCGCCGCGGATGCGCACCGGGCTGGCGCTGATGCCGCAGTTGCCGACCACCACGGTGGTCACGCCCTGCGACAGCTTGCTGGTCATTGCCGGTTGCCGGATCACTTCGATGTCGTCGTGGGTATGCACGTCGATGAAGCCCGGCGCCAGCGCGCGGCCGGCGGCGTCGATGACCTGCACGGCCCCGCCGTCGAGCGCGCCGACCGCGACGATGCGGCCATCGCGCACGCCGACGTCGCCGTGCGTGCCGGGCCGGTCGCTGCCGTCGAGCACCAGCGCGTTGCGGATCAGTACGTCGTACATCCGTTCAGTCGCCCAGCGGCAGGCGCGAGTCGCCGCCGCGGTAGCGGTCCAGCGCCAGCTTGATGCGGCGCAGGTGCTCGTGGTTGTCGCCGGCGCCGTTGAGCGCGGTGGTGGTGGCCAGCACGTCGATGGCCAGCATCATCGCGTAGCGCGACGCGGAAGGTTTGAACACGAAATCGGTCTCCTCGATGCTGATCGGCAGCAGCCAGTCGCTCAACGACGCCAGCGGCGTGCCGGCGCGGGTGATGGCGCCGATGCGGGCGCCGTAGCCGCGGGCGATCTCCACTGCCGACACCATTTCCGGGGTGATGCCGCTGACCGACAGCGCCAATACAAGATCCTGCGGGCCGGTGATGGCCGCGGTCATCTTCATCACCACCGCGTCGTTGCAGGCGACGATCGGCAGGCCGAAGCGCATCAGCCGGTTCTGCATTTCCTGCGCGAACACCGTCGAGCAGCCGCCGATGCCGAACACGTGGACGCGCCGCGCCCGGCAGATGGCGTCGGCCAGTTGCTGCACCACCTCTTCGTCGAGGCCGGCCAGGTTGTGCTGCAGGCAGGTCTGGATGTCGTCGCAGATCTGCGCGAACAGCGCCGACACCGGCGGCGCGTTCTGCTGTTCCAGGAAGCGCTTGCCGACCGCGCTGGCCGAGGCCAGCCGCGCGCGCAGTTCGCGCACGTGCTCGCAGCCCAGCGCCTTGGCGAAGCGCGAGATCGCCGCGGCGCTGACCCCGGCGCGCTCGGCCAGCTCGGTCACGCCGTATTGGGCGGCGGCGTCGACGTCGGCGAGGATGGTGCTGGCGATGCGCGCCTCGACCGGGCTGAATTCGTGCTGCCGTTGGCGCAGTTCGTAGACGATGTCGAACATGGTGGGATTCTTCGGTTTCAGAGCACGGTGGCCAGGGCCATCACCAGCAGCAGCGCGGTGACGGAGATCAGGGTTTCCAGCACGGTCCAGGTCTTGAAGGTCTGGGCCACGGACATGTTGAAGTACTCCTTCACCAGCCAGAAGCCGCCGTCGTTGACGTGGGACAGCACCACCGAGCCGGCGCCGGTGGCCAGCACCAGCAGTTCGGGGTGCGGGTAGCCGGTGGCGGCGGCGATGGGCGCGACGATGCCCGAGGCGGTGGTCATCGCCACCGTCGCCGAGCCGGTGGCCACGCGCATCAGCGCGGCCATCGTCCAGCCCATCAGCAGCGGCGACAGTTCGAAGCGCTGCGACAGGTTGATGATCTCCGCGGCCACGCCGGTGTGCACGAGGATGCCGTTGAGGCCGCCACCGGCGCCGACCAGCAGGGTGATGGCGGCGGTCGGGGCCAGGCATTCCTGCGAGAACTTCAGTATCTGCTCGCGGTCGAAGCCGCGCATCAGGCCCAGGGTGACGAAGCTCAGCAGGGTGGCCAGCAGCAGCGCCACCACCGAGTGGCCGAGGAAGCGCAGGCCGTGGTTGAGCGGCGAGCCGGGCGTGGCGATCTGGTCGGCCCAGCCGCCCAGCAGCATCAGCGCCACCGGCAGCATCAAGGTGGCGATGGTGATGCCGAAGCCCGGCAGCTGTTCGTCGGGAATGCGACCGTGGCCTTCGTTCAGCAGCGCCGCCTCCATCGGGTTGTGCGCCGGCAGTTGCACCCGCGGCGCGACGACCTTCGCGAACAGCGGCCCGGCCAGCGCCGCGGTGGGCAGGCCCACCAGCAAGGCGTAGAACACGGTGCGGCCGACGTCGGCTTCGTAGGCGGTTACTGCCAGCATCGCTGCCGGGTGCGGCGGCACCAGCCCGTGCACCACCGACAGCCCCGCCACCATCGGCAGGCCCACCAGCAGCAGCGGCACGCCGGTGCGGCGGGCGACGTTGAGCACGATCGGGATCAGCAGCACGAAGCCGACCTCGAAGAAGATCGGCAGGCCGATGCAGAAGGCGACCAGCATCATCGCCCAGTGCACGTTCCGGGTGCCGAAGCGGGCGATCAGCGTGCGCGCGATGCGCTCGGCGCCGCCGGATTCGGCCATCATCTTGCCGAGCATGGTACCCAGCGCCACGATCAGCGCGATATGCCCCAGCGTCTTGCCCACGCCCTGCTCGTAGGCCGGCAGGATCTCCGGCGCCGGCATGCCGGCCAGCAGCGCCAGCCCCACCGACACCACGGTGACGCTGATGAACGGGTTGAGCCGGAAGCGCGCGATCAGCACGACCAGCGCCAGGATCGACAACACCGCGTAGACCAGCAGCAGGTTCCCGTTGCTCATGTAGTAGGCAGGCTCCGTGCGCGGCTCAGAAGCAGGTGTCCACCGCGCCGACGACGCGGTGCGCGGCATCGACCACCAGCAGGTGGCGCCACTTGTCGAAGGTCAGGCAGGGGTGGGAGATGTCGAAGCACAGCAGGTCGCCCACGCGCAGGTCGTCGCCGGCGTGCACGTCGAGGAAGGCGTGCTGGTCCATCATCGCGGTGACCTGCCAGTGCGCCGGCGCTTCGGCGGGCGCCGCCGCATCGGGCCGGTAATGCAATGCCGGTACCGGGAAACCGGCGTCGAACGCGGCATCGCGCTTGCCTAGCGCGACGATCGCCTTGCCCGGTTCCGGCCGCGACTGCACGCAGGCCCACAGCCGCAGCGCCGGGCGCAGGCTTTCGCCCATGTCGCGCGCGACCGGGTTGCCTGCGTGGATGCGCGCGGCGGCCCGGCGATAGATGCCGACGTCGTGGGTGAGGTAGCAGCCGGGGCGCAGCACCACCTGTGCATCGGCATCGCCGGACAGCGCGGCGAATTCCTCGGCGACCACGTCGAACCACGCCGAGCCGGCGCCGGACAGGATCGCCGGCAATTGTGCGAAACCGCCGGCATCGCGGATCGCGCGCCACTGCGCCAGCGTGCGTTGCAACACCGCGCGCACGCCGGCCTCTTCCCTGGCCACGCCTTCATAGACTTCGACGCCGACCAGCGTGACCGCACCCGGCCAGCGCGTGATTTCCGCCAGCACCGCCTGCGCCTGCGCATCATCGCGCACGCCGGTACGACCGCCTTCGACGCCGATTTCCAGCAGCACCTTGATGCATTGCCCGCGCGCGGCGAAATACCGTCCCAGCGCGGCCACGTTGTCGGCCGAATCGACCACGCAGGCGAACCAGAACCCGGCATCGCGCGCCTGCAGATCGGCGATCAGCTCGAAATTGCCCTTGCCGACCAACTGGTTCGCCAGCAGCACGCGGCGCACGCCGTGCTCGAAGGCCGCCACCGCCTGCGGCGCGGTGGCGAGGGTGATGCCCCACGCGCCGGCGTCGAGCTGCATGCGGAACAGCGCCGGGCTCATCGTGGTCTTGCCATGCGGCGCCAGCTGCACGCCGTAGGCGGCGGTGAAGCGGCGCATCCATTCCAGGTTGTGGCGCAGCGCCGGTTCCTCCAGCACCGCGACCGGCAGGCTGACGTCCTCGGCCAGGATGGACCCGCCCGCCGCGGCGATGGATGACGGCGTCCACGGGCCGCCGGCCGGCAACCCTTTGCCGGACAGCGGTCGATCCGTTTGAAAGTAATTTTCCATCGTGGACTTTCCTTGTGCGTTCCCGGGTGCTGTTTTCTCGGAAGATCACTATTTAGCACGATATGGGAATGTATGAAAATTATTTTCTTTATAATTGGGCGGTCATCGAGGAAATCCGATTCTTCCCGGTTGCCGTGGGGACAGGCGCTGTCCGCATTGTCCATGCGCATACCTGCGGCCACGCGGGTGGTTTCCCGTACCGCAGCGCATGCATCCCGCTGTCATCCATCAGCGATGCAATGACGCATCACCACGCCCACGGGACAACCCGCGGTCACGGCGATGACATGCGCCTCCGGATTGTGCGTTCGCAACATGACCGCAACAGGTCCCGCTCAGCCAACGGGGGTATCATCCTGCGTCCCGCTCTTGCCCATTCAGCCCCCTGACGTCGATGTCCAAAGAAGATTTCAAACAGGCCGCCCTCGATTACCACCGCATGTCGCCGCCGGGCAAGATCCGGGTCGCCGCGACCAAGCCGATGCTGACCCAGCGCGACCTGTCGCTGGCGTACTCGCCGGGCGTGGCCTATGCCTGTCAGGCGATCCAGGACGACCCGCAGCAGGCCAGCGAGCTGACCGCGCGCGGCAACCTCGTCGCGGTGATCTCCAACGGCACCGCGGTGCTGGGCCTGGGCAACATCGGCCCGCTGGCCGGGAAACCCGTCATGGAAGGCAAGGGCGTGCTGTTCCAGAAGTTCGCCGGCATCGACGTGTTCGACATCGAGATCGACGAGAACGACCCGGACAAGCTGATCGACATCATCGCCTCGCTGGAGCCGACCTTCGGCGGCATCAACCTGGAGGACATCAAGGCGCCGGAATGCTTCGTGGTCGAGCGCAAGCTGCGCGAGCGCATGAACATCCCGGTGTTCCACGACGACCAGCACGGCACCGCGATCATCGTCGGCGCGGCGATCCTCAACGCGCTGGACATCACCGGCAAGAAGATCGAAGAGGTCAAGGTCGCCACCACCGGCATGGGCGCAGCCGGCATTTCCTGCGTGAACATGCTGGTGTCGCTGGGGGTGAAGCCGGAGAACGTGCTGGCCTTCGACCGCGACGGCGTGATCCACACCGGCCGCCCGGGGCTGGACCCGGAGAAGGCGCGCTACGCGCGCGACACCGACAAGCGCACTCTGGCCGAGGTCGTCGAGGGCGCGGACATCTTCCTCGGCCTGTCGGCGCCGGGCATCCTCAGCGCCGACATGGTGCGGAGCATGGCCCGCGACCCGGTGATCTTCGCGCTGGCCAACCCGACCCCGGAAATCATGCCGGAGGAGGCGCGCGCCGCGCGCGCCGACGCGATCATCGGCACCGGCCGCTCGGACTACCCGAACCAGGTCAACAACGCGCTGTGCTTCCCGTACCTGTTCCGCGGCGCGCTGGACGTGGGCGCGACCATCATCAACGAGGAAATGAAGATCGCCTGCGTGCGCGCGATCGCCGCGCTGGCGCGCAAGGAGGCTTCCGACCTTGGCGCGGCCTATGGTGGCGAGACGCCGAGCTTCGGCCGCGACTACCTGATCCCGCGCCCGTTCGACCGCCGCCTGCTGGTGGAGTTGTCCTCGTCCGTCGCCCAGGCGGCGATGGACTCGGGCGTGGCCACCCGGCCGATCGCCGACATGGCTGCCTACCGGCAGAAGCTGGCGCAGTTCGTCTACCGCACCAGCCTGTTGATGAAGCCGGTGCACGACCAGGCGCGCGCGGACAAGCAGCGCGTGGCCTATGCCGAGGGCGAGGAAGAGGTGGTGCTGCGCGCGGTGCAGAACGTGATCGACGAAGGCGTGGCCTTCCCGATCCTGATCGGCCGCCCGGACGTGATCGAGGCGCGCATCGAGCGCATGGGCCTGCGCATGAAGCCGGGCGTCGACTTCGAGATCACCAACATCAACGACGACCCGCGCTTCAACGACTACTGGCAGTACTACCACGGCCTGACCGGTCGCAAGGGCGTCACCGTGGCCGCGGCCAAGAACCTGCTGCGCTCGCGGCCGACCCTGATCGCCGCGGTGATGGTCGCCCGCGGCGAGGCCGACGCCATGCTCAGCGGCGTGGTCGGCCGCTTCCACAAGAAGCTGGGCTACGTGCGCAGCGTGATCCCGCTGGAGCCGCGGGTCAGCTCGACCTCGGCGATGACCGGCGTGATCAACTCGCAGGGCGTGTTCTTCTTCGTCGATACCCACGTGCAGGAAGACCCCAGCGTCGAGCAGATCGTCGAGTCCACGCTGCAGGCGGCCTACCGCATGAAGCTGTTCGGCATCGAGCCGAAGGTGGCGCTGCTGTCGCATTCCAACTTCGGCAGCCATGATTCCAGGGATGCGTTGAAGATGCGGCAGGTGCGCGAGCAGTTGCTCAAGCGCAACCCGCGGCTGAACGTGGACGGCGAAATGCAGGGCGACACCGCCTGGGACGAGGCGCTGCGCGAGAAGCTGCTGCCCGACAGCAGCCTCAAGGGCCGCGCCAACCTGTTCGTGCTGCCGAACCTGGAGGCGGCCAACATCGCCTACAACCTGGTGCGCGTGTTCACCGACGGCGTGGCGATCGGCCCGATCCTGATGGGCACCTCCAAGCCGGTGCACATCCTGACCAACAGCGCCAGCGCCCGCCGCATCCTCAACATGACCGCCATCGCCGCGGTCGATGCGCAGATCCGCAAGCAGATGGAAGCCGAACGCGGCAGCTGAGCGGGTAGAGGCGATCGCAATGACAGGGCCGGCCGATGCCGGCCTTGTCGTTTCCGGCCGGGTGCCCAACCGCCCGGCGACGGGCCGTTCCGCTGTGACGCGGGGCAACCGCAGCTGCACGTAGCGGCGGCATATTGCCGGCGCCGGCGCTGCTAGAATTGCCCGGTCCCGATTTTCCGTGTGAATGACGCCATGAGCCATACCGCCACCGCGCCCGCCAATGCCGAGAAGCGTTACGACGTGCACCGCGCCGACCTGCCGTTGAGCTGCCCGACGCCGGAAATGGCCCTGTGGAACTCGCACCCGCGCGTCTACCTGCCGATCGAGGACGAGCCCAGCGGCGAAGCCGCCTGCCCGTACTGCGGCGCGGTGTACGTGTTGGTCGACTGAGCGCGACGATGCGCCGCCTGACCGTGGTGCAGTTGCTGCCGGCACTGCACTCCGGCGGCGTCGAGCGTTCCACCCTCGAAATCGCCCAGGCGCTGGCGGCGGCCGGCCACCGCGCCATCGTCGTTTCCGCCGGCGGCCGCCTGGTCCAGCCGTTGCTGGACAGCGGCGCCGAGCACCTGACGCTGGACATTGGCCGTAAATCCCTGCTGACCTTGCGGCACGTGGCGTCGCTGCGGCGGCTGTTCGCCGAAACCGGCGCCGACATCGTGCACGCGCGTTCGCGGCTGCCGGCGTGGCTGGGCTGGCATGCGCTGCGTGGCTTGCCGCAGGCACGGCGGCCGCACTGGGTGACGACCATGCACGGCTTGAATTCGCCGGGCCGCTACAGCGCCATCATGGCCAGCGGCGAGCGGGTGATCTGCGTGTCGCGGACGGTGCGCGACTACCTGCTCGGCCATTACCCGGATACCGCGCCGGAACGCCTGCGGGTGATCCCGCGAGGGGTGGATGCGGCGCAATTCCCGCACGTGGCCCGCAGCGATCGCCGGCCGCGGCTGGCGGTGGCAGAACGGCATCCGCAACTGGCCGGTGATGGGCCGCTGTTGCTGCTGCCGGGCCGCGGTACGCGCCTGAAGGGCCATGCCCATGCATTGCAGTTGCTGGCGCGGTTGCATGCCGATGGCCTGCCGGCGCGGCTGTGGATGCCCGGCGCACGCGAGCCGGGGCGCGAGGCCTACGTGCGCGAACTCGAACGGCAGGCCGCGACGCTGGGCATCGGCGCGGCGCTGGCGATCACCGAGCCCACCGTGCGCATCGCCCGGGCCTATGCGGCCAGCGACCTGGTACTGCAACTGTCCGACAAGCCCGAGGCCTTCGGTCGCACCGTGCTGGAGGCACTGTGCGTCGGTCGCCCGGTGCTGGGCTGGAACCACGGCGGTGTCGGCGAGCTGCTGGCGCAACTGCAGCCTTCCGGCGCGGTGATGCAGGGCGACATGGCCGCCCTGGTGCAACGGGCGAAGGAACTGCTGCAATCGCCCCCGGCGCTGCCCGGCCGGATTCCCTTTACCCTGCAGGCGATGCAACGCGCCACCCTGGATGTTTATGGCGAACTTGCCGGCTGACTCGACTTCCCGCATTTCCGCGCCGCTTGCCGGGCGCTGGGCGCCGGCATGGGTGCTGGCCTTCGTCGCGCTGTGGCCGCTGCCGGGCATTGCCGAGGCGGTGCTGGTACTGGCGGCGCTGTTCGCGGTGGTGCGGTTGCTGCAGCCGCGCATGCGTGGCGCCGTTGGCGCGACGCTGGGCGTGCCGGTCTGGGCGCTGACCAGCGTGCTGTTCCTTGCCTACTGGTTGCCGCAGTTGTTGTCCGCGCTGGATGCGCAGGAACCAGGGCGGGCGCTGGGCAAGGTGGCCGGCGGGCTGCGCTACCTGCCGTTCATGTGGCTGGTGGCGATGGCGGTGGCCGACGATGCGCGACGGCGCGTGACCTTTGCCGGCCTGGCGGTGATCGCAGGCATCTGGTCGCTGGATGCGCTGTTGCAGGCCCTGTTTGCAGCCAGCCCGCTGTTCTGGTCGCTGGACCAGCTCAAGCAGTTGCTGTCCGGCCATGCGCTGTGCCTGCCGCAGGACATGATCGGCTCCGGCCGCGTCAATGGCGTGTTCGGCGCCTGCAATCCCAAGCTGGGGCAGGTGCTGGCGAGCCTGTCGCCGTTTCTGTTGCTGCTGGCGGGCCGGTGCTGGGGGCGGATCGGTTGGGCGGTGGCCGCCATGTTTGCCGGCGTCGCGATACTGCTGGCCGGTTCGCGTGCCTCGTGGATCACCTATGCGCTGGTGTTGCTGTTCACCGGCTGGCGCCTGCTGGGCGCGCGCTGGATGGCGCTGGCGGTGCTGGCCGCCGTGCTGGGCGTGGCGGCATTGGGAACGGGGTCGACGCAGGTGCGCGAGCGCATCGCCGCGACCCTGCCCGCGCTGAGCGGCAAGGCCGCCGACATCAACACCGCCCTGGCCGGGCGCGGCCGTATCTGGAGCGGTGCGCTGTGCATGGTGCGCGAACATCCGGTCAATGGCGTGGGCGTGCGCGGCTTCCGCAATGCCTGGCCGGAGTGCGACCCGACCCACGGCCAGGGAACCGAATGGGGCGATGGCCCGGCGCTGCATGCGCATCAGCTGGTGCTGGAAATCCTCAGCGAAACCGGCCTGCTGGGCCTGTTGCTGTGGTTGATGGGCGCGGCGATGGCGTGGCGCGCCTGGCGCTATGCCGACGCCGCGGCGCGCGATCGCGCACGCCCGGCGGCATTGGCGCTGCTGGTCACGGTGTTCCCATTCAACACCCACCTGGCCTTCCACTCGGCGTTCTGGGGCAGCGTGCTGCTGTTGCTGGCGGCGTTGTATGCGGGTGCGCTGACGGCGAGGAACGAGTGAAGCACGGACGCGGAGGCAGGCATGGAAACGATGCTTACCGGTTTCCGTTTCCCTCTTTCGCATAGAACGTGCTGCGTCCCTCCGGTTGGCGCTTGAAGCGCCGGTGGATCCACAGGTATTGCGCGGGGGCCTCGCGCACCATGTCCTCGATGGCGGCGTTGACGCGGGCGGTATCGGCCACGGCGTCATCGCCGGGGAAATCCACCAGTGGCGGTGCGATCCTCAGCACGTAGCGGTCGCCTTCGCGACGGTGGAAATACGGCACCACCGCGCAGCCGGTCAGGCGCGCGAGCTGGTGGGTGGCGGTGATGGTGGAGGCGGGCATGCCGAAGAACGGCACGAATACCGATTCCTTGCCGCGCATGTCCTGATCCGGTGCGTACCACAGCAGGCCGCCTTTCTTGAGGTGGCGCACGCTGGCGCGGATGTCCTCGTTGGCGAACATCGCGCAGGCATAGCGCAGGCGCCCGCGCTTCACCGCCCACTCGGTCACCGGGTTGCGGTAGCGACGGTACATGCCGGCCAGCGGCACGTGGTCGCACAGCAGGCGCCCGCACATTTCCAGCGTCATGAAGTGGCCGGAGACCAGCAGCACGCCGCGTCCCTCGGTCTGCAGGGCCTGCAGGTGCTCCAATCCTTCCAGTCGCACCCGCGGGCGGATCGTGTCGATGCTGCCCCACCACGCGCGGGCGAACTCGAAGATGCCCACGCCCAGCGCATCGAAGCTGTCGCGCAGCAGCCGTTGCCGCCCGGCTTCGTCCTGTTCCGGGAAACACAGCCTCAGGTTCACTTCCGCCGCCCGCCGCCGGGTGCGTGCCAGGTGCAGGGCAAGCCAACCGATGCCGCGGCCGAGCGCACGCTGCAGCATCCACGGCAGGCGCGCGGCCAGCATCGCGACGCCGAGCCCGGCGAAGCTTGGCCAATGACGTGGCTGCCAGGGCGAGGGCCGGGTGGCGGTGGTGGGGGAATCGGACATGGGTGAAGTTTAGATGAGTGAGCGAGGAGGCGTGCGGGTGGGGGGACGGCTAAAGAGTCTGCGTCCGGGCTTTCCCCACCCCTTACTCCTTTCCACTCGCTCCTGCCCGTATCCTTGGCGGCATGCGCAAGGACTTCATCGAAACTTTGTTGCGCGGCCTGTACTCGGCCGTGCTTTACCTGCTGCTGCCGATCACGGTGTACCACCTGATCTGGCGCGGTTTCCGCGTACGCGAGTATTTCAGGCGCTGGGACGAGCGCTACGCCTCCTATCCGCAGAGTGCGGGGGAGCCGCGGGTGTGGCTGCACGCGGTGTCGGTGGGCGAGGTCAATGCCGCCGCGCCGCTGGTCAATGCGCTGCGCGAGCGTCACCCGGACATCCGCTGGATCATCACCACCATCACCCCGACCGGTTCGCAGCGGGTGCGGGCGTTGTGGGGCGAGGCGGTGGAGCACGTCTACCTGCCTTATGACGTGCCCGACAGCGTCAACCGCTTTCTGGGGCATTTCAAACCGAGCCTGGCGCTGATCCTGGAAACCGAGTTGTGGCCGAACCTGCTGTTCGGCTGCCGCGACCGCGGCATCCCGCTCTACATCCTCAATGCGCGGCTGTCGGCGCGGTCGTTGAAGGGATATCGTCTCCTGCGTCCGCTGATCGCGCGTGCCCTGCATGGCGTGACCTGCGTGGCGGCACAGTCGCGGGAAGATGCGCGGCGCTTCATCGCACTGGGCGCGCGGGCGGAACAGGTGCGTGCGCTGGGCAACCTGAAGTTCGAGATCCATCCGCCGGACCCGACGGCGGTGCTGCAGGCGTTCCGTGCGCATGTGCCGTCTTCGCGCAAGGTGTGGATCGCCGCCAGCACCCACGAGGGCGAGGAGCAGGCGGTGGTCGACATCCATGCGCGGGTTTTGGCGCAGCATCCGGATGCGCTGCTGCTGTGGGCGCCGCGGCACCCGGAGCGCTTCGCCAGGGCGGAGGCGCTGGCGCGCGAGCAGGGCTGGCACGTGGCCACGCGTGGCGCGCAGCAGTGGCCAACGGCCGATGCCCGGGTATTCGTGATCGACACGCTGGGCGAGCTGATGCAGTTCTACGCCTGCGCGCAGGTGGCGTTCGTCGGTGGCAGCCTGCAGGCCATCGGCGGGCACAACCTGCTGGAACCGGCGGCGATGGGCACGGCGGTGGTCACCGGGCCGCACCTGCACAACTTCTCCGAGATCTCGCGGCGCATGAACGAGGCCGGCGCATTGCGCGTCCAGCCCGACGCCGATGGCGTGGCCGGCGAGGTACTGCAGTTGCTGGATGACGCGGCCACGCGCGAGCGCATGGTCGAGGCCGGGCAGCAACTGGTCACCAATGGCCGTGGCGCGCTGGAGCGGACGCTAGCATTGATCGAGCCGCGCCTGCCGTAGTGCCGGCCGGCGGCCGGCAATCGCAAGGTGTCGGGTGATGCGAGGTTGCCGGCCAGCGGCCGGCACTACCGCATCATCGGAAACAAAGAAGGCGGGCATCGTGCCCGCCTTCCCTTCGTTGCATGGATGCGCGCTTACTGGGCGCTGCCGTCCGGTTCCAGCCGCGCTTCGGCGTTCTGGGTGAGCAGGCGGTTGATGTCCTGCACTTCGTCGATTTCCAGGTCGCCCACGGCCTGGCTCAGCTGCAGGCGGCTGAGCAGGTAGTTGTAGCGCGACTGCGCGTAGTACAGCTGCGCCTGGAACAGGGTGCGCTGGTTCTGCACCACGTCCAGCACGGTGCGGGTGCCGACTTCCAGGCCAACCTGCGAGGCATCGTAGGCGCTCTGTGCGGAAACCACCGCCAAGCGGCGCGCTTCCACTTCGCTGACGCCGGCCACCAGCGTCTGATAGGCGTTGCGGGTGTTGCGGTCCAGCGCGCGCTTCTGCTGCTCGTAGGTGTCCTGGGTGATGTCGCGCTGGGCCAGTGCCTGCCGCACCTGCGACTGGGTGGCGCCGCCGGCGAAGATCGGCACGTTCAGGGTCAGGCCGATGCTGTTGCTGCGCGCATCCGGGCTCAGCGAGCCGCTGCCGACGCTGTCGCCCCAGGTGGCGCTCTTGCCCCAGCTGCCGCCCAGCGACAGGGTCGGGTAGTGGCCGCCGCGGGCGGCCGAGACGCTGGCCTCGGCGGCGCTGACCTGCAGTTCCTGCGCCTTCAGCGCCGGGTTGCGGGTGATGGCGTCGGCGACCAGTTGGTCGACGTTGGCGCGGTTGGCCGGCAGTTCCGGGCGGAAATCCTCCGGCAGGCCGCGCATGTCGCGCACCGGCTGGCCGGTCAGTTCGGTCAGGGCCTGGTAGGCGTCTTCCAGCGCGTTGCGGGCCAGGATGGTGTCGGCGCGGGCCTGGTCGTACTGGGCGCGCGCTTCGTGCACGTCGGTGATCGGGGCCAGGCCCACTTCCAGGCGCTTGTCGGCATAGTCGAACTGCTTCTTGGCGGCCGCTTCGTTGGTCTGCGCGGCGCTGAGCGATTCGATCGCCACCAGCACGTTGAAGTAGGTGGTGGCGGTGCGCACGATCAGCTCGTCGTTGGCCGAGTCGAGGGTGAAATCCGCGGCCTTGCTGACGTCACGCTGCGCGCGCAGGTTGGCGAACTGGCTCCAGTTGAACAGCGTCTGGCTGCCCTGGATGCTGTAGTTGCGGCGGCGCGATTCGACCGAGCCGGTGTTCCGGGAGTGGTCGGCCTCGGCGCGGGAACGGGTCAGCGAGGCTTCGCCGTTGAGCGAGGGCAGCAGCGCGGCGCGCGCCTGCACCTGGCCTTCCTTGGTGTACAGCCGGTTGGATTCGGCCGCGGACAGCTGCGGGTCGCCGTTGCGGGCCATTTCGTAGACCTGCATCAGGTCGGCGGCGTTGGCGGCCTGGGGGGCAAGGGCGACAGCCAGCGCAAGGGCGAGGGATCGGCGGATCATTGCGGCTTCCTTGGGTGTGCTTCAGAGGTGGAACTGCGGGGCCGGGGCGGCGCCGCGCAGGTAGTCGATGTCGGTTTCGAACAGGGATTCGATGCTGCCGTCGGCCTTGGCCAGCACCGCCTCCATCACCGGCGAGTGGCCGCGCACCACGAACAGGCGGCCGCCGGGGCGCAGCCACTGCAGCCACTGCGCCGGCAGCGTGTCCACCGCGGCGGTGACGCAGATGGCGTCGAACTGGCGCGGGCTCTGCCACTGCAGGGCGTCGGCCACTTCGATGCGCACGTTGGTGCCGAGCCGGGCGGCGTCGAGGTTGCGGCGGGCGCCTTCGGCCAGCTCCGGCTGGATTTCCAGGCTCAGCACTTCGCGCGCCAGTTCGCCCAGGCAGGCGCTGACGAAGCCGCTGCCGCTGCCGATTTCCAGCACCTCGTCGCCCGGCTGCAGGTCCAGCGCCTGCAGCATGCGGCCTTCGACCACCGGCTTCATCATTTTCTGGCCGTGGCCCAGCGGCAGCTCGATGTCGGCATAGGCCAGTGCCTTGTGCGACTCGGCGACGAAGGCCTCGCGCGGCAGCCGCGCCAGCACGTCCAGCACGCGCAGATCCAGCACGTCCCAGGGACGTACCTGCTGCTCGACCATCATTTCGCGGGCGTGGGAGTAATCGATCGTCATGGGTTCTCGTCGTTCGGGCGCGGTGGGCCGGCCATTTTAGCCGCTGGCGCAGGCGCTGCGGGGCAAGCATCGCCGTGGCCCCGCCGGCCCCGCAGTGCCGGAAGTCATCGGGACCTCCGGTTCGTTCAGGTTACGGGCGGGGAACATAGGCACGGATGAAGAAATCGACGCTGGCGGCGATGTGGGCGTCGGTGTCGTGCTGTTCCGGCGTGCGGCACAGCCCGCACATCATGTGGGTGTGCAGTTCGCCCTTGATCAGGCAGAAGAACTGGCGCGCGGCCAGCTGCAGGTCGCCGATGGCCAGCTCGCCGCGGGCCACGCGGGCGCCGAGGAACTCGGCCAGCGCGGACGTGGTGCGCTGCGGGCCGGCCTGCCAGAACATCTGGCGGATGCGGTCGTCGGTGTCCGGGGTCAGCATCATGCGCTGGGTGGCGATGGCCGCGTCGCTGCCGATCAGGGCGAAGAAGGCATGGCCGATGCCCAGCAACTGGTCGCGCAACGGGCCTTCGCTGTCGGTGACGAACAGCTCGTCGGGCATCATTTCCGCGCACTTGGCCTGGATGGCCTCGGTGAACAGCGTTTCCTTGTCGCCGAAGTGGCTGTACACGGTGAGCTTGGAGACGCCGGCGCGGGCGGCGATGCCGTCCATGCTCACGCCGTTGAAGCCCAGTTCGATGAACATCTCCTTGGCCGCGTCCAGGATCGCGGCGCGCTTGCCCAGGTCCTTGGGGCGGCCGGGACCGGCGCCACGCGTGGTGGCCTTTGCGGCAGGGGAGGTGGAGTGCTGCGAAGACATGGCGGCAATACTAGACCAATCAGTTCGATATTTATACCATACCGGGGCGTTCAATAATGATGGCTGACGCCATCCCCCTCCCTCCAAGCGACCCCCGCCCATGAATACTGCTCGATGGATTGGCACCGCCCTGCTGACGACGCTGCTGGCCGCCTGCGGCAAGCCGGACACCCCTCCCGCCGCTGCCGTCCCGGTATTGGTCGTCCACCCCGGTGGTGGTGACGTTGCCACCACCGCCTATCCCGGCGAAGTGCGGGCGCGCGAGGAAGCGGTATTGTCGTTCCGCGTCGGCGGCAACCTGCTGCGGCGCCACGTCGATGCCGGGCAGCGGGTGAAGAAGGGCCAGTTGCTGGCCGAACTGGACGTGGCCGACTACGCCCTGCAGGCGCGCGCGGCGCAGGCGCAGTACGCCGCCGCCGAGGCCGACCTGGTGCGGGCCCGCGACGACCAGAAGCGCTACGCCGCGCTGGCCGAGCAGCAACTGGTCAGCCGCTCGGCGCTGGATGCGCAGAACGCCGCGCTGAAGGCGGCGCAGGGGCAGGCCGACGCGGCCCGCTCGAACCTCGACGTCGCCCGCAACCAGGCCGGCTACGCGCAACTGCGTGCGCCGGCCGACGGGGTGATCGCCAGCCGCCAGGCCGAGGCCGGGCAGGTGGTCGCCGCCGGCCAGCCGGTCTACACGCTGGCCGCGGACGGCGCCCGCGAGGTCGCCATCGCGCTGCCGGAGAGCGGCATCCGCGACTTCGCGGTGGGGCAGGCGGTGGAAGTGGAATTGTGGAACCAGCCGGGCAGGCGCTGGCCCGGCACGATCCGCGAGATCGCCCCGGCCGCCGACGCGCAGGCGCGTACCTATGCCACCCGGGTGAGCTTGGCGGCCGAAGCGCTGGACGCGGTGGAGCTGGGGCAGAGCGCGCGCGTGTTCGCCGCCCATGCCGAGGGCGGCGCGTTGAGCGTGCCGCTGGCGGCGGTGCAGCCGGGCAAGTCGCAACGGCAGGCCGGCGTGTGGGTCGTGGACCCGGCCAAGGGCGCGGTGCACCTGCGCGAGGTGGCGCTGGGCGCCTATGGCGCGGACAGCGTGCCGGTACTGTCGGGGTTGAAGGCTGGCGACTGGGTGGTCGCCGCCGGCGGCCACCTGCTGCGCGAAGGCCAGCCGGTGACGGCGGTGGATCGCCAGAACCGGCCCGTGCTGAAGCCGGCCACGTCCACCACGGACAAGGAGTAAGCGCGTGCGCCGCTTCAATCTTTCCGAATGGGCGCTCAACAACCGCCCGCTGGTGCTGTTCGCGATGCTGGCGATGGCGGTCATCGGCGCCTGGTCGTACAAGCACCTCGGCCAGTCCGAGGACCCGCCGTTCACGTTCAAGGCGATGGTGGTGCAGACCGCCTGGCCGGGCGCCACCGCCGAGCAGGTGTCGCGGCAGGTCACCGAGCCGATCGAGAAGGCGTTGATGAACACCGGGCAGTACGAGTCGATCCAGTCGTACTCGCGCCCGGGCCAGTCGCAGGTGATCTTCATGGCGCGCGACTCGATGCGCTCCAAGGACGTGCCCGAGCTGTTCTACCAGGTGCGCAAGAAGGTCGGCGACATCCGTTCGCAGCTGCCGGCCGAGGTGGTCGGGCCGTTCTTCAACGACGAGTTCGGCGACACCTTCGGCAACATCTACGCGCTCACCGGCAAGGGCTTCGACTACGCGCTGATGCGCGACTACGCCGACCGCATCCAGCTGGAGCTGCAGCGGGTGGCCGACGTCGGCAAGGTCGACCTGGTCGGCCTGCAGGACGAGAAGGTGTGGGTCGAGCTGTCCAACACCAAGCTGGCCACGCTGGGCGTGTCGATGCAGCAGGTGCAACAGGCGCTGTCCGAGCAGAACGCCATCGTCCCCACCAGTTGGTTCGAGACGCCCAGCGACCGCGTGCAGCTGCGCGTCAGCGGACAGTTCCAGTCGGTCGACGACATCCGCGCCTTCCCCATCCATGCCGGCGACCGCACCGTGCGGCTGGGCGACATTGCCGAGGTCCGGCGCGGCTTCGCCGACCCGGCCGCGCCGAAGATGCGCTTCATGGGCGAGGATGCGATCGGCATTGCCGTGGCGATGAAGGACGGCGGCGACATCCTCAAGCTCGGCGCCACCCTCGATGCCGAGTTCGAGCGCCTGCAGCAGACGCTGCCGGCCGGCATGCAGCTGCGCAAGGTGTCCGACCAGCCGCACGCGGTGGAGGACTCGGTCGGCGAGTTCGTGCAGGTGCTGACCGAGGCGGTGGTGATCGTGCTGCTGGTCAGCTTCTTCTCGCTGGGCCTGCGCACCGGGCTGGTGGTGGGCGTGACCATTCCGCTGGTGCTGGCGATGACCTTCTTCATCATGCACCAGTTCGACATCGGCCTGCACAAGATTTCCCTCGGCGCGCTGGTGCTGGCGCTGGGCCTGCTGGTGGACGACGCGATCATCGCGGTGGAGATGATGGCGACCAAGATGGAGCAGGGCTACGACCGGATGCGCGCGGCCAGCTTCGCGTGGGAGTCGACCGCGTTCCCGATGCTGACCGGCACGTTGATCACCGCCGCCGGCTTCCTGCCGATCGCCACCGCCGCCTCCAGCACCGGCGAATACACCCGCTCGCTGTTCCAGGTGGTGACCATCGCGCTGGTGGTGTCGTGGATCGCCGCGGTGCTGTTCATCCCGTACCTCGGCGACAAGATGCTGCCGGACCTGCACAACCGCACGGCCCCGAAGCCGGGCAGCCTCGCCGGGCGCTGGCACGCGCTGCGCCTGCGCTGGGCCGACCGCAACCCGGCGCTGGCCAACCTGATCGCGCCCAAGCAGCTGGCGCACGACCACGACCCGTACAAGAGCGCGTTCTACCAGCGCTTCCGCCGCTTCCTCGACGCCTGCCTGCGGCGGCGCTGGCTGGTGATCCTGGCCACCGTCGGCCTGTTCGTGTTCTCGCTGGCGATGTTCCGCTTCGTGCCGCAGCAGTTCTTCCCCGACTCCACCCGGCCCGAGCTGATGGTGGACATCGAGCTGGCCGAAGGCGCCTCGCTGACCGCCACGCAGGCGCAGGCGCGCAAGCTTGAGGCGCTGCTGGAGAAGCGCGAGGGCATCGCCAACTACGTCGGCTACGTCGGCACCGGCTCGCCGCGCTTCTACCTGCCGCTGGACCAGCAGCTGCCGGCCACCAACTTCGCCCAGTTCGTGGTGCTGGCACAGGACATCCATGCGCGCGAGGCCGTGCGCGACTGGCTGCTGAAGGAGGTGGTGCCGCAGTTCGCCGACGTGCAGCTGCGCGTGACCCGGCTGGAGAACGGCCCGCCGGTAGGCTACCCGGTGCAGTTCCGGGTTTCCGGCGAACACCCCGAGCGGGTGCAGGCGCTGGCGCGGCAGGTGGCCGACAAGGTGCGGCAGAACCCGCACACCACCAACGTCAACCTCAACTGGAGCGAGCCGAGCAAGGTGGTGCGGCTGGTGGTCGACCAGGACCGCGCCCGCGTGCTGGGCGTGAGCAGCGCGCAGATCGCACAGTTCCTGGGCAGCGCGTTGACCGGGCTGGAAGTGAGTACCTACCGCGAGGGCAACCGCCAGATCGGCGTGCTGCTGCGCGGCGCGGACGCCGAGCGCGCGCAGTTGGAGCTGCTGGGCAGCCTGGCCATCCCCACGCCCAGCGGCACCGCGGTGCCGCTGTCGCAGGTGGCCCGGCTGGAGTACGTGTTCGAGGACGGCATCATCTGGCACCGCAACCGCTTGCCCACCGTCACCGTGCGCGCCGACATCGGCGACGGCCTGCTGCCGCCGGAGGTGACCGCGCAGATCCTGCCGACGCTGGACGACATCCGCGCCGCGCTGCCGGACGGCTACCTGCTGGAAGTGGGCGGCACGGTGGAGGATTCGGCGCGCGGGCAGAACTCGATCAAGGCCGGCATGCCGCTGTTCCTGATCGTGGTGGTCACCCTGCTGATGCTGCAGCTGCGCAGCTTCTCGCGCGCGGCGATGGTGCTGGTCACCGCACCGCTGGGCATCATCGGCGCGACCCTGTTCCTGCTGATCTTCCGGGTGCCGTTCGGCTTCGTCGCGCTGCTCGGCACCATTGCCCTGGCCGGCATGATCATGCGCAACTCGGTGATCCTGGTGGACCAGATCCAGCAGGACATCGACGCCGGCCACGACCGCTGGCACGCCATCATCGATGCCACCGTGCGCCGCTTCCGCCCGATCGTGCTGACCGCGCTGGCCGCGGTGCTGGCGATGATCCCGCTGTCGCGCAGCGCGTTCTACGGCTCGATGGCGATCTCGATCATGGGCGGGCTGATCGTCGGCACGGTGCTGACCCTGGTGTTCCTGCCGGCGCTGTATGCGGCCTGGTTCCGGGTGCACCCGGACGAAGCCGACGCCTGACCCCCACCGCCGCGGCGCCGTGCCGGGGCCGCGGATGGTAGATTGGCGCGACGGCCGGTGCAGGGGGCACCGGCCGCGGTCGCCGGAGGGTTGGCTTTGTCGAGCGGTCGCGGTCACATGACGGGAAGGGCCATTCGCTCGTGCCGCCGGCTGGCGCTGTTGTGCCTGTGCCTGCTGCTCCCGGCCGCGTGGGGCAACGACGGCCGCCACTACATGGTCAGCGGCTGGACGATGGACGACGGCCTGCCGCACAACATGGTGCACGTCGTCGCACAGGACCGCGACGGCTTCATGTGGGCCGGCACCTGGGAAGGCGTGGTCCGCTTCAACGGCCGCCATTTCACCGCATTCGACCGCCAGAACACGCCGGGAGCGGAGCTGTCGGGCGTGTTCAGCATCCTGCCCGAGGACGATGGCGGCGTGCTGTTCGGCACCGCCGCCGATGGCGTGTTCCGTTATTACCGGGGACGCTGGCAGCCACTGGGCGCGGAGGAGGAGGCGCACCACCTGCCGGTGTCCGGGATGCTGCGCGACCGCGACGGCGTGCTGTGGATCGCCTCGGCCAAGCGCCTGTTGCGGATGGACGGAGATGGCTACCTGCACGATGCCGGCGCCGCGGCCGGGCTGCCGGCCGCGCGCGTCATCACCCTGGTGGCCGATGGCGAAGGCGGCCTGCTGGTCGCCACCGAAGCGGGCGGCGTGACGCGCCTGCGCGACGGGCAGGCCAGTGGCTGGGGCGTGGACTGGCTGGGTACGGAACTGGTGCGTGCGCTCGCCCGCGACGGCGAGGGCGGCTGGCTCGCCGGCGGCGACGATGGCGTGCGCTGGCGCCATGCCGATGGCCGGGTCGAGCACTTCCGGCCCGGGCAGCGGGTCGACGCGGTACTGCGCGACCGCCTCGGCGCGATCTGGATGAATTTCTCCAGCGGTCAGCTGGTACGGCGCAGCAATGGCGGCGACGAACGGCTGCAGGTGCCGGGCACCGTCGGCCAGGCGCTTCTCGAGGACCGCGAGGGGCTGGTGTGGGTGGGCAGCACCGATGGCCTGTACCGGGTGGCGGAGGTGGCCGCGGTCGGCCTCACCCAGGAGGACGGGCTGGGCAGCGATTACGTCCGCTCGGTACTGCAGAGCGACGACGGCGCGTTGTGGATCGGCCACGCCGGCGGCCTGAACCGCTGGTACCAGGGCAGGATGCAGACGATCGGACTGGTGCCGGACGGCGGCCGCGATCCCTCGGTGCTGTCGCTGGACTACCGCGACGGCATGCTGTGGGCCGGTACCTATGACCGGGGCGTGCTGCGGCTCGACATGCAGGGCCGGGTGCGCGAGCGGATCCGCCTGGGCGAGCACACCGAACCGATGGTGCGGGCGGTGCTGGCCGACGCCGGGGGTGGCGTGTGGATCGGCGGTACCCACGGCCTGGCCCGTTACCACGATGGCCACCTTGAATCATGGCTGGACAGCCAGGGCCAGCCGCAATCGGTGGTGCAGGCGCTGTACCGCGATGTCGACGGCACCTTGTGGATAGGCACCACCGGCGGCATGGCGGCGCTGGACGGCACCGGCGCCATCCGTCGCTGGGCCGGCGGGCGCGACATGCCGGCCCAGTACGTGTTCGATTTCCTGCGCGACGCGGCCGGCGACCT
Organism: Stenotrophomonas sp. NLF4-10; assembly: GCF_022359915.1. Lineage (NCBI taxonomy): Bacteria > Pseudomonadati > Pseudomonadota > Gammaproteobacteria > Lysobacterales > Lysobacteraceae > Stenotrophomonas > Stenotrophomonas sp. NLF4-10. Next base: position 1,138,974 of record NZ_JAKSEE010000003.1, read on the forward strand.
GTGGATCGCCAGCGACCGCGGCCTGCTGCGCATGCGCGGCGATACGTTCCATGTCTACGACCACCGCCACGGCCTGCCGCGCGACAAGCTGTTCCGCATCCTCGACGACCAGCGCGGCAACTTCTGGCTGTCCAGCAACCACGGCATCTTCCGGGTGGCGCGCGGGGAGTTCGACCAGATCGATGCCGGCACGCGGCGGCTGTTGGCGGTGCACGTGGTCGACCGCAGCGACGGCATGCCCGGCAACCAGGGCAACGGCGCCTCGATGCCGTCCGGCTGGCGTGCCGACAACGGCGCGCTGCTGTTCCCGACTTCGGCCGGCCTGGGCCTGATCGACCCGCGGATCGCCGGCCACGACGACGGCCGGGTGCCGCCGGTGGTGTTCGAGAGCCTGGCGGTGGATGGGGTCGAGCAACCGCTGCAGGCCGGCCTGCAGCTTGGTCCGGGCACCCGCCGGCTTGCCGTCGGCTATGCCGCGTTGAACTTCCGCGCCCCGGACAAGCTGCGCTACCGCTACCGCCTGCACGGCTTCGACGCCGGCTGGGTGGAGGCCGGCGCCGGTACCGAGGCGCTCTACACCAACCTGCCGCCGGGCCGTTACCGGCTGGAAGTGCAGGCCATGACCCTGCCGCTGGACTGGACGCGGCAGGAGTCCATCGGTTCGGCGGTGATGGCGCTGGAAGTGGTGCCGCCGCTGTGGAAGCGCCCGTCCTCGCGTCTGCTCGGCCTGTTGCTGCTGGCCGGCGCGGTGGCGCTGGGCTTCTGGCTGCATACCGCCAGCTACCGCCGCAACCAGCGCCGGCTGCATCGCGAGATCAGCGTCCGCACCGAGGAGCTGAGCGAGAAGAACCGCGCGCTGGAGGCGGCCGACCGCGAGCGCGGCAGCCTGATGCAGCGGCTGGAGCACCAGGCCACGCATGACGAGCTCACCGGCCTGCCCAACCGCCGCGCCGCCGACCGCCGCCTGCAGCAGGCCGTGGCCCGCGCCCGCAGCGCGGTGACGCCGCTGTGCGTGGCGCTGGCCGACGTCGACCACTTCAAGCACATCAACGACAACCACGGCCACGAGGTCGGCGACCACGTGCTGCAGCGGATCGCCACGGTACTGCGCGGCGACGACGACTGTGCCGGCATGGTGTTCGCCGCGCGCCACGGCGGCGAAGAATTCCTGCTGGTGCTGGAAGGCATGGGCCGCCACGATGCGCTGCGCCGGTTGCGGGAACTGCATGCCCGCGTCGCCGAAATGCAGGTCGGCGCGCCCGACGGCAGCCCCGTGCCGGTGACCATCAGCATCGGCGCGGCCCACCTGCAGCCGGGCTGCGACGACGCGCGCAGCCTGTTGGTTGCCGCCGACCGCCAGCTGTACCGGGCCAAGCGCGAAGGCCGCAACCGCGTAGTGGGCTGAGCGCGCGCCCGCGCCGCGCCCCCGCCGCCTACAATCAGCGCTCGTTCAACCGCGAGGCCGCGCATGCGCACGCTTTATCCCGAAATCGCCCCCTACGACACCGGCACGCTCAAGGTCGACGACCGCCACGTGCTGTACTACGAGCAATGCGGCAACCCCGACGGCAAGCCGGTGGTGATGCTGCACGGGGGGCCCGGCGGCGGCTGCACCGACAAAATGCGCCAGTTCCACGACCCGGCGAAGTACCGCATCGTGCTGTTCGACCAGCGCGGCTCCGGCCGCTCCACCCCGCACGCGGACCTGGTGGACAACACCACCTGGGACCTGGTGGCCGACATCGAGAAGCTGCGCGGGCATCTGGGCATCGACAGGTGGCAGGTATTCGGCGGCAGCTGGGGTTCGACGCTGGCGCTGGCCTATGCCCAAACCCACCCACAGCGCGTCACCGAGCTGGTGCTGCGCGGCATCTTCATGCTGCGCCGCTGGGAACTGGAGTGGTTCTACCAGGAAGGCGCCAACCGCCTGTTCCCGGATGCGTGGGAGCACTACGTGGGTGCGATCCCGGCAGTGGAGCGCTTTGACCTGATCTCGGCCTTCCACCGCCGCCTGACCAGCGACGACGAGGCCACCCGGCTGGCCGCGGCCAAGGCATGGAGCGTGTGGGAAGGCGCCACCAGCTTCCTGCACGTGGACGCCGACTTCGCCGACAGCCATGCCGACCCGCGTTTCGCGCTGGCCTTTGCACGCATCGAGAACCACTACTTCGTCAACGGCGGCTTCTTCGAGGTCGAGGACCAACTGCTGCGCGACGCCCACCGCATCGCCGACATCCCCGGCGTGATCGTGCACGGCCGCTACGACGTGGTGTGCCCGCTGGCCAACGCCTGGGACCTGCACAAGGCCTGGCCGAAGGCGCAGCTGCACATCACCCCGGCCTCGGGCCATTCGGCGTTCGAGGCCGAGAACGTGGATGCGCTGGTGCGCGCGACCGACGGCTTCGCCTGATCCGATCGACGCGTGGCCCTCTCTCGCCGGGAGGGCGCACGCACGTAGGTCGGGGTTACATCCCCGACGCGCACCTCCAGGTATCCCGTGCGTCGGGGGTGTAACCCCGACCTACGACCATGCGCTTCCGTAGATGCGGGGCTTGCCCCGCATGAAGCTCCACCGGGAAAGCCCCATGCGGGGCAATCCCCGCATCTACGCCGGCAATGCCGGCTGCAGGGCCGTGAACAACCGTTCCAGCCGCGCCGCCCATGCCTGCTGGCCGGCGGCGTCGGCGATCAGGTCCTGGCGGATTTCCAGCTCCACGTGCAGCAGCCCGCGGCCCTCGCCGTGCACCGGCACCGCATAGTCGCTGCTGTCGCTGACCGCATACGGCTGGTTGTCGCCGACGTCGAGGTCGCCCTCGGCGCGCAGCGCGTCGCGCAATGCGTGGGCGAAGCGCGCATCGCGGTGGTACAGCACGCCGCAATGCCACGGGCGCGGATGGCCGTTCATCACCGGGGTGAAGCTGTGCATCATCACCAGCAGGGTGGGCTGGCCGGCGTCGCGGCGGCGGTCCAGTTCGGCGGCGATGCGCGCGTGGTAGGGCGCATGGATGGCGTCGATGCGTTGCTGCCGCTGCGCGGAATCCAGCCCGGCATTGCCCGGCACCAGGGTGCCGTCGCTGGTTTCGGGTATCAGCGTGGGCGAAGCCAGCGGCCGGTTGCAGTCGATCACCAGCCGCGACCAGGTCTGTTCGATGGCGAACGCATCCAGCCGTCGTGCCAGTTCGACGGTGGTGCCGGCGATGCCGATGTCCCAGCCGATGTGCCGGTCCAGCTCCGCCTGCGGCAGGCCGAGGTTGCCCAGCGCCGCGGGCACGCGTTGCCCGGCGTGGTCGGCCAGCAGCATGAACGGCGAGGCGCCGTGCGGGTTGTGCACGGTAAACGGCGGCGGGTCGTCGCGGCCAAGCAGGGACGCGACGGCCGTGATCGGACTTCCGGCCGGGTTTGCGTGCAGGTTCATCGTGGGCGGCCGTCCAGGTGATGCTCGATCATCCACAGCCCCGCCCACAGCTTGGCGTCCAGCTCGTAGCCTTCGGCCATCTTTTGCACCAGCCAAGCCGCGGCGCGGGCGCGTGGGATGGCATGCACGGTGATGTCCTCGCTGTCGTCGCCGCCACCGGCGCCGACCCTGCGCAGGCCGGTGGCGCGGACGAAGGCGATCTTCTCGCTGCTGGCGCCGGAGGAGGTGGGGCCGATCATCAGCACTTCGGCATGGTCGGCGGTCCAGCCGGTTTCCTCCTCCAGCTCGCGGACGGCCGAGTCCTCGATGGATTCGCCGGCGTCGATGTCGCCGACCAGCCCGGCCGGCATCTCGATGGTGCGCGCCTGCAGCGGCACGCGGAACTGCTCGACGAACAGCACCTCGTCCTCCGGGGTGACCGCGACGATGATCGCCGCCAGCCCGCCGGCATGGGTACGCTCGCTGTATTCCCAACTGCCGCGCACCAGCATGCGCTGGTACCTGCCTTCGTAGACGACGCGGGGTTCGGAGGTGTTGTCGTGGCTCATGCGAACTCGCTGGCGGGAGGGGAAGGGAGGTCCAGCCCGGCCGCGGCCAGCAGCCGGCGCCGGGTCAGCGGGCCGAAGCGCAGCGCCTGGCACAGCCCGGCGAGCATGTCGGCATCGGCCGCGCCGCGCGCGAAGCCGGGCGTGGCCGCGGCCAGCGGCGCATCGAGCGCGATGGTCGTCAATTGCCGGAACAGCAGCGCCTGTTCGCGCTGCTCGCGCAGCCGCGCGGCCATCTGCGCGGCGCCGCGTAGGCGCAGGAACGGGATTTCGTCGATCCGCTGCAGCATCGCGTCGAGGCTGCCGAAGTGCGCCAGCAGCACCGCCGCCGACTTGGCGCCGATGCCGGTCACGCCGGGGATGTTGTCCACCGCATCACCGCACAGCGCCAGGTAGTCGGCGATCTGGTGCGCGTGCACGCCGTGCCGCGCCTTGACCCCGGCCGCGCCCCAGCGCTGGTTGCGCGCGTAGTCCCACTGCTCGTCGTGTTCGCCCAGCAGCTGCGACAGGTCCTTGTCGGCCGACACGATCACCCCGCGCGATGCGTCGCCGCGGCTGGCGTGCAGGGCGCTGCCGATCAGGTCGTCGGCCTCGTAGTCGCGGTCGGCCAGTACGCCCAGGCCCAGCGCCGCGCACAGCGCCTTGCAGTGCGCGAACTGGCGGCGCAGCGCTTCCGGCGCCGGTTCGCGGTTGGCCTTGTAGGCCGGGTACAGCTGGTGGCGGAAGCAGCTGTCCAGCGCCTCGTCGAAGGCGATGGCGATGTGCGCCGGGCGCTCGCGTTCGAGCAGTTCCAGCAGGAAGCGGGCGAAGCCGTGCACCGCGTTGGTCGGCCAGCCCTGCGCATCCTGGAATTCGTCGGGCATCGAGTGCCAGGCGCGGAACACGTACAGGCTGGCGTCGACCAGGTACAGCGGCCGGCGCGGCGCCAGCGCGTTCACGGCCGCCAGTCTTCCAGCAGCGCGGCCGGGTCCGGCCGCTCGCGCTCGGGCACCTGCAGCTTCGGCGTGCCGATGTGGACGAAGCCGACGATGCGCTCGTTGCCGGTCAGGCCAAGGTGGCGGGCGACCTCGGCGTCGTAGGCCATCCACGCGGTCAGCCACTGTGCGCCGAAGCCGAAGCCCTGCGCGGCCTGCAGCAGGGCGAAGCAGGCGCAGCCGGCGCTCAGCAATTGTTCCTGCTCGGGCACCTTGGGGTGGTCCTGCAACCGGGCGACCACCGCGATGACCAGCGGCGCATGCGAGAAGCGCTTGCGGTCCTTTTCGACCACCGCCGTGGCCGCCTGTGGGTCGCGTTCATGGCTGCGACGGGCGACGAATTCGCCCAGCGCGTGCCGGGCATCGCCCTGCAGGCGCAGGAAGCGGAACGGCACCAGCTTGCCGTGGTCGGGCACCCGCACCGCCGCGGCCAGCATCTTCAGCAGGGTGGCCTGGTCCGGGCCGGGCTCCCCCAACTGCAGGGACGGGACCGAGCGGCGCTGTTCCAGGGCGTGCAGGAAACCGGGGTCGGGCATGGTTCATCGCAGACGACGGGGAATCAAGGATTATAGACATCGGCCGATGCCCTGCTTCAGGCGGCGGGAAATCTGCGTTCTGCCACGGCAGCGGCGGTTTTCTCGCCAATTCGACGGCGGGTGCTTAGCATGGCGCTGGATGCCGGGTTGCCGGCAGCGAGGTACAAAGTGCGGACTGCATCACTGACCCTGTTCAGCGAGTCTCCTTACCATGCACGGGCGGTGCTTGGGGGAGCAGCCGTATCCCACTTTCCGTTTTCCGGCATTCCGGCCTCCCGCCGGGTGTGGAGCAGTTGCGCATGAAGTCCAGTCCGCATCCATCAGGCCACCCCGGGCACAACCCGGGTCTGCTGGCGCTTGCCCGCGACGCCGCGCTGCCGGCGCTGTCCAGTGCCTTCGACAAGGCCCTGGCCGGATTCGACGACGAACTGTTCAACCGCGCCGAGACTGCCGGCGCCTCGCAGCTGGTGTTCCTCGACGGCATGCGCGAGCTGCGCCGCCGCCGCGAGGACATCACCCTGCGCTTCGGCGCGCACCTGAAGCAGGCATGGGAATCGCTGGAAGGCGGCACGCCGCTGTCCGCCGAGCTGGTGCTGACCCAGGCCGCGCAGGGTGACGGCGGGTTGAGCCTGTTGTCCGAGCACGACCTCGAATCGCGGCTGGCGGTGCGCAATTTCGCCAGCGTGGTGCTGCGCGACTGGAAGCCGGTGCTGGCGCGGCTGGACCGCCGCCTGGCGTGGGTGGCCGGCGTGGACGAGATGGACGCCAGCAGCAACCCGGTCGGCCCCGAGCACATCGGCGTCGCCCTGCACGAGGCGTTCTCCACCTGCGACCTGGTGGCCGAGGTGCGGCTGGTGCTGATCAAGCTGTGCGAGCGCGAATTCGCTGCACAGGTCGGCCGCATCTACCGCGACGTGGACGAAGGCCTGGCCGAGGCCGGGGTGATGCCGGGCATCTCCCAGCCGGGCCGTCCCGCCGCGCCGCGGGCTGCGGCCAAGGCGCGGCACGAGCCGGAGCCGGAGCCGGAGCCGGCCCGCGAGGCCGAACCGGAGGACCCGCAGGGCGCGCCGGCATGGGCGCGGCGCTTCACCGAGCGCTGGGCCCGGCACCGCAGCGAACTGCAGGCCGGCGCACATGGCGCCCTCGGCGACGAGCCGGCGCCGAACGGGCAGAACATGGTGCTTGAAGCGCTGCACGAACTGCTGGCGCAGACCCGCCACGTGCGCGAGGACGCCACCGCCGCCGCGCAGGTCGCGGTGGGCCAGCAGCGGCCGTTGAGCCAGCACGAGATGATGTCGGTGCTGTCGTTGCTGCAGGCCACGCCAACGGCCACCTTGCGCGCGGCGGTCGGTGACGAAACCGAATCGCTGGCGCAGCGGCTGAAGAACGAAGTGATTTCCGGCGCCACCCGGCTGGGCGTGGATCCGTCGCAGGCGCGGCTGGACCCGCAGGACGAGGACGCCATCGACCTGGTCGGCATGCTGTTCGACGTGATGCTGGACGAGCGCGAACTGGAAGGCCGCTCGCGCGAACTGATCGGCCGCCTGGTGGTGCCGTTCGTCAAGGTCGCCATGCTCGACCGGCGCATGTTCGTGCAGAAGACCCACCCGGCGCGCAAGCTGCTCAACTCGCTGGCCGAGGCCTGCGAAGGCAATGCCGGCGAAAGCCAGGCCGAGCGCGCGCTGATGGGCAAGGTCGAGGAGATCATCGACCGGCTGATCGCTGAATTCAACGAGAACTTGGCGATCTTCCTGACCCTGGAAGAGGAGTTCCGGGACTTCCTCGCCCAGCACCGCCGCCGCATCGAGATCGCCGAGCGCCGCGCGACCGAAACCCAGCGCGGCCAGGAAAAGCTGGAAATGGCGCGCAGCCGCGCCGCCGCCGAACTGGACAAGCGCCTGCAGGCCGGCGCGCCGCTGCCGGCGGCGATCGGCGACTTCCTGCGTCAGCCGTGGAACCACCATCTGACCCTCGGCCTGCTGCGCGAAGGCGAGGACGGCGCCGCGGTCGGCGAGGCGTTGCAGCTGGCCGACACGCTGCTGGAGGAAGTGGCCGAGGCGCACCGCCACATCGTCGGCAAGCCGTGGCTGCAATCCTGCCAGCCGGCGCTGCGCAAGGTGTTCGCCAGCGTCGGCCTGCATGGCGAAGGCAGCGTGGCGGCGATCGACGCGCTGCACGACACGCTGCAGGCCATCGCCGAAGCGCGCCCGGAGCTGGAGCGCGCGCTGCCGGAACTGCCGCAGGTGGCGCTGCCGACGGCGCCGGTGCAGGAATCGCCGGCGCTCGACCTCGGTGCCGAGAAGACCGAAAGCGTGGACGTCGCCGATGCCGAGCGCTACCGCGGCATGGCCGTGGGCACCTGGCTGGACTTCGTCGACAAGGACGGCAAGGTGCAGGCCGGCAAGCTGTCGTGGGTGAGCCCGATTTCCTCGCGGCTGCTGTTCGTCAACCGCCGCGGCGTGCGTTTCTGCGTCGCCTCGCCGGAGGAACTGGTGGTGATGGAGCGGCTGGGCCGGCTGCGCCCGCACCTGGACGACGGCGCATTCGACACCGCGATGCAGGGCGTGATCGACCGCCTCGACCCGCAGCAGCCCACGCTGCACTGACGCGGTTTTCCACCCGTTGCGGCGGCGGGGCTTGCCCCGCCGCGTTCGTATCCGCGGAAACCGATCGCCGGATGTTTTCATCCGCACGCATGTGCCGCCGCAAGGCCCGGCTTTGCTACGATCCGACGCGTATTCAACTGCGCATCGAGGACGGGCAATGGCCGTGGATGTACTGGTGTTGAAGGAAACCGCGAGCGGCGAGCGGCGCGTGTCGGCCACGCCGGAGACGGTGAAGAAGCTGCGGGCGGCCGGCGCCGAGGTGCGGGTGCAGGCCGGTGCCGGCAGCGCCGCCGGTTTCACCGATGCAGCCTATGCCGAAGCCGGCGCCCGGATCGATGACGCCATCGGCGACGCCGAGCTGGTGCTGTGCGTGCAGGCACCGGCGCCGGCACGGATCGAAAGCCTCAAGTCCGGCGCGGTGCTGGTCGGCATGCTGCACCCGCAGGCCGACGCGGCGCGCGCGGCCGCGTTGCAGGCACGGCAGCTGACCGCCTTCCCGCTGGAGCGGTTGCCGCGTACCACCCGCGCGCAGGCGATGGACGTACTCAGCTCGCAGGCCGGCATGGCCGGCTACAAGGCCACGCTGATCGCCGCGCAGCTGGCGCCGCGCTTCTTCCCGATGCTGACCACCGCCGCCGGCACCATCCGCCCGTCGAAGGTGCTGGTGGTCGGTGCCGGCGTGGCCGGGTTGCAGGCCATCGCCACCGCCAGGCGCCTGGGCGCGCAGGTGGAAGGCTTCGACGTGCGCCCGGAAACCCGCGAGCAGATCGAATCGCTGGGTGGCAAGTTCCTCGACCTCGGCGTCAGCGCCGCCGGCGAGGGCGGCTATGCGCGCCAGCTGACGGACGAAGAGCGCGCCGAGCAGCAGCAGCGGCTGGCCGAGCACCTCAAGGGCATCGACGTGGTGATCTGCACCGCCGCGGTGCCCGGGCGGCCCGCGCCGAAGATCGTGACTGCGGCGATGGTGGCGGGCATGAAGCCGGGCAGCGTCATCGTCGACCTGGCCGCCGAAACCGGCGGCAACTGCGAGGCGACCAAGCCGGGCGAAACCATCGGCGTCGGCGGCGTCACCGTCGCCGGCCCGCTGGACCTGGCCAGCATGGGCGCCGTCCACGCCAGCGAGATGTACGCGCGCAACGTGCTCAACTTCGTCTCGCTGTTCCTGAAGGACGGCGCGCTGGCCTTCGACTGGAACGACGAACTGCTGGCGAAGACGGTGTGGCCGGAGCGGCCGGCCGACGCATGAGGTTGCGTGCCGGGATTGCAGTTGCGTGGTTGGTCGCTGCGGGTTTTGGCAGTGGCCTTGCTTTCGCGGATGACGAACCGCTACGTGTTGCGTACCGGCACTTGGCCGAAAACCCGGACAAATATGCGGGCAAGCGCGTGCAGGTGCCGGCCTGTGTCGCGACGGCCATGCATCATGGTGTCTATCTGTATGACTGTGATGATTCCCATGTGCGGATCATTACGTTGGCAGGCCCCTCCATGATTCTGGAAGAACTGTTCGGCACGCGCGACATGTTGAGGGTGCGGCGGGCAGCGGCCACGGTTTCGGGCGTGTTCGAGTGGCGGCCCGATGCTCTGCCGCAATGCTGTCTGGACAACCGCGTCCTGTTGCGTGCCGAATCGGTGTCCGATGTGACGCGATTGTCGATCCTGCCGAATGATTGACGGCATGCAGGTTGGGCCGGCGAAGGAAGGCCGACTTTGCCTTTGGGATATTTCATGGCGCTGGGCTGACCGGCCATTCGGCTGTTGAAAAGTGCTTCGCTGCGCTCAACCCAGCCTGCGAAGTGGCATGGGCTGGAGCGCGGGCTTGAAGCCCCTCTCCCTCCGGGAGAGGAGTTGGGGTGAGGGGCAAACGGATCGGGGTGGTTAACCATCACGGACTCCGTTTGACCCTCATCCGCCCTCCGGGCACCTGCATGCGGCACATCCATATGCCGCCCCCTTTGGGCGGCTTCGCCGCGCAACTAGGCAATCCTGCCGAGTTGTCTCCCGCAGGGAGAAGGAAGATCAAAGACGTTGCGCGCTGCCGCCTCCCGCTCAACGCGGCGGGTTGGCTTCCACCCACTGCCGGCGCTGCTCGGGCGTCATCTTCCGCCACTGCTCGCGCAGTTGCTCGCGCTGTGCCTTGTCCATGCCGCGCATCTTTCCGAACAGGGCGCGGGCCTCGCGCTGCTGCTGCGGGGACATGCTCTCGAAGCGGCGCATGCCGCGCCGCGCCTGTTCGTGCTGCTCGGGCGTCATCTGCTGCCAGCTGCGGGCATGCTCATACATGTGCCGGCGGCGTTCGGGCGGGGCGTCGTTCCAGCGTTCGCGGACGGGGGCGATCAGGGTTTCGCGCTGGGCCGGGGTGAGCTGGTCCCATTCGGGCAATGCCTGCTGCGCGGCAACGGGAGCGGCGCAGGCGAGCAGCAGGGGCAGCAACAGGAAAAACGGGCGGGTGTTCATCGTTCTCACTCCATCGCCAGGGCATCCGAACCCAGCCACAGGTACAGCTCGGGGCTTTCGTCGAACAGCAGGGAAACGTCGTCGTCGCTGGCGCCGGCTGCGGCCGCGATGTCGGCGGGCGCAGGCGTGGGCGTCGTGGGAAATTGCAGTGCCACGGTGACCGCCAGCACCGCCGAGCAGGCGCTGGCCAGCCACCAGCCGCGGCGGCGCCACGGCGAAGGCGCGCCATTGGCCGTGGCCTGCTGGCGCACCTGCCGCAGCCGGGCCAGCGTGGCCGGCGAGAGCGCGGCTTCGGCCTGCCGTTGCAGGTGCCGTACCGAGTGGTCGAAATCGTCGTGCTTGGTCGTGGGCAGGCGGTTCACCGCGTGGCCTCCAGTTGTTTCTGCAATGCGTCGCGGGCGCGCGACAGGTGGGTTTTTACCGAGCCTTCCGAACAGCCCATCGCCCGGGCGGTGGTCGCCACGTCCAGTTCCTGCAACACGCGCAGGCCGAACGCCTCGCGCTGGCGCGCAGGCAGTTGCCGCAGCGCCTGCACCAACTGCGCGTAGTCCTCGCGCTGCTCGTGCGTTTGCGCCGGGCCGGGCGTTTCGTCGGCCCAGTCGATCGGGCCGTCCTCGTCCTGCGCCGGCGCCCAGAACTTGAGGCGGAAGCTGCGGCGGCGCTGGATGTCGATGATGCGCCGGCGCAGGATGCTCCAGAACAGCGGCGTCCATTCTTCGGCCGGCTGGTCGCGGTAGCCGAGCATGCGCTCCATCGCGTCCTGCACCGCGTCCAGCGCATCGTCGCGCTGGCGCAGGCCGGCTTCGGCGAAGCGGAACGCGCGCGGGCCGATGCCGGCCAGGAAGGCATCGAGCGAGGCGGGCGCGGCGGTCGGCAGGGGCGGGCTGGTCACCAGCACAGGGTAGCGGCTCGCAAGGGGACTGCCAGTAACAACGCACGGGCGCGGAAACGGTTGACATCGCAACCGTCGCGCCGGCTTCGCTGCCGTGGTTATCATGCGGGACAGACGGTTTCACGCCTTGGAGAAAGCGGCAATGAGCGACGGGTTCGTGGCGTTGTACATCTTCATGCTGGCGGCGATCGCCGGCCACGTGATCATCTCGCGGGTGCCGGTGATCCTGCATACCCCGCTGATGTCCGGTTCCAACTTCATCCACGGCATCGTGCTGATCGGCGCGATGGTGGTGCTGGGCCATGCCGACACCACGCTGGAGAAGGCCATCGGCTTCGTCGCCGTGGCGCTGGGCGCGGGCAACGCGGCCGGCGGCTACGTGGTCACCGAGCGCATGCTGGAGATGTTCAAGTCCAGCAGGAAGCCGGCCAAGGCGGAGGACAAGGCTTGAACGTGACCACCGCGCAACTGCTTTCGTGGCTGGTGGGCACCAGCTACCTGGTCGCCGCCACGCTGTTCCTGCTGGGCCTGCAGCGCATGGCCTCGCCGATGACCGCGCGCAGCGGCATCCGCTGGGCCGGACTGGGCATGCTGATCGCCACCGCCGCCACGTTCTTCCTGCCGGGGCTGCACAACATCGCGCTGATCCTGGTGGCGCTGGTGCTGGGCACCGGGCTGGCGTGGGTGTCGGCGAAGAAGGTCGCCATCACCGACATGCCGCAGATGGTCGCCCTCTACAACGGCATGGGCGGCGGTTCGGCCGCGGCGATCGGCGCGGTGGAACTGCTGCGCTTTTCCGCGCTGGCCAACCGCGACACCAGCCATTGGAGCGCGCAGGCCATCGCCGACCTGGCTGCGCGGCAGCCGTCGGCGACGGTGCTGGCATTGGCGGTCATTGGTTCGGCGATCGGCGCGGTGTCGCTGTCCGGTTCGATCATCGCCTGGGCCAAACTCGACGGTCGGCTGGACAAGCGCGTCACCTTCCCCGGCCAGCAGGTGTTCAACCTGCTGGTGGCGGTGGCGATGGTGGCGCTGGGCGTGTGGGCGGGGATCACGCTGCAGCCGCTGGCGATCATCGGTTTCTTCGTCGTCGCGCTGGCGCTGGGCGTGTTGATGACGCTGCCGATCGGCGGCGCCGACATGCCGGTGGTGATCTCGCTGTACAACGCGTTCACCGGCCTGGCGGTGTCGTTCGAAGGTTACGTGCTCGGCAACGAGGCGCTGATCATCGCCGGCATGATGGTCGGCGCCGCCGGCATCCTGCTGACGCGCTTGATGGCCAAGGCGATGAACCGGCCGATCAGCGGCGTGCTGTTCTCCAATTTCGGCGGTGGCGGGCAGGGTGCGGAGATCAGCGGCAGCCAGAAGCCGATCGAGGCCGCCGACGTGGCGGCGATGATGGCCTTCGCCGAGCGCGTGGTGATCGTGCCCGGCTACGGCCTGGCGGTGGCGCAGGCCCAGCACAAGATATGGGAACTGGCGCAGCGGCTGATCGATCGCGGGGTCAAGGTGAAGTTCGCCATCCACCCGGTCGCCGGGCGCATGCCGGGGCACATGAACGTGCTGCTGGCCGAGGCCGGCGTGCCCTACGACCTGATCGCCGACATGGACGACATCAACCCGGAGTTCGCCACCACCGACGTGTCGCTGGTGATCGGCGCCAACGACGTGGTCAACCCGGTGGCCAAGACCGACCCGACCAGCCCGATCTACGGCATGCCGATCCTGGACGTGGTGGACTCGAAGAACACCATCGTCATCAAGCGCGGCAAGGGTACCGGTTTCGCCGGCATCGAGAACGCACTGTTCTATGCGGACAACACCCGCATGCTGTACGGCGATGGCGCGGAAATGGCCAGCGCACTGGTCAGCGAACTGAAGGCGCTGGACGGCGGGCATTGAGGCAGTGCCGGCCAGTGGCCGGCACTGCACAATGTTTGCGCAGGTGCCGGGCTTGCCCGGCACGGAGGTTGACCGGGAAGGCTTCATGCGGGGCGAGCCCCGCATCCATGGGAGGTCTGCAGCCCCGTAGGCCGGGGTTACACCCCCGGCGGCATGAACCCCAAGTGCCGGGGGCGTAGCCCCGGCCTACCTGGCTACGGAAGGTCATGCATGCGGGGTTGCCGGCCAGCGGCCGGCACTACCGGATGCGTTCACGGGACACGCCGACCCAGCGTGTTCAGCGCGCCAGCCACCATGCGAGCAACAGGCCGGCCAGCAGCCAGATGATTTCGGCAACGCCGTTGCCCAGCCCGATCAGGGTCCAGGCCAGATGCGGGCCGAGGCGCAGCGCCGATTCCAACGGTGTCAGCCCCATCGGGCCGCCGATCCAGGCCGCGGCGATGCCCCAGTTGGCGGCCAGTGCGATCAGCATGGTCGCCAGCAGCGCGACGGCCACGCGCAGCCTGCCGCCGCGCAGCGTGCCCAGGCGCAGCATCCACGCCGCTTCCAGCGCGGCGACGACCGCCATCCAGCCCGCCGGGGTGCCGGTGGCCAGGGCGGCCAGCAGCCAGGCGATGGCGACGGTGATGCTTCCCAGCAGCAACAGCGGCGGCCAGAGCCAGTGCTGGGTGCGACCGGCCGGCGGCGGGGAAAGAGGGGCCATGAGCGTTCCGCGAAAGGGCGTGCAGCATAGCGTTTCGGCGCCGGGGGCGCGCAGTCGGATAAAATGGGGTCCTTGCCGGTCTTCCCGGCGCCCCCATATCGCACGCCATGTACTCCCGCAGCAGCGAACCCGTCCACTTCGAACGCGATTGCCCGGCCGTGATGGTGCCGCAGGGCGACAGCGTGACCCTGCCCGCCGGCAGCTACGGCTACATCACCCAGGCGCTGGGCGGCAGCTATACGGTGTTCGTCGAGGGCAACCTGTTCCGCATCGCCGGCAAGGACGGTGATGCCATCGGCAAGGAAGTGACGGGGGGGCTTGACCTGCCCGCCGACGCTGGCGACGAGGACGTGGAAAAGCTGGTCTGGCAGCAGCTGCGGACCTGTTTCGACCCGGAGATCCCGTTCAACATCGTCGATCTCGGATTGATCTACGAAGTCGACATCAAGCACCTGGACGACGGCCAGCGCGAGGTGGACGTCAAGATGACGCTGACCGCGGCCGGTTGCGGCATGGGCGAGATCCTGGTCGACGACGTGCGCAGCAAGCTGGAGATGATCCCGACCGTGGCCCAGGCCGACGTCGACCTGGTGTTCGACCCGCCGTGGGGCAAGCACATGATGTCCGAGGCGGCGCGGCTCGAAACCGGCATGCTGTAAGGTCCCAACTGGCCGGTTTGCATGCAGGCCGGCTCCAAACCCGCAATCTGGAAGGAATTACCGGTGTCCCAGTCCCTGAGTTTCCGCGTCACCCGTTCGGACCACCCGCGCAGCGCGGAAGAGCGCGCCAAGGTCCTGGAAAAGCCGGGCTTCGGCCTGCACTTCACCGACCACATGGTGGCCGTGCGCTGGGACAAGGACACCGGCTGGCATGACGCGGCGGTGATGCCCTACGGCCCGATCGCGCTGGACCCGGCCGCGGCGGTGCTGCACTACGGGCAGGAAATCTTCGAGGGCATCAAGGCCTACCGCCATGCCGATGGTTCGGTGTGGACCTTCCGCCCGGACGCCAACGGCCGCCGCCTGCAGCGCTCGGCCGCACGGCTGGCGCTGCCGGAACTGCCGGTGGATATCTTCGTCGAGTCGCTGAAGCAGCTGATCGCGCTGGACAAGGACTGGGTGTCCGATGCCGACGAGGCCAGCCTGTACTTCCGCCCGTTCATGATCGGCGACGAAGCGTTCCTCGGCGTGCGTGGCGCGCACAAGGCCAGCTACTACGTCATCGCCAGCCCGGCCGGCCCGTACTTCGCCAAGGGCGTGGCGCCGGTGGCGATCTGGCTGTCCACCGACTACGCGCGCGCGGCCAAGGGCGGCACCGGCGCGGCCAAGTGCGGCGGCAACTACGCCGCCTCGCTGCTGCCGCAGCAGCAGGCGCAGGCGCAGGGCTGCTCGCAGGTGCTGTTCCTCGACCCGGTCGAGGGCAAGTACCTGGAAGAGCTGGGCGGCATGAACGTGTTCCTGGTCTACGGCAAGCAGAACAAGCTGGTCACCCCGGCGCTGTCGGGCAGCATCCTCGAAGGCATCACCCGCGAATCCATCCTGCAGCTGGCGCGCGACCGCGGCATGGACGTGGAAGAGCGCAAGGTGTCGATCGACGAGTGGAAGCAGGGGGTGGCCTCGGGCGAGATCACCGAGGTGTTCGCCTGCGGCACCGCCGCGGTCATCACCCCGATCGGCCAGCTCAAGGGCGAGGGCTTCGCCGTCGGCAACCTCGATGCCCCGGCCGGCGAGGTCACGATGTCGCTGCGCAAGGAGCTGACCGACATCCAGTACGGCCGCCTGCCGGACCGCCACGGCTGGCTGGTGCGGCTGGACGGCTGAGTTCGCGTCGCAGATTGCAGAAGGAAAGCCCCGCAAACGCGGGGCTTTCTGCTTTCTGTACTCCTTGTCTGTAGGAGCGGCGTGAGCCGCGACAGGGGATTTTCCGGGGAAGTCCCATCGCGACTCACGTCGCTCCTACAGAAAGCGGGTTCGACCAGGTAGGCCGGGGCTACGCCCCCGGCGCTCCCCCTGCATGCATGCCTGTTTCGCGGACCGGCGCCGGGGACGTAGCCCTGGCCTACTCGCAGATATCTGCATGGCGCGCTTGCAGGAACCGCAGCGCGTCGGCCGGGGCGATGTCCAGCAGCAGGCCGCGCTGGCCGGCGTTGATCCAGATGCGTTCGTGGCCCTGGGCTTGTTCGGCGAACCACGTGGCCGCCGGCCGCTGCTGCGCGAACGGGCTGATGCCGCCGACCCTGTAGCCGCTGCGGCGCTCGGCTTCGGCGACTTCCATCATCTGCGCATGCTTGCCGCCGCAGGCCGCGGCGAGCTTCTTCAGCGACAGCCGCTGGTCGCAGGGGATCACCGCCACCAGCGGCTGCTTGTCCACCCATGCCATCAGCGTCTTGAACACCCGCGCCGGTTCGACGCCCAGCGCCTGCGCCGCGGCCACGCCCTTGCTCTCGACCTCGGCGCTGTAATCGTAGGCGTGCAGGCCGTGGGCGATGCCGGCCTTGTCCAGCGCGGCGGTGGCGCGGGTGCCCCTGGCCACGTCAGAGCGACTCGAAGCGGTTGGCCTCGACGTTCTTGCGCACCTTGTCCGGGTTCCAGACACGGCCGTTCATGGCGATGTACACGCCTTCGGGCAGCGACTGCACCGCGCCAATCGCGCAGCCGATGTTGAACTCGGCGTCCGAACCGCGGAAGCGCGCCGGGCTGAGCGCGCCGGTCATCACGATGGTCTTGCTGGGGATGGTCTTGAGCACCTTGCCGGTGGCGACCATCGAGTCGGTGCCGTGGGTGACCAGCACGTGGCGGGTGGGCTGGGCGGCGATGGTGGCGCGGATCAGCTCGCGGTCGTCGTCGGTGATGTGCAGCGAGTCCTTGCGCAGGATCGGGATCACGTTGAAGCGGAAGGTCACGCCCAGCTCGCGCAGGATCATGCCGATCTGCGGGTCGCCGATCTGGTAGTCGGACTTGTCGTCGAAATAGATCTTGTCGATCGTGCCACCGGTGGTGACGATCAGGAGGTCTTCCATCATTGCGGTGAATCCATACGGTAATGGTGCAGATGATAAGCCGCATGCTTTGTCGCAGGAGCGCACCTTGGTGCGCTCCTGCGAGGGAATCAGGGCTTGCGCTTGCCGAACCGCGCGCGCAGGCCGGGCCGGCTGGCAAGCGCGACGACCAGCAGCGCCAGCACGATCTCCACCCACGCCAGCAATGCGGTTTCGCGGTGCGTCCAGGCGCTCATCACGCCGTGGCTGAACCAGAACAGCGCCAGCACCCCCGACCAGAACGGCGCGCGCCGCCAGCCCAGCCGCAGGCCGATGGCCAGCAGCAGCGGCGGTGCGGTGAACACCAGCTGCGTGGCCAGCCAGTGCTTGTCGTGCAGGAACCAGTACGTGTACAGCGCGGCCAGCGCGATCAAGGCCAGCAGCAGGGTCGGGCGTCGTGCGTTCACCGCGCCAGCCTCCGCGCGACGTCGGCCACGCGCTGGCCCAGCACGCGCGCCAAATGGGCTTCGTCGGCGCTGGGCTGCGGGTCGTCCTGCGCGCCGGCGACGTGGCTGGCGCCGTAGGGCGTGCCGCCGCCGGTGGTGTGGCTGAGCGCGGGCTCGGTGAAGGGGATGCCGACGATCAGGCAGCCGTGGTGCAGCAGCGGCAGGTGCATCGACAGCAGCGTGGATTCCTGCCCGCCGTGCATCGACGCGGTGGAGGTGAACACCGCCGCCGGCTTGCCGGCCAGGGTGCCGTTGACCCACTCGGCGCCGAGCCCGTCGAGGAAATGCTTGACCGGCGCGGCCATGTTGCCGAAACGGGTCGGGCTGCCGAGCACGATGCCGTCGCACTCGGCCAGGTCGGTCGCCTCGACATACGGTGCGCCGTCTTCCGGCACCGGCGGCGCGCTGGACTGGGTGACGGCGGCCACCGGCGGCACCGTGCGCAGGCGCGCGCTCATACCCGGAACCTCGCCGATGCCGCGGGCGATCTGCCGCGCCAGCCGCGCCACCGAGCCGCCACGGCTGTAGTACAGCACCAGGATTTCCGCCATCGCACCATCCACACGTCACACGGGAGGCGGCAGTATCGGCGATGCGGGCCGCGCTTTGCATCGGGTACCCTTGCCGCATGCAGCCTCTGGATTCGCTCAATCTGTGGATGGAACGCATCCGTGACCGGGGCCGCCGGGCCAGTTTCGCCCGGTTCCTGTGGTGCCGTTTCCTCGACGACCGCCTGTTCGAGGCGGCCGGCGCGCTGGCCTACACCACCGTGTTCGCACTGGTGCCGCTGGCCATCGTGGTGTTCGGCGTGCTGTCGGCGTTCCCGATGTTCGACCGTTGGAGCGAGGCGCTCAGCGACTACGTGTTCTCCAACTTCGTGCCATCGGCGGCGCGCGCGGCCGAAGGCTACCTGCGCCAGTTCTCGGCCAGCGTCGGCCAGCTCACCGCGGCCGGCTTCATCGCGCTGGTGGCCTCGCTGCTGATCACCCTCAACAGCGTCGAGCAGATCTTCAACCGGATCTGGCGGGTCGCCTCGGCGCGGCCGCGGCTGACCCGCTTCCTGGTCTACTGGACCGTGCTGACGCTGGGCGCGATGCTCGCCGCCGCGTCGCTGGCGGTGTCGGCCAAGGTGTTCGCGCTGCCGCTGTTCGGCACCGCCGAGGGGCGCTGGCTGGCCGACCTGTCGCTGCGGCTGGCGCCGGTGCTGATCGAGTTCGCCTGCGTGATGCTGGTCTACCGGGTGGTGCCGCACCACACGGTGAAGTGGCGCCATGCCGTGCCCGGCGCGCTGCTGGCGGTGGTGATGCTGGAACTGGTGAAGTGGGGCATGGGCCTGTACCTGGGCAGTTTCCAGGCCTACCAGAAGCTCTACGGCACCGTGGCGTTCGTGCCGATCCTGCTGCTGTGGATCTATCTGGGCTGGGTGTCGGTGCTGCTCGGCGCCTCGCTGGCTTCCTCCGTCGCCGCGTTCCGCTACCAGCCGCTGGCGTTGCGCCTGCCGCAGGGCTGTGAGCTGTATGCGCTGCTGCGCCTGCTCGGCCGTTTCCGCGAGGCGCGCCGGAGCGGACAAGGGCTGGACGAGGAAGAACTGCTGACGCTGGAGCCGATGCTCACCGACTCGCTGCTGCAGCAGATGCTGGAGCAGATGGAAGGCATCGGCCTGCTGCGCCGCGACGAGCGCGGGCAATGGCTGCTGGCACGCGACCTGGGCGGCATCACCCTGCACGAGCTGTACGAAAGTGCGCAGCTGCGCATCCCGGTGGCGGAGGAGTATCTGCCGTTCCGCGAGGATGCGTTGGGCCAGGCCGCCTGCGCGGCGCTGGACGAACTGCGCGTGCCATTGCGCGCGCAGCTCAAGCGCAACGTGGACGATATCTACACCCATGCCGGAGAAAGCCGATGACCCCCCGATTGCCCTGCCTGGCGCTGCTGGCGCTGGCATTGGCGGCCTGCAAGCCGCAGCCCGAAACCGTCGCACCCGAAGTCGATGCGCCGTCGCCGGCCACCCAGCCGGCCAGCGCCGGGGCGGTGGAGCACACCGCGGAAATGCCGCGCTTGCAGGTGCAGACCGTGGACGGCAAGTCCTACGACCTGGCCGACCACCGTGGGCAATGGGTGCTGGTCAACTTCTGGGCCACCTGGTGCGGCCCGTGCCTGCAGGAGATGCCGGAGTTGTCGGCGCTGCACGCCATGCGCGGCAACATCGACGTGGTCGGCCTGGCCTACGAGGACATCGAGCCGGCGGACATGCAGGCCTTCCTCGACAAGCACCCGGTCGCCTACCCGATCGCCATCCTCGACCCCTACGACCCGCCGCAGGATTTCGCCACCCCGCGCGGGTTGCCGATGACCTGGCTGATCGCGCCGGACGGCAAGGTGGCCCGGCAGTTCGTCGGCCCGGTCGATGCGCGGCAGGTCGAGCAGGCCATCGCCGAGGCCGGCGGCGAAGCGGGTTGAGCGGGGCGATGTCTCCGCCATCGGTTTTCATGTAGTTTTGCGGACGCGCCGGGCGTGGTGCCCGGCAACGAAACAAGGAGTGGTGTCATGGGGCTTGTTCAGGCAGCAAAGGGTGCGATCAGCGGAGCGCTTGCCGACCAGTGGAAGGACTTCCTCACGGTGCCGGACGGCCTGCCGGCCACGGCGGCGCTGTTCGCCGCGGTGCCGCGCGGCAGCAATGCCGGGCGCGGTGCCAACACGCTCGGCTCGTCGAACATCATCAGCAACGGTTCGCGGATCGTCGTGCCCGAGGGCTACGGCCTGCTGCTGTTCCAGGACGGCGCGGTCACCGGCTTCGCCGCCGAGCCGGGCGCCTACGAATGGCGTTCGGACGACGTCAACTCGGCCTCGATCTTCGCCGGCGACGGCCTCGTTTCGTCGCTGATAAAGCAGAGCTGGGAGCGCTTCAAGTTCGGTGGCCAGCCCGGCGCGCAGCAGGCCGCGTTCTTCGTCTCGCTGAAGGAACTGCCCGACAACCGCTTCGGCACGCAGTCGGAAATCTACTGGGACGACGCCTTCCTCAACACCCAGGTCGGCGCGGTGACGCGCGGCTCGTACACGCTGAAGATCGTCGACCCGATCCTGTTCGTGAAGAACTTCGTGCCGGCGGCCTACCTGCAGCCGGGCAAGGTGTTCGACTTCACCGATCTGGACAACGCCGCGGCCAGCCAGTTGTTCAACGAAGTGGTCGGCTCGCTGGCGCCGGCGTTCAGCCTGTACTCGAACGACCCGGCCAAGGGCAACCGCATCGCCCGCCTGCAGCAGGATTCGGTGGGCTTCGCGCAGAGCCTGTCCGCGGCGGTGGAAAACGCCTACCAGTGGAAGACCGAGCGCGGCCTGGCCATCGTCAAGACCGCCATCGTCTCCATCGAGTACGACGCCAACACCCGCGAACTGCTCAAGACCGTGCAGCGCGCCGATGCGCTGTCC
The DNA here is from genome assembly GCF_022359915.1 of Stenotrophomonas sp. NLF4-10. NCBI lineage: Bacteria > Pseudomonadati > Pseudomonadota > Gammaproteobacteria > Lysobacterales > Lysobacteraceae > Stenotrophomonas > Stenotrophomonas sp. NLF4-10. The sequence continues at coordinate 1,159,910 of NZ_JAKSEE010000003.1, forward strand.
GGCGCGCGCGGCAATTCCAACCTGCAGGCCAGCGTCGCCCAGGGCATCCAGTCGGCCGGCGAGAATGGCGGCGCGGCGGGCCTGATGGGCATCGGCATGGCTTCGGGCATGATGGGCGGCATCGGTGGCCTGCAGCAGCCGGTGGCGCCGGCTGCGCCGGCGGCGGACGACCCGGTCGCGCGGCTGAAGAAGGCCAAGGAGATGCTCGACCTCGGCCTGATCACGCAGGGCGACTACGACGCGCTCAAGGCCAAGGCGCTGGGCCTGTAACCCGCAGGACGCGCCGCGAACATGCCAGATCCCGGAACCACCCCGCCGCCGCTGCCGTCCTCCGCCGCGCCGCCGCCCTTGCCGACGGCCGCGCCGGCCGGACCGGGGTCGCCGCAGGAAGTGCCGCCGCTGCCCGGCAGCTTCCCGCTGGATACCGCGAAGCTGCCGAAGGCGATCCGCGAGGAGATCGAGGCGCCCGATCCGGTCGCCATCGACACCTCCGCCACCGAGTTGAAGGACGGCCTCAACCGCTGCCCGAAATGCGGCGCCACCGAGATCCGCCAGAAGCCCGGCAGCGACGTGCTGGTCTGCCTGTATTGCCGCCACGAATGGCATGGCGAGCGGGTCGAGGAGGCCTTCGGTTTCGGCGAAGGCATCGACCAGCTGACGGGCACGGTGGTCGCCTCCGGCGCGCAGGACATCGCCGCCGACGCCGCCAGCCTGATGACCTTCAAGTGCGGCGGCTGCGGCGCGGAAGTGGCGGTCAACACCGAGAACGCGATGACCGCGCGCTGCCACTGGTGCCGCCACGTGTTCGGCGTCAACGAGCAGATCGCCAATGGCGCCGTGCCCGACGCGGTGCTGCCGTTCCACATCAGGAAGGACGATGCGGTCGCGCGCATCCGCCAGTTCGTGGACAAGCGCCGCATGTTCGCGCTCAAGGCGTTCAAGGAGCAGTTCACGCCGGAGAACGTGGTCGGCGTGTACCTGCCGTACATGATCGTCGATGGCAACGCCAGCGCCGACGTCGCCGGGCAGGGCGAGATCCAGACGCGCAGCTACACCGTGGGCACGGGCGACAAGAAGCGGACCTATTACGACGCCGACGTCTACCGCGTGGAACGGCACGTGGACTTCACCGTCGACGACCTGCCGCTGGAATCCTCCGGCGAGCGCGGCAACCTCGACGTGAACGCCAACACCAACAACATCATCAACACCATCCTGCCGTTCGACACCAAGAACGCGGTGAAGTGGAATGCCTCGTACCTGGTCGGCTTCACGTCGGAAAAGCGCGACCGCGACGTCGAGCACCTGCGCCCGCGCCTGGAGGACCAGTTGCTGTCCATCGCCCGCTCGCAGGTCGAAGGCTCGGTGCGCCGCTACGGCCGCGGCGTGCGCTGGGAACAGGAGCGGCTGGAAGTGCACGGCACCCGCTGGGTGTCGATGTACCTGCCGGTGTGGCTGTATTCCTACCACCAGCCGGGCCGCAACGGCGGCCTGCTGCACTACATCGCGGTGAACGGCCGCACCGGCGAGACGATGGGCAGCGTGCCGGTGCAGCAGTGGAAGCTGCTGCTGGCCGCGCTCACCGCCGGCACCTTCATCGAAGCCCTCGCCATCGCATTCCTGGTAGCCACGACATGAGCGAAGACAGTGGACTCTGGTTGCTGGCCGCAGGCCCGGCCGGCGCGACCGCGCTGTACTGGGCGCTGTACCGGTATTACCGCAACACCGACAAATCGCATGCCTTCGAGCGCGAGACCGACATCGAGGCCAGGCCGGTGACCGGCGCGGATACCAAGGTCGGCGAGGTGAAGGGCACCCAGCGGCGGCGCATCGACGGCGACAACGTGGGCGCGCACCGGCAGCGGGTGAAGCGGGTGCGCTGAGCCGCCCTCGTAGGTGCGGGGCTTGCCCCGCACAGGGCATTGCCGGGAAAGCCACATGCGGGGCAAGCCCCGCATCTACGGGTGCAGGCTTTGCAGCAACACGGCGAAGTCCCTCGCGAAGCCGGCCATGTCGAACAGGCCGCTGTCGCGGCGCGCCGCGGCCAGCCGCTGGCGCAGGCCGTGCAGCGCGGCCGGGTCGTTGCCCAGTGCGATGGCGGTGGCGACGAAGGCCTCGTCGTCGGCCACGTTCATTTCGTCCAGCCCCAGATGGTGGTTGAGGCTGCCGGCCACGCGCGAGGCGAAGGTCGCGCCGGGGGCGGTCAGCACCGGGCAGCCGGCCCACAGCGCATCGGATGCGGTGGTGTGGGCGTTGTAGGGATGGGTGTCGAGGAACAGGTCGGCGTGGCGGTAGCGCGCCAGGTAGTGCGGATGCGGCAGTTTCGGCATGAACACCAGCCGCGCCGGTTCCACGCCTTGCTGGCGGGCGACCTCGCGCAGCCGCTCGTCGGCATGGCCGGGGCCTGCCAACAGCCACAGCACGCTGCCGGGTACGCCATGCAGCACCCGCAGCAGGCGGCCGACGCTGCGCGGGTTGAGCTTGTAGCTGTTGTTGAAGCAGCAGAACACGATGCCACCGCCGTCCTCGCCGCGCTCGGGCAGGCCGCAATCGCCGCGCGCCGGCGGCTCCTCGACGATGCGGGTGTTGTCCGAAGGCTGGAATGCGCGCGGCAGCCGCAGCACGTTTTCGCTGAAGGCCGGTTCCAGTGCCGGCGGCAGCACGAAAGCGTCGGCCAGCACGTGGTCGATCCATGGCGCGCCGGAAGTGCCGGGATAGGCCAGCCAGTTGACCTGCACCGGCGCCGGACGCAGCGCCAGCACTTCGGGCGCACCGCCGCCGCCCCAGCCGCGAAGATCGAACAGGATGTCGATGCCGGCCGCGCGGATGTGCCCGGCGATGGCGGCGTGGGGCTGCCCGGCCACGTCGTGCAGCGTGTGCGCGGCGGCCTGCAGGCGCCGGCGGATGGCGCTGCCGTCGCCGCGGTTCAGGGCGAACAGGTGCACCTGCAGTGCCGGCTGCATGCGCAGCTGCTCGAACAGCGCCACCGTCAGCAGGCCGGTGGGGTGCGCACCGAAACCGTTGGACAGGAAGCCGACGCGCAGCGGGCCGGACAGGCGCACCGGTGCCGGCGGCAGTGGCCGCAACGAGCCGGCGACCGCCTGCGCGCGCTGGCGGGCGCAGGCCAGTTGCTCGGCGGCGCCAGCGTCCTCGCTGAGGAAGGCGAACGGTTCCACCGCGGGGTTGCCCTGGGCGACGGCATCGCGCACCTGCCGCGACAGCGCGTCCAGTCCGCGCCAGTCGCACAGCCGCCGCTGCCAGTTCAGGCGTTGCGCGGCGATGTAGGCCTCGTCCGGCAGCAACGCGTGGGCGCGGCGGTAGGCATCGGCGGCGGCTTCCGGTTGCCCGGCGTCTTCCAGCGCATGGCCCAGCCACAGCGCGATGCCCGGATGCTGCGGTGCCTGCATGGAGGCGTGCTGCAACAGGCTGGCGGCCTCGTCGTGGCGGCCCTGCATCCAGCGGGCGCGCCCGAGCCGTGCCAGCGCCTCGGGGTGGTCGGCGCGCAGCTGCAACGCGCGTTGCGCGGCCGTTTCGCCGGCGGCCACGTCGCCGGCGCCCAGCTCGGCATCGGCCAGCATCACCCAGGCGATGAAATCGGCCGGTTGCCGTTGCACCGCCTGGCGCAGTTGCCGGCGTTCGTCGGGCGCTGCGCTCACGCCTGCGCCGCGAACACCGGGCGGGTGAGGTTGTCGGCGTCGCCGCCGGTGCACAGCACCTCGTCCTCGATGCGGATGCCGCCGTAGGGGCGGAAGAAGTCCACGCGCTCCCAGTTGACGCTGGCGGCGTTGCCGGCCTTCTTCACCTCGTCCAGCAGCATGTCGATGAAGTACACGCCCGGCTCGACGGTCACCACCATGCCCGGTTCCAGCACGCGGGTCATGCGCAGGTAGGGATGGCCGGCCGGGCGCTCGATGCGGCCGCCGCGGTCGCTGGCGGCGAAGCCGGCCACGTCGTGCACCTGCGCGCCGATCAGGTGGCCGATGCCGTGCGGGAAGAACGCCGCGCTGACGCCGCTGGCCAGCGCCGCTTCCGGCGATACGGTGATGACGCCGAAGTCCCTCAGGATGCCCATCAGCGCGAGGTGTGCATCGACGTGCAGCTGCTTGTAGTCGAAGCCGGCGCGCACCGCCGCGCACATCTTCTGCTGCGCGGCATCGACCGCGTCGATCAGCGCCTGGAACTCGTCGTGGCCGGCCGCGGCGTAGGTGCGGGTGATGTCGCTGGCGTAGCCGTGGGCCGAGGCGCCGGCATCGATCAGGAAGCTGCGCAGCGGCTGCGGCGTGCGCTGGCCAAGATCGGTGTAGTGCAGCACCGCGGCGTGTTCGTTGAGGGCGATGATGTTGCCGTAGGGCAGCTCGTTGGCGTCCTGCCCGACCGCGCTGCAATAGGCCATGTGGATGGCGAACTCGCTGGCGCCGGCGCGGAACGCGGCCTCGGCGGCGCGGTGGCCGCGTACCGCGTGCGCCTGCGCCTGGCGCATCAGCGCGATCTCGTAGGGCGTCTTGAACGCGCGGTGGTAGTCGAGGTAATCGAGTACCGGCTGCGGGTTGTTGGGCACGAATTGCCTGTCGGAAGCCGCACCCAGCGCGCTCTGCGGCTCGCCGAGGATGGCGCAGCGCGCCGGGTCCTTCGGCAGCAGCGCCAGCGCCTGTTCCGGGGTGCGGATGACGTGGATGTCGAAATGCTCCACCCACCAGCCGCCGGGTGCGGCCGGCACCACGTGCCAGTAGTCGTGCGGCTGGTGGTAGACCAGCTGCGGGCGCTTGCCCGGCGTGTACACCAGCCAGCTGTCGGGCAGGCGGGTCAGCGGCAGCCAGCTCTTGAACTGCGGGTTGACCGCGTACGGGTAGTCGCGGTCGTCGAACACCTGGTAGTGCAGGCGGCCGCTGGGGACGACGAGGTGGTCGAAGCCGCCACGGGCCAGGGCTTCGTCCGCGCGGCGGGCGAGCACGCCCAGATGGTCGGGATACAGGGCGCCGGGATCTTGCGGGTTCATCGTGGGGCTCGCTCGGGTGAAGGAAGGCGAAGCCACGATTTTGCCGCAATCAGGCAGCGGCCGCTGTGCCGTTTCCGGCACTCAGGCCGCTGGGAGCTGGGCTTCTATCCATTGCCGCAGCTGCTCGCGCTGGCTCTTCTCCAGGGCGATGAAGCGGAAGCCGGCCCACGCATGGCCGGGTGCGCGCGTGGCTTCGTGCCACAGCAGGTGGGCGCCGACGTCGATCGACAGCTCGCCGCCGCGGTCGTCGGTGATGGGGAAGCGCAACTGGTAGAGCGCGTCCTCCACCAGCGGTTCGGAGGCGATCAGCAACATGCCGGTTTCGGAAATGTTGCCGAGCCGGCCGATGCCGGTGCCGGTCATCTGGTCGGTGACCGGCACCAGTGCGGGGACCTGCAGGCGCTGGGCGCGCCGGGTTTCGGTAATCATGCGGCCGGCTCCGGGGTGGCGCCACGGGTGAGCGAGCGCAGGGCGCGCAGGGTGGCCTGCCAGGCACGGTCGATCAAGCGTGCGCGGTCTTCGGTGACGATGCGCAGCTGGCCGTGCGCCATCAGCCGCGCCAGCGCGTCCAGGGTGTGCTCGGCCACCTTCTGCCCGCGTGCGTTGACGAACAGGGCGTGGTCGGTGATCAGGCTGTACCAGGACAGGCGCAGGCGGCGGCTGTCGCCCTGCTGGTTGGTGACGAATTCGAACCAGGTGCCGAACGGCAGCATGCGCAGTTGCCGGTAGCGGGCTTCCTCGTCCGCGGTGCGCGCGGCGACGGGCCGCTCCCTGTCCTCGCCGGCGCCGCCCTTGCTGCCGCCGGCGCCGAGCCGGGCACGCGCCTTGAGCTTGCTGGCCAGCTCGGTCTTGGAGGTGATGGCGTCCTCGCCGCCGGGCGCGGACAGGCGCCGGGCGATCGCGCTGGCCTCGTCCTGGTGGTAGCCGACCTGCAGCAGCGATTCCTCGATCTGCTCGCCCAGCGCGGCGTCGGCCTCGCCGGCCGGGTTGGCGGTGATCTCGCCGATGCGCCGGGTGGCCTGCTGCTGTTGTTGCCACTCCTCGGAATCCTCGCCGCGGCGCAGCAGGGTCAGGGTCAGCACGTCGCTCCAGGCTTCCTGCAGCAGGGTCTGCACGAACTTGGGCGGTTCCGCGCTCTGGCACAGCTGGCCGATGGTGCGGCCGGCCAGTTGCTTGGCCGCTTCCAGCCGTTCCTTGCCGCGCGCGGCCTCGATCTGGCGGCGCTCGGCCAGCTCGGCCTTGCGCGCGGCCGAGTGCAGGTGGGTCTGCACCTTCTGGTTGGCCTCGGCGAAGACCGCCTCGTCGCCCTGGTAGTCGTTGACGACCTGCTCGACCACCTCGTCCAGTTTCTGCAGCAGTACCGGGTCGTCGTCATCCTCGCCGAGCCAGACGGCGCCGGCTTCGGCCACGGTGTTGAGCAGCTCGCGCGCCGGGTGCTGTTCGCGGACGAAGAAGGCCTCGTCGCCGAGCGCGGCGCGCGCCAGCGGCACCTGCAGGCGGGTGAGCAGGTCCGCCGCCGGGCCGGTGCTGCGGACTTCGTGCTGGATCTGCGTGTAGAGCAGGCCGAGCAGGTCCAGGGTGTTGCCGTCGCGCGGCGACAGCACCGCGCCCTCGCCGTGTTCGGCGCGGACCTGCGACAGCAGCGCGGCGTGGATGTCGCCGAAGCTGCGCCGGGTACCGGGTACCGGGGCCTGCGATTGCAGGCGCCCGAGCACGCTCGCCACCGCCTCGCTGGGCACGGGATGGGTGGGGGCCGCGGGAGCCGCCGGCGCAGCGGGGGATGCCGTGCCGGTGGCACGCGGGCCGGCCGTGGGCACGCCGCCGGCCGCCGCGGCCTGGCTGGCGAGGTTGCCCAGTGCCGCCATCATCTCGCCGAGGTCGCCGGCGGTGGCGCCACCGGTCGCGGCGCCGCCGGCCTGCAGGTTCCGGGCCAGCAGTTGCCGCGCGCTGTTGAGCAGTTCGTGCACGGCGGCCATGCCGGTGTCGGCAACCGGCCCGGTTGCGCCTGCCGGCGGGGCATCGCCACCGGGGACGACGTCCGCGGCCAGCGCGGCGGCCGACCACGACATGGCCGGCGCCTGGCCCTGCCACTGGGTCAGCGGCCGCTGCGTCGCCGCCGGTGCGTCGCCACCGGGCGCGGTGCCGACGCCGCCGCGGCGCGGTGCGGAGGGGCGCGGCAGGTAGGGGATGTAGACCAGCCCCGGCAGCACGCCCTCGCGTGCCAGCAGGATGTTCAGCCGGTCCAGCAGCTCGACCAGCAGGTCCAGCACCTGCCGCTCGAACACGTGGTACAGCTGCAACTGCGCGAAGGTGTCCAGCTCCAGCCGTTCGCCGCATTCGCGCAGGATCCGGCACAGCCCATAGGGCCCCACCGGCAGCCGTTCGACATCGAACGCCGGTTGCGCGGCCAGCACGCCGAAGCGCTGGCCGAGCAGTTGCAGGTGCGATTGCGCGCGCAGGCTTTCGCGCCGCGCCATCTCGTGCAGGACGATGTCACGGTCGATGTCGGTGTCGTTCACCAGCGTCATCGTCCGCGCCGGGGTGGGCACCCGGGCGGCGGCAACCGGCTCGCGCAGGCCGGCGATCGCCGTGGCCAGCGCATCGAGGAACCAGGCGGGGAACTGCGTGGCATGCACGCCCAGCTGCCGGATCTGGGCGTAGATATCGGACTGGATCTGGCTGTTGCGCGCCTTCTCGGCCTGGCTGAACAGCTCGCGCTCGAGCTGGACGGTGGTCAGCTGCAGGTGCGGGGCCAGCACCTGCGCGGCGACGCCGTGGATGGCTTCGAGCAGCTGGCGCACGCGGGGCGGGACCGGCGCGGCGGCGATGCAGGCCAGCGCCTGGTTGGACGAAGTTGCTGCAGTGCCTGACATCCGTTGTACGTCCGCGTCCCCTGATGGGGCGATTTCTATCATTTCGGGGAAGGTGGTGCCAGTTGCGCGGGTCAGGGCAGGAACAGCTCGACCACGTCGTTGGTGAAGCGCCGCCCCAGCTCGGTGGGCGTGACGCGCCCGCCCTCGGCCAGCAGCCAGCCACGCTCGACGGCGGTGGCCAGCGCCGGTTGCAGCACGCCGCGCGCCAGCCCGGTGCGCGATTCGAAGTCGCGCAGGCCGAAGCCCTCGTGCAGGCGCAGCAGGTTGAGCATGTATTCGAACGGCAGGCGCGCGGCGTCGATCACGTCGTCGCCACCGATGCTGGCCGGGGTGCCGGCAGTGTCCATGAAGGTCTGCGGGTGCTTGTGCTTCCAGCGCCGCAGCACGTGTTGCTCGGCCCCGGAGCTGATCTTGCCGTGCGCGCCGGCGCCGATGCCGAGGTAGTCGCCGAAGCGCCAGTAGTTCAGGTTGTGCGCGCATTGCCAGCCGTCGCGGGCGTAGGCGCTGACCTCGTACTGGCCGTAGCCGGCCGCGGCGAGCAGGGCCTGGCAGTGTTCCTGGATGTCCCAGGCGCCGTCCTCGTCGGGGATGCCCTGCGGTGGCCGCGCGAAGAACACCGTGTTCGGCTCCAGCGTCAGCTGGTAGTGCGAGATGTGCGTGGGGGCCAGCGCGAAGGCGCGTTCGAGGTCGTGCTCGGCCTGCGCCAGCGTCTGCTGCGGCAGCGCGTACATCAGGTCGATGTTGAAGTTGTCGTAGCCGGCATCCTGCGCCAGCTTCACCGCGCGCTCGGCCTCGGCGCTGTCGTGGATGCGGCCCAGCCGTTGCAGCGCGGCGTCGTCGAAGGTCTGGATGCCGAAGCTGATGCGGTTCACGCCGGCGGCGCGGTAGCGGTCGAAGCGGCCATGCTCGGTGGTGCCGGGGTTGGTCTCCAGCGTCACTTCCAGGTTTGGTGCGAAGCGCAGCCGCGCGCTGGCCTGTTGCAGGAAGCGGTCGATGGCTTCGGGCGGGAACAGGCTGGGGGTGCCGCCGCCGAAGAACACGCTGTTCACCACCCGGCCCCAGACCAGCGGCAGGTCCTGGTCGAGGTCGCGGATCAGCGCGTCGACATAGGCATCGAACGGCAGCGCGCCCTTGGCCGCATGCGAGTTGAAGTCGCAGTACGGGCACTTGCGCACGCACCACGGCAGGTGCACGTACAGCGCCAGCGGCGGCGGCACCAGTTGCAGCGGTGGGGCGTGGTCCGTCGGGCCGGGACAACCGCAGGCGTCGCCGTGGGCGTGGGAATGCGCGGTCATGGTCGGGTTCAGCGCACCCGTTGGCCGGAAAGCTTCTGCAACAGCAGCTGCAGCGCCTTGGCGCGGTGGCTGCGGCCGTTCTTCTGTTCCGGCGTCATCTCCGCGGCGGTCAGGCCCAGTTCCTCGTCCAGGAACACCGGGTTGTAGCCGAAGCCGTGGTGGCCGCGCGGGGTGTCGATGATGCGGCCTTCCCAACTGCCTTCGCAGATCAGCGGCTGCGGATCGTTGGCGTGGCGCAGCAGCACGATCACCGCGTGGAAGCGGGCACTGCGGCGTTCGGCCGGCACCTCGCGCAGCGCGTCGAGCAGCTTGGCGTTGTTGGCCGCATCGTCGGTGGGGCTGCCGGCATAGCGCGCGCTGTACAGGCCGGGCGCGCCGTCGAGCGCATCGACGATCAGGCCGGAGTCGTCGGCCAGCGCCGGCAGGCCGGTGGCCTCGCAGGCGTGGCGCGCCTTGATCAGCGCGTTCTCGACGAAGGTCAGCCCGGTTTCCGCCACGTCGCCCACGCCCAGCTCGCGCTGCGGCACGATCTGCAGCGGCAGGCCGGCCAGCATTGCCTGCAGTTCCTTCAACTTGCCGGCGTTGCCGCTGGCCAGCACCAGCTTCATGCCGACAGCGCCTGCTGCTGGGCGGCGAACAGCTCGCCGATGCCCTTTTCGGCCAGCGCCAGCAGCGCGTCGAGCTCGTCGCGGCGGAAGGCGTGGCCCTCGGCGGTGCCCTGCAGCTCGATGAAGCCGCCGCCGTCGTTCATCACCACGTTCATGTCGGTGTCGCAGTCGCTGTCCTCGGCGTAGTCCAGGTCCAGCACCGGCACGCCCTTGTAGACGCCGACCGATACCGCCGCGACCGCACCGAAGATCGGGTTGCGCTTGATCTCGCCGCGCTTGAGCAGCAGGTTCACGGCGTCCACCAGCGCCACGTAGGCGCCGGTGATCGCGGCGGTGCGGGTGCCGCCATCGGCCTGCAACACGTCGCAGTCGAGGGTGATGGTGCGCTCGCCCAGCGCGTTGCGGTCGATGCAGGCGCGCAGGGTGCGGCCGATCAGGCGCTGGATCTCCAGCGTGCGCCCGCCCTGCTTGCCGCGCGCGGCCTCGCGGTCGCTGCGGGTATGGGTGGAGCGCGGCAGCATGCCGTATTCGGCGGTCACCCAGCCTTCGCCCTTGCCGCGCAGGAACGCCGGCGCCCGGTTCTCGATGCTGGCGGTGCACAGCACGCGGGTGTGGCCGAAGCTCACCAGCACCGAGCCTTCGGCATGGCGGGTGAAGGCGCGTTCGAGGGTGACGCTGCGCAGCTGGTCGGCCTGGCGGCCGCTGGGGCGGGAAAAGGTCATGGAAAGTCCGGATTGCTGGGGGTCCCTTCTCCCCTCGGGAGAAGGTGCCCCGAAGGGGCGGATGAGGGTACGGGCGAAGCCACGCGGCAATGAGCCGCACGCTGCGCCGGTGCCGATCTGGAAGGGGCGCTAGGGTACCATTTGCCCTCTTTGCCACGCACCGGAAACCCGCATGATCCGAAGCATGACCGCCTATGCCGGCGGCGAACGCACCACGCCCTGGGGCACCCTCGGCTGCGAGCTGCGCTCGGTCAACCACCGTTTCCTCGAAGTAGGGGTGCGCCTGCCGGAGGAACTGCGCGCGCTGGAGCCGCAACTGCGCGAACGCGTGGCCGGGCGCATCAGCCGCGGCAAGCTGGACCTGGTCATGCGCCTGCGTGCGCCGGAAGCGGCGTCTTCGCTGGCGGTCGACGAAGCGCTGGTCGAGCAGTTGGGCGACCTCGCGCGGCGGCTGCATTCGCGCTTCCCCGACATGCGCATCAATTTCACCGACCTGCTGCAGTACCCGGGCGTGCTGCGCGGCGAGGCGGCCGACACGGCGGCCCTGCACGCTGAGGCGCTGGTGCTGCTGGACGAGGTGATCCACGGTTTCGTCGCCGCGCGCGAGCGCGAGGGCGACACGCTGGCCGCGGCGATCGCCGAGCGGGTGGATGCGGTCGAGCGCATCGCCGCCGAGGTGCGCACGCTGATCCCGGCCATCCGCGAGGGCCAGCGCGCCAAGCTGGCCGCGCGCCTGGCCGACCTGCCGCACCCGGTCGATCCCGGCCGCGCCGAGCAGGAACTGGTGATGTGGCTGCAGAAGCTCGACGTGGACGAGGAGCTGGACCGGCTCGGTAGCCATATCGGCGAGATCCGCCGCGTATTGCGCCAGCGCGAGCCGGTCGGCCGCCGGCTGGATTTCCTGCTGCAGGAGTTCAACCGCGAGGCCAACACCATTGGTTCCAAGTCGGTGGACAGCCGCACCTCCAACGCCGCGGTCGAGCTGAAGGTGCTGATCGACCAGATCCGCGAGCAGGTGCAGAACCTGGAATGACCGCGCCCGTCCGCGGCATTTGCAGTGGCGCCCGCGGCTGGTTATCGTGCGCCGCCCGACTTTCATCGACCCGGAGAACCGAGCGATGCGTGGCACCCTCTACATCGTCGCGGCCCCCTCCGGCGCCGGCAAGAGCAGCATCGTCAACGCCACGCTGGCGCGCGACCCGCAGGTCGCGCTGTCGATTTCCTTCACCTCGCGGGCGATGCGCCCGGGCGAGGTGAACGGCAAGCACTACCACTTCGTCAGCGCCGCGGCGTTCGAGGAGATGATCGCCGCCGGCGATTTCTTCGAGCATGCGTTGGTGCATGGCGACTGGAAGGGCACCGCGCGGCAGTCGGTGGAGCCGCAGCTGGCCGCCGGCAAGGACGTGTTGCTGGAAATCGACTGGCAGGGCGCGCGCCAGGTACGGGCCAAGGTGCCCGACGCGGTCAGCGTGTTCATCCTGCCGCCGTCCAAGCAGGCGCTGGACGAGCGCATGCGCAAGCGCGGCCAGGACAGCGAGGCGGTGATGGCCCAGCGCCTGGCCGCCGCGCGCGAGGAAATGCTGCATTACGACGAATTCGATTTCGTCATCGTCAACGAGGTGTTCGACACCGCGGTCGATGAAATGTGCGCCATCTTCACCGCCAGCCGCCTGCGCCGGGCGCAGCAGCAGTTGCGCCACGATGGCCTGATCCGCTCGTTGCTGGCCTGAGCCCTTTCGGACCCAGGTGCCAGCGGCAGTGGCGGCAGGTCCGGCAAAATTGCGCAAGTTGCTGATTTGAAAGTGATGTTGCCTGCGCGACCTTGCGTGCCCCGGCGGCATGCCGTATCCTCCCCCGCCTTTCCCCACCCCAATGCATGACGGCCACCGCCGTCGGGAGTCCGTTCAATGGCCCGTATCACGGTCGAAGATTGTCTGGAAGTGGTCAACAACCGCTTCGAACTGGTCATCATGGCCTCCAAGCGTGCGCGCCAGTTGGCCAATGGCGTGCAGGCCACCCTCGACAACAGCGAGACCGACGACAAGCCGACCGTGCTGGCGCTGCGCGAGATCGCCGCCCGCAGGATCGACAACGAGCTGATCGAGGAAGTCGAGAAGGCCGAGCGCGAGCGCATCGAGCGCGAGGCGCTGGAGTGGGCCGCGGCCGAAGTGGTCGCCGACGAGGACATGTCGAAGAACGACGACTGATCCACGCGGTCATCGGCTTCGCAGCGAACAGCCCGCCCCGTGCGGGCTGTTTGCATTTGCGGGCGGTGGCGGCCAATGCGCGGGCAATTGCCGTGTTCTCCGCGCTGGCATAGTCTTCCGGGCATGAACCCAGGCCCCTCTGCCCAGGTCGCCGTGCCCGCGGGTGGCATGGTGCCGGAATACGTACTCCAACTCGAACGCGCAGCCAGCTACCTGCCCGCCGAGCAGCTGCCGATGCTGCGCCGTGCCTGGGAAGTGGGGGCATCGGCGCACGCCGGGCAGACCCGCAAGTCCGGCGAGCCCTACATCACCCATCCGGTCGCGGTGGCCGGCATCCTCGCCGAGCTCGGGCTGGACGTGGAGGCGCTGGTCGCGGCGATCCTGCATGACACCATCGAGGACACCCCGCTCACCCGCGAGGAACTGGCCGGGGAATTCGGCGAGACCGTGGCCGAGCTGGTCGATGGCGTCACCAAGCTGGACAAGCTCAAGTTCCGCGACCGCCAGGAAGCGGCGGCCGAGAGCTTCCGCAAGATGCTGCTGGCGATGTCGCGCGACCTGCGGGTGATCATGATCAAGCTCGCCGACCGCCTGCACAACATGCGCACGCTGGGCGCGCAGAGCGCCGAGGCGCGGCGCCGCATCGCGCTGGAAACGCTGGACATCTACGCGCCCATCGCCCAGCGCCTGGGCATGAGCCTGATCAAGTCCGAGCTGCAGAACCTCGGCTTCAAGGCGTTGTACCCGTGGCGCCACGCCATCCTCGAAAAGCACATCCGCAGCCAGCCGGTGGTGCGCCGCGAGGCGATGGCGCAGGTGGAGGTGCAGCTGTCGCAGCGGCTGGCGCGCGAGGGGCTGGAACACCGCCTGGTCAGCCGCATCAAGACCCCCTGGAGCATCTACACCAAGATGCACGAGGAGAACAAAACCTTCGACCAGGTGATGGACGTGTTCGGCTTCCGCCTGGTGATGCGCTCGGTGCCCAGCTGCTACCACGCGCTGGGCGCGGTGCACGCGGCGTTCAAGCCGCTGGACGGCCGTTTCCGCGACTACATCGCCATCCCCAAGGCCAACGGCTACCAGTCGCTGCACACGGTGCTGTTCGGGCCCTACGGCTCGCCGATCGAGGTGCAGATCCGCACCGAGGAAATGGACCTGATCGCCGAGCGCGGCGTGGCCGCGCACTGGACCTACAAGTTCGGCGGCGAATCGCCGAACAGCGCGCAGAGCCGCGCCCATGCGTGGATCGTCGAGCTGATCGACTCGCAGCGCTCGGCCGGCTCGTCGCTGGAGTTCCTCGACAACGTCAAGGTCGACCTGTTCCCCGACGAGGTCTACCTGTTCACGCCCAAGGGCAAGATCCTCGCCCTGCCGCGCAACTCCACCGCGCTGGACTTCGCCTATGCCGTGCATACCGACGTCGGCAACCGCGCGGTGGCTTCGCGCGTGGACAAGAAGCTGGTGCCGCTGCGCACCCGGCTGGCCAGCGGGCAGACGGTGGAGATCATCACCGCCAAGTCGGCCGCGCCCAAGCCGCAATGGCTGGAGTTCGTGGTCAGCTCCAAGGCGCGCACCGCCATCCGCCACCAGCTCAAGCAGCTCGAGCACGAGGACGCGGTGCAGCTGGGCCATCGCATGCTCGACCGTGCGCTGGAGGCGATGGACAGCTCGATCGAACGCCTGCCCAAGGGCCGGCTGGACGCCTTCCTCGCCGAGCATCGCTACCCGCGGCTGGAGGCCTTCCTGGCCGACGTCGCGCTGGGCAACTGGATGCCCACGCAGGCCGCGCAGGCGCTGATGGCGCATGGCGAGCCGCGCGCCGACGGCGGTACCCGGCGCGTGCAGGAGAAGATCCTCATCAACGGCAGCGAGCGCGGCGTCATCAGCTTCGCCGGTTGCTGCCAGCCGATCCCCGGCGACGAGATCATGGGCTACCACACCGCCGGCAAGGGCATCGTGGTGCACCGCATGGATTGCCCGAACCTGGCCGAACTGCGCAAGTCGCCCGAGCGCTGGGTGCCGATCGGCTGGGACAGCAGCGTGGTCGGCGACTACGACACCGCGCTGATCGTGGAGGTGGAGAACGGCACCGGCGTGCTGGCGCAACTGGCCGCGGCCATCGCCCAGAGCCATTCCAACATCGAGCGGGTGGACTACCTGGACCGCGACTTCAACGCCGCGGTGCTGTGCTTCAACCTGCAGGTGCGCGACCGCACCCACCTGGCCGAGGTGATGCGCCGGCTGCGAAGGCTGTCGGTGGTGCAGTCGGTGCGCCGGCAATAACCATCGTGGGAGTGGCGCTCGACCGTGGGTCGGGCGGCGGGATGCTCCAATGTGCGCGGAGGGCCAGTGCCGACCGACGGTCGACACCCACCGGTATCCCGGTGGCACGGTTCGATTTCTCCACAACCGGTGTGCAACGCCACACTGACAACTTGTGGATAACCCGCTGCGGCCCTTTCCCGGCGTGCCTCCGCAAGCGCTGGTGAATTTTTGTCCAGCCGCGGCATTCCCCGTCATGTCATGGCAACCGGCGACGCGAAGGCGGGCGGTACAATGTTCCGCCTTCATCCCAACCGGAGCTTTCCATGTCCCGCCAGATCATCAACACCGCCAAGGCACCGGCCGCGATTGGCCCGTATTCGCAGGCCGTGCGTGCCGGCAACACCGTGTATTTCTCCGGCCAGATCCCGCTGGACCCGGCCACCGGCGACATCGTCGCCGGCGACGTCGCGGTGCAGGCGCGCCGCGCCTTCGACAACCTCAAGGCGGTGGCCGAGGAGGCCGGCGGTTCGTTCGACAAGATCGTGCGCCTGGGCCTGTATCTGACCGACCTGGGCGAATTCGCCAAGGTCAACGCGGTGATGCAGGAATATTTCCAGGCGCCGTTCCCGGCCCGCTCCACCATCGAGGTATCGGGCCTGCCCAAGGGCGCGGCGTTCGAGGTCGATGCGGTGATGATCCTCGACTGACCGCCACGCATGGCGCGCACGCGGGCGTCCACCCCGGTACTGGCAGCTAGCGGCGAAACGCCGGTGACGGTGCTGCCCGGCGTGGGCGCATCGGTGGCCGCCAAGCTGCAAGCGCGCGGCATCGGCAGCCTGCAGGACCTGTGGCTGCACCTGCCGCTGCGCTACGAGGACCGCACCACCCTGTTGCCGATCCGTGCGCTCAAGCCCGGCCTGCCGGCGCAGGTGGAGGGCAGGGTGGAGGCGGTCGAACGCGGCTTCCGTTACCGGCCGATGCTGCGGGTGGCGGTAAGCGATGGCTCCGGCGGCACGCTGGTACTGCGTTTCTTCCACTTCCGCGCCGCGCAGGTGGCGCAGTTCACCATCGGCACGCGCCTGCGTGCCTACGGCACGCCGCGCCCCGGCCAGCATGGGCTGGAAATCGTCCATCCCAGCTACCGCGTGCTGGGCGAGGGCGAAGAACCCGGGCTCGGCGAGGCGCTGGACCCGGTCTATCCCGCGGTCGAGGGCATCGGCCCGGCGACGCTACGCAAGCTGATCGGGCAGGCGCTCGAACGTTTGCCGGATGAAACGGCATTGGAAGTGCTGCCGCCGGCACTGCTGGCCGGCATGGCGCTGCCATCGCTGCGGCAGGCATTGTTGACCATGCACCGCCCGCCCGCCGACGCCGACCTGGCCGCGCTCGCCGCCGGCACCCACCCGGCGCAACGGCGGCTGGCGCTGGAGGAATTGCTGGCGCACCACCTCAGCCAGCGCCGCCAGCGCATCGCCCTGCAACGGCAGCGCGCACCCGCGCTGCGCGGGCGCGATGGACTGGCGAAGGCACTGCTCGACGCGCTGCCGTTTCGCCTCACCGCCGCGCAGCGGCGCGTGTTCGACGAAATCCGCAAGGACCTTGCGCGCGCGCATCCGATGCTGCGGCTGGTGCAGGGCGACGTTGGTTCCGGCAAGACCGTGGTCGCGGCGCTGGCGGCGATGCTGGCGGTGGAGCGCGGCAAGCAGGTGGCGCTGGCCGCGCCGACCGAACTGCTGGCCGAGCAGCACCTGGCGAACCTGCGCGGCTGGCTCGAACCGCTGGGCGTGCGCGTGGCGTGGCTGGCCGGCAAGGTCACCGGCAAGGCGCGCGGCAAGGTGTTGGAGGAGGTGGCCTCCGGCCATGCGCAGGTGGTGGTCGGCACCCATGCGCTGATGCAGGACAACGTGGTGTTCGATGACCTGGCGCTGGCCATCGTCGACGAACAGCACCGCTTCGGCGTGCACCAGCGGCTGGCCCTGCGCGACAAGGGCGCCGCCGCCGGCGTGGTGCCGCACCAGTTGGTGATGACCGCCACGCCGATCCCGCGCACGCTGGCGATGGCTGCGTATTCCGACCTCGACGTGTCGGCCATCGACGAACTGCCGCCCGGCCGCACCCCGGTGCAGACCAGCGTCCTCAGCGCCGAGCGCCGCCCGGAGCTGGTCGAGCGCATCCGCCTGGCCTGCGCGCAGGGGCGGCAGGCGTACTGGGTGTGCACGCTGATCGACGAGAGCGATGAAGTCGTGGCCACCGCCGCGCAGAACACCTACGAGACATTGTCGGCACAGTTGCCGGAGCTGCGCATCGGGCTGGTGCACGGGCGCATGAAGGCCGCCGAGAAGCAGGCGGCGATGCGCGCGTTCAAGGCCGCCGAAACCCACCTGCTGGTCGCCACCACGGTGATCGAGGTCGGCGTGGACGTACCGAATGCCTCGCTGATGATCATCGAGAACGCCGAGCGCCTCGGCCTCGCCCAGTTGCACCAGTTGCGCGGTCGCGTCGGCCGCGGTGCGGCGGCGTCGAGCTGCGTGCTGATGTACCAGCCGCCGTTGTCGGCGATGGCCCGGCAACGGCTGGAGACCATGCGCCAGACCAACGACGGCTTCCTGATCGCCGAAAAGGACCTGGAGCTGCGCGGCCCCGGCGAACTGCTCGGCACCCGCCAGACCGGCCTGGCCGCCTTCCGCATCGCCGACCTTGCCCGCGACGCGGCCCTGCTGCCGGCGGTGCATGCGTTGGCCGACCGCCTGTTGCGCGAATCGCCTGCCGTGGCCGACCGCGTGGTGGCGCGCTGGGTGGGCGGCGCGGCGCGCTATGCCGCCGCCTGAAGCCCCGCCGTAGGAGCGCACCTTGGTGCGGCGAGAGGCTTTGCCGGTAATGCCCCATCGCGCACCAAGGTGCGCTCCTAGGGGCCACGCGCTTCCCCTGCCATGACGGAGGTGCCAGACTCGGTCCCCAACCAGAAACGAAGTAGATGATGAGCAAGAAGATTCCCCTGCTGATCGACACCGACCCCGGCGTCGACGACGCGCTGGCGCTGTTGATGGCCTTCGCCGACGAACGCCACGAAGTGGTCGGCCTGACCGTGGCGGCGGGCAATGTCGGCCTCGATCACACCGTGCGCAACGCGCTGAAACTGTGCGAAGTGGCCGGGCGCGAGGACGTGCCGGTGTTTGCCGGCACGCCCGACCCGCTGGTGCATCCGGCCGAAGACGCCGCGCACGTGCATGGCCGCGACGGCTTCGGCGACGTCGACCTGCCGGCCGCGGCGCGCGCTGCCGAAGCCGAGCACGCGGCGCTGGCGATCCTGCGCCTGTCGCACCAATACGCGGGTGAACTGGTGCTGGTCGCGCTGGCGCCGCTGAGCAACATCGCGCTGGCGCTCAAGCTCGACCCGACCCTGCCGCAGCGGGTCAAGCGCATGCTGGTGATGGGCGGGGCGATCACCGGCCACGGCAACATCACCCCGGTGGCCGAGTTCAACATCGCCTTCGACCCGGAGGCGGCGCACATCGTGTTCACCGGCTTCCCGCACATCGAAGTGGCGGACTGGGAGGCCACCGTCGCCCACGGCCTGCTGCACCGGGACGTGGAGCAGTGGCTGGCTGCCGACACCGGCAAGGCGCGTTTCTACGAACTGATCTCGCGGCAGACCCGGCTGTGGTCCGAGGACAGCCGCGGCGAGCGCTGGTACGCCGCCGACGCGCTGGCGATGGCGTGGGCGCTGCAGCCGGAAGGCGCCACCCGGCTCGAACAGCGCCCGTTGTCGGTCGAACTGGCCGGCACCCATACCCGTGGCGCCACCGTGGTGGACTGGAACCGCCAGACCGGCGCGCCGGACAACACCACCTTGCTGCTGGGCTACGAACAGGCGCGCTTCGAGGCACAGGTGCGCCGGGCGCTGGGGCTACCGGCCTGAGCCGGCGGCGGCACGGCTTGCCCCCGGTGGGCGGCCGTGCCTATAATGCCGCTCTTGACCACCAGCCCACACGGTGTGAGCCCATGAAGGCCGACATTCATCCCGATTACCACAACGTCGTGTTCCACGACGTCACCTCCGATTTCAAGTTCCTGACCCGTTCGACCATGTCCTCCAAGGAAACGGTCAAATGGGAAGACGGCGAAGAGTACCCGCTGGTCAAGGTCGAAATTTCCTCGGCTTCGCATCCGTTCTACACGGGCAAGCACAAGGTCATCGACACCAGCGGCCGCATCGACAAGTTCCAGAAGCGCTACGCGCGCTGATCGAACGGTTGTCCTGCCTTGGCAACGGCCGCGCATCGCGCGGCCGTTGCTTTGTGCCGTCCATCGGAACGGGCGACCCCGTGAGTCACGGGCAAGCGATGCCGGAGGTTCCTCCGCTGTCGGCCGCGCCGTCTGCCTGAACCATTCGCAACGCGCATCCCGCGTGCTCGCGATGCAGTGTCCCGCATCCGCAGGTCCATAGAACTTTGGTCTGTGCGATCAACAAATGCTGCTGTGCGATAATGGCCTGATCCGTGGCGAGGCCGCGGACTCTGTTCACGCGTCCATGCCGTCATTCCTCGTCGGGTTGGGCGCCTTTCCCCACTGAGGAGCGCACTGTGTCCGATCTAGATCAGGTCACGCTCAACGCCGGCGACACGTCGGTCGTTCTGCCCGTAGTCAAACCCGTGCTGGGCAATGGCTGCATCGATATCTCGAAGCTGACCAAGGAAACCGGTCTCTTCACCTACGACTCCGGCTACACCGCCACCGCCAGCTGCAAGTCGGCCATCACCTACATCGATGGCGACAAGGGCGTGCTGCTGTACCGCGGTTACCCGATCGAGCAGCTGGCCGCGAAGTCCAGCTTCGTCGAAGTGGCCTACCTGCTGATCAACGGCGAGCTGCCGTCGGCCGAGCAGCTGAAGGCGTTCGAAGCCGAACTGACCGCCGAAGCCGGCGTCGACGCATCGATCAACACGCTGATCGGCAGCTTCGCCAAGGATGCGCATCCGATGGCGATCCTGGCTGCCTCGATCGCGCAGCTGTCGGCCACGTACCACGCCTCGCTGGACCTGGCCGACGCCGAGCAGCGCCGCAAGGCCGCGGTGCGCCTGATCGCCAAGGTGCCGACCCTGTCGGCGCTGATCTACCGCCACGGCAAGGGCCTGCCGGCCAACACCCCGGACACCTCGCTGGACTATGTCAGCCGCTTCCTGAAGCAGACCTTCGAGTCGGCCGACGGCAAGTACGAGCTGAACAAGGACGTGGTCAAGGCGCTGGACCTGCTGTTCATCCTGCATGCCGACCACGAGCAGAACGCCTCGACCTCGACCGTGCGCCTGGTCGGTTCCACCGGCGCCAACCCGTATGCCTCGGTCGCCGCCGGCGTCACCGCGCTGTGGGGCCCGGCCCACGGCGGCGCCAACGAGGCGGTGCTGAAGATGCTCGAAGAGATCGGCAGCGCCGACAACGTCGAGTCCGCCGTGCTCAAGGCCAAGGACAAGACCTCGGGCTTCCGCCTGATGGGCTTCGGCCACCGCGTCTACAAGAACTTCGACCCGCGCGCCAAGGTCATCGGCGAGATGACCCGGCAGGTGCTGGGCCAGCTGGGCGTCACCGACCCGTTGCTGGACGTGGCGGTGAAGCTGGAGAAGGCCGCGCTGGAAGACGATTACTTCGTCGCCCGCAAGCTGTACCCGAACGTCGATTTCTACAGCGGCATCATCTACAAGGCGCTGCAGATCCCGACCGAGATGTTCACCGTCATGTTCGCCCTCGGCCGCACCGCCGGCTGGGTGTCGCACTGGCTGGAGCAGCAGGTCGACCCGGAAATGAAGATCGGCCGTCCGCGCCAGGTCTACACCGGCCACGACGTGCGCGATTACGCCAGGTAATCGCGGCGACGGCTGCTTTCCGACAAGGCCCCGCATTGCGGGGCCTTGTCGTTTCCGGAGCAGGGATGGCCACTGCAGGAGCGACGCAAGTCGCGACCAAGGCTCCACGGGGAAGGCCCCGGTCGCGACTTGCGTTGCTCCTACGGTTGTTCTGTATGCATCAGGCTTTGTACTTGCGCCAGGCCCGCGCGCGGCAGCGGCTTGCCGTCTTCGGCGGACAGCGGCGGGTTGCGCAACGCGTCCTCGGGCAGCACCACCAGTTCGAAGGCGATGCCGTCGGCGGCGAACTCCCAGGCCGGAACGCGTTGCGGCGACGCATGCGCGTCGATCCGCATGCCGCGGGTGCGGGCTTCGGCGGGGATGCGCTGCTCGTGCAGGAAGCGTTGCACCGCGTCGGCATCGTCGCAGTGCAGGTGCAGGACCACAGGGCTGTTGGCGTCGGCGGTCCCGGCCAGTACCGCGCCGGTCAGGCGCGGTTTGAAGGCATGCAGGAAGCGCATGGCCTGCAGCGCCGATTCGCGGCGCAGGTGCAGTGCTTCGGGTTGCGAGCCGACATCGAACAATCGCTGCTGCTCGCGCAGCGCGGCTTCCACCTGCGCCTGCCGCGGCCACCGCGATTCGTCGTGGATGCCCAGCCGCAGGGCAGCCTTGCGCCGCGCATGGTCGAGGTCGTGGATGCCGTTCTCACGGACCAGCCGGGCCGCTTCCTGGGCGATCCGCTGGCGCTCGCGCTCACCGCGTTGTACCTGCTGGCCGGGGTGGGGCATCGGGCTGCCTCCGTCAGTGCATGAGCCGGCCGCAGGCCGGTGCCGGGGCGCGCACGGATGCCCGCCCCGGTGGGAACCTCGTCAGAAGATGTCGAACGCGGCGTCGTCGGCCTGTTCGTTCTGGTCGAAGTCGAATTCCTGCAGGCGGTCCAGGTCCTCGACCTTGATCCATTCGGTGGCGCCGTTGACGCTGGCCTCGACCATGCCCGACGGCGGGTCGTTGCGGGCGACGGGGGCATCCTTCAGCGCCACGCGCATGTAGTCGATCCAGATCGGCAATGCCGCGCGGCCGCCATATTCGCGGTAGCCCAGCGAGCGGAAATCGTCGCGGCCGACCCACACGGTGGTGGCCAGCGGCCCGCCGAAGCCGGAGAACCAGGCGTCGCGGTGGTCGTTGGTAGAGCCGGTCTTGCCACCCACGTCCTCGCGCCCCAGTACCCGGGCCGCGGCGCCGGTGCCGCGCCGGACCACGTCGCGCATCATCGACACCAACTGGTAGGCGGTGCGCTCGTCGATCGCGCGTGGCGCGGTGCGGGCATCGGGGTTCACCGGCGTGGCCGCCGGTGCCTCGGCTTCCGCTCCGGCAACCTCCTTTGGTGCCACGGGCCGGGCCGCGGAGCCGAAATTGAAGCCGTCCACCACCTGGCTGGCCGGCGCGGCGCCCGGGGCGACGCCGCCGCAACCACGGCAGGCCAGTGCCGGGTTTTCCTTGAACAGCACGATGCCGTCGCGGTCCCTGACCTCGTCGATCACCCAGGTATCCACACGCGAGCCGCCGTTGGCGAAGGTGGCGTAGCCGCGCGCCACCGACAGCGGCGTCAGCGAGGCGGTGCCCAGCGACATCGACAGGTTCGGCGGCAACTCGGCCTCCTGAAAGCCGAATTCGCTGATGTACTTGCGCGCGAAATCCACGCCGATGCTGTCCAGCAGGCGCACCGACACCAGGTTGCGCGACTGCACCAGCGCCTCGCGCAGGCGCATCGGGCCGCGGAAGCCGCCGCCGTCGTTCTGCGGCTGCCAGGTTTTGCCGCGGCGGTCGCGGAACACCACCGGCGCATCGAGCACGATCGAGGCCGGGTTGAAGCCCTTGTCGAACGCGGCCGCGTACAGGAACGGCTTGAAGCTGGAGCCGGGCTGGCGCCGTGCCTGGGTGGCGCGGTTGAACTTGTTGCCGGCGAAGCTGAAGCCACCGACCAGCGCCCGCAGCGCGCCGCTGTCGGCGTCGAGCGACACCAGCGCGGCCTGCCCGCGCGGGATCTGGTCGATCAGCCACTCGCCTTCCTTGTCGCCGGCGCGCACCCGGATCAGGTCGCCGCGCACGGCCAGCTTGGCCGGCGCCCGCGAGGTCCAGCGGCTGGAAGCTGCCGCCAGCACCAGCTCGGTGCGGTCGGCCAGCACCACGGCCAGGCTGCCGTCGGCATTGGCGGCAGCGACAATGGCCGGCAACAGGCCGGACTGGGCCGGGATGCTGGCAATGCGCCGCGCCAGTGCCGCGGCATCGTCGCCGGCATCGACGTCGAAATGCTGCTCGGCGCCATGCCAGCCGTGGCGATGGTCGTACTGGATCAGGCCGGCATGCACCGCGGCCGTGGCCGCGTCCTGCATCTGCCCGTCGATGGTGGTGGTGACGTGATAGCCCTTGTTGAGCACGTCGCCGCCGTACCTGGCGATCATCTCCTGGCGCACCATCTCGGCCACGTACGGGGCGTGGACCTCCACCGGCGGTTCGTGCGGCGCGGCGTGCATCGGCACCGCCTTGGCGGTATCGGCCTCGGCCTGGCTGACGAAGCCCAGCTCGGCCATGCGCTGCAGCACGTAGTTGTCGCGGCGCTGGCGCGCGCGTTCGGGGTTGCTGATCGGGTTGCCGCTGGATGGGAACTTGGGGATGCCGGCCAGCGAGGCCATCTCGTCCAGCTCCAGCTCCGCCAGCTTCTTGCCGTAGTAGTACTCGGCGGCGGCGCCGATGCCATAGGCGCGGTTGCCGAAGAAACTCTTGTTCAGGTACAGCTCGAAGATCTCGTCCTTGCTCAGTTCGCTCTCGATCTTGCGCGCCAGCAGCATTTCGGCCAGCTTGCGGGTGTAGCTGACCTCGTTGCTGAGGAAGAACTGGCGGGCCACCTGCTGGGTGATGGTCGAGCCGCCGGGCACCCCATCCTTGGAGCCGGTCTTGGCGATCAGCCAGATCGCGCGGGCCACGCCCTTGTAGTCCACGCCGCCGTGTTCGTAGAAATTGGCGTCCTCGGTGGCCAGGAAGGCCTGCTTCAGGCGCAGCGGCACGTCCTTGATCTGCACCGGGTAGCGGCGGGTTTCGCCGAACACCGCCATCAGCCGGCCGTCGCGGGCGTGGACGTACATAGGCTCCTGCAGCTCCACCTCGCGCAGCGCGTGCACGTCCGGCAATTTCGAGGAAACGACGTAATAAAGGGCGCCTGCGGCAATCGCGCCCACCAGGGCCAGGGCGACGGAGAGGGCCAGCAGCCAGCGCAGCCAGCGGCGGAAACGTGGCATCAAGCGAGGTCCAGATTGCGGATTTCGTGGCCGCAGAGTATAGATTATGTCCGGGAGCGGCTGGGGGCGCTCCCAGGGGACAAATCGGTGGGAAGCGGCTCTGCTGGCGTGACGGATTTCTCGGCCTGCACGCAGAGGAGTTGCCAACCGCCACAAATTCATTATTAATGCGCGGACGCAACACTAGCGTCCAAGTGCCCGTCGGCAGGGGAGAAACCGTGGGGCTTATCCCAAAAAGTCAGACACCGATCATCGGTGTCGACATCAGTTCGACTGCGGTGAAGCTGCTTCAGCTTTCCCGCAGCGGTAACCGTTTCCGCGTGGAACACTACGCGGTGGAACCATTGCCGCCCAATGCGGTGGTGGAAAAGAACATCGTCGAGGTCGAGGCGGTTGGCGAGGCGATCCGGCGCGCGGTGGCGCGTTCGGGCAGCAAGGCCAAGAGTGCCGCCGCGGCCGTGGCCGGTTCGGCGGTGATCACCAAGGTGATCCCGATGCCGGCCGAGCTGGACGAGAACGACATGGAGGCCCAGGTCGAACTGGAGGCGGTGAACTACATCCCGTATCCGATCGACGAAGTGAGCCTGGACTTCGAGGTGCTCGGGCCGGTCCCGAACAATCCGGAGATGGTGCAGGTGCTGCTGGCGGCCTCGCGCTCGGAGAACGTCGAGCTGCGCCAGTCGGCGCTGGAGCTGGGCGGGTTGACGGCCAAGGTAATGGACGTGGAAGCGTTCGCCATCGAGAACGCCTTCGCGCTGGTGGCCAGCGAACTGCCGGTGGCCAGCGACGGCGTCGTCGCGCTGGTCGACATCGGCGCGAGCATGACCACGCTCAGCGTGCTGCGCGGCGGGCGCAGCCTGTACAGCCGCGAACAGGTGTTCGGCGGCAAGCAGCTCACCGACGAGGTCATGCGCCGCTACGGCCTGAGCTACGAGGAGGCCGGCCTGGCCAAGCGCCAGGGCGGGTTGCCGGAGAGCTACGAGGTCGAGGTGCTGGAGCCGTTCAAGGAGGCCACGGTGCAGCAGATCGGCCGCCTGTTGCAGTTCTTCTACGCAGGCAGCGAATTCAACCGCGTCGACCACATCGTGCTGGCCGGCGGCTGTGCCTCGCTGCCGGGCCTGCCGGCGATGGTGGAGGAGCAGCTGGGCGTGGCCACTTCGGTGGCCAACCCGCTGGCGCAGATGACGCTGGGCCAGAAGGTGCAGGCCCACGCGTTGGCCCAGGACGCACCGGCACTGATGATCGCCACCGGGCTGGCCATGCGGGGGTTCGACTGATGGCACGGATCAATCTATTGCCGTGGCGCGCCGAGCGGCGCAAACAGCGGCAGCGCGAGTTCTATTCGATGCTCGGCCTGGCCGCGGTGGCCGGCGTGGTGCTGTCGCTGCTGCTGTGGTTCTACTACAGCCAGCAGATCAGCGGCCAGAACGAGCGCAACGGCTACCTCCAGGCCGAGATCGCCAAGGTCAAGGAGCAGAACAAGGAAATCGACCGGCTGGACATCCAGAAGAAGCGCCTGCTCGATCGCAAGAAGGTGATCGAGGAGCTGCAGGGCAAGCGCTCGCAGATGGTGCACCTGTTCGACTCGCTGGTGCGGACCATCCCGGATGGCGTGGTGCTGACCTCGCTCAAGCAGGAAGGCGACCTGTTGACCCTGGAAGGACGCACCCAGTCCAACGCCCGGATCAGTACCTACATGCGCAACCTTGAAGGCTCGGGCTGGATGACCAACCCGGAGTTGTCGGTCATCGAGGCCAAGGCACAGGAATCCTCCGGCAGCGGGGTGGACATCAAGTCGCTGCCCTACGTGTTCGTGCTGCGGGTGAAGCTGCCGGCGCCGGGTGAAAATCAGGTCGCTGCGGCGGAGGTCGAGCCGGAGTCCGCCGATGCGGCTACACCGGCTGCGGCACCGGCAAGCGAGGCGGAGGCGCCGGCCGCTGCCACACCGGCCGCGGGTGAGCCGCAGGAACCGGCCACGCCCGCCGCCGCGGCGCAGAAGGAGGCCCGCTCGTGAGCCAGAAGAAAACCAACCTCAAGGACCTGGACTTCAACAACATCGGCAACTGGCCGAAGCAGGCGAAGCTGGTGTTCTGCGTACTGCTGGCGCTGCTGATCGTCGTTCTTTCCTACCTGCTCGTCGTGCGCGGCATGACCGAGGAACTGGAGGGACTGGAGCAGCGTGAAGTCACCCTGCGCCAGGAGTTCGAAAAGGAACAGAAGCGCGCGGTCAACCTGGACCCGTTGAAGCAGCAGCTGGCACAGATGGAACAGGTGTTGCAGCAGATGCTGCGGCAGCTGCCCAGCAAGACCGAGATGCCGGACCTGATCATCGACGTGTCGCAGACCGCATTGTCCAGCGGGCTCAACAACGAGCTGTTCCAGCCCGGCGCGGAAGTGCCCAAGGAGTTCTACGCCGAGAAGCCGATCGCCCTGCGTCTGGTGGGCAGCTACCACCAGTTCGGGGCGTTCGTCAGCGGCGTGGCTTCGCTGCCGCGAGTGGTGATCCTGACCATGCACGACATCAACCTGAAGCCCAAGGGCGGGAAGGGCAGCATTTCCGCGCGCAGTGGCGCGCTGGAGCTGTCCGGCACGGTCAAGACCTACCGCTATCTTGACGATACCGAGCTGGAAGAGCAGGAAAAGCAGGCCGCTACCGAAGAGGCCGCGCGCAAGAAGGGGGGCAAGCGATGACACGTTCCCTTCGCAATGCATGCGGCGTTCTTGCGCTGCTGCTGGTAGCGACCGGCTGCACGCGCGGCATCAGCAGCACGCCGGGCGATGCGCCCAACCTGGAAAAGTGGATGGCCGACGTGCGTGCACGGCCGGCCGAGCCGCTGGAGCCGCTGCCGGTGATGCAGCAGTTCGAGACGTTCGAATACTCGGCGCAGGGGCTGCGCGATCCGTTCAGCGATGCTTGGGTCAATCCGGACGGGGGAAGCGGCTTGCGCCCGGATCCCAACCGACGCAAGGAGCCGCTGGAAGCCTTCCCGCTCGACAGCCTGGACATGGTCGGCACCATCGGCAAGGGAGCGGGCATGGTCGCGCTGGTAATGGGGCCGGACAAGGTGACCTACCGCGTCCGCCCGGGGGTGTACCTGGGGCAGAGCGATGGCCGTATCACCGCCGTGCGTGAAGACGGCATTGAGCTGATTGAACTGGTGTCGGACGGTGCTGGCGGCTGGCTGGAGCGCCCGGCCTCGCTGGCACTGGACGATCGTTGATTGATTAGGGGATAGCACGATGACTTTTTCCAAAGCCCTGAGCCTGCGTCCCGCCCGGCGCCAAGCGATGGTCCATGCCCGCGCACTGGGAGTTGCGCTGGCACTGGCCTGCGGCTCTCCGTTCATGGCCTTCGCGGCCGATACCGTCCCCGACGCTGCGGTGCAGCCGGCGGCGACGGTGGCGGTCACCAAGGTCGACTTCAAGCGCGGTGACGACGGCGCCGGCCGCCTGATCCTGCAGTTCGACGGGCAGGGCGCGAGCCCCGACCTGCGCACGCAGGGCAACGACGTCGTGGTCGATGTCGGCAACGCGACCCTGCCGGCCGAGTTGCAGCGCCCGCTCAACGTGGTGGATTTCGCCACGCCGGTGCAGCGCATCGATGCCCGGCCCTCCGGGCATGGCTCGCAGCTGGTGCTCAGCACGCAGGGTGCGTTCGAGTCGCTGGCCTACCAGACCGGCAACGAGTACGTGGTGGAGATCGCGCCACGACAGGAAGCATCGGCTACCGGTTCGGTGACCGCCAAGACCGTGGCGCAGGCCGCCGCGGCGGTAGCCGCGCGCGGCTACAGCGGCAAGCCGGTGACGTTCAACTTCCAGGACGTGCCGGTGCGCACGGTGCTGCAGTTGGTCGCCGAGGAATCGGGACTGAACCTGGTGGCTTCGGACACCGTGCAGGGCAGCGTGACCCTGCGCCTGGTCAACGTGCCGTGGGACCAGGCGCTGGACATCGTGCTGCGCGCCAAGGGCCTGGACAAGCGCCGCGACGGCGGCGTGATCTGGGTGGCGCCGCAGGCGGAGCTGGCCAAGTTCGAGCAGGACAAGGAGGACGCGCGCATCGCGCTCGAGGAGCGAGAGAACCTGGTCACCGACTACATCCAGATCAATTACCACAACGCCGATGCGATCTTCAAGGCACTGACCGAGGCCAAGGGCATCGGCAACAGCGGCGGTGGTTCGGGTGGCGGTGGTGGCCAGCGCGAGAACGGCTTCCTGTCCTCGCGCGGCATGATCGTGGCCGACGAACGCACCAACACGTTGATGATCAGCGACATCCCGAAGAAGGTCGCGCAGATGCGCGAGCTGATCGCGGTGATCGACCGTCCGGTGGACCAGGTCCTGATCGAGGGCCGCATCGTCATCGCCACCGATACCTTCGCGCGTGACCTGGGCGCCAGGTTCGGCGTCAACGTCAACAACATGAACCCGAGCACCGGCAGGGGTGATGCCTATGGCGGCACCCTCGGCACCAATGGCAACACCGTTACCGACCGCGGGCTCAACGTGAACCTGCCGGCCGGCACCTTCACCTCGGGCACGCCCGGCGCGATCGCCTACACCCTGCTGCGTGGCGGTTTCTCGCTGGACGTGGAGCTGTCGGCGATGCAGGAAGAGGGACGTGGCGAGGTGGTTTCCAACCCCCGCATCGTCACCGCCAACCAGCGCGAGGGCGTGATCAAGCAGGGCAAGGAAATCGGCTACGTCACCATTTCCGGTGGCGGCGGCGCCGGTGGTGCGGCCACCGCCAACGTGCAGTTCAAGGAAGTGGTGCTGGAGCTGAAGGTCACCCCGACCATCACCCAGGACAACCGTGTCTTCCTGAACATGAACGTGAAGAAGGATGAGGTCGATCAGATGCTCGAAGTGACCGACTACGGTACGGTACCGGTCATCAACCGCCGTGAGGTCAATACCGCGGTGCTGGTTGACGATGGCCAGACCGTGGTGATCGGCGGCGTCTATGAATTCAGCGATCGCAGCAGCGTGAGCAAGGTACCGTTCCTGGGCGACATCCCGTTCCTCGGCAACCTGTTCAAGAAGCGCGGCCGCAGCAAGGACAAGGCCGAATTGCTGGTGTTCGTGACGCCGAAGATCCTGCGCGTGGCCAAGCCGAACTGAGCCGGGCCACAGGGTGTCTGGAAAGGGCCGCCGCGAGGCGGCCCTTTTCGTTGCCCGCGCCAGCGGTGAACCATTTCACGATGGATCGGTCAAACTGCGGCCATGAACCTGCCTCCCACTCCGCCGGAACAGCCGGCTGCCGGAAACGGATTGCACGGCGATTTCATTGCCCTGCGTGACGCGCTCGCCACCGAAATCGTTGGCCAGTCGCTGCTGGTCGAACGCCTGCTGATCGCGTTGCTGGCCGATGGCCACCTGCTGGTCGAAGGCGCGCCCGGCCTTGCCAAGACCACCGCGATCCGCGAGCTGGCCACCCGCATCGATGCCGGTTTCGCGCGCATCCAGTTCACCCCGGACCTGTTGCCGGCCGACCTTACCGGCACGGACATCTGGCGGCCGCAGGAAGGCCGTTTCGAATTCCAGCCGGGGCCGGTGTTTCACCCGATCCTGCTGGCCGACGAGATCAACCGTGCCCCGGCCAAGGTGCAGTCGGCGTTGCTGGAGGCGATGGGCGAGCGGCAGGTGACGGTCGGGCGCACCACCTACCCGTTGCCGCCGGTGTTCCTGGTGATGGCGACGCAGAACCCGATCGAGCAG
Organism: Stenotrophomonas sp. NLF4-10; assembly: GCF_022359915.1. Classification (NCBI taxonomy): domain Bacteria; kingdom Pseudomonadati; phylum Pseudomonadota; class Gammaproteobacteria; order Lysobacterales; family Lysobacteraceae; genus Stenotrophomonas; species Stenotrophomonas sp. NLF4-10. Next base: position 1,189,727 of record NZ_JAKSEE010000003.1, read on the forward strand.
GAAGGCACCTTCCCGCTGCCTGAGGCACAACTGGACCGCTTCCTGATGCACGTGCGCATCGGCTATCCCGATGCCGGCGCCGAAGTCGAGATCCTGCGTCTGGCCCGTGAGCGCGCCCTGCAGGCGATGGACGCCCGCCCCGCGGTGCTGCGGAAGCTGTCGCTGCAACAGGTCGAACAGGCGCGGCGCGCAGTGCTGGAACTGCACGTGGCACCGCAGCTGGAGCGCTATCTGGTCGAACTGGTGCTGGCTTCGCGCGATGCTGGCGCGCATGACCCTGCGCTGGCGCGGCGCATCGCCTGGGGCGCAAGCCCGCGCGGCTCCATCGCGCTGGAACGCTGTGCGCGGGCGAAGGCCTGGCTGGCCGGGCGTGATTACGTGACGCCGGACGACGTGCGCGCGGTGGCACCGGACGTACTGCGTCACCGCGTGCTGCCCAGTTACGAAGCGGCCGCCGAAGGTTGGGATGGCGAACGCCTGGTCGCCGCGCTGCTCGATTGCGTGCCGTTGCCGTGATGAAGCGGGGAACGGGGAATGGGGAACGGGAAATAGCCGTACCCGGTGGGCCGCCCGTTCGTGGCGACGCTTCATTCCCCGCTCCCGGCTCGTCGATTCCTGCTTCCGATGGCCTTGTCCCCGGATTGCCCGAACTGATCGCACTGCGGCGACTGGCGTCGCGCGGCATCGATCCACGGCGTGGCCGTCGCGGGGCGGTCGGTCGTGCCGCGGCGGTCCAGCGCGGGCGTGGCATGGAGTACGCCGAGTCGCGCGAGTACGTGGCTGGCGACGATGCCCGGCATATCGACTGGAAACTCAGTGCCCGCACCGGTTTCACCCACACCAAGACCTTCCAGAGCGAGCGCGAGCGGGTCAGCCTGATCGTGGCCGATACCGCGCCGGCGCTGTACTTCGGTACCCGCGTGCGTTTCAAGTCGGTGCAGGCCGCGCGCGCCGGAGCGGTGGCGGCGTGGTCGGCATTGCGCGATGGCGACCGGGTGGCGGCATTGCGCGATGGCGGGCAGGGCGGGCTGGTACCGCCGGCAGGCGGAACGCGCGGGGTCCTACGCGTGCTCGATGCGCTGGCGCGCTGGTACTGCTCACCGCCGCCGGCCGGCGGTAGTAGTGGGTTGCAGGCCGCACTGGAGCAGGCCGCACGCTTGCTGCACCCGGGCGCGCGTGCGCTGGTGCTGGCCGACCCGGCCAGTGCGCTGGCCGTCGCGCCGGCCGTCTGGTCGGCGTTGTCGATGCACGTGGACGTGCGCCTGTTGCTGCTGGTCGACCCGCTGGAACTGGAGCCGCCGGACTGCGTGCTGCCGCTGTCCACGCCGCATGGGCGGATGCAGCTGGACCTTGCCAGCACGCCGGCGCGTGAAGCCTGGGATGCTGCCTTCGTCGCGCCGATCGAGGCGCTGTGCGGCAGCCTGCCGGGCCGGCGCATCCAGGTGCAGGTGCTGTCCAGCGACGACCCCAGCGATGCATGGCTGGCGGCCGGCGTGCAACGGGGAGGCCGGTGAGCGCGCCGTTGCCGCTGCGGGACGTGCACCTGCCCGCTGCGCCGGATTGGTGGCCGCCGGCGCCGGGTTGGTGGCTGCTGGCCGCAGCCATTGCCGTGGCGTTGCTGCTGCTGGCATGGCTGCGGGGGCGGCGTCGGCGCCGCCGCCAGCGTTGGTTGGCATTGTTCGATACGGCCTTGGCCGCCGCAGACACGCCTGTCGCGCGGATTGCCGCCGCTTCGGAGCTGTTGCGCCGTGCCGCGCGCCGTTCCGCACCGCGTGCGGTGCACCTGCAAGGTGAGCAATGGCTGCGTTTCCTCGACGGCAGGCAAGGCCACGCCTTCAGCGAAGGCGACGGCCGCCTGCTGCTCGATGGCGGTTATCGTCGCGACGTGGAGGCGGGGCAGGCAACGCGGCTGTGCGCACTGGCACGCATCCGCTTCCTCGCACTGATGGAGGCGCGGCGTTGATGGACGCTGCGCGCGAATTGCTGTCGGGCCTGCTGCCGACCTTCGCCTGGCCGTGGATGTGGCTGGCATTGCCGTTGCCATTGTTGATGCGCTGGTGGCCGCTGTCGGCACGCCGCGTACCGGCGCTGCGGGTGCCTTGGGAGCCGGAGCGCCTGCAGGTGGAGATGACGGTGCGCCGCGGGCCTTCGCTGCGCCTGCTGTTGTCGTGGCTGGCATGGATCGCCCTGTGCGCGGCGGCCGCGCGCCCGCAGCAGGCGGGTGAGCCGGTGGAACCGCCGCGGCAGGCGCGGCAGATGATGTTGGCCGTGGACCTGTCCGGCAGCATGAGCGAGGCCGACATGCAACTGGGTGGGCGGGTGGTGGACCGCCTCACCGCCGCCAAGGCGGTGCTGGCCGATTTCCTCGAACGCCGCGAAGGCGACCGCATCGGCCTGCTGGTGTTCGGCCAGCACGCCTATGCGTTGACGCCGCTCACCGCCGACCGCGCCAGCGTGCGCGAGCAGCTGCGCGACAGCGTGGTCGGCCTGGCCGGGCGCGAGACTGCGCTGGGCGACGCCATCGGATTGGCGGTCAAGCGCCTGCGCGAGCAGCCCGAAGGCCAGCGCGTGCTGATCCTGCTTACCGACGGCGTCAACACCGCTGGCGTGCTGGAACCGCTGAAGGCCGCCGAGCTGGCCAAGGCCGAGGGCGTGCGCGTGCACACCATCGCTTTCGGCGGCAGCGGCGGGCTCTCGCTGTTCGGCATGACGTTGCCCGGCAGCAAGGACCCGATCGACGAGGACACGCTGGCGCGCATCGCCAGGGAAACCGGCGGCCGCTTCTTCCGCGCGCGCAATACCGACGAGTTGGCCGGCATCTATGCCGAGCTGGACCGACTGGAGCCGGTGAAGAGCGCCGGCCCCGCGCTGCGGCCGTGGCTGGAGCGCTACCCGTGGCCGCTGGCGGCGGCATTGTTGCTGGGCGTCGCCGCGCTGATCTGGCCGGGGCCGCGGCGATGACCCTGTTCGATTCCCTGCATTTCCTGCGCCCGCACTGGCTGTGGGCCTTGCTGCTGTTGCCGGCGGCGGTGATCGCCGGCGTGTACCGGCAGCGGCGTCGCGCCGATTGGCAGGCGGCGGTCGACCCCCACCTGCTCGCGCACCTGCTGGAGGGCGGCCGCGGTCGTCACGTCGGTGGCGCGCTGGCGCTGCTCGCCGGCGTGCTGCTGGCCGTGCTGGCGTTGGCCGGGCCGAGCTGGCGGCAAATCGAACAGCCGCTGTGGGAAACGCGGACGCCACTGGTGATCGTGCTGGACCTGTCCAGCCGCAGCAGCGCCACCGACCTGCCGCCCTCGCGGCTGCTGCAGGCGCGCGCCAAGCTGGCCACGCTGCTGCACGAACGCAAGGGCGGGGAGGTTGCTTTGGTCGTCTATGCCGGCGACCCATTCACCGTGGCCCCGCTCACCGACGATGCCGGCAATGTCGCATTGTTCCTGGACGCGCTGGCGCCGGAGATCATGCCGGCCGACGGCCAGCACGCGGGCAGGGCGCTGGCGTGGGCTGCCGGCCTGCTGCAACAGGCCGGCGCGCACGATGGCGACATCCTGCTGCTGAGCGACCGGGCCGATGCCGCCGCCAGTGCCGAGGCGTTGCGCATCCGCGCCGCCGGCCACCGGGTTTCGGTGATCGGGCTGGGCACGCCGCAGGGCACGGCCTACCGCCGCCGCGATGGCCGCATCGAACAGGCCCGGCTGGACGAAGCCTCGCTGCGCGCACTGGCAACCGCCGGCGGCGGCGACTATGCGCGCATCACCGCCGACGATGCCGACCTGCGTGCGCTGGGCGTATTGCAGGCGCGCAGCGGCAACGACCAGCGCCGCGATGAAAATACCGGCCGCAGTTGGCAGGACGCAGGCTACTGGCTGCTGCCGCCGCTGATGCTGCTGGCGCTGCTCGCCTTCCGCCGGCCCACGCGCGGCGCGGCGGCGCTGCTGCTGTGCCTGTCCCTGCCATTGGCGCTGCCGGTGCAGGCCGTGGAAAAGGGCGGCTGGTGGCAACGCGCCGACCAGCGCGAACACCGGCAACTGGACGCGGGCGTGGCGGCATACCGCAATGGCGATTTCGCCGCCGCGCAGCGTCGTTTCGAAGGCATCGACAGCGACCAGGGCTGGTACAACCTCGGTAATGCACTGGCGCAGCAGGGGCAGTACGACGAAGCGATTGCCGCCTACGACCATGCGCTGCGGTTGCAACCGGGCATGGCCGACGCGCTGGCCAACCGCGCGATGGTCGATGCCGCGCGCAAGCGCCGGCAGCAACCCGATGGCAAGCAGGGCGGCGGACAGCAGGACCCGTCCAGGCCGCAACCGGGCAAGGATTCGCAGGGCAAGGGCGATCCATCGCGGCAGGATGACCGGCAGCCACCGCAAGGCCAGCCGCAATCGGGCCAGCAGGACAAACCGCAAAACCCGGACGCGCAGGACAAGGGCCGCAATGGCCAGCCCACCTCGGACAGCGGCCAACCGTCACCGGCGGAGCCACCGCAAACCGAAGACCCCGGCAAACAGCAGCAGGCCGACCAGGCCCAGCGCCAGCGCATGGCCGAAGCAATGCGCCAGCAGCAGGTGCGCGAAGGCGAAAACGCGCCGGCCGACGCCCGCGCCGCGCAGGCGGCGATGGACCCGCAGGAACGCGAGCGGCGGCAGGCGGTGGAAGCATGGATGCAGCGCGTGCCCGACGAGCCGGGCGCGCTGCTGAAGGCGAAATTCCAGCTCGAACACGAACGACGCAGGCGGGAAGGACGATGAACGGGCACGACATGCGCACCGGCGCGCGCTACCTGCTGCTGGCATGGCTGCTGCTGTGCGCGGGTACCGCGCTGGCGCAACCGCGCGCGTGGCTGGACCGCGACGCGATCGACGCGGGCGACAGTGTCACCCTGAACATCGAAACCGACCAGCCCGGCGCGGAGCCGGACTACGCGCCGTTGCAGGCCGATTTCATCCTCGGCGAGCGCAGCAGCGGGCGGCAGGTGCGCATGGCCAATGGCCGCGTCGGCAACATCGCCCTGTTCGGCGTCGTCCTCACCCCGCGCCGCGGCGGCGTGCTGGCGGTGCCGGCATTGCGCGTGGGTGCGCAGGTCACCGCCCCGTTGCGGTTGACGGTGCAGGACGCGCCGGTGGCCGGGCGCGACGGCAATGCGCCGGCCTTCGTCGAAACCGAGGTGGACGACCCCCATCCCTACGTGCAGCAGAGCGTGGGCGTGGTGGTGCGGTTGTACTACGCCGCGCAGCTGGCTTCCGGCGAGCTGGACCTGGATACGCCGGCCAACGCGTCGTTGCAGCGCGTTGGCAACGACCGCAGCTTCGTGCGCGAGGTCGGCGGGCGCCGCTACAACGTGGTCGAGCGCCGTTTCCTGCTGGTGCCCGAGCGCAGCGGGCCGCTGCAGCTGGCCGGTGCCCGCTTCAGTGGCCGTGGCGTGGGCGGCCTGTTCGGCGATTTCTTCGGCCGTGACAACGGCCGGCTCAGCGCCCGCGCGCCGGACCAGGTCCTGCAGGTCCGGCCGCTGCCGGCCGCGGCGCCGCAACCGTGGCTGCCCTTGAAGGAGCTGCAGCTGCGTTACCTGACCCAGCCGCAGGCGACGCGGGCCGGCGAGGCGCTGACGCTGGAGGTGGAAGCGCGCGCGGTGGGCGCCACGCGCGCGCAGTTCCCGGACCTGCCGGTGCCGTCGCTGGGCGATGCGGCGCAGGTGTTCGCCGAGCCGGTGCAGTACGACGAACGTTTCGACGGCGCCAGCCCGCAGCTGACGCTGACCCGGCGCTACGCCATCGTGCCGCGCCAGCCGGGGGCGCTGGCCGTGCCTGGCATCCGCCTGCGCTGGTGGGACGTGACCGCCGGGCAGGAGCGCGTGGCCAGCCTGCCGGCGCTGGAGCTGCAGGTGGCACCGGGCAGTGCAGTCGCCGCGCCGCCGCTGGCGCACCCCCCGGTTGCGACGCCGGTGGCCGGTGGCGATGCCGTGGCGGTGGCCGTGCCGGCGCGGCCGTCGTGGCTGTGGCCGGGCCTGGCCGCCGGCTTCGCCCTGCTGTGGCTGGCCACGCTGCTGTGGGGTCTGTCGCGGCGGCGCCCGGCCGCGGTGCCGGCCGGCAGGGGAACCGCACCGGTACCCGGGGGGCGCCATGCACTGGCCGACCTGCGCCGCGTGCTGGACGTCGGCGCGCTGGACGAGGTCGCCCACATCCTTGTCGGGATGGGCGGGGTCGGCAGCGTGGACGAGGTAATCGCCCGCCTCGATGACCCGGCCCAGCGGCAGGCGCTGGAGCGCATGCAGCGCGCCCGCTGGGGCGGCGGGGACGACCTGGCGCAGGTGCGCGAACGGTTGCGCGAAGCGTTCCGCGGCGGGCCGCGCTGGCGCGGCGCCGCCGCGCCGGAAGCACCGGTGCTGGCGCCCCTGTATCCGGGGGACCGGTAACCGGGCCGCGGCCTGCGGCTGCCCGCCCGCCGCCTGGCCGGGGCGGCAACCGTCTGCGGCGCGGGCCGATGGCGGCCCGGAGGGCATGAACCGATGGCAGGGTGGGGCCGGAAACCCCTCTGCTAAGCTTCGCCGCTTCTCTGCAAAGGAAGTACCCGCATGACCAACGCAGCGACGACCTCGGCTGGCATGCCGTTCCACTGGAAGATCGGCATCGGCTTCGGCATCGGCCTGCTGTTCGGCCTGATCGTGCACATGGCCAGCCCCGGCGCGGACTGGGTGCACCTTGTCACCACCTACCTGACCAACCCGGTTTCGGGGCTGTTCCTCAACCTGATCTTCATGCTGATCGTGCCGCTGATCTTCTCGGCGCTGGTGATGGGCGTGTCGGAGATGGGCGACATCCGCTCGCTGGGCCGCATCGGCTGGAAGTCGCTGGCCTTCACCGTGGTGCTGTCGGGCGTGGCGGTGCTGATCGGCCTGCTGCTGGTCAACCTGCTCAAGCCCGGCGCCGGCGTGGACCCGGGCACCGCCGCGCAGCTGCTGGCCGACAACGCCGAGCGCAGCAAGGAGATCGTGGCCGGCATCGGCGACCAGCCCAGGGGCATGGACATGCTGCTGTCGATCGTGCCGTCCAACGTCATGCACGCGGCCTCGGACAACGGCATGATCCTGTCGCTGATGTTCTTCGCGCTGATGTTCGGCGTCGGCATGGTGCTGTCGCCGGCGGACAAGGTGGAAACCCTGCGCCGTGGCATCGAGGGCCTGTTCGAGATCTCGATGACCCTGATCAACCTGGTCATCCGCCTGGCGCCGTACGCGGTGGCCTGCTTCATGTTCAACCTGGCGGCGATCTTCGGCTTCAGCCTGCTGGTCAAGCTCGGCGCCTACGTCGGCGTGGTGGTGCTGGCGCTGGCGCTGCACATGTTCGTCAGCTACGGGCTGGCGGTGAGGCTGGCCGGGCGCTCGCCGCGGGGCTTCTTCCGCGACACCCAGGAAGCCACGCTGATGGCGTTCTCCACCGCCTCGTCCAACGCCACCCTGCCCACCGCGCTGCGGGTGGCCGACCAGATGGGTTTCCCGCGCAAGGTCTCGCGCTTCGTGCTGACCGTGGGCGCCACCGCCAACCAGAACGGCACCGCGTTGTTCGAGGGGGTGACGGTGAGCTTCCTGGCGCAGTTCTTCGGCGTGGACCTGAGCATCGGCCAGCAGTTCATGGTGATGGTGGTGTGCATCCTCGGCGGCATCGGCACCGCCGGCGTGCCGTCCGGCTCGCTGCCGGTGGTGGCGCTGATCTGCGCCATGGTCGGGGTCAACCCGGTCGGCATCGGCCTGATCCTCGGCGTCAACCACTTCCTGGACATGTGCCGCACCGCACTCAACGTCACCGGCGACCTGGCCCTGACCGCGCTGGTCGCGCGCGGCGAAGGCGAGGAGTAACCGGCGGCGGACTCGCACGGTCGTGGATGCGGGGCTTGCCCCGCATGGGGCTCTCCCGACGAAGCCCGTGCCGGGCATGCCCGGCACCTACGGAAACCTGCGGTGCCGGGCGGGTCATGGCCTGACCCGCCCGCGTCCCATGTGGGACAATGGGCGGCCCGCAGCTCCGCGGGAGCCTCCCTACCCGACGAAATCATGACGCAGCCCACCCGCCGCCAGTTGGCGAACGCCATCCGTTTCCTCGCCGCCGATGCCGTGCAGGCCGCCAACTCCGGCCACCCCGGCATGCCGATGGGCATGGCCGACATCGCCGAAGTGCTCTGGAACGACTACCTCCGCCACAACCCGAACAACCCGAAGTGGTTCAACCGCGACCGCTTCGTGCTGTCCAACGGCCACGGCTCGATGCTGCAGTATGCGCTGCTGCACCTGAGCGGCTACGACCTGCCGATCGAGCAGCTCAAGCAGTTCCGCCAGCTCGGCAGCAAGACCGCCGGCCACCCGGAGCACCATGAGACTCCCGGCGTGGAAACCACCACCGGCCCGCTCGGCCAGGGCCTGGCCAACGCCGTCGGTTTCGCGCTGGCCGAGAAGCTGCTGGCGCAGCGCTACAACCGCCCCGAGTTCGAAGTCGTCGACCACCGCACCTGGGTGTTCATGGGCGACGGCTGCCTGATGGAAGGCATCTCGCACGAAGCCGCCTCGCTGGCCGGCACCTGGGGCCTGGGCAAGCTGGTGTGCTTCTGGGACGACAACAACATCTCCATCGACGGCGAAGTGGAAGGCTGGTTCACCGACGACACCCCGGCGCGCTTCGAGGCCTATGGCTGGAACGTGGTGCGCGGCGTCGACGGCCACGACCCGGCCAGCATCAAGGCGGCCATCGACGCGGCGCTGTCGCAGTTCGACAAGCCGACCCTGATCTGCTGCAAGACCACGATTGGTTTTGGCTCGCCGAACAAGGCCGGGCAGGAATCCAGCCACGGCGCGCCGCTGGGCAAGGACGAGCTGGAAGCCACCCGCAAGGCGCTGGGCTGGGAATACGGCCCGTTCGAGATTCCGGAAGAGATCTACGCCGGCTGGCGCGCCGGCGGCACCGGCACCCTGCGCCAGGCCGAGTGGGAGCAGCTGTTCGACAAGTACGCCGCGCAGTTCCCGGCCGAAGCCGCCGAGCTGACCCGCCGCTCGCACGGCGAGCTGCCGGCCGGCTTCGTCGCCCGGGCCGACGCCTACATCGCCCAGGTGCAGGCCGAGGCGCCGAACATCGCCTCGCGCAAGGCCTCGCAGAACGCGATCGGCGCCTTCGCGCCGCTGCTGCCGGAAATCATCGGCGGCTCGGCCGACCTGGCCGGTTCCAACCTGACCCTGTGGAAGGCGAGCAAGACCGTGGTCGGCGACGACCCGGACGCCAACTACGTGCACTACGGCGTGCGCGAGTTCGGCATGAGCGCGATCGCCAACGGCCTGGCCCTGCATGGCGGCTTCCTGCCGTTCGACGCCACCTTCCTGGTGTTCAGCGACTATGCCCGCAACGCGTTGCGCATGAGCGCGCTGATCCCGGCGCATGTCATCCACGTGTTCACCCACGACTCGATCGGCCTGGGCGAAGACGGCCCGACCCACCAGCCGGTCGAGCACGTGTCCTCGCTGCGCTACATCCCCAACAACGACGTGTGGCGCCCCTGCGATGCGGCCGAGTCGGCGGTGAGCTGGAAGGCGGCGATCCTGCGCAAGGATGGCCCGAGCTGCCTGGTGTTCAGCCGCCAGAGCCTGGCGCCGCAGCCGCGCAGCGCCGAGCAGGTCAAGCAGATCGAGCGTGGCGGCTACGTGCTGGCCGATTCGGCCGGTACGCCGGACGTGATCCTGATCGGCACCGGCTCGGAAGTGGCGCTGGCCGTGGCCGCCAAGGCCGAGCTGGACGCGGCCGGGATCAAGGCCCGCGTGGTGTCGATGCCGTGCACCGATGTGTTCGAGCGCCAGGACGCGGTCTACCGCGAATCGGTGCTGCCGAACGCAGTCCGTGCCCGCGTGGCGGTGGAGGCCGGCGTCACCGGCTTCTGGCGTGCCTACGTCGGCCTGGACGGTGCCGTGATCGGCCTGGACAGCTTCGGCGCCTCGGCTCCGGCCGACAAGCTGTACCCGCACTTCGGCATCACCACCGAGGCGGTGGTGGCCGCGGCGAAGGCGCAGGTCGGCAGGTAACGGCCGCGGGTTTCGAGCGAACGAGAAAGGCCGGGGTTGTCCCCGGCCTTTTTCATTTGCTTCACGGTCCACCGGGGACGTCCTGTAGATGCGGGGCTTGCCCCGCATGGGGCGTTCCCGGCAAAGCTTCATGCGGGGCAAGCCCCGCATCCACGAAGGGACTCCCGCGGCCGTCAGCCGCGCAGCGTCTTCAGGTGCACGCTGGTCTCGGTGGCGGTGATGCCGGGAATGCCGCGGATGCGTTCGAGCACGTTCGACAGCTCCGCCAGCGAGGCCACCTGCAGGCCGGCGAGCAGGTCCCAGCGGCCGTTGGTGTCGTGCAGCTCGGCCACGCCCGGCTCGCCGAGCAGGGCGCGGATCACCGCATGCTGGTTGCCCTCCACCGCGATGCAGGCCCAGGCGCGGATGTCGTCCGGGGTGCTGTCCGGGCGCAGGCGTACGGTATAGCCGGAAATGATGCCCTCGCGTTCGAGCCGGGCCAGGCGGTTGCCGACCGTGCCGCGCGATACCTGCAACTGCTTGGCCAGCTCGGCCAGCGGGGTGCGTGCGTCATGGCGCAGCTTGGCGATCAGGCGATGGTCGAGGTCGTCCATTGGCAAAGTGGCAGGAATAGGTGGCGTTATGGCAGCAGGATGGCGATTCGCCGGCAATAGTGCCATATCGCCTTGCCGTTGCCGTCGGCAGAATGGGGCATCGGGGCGGTTGCCGCCCATTGCCAGGAGCCTTCCATGACCGCCACCACCCTGCTGACCACCACCGACATCGCCCGCATCGTCGCCGTCCACGGCTTGCCGGCGGTGCTGTCGCGGATGGTGGACTACCTCGAAGCCGACTACCGCCGCTGGCAGGCCTTCGAAAAGACCCCGCGTCTGGCCTCGCACTCGCCGGTGGGCGTGATCGAGCTGATGCCGATCTGCGACGACCGCGAATACAGCTTCAAATACGTCAACGGCCACCCCGGCAATCCGGCCAAGGGCCTGTCCACCGTGGTTGCCTTCGGCGTGCTGGCCGACGTGGCCACCGGCTACCCGGCGGTGGTCAGCGAACTGACCCTGACCACCGCGATCCGCACCGCGGCCACCTCGGTGATGGCCGCGCGCCTGCTGGCGCGGGCCGAATCCAAAGTGATGGCGCTGGTCGGCAACGGCGCGCAGAGCGAGTTCCAGGCCAACGCCTTCCACCACCTGCTGGGCATCGAGGAGGTGCGCTTGTTCGACGTCGATCCGGCCGCCACCGAAAAGCTGGCCGCCAACCTGGCGCTGTCGGCGCCGGCGCTGCGCGTGGTGCGTTGCGCCGGCGCGGCCGAGGCGGCCGCGGGTGCGGACATCGTCACCACCGCCACCGCCGACAAGACCAACGCCACCATCATCAGCGCCGACATGATCGCCCCGGGCATGCACCTCAATGCCGTGGGCGGCGACTGCCCGGGCAAGACCGAGCTGGAGGCCGCGGTGCTGGAGCGGGCCAGCGTGTTCGTCGAGTTCGAGCCGCAGAGCCGGATCGAGGGCGAACTGCAGCAGATGCCGTCCGGGTTCCAGGTGTGCGAACTGTGGCGGGTGCTGGCCGGCGAAGCGGCCGGCCGCCGCGACGCCGCCGAGGTGACGCTGTTCGATTCGGTCGGCTTCGCGCTGGAGGACTACGCCTCGCTGCGACTGATGCGCGACTACGCCCGCGAGCTGGGCATGGGCCGCGATGCCGGCCTGATCCCGGACATGGCCGACCCCAAGAACCTGTTCGGCTACATGACCGCCACCGCGGCGGCGCCCGGCAGCAAGGCCGCGTGATGCAACCCGGTGACCGGGAGGAGGGCGCCGGAATGATCACCCGCGATGCCGCCGCGTTCCTCGACGCCGCACGCCGGTGCGCGCCGGACTTCGGCCCGGCCACGGCCAAGGCGGCGTTCCTGGTCGCGCCCGACGGTTTCGCCCATGCCGCCGAATCGGCCGGGGACAACCGCTACATGGCCGCGCCGGACGGCTTCGACCGCACCCGCGCGCTGCACCAGCACCGCCAGTTGCAGGCGGCGTTGTCGGCGGACGTGCCGGTGGTGTGCTTCCCCGGCCACCCCGGCATGCCCGATGGCGTGTTCCCCAACAACGTGTTCGCCACCGCGCCGCAACGGCTGGTGGTGGGCCGCATGCGCCACCCGGTGCGCCGGCGCGAGGCCACGCGCGGGGACATCCGCGGGTTCTTCGCCAAGGTGCTGGGCTATGGCGAAATCGACCTGTCCACACAGGAGCATCCGTGTGAACTGACCGGTGCGCTGGTCATCGACCGGGCGCGCGGACTGGGCTTCTGCGGTCTGTCCGAACGCTGCGACGAGGCCGGTGCGGCCTTGATGCACCGCGCGCTGGGATTGCGCGCCACCTGGTTGTTCGACCTGGCTGCCGGCGAGTACCACACCAACGTGCTGTTGGCGTTGCTGGTCGGGCGCGCGGCGCTGTCCTGCGCGGACGGGTTCGCCGAACCGGCGCGGGTGGAGGCGGTGCTGGAAGCGCTGTACGGCCCGCACCTGATCCGGCTTTCGGCGGCCGAACAGGCCGCCTTCGCCGGCAATGCCATCGCCTTGTCGGCGCAGCGGGTGTGGATGAGCCGGCAGGCGCGCGATGCGCTTTCCGACGCAAGCCTGCAGGCGCTGGCGGCGGCGGGTTTCGTGGCCGAAGGCGTGGAACTGGATGCCATCGAGGCGGCCGGCGGGTCGCTGCGCTGTTGCGTGGCCGAGATTTTCTGACACCGCAGGCGGGCGCAAACCCCGCCCCGTCGGCCTGTCCCGGCGGCAACGCCTCAAGGCTTCGCGGTGCGTGCCAGCGCCAGTCGCAGCAGTCTTGCATTCAAGCGCCCACCAAACGTCCCCGGTTGCTCCAGCCCCATGCGCAGCAGGTGGTCGGCATCGCCATCGCTTGCGGGGTGGCGCAGCGCGGCGACCACCGTGCGCAGTTTCCCGCCGCGGGTGCGGGTATTTCGTTGCAGCCAGGTCAGGGCGCGCAGCAGGTCCTGCTCGATGGCGGTGAAATCGCTGCCCAGCGGATAGTCGGGCAGGCTGCCGTCGCGGCGGAACGGCGCCAGCCGGGCGGCGAGGTCGTCGGCGCGATTGCGCTGCCAGTGCACGGGAGGCTGGAAATCGCGCGCCAGCTTGCCCGTGGCGCGTGCCTGTTGCAGCAGGGGCCGCTGGAACGCGGCATCGGCGATGCCGGTCATGGCGATCACGCAGTCCTCGTCGGTCCGCCCGCGCAGGTCGGCGATGCCGTATTCGTCGATGTAGATGTCGCGCAGGTGGCGCGGGATGGTGGTGTGGCCATAGTTCCAGCGCACGTTGGACTGCGTGGCGGCGCCGTCCTCGCGCAGTGCGCGGAACATCAGCACGCCGCGCGCGTCCGCCAGCGCGTGCGCCATCGCCACGAAGTTGTACTGGCCGCCGACGCCGGATACCACGCGGCCGTCGTCCAGCGCATCGGACACCGCCGCGCCGAGCGCGGTGGCCATCATGCAGGAGTTGAAGAAGCGCGCCTGTCGGCGTTGCAGCCGCCGCAGCGTTTCGTCGCCGTGGAGCTTGTTGATCTCGCTGATGCGGCGCATGCCGATGGCGCGGCATTCGTCCCCGGGCAGGTGCCGCAGCCAGTCGTAGAACTCCGGTGAGCCGAGGTAGAACGCGCCGTGCAGGTATTCGCCCTCGGCGTCGAGCCTTGCATGGTCCTCGCCGCTGGCGCCGCCGTCGGCCAGGCGCTGCATCAGCGCCGGATCGTGGTGCACCTTGCGGCGGATGACGCCGCTCTGGACCAGCATGCGGAAGCCTTCGTTGAGCATCTCGCAGCAGCCATACAGCCCGGTCGCGAACGGCTCCAGCCCGCCGATGTCGCGCACCAGCGGGCTGTCCGCCAGCCGCGGGTCGAGTGCGTCGATGATCCGGCGGTAGCGGGCGTTGTCGGTGTGCCGCAGCACCAGCGCATGGCTGAGCGCGTCGGCCAGCGTGCCGATGCCGATCTGCAGGGTGCCGCCGTCGCGCACCAGCGTGCTGGCGTACAGGCCGATGGCGTAGTCGGCGTCGGCCACCGGCTGCCGCGGCAGCCCGAACAGCCGGGGATGCGGCCCCGGCGGCGTCACCACGGCATCGAAGAACGTTTCATCCACCGTCGCCGTGCCGCCCAGCCAGGGCAGTTCGGGATCGACCTCGGCGACCAGCAGCGGGCGCGGCAGGCCACGCGCGGCGATCGCGTCGAGCGTGTCCTGGGTGATGTCGTTGTTGCACGACAACGACAGCCGCGTGCTGCCCTCGCGGCGGGCCACCTTCTGCACGATGGCCTGCGGTGCGCGCTGTGCCACCGCGTCGGCGGCGTGGGTGTAGTTGAGGCTGGTGTAGCAGCGTTGCGCCTGCGATGAGCCGAGCAGGGCGCCGGACTGCATGTAGAACTCCTCCACCTGCACGTGCGCGGGCAATGCGTCGCGCGCCATCGCATCGGCATAGGCCAGGCGCGGGAAGTCCGCGCCGAAGTGGCGCGTGATGAACGGCCGCATGAAGCACGCCTGCAGGCCGTCGCCGGTGGCAAGCGGTGGGTTGAGCGACAGCGCGGTGTAGAGCTGCAACGGTCGGGTGGCGTCATGTTCGAGCCGCGCGTACAGCGCATTGAGCAACCGGTGTGGCTTGCCCAGCGCCAGCGGCGCGGCGATGCGCAGCGGGCCGTCGATGCGTTGCAGCAGCCAGTCGACGGCGGCGTCGGTATCGGTCAGGTGGTGGGGCATGGCGCAGTGATGTGCACGGGAGCGGGCATTGCAGCATGGCGGCCATGAAGCCGGGATCAGGTGCTTGACAGACGTTCCGTTTACCCGTGTAATCAATAAAAATTACGGACGTAAACGATGATCCAGATCAGTGCTGCCGAAGCCGTGGTGATGGAGGTGTTGTGGCGCAACCATCCGCTTGCGGCCGATGAAGTGGTCGCCGCGCTGGCCGGGCGCGACTGGGCCGAGCCGACCATCAAGACCCTGCTCAACCGCCTGCTCAACAAGGGCGCGATCAGCGCGGAGAAGGATGGGCGGCGCTACCTGTACTCGCCGCAGGTCGCACGCGAGGACTGGGTGCTGGAGGAAAGCAGCAGCCTGCTCGAACGCCTGTTCGACGGCCGCGTCGCGCCGCTGGTGGCGCACTTCAGCCAGCACCGGAAATTGAGCCGCGACGACGTGGCCGAACTGCGCAGGCTGCTGGAGGAGCTCGACGATGAACGCTGACGTCCTGCGCCTGCTGCTGGAAACCACGCTGGCCAGCAGCGCGGCGATGGCGCTGGTGCTGGCGCTGCGCGTACCGGTGCGGCGCTGGCTGGGCGCCAGTGCCGCCTACCTGCTGTGGTTGGCGGTGCCGGTGGCGCTGGTGGCGGTGCTGTTGCCGGCGCCCCGCGTCGAGGCAGTGGCGATGGCGGCGGTCGGCAACCTGATGCAGGCCGACGTGTTGGCCTTGCAACCGGGTGCGCGGATGCTGCCGTGGCCGCTGCTGCTGGGGGCGTTCTGGCTGCTTGGCGCAGCGTCGGTCGCCCTCTGGCTGCTGCGCCAGCAGCGTCGTTTCGTGCGCGGGCTCGGCCGGTTGCAGCGCCGCGGCGACGGCCTGTGGCAGGCGCGGAGCACCGCGGGCTTGCCGGCGGTGGTCGGCCTGTGGCGGCCGCGGATCGTGCTGCCGGCCGGCTTCGAACAGCGCTACAGCGACCGCGAGCGGCAACTGGTGCTGCTGCACGAACGGGTGCACCTGCGCCGCGGCGACATCGCCATCAATGCGCTGCTGGCGCTGCTGCAGTGCCTGTACTGGTTCAACCCGCTGCTGCCGCTGGCGTTGCGCCGCTGCCGCGAGGACCAGGAGCTTTCCTGCGACGAGCGCGTGATCGCCCGGGGCGATGGCGCACGCCGCAGTTATGCCAACGCCATGCTCAAGACCGGGCTGGCGGAATCTCCCCTGCCGGTGGGTTGCCACTGGCAGGACCACCACCCGTTGAAGGAGCGTATTGCCATGTTGAAGCGTCCGGTTCCAGGGAAAAAGCAGTGGTTGGCGATGGTGTTGTTGTCGGCAGGCCTGTCGTCGATGGTGGGCTATGCGGCCTGGGCGGCGCAGCCGGCCAAGCCGATGGAAGCCGTGGCGCAGGATGCAGGGAGTGCGGTGCCCGACAAAGGGAGGATTTCGGTCGAGCCCGAATTCGCCGGAACCCCGGCGCAGATTCCTGTGGTCGACCGCATGCCGCCGCCGTCCTATCCGCGCGAGGCCTACCAGAACGGCATCACCGGCAAGGTGGTGCTGGTCGTGGAGGTCGCTGCCGATGGCACGCCCACCGACGTACGGGTGGAAAGCGCGCAGCCGCAGGGCGTGTTCGATGCCGCATCGGTGGCCGCCGCGAAGCAGTGGAAATTCACCCCGGCAATGAAGGACGGCAAGCCGGTGGCCGGCAAGGTGCGGGTACCGATCTGGTACGACCTCGACGAGGATGCCGACCACGCCGATGCAAATGGCGGAAGCTGAGCATGCGTTTGTCGATGGTGCTGCCGGCGCTGTTGCTGGCGGGCTGCGCGACGTCGCCGATGGTGGAGGAAGCCGAACCTGTTTCCTCCATCGGCCAGCGCCTGCTGGCGCCGGAATCCGCC
Source organism: Stenotrophomonas sp. NLF4-10 (assembly GCF_022359915.1). NCBI lineage: Bacteria > Pseudomonadati > Pseudomonadota > Gammaproteobacteria > Lysobacterales > Lysobacteraceae > Stenotrophomonas > Stenotrophomonas sp. NLF4-10. The sequence continues at coordinate 1,206,393 of NZ_JAKSEE010000003.1, forward strand.
GGCGGGCAGGCGGGGCAGGTGCAGCCCTATGAATTGTCGGGGAGGGAGGTGTTCCGCATGCCCGAGCCGCTGCATGCGCCGTTGCCGGAATTGCCGGCCACCGCGTCGCGGCAAACACTGCCACCGGTGACGGTATGCCTGAACGTCGTCGTCGATGCGCGGGGGCAGGTGCAGCGCGGTTTCCCCTTATTGGCGCACAGCCAGTGCGGCGCGGGCAACGAGGCGCGCAACGGGGCGCTGTTGCAGGCCGCGGCCGATGCCGTGCGCGGCTGGCGCTTCCGCCCGGCGGCGATCTGCCGTTTCGCCCCGGGCACCGTGCCGGTGACGGCAGGGGATTGCACCGGCGCCGCGCAGGTGGAGGAAGTGCCGGTGACGCTGCCCTATGCGTTCACCTTCGAGGTGGTGCAGGGGCAGGCGCAGGTGCGGGTGGGCAGGCCGCCGCGTTGATGGAGCATGCGGTCGCGGGCGCCCGGTAAGGACTTCAGCGGGAAAGCTTCATGCCAGGCGAGCCCCGCATCCACGAGGAATCTGCGCTTGTCGCGCCGGGCAGGTGTGGGGCTTGCCCCACACGGGGCTTTCCCGGCAAGGCCACATGCGGGGCAAGCCCCGCATCTACGGGCCCAGCAGCTCGTTCAACAGCGCCGCCAACTGTTCGCCGGCCAGCCGCAACTGCGCTTCGGCAACCGGGCGCCAGCTGTTCGCATAGGCATCCCCCACGGTGTGCCCGGCGGGGTAGACGCCCGGCCGCATGGCGATGCGGCAGCTCTGTTCGGCCCAGCGTGCCGGGTCGCGCTGCAGGTCCGGCACGGCGATGCCGGCCGGGGCGGGCAGGACCTGCAGGCGTTGCAGGTAGTGGTCGTCGTCCAGTTTCTGCGTGTTGAGCATGCCGCTGTCCCACAGCGAGTGCAGGTTGGTGCCGCGGCCGTCGAACTGCAGCTGGTAGGTGTTGCCGCCCTTGTCGTGGCCGTAGCCGGCGTGCATCGGCTGGTGCATGTCGCCCACCAGGTGCACGACGAACTTGAGCGCCTGCAGGCGCTCGGCGTCGGACAGGCTGCGGTCGGCAAGGCGGGCGCTCTGCGCCTTCAACGCCTCGATCACGCAGTTGCCGTCGCGGCAATGCTTGGGCGGGTCGTAGATGCAGTCGTCCTCGGCCATGTTGACGTAGTGCCAACCGGCCGAGCGCTTGCCCAGGTCGGGGTCTTCGGCGCGCAGCTGGTCGGCCCACGGCGCGATGTCGGCCAATGTCGCACCGGGCTCGGTGGCCAGCAGGCGGTCGATTTCGGCCCGCGCACGCGGTTCCAGCCGGGTTTCGGCGATGCGCGCGACGAGGCGGTGGCCCTGCGCACCCCAGGCCGAGGCCGGGGCGGGGAGCAGGGCGGTTGCGGCCAGGACCAGACCGGAGAAAAAGACGGGAAGGCGGGTGGCGGTATTCATCGCCGCATTCTAGCGGCGGCATCATCGCAGCCATGTGCCGAAAGAGGCGGGCCTGCATGCACCCCCGTCGCGCTTGGCTCGCGGCGGATCGCATGCAGGCCCGGGGGGAAGCCACCCTCCCGCGATGGCGGGAGGGTGCCGGTGGATCAGAACTTGAAGACGTAGGCCACGCCGTACACCAGCGGGTCGATGCTGGCGGTGCCGAGCGCGTTGCCGTCCACCTTCACCCGGGTGTCGATGTCGGCCCAGCGCAGGTCCACGCGCAGCGCGCCCTTCTCGCTGACGGCGAAGTCCAGGCCGGCATGGGCGGCCAGGCCCCACGAATCTTCCAGCTTGAGCCGGGTGCCTTCCAGCGCGCCCTTGGCGTCGGTGCTGAAGAACTTGGTGTAGTTCACGCCGAGGCCGACGAACGGGGTGACCTTGCTGCCGTTGGCGAAGTGGTACTGCAGCGACACCACCGGCGGCAACTGCTTGGTCTGGCCGACCTTGCCGACGCCGTCGATGCTCACGTCGTGCTTGAACGGCAACGCCGCCAGCACCTCGATGCCGAGGTTGTCGGCGACGAAATACTCGGCGGTGACGGTCGGCTTGACGTCGCTGTCGACCTTGGTCGGCAACGCGCCCAGGCCCAGCGCCGAGCCGTCGAGGTCGCCCGCGTCGGACTTCGGGTCGACGGCGTGGACGCCGACGCCCAGCGTCCAGTCGCCCTTGGACTGGGCCATGACGGGAGCGGCGGCCAGGGTCATGGCGGCGGCGAGGCCGGAGAGCAGCAGGGCGGGGGTCTTGCGCATTGCGTGTTTCCATTGCGTGGTGGGGTGGAGCCAGTCTCCGCACGGCATCGCGCGCTCGCCTTGATCCGGATCAAACAGGCGTTTGCACTCAGAACGGGTTCATGATTTCGCGTGTGCCGCACGCGGCTTTCGTCATGTGCGCCGCGGCCAGCCGGGCAGGCCAGCCGGGCAAGCCCGGCTGCTACAATGGGAGTCCCCTTCCACCCCGCCGCAGCATCTGCGGCCGCAGGAGTTCTCGAACATGGCAATCAAGGTCGGCATCAACGGTTTCGGTCGCATCGGGCGCAACGTGCTGCGCTCGGCGGTGTTGAACTTCGGCAGCGACATCGAAGTCGTCGCCATCAACGATCTGTTGGAGCCGGACTACCTGGCCTACATGCTCAAGTACGACTCCGTGCACGGCCGCTTCAAGGCCGACGTGGCTGTCGAGGGCGGCCACCTGCTGGTCAACGGCAGGAAGATCCGCCTGACCCAGGAGCGCGACCCGGCCAACCTGAAGTGGGACGAGGCGGGCGTGGACGTGGTGATCGAATCCACCGGCCTGTTCCTGACCAAGGAAACCGCGCAGAAGCACCTCGATGCCGGCGCGAAGAAGGTGATCCTGTCGGCCCCGTCCAAGGACGACACGCCGATGTTCGTGTACGGCGTCAACCACGCCACCTACGCCGGCCAGGCCATCGTCTCCAATGCTTCGTGCACCACCAACTGCCTGGCGCCGCTGGCCAAGGTGATCAACGACAAGTGGGGCATCAAGCGCGGCCTGATGACCACCGTGCACGCCGCCACCGCCACCCAGAAGACCGTCGATGGCCCGTCCAACAAGGACTGGCGCGGCGGCCGCGGCATCCTCGAGAACATCATCCCGTCCAGCACCGGCGCGGCCAAGGCCGTCGGCGTGGTGATCCCGGAGCTCAACAAGAAGCTCACCGGCATGAGCTTCCGCGTGCCGACCTCGGACGTGTCGGTGGTCGACCTGACCTGCGAGCTGGAAAAGCCGGCCACCTACGCCGAGATCTGCGCCGAGGTGAAGGCGCAGAGCGAGGGCGCGCTGAAGGGCGTGCTGGCCTACACCGAGGACAAGGTGGTGGCCACCGATTTCCGCGGCGAGACCCACACCTCGGTGTTCGACGCCGACGCCGGCATCGCGCTGGATTCCACCTTCGTCAAGCTGGTCAGCTGGTACGACAACGAGTGGGGCTACTCCAACAAGTGCCTGGAAATGGTGCGCGTGGTCGCGGCCTGATCCGCAGCACGGTTGGATGACGAAGAAGGGTGCCAGTGGCACCCTTTTTTGTTGCCGCCGTCCGTGGCGGCAACCCTTCGGGCCATCGACAAGCGATGTCAAAAACCGCTCCCGGCGGTTTTTTGTTTGACGATGACTCCAGCCCGGTACTTCGCTGGACTGCGTCGCAGCTCGATACAGCAGGTTTATCAAGAACTTACGCGCGTCCATCATATGCCGGTGCTTTCTGAAACTTGACCCGGTTTTCCCTCGCGCCGCTCCTATCTGGCTCTTGGAATCCGGGTCGTTCCAAGGAGTCATCATGGCAAAGATCAAGCTCACCAAGACCGCCGTAGAGTCAGCGCAACCCCAGGCCAAGGACATCGAACTACGGGATACCGTGGTGCCGGGCTTCCTGTGCAAGATTACCCCGAAGGGCCGCCGGGTGTTCATGCTCCAGTACCGCACGAACTCCGGGCAACCCCGCAAGCCCTCGCTGGGCCTGTTCGGGGAACTGACCGTGGAGCAGGCCCGCGTCATGGCGCAGGACTGGCTGGCCGAGGTTCGCCGGGGCGGCGACCCCGGTGGCGCCAAGGCCGAGGCGCGCAAGGCGCCCACGGTCGAAGCGTTGTGCAAGAAGTTCATGGAGGACTACTCCAAGAAGCGCAACAAGCCGAGCACGCAGCGCGGCTATCAGGCGGTCATCGACCGCTGCATCGTCCCGCTGATCGGCCGCAAGAAGGTGCAGGACGTGAAGCGGCCCGACATTGCCGGGCTGATGGAGAAGCTGGCCTACAAGCCGGCCGAAGCGAACAACGCCTTCGGCGTGCTGCGCAAGATGTTCAACCTGGCCGAAGTGTGGGGCTACCGCCCGGATGGCACGAACCCGTGCCGACACGTCCCGATGTACCCGCCCGGCGAGGAAACCCGGCTCATCGTGGACGACGAGCTGGCGCTCATCTTCCGCCAGTTGGCGAAGCTGGAGGCGGAAGGACTGGAGAACTACGTCATCCCGCTGGCGATCCGCCTGCAATTCGAGTTCGCCGGACGCCGCTCCGAAATCTGCATGCTCGAATGGGGTTGGGTCGATCTGGAGAACCGGCGTGTGGCCTGGCCCGACAGCAAGACCGGCGGCCTTTCAAAGCCCATGAGCGCGGAAGCCTATCGGCTGTTTTCGACGACTCCGCGCCGGGAGGGCTGCCCCTACGTCCTGCCGTCGCCCAACGACCCGACCAAGCACCTAACCTTTGGCGAGCACTACGGCGGTTGGTGCCGGGTGCTCAAGGCCGCCGGCGTCCCGCACGTCGGCACGCACGGCATCCGCCATCGCTCGACCACCGACATTGCCAATTCGGGCGTGCCGACCAAGGTAGGCATGAAGCTCACCGGCCACAAGACCGTGGCGATGTTCATGCACTATGTCCACACCGAGGACAAGCCGGTGCGCGATGCGGCCGAGCTGGTGGCCAGCAGGCGGCAGGCCATCACGGGCGCGCGGCGCCCTGCGGAGGCCACGGCATGAGCAAGAGGACGCTTTCGGTGGCGTCCCCCGCTGCCTTGCCGACCGACTATCCCTGTTCTGCAATTTCCGAGACAGTGTCTGGGAAATTCGGCCTCGCCGAGCTGGCCAAGGTCTTCACGCTGCCGTGGTCGGCCTATGCGCTGCTGATTTCGGCCAAGGGTGCCCGCGTGACCGGTGGCCGGCATCCCGTCCTGTCGGCTCCGATTGTCGTGCCGGCGTCACGACAATCGGGCGGGTCATCCCTTCTATCTAGGTGCTACACCGGAGACTGGAAAAGTATGCCCGTTTCGGGTATAGTTTGGACGTCGAAATGACGGACATCCTGAAGCGCAAGGACTTTGCACGCTGGCAGTCGGGCGGGTTCACCCCCGTTTTCACGGACACTTACGAGAAGGCCGATCGAGGCCTGAGGAGTGTTCATGTCGAAGCGAAGGAAGTTCAGCGCCGAGTTCAAGCGCGGTGCTATTGAGCAGGCCAGCCAGCCGGGTGTGAGCTGTGCCCAAGTGGCTCGGGAGTTGGGGATCCGCGACACCCTGTTGACCCGCTGGAAGCGGGAAGCCCAGAGCCAGGGGGTGGTGGCTTTCGGCGGCAGCGGGACGCCCCGGGACGAAGAGCTGGCCCGCCTCAAGCGCGAGCTGGCCCGGGTGAGGAAGGAACGGGATTTTTTGCGAGAAGCGGCGACGTTCTTTGCCAAGGGATCATCCTGAGGTATCAGGTGATCGAACGTTGCCGCGACGCGTTTCCGGTTCGACTGATGTGCCGCTGCCTGAAGGTGTCGGCCAGCGGTTACTACGACTGGAGCCAGCGACTGCCCAGCGCCCGACAGCGCGACAACCAGCGCCTGGCCGCGCGAATCCGCGAGATGCACGAGGACAGCCGTGGCACTCTCGGCGCCGGTCGCATGCACGAAGACCTGGTCGATCAGGGCGAGTCGGCCAGCTTGAACCGCGTGGCGCGACTGATGGCGGCCGAGGGTTTGCAGGGCTGGCCGCGCCCGAAGCGGCGCGGTCAGCGCGGACGGCCGGCGCTCACGCCTCCGGGCGTGCGCAACCTGCTGGAGCGGGACTTCACCGCACTGGAGCCGGAGACCAAATGGGTCACCGACATCACTGAGATCAAAACAGGACAAGGCAAGCTGTATCTATGCATCGTGCTGGATTTGTTCGACCAGCGCGTGGTGGGTTGGTCGATGCACCACAGGCAGGACCGGCACATGGTGATCCGGGCGGTGCAGATGGCGGTATGGCAGCGGCAAGGCGCGGAGCCGGTGATCCTGCATTCCGATCGCGGCAGTCAATTCCGAAGCGGCGACTACCAGCGGTATCTGTCGAGAAACGGCCTGGTCTGTTCGATGAGCGCGGTGGGACACTGCGGCGACAACGCGGCCTGCGAAGGGTTTTTCGGCGTGCTCAAGCGCGAGCGGATCTACCGCACGAAGTACCTGACACTCGATGCAGCGAAGACTGATGTGTTCGAATACGTCGAGCGGTTCCATAACCCGAGGATGCGGCGAAGAGTCGCCAGGCGCGATCGGGAGTTCCAAGCTCTTTCACAACCGTCCGTGATTTCGGGGTAGAACCCGGCGAGAAGCTGCCCGATGCCGCGTTGTGCAAGGCGGTTCAAGAGATGGAAAGCGGTCTGATCGACGCGGACTTGGGCGGCTCCCTCTACAAGAAGCGGGTGGCCCGCGCCGGCGGAGGCAAGAGCGGCGGCTACCGCACGCTGGTATCGGCCAGGATCGGCAGCCGCTACGTGTTCCTGCATGGTTTCCCGAAGAACGACAAGGCGAACATCACGCAGGACGAAAAGAAGGCGCTGCAATTCGCCGGCAAGGTGTTCTTGGAACTGTCTGCTGAAGCCTTGTCGAAGGCGTTGCAGTTGGGTGTTTTAGTGGAGGTGCATTGTGAGCAAGATCATTGAATCGCTGCGTGGCGACCTGGCGGCGCTCGTTGAGGCGGGAGCCATCGGCAAGGTGACGATGCGCGAGTTCGACGCGATTTGCCCGCCGCCGGTGCGCGAGTTCGGCGCGGCGGATATCAAGCGCTTGCGCGAAACCTTAAAGTTCAGCCAGCCGGTGTTCGCGCTCCACTTGCATACGTCGGCCTCGACCGTACGCAAGTGGGAGCAAGGCGAAACTCACCCCACCGGCCCTGCGCTCAAGCTGCTCAACGTTATCGCTGATAAGGGCTTGCAGGCCATCATCTGATGCCTACTGACCGCGGTCACTATCAGTGCTTCGAAAAGGGATACCGATTCTTAATGTTGGCATTGAAGTACGTCCCTTTGGAGTCCGCGTTCATAAGCCCAGTATGCTCGCCCTCAGGAACCCCTGAGTATTCGTAAACAGCGCCATTATTGAACTCTATCTCCAGTGTCTGGCTATCGGCATCATAGCCAATGGAGTTGATGTTGCTTGAAGTAACGGAGGTGCGTTCCATAGTGTCGTCTCCTTCGGTTGAAAATCAGGTTTCTGAATCCGTTGCCTGTGTTTTTCCAGCATTAGGATCTTGCTTGCGCCACGCCTCGACTAGAGGCTTGTAATTTTCATCTTTGACAGGTTCTGTCCATCCGCCAGACCTTATACGCTTACCGCCTTCCCCCTTGGGCACAACGACCATCGGATCGTCACTTTCCGGGCGTCGGCCCTCAGGCGGACGGTCAATGATTGCCCGTATTGGCATATTGACGGCTTCACCCACGACCAATGCTTCACCAGTTCGGAGAACCGGAAGCATTGAAAACAGCCCTTTGAGATTGTCCGATGCGCAGGAGGTTACTTGGGATCGATCAGAGTCGTTGGTTAAACGTAAGGCCACAACCGTACCGCATTGAGAAAGAATTGTGGTGTCCACTTCGGATGGTCGTTGACTGACTAGCATCAAGCCAACGCCGTACTTCCGGCCCTCTTTGGCGATGCGCCGTGCTGCAATCGCAGCTCTATTCTTTGACTGAGGGCCAAGGTATACATGTGCCTCTTCAAGGACGACAAGAAGGGGCCGCTCTCTACCGCCTTCTTGCTTGTTTCTACCCCAAAAAATTGCGTCATACAGAATACGCAACACGGCCCCTACCAAGTCATCCACAACAGCGGTAGGAATACCTGATAAATCGAAAACAGAGATCGGCTTATCTGCGCCTATCCATGCCTCAAGCAACGCGTCTAGATCAGCGCCCGTTGTTCCGTCCTTGTCGGGTGCCCACTGGCCAGGACGAAACAGAAACTGCATGCGAGGATCTCGAAGTTTGCTTTCCAAACTATCGAGGTGTCCGCGCGGCAAATCACCGTAGATCCCCGCATACACCTTGTCAGGATCATTCTTTTCGTCTTTGAGCGGACGAAATCTCGGACGAACAAGCTGGTCGCCATCGCCAACTGCTTTGACTGGGGGCGCACCTTCCTCAATGTACGTGCGCGTAGCGTCAGTCTGGTTTTGGTTCTTACTTACGCTGTGAGTTGCGCAATGTAGCGAATACAAATCATGCCAGAGTTGGTAAACGGAGAATGGCAGCGGCGTGTCGATCGTGATCGTGAGGTCTGGAAGGCCATGTGCGACACCTGCCGCCTTTGACGCGCGCTTGCTTGATAGCAGCTTTTCTTGCAGCAAGGTCAAAGGTGTCCCTGAGACTGCACCCATCGTTATGGAAATGAATTCCTCGGCCGTCAGCGCCCAAAATGGGACATGCAGCTCGCGCTCGCCTATGGCCGTATCCGCTCCGACTCTGAATACCCTAGCTTGATCGCCAAAGGCCTTTGCGTACTCCCCGTGGAGGTCAAACAGTACAACGCGTGCAGACTTGAAGCGTGCTTGGTCAGAAACTGCTCCCAACAGATTTGCAACGGCATTCGACTTTCCGGAGCCGGTGCTCCCAACGACAGCAGAGTGGCGAGTAACAAGCCGATTCATATCCAGGTACGCACGGATCGACTCGGCGCTGGCAACGCGTCCTACGGCGACGTAGCCATCATCGTCCCCTGGTGCATACACCGTCTTCAAATCCGACTCAGTGACTACGTGAACCGAGTCTCCGATCGAGGGGTACTGGGCTATCCCTCGCTCGAACTTTGTTCCCCGTCGTCCTTGACCAACAAGTTCAACTCTGAGCCACCGATTACCGAGCTGAGGAGCAAGCTCGGGCGGCCCGGGTGCAGCTCCGGCGCCGACCTGAGATATCACTCCATACAGATCGACATATCCTGATGGAATACGAACGAACCCTCCAACTTGTCCAACACGGTATGCCTCCCCATTAACAAAAAGAAGGCCACCGGGCGTGCTCTCTGAGAGCTTCACGCTCACACTCGAACCATTGACATCTTCAACGGTTCCGAGCCGTGATGGGTCTGGGTTACCCGGCTGGTTGTGCATCGTGAGTGCCCCCACCGCAAAGCTGTTCAAGAAAAAGGCTAAAGTAGTGGAAATCGCCTAAACGACTGCGCGGTTGCTGCTCTTTGGAGCCATCCCCAACCTCGGTCTCTTCTTCAGTGAGCCAAGGAGTGTGCTCATTGCCACCAATGGTTCCGGGTCGATATCGGCCTACTCGTGTTCCTACGACCGCTCCGTCCCAAGCAAGAACGGTGAGATTGCTTTGCTTTACTGCATAGTCCACAGCTCTAGAGTGCTGTCCAAGTCCTGAATACATCAGCGCAAAGCACTGGGCATTGCGATTCCCCCTCAACCCATCAAGCAAGACTTCATTCAAGTGATCGTCAAGAAAAGAATATCCACACACCACTAATCTAGGAGCATCCTTCCCATGGAAGAAGGCTCTTAGTCGATCAAGCATCGCGAGGTACGGCATGCGACGGCTTTGGTCATACTTGAGATGAGATGGAAAGATCATGACCTTGCCCGCCTCTGCCTCACGGGTCACACGAACGACACGGGTTACCTTCGCCCCATTTACGATCTCTTCGCTTTTCTCCCAATTGATTGATCCGTGAAGCTTCCACAACCTCGTCCATCTTGAGGGGATAACGTCGTGCTCTATCGATGCCAAATCAAACCAAGGCTTGTGGGAACCAACAAATCCGTCGAAGTGTGGGAGCGGGTGCTGCTCAAATGCCTGCTCGAAGAGAACATCGTAGTTTGGAGTAAATATTTCAGCAGGTGAGCTTCGATATACCCCACCTATCCAAGACGCAAAACGGTTGTACGCGTTGCGATACAGAGGCAATGGTTTCCGTATTTCCGTTGCGATTAACGCGCAAACCTTCTCGTCAAGGTCGCTCAAGTCCTTTTTCGTCATCCCCAGAATTTCCGCACTTCCTCGGCGATTCGCCAAAGTACGCAATTCCGTCAGCACGTCTTCTACGGTAGGGTCTTTGCCATCTGCTGGCTTGCATTCTTCACACAATGCGTCCCAGTGCTTTTTGAACTTTGACGTAGCTTCAGGTGCTTCATCTGCCGACAACAGTCCAGCAGCAATACGTTTTGTCAATTCCACAACCGCTGGAATCAGCACGATGCTATTTTTTCCTTCAGCATCGTAGACGCCAAGAGGGCAGCCAGCCCCAAGGAAGCAACCTATGCGCTGCTTGTCGTCTTGAAGTACCAGCCGAAGATTTCGTGCCTGCTGCGCTGCATCGTGTATGGCGGGTAAAGGCGGTGTTTTTGCAGGCACGACGTCAGCAGGTGATGGGACTGGCGCATCATTCGTATTTGAATTTTGAGTCACGGCTTTTAGCTTCCCTGTTCTTCATCATTTGGGCCGGGCAGAGCCACCAGGCTCAGGCCTTCGATTTCCTGCAGTGACTTACCTGCTATGCCTTGCAGATCCCCATACATACCAACAGTGGCGCCCATTACACGCTCGATCTGCTCTTCACGCTTCGCCCATTGTTTCATGATGGCCTTTCGTTCTTTATCCAAGTCTTGCTGCATCGAGGAGAACGCTTCAACGATCGCTTCCACGCGATGACGGAATCGCGGTCCGGTCAGGTACTGATAAACCATTTCGGTCTTGGTTTGCTGCCCCTCGCTGACCTGCCTAGCCATGCTTACCTGAAGCAGAGTGTGGCGGAGTATCGTTGCTACTGGCAGAACCGCCCGTGGACTGGTTACCCAAACACCATCAATAACATCAAAAGTCTCAATGCCTTTTGGCAATACGTGACTCACGAGAACCGACACCTCCGCTTTAGCGGTTCGCTGATCATCGCGCAACTTGGAGAGCCAGCCGTCGCTCCAATTCTTGGTTCGCTTTGACTCCCAGAGTATTTCGCCGCTTGGTTGTCCAGTTTGGCTGATAACACGTTGCAGCACGTCCCCACCGAACTCGCCCTTTGCAACAGGCTCGATAGAGTCAAATGGGAATTTCGCGCGCAGTAGGTTTTCAAGATCCATTTCCTGGACTTCGCCCTGCAGTTGCTGCGAGCCTTGCTCTGCCTTTTGCTTCAATTCCTCGATCTTCTGTTGCATCGACGCGATGGTTTGATCTTTCTCCATTACCTTGAGCTTCAAACCATCTTCGGCCTCTCGCCGTGCCATAGCTCGCACTTCGGTCAAGCCCTCTTGAACACGTTTCTCAACAGTCAATTCCAGTTCGCGTTTAGCATCGTCGAGTTCACGCTGTTTCTTGATCAAGTCAGCCTGCGCCTTTTGGGCTTCGGCCAACTTCTCATCGCGTGACTTCAATACCTCCTGAAGCTCAACTAGCTCACGTGCTTTCGCGTCCAATTCTGCCGCGCTCGCGAGCTTCGCTTTCTTGGCTTCATCGGCTATGACTCGTGCGCGCTCGGTCTTTAGTTGTGCTGCAACCTGATCTGCAATTTGGTCATCGAGCGCGCGTTTTTCCTCGGCAACCTGTTTTTCCTTTTCCCGCAGGCTTTGTTCGCGCTTGGCGAAATCCAAGTCTTTTTGTGCGATTTGTTGTTCGTATTGCTGACGCGTCGCAGCGATAAGCGGAGCTGCGAGAGACTCTGTTAAGCGAATCTCGGTCTTGCAGTTTGGGCAAATGATTGTTGGCTCTGTCATTGCGAGTCCTGAAAGATATTTCGCATACTCATGGAGTCTTGCGCTTCAGCGGAGAAGCGACACGATTCAGATCGAAAGGCAAGGCCTTATCGGTCGCGATGCGTGTTAGCAGCATGCGAATCGCATCCGAAATCGACAGCCCCATTCCGGATAAGACATGGCTGGCTTCCTCCTTGATTTCTTTATCAATTCGGGCGCGAACGACATCACTGCTTGCCATGGACACAGACTCTGGAAAAGTGTAGCCACATCGTAGCCCATTTGTGCCATCGTGTAACCGATCCGCGGGGGCGTCCCGTCGTTCCGCCGTCGGGCTCGCGGGCTGCGCCCCACGCCTCTGCGAGTCGTGGCCATTCGGCTTTGATCCCTAACGCCTTCGGCCCTGGCGGGCCTGCGCGCTCCGCTTGCCTGTCCGCGCCTTCGTTGTGAGGTTGAGGGCGGTCTTGCTGTTCCCTTCACCGTATCACGGCGGTCTCGCCGTCAAGGGCTGCACGCGCCTTGCGCGCTTGCGTCCTGGCGGCCGTCTGCGACCCCTGACTGCTTGCGCTGCGCCGTGCTGGCGACGGTTCCGGGCAATTCCGCCCGTGCAACCGGAGATCGTCATGAACGACAAATCGCACGTTTCGCTTGAACAACACGTTTGCCTTGTCTGCGGTACTCGCTTCGACACCGGCGCCATCCTGCTGGATCGCCGCCTGCGCGCGAGCATGGAGCGTCACACGGCAACCGGCTGGGGCTTGTGCCCCGAGCATCAGAAGCTGTCCGACGACGGCTTTGTCGCGCTGGTCGAGTGCGACCCGCAGCGCAGCGGCTCGCCGGCGGGCGGTGGCCGCGTGAAGCCCGAACAGGCGTACCGGACGGGCCGCCTGGCGCACCTCAAGCGCGAAGCCTTCTCACTGGTGTTCAACGTGCCGATCGCGGCCGACCAGCCGTGCGTCTTCGTCGAACCCGGCGTGATCGAGCAGTTGCAGACGATGACGGCGAACTGATCGCGCCTGGCGCCATCCGGTGCGCTGCCCTGCGGGGCGGCGCACCTTTTTTCTGCTGCGCCCTGGTGCCGATGACTTCGCGCCTGCGGCGCTGCGCGCTGGCGCTTGCACTCCGGGGGAAGTGCCTGCGGCACATCCCCGCCGCGCTTCGCTTGGCGCCCCTGCAACACCGCCGCCCCGGCTGCGCCGGCGCGGCAATACCGATGCCGCAAAGGCTGCTTGTCCACCACAGAAGATCCACGCTGCATCTCCACGACTGCATGGGCGTCCCCGGCCAAGAAGCATGGCCGGTCGCGCTGTCGTGCTTCGCATCGAGCCGCCTGCGGCGTCTCGCCCCCCTTCGGGCTTCCATCGTTCCCTCGCTCCGCTCGGCTGACGCCTTCGGCCCGGCTTCCAGCTTCGGGCCTGCGCGCTTCGCTTGCCGTGCGGTCAGCACATAGGGATGGCCGTTGCCTTGTCCAGCCGTCTCCCCTGACTTCATCACCTTACCCGCGACCGTAGCCCGCTTCCGTGTGCCGTCAAGGCGCGCAGGGCCGTGTCCTCGGCTGCGCCTGCGGGCCGCACCAACCCTGCGCTTGTCTCCTTGACGGCCCCCGTCCGCGCGCTCCTTTGGCCGCGGGCGATGAACTCAGGAAAGACGGTGGCAACAGGGCCAACCGGGTTCCTCGTGCCAACCGCACCGAACAGCCGAAAGGCTGGGCTCCGAATCTAGGAATCCGGTGTGCGGTTTGAACAGCAAACCCTTTTCGTCAGGAGAAATGCAATGCAACTCGCATCCCGATTCGCTTCCCGTTCCCCGTCGCTGCGCAGCGATTACCCGCTGTCCGACGATCAAATCCGCAAGGTCGCGCCATCCATCTTCGCGGACGCCCCCCATGAAAGCCGTTCCGAGCGGTACGCCTATATCCCGACCGCCGCCGTGCTGGCGGAACTGCGCAAGGAAGGGTTTGAACCCTTCATGGCAGCACAGACCCGCGTCCGCCACGACGACCGCCGCGACTACACCAAACACATGCTGCGCCTGCGCCACGCCAGCCAGATCAACGGCGCGGAAGCAAATGAAATCGTGCTTCTCAATTCGCACGACGGCACCAGTTCTTACCAAATGCTCGCGGGCATGTTCCGGTTCGTGTGCAGCAATGGCCTTGTGTGCGGCGACACGGTAGCCGATGTGCGTGTGCCCCACAAAGGCGACGTGGCCGGTTCCGTCATCGAAGGCGCTTACGAAGTCTTGCGCGGCTTCGACCGCGTGCAGGAATCCCGCGATTCCATGCGCGCCATCACCTTGAACGATGGCGAATCCGAAGTGTTCGCCCGCGCCGCGCTGGCCCTCAAGTACGACGACCCCGACAAACCCGCGCCCATCACGGAATCGCAAATCCTGATGCCGCGCCGCTTCGACGACCGCCGCCCGGACTTGTGGAGCGTGTTCAACCGCACGCAAGAGAACCTGACCCAAGGCGGCCTGCGCGGGCGCAGCGCCAACGGACGCCGCCAGCAAACCCGCCCGGTGCAGGGCATCGACCCAAACATCCGCCTCAACCGTGCGCTTTGGCTGCTGGCCGATGGCATGCGCCAGTTGAAAGCCTGAATCCCCACGCGGCAGGGGCAGGCAGCAGCCCTTGCCGCTTCTCTCGCTGCTGCATCCCTAACCGCAAGGAGTTATCACCATGAACGCCGTTACCCAAATCGAAACCCGTGCCATCGAAACCGCCGCGCCGCTGGAAGTGGCCGACCCGACCAAGAACCTGATTTTGGTTCCGCTCTCGCAGTTGCTGCCGCGCCGCTCCAAGCGCAACGCACGCAAGACCCCGCGCTTGTCCATTCCCGAACTGGCCGCGAGCATCGCCCGCATCGGTCTGCTGCAAAACCTCGTTGTCATCCTTGCCGCCGATGGCGAGCAGTACGAAGTGGTGGCCGGCGACCGCCGACTGACCGCCTTGAAGCTGCTTGCGAAGAAAAAGCGCATCGCCGCCGACTACGAAGTGCCTTGCCTGCTGGTGCCGGACGCTTCGGCCCGTACCGTCAGCCTCGCGGAAAACCTGCTGCGCGAGCAGATGCACCCGGCCGACCAGTTCGAGGCGTTCGCCGCACTGGTCAAGGAAGGCCGCCCCATCGAGGACATTGCCGCCGACTTCGGCGTGACCCCGCTGGTGGTGCAGCGGCGCTTGAAGCTGGCCAACGTCTCGCCGCGCCTGCTGGCTGACTACCGGGCCGGGAATGTCACGCTGGAACAGTTGATGGCCCTGACCATCACCGACGACCACCCCGCACAGGAAGCCGCGTTCTACGGTGCGCCGGAATGGCAGCGCGGCGCATCCGCGCTGCGCGAACGCCTGACCGAACGCGAAATCGACGCCACGCATCCGCTGGTGCGCTTCGTCGGGCTGGACGCCTACACGGCGGCGGGTGGCGGCATCCGCCGCGACCTGTTCGCGGAAGGCGATGCCGGAACCTACCTGACCGACGCCGCGCTGCTGGAAACGCTGGTGCGCGGCAAGCTGGATGCGCTGGCCGGGGACGTGCGCGCCGAGGGTTGGGCGTGGGTGGAAGCCGTGCCGCACATGAGCTACGCCGAGCGGCAGGCGTTCCAGAACGCACCGCGCCAGCGCCGCGAACCGAGCGCCCGCGAAGCCCGCCGCATCGCATCGCTGCAAACCCGCCTCGACAAGATCGACGCCGAACTGGAAGACGCCTACGACGCCGAGGACGAGGACAAGACCGAGGCGCTGGAACCGCGCCGCGAACAGGTCGCCGGGGAACTGCAAGCCGTGGAGGAAGCCTTGCAGGGCTACGCCCCGGACGTGTGCGCCGTGGCCGGTGCCATCGTCACGCTCGACCGCGAGGGCGAAGCCGTGATTCATCGCGGGCTGCTGCGCGAAGCCGAAGCCAAGGCGCTGCGCACGCTGGAACGCTTGCGGCAGGGGTTCGGCAACGCGGAGGGCGAAGCCGGGAACGACGACGAAGGCGAGGACGCCGAGCAGCCCAAGGCCGCGATCCTGTCCGACCGGCTGGCGCAGCGCTTGAGCGCGCACCGCACCGCCGCGCTGCAAATTGAAGTGGCCCGGCATCCGCAGGTCGCGCTGGCTGCGCTGGTGCATGGCATGGTGCAGACCGTCCTGCAGGACGGCCACTACCACGACGGCCTGCCGCTCGGCGTGCGCCTCACCGTGAAAGACCGGCTGGAAAGCATGGCCCCGGACTGGCCCGATTCGCTCGCCGCCATAGCCCTGCGCGAATTGCAGCAAGTCGCGGGCGAAGCGTTGCCGCAGGACAGCGCTGAACTGTTCGCCGCGCTGCTGGCGATGGAGCAAGGCGAACTGGTGCGGTTGCTGGCGGTATGCGTGGCGGCGACCGTGGATGTGGTGACGCCCCGCGCCACGGCGCACCAGCCGGGCGCGGAACTAGCGCAGGCCGTGGGGCTGGACATGGCCGCATGGTGGCAGCCCACCGCAGACGGATATTTCCAGCATGTGCCGAAGGCCGTGATTCTGGAAGCCGTGGGCGAGTTCGCGCCGTCGCACGCTACCCGGCTGGCGAAGTTGAAGAAGGCCGACATTGCCAGCGAGGCGGAACGGCTGGCCGAGGGTACGGGCTGGATGCCCGCCGTGTTCAAGAGCGGACACCACACGGAGCCGCAGGAAGGCGCGCAGGACGTGGATGCACCGGAAGATGCCGCCGACGAAGTGGAAGCCCACGCGCTCGCCGCGTGACATAGCAGCATAGCCCCGGCGCACAGCGCCGGGGTTTCACCTCAAACCGGGCGCGGCAGACCTGCCGCGCCCGGTTTCAACGTCCACCGCAAAACCGCCCCGTCGCCGCCTTCGGCCAGGCGGCGACGGGGCGGGCGCGCAACGGCCTTGCGCGCGGTACGGCGATCGGTGCCCGCTGACGCGGGCAAGATTTCGATGGCGCCCCGCCGCAATGGGCGGGGCTTGTGGGGCTACGCCCCGGCTTGCTGCGGCAGGTTGTGCCAAAGCGTGCCGGCCTCGACGCTGGCGGTTCAGAGCAACCACGTCACGAAGGACGGTTCACCGACACGCCGCCCGGTCTTGCCTATGGAACTTCCACACCACGCCTCACGCACGTCACCGCAAGCTGCGGCGGGGGCGTTCTCGCCTGTCGTTGGGGGATTGGCCTTGCCCGCGTCAGGGCGCAAGCCGGTGAAGCCGTCACGCGGGGATGCCGAGTCGGCCATGTCTCCATTCGGGACAGGCGGCCCGTGCGTCCTTGGCTTGTCGTGAATCCTGGCGGGGGCGCGGCTGCGCCTTGGGCTTCATGGCCGCAACCTTCCAGCGAAAACAATTTCCCCGCCGCTGCGCGGCTTCCTCGCGCAGCAAATTCTTTTCGCTTCCAGGTTCTCCACGGTGTTGCGACCGCTGCGCGGTGCGGCCAGCCCATCCCCCGCCGGCCGGATCACAACAAGGACGCACTGGCGCGACCTTGTTCAACCCGAAAGGAGAAACATCATGGCTAACATCGGCACCTTCACCGCAGAGAAAGACGGCTTCACCGGCCAGCTCCGCACCCTGACCCTGAACGTCAAGGTCAAGCTGGTTCCCAACGACAAGGGCGACAGCGAGAACGCCCCCGACTTCCACCTTCAGGCGGCCGGCCACGAGATCGGCGCGGCGTGGAAGAAGACCAGTGAGGCCGGGCGCGAGTACCTGTCCGTGAGCATCGACGACCCTTCGTTCCCGGCGACGGTCTATGCCCGCCTGATCGAGAACGAGGACGGCACGCACGACCTGATCTGGTCGCGCAGCAAGCCCAAGGCAGCCTGACGGCCGCCCACCGCGCCCCGTCCATTGCGGCGGGGCGCCGTGCTGCTGGCGCAGCACGTCACGCACGCGCCTACGGCGTGTCGCGTTCCTTCAACACCGCCTCCAGCTCCTGGCGCACCTGCGCCAGAAGCTGATCGGCCCTGCGCGTGCTGTCGCCGGCATAGGCCAGCGTCAGCAACGTGAGCGGATGCACGTCCATGACCTCGCACAGCTCGGTCAGCTTGTGCATGGTCGGGCTTTTCAGGTCGCGCTCCAGCAAACTCAGGTAGGTACGGCTGGACACGTCGGAGAACGCTTCCTGGCTCAAGCCGCGCGCTTTCCTGACCGTCCGTATTGCCGTCGCCAATGAGTCTTTCGCCGCCACCTATGGTTTTCCTTAGAAAACCAAGATGACAGCCGATTGCGCACTATAGGGCTACAAACTATAGTGCGCATTTGGTGTCGTTGATTTCCGTATTCGTGCCTTTGCAGAAATCCGCATGGGCGGATTCCGACAGAATCTGGGAACCGCATCTGTGTCTTTCCTGGCCTGCGCAATTCCGCTTCCGCGTTTCCGTGCATGTACGGATTCGATGGCTTGCGCCTTCGCGCTTTCCCGCCAAAGCACGCATCCGCTTCGGCGGTTCCGCGCTTCGGTGGAAAATCGTATCCGTGCATCCTCGGATGCGTGGGGATTCGGGCCATGACCCAGCCGCTCGTCACCGCTGAACAGCGGGCGCAACTGCTCGCCGTCGGCGCGGCACGCGCCGCTGGCCGAAGCATCGACCCAATGCCGGCGGTGCGACTGTTCACCCCCGACGCGCACGCCACCTGGCTGCTGGCCGCGCTCGACCCGGCCGATGGCGATACGGCATGGGGGCTGATCGACCTGGGAATAGGCATGCCCGGCCTGGGCCATGTGAAGCTGTCCGATCTGGCGTCCATCGTCGGGCCGCACAAGCAACCTGTGATGCGCGATCGCTACTTCCAGCCCGTGCGGCGGCTGTCGGAGTACCTGCGGCTGGCCGAGGAAAACGGTTCGATCACCGACTGAGCAGTCCCAGCCAACGACGGCGCATTCTGACTATTTCAGTCTTACCCAAGACCTGATTGCTCTGAATCCGCACTCTTGCACCGAAGCGGTGCGCTTCTGATGCAAACAGTCATGATCTATGGCGCGGGCTGCTGCACGGTGCTCCATGCTGCGCACCATTTTTGTGGCGCGCAACCGTCGCATTCAGACGATTTCCGCAATGCCCTGGAGCCAATCGGTCTTGACACCGCAGTTACAGAGTACCCCGATTTCGATGACGACTTGATGGCGACTCGATAGCTCCCGCACAGCGGAATCCGTGGCGACGTTCATGCTGAATGACAGGAGGCTGGGGTTCTACCCCGAAATCACGGACGGTTGTGAAAGAGCTTGGAACTCCCGATCGCGCCTGGCGACTCTTCGCCGCATCCTCGGGTTATGGAACCGCTCGACGTATTCGAACACATCAGTCTTCGCTGCATCGAGTGTCAGGTACTTCGTGCGGTAGATCCGCTCGCGCTTGAGCACGCCGAAAAACCCTTCGCAGGCCGCGTTGTCGCCGCAGTGTCCCACCGCGCTCATCGAACAGACCAGGCCGTTTCTCGACAGATACCGCTGGTAGTCGCCGCTTCGGAATTGACTGCCGCGATCGGAATGCAGGATCACCGGCTCCGCGCCTTGCCGCTGCCATACCGCCATCTGCACCGCCCGGATCACCATGTGCCGGTCCTGCCTGTGGTGCATCGACCAACCCACCACGCGCTGGTCGAACAAATCCAGCACGATGCATAGATACAGCTTGCCTTGTCCTGTTTTGATCTCAGTGATGTCGGTGACCCATTTGGTCTCCGGCTCCAGTGCGGTGAAGTCCCGCTCCAGCAGGTTGCGCACGCCCGGAGGCGTGAGCGCCGGCCGTCCGCGCTGACCGCGCCGCTTCGGGCGCGGCCAGCCCTGCAAACCCTCGGCCGCCATCAGTCGCGCCACGCGGTTCAAGCTGGCCGACTCGCCCTGATCGACCAGGTCTTCGTGCATGCGACCGGCGCCGAGAGTGCCACGGCTGTCCTCGTGCATCTCGCGGATTCGCGCGGCCAGGCGCTGGTTGTCGCGCTGTCGGGCGCTGGGCAGTCGCTGGCTCCAGTCGTAGTAACCGCTGGCCGACACCTTCAGGCAGCGGCACATCAGTCGAACCGGAAACGCGTCGCGGCAACGTTCGATCACCTGATACCTCAGGATGATCCCTTGGCAAAGAACGTCGCCGCTTCTCGCAAAAAATCCCGTTCCTTCCTCACCCGGGCCAGCTCGCGCTTGAGGCGGGCCAGCTCTTCGTCCCGGGGCGTCCCGCTGCCGCCGAAAGCCACCACCCCCTGGCTCTGGGCTTCCCGCTTCCAGCGGGTCAACAGGGTGTCGCGGATCCCCAACTCCCGAGCCACTTGGGCACAGCTCACACCCGGCTGGCTGGCCTGCTCAATAGCACCGCGCTTGAACTCGGCGCTGAACTTCCTTCGCTTCGACATGAACACTCCTCAGGCCTCGATCGGCCTTCTCGTAAGTGTCCGTGAAAACGGGGGTGAACCCCTTTGCTGGGTTTTGGAGAAAGCCGCGATGACTGCTTGGCCGTCATTCCGCTGTGCAGCCTCGCCCATGGCGGTCGCGGCGTCATGAACCTGTCCATCAAGACCCCGAAACTTTCCAGCGTCTGCCCCAAGCCAGGCAAGGATGCGCATCTTTTCCGACATGGGCGGCTCGGCATGCTTGGCAATTCGTGGTGCTAGCTCGGCGACCAGTGGCCAGTCTTCTTTGGAGATCGCGCCCGTGACGACTTGCATGTCGCGCCCGAGTCTTTCCATTATGGTACGAAGCGCCATTGGCTTTGCCGCCTCTACGGACTGCGCACCGAGTGCCGTGGCGAAGGTTGCCAAGAGCACGGACAGCGAGACTGTGAAGAACGATCTGGGTTTCAAGGGCTGGTTCACGAATTTCTCCATTGATGTTGTGACGAATGCTTTGGGTCTAACGAATGGTTGCAGGTGTCCTCAAAATTCCAAGCTCAGCGCGATCGATCCGAATGCGTGATAGCCCGCCTGCTGGTCGAACTCGCGGGTTCTCCAAACGCGCATCACGGCAAGCCGCACGCCACGTCCAGCAACGATCCATTGGCTGCTGATGCCGAGAGCTGCTTGCGCGACCCAAGGCCGCCGGCTGACATGGTGGCTATTCCGGAACATGTTTCCGTCGAGTGAGAAGTCCCAGGCGACGGCTTTACCCTCCAGGTTCAGGAAGACATGTGCCCCAGGTTTGGGCGCCAGGACCGATTGCGGCGTTGTCGTGCGCAGATCGGCAACACCAGAGGGCGGGCGGTTCTCCGCGCCAGGGCGGATCGGATAGCTGCCGAAGTCGTTCGGTATGTTCCAGCCCGCGCGAAACTCCACGCCGGTACTGGCGGCGGTTTCGATGTTTCCGACCCGCAGGGCATAGCTGCCGATCACGTCGCTGCCCCATCCAGGGCGGACCGCACCCTCCGTGTACGGCTTGAACTTGCGTTCCATGGCCATCTGAAATGCCGGCTCGTTGCGCAACTGGTTGTCCCAGCCGCGAAATCGCTCGATGCCACGCACCCGATGCACCAGATCCTGCGACTTCTCTGCCAGCGACCAGGGGCCGATCAAGCCCAGGGTTAGTTCGCGTACGTCCAGCATTTCATAGCTGGCAGCCTGTGGGTGGATTCGGCGATTCCACGCCAGGCTCAGGTAGAGCAGGCCAGCGTACGGCCGATCGTCGGGAATCAGATCGGTGCGCGTCTTGTCCTCGGGTGTGTACATAGACTGGCCAAAGCGAACGACGAGGTTCTGCGATGCCGGTTGGTCGCCGGTATCGCGCCAGAAGCCGGGATCGGCCCAGCCGATGAAGCGGGCGTACAAACCAATCGGCTGTGGCAGGCACTCGGGACGGAGCTCGCCTTGCAGATCACGTGAGACTGCTGTTAGCGCGACACCGTTGGTGTAGTTGCGGTCGGAGCCGGTGAATAGATCGTTCTCCAGGCGCAGGGTGCCACCCCGCCAGCGCAGGGATTGCCCTGGCGAGCAGGAGGGAGGATCTGCAGAGAGCGAGAAGTCGGAACCGAAAGCAGAAATCGGGCTGAACAATGCACCCGCAATCAACAAGGCGGCGCACTGCATCGGCTGCTGCACCTTGTTGCCGCGCAGGCTCCAGTGATACCCGTCGATGCCAATCATGTTGCCCTATCGCCTGCCGCCCTGTTGACGTAGAAGCGTTCGAGGGCACTAACGATTTCCTCGGCTTCGTCTACGCAGGTGAACAAGTCGAGATCGGATGGAGAGACATAGCCTTCGTCGAGCAGAAGATCGAAATCAACTACGCGACGCCAGAATGCACGGCCAACCAGCACCACCGGAATACGCTGCATCTTTCCGGTCTGGATCAAGGTGAGCACCTCGAACAGCTCATCGAGCGTTCCATAGCCACCGGGGAAGGCCACCAAGCCCTTGGCGTGCAACAAGAAGTGCATCTTGCGCAGCGCGAAATAGTGGAATCGGAACGCCAAATTTGGGCACATGTAGGGGTTGGGTGCCTGTTCGTGGGGCAGCGTGATGTTGAGGCCAATCGAACGTGCGCCGACCTCGAAAGCACCGCGGTTGGCGGCCTCCATGATGCCGGGCCCACCCCCGGTGACGACGACGAAATCACGGCGGTTTTGCTGCTGGAAACGCGCCGAAATAAGGCCCGAGAAACGCCTCGCTTGCTCGTAGTGACGTGCCTGTTCGACCCGGCGATTGGCTCGGGCAAGCTCTTGCCTCAGCCCGACATCCTCCGGAGTGACGCGCGCCTGACGCTCCAGCGCGCCAAGACGGGCTTCTGCCGTCTCGGCATCGCTCACGCGTGCGCTGCCGAAGACCACTACCGTCGAGCGAATGCCTTGCTCGTGCAGGATGCGGTCAGGCTTGAGCAGTTCGAGCTGCAGTCGCAGCGGCCGCAGTTCTTCCTGGCCAAGCAGCTCGATGTCTTCGTACGCAAGACGGTACGTTGGCGACTCGCGGATGGCGCGCAGGCGTTCATCGAGATCTTCGGCGGGCTTCATCACTCGTGCGCCAGAAAGTCCGGCCGGCGCAGCGCATGACCATACTCGGGCACCGTGACCTGCCAGCCGAGTTGCTGTTGCAAGAGTTCGGCGAAGGTCTGGGCGGCGGACAGTTCCCCATGCACCACGAAGGTTTGCGCCGGGGGGTGAATAAAACCCCGAGCCCAATCCAGCAACGCCTTTTGGTCGGCATGCGCCGAGAGGCCATCCACGCTGTGGATCGCAGCACGTACCGGAATGTCCTCACCGAAGATGCGCACGCGTTCGGCCCCCTCGATCAGGCGCCGGCCAAGCGTCCCCTGCGCCTGGAAACCGGGAAACAAGATGCTGCATTCGCGGCGTGGCAAGTTGTGCCGCAGGTGGTGCCGGATGCGTCCCGCATCGCACATGCCGCTGGCAGAAATGATGATGGCCCCGGAGCGGATCCGGTTCAGCGCCATGGACTCCTCAGCGCTCGCTGTGAAATTCAGGTATGGGAGGTTCTCGCCGCGCGCGTGCCAGCCGGCCAACCGCTTCGCCTGTTCGTCGAACAATTCGAGATGCTCGCGCGTGATGCGCGTGGCCTGCGTGGCCATCGGCGAATCGACGAATACCTTCGGTTGCCGCAGCCGCCCCTCGCAGGTGAGTCGGTGCAGGTGATAAAGGATTTCCTGGGTTCGGCCGACCGCGAAGGCCGGCACGATGACATTGCCGCCGCGTTCGAACAATGTCTTTTCGACGATGCCGATCATTTCCTCTTCGGTCGCCGAGAAATCCTTGTGCTGGCGGTTGCCGTAGGTGGACTCGATGACGAGGATGTCGGAGTGCTCGATGGTTGTCGGGTCGCGCAGTATCGGGCGCCCCGGCTGGCCGAGGTCGCCACTGAAAACGAGCTTTGTCGGGTCGCCATGTTCGGTGACCCAGACCTCGATGATGGCCGACCCAAGAATGTGCCCGGCATCGCGGAATCGGGCGCGCACCCCGACGCGGGGCGCGAACTCCCGGTCGTATTCGATGCCTCGCACCTGCTGCAAGCAGTCGCTGGCATCCTGCAGCGTATACAGCGGCGGCAGTGCGTCCTTTCCGCGGAGTCGCTGCGCATTGCGTTTTGCATCGCTCTCCTGGATGTGGGCACTGTCGGGCAGCATCACGCCCAGCAGATCAACCGTGGCGGGAGTGGCGTAGATGGCCCCCTTGAACCCGGCGCGCGTGAGTTTGGGCAATAGCCCACTATGGTCGATATGGGCATGGGTCAGGAGCACGAAATCAATCGACGCCGGGTCGAACGGGAATGGCCCATGGTTGCGCGCCGCCGCCGTGCGGCCGCCCTGAACCATGCCGCAATCCACCAGGAAGCGTACGTTGAGCGCTTCCACCAAGAAACACGACCCGGTGACTTCGCGCGCAGCGCCCAGAAAATGCAGTTTCATGGGATGCTCACTCCGGTTTTTTCTCTTGTATCGGGCAAGTGCTCAGGCCAAGCAGACGGTAGCCCGGACAGCGGCCAGCCAGGCCGGTGATGAGCGGCATGAATCCAATGAGTCCCAGCCAACGCCAGGATGAATCCAGCCACAGCGGGAGGCTGAGCAGAACCAGTCCGACGACGATGCGGACAATGCGGTCGAGACTTCCAACGTTGATTTGCATGACGGTCTCCTTGTGTTGAGTCAACGGCTTGAAAACGCGACGGTGGCGGCAGCGCCCCGCTGCGGATGGGTTGCGGTCGATGCCGTCGTGGATACGTCCCAGCCGCCACCAAGGGCCTTGTACAGCGCCACCAGTTGCACGGCGGCGTTGGTATGCGCGCGTGCGGCTGCGGTTTCGGCCTCGTGCAGGCTGCGCTGGGCAGCCAGCAGTTCGACCAGCGCAATGTCGCCTGCCGCATAGCGCGCCTTGGCGTGGCCGTAGCTGGTGCGCGCGGCATCCAGTGCCATACCGCGGCGCTCAAGCGTGTCTAGCCCGCCGTGGTAGTCGCCCAGCGCGCGCTCGGCGTCGCCCAGCGCCGTCAGCACCGCCTGCTCATAGGCCAGCGCGGCCTGCCGCTCGGCCGCCTCGCGTGCCCGAATTTCGGCGCGCACACGGCCGCCGTCGAACAGGCGCCAGGAAATCAGCGGCAGGATGGAAAAACGCGAGCTGGATGCATCGAACCAATCGCCCGTGCTGAGCGCTTGGAACCCGCCGCCGATACCGATGGAGAGTTTGGGGAACAGTTCGGCCGTGGCCACGCCGATGTCGGCGGAACTCGCTGCCAGGCGACGTTCCGCAGCCAGCACGTCCGGGCGCCGGCGCAGCATCTCTGCGCGCTCGCCCACCGGCAGCGCCCGCAGCGTGCTCGGCGTCAAGGGGCCATCCAGCAGTGCCAGCTCCCGCTCCGGCGGCGCGCCCAGCAGCACGCCCAGGCCGAGCACTGCGGCGCGCTGACGCACCTGGATATCCGGGATGAGCGCGTTGACTGCTGTCCATTGGGCGTACGCCGCCTCCACGTCGGCGGCCGACGCGTCGCCCAGCGCATGCCGCAGGCGCACCAATTCCAAGGTTTGCTGCAGCGTATCCAGTGTGGCCTGTTGTGCGTGCAACTCGTAGCGGGCGCCGACGGCGGTGAACCAGGTGCGCGCGACCTCGGCCACGATGCGCATGCGTACTCCCTGTGCATCGGCTTCGGTCGCCTGCAGGCGAGCGCTGGCGCCCTCCAGGGCGCGCCGCCTGGCCCCGAACAAGTCGGCCTCCCAGGCCGCGTCGAAGCCCGCGTCGTAGATGGTCTGCGTGGCGTCAAGACCGGGGATGGAGCCTACGGGCAGGGGTCCGTTCTCGCTTTGACGGCGCCGGTTGACGCTCGCGCCAGCGGCGGCGGTGGGCAATGCCTCGCCGGCCACACGATCGCGCAGGGCGCGTGCCTCATCGATGCGTGCCGCAGCCTGGCGCAGATCCAGGTTCTGTGCCAGCGCCGTGGCCATCAGGCGATCGAGGATGGGATCGTCCAGTGCAGACCACCATTGGCTCAAGTCTGTGGACTGGGATTCGCTTGCCAACGGCAAGCTCCAGCCGCTGCCGACGTCGACCGGCGGCGGCTCGCGGTAGTCAGGGCCCACGCTTGCGCAGGCGGTCAGCAGCACGCAGGACAAGGCCAGCGCGAGCGGACGCGCGCGCCCAGGGGTCAGGCCGGTGATGGTTGCGCGAAGAAAGGGAGTGCAGGGCTTGGATTTCATTGCAGGCGTCCTCGGACGAATACGGTGGCCATCGTCAGCGTGGCTAGGGCGATGACCGCCAGCGGCCACAGGCTGGCGAGAATGTCGCCGGGCGGCATGGCCTTGAGAAAGCTGCCTTCGACGATGATGAGGAAGTGGGTCAGCGGAATGGCCTGGGCCAGCCATTGCAGGACGACGGGCATGTTTTCAACCGGCGTGGCGAAACCGGACATCAGAACCGCCGGCACGCCGATGGCGAACGCCCCCAGGATGGCCTGCTGCTGCGTCATGCTGACCGCGGAAATCATCAGACCGATGCCGACCACCGACAGGATGAACAGCACCAGACTAGCGAGCAGGAGCGCAAACGAGCCCGTAAACGGGATGCCGAACAGGAATACGCCCGCGCTGATCATGAACAGGCCCAGCGCGGTGCCAATTGCGAGTGCCGGCAGTGACTTGGAAATGATGATCTCGGGCGTCGAGGTGGGCGATACCAGCAACTGGTCGAAGGTGCCGAGTTCACGTTCGCGCGCGATCGACAGCGAGGTGATGAGCAGCGCGCTGAACAGCGCCAGGATGCCCGTGAGGCCGGGCACGATGAACCAGCGGTAGACCAGATTCGGGTTGAACCAGTGGCGCACGACCACGGGCGTTGGTGCCTGGGCGTCGGGAACGACCTCGGCGCCGACATCGGCGGCGATGGTGGACAGATAGGCCACGGTGATCTGCCCGGAGTTGCTGCGCCGGCCATCGACCAGTACCTGCGCGCGGCCACTTTCGCCGGCGGCGATGGAGCGCGAGAAATCCACGGGAATGGCGAGCGCGGCGATCACCTCGCCACGGTCGATCAGCTCGTGGAGCTGCTGCTGGCTGTCGACATGCCGCACGCGGGTGATGAAGCGGGCGCTGTCCAGGCGCTGTACCAACTCGTGCGACCACCGCCCCGCATCCTGATCGTAGACGGCGATATCGACGTTGCGCACTTCCAGCGTCGCGGCAAAGGCGAACACCAGCAACTGCAGGATCGGCGGCACGAACACCACCATGCGGCTGCGCGGGTCACGCAGGACGCTGAGCACTTCCTTGATGAACTGGGCGCGCAGGCGGGTGAACGAGAATGCGGAAGTCAACATCGCGTCACTCCAGGTTCTTGCGCGTGGCGCGCTTGGCGATCACGAAGAACAGCACCCCGATCGCCGCCATGGCGGCGAGGTTGGGCAGGAACAGGGCCCAGATGTCGCCGGCCAGGAACACCGTCTTCAGCGAATCGACGAAGTAGCGCGCCGGAACCACCAAGGTGATGGCGCGGATCGGTGCCGGCATGGCGTCGATCTCGTACAGAAAGCCCGACAACATGAAGGCCGGCAGGAAGCCCGTGAACAGCGCGATCTGCGCGGCCAGGAACTGGTTACGTGCCAGCGACGAGATCAGCAGACCCTGACCCAGCGCCGGCACCATGAACACCGCCGACAAGAGCAACAGGGACAGCAAGGAGCCGCGCATCGGGACGCCGAACACGAACACCGCCAGCGCCGCTGCGCCCAGCGTGGACAGCATGCCGAGCGCGAAGTACGGCAGCAGCTTGCCGACCAGGATTTCAGCCACCGAGGCCGGCGTGGACAGCACTGCCTCCATGGTGCCGCGCTCCCATTCACGCGCCACCACCAGTGCAGTCAGCATGGTGCCGATGATGGTCATGACGATGGCGATGGCGCCGGGAATCAGTGCGCGTCGGCTTTCCAGCTCGGGGTTGAACCAGTAGCGCGGCTCCAGCATGACGGACTGCGCTGGTGCTCCGACGTCCAGCCCGGCACGCCACGACTGGACCACGCCACGGGCGTAGTTCTCGACGTAGTTGGCGGTATTGGGGTAGGAGCCATCGGTGACGATCTGCACCAGCGGCTCGCTGCCACGGAGGGCCAGGCGCTGCTCGAAATCCTGCGGGATCACCACGTAGCCGCGCAGGTCGCCTGAGACCAGTTGGTCGGCCACTTCGCGTCGGTCATGAGCGAAGTGCGTATCCAGGAAGCGGGTGCCCGAAAACGCTGCGGCCAGCGACTGTGCCGATGCGCCGGGCGACTCCAGGACCACGCCGACACGGACATCCTTCGCATCCAGCGACACCGCATAGGCGAACAGCAGCAGCAATACCACCGGCAGCACGAACGCGATCAGCAGCGTCGAGGGATCGCGCAGCGCCTGGTAGCTTTCCTTGGTGACCAGGGCGATGAGGCGTCGCAGGTCAAAGCGGCGCAAGTCGGCCTGCATCGAACCACCCGCGTCCTTGTGAGGTGCAGCGGCGCTCATATGGCGGCCTCCATTTCGCGGTCAGCGGACTCCACCAGGTGAATGAAGGCGTCCTCCATCGTCGGGTCGGGTCGTTCGGGGCTGATCGCCGAACGTTTGAGTGCGTCCGGCGTATCCAGCGCAATCAGTTGCGCACGCGACAGCATGGCGACGCGGTCGCAGTACTCGGCCTCGTCCATGAAGTGGGTGGTGACCATGATGGTCACGCCCTTGCGCGCCAGGCCGTTGATGTGGGTCCAGAATTCGCGCCGGGTAATGGGGTCCACGCCCGACGTGGGCTCATCCAGGAACAGCACGGGCGGCCGGTGCATGAGCGAACAGGCCAAGGCCAGGCGCTGCTTGTGTCCCAGCGGCAGGGAATCAGGCGTGGCGGACAGCCAGTCGCCCAGATCGAAGGTGGCGATCATTTCCTCGATGCGCTCGCGCCGGGTGTTGCCTTCCAGCCCGTAGACGCCGGCCGAGAACTCCAGGTTCTGCTGCACCGAGAGCAGGCCGTAGAGCGAAAACTTCTGCGCCATGTAGCCGAGCCGGCTCTTGGCTGCGCCGGTGGCGCGGCGCAGATCATGGCCAACCACATGCGCTTCGCCAGCAGTGGGTTTCAACAGGCCGCACAGCATCTTGAAGGTGGTGGACTTGCCGGCACCGTTGGGGCCGAGCAGGCCGAAGATTTCGCCCTTTTGCACCTCGAAGCTGACGTTGTCGGTGGCGGTGAACTCGCCGAAGCGCTTGGTGAGGTTTCGGCACGACACGGCAATGTCGAAACCCAGCTCAACCGGCGGCAGACGCTCGGCCAGCGTCGACGTGCCGCCGGGGCCGCCACCGAGCAGATCGATGAAGGCGTCTTCGAAGCGCGCAGGCACCTGCGCCAGCCGCACCTGCGCCTGATCGGACAGGGCCTGGAGCTGCCCTGCGTCCGCGCCCTCGCGCAACACCACGCGCACGCCGGCGCCTTGGATCACGCCATCGCTCACGGTGGGTAGGTCGAGTGCCTGGGTCAGGACCGCTCGGCGCTCGGCACCGACGTCTTCCAGACGGAAACTGCGGCCTTCGAGCTGCGCGGTGAGTTGCTGCGGCGGGCCAGCGAACAGGAGCTGTCCCTGGTTCAGCAACAGCACGCTCTCGCAGCGCTCGGCTTCGTCGAGATAGGCGGTGGACCAGACCACGGCCATGCCCTCGTCGGTCAGCGCCTGCACCATGCGCCACAAATCCTGGCGGCTTACCGGGTCGACACCCACGCCCGGCTCGTCCAGCAGCAGCACCTTGGGCCGCGCCATGAGCGCACAGGCAAGGCCCAGCTTCTGCTTCATACCGCCGGAAAGCTTGCCGGCCAAGCGCTTGGTGAAGGGTCCGAGCCGCGTGAAGTCCAGCAGCTCGGCAAACAGATCGGCGTTGCGGTCCGCATCCATGCCGCGCAACTGCGCATACAGGCGCATGTTCTCCATCACCGACAGGTCTTCGTACAGGCCAAAGCGTTGCGGCATGTAGCCGCTGGCGACGTGGATGGCGTCGTTGTCCTTGACCACGTCATAGCCTGCCAAGGTGACGTGGCCGGCGTTCGGCACCAGGAGGCCGGTCAGAATCCGCATCAGCGTCGTCTTGCCAGCGCCGTCGGGGCCGACCAGACCCGTCAGCCGCCCATAGTGGATGCGCGCACTCAAGCCCCGCAGCGCCTTTACGTCGCCGAAATGCTTGTCCACGTCTTCGATGACGACGGCAGCGGCAGCGACATCCGCGCTTGCGCTTGTCGGCGTGGCGGCGTTCGCCTGCATCTTAACGTTCCCCCACGCGCCCGCTGAGGCCTGGTTTGGCATCGACCGATATCGTCACCGGCATGCCCTGCCGCAAGGCACTGTCGCTGTCGGCTTCGTCGATGACGATGCGCAGGCGGTACACCAGATCCGTGCGCAAATCCGTCGTTTCCACCGTCTTGGGGGTGAACTCGGCGCGTGGCGAGATGAAGCCGATCTGGCCGCGATAGACCTTCTCTGATGAATCGCTTTTGACGCGTACCACAGTACCGGGCGCGATGCGTCCCAAGTCCGACTCGCCCACGTAGGCGCGCACGTAAACTGGCTTGTCCAGGCTCAGGCTGTAGACCGCGCTCTGGCTTGCAACCATGCTGCCGGGCTCGCGCACCCGTGCGATGACGGTTCCGCTACTGGGCGCCATCAACTCGGTGTCCGCCAAGGCTGTCGTGGCTTGCGCTGCGGCGGCCTGTGCGGCCGCAAGGCGAGCTTCTGCCGCGGCGATGTCTTCCTTGCGGAAACCTTCGGATGCTTGCGACAGGGCCGCCTTCGCTGCTTCGACGCCAGCGGCTGCCTGGTCTCGCGCCGTGCGGGCGGCATCGACCGTACGCTGGCTGCTGGCGCCCGATGCCAGCAGGCCACTCTGGCGTTTGAAATTGCGCTCGGTTTCGGTGGCGAGCGCCTGGGCCTGCCTGAGGGCCTCGCGCGCCTGGGTGATTTCCTGCGGTCGCAGACCGCGGCGAAGCTTGGCCAGTTCCGCCTGCGCCACTTGCACCTGGGCCTGCGCTGCCGCAAGGGCTTCCCGATACGGCTGCGCGTCGAGCGTCGCCAGCCGCGCACCGGCACTGACGGCATCGCCCTCATCGAAAGCCATTTGCATCACGCGCCCGGGCTGACGGAAGGCCAGTTGCACCTCGCGGATGTCGACGTTGCCGTAGAGGCGCAATGCATCTTGTTGTCCATGGTCGCGCGACAGCCAGAACGCCAGTGCGCCGCCAAGAGCGAGCACGACAACGGCGATCACGACCCAACGGGTTTTTCTGGAAAGGAGGTTTGGAGTTTTCATCGATGGGTTTCCGCTGGATAAAGGTGCTCAGTGCTCGCGTGCGACCGGCGCATTCGCCGCTGACCGGCGCCAGGCTATGGCCGCTATGCCAGCCCACACCAACGTGCGCAGCGTCATGGCGACCACCGTGCGCCGCTCCCAGGCGCCACCCAGAGCCACATGCACTCCGAAAGCCAGGAACACGAGCGCGGTCGCCACCGTGATGACAATCGCCAACCACGCGGCCCAGCGCCGGCGCATCCACAAGCCGACGCCGGCGACGATGTAGGCGAACCCGGCAAGAAAATTGAACCAGAGCACGAAAGGCACATAGTGGCCGGCGGCTTGGCGCGCGGCGCCGTCGACAAACAGGACTGCGCCGCCTTCCCTGATAGTCATCAGGCCAAAACCGATCGCAATCAAGGAGACCACGCGCATCCAGATCGCGCGTTCGCTGTGTGCCGTCATGTTCGTTGCTCCCGATTTGTGGAAGGGTTTGGAGGTCGCAGTCGCGCTTGCGGAGAAGACAGGTGTTTCATGTGTTGCTTTCGATGCCACGGCGATAGATGGCAAACACGGCTGGTGCGTCACGGCGGATGCGACAGACCTTGCCCGCCAACAGCGACTGCATGACCAGTCCCTGGATCGTGCCGATGAACAACACGGCGGCGGCATCCACATCCAGTCCCGCATCCAGTTCGCCCTGCGCCTTGCCGGCTTCGAGCAGGCGATGCAACCGCTCGCCGTAGTGCTGAATCAAGGTCTGCACCATTCGCTTGGGCAGGGTCTCTCCAGGTCGCTGCAATTCGCCGAAGAGCATCCTCGGCACACCCGGGTGCTCGGACACGAAGTCGATATGCGTCATGAAGACCGCCTCAAGGGCTGCGACCGGAGACGTAGTGCCTTCTGCTGCCTTGTCCACCCGAGCCAGCAGGCGTTCCGTGACCCAGGACATCACCGCCTGCAGGATGGCGTCCTTGGTCGGGAAGTGACGAAACAGCGCCCCCTGGGTCAGCCCCATACGCTGTGCGATGGCTGTGGTCGTGATGTCGCTGGGGTTCTGCTCGGCGGCCAAGTCGACCACCGCCTCGACTGTGGCCGCGCGCCGCTCATCGGCCGGTAGATGCTTGGAGTGTCCACTCATTGCTTGCGCCTTCGAAAGTGAGTAATCTATTACTATCTTAGCACCATGCAAGCTTGCCGCAAGAGGGGAAGCGCGAAAAGGAGGCCGCAATGGACAACAGAACCGTGATCTCAGACGACGGGCAACGGTCGATTTCGGGCAGACGCAAACGTCGCTCTCCGCGCCTCATTGGCGGAGGGGAGCCGGTTCATCACAAGTCCGGCGGGGTGTAAATGGAGCTGCGCCATCTTCGGTGCTTCGTCGCCGTCGCCGAAGAACTCCACTTCGCGCGCGCCGCCGAGCGGCTGCACATCGAGCAGTCGCCGCTGTCGCGGGCCATCAAGGAACTGGAAGAAGAACTCGGCGTGATGCTGTTTGCCCGCACCACGCGCAGTACGCGGCTGACCCATGCCGGAACATTGTTCTTGGAACATGTGCGTCGTGTGTTTGCTGCCTTGGAGCAAGCGCGAGAGAGCGTGAAAGCAGCGGCAAACGGTTTTCACGGGCAGTTGCGCGTGGCCTTGTCGGACGGCATCACGCCGTCGCGCCTGCCGACCTTACTGGCGTTGTGTCGCCAGGAAGAACCCGAGGTCGAGATCCGCTTTTTCGAGGTGTCACTATCGCAGCAGATCAAAGGGCTGCATGATGATCTGTACGACGTGGGGTTTGCCCAATCCGACGAGGTGGGCGACGGCATAGTCACTTTGCCCGCTTGGAGCGATGCACTCATGGTGGCAGTGCCGGCCCGGCATCCACTGCTGGCCCACAAGCGTATTCCCTTGGACGAGTTGCTGCGCTACCCGCTGGTCTTGTGCGATCCGCAAGTGTGTGAGGGCCACGCCAAGCACGTTGAACGAGTGCTGCGTCGTGCTGACATGGAACCGCTGATCGCAGAACGGGTTGCCACGTGCGATCTGATGATGGCACTGGTATCGGCCGGCTTCGCGCTTGGACTAGCGGGCGCTGCACACATTGCCGCCAGCCGTGAACCGGGCGTCGTAGCTCGGCCGCTGGCGTCGCGAGTGCCGCCACTGACGACCTACTTGCTCCGTCTCGACGGCGATCCGTCTGACGAACTGACACGTTTTATTGAGCGCGTGCAGACCATCGAGTCGCAGGAAACTCCCAGGGCCATACGAGGCCGCAACCCTGATCCCCCGGAGGAATTGATGCCATGAAGAAGATCATCCCATTCTTGTTGACGGCCATTCTGACCGCCTGCGGCCAGTCCGAAACGCCTCAGAATGCCAACACGTCGGAAGCGAATATCCCGACGGTGGAAGAACTGGCGGCCAATCCCGAACGACTCAAGGAACTGCGCCAGCAGTGCAAAACCGACCGCCCGAAGCTCGGCGACGTGTTGTGCAACCGGGTGGCCGAAGCCACGCGCAAGCGGTTCTATGGCGATGGCGAAACCCCTTACACGCCGCCGAAGGAACCGCCCAAGTTCTGATTGTTGGCAGATAGCCGCATCGCCTTCATTTTTCTGCTCGATACGCCGCAATGCGCCTGCGCTTGCGGCGTTTTGCTTTGGTTCGACGCTGCACTCATTCTTTCTTCTTGCTCGACCTTTCTGCTCAAAACGGTCTTTGACCGGCACTGACCCGGCACCGAACCTGACGCCTGCGGCACGTCCTTGTGCCGCTCTTTCCATGAGGAAAAAGCGCAGGAGAAATCGGAGGCCGGGTCATGCAAGGGACGAACGTGCTGTTCGGTCAGATCGCCGTGGTATTCGGCATCGTGATCGCCGGCGTGTGGGGCGCCACACAATGGACAGCATCGGCCCTTGGCTATCAAGTACGCCTTGGCTCGCCCTGGTTCGACTTTCTTGGCACGTCGATCTACCACCCGTGGAAACTGTTTGAGTGGTGGTTCTTCTTCGGCGCCTATGCGCCGGAAGTATTCGACACGGGCGGCGCCATTGCCGGTGCCAGCGGCATGGTCGCCGTGGGCGTTGCCATCACCATGTCGGTCTGGCGCTCGCGCCAAACGCGCCTCGTCACCACCTACGGCTCTGCACGCTGGGCTAACGCGCAGGACATGCGCAAGGCGGGCCTCACGCAGCCGGCCGGCGTGTTCCTGGGCCAGCACGATCGCCAGTACCTTCGGCATGAAGGCCCGGAACACGTCCTGACCTTCGCGCCTACGCGCTCGGGCAAGGGCGTGGGCCTCGTGGTGCCGACGCTGCTGTCCTGGCCGGCTTCGGCCGTCGTTCACGACATCAAGGGCGAAAACTGGCAGATCACAGCAGGCTGGCGCTCGCGCTTCTCGCATTGCCTGCTGTTCAACCCGACCGATGCGAAGTCGGCTGCCTACAACCCGCTTCTGGAAGTGCGGCGCGGCGCGCATGAAGTGCGCGACGTGCAGAACATCGCGGACATTCTGGTCGATCCCGAAGGTGCGCTGGAGAAGCGCAACCATTGGGAAAAGACCAGCCACGCGCTGTTGGTCGGTGCGATCTTGCATGTGCTCTACGCCGGCGAGGACAAGACGCTGCGCGGCGTCGCCAACTTCCTGTCCGACCCGGCCAGCCCGTTCGAGCTGACCTTGCACCGGATGATGACCACGCCGCACCTGGGCGATGGGCCGCATCCGGTCGTCGCCTCTGCGGCGCGCGAAGTGCTCAACAAATCGGACAACGAGCGTTCTGGCGTGTTGAGCACCGCCATGTCGTTCCTCGGCCTGTACCGCGACCCGACGGTGGCCGAAGTCACCTCGCGCTGCGATTGGCGCATCGCCGATCTGATCGCTGCCGAGCATCCGGTGTCGCTGTACCTGGTGGTACCGCCTTCGGACATTTCGCGGACGAAGCCGCTCATTCGCCTGATCCTCAACCAGATCGGGCGGCGCCTCACCGAATCGCTCGATGGCTCCGATGGCATCGAGCGCCGCCACAAGCTGCTGCTGATGCTCGATGAGTTCCCGGCGCTGGGGCGCCTGGACTTCTTCGAGACGGCGCTGGCCTTCATGGCGGGCTACGGCATCCGCAGCTTCCTCATTGCGCAGTCGCTCAACCAGATCGACAAGGCGTATGGGCAAAACCACTCCATCCTCGACAACTGCCATGTGCGCGTGACGTTCGCCACGAACGACGAGCGCACCGCCAAACGGATCTCCGAGACGCTGGGCACGGCCACCGAGCTGCGCGCCCAGCGCAACTACGCGGGCCACCGGCTCGCGCCGTGGCTGGGCCACCTGATGGTGTCGCGCCAGGAAACCGCGCGCCCGCTGCTGACGCCGGGCGAAGTCATGCAGCTTCCGCCTGACGAGGCCGTGGTGATGGTGTCCAGCGTGGCGCCGATCAAGGCGAAGAAGCTGCGCTACTACACGGACGCCAATTTCAAGCGTCGCGTGCTGCCACCGCCCATGCTGGCGGAAGGGCAGTACGCCGACGCGCCGCCGTCGCGGCCCGACGACTGGAGCGGGCTGGCGATTCCGTCCGTGCCCGCTGCGCCTGCCACGGCATCCGCCGATGGCCTGGAGAACTTGGGTTCGGTCGACGACGGCGGTCCGCGCCGTCAGCCCGAACTCTCCGAAACCGTCGCTTACGACCCCGAGCTGGCCGCTCCCGCGGCCGACCTTGCGCTGCTCGATGACGACGACGACCTGCCGCTTCCCCTTCCGCGCCAGCTCGATCCAGCCATGCAGCGCACGGCCCGGCTGGCTTCCCTCGACCCCAACGACGGAATCGAGCTATGAGCCACTACCGCCTCAACCTGTTCATCCAGCCGGAGCACGCCAAGCGCCTGGACGAGCTGGCCGCCAAGAAAGGCGTGTCCAAGTCGTCCATCGTCGCGGCGGCGCTCGCATCGTGGTTGTCGCCCGATGCCGCCGACCAGCGCGAGGCGGCCATCGCCAAGCGGCTGGATCGCCTGTCTCGCCAGGCCGAGCGCATGGAGCGCGACCAGAACATCGCCATCGAAACGCTGGCGCTGTTCATCCGTTACTACCTGACCGTCAGCACGCCAGTTCCCGAGGCGCACCAAGACGCGGCACGCGCGCAGGGCAAAGCACGCTTCGAGCAGTTCACCGAGCAGCTTGGCCGCCACCTGCTGCGCGGTCGCAGTCTGGTGCGCGACGTGGTGGAGGAACTGCATCCCGACCCGATGCGGATGGAGGACGCGGCGGCAGCCGCGCAAGCGCAGGAGCGTGCGTCATGAGCGCCGTTCCACAGTCCATGGGTGCCACGTCGCTCGACCGCCGCATCCAGATGCTGCGCACGGCGATGGGGCCGCTGATCGCCGCCGCGCTCGAAGACCCGGACGTGGTGGAGGTGATGCTGAATCCTGATCACACGCTTTGGGTGGATCGGCTTTCCAGTGGGCGCGCGCCGATGGGCGTGGAACTACCCGAGGCGGACGGCGAGCGAATCATCCGACTGGTCGCGGCCCACGTCGGCGCAGAAGTGCATCGCGGCCAGCCGCTGCTATCCGCCGAGCTGCCCGAAACGGGCGAGCGCTTCGAGGGCATCTTGCCGCCCGCCGCGCCGGGGCCGGCCTTCGCCCTGCGCAAGCGCGCCATCGGCGTGATTCCGCTGGAGCGGTACGTCATCGACGGGATGATGACCAGCGCGCAAGCGGGCTTTCTCGTTCGCGCCGTGCGCGAGCGGCAGAACGTGCTGATCGCCGGCGCCACCAGCAGCGGCAAAACCACGCTCGCCAATGCGCTGCTCGCCGAGATCGCCGCCACGGGCGACCGCGTGCTGGTGCTCGAAGACACGGTGGAACTGCAATGCGCGGCCCGCGACCACGTTCCGCTGCGCACGCGCGCAGGCGTGGTGTCCATGACCGAGCTGGTGCGCTCGTCCATGCGCCTGCGGCCTGATCGCGTCGTCGTCGGTGAAGTGCGCGGCGCCGAGGCGCTGGATCTCATCAAGGTGTGGGGCACGGGCCACCCCGGCGGCATCGCCACGATCCATGCCGGCTCCGCGCTCGGCGCGCTGCTGCGCCTGGAGCAACTGATTCTCGAAGTGGCGGTGAATCCGCCCCGTGCGCTGATCGCCGAGGCGGTCAACGTGGTGATCCACATCGCCGGGCGCGGGCGCAAGCGCCGCATCGAGAGCATCGCCCGCGTCGTCGGCTTCGACGGCGTGGGCTACCAACTGGCGGACGCGCTGGAAACGCCGTTTCCCGAGCTGCCGCCACTTCCCAATGCCGCACCCGCTGCGGCGACTTCCCCATCCCCTGACTCACTTGGAGAACTGCCATGACGCAGATGACCATTCCTGCTTTCCGTTTTTCTGCAAATCCGGCTTTGCGTCTTGCGCGGCTGCGCTGCCTGGCCCGCCCTGCGGGGCAAGGGCTGCTGCTGGCCGCTCTGCTGCTGTTCCTGGCCGGAACCGCGCAGGCCGCCGGTTCCTCGATGCCGTGGGAAGGCCCGCTGCAATCCATCCTCGAATCCATCCAGGGTCCGGTGGCGCGCATCGTCGCGGTCATCATCATCATCGCCACGGGCCTCGCGCTCGCCTTCGGCGACACGTCGGGCGGCTTCCGCAAGCTGATCCAGATCGTGTTCGGTCTGTCCATCGCGTTCGCGGCTTCGAGCTTCTTCCTGTCGTTCTTCAGCTTCTCAGGCGGGGCCGTCGTATGAGCGCCCCGGATACCTTCGCGGCCGGGTTCGAGGTGCCGCTGCATCGCTCGCTGACCGAGCCGATTCTGCTGGGCGGTGCGCCGCGCACCGTGGCGATCGCCAACGGCACGCTGGCCGCCGCTGTTGGCCTGGGCCTGCAACTGTGGATTCCCGGCGTGGTGCTCTGGATCGTCGGCCATTCGCTGGCGGTATGGGGTGCGCGCGTCGATCCGCAGTTCATGCAGGTCTTCGCCCGGCACATCAAGCACCGCCCGCTGCTGGACGTGTGAGGGGAGGACGCCGCGATGCTGAACCTCGCCGAATACCGCCAGCGCCCGGCCTTGCTTGCCGACTGGCTGCCCTGGGCCGGGCTGGTCGCACCGGGCGTCGTCTTGAACAAGGACGGCAGTTTCCAGCGCACGGCCCGGTTTCGCGGGCCTGACCTCGACAGCGCGACGCAAGGCGAGCTGATCGCCACGTCGGCGCGGTTGAACAACGCGCTGCGCCGCATGGGATCGGGCTGGGCGCTATTCATCGAAGCCGAGCGCCGGCCTGCGGCCGATTATCCGCACTCGGAGTTTCCCGAGCCGCTTTCGTGGATGGTGGAGGAAGAACGCCGGGCCGCCTTCGAGGAATCGGGCAATCACTTCGAGAGCGGCTATCACCTGACGCTGCTTTACCTGCCGCCGGAAGAATCCCGTGCCCGTGCAGCCAAGATGCTCTACGAGAACACGCCGACGAATGGCGTGGGCTGGCGCGAGCGGCTGCAAGCCTTCGTCGCGGAAACGGATCGCGTCTTTGATCTGCTCGACGGCGTGATGCCGGAAATTGACTGGCTCGATGACGCGCAGACGCTGACCTACCTGCACGCGACCATCTCGACGCGGCTCTATCGCGTGGGCGTGCCCGAAGTGCCGTTCCACATCGACGCGCTGCTGACAGACTCGCCGCTGGTCGGTGGCCTGGCGCCCATGCTGGGCGACCAGCACCTGCGCGTGGTGTCGGTGCGGGGTTTCCCGACCTCGACCTGGCCGGGGATTCTGGACGACCTCAACCGCCTCGGTTTTGCGTACCGCTGGAGCACGCGCTTTCTCTGCCTCGACAAAGCCGAGGCGGAACGGGAGTTGGGGCGCCTACGCCGCCAGTGGTTTGCGAAAAGGAAGAACGTCATCGCGCTGCTGCGCGAGACGATCTTCCAGCAGGAAAGCCCGCTGGTCGATACCGACGCCAGCAACAAGGCGGCCGACGCCGACGCGGCCTTGCAGGAGCTGGGCAGCGATCAAGTCGCCTTCGGCTATCTGACGGCGACCGTCACCGTCATGGACGAGGACGCCGCCATCGCAGACGAGAAGCTACGCATGGTAGAGCGCGTCATCCAGGGTCGGGGCTTCGTCACCATCCCTGAAACGCTCAATGCCGTGGATGCCTGGCTGTCCTCGCTCCCCGGCAATGCTTACGCCAACGTGCGCCAGCCCATCGTCTCGACGCTGAATCTGGCGCACATGATGCCGGTGTCGGCGGTATGGGCCGGGCCGGAGAAGAACGAACACCTGGACGGCCCCCCGCTGATCGTCACGCGCACCGATGGCGCCACGCCGTTCCGGCTGGTCACGCACATCGGCGACGTGGGCCACACGCTGGTCGCGGGGCCGACTGGCATGGGCAAGTCGGTCTTGCTCGCCACGCTGGCGATGCAATTTCGCCGCTATTGCGGCTCGCGCATCTTCGCCTTCGACATGGGCCGTTCCATGCGCGCCGCGATCCTCGGGCTGGGCGGCGAGCACTACGACCTGGGCACGGATGGCGAAATCGCCTTCCAGCCGCTCACGCGCATCGACCGTGAGGGCTACCGCACCTGGGCCGCCGAATGGATCGAAGGTCGCTTGCTGCACGAAGGCGTGGCGGTCGGCCCCGACGAGAAGGCGGCTATCTGGTCGGCGCTGGGAAGTCTCGCCGGTGCGCCGGTGGAGCAGCGCACGATGACGGGGCTTTCCGTGCTGCTGCAATCGAACACGTTGCGGCAGGCGCTGTCGCCCTATGTGCTGGGTGGCGCCCACGGCAAGCTGCTGGACGCCGACCATGACCGGCTGGGCATGGCCGACGTGCAGTGCTTCGAGATGGAGGAGCTGATGCACAGCAAGGCCGCCGTCATGGCCGTGCTGCATTACCTCTTTGCGCGTTCCGATGAACGCTTCGACGGGGCGCCCACGCTGCTGATCCTCGATGAAGCGTGGCTGTTCCTCGATGCCCCGGTGTTTGCCGCGCGTATCCGCCAGTGGCTCAAGACACTGCGCAAGAAGAACGTCAGCGTCATCTTCGCCACGCAGAGCCTCGCCGACATCAAGGATTCGAGCATCGCGCCCGCGATCATCGAGAGCTGCGCGAGTCGGATTTTCTTGCCCAACCCGCAGGCGACAGAGCCGCAGATTCGCACGATCTACGAGGGCTTCGGCCTCAACAGGCGGCAGATCGAAATCGTCGCCACTGCGCAGCCCAAGCGAGACTACTACTACCAATCCCGCCTCGGCAACCGCCTGTTCGACCTCGATCTGGGGCCGGCAGCGCTGGCGTTTGCGGGCGCTTCCACGCCGCAAGACCAGCGCGACATAGACCGCGTGCTGCTGGACGCCGGCGTGCCCGGCTTCGCGGACGCCTGGCTGCGCCATCGCGGCCTCGATTGGGCGGCCGACCTGCTGCCCTCGTTCCCCGGCCTCGCGCCGGGTTCCCTCGCTGACCAATCCCTGGAGAACCTGTCATGAAAAAGCGCCTTATCGCCGCCGCTATCGCGGCCATGCTTTGCACTGCCACCGCCCATGCGCAATGGGTCGTGGTCGATCCGACGAACCTCGTGCAGAACACGCTAACCGCGATCCGCACGCTGGAGCAGATCAACAACCAGATCCAGCAGCTTCAGAACGAAGCGCAGATGCTGATGAACCAGGCGCGCAACCTCGCCAGCCTGCCGTCCAGCGTGGTGAACCAGTTGCGCGCCAATCTGGCGACGACCGAACGACTGATCGCCCAGGCCAGGGGCTTGGCCTACGACGTGACGAATTTGGATCGGGAGTTCGCGCGCCTGTATCCCGAGCAGTACGCCGCCACGATCAGCGGC
Organism: Stenotrophomonas sp. NLF4-10; assembly: GCF_022359915.1. Taxonomy (NCBI): domain Bacteria; kingdom Pseudomonadati; phylum Pseudomonadota; class Gammaproteobacteria; order Lysobacterales; family Lysobacteraceae; genus Stenotrophomonas; species Stenotrophomonas sp. NLF4-10. The sequence goes on from NZ_JAKSEE010000003.1 coordinate 1,247,284, forward strand.
GACCAGATGTACCGCGACGCGCAGGAGCGTTGGCGAAACACGCTCAACGGCTTGCAGACCACGATGCAGATGCAGGCGCAGGTGTCGCAGAACTTGGGCGAAGACGAAAGCGTGCTGGCCGACCTCGTGGGCAAGAGCCAGTCGGCCGAAGGCGCGCTGCAAGCAATGCAGGCTATGAATCAGTTGCTGGCCTTGCAAGCCAAGCAGTCGATCCAGGCGCAGCGGCTCCAGATCACGCAAGACCGAGCGACTGCGCTGGAGCTGGCGCGGCAGGCGGCAGCCACGGAGCGCGCCCGCGAGGTGCGGCGGCGCTTCCTGGGCGACGGCACGCCGTACACGCCGCAGTCCGTGAACTTCTACGGCAACTGACGGGAGGCCGCCATGCGATGCGTCCTCGTCCTGTGTGTCGCGCTGCTGGCCGCGTGCAGCGAGCAGCCGGCCGACCACCTTGCCGATGCCCTGGCCGCCGATCCCGTGCGGCTCAAGGCATTGCGCGCGCAATGCGCAGCCGACCGGCAGGCCACGGGCGAGGACGCCTGCCGCGCCGCCGCCGAAGCCTTCCGGCGGCGCTTCTTCTCCGGCCAGGCCGGGCCGGATGAATACCAGACGCTGGCCGACCTGCCGCCGATCCCGCCGAGCTTCGATGAACCGGCCGATGGCGAAGCGCCGCCCTTGGCCGCCGTACCGGAGGACACGCCATGAATGACGTGACCATCATCGACCGCTTCCTCAACATCTTCTCCACCTACATCGACTCGGGTTTCGGGCTGTTGCAGGGCGAAGTGGCCTTCCTCACCGCCACGCTGATCGTCATCGACATGACGATCGCCGGACTGTATTGGGCGATGAGTCACGCCACCGGCCAGGGCGAGGACGTGATCGCCAAGCTGCTGCGCAAGGTGCTCTACGTCGGTGCCTTCGCTTACATCATCGGCAACTTCAACTGGCTGGCCGGCATCGTGTTCCGCTCCTTCGCCGGGCTGGGCCTGACGGCCACCGGCTCGACCATCACGATGGAGAACTTCTTGCAGCCGGGCCGACTGGCGAAAACCGGCATCGACGCAGGCGCTCCGATTCTGGAGCAAGTCGGCGAGATGGCCGGTTTCCCCGAGGTGTTTGTGAACCTCGATGCCATCACGGTGATGTTCCTCGCTTGGCTGGTCGTGGTCTTGTGCTTCTTCGTGCTGGCAATCCAGCTTTTCATCACGCTGATCGAGTTCAAGCTGACGACGCTCGCGGGCTTCGTGCTGGTGCCGTTTGCCTTGTGGAACAAGACGGCGTTCCTCGCCGAGAAGGTGCTGGGCAACGTGGTGTCGTCCGGCGTCAAGGTACTGGTGCTGGCCGTGATCGTCGGCATCGGCTCGGGCCTGTTCGCCGAGTTCCAAGTTCATCCCGATGAGCCGTCCATCGACCACGCGCTGGTCATCATGCTTGCCTCGCTCACCTTGCTGGCGCTGGGCATCTTCGGCCCTGGCATCGCTACGGGCCTGGTGTCCGGTGCGCCGCAGCTCGGCGCCGGCGCTATGGCCGGCGCTGCTGTAGGCGCAGCCGGCACGGCCGTTGCCGTAGGCGCTGCCGCGACGGGCGTGGGCGGCGCGGTCATGGCCGGGGCGCGCATGGCGCCTGCCGCCGCCAAGCTCGCCGGCAGCGGCGCGCGTGCTGCCGCCTCGACGGCCAGCAGCGCCCGGTCGGCGTTCCAGGCCGGTTCCGCCGCCGCAGGCGGTGGCGCGAAGGGCGCGATGGCCGGCCTGGGCAACGTCGCCAAGACCGGCGCGCAGTCCGCCGGACGTGCGGCTGCATCCCGTGCTTCCGCTGCCGGGCAGCGGATGGCCGCTCCCTTCCGCGCTGGCTGGAATGGCGCTGCTGCCGATGGCGGCGCGGGCGCGGCATCCGGTCAGGGTGCCGCAGGCGAGGCCGCATCCGGCACCGCTACCGCGCAGACGCAGGAACAGCCCGCTTGGGCCAAGCGCCTGCATCGCCGCCAGCAACTCACCCATGCCGCGACCACCACCGCCCACGCGCTGCGCGGTGGCGATGGCGGCGGCTCCGGGCAAGGCCCGAGCCTGCGCGATTCCGATTCATAAGGAGAACTGACCATGCGATTCAAGAAACCGCAGGTGCGCTACGCCGACACGCCGCAGCCTGCCACGCCGTATCAAGCTGCCGGCCAGGTGTGGGACGAGCGCATCGGCTCGCCGCGCGTGCAGGCGAAGAACTGGCGGCTGATGGCCTTCGGATGCCTGACGCTCGCGCTGCTGATGGCCGGCGGCCTGGTGTGGCGGTCGGCGCAGTCCATCGTGACGCCCTACGTCGTGGAGGTGGACAACGCGGGCCAGGTACGCGCCGTGGGCGAAGCCGCCACGCCATACCGGCCCAACGATGCGCAGACCGCGCACCACATCGCGCGCTTCGTGACGCTGGTGCGCTCGCTGTCCATCGACCCCATCGTCGTCCGCCAGAACTGGCTCGACGCCTACGACTACACGACCGACAAGGGCGCGGCGGTGCTCAACGACTACGCACGGGTCAACGACCCGTTCGCGCGCATCGGCAAGGAGTCGGTGACGGTGCAGATCACCAGCGTCGTGCGCGCCAGCGACACGTCTTTCAACGTGCGCTGGACGGAACGCCGGTACGTCAACGGTGCCGCGGCGGGTTTGGAGCGGTGGACGGCCGTGGTGTCCATCGTGCTTCAGCCGCCGCGCACCGAAGAACGCCTGCGCAAGAACCCCCTGGGCATCTACGTCAACGGCCTGTCGTGGAGCCGCGAACTGGATTCTTCCGAAGGAGCCAAGCCATGAATGATCTTTTCCGTAAATCCGCCTTGCCGGTGATCTTGCTTGCCCTCGCGGGCTGCGCCACGCAGGGCAAGCCACCGCCGACCATCTCGCTCGATGAGCCGGTGCAGGCCCAGCCGCTGCCCGAGCCGCCTGCGCCGGTGGAGGTGGTGGCCGTGCCCGAGGTGCTGCCGATGCCGGCGCAGTTGAAGCCGTTGCCCGAAGCCGAGGACGCCAAACCTGCACCGGAGCCAGCCGACGAGAAGGTGCGCGTCTCGCGCGCCAATGCCGAGGCCCGCGTCGCACCGACGCGCGAGGGCTACGTCAACGCGATTCAGGTGTGGCCCTTCACCGATGGTGCGCTCTATCAGGTCTATGCGGCCGTGGGCCGCGTGACCGTGATTTCGCTCCAGCCGGGCGAGGAGCTGGTGACGGTGGCCGCTGGTGATACCGTGCGCTGGATCGTGGGCGATACGTCGAGCGGCAGCGGTGCTGACCTGCGCGTCAATGTGCTGGTCAAGCCGATCCGCTCGGGCCTCAAGACCAATCTCGTCATCACCACCAACCGCAGGACGTACCTGCTGGAGTTGGCTTCGACAGAAAAGACGTGGATGGCGTCGGCTTCTTGGGAGTATCCGCGTGACCGGATGCTGGCCTTGCAGCGCCAGGCGCAGGCGGCCAGCGCCGCCGCGCCGGTGGACTCCGGCTTGTCGTTGGAAAACTTGCGCTTCCGCTACGCGGTCAGCGGCAGCAACCCACCCTGGAAGCCGCTGCGCGCCTTCGACGATGGGCAGAAGGTTTATATCCAGTTCCCCGCCGGCATCGCGCAAGGCGAGCTGCCGCCGCTGTTCGTGATCGGGCCGGAAGGCGACGGGCAACTGGTCAATTACCGCTTCCGCTCGCCGTACTACATCGTGGATCGGCTGTTCGGCGCCGCCGAACTGCGCTTGGGCGGGGACAAGGGCGACGTGGTGCGAATCGAGCGCACGGACGGCGTTGCGCGGAGGAACTGACCATGAGCCAAGACGACACCCCCGACCTCGCCACGCCGCAGGCAGGCAAGGTCGCGCCGGAAGCGGTGGCGCTGCGCGCCCAACCGCGCCCGGTCACTCGCCTGAACCGGCGCACGCTGGCCATCCTCGTCGGCGGCCTGGCGGTCGCCGTGCTCGGGGCCACGATCTGGTCGCTGCAACCGCAGCGGCGCAGCGCCGACGAGCAAACCGAGCTTTACAACGTCGATCGCGTCTCGAAGTCCGAAGGGCTGGACGGCCTGCCGGCCGACTACTCGAAGCTGCCGCCGCAAGTGCCCGAGCTGGGGCCGCCGCTGCCGGGCGACCTCGGCCCTGCCATCGTGAACTCGCAGCAGCCGGCCGTGGCCGCTTATGCGGCCCCCGGCCACGATCCCAACGATGCCTTGCACAAGGAGGCGGAAGCCGCTGCGGCTTCGTCGGTGTTCTTCCGCTCGGGTGGCCAAGGCCAAGCCGCCGCCACGGCGGCGCAGGCGACGCCGAGTGCGCCTGGTGGTGCAAACGCGCTCGCGGCCTTCGATCCGCTCGCTGCTGGGCCTGCCTCGACGGCGGCCCAGCCCGCCGACCCGACCGCCGTGCAGAACCGGCAAGACCAGAAAGAGGCGTTCCTGAAAGCCGGTTCTACGGAAACCCGCAATTCCGGCAATCTGGCGCTGCCCGCGTCGCCGTATCAGGTGATGGCTGGAACGGTGATCGCGGGCGCACTGGTGACAGGCATCAAGTCGGACTTGCCGGGCGACGTGATCGGCACTGTGACGGAGCCGGTCTATGACACGGCCACGGGCAAGTTCCTGCTGATTCCGCAGGGGTCGCGCATCCTCGGGCGCTACAACAGCCAGGTCAGCTACGGACAGAGCCGCGTGCAGGTGGTGTGGAACCGGATCATCCTGCCCGACACGTCCTCGCTGACGCTCGACAATCTTGTCGGCACCGACCCGGCCGGCTACGCCGGCCTGGAAGACGACGTGGACTGGCACTGGAAGCGCATCGTCGCGGGCGCGGTGCTGACGACGCTGCTGGGCGTCGGCGCCGAGCTGGCCGCGCCGGAGAATCGCCAGGACGGCAACCGCATCGTCATCGCCGGACGCGACAGCGCCCAGGACAGCATCAATCAGGTCGGCCAGGAGATCACCCGGCGCAACATGAACATCCAGCCGACGCTGACCGAGCGGCCCGGCCTGCCGGTGCGGATCATCGTCAACCGCGATCTGGTGCTGCGGCCCTACCAGCCGCTGTTCTTCAATCGGGGAGCTTCGCAATGAGCGCGACCAAGAAGCTGCGGCTCGGGCCGCTGCCCAAGACCGAAAGCGTCAAACTGACCTTTGCCTGCCCGGCCAGCCTGAAAGCCGACCTCGACCGCTACGCCGCGCTGCACGCGCAGGCATATGGCGAAGCAGTCGATGCAGAGAAGTTGATCCCGCACATGCTGGAGGCGTTCATGGCGGGGGATCGGGGATTCAGGAAGGGCACGACAGCCAGGAGCGCGCCATCGAAGCCGACATGATGGCTTCGCAATCCAACGGCATCCATCGAACGCGCAGCCCCAGGCTGCGCGTTCTTCATTCTGGATGCCGCTATACCTCTTGGGCTATGATGACGCGACAGGCCCGCCGTTCCCCGGCAATCCAGCACGACGCAGTGCGATGCGGCTTTCTCCCCAGACGCTCTTATGTGGCTCCTAGCCGACGAAGCCGTGGTTCTGCAAAGCGGCGCCGAAAAGAGCTAACCTACTGTCCCATATGTGGTTTCAAGCCTTACGTGCTTTGCACGCAAGACTTGACACCGGCACTTTTTTGTTTGCGGCATCGGTGGTGCCCGACCGTTGGCCGGGCAACGGCGTGCAGCGCCGGTGGGTTTCATGCGAGAGCGATAGTGCCGACCAACGGTCGGCACCCACCGGGCATCGCATTGACCGGGCGCATCGCCCCTCGTGGATGCGGGGCTTGCCCCGAATGAGGCATTGCCGATAAAACCCCGCACTGCGTAGATGCGGGGCTTGCCCCGCATGGGGCTTTACCGGCCACGCCCCGTGCCGGGCAAGCCCGGCACCTACGTATGACCTCGGTAGTGCCTGCCAGTTCGCCGCCAAAACCACAAACCGGCCGCCAGCGGCAGCGCCGTCATCGCGAAGAACAACCCGTCCCAACCGCTTTCGGCCAGCAGCATGCCGACGATGCCGGCGACGGACACCAGCGCCAGCGCCACCACCAGCCACATCGCGCGCGCGCCGGTCATCGCGCACCCGCCTTGCGCCTGCGGCGCCGGTCCCACCACAGCCATGCGCCGTTGGCGGTGATGAACAGCGTCAGCCACGTGCACAGCGTCCACAGGATCTTCAACGGCAGGCCGCCGTAGTCGCCGAAGTGCAGCGGCTGCGACAGCACGATGGCCTTCATGTAGCCGGGCATTTCGGTCAACTTGACGACCTCGCCGCTGCCGGCGTCCACCAGCCCGACGCGGTACAGGCGCTCTTCCAGCCCGGAAGGGCCGACCGCCAGCGCGGTGTAGTGGTGGCGGGTGGAGAACTCGGTGTCGGGGAAGATCAGCGAGGCGATGTGCCAGTCCGGCGGAAGCTGGCGCTGCACCGCCGCCATCGCCGTGTCCGCGTCCACCGGCGGCCGGCGCGCATCGACCGCGGCGTCGTCGTGCTGCCCGCGCAGTTCGGCGAAGGCGGTGTACGACCAGGCGCTGGTGGCGACGGTGCCGAAGCCGAGCAGGAACCCGGTCAGGCTGACCGCCAGCGCCCAGCCCAGCACCACCACGCCGATCAGGTTGTGCAGGTCGAGCTGGCGCAGGCGCGGCCCGCGTCCGCGCCGCAGCAGGCCGAGCGCGACCTTCTTCACGTAGGGCCAGTAGACCACCACGCCCGACAGCAGCGAAATCAGCACCAGCAGCGCGATCAGCGCGCCGATCAGCTCGCCCGGCACGCCGAGGAACCAGTGCGCATGCAGTTCCAGCAGGAAGCCGGTGAGGGTGGAGGTGGGGTCGAAGGCGTGTTCGGTCGGCAGCGCGGTGGCCAGTTCGGTGAAGCGCAGCTTCATGTCCTCGAACCTGTGCGCCTGCGTCGGCACCGTCACCAGCAGCAACAGGCCGGGGTGTTCCTTGGGGTCGATGCCGATGCTGGCCACGCGCTCGCCGGGGTTGGCCGCCAGTATCCCGTCGATGGACGCCTGCAACGGCATCCGCGGGCGCACGTCGTCCACGCTGGCCGGCACCACGCCCATCACCGCGTCGATTTCCTCGTGGAAGATCAGCACCGTGCCGGTCAGGCACAGGATCAGGAACGGCAGCGTCGCCACCAGGCTGCACCAGCGGTGCAGCCACAGGTTCAGGCGATACCAGCGGGTCGGGCGGTGTGGGGTCATGGCGGCCGTCACCGGGCGAACCGCGCCGGCGCTGGCGCGGGAAGGCAACCGGTTGGCATGGCGGGAACGTGCGGCACGGGACTCTCGGCAGGGATGAAGGTTGGCGAGGGTGTGGATTGTAAATGAAAACAATTCTCGTTTTATCCGGAGTGTGGCCGTGCCGGGGAAAGCCCTGCACCCTTGGTCGTTTCCTTGCTTCCCGCCGGGCCTGACGCCCGGGGCCGCTCCGGGCACGCCGGCGCCGATCGCGCATGGTTGCTGCCGTTGGCGGGCGCATTCCGTCTTGCGTTTCCGGGGCATGCCGTCAAGGATGTGCGGCACCCCGCGGGGACAAGGACGAGGAATGGACGAGATGTGGGTGGTCCTGGGTTTGCTGGTGGTGGCCCTGCTGTTGGCGGTGCCGGTGCTGCTGGTCATGGCGCTGGTATCGGTGTCCGCGCTGAAGCGGCGGGTGGCGGCGCTGGAAGAGGCATTCGCGCACCGGGCCGGGGAGTCGGAAGCCACCGCGGCGGTTTCGCCACGGGCTGCCGCCGTGGCCGAGCCGGTGGCGGTCGTGGAGGATGTCGGGCCGGCCGTGCCGGAACCGGTGTCGGAGCCGGAAACACCCGCATCCGCGGCGGTGGCGCCACCGCCGCCATTGCCGCCGTTGCCGGAGCGCCCAGCCCGTCCCGCCGCGGCCCGCGCCGAGCCGGAATACCGGCAGCGGACGACCTGGACACCGCCGGAGCCGCCGGAGCCGAATTTCATCGAGCGTGGCGTCGAGCGCGTCAAACAGTGGTTCACCTCCGGCAACGTGCCGATCAAGGTCGGCATGCTGGTGATGCTGGCCGGCGTGGCGGCGTTGCTGAAATACGCCAGCGACGCGGGCTGGTTGAGCGTGCCGATGGAATTGCGCCTGGCCGGCATCAGCGCCGCGGCACTGGCCGGGCTGGTGTTCGCCTGGCGCAGGCGCGAGAGCCACCGCAGCTTCGCGCTGGCCGTGCAGGGCGGCATGATCGGCATCCTGCTGCTGGTGGTGTTCGCCGCGTTCAAGAACTACGGCATGATCGACGCGTTGCCGGCGTTCGCGATCAGCGTGGTGTTGATCGCCGGGCTGTGCGTGATGGCGGTGCTGCAGGAGTCGCGCACGCTGGCGATCCTCGGCGTGCTGGCCGGGTTCATGGCGCCGATCTGGCTGTCCGACGGCAGCGGCAACCACGTCGGCCTGTTCTCGTATTACGCGGTGCTCAACGCCGGCATCTTCGCCATCGCATGGGTGCGGCCGTGGCGCGTCCTCAACCTGCTTGGCTTCGCCTTCACCTGGGGCATCGGCACGGCGTGGGGCGTGTTGCAGTATTCGCCGGCCAAGTTCGCCAGCACCGAGCCGTTCCTGCTGCTGTTCTTCGGCTTCTACCTGCTGCTGCCGTTGCTGTACGCGCGCAAGGCGGCGACGGCGGGCAGTGCGCGCATCGACGGTTGCCTGCTGTTCGGCACGCCGCTGGTGGCGTTTTCGCTGCAGGCCTGCCTGTTGCAGGGCGAGCGTATGCCGCTGGCGCTGTGCGCGCTGGGCGTGGCGGTGTTGTACGCGGCGCTGGCACGCTTGCTGCTGGGGCGCGGGCGCCTGCACATGTTGGCGCAGGGCTACGCGATCCTGGCGGTGGGTTTCGCCACGCTGGCGGTGCCGCTGGCGCTGTCGGCCAAGGCCACCGCCTCGGTGTTTGCGCTGGAAGGCGCGGGGCTGGTGTGGCTGGGGTTGGTGCAGCAGCGCCGGCTGGCGCGCTGGAGCGGCATCGGCCTGCAGTTGGCGGCGGCGTTCGCTTTCGTGGTGGGCGTCGGCGGTGTGCAGGGCGGCGCGGTGGCGATTGCCAATGCGGTGTTCATGGGGGCGTTGCTGATCGCCCTGGCCGGGTTCGCCACGGCATGGTTGTACCGCAATGCCGGCAACGCGCCGCTGGCGGTGGCGGCCTATGGCTGGGGCCTGGCGTGGTGGCTGGGCAACGTCGCCACCGAAATCGAGCGCTTCGTCGAGCCGAACAGCCGTTTGCACGGGCTGTTGCTGCTGTTGGGTGTCACCGGCTGGTTGGCGGCCGAAGTGCACCGGCGCCGGCCGGCGCTGGCCCTGTCGCTGACCACGCTGGGCGGCTTGCTGCTGGCGTTCCCGCTGGCGTTCATGCAGGTGGCCCGGGACGGCCAGCCGTTTGCCGGCATCGGTGCATGGACGTGGCTGTTGTTCGCGGTGCTGGGTGTGCGCAGCCTGCTGTGCCTGCGCGTGGCCGGCGATGCCGTCGCCGGGCTGGCGCAGTTGGCATGGTGGCTGCTGTGGCCGACGGTGTTCTCGCTGCTGGCCTGGCATGTCGGCCGCCATTTCGAGCTGGCCGGCGGTTGGGTCGGCATGCTGCTGGCGCTGCCGTGGCTGTTGCTGGCGTGGCTGTCCATGCGCCGCTGGCATTGGCTGGCGCAGCCGTTGGGCGACGCATTCGACCGCTACCGCATGGCGCTGCAGGTGACGGTGTTCGCGGTGCTGGGCGTGTGGTGGCTGCTGTCGCTGGGCAACCCTGCGGCTGCGACGCCGCTGCCGTGGGTCGCCCTGCTCAATCCGCTGGAACTGGCGCAGGTGGCGGTGCTGGTGCTGGCCGCGATGTGCCTGTGGCGGGGCCGCGACGAACACACGCCGCCGTGGCTGTGGGTGGGGGCGGCACTGGCCGCGCTGGTGCTGGTGACGGTGATGACGCTGCGCGCCGTGCACCATTGGGGCGGCGAGCCGTGGAACGGACGCCTGCTCGACACCCGCCTCGCGCAGACCAGCCTGACCGTGGTGTGGAGCCTGCTCGGTGTGCTCGGCTGGGTGACCGGCTCGCGACGCGGGCAGTGGGGGCTGTGGCTGGCCGGCGCGATCCTGATGGGCGTGGTGTTGGCCAAGCTGCTGCTGATCGACCGCGGCAACCTGGGCGACCTGCTCGGCATCGGCGCGTTCATCGCCTATGGCCTGCTGTGCACGCTGGTCGGCTGGCTGGCGCCGGCGCCGCCGCGGCGGGTGCCGGTTACCGCGGACAACGAGGAGACTTCCGCATGATCAAGCGCCTGCTGGTGCTGGCCCTGCTGCCGTTGGCGGCGCAGGCCAATGATGAATTTGCGCGGCAGTGGCCGTTGCAGCTGTCGCGGTCCGATGCCGGCGCCTACCGTGTGCCGCTGGATGCGTCGGTCCATCAGGCTGCGCATCGGCGCGACCTGCGCGACGTGCGCGTGCTCGACGCCGACGGCAAGCTGGTACCCAGCGTGGCGTATGCGGCGGCGACGCCGTTGCCGGGGCCGCTGCGCCGGCAGGCGCTGCAATGGTTCGCGTTGCCGCCGGCAACGGTTGCCGCTGGCGACGACCTGAGCGTGGTGGTGCAGCGCGATGCCGGTGGCAGGGTGGTATCGATCCGCAACGCGGTGGCGGCCTCCAACGCGGCCGCTGCCGCGGACCCGGCGTGGCTGCTCGACCTGGGCAACGACGCCGGCAAGCTGCGCGCGCTGGACGTGGAATGGGACGATGCCGGCGCGACGCTGGACCTGGGCTACCGGCTGGAAGCCAGCAACGACCTGCGCGGCTGGCAGGTGCTGGACCCGCAGGTGCGGCTGGTGCAGCTGCGCAACCGGGAGCGCGAACTGCGCAGCAACCGCATCGAGGTGGCGACATCGCTGCGCTACCTGCGGCTGGTGCCGCTGCAACGCAATGGTGCGCCGCGCCTGCGCGGCATCGCCGGCGAAATGGACGATGCGGTCGACACCGGTGACTGGCAGTGGCAGGAACTGCAGGCCGAGGCCGGTGGCGATGGCAAGGACGGCTACCTGTACCGCCTGCAGGGGCGTTTCCCGGTGCAGCGGCTGGACGTGGCGTTGCCGGCCAACAGCGCGATGGGCTGGACCGTGTCCAGCCGCGACGATGACCGCGCGGCAGCCGATGGCGGTGCTCCCGTCTGGCGGGTGCTGGCCCGCGGCTGGAACACCTGGAACCTGAGCGAAGCAGGTGGGCAGCAGCGTTCGGCGCCGCTGGAAATCCCCGGCACGGTGGACGACCGCCAGTGGCGGTTGCAGGCCGAACCGGGCGGGCTGCCGGCATCGGCCCCGGTGCTGCGGCTGGGCTATCGCCCCGGCAGCGTGGTGTTCCTCGCGCAGGGCCGCGCGCCATACCTGCTGGTGGCCGGCAGCGCCAACGCCATTGAGAGTCCGGCCGCACTCGATCCGATGCTGGCCGCGCTGCGTACCCGCAATGGCGCGCAGTGGCAGCCGGCCGCCGCCAGCCTCGGTGCCGGCGTGCAGCGCGCCGGCGATGTCGCCTACCGGCCGGCGCCGGCACCGCGCGACTGGAAGAACCTGGTGCTGTGGGCGGTGCTGGTGGCGGGTGCGCTGGCAGTGGCCGGTTTTGCGGTCAGCCTGCTGCGCGGCAGGCAAGCCGGGTAGTGCCGGCCGCTGGCCGGCAACTGCGGGACCCCGCCGAAGGTTCATGGGGCTGCCGGTCAGCGGCCGGCGCTACCGGGGACAGGTGCCGGTTTGCCCGCGCTGGCGGCGCGGGCGAGAATCGCGGTTTCCCCACCGCCACGGAGCCGTGCTGCCATGTCCATCGTTCGCATGACCGACCTTGACCTTTCCGGCAAGCGTGTCCTGATCCGGCAAGACCTCAACGTCCCCATCGACAATGGCCGCATCACCTCCGAGCAGCGCATCACCGCCTCGTTGCCGACGCTGAAGCTGGCGCTGGAAAAGGGGGCCGCGGTGATGGTCACCTCGCACCTCGGCCGGCCGAAGGAAGGCGTGTGGAGCGAGGCCGATTCGCTGGCTCCGGTGGCCGCGCGCCTGTCCGAGCTGCTGGACGTGGATGTGCCGCTGGTCAAAGGCTGGGTGGATGGCGTCGATGTCGCGCCGGGCAGGATCGTGCTGCTGGAAAACTGCCGCATGAACGTCGGCGAGAAGGCCGACGACGAAACCCTGTCGAAGAAATATGCCGCGCTGTGCGACGTGTTCGTGATGGACGCCTTCGGCACCGCGCACCGCGCGCAGGCCTCGACCCACGGCGTGATCCGCTTCGCCCCGGTCGCCGCCGGTGGTCCGCTGCTGATGGCCGAGCTGGACGCGCTGGACAAGGCGCTGGCCAACCCGGCGCGGCCGCTGCTGGCGATCGTCGCCGGCTCCAAGGTCAGCACCAAGCTGGAACTGCTGTCCAGCCTGGTCGGCAAGGTGGACCAACTGATCGTCGGCGGCGGCATCGCCAACACCTTCATCGCCGCCGAGGGCCACGGCGTGGGCAAGTCGCTGGTCGAGAACGACCTGCTCGACACCGCGCGCAGGATCGACGCCGATGCCAAGGCACGCGGCGCCGAAATCCCGCTGCCGAGCGACGTGGTGGTGGCCCCGGCGTTCGCTGCCGACGCGCCGGCCACGGTCAAGCCGGTGGGCGAAGTGGCCGCCGACGACATGATCCTCGACATCGGCCCGGCCACCGCCGCGCACTATGCCGGGCTGATCGCCAAGGCCGGCACCGTGGTCTGGAACGGCCCGGTCGGCGTGTTCGAGTTCGACGCCTTCGGCAAGGGCACCGAAGCGCTGGCGCGCGCGATCGCAAGCTCCAGGGCATTCTCGATCGCCGGCGGCGGCGACACGCTGGCGGCGGTGGACAAGTACGGCATCGCCGATGAGGTGAGCTACATCTCCACCGGCGGCGGCGCGTTCCTCGAATTCCTGGAGGGCAAGACCTTGCCGGCGGTGGCCGCGCTGGAGGCCCGCGGCGCGTGAGCCGCGACGTGTTGTTCTTCGACCTCGACGGCACCCTGATCGATTCGGTCGTCGGGATCACCCGCTGCGTGGCCCATGCGCTGGAGAAGATGCAGCAACCGGTGCCGGCGATGGCCGAACTGCGCAAGTGGATCGGCCCCTCGCTGCGCACCAGCTTCGCCCCGGTATTCGGCGATGCGGCGCAAGTGGAGCAGGCGGTGGAGCTGTACCGCGAGCGTTTCGACGTGCTCGGCTGGCAGGAGCACGAGGTCTATGCCGGCATTGGCGAAGTGGTGCAGGGCCTGCACGCGGCCGGCCACCGGCTGGCGGTGGTGACGGCGAAGAACGAACCGCATGCGCGGCGCATCGTCGAGCACCTGCCGTTCGGCGGCTGCTTCGCGGACATCGTCGGCGCCACTGCCGATGGCTCGCGCAGCCACAAGCCGGAGCTGATCGCCGAGGCGCTGCGCCGGCTGTCGCTGTCGCCGGCCCGGTGCCGGATGATCGGCGACCGGCACATGGACATCGAGGGTGCGCGCCACCACGGCATGCGCAACGTCGGCGTGCTGTGGGGCTTCGGTGGCCGCGAAGAGTTGCAGGCGGCCGGCGCCGACGTGCTGGCCGCGACGCCGCTGGAACTGCAGGGACTGCTGTCGGCCTGATCGCCGCAGGTTGGGGCCATGCCCCCGACGCTCCGTGCATCCGAACATCAAGCGTCGGGGGCATGCCCCCGACCTGCGGTTGTCCTGTCAGGACACTGTCCGGATGGCCTGTCCCGGCTGTCTCCCGGACAGCGCGAATGGTGTCTTCTGAAATCGTATGCGACATCGTTGTCATGCAACGGATGTGCTACTTTCGCCGGTTCCATACGGAGACAGCACACCATGATCGAACGCCAGCGCCGCACCAAGATCCTCGCCACCCTTGGCCCGGCGACCGACGCCCCCGGGGTGCTGGACGATCTGTTCCGCGCCGGCGTCAACGTGGTGCGCCTGAACTTCTCCCACGGCGATCCCTCCGGCCAGGCCAAGCGCGCCGCCGAAGTGCGCGCCGCCGCGCAGCGCGTGGGCGTGGAGGTGGGCATCCTCGCCGACCTGCCGGGGCCGAAGATCCGCATCGAGCGCTTCGCCGAAGGCAAGGTGCAGCTCAAGGCCGGCGACCGCTTCGACCTGATCGCCAATGCCAACGCCGTGCCGGGCGACGCCACCCAGGTCGGCGTGAGCTACCTCGGCCTGCCGCAGGACGTGGTCCCCGGCGACGTCCTGCTGCTCGACGATGGCCTGATGCAGCTGCAGGTGGTCGAAGTGCAGGGCGAGCGCATCGTCAACACCGTGCTCAACGACGGCGTGCTGTCCGACCGCAAGGGCCTGAACAAGCAGGGCGGCGGCCTGTCGCTGGGCGCGTTGACCGAGCGTGACAAGGAACTGATCGGCATCGTCGCCAAGATCGGCGTGGACTTCATCGCCGTCTCGTTCTGCCGCAACGCGCAGGACATGCACGACGCCCGCGCCGTCGCCCGCCAGCACGACTGCGACGCGGCGCTGGTGTCGAAGATCGAGCGCACCGAGGCCATCGAGAACCTGGAAGAGATCGTCGAGGCCAGCGACGTGGTGATGGTCGCGCGCGGCGACCTCGGCGTGGAGATCGGCGACGCCGAACTGCCGGGCCTGCAGAAGAAGATCATCAAGGCCGCGCTGGCGCACAACAAGGTGGTCATCACCGCCACGCAGATGCTGCAGTCGATGGTCGAAAGCCCGATCCCGACCCGCGCCGAGGTGCTGGACGTGGCCAACTCGGTCATCGACGGCACCGACGCGGTGATGCTGTCGGCCGAAACCGCCGCCGGCGCGTGGCCGGTGAAGGCGGTCGAGGCGATGGCGCGCATCTGCCTCGGCGCCGAGCGCCAGTTCCAGATCGACACCGATTTCAACGCCTCGCCGCGCAATCTGGAGCGCGCCGACCAGGCCATCGCGATGGCGACGATGTTCCTGTCCCAGCACGTGGGCGTGCGCGCGATCGTGGCGATGACCGAATCCGGCGGCACCGCGCGCTACCTGTCGCGCTTCCGTGCCAAGGCGCCGGTGTTCGCGGTGACCCGCCACGACAGCGCGCGCCGGCGCATGGCGCTGATGCGCGACGTGTTCCCGATCAACTTCGACAGCCGCGGCTTCACCCCGCGCGAGGCCGCGCGCGGCAGCATCCGCCTGCTGGTCGAGGCCGGCCTGCTGGAGGCCGGCGACCGCGTGGTGTTCACCAGCGGCGAGCACATGGAAACCCACGGCGCCACCAACACCCTGCGGCTGCTGGAAGTGGGCAGCGACGGCCATGCCAACGGCCTGGGCGAGCTGTAAGCGACACCCGCCTCGGTAGCGCCCGACCGTTGGTCGGGCGGCTGTTTCGGTAGTGCCGGCCGCTGGCCGGCAACTGCAAGAAGGTCGAGTGCTGCGAGGTCGTCGGCCAGCGGCCGGCACTACCGGACACGCCAAGGACAAATCCTGTCCCGAACGGACAGGTTGTAAGCGTTTCCAGGCCAGCCTCACGGCTGGTCCACGACGGGTGCGGGCTATAATCCGGGTTTCTCCGCACCCCGTGACAGGAACTTCATGAGCATCGAACTGCTGGCTGAAACCGCACAGGCAATGGTCGCCCCGGGCAAGGGCATCATCGCCATCGACGAATCCACCGGCACCATTGCCAAGCGCTTTGCCAGCGTCGGCATCGAGAACACCGAAGAGAACCGCCGCGCCTACCGCGAACTGCTGCTGACCACGCCCAAGCTCAACGAGCACATCTCCGGCGCGATCCTGTACGACGAAACCATCCGCCAGAAAACCCGCGACGGCGTGCCATTCGCCAAGTACATGGCCGACCACGGCATGATCCCGGGCATCAAGGTGGACAAGGGCGCGCACCCGCTGGCCGGCTGCCCGGGCGAACTGGTCACCGAGGGTCTGGACGGCCTGCGCGAGCGCCTGCAGGGGTACTACAAGCTCGGCGCGCGCTTCGCCAAGTGGCGCGCGGTGATCAACATCGGCGAGAGCATCCCGTCGGGCACCTGCATCGAATCCAACGCCCACGCGCTGGCCCGCTACGCCGCGCTGTGCCAGGAGTGCGGCCTGGTGCCGATGGTCGAGCCGGAAGTCATCATGGACGGCGACCACGACATCGAGACCTGCTACGAAGTCACCGAAGCCACCCTGCGCTCGCTGTTCGACGCGCTGTACCAGCAGAACGTGCTGCTGGAAGGCACCATCCTGAAGGCCTCGATGGTCGTCTCCGGCAAGGACTGCGACGAGCAGGCCGACGTCGAGGAAGTGGCCGAGGCCACGGTGATGTGCCTGAAGAGCACCGTGCCGGCGATCCTGCCGGGCGTGGTGTTCCTGTCCGGCGGGCAGAGCGACGAGCAGTCCACCGCGCACCTGAACGCCATGAACCAGCTCGACAGGCTGCCGTGGCCGCTGAGCTTCTCCTACGGCCGCGCGATGCAGCAGGCCGCGCTGAAGCTGTGGGCCAAGGACATGAAGGGCAACTACGACGCCGCGCAGAAGACCGTGTACGAGCGCGCCAGGGAGAATGGCCTGGCCGCGCTGGGCAAGTGGGAAGGCTGATCGCCGACTGCCCTTGCTGATCGTGGAAACGCCGGCCTTGAGCCGGCGTTTCCATTTTCAGCGTGGGAGAAAGCCGTCGCTTCAGTGCGCGGCGGCGAATCCAGATGGCGGCATGGCCGTTGCCGGGGCAGCGCCCTGCCCGGCCACCGCCAGTGCCTGCTGGTAGGCCTTGAAGGTGGCGGTATTCCAGGCCACCAGGATGATCCGCAGCGGGCGGGCGTGGCTCCTGCGCCAGGTGACGGTCTCGGTGACGGCGATGCTGGCGGCCTGATGCAGTGGGTAGCCATAGACGCCGCAGCTGATCGCCGGGAAGGCGATCGACTCCAGCTGCATCCGTTCGGCCAGTTGCAACGAATTCCAGTAGCAGTTGGCCAGCAACGCGGCCTCGTCGCGGCCGCCGCCGTGCCAGACCGGGCCGACGGTGTGGAACACGTGGCGTGCGGGCAGTGCGTGGCCGGCGGTGGCGCGTACCTCGCCGGTGGGACAGCGCACGCCCGGGCGCAGTTCCGGCAGGCGCGCGCATTCGGCCAGCAGGCCCGGTCCGGCGGCATGGTGGATGGCGCCGTCGACGCCACCACCGCCGAGCAGGCTTTCGTTGGCGGCGTTGACGATGGCGTCCACGGCCAGGGTGGTGATGTCGCCTTGCCGGATGTCGATGTTCATGGCGCTGATCTTCCCGTGCCGTGAGGTGAGCGGAGCGTGAGGGCAGGGGCGCCCTTCGTGGGCGGCAAGTCTGTCCGCTCCGGGTCTCGGCAGCTGCGACGGAAGCCGGATGCCGGCACGTGCGGATTTCCGCACGGTGGACAGCACGAAGGCCGCGCGGGGCGGCCTTCGTACCGGGGGAGGAACATGGGATGCAGCAGAAAATGCGGGGGATGGAATAGCCGCGGGCACCGGGGATGACCGGGGCGTC
Source organism: Stenotrophomonas sp. NLF4-10 (assembly GCF_022359915.1). Classification (NCBI taxonomy): domain Bacteria; kingdom Pseudomonadati; phylum Pseudomonadota; class Gammaproteobacteria; order Lysobacterales; family Lysobacteraceae; genus Stenotrophomonas; species Stenotrophomonas sp. NLF4-10. The sequence continues at coordinate 1,264,705 of NZ_JAKSEE010000003.1, forward strand.
CCCCGGTCTTGGTGCGGTCCGCCGGGGAATCCCCGGTGGTCGAAACCGTGGCTTACGGCAGGCCGGCCAGCCAGTCGTCGTCCGAGCCTTCGTTGACATCGGCGAACAGCGGGGTGGAGAAGTAGCGCTCGCCGGTATCGGGCAGCATCGCCAGGATCACCGTGCCGGCCGGAGCGCCGGCGGCCAGCTCCAGCGCGGTGGCGGCGGTGGCGCCGGCGGAGATGCCGACGAAGATGCCTTCCTCGGCGGCCAGCCGGCGCGAAGTCTCGATGGCGCGTTCGTCCTGCACCGAGCGCAGTTCGTCGTAGGCGGCGCGGTTGAGCACTTCCGGCACGAAGTCCGGGGTCCAGCCCTGGATCTTGTGCGGCTTCCATTCGTCGCCCTTGAGCAGCGATGCGCCGGCCGGCTCGGTGGCGACGATGCGGGTATCCGGGCGTGCGACCTTCAGCACCTCGCCCACGCCGGTGAGGGTGCCGCCGGTGCCCCAGCCGCTGACGAAGAAGTCCAGGCGCTTGCCGGCGAAGTCGCGCAGGATCTCGGCGGCGGTGGTGTTGCGGTGGTAGGCCGGGTTGGCCGGGTTGGCGAACTGGCTGGCCAGGAACCAGCCGTGCTTGTCGGCCAGTTCCTTCGCCTTCTCCACCATGCCGGTGCCGCGCGCGGCGGCCGGGGTCAGGATGACCTTGGCGCCATAGGCACGCATCGCCTTGCGGCGCTCGATCGAGAAGGTCTCGGTCATCACCGCGACGAACTTGTAGCCGCGCGCGGCGGCGACCATCGCCAGCGCCACGCCGGTGTTGCCGGAGGTGGCCTCGACGATGGTGTCGCCGGGCTTGATCAGGCCGCGCTGCTCGGCGTCGAGCACGATCGCCAGCGCCAGGCGGTCCTTGACCGAGCTGCCGGGGTTGAAGGACTCGGCCTTGACGTACACGTCCACGCCGGCCGGCGCCAGCCGGTTGAGCTTGATGATCGGGGTATTGCCGATGGTGTCGAGGATGCTGTTGTAGATGGCCATGAGGTTCTCCTGGGGATGGGATCAGGCGGCGTCGGCCAGTGTCGGCGTCGTCGTGGGTGCGGAAAGTGAGGGGGCGGCCGCGTGCAGCGGGGCGTCGCCGAACCAGTGCAGCTCGTCGGCCAGCGCGGCCACGTCGCCGACGACCAGCAGCGCCGGTGATTGCACCCGGTGGCGTTCGGCCGCCTCGGCCAGTTGCCGCAGCTGCCCGGTGACCACGCGCTGCTCTGCGCGCGAACCGTTTTCCACCAGTGCGAACGGCGTAGCGGCGGGCAGGCCGGCGTCGAGCAACTGCGTGCGGATCTGCGCCAGCGCGGCCACGCCCATGTAGAACACCAGCGTCTGCCGCGGCGCGGCCAGCGCCGGCCAGTCCAGCGTGTCCAGCGAATCCCTGCAGTGCGCGGTGACCAGCCGCAGTTGCTGGGCGTGGTCGCGGTGGGTGAGCGGGATGCCGGCGTGGGCGGCACAGGCCAGCGCGGCGGTGATGCCGGGCACCACTTCATAGGGGATGCCGTGGGCACGCAGGAACTGCAGTTCCTCGCCGCCGCGGCCGAACACGAAGGCGTCGCCGCCCTTGAGCCGCACCACGCGCCTGCCGGCGCGGGCGTGCTCCAGCATCAGCGCATGGATGTGTTCTTGCCGGGTGCTGTGGCCGCGCGCGGACTTGCCCACTTCGATGCGCTCGGCGTCGCGCCGTGCCAGTTGCAGCACCTCGGCGCTGACCAGCCGGTCGTGCAGGATCACGTCGGCCTGGTTCAGCGCGCGCAGCGCGCCCAGCGTCAGCAGGCCGGGGTCGCCGGAACCGGCGCCGACCAGCACCACCGAGCCGGCGGCGGCAGGGGCTTCGCCGGCCAGTGCGTGGCGCAGCGCGTCTTCCGCCGCGGCGCGCTGGCCGCGGCGCAGCAGGCCCGGCAGTGGGCCTTCGAGCAGGCGATCGAAGAAGCGGCGGCGCGTGGCGGTATCGGGGAAGCGGGCGCGGATGTGCGCGCGCTTGCGGCCGAGCAGCTCGGTCAGCCGGCCCCAGCTGTCGTCGAACAGTTCCTCGATGCGGCGGCGCACGTGGCGCGCCACCATCGGCGCGCCGCCACCGCTGGAAATGGCGATCTGCAGCGGCCCGCGTTCGACCACCGCCGGCAGGTGGAAGCGCGACAGCTGGGCGTCGTCGACCACGTTCACGAACAGCCGCCGTTCCCCGGCGGCGCTGGCGGTGGCCTGGTTGACCGCGACGTCGTCGGTGGCGGCGACCACCAGCCAGATGTCCTCGGCCAGCCAGTCGGGGGTGAAGCGCCCGGGCAGCCATTCGATGCGCCCGGCGTCGGCCAGCGCGCGCAGCGATGGTGCCAGTTCCGGTGCGCCCACCCGCGGCCGCGCGCCGGCATGCAGCAGCGCCTCGACCTTGCGTGCGGCCACCGCCCCCCCGCCGACCACCAGTACGGCGCGGCCGTTCAGATCGGCGAACAACGGAAACAAGGGGGCGTTCAAGGCGGCAAGGGAAGGGTAGGTGGAAGGGACGATGACCGTAGCCCCGCACCGGAACGCCCGGAAATGACTTGCGCCGCCATTCAGATTCCTTTCGGTTATAAGTGGTGGGGGCAATCTGGCCTACATTCATCATCCTTTCCGAGCGGCGCTTCCCCGACCCTGCGATGACCCTCACCCAACTGCGCTACCTGGTCGCCATTGCCGACGCCGAGCTGAACATCACGCTGGCGGCGACCCGCGTGCACGCCACCCAGCCGGGGCTGTCCAAGCAGCTCAAGCAGCTGGAGGACGAGTTGGGTTTCCTGCTGTTCGTGCGCAAGGGCCGCAGCCTGGAATCGGTGACCCCGGCCGGCGAGGAAGTCATCGGCCGCGCCCGCGCGGTGCTGGCCGAGGCCAACAACATCCGCACCTATGCCGCCAACCAGCGCCGCGAGAGCCACGGCCAGCTGGTGCTGACCACCACCCACACCCAGGCGCGCTTCGTGCTGCCGCCGGCGGTGGCGCGGATCAAGCAGGCCTACCCGCAGGTCAGCGTGCACCTGCAGCAGGCCGCCGAAAGCGACGCGCTGGACCTGCTCGGCCAGGGCGACGCCGACATGGCCATCGTCAGCACCGCCGGCAGCGAGCCGACCACCGGCATCGCCGTGCCGCTGTACCGCTGGCGGCGGCTGGTGGTGGTGCCCAAGGGCCACCCGCTCGACCGTGCCGGCAAGGTGCCGGACATGGCCGCGCTGGCCGCGCATCCGCTTATCAGCTACGAATCCTCCACCCGTCCCAACTCCTCGTTGCGCCGCGCCTTCGCCGCCAAGCGGCTGGAACCGGACCTGGCCCTGACCGCGCTCGACGCCGACCTGATAAAGACCTACGTGCGCACCGGTCTGGGCGTGGGCCTGCTGGCGGAAATGGCGGTCAACAGCAACGATGCCGACCTGCGCGCATGGCCGGCGCCGGACGCGGTGCCCGAGTGCATCGCCTGGGCGGTGCTGCCGCGCGAGCGCGTGCTGCGCGACTACGCGTTGGAACTGGTGCACGTGCTCGCCCCGCAGATCGACAAGCGCGACCTGCGCCGGGTACTTGACGGAAATCAAGAAGCCGGCTGGCCGCCGCCGCCGAGCTGGGAAGAACTGACCCAGACCATCACCAGTTGAAGCCAGCAACGACTGGAAGAAAAAGCTGTGGATTGAAGCGCTTGCGCGATGTCCTTGCTTCTTCCTTCCCTCGTTCCCCGTTCCTCTCCATTCGTTCCTCGCCGCCCACTGCGGCGATGTGTCGCACGTGGGTGAATGGAGCGGCAGCTTAAAATCGCGGCGTGATCCGTTCACTGCCCCTGCACCGTTGGATGTCCCGGCTCGCCGTGGTGGCGACGCTGCTGATGCTGCTTGCGCCGCTGGTCAGCCGCGCGCTGCAGGCGCAACCGGTGGCGATGGCCGTGGTGATGGCCGAACACCTGTCGCATGCAATGCCGGGCATGGATCACGCCGGCCACGCGCCGTCGATGCCGGAGCATGGGCACGATGCGCCCGCCGGCCCCCACGCCAACCACGCCGAAGCCTGCGAATACTGCGTGCTGGCCATGCGCCTGCTGCCGTGGATGGCGCTGCTGCTGGTGCTGGCGCCGCTACCGTACCGGCTGGCACCGTTTTCGCCGCGCCGGGTCGATGTTCCCGCCAGCCTGCGCTGGTCCGCGCACCTGGCCCGCGGGCCGCCGCGTTTCTCCTGACGACACCCCCCTTTTTTTGCCGCGTGACCTGCGCCCCCGATGGCGTGGCGCGGCTGTGTCCCACGGAGAATCCCATGTTGCCCGCTTCCCCCCGCAAGCCGGTCGTACCGGCGTGCCTGTCCTCCTGCCTGTTGCTTGCCCTGTTCCCGGCCGCGGCCCATGCCGACGCGCCGGGTTCCCCGATCACCCTGGAAACGGTGGTCGTCACCGCCAGCGCGCCGTCCTCGCCGCTGCAATGGGTCACCGACCCGAGCCTGCCGCGGCAGCCGGTGCCGGCCAGCGACGGCGCCGACTACCTGAAGACCGTCCCTGGCTTTTCCGCGATCCGCAACGGCGGCACCAATGGCGACCCGGTGCTGCGCGGCATGTCCGGTTCGCGCCTGAACATCCTCACCAACGACGGCAACCTGATGGGCGCCTGCCCGTCGCGGATGGACAATCCGCTGTCCTACGTCGCCCCGGAAACCTTCGACCGGCTCACCGTCATCAAGGGCCCGCAGAGCGTGCGCTGGGGCGCCGGTGCCTCGGCCGGCACGGTGCGCTTCGAGCGCGACACCCCGCGTTTCAGCGCGCCGGGCATGGAGCTGGAAGCCAGCGCGCTGGCCGGCTCCAACAACCGCAACGACCAGGTGCTCGACGCCACCTTCGGCAGCGCCCCCGGCTATGTGCGGGTGAACGGCAACCGTTCCGAATCCGACGACTACCGCGACGGCAACGGCGACGTGGTGCCCTCGCGCTGGCGCAAGTGGAACGCCGACGCCGCCATCGGCTGGACGCCCGACGCCGACACCGTGCTGGAGCTGAGCGCCGGCACCGGCGATGCGCTGGCCCGCTATGCCGGCCGCGGCATGGATGGCGCGGCGTTCAAGCGCAGCAGCTACGGCCTGCGCTTCGAGCGCGGCAACCTGCCCGGCGCGTGGGACAAGCTGCAGGCCAACCTGTACGCCAACACCGCCGACCACGTGATGGACAACTACAGCCTGCGCGAGCCCAACCCGCACGGCAGCATGCCGATGGCGATGGCCTCGAACGTGGAGCGGCGCACCCGCGGCGGACGCATCGCCGCGGAATGGCGCTGGCAGGACGTGGCCGTCGTCGCCGGCATCGACGCGCAGGACAGCCGCCACCGCAAGCGCAGTGGCATGCGCGGGATGTGGCAGCAGAAGGCGTGGACGCGCGATGCCGATCTCGACAACCGCGGCGTGTTCGCCGAACTGACCCTGGGCGAAGAGCGCCCGGCGCGCTGGATCGGTGGCCTGCGCATCGACCATGCCGAAGCCACCGACCTGCGCCAGACCAGCGGCATGATGGCCATGCCCAACCCGACCGCCGGCCGGACCCGCAGCGAAGACCTCGGCAGCGGCTTCCTGCGCTACGAGCGCGACCACGGCAAGGACTGGACCTGGTACGCCGGCCTCGGCCATGCCGAACGCATGCCCGACTACTGGGAACTGTTCTCCGCCGACGCCGGCCCGGCCGGCGCCGCCAACGCCTTCGCCGGGGTGAAGCCGGAGAAGACCACGCAGCTGGACGTCGGCGCGCAGTTCCGCGGCAAGCGCGGCAGCGCCTGGGTGTCGGCCTATGCCGGCTACGTGCGGGACTACATCCTGTTCACCTATTCCAGCGGCGGCATGATGGGCGACAGCACCCGCGCGGCCAATGTCGATGCGCGCATCGCCGGTGCCGAGGCCGGCGTGGAATGGCGCCTGCAGGAGGCATGGAAGCTGGGCGGCACGCTGGCCTGGGCGTGGGGCGAGAACCGCAGCGATGGCGGCGCGATGCCGCAGATCCCGCCGCTGGAAGCGCGCCTGAGCGCGGCCTACGAACGCGAACGCTGGTCGGCCGGCGCGCTGCTGCGCGTGGTGGCCCGGCAGGACCGGGTGGCGCTGGACGCGGGCAACGTCGTCGCCCGCGACCTCGGCCCCACCGCCGGCTTCGCCACCTTCGCGCTCAACGCCGCCTACCGCATCAACGACCACCTGCGTGCCAGTGCCGGCGTCGACAACCTGTTCGACCGCGCCTATGCCGAGCACCTGAACCTGGCCGGCAGCGCCGACTTCGGCTTCCCCGCCGACCCGGTGCGGATCAATGAGCCCGGCCGCACGTTGTGGTTGAAGCTGGACTACCGCTACTGACGCGGCTCCTCCCGCTGCCGGTCGGCTGGCAGCGGGACGCCTGTGGCATGCTTGGCCGGTCCGGTCGGAGAGAATGCAGATGACGCAGTATGCGGTGGCCTACGTCAGTGTCGCCGTGGCCAGCTTGACGCCCGCCGACCTGGACCACCTGCTGGTCGATGCCCGGGCGCACAATCGCCTGGAGGGCGTCACCGGCGTGCTGCTCCACGACGAGCACCGCTTCTTCCAGTATTTCGAAGGCCCGCAGGACGGTGTGGCGCGCATCTACGCGCGCATCTGCGCCTCGCGCATGCACGTGGGGCTGGAGGAACTGCGGAACGGCCCGGTGGAACGGCTGTATTTCACCCGCTGGCACATGGGCTGCAGCCACACCGAGGGCAGCGTGCTGCAGGAATTGAGCAGCCGGCAGTGGCGGCAGGAAGCCGGCTACCTGCGCGAGGACGTGGCCCTGGCCGGCAACCCGCCCGGCCTGCGCGAATTGCTCGCGTTCTGGGAACGACAGCAAGCGATGGATGATTGACCCGCTGGCGTTGCCGCCGGCCGCTCAGATTTCCTCGTGCAACCCGCACTCGCGCTTCAGGCCGAAGAAACGGGTGTCCTCCTCGCGCATGCCCGGCTCCCAGCGGCGGGTGGTGTGGGTGTCGCCGATGGAGACGTAGCCCTGCTCCCACAGCGGGTGGTAGGGCAGGTCATGCTGCTTGAGGTACTTCCACACGTCGCGGTCGTTCCAGTCGGCGATCGGGTTGAACTTCCAGCGCTCGCCGCGCTTCTGCAGGATCGGCGTGCCGGCGCGGCTGGCCGACTGGCCGCGGCGCAGGCCGGTGAACCAGGTGCCGGCGTGCAGTTCCTCCAGCGCGCGCTTCATCGGCTCGACCTTGCGCAGGTTGTTGTACTGCTCGATGCCGACCAGTCCCTGCTCCCACAGGCGGCCGTGGCGCGCCTCCATCCAGGCGCGGCTGACCAGCGGGCGGTAGACCTTCAGGTTCAGGCCGAGCCGGCCGGTCAGTTCGTCGGCGAAGCGGTAGGTTTCCGGGAACAGGTAGCCGGTGTCGACCAGGATCACCGGGATGTCCGCGCGCTGGCGGGTCAGCAGGTGCAGGGTCACGGCCGATTGCGCGCCGAAACTGGAGGACAGCACGTGGGTGCCGGGCAGGTGCCGCAACGCCCAGTCCACGCGCTGGCCGGCGTCCATCGTTTCCAGCTGCGCGTTGGGCCCGGCCAGGTCGTCGGGCAGCGCGGCGGTTTCGGTATCGGCGGCGGCGAAGGAGGAAACGGACAGGGCGCTCATGCGTGCAGTTCCAGTGCAACCTGGCGGTTGGTGGGGTAGGGCGGCAGTTCGACGATGCCGGCGCGGTGCAGGAAGTCGCCGAAGCGTTCGTCGGTTTCGCGCTCGGCGGCATAGCGCCCCAGCAGCGGGTCGAGCGCTTCGAGGATCTGCGGCTCGGTGATGTTTTCGCGGTACAGCGTGTTCATGCGCATGCCGCGGTGGTCGCCGCCGAGGAACAGGTTGTAGCGGCCCACCGCCTTGCCGACCAGCGCGATCTCGGCCAGGTAGGGCCGCGAGCAGCCGTTGGGGCAGCCGGAGATGCGCAGCAGGATCGGCGCCTCGCGCAGGCCATGCTTGTCCAGCAGCGGTTCCAGCGCGGCGAGGAAGCCGGGCAGGTAGCGCTCGGCCTCGGCCATCGCCAGCGCGCAGGTGGGCAGGGCCACGCAGGACACGGCGCTGCGTGCGATCGCGGTGGGCGCGTTGTTCTCGCGGTCCAGCCCGTGCTGCGCCACCAGTGCGTCGATCCGCGCGCGCTGCGCGGCCGGCACGCCGGCGATGATGACGTTCTGGTTGCAGGTCATGCGGAACTCGCCTTCGTGCACTTTGGCGATCTCGCGCAGGCCGGTCAGCAGCGGGCGGCCGGGGGTGTCGGCGATGCGCCCGCTGGGCAGCGACAGGGTCAGGTGCCACAGGCCGTTCTCGCCCTCGACCCAGCCGAAGCGGTCGCCGTTGTGCTCGAAATGGAACGGCCGCGCCGGTTGCAGGGTGAAGCCGGCGCGCGCTTCCATCATCGCCACGATCCTGTCCGAGCCGTGGTCGTCGATGGTGTACTTGAAGCGCGCGTGCTTGCGGTCCTCGCGGTCGCCGAGGTCGCGTTGCACCGTCACCGCTGCCTCGGCGATGGCGAATACCTGTTCCGGGGTGACGAAGCCGATCACGTTGCCGACGCGCGGGTAGTGCGCGGCGATGCCGTGGCTGGCGCCCATGCTGCCGCCGATGGCGACGTTGAAGCCGGCGAGCTGGCCGGCGTCGTCGACGATGGCCACCAGCCCGAGGTCGTTGGCGAACACGTCCACGTCGTTGTACGGCGGCACCGCCACGGCGATCTTGAACTTGCGCGGCAGGTAGGCGTCGCCGTAGATCGGCTCGTGCTCGACGCCGCTCTCGGCGACCTTCTCCTCGTCCAGCCAGATTTCGTAGTAGGCGCGGGTGGCCGGCTTGAAGTGCAGCGACAGCCGCTGCGCCCAGTCATGCACCTGCGCATGAAGCGCCGACTGCAACGGGTTGCTGGCGCCGAGCACGTTGCGGTTGACGTCGCCGCAGGCGGAAATGGTGTCCATTGCCGCGGCGTTGATCGCCTGCATCGTCGCCTTCAGCTCGCGCTTGATGACGCCGTGGATCTGGAAGGTCTGCCGCGTGGTCACACGCAGCGAATGGCTGGCGTAGGTGGTGGCGATCTCGTCGAGCCCGAGCCATTGCGCGGGCGTGAACACGCCGCCCGGCGCGCGGATGCGGATCATGAACTGGTGCGCCGGTTCCAGCTTCTGCCGGCGGCGCTCGTCGCGCAGGTCGCGGTCGTCCTGCTGGTAGCTGCCGTGGAACTTGATGGTGCGCTGGTCCTCGAAGTTCAGCGAGCCGGTGGTGGCGTCGAGCAGCCCTTCGGCGAGGGTGCCGCGCAGGCGGTGGCTGTTGATCTTGATGTCTTCGACGGAGGGGTGGCTCATGGTCTTTGGCTGTCTGCGTTTTTCGTAGGAGCGCACCTTGGTGCGCGATGAAGCTTTCCCGGTGAAGCCCCTCGCGCACCAAGGTGCGCTCCTACGGGGAATCTGGAGGGGGTCAGTAGACGTCGCGGGCGTAGCGGCCTTCGCGCTGCAGGCTGGACAGGTACTCGGTCGCCGCCTCGGCGTCGCCGCCGTTGTGGCTGGCGACGATCTCCAGCAGCGCGGCGTGCACGTCCTTGCCCATGCCGATGGCACCGCACACGTAGAAGTGCGCGCCGTTCTGCAGCCAGTCGTACAGTTCGCGGCCCTGCTCGCGCAGGCGGTGCTGCACGTAGATCTTCTCGGCCTGGTCGCGGGAGAAGGCCAGGTCGAGGCGGTGCAGTTCCTTTTTCTGCAGGGCTTCCTGCCACTCGACCTGATAGAGGAACTCGCTGTTGAAGTGGCGCGCGCCGAAGAACAGCCAGTTGCGGCCCGCCGCGCCGCTTTCGGCGCGCTCCTGCACGAAGCCGCGGAACGGCGCCACGCCGGTGCCGGGGCCGACCATGATGATGTCGCGGCTGGCGTCGGCCGGCACCCGGAAGCGTTCGTTCGGTTCGACGAACACCGGCACCGGCGCGCCTTCTTCCAGTGCGGCGAGGAAACCGCTGGCGGCGCCGAGGTGGTCGCGGCCGTGCGCGGCGTAGGCCAGCTCGTCCACGGTCAGGTGCACTTCCTCGCCCACGCGCTTGCGGCTGGAGGCGATGGAATACAGGCGGTGCGCGGCCGGGCGCAGCGCCGCCACCAGCGCGGCGGCGTCCCAGTCGGCCGGCCAGCGCTGCAGCACGTCGACCAGCTGGTGGTCGCCGAACACGGCAGCCAGCTCGCCGGCGCGCGCCGGTTCCAGCAGCGCGGCCAGCTCGGCGTTGCCGCCGCGCTCGGCCACGGTGGCCAGCAGCGGGCGCGAGATGCGGGTCAGTTCGCGGTGTTCGGCCAGCCATTGCGCCAGCGGCCGCGCGTGGCCATCGTGCTCGACCGTGGCGTCGCCATCCAGCCCGGTGGCGGCGAGGATGGAATCGACCAGCCGCGGCGGGTTGCGGTGGATGATGCCCAGCGCATCGCCCGGTTCGTACTGCAGGCCGCTGCCTTCCAGCGACAGCTCGAGGTGGTGCACGCGCTTGTCGATGCCGGCCTGCACGGCGAACGCCGGGCCCTTGAAGTCGCGGCCGCTGACCAGTTGCCGCGACAGCAGCTCGGCGTTGAACGGATGCTGCGCGCTCCACGCGCTGGCCTGGCCGTGGCGCAGCGGGGTGACGTTGCTGGCGGCGGGCACGGCGGCGTTGCCCAGCGTCTCGCGGGCGTCGGCCACTGCCTTGGCGCGCCACGGCGTGGCCACGGTGTCGATGTCGAGGTCGGCCTCGCCCAGCGCCTGCAGGCGCTGGGCGCCGAGTTCGGCCAGCCGCGCGTCCAGCTTGCGGCCGATGCCGCAGAAATCGGCGTAGCTGGAATCGCCCAGGCCCAGCACCGCGTATTTCAGCTCCGGCAGCTTGGGCGCGCGCCGGCCGTTGAGGAACTCGACGAAGCCGATGGCGTCGTCCGGCGGGTCGCCTTCGCCCTGGGTGCTGATGACGACGTAGAGCAGGCGCTCGCCGGCCAGCTCGCGGGTCGGGTAGGCATCGGCGCGCAGCAGGCGCACCGACAGGCCGGCGGCTTCGCTCTCGGCGGCCAGCTGTTCGGCGCTGCGGCGCGCGTTGCCGGTCTGGCTGCCGTAGACGATGGTCAGCCGCCCGGCGGCCTGCGCGGCCGGCTGGGCGGGCTGGACCAGCGCCAGCGACGGCGGCGGGTGGCCCTGCGCCAGCCCGGCGGCGAAGCCGGACAGCCACCACAGGCTGTTGCCGTCCAGGCCGTCCACCAGGCGCGTCAGCAGGACCCGGCGGTCTTCGGGCAGGGGGCTGGGTGGCACGGTGGCAGCGGCGGCGGTCATGTCCTGTCCGGTCTGGAGGTGGATGGCCGATGCTAGGCAGCCGTCGCGCGTGGCGGAAAGGATGGACGGTTATCGCTTCATGCCATGCGTTTATTTCTTCCGCCGCCGGCCAATGCCCACACTGGCCGCCCTGCCGGGGAGCTGCCCGGCCGCACTGCTATCCTTTCTCCCTTCGTATAGATCGCCTCTGCAATGACCGTTACCGCCTCGCTGTCGCACCTGGACCGGCTGGAAGCCGAGAGCATCCACATCCTGCGCGAGGTCGCGGCCGGCTTCGCCAACCCGGTGCTGCTGTATTCGGTGGGCAAGGACAGCTCGGTGCTGCTGCACCTGCTGCTCAAGGCGTTCGCGCCGGGGGTGCCGCCGATCCCGCTGCTGCACGTGGACACGCGCTGGAAGTTCCGCGAGATGATCGCCTTCCGCGACCGCCGCGCCGCCGAGACCGGCGTGGACCTGCGCGTGCACATCAACCCGGACGGCATCGCCCGGGACATCGGCCCGGTCACCCACGGCGCATCCGTGCACACCGACGTGATGAAGACCCAGGGCTTGAAGCAGGCGCTGGACAAGTGGAAGTTCGACGCGGCCATCGGCGGCGCGCGCCGCGACGAGGAGAAGTCGCGGGCCAAGGAGCGGGTGTTCTCGTTCCGCAACGACCGCCACCGTTGGGACCCGAAGAACCAGCGCCCGGAGTTGTGGAACCTTTACAACGCCCGCATCCACGCCGGCGAGAGCGTGCGCGCCTTCCCGCTGTCCAACTGGACCGAGCTGGACATCTGGCTCTACATCTACCGCGAGAACATCCCGGTGGTGCCGTTGTATCTGGCCGCCGAGCGCCCGGTGGTCGAGCGCGACGGCAGCCTGATCATGGTCGACGACGAACGCCTGCCGCTGCGCCCGGGCGAAGTACCGCAGCTGCGCAAGGTGCGCTTCCGCACGCTGGGCTGCTACCCGCTGACCGGCGCCATCGAATCGGAAGCCGACACGCTGGAGAAGATCATCGCCGAGATGCTGGTGTCCACCAGTTCCGAGCGGCAGGGCCGGCTGATCGACCACGACCAGTCCGCCTCGATGGAGAAGAAGAAGCTGGAGGGCTATTTCTGATGAACGCGGTCGCCACGTCTTCCGACATCTCCACCTACCTGCAGCAACACGAATCCAAACCGCTGCTGCGCTTCATCACCTGCGGCAGCGTCGACGACGGCAAGAGCACGCTGATCGGGCGGCTGCTGTACGAGAGCAAGCGCCTGTTCGACGACCAGCTGGCCGCGCTGGAGGCCGACAGCCGCCGCCACGGTACCCAGGGCGAGCGCATCGACTACGCACTGCTGCTGGACGGGCTGGCCGCCGAGCGCGAGCAGGGCATCACCATCGACGTGGCCTACCGCTACTTCGACACCGACCGCCGCAAGTACATCGTCGCCGACTGCCCTGGCCACGAGCAGTACACCCGCAACATGGCCACCGGCGCCTCCACCGCCGACCTGGCGGTGGTGCTGGTGGACGCGCGCAAGGGCCTGCTGCAGCAGACCCGCCGCCACAGCTACATCATCTCGCTGCTGGGCATCGGCCAGGTGGTGCTGGCGGTCAACAAGATGGACCTGGTCGATTACGACCAGGGCGTGTTCGAGCGCATCGCCGATGAATACCGCGCGCTGGCCGCGCAGCTGGGCATCGCCCACGTGCAGGTCATCCCGCTGTCGGCGCTGGAAGGCGACAACCTGTTGCAGCCTTCGCCCAATACGCCGTGGTACCAAGGCCCGGCGCTGCTGCAGCACCTGGAAAGCGTGCAGATCGACGCCACCGGCGCGGCCACCGGCATGCGCCTGCCGGTGCAGTGGGTGAACCGCCCCAATCTGGATTTCCGCGGTTTCGCCGGCACCCTGGCCGCCGGCGAAGTGCGCCCCGGCGACGCGGTGGTGGCATTGCCCTCGGGCCGCCGCAGCACCGTGGCGCGCGTGCTCGACGCCAATGGCGACGTCGTCGTGGCCCGCGCCGGGCAGGCGGTGACGCTGACCCTGGCTGACGAGATCGACATCAGCCGCGGCGATGTCATCGCCGCCGCCGGCGACCCGCCGGAAGTGGCCGACCAGTTCGCCGCGCACGTGCTGTGGATGGACGACGCCGCGCTGCTGCCCGGCCGCCCGTACTGGTTGCAGATCGGCAGCCGCACCGTGGCCGCCAGCATCAGCGAAATCAAGCACCGCATCGACGTCAACACGCAGGACAAGCTGGCGGCCAAACGGCTGGAGCTGAACGAGGTCGGCTACTGCAACCTGTCGCTGGACGAGCCCATCGCCTTCGAGCCGTACGCCGTCAACCATGCGCTGGGCGGCTTCATCCTGATCGACCGCCAGAGCAACGCCACCGTCGCCGCCGGCACCCTGGACTTCGCCCTGCGCCGCGCCGGCAACGTGCACTGGCAGCACCTGGACGTGGACAAGGCCGCGCGCGCGCGGATCAAGGGGCAGGCGCCGAAGGTGCTGTGGTTCACCGGGCTGTCCGGCGCCGGCAAGTCCACCATCGCCAACCTGGTGGAAAAGCGCCTGCACGCGCGCGGCTGCCATACATTCATCCTCGACGGCGACAACGTCCGCCACGGCCTGAACCGCGACCTCGGCTTCACCGACGAGGACCGGGTGGAGAACATCCGCCGCGTCGCCGAGGTGGCGCGGTTGATGGCCGACGCCGGGCTGATCGTGCTGGTCAGCTTCATCTCCCCGTTCCGCGCCGAGCGACAGATGGCGCGCGAGCGCTTCGCCGAAGGCGAGTTCATCGAGGTGTTCGTCGACGTGCCGCTGGAGGTGGCCGAATCGCGCGACGTCAAGGGCCTGTACCGCAAGGCACGCGCCGGGCAGATCCCCAACTTCACCGGCATCGATTCGCCCTACGAGGCCCCGGAGAACCCGGAGCTGCACCTGTACGCCGATGGCGAGGCGCTGGACGCGATGGTCGACCAGGTAGTGCGGCTGGTGCTGCGCTGAGGCCTTGAAAGCCCCTCTCCCCCCGGGAGAGGGGTTGGGGTGAGGGGCAAACGGAGTCCAGAGGGTTCACCGTCACTGACGACGTTCGCCCCGCATCCACTCCTGCGGGGCATCTTCCGCCGACGTCGGTACTCCCGTATCCCGGGCGTCGGGGGTGTAACCCCGACCTACGGCACCTCACCCCGGTGGCGCTCGACCGTTGGCCGGGTGGCGGCGCGCAGCGCCGTGGGGCTTGCCGCGAACCGGCCGAGAGTGCCGACCAACGGTCGGCTCTCGCCGGGTTCAGGCACCCACCGGATTCATCAGGAAGGGGAAGGGAGCGCCCCACCCAATGGCACATCCGGTCGTCACATGGCCCAGCTAGACTGCCGGATCGGGTATCTGACGGAATTGGGCATGTTGCGACGTTTTGCCGCCACCGTGGCCGGTGGCATGGTGCTGGCGCTGGCATTGGCCGGTTGCGGCAAGGAGGGGAACGAAGCGCCGCGCGCGCAGGCGGGCGCGGTGCCGGTCACCACCCAGGTGGTCCGGGCCTCGGCCTGGAACGACACCCTGCAGGCCATCGGCACCGCCAAGGCGCGCGAATCGGTGGTCGTCACCGCCAAGGTCAGCGAGATCATCGACACGGTGCATTTCCGCAGCGGCCAGGAAGTGGCCGCCGGGGCGCCGCTGGTGACGCTGCGGGTGGACGCGCAGCAGGCTGCGCTGGCGCAGGCACAGGCCACCTTCGACGAGGCCGACCGCCTGTACCGGCGGCAGAGCGAGCTGGCCACCCAGCAGCTGGTCGCCAGTTCCACGCTGGATACGCAGAAATCGATCCGCGACGCCGCCGAGGCGCGGGTGCGGCAGATGCGCGCGGACGTCACCGACCGCCAGGTACGGGCGCCGTTCGCCGGCGTGCTCGGCATCCGCCAGGTCAGCCCCGGTTCGCTGGTCACCCCGACCACGGTGATCGCCACGCTGGACGACCTGTCGCGCATGCACGTCGACTTCCAGGTGCCGGAGGCCGAGCTGGCCTCGCTCAAGCCCGGCGACAAGGTCAGCGGCAGCAGCATCGCCTGGCCCGGGCGCAATTTCGACGGCGAGGTCAGCACCGTCGATGCGCGGGTCGACCCCGGCAGCCGCGCGGTCACCGTGCGCGCCGATTTCCCCAACCCGGACCACGCGCTGCGCCCGGGCATGCTGCTGGACGTGCGCGTGTTCCGCCCCGAGCGGCAGGCGCTGGTGATCCCCGAGATCGCGGTGGTGCAGGTCGGGCGCGATTCGTTCGTCTACCGGGTCGGGGACGACGCCGCGGTCGAGCGGGTGGACGTGCGCACCGGCACCCGCCGCGCCGGCGTGGTCGAGATCGTCGAAGGGCTGGAGGCCGGTGACCGCATCGTCGTGGACGGCACCGGCAAGCTGCGCCCGGGCCTGCGCATCGAGGATGCCGCGGCCACGCCGGCCACGGAGGCCAGCGCCGGATGAAGCTGTCGGACCTGTCGATCAAGCGGCCGGTGCTGGCCGTGGTGATGAGCCTGCTGCTGGTGGTGCTGGGGGTGATGTCGTTCAACCGGCTCACCCTGCGCGAGCTGCCGGCCATCGACCCGCCGATCGTCTCGGTGTCGGTGGACTACACCGGCGCCTCGGCGGCGGTGATCGAAAGCCGCATCACCCAGGTGCTGGAGGACGCGCTGGCCGGCATCGAGGGCATCGACACCATCAACGCGCGCAGCACCAACGGCCGCGCCTCGGTGAGCATCGAGTTCACCGCCAACCGCGACATCGAGGCCGCCGCCAACGACGTGCGCGACGCGGTCAGCCGCGTGGCCGACCGCATGCCCGAGGAGGCGCGGCCGCCGGAGATCGCCAAGGTCGAGAGCGACGCCGACGCGATCATCTGGTTCAACATGGCGTCCTCGGCGATGGACACGCTGGAGCTGAGCGACTACGCCGAGCGCTACGTGGTGGACCGCTTCTCCAGCATCGACGGCGTGGCCCAGGTGCGCATCGGCGGCCGCCAGCGCTATGCCATGCGCATCTGGCTGGACCGCGACCAGCTGGCCGCGCGCGGCCTGACCGTGGCCGAGGTGGAGACCGCGCTGCGCAACGAGAACGTGGAACTGCCGGCCGGGCGCATCGAATCGGCCGACCGCGACTTCACCCTGCGCGTGGAGCGCAGCTACGTGGCCCCGGCCGACTTCGCCAGCATCCCGCTGGGCAAGGGCGCCGATGGCTACGTGGTGCGGCTGGGCGACGTGGCCAAGGTCGAGCTGGCCTCGGCCGAGCGCCGCGCCTACTACCGCAGCAACGGCGAGCCGGGCATCGGCCTGGGCATCGTCAAGACCTCCACCGCCAACGCGCTGGACGTGGCCCGCGCCACCCGCGCCGAGGCCGAGCGCATCGCCGCGACCCTGCCGCAGGGCACCAGCATCTTCGTCGCCTTCGACAACACCACCTTCATCGAGGCGGCGGTCGAGCGCGTCTACGCCACCCTGATCGAGGCGATGGTGCTGGTGCTGGTGGTGATCTGGCTGTTCCTGGGCAGCCTGCGCGCGGCGCTGATCCCGGCGGTGACGGTGCCGGTGTGCCTGGTGGCCGCGTTCATCGCGCTGTTCGCCTTCGGCTTCTCGATCAACCTGTTCACCCTGCTGGCGCTGGTGCTGTGCATCGGCCTGGTGGTCGACGACGCCATCGTCGTGGTCGAGAACGTGCAACGCCGCATCGACCTGGGCGAACCGCCGCTGGTGGCCGCCCGCCGCGGCACCGCGCAGGTGGCGTTCGCGGTGATCGCCACCACCGCGGTGCTGGTGGCGGTGTTCCTGCCGGTGGGCTTCCTCGAAGGCAACACCGGCCGCCTGTTCCGCGAGCTGGCCGTCGCGCTGGCCGCGGCGGTGGCGCTGTCGGCGTTCGTCGCGCTGACGCTGACGCCGATGATGGCTTCCAAGTTGTTGCGCCCGCACAGCGAGCGGAAGGGCAGCCGCCTCAATGGCTTCATCAACCGCCAGCTGGCGCGGCTGGCCGCGGCCTACGGGCGCGTGCTCGACCGCCACGTGCAGCGCAGCTTGGTGTTCGGGCTGGTGATGCTGGCCGCGCTGGGCGCCAGCTGGGGCCTGTTCACGCAGTTGCCCTCGGAACTGGCGCCGGCCGAGGACCGCGGCTCGTTCCAGGTCATGATCGACGGCCCCGAGGGCGCCGGCTTCGACTACACCGTCGGCCAGGTGCAGCAGGTGGAGCAGATCGTCGGCCGCTTCGTCGGCCCCGACGAGCCCATCGTGCGCGCCAACCCGCGCGTGCCCGGCGGCTGGGGCAACAGCGAGGAAATGCATACCGGCCGCATCAGCGTGTTCCTGCAACCGTGGCGGCAGCGCCACCAGGCCACCGCCGACGTCGCCAACGCGCTGCAGGGCGAGCTCAACGGCCTGAGCGGCGTGCGCGTGCGCACCCAAGTGGGCGGCGGACTGGTGCGCAGCTTCGGCCAGCCGTTCCAGATCGTGCTGGGCGGGCCGGAATACGCCGAGATCGCGCAGTGGCGCGACCGCCTGCTGGCGCGCATGGCCGACTACCCCGGCCTGGTCGGCGCCGACTCGGACTACAAGGAAACCCGCCCGCAGATGCGGGTGAACATCGACCGCCAGCGCGCCGCCGACCTCGGCATCAGCGTCACCGACATCGGCCGCGCACTGGAGACGATGATGGGCTCGCGCCGCGTCACCACCTTCGTCGACAACGGCGAGGAGTACGACGTGCTGGTGCAGGCCAGCCGCGACGGCCGCGCCTCGCCGGCCGACCTGTCGGCCATCCAGGTACGCGCGCGCTCGGGCGAACTGGTGCCGCTGTCCAACCTGGTCACGCTCAGCGAGGTGGCCGAGGCCGGCACCCTGAACCGCTTCAACCGGCTGCGTTCGATCACCATCAGCGCCGGCATCGCCCCCGGCCATACCCTGGGCGAAACCATCGACTGGGTGCAGCAGGTCGCGCGCGAGGAACTGCCCGAATACGCGCAGATCGACTGGAAGGGCGAGTCGCGCGAATACCAGAAGGCCGGCGGCGCGGTGCTGCTGACCTTCGCGATGGCGCTGCTGGTGGTGTACCTGGTGCTGGCCGCGCAGTTCGAGAGCTTCATCCACCCGCTGGTGATCATGCTCACCGTGCCGCTGGGCGTGCTCGGCGCCTTCGTCGGCCTGTACCTCAGCGGCGGCACGCTCAACCTGTTCAGCCAGATCGGCATCGTCATGCTGGTGGGTCTGGCGGCCAAGAACGGCATCCTGATCGTCGAGTTCGCCAACCAGCTGCGCGACGAGGGCCGCGACGTGCACCGGGCCATCGTCGAATCGGCCACGGTGCGCCTGCGCCCGATCCTGATGACCTCCATCGCCACCATCGTCGGCGCGGTGCCGCTGGTGCTGGCCGGCGGCCCCGGCTCGGCCAGCCGCGGCACCATCGGCATCGTGGTGATCTTCGGCGTCGCCGTGTCCACCTTCCTGTCGCTGTTCGTGGTGCCGGCGTTCTACGCGCTGCTGGCGCCGTACACCCGCTCGCCGGAAACCGTGGCCAACGAGCTGGCGCGGCAGGAACGGGAAACACCGTCGGTGGGCGGGCATGCTTGAACGCGCCGTGGCGGGCGCCGGCATTGGCCGGCACCGTAGATACCGTCTTGCTTAGGCGTGTGCAATGGCCTTTCGGGGATCGAAGGGCGTAGCGGACTTGAGCACCCCCCAGACGATGTGCAGGAGCTTTCGCATCAAGGCGCAGAGGATGAGCTTGGGTGGCTTGCCCCGTTCGGCCAGTCGCTGGGCAAAGGCGGCCAGCACGGGGGTGTGGCGCTTGCCCACCAGGGCCGGCATGTAGAGCTTGGCGCGCAGTGTGGCATTGCCGACACGCGAGATGCGGACCTTGCCTTCGTGCGTGCCGGACTGCCGGCGGGCTGGATTCAGCCCGGCATGGGCCACGATCTGGCCCACGTCGCTGTACTGGTTCAGCTCGCCCAGACACGCCAGCAGGAAGGCGCTGGTGGTGCCGGAGATGCCCGGGATGGTGGTAAGCAGGTCACGCCGTCCGCGCAGGTCCGGGTCATTGTCGATGTGCTCGTTGATCGCCTTCTCGATCTGGGTGATCTGCTGTTCCAGCGTCGCCACGACCTGGCCGATGCTCGCGGCCAACGCCGCATGGGTGCTCTCCAGCCGATTGAGCTCCATCTGCCGCATCTGCTTGAGCTCGTCCCGTCGGCGCACCAAGGCCCGCAACGTGCGCTCGACCGGTGTCGGCGGCACGTAGGGATGAAGCCGGTCCGGCTCCTGCAGGCGCGACTGCAAGAACCGGGCGATGAGCTTGGCATCGGTCCGGTCGGTCTTGGTCCGCAGCAACTCGCTCTGGCCGTAAGCCTTGATCTGCGCCGGATTGACCACGTAGACGGTGACCCCGGCCGCGACCAGCCGCTCGGCCAGCGCCTCGTGGTAGATACCCGTGGCTTCCATGCCCACCGCCGCTTCCGGGGCGTGAGCCTGTCTCCAGGCCAGCAGTTGTTCCCAACCCGCGGCGGTGTTGCCGAGCTTGCCCCGGGTGCGGTACTTGCCCTGCCCCAGTGGCAGGGCGATGTCGAAGGTGGCCTTGGCCACGTCGATGCCTATCACCTGCATGTCTCTGTCTCCTGCTGTCGAACCGGATCCAGTGACCGCCTGGCTTACCCTTGTTCGTGCTGGCTCTCGCAAAAGCGGGCCGAAGATACCGTTCAAGCTCCAGGGCGGAAAAGGGTTCCGATGTGCCGGATCTACGGTGCGAGCTCGAAGGCTCAAGTGCGGAGACGGCATCATCGGAACCTCCCGGATCACTCCGGGGAAGTCTGCCTGATCGGGGCAGGCTTCAAGACACAAGATGCGGGGCTTGCCCCGCATGAAGCTTTCCCGATCAGGCCCCGTGCCGGGCAAGCCCGGCACCTGCGCAACATGGTGCAATTGCCGGCCAGCGGCCGGCACTACCCATACCCTGAGTCACACCGTTGCTGCGAGGTTGAAGATCGGCAGGTACACGCTGAGAAAGGCCAGCGGTATTCCGGCGACAAACGCGAGCAGGCCGACGATGCCTGCAGCCCGTGCGCGGTGCCTGCGCTGGGGCCAGAACAGATAGAGCAGCATGACCAGCAGGGGCGCGAGCCAGATGGCTGGGTAATAGCGGGTGACCAACCGGGTGAACAGCGGCAGGTCGATGCCGAAGCCGGCGAACACCTCGGCAAACTGCGGGAATATCAGCAAGCCGATCAGGGTGATGGCGCTGGCGGCGACGATGCTGCACGCCAGCCCGACAATCAGCCAGGCGATGCCAGGTGAGGATGCTCGCGCTGCGGCGATAGGTGGCAATTCGGGAACTGTTTTCGTGGAGATGTCGGGCATGGGCGTCGTCCGTCAGGCCATGTGTTCAAGATGCAGGGGCGCCACAACGAAGGGCACCTTGCGGTGCCCTTCGTCCTGCGTGTGTGGCGGTTACGGTGCCGCCGGCCCGGCGGGCGCCGCGGCGTCGGCCTGCCAGCCGCACATCTGCCCTTCGTTCTGCTGCTTCAGCCATTCCTGCAGCGGGGCGAAGTATTCCAGCATCGGCGCGGCGTCGAGCTTCCCGGTGCCGGTCAGCTCCTTCAGCGTGGCCTGCCACGGCTGGCTGGCGCCCTTGCTGAGCATGGCCCAGTACTTCTGCCCGGCTTCCTTGTTGCCGTAGAAGGTGCATTCGTTGAGCGGGCCGGTGTAACCGGAAGCGTCGCACAGGCCCTTGTAGAACTGGTACTGCAGGATGCGGGCCAGGAAGTAGCGCAGGTACGGGGTGTTGCCCGGTACGTGGTACTTGGCGCCGGCGTCGAAGTAGTCCTCGCCGCGCGCGCTGGCCGGGGCCACGCCCTGGTACTGCGCCTTCAGTTCCCACCACTTCTGGTTGTACTGCTCGGGGGTGATCGAACCGTCGAACACGCCCCAGCGCCAGCGGTCGATCATCAGCCCGAACGGCAGGAACGACACGCCGCTCAGCGCCATGCGCATCTGCGCGTTGATGGTGGCTTCGCGGCTTTCCTGCGGCTGCCCGACCAGGCCGATGGAGTTGAGGTACTTCGGCGTCATCGCCAGCACGATGGTGTCGCCGATGGCCTCGTGGAAGCCGTCGTTGGCGCCGCCTTGGAACAGCGGCGGCAGCGGGTTGTAGGCCAGGTCGTAATAGATGTGGCCCAGCTCGTGGTAGATGGTGGTGAAGTTTTCTTCGGTAGGAGTGATGCACATCTTGGTGCGCACGTCCGCGCCGGCGTCCTTGCCGTCGCCGCCCATGTTCATGTCCCAGGCGCTGGCGTGGCAGACCACGTTGCGGTCCAGCGGCTTGATGAACTGGGTGTTCTGCCAGTAGCCCTGCGGCAGCTTGGGCATCCCGAGGGACACGTAGAAATCCTGCGCGCGCTCGGTCATCTGCCGGGCGGTGGCCAGCTCGGCCTCGCGCTGGGCCTTGAAGCGGGCGGCGACGTCGGCGTTGCCGTCGAGCTTGCGCAGCGCCGCGCTCAGGTTGTCCTGGTACTGCTTTTCCAGCGCGGCGGTGATGTCCAGGCTGCCGGCGCCGGGGTAGGGCTCGAGCATGTCCCACAGGTTGCTCCAGTCCTGCTGCCACATGTTGCCGGTCAGGTGCGCGGCGATCATGCCGCCGCCCACTTCGGCCTTGTCCTTGCCGTAGGCCTTGTCCAGTTTCGCGCGGGTGTAGCAGTGCAGTTGCTCGTACAGCGGCTTGACCTGCTCCCACAGGCGATCGGTTTCCGGGCCAACCTGTTCGGCGGGCATGTCGTAGCCGCTGCGCCACATCTGCCCGGCGTCGTCGTAGCCCAGTTCGCGCGCGCCTTCGTTGACCAGCTCGGCGAAGCGCTGGTATGGCTTGCGCGAGGCGACGGCGGTGGAGTGCCAGCCCTGCCAGGCATCGAGCTGTTTGTCGTAGTCGCGCGAGCGCGCCAGCACCTGCTCCAGGTCGCCGAGTTGGCGGCAGTTCTGCTTGTCGCCTTCGCCGGTGCAGTAGGTGCCGGCGCCGTAGTCGCCTTCCAGCTTGGTGGCGATGGTGGCCAGCTCGGCCAGCTTGGCGGGGTCGCGCGGGGCCGGCATCGCGGTCATCAGCTTGAGCAGCTGCAGGGCGCGCTTGCTGTCCTCGCTCATCGGCTGGCCGTCGTACTGGCCGGCCTGCTCGATCCAGCCGTTGAGCGTGGTCAGCCAGCGTTCGTTGGCCTTGGCCGCCACGCGCGCGGAGTCGTCGTTGATGTAGGTGGAGGACAGCCACTGCGCCGAAGTCATCTCCGGGTACATGGCCTTGTATTCGGCGTTGACGCGGGCGATGAACTGGTCGGCGGTTTCCGCCGGGGCGGGTGCGGCGGCACCGGTGGCGGTGGTTTCGGACGCGGTTTCCTTTTGGCAGGCGGCCAGCGACAGCACGCCTGCGCTCACGGCAAGGGCCAGCAGCAGGTGACGATGTTTCACGCGATTCCCCGGTGGTGATGGACCGGCGGAAGGCTAGAGGGCCGCCGCGGCCCCCGCAAGTGCAGGAGCGACGCCAGTCGTGATGGGGCTTTGCCGGGAGTGCCCCGTCGCGACTGGCGTCGCTCCTGCAGGAAGAGGGGATTTACCCTGCGCAGCCGGCGAACAGGTCGCGCTCGCGCGCATGCACCGAGGTGCGGACCTGCATCAGCCCCAGCACCGACGGGAACAGGTTATCCTGGTCGGCGCGCTGCGTAGCGCGTTGGCGCAGGCAGGCCAGGTCCAACCCACGAGCTGCGGCGAACTGCGGCGAGAACCACATCACCATCGGTACCCGGGTCTGTTCCTCCGGCGCGATCGCATACGGCATGCCGTGCAGGTACAGGCCCTTCTCGCCCAGCGATTCGCCGTGGTCGGAGAGGTAGACCATCGCCGTGTCGTAGTCGTCCATGCCGCGCAGGGTGGCGATGGTGCGGGCGAGGAAGTGGTCGGTGTAGCGCACGGCGTTGTCGTAGCTGTTGACGATCTGCGCGCGGCTGCACTTGCCCAGGTCCGGGGTGTCGCAGGTCGGCGTGTACTGGCGGAATTGCACCGGGTAGCGCTGGAAATAGCTGGGGCCGTGGTTGCCCAGCTGGTGCAGGACGATGACGCGGTCGCCGGGCTTGGCGCGGGCCTGCGCGGGCAGGTCGTCGAGCAGGATTTCGTCCATGCAGCGGCCGTCGGCGCACAGGCCAGGCGTGGTGGCGTCGTCCAGACGCTGGATTTCCAGCCCGTCGCACACGCCCTTGCAGCCGGACTGGTTGTCGCGCCACAGCGTGGCGATGCCGGCGTGTTCGAGCACGTGCAGCAGCGACTGGTGCGCGCGGACCTTCTTCGCGTCGTAGTCGTGGCGGCCGAACGGCGAGAACATGCATGGCAGCGACACCTCGGTGCTGGTGCCACAGGCGTGCATGTCGGGGAAGTTGATGACGCCGGCCTGCGCCAGCTCGGGCGTGGTCTGGCGCTCGTAGCCGTTCAGGCCCCAGTTGCGCGCACGCACGGTTTCGCCGACCACCAGCACCAGCAGGCGCGGCTTGCCGCCGGCCGCGCGCGGGGTGGCCGTGGCGTCGGTGCCGAGCGGCAGTTTTGGCGGGTTCCCGATCGGGTTGGAGGCGGACAGGTTCTGCTTCAGCGCGACCAGGTAATTGATCGGCGTGGCGAGGTAGCGCACTTCGCGATGGTTGCGCATCAATGCCGACACGTCCTGGAACGAGGCCAGCGTGCCGGCGGCGGTGACCACGGCCACGCCGAGCAGGAACAACGCCCGCCGCGCCAGCGCCCGGCCCCACGCATGCCGGCGCAGCCGCAACCGCCACAGCAGCATGCATGGGAGCAGCGCATGGCCGAGCAGCGGCAGGAGCAGCGCGGGCGTCATCAGCTCGCGCGACTCCTTGTGGTCGGTGGCCAGCACGTTGCGCAGCATGTCGGCATCGAGATAGACGTTGAAGCTGTCCATGTAATGGGTGGCGAAGGCGGTGGCGATGAACAGCACCGCCAGCACCACCTTCGCGTTCCAGTGCCACAGCAGCAGGCCCAGCAGCAGGGCGTGCACGCCCGCCAGCAGTACGAACAGCGACAACGCGAACAGCACGCCGCCGGGGTTGGTCGCCATCGCGTTGCGCCAGAACAGCCCATTGCAGGCCAGCGCGAAGAAGCTACTGGCGAGCAGGATCAATGCCTCGGTGGTGATCCGGGGGCGCCACTGGCGCAGGCGCGCGAACAGCGCGGCCGGTGCCGGCAGGTACGGGGCGATGGTGTTCATGCCCGGCCCTCCGGGTGGAAGGTCCCTGCCTGCGCCGGCGGGAACATCGCCGGGTAGAGCAGCACCGCAACCGTCCAGCTGATCATCAGCGACCACAGGTCATGCGAGAGGAAGTGCGCGCCGCGCAGCTGCTGGGAAATGCCGAACACCAGCCCGGCGGCCAGTGCCGCCGCCAGTGCCGGCCAGCGCCACTGCGGGCGCAGCCGCAGGGCGAAGAAGTACAGCGCCACCCAGCCGTAGCCGGCGCTGGCGTGGCCGGCGGGGAAGCAGGCGGCATGGCCGAGCGCGGCCGGACGCGGCTGGAACAGGCCGATGAACGGACGCAGGCCGCCATAGCGCCGCAGGTCCCACGGGCAATCCATCTGCGTCCACGACTTGAGCAGGGCGACGATGCCGGTGGACAGGCCCACCGCCAGCAGCAGGTACAGCAGGGGTCGCCGCAGTGGCTTCCAGCGGCGGTCGATACAGGCGCGCAGCAGCGCCAGCAGCACCAGCCCGGCGGCGAAGGTGCTCAGGTGCTTGCCGCCGCGATGGAGCGCATGGCTGGTCCACCACGCATCCCGGAGCGCCCATTGGCCGCCCTCGGCGCGATAGATCAGGTCGGCCAGCCATTGGTCGCCGTTGCCGGCCATCAGCAGCAGGCTGGCGGCGGTCAACGCGAAGGCGGGAAGCAGCAGATGGCGGGCGAGGAAGCCGCGTCGATGGACGGTGCCGCCGGTGATGGGCAGAACTTGTGACGAAGGGGGCGAAACGGACACGGAACGGATACGCCGACGGGAGGTGGGCGCATCGTCGTGATGCCGTTGTCGGAGGTGGGTCGGAGGGATGTCCGAACCGTGTTAACGGTTCAGCCGCGGTGCCCGCGCAAGGGCGCCGCGGCCGTGGCGCAGTGACCCGCGTTCAGTCCTCTTCGTCCGCATCGGCGGGCGCCACGTCGGCCACGCCACCGTGGCTGCGCGCCACGCAGGCGGTGTCCAGCGCGGTGCCGGGCAGCAGTTGCCAGTTGTTGCGGTTGGCGCTGCCGATGTCGATCACCTGCGCGCGGTCGGCGCAGGGCGTCATTGCCGTGTCGCGCACGAACAGCCAGCGGTGCGAGGGTGCGGCGGCGACCCAGCGCGCGGCCTGTTCCCACTGTTCGGCGACGGGACGCTTGAAGCCGAAGTCCAGCGCCTGCGGATGGGTCTGCAACAGGTTCTGCTCGCGCCAGGCGACCATGCCCAGCTCGGCATCGCCGATGCGCTGGCGCACCTTGTCCATGACCGCCGATGCCGAGCTGTAGGGGTCCAGCGCCGGCATCAGCCCGACGCCGTACATCGCCCACAGCAGCACGCTGGCCAGCACCACCGCCAGCCCGGCGCGGCGCAGGCGCAGCCACGCCACCAGCGCCAGTGCGGCGATGCCGAAGCCCAGCAGCCACGCACCGACCCGCGGCAGCACCCATGCATCGATCGCCCGCCTGGCCGCGTGCTGCTGCGCCCAGCCGTCGCCATGCAGCGCGCCGTAGCCGATGGCCAGCGTCGCCGCGGCCAGCAGCAGTACGTACAGCAGCAGCACCCGGCGCACGCCGGTGCGCCGCAGCAGGCCCGCCAGCAGCGGCGCTGCGGCCACCGCCAGCGCCGGCAGCATCGGCAGGATGTAGACCTCGCGCTTGCCGGGGCTGGCGCTGAAGAACAGCAGCACCAGCAGCGCCCAGCCCAGCAGCAGCACGTAGCGCGGGTCGGCGCGGCGCAGGCGGCGCCACCATGCCGGCAACAACCACGGCAGCAGCAGGCTGCCCGGCAGCCACAGCGTGGCCATCACCTGCAGGTAATACCAGGCCGGCTTGTGGTGGTGCCATGCGTTGGCGTAGCGGGTGCCGGTCTGCTTGAACAGCAGTTCATGGGCATAGCCCTGCAGGTGCGGGTCCGGGTTGCGCAGCAGCGCGATGCCCAGGGGCGCCAGCCATACCGCGGCGCCGGCGACGAACAGCGGCAGGATCAGCCACCAGTTCCAGCTGCGCCCCGGCCCGGCCGCGGTGAGGTGGCGCCAGCGCCATGCCAGCCACGGCAGCAGCACCAGCAGCGGCAGGAAGCCCACGCCCTTGGTCACGGTGCCGAGGCCGGCGGCGAACGCACCCAGCGCCAGCAGTTTCCAGTCCGGCCCCAGCAGCAGGTGCCGCAGCAGCGCCCACAGCGACAGCGTGGTCATGCCCACCAGCACCATGTCGATCTGCGCGCGCTTGGCCATCAGCCCGAACTGGACGATGACGAACAGGCCCAGCACCGCGTAGCGCGCCACCTGCCGGTTCCACAGCCGCCGCGCCAGGTCCCAGGTCAACCACAGGGTCAGCAGTGCCGACAGCAGCGACGGCAGCAGGAAGGCGAGGTTCCAGTCGCCGACCAGCTTGTAGGTGGCGGCCTGTATCCACATGAAGGTCGGCGGCTTTTCCGCATACAGCTCGCTGCCCCGGTGCGGCAGCAGCCATTGCCCGGTTTCCACCATCTGCCGCGCGGCCAGCACGAAGCGCGGCTCGTCCGGCGGCGAGGGCTGGCGCATGCCCAGCCCGGCCAGCAGGCTCAGGGCGACCAGCGCCAGCAGCAACGGGAACCACGGGGATTTGATCGAAAGGCGGGGGCTGGATGGGCGCACGCGCGGCTCGCTTGGGGAAAAGAGAAATCATCACGCCGCCGCCGTGGGAAACGTGTCGTGGCGCGGATTGTCGCCGTTTCCGACGTTCCTGCGACAGCCATGCCGCTACGATGGCCGGAGCGTGTTTCCCGCTCACGGGAAACCGGACGGAGGGCATGCGCATGCGGCTGCTGGTCATCGAGGACAATCGCAACCTGGTCGCCAACCTCTTCGATTATTTCGAGGCGCGCGGCCATGTGCTGGACGTCGCGCCCGACGGCGTGACCGGGCTGCACCTGGCCGCCAGCCAGGCCCACGACGCGGTCCTGCTGGACTGGATGCTGCCGCGCATGGACGGCCCGGAGGTGCTGCGGCGGCTGCGCGAGGAGCACCGCAGCGAGGTGCCGGTAATCATGCTCACCGCGCGCGACGAGCTGCCCGACAAGATCGCCGGCTTCCGCGCCGGCGCCGACGACTACCTGACCAAGCCGTTCGCCCTGCCCGAGCTGGAAGTGCGGCTGGAGGCGGTGCTGGCGCGCACCCGTGGCCGCAACCCGCACAAGCTGCTGGAAGTGCACGACCTGCGGCTGGACCTGGCCACGCTGGAGGCGCAGCGCGCCGGCAAGCCGCTGCACCTGTACCCGGCCTGCCGCAAGCTGCTGGAGGTGCTGATGCGCGCGAGCCCGGCGGCGGTGCCGCGCGGCCAGCTCGAATACGCGCTGTGGGGCGACGAGCCGCCGGACGGCGACATGCTGCGCTCCCACATCTACGAACTGCGCCGCAGCGTCGATGGCCCGTTCGAGCAGAAGCTGCTGCACACCCTGCCGCGCGTGGGCTACCGGCTGTGCGCGCCGGCGGCGGGCGAAGCGCGGTGAGGGCGCGCCGGACCCTGCGCCGCAAGCTGCTGGGCTGGCTGGCGCTGTACCTGGCGCTGCTGACGCTGGTGGTGTTCAGCGCCGCCAACTACGTGCACGAACGCGCCGAGCATGCGGTATGGCGCGCGCTGCTCAATTCCGAGCTGGACAGCATCCTCCACAACGCGCGCAGCGGGCCGGACTACCGCTGGCAGGATTCGGACACCCTGCGTTTCTTCAGCGCACGCGACGCACGCGGCCTGCCCGCCGAACTGGCCCCGGGGCTGCACGACGACGTATGGCTGGAAGGACGCAACAGCGCGGTGATGGTGCGCGATACCGATGATTTCGGGCGGGTGATGCTGGCGCTGGACATCGGCGATTTCGCCGAACTGGAAAACTTCATCACCCGCTGGGCGGTGCTGGCCGGCATCGCGATGGCGGTCGTCACCCTGCTGATGGCGTGGGTGGGCAGCAACCGGCTGGTGCGGCCGCTGTCGAGCCTGGCCGCGGCCATCGCCCGGCTGCAGCCGGAGCGCAGCGGACAGCGGTTGCAGGTCGATGCCCGCGGCAGCGTCGAACTGGAGGTGATCGCCGGTTCGGTCAACGACTACCTCGAACGCAACGAGCGTTTCGTCGCACGCGAGCAGGCCTTCATCGGCGCCGCCAGCCACGAGCTGCGCACGCCGATGGCGGTGATCAGCGGCGCCGCCGAGCTGGCGCTGGAGCAACCGGGGCTGCCACCGCGTGCGCGGCAGCAGCTGCAACGCGTGCGCACCACCGCGCTGGGGGTGGAGCAGCTGATCCAGCTGCTGCTGATGCTGGCGCGGGACCCGGCGCGGCTGGCCACGTTGAGCGAGCCGGTGGCGCTGGAGCAATTGTTGCCTGAAATCGCCGCCGACCATGCGCATCTAGCCGCCGGCAAGGAACTGGCCGTGGAAACGGCGGCGTTGGCGGCCTGCACGATCCTGGCGCCGGTGGGGGTGGTGCAGGCGGCGGTGGGCAACCTGCTGCGCAATGCGATGGAGAACAGCGACCGCGGCGTGATCCGGATGACGCTCGCACCGCGCGCGGTGGTGACCATCGAGGATCCGGGCCACGGCATGAACCCGGAGGAAGTGGCCGCCGCCTACGCCAAGGTCGCCCGCGGCGAGCGCAACATGGGCGCGGGGATCGGGCTGGAGCTGATCGGCCGCCTGTGCGAGCACCTGGGCTGGAAGCTGGACATCCATTCCGGCCCGGAGCGCGGCACCCGCGTCACCCTGGACATGGGCAGTTCGCTGCCGTGACGCTGTTCCCGCAGGTGCCGGGCCTGCCCGGCACGGGGTTGGCGGGGAAGGTTCCACCGCGTAGGTACCGGGCTTGCCCGGTACGGGGATTTACCGGGAAAGCTTCATGCGGGGCAAGCCCCGCATCTACGCAGAGGAAGCCGCGGCATGGCGGGGTTGGCCATCAGGAGCCGGCAACAGGCCGCGTTCGAGCAGCCACTGCTTCGCGTCCGCGGCGTCCTGCTCGAACCGCGCCAAGCTGGCCGGAAGGCGCCGAGGATGTTTGGCGCGTCGCCACGCGCCCAAGTCGTGCCGCGCTTGCGGCTTTACGTAGCCAGCAGCCCGCGTTCGATCAACCATGCCTTGGCGTCTTCTGCATCCTGCTCGAACCAGGCTTTGGTGGACCCCAGCCGGTACGTATAACCCCAGGCATCCATGTCGGCCATCAGCCGCGCGCTGCCGACGCCGGGCAACTGCCCGGCCAGCACGATCTGCAGGTAGCAGGTGGCGTCTTCCTCCGGTACCGAGTCGGTGGCGTCGGTATGCACCTGGGCGCGGCGCTCGAGCGGCAGCACGATCAGGTGGCAGGCCTCGTGCAGCATCGAATGCACCGGCGTGTCGGCGCGCACATGGACGTCGCTGGCGATGATGCCGGCCTCGGGCTCGCCCCAGTAGCTTCCGGGGATGGCGGCGCCATCGGCGACGCGGTTCAGGCGCAGGCCGTGGCGGGCCAGCAGCGCGGCGGCGTCATCCCACTGGATGTCGCCCACGCACAGCACGGCGGGGGCATCGGCGGAGGTGGAGGAGGGCATGGGCGGAGACGTCCGGGGCCGCGCCGGCGGCTCCGTGGTGGTTCAGTTCTGCGGGCCTTCGGGCAGGGCCACGGAAATGTCGAGCACGTCGTGCTCGCCGTCCTTGACCAGGTCCACCTTAACCGCGTCGGCGTCGATGTTGACGTATTTCTTGATCACGTCCAGCAGCTCGCGCTGCAGCAGCGGCAGGTAGTCCGGGCCACCGCGGGCGCTGCGCTCCTGCGCGATGATGATCTGCAGGCGGTTCTTGGCGGTTTCCGCGGTGGTCTTCTTGCTCTTGAACAGGTCGGAGAAAATACCCATCGTCACCCTCCGAACAGCTTGCTGAAGAAGCCCTTCTTGTCCACGGTGGTGAAGCGCATCGGGCGCTCTTCGCCGAGGATGCGCCCCACGGCGTCTTCATAGGCCTGGCCGGCCGGCGATTCGGTGTCCAGGATCACCGGTTCGCCCTTGTTGGAGGCGTTGAGCACGTCGCCGGACTCGGGGACCACGCCGATCGCCTTCAGCCCCAGCACTTCCTCCACGTCGGTGATGCTGAGCATCTCGCCGCTCTCCACCCGCGCCGGGCTGTAACGGGTGAGCAGCAGGAAGGCAGGCACGCTCTTGCCGGCTTCGGCGTTGGCGGTCTTGGAGTCGAGCAGGCCGATGATGCGGTCCGAGTCGCGCACCGAGGACACTTCCGGGTTCACCACCACCACCGCGCGATCGGCGAAGTACATCGCCAGGAACGCGCCCTTCTCGATGCCGGCCGGCGAGTCACAGATGATGAAGTCGAAGCCGTCGGCGGCCAGGTCCTTGAGCACCTTCTCCACGCCTTCCTTGTTCAGTGCGTCCTTGTCGCGGGTCTGCGAGGCGGCCAGCACGAACAGGTTGTCGAAGCGCTTGTCCTTGATCAGGGCCTGCTTCAGCGTGGCCTCGCCGTGGACGACGTTGACGAAGTCGTACACCACCCGGCGCTCGCAGCCCATGATCAGGTCGAGGTTGCGCAGGCCGACGTCGAAGTCGATGACGGCGACCTTCTTGCCGCGGCGCGCGAGGCCGCAGGCGATGCTGGCGCTGGAGGTGGTCTTGCCCACGCCGCCCTTGCCGGAGGTGACTACGATGATTTCAGCCAAAGGATTTCTCCTGAATGTTCGGGTGGGCCGCGTCAATCCAGCGCGGCGATCATGACCTGGTCCTGCTCCAGCCAGACCTGCACGGCCTTGCCGCGCAGGTTGTCGGGAATATCGTCCAGTACCTTGTAGCGTCCCGCAATGGCGACCAGCTCGGCGTGGAAGTCGCGGCAGAAGATGCGCGCGCCCTCGTTGCCCTTGGCGCCGGCCAGGGCGCGGCCCCGCAGCGTACCGTAGATGTGGATGCTGCCATCGGCGATGACCTCGGCGCCGGCACCCACCGTTGAGATGACAGTCAGGTCGCAGTTCTCGGCGTACAGCTGCTGGCCCGAACGCACCGTGCCCAGCTGCATGCGCCCGGGCTGCGGTGCGGCGGCCGGGGCGGGGGGCGGCGGTGCCGGTTCAGGTGCGCGGCGCGGCGGCGCGGCGGGCGCGGCGTCGATCGATTCGTATTGGGCGCGGAACTTGGCCAGCAGCGGCAGGCCCAACTGCACCGAGAGCTGCTCGATCTCGCTGGTGCCGTAGGCCAGCGCCACCGGCAGCACGCCGGCCTCGCGCAGGCCGTCCAGCAGGGCCCGCGCGGTGGCGGTGTCCGGGGTGTGGCTGAGGCCGCCGAAATCGAGGATCACCGCCGCGCGCCCGAACAACCTGGGCGCACGGGCCACGCGTTCGCGCATTTCCTGGACCAGCCGCGCCACGTCGAGGGTGCGGATGCGCAGGTTGGCCACGCCCACCTGGCCGATCTTCAGTTCGCCTGCCTGTTCGTAATCCGGATTCGCTGCCATCTCAGGTTCCCGTCGGCCGCTGCTGCAGGGGCCGGCGTGCATGGCCCACCCACGGGACGTCGGGCAGGTTGTCGCCATAGGTCTCCTTTACCCATTCGTGGCTGCACAGGTCCTTGAGCAGCATGCTGGTGCGCACGTCGACTTCCGGCATGGTGTTCTGCCCGACCTCGCGGAAGCCGAAGCTGCCGTGGAACAGCAGGGCGGCGTCGGCGCCGTGGTCGAGGAACACCTCGCAGGCCATCTGCGGGTAGCGCAGTTCGGCGTAGCTCTGCACGTCGGCATAGAACGCGCGGCCGACGCCACCGCCGCGGCGGCGGCTGGCGACCACGATGCGGTCGATGTAGAAGAAGCTGGGGTAGCGCTGCTGGAACCAGGCGAAGTTGCAGCTGTCGTGCGCGCTGTCGCTGCCGTAGCCGACCAGGAAGCCGGCCATGTTGCCGTCGCGCTCGGCGATACGGAAATACTCGGCGGTTTCGTAGAAGCGGCGGACCTTGGCGGCATCCAGCGGCAGGATGGCCAGGCCGGCGTTGTTGTTCAGTGCCAGGACGGAATCGAGCTCGTGCTCGCGCACGTCGCGGATGACGATCGACATTGTGACTCCGTGGGGTGAAACAGTCGGCCCCGGATGGGGGAAGGGGGCAGGGCGGCGATTATCGCATGGCCGGCCGGAGCCCGGCGAGCCATGACTTCCGTGGGAGGGCGCGCGCGCGCCGGGCTCCTTACCATGCACGCATGTTGGGAAAACTCAGCCATACCCGCGTCCTGCGCCTGGCCGGCCTATTCACCTGGGCCATCGTCAGCCTGCCGCTGATCTACAGCCAGTACGCGCTGGACGAAGAAGCCGTGCCCGGCCGGCCGGGCGAGGAGCTGTGGCTGTTCGCGTTCTACGTGGCCTTCGGCGGCTGCTATTTCTGGCTGACCCGGCGGCTCAACAGCGGCGGCCACGCGCACTGGTACGACCGCCTGCTGCTGGTGGTGCTGACCATCTGCGCGCTGGCGGTGAGCTACCTCAACGGCTCGGGGCTGGGCAGCATCCTGCTGATGGTCGCGGCCGGGGTGATCCCGTGGCTGCTGCCGGTGCGGCTGGGCGTGTTCTGGTTGCTGGTGAGCCACTTGGCGGTGCTTCCGGTGTATTTCGCGCTGGGCTTCTCGCTGTTCGAGGCGCTGATGCAGTCGCTGCTGTACGGCGGTTTCTCGATGTTCATCTTCGTGACCAGCCTGGTCGCGCGGCAGCAGACCCAGGCCCGCGAGGAGCAGCGCCGGCTCAATGCCGAACTGCGCGCCACCCGCCTGCTGCTGGCCGAGAGCGCCCGCGTCAACGAGCGCACCCGCATCTCCCGCGAGCTGCACGACCTGCTCGGCCACCACCTGACCGCGCTGAGCCTGAACCTGGAGGTGGCCGGCCACATCACCGAGGGGCGGGCACAGGACCACGTGCGGCAGGCGCACACGCTGGCCAAGCTGCTGCTCACCGACGTGCGCGAGGCGGTCAGCCAACTGCGCGAGAGCGGCGCGATCGACCTGGCCGCGGCGCTGCGGCCGCTGGCCGAGCGGGTGCCCTCGCTGCACATCCACCTGGACATGGACGACCCGCTGAGCGTGGAAGACCCCGAGCGCGCCCACGTGCTGCTGCGCTGCACCCAGGAGATCATCACCAACGCCGTTCGTCATGCCGGCGCCCGCAACCTGTGGATAAAAGTGGGGCGGGAGCGCGAGCGCATCGTCATCGACGCGCATGACGATGGCATTGGCGGCGAGGTGGAGCGGATACTGCCCGGCAACGGACTGCGCGGCATGCGCGAACGGCTGGCCCAGCATGGCGGCGACCTGGACGTGTCGGCACCGCGCGGCGGGGGCTTCCGCCTTCGCCTGTGGCTGCCGGTGGCAACCAACATGATGCTGGCCTCCGGGCCACAAGGAGTGAACCGATGATCCGCGTCTGCCTGGTCGACGACCAAACCCTGGTGCGGCAGGGCATCCGCTCGCTGCTGGCGCTCGATGACGGCATCGAGGTGGTGGCCGAGGCCACCGACGGCCGCCAGGCGGTGGAGCTGATCCCCGAGGTGGCGCCGGACGTGGTGCTGATGGACATGCGCATGCCGGTGATGTCCGGGCTGGAGGCGCTGCAGACCCTGTCCCAGCGCGGCCAGCTGCCGCCGTCGATCATCCTGACCACCTTCGACGACGACCAGCTGGTGCTGGCCGGGCTCAAGGCCGGGGCCAAGGGCTACCTGCTCAAGGACGTGACCCTGGAGCAGCTGGTCGGCGCCATCCGCACCGTGGCCGAGGGCGGCTCGCTGGTGCAGCCGGCGGTGACCCAGCGCCTGCTGTCGGGGCTGGAGCACATGCGCAACGAATTCGTCAGCCTCGACCGCCCGGACCCGCTGACCGACCGCGAGACCGAGATCCTGCGGCTGATGGCCTCGGGCTTCTCCAACAAGGAGATCGCCAACTCGCTGGGCGTGGCCGAGGGCACCATCAAGAACCACGTCTCCAACATATTGAGCAAGCTGGGGGTGCGCGACCGCACCCGCGCGGTGCTCAAGGCGTTCGAGCTGCAGTTGGTCTGAACGGGCCGGCCGGAGGCGGAAACCGCCGCGGCCACGCTGCCGGGGCCGGGGTGATGCGTTACCCTTGGAACCCGTCGAGGAAGTTTCGCATCCGGCAGGGAAACCGGTGCGCCAATCCTGTCAACAACCCGCGCAAAGCCTGATAGGATGGGGGCTTCGCTTCAATCAACCCGGCCGTGGGATCGGCCCCGGAGACTCCTGAATGACCCGTATTATCGAGTTCCTGATCGCCTTGGGGATCGTGGCTGGCCTGTTCGTCCTCATCGGCGTGCTGCTGCCGGGCGAGCGTCACATCACCGAGAGCGTCGAGACCAACCGCAAGATGACGATCGTGTACGACACGGTCAACAGCCTGCGCCGCTTCAAGGATTGGAACCCGCTGGTGCTGCGAGATCCCGCCGTCGAGCTGACGCTCAAGGGTCCGGACGCCGGCAAGGGTGCGCGCCTGGAATTCAATTCGAAGAACGACGTGCTGGGCCAGGGCAGCTGGGAGATCACCGACAGCGAGGAGAACCGGCGCGTCTCCATCGCCATCGAGGACCAGACCCGCGGCCATGACAAGGTGACCACCTTCACCCTGCAGCCGACCGGCAAGAACGACCGCAACGTCAAGATCACCCAAGACTACAGCGTCAAGTACGGCTTCGACCTGTTCGGCCGCTACGCCGGCCTGTACGTCAGCCGCCACATCGGCGACGACCTGAAGCTGGGCCTGTCGCGCATGGCCAACATGCTGGCCTCGGTGCCGAACGTGGACTACCGCGCCGCCGAAGCCCCGCTGACCGACCTG
Organism: Stenotrophomonas sp. NLF4-10; assembly: GCF_022359915.1. Taxonomy (NCBI): domain Bacteria; kingdom Pseudomonadati; phylum Pseudomonadota; class Gammaproteobacteria; order Lysobacterales; family Lysobacteraceae; genus Stenotrophomonas; species Stenotrophomonas sp. NLF4-10. The sequence goes on from NZ_JAKSEE010000003.1 coordinate 1,300,038, forward strand.
AAGGTCGTGGACGTGCCGGCCGAGGACCTGCTGGCGGTCAACGCCGGCAACATCGACCGCAACAACGAGACCATCCGCAAGTCGATCCAGGACAACCAGGAGTGGATCAAGCGCGCGATGGAGGCCAACGGCCTGGAGGCCGCCGGCCCGGTGCGCATCGTCACCACCGACTTCGGCGCCGAGAAGTACGCCTTCGACGTGGTCCAGCCGGTCCGCAAGAAGAGCGCCGCCGACAAGGACAAGAAGGACGGCGACAAGGCCGACGCCGCCGAGGCTGCCCCGGTCGCCGCCGCCGATGGCGAGCTGAAGGTGAAGATCCCGGAAGGCAACCCGGCCACCTACAGCCACGTCGCGCCGCACCGCTCCGCGTTCGCTTCCTACACCGGCCACATGGCGGGTTTGGACGTGGCCCGCAACGCGCTGCGCGCGTGGGCGACCACCAACGGCAACGAGGTGACCGACCGCCCGTACGAATCGTGGACGGGCGGCGTGGACAAGGCGTTCACCACCGACGGCACCTACGACGTGTACTGGTCGATCAAGTAACCGACCGGTTGCGACGAATGCAGTGATCGACGAAAAACGCGCCGCCTCCTGCGGCGCGTTTTTCTTTGGCCCCCACCAAGGCCCGGCGGCGGGCCGCACACCCGCGCGGGCCCGGCCCGCGCCCCGCAAAAACCGAGGGAAGACGATGCTGGGTCTGGAACGGCGTGTACGCAAACCTTCGTTTCTGGCGTTCTGCGGCGCGTTGCTGGCCGCCGCCGCGGTGGCGCTGTCGGCCTATGCCGCGCATGGCGTCGGCGATCCCCTGCTGCAGTCCCGGCTGGAAACCGCCGCGCTGCACGCCTTCGGCCACGGCGTGGTGCTGGCGGTGCTGGGCCCGGCCTCGCTGAACGGCTTCGGGCGGGTGGCGCTGTACGTGCTGCTGCTGGGGGTGCTGCTGTTCTCCGGCAGCGTGGCCGGTGGCGTGCTGATGGGCTGGCCGACCACGCTGGCCCCGGCCGGCGGCATGGCGATGATCGCCGGCTGGCTGCTGTTCGCGCTGGGCTCGCTGCGGCGGTAACGCGGCGATGCCCCGTTACGCGCGCGGATTCGACGTCGGACAGGCGCTGGCGCACCTGCAGCGCCGCGACCGGCGGCTGGCCGCCTGGATGCGCCGGCTGGGGCCGCTGGAAACCCCGGCGGGCTGGCGGTGCCCGTTCGACCCGGTCGATGCGTTGGCGCGCGCGATCCTGTTCCAGCAGCTCAGCGGCAAGGCCGCCTCGACCATCGTCGGGCGGGTGGAGGCGGCCATCGGCAGCCCGCGCCTGCATGCCGACACGCTGGCCCGCATCGACGACGCCGGCCTGCGTGCCTGTGGCGTCTCCGGCAACAAGGCGCTGGCGCTGCGCGACCTGGCCCGGCGCGAGCAGGCCGGGGAAATCCCCTCGACCCGGCAGATGGCGTGGATGCACCACGACGCCATCGTCGAGGCGTTGGTCCCGATCCGCGGCATCGGCCGCTGGACGGTGGAGATGATGCTGATGTTCCGGCTCGGGCGGCCGGACATCCTGCCGGTCGACGACCTCGGCATCCGCAAGGGCGCCCAGCGCGTGGACGGCGCCGACGCCATGCCCACGCCGAAGGAGCTGCAGGCCCGCGGCGAACGCTGGGGGCCGTACCGCACCTGGGCCAGCTTGTACCTGTGGCGGATCGCCGATGCCGCCGACGCCGGTGGCGCGAAGACCAATCGTTCGCAGGATTGATTTCCGGAGCAGGAGCTGCGCCCCGGGGGGATGACGGTGCTTTCCCGTACCGTGTGGAATGGCCTTCTGTCTCGTAGGTACCGGGCTTGCCCGGTACGGGGCCTCTCCGGGAAGGTTTCATGCTGGGGCAAGCTCCGCATCTACAAGATTGCTTCGTAGGTACCGGGCTTGCCCGGCACGGCTTCACCGGGAAGGTTCCATGCGGGGCAAGCCCCGCAGCTACAAGGTGCCCGAAGAACCCCGACTCGGTCCCGGCGGGTTACAGCCGATAGCGGTGCAGGTAGTCCAGATGCTTCCTGCCGGGCGCGGATTGCGTGTATTCGCCCTTGTCGCTCCATGACGCGGTATGGCCGATGCCGCACTCGGCCAGCAGGTATTCGAGCAGGCCATCGTGCGGGCACAGGTACCACTGACCCGCATGCGGGAAGCATAGCCACAACCCGCGGTGGCGGTATTTGCGCGCCACACCCATGCGGCTTTTCAGCTGCACGCGCAGGAAGGTGCGGCCGTCGATGTGCTGGGCGATGAAATCGGCGCCCTGCCAGTCGTCGCTCAGGCGCAGGGTGACGTAGCCGTAGTCGGCCAGCCGCGCAGAGACTTTCTGGAAGTTGTGGTTCTCGCGCTGGCGGCTGTTGAGCGCGGCATAGGCCACCGGTTCGAGGGGAACATGCGCTTGCCGTTGCGCCATCGCCGCGGCGATGCGCGACAGGCGTTGCATCAGGCGTTGCAGGCGGCCATCGGCGAGCAGGGCGGCATGGTGGCCTGCGTTGAAGCGTTCGCCACGCTCGCACCAGGTCAGCAGCGGGCGCAGTTCGGCCAGCGTGGCGTCTTCGATCCGCTGCGGGTCGTCGATGGCTTTGCCCGCGGCGGCCGGGTCGTAGCCGGTGTCGCACCACGGCGGGCATGCCAGCAGGGCGAAGAAGGCGCCTGCCGCTTCGTGCCGGGGCGCGTGGTGCAGTGCCTGCCACGCCGCCAGCAGGGTCTCGATGTCGGCCAGTCCGGGCAGGCCGCCCTCAGCCACGGAAACACCAGTGCCACGGTTCGTAGACGATGCCGTGCGGGTTGTCGCGCGGGTAGCTCAGGTGGAAGCCGAGTTCGCCCGCGCGGCGTTGCAGCCAGGCGAAGGCCGGGGTGCGCTCGAAGGATTCCTCCGCGGGCGGCTCGCCCGGCGTGCCGATGTCCAGCGCATTGCCGCCGTGGTGCTCGCTGTAGCCCGGCGCGGCGTTGACGGTGAGGATCGCGGCCACGTCCAGGCCGCGGGCGAGCTTGCGTTCGAAGATGCCCAGTTGATAGGCATGGCTGCGGTAGCCGGAGATCGCGTCCAGCGCGATGCCGTCGATTGCGGCGGCCGCATGCAGGCGCTGCCATGCGCGCGCGGCGCCGCGGGTGAGCCACAGCGGGCGGCGGTAGCGGTCGAAGCCGGCCAGTTGCAGGCATGCTGGCTCGGCGACCAGCGGCAGGCCGGTCTGCGCGGCATAGGCGCTGGCATCCAGCCCGAGCCGGTCCAGCCGCTGCTGCAACCCGTCCAGCGGCAGCGGACCGGAGGGCGGGGGCATGCGCGCCGGTTGCGACAGCCGGGCATCGAGCAGCGCCAGTGCCGGTTCGACGCCGGGCTCTTCGGGCAGGCGCGTGACCAGCGGCATCAGGCCGCCTCGCAGTTGCACGGCCAGGTAGCGGCCGTCGCGTTTGCGCCGCAGCACGTGGCTGGCGCGGGCGAGCAGGCGCGCGTCGTGGTTGCTGCGCGCGCGCAGCAGGCCGCCGGGCCAGAGTTCGATGTCGGGGGTGTTGAGCAGCAGGTACGGGGCGTTGCGCATGGAGGCAGCTTGGGGCATCGATGCGGGGCTGTCTAATGCCCGGGCTGCATCCCCGGCGCTTCGTCCGCCAATAGGTCGGGGTTACATCCCCGACGGCGATATGCGCGAGGTGCCGGGTATGGAGCGTCGGGGGCGCAACCCCGACCTACGCCAGCCGTTTCAGGTCGTCGAGCAGGGCGCGGGGGTGCTCCGGCGAAAGCAGCAGCATCGCGCCGCCGCGCAGGGGCAGCACCAGCACGCGGCTGCGGTCGGTGAGCAGGCAGAATGCCTTGCCGCCGCCGCGCATGCGGAAGTGGCCGGACTGGAAGCCGGGCATGCCGAAACCGTTGGTCTTGAAGCCGGGGCGGTATTCGTGGTGTTCGGCCAGGTCGACCACGCGCGCCTGTTCCAGCCGCAGTTCGGAAACGTCCACGCGCTTGCGGTAGAAGGTCGAAACCACGTCCAGTTGCCGGCCCTGCACGTTGATGCGGCGGCGGTTGAAGGCCCATTGCAGGACGATGCCCACCACCGGCAGGTGCGCCAGCACCAGCCAGATGCCGGGCGGCACGGGCGGATTGCGCCATGCGCTGGCAAGGGTCAGGCCGCAGGCCAGCAATAGCGGCAGCCATATCCACAGCAGCAACCACGGTGAAGCGGGAGCAACGGCGTAGGACTTCGATGTGGACGCGGTGGTCATCGGCTCGGGTCTTCCTTGTGGTCAGGGTGTGCCGCTGCCAAGCAACGGCATCAGCACGTGCAGCACGAGGTCGGCGCTGAAGTGGGCGAGCATGGCCATCTCCAGCCCGCGCCGCCAGTACAGCCAGCCACAGGCGATGCCGACCACCGCATTGAGGGCGAGGGTGCGCAGCACGACGATGGTATCCAGCCCCCAGATGTGCGCCGCCGCCGGCAGGTGGCCGACGCCGAACAGCAGCGCGGCAAGCAGGATCGCCAGCCAGAACGTGGTGTTGCCGGGCATGCGGCCGCGCACGCGGGCGACCAGCCAGAGCAGCAGCGTCATCAGGAACAGCCGCAGTTGCAGCTCTTCGACGATGCCGCCGTAGAACGAGGCCAGCAGGCCGTTCAATGCCGAGGCCGCGGCATCGGCGTGCGCCGGCGGGTTGCGCATGGCCGGCAGCAGCGGGTCGATCCATTGGCTTGCCAGCACCACCAGCAACGCCATTGCCGCACCCAGCGCGACCGCTAGCCACGGCTGCGGGCGCGGCCGTGCCGCAGCCGGCGTGCCGCCCAGCCATGCCTGCAGCAGCGGTGCGCCGAGGCCGATACGGTGCCCCATGCGCAGGCCCAGCAACGACATGCCGCCGAGCAGCACCAGCGCCTGCAGCGACTGCGCCATGACCACTACCGGCAAGGGCAGTGGAATCCGTGCCAGCTTGTCCGGCATCAACTGCAGCAGGTAGGGGAACAGCGCGGCGGTGGCCAGCGCCGCGGCCAGCCCCAGCACGCCGGCCAGCTTCAGGTCGGGTTTCCACGGTGCGGGCGAGGACGGGGTCATTGCCGTTCCTTCACCCAGTTGGCGATGTCGTCGAGCAGCGTGGCGTCCACGTGGCCGGGTTTCTGGTATTCGTCCAGCGTGCCCTTGCCTTCGCCGGCGATGCCGAGGTGGTTGAGCGCCGGGTAGCGATGGAAGCGGTAGCGCGGGCCTTGCAGGCCCTGTTGCCAGCGTTGCCAGTCGGCGTCGACCACCTGGAAGTCACGGCCGCCTTGCAGCAGCAGGACCGGCAGTTGGCTGTCGCGCGCATCGGCGACGGGATCGACTTTTTCCAACTGCTGCCAATAGCGCCCGGGCAGTTCCAGCAGCCTGGCTTCGGGGTCGTGGCGCACCTTGGTGATGGCGGCGTCGAGCGCATCCAGATGCGCCTGTTCCGTGGCGCTGATGCTGCCGTCGAGATTGGCGAGGTAGCGGTTCTGTTCGCCGAGCAGGTCGAGGATCGGGCGCGCGGGCGCGGCCAGCAGGATCAGCCCGGCCACTTCGCCGTGGCTGTTGCGGGTGATGCGGCCGGCGAGCAGGCCGCCCTGGCTGTGGCCGAGCACGTAGACGTGCCTGCGGTCGACATGGGGGTTGCCGACGAGCGCGGTGACCGCGGCGACGGCATCGTCGGTGGTTTCGTCGTCAATGCCCGATTCGCTGGTGAAATCCTGTGGCCGGGCCTGCGTGCGCTTGTCGTAGCGCAACGTGGCGATGCCGTGCGCGGCAAGGCCGCGCGCGATGTCGAGGAACGGACGGTTGGCGCCGATGGTTTCGTCGCGGTCCTGCGGGCCGGAGCCGTGCACCAGCACGATGGCCGGGAACGGACCTTGCCCCTTGGGTACGGTGAGCGTGCCCGGCAGCCCCGGTTTGCCCGAGGTGGGTGCGGGCAGGGTGAGGTCCTGCTCGGTGAAGGGCGCATCGGCAGGCGCGACGGGCGGCGGGGGCGGCGCCGGCTGCACCATGAAGCCGGCGATGCGGTCGTCCCTGTCCAGCACCACGCGTGCCAGCACGTCGCCGTGGGCGTAGTGCAGCGGGACGGCCACGATGCGGAAACCATCGGCCTCGCTGGTCGTCGCCTCGCCGCGGCTGCCAGCCGCGCCCAATTGCGCGGGTAGCGACTCCCACACGGCCTTGAGCTTGTCGGCGGGCACGGCGGTCTTCATCTGCGGCGAGAACGACGCCTCGGCGGCGGCGTACTGGCCGGCGTCGAGCTGGTCGAGCAGGCGCGTGGCCAGCGTGGTGGGGGCGTCGGTGGCGGACGCCGTGGCCGAAACCATCATCGCCGCGGCGGCGAGCCATGCCTGCATCCGCTTCATCTCAGGCTTCCTTCTTGAACAGCAGGGTCGGCGAGGAATAGCCGGGCATGGAATGCACCACGTTGACCAGCTCCCAGCCCTGCCGGCCGTGCTTGTCCAGTTCCTCCTGCAGCGTCTCCATCTTGAAGCCGCCGAACACGCTGGTGTTCACTTTGACGACGAGGTACTTCCATTGCTTGTTCATGGCTCTTCCCTTGGCTCGGTTTTCGGTTTGGGCAGGCGCCCGGCCTTGCGCAGCGCGTCGCGCAGCACGTATTCGATCTGCGCGTTGAGGCTGCGCAGCTCGTCGTCGGCCCAGCGTTGCGCCGCCGCCAGCACCTCGGCGTTGATGCGCAGCGGGTAGGCCTTCTTCTCGCTCACTTGCGTGGTGCTCCGTCATTGCCGCGGCGCAGGTGCAGCACCATCGACACCGCCAGTGCGTTGACCGCCACCGCGAAGCCGATGCCGACGGCCAGCGCCGCGCTGCGGTTGCCGCCGGAGAAATACAGCGCGATCGCGGCGATGAAGCTGCACAGCGCGATCAATGCCCAGCGCAGCCCGGTGCCGCGCGCGTGGGCGCTGCCGTCGCGGCCGCTCCATGCGGCGATGCCAAGCGCCGGCACGCCGGTGAGGGCGATGACCAGGGCGGCGATCACTTCATTGCCCATGCGCGGCGTTCCCGTGGTTGCGGCCTGCCTGCCGGTGCCGGCGGCGGCGCGCGCCGATGTCGACAGCGGGGATGATGAAGGTGACGATGGCGGGATGGGCGGGATTCACGGCCTTGCTCCTGTCGGGGCGGGGATCAGTACAGCGAGCCGGTGTTGACCACCGGCTGGGTGCCGCGGTCCGAGCACAGCACGGTGAGCAGGTTGCCGACCATCTGCGCCTTGCGTTCCTCGTCCAGCTCGACCACGCCGCTGCGCTGCAGTTCGGCCAGCGCCATCTCGACCATGCCCACCGCGCCGGCGACGATGCGCTGGCGCGCGGCGATCACCGCGTTGGCCTGCTGCCGCTGCAGCATCGCCTGCGCGATTTCCGGGGCGTAGGCGAGGTGGCTGATGCGCGCGTCGAGCACCTGCACGCCGGCGTCGGCCAGGCGCTCGGCCAGCTCGTCCTTCAGGTGCTGGGAGATCTCGTTGGCGTGGCTGCGCAGCGCCAGCTGGCCTTCCTCGTGCTGGTCGTAGGGGTAGCTGGTGGCCATCGCGCGCAGCGCCGATTCGGACTGGATGTGCACGAAGCTCTCGTAGTCGTCGACGTTGTAGACCGCCTCGGAGGCGTCCACCACCTGCCACACGATCACCGCGGCGATCTCGATCGGCGAACCGTCCAGCTCGTTGACCTTGAGCTTGCCGCTCTCGAAGTTGCGCACCCGCTGGCTGACCTTCTTCTTGCTGAAGAACGGGTTGTTCCAGCGCAGGCCGTTGTCCTTGACCGTGCCGGTGTACTTGCCGAACAGGCTCAGCACCGCGGCCTGGTTGGGCTGGACCATGTACAGGCCGGTGACGGTGAAGATGCCCAGCGCCACCAGCACGATGCCGGCGATGGCCGACAGGCCGCCGGCGCCGTGGGCGGCGGCCAGGACCAGGGCGCCGGCACCGGCCAGCATCAGGACGATTGCGCCGAGCAGGGTGGGGATGCCGGGCAGGGAACCGAGGGCTTTCTCTTTCATGGCGCGTCTTCCGTGGTGGTTGCGATGAAAGATATCAAATTGATATCAATGTGCAAGAGGGTGTGGCGGGGACCGGCGGCTAGAATGTGCGGCCCCGTCCCTGCCCGGATTTTCCCGATGACCTCGCTCGGTACCCCGCTGTCGCCTTCCGCCACCCGCGTGCTGCTGCTTGGGTCGGGCGAGCTGGGCAAGGAAGTGGCGCTCGAACTGCAGCGTTTCGGCGTGGAAGTCATCGCCGCCGACCGCTATGCCGACGCCCCGGCGATGCAGGTGGCGCACCGCAGCCACGTGCTCGACATGCTCGATGGCGCCGCGGTGCGCGCACTGGTCGAGCGCGAGCGCCCGCACATCGTGGTGCCGGAGATCGAGGCGATCAGCACCGCCACGCTGGAGGAACTTGAAGCCGAGGGCGCGACCCGGGTGATCCCCACCGCGCGCGCGGCGCGGCTGACGATGGACCGCGAGGGCATCCGCCGGCTCGCCGCCGAAACCCTCGGCGTGCCGACCTCGCCCTACCGCTTCGTCGATACCGAGGCCGAGTACCGCGACGCGGTGGCGGCCATCGGCCTGCCGTGCGTGGTCAAGCCGGTGATGTCGTCCTCGGGCAAGGGCCAGAGCACGGTGCGCAGCGAGGCCGACATCGCCCCGGCGTGGGCCTACGCGCAGACCGGCGGCCGCACCGGCGCCGGCCGCTGCATCGTCGAGGGCTTCATCGACTTCGACTACGAGATCACCCTGCTGACCGTGCGCCATGCCGGTGGCACGTCGTTCTGCGATCCCATCGGCCACCTGCAGCAGGACGGCGACTACCGCGAAAGCTGGCAGCCGCAGCCGATGTCGGCCGAGGCGCTGCAACGCGCGCAGGCCGTGGCGCGCGCCATCGCCGACGATCTCGGCGGCTGGGGCGTGTTCGGCATGGAGTTCTTCGTGAAGGGGGACGAAGTGTGGTTCAGCGAAGTCTCGCCGCGCCCGCACGACACCGGGCTGGTGACGCTGGCCTCGCAGGAGCTGAGCGAGTTCGCGCTGCACGCGCGCGCGATCCTCGGCCTGCCGATCCCGCACATCCGCCACAACGGCCCTTCGGCCTCGTGCGCGCTGCTGGCGCAGGGGTACGGCGTGCCGTTCTTCGACGGCATCGACGCCGCGTTGCGTGCGCCGGACACCGCGCTGCGCCTGTTCGGCAAGCCGGTGGTGGAAGGCCACCGCCGGGTCGGCGTCACCCTCGCGTGCGCGACCGGCGTGGAGCAGGCGCGTGCGATCGCCCGCGAGGCGGCCGCGGCCATCGGCATCGAATTGCGCTGATGGTGGACGCTGGCTGACCGTGGCCCAGCGAAGGCTTTTCCTTCTCCCTCTGGGAGAAGGTGCCCCGAAGGGGCGGATGAGGGTTCGGGCGAAGCCTCGTGCAGTCAAACACCGCGAAGGCTTCGCCCGAACCCTCTCCCCAACCCCTCTCCCAAGGGGAGAGGGGCTTTGGCCGGGCAGGCTCCGCCCTATGGCGGCGGGTTCATGGGACGTGCCGGCTCAGCGCACGTCCACCCATACCAGGTGGTGGTCGCTGCCATCGGCGATCCCGGCTTCGGGGTTGCCATCGGCCGGCCAGAACACGCCGCTGCCGAGGTGGATGAAGCCGGCTGACGGCAGCACGTAGTCCAGCCGCAGCGTGCCCGAGCGCGGGCCGAAATCACCGGTGGCCTGCCGCGGGGCGCCGCGCCGGGCCACGCCCTTTTCCGCATAGGCGAGGCTGGTCTGTTCGGCGCCGGTGCTGGTGGGCGTGGGGTAGCGCAGCACGCGCGGGTGTTCGAGCAGTTCGAGGATGGCCTCGTGGCGGCCGTCGCCATCGACCGGGTCGTTGTTGAGGTCGCCGACGATCACGAAGCGCGCATCCGCCGCCAGCCCGCCGCAGCGGCCCTGGTCGTCGCACAGCCACGGCGTGTCGCCGCCGTCCAGGTATTCCTTCCACAGCCGCAGCTCGTCGTGGTTGCGCGCGACGTTGCGCTTTTCTGGGCCGTTGAAAGCCGGTGGCGTGGGATGCGAGGCCAGCACGTGCAGGGTGCCCAGCGGGGTCCGCACCGGCACGTCCCAGTGCGACTTCGACGACAGCCGCAGCTGCGACCACACCGCATCGCTCCAGAACGGCTGGCCGCTGGCCGGGTCGAGCGGGCGCACCGCGTTGGGCATCGCGCTCCATTTCAGCAGCCGGAAGCTGCGCACCGCGGCGTCGTCGATGGGGTAGCGCGACAGCAGCAGCATGCCGTACTGGCCGGGGTGCAGGCCGTAGCCCCACGCATCGTTGCCGTGCGCGCGGCCTTCGCCGCCGACCGTGCCGTCGTTGTCGATGTCCAGCCCGCTCGGCACGCCGGTGTTGACCGGCGCCAGGTAGCGGTAGGCGTAGTGCAGCGGTTCGCCGCCGCCGGGCTGCGCGGTTTCCAGGTAGCGGTGCTGGAACAGGTCGGCGGCGCGGTGGGCGTCGTCGTAGTCGAATTCGTTGAGCAGCACCAGGTCCGGGCGCACCTGCTGCAGCACCGCGGCGATCTTGCGTGCGTGCGCGCTGTCGCCCTGCAGTTCGCGGATCAGGCCGCCGGCCTCGTCCGAATACAGCGAGGTGTTGTAGGTGGCCAGGCGCAGGCGCGGCGTGGCCGCGGTGTCGTCCGGCGTGGTGGTGGCGGTGCTGGTGCAGGCGGCGCAGAGCATGGCGAGGCCAAGGAGCAGGATGTGCTTGTTCATGCCGGCATTCTCGCATCGGCTTGATGAAGTCGTCATGGCAGGGGCCATGACCTCGGCGCAACCGGCGATGAACGCCGGGGGCGTAGCCCCGGCCTACCGGGCCGCGGGGTCTTCCCGCCAATGGCGGCCGTCGAAATATTCCAGCGGCCGGTAGCGGCGCTTGTAGTCCATCTTGCGGTGGCCGTCGATCCAGTAGCCCAGGTACAGGTGCGGCAGGCCGGCACGCTGTGCCCAGGCGATCTGCTGCAGGATCGCGAGCGTGCCCAGCCCGCGCGCCTGTTCGTCCGGGTCGAAGAAGGTGTAGACCGCCGACAGGCCCAACGGGGTGACGTCGGTGACGGCCACCGCCAGCAGCCGGCCGGGTGCGCCGTGGTCGGCATGCGTGCGGATTTCGAGGAAGCGCCCGTGCGACCAGCGGCCGACCAGGAACTGGTCGAACTCGTGCGGGCCGTGGTCGTCCATGCCGCCGTTGGCATGGCGCGCGGCGAGGTAGCGCTGGTACAGCGCGAACTGCTCGTCGCTGCGCTCGGCCGGCAGCACGCGGCAATCGAGGTCGGCGTTGCGGGCCAGGCAGCGGCGCTGGCTGCGGTCGGGCATGAAGCGCGCCACCGGGATGCGCACCGGCACGCAGGCGCGGCACTGCTGGCAATGCGGGCGGTAGACCAGGTCGCCGGAGCGGCGGAAGCCCCAGCCCAGCGCCATCGGGTACAGCTCGCCGAGGCGGCTGTCCTGCGGGTCGAGCACCAGGTCGCGCGCCTGCCGCTCGGGGAAATAGCCGCAAGGGTGCTCGCCGGTCTGGAACAGGCGCAGTTCTTCGTTGGAGTCGCCGTGCAAAGCCATGCGCGCAAGCATAGCCGCCCGTGGTCGCAGTACCTGCGCCTGTCCGGTTGATGAATGCGCCCGCCGCGCGGTCAACGCCGGCACCGGTGGCGCGTTGATGTCAACGAGGCGCAGGTACTGCGACCTTTCGTCCACTACAGGAGCCACCCCATGACCCACCGCAAATCCCTGATCCTGCTGGCCGTGCTGCTGGCGACCTCCACCACCGGCGTTGCGCTGGCCGCCGCCACCGCACCGCAGCCGAAGCCCGCCATGCAGCGGCCGGACGCCAATGGCGACGGCGTGGTCGACCGCCAGGAGGCCGCCGCGCAGCCGTGGCTCGCGCAGCGCTTCGACGAGCTGGACAAGAACAAGGACGGCAAGCTCTCGCGCGACGAACTGCCGCGCTGGCACGCGCGCGGCGGCGACGGCCACCGCGGCATGGGCCGCCATCACCGCGGCCATCGCGGCGAAGGCTTCATGCCGATGATGGACAGCGACCATGACGGCCGCATCAGCGCCGCCGAACACCAGGCCTTCTTCGAGCGCATGGACGTCAACAAGGACGGCTACATCGACCGTGCCGACCGCGAGGCCCGTGCCAAGCAGCGCCGCGACGAATGGTTCGTCAACGCCGACACCGACAAGGACGGCAAGCTGAGCCAGGCCGAGCTGGATGCCGCCCGCGCCAAGGCTGGCCCGCGCGGTCCGCGTGCGCCGGCGCCGGTCGCGAAGTAAGCGGGAGGAAACAGCCCCTCCCACCTTGCAGGTGGGAGGGGCTGGCTTGCGGAGTCGAGCCATCGATCACGGGTCGGGGTTACCTCCGCGACAGAGGCATGCCGATGTCCCGTGCGTCGGGGGTGTAACCCCGACCTGCGCCTGGTCGCGGTACCGAAGCTACAACCGCCCGGCGTTGTGCAGCGCGTGCAGCAGGCAGGTCCCCGCCACCAGCGTGCTGGCCACCACCGCCGGTTTGCCGATCACCCATGCGTATCCGCGACGGCGCCGGGCGTTGTCGGCGCGGGCGAGGATCGGGTCCATGATCCGCGGCAGCGTGACCAGGTACTGGTAGTTGACGATGGAGATGCCGATGGCGAAGGTCGCGAGCGTCGCCTGCCAACCCGGGGTGAGCACCACCGCGAGCATGATGCAGAACAGCATCGTCGTGCCGGTCGTCATGTTGAGGAGCATGAAGCGCTGCACCTGCGCGCGCTCGCGGGCACCGGCGCAGAAGCGCACCAGATACCACCAGGTCAGGCCATAGCCGACGACGCCACCGAGCACGCCGCCGAGGATGCCCAGCAGGACCACCGGGTGATCGGTGAGGTGCTGGACGATCGCGCCCAGCGAACCGCCGGCAATGCCGCCGGTGATGCCGCCGGTGCCGAGCTTGCCGAGGCCGCCGCCGAGCACGCCCGAGCCGATCACGGTGGCGGCGCTGGCCACCGGGGTCGCGCCGACCAGCGCGCCGACCACCACCAGCGCGAATGCCGCCGACGGCGCGCTGCCGCGCGCGAATTCGCCGAAGCGCTTGAGCATTTCCTCGCGCACCGTGGCGCGGGCGCGCGACAGGCGCTTGCGCACCGCCGCGTCGCTCAGGCCCAGCAGCGCGGCCACCTGCTGCGAGCTTTGTCCTTCGCGGTAGAACAGCAGCAAAGTTTCGCGGCTGTCTTCGGGCAGGGCGGAAATGATTTCCTCGGCGGCCAGTTCTTCCTCTACCCGTGCCATCGCCTCGGCGGCGCCGGGCGCGGGATCGGCGGCCATGCCGATGGCGATTTCGGCCGCCTCGCCGCTGAGCGGCCGGTTGCGGTTGGCGCGCAGCCAGTCGCGGGCGAGGTTGCGGGTGATCTGCCGCAGCCAGGGCAGGAAGCTGGCCGCGTTGTTGAGCTGGTTGAGCTGCTGCCAGGCCTTGATGAAGGCCTCCTGGGCGATGTCCTCGCTGGCCTGCACGTCGCGGGTGATGGCCAGCGCGATGGCGGTGACGGTGTTCTGGCAGGCTACGACGATGCGGCCGTAGGACTGCGTGCAGCCACCGCGGGCGGCAGGCAGTTCGCGGTGCAGCATGGATTCGAGCGTCGTGGCGGTCATGCAGCGGCTCCCGTGTGGATGCAGGCCATGACGAAGGCCGCCAGCGGATGTGACCGGTAGTGCCGGCAACCTCGCGCGCCTACCATTCCGTAGATGCGGGGCTCGCCCCGCATGAAGCCTTCCCGGCCAGGCCCCGTGCCGGGCAAGCCCGGCACCTACGCAGCATCGTGCAGATACCCGCCGGCGGCCGGTATCACTTCAGTTCGCCGGCTGCACACGCACGCGGAACTCACCGTCGTCCTGCGCTGGTTGCACCTGCTGCGCCGGCTCGGGCACCGGCGGCACCGGCGCGGCGCGGTGGCGCAGCACCATCATCAGGACCAGTCCGGCGATCACCAACAGCAGCGCGATGCGGATGCGCCATGCCCAGCGGCGGCCGTTGCCTTCGCCCGGCGCTTCGCGGAAGGCGTATTCGGCGACCGGATGGTCGCGGCGGGTGGTGTCGAGCAGGCGTGCGTCGCGCAGGATTTCGCGCGCGCGGGTCTGGTCGTCGGCGCGCACGACCCACACCGTCGGCAATTTGTCATCGCCCAGCGTGTTGTCGAGGTAGCTGAACTGGCCGCGGCGCTTGCTGTGGTAGGAGCGGCCATTGGTGAGGCGCACCTCGATGCCGGCCTCGCGCAGCATCTGCGCTACGCCTTCGGCATTCTCCACGCGCTGGCTGCTGAAGATCTTGCGCATGCCTCAGTCCTTGTCGCCGGGGGCGACGCGGATCAGGCCTTCCTGCGCGGTACTGGCCACCAGCACGCCGTCGCGGGTGAAGAACTGGCCGCGCGCCAGCCCGCGCGAATCCTGCGCGCTGGGGCTGTCCAGCGAATACAGCAGCCAGTCGTCCACGCGGAACGGGCGGTGGAACCAGATGGCGTGGTCGAGCGAGGCCATCTGCACGTGCGGCTGGTAGTAGCTGATGCCGTGCGGGAAGGTGGCCGTGCCGAGCAGATGGAAATCGGAGGCGTAGGCCAGCAGCGCCTGGTGCAGCTCCGGTGCGTCGCCGACCCGCTCGCTCAGGCGCATCCACACTTGGTGGTAGGGCGGGCGCTTGGTCGGGTTGAGTTCGTCGCGCAGGCTTTCGCCGGGAGCGATGACGTGGCGGAACTCGAACGGGCCGCCGCGCGAGAGCCAGCGCTGCACCTTCACCGGCAGCCGTTCCAGCACCTCGGGCGCCAGCGGGCGGTTGGGCTCGATGTCCTCCGGCTGCGGCACCTCCGCCATCTTGTGCTGGTGCTCGGCGCCGCGCTCGGCCTGCTGGAACGAGGCCGCGCAGAAGAAGATCACCTTGCCGTGCTGGATCGCGGTGACCCGGCGCACCGAGAAGCTGCCGCCGTCGCGGGTGCGGTCCACGTCGTAGACGATGGGGTGGTCGATGTTGCCGGCGCGCAGGAAATAGGCATGCAGCGAATGCACATGGCGGCCGTTGTCGACCGTGGCCTGGGCGGCGGCCAGCGCCTGCCCCAGCACCTGCCCGCCGAACACGTACTTGGTGCCGATGTCGCGGCTCTGGCCACGGAACAGGTTGTCTTCCAGCCGTTCCAGCGACAGCAGGTCGATCAGTTCGGGGACCACGGGTTCGGGATGGGCGGACAAGGGGACGGGCCTGATTTCGACAGGCCGCGATTATAGCGGGCGGGGCCGGGCGGACTGCTGCGAGGGACAAGGCCCTGCCCGTAGGAGCGCACCTTGGTGCGCGATGAAGCTTTCCCGGCGAAGCCCCATCGCGCACCAAGGTGCGCTCCTACGGAAATTCAGGCTTTGCCGAGCTTCGCCGCCAGCGCCTGCAACGCCGCCTGCGCATCGGCCGAATACCAGGCCTCGACGAAACGATCCAGCTGGATGTGCTGCGGTTGCATGGCCTCGTGCAGGTCGGCGCGGGCGATGGCGCGAGTCTGCAGCATCGGTTGGCGCGGCAGCTTCAATTGCGCCTGCAGCCAGGCGATGGCCTGTTCGACCACGTTGCCGGCGCCATCGGCCAGTTCGTCCACCAGCCCGATCTCCAGCGCGCGCTCGGCGCTGACCAGTTGTCCGCCGGCCAGCAGCACGCCGGCGCGGTGCATGCCGACCACCCGCCGCAGCAACCGCTGGATGCCCTCAGGCGCCACCAGCCCCACCTGCACCTCGTTCAGGCCGATCACGTAGGGCTTGGCCGGGTCGACGCTGCGCGCCATCACCCGGTAGTCGCAGCACAACGCCAGCACGCAGCCGCCGGCCGGGGAGTGCCCGGTGAGCGCGGCCACCACCGGGATGCGGCTTTCGGCCAGCGTGCGCGCCGCGCCGAAGAACGCCTGCCAGCTGTCGAGCAGCTTGTGCTTGTCCTCGCCGTGGCGCAGCAGGTAGGGCACGTCCATGCCGCCGGTGAAGATGCGCTCGCTGCCGGACAGCACCACGCCCTGCACGTCCTCGGCCATGCACTGGTTGAGCGTGGCGATCAGCGCCCGGCACAGTTCGGTATCGAGCGCGTTGACCGGCGGCCGCGCCAGCCGCAGTTCGCGGATGGGGCCGTGGTTGATCGTGTCGATGAGCGTTGTCATGCTGCGGCCTCGGATACGGCAGGGAGTCGATGTTTCGATGATAACCAAACCATTCGCGTGCGTACTGTTGATGTCGGTGGCCTCGGTGATGGCGGCCCCGGCGCAGGCGGCGGAGGCTGCGTGCGTGCGTTTCAGCGACGGCTGGATCCGTTTCCCGGCGATGGCGCACATGGCCGGCGGCTTCGGCCGCATCGACAACGCCTGCAAGGCGGAGGTGGCGGTGACTTCGGTACGCAGCGAAGCGTTCGCGGACGTGTCCCTTCACGAGACGACGCTGGTCGATGGCGTCAGCCGCATGCGCGAAGTGGAACGCCTGCCGGTGGCGGCCGGGCAGCATGCCGAACTCAAGCCCGGCGGCCTGCACCTGATGCTGATGGATGGCAAGGCGGCGTTGCAGGAGGGCCAGCGCGTGCCAGTGGTGCTGGGCCTGTCCGACGGCACCGAGGTGCGCGGCGAACTGGTGGTGCGCAAGCCCTGATGCTTGTACAGGCGGGTAGGTCGGGGCCATGCCCCCGACGAGCATGAACCCCAGGCGTCGGGGGCGTAGCCCCGGCCTACGCGGTAAAATGCGCGGATTCCCACTTCCGCGCCCGTCATGACCGTCCGTACCCGCTTCGCCCCCAGTCCCACCGGCTACCTGCACATCGGTGGTGCCCGCACCGCGCTGTACTGCTGGCTGGAGGCCCGCCACCGCGGCGGCGAGTTCGTGCTGCGCATCGAGGATACCGACCGCGAGCGCAGCACCCAGGCGGCGATCGACGCCATCCTCGAAGCGATGGACTGGCTGGGCCTGGACTACGACGAAGGCCCGGTCTACCAGACCCACCGCGTCGCCCGCTACAGGGAAGTGGCCGAACAACTGCTCGCCGCCGGCAAGGCCTACTACGCCTACGAAACCCGCGAGGAACTCGACGCCATGCGCGAGGCGGCGATGGCCAAGCAGGAAAAGCCGCGCTACAACGGCGCCGCGCGCGAGCTGAACCTGCCGTACCGCGACGACCCGAACCGCGTCATCCGCTTCAAGAACCCGCAGGGCGGCAGCGTGGTGTTCGACGACCTGATCAAGGGCCGCATCGAGATCGCCAACAGCGAACTGGACGACATGGTGATCTTCCGCCCGGATGGCTACCCGACCTACAACTTCGCGGTGGTCGTCGATGACTGGGACATGGGCATCACCGAGGTCATCCGCGGTGACGACCACATCAACAACACTCCGCGCCAGATCAACATCTACGAAGCGCTGGGCGCGGCGGTGCCGAAGTTCGGCCACATGCCGATGATCCTCGACGAGGCCGGCGCCAAGCTGTCCAAGCGCACCGGCGCGGCCGACGTGATGCAGTACAAGGACGCCGGCTACCTGCCCGAGGCGCTGCTGAGCTACCTGGCGCGGCTGGGCTGGTCGCATGGCGATCAGGAAATCTTCAGCCGCCGGGAGCTGATCGACCTGTTCGACGTCACCCACTGCAATTCCAAGGCCTCGCGGCTGGACATGGCCAAGCTGGGCTGGGTCAACCAGCACTTCCTGAAGAGCGAAGATCCGGCTTCCATCGCACCGCAATTGGTCTATCAGCTGGAAAAGCTGGGGCTGGACGTGGCCGCCGGCCCGGCCCCGGCCGACGTGGTCGTCGCCCTGCGCGAGCGCGTGCAGACCCTGAAGGAGATGGCCGAGAAGGCGGTGGTCTGGTACCAGCCGCTTACCGAATACGACGAAGCCGCCGTCGCCAAGCACTTCAAGCCCGGCGCGGACGTGGCGCTGGGCAAGGCGCGCGAGCTGCTGGCCGCATTGCCGCAGTGGACCGCCGAGGCGGTCGGCGTGGCGCTGCACGACACCGCCGCCGCGCTGGAAATCGGCATGGGCAAGGTCGCCCAGCCGCTGCGCGTGGCGATCACCGGCACCCAGGTCAGCCCGGACATTTCCCATACCGTGTATCTGGCCGGTCGTGACGAAGCCTTGAAACGCATCGACGCCGCATGCATCAAGGTAGCGAACGCCTGATTGCCGGAGGGCCGCCATGACCGCACACGAGCACAGCTGTACCGCCCCGCACCACCACGTCGACGACGCGGCGGATTTCATCGCGGTGGTCGAACGGGTGTGCCGCGAGCGCGGCCTGCGGCTGACGCCGATCCGCGCCAACGTGCTGCGGCTGATCGCCGAGGCCGGCAAGCCGGTCAAGGCCTACGAGCTGCTGGAGCTGGTGCGCGAAGGCAAGGGCGTCGGTGCCGACGCCCCGCCCACGGTGTACCGCGCGCTGGATTTCCTGATGGCTAATGGTTTTGTGCACAAGCTGTCGTCGGTCAACTCCTTCGTCGCCTGCCACCACCCCAGCAGCAACCAGCACTCGGTGCCGTTCCTGATCTGCGACCGCTGCCACAGCGCGGTGGAACTGGAGGACCGCGACATCGTCCGCCAGCTCGAAGCCCGCGCCCGCGAGCTGGGCTTCAAGCCGCAGGCGCAGACGCTGGAAGTGCACGGCCTGTGCGCGGAGTGCGCGGGGTAGCTGCTCTCTCCTTCTCCCTCCGGGAGAAGGTGGCGCGAAGCGCCGGATGAGGGTACGGGCGAAGCCCGGTGCAGCCAAACATGTGGGAGGGCTCCGCCCCGTACCCTCACCCCAACCCCTCTCCCGCAGGGAGAGGGGCTTTGCTCACTGGCGAGGTTCCGCCGCCGTATCCACTTCC
This sequence comes from Stenotrophomonas sp. NLF4-10, assembly GCF_022359915.1. Classification (NCBI taxonomy): domain Bacteria; kingdom Pseudomonadati; phylum Pseudomonadota; class Gammaproteobacteria; order Lysobacterales; family Lysobacteraceae; genus Stenotrophomonas; species Stenotrophomonas sp. NLF4-10. The sequence continues at coordinate 1,318,870 of NZ_JAKSEE010000003.1, forward strand.
ACCACCACCGACATGCCCGGCCGCAGCCGCGCGGCCAGCGGCTGGCCGGGGTCGATGGCGATGCGTACCGGCAGGCGCTGCACGACCTTGGTGAAGTTGCCGCTGGCGTTGTCCGGCTTGAGCACCGCGAACTCCGAGCCGGTGGCCGGGGCGATCTGCTCGACGTGGCCATGCAGGCGCTGGCCCTGGAAGGCATCGACGCTGAACGTGGCCGGCTGGCCGATCGCCATCTTCCACGTCTGCCCTTCCTTGTAGTTGGCGACCACCCACAGGGCGTCCGGCACCAGGAACAGCAACTGGCTGCCGGCGGTGACGTACTGGCCCAGCCGCACCGTGGCCTCGGACAGCTGGCCGTCGCGCGGGGCGCGGATGACGGTGTTGTCCAGGTCGATGCGCGCCAGTTCCAGCGCCGCCTCGGCGCCGGCGACCTTGGCCTCCAGCCCCTGCCGGGCGACGCGGGTGGCGGCGAGGTTTTCCTCGGCGATGCGGATGGCCGCCTGCGACTGCGCCACGCCGGCGGTGGCTGCCTGCGTGCCGGCGCGCAGCTTGTCGCGGTCGCTGCTGGACACCAGCTGCTGCGCGGCCAATGTCTCGTAGCGTTGCAGTTCGGCGCGGCTGCGCCGCTGCTCGGCCTGCCCGGCCGAGAGGTTGGCGCGCGCCGAGGCGATCTGCGCAAGGCCCTGCGCCTGGCTCTGGTCGGAGTTGGCCAACTGCGCGCGGGCATCGGCCAGCGCCGCCTCGGCCTGTTCCAGCCTCTGCCGGTAGATGCGGTCGTCGATGCGCAGCAGCGGCTGGCCCTGCCTGACGTGATCGAAGTCGGTGACCAGCACCTCGGTGACGTAGCCGCTGACCTGCGGCGCCAGCACCGTCACTTGGCCGCGCACGTAGGCATCGTCGGTATGCATGTGGCTGCTGTTGAACGGCCACAGCTGCCAGGCGCGCAGGATCAGGGTCAGCCCGATCAGGGCGATGACGACCATCACCACGACGCTGCCGCGGCTGGGCGTGAGGTACTTGGAAACCGGCTCGGGCGCGGCGACGGGCTTGCCGTCGCTGGCATCGGTGATCTGTTCCCCGGCCGCTGCCGGGGTTTCCTGCTTGTCGCTCATGGTGGTTGCTTCACTTGGAGGGCGGGCCGGCCAGCGCCGGTCGCATCGCCTTTTTTACGGAAGGGTTGCGCAGCGTCACTTCCAGCAGCAGCCAGCTCAGGAAGCCCATCGCGATCCATCCGCTCAGCGCGAACACGTCGTTGAACGCACGCACGTTGGCTTCGCGGCGGGTCGCCTGCGCCAGCGCCGAAACGGCCTGCGCCTGGCGTTGCTGCGGGTCGGTGACGAGGCCGGCGTAGGCCTGCTGCTGCACGCGCAGGCGCTGGGCGACGACGGGATCGGCGGGGTCGAGCCGGGCGACCAGCTGGCTGGAATGGACCTGCTCGCGATGCAGTTGGTAGCTGGCCAGCAGCGCCGAGCCGGCCAGCCCACCGAAGGTCTGGGTCAGCGACAGCACCACGATGAAGGACACGATGTGGTCCAGCCCGCGCTCCATCGCCCGGCGCAGGCCCATCAGCATCAGCGGACCCATGAACATGCCGCTGCCTACCGCCACCAGGAACTGGCTCAGCGCGAAGTCCATCGGCCGGTCCATGCTGGTGCGGTGCTGGTCGAGGAAGGCGGCGCTGCCGAGCAGCACGATGGAGGCCATCAACTGCGGCATCACCGCCTTCGGCCCGAAGGTCAGCGCGCCGGCGGCGATGCCGACCAGCACGCCGAGCAGGATCACCGCGAACAGCGGCGCCATCTGGTCGGGCCCCATGCCCAGCGTGCGCATCATCGTGACCACGCCGTAGGACTGCTCGCTGGTCAGGAAGCGCAGCAGGAACGCGCCGATGATGAAGCGCAGCATGGTCGGCCCCATCAGCCAGCGCAGTTGCAGCAGCGGGTTGCGGCGGTGGTGCTCGACCAGGAACGCGGCCAGCGCCAGCAGCGTGGCCGCGGCCAGCAGGCCGCCCAGCCACGGCGTGTCGAACCACCAGTGCAGGAAGCCTTGTCCCAGCACGATGACCAGCATCGCCAGCGCCGGCGCGAGCAGGGCGAAGGTGACGAAGTCCAGCCGCTCGAACGCCTTGATCTGGATGCCCGGCGGCAGCTTCAGGATCACCACTGCGGCGAACGCGCACAGCGCCAGCCCGGCCTCGAACAGGTACAGGTTGTGCCACTCGCCCAGGTCCAGCAGGCCCGGCGACAGCAGCCACGCCAGCGGCACCGCCAGCTGCTGCAGGCCCATGCCGACCACCAGCAGGTTGCCTACGTATTTGCGCGGCAGCGCCTGCAGCATGTACAGCGTGCCCAGCGTGGTGCAGGCCGCGGCGGCGAAGCCGCTGGCCGCGCGCACCAGCACCGTGGTGGCCAGCCCGCCCACCGCCAGGTGCAGCACCGCCAGCGCGGCGTACACGCCCAGCCCCAGCTCGGCGAACAGGCGGATGCCGTATTCCTGGCGGAACTTGAACACCAGCAGGTTGGTGGTGACGTTGACCATCATGTAGGCCGCCACCAGCCAGTTGGCCTCGGCCGGTTGCAGGCCCATCTGCCCCTGGATCCACGGCAGGTTGGCGCTGATCAGCGCGTTGCCTAGGCCGCCGGTGATCGCCACCAGCACCGCCACCGCGGCATACGCCGCGCGCCGGTGCGGCGGGTGCCACGGCATCGACGCGGAGCCGGGCAGGGTGGGTTTCTCGTGGTCCTCCCAGTCCGGGATCGGCTTGAGCGGCTTCATGCGCCGGCTCCGGCTTGCAACCCGGGGCGCAGCAGCTGCAACGCGCGCGCGGCGAGGCGGGCGCGGTCGGCGCGGGTGCGCCCGCGCAGCGCGGCGCCGAGCATGCTCGACACCAGCGACAGGTCGGCCAGCTCCAGGTCGGCCCGGCACAGGCCGGCGGCCCGGGCGCGCAGCAGCGCCGGTTCCATCAGCTTCAGCACGCGTTGGCGGGCGGCGCGGATCGGCGGGTCGTTCTGGTCCACCGCGCGCCAGTAGTCGGCCAGCGCCGGCGAATGCACGATGCGGCGGGCCATGCCACCGATCAGCTCGAACAGCGCGTCGTCGCGCTCGCCCAGCTCGGTGACGTGGGCGCGGATCTTCTCGACCGTGCGCTGGAGCATGGCCTCGATCAGCGCGGCGCGGTCGGGGAAGTTGCGGTACAGCGTGGCGCGGCCGACGCCGGCGCGTTCCACCACCAGGTCCAGCGGCGCGGTGATGCCGTGCTCGCCGAACACGGCGTCGGCCGCGTCCAGCAACTGGGCGCGACGCGCGGCGGCATCGGAACGGATCGAGGTCATGGCACCCATGATCCGGACAAAAATGTCCGGTTTCAATGGACGCGGCGTGAAGGTTGCTGCGCTGCGGAATTACCGTTCAGGCGCCGGCAAGGAGGCAGGCAGGAGCGCAGCACGCTGCGCTCCCGTGGCCATGCCCGTCAGAACCAGGCGCGGATGCCGAAGGCGACGCCACGGCCTGGCAGCGGCGCATAGTCGCGCAGCAGCGAGGTGTGCGGGCGCACCTCGCGGTCGGTGAGGTTGCTGCCGTCCAGGAACAGCTCGTAGCTGTTGCCGCCGCTGCGGTCCCAACGGTAGGCCAGGTGCGCATCGACCAGCGTGTAGCCATCGCTGGGCGCTTCGTTCTGCGCCACATCCTTCTGGCTGCCGTAGCGGATGGCGCCGACCGAGGCGCGCCAGCCGTCGCGCGCCCAGCGCAGGTCGGCACCGACCCGGGCCGGCGAGATCCGCGGCAGGTAGCCGCCATTGGCCAGCTCCACGTTGTAGTGGTGGCTGTGGTCGCCGTGCGGCACGGCGATGTCGGCGCTGCGGCTGCCGTTGCCGTCGAGTTCGGCCTTCACGTAATCGCCGAACACGCGCAGGTCCCAGTCGCCGCCGTTGTCACTCTGGACCAGGTGGAACATGGCCTCGGCCTCGGCGCCCTTGAAGGTGGCGTCGTGCTGGGTCCACGCCCGCACCGGTAGCCCGTGTTCGACCACGCCGGTGTCGGCCAGGTAGATGAAGTCCTTGAACCTGGTCTGGTAGATCGACGCGGAAACGTCGACGCGGTCGCCGTGGGCGTGCATGCCCAGCTCGACGCGCTGGCCGCGCTCGGTCTTCAGGTCGGCGTCGCCGATTTCCAGCGAGCGGGTGGCGATGTGGGCGCCGGCCGCGTACAGCTCCTCGTTGGTCGGCGCGCGTTCGGAGCTGTCGATGCCGAAGCGCAGGTCGAAGCCGTCGCTGAGTGTCCAGATGCCGGCGGCGGACAGGTTGGTGGCGCCGAAGTCGCGGTTGCGCTGGCCGTCGTCCGGATCGAGCTTGATCCGGTCGTGGCGGCCGCCCAGCTCCAGCTTCAGCGGGCCGAACTGCTTTTCCTGCAGCACGAACAGGCCCAGCGTGTCGGTGCCGGTGTTCGGCACGAAGGCTTCCTCGCCCTGCGCGCCGAAGTCGCTGTTGCCGAACTGCAGGCCGAACGCGCCGTTCCAGCCGGCCAGCGGGCGCTGCACCGCCTCGATGCGGCCTTCCATGCCCTTGTTGGTGAAGCGGGTGGACGGCGTGCCGGCTTCCAGCTCGGTGTGTTCGTAGTCGGTCCAGGCCGCGCGCACGGTCAGGCTCTGCAGGAACGGCAGCGGGTCGTTGAGGCCACCCTTGAGCTCGAAGCGGTTCTGCACCATGTCGATGCGCACGTCGTGCTCGTCGCCTTCCTCCTCCTCGTGGTCGTGATCGTCGTCGTCATGCTCGTCGTCGCCGTGCACGTGGGCGCCGTTGGGGATGCCGTAATTGCTGCGGTAGGTGCCCAGCGATGCGCCGAGGTAGCCGTTCTCGCCGAACCAGGTGGCGCCGACGCCGCCGGCGCGGGTGCGCAGCGAGCTGTTGTCCAGCCGGCCACGCGGGCCGAGTTCGTCGTCGTGCTCGTCATGGTCGTGATCGTGGTCGTGGTCGTCGTCCAGCGCCGCCGGATCGATCGCGTGGCCGGGGATGCGGTAGTCGTCGCCGTTGCGCACCAGGCCATCGACGTGCAGCACGAGGTTGCCGGCGTTGAGGCCATCGAGCCGGAACATGCCGCTGCGCTCGTCGTTGGCGCTGTTGCCGCGCAGCTCGGCACGGCCGCTGAGGGGGCGGTCGGGCAGCTCGCCGGCGATGCGGCCGTCGACCACGTTGACTGCGCCGCCGATGGCGCCGCTGCCGAACAGCAGGGTCGCCGGGCCCTTCAGCACTTCGATCTGGTCGGCGAGGAACGGCTCGATGCTGGTGGCATGGTCGGCGCTGACGGTGGAGGCGTCCATGTTGCCGACGCCATTGGCGACCACCGCCACGCGAGGGCCCTCCTGCCCGCGGATCACCGGGCGGCCGACGCCGGGGCCGAAATACGTGGTCTGCACGCCTGGCATGCGCGAGATGGTGTCGCCGAGGGTGGCGCCCTTGCGCGCGTCCAGTTCCTCGCCGGTCAGCACCGCGACCGGGCGCGCCAGCGATTCGGCGTCGTTCTGCAGCGGGGAGGCGGTGACCTTGACCGCGGACAGCTCGGTCAGGTGGTGGCTCTGTTTGTCGGCGGCATCGGCCGCGTGCGCGGCGGGCAGGGCGGTGGCGAGCGCCAGGAACAGGGCGCGGCGGACGGGGCGGGGAGTGATTGGTCGGGTCATATTGTTACTTTGTATCAATGGAGGGGCGTGGCAATGCCCGTGGGAAGTGTCTGTGGAAGCTGGGGAGCGAAAGCAGGAGCGGGCGTCGCGACAATGTTATATTATTCCATAACGCTCCGCCGCCCCTGCTGGAAGTCATGCCGCCAAACCCGTTCCGCCAGTTCCTCGACCGCTTCGGCGCCGCCGGCTCGCTGCTGTGCGCGATCCACTGCGCGCTGCTGCCGGCGTTGTTGGCGCTGGCGCCATCGCTGGGGTTGTCGTTCTGGCTGGGCGATGGGGTCGAGCAGTCGGTGGTGGTCTTCGTCACCTTCCTCGGCCTGTTCAGCCTGATCTGGGGCTACCGCCGCCACCGCGCGGTGCATGCGCTGGCCCTGCTGGCCCCCGGGCTCGCGCTGCTCTGGGCCGGGCTGCTGCATTCCGGGCTGCACCATTCGCCGGTGCCGCACGCGGTGGTGATGACGCTGGGCGGGGTGCTGGTGGGGTTGGCCCATGTGGTGAACCTGCGCCTGAACCACCAGCACGTGCACGACGCCAGCTGCGCACATTGAGGGGCGCGTGGTAGGCTTTCGCTTCATGCGCGGGGGCGCTGTAGCAGCGGCCTCGCCGTACCCGTGTCAGTACGGGGCAATCTGGATTTCACACTTGAGGAGTTAGACGACATGGGTAAGGGTGACCGCAAGACCGCCAAGGGCAAGCGCTACAACGCCAGCTACGGCAACGCGCGTTTGCATTCGGTGAGCAAGGTGGCCGTGGGCGCAGCTGCGCCGGTTGCCAAGAAGACCGTTGCCAAGGCGCCGGCCAAGAAGGCCGTGGCCAAGAAGACGGTGGCCAAGGCCGGTTGATCCCGGTTCGGCATCTGCGAAAAAGCGGCGCTTGCGCCGCTTTTTTTGTTGCCGCCGTCCGTGGCGGCAACCCTTCGGGCCATCGACAAGCGATGTCAAAAACCGCTCCTGGCGGTTTTTTGTGCCTGCCGTCGGTGGTGGGGGTGGGTACCGACCGTTGGTCGGTACGGGGACTTGCGACTTGAACGGGCCCTGGCCGCCCGACCAACGGTCGGGCGCTACCGTCCGGGAGGGCCCGGTGTCGGGCAAGCCCGGCACCTACGGACGTTGCGGCGCGACTTCGAGATGGTTGAGTACGTAGGTCGGGGCTACGCCCCCGACTGCGATATCCACGAGGCGTCGGGGGCGTGGTCCCGACCTGCAGATGCGGGGCTCGCCCGGCATGGAACCTTGCCGGTGAGGCCCCTGTGCCGGGCAAGCCCGGGACCTACGGGGCGGGCTTGTCGCGCAGTGCCGGCAGCAGGGTCCGCGGGTTGCCGTCGTTGGGCGCCGGGACGATGCCGGTCAGCCGCGCCAGCAGCGGGTAGACGTCGACGTTGTCGAAGGCCGGCAGCTGCATGCCCTGCCGGAACGACGGGCCGCGGGCGATGAACACCGCCTGCATCGACGGCAATGCCGGGTCGTAGCCGTGCGAGCCGCGGTTGCCCGGCGTGCGCTCGGCGATCGCCGCGCGGGTCAGGGCATCCCAGCCTTCGTGCATCTGGCAGATGATCGGCGGGATGCGCGGGTGGGTGCCGTAATGCCAGCGCGCCGGCAGTTGTTCCTTCTTCCAGCAGTCGTAGTGCGGGTGCGCGCCCAGCAGCGCCTTCTCCGCTTCCCGTTCGCGGCCCGGCTCGGGGGCGAAGCCGACCGACTGGCCGACCGATACCTCGCGCGCGATCTCCGGGGCGACCATGTCCTCGGTGGCGATGACCTGGCCTTCCGGCACGTTGGCCATGCCGTGGTCGGACACCACGATCACGTTGGTCGTCTCGAGCAGGCCGTCGCGGGCCATGCCGTCCAGCAGCAGGCCGATGGCCTGGTCCACGTCCTGCAGCGCGGCGGCGTACTCGGGCGAATCCGGGCCGTGGTGGTGGCCGGCCTTGTCCACGTGTTCCATGTAGGCGGCGATCAGCCGCGGCTTGCGGCCGTCGGGGGCACCTTCCAGCCACGACAGCACCAGTTGCATGCGCTCGGACAGCGGCACGCTTTCGTCGTAGGCGTGCCACTGGTTGGCCTGCACGCCGTGGATGGCGGCCTCGCTGCCCGGCCATGACCAGGTGGCGCTCTTGTAGCCGGCCTTCTCCACGCCCACCCAGATCGGCTCGCCGCCCCACCAGGCCGGGTTGCTCACCGCCTGGCGGTCGCTGAGGCGGAAGGCGCCCAGGTCCTCGGCGCTCATGCTGTTGTGGATGATGCCGTGGTGGTCGGGGCGCAGGCCGGTGACCAGGGTGTAGTGGTTGGGGAAGGTCAGCGACGGATAGGACGGGTGCATGCCGGTGGCGTGCACGCCCTCGTGCGCCAGCCGCGCCAGGTTCGGGCTGTGGCCGCGCTCGACCATGTCCGCGCGCAGGCCATCGATGGACAGCAGCAGGACGGTCGGTGGCGCCGGTGTCGCCGGCGTGGAGCGGGGCGCGGAGGCGCAGGCGGCGAGCAGGGCGCAGGCCAGTACCGCGGCGGGAAGGCGGAAGGAAATCATCGGGCCATGATAGAGGCCGATCGTGACGCCACGAATACGACTTTTGGCAGATGACCCGGCCGGATCAGCCGAACAGGTCGGCGACCTGCGCGCCGTCGTTGCCGACGCCTTCCAGCCGCAGCAGCGCGGCCTTGGTCGGCAGGCCGCCGCCGAAGCCGGTCAGCGAGCCGTCGTTGCCGATTACCCGGTGGCAGGGCAGCACGATGGGCAGCGGGTTGCGGCCGTTGGCGGCGCCGACGGCGCGGGTGGCGCTGGGGCGGCCAATGCGCTGCGCCAGCTGGCCGTAGCTCCAGGTGCTGCCGAACGGGATTTCGGCCAGTGCGTGCCAGACCTGCAACTGGAATTTGGTACCCACCGGGGCCAGCACCAGATCGAAATCGCGGCGCTTCCCGTGCAGGTAGTCCAGCAACTGCCGGCGCGGCTCGGCGACCGCATCCGGGTCGTGTTGCCAGTGCCCGCGGTCCTTCGCATCGTGGCGGTTCTCGGCGAACAGGATGTGGCGCAGGCCGGTGGCGTCGGCGGCCACGGTGAGCGGGCCGATGGGGGTGTCGAAGCGGTCGTAGTAGAGGGTCATGGTGGGAGCCTGTAGGTCGGGGCTACGTCCCCGACGCGCGGGGAGTGCGGTCGAAGAGCGCGGCGCGGTACGCAGGGTCAACGCTACGTCCCCGACGCGCGGGGAGTGCGGGAGGGGGCACCGTGCGCCGCCGGGGACGTGGCCCCGGCCTGCGATAGATGCCACAGATGCAGGACGGCGTAGGCGCGCCACGGCCGCCATGCCTGCGAGCGGGCCTCGGTGGCGCGTTCGCTCAGGCGCCGGCCTTCGCCCAGTACCTGCTGCAGCACCAGGTCGCCGGCCGGGAAGGCGTCGGGCATGCCCAGCGCGCGCAGCGCCATGTAGTGCGCGGTCCACGGGCCGATGCCGGGCAAGGCGGTGGCGTTGCGCACGAACTGCTCCAGCGTCTGCGCGCGGCTGAAATCCAGCCGGCCTTCGGCGCAGGCGCGGGCCACCGCGCGCAGCGTGGCGGCGCGGGTGCGCGGTAGGCCGATGCTTTCCAGCGGCGCGTCGGCCAGCGCGGCCGGGGCAGGGAACTGCCGGTCCAGCCCTTCCGGCAGGCCGGGCAGGTGTTCGCCGAAACGGTCTACCAGCCGCCGCGCCAGCGTGGTCGCCGCGGCGACGCTGACCTGCTGGCCCAGCACCGCTCGCGCCGCGATCTCGAAACCGTCCCAGCCACCGGGAATGCGCAGGCCAGGGCGCTCGGCGATGCCGCGCGCCAGCAGCGGTTCGTGGTTCAGGCAGGCGTGGACGGTGGCGAGGTCGGCGTCGAGGTCGAACACGTGCCGCACCCTGGCGACGATCGCCGGGATCGTGCGTGCGTCGCTGGTACCCAGTTGCAGGCGCAGTTCCGGCCGCTTCGGGTCGGCGCTGACCCGGATCAGGCTGGCGCGGCCATTGGCGACGATCACGCGTTGGTAGCTGTGCTCGTCGATGCGCTCGATGCCGGGGATCGCGCGCTTGCGCAGGAAGCCGAGCATCGCCGCGAAATCCAGCGGCGGCCGGTACGCCAGCCGCAGCACCGGCTCGCCGCCGGGCACCGCGCCGTGCTGCCGGCGCAGAGCGCTGGGCGGCATGCCGCAGCCTTCGAGGAAGGCGCCGTTGAACCGGCGCAGGCTGTTGAAGCCGGCGGCCAGCGCGATTTCGGTGACCGGCAGGGCGGTTTCGGTCAGCAACTGCTTGGCCAGCAGCAGGCGGCGGGTGGCGTGCAGCTGCGCCGGCGTGGCGCCCAGCCTGGCCACGAACAGGCGTTGCAGCTGGCGTGCGCTCAGCTCCATCGCGTCGGCCAGCGCGGCGGCCGGCCGCTCCTGCAGGATGCCTTCGTCCAGCAGCGCCAGCGCACGGTGCAGGGTGTGGTCCTGCATGAAATTGGCGTCGTCCGGCGACAGCTCGGGCCGGCAGCGCAGGCAGGGCCGGTAGCCGGCCGCGGCTGCCGCCGCCGCGGTGGGGTAGTAGCTGACGTTCTCGCGCCGCGGCGCCGGCGCCGGGCACACCGGCCGGCAATAGATGCCGGTGCTGCGCACGGCGGTGAAGAACAGGCCGTCGAAGCGCGCGTCGCGGGCCAGGCGGGCCTGTTCGCATTGGTCGTGGCTGGGCATGGAGAGCTGCATGGGGCCCAGTCTAGGCCGTGCCGGCGATGGGTACTGGCCATTTCCGGACATCAATGCCGCGCGTGCAGGTGGCATTCGGGTGGGCGCCGGCAAGGCGAACTAGACTGGGGGCCCACTCAAGCGATGGTTCCCCATGCTGCGCAGATTCTGCTGGTCGCCGCTGTTGTGCCTCGGGCTGCTGGCCTGCCACCCCGCCGACAAGGACAAGCCGCTGGCCGTGCCCGACCCGGCCGCGGCGCTGGCCGCCGATGGCGACCACATGGTGTCGATCAACGCCGCCGACGCGCCGCCGCCACCCGCGCCGGTGCAGCCGGCCAAGGACAAGCCGTGGCCGGAGGTGGCGCTGGAGAACGGCAGGGCGTGGATCGGCTGCGACACCGACTACACCGGCGAGACCGGCGACGGCACCGAGCTGGAAGCGCTGGACCGGCAGAGCCTGGACGCCGCGCTGGAACCCTGCCGCGAGCGCGGGCTGGTGCGGGTGCGCTATGTCGGCAAGATCAACCCCGCGTTCGCGGCGATGGTGTCGCGGCTGGCGGTGGTGGCCGATGTGATGGATATCGGCAAGCGCATCCTCGACCTGGACTCCAGCGGTGGCCAGGTGGAGGCGGCGATCGTCGCCGGCGACAGCATCGGCGAGTCCGGCTGGACCATCTGGGTGCGCGAAGGCTCGATCTGCCACAGCGCCTGCGTGTTCGTGCTGGCCGCCGGCGACAACCGGCTGATCTCCGGCAAGGTCGGCATCCATCGGATGATGCGCATCAGCTCCACCGCCACCTCGCGCGCCGAGCTGAACAAGGAGCTGCAGCAGGTCTACGACAACGTGAAGGACTACCTGCAGCGCAACGGCGTGGCGGTGGGCGTGGCCGACCTGATGATGACCGTGCCCAACCGCAGCCTGCGCCTGCTCGGCAACGCCGAGCTCAAGCAGTACGGGCTGGACGGCACCAACGCGGTGCAGGACGACCTGGAGCGGATCAAGCAGATGCGCAAGTGCGGCGACGATTTCGTGCGGCGCAAGGACGCCTTCCTGGTCGCCTTCGACCGCCAGTGCAAGCGCGAAGGCGCCGACCTGGAGGCGGTCACCACCTGCGGGCAGGCGCTGAAGGACCAGTACGGCTTCCCCGACGAAACCTGCCCGGACGAGAGCCCGTTGTCGGAAATCGGCAACGCGTCGCTGGAGCCGCCGCCGGCCCCGGCCGAGCCGCCGGTGATCGCGCTGCCGGACGCCCCGGTCGCCAGCCACGAGGCCGGCACCTGAGTTCCTGACCCGGATCAAGGCCGCCACTGCCGCCGCTGCGTAGGCTGTGGCGATTACTGGATGGCGCGGGAGCCATGAAGATGCGCGATGTCGATGTAGTGATTGTGGGGGCCGGGCCGGCGGGGCTGAGCCTGGCGCGCGGGCTGGCGGATACCGGGCTGTCGGTGACGCTGGTCGAGCAGCAGCCGGCGGCGGCGCTGGCCGAGCCGGCGTTCGACGGCCGCGAGATCGCGCTGACCCACGCCTCGCGGCAGATCATGCAGGCGCTCGGGCTGTGGCAGCGCATCGACCCGGCGCAGGTGTCGCCGCTGCGCAGCGCCAAGGTGATGAACGGCGCCTCGCCGTTCGCCCTCGGCTTCGCCGCGGCCAAAGAAGGCGTGGAAGAACTGGGCTGGCTGGTCCCCAACCACCTGATCCGCCGCGCCGCGTGGGAGGCGGTGCAGGGGCAGGCGGGGCTGGAGCTGGTCGATGGCGCCAAGGTGACCGCGATCGAAACCGACGCCCAGGCCAATACCGTGGTGCTCGACGATGGCCGCCGCCTTGCCGCGCGGCTGGTGGTGGCCGCCGACAGCCGCTTCTCGGCGACCCGGCGGATGATGGGCATCGGCGCGCAGATGCGCGATTTCGGCAAGTCGATGCTGGTGTGCCGGCTGCGCCACGAGCGCCCGCACCGGCACGAGGCGTGGGAGTGGTTCGGCTATGGGCGCACGCTGGCGATGCTGCCGCTGCCCGGCGACCAGTGCTCGGCGGTGATCACCTTGCCGCCGCAGCAGATACAGGAGCTGATGGCGATGGACGAGGACGGCTTCGGCGAGGCCGTCGGCGGCTTCTTCGAGCAGCGCCTGGGCCGCATGCAGCCAGTGGGCACGCGCCACGTCTACCCGCTGGTGGGGGTGTACGCGCACCGCTTCGCCGGGCCGCGCTACGTGCTGGTCGGCGATGCCGCGGTGGGCATGCACCCGGTCACCGCGCATGGTTTCAACTTCGGCCTGCAGAGCCAGCAGCGGCTGGCGAAGTTGCTGGAGGAAGCGGCCGCGCGTGGCGGCGACATCGGCGCGGCCCCGCTGCTGGCCCGCTACGAGCGCAACCACCGCTTGGCGACGCGGCCGCTGTACGAGGCCACCAACGCCATCGCCGCGTTGTACAACGATGGCCGCCTGCCGGCGCGGGTGCTGCGCAACGCCGCCCTGCGCGTGGCACATGGCGTGGCGCCGTTCCGCAGGATGATCGCCGCGCACCTGACGCAGCGCGTGACGGCCTGATCCTCTTGTAGGAGCGCACCTTGGTGCGCGATGGGGCCTTCCCGTTCGAATCACCGTACATGGATGTGTGGACTGTTTGCAGAGGGATCCGCATGACAGCTCCATCGCGCACCAAGGTGCGCTCCTACGGGGGCTTCAGCCGGAGGCCTGCACCCGGATGCACACCTCGCCCAGTTCCACCCGCTGGCCCGCGCGGATCTTGCAGGCCTTGCGCAGTTCCACCACGCCATCCACGCGCACGTGGCCTTCGCCGATGATGACCTTGGCCTCGCCGCCGCTGCCGACCAGGTCGGTGAGCTTGAGCAACTGCTTCAGTTCGACGTAGTCGCGATCCAGTTCGAAGTCGACGGTCTGCATGGGGGCAACGCAATGGAGAAGGGCGCGATTATCACCCGTCGCGGCCGTCGTGGCCGCGGCAGGCCTCATTCCCGCTCGAACCGGCGCACTTCCTCCAGCAGCGCCCGCGCCCTGCGCAGGCTGTAGCCGGTGACGGCATCCTCCACCCTGCGGGCCAGCCGCGGCCGCACGGGGTTGCGCGCCCAGCGGTGGAAACAGGCGGTGCCCAGCCAGCCGAGCAGGCCGAGCGCAAGGCTGGCCCATACCCACGCCTGCGCGCCCGCGGAAGCCGGGGCCCGCGTCAACCCGGCAATGGCGACCACCACCACGATCCACATCACCCACCACGGCCAGCCGGCGAGCATGCCGTTGAACACGTGGAACCGGCGCAGCAGCCCGAGCTGTTTTTCGATGCGCAGCACCGGGGCGGCATAGTCGATGCGGGAGATCAGGGCGAGGGCGATGCCGGCCAGCGCCGCGCTCGCCACGCCGAACGCGTGCAGCGCCACGCCGGCGGCGAAATAGCCGGGGACGTCGAGGTTGCGTTTCCAGCAGGCGATGCCCAGCAGCACCAGCGCCACGCCCAGCGCCAGTTGCAGCCATTGCCCGAGCCGCAGCGGCGCAAGGCTGTGGCGCAGGCGTCGGCCGGTCTGCTCGCGCAGCAGTTGCAGCGACAGCGACTGCTGGCGCTCCATCTGCCGGCCCAGTTGCCGCCACAGGTCTTTCAGTTCGTCGGTTTCCATGTGGTACTCCTCACAGTTCGTTGCGCAGCCGCGCCTTGAGGCGGCCGATCTTGGTGGCGACGTTGGTTTCGCTCAGCCCCAGCACCTCGGCGATCTCGCGTTGCGGGCGTTCTTCCAGGTAGAGCAGCATCAGCGCGCGATCCAGCGGCGGCAGCGCGTGGATGAAGCGGTACAGGCGTTCGAGTTGCTGGCTGCGCTCGGGGTCGTGCGGCGCGGGGTCGGCCAGTGCATCGAGCGTGCCTTCGGCGGTTCCGGCCAGCGCCGGTGCGCGCATCCGCCCGCGCAGCTGCGAAATCGCCACGTTCAGCGCAATGCGGTACATCCACGTGGAAAACGGCCGCGCCGGGTCGTAGGACGGCCATGCCCGCCACAGCTGGGCGGCGATTTCCTGCATCAGGTCCTCGCGGTCCTCGCGTTGCCGGGCATAGCTGCCGGCCACCTTGGCGAGGATGCCGCGGTGCCGTTCCAGCAATTCGGCGAAAGGGGGCGGGGTGGGCGGCATGGGCGGTTTCGCGGGGAAGTTGCCGGGTGATTCGCCGGCAGGGGCGGGATATCACACCTGAATGGCGTCCATCGGCATTTTCGACAGCCGGCCCGCCAGGGCGCACAATAGACAACTTGCGCCCGCCCGTTCGCGGCGGTGCCGCCCCCGGAGTTCCCCAATGTCCCAAGAATCCCCCGCGCCGCTGCTGTTTGCAGATCTCGGCCTCTCCCAGCCTGTGATGAAAGCGGTGGCCGACGTCGGCTACGAAACCCCGTCGCCGATCCAGGCCGCCACCATCCCGGCGATGCTGGCCGGCCGCGACGTGCTCGGCCAGGCGCAGACCGGCACCGGCAAGACCGGCGCCTTCGCGCTGCCGGTGCTGTCCAACATCGACCTCAACGCCAGCAAGCCGCAGGTACTGGTGCTGGCGCCGACCCGCGAGCTGGCCATCCAGGTCGCCGAAGCCTTCCAGAGCTACTCGGTGGCGATGCCCGGCTTCCGCGTGCTGCCGGTGTACGGCGGCCAGCCCTACGGCCAGCAGCTGTCGGCGTTGCGCCGCGGCGTGCACGTCGTCGTCGGCACCCCCGGCCGCGTCATCGACCACCTCGACCGCGGCACGCTGGACCTGTCCGAGCTGAAGACGCTGGTGCTGGACGAAGCCGACGAAATGCTGCGCATGGGCTTCATCGACGACGTCGAAGCGGTGCTCAAGAAGCTGCCGGAAACCCGCCAGGTCGCACTGTTCTCGGCGACCATGCCGACCCAGATCCGGCGCATCGCGCAGACCTACCTGCGTGATCCGGTGGAAGTGACCATCGCCTCCAAGACCACCACCAGCGCCAACATCCGCCAGCGTTACTGGTGGGTCAGCGGCATGCACAAGCTCGACGCGCTGACCCGCATCCTCGAGGTGGAGCCGTTCGACGCGATGATCATCTTCGCGCGTACCAAGGCCGGCACCGAGGAACTGGCGGGCAAGCTGCAGGCCCGTGGCCTGGCCGCCGCCGCGATCAACGGCGACATGCAGCAGGCCCAGCGCGAGCGCACCATCGGCCAGCTCAAGGAAGGCAAGCTCGACATCCTGGTGGCCACCGACGTGGCCGCGCGCGGGCTGGACGTGGAGCGCATCAGCCACGTGCTGAACTACGACATCCCCTACGACACCGAAAGCTACGTGCACCGCATCGGCCGCACCGGCCGCGCCGGCCGCAGCGGCGAGGCGATCCTGTTCGCGACCCCGCGCGAGAAGGGCATGCTGCGCCAGATCGAGCGCGCCACCCGGCAGCCGATCGAGGAAATGCAGCTGCCCAGCGTGGAGGCGGTCAACGACAACCGCATCAACAAGTTCACCGCGCGCATCAGCGACACCCTGGGCCAGGGCGGGCTGGATTTCTACCGGCAGTTGCTGGAGCGTTTCCAGGGCGAGCACAACGTGCCGGCGATCGACGTCGCCGCCGCGCTGGCCAAGCTGTTGCAGGGCGATACCCCGTTCCTGCTGACCCCGCCGGTGCGCGAGCGCCGCGAGCCGCAGGCGGGCCGCAACGAGCGCCCGCAGCGCGATGGCGGCTTCCCGCGCCAGCGCGAGGAGCGTGGCGAACGTCCGTCGCGTTTCGAGCCGCGCTTCGAGCGTGGCCCGCGCCACGACGACGGCGAGCGCGGCCCGCGGCCGCCGCGTGGCGAAGGCGAGTCCAGTGAACGCCCGCGCCGGGAGATGCCGCCGCGCAGCGCACCGGAATTCGGCATGGAGACCTACCGCATCGAAGTGGGCCACGCGCATGGGGTGAAGCCGGCCAACATCGTCGGCGCCATCGCCAACGAGGCCGGGCTGGAAAGCCGCTACATCGGCCGCATCGACATCCACGACGACCACTCGGTGCTGGACCTGCCGGCGGAAATGCCGGCCGACACGCTGCAGCACCTGCAGAAGGTGTGGGTGTCCGGCCAGCAGCTGCGCATGCGCAGGGTCGAGCCGGGCGAAATGCAGGGCGCCGGGCCCGCGTTCAAGCCGCGCTTCGGCAAGGGCCCCAAGCCGGCCGGCCGGCCCGGCGGCCCGCGCAACGGCGGCCCCGGCGCGCGCCCGCACCGCGACGGTTTCAAGCCACGCGGCCCGCGCGGCGGCTGAACCAGCGCGGGCCTGCCGTTGCAGGCCCGTGCATGGGCGGCATCGCCGATGCCGGGCCACGTCCGGAAACCACCGTTTGCTTGATGCAGTGCCGGGCGGGGGGCCGGGCAATGTGATAATCACCGGCTGACACGGGAACAGCGGGTGGGGCAGATGCCGGAGCGGCAGGAAGTCGTGCGCGGTTGCACGGGATGGCGATGGGGAGCGTGGCTGCTGGCCGCGCTGCTGCTGTCCGTGGCGCCGGCGCTGTCCGCGTCGCCATTGCAGGGCAGGGACTACCTGTTGTTCGGCCATGCCACCGACCAGCAGGCGCCGGTGCGCGCCTGTACCCCCGAAATGCGCGAACGCCTGCAGGAGCGCATCGAGATCCCGCCGCCGGCCGGCGGCTGGTCGGGCGCGCCGCAGGCGCTGGAAGTGTTCAACGCCTTCCACGGCGAAGTGATGATCCACCAGGGCGAGCGCACCGTATGCGGCCATGCGCAGGACGCGCGCACCCGCGATTCGCGCTTCCGTGCCGGCACCGGCATGGTGGCGGTGCCGCCGGCCGGCAGCATGGCGCCGATCGAGGTGTCATGGGAACGCCCGCTCAAGCCCGGCTGGATTCCGGTGCTGCGGCTGGGCGCGCCCAGCCCGGTGCAGCAGCGCGACACCGCGCGGCTGCTGGTGCGCACCAGCTGCCTGGCCGTCGCATTGGCGCTGGCGTTGTCGGCGGTGATGGGGTTCCTGTCCACCCGCAGCCGCGACTTCCTGTTCTATGCGCTGGTGTGCCTGCTGATGATGCTGTGGCAGGCGGTGTTCAGCGGCCTGAGCGGCTATCCCCGGCCGTGGCTGCCCATCGGCAACGCCGCCCCGCAATGGCTGGTGGCGATGTCGGCACTGGCCTACGCGGCGCTGGTCTGGCTGATGTGGTGGATCTGCGGCGGCTGGCGGCGCTTCCCGGCCCTGCGTACCGGCCTGCGCTGGCTGTCGGCGCTGCTGCTGGGCATCGCGCTGCTGGCGCCGTGGCTGCCGTTCGCGGCGTTGTCGGTGGTGGCGGTCTGGCTGGACCACGGTTTCGCGGTGGCCTGCCTGTTGTCCTTCGCGGTGGGCGTGTGGCTGCTGCGGCGGCGCGACTACAACGCGATGGACGGCATCATCGCGCTGCTGCCGTTGTTGGCGATGGTGCTGGCCGACTGGCTCCACGCCGAATGGCTGGTCCGCTACCGCATCGAGGTCATCCAGCTGGCGGTGAGCTGGTTCCTCATCATCAGCGCCTTCAGCCTCAACCGCAGCCTGGACCTGCTGCGCCGGCAGCGCGACGAGATGCGCCAGCTTGCCGACACCGACATGCTGACCGGCCTGCCCAACCGCCGCGCCGGCCTGCGCCAGCTCGAGCGGCACATGCAGCAGAGCCGGAAGGACGCGCAGCCGCTGGCCATCGGCTTCCTCGACATCGACCTGTTCAAGCAGATCAACGACCGCTTCGGCCACGACGTCGGCGACGAAGTGCTGGTGTCGGTGGCCAACGCCCTGCTCGGCGCGGTGCGCAGCCGCGACGACGTGATCCGCATGGGCGGCGAGGAATTCCTGATCCTGCTGCCGGGCGCCGGCGCCGATACCGCGCTGCCGCGGCTGGAGCAGCTGCGCGACCGGATCGGGCAACAGGCGCTGGAGCTGCGCCATGACGGGCTGGTGATCACCGCCAGCATCGGCCTGGCGGAAATGCAGCCGGACGACGACATGGCCGCGCTGCTGCGCCGCGCCGACAACGCCATGTACCGGGCCAAGCGTGGCGGCCGCAACCGCGTGGTCGACGCGCGCACCGAGCCGGACGTGATCTGACGCCCCCGCGCTGTCCGGCGCCGGGGCGATGGCGGATAATCCGCCGATGACGACCCGACTCAACAAGCACATCGCCGAAACCGGCTTCTGTTCCCGCCGCGAGGCCGACCGCCTGCTCGGCGCGCGCCGGGTCACCGTCAACGGCGTCGTCGCCGGCACCGGCGCGGTGGTGGGCGAGGGCGACGAGGTGCGCGTCGACGGCCAGCCGCTGCGCGCCCGCGCGGTGCAGAAAAGCACCGGCCGCAAGCACGTCTACATCGCGCTGAACAAGCCGGTGGGCGTCACCTGCACCACCGAGAGCGCGGTCAAGGGCAACATCGTCGACTTCGTCGGCCACGAACAACGCATCTTCCCGATCGGCCGCCTGGACAAGGATTCGGAAGGGCTGATCCTGCTGACCAGCAACGGCGACATCGTCAACCAGATCCTGCGCGCCGAGAACGGCCACCAGAAGGAATACCTGGTGGCGGTGAACAAGCCGGTCACCGACGAATTCCTGCGCGGCATGGCGCGCGGCGTGCGCATCCACGAGCAGACGACGCTGCCGTGCCGCGCCACCCGCATCGCCAAGTTCGGCTTCCGCATCGTGCTGCAGCAGGGCCTGAACCGGCAGATCCGGCTGATGGCCGCCGCCTTCGGCTACCGCGTCACCCAGCTGCGCCGCGTGCGCATCGACAACATCAAGCTCGGTGCGCTCAAGCCGGGCCAGTGGCGCAACCTCACCGAGCAGGAACTGCGCGGGCTGCTGCCGCAACAGCAGCAGTTCTGATGTACCGGAACCTGTAGGAGCGCACCTTGGTGCGCGATGGCTTTCCCGGTGAAGCCCCATCGCGCACCAAGGTGCGCTCCTACGGTTACAGCCCGGCGGACTCCGCCTTCCGCCCGCGATTGAGCAGCGGATGCAGGAACACCGCACCGAGGATGATCGCCACGCCCAGATAGAACAGCGGCGTCAGCTCGCGCTGCTCGCCGAGGAACAGCATCGCCAGCACGATGGCGTACACCGGCTCCAGGTTCGTCACCAGCTGCACCGTGTAGGCGCTGAGGTGGCGCAGCGCCACCAGCGCCAGCGCGAACGGCAGCAGCGTGCACAGGCCCGCCAGTGCCAGCAGCAGCACCCCGTCGTGCAGGTTCGGGACCACCCACAACGGGCTGGCCAGCGCCGGCAGCAGCAACGGCAGGGCCGGCGCCAGCAGGGTGAGGGTGAGCGTGCCGGCACCCAGTTCCAGCGCGGTGACGGTCAGCGGATCGGCATGGCTGACCAGCCGCTTGTTGAGCGAGCCGAACAGGGCCACCAGCAGGGCCGACAACGCGCCGATCAGCACGCCCAGGCGCATGCCGTCGGGCACGCCGCCGACCACCAGCACCACGCCCGGCAGCACCGCCAGGCCGAAGGCCAGCTCGCGCGGCCGGAACGGGCGCCTGGCGATCCACGGCTCGACGACGGCGGTGAACACCGGCGCCAGCGCGATGCAGGTGGCCGCCACCGAGGCGTTGGCCAGCTTCACCGCGCCGTAGAACGTGAGCCAGTGCAGCGCCACCAGCGCGCCGACGCCGCAGTAGCCCAACACCAACCGCGGGCTGAGCGCCGCCAGCCCGCGCCACATGCGCGGCAGCAGCGCCAGCATCGCCACCACCAGCAGCATGCGCCACCACACCAGCGGCAGCGCCGGCAGGGTGATGAGCTTGCCGAGGATGGCGGTCACGCCCCACAGCAGCACGCAGAAGTGGATTTGCAGCAGGGCGGTGCGGGTGGCGGCGTTCGGCATGCGCGGATTGTCGCCGAAGTCCCCGCGGTTGCGGCGCACGGAAACCTTCGCCACGCCGTTGCAGGAGCGACGCCAGTCGCGACCGGGCTTCACCGGTAAAGCCACATCGCGACTGGCGTCGCTCCTACAACCGCACGGCGCTCGCGTTACCATCGGCCGCTACCGAACCGGAGGGTGGTGCATTGAACAAGTGGCTGGGGAGCGGATTGATGCTCGCGATGAGCGTGGCGGTGCAGGCGAACGCGCAGGAGGCCGGGGTGCCGGCGGAGTTGCAGCAACTGGATGCCACCGTGGAACGGGTGCGCCAGCAGTTCGACGTGCCCGGCATCGCCGTGGCCGTGGTCAAGGACGGCAAGGTGCTGCTGGAGCGCGGCTGGGGCGTGCGCGAGATCGGCAAGCCCGAGCCGGTGCAGGCCGACACCCTGTTCGCCATCGCCTCCAACACCAAGGCCTTCACCGCCACCTCGCTGAACCTGCTGGCCGAGGAGGGCAAGCTGAAGATGGACGACCGGGTGATCGATCACCTGCCGTCGTTCCGCATGTCCGACCCCTATGTCACCGGCGAAATGCGCATCCGCGACCTGCTCTCGCACCGCAGCGGGCTGACCCTGGGCGCCGGTGACCTGCTGTTCTGGCCCACCACCACCTACAGCAATGCCGAGGTGGTGGCGCGGCTGGCGCAGGTGCCGCTCAAGGGCGGCTTCCGTGACCGCTACGCCTACGACAACATCCTCTACGCGGTGGCGCAGCAGGTGATCGAGAAGGTGTCGGGCCTGAGCTATGCCGACTTCCTGCAGCAGCGCATCTTCGACAAGGTCGGCATGGCCGGCACCCGCTACAACGCCGACCACCTGCGGCCGGGCGACAAGGCCGCCATCGGCCACGCCAAGTACGACTACGCCGAACTGCGCCCGGTGGCGCCGCTGACCTGGTCCAACAACGCCGGCGCCGGCGGCATCTATTCCAGCGTGCACGACCTGTCCAGGTGGATGAACGTGCAACTGGCCGGCGGCAAGCTCGCCGACGGCACGCCGCTGTTCTCGGACAAGACCCAGCAGCAGATGTGGCAGATGCAGATCCCGCAGGTGGTGGCCAAGCCGTCGGTGCCGGAACTGGCCGACGCCGTGCCCAACTTCGCCGGTTACGGCGAAGGCTGGAGCCTGAGCGACTACCGCGGGCAGAAGCTGGTGTGGCACACCGGCGGCTGGCCGGGGCAGGTGTCGCGCCTGACCCTGGTGCCGGGGCAGAACCTCGGCGTGGTGGTGCTGACCAACCAGGAAGTGGGCGCGGCGTTCAATGCCATCACCCTGAGCGTGCTCGACGCCATGCTGGGTGCGCCCGGGCACGACTGGGTGGCCGCCTATGCCGCTGCCGTCGCCAAGGCGCAGGACAACGCCGACGAAGGCTGGCAGAAGCACGTCGCCGCCCGCGATGCGAAGAGCAAACCTTCGCTGCCGCTGTCCGGTTACGCCGGCGGCTATCGTGACGCGTGGTATGGCGACGTGTTCGTCGAACAGGTCAAGGGCAAGCTGCGCCTGCGCTTCGGCGCCACCGCCGACCTGCAGGGCACGCTGGAGCACTGGCAGCACGACACCTTCATCGTGCGCTGGGACAACCGCTCGCTCAATGCCGACGCCTTCGTCAACTTCAGCCTCGACCCGGACGGCAAGGTGCGCGAGGTGCGCATGCAGGCGATCTCGTCGCTGACCGACTTCAGCTTCGACTTCCAGGACCTGCTGCTGAAGCCGCTGGAAATGTAGATGCGGGGCTTGCCCCGCATGTGGCTGTGCCGGGAACGCCCGTGCCGGGTAAACCCGGCACCTACGCTTGTGGGTTGTCGCGCATTGTGAACATGGATGCGAGGCTCGCCCCGCACGGGAACATGCACGCAACCGGCGGCGATGGGACAATCGCCGCCGGTTTCGCTTGTTGGCCGCCTCCATGTTCCGCTGGTTTGAATCCCGCCTCGATCCGTTTCCCTGCGATCCGCCCGCGCAGCCGCCGCGCGGCCTGTATGCGTTCTGCCGCCATTACACGCGCGGCGCGGAGAAGTGGCTGCTGTTGATGGCGCTGACCACCGCCGGCATCGCGGTGGCCGAGTTGGCGCTCTATGCCTACGTCGGCTCGCTGGTGGACCGGCTCGGCACCACCACGCCGGCCACCTTCATCGCCGCCGAGGGCCCGCGCCTGCTGTGGATGGGTACGCTGGTGCTGGTCGCGCTGCCGCTGCTTGTGCTGGTCAACGCGCTGGTGCAGCACCAGACCCTGCTCGGCAATTTCCCGATGCGCATCCGCTGGAGCGTGCACCGCTACCTGCTGCGGCAGTCGATGGGCTATTTCCAGGACGAGTTCGCCGGGCGCATCGCCACCAAGCTGATGCAGACCTCGCTGGCGGTGCGCGAGACGGTGGTCAAGCTGTTCGACATCGGCAACTACGTGCTGGTGTTCTTCATCGGCACGCTGGCGGTGGCCGGTTCCGCCGACTGGCGGATGATGCTGCCGTTCGTGGGGTGGCTGCTCGGCTATGCCCTGTTGATGTGGCATTTCGTGCCGCGCATGGAACGCATCTCGCGCGAGCAGGCCGATGCACGTTCGGAGATGACCGGGCGCATCGTGGACAGCTACACCAACATCGCCACGGTCAAGCTGTTCTCGCACTCGCGGCGCGAGCAGGCCTATGCGCGCGAGGCGATGGCCGGCTTCCTCGACAAGGTGCACCCGCAGATGCGGCTGGCCACGCGCATCTACTCGCTGCTGTATGCGCTGAACATGCTGCTGCTGTTTTCGGCGGTGGCGCTGGGCCTGTGGCTGTGGCACGGCGGCTCGGTGAGTGCCGGCGCGGTGGCGGTGGCCGTGGCGCTGGTGCTGCGCATGCTGGGCATGTCGCAGTGGATCATGTGGGAACTGTCGGCGCTGTTCGAGAACATCGGCACCGTGCATGACGGCATCAACTCGATCTCGCTGCCGCCCACCGTGGACGACGCCCCCGGCGCCCCGGCATTGGCGGTGCAGGCCGGCGACATTCGCTTCGAGGGCGTGTCGTTCCACTACGGCAAGGCCGGCGGCGTGATCGAAGGGCTGGACCTGCACGTGCGCCCCGGCGAGAAAATCGGCGTGGTCGGGCGCTCCGGTGCCGGCAAATCCACCCTGGTCAACCTGCTGCTGCGCTTTCATGACGTGGAGCGTGGCCGCATCCTCGTCGATGGCATCGACATTGCCGGCGTGCAGCAGGATTCGTTGCGCGCGCAGGTGGGCGTGGTCACCCAGGACACCTCGCTGCTGCATCGCTCGATCCGCGACAACCTGCTCTACGGCCGCCCCGATGCCAGCGAGGAACAGTTGCGCGCGGCGGTCGCCAAGGCGCGCGCCGACGGCTTCATCGCCGAACTGCGCGACAGCGCGGGCCGCAGCGGTTACGACGCCCACGTCGGCGAGCGCGGGGTGAAGCTGTCCGGTGGCCAGCGCCAGCGCATCGCCATTGCCCGGGTGCTGCTCAAGGACGCGCCGATCCTGGTGCTGGACGAGGCCACCTCGGCGCTGGATTCGGAAGTGGAAGCCGCCATCCAGGAAAGCCTGGACGGGCTGATGGCCGGCAAGACGGTGATCGCCATCGCCCACCGCCTGTCCACCATCGCGCGCATGGACCGGCTGCTGGTGATGGACCAGGGGCACATCGTCGAGAGCGGCACCCATGCCGAGCTGATCGCCGCCAATGGCCTGTATGCGCGGCTGTGGGCACGCCAGACCGGCGGCTTCGTCGCCGCCGATGCGCATGACGAGCCGGTAGTGCCCTGACGCAGGCGCCGCCTTCGGGTGAGCAGGCTGGGGTGTACCCGTCAAACCGTCATCCCCGCGCAGGCGGGGATCGCTCTTGCTGATGCCCTGCGAATAAAGCCCATGAGCGATTGACCTGCTCTTCGGGCTGCTGAAAAGCACTTCCGTCTGCGCGGGGATGACGATGGCGGCCGGTTGGGGGAGGGAGTCGGGGCCGGGCTGGCGGAGAAGGCCGGCCAAGCCCCTCAATCGAACCCGCAGGTTCTCTGGATCACGGCATGGGCCTCGTCGTTGCCATGCCACAGATCCGTTGGTGGCAGCCGCGACTTCCAGCCGGTTTCAAGCAGGCTGCGGGCCAGGGCTATGTCGTCGAAGCGCCTGACCACGTTGGTCCCGGGGAAAACGACGCCGGCGCCAGGCTGGGTGCCGGCAGGTGCTTCCGCATCCTCGCCCTGCACGCTCTCGCGCAGCGACTGCAGTACCCGATCGAAGTCGAAAGCCTGCGCGGCTACCTGCACGGTTCGCGGAGCCGCGCCGTAATGGATGCTCCCGGAGCCGTCCGGGTGCACCAGCAACGTGCAGCCGCCCGGCGGCAACGACACCACCAGCCCGGCATTCGGTGTTTCCCCATCCGCCAGTGCCGTTGCCGTCGCAGCGGATGCGGCGAACAGCGGGATGACGGCGACGGCGGCCAGCCGGAACATGCCTGCATTCATCCGGAGCGCTCCTCGTCGGGGCCGGAGCTGGCCCGACCGGTCCGGACATGATGCCGGATTGCGGGCTCCCGCCGTTATGCACGGCTTGGGAAATCGTCCCCCGTCGAGGTCGGCGGAACCGATCGTTGGATTGGCTGGCTTCGACAACGCGGCATCTGCCCCGTGGGTCCCTAGCCGCGGCGCGTGCTGCGATAGACCGCCACGACCTGCGACGTGCTGGGGTTGGACATGCCCATGCCGTTGATGAAGACCGCCGGTGCGCCCTGCTTGAACACCGCGACGGTGCGGTCCACCGCAGCGCGCTGCTCCCGTGAGGGATTTTCGAGATCGAAGGAGAAGGAACTGCCTCGCTTCACCGGGATGCCGATGTCGGTCAGCTCCCGGATGAGGGCCTCGGCCCGCTGCGCCTGCTCGGAAGGGCAGTTGGGCGGCGCCAGCACCAGCACCATGTTGCGCGGTATGCCACTCGGCATTTCCACCGGGATGAATCCATCGGCCTCGGCCGCCACCGCAATGTCAGCGGCCGGGGCGCGCTTGCTCCACCAGTTGCAGGCGCCCGCCAGCCCTGCCGCGACGAGAAGTAGTGTCCACCAGCGCATTGCTGTCTCCATTTTCGTGAGGGTTGATCCGATTGGCATGCATGCGGGTGCTTGACTGGTCGGGCCGCAGAGCCTGTCTCATGCTGTTGGTCGTAGACTGATTGACTTGTTCACCGTTGACCCGGGGGCAGTGTCGAGCCAGGGCCGTGCCGCGCAATGGTGCCGGCCGAATGGTGATTGGACGGTAATCACTTGCATCGAATCTTCATGGTGACAGTATGCGGCTTGTCATCCTGGACGGCCCCATAGGTGACCCTGGAATCATCGAAAACATGGCCAGCCGGGCAGATATCCTTTGCGGCCATGGCCAATGCCTGATGGGCCTGTTCAATGCTTGGCTGTCTTGATGCCGGCGGCAGAGGTGCGGAAACTTCAAATTCCATTCTGGAGGAACATGAAACAAGAAGGGTCGTGGAAATGGAGCACAGCTTTGGCGTTGCCAGCAGAGGTGCGGGAATTTCAAATTCCGTCTTGGACGAACATGAAACAAGAAACATGGTGCAAATGGAGTGCAGCAAGACTTTCGAGCGAATGTGCATTAATTCTCCAGTGCTGCCTGGCATCCGTGCGCGGTCCGTGGCAAGCGTTGTGGTGGATTGGCCGCCGGCTGCAGCGGAATGCCGGGAAAACTCAAATCTCGTTTGCCCAGATGGCAGAAACAGCACGTGCTTCTTCAAGCTTGTCCACGACAAGGACGAGTTGGTGGTCATGGTCACTGTAGAGCGCTTCGATGTTGATTCCTGCATCGGCCATTCGACGTGTCAACTGGCCCAACTGTCCCGGTACCTCTTGCTTGAGGCGCTGGACTACGACATCCCGGACTTCAAGTACCTCGAATCCGGCAGCCTCAAGTGCCGCACGCGCTGCTTTGCCGTCTTGAAACAGGAAGTGTGCGGCTCCATCTTCGCCAACTACCCAGGCGCCTCCACCTTCGACGCTGACTCCGGCCCGGCCGAGGCATTCCCCCATTTTTGCCAATGTGCCTGGTTTGTTTTCCAATCGGATGGAAACGTCCTGCATGGGCTGCGCCTTAGTTGGATTCATGGATAGGCCGGCATGCAACATCGGCGGTGACGCTGTTCGCAATGAAGCAGCTTTCGTGAGCGATATGATGCATCGCTTCTATTTCTTCAGCTGTTGGGTATTTTTCACCGCTGAATTCGGCCGCAGGTGCAAGGTCCACGCGGATCATCGCCAACTTCCCGACGGCATTCCTTCCCATCGTGCCTCGTGGCTTGTCCATATAGTTGATAACAGTGAAACCGCGCTTTGCCGCCACCGACAGGAACCAGAGCATATGGCAACTCGACAGGCTAGCTACGAGGGCTTCCTCTGGATCAATGGCATCTGCGGATGACATGGGGATGGGGACGACGGCCGGCGAAGAGGACGCTGGTACGACCGTGCCGCCGTCAAAGCTCCATATATGTGCTCGACTGTATCGATTGTCCGCGAAGCTCTCTCCGTCTTTGAGCTGCCAGTGGATCTTTGCACTGTGGATAGTCATGGAGTCTCCTGTTTGTGCAACGTCCGAGTCAGGCCATGCCGCCAAGTGGCGCCGGCCTGAATGGATTTTCAGGGGCCAAGGGGGCGCCGCCTGGAGGCGTAAGGCAGGAAGAACAGGTACAGTCCCGACAGCAGCATGAGTGCGAGCGGTGGCAGTGGCGCATAGGTGATCCAGGGCGGGGGCTCCGTGCCATTGGCACGGGCAATGAAGTTGGCAATGACGGTAGCCGTGAACACGATGGACAGCCAGCGATGGCTTTGTCGAATGAATTTGTTCAAGTTCATCATGATCTCCTTGGAAGCGTGCATTGAGAGACCCCCTTGGTTGACCGGGGATCGAGTGCGGGTGCCTGAATTGAATCGTGTTGCGAAGCAGAAGGGGATGAATCGTTAGGCTGCACTGATGGATTCCCTGACCATGTCGAGATGAGGTATTCCATCATCATCATATGGTTCTCCGACAGGTTGGAAGCCGAATGATCCGTAGAATTTCTGCAAATGGACCTGCGCCCCTATTTTGATCCCGCGATTGGGGAACTTCTGCTCGGTGAACCTTATGGCTTCTTCCATCAACTGGTGGCCTATCCGCATTTTGCGGAAGTTCTTGAGCGTCATGACCCGGCCGATGGAAGGTTGGTGGTATTTGATCCCAGGGTCAACAACTCTTGCATAAGCCGCGAGCTCACCTTTCAGGCAAACGGAAAGGTGCCAAGCGTGAATATCCATGTCGTCGGTTTCCTGATAGGGACAACGCTGCTCCACGACAAAAACCGACTCGCGAGCCTTGATGATTCTGTGTATCTCCAACGCGGAGAAGGCCTCCAGTCGGCTCCATCTAAATTCAAGGCGCATGTCACTGTCTCCCCTGGGTGAGTCGCCGTCTTGGTTTGCGTGCTTCACAACGACACCTTGAGCTTGCGGCCACCGCTGATGGAGAACTCCTCCCGCTCGTAGAAGGCCAGTGTCCTGTCGAACTGGGGGAGGGGCGGTGTCGTGACTTCCAGACGTGTCCAGTTGCGTGAACGGCCGAAAATTTTTGCCTGGGAAAGGAGCTGGCGCCCCACCTGGTGCGAGCGATACGAAGGGCGGACATACAACTCGGGAATCGTGCCAAAGGCTCCTTCGGCATAGAGCGCATGGCTTTCGTAAAGGGCGATGAACCCGACGGGCGAGGTCCCGTCCCAGGCGGCGAAGACAAAATATTTCTCCTTGTCGAGGAGGTCTGCAAGGCGATCGACCGTCGCGGAGAGATCGAAGTTGAATGCCTGGATGTCGATCGCTTCCATTATTTCTGCAAGCAGTTCGCCCACCATTTCGGCAACCTGGCGCGCGTTCTGAGTGGTGGCTCTGTGAATGATCATGAAGGTGGTCTTTGGCTGGTTTGGAGCATGGACAAGCTGCGCGGCGAAACGATGTGGACCCGGAGCGGCCGCAGGCTGCCGGCGCGGTTGTCGGATGCTGGAGTCAAACGACGGCAAGGCTGTCCGCCCTGTGCGGGGACTGCTGGACGGTTGCCGCGCCGTACGCTCCAACGACATGGGGCGGCCGGGACAAGGGGGGCACCACGTACCGCGCCTAGGTGCGTTTGGCTCCATGCCACATGGCGGCTCCGATGGCGATATTCGCGGCACCAAGGCCAAAGGAACCGTAAAAAGCGTGTTTCCTGGCGATGAAAACCCCGATGATGGCCGCGACGAAAAAGAGGCTGCCGGCCAACATGAAGAGGTAGCCGCTGAGCTTTCGATTCTGAATGTTTTTCATGTCTCAATGGCTCCTTTGTTTTTGATGTCTGGATTGATTGGCGCCATGAAGTGGCGCAGGTCTGGACGAGTTGCCGGGTGGTGAAAAGATCAGGGCTGCGCCACCAACTGGCATGCATTTGGTATCAAAGGTTGTGGCTTTGAATCCGAGGCTCGGGTCGTGGAACAATCGGCGGCCTCAAATCAGGGGTGCTTGCGGCGTATTTACTGGATCGGGTTGCCATTGCTCGCCCGCCGACTATTCCCGCCGTCAAACGGAGTGAGCACAGATGGCCAGATCATGGCCTGTGCGACGATAACGCGCTCTCCATTGAAAGTTGCGGCGGGTGAACCATGCAGGCGATAGCCCAACGCCAATGCTTCACTGACTCTGTGGCAGAACCCGGCGTCATCCGGGCCCGTGAGGATGCGGTAGATGGGCAGCCCATCGGGTGGTTGGGCTTGAGTTTTCCGATATGGCATGAGATTGACCTTGATTGCTTGTATCGAGTTTTCGCAAGCGGATGTCTGAGCCGAATCGTCGGGGGGAAGGTCAGGCTGCCGTCGGCTTCTTGAAGTAGTGGAAAGGGAACCACGAACCTACATATTCCCAACCTGCCGTTTCTTTCTGCCGGCGGATCCTCTTGACATTGATCCCCAGCTCGCGGCTGTGGAGCCAGGTCTTCCCCGATGGTTTGAGAAGGAGGGTAAAAGCGCCGAAGCCGACCAGATGGAATCCGGACTTTCCTTCTTCCGCAAGGACGGCCATTTCGTCAAAGGCAGTTACGTCCTTGATTACGCGGATATCCCCTGAGGTTTCGATATCCGACAAGCCGAAACGCTGCTGGGCCGCTTGTTTCGATACCCCCAATGCATCGCCGATTTCCACCCACGAGACTTCCGACCGGCGAGCTTGCTGAACCGCCGAGCGCTGGAAATCGGAACAGATACGAGTGGCCTTTCCCGTGACCCGCACGAGTTGAAGAAGTGATTCCGTGTCGCCGGATTCGGCCCGGGCAAGGTGTGCATGCACCAGGATGGCGGCTTCCAGGGAATCCTTGAGGGAGGAAAGGTCGGTGTCATCCATCGGGGTATTCCATTTCGTCAACAAGAAGTTGACAAGCCAATCGTATGTTGACGGGTTCCTTCTGTCAATAAAAAGTTGACGGTGTTGCATGTGCCTGACGACGAAGGCCCGGGTTTCCCCGGGCCTTCGTCGTGTGCATTGTCAAGTGTTGGCGGCAGCATCAACCTTCTGCCAATCCTCCCCACATGGCAGGGGAGGCCATGAGCTGGCTTACTCGATCGGCTGCTCCAGCATCAGCTGCCGCGCAAACCGTACCGGCGGGGCGCCGTAGGACAGCATCTGGTCGTGGTAGGCCTTCAGGTCGAACGTGTCGCCGAGTTTCTCCTGCACCGCCTTGCGGGTGTCGAAATGCTCCTGCGCGCCGACGAAATAGGTCGGCAGCTGTGCCGAGGTCAGCTGCGCGCGCACCCATTTGCCGGCTGCTTCGCTTTCCTGCTGGAAGGCGTCGTGGGTCATCAACTGCATGGCCTGCTCGCGGCTCCAGTTATCCACGTGCACGCCCTGGTCGAGGATGGCGTTGGCAATCGTGCGCAGGTAGAACTTCAATTGCACGAGGTGGAACAGCGGGTCGTTATCGAGGTAACCCTGCTCCTGCATCATGCGCTCGGTATAGACCGCCCAGCCTTCGGCGAACAGGCCCGAGCGCAGCACGGCGCGCAGGGTGGAGGGGAATTTCCCCGAGTGCCAGCCTTCCAGGTAATGGCCCGGGGTGCCTTCATGGATGGACAGCAGGTGGATCATGCGGCTGTTGTATTCGCGCAGGAATGAATCGACCTGCTGGTCGTTCCAGTCGTCGGGAATCGGCGATACCGCGTAGAAGGTCTTCAGGTTCTTGTCCAGCGGGCCGGGCGAGTCGCAATAGGCCACGGCCACGCCACGCTGGAATTCTGGCATCAGGATGATGTCCACCGGCGCGTCGGGCAGGGTCATCAGGTCGTGCGTGCGCACGAACTCGGTGGACTGCGCCAGCGAGGCCTTGGCGTCTTCCACCACCTTGTCGCGGGCGGGCTTGTCGGCGTAGGCCAGTTCCAGCGCGGCCTCGATGGCCTTCTGCTGCTGTTCGTCGCTTGGTTCGGCCGGCATTTCCGGGGCGCCCGGCTTGTCCTTCAGCACCACCTGGGCGATGCCGTACATGTCCTTGCGCACGCGCGCCAGTTCGGCGCGGGCGCGCTCGCCGATCTCTGCGCGCGACAGCGAGGAGTTGAGCGAGAACTTCAGCTTCTGGTCGTACAGGTCCGCGCCGATGCGGAAGTCGCCCTTGGCATTCGGAACCAGCGTCTTGTCCAGCCATTCCTGCTGCTCGGCGACGGCGGTCTTGAGCGTGTCGATGGCGGCCTTCAACCGCTCCTGGTCGGCGGCTTCCAGCTGGCCGATGTTGGGAGTGATGAAGGCATCGACGAGGCTGAGGATGCCCTTGTTCTGCTTGGCCACGGTTTCGGCGTGGATCTTCGGCACACGCGTCGGGTCGAGGTTGGCGCGGGCGGCGGCGAAGACCTGCGGCAGTTTCTCGATGCGTGCGGTGGCCGATTTCAGGCGCTCGGGCAGCGGTGCGAACTCGCGCGCCATCAGCCCGTAGATGGCGCTGCCGGCCAGCCCGTTGTAGACCTGCGGGTCCCACTGCCACGACTGCAGGGTTTCGCTGTTCCAGATGTCCGACTGCAGCTGGTTGCGCAGGATGGCCGCGTCCACCTGGTTCTCGCGGTTGAGTTTGGCGACGTCGATCTTGTCCAGTTCGGCGAGCAGTGCCTTGCTGGCATCCAGCCCCTTCTGCTGGCCGGCGGCGCTGAGGTCGTCGATCTCGGCGTCGAAGCGGTGATCGCCGATCTGGGTGGCGCCGACCGGGGACAGTTGCATCCACGTGTCCAGCGCTTTCTTCGACAGTTCGGCGAACTGCGCATCGGCCTGGCTCTCGCCGGCCTGCTCGGTGGCGGTTGGCGGGGTATTCGGGGCGTCGCTGTTCTGGCAGCCGGCCAGGCTGGCGAGCAGGGCGGCGGCGAGCAGGTGCTTGCGCATCGGGAATCCTGTTGTGGCGGGGAAAGCCCGAGTATGGGCCGGCGGCCACGTCGGTGCCCCTGCCATTGGCTTACCATCGCCGCAGGTATCCACGGAGCATGGCGATGCATTACGAAGGCAGTTGTCATTGCGGGCGCATTGCGTTCGCGTTCGAGTCCGGCGAGCCGATCAGCGGCGCGTTGTCCTGCAATTGCTCGATCTGCCGGCGGCGCGGTTCGCTGCTGTGGTTCGGGCCGCGCGATGCGTTCGAGCTGAAGAGCGATCCGGCCGACTTGGAAAGCTACCGTTTCAACACCGGCCATATCGACCACCACCATTGCCGCGTGTGCGGCGTGGCGCCCTTCAGCGAGGCGCAGGACCCGCGCACCGGCGTGCCGACGGTGGCGGTCAACCTGCGCTGCGTGCCGGCGCTGGACCTGGATGCGTTGGCGGTGACCCATTACGACGGCGCCGGCCGCTGATGCCCCCGCGCCGGATCGTGGGTGGGATGCTGGTGCTGCTGGCCGTTGCCGGTTGCGCGAAGCAGGAGCGCCTGGGCGCGGCCGACGCGATGGCGCTGGCTTCGCCGGAGGGGGCGTTCCTCGCTTACGAACACACCGTGCAGCTGCGGCTGCCGGGTGAGCGGATCGCGCCGCGCCTGAAGGCGGTGGCCGAGGCGTGCCAGAGCGGCAGGTTCGGTGATTGCGCGGTGTTGCAGTTGTCGCAAGCTGGCGGCGATGGCGCCTCTGGTTCCATCGAAGTGCGCGTTGCGCCGAAGGGCGTGGAGCCGCTGGTCGCGCTTGCCGGCGAGCAGGGCGAAGTGACCGCGCGCAGCACGCATGCCGAGGACCTGGCGCAGCAGGTGGCCGATACGCAGTTGACGCAGGCGCGTTTGAAGAACGAACACGCGCGCCTGCTCGACTACCAACAGCGCAAGGATCTGGCGGTGGCCGATCTGCTGACCATTTCGCAGCGCCTGTCCGAGATCGAGGCAGGGCTGGAGCAGGCCAACCGCGAGGCGGCGCAGCAGCACCGGCGCATCGACACGCAGAAGCTGGCGATCCACATGGAAGCCACCAATGGCCAGCGCAACCGCAGCGAGATCGGCCGGGCCTTCGCCGAGTTCGGCGGTATTTTCACCGCCAGCCTGGCGTGGCTGATCCGCCTGTTCGCGGGCTTGCTGCCGGTGGCGCTGATCGGCGGAGGCGTGCTGTGGGGTGGTTTGAAACTGTGGCGGCGCGGGCGGCGGAAGCGGGGTTGATCGTCATGTGGGGCACGTCAAGGCGTGCCCCGGCGTTTTCCACCCACGCCAGTAGTCGCTGGCGCCCACTTGCGAAGCGGTGGTGAAGCCCTCGGCGGAGCTGGGATGTTCCGGGCGCGGCTTTTCCGGCAGGGCCACGCCCGACTGCATGTACCCGGTGCCGCGGTGGCTCAGCCTTCGTCGTGTTCGTATTCGATGACCAGCCCGCGCTCCTGCGCCAGCCGTTCCACGGCCTGCCGCGCCTTCTGCGCGGTGGCGGCGTTGCCGACTTCGACTTCCACTTCGTGGATGCCCGGGCCAATGTCGTCGGACAGGCCCGCCGAGCTGGAATCCTCGTCGTCCATGTGGGCCATCAGGTCGTCGGTTTCCTCGACGTGCTCGATGCCTTCCAGGCCATGCAGCAGGTCGCTCACGGCGAGGGCATCGTCGGCGCTGCCGGTGATGCGGATGCGCAGCAGGGACATGGCGGTCTCCGCGTATGGGGGAGGTCCAGCTTGGGCAGCCGCCGGGCAAGGAAGCGTGAAACGCCGCGGTGCGGCGCACCTGCCGCGGCCGGCGCATGGCCGGCCACGGCAGGGAGCGTGGTGTCAGTTGGGCAGCACCCGCACCGGCAGCGGGATGTTGCACAGGTCGATGTGCCCGGCCGCACGCTTGTAGAAGCCGTCCACGCGGTTGCGGCGTGCTTCCACCGCATCGGCGAAGCTCTTCGAATCGGTGCGCAGCACCTGCAGCGGCACGCGCTCGCCGGCCGGCAGTTCGCTGGCCAGGTGGATGGCGCGGATCGGCGTGCGCTGCGCGGCGTCGTCGTAGAAGCCCATCGGCGGCGGCCCGCGCTTGATCGTGCTCAGCAGTTCCATGCCCTCGAGCACGCGCCCGACCACGGTGATGTTGCGGTCGAGCTGGCGCGGCGACTGCCCGGTGACGACGTACAGTTCGGCGCCGATGCTGCTGTCGTCGGCGTTGTTGCGGCCGGCGCCGACGGTGCCGTAGCAGTGCGCCAGCCAGGCATGCTCGCCGTCGCCGGCCACGGCGAAGTCGCCGACGAAGCCGGTCTTCGCGGCCCAGCCGTCGCGGTCGGGCAGGGCGGTGAAATCCAGCCCGGCGGCCGCGCGCTGGAACTCGGCCGGCAGATGGGTCTTCGCGCTGCCCAGCGGCTTGGCCTTGCCGGCCTCGTCGGCATCGGCGTCGCCGAACTGGACCACGAAGTTGTCCTGCGAGCGGTAGACGCTGGTGCCGTCCCAGAAGCCCTCGCGCGCCAGCGTGCGGATGTTGCCGGCGTGCTCGGGGGCGAACTGCGGGGCCAGCTCGATGATGACGCGGCCGCCGTCCAGCTCCATGTACAGCAGGTTCTCGGCGGCCGGGGTGTGCCAGTCGCCGTCCGGCGCGGCGTCGATGATTTCCTGCGCGCTGCGGTACTTGGCGGGGGCGTCGGCGGCCAGCAGCGGCAGCGGCGACAGCAGCAGGGCAAGGGCGAGCAGGCGTGGGCGGAACGTCATGGGTGCGGGTCCGTTGGCGGTGGTGGTGGTATCCCGATTCTGCGTGAACGCGGGTACCGGCGGCCAGCACATGACCGTGGCGGGGGTGACTACCGGCACATTCGCTATAGCGAACTTCGCAATAGTGTTCGCTTCAGGCTAGTTGGCAGGAACAGGGCATGTCCGATCCCGATGTCCATCTGCGCAAGTTCCAGAAGGAGTTGAGCACCGGCACGGTGTCGCTGGCGCTGCTGGCGGTGCTGGCCAGGGCGCCGGAGCCGATGTACGGCTACCTGATCGCCAAGGAGCTGGAGCGCGTCGGCGACGGCGTGCTCAGCGGCAAGCAGAGCGCGCTGTACCCGGTGCTGCGCAATCTGGAAGGCGCCGGCCTGCTGGAAAGCCACGTGGAGCCGTCGGTAGCCGGGCCGCCGCGGCGCTACTACCGCATCAACGACGATGGCCGCGCCGCGCTGCGGCAGTGGATCGCGGCCTGGACTGCCACCCGTGACTCGGTCGAGTCGGTACTGGAGGGAATCAACTGATGAACAACGACATCCATGCGCGGCCGCTGCCGACCACGATTCCCGAATACCTGGAGCAGCTGCGCGCGGCGCTGGCCGGCGCCGACCCGGCGATGATCCAGGACGCGCTGTACGACGCCGAGGAATACCTGCGCTCGGAGCTGGCCGAGCAGGCCGGCAAGAGCGAGGCCGAGGTGATCGCCGGCGTGGCCGGCAGCTACGGCGCACCGGAGGAAGTGGCCGAAATCTACCGCGAGACCGAGGTGACGGTGAACCGCGCACTGCGCGCACCCGGCCCGGCAGCGCGGTCGGCCCCGGTTGCCCCGGCGCTGGCGGCAACGGCGGCGGCCGCCGCCGCGGTGCCGGCCAGGCCGTGCTCGTGGCTGGCGCGCTTCTTCGGCGTGGTGCTGGACCCGCATACCTATGGCGCGCTGTTCTACATGCTGCTGTCGCTGGCCACCGGCATCTTCTTCTTCAGCTGGGTGGTGACCGGGCTGTCGCTGTCGATGTCGCTGCTGATCCTGATAATCGGCATCCCGGTGCTGCTGCTGTTCCTGGGTTCGGTGCGGGTGCTGTCGCTGGTGGAGGGCCGCATCATCGAGACCATGCTGGGCGTGCGCATGCCGCGCCGGCCGGCCTATACCGACAGGAGCCAGGGCTGGACGGTGCGGATCGGCACGATGTTCACCGACGGCCGCACCTGGCTGACGATGCTGTATTTCCTGCTGATGCTGCCGCTGGGCGTGGCCTACTTCAGCATCGCCACCACCCTGTTGTCGCTGTCGTTGGCGTTGGTCTTCGCGCCGCTGGCGGAACTGCTGTTCGACCAGCCGGTCGGCATCTGGATCGACGGCGTGAACGTGGCCGGCGCGCTCTGGCTGTGGCCGCTGACGGTGCTGGTGGGTGTGCTGCTGCTGTTCGCCACCCTGCACCTGGCACGCGGCATCGGCAAGGTACACGGAGCGATGGCCAAGCACCTGCTGGTGCGGCTGTAATCGGGAGGGCCCGTGCCGGGCAAGCCCGGCACCTACGAATGCGTGTAGATGCGGGGCTTGCCCCGCATGGGCTTCACCGGGAAGACGTCGTGCCGGGCAAGCGCGGCACCTCTCAGCGCTGGGCGCGGCGGCGCAGCGGGGTGACGTTGCTGGCGGGGGCCTTGCGGCCCTTCTTCGCCGGCGCCACCTGCGCCTGCGCATGGAAGAAGTCGCGCACCTTCGGGTACACCACCTCGCGCCAGCGGCGGCCGCTGAAGATGCCGTAGTGGCCGGCGCCCTCGACGATGAAGTGGCTGCGGCGCGCGGCCGGGATGCCGGTGCACAGCGCCTGCGCGGCCTCGGTCTGGCCGAGGCCGGCGATGTCGTCCAGCTCGCCCTCGATGCTCAGCAGCGCGGTGTCGCGGATCGCCGACGGGTCCACGCGCTCGCCGCGCACGTGCCACTGCCCGCGCGGTAGCAGGAATTCCTGGAACACCACGCGGATGGTGTCCAGGTAGAACTTCGCCGGCATGTCCAGCACCGCGTTGTACTCGTCGTAGAAGCGGCGGTGGGCGTTGGCGTCGTCGAGGTCGCCCTTGACCAGGTCGGTGTAGAAGTCCCAGTGCGACATCAGGTGGCGGCTGGGGTTCATGGTCACGAAGCCGGCGTGCTGCAGGAAGCCGGGGTACACGCGGCGGCCCTGGCCGGGGTAGGGCGCGGGCACGCTGTGGATGACGTTGTTCTCGAACCACGACAGCGGGTTGCGCGTGGCCAGGTTGTTGACCGCGGTGGGGCTGCAGCGGGCGTCGATCGGGCCGCCCATCATCACCAGCGAGCGCGGCGTGGTCTCGCCGCGGCTGGCCATCAGCGACACCGCGCCCAGCACCGGCACGGTGGGCTGGCAGACACTGACCACGTGCAGCTTGTCGGCGCCGAGGTGGCGGATGAATTCCTGCACGTATTCGACGTAGTCGTCGAGGCCGAACTCGCCGGCTGCCACCGGCACCATGCGCGCGTCGATCCAGTCGGTGACGTAGACGCGGTGGTCCTGCAGCAGGGTACGCACGGTGTCGCGCAGCAGGGTGGCGTGGTGCCCGGACAGCGGCGCCACCACCAGCACCGCCGGCTGCGCCAGCAGTTCCTCCACGCGTGCGCCGTCGTTGCTGTGGCGCTTGAAGCGCAGCAGCCTGCAGAACGGCTTTTCCAGCTCGGTGAGCTGGGCGACGGGGACGATCTCGCCGTCCAGCTCCAGCTCGTGGATGTTCCACTCCGGCTTTTCGTAGTCCTTGCCGAGGCGGTGGAACAACTCGTTCATCGCCGCCAGCCGGTCCGCGCCCGGCATCGACGACCACCAGTGCCCGGGGTTGTTGAAGAACGCCGCGTTGGCTTGCGCCTGGTGCACCCACGGCGCCATCAGGTTGCGGGTCAGTTCATGCAGTTGGTAGAGCATGCCGGGCAATATGTATGGTCATATGACGCTATGCAGCATAGCGCAAACCGGCAGGCGGGGAGTTAAGCCCACGGGCAACCGTAGGTCGGGGCTACGGCCCCGACGCTTTGCACCTGATGCCTGGAGCGTCGGGGGCGTAGCCCCGACCTACGGTTGATCCGTAGCTGCCGGGCTTGCCCGGCAGCACGCCCGCAAGGTTTCAGCCGTTGCCTTCCAGCGCGGCCACATCGTCGTCGAACGCCGGCCCCAGCCAGCAATGCGAGCCGGTGGCGCGGAAGCCGGCGGCCTGGAACTGGCGCCGGTACCAGCGCGCCGGACGCGGCTGGAAGCCCTCGTGGTCGCCGTGGAAGTCGTCCTCGGCAGTGAAGGTTTCCAGGAAGGCGACGCCGCCGCACAGCTCGGCCAGCCCTTCCAGCCCGCGCCGCAGCTCGCGGTCGGGCACGTAGTGCATCACGTCCGAGCACACCAGCAGGTCCACCGGCGCGCAGGGGCGCAGCCACTGGAAATCGCCGAAACGGGCCAGGTGCAGGTTGCGCGTGCGGCCGTAGCGCTGCACCGCGTATTCGCTGCCGTCGAAGCCCATGTAGCGCAGCTTCGGCCGCAGTTTCAGCAGCGGCGCGCGCCATGCGCCTTCGCCGCAGCCGATGTCCAGCACGCTGCGGACCGGGCGTTCGAGGTAGTACTCGGCCATCGCCACGGCCAGCTGCACCTTGCGCGCCAGCCGCGCCGCGCCGCCGATGTCGCCGCGCCGGTACCAGCGCTGGAAGTAGGCGGCGTCGTAGTGTTTTTCCTGCATGGGCATCAAGGATGGGCGAAAATGGCGACCATCCTAACGCCCGCCGCCGGAGCCAGCGCATGCAGTCGTATTTCTGGGTCAAGACCTTCCACATCGTGTTCGTGGTGGCATGGATGGCGGCGGTGTTCTACCTGCCGCGCATCCTGGTCAACATCGCCGAGGCCGCCGGGCAGGCGCAGGTGGCCGAGCGGCTGCAACTGATGGGGCGGCGGCTGTACCGCTTCGGCCACGTGATGTTCGGCATCGCTTTCGTGCTGGGGCTGGTGCTGTGGCTGGGCTACCGGGTGTTGCCGGATTTTCCGACGATGGTGGCGCAGGGCTCCGGCTGGCTGCATGCCAAGCTGACGCTGGTGGTGCTGCTGTTCGTCTATTACATCGTCAGCGGGCGCTGGTTGAAGGGCACGACCAAGGGCCGCGCACTGCCGTCGTCGCGCGCGCTGCGCTGGTTCAACGAGCTGCCGCTGCTGCTGTTCATCGCGGTGGTATGGCTGGTGATCGCCAAGCCGTTCTGATGGCTTGAACATGCACAAGGCCGGCAATGCCGGCCTTGCGTCTTTGTTTTTCGTAGGAGCGACGCAAGTCGCGAGAGGCTTTCCTGGTACGGCCCCATCGCGACTTGCGTCGCTCCTACAATGGGGCTTGCCGGGTTTCAGGCCGCTTCGTAGGTGCCGTAGCCGCGCAGGCGCTTGTAACGCTTGTCCAGCAGCTCGTCGATGCTCAGCTTCTCCAGCGCGTCCAGCTCGCCCAGCAGCACCGCCTTCAGGCGCCTGCCCATCTGCGTGGGGTTGCGGTGGGCGCCGCCGATCGGCTCGCGGATCACCTTGTCGATCAGGCCCAGGCCCTTCAGCCGCGCGGCGGTCATGCCCAATTGCTCGGCCGCTTCCTTGTTCTTGCCGGCGTCCTTCCACAGGATCGAGGCGCAGCCTTCCGGGCTGATGGTCGAGTAGACGCTGTATTCCAGCATCAGGGTACGGTCGCCCACGCCCAGTGCCAGCGCGCCGCCGGAGCCGCCCTCGCCGATCACGGTGCAGATCACCGGCACCTTCAGTTCGGCCATTTCCATCAGGTTGCGGGCGATGGCCTCGGACTGGCCGCGCTCCTCGGCATCGATGCCCGGCCAGGCGCCGGCGGTGTCGATCAGGGTCAGCACCGGCAGCTTGAAGCGCTCGGCCATCTTCATCAGCCGCAGCGCCTTGCGGTAGCCCTCGGGCTTGGGCATGCCGAAGTTGCGGCGGATCTTCTCCTTGGTGTCGCGGCCCTTCTGGTGGCCGATCAGCATCACCGGGCGGCCGCCGATGCGGGCCAGGCCACCAACAATGGCCTTGTCGTCGGCGAAGGCGCGGTCGCCGGCCAGTTCCTGGAACTCGTCGCAGAAGATGCCGATGTAGTCCAGCGGATACGGACGCTGCGGGTGGCGCGCCACCTGCAGCACCTGCCACGAGGACAGGTTGCGGAAGATCTGCGCGGTGCGCAGGCGCAGCTTGTCCTCCAGCGCCCTGACTTCGGTTTCGACATTGACCGCCGGGCCGGCGCTGGCGCTGCGCAGGTCCTTGATCTTGGCTTCCAGATCGGCGATGGGCTGCTCGAAATCGAGGTAATTCGGATTCATCGGAAACCGTCTTGAATGAAAGTGGGAAAGTGTAGCCGAACGGGTTGCGGCAACCCGTACGCGGCCGTCCGGTGGGGTCAGCTGGCCCAGGGCGGGCTGTAGGCCAGCTTGACCTTGCGCACCGCCGGGTCCTCGCGCAGGGCGTCGAGCAGCTGCGGGCTGGCCCGCACCGCGCCTTCCCTGCCAAGGTCGAGCATGCCGGCCACGCCGCCATCCTTGCCCTGCAGCAGCAGGTC
This sequence comes from Stenotrophomonas sp. NLF4-10, assembly GCF_022359915.1. Lineage (NCBI taxonomy): Bacteria > Pseudomonadati > Pseudomonadota > Gammaproteobacteria > Lysobacterales > Lysobacteraceae > Stenotrophomonas > Stenotrophomonas sp. NLF4-10. Next base: position 1,358,754 of record NZ_JAKSEE010000003.1, read on the forward strand.
CAGCCGGATCGGGGTGCGGCCGGGGCGGTGCGACGCCAATATCGGCTCGATGCGCTGCCAGACCCGGCCGCCGCGGCCGTCCACGCGCAGCGACAGCCGCACCGCGTGGTCGGCGCACAGCTGCTCGAAATCCCAGCACTGGCGGATGCGCAGGGCGTAGCCGCCGTTGAACTCGTCTTCGCGCAGGCCGCCCTTGACCACCAGGATGCGGTCCTTGGTCATCAGCGGGCCGAACTCGGCCAGCCCGTCGGAGAACGCGCTGCATTCCACCCGGCCCTTGCCGTCCTCCAACTGCACGAACACCTGGCTGTCGCCCTTGCGGCGCACGCCCACGACCATGCCGGCCAGGATCACCTGCGCTTCCTGCCGCCAGCCGCGCTTTTCGCCGTCGCGCGGCGGCGGGGCGGGCGCGACCAGCTTGTCCAGCGCGCCGAGGTCGGTGCCGACCAGTTCCTTGACGTCGTCGGCATAGGGGTCGAACGGGTGGCCGCTGAGGTAGAAGCCCAGCGTCTCGCGCTCGCCGTTCAGCAACTGGCCCACCGGCCATTCGCGGCTTTCAGGCAGGTCCAGCTGCGCGGCGGTGTTGACCGGGTCGGGCGCGCCGAACAGCGAGTTCTGCCCGGACGCCTTCTCGCGCGCCATCTGCTCGGTGGCCTTGACCACCTCGGGCAGTTGCAGCATCAGCGAGGCGCGGTTTTTGCCGAGGCCGTCGAGCGCGCCGCACTGGATCATCGCCTCCAGCGTGCGCCGGTTGAGCTTGGCCGATTCGACGCGCACGCAGAAATCCATCAGCGAGGCGTATTCGCCGCCGCGCTGGCGCTCGGCGACCACCGCCTCGCACGCACCCTGGCCGACGCCCTTGATCGCGCCCAGCCCGTAACGGATGGTGTCGGCGCTGGACGCCTCGAACATGTAGGCCGAGTCGTTGACGCGCGGCGGCAACACGTTCAGGCCGAGGTTGCGCACCTCGGCGAGGAAGCCGACCACCTTGTCGGTGTTGTCCATGTCCGAGGACAGCGTAGCGGCCATGAACTCGGCCGGGTAATGGCGCTTGAGCCATGCGGTCTGGTAGCTGACCAGCGCGTAGGCGGCGGCGTGCGACTTGTTGAAGCCGTAGCCGGCGAACTTTTCCATCAGGTCGAAGATTTCATCGGCCTTCGGGCCTTCGACACCGCCCTTGGCCGCGCCCTCGCGGAAGATTTCGCGGTGCTTGGCCATCTCGGCCGGCACCTTCTTGCCCATCGCGCGGCGCAGCAGGTCGGCACCGCCCAGCGAGTAGCCGCCGACGATCTGCGCCATCTGCATCACCTGCTCCTGATACACCATGATGCCGTAGGTGTCCTTCAGGATGGCCTCGGTGCGCGGGTCGGGGTAGATGATCTCCTCCTGCCCGTGCTTGCGCGCGTTGAACGAGGGAATCAGGTCCATCGGGCCGGGGCGGTACAGCGACACCAGCGCGATCAGGTCTTCGAAACGGTCGGGGCGCGCGTCCTTCAGCAGCCGGCGCATGCCCGAGGATTCGAACTGGAACACCGCGCCGGTATTGCCGTTGGCGAAGATGTCCTTGTAGGTGGGCGCGTCGTCGAGCGGGATCGCGGCGATGTCGATCGGCGGGATGCCGGCGCGGGCATGGCGTGCGTTGATCGCCTTCACCGCCCAGTCGATGATGGTCAGCGTGCGCAGGCCGAGGAAGTCGAACTTCACCAGCCCGACTTCCTCGACGTCGTTCTTATCGAACTGGGTGACCGGGTTCCTGCCGATGCCACCCTCGTCGTGTTCGGCGTACAGCGGGCAGAACTCGGACAGCGGCTCCGGGCCGATCACCACGCCGCCAGCGTGCTTGCCGGCGTTGCGGGTGAGGTCTTCCAGTTGCAGCGCCAGGTCGATCAGGTCGCGGACGTCGTCCTCGGTTTCGTAGCGCTGGATCAGTTCGGCCGAGGCCATTTCCGAATCCGGTCCTTCCTTGCCGCGGCCCAGCGCGTCCTTCAGGTGGATGCCGAGGATGTTCGGGATCAGCTTGGAAACACCATCGACCAGACCGTAGGGGAAGCCGAGCACGCGGCCGGTGTCGCGCACCACCGCCTTGGCCGCCATCGTGCCGTAGGTGATGATCTGGCTGACCCGCTCGCGGCCGTACTTGCGCGCGACATAGTCGATCACCTCGTCGCGGCGGTCCATGCAGAAGTCGATGTCGAAGTCGGGCATCGACACGCGTTCCGGGTTGAGGAAGCGCTCGAACAGCAGGTTGTACGGCAGCGGGTCGAGGTCGGTGATCTTCAGCGCCCACGCCACCAGCGAGCCGGCACCCGAGCCGCGCCCCGGGCCGATCGGGATGCCCTGGTTCTTGCCCCACTGGATGAAGTCAGCCACGATCAGGAAGTAGCCGGGGAAGCCCATCTTGATGATGGTGTCCAGCTCGAATTCGAGCCGCTCGAAGTAGTCCTCGCGGGTCATGCCCGGCGCCAGCGGGTTCTTCTGCAGGCGCTCTTCAAGGCCCTCGCGCGACTGCTTCTGGATCCACGTGTCCAGCGTCTCCTCGTCGGGCACCGGGTAGTTCGGCAGGAAGTAGGTGCCCAGCCGCATCTCGACGTTGCAGCGCTGCGCCAGCGCCAGCGTGTTGTCGATGGCGTCGGGGATGTCGGCGAACAGCGCGCACATTTCCTCCGGCGTCTTCAGGTACTGCTCGCGGCTGTACTCGCGCGGGCGCTTGGGGTCGTCGAGCACGCGACCGGTGGAGATGCACACGCGCGCCTCGTGCGCGTCGTAGTCGGCCGCATCGAGGAAGCGCACGTCGTTGCTGGCGATCACCGGCAGGCCGCGCTGGCCGGCGGCCATCAGCGCGAACTGGTTGAAGGCCTCCTCGCCGTCGCGCTTGGTGCGGGTCAGTTCCAGGTGCAGGCCGTCGCCGAACACGCGCTGCCAGTCGGCCAGCTGCTGCTCGGCCAGGTCATGGCGGCCCTCGGCGGCCAGCCGCCCGGCCAGGCTGTCGCGCCCGGCCAGCGCGAACAGGTTGTGGCAACCGTCCTTCAGCCACTGCGGGTGCACGGCGACGCCGCCCTCGTTGCGGTGGCCTTCCATCCACGCGCGGGTCAGCAGCCGCGACAGGCTCAGGTAGCCCTCGCGGTCGCGGCACAGCAGGGTCATGCGCCAGGGGGCGTGGCCGTCCTCGGCGACCAGCACGTCGGCGCCGGCGATCGGCTTGATGCCCACGCCCTCGGCGGCCTTGTAGAACTTCACCAGCGCGAACAGGTTGTTCAGGTCGGTGATCGCCAGCGCTGGCGCACCCATCTCCACCGAGCGGCTGAGGATGTTGGGCTGCTTGGCCTTCTTCGGATCGGCCTGGTCCGGCTTGGCCGGTACGCGAATGGTGGAGTCCACCATCGAGAACTCGGTGTGGACGTGGAGATGGACGAAGCGGGGAGTGCTCATGCCGGATCACTGCGGTGACAGGGCAGGGTAGCGGCGGGGGCGGAAGCGGACAAGGCTTGACGCCAGCGTCCATGCAGGAACGTGCAGGAGCGACGCCAGTCGCGATGGGGCTTTACCGGGAAGCCGCAGGTGCCGGGCTTGCCCGGCACGGGGCTTCATCGGGAAGGCCCACATGCGGGGCAAGCCCGCATCTACGGAGGGGTGGATAACGGCGCGTGCGCGGCCAGTGCCTCGCGTACCGGGGCGAAGCTGCGCCGGTGCTCGGGGCAGGGGCCATGCATGCGCAGCGCGGCCAGGTGCACCGGGGTGCCATAGCCCTTGTGCCGGTCGAAGCCGTATTCGGGGTGGAGCTGGTGCAGGTCCAGCATGTAGCGGTCGCGGCTGACCTTGGCCAGGATCGAGGCGGCCATGATCGCGCGGTCGATGGCGTCGCCGCCGACCAGCGCCTCGGCCGGGCAGGGCAGGCCCTTGGGCACCTTGTTGCCGTCGATGCGCGCGAACTGCGCCGCATGCGCCACGCCTTCCAGCGCCCGGCGCATGCCCTGCATCGTCGCCTGGAAGATGTTGATGCCGTCGATCTCGGCCACGTCCACCATCACGATGCAGTGGGCCAGCGCGCGCTCGACGATGCGCTCGAACAGCTGCTCGCGGCGCGCGGCGGTCAGCGCCTTGGAATCGTCCAGCCCGTTGATGTGCGGGCGCTGCGGGTCGAACACGACCGCCGCCACCGCGACCGGCCCGGCCAGCGGGCCACGGCCGGCCTCGTCGATGCCGGCGTAGAGCGGGGGATGGGGAACGGGGGACGGGGAATGGGAGAACAGGGAGGGCTGTTCCACTGCTGCCTTGCCGTTGGATCGGGGAGGGGGCATGCGCCGGCTTCCGGTCATTCCCCGTTCCCTGTTCCCCGTCCCCCGCCTTCCAGCAATTCCGCCACCGCATCGGCGGCGCGGGCGGAGGCGTCCTGGCGCAGCTCCAGGTGCAGGCGGCGGTAGTCGTCCTGCAGGCCGGCCACGCAGTCGGGGTGCTCGAACCACTGCAGCACGGCGGCGGCGAGGCGGTCGGGCGTGCAGTCCTGCTGGATCAGCTCCGGCGCCAGGTCGCGGCCGGCCAGCACGTTGGGCAGGGCATAGCGGTCGACCTTGATCAGCCCCAGCAGCTTGACGATGCGCGCGGTGAGGGCGGACACGCGGTAGCCGACCACCATCGGCCGCTTGACCAGCATGGTTTCCAGCGTCGCGGTGCCCGAGGCCAGCAGCACCACGTCGGCGGCCACCATCGCCTCGCGCGCGCGGCCGTCAAGCACGCGCAGGCGCGCACCGGGCAGTGCCGAGGCGGCGATCTGCTGGTCGATCAGCTGCCGGCACTTCGCGTTGGCCGCCGGCACCACGATGTGCAGGTCCGGCATGCGCTCGCAGGCCTGCCATGCCGCCTCGAAGAACGCGGGCCCCAGCCGGCCGACCTCGCCCAGCCGGCTGCCGGGCAATACCGCCAGCACCGGCGCGGTGCCCGGCAGGCCGAGCGTGGCACGGGCCTCGCTGCGCTCGCTTTCCAGCGGGATCGCGTCGGCCATCGGGTGGCCGACGAAGCGCGCGTCGATGCCGTGGCGGGCATAGATCGGCGGCTCCATCGGGAACAGGCACAGCACCCTGTCGGCGCTGGCCCCGATCTTCTCGGCGCGCTTCTCGCGCCACGCCCATACCGAGGGGCTGACGTAATGCACGGTGCGCACGCCGCGCTGCTTGAGCCATTGCTCGACGCCGAGGTTGAAGTCGGGTGCGTCGATGCCGATGAACACGTCCGGCTGCCAATCCAGCACGCGCTGGCGGAAGGCCCTGCGCAGCTTCAGCAGGCGCGGCAGGTGGCGCAGGACCTCGGCCAAGCCCATCAGCGCCAGCTCGCTGGCGTCGAACCAGGTCTGGCAGCCGGCGTTGCGCATCGCGTCGCCGCCGATGCCGGCGAACTCGGCATCGGGAAAACGCCGGCGCAGCTCGATGATCAGGCCGGCACCGAGGCCGTCGCCGGAGGTCTCCCCGGCGCAGAGCACCACGCGCGGGGCGCGGGGAGCGGGTGCTGGGGAATGGGGAGTGGAGGAAGCTGAGGGTTTGATGGGCATGGCGCCTTCATTCCCCGTTCCCCGTTCCCCGTTCCCGCTGTTGCTCCCGGCATTCATCGCTGCAACGGGCGGTCGCCGTGTTCGATGAAATCCAGCAGCTGCCGCACGTCGTCGCTGTGTTGCGCCTGTTCGGCCAGTTGCTGCTTGGCCTCGGCCAGCGGCACGCCGGCCACGTACAGGGTGCGGTAGGCACGCTTGATCGCGCTGATGCGTTCGGCATCGAAGCCGCGGCGCTTGAGGCCTTCGGCGTTGATGCCGCGCGGGCGGCCGTGGCCATCGATGCCGACCATCGTGAACGGCGGGATGTCGCCGGTGACCAGCGCACCCATGCCGAGGAAGGCATGGTCGCCGATGCGGCAGAACTGGTGGGCGCCGGCGAAGCCGCTGATGATCACCCAGTCGCCGACGCTGACGTGGCCGGCCAGGGTGGTGTTGTTGGAGAACACGCAGTGGTTGCCGACGTGGCAATCGTGCGCCACGTGGGTATAGGCCAGCAGCCAGTTGTCGTTGCCGATGGTGGTGATGCCGCCGCCGCCGCCGGTGCCGCGGTTGATGGTGACGAACTCGCGGATCACGTTGCCATCGCCGATCACCAGTTCGGTGCGTTCGCCGGCGTACTTCTTGTCCTGCGGCTCGCCGCCGATCGCGGCATGGCCGACGAAGCGGTTGCCGCGGCCGATGCGGGTCGGGCCGTGGATGCTGCAATGCGGGCCGACCACGCTGCCGGCGCCGATCTCGACGCCAGCGCCGATCAGGCTGAACGCCCCCACGCGCACGTCGTCGGCCAACCGCGCGGCGGGGTCGACGACTGCGGTGGGATGGATCAGGGGGGCGCTGTCGCTCATACGCGGGCTCCGGTGGGCGTCATTCGCGGGTGCCGGCACACAGCACTTCGGCGTGCGCCACCACTTCGCCGTCCACCTTGGCCTCGCCGTAGTAGACGGCCATGTTGCGGATCACGCGCTTGACCTGCACGTGCAGCTCCAGCACGTCGCCGGGCACCACCTGCTTCATGAAGCGCACGTTGTCCACCTTGACCAGGTAGAACAGCTTGGACTGCGCATCGCGGCCCAGCGTGAGCTGGGTCAGCACGCCGCCGGCCTGCGCCAGCGCCTCGATGATCAGCACGCCCGGCATGATCGGCTGGGTCGGGAAATGGCCCTGGAAGAACGGCTCGTTGATGGTGACGTTCTTGTGCGCGACGATGGTCTTGGCTTCCGTGTCGAGCGCGACCACCTTGTCCACGAGCAGGAACGGGTAACGGTGCGGGATCAGCGTGCGGATGGTGGTGACGTCGATGGGCAGCGACAGGGGCGAGTTCATTCCTTCTCCTTGCTCACGGCCAGAACCCGGCGGGCCAGGGTGTCCAGCTGCTTGAAGCGCGCGGCGTTCTTGCGCCACGTGCGGTTGTCGGTCAACGGGGTACCGGACGAGTATTCGCCCGGCTCGGTAATCGAGTTGCGCACCACCGAGCGGCCGGTGACGACCACGCGGTCGCAGATCTCCAGGTGGCCGACCACGCCGACCGCGCCGCCCAGCAGGCAGTAGCGGCCGATCTTCGCGCTGCCGGCGATGCCGGTGCTGCCGGCGATGGCCGAGTGTGCGCCGATGTGGACGTTGTGGGCGATCTGCACCAGGTTGTCCAGGCGCACGTCCTCTTCCAGCACGGTGTCTTCCAGCGCGCCGCGGTCCACGCAGGTGTTGGCGCCGATCTCGCAATCGTCGCCGATGCGCACGCCGCCCAGCTGCGGCACCTTGATCCAGTGGCCGCCGTCCATCGCCAGGCCGAAGCCGTCGGCGCCGAGCACCGCGCCGGGGTGGATGCGCACGCGCTTGCCCAGCTTCACCCGGGTGACCAGGGTGACGCGGGCGATCAGTTCGCAGCCGGCGTCCAGCGTGCAGTCCTCGCCGATGATGCTGCCGGCGCCGACGATGCAGTTCTCGCCGACCATGCTGCGCGCGCCGATGCTCACGAACGGGCCGATGTGGGCGCTGGCGGCGACCTGCGCCGAGGGATCGATCACGGCACTCGGATGGATGCCCGGTTCGCGCAGCGGCACCGACTCGAACAGCGCGCCGATCCTGGCGAAGGCGGTGTACGGATCCTTCGCCACCAGTGCGGTGCCGGGCGCGGCCTCGGCGTCCTCGGCGCGCAGCACCACGATGGAGGCGTGGCTGTCGGCCAGTTGCGCGCGATAGCGTGGATTGGCGAGGAAGGTCAGCTGGCCCGGGCTGGCATGGGCCAGCGTGGCCACGCCGTGGATGGCCACGGATGGGTCGCCGTGGACCTGCAGACCGAAGCGGTCGGCCAGTTCCTGAGCGGTATGGGTCGGAGTATTCACGCCGGGAGTTTAGCGTCTGGAAGTGGCGCGGTCATGCGGCCGGAGCGGAAGACATGCGCGCAGGGCATGGCGGGTGCGCATGCTGTGGGCGCCGGAGGGCGGGCATGAAGCATGCGGGGGCGTTCTGGAGGAGAGCCCCCTTTGGCAAAGGGGGCGCGCCGAAGGCGGGGGGAATCGGAAGGCCAGAGCGCGACCCATCGTTCCGCCATGGCGGAACGATGGGTACCCGGGGCACAGCCCCGGGTGCGGCGGGCAGTTCCTAGAACTGCCCGCCGAAGGTGAACTGCAGGCGCTCCAGCTCGTCGCCTTCCTTCTTCTTGAACGGGAAGGCGTAGCTGATCGAGATCGGGCCGACCGGCGCGCGCCACAGCAGGGCGACGCCGGCCGAGGCGCGCAGTTCGCCCGCGTCGAAGTCGTCGGTGCTGCTGTAGACGTTGCCGAAGTCGACGAACGCCGACACGCGTGCCGAGGGGCTGTCGAACAGCTTCGGGAAATAGGCTTCGATCGATCCGACCGTCTTCACCGAGCCGCCCAGCGGCTGGCCGCGATAGTAGCCGCCGATGATTTCCGAGCGCGGGCCCAGGGTGTTGTCGCGGAAGCCGCGCACCGAGTTGGTGCCGCCGGCATAGAAGTTCTCGAAGAACGGCAGCCCCGATGCCTTGACCTGGCGGTGGTTGGCGGTGGGGTTGGTGGCGCAGTCCACCACTTCGGTGGTGGCTGGCCGGCCCGGGACCGCCGGGGTGTCGCCGTCGGCCGGGGTGCCGGGAACGGCGGGGATGTCGTTCCAGCAGATGTCGCGCACGGTGTCGCTGCCGTAGGAGTCGCCGTAGCCGAGCTCGATGCGGGTGTTGATGACCAGCGACGGGATGATCGGCCAATACCTGGAGTACTGGTAGTTGAGCTTGTAGTACTCGGCGGTCGAGCCCGGCAGCGTGACCTCCAGGCCCAGGCGCTGGTAGGTGCCGCGGGTCGGCATGAAGTAGTCGTTGCGGGTGTCGCGTGCCCAGCCCAGCTCGGTGCGCCAGGAATGGAAGGTGCGCGTGCCCATCGCGTCGATGTAGTCGATGATCGCCTTCGGGGTATAGCCGCTGTAGGTGGTGATCTGGTTGCTGTCGATGCCGAACATCAGCGAGAAGCTGTCGTTCTCGGTGATCGGTATGCCGAAGATCGCCTGCGCCGCGCCGTTGGTGCTGTTGTACTGGGCGGTGTTGAAGTCCGAGTAGTCCAGCTCGCGCCAGGACAGGTTGTAGCCCAGCGACACGCCGTCGTCGGTGAAGTACGGGTTCATGTACGAGAAGCCGTAGCGCTGCAGGTAGCTGCTGCGCGAGGCCTCGACCGACACCCGGTTGCCGCCGCCGAGGAAGTTGTTCTGCGACAGCTGCACCGAGGTGGTCATGCCGTAGGACTGCGAGTAGCCCAGGCCGAACACGAAGCTGCCGGAGGTGGTTTCCTTGACGTTGTAGACCACGTCTACCTGGTCGTTGCTGCCGGTGACCGGGGTGGTTTCCACGTCCACCGACTCGAAGTAGCCCAGCCGCTGCAGGCGGATCTTGGAGCGGTCGATCGCCGCCTGCGAGTACCAGGCGTTCTCGAACTGGCGCATCTCGCGGCGCAGCACCTCGTCGGCGGTACGGCTGTTGCCCTTGAACACGATGCGGCGCACGGACACGCGCGGGCCCGGCACCACCTGCATGTTCACTTCCACCGTGCGCTCGGCGCGGTTGCTGGTCGGGATCGGGTTGACCTTGGCGAAGGCGTAGCCGATGTTGGACAGGCTGTTGGTGATGCCGTCGGCGCTGAATTCCAGCAATGCGCGCGAGAAGGTGTCGCCGGCCTTCTGGAACACCATGCGCTCGACGTCCTCCTGCGGCAGGATGGTCTCGCCGGTGACCTTGATCTCGGAGATCTTGTACTGCTCGCCCTCGGTCACCCCGGCGGTGATGAACATGTCGCGCTTGTCGGGGCTGATCGAGACCTGGGTGGAATCGATGCTGAAGTCCACGTAGCCGCGGTCCAGGTACCAGGAGTTGAGCTTCTCCAGGTCGCCGGACAGCTTTTCCTTGGAGTACTGGTCGTCACGGCGGTACCACGAGGCCCAGTTGTGCTCCTTCGATTCCCAGGTGTCGAGGATGTCGGCCGTCTCGAACTTCTCCGGGCCGATCAGGTTGACGTGGCGGATCTTGGCCGCCTTGCCTTCCTTGACCGCGATGGCCACGTCGACGCGGTTGCGGTCCAGCGGGCTCACCGTCGGGGTGATCTCGACGTTGTACTTGCCGCGGTCGTTGTACTGGCGGCGCAGTTCCTGGGTCACCCGGTCCAGGCTCAGGCGGTCGAAGGTGCCGCCCTCGCTCAGGCCGATGTCGGAAAGGCCCTTGAGCAGCTGCTCGCTCTTGATGTCCTTGTTGCCGGTGACGGTGAGCTTGTTGATCGCCGGGCGCTCCTTGACCGTCACCACCAGGATGTCGCCCTGGCGGTCCAGCTGCACGTCCTCGAAGAAGCCGGTCCTGTACAGGGCGCGGATGGTGTCGCCGACCTTGGCGTCGTCGACCGTGTCGCCACGCTCCACCGGCAGGTAGGTGAACACCGTGCCGGAGGCGATGCGCTGCAGGCCGTCGACGCGGATGTCGCTGGCGGTGAAGGGTTCGGCAGCCTGTGCAAGCGCGGGCAGGGCCATGCCCGCGGCAAGGGCGAGGGCAAGCGGGCGGCGATGGAAAAGTCGCGTCATGTCACGTCCGGAGGGAGTCGATTTCATTGTTGCGTGGGTGCCGGCGTATGACGACGACAGTGGAAGAAAGTTCATCGCAGGACCAGGCCGAGGATGTCGTTGTAGAACGCCAGCCCCATCAGCCCGGCCAGCAGTGCCAGGCCGACGTACTGCCCGGCGGCCATGACCCGTTCGCTCAAGGGGCTGCCCTTGACCAACTCGATAAGGTAATACAGCAGGTGGCCCCCATCCAAGACGGGGATGGGCAGCAGGTTGATGATGCACAGGCTCAGCGACAGCAGCGCCAGGAAATACAGGAACCAGTCCATGCCGCGTTCGGCCGAGGCGTTGGCGACGCGGGCGATGGTGATCGGGCCGGAAATGTTCTTGACCGAGGCATGCCCGGTGAGCATGCGCCGCATCATGCCCAGCGAATCCCCGGCGAGCTTGCCGGTCTCGCGCAGGGCGGCCGGCAGCGCCGCCAGCGGCCCGTACTGGCGCAGGGCGTCGTAGGCCGGGCGGCCGCTGGCGAATCCGGTGCCGAGCAGCCACGGGCCCTTGCCGTTGCTGGCCTGGCGCGGGGTGATTTCCAGCGCCAGGCGCTGGCCGCTGCGCTCGACCTCGATCATGCCCGGGCCGCCGCGCCGGCCCAGTTGCTGCACCAGCGGGGCCACCTGCCCGGCGCTCGCCACGGCCTGCCCGTCGATGGCCAGGATCAGGTCGCCCGGCTGCAGCACGCCGCTGGCGGCCGAGCCTTCCAGCACCGAGTCCAGCCGCGCCGGCTGGACCTGGAACTGCCATGCCAGCCCGGCCTGCGCCGCCACGCCGTGTTCATCGAAACCGGCCGGCAGGGTGGACAGCGGCAGCACCCGGGTACGCTCGTTGTCCTGGCGGTCGCGCACCCGCACCCGGGCGTCGCTGCGGTCCATCGCCGCGGTGGTCAGCGCCATGCCGGCCTCTGCCCAGGTGGCGACGGCGCGGCCGTCCACGTCGAGGATGCGGTCGCCGCTGGCGAAACCGGCGCTGGCGGCCATGCCGCCGGCTTGGCCGACGGTGGCCGAGTAGTCGCGGTTGCCGACCACGAACATCGCCCACAGCAGGGCGATGCACAGCAGCAGGTTGGCGGCGGGGCCGGCGGCGACGATGGCCAGGCGCTGCCACACGTTCTTGTTGTTGAAGGCGGCCATGCGCTCGCCGGCGGGCACTTCGGCCTCGCGCTCGTCGAGCATCTTCACGTAACCGCCCAGCGGGAGGGCGGCGATGGCGAACTCGGTGCCGTTGCGTCCGCGGCGGCTCCACAGCGGCTTGCCGAAGCCGACCGAGAAACGCAGCACCTTCACGCCGCAGCGCCGGGCCACCCAGTAGTGGCCGAACTCGTGGAAGGTCACCAGCACCCCGAGGCTGACGATCATCCACCACACGGACCCGATGAAATCAGCCATGCAGGCGGCTCGGTTGGAAGTCGGGATCAGGCATGCGGCAGGCGGGCGATGGCGGTTTCGGTGATCTGGCGGGCGCGGGCGTCGGCGGCCAGCAGGGTGTCCAGTGTATCGGCCGCGGCGTGGGGCAGCGTGGACAGGGCGTGTTCCACCAGCGCAGGGATCGACAGGAAGCCTGTGCGGCCCTGAAGAAAGGCTGAAACGGCCACTTCGTTGGCGGCGTTCAGGATCGCCGGGGCACTGCCACCGGCCTCCATCGCCTGCCAGGCCAGGCGCAGGCAGGGGAAGGCGTCCAGGTCGGGGGCCTCGAAATCGAGCCGGCCCTGGCGCAGCAGGTCCAGCCCGGCCACGCCCGATTCGATGCGCCGCGGCCAGCCCAGGCCGACCGCCAGAGTGGTGCGCATGTCCGGCAGGCCGAGCTGGGCCAGGGTGGAACCGTCGATGAACTCGACCAGCGAGTGCACCAGGCTCTGCGGGTGTACCAGCACGTCGATGCGCGCGCCGGGCACGCCGAACAGGTGGTGGGCCTCGATGACCTCCAGCCCCTTGTTCATCAGCGTGGCCGAATCGACCGAGATCTTCGGCCCCATCGACCACTTCGGGTGCGCCACCGCCTGCGCCGGCGTCACCGTTTCCAGCTCGGCGCGGCTGCGGCCGCGGAACGGGCCGCCGGAGGCGGTCAGGATGATGCGGCGCACGCCGGCTTCGACACGGGCATCGCGCGAGCGCAGGCACTGGAAGATGGCGTTGTGCTCGCTGTCGATCGGGATGATCTCGGCACCGGCGGTGGCCGCCTCGCGGGTCAGCAGTTCGCCGGCCAGCACCAGCGATTCCTTGTTGGCCAGCAGCAGGCGCTTGCCGGCGCGGGCGGCGGCGAGCGTGGAGGACAGCCCGGCGGCGCCGACGATGGCGGCCACCACGGTGTCGCAGGCATCGCCGGCGGCCAGCGTGTCGAGGGCGTCGGCACCGGCATGGGCCTCGGTGCCCAGCCCGGCCTCGCGCAGGCCGTCGCGCAGGCGCGTGAACAGCGCCGGGTCGGCGATGACGGCATGCGCGGGGCGGTGAATGCGGCACAGGTCGAGCAGGGCGTCGACGTTGCTGCCGGCGGCCAGCACGCAGGCCTGCAGTTGCTGCGGGTGGCGGGCGATCACGTCCAGCGCCGAGGCGCCGATGGAGCCGGTGGCGCCGAGCACGGCGACCCGGCGGATGTCCTGCGCGGTGTTCATGTCAGAAACCGAAGATTTCCTTGCCCAGCGCGAACACCGGCAACGCCGCCAGCACGCCGTCGATGCGGTCGAGCACGCCGCCGTGGCCGGGGATCACGCTGCCCGAGTCCTTGGCGCCGGCATGGCGCTTGAGCAGGCTTTCGAACAGGTCGCCCAGCACCGAGGCCAGCACCGCCAGCGCGGCCACCAGCAGCAGCCAGCCGATGTCGGCGGCGGCGACGCCAGCCAGCCAGCCGAAGCCGAGCGCGACGACCAGCCCGGCCGCCAACCCGCCGAGCAGGCCCTCGACGGTCTTGTTGGGGCTGATGCGCGGGGCCAGCTTGCGCCTGCCGAAGGCACGGCCGGCGAAATAGGCGCCCGAATCGGCCGCCCAGACGATGGCCAGCGCGGTCAGCAGCCAGCGGTGGCCGTTGGGTTCGCCGTGGTGGACCAGCACCAGCGCCGCCCATGCCGGGACGATGGCCAGGGTGCCGGCGGCCAGCTTGAGCATGCGCGCGGCGCTTTCCTCGTGCGCGCCGAAGCCGTAGCAGCGCAGCCACAGCAGTGCCAGCAGCCAGAAGCCGACGCCGATCAGCGTCGCCAGCTGGAACAGCACCGGGTTGTCGGCAGGGGAGGCCCAGACGATCAGCACCATCAGCAGCAGGTTCAGCACCAGCAGCACGGTGCGCGGCAGGCCGTCCACGCCGGTGAGTTTGAGCCACTCCCACAGGCCGGTGAGGAACACCAGCGCGGCGGCGGCGGCCAGCCATTGGGTGGGCAGCAGCAGGATCGCGCAGATGGCCACCGGGGCCATGATCAGTGCGGCGATGACGCGGGTCTTGGTCATTGGGAGTTGCTCTTCGTGGGCGCGGTGGCCACCTGCGCACTGGTCAGGCCGAAGCGGCGCTCGCGCCGCGCGTAGTCGTCCAGCGCCTGTTGCAGCAGGCCGGCATCGACATCCGGCCACAGCACGTCGGTGAACCACAGCTCGGTGTAGGCCAGTTGCCACAGCAGGAAGTTGCTGATGCGGGTGTCGCCACCGGTGCGGATGAAAAGATCGGGGGCCGGCAGGTCGGCCAGCGCGACATGGCGCGACAGCGCCTGTTCGTCGACCTGCTCCGGCGCGAGGGTGCCGGCGGCCACCTGTTCGGCCAGTTGCCGCGCGGCGTGGGCGATGTCCTGGCGGCCGCCGTAGCTGGCGGCGATGTTCAGGGCCATCGCGGCGTTGCCGGCGGTGCGCCGTTCGGCATTTTCCATGCGCTGGGCGATGCCGGCGGCGAAGCGCGAGCGCTCGCCGATGAAGCGCACGCGCACGCCGCGGCGGTCGAGTTCGTCGACCTCGCGGTCCAGCGCGCCGAGGAACAGCTTCATCAGCGCGTCCACTTCCTCCTGCGGCCGGCCCCAGTTCTCGCTGGAGAACGCGAACAGCGTGAGCGCGGCGATGCCGCGTTCGAGGCAGAAGTCGATGCTGCGGTTGACCGCGCGCGCGCCGGCGCGGTGGCCGATCATGCGCGGCCGCCGCCGCTGCTGCGCCCAGCGGCCATTGCCGTCCATGATGATGGCAACGTGCCGCGGCAGGTACGGTGCGGGCATGTCGCCGGGCATGGCGGATGGCACCCGTCAGACCGCCATCAGTTCCTGTTCCTTCAGCTTGACCACGTCGTCGACGTCCTTGATCGCCTTGTCGGTCAGCTTCTGGATTTCTTCCTGCGCGCGGCGGTCCTCGTCCTCGGAGATGCTCTTGTCCTTGAGCAGCCTGGCCACCTCCTGGTTGGCGTCGCGGCGGATGTTGCGGATGGCGACCTTGCTTTCCTCGCCTTCCTTGCCTACCGACTTGGCCAGCTCCCTGCGGCGCTCCTCGGTCAGCGGCGGCAGGTTCAGGCGGATCACCGTGCCCATCGTGGTCGGGGTGATGCCGATATCGGAGGCGTAGATGGCTTTTTCCACCTCCTTGATCATGTTCTTGTCGAACAGGGTGATGACCAGCGAACGACCCTCGGACACGCTGATGCTGGCCACCTGGTTCAGCGGCGTGTCGGTGCCGTAGGCCTTGACCTTGATGCCGTCCAGCAGGGCCGGCGAAGCGCGGCCGGTGCGGATGGTGGTGAGGGTGTGGCGCAGAGCATCGATGCTCTTGGCCATGCGCGCCTGCGCATTGGTTTTGATGTCGTTGATCATCGCCGGAATCCTGGATGGTGCTGGAATCGGCCGATTATAGGCGAACAGCCTCGCCGGCCGGCATGTCGGCGGCAGATCGTAGGTCGGGGTTACATCCCCGACGCCTGATGCCGGATGTGCAGGGCGTCGGGGACGTGGCCCCGACCTGCGCGCTCAATGCGCGTCGCGGCCCTTGACCAGGGTGCCGATGTTCTCGCCACGCAGGATCTTCAGCAGCTCGCCCGGCTGGCCCATGTCGAACACGCGCAGTGGCAGGTCGCTGTCGCGCGCCAGCGCGAAAGCCGCGGTGTCCATCACTTCCAGCCCCTGGTTGATGACCTGGTCGTAGGTCAGGGTTTCGTAGCGGACCGCGTCGGCGTGCTTGTTCGGGTCCTTGTCGTACACGCCGTCGACCTTGGTGGCCTTGAGCAGCAGGTCGGCGCCGATCTCGATGGCGCGCAGCGCAGCGCCCGAGTCGGTGGTGAAGAACGGGCTGCCGACGCCGGCGGCGAAGATCACCAGCCGGCCCTTTTCCAGGTGACGGATGGCGCGGCGGCGGATGTAGTCCTCGCACACGTCGTTGATCTTGATCGCGCTCATCACCCGCGCCTTGCCGCCGAGCTTTTCCAGCGCGTCCTGCATCGCCAGCGCGTTGATCACCGTGGCCAGCATGCCCATGTGGTCGCCGGTGACCCGGTCCATGCCGGCGGCGGCCAGGCCGGCGCCGCGGAAGATGTTGCCGCCGCCGATCACCAGCGCGATCTCCGCGCCCGCCTGCTGCGCCTCCATCACCTCGGCGGCCAGGCGGTTGATGACCTTCGGGTCGATGCCGTAGTCCTCGTCTCCCATCAGCGCCTCCCCGGAAAGTTTCAGAAGGATGCGGTGGTGGGCAAGCTGGGACATGGCGACCTCGGGTGGCTGGAAAACGCGGCGATTCTACCGGATGGGCCAGTGGCCGGGCAGCGTTCTTGTTGCGTCGCGGCAAAGTTTTCCCGCCGCGGCCATCCCCGGTTCAGGCCGAAGCCGGCAGCGGCTCGGGCGCGCGCGCGTTGACCCGGTTGCGGCCGAGGCTCTTGGACCGGTAGAGCACGTCGTCGGCGGCCTTGAGCAGGTCCTGCACGTTGGCGAAGCGCTCGTAGCCGCCGTGGGTGGCCACGCCTGCGGAAAAAGTGACGTGCAGCGCGTCGCCGTGGACGTGGGCCATCGGCGTGCTGCCGATGGTGTTCAGCGCACGCCGCACGACCATCAGCGCTTCCAGTTCGTCGGTGTCGGGGAACAGCACCACGAATTCCTCGCCGCCGAAGCGGGCCACGGTGTCGGTGCCGCGCAGCTGTTCCTGCAGGTGGCCGGCGAAGGACTTGAGCACCTGGTCGCCGATCAGGTGGCCGTGGGTGTCGTTGATCTTCTTGAAGTCGTCAAGGTCGATGAACGCCAGCGACAGCGGCCGGTCGCGCTGCAGGGCGCGGGAGAACTCCTGCTGCAGCACGGTTTCCAACTGGCGCCGGTTGAGCACGCCGGTCAGGCCGTCCAGGTGCGCCTGCTCGGACAGCTGCCGGGCCTGGGATTCGAAGGCCTCGGCGCGCTGGCGCGCGGTGGCCATGTCCTGCAGCTCGCGCAGGTTGCGCAGCTCCTTCAGCTCGCTGGCGTGGTCGAGCAGCTGGCGCACGCGCGCCGAACTGGGCACGGCCACGTCCAGCAGGGCGCACAGGTCCGGCAATGCCTGGTCGATGCGTTGCAGCATCAGCTCGAAGCCCTGGCTGTCCATGCCCAGCTCGCGGTGGATCTGCTGCAGGGCGGCGTTGCGGGCGGCATCGGCGTCTTCGGCCAGCCAGATTTCGGCCACACGGCCGGACAGGGCCACGCAGCGCTGGAACAGGTCGGTCGGTTCGCTCGGTGGCTCGCTGACGCCGATGGCGTTGGCCAGGTAGCGCGGCAGGTGCCATTGCTCGCACAGGTGGGCGCCGACGTCGGCATGGCTACATTCCAGCAGCGCCCGTTCGCGCGCCAGCAGGTCGTCGTTGTCGGTCGCGGCGTCGAGCAGGGCCGGGTAGGCGTCCGGGCGCGCCTGCAGCAGGGCCAGGATGCCGATGTCCTGCAGCAGCCCGGCCAGCATCACCTCCTCGACCCGGCGCACGCCGCAGCCCAGGCCGAGGTAGCGAGCGGCCAGCGCGCACAGGGCGCCGCGGCGCCAGAGGCGCTCCAGCTGTTTCCGGTCCTGGCCGTCCCCGTCGAGCATGTTCGCCAGCGAGAACCCGAGCGCCAGCTGCAAGGTGGCGTGCAGGCCGAGCATGGTCAGCGCCTGGCCCAGGTTCTCGATGCGGCGGCGGCTGGCGTACAGCGGCGAATTGGCGATGCGCATCATCCGCGCGCTCAGCGCCATGTCCATCGAGATGACGTCCGCCGCGGTGGCGATGTCGGTTTCCGGGTCCTGCGCCAGTTCGATGATGCGAACGGCGATGCCTGCCGGCGAGGGCAGGTTGCGGCAAAGCGACAGGGCGGTATTCAGCTCGGGGGACATGACGGGGTGGAGGACGACAGTGCTGCAAGAATACAGGGCGGGGGACGGGAGTGGGGCTGCAGGCCGGCCCGCTACCGTACGCAAGCGGATGTCTTGCGGTTGGCCATGAAAAAGCCGCGGTTGCCCGCGGCTTTCCGTTTTGCATCCGTCGGCGGACGGATCAGACCTGCATGGCCTTGGCGACTTCGGCGGCGTAATCCTCGACCACCTTCTCGATGCCTTCGCCGACCACCAGGCGCTGGAAGCCGACGACGTCGCCGCCGGCGGCCTTGACCACCGCCTCGACCGACTTGTCGCTGTCCAGCACGTAGTTCTGGCCGTACAGGGTCACCTCGTTGATGATCTTGTTGATCTTGCCGCTGATGATCTTCTCGAGGATTTCGGCCGGCTTGGCCTTGTCCTTCTCGCTCATCTTGGCCAGCTCGATTTCCTTTTCCTTGGCGACGAAGTCGGCCGGGACGTCGGCGGCCTTGTTGTGCGGCGGGTTCATCGCGGCGATGTGCATGGCCAGGCCCGAAGCCAGCTCGGCGTTGCCGCCGGCCAGTTCCACCAACACGCCGATCTTGCCGTTGCTGTGCACGTAGGTGCCGACGGTGTTGCCGCCGTCGATCCTGACCAGGCGGCGGATCTGGATGTTCTCGCCCAGCTTCTGGATCGCGGTGGCGCGGGTTTCCTCGACGGTCTCGCCGGACGGCAGCTTGGCCGACTTCAGGGCCTCGACGTCGGCGGCGCCGGAAGCCAGCGCGGCGGCGGCGACGGCGTCGACGAACGCCTTGAAGTTGACGTCGTTGGCGACGAAGTCGGTTTCCGAGTTGACCTCGACCAGCACGGCCTTGCCGCCGTTGCCGGCGACGCCGACACGGCCTTCGGCGGTGACGCGGTCGGCCTTCTTGTCGGCCTTGGCGGCGCCGGACTTGCGCAGGGCCTCGGCCGCCGCGTCGATGTCGCCGTTGCTTTCGGTCAGTGCCTTCTTGCACTCCATCATGCCGGCGCCGGTGCGCTCGCGCAGTTCCTTGACCAGGGAGGCGGTGATTTCAGCCATTGGGATTACCTCGACTATAGAAAGGGGCAGGCCGGCAATGGTTGCCGGCCGTTGTTACGTGGCCCTGTCAGGCGCCGTCGGGCGCGGCTGCAGGGACGGCGGGCGCGCTGGGGCGCCCGCCCGGGTGGGTCAGGCCGAAGCCTCGTCGCCCTTCCTGGCGCCCTTCTTGGCCGGAGCGCGGCGGGCCGGCTTGGCTTCCTCGGCGGCGCCTTCGGCGAACTCTTCCTCGCGCACCGAGGCGGCGTTCGGCGCGGCGGCCTTGCCTTCCAGCACGGCGTCGGCGGCGGCGCGGGCGTACAGCTGCACGGCGCGGATGGCGTCGTCGTTGCCCGGGATGGCGTAGTCCACCAGGTCCGGGTTGTAGTTGGTGTCGACCACGGCGATCACCGGGATGCCGAGCTTGCGGGCTTCCTTGATGGCAATGTCTTCATGGCCGATGTCGATGACGAAGATCGCGTCCGGCAGGCGGTTCATGTCCTTGATGCCGCCCAGCGAGGCTTCCAGCTTGTCGCGCTCGCGGCGCAGGCCCAGCACTTCGTGCTTGACCAGCTTGTCGAAGGTGCCGTCGGTCTCGCCGGCTTCCAGTTCCTTCAGGCGCGCCACCGACTTCTTCACCGTGGCGAAGTTGGTCAGGGTGCCGCCCAGCCAACGCTGGTTCATGAACGGCATGCCGCAACGCTCGGCTTCTTCCTTGATGGACTCGCGCGCGCTGCGCTTGGTGCCCAGGAACAGGATTGTGCCGCGCTTCTGGGCAACGGACGAGATGAAGTTCATCGCGTCGTTGAACAGCGGGACGGTCTTTTCCAGGTTGATGATGTGGATCTTGCCGCGGGCGCCGAAGATGTACGGCGCCATCTTGGGGTTCCAGTAGCGGGTCTGGTGGCCGAAGTGGACGCCGGCTTCCAGCATCTGGCGCATGGTGATCTGGGGCATTGCAGAACTCCTGACAGGGAACCGGCCGCCGTGGAATTGGGCGGTCCGCACTGAAGCGGTGGGTTCCGGGGTTGGGCTTCCCCGACGCCTCCGTGGCCGAACCCCGCAAGCGAGGCACCCCGGCACGGATGGGGGCGAAGGGTGTGGATTCACCGGTGACGCCCGGCGTGGGCGGTACGCGCAGGCCGCAAGGCCGGCTGCGAAGCCGCGGGATTATAGGCGGGGCCGGGGCCGCGTGCAAATCGACCGGCCGCGATGGCCGGGGCGTGCCCGGCCGCCGTACCGGGGCAGGGCCACTTGGGTGATAATGGAGGGCATGAGCGTGAACCTGAAAACCCCCGAAGAAATCGCCAAGATGCGCATCGCCGGCCGGCTGGCCGCGGAGGTGCTGGACCTCGTCGGCGAACACGTCCGCCCCGGTGTCACCACCGAGGAACTGGACCGCATCTGCCACGACCACATCGTCAACGTGCAGGGCGCGATCCCGGCCAACGTCGGTTATCGCGGCTTCCCCAAGACCGTATGCACCTCGGTCAACAACGTCATCTGCCACGGCATCCCCAGCGAGGCCAAGGTGCTCAAGGACGGCGACATCGTCAACATCGACGTGACCGTCATCAAGGACGGCTGGCACGGCGACACCAGCCGCATGTACTACGTCGGCACGCCGTCGGTGATGGCCAGGCGCCTGGTGGAAACCACCAAGGAAGCGATGTGGCGCGGCATCCGCGCGGTCAAGCCGGGCGCGACGCTGGGCGACGTCGGCCACGCGATCCAGGAATACGCCGAATCCGAGCGTTTCAGCGTGGTGCGCGAGTATTGCGGCCACGGCATCGGCAAGGTCTACCACGACGAGCCGCAGGTGCTGCATTACGGCCGCCCGGGGCAGGGCCTGGTGCTGAAGCCGGGCATGACCTTCACCATCGAGCCGATGATCAACGAAGGCACCCGCCACACCAAGGTGCTGCCCGACGGCTGGACCGTGGTCACCAAGGACCGCAAGCTCTCGGCGCAGTGGGAGCACATGATCGCGGTGACCGAGGACGGCGTCGAAGTGCTGACGCTGTCGCCGGCCGAAGCCGAACAAGCACGCTCCGCGCAGGCATGACGCGACTGCCGGCGGGCCCGTTCGAGCACGAAGCGGACACGCCGGCCGATCCCGCGGCCGATGCCGGGTGGGCCGCGCAGGCGCGGCAGGAACTGGCCCATGCCGATGCGCGGCTGTGCCGGCGCTTCGAGCAGGGCGACAACATCGAGCGCCTGCTGGCGCTGCGCGCGCGCTGCGCCGATCAACTGATCGGCCAGGCATGGCAACGCTGCCTGCCGGCCGATGCCGGCCTGGCCCTGTTCGCGGTGGGTGGCTATGGCCGCGGCGAGCTGTTTCCACGCTCGGACATCGACCTGCTGGTGCTGGGCGAACCGGCGGTGCAGCAGGCGCACGAACCTGCGCTGGCGCGCCTGTTCGCACTGCTGTGGGACGCCGGCCTGCCGGCCAGCCATGCGGTGCGCTCGGCCGCGCAATGCGCGCAGGCCGCCGCCGACCAGACCGTGCTGACCGCGCTGATCGAGGCGCGGCCGCTGTGCGCCGGCGAGGCTGCCGTGCAGGGGCTGGCGCGGGCGGTGTCGCCGACGTTGATCTGGCCGGCGCGCGACTACTTCCTCGCCAAGCGCGAGGAACTGCTGCAACGCCACCAGCGCTTCGGCGACACCGCCGACAACCTGGAGCCGGACATCAAGGACGGCCCCGGCGGCCTGCGCGACCTCAACACGCTGGGCTGGATGGCGCTGCGCACCTTCGGCGTCGGCAACATCGACGCGCTGGCCGGGCTGGGCCACCTCGGCCTGGACGAGGCGGCCGCGCTCAAGCGCGAGCGGCTGGTGCTGGCGCGGCTGCGCTTCGGCCTGCACCTGGTCGCGCAGCGCGCCGAGGAACGCCTGCGCTTCGACTACCAGAAGGCGCTGGCCGAGCGCATGGGCTACGCCGACGACGCCGAAAGCCTGGGCGTAGAAAAGATGATGCAGGGCTTCTACCGCAGCGCCGCGGTGATCCGCCGCATCAGCGACCGCTTGCTGCAGCGCTTCGAGGAGCAGTTCGACGGCGAAGCGGTGCCCGAGCCGGTCGGCGATGGTTTCTCGCTGCGCCGTGGCTACCTGTCCGCCGACGACCCGTTGTGGCCGCATGGCGACGTCCGCCGCCTGTTCGCGCTGTTCGCCTGCTGGGCACGCACGCCGGAAGTGCGCGGTCTGCATTCGCTGACCGCACGCGGCCTGGCCGAGATGCTGGACGAGATTCCCGCCTATACCGAGGTGGGTGAGGCGGTGCGCGGGCAGTTCATCGCCCTGCTGCGCGGCCCGCGCGCGGTGGACACGCTGGCGCGCATGGCGCGGCTGGGCGTGCTGGGGCAGTGGATCCCGGCGTTCGCGCAGGTGTCCGGGCGCATGCAGTTCGACCTGTTCCATGTCTACACCGTGGACCAGCACACGCTGATGGTGCTGCGGAACATCGGCATCTTCGCCAGTGCGCGCGCCGACGAGCGCTTCTCCATCGCCCATGAAGTGTGGCCGCGGCTGCGCAAGCCGGAACTGCTGCTGCTGGCCGGGCTGTTCCACGACATCGCCAAGGGCCGCGGCGGCGACCATTCCGAGCTCGGCGCGGTGGATGCCCGTGAATTCTGCAGCGCGCACGGGCTGAGCACGGCCGACACCACGCTGGTGGCATGGCTGGTGGAGCAGCACCTGCGCATGTCGGTGACCGCACAGAAGCAGGACATCACCGACCCGGAGGTGATCCAGCGCTTCGCCGCGCTGGTGGGCACGCGCGAGCGCCTCGACTACCTGTACCTGTTGACCTGCGCCGACATCGCCGGCACCAGCCCGAAGCTGTGGAACGCGTGGAAGGACCGGCTGCTGGCCGACCTGTACTTCGCCACCCGCCGCGCGCTGCAGGAGGGGGCCGAGTTCGCGCTGCCGGAGGCCGAGCGGGTGCAGGAGGCGCGCGACAACGTGCGCATGCAGATGCGCCTGCTCGGCCATGACGACGGGGTTATCGAGCGCCAGTTCGCGGCGATGCCCGACGAGAGCTTCGTGCGCTTCCGCCCCGAACAGCTGGTGTGGCAGGCCTCCTCGCTGATGGACGTGCGCAAGGGCGGCACGCTGGCCAAGGTGCGGCGGATCGCGCCGGAGAGCGATGCGCTGGAAGTGTTCGTGCATTCGCCCGACCGCGACGGCCTGTTCGCGGCGATCGTGATGACCCTGGACCGCGCCGGCTACGGCATCCACCGCGCGCGGGTGCTCGACGGCCCCGACGCCACCATCTTCGACACCTTCGAGGTGACCCCGGCCGGCAGCTTCGCCGATGGCGACGCCGCGCGGCTGGAAGCGCTGCTGCGCAAGGCGCTGGCCGGCAACATCCAGATCCTGCGGCCGGCGCGGCGGGTGATGCCGCGGCAGCTCAGGCACTTCCGCTTCGCGCCGCGCATCGAGTTCATCGACGGCGCCGACCACGGCCGCACCGTGCTGAACCTGGTCGCGCCGGACCGCCCCGGCCTGCTGGCCGACGTCGCCCACGTGCTGCGCGACCAGCGCCTGCGCGTGCAGGATGCGCGCATCGCCACGTTCGGCGAGCGCGCCGAGGACCAGTTCCGGCTCACCGACCGCCACGACCAACCGCTTACCGAATCCTCCCGGCAGGCCTTGCGCATCGCATTGCTGGCCTGCCTGGAGCCCGAGAAAACGCCAGGAGACCCCCGCTGATGGCAACCAAGCCGAAGAAGGCCGCAACCAAGGCCGCCACTCCCAAGCCTGCTGTAAAGAAGGTCGCCAAGCCGGCCGCCGCAGCGAAGAAATCCGCCGCCGTCGGCAAGCCGAAGAAGCCGGTGGCGGTTGGCCCGCGCAGCCTGCGCAAGCCGCCGGCTGCGGGCGTGGCCGAGCTGCAGTTCGGCATCGAGAGCGCGTTCGAGCGCCGCGCCATGCTGACCGTGGACGAGATCGAAGGCTCCACCCGGCTGCTGGTCAACCGCGCCATCGACGGCCTGGAAAGCGGCGAATTCCGCGTCGCCGAGCCGGACGGCAACGGCGGCTGGAAGGTCAACGAATGGCTGAAGAAGGCGGTGCTGCTGTATTTCCGCGTCAACGACATGGCGGTGGTGGACGCGCGCCCGGCGCCGTTCTGGGACAAGGTGGAATCGCGCTTCGCCGGCTACGACGAAACCCGCTTCCGCCAGAGCGGCGTGCGCGTGGTGCCCGGTGCCATCGCCCGCCGCGGCACGCACTTCGGCAAGGACGTGGTGCTGATGCCGAGCTTCACCAACATCGGCGCGCACGTGGGCGAGGGCACGATGGTCGATACCTGGGCCACGGTGGGTTCGTGCGCGCAGGTCGGCAAGCATTGCCACCTGTCCGGTGGCGCTGGCATCGGTGGTGTGCTGGAGCCATTGCAGGCCAGCCCGACCATCATCGAGGACCACTGCTTCATCGGCGCGCGCTCGGAGGTGGTGGAAGGCGTCATCGTCGGCCATCACAGCGTGATCGGCATGGGCGTGTTCCTCAGCCAGAGCACCCGCATCTACAACCGCGCCACCGGCGAGGTGACCTATGGCTACATCCCGCCGTACAGCGTGGTGGTGTCCGGCTCGCTGCCGAGCAAGGACGGCACGCATTCGCTGTATTGTGCGGTGATCGTCAAGCAGGTCGATGCGCGCACCCGCGGCAAGACCAGCGTCAACGACCTGCTGCGCGGGCTGGCAGACTGAGGCAGGTTCCACCACATCAAACCGGGGAGAACGCGATGAAGGCACGCACCGTGGCCACCAGGCTGCCCACCCTCCTGCTCGGCACGGCGCTGGCATTGGCCGCCGGCGCTTCCGCGCAGGACCTCGGCCGCTACAGCGAAGACGGGTTGCGCGCCGAGCTTGCGGGCATCGCCGACGTCGAGAGCGCGGTGCTGGTGCCGATGCGCGACGGCGTCGGCCTGTCCACCAACATCTGGCGGCCCAAGGGCGCGACCGGCCCGCTGCCGACGGTGCTGTGGAAAACCCCGTACAACGAGCACACCCCGCGCGGCACCACCGCGCGGCTGGCGATCGAGGCGGTGCGCCACGGCTACGCCTTCATCGTGCAGAACGAGCGCGGCCGCTATTTCAGCCAGGGCAAGTACCAGATCCTCGGCTACCCGCAGACCGACGGCTACGACGCGCTGAGCTGGATCGCCGAGCAGCCGTGGTCCAACGGCAAGGTCGGCACCGTGGGCTGCTCGTCCTCGGCCGAATGGCAGCTGGCGCTGGCGGCGATGAACCACCCGGCGCACGCGGCGATGGTGCCGATGGCGGCCGGCGCCGGCATCGGCAAGGTCGGCCCGTTCCGCGAGCAGGGCAATTTCTACACCGGCGGCGTGCCGCGTACTTTGTTCGCAGTGTGGATGTACGGCGTGGACAACCCCCTGCGCGCCGAGCTGCCGCAGGACCTGTCCGGGCCGATGCGCGCGCGCGTGGCGCAGTACAACGACCTGGACGCGAGCAAGCCCAGGGTGGACTGGCAGAAGCATATCCGGCACCTGCCGTATGCGCAGTTGCTGTCCTCGCTGGGCGAGCCGCCGGGCACGTTCGAATCGATGATCGGGCGCGGCCCGGCCGACCCGTTCTGGGAGCAGGGCGGGCTGTACCACGACTCGATGGGCTGGGGCGTGCCGGCGCTGTGGTTCAACAGCTGGTACGACGTGTCGATCGGCCCGAACATGGCGCTGTTCAACCATGCGCGTACGGTGAACTCCGACCCCGAGGCCAGCGCCAACCAGTACGTGGTGATCGGCCCCAACCCGCACTGCCAGTTCTGGCAACTGGGCAAGGACTACAAGGTCGGCGACCGCGACATGGGCGATGCCAGCTTCCCGGTGGGCGAGCAGATCTGGGCATTCTTCGACCGCTGGCTGAAGGGCCAGCCCAAGGCGTTCCCGGCCTCCACCCCGCACGTGCGCTATTTCACGATGGGTGCCAACCGCTGGCAGTCCGACGTGCAGTGGCCGCCCAAGGCGGCCACGCCGGTGCGCATGTACCTGCGCTCGGGCGGCAACGCCAACTCGATGTACGGCGACGGGCGGCTGAGCTTCGAGGCCCCGGCGGCCGGCGAGCCGCAGGACGCCTATCGCTACGACCCGACCAACCCGGTGCAGACCATCGGCGGCGGCGACTGCTGCAATGGCGGGCTGGTGACCGCCGGTGCCTTCGACCAGCGCCCGATCGAGGCGCGCCACGACGTGCTGGTCTATACCAGCGAGCCGCTGGAGCAGCCGCTGGAAGTGTCCGGTTTCGTCGATGCGGTGTTGCAGGTGTCCTCCAGCGCGAAGGACACCGACTTCGCGCTCAAGCTGGTGGACGTGGCGCCGGACGGCACCGCCTGGATCATCGGCGACACCATGCTGCGCGCGCGCTACCGCGACGGCTACGCCACGCCGGCGCCGATGCAGTCGGGGCAGGTGTACGCACTGAAGCCGACCCCGATCACCACCTCGATCCAGTTCGGCAAGGGCCATCGCATCCGCGTCGAGGTGACCAGCTCCAACTTTCCCAAGTTCGCGCGCAACCTCAACACCGGCGGCGCGAACGAGAGCGAGGATGCGCCGGTGGTGGCCGACAACGCCGTCCACCATTCGGCCGATGCGGCCAGCTACATCGAACTGCCGGTAGTGAAGCACTGACGACATGACCACGACGATGACGACGACGATTTACGGACTCAAGAACTGCGACACCTGCAAGAAGGCCACCAAGTGGCTGGACCGTTTCGGCGTGGCCCACGCCTTCGTCGACTACCGCGACAACAAGCCCGCCCCGGAGACGCTGGTGGAATGGGCCGGCAAGGTCGGCGGCTTCGACGCGCTGGTCAACAAATCGTCCACCACCTGGCGGCAGCTGCCGGACAGCCGCAGGGCGCCGGGCTCCGAGGCCGAGTGGAAGCTGTTGCTGCGCGAATACCCGCAGCTGGTGCGACGGCCGGTGGTGGTCACCGACGACGGGCAGGTGACGCAGGGCTTTTCCGACAATGGCTTCAAGCAGCGTTTCGGCATCGCATGACGGCGCGTAGGAGCGCACCTTGGTGCGCGATGGGGCCTTGCCGGTAAAGCCCCTCGCGCACCAAGGTGCGCTCCTGCAGGAGAAGGATTGAATGAACGACGTGGTCGAATTGACCTGCGAACTGATCTCCCGCCCTTCGGTGACGCCGGAGGATGCAGGCTGCCAGCAACTGCTCGCCGGCCGCCTGCAGGCGGCCGGCTTCGCCTGCGAACACCTGCGCCTGGGCGAGGTGGACAACCTCTGGGCCACGCACGGCAGCGGCGCGCCGGTGCTGGTGCTGCTGGGCCATACCGACGTGGTGCCGAGCGGCCCGCTCGATGCGTGGGCCAGCGATCCGTTCAGGCCCGAGGTGCGCGACGGCGTGCTGTACGGCCGTGGCGCGGCCGACATGAAGGGCAGCGTGGCCGCGTTCGTGGTCGCCGCCGAGCAGTTCGTCGCCGCCCATCCCGACCATCCCGGCACGCTGGCGGTGCTGTTGACCAGCGACGAAGAGGGCGACGCCATCGACGGCGTGCGCCACGTCGCGCAGATTTTCCGCGAACGTGGCCAGCGCATCGACTGGTGCATCACCGGCGAGCCGTCCTCGACCGCGAAGCTCGGCGACCTGCTGCGCGTCGGCCGCCGTGGCAGCCTGTCGGCGAAGCTGCGGGTCAAGGGCGTGCAGGGCCACGTCGCCTACCCGGAGAAGGCGCGCAACCCGATCCATCTGGCGGCGCCGGCGCTGGCCGAGTTGGCCGCGCGGCACTGGGACGACGGCTACGAGAGCTTCCCGCCGACCAGCCTGCAGATCTCCAACATCGCCGCCGGCACCGGCGCCAGCAACGTCATTCCCGGCGAACTGCAGGTGATGTTCAACCTGCGCTACAACCCGCACTGGGATGCGGCGCGGCTGGAAGCGGAGATCACCGCGCTGCTCGACCGCCACGCGCTCGACTTCGAGCTGCACTGGCACCGCAGCGGCGAGCCGTTCTACACGCCCGAAGGCCGCCTGCGCAGCGTCGCCCGCGAGGTGCTGGCCAGGTTCGCCGGCGCGCCGCCGCAGGAAAGCACCGGCGGCGGCACCTCCGACGCGCGCTTCATCGCCCCGTTGGGCGCGCAGTGCATCGAGGTCGGGCCGGTCAACGCCAGCATCCACCAGGTCGACGAAAACGTGCGGGTGGACGAATTGCGGGCTTTGCCCGATCTTTACCGGCAACTGATCGGGAACCTGCTGGCCTGACCCATGCCCACCCGGATTGCCACGCTTCGCCGAGACGCAACCGGGATGAAGACAGGACGGCCCCGCTGGCCGCGGGTGCTGGCCGCCTGCGGGTTGTGGCTGCTGCTGCAGGCGGCGCAGGCCGCGGCGGCGATGCACGGCCTGCCGCTGATGCGCCATTTCGGCGCCGGCGACCTGCCGGCCGCGCCGTTCTATTCGGACATCGCGGTCGATGCGCAGGGCACGCTGTATGCCGGCAGCAGCGAAGGCGTGATGGTGTTCCACAGTGGCCTGTGGGAACTGTTCGAGCTGCCGCACCGGGCGGCGACCTATACGGTGCTGGCCACGTCCGATGGCCGGGTCTACGTGGGCGGCAGCGGCACGCTGGGCGAACTGCGGCGCGAACCCGACGGCGACCTGCGCTTCATCGACCTGCTGCCGGAGTTCACCGGCGACGACGGCAAGCCGCTGCCGCCGGTGGATTTCTACGGGCTGCTGGAAACGGCGCGCGGGGTCGTGGCGAACGACGGGCGCATGCTGTACCTGCTGCGGCGCGATGGCGGCGGCACGCGCCAGCCGCTGCCCGCGGGCGCCGCGCAACTGCTGTTCGTGGCCGGCGGCGAGCTTTACGTGCGCATCGCCGGCACCGGCGTGTGCCGCCTCGATGCGACCGGCCCGGTGCCGCTGCCGGGCACCGCGGCGCTCGACGGCCTGCGCCTCTCCGGCTTGTGGGAATGGGAGGATGGGCTGCTGTATGCGGCCAATGACGGCTTCCATTTCGGCGATGCCGGGGGCGTGCGCAAGCTGCCCGGCGACGCGGACGCGGCCTTCGCCGCGCACGTGCCGTACAGCAGCATCCGCCTGCCCGATGGCG
The DNA here is from genome assembly GCF_022359915.1 of Stenotrophomonas sp. NLF4-10. Classification (NCBI taxonomy): domain Bacteria; kingdom Pseudomonadati; phylum Pseudomonadota; class Gammaproteobacteria; order Lysobacterales; family Lysobacteraceae; genus Stenotrophomonas; species Stenotrophomonas sp. NLF4-10. Next base: position 1,387,775 of record NZ_JAKSEE010000003.1, read on the forward strand.
GCTTCGCCTTCGGCAGCTACGACGGCACGCTGATGCGCTTCTCGCCCGAACTGCGCCTGCTCGACAGCTTCGTGCCGGCCCGCGGCAACCTGGACGGCTTCGGCCTGGACCGCGACGGCGGCCTGTGGACGGTGGGCGAATCCGGGCTGACCCGGTTGCGCCTGCCCTCGCCGTGGACCGTGTACGACCAACGGCACGGCCTGTTCAACCAGCTCCACGACAGCGCGTGGTACGACGGCAGCCTGTGGGTGGGGGCATTGGGCCTGTGGCGCGCCGGGCCGGTGACGGGCGGCGTGCCGCGCTTCCTGCCGCAGCCGTGGGTGGACACGAAGCTGGAGGTGTTCGCGTTGCAGGGAACCGCGGCCGGCCTGCTGGTCGGCGACCGGCTCGGGCTGATGGTGCTCGACCCCGGTACGAAATCGCCGCGGCGGTTGGTCGGCCCGCGGATGGGCAGCGGCACGCTGCGGCTGCTGCCCTCGGCGTTCGACCCGGAACGCATGCTGGCGCTGGGCGGCAGCGAGGTGCGATGGCTGGCGCAGCGCGACGGCCGCTGGCAGCTGGCCGCCCGCTGGCCCATCCGTGTCGGCGCCATCAGCGGCATCGCACAGGTCGCACCCGGCGAGTTCTGGGTGGGCGATGAACGCGGCGGCGTGCATCGCTGGCGCCTTGACCCACGGACCGGGCAACTGCGCGACCAGCAGCATTTCGACGTGGAGCAGGCGCCGCTTGCCGACAATGGGCAGGGCACCCATCTGGTCCGCATCGACGAAGCCGTGTACGCGATAACCGGTGACGACGTGCGCAAGCTCGCCAGCGGGTACTTCGTGCCCGCGTCGCTCCCGGTGCTGCCGGGCCTGGGGCGGCCGTGGGAACTGGAGGCGGCGACGACCGCGCTCGGCAGCTTCGTCTGGACCACGCGCCAACTGTGGTGGCGGCGGCAGGGCGAAAGCGCCTTCCACCTGCAGCAGGTCAGCAACAGCCGGGTGCCGGGCTTCGCCGGGCTGGGGTTGCAGGACGATGGCCGCCTGCGGCTGGTGGCCTGGGACAGCCTGCTGCAGTTCGATCCCGACATCGGCAACCCGTCGCCGGCGCCGTTGCAGGCGCGCCTGGACCAGATCCGCCTGCGGCAACCGGACCGGGACGATGCGCTGCTGCCGCTGCAATCGGCGCAGGTGCAGGTGCTGCCACCCGGTTCCGGTTTGGCGCTGCGCTTCGGGCTGGGGACGATGGAACCGGAGGTCGAGTTCCGTTACCGCATGCAGGGCTACAACGAGGCGTGGTCGCCGTGGGGGGCGAACCGCGAGCTGGGCTACCGGCTGCTGCCGCCGGGCGACTATCGCTTCGAACTGCAGGCCCGAATCCGCGGCGGCCGCCAGGCCGAACCACTGCTGTACCGGCTGCGGGTGGAGCCGTTCTGGTACGAACGCGGGGTGGTGCAGGCCCTGTTCTGGGTGGCCGGCCTGTTGCTGGTGGTGCTGGCGGTGCACCTGCGCAACCGTGGCGTCAATGCGCGCACCCGTGAACTGGAACGCCGCATCGCCGAGCGCACCGGCGAGCTGGAAGCGGCCAACCGCCGGCTCACCGAACTGGCCGTCGTCGATGGCCTGACCGGCATCGCCAACCGCCACGCGATGGAGCGCGCGCTGCAACGCGGCTGGCAGCGCTGCGGCGAGCGCGGCGAGCCGCTGGCGGTGGTGATGGCCGACGTCGACCACTTCAAGGACTTCAACGACAACCACGGCCACCAGGCCGGCGACATGCAACTGCGCCGGGTGGCTGCCGCGCTTGCCGACGAGGTGTCGGGCGTGGACGAACTGGCCGTGCGCTACGGCGGCGAGGAGTTCGTGCTGATCCTGCCGGGGGTCGGCCGCGAGGACGCATTGCAGCGGGCCGAACAGGTACGGCAACGCGCCGCGCGGGCCATGGCCGAGGCCGGGATGCCCGGCAGCATCAGCCTCGGCGTGGCGGTGCGGATACCGGCCGCCGGTGGCGACCCCGCGCAACTGGTGCACTGCGCCGACCTGGCGCTGTACCGGGCCAAGCATGCCGGCCGCAACCGCGTCGAATGCGCCGGCGAGGCGGATTTCGCCAGCGTCGCGCAGGCCGGCGTGATTGCCGCTGAAACTGTTGCGCCGCCACCGGACCCCACGCTATCGTCGGCCCCATGATCCGCGACGCCCGCACCCACGCGAACCTGTCGAACAATCGCAACAACGCGATTGCGAACAATCGCGCGCGGCCGATGCGGGTCTGCGACTGAGCCAGAGCACCATACGCCCAGTGACCAGAAAACCCGCATCGGCCGATGCGGGTTTTTTTGTTGCCGATCCTCGCCTGCAACGCTTGCCCCCACAACCCAGGAGCTTCCCCCATGTGTTCCATCTTCGGCATCTTCGGCCTGCAACCCGGTGACGACCCGCAGGCACTGCGCCGCCAGGCACTTGAGCAATCGCAGCGGCAGCGCCATCGCGGCCCGGACTGGAGCGGCGTCTACCTCGACGAGCGCACCATCCTCGTCCACGAACGCTTGGCCATCGTCGATCCGGCCGGCGGTTCGCAGCCGCTGCTGTCCGAGGACGGCGAACTGGCGCTGGCGGTGAACGGCGAGATCTACAACCACCGCGAACTGAAGGCCGAGCTGAAGCAGCCCTATGCGTTCCAGACCGGCTCGGACTGCGAGGTCATCAACGCGCTGTATCGCCAAGACACGCCGGCCAGCTTTCTGAACCGCCTCAACGGCATCTTCGCCTTCGCGCTGTGGGACAAGGCCAGCGGCCGCGCGATCATCGCCCGCGACCCGATCGGCGTGGTGCCGCTGTACTGGGGCCACGACAAGCAGGGGCGGTTGTGCGTGGCCTCGGAGATGAAGTCGCTGGCCGACACCTGCGCCGACGTGGCGCAGTTCCCGCCCGGCCACTGGTACGACACCGCCACCGGCCAATTGAGCAAGTACTACGAGCGCCCGTGGCGCGACTACGATGCGGTGCAGGGCGTGCAGGTGTCGCCGCAGGAACTGCGCGAAGCGTTCGAGGCCGCGGTGCACCGCCAGCTGATGACCGACGTGCCGTATGGCGTGCTGCTGTCCGGCGGGCTGGATTCCTCGCTGGTCGCCGCGGTGGCCGCGCGCTACGCCCGCCACCGCATCGAGGACGGCGACAGGAGCGAGGCGTGGTGGCCGCGCCTGCATTCCTTCGCCATCGGCCTGAAGGGTTCGCCCGACCTGGCCGCCGCGCAGATTGCCGCCGACATGCTCGGCACCGTGCACCACGGCTTCGAATACACCTTCGAGGAAGGGCTGGACGCGCTGCCGGAGGTGATCCGCCACATCGAAACCTATGACGTGACGACGATCCGCGCGTCCACGCCGATGTTCCTGCTGGCGCGGCGGATCAAGGCGATGGGGGTGAAGATGGTGCTGTCCGGCGAGGGCAGCGACGAGATCTTCGGCGGCTACCTGTACTTCCACAAGGCGCCGAACGCGCGCGAGTTCCACGAGGAACTGGTGCGCAAGCTCGACGCGCTGAACAACTACGACTGCCTGCGCGCCAACAAGTCGATGATGGCCTGGGGCGTGGAACCGCGGGTGCCGTTCCTCGACCGCGAGTTCCTCGACGTGGCGATGCGCATGGACGCGCAGCACAAGATGGTGCGCAAGGGCGATGCCGGCCCGCAGCGGATGGAGAAGGGCGTGCTGCGCGAGGCATTCGACGGCTACTTGCCGGAACAGATCCTGTGGCGGCAGAAGGAGCAGTTCAGCGACGGCGTCGGCTACGGCTGGATCGACGGCTTGAAGGCGCATGCCGACGCGCAGGTCAGCGACCGCGAGCTGGCCGCCGCCGACAAGCGTTTCCCGGTGAACTCGCCGCAGACCAAGGAAGCGTATTACTACCGCAGCCTGTTCGAGCAGTTCTATCCGACCCCGGCGGCGGCCGAGACGGTGCCGGGCGGCAAGTCGATCGCCTGCTCCTCGCCGGCGGCGATTGCATGGGATGCCAGCTTCGCGACGATGGCCGACCCGTCGGGCCGCGCCGTGGCCGGCGTGCATGAGCAGGCGCTGGCCGGTTGAACGACACGCCACGGCCGGCTGCGCGGCGGGCCGTGGCACCCCTTCGCACATACGGGAGCTTCGATGCGCATGCATCCATTGTTGTTGCTTGGCCTGTTGTCCGCCCCGGCGCTTGCCGCCGATGAAGCACCGCTGGAACGGCATTCGTTGGGTAGCTGGGAGGCGGACATCGGCTATGCGGGCGTGGTCCGCGACGGCGATATCCTGCATGTCTCCGGCATCGCCTGCGAAGGTGCGGACATGCAGGCGGCGGTGCAGGCCTGCTATCGCGAACTGACCGGCATCCTGCGGCGCTTCGGCGCCGACAGCAGCCAGGTGGTGAAGGAAACCCTCTACACCACCGACATGGACGCGCTGATCGCGGCGATCCCGGAGCGCAAGACCTTCTTCGCCGATGCGCGTTACCCGGCGGCGACGTGGGTGCAGGTCGCCCGCCTGTATGGCCCGAAGCACCTGCTGGAAGTGGAGTGGACGGTGCGCCTGGAGTGAAACCAGCGGCCGGGGCCGGCATTCGTGTCGCATCGCTCTTGCGAAAGCGCCGGCTGCCGGAGTGAGTGCATGCGCCGTGCAGCGGTTTTCCGGTGATGCCCATGCTCAGGGCGCGGCGATGTAGCGCCCACGATTTTCCTGCACGGCCCAGCGCCGCCAAGGGTTGAACAGCGGCACGCCGGTGGCGGCGAAATCCGCCACGTTGCGCGTCACCACGGTCAGGCCATGCACCAGCGCGGTGGCGGCGAGCAGCGCATCGCGTTCCGAGGCCGGGTCGGGCACGTGCAGGCGCGCGCAACGCAAGGCCACGCCTGCATCCACTGCCAGCACGCGGCCGCTGAATTCCGGGATCACGCGCTGCTCCAGCCATGCCCGCAGCAGGGCGCCTTGCGCGGCATCGCGCCGTTGCATGCGCAGCACGCCGATTTCCAGTTCCATCAGCGTCAGGCTGGAAATGGCGCAATGGGCCAGCGCCACGTCCGCCAGCCATGCCGCCACGCTGGGGTCGGCACGGCCACGCAGCGCTTTGTACGACTCGGAGATGACGTTGGTATCGAGCAGGTACACGGGGTGGCCTGGCTCAGTCGTCGAAATCGGGAATGCGCAGGCCCAAGCGCAGTCCGGGCGGGTCGAATGCGATGCCTTCCGTGCTGCCCATTCCGGGCATGTCCAGGGCTTGCAGCAACGTGCGCGGCTTGTCGGTCAGGCGCTGGTAGTCGGCATAGCTGAGCAGGACGTGCGCCGGCCTGCCGCGGTCGGTGATGACCACCGGCCCGTCCAGCGCGGCTTTCTTGGCGCGGCCCAGATCCTGATTGAGTTCACGGCTGGAGAGCGTAGTGGTCATGGTGGCTCCCGATGGCTAGTTGTGGATATGTTACTACATTGGCTGGAGGGGAGATTCGAACGATGCCCGTGTGCTGCTTGCCGACCACCGGGTTGCGGGCGCGACGGACGCGACGGGCGCGGCCGCCGGCGGACAAGGAGAGGCGCGTCAGCGGACGGCCGCGGGTTCCAGCTTCAGCGTGTACCGGGCCGCCCCCGGCAGGAACGGTGTCGGCCGGCCCTGCGCCCAGTCGTCGTGGCCGGCGCCCCAGTAGGGCGACAGCGGGTGCCCGCTCTGGCCGCCGGGCATGTGCACGATGCCATCGGCTTCGTGGCCGGGCGATACCACCATGCGTTCGGAGGCGCCGAAGGACGGGCCCTGCACGCGCGGCATGTTGCCGTCGCCGGGCAGGGCCTGCGCCGGCATGCACAGCCAGCGCTTGAACAGCGCCGGCAACGCGCGCGATACCGGGTGGCAGATGGCAGCGGTATTGCGCTCGCCCCACGTGCGGGCGGCGAGGTCGGTGCCTTGTGCGGCGAGGTCGGTTTCCAGTTCCCGGGCGCTGTGCGCGAGCAGCTCGTCCCAGCTCACGAACGGCGATGGCAGCAGGTGCGGCGGCCGTTGTTGCAGCAGCGGCCAGGCGATGCCCTCCAACTGCGGCAGGTTGGGTTCGATCCAGTCCCCGCCCAGTTCCTGCCGGGCCGGCGCGAGCAGGCCGGCCTGCAGGGTATCCAGAGTGATGCCGCGGAAGCCGCGGGCGATGCGGTAGCTGGTCGAATCCACCGCGGCATGGTCGTCCCAGTGGCGGCTGGCGACCTCCAGCCGTTGCAGGGCCGGGTCGTCGCTGTGTTCGACGGCGGCGCGCAGCAGCTTCCACCAGCGTTCCATCAGCACCGCGCGGTCGTCGAGCTGGATCGCCAGCAGGTCGCGTTCGTCGAAGCGTTCGCGTGCGAACAACCCCTCGCGGATCTGCCGGGCGCGGGCGCCTAGGTCGTAGCCGCCGTCGCCGGCCACGGCCAGCGCGTCGCCATCTAGCACGCGGGTGTTGGCGGTCCACAGGCGGTGGTCGGGCGGGTCGATCAGGCTCGGCGCATCGTCGCTGCGGATCGCCCAAGGCGCGCAATGGCGATCGGCGATGGCGCCGGTGGCGCAGCCTTCGCCGCGGTCCGGGCGCGCACCGATCAGGCGCCAGGCGATGCGTCCGTGGCTGTCGGCCAGCATCAGGTTCTGCGCGGGGATGCCGGAGCGGTCGGCCACCGCCAGTGCGTCGTCGAGGTCGGCGGCGGTGGCCATGTCGGCGAAATCCAGCCGCACCGCACCGGGCAGCTGCGCCACCCAGCGCAGCGCCAGCAGGCTGCCGTCGGCGTTTTCGTGCAGCACCGGGCCCCAGTCGCTTTCGCGCACGGCCAGGGTTTCGGCCGGCGCGCCGGCCACGGCGATGGTTTCGTCGAAGGTACGCAGGCTGGCCGCATCGGCGGCGTCGATGCGCTTGAAATCGGTGGTGTCGATGTAGCTGTTGGTGAAGCCCCAGGCGACGTGGGTGTTGCTGCCGACGATCACCGCAGGCAGGCCGGGCAAGGTGAAGCCGGCCACGTCGACCTTGCCGCCCGGCGCGCCGGCATCGGCGTAGCGCAGGCGCGCGCGGAACCAGATGTTGGGCGCGCGCAGGGCCAGGTGCATGTCGTCGGCGACGATGGCGCGGCCGTCTGCGGTCAGTGCGCCGCCGACGGCGAAGTTGTTGCTGCCCGGAAATGAATCGGCCGCCACCGGCGGCCAGCCGATGCCTCTCTCCCCTTCGGGAGAGAGGGGGACCATCCGCGGAGCGGATGGTGGAGTGAGGGGTGCCGCCATCGTGGAAATGCCCGGTTGCTTTTCCGCTATGCGCAGGTCCAGCGCGGTGGCGTCGGGCAGGTCCGCATCGCCGCGTGGCTGCCCGAACAGTGGCGCGTCCCACTGGCTGCCGTCGTGGACGAGCAGCGCGTACAGTGCTGGCGGCGCCACCTCGCGGATGCGCGCCAGCGCCAGTTCGCGGGTGTTGGCCGGGTCCTGCAGGTCGGCGTACATCGCCAGCCCGGCCAGTACCGAGTCGTCCAGTTCCCAGTGGCGTGGCTGCTGGCGCAGCAGCAGGTAGGGCCACGGGCGCACCTTAAGTGCGTCGAGGCCGGCGTTGACGCCGTCGCGGTAGGCTTCCAGCACCGCGCGCTTGCCGCCCAGCGCGGCATCGAGGTTGGCGTGGGTGCGGGCGCGCAGGCGATGCACGCGCATGCGGCGGTCCAGCGGCAGGGCGGCCGGACCGAACAGCTCGGCCAGCTCGCCGGCGGCGGCGCGGCGCATCAGGTCCATCTCGAAGTAGCGTTCCTGCGCGTGCACGTAGCCCAGTGCGCGGGCCATGTCGCGTTCGCTGGCCGCCTCCACCGTCACCATGCCGTTGCCGTCGCGCGCGATGGAAACCGGCGCGTCGAGGCCGGGCAGGGCCAGCTCGCCCTGCAGCTGCGGCAGGCTGCCGCGCAACAGCAGCCACAGCGTGCCCAGTGCGAGCAGCAACAGCATCAGCAGCATTCCCGACAGACGCAGCAGCCAACGCGACATGGGTGTCTCCCCGTGATGGTCCGCCGGCGATTGTAGGGGGCGTCGGCGGCCGGGGAGGGAGAGCGCAACTGAAACTGATTCCGATTAGATCATCGCCGCGCCGGATAGGGCACGCTATGCGCCATCACGAACCAGCAGGAGCCTCCCCATGCAGGGCCAGCCCGACGTCATCGAATACCTGAAGGAGTTGCTGCGCGGCGAACTGGCCGCGCGCGACCAGTACTTCATCCACTCCCGCCGCTACGAGGACCAGGGGCTGCACGCGCTGTACGAGCGCATCGGCCACGAGATGGAGGAGGAAACCCAGCACGCCGACGCGCTGCTGCGCCGCATCCTGTTCCTGGGCGGCGACCCGGACATGCGCCCGCATGTCTTCGAGCCGGGCAGGACCGTGGTGGAGATGCTGGAGAAGGACCTGCAGGTCGAGTACCAGGTGCGTGCCAACCTCGCCGCCGGCATCAAGCTGTGCGAGGAGCATGGCGACTACGTCAGCCGCGACATCCTGCTGGCGCAGTTGCGCGATACCGAGGAAGACCACGCCTGGTGGCTGGAGCAGCAGCTGGGTTTGATCAAGCGCATCGGCCTGGAGCTGTACCAGGCCAGCAAGCTCGACGCCAAGGGCGGCGCCGCGCACTGAGCAGAGGGTTGCGTCGCCAGCCAGCCTCCGCGCCAGCCAGCCGACACTTGCAAACGCCGAAGGCCGGGGATTCCCGGCCTTCGGCGTGCGTATGCAGGAGCGACGCGAGTCGCGACCGGAGCTTTCCCGGGAAAGCCCCGGTCGCGACTCGCGTCGCTCCTACAGGTTCACGGGCGCCGCAGGCGGTACACGGCGGTCGACAGCGCGCTCACGCCTTCTTCGCGGAAGCGCGGTTCCTGGGCGAGGATGTCGCGCCGCTCCCGAAGTTCCAGTTGCCAAGCTGCGGCGAACAACGCCTGCATTTCGCCTTGGTCCACCGAAAACGGTGGGCCGGATTTTTCCGCCTGCGGGTATTCGAGGGTGATGACCAGCGCCTGGCAGGCGGCCGGCAGCCGCGCGTACACCGTGTCGCGGTAGCGCCGGCGCAGTTCCGGCGGCAGCGCGATCAGCGCGGCGCGGTCGTAGACGGCGGCGACGTCGGCCAGCAGCGCGTCGTCGAGCGCGAAGGCGTCGCCACGGATGATCTCGATCGGGCCGGCGGTGAAGTGCTCGCCATTGCCGCTGGCATGGCGCTCGGGCGTTAGCCCGGCTTCGGCGAAGAACTGCTCCACCGCCAGCGGCGACAGCTCCACGCCGAGCACGCGGTGGCCCCGCGCGGCCAGCCAGTGCATGTCCAGCGTCTTGCCGCACAGCGCCACCAACACCTTGCCGGCGGCGGGCAGTTGCAGTGCCGGCCAGTGCTTTTCCAGCAGCGGCATCACTTCGCCACGGTGGAAGCCGATCTGTCCTTGTTGCCAGCGTTGCAGCCAGAAGTCGGGTTGCATGGGGAACTCGCGGTGTGCAGGGAGCGCCATTGTAGGAGCGCACCTTGGTGCGCGATGGCGCTTTCCCGGGAAAGCCCGTGCCGGGCAAGCCCGGCACCTACGGCGAGTTGTAGATGCGGGGCTTGCCCCGCATGAGGCCTTACCGGTGCCCTGTCTATTGAACGTCCAGCCCTTCCGCCTTCTGCCGCGCCACGCATGCGCATGGTGACGACAATGCCGGCCGCGCCGCCGCGCGCCGGTGAAGTGGGTTATTGGACGTCCAGCCCTTCCACCTTCTGCCGCGCCATGCATGCGCATGGTGACGACAATGCCGGCCGCGCCGCCGCGCGCCGGTGAAGTGGGTTATTGGACGTCCAGCCCTTCCACCTTCTGCCACCCACGCGGCAACAGATGCCCGCGGCTGGCCCGCGCGCCCATGTAGGCATCCAGTTCCTTGAACGACAGGTTCATGGTGCGCTGGCCGCTGCGGACCTGCAGGGTGTTGCCGGGCGATACCGCGACCACCGCCACCACGCGCTCGGTGGCGAGCTTGGCTTTCGGAATCTCGATGATCTTGTTGCCTTTGCCCTTGTCCAGCTCGGGCACTTCGCTGGCCGGGATGGCGAGCATGTTGCCGGCGCTGGTGACCGCGACGATGCGGTCGCTTTCGGTGCTGGCCACCACCGCCGGTTGCAGCACCGCCGCGCCCGTCGAGAGGTTCAGCATCGCCTTGCCGGCCTTGTTGCGGCCGGTGAGGTTCTCGAAGCGGGTGACGAAGCCGTAGCCGTGGCTGGAGGCCAGCACGAAGCGGGTGTCGTTGTCGCCGCTGGCCAGGGTGACGAAGGCGCTGCCGGCGGCCGGCGAGAAGCGGCCGGTCAGTGGTTCGCCGTTGCCGCGCGCCGAGGGCAGGGTATGCGCCGGGGTGGAATAGGCGCGGCCGGTGTTGTCGAGGAAGGCCACCTGCTGGGTGCTGCGGCCGCGCACCGCCGCCAGCAGGCCATCACCCTCGCGGTAGGACAGGCCGGCGGCATCGACGTCGTGGCCCTTGGCCGCGCGCACCCAGCCCTTTTCCGACAGCACCACGGTGACCGGTTCGCTGGCGACCAGCTCGGTTTCGTCGATGGCATGGGCGGCACTGCGCTGCACCAGCGGCGAGCGGCGCTCGTCGCCGAACTTCTTCGCATCGGCCAGCAGCTCGTCCTTGACCAGCTTCTTCAGCTTCGCCGCGCTGCCGAGGATGGACAGGATCTCCTCGCGCTCGGCGGCCAGCTCGTCCTGCTCGCCGCGGATCTTCATTTCCTCCAGCCGCGCCAACTGCTTCAGCTTGGTTTCGAGGATGTAGTCGGCCTGGTCCTCGCTCAATGCGAAACGGGCGATCAGCGCGCCCTTGGCATCATCCTCGGTGCGGATGATGCGGATCACCTCGTCCAGGTTGAGGAAGGCCACCAGCAGGCCTTCCAACAGGTGCAGGCGGCGCTCGACCTTCTGCAGGCGGTGGTTGAGGCGGCGGGTGACGGTGTCCTGGCGGAAGCGCAGCCATTCGCTCAACAGCTGCTTGAGGTTCTTGACCTGCGGGCGGCCGTCCAGGCCGATGACGTTGAGGTTGACCCGGTAGCTCTTTTCCAGGTCGGTGGTGGCGAACAGGTGGCCCATCAGCTGTTCGGCATCCACGCGGTTCGAGCGCGGGATCAGCACCACCCGCACCGGGTTGGCGTGGTCGGATTCGTCGCGGATGTCCTCCAGCCACGGCAGCTTCTTGGCGCGCATCTGCTGGGCGATCTGCTCGATCACCTTGGACGGCGACACCTGGTGCGGCAGCGCGGTGATGACGATGTTGCTGCCCTCGCGGGCGAAGGTGGCGCGGGCGCGCACGCTGCCGTAGCCGGTTTCGTACATCGTGCGCAGGTCGGCGGCCGGGGTGATGATCTCGGCGGTGGTCGGGTAGTCCGGCCCCTTCACGTGCTCGCACAGCTCGGCGACGCCGGCCGCGGGATCGTCGATCAGCCGCACCAGCGCGCTGACGATTTCATTGAGGTTGTGCGGCGGCACGTCGGTGGCCATGCCCACGGCGATGCCGGTGGTGCCGTTGAGCAGCAGGTGCGGCAGCCGCGCCGGCAGCCAGCTCGGCTCTTCCAGCGTGCCGTCGAAGTTCGGCGCCCAGTCGGTGGTGCCCTGGCCCAGTTCGCCCAGCAGCACCTCGGCGATCGGGGTCAGCTTGGACTCGGTGTAGCGCATGGCCGCGAACGACTTGGGGTCGTCGCTGGAGCCGAAGTTGCCCTGGCCGTCGATCAGCGGGTAGCGGTAGGAGAACGGCTGCGCCATCAGCACCAGCGCTTCGTAGCAGGCGCTGTCACCGTGCGGGTGGTATTTGCCGATCACGTCGCCCACGGTGCGCGCGGACTTCTTAGGCTTGGCCGCCGCGTTCAGGCCCAGCTCGCTCATCGCATAGATGATGCGCCGCTGCACCGGCTTGAGGCCGTCGCCGAGGAAGGGCAGGGCGCGGTCCAGCACCACGTACATGGAGTAGTCGAGGTAGGCGCGTTCGGCGTATTCGCGCAACGGCTGCTGTTCGTAGCCGTGGAAGGTGGTGCGTACGAGTTCGGTCATGCGGGGCTGTTACCTGTGGCTGGGGGAGGCGACGGCCGCCGCCCCCGCAAACGGTTGATTATCCGCATGCGCCCGGGGATGCCAAGCCGCAGGCGTTTGGTGGAGGTCGGGGATCGATCCATTGGTGCAACACAGCATTTGATGCCGGGTGAAATATTTCCGTTGAGAAATATTCCTTTCGGAATGAAAATGCGCGCCCATGATCTGCGCCTCCGCCAATCCCCCCAGCTTCGGCCTGCTGCTGCGGCAGGTGCGCGACAACCTCGCGCGCCAGCTCGACCTGTCGCTGGTCGAGGAAAACCTCGGCATCGGCTTCACCCATTTCGTCGGCCTGAAAACGCTGGCGCACATGGCCCCGTGCACCGCCAACGAACTGGCGCAGGCACTGGACCAGGTGCCCAGCGCGGTAACCCGGCTGCTGGACAAGCTCGAATCCCTCGGGTGTGTCCGCCGCGAGCCGCATGCGCAGGACCGGCGCGCCCTGCAGATCGTGCTGACCGAGCAGGGCAGCGAGCTGTGCGCGCGGCTGAAGAAGCGCGGCGACGCGGTGATGGATTACGCCATGCGCGACCTGAGCCCCGAAGAGCGCGCCCTGCTGATGTCCCTCCTTACCCGGATCCGCGACTCCCTGACACCCCCATGACCACTTTCCCGCTCCATACCCTGCCGCGCCGTGCCCGGTCGTTGCTGCCGTCGGCGCTGGCGTTGGCGCTGGCCGCCTGCGCCAGCAGCGGCGGCCTGCAACCGCAGGGCCGGCTGCTCGATGCCGATGCCCTGCACAGCGAACGCACCTTGGCCACCAGCGACCTGGCCGTGGCCGGTTTCCCGGCCAGCGACTGGTGGCGCGGTTTCGGCGACCCGCAACTCGATGCGCTCGTCGCCGAGGCGCTGGCCGGCCACCCGAGCCTGGACGCGGCCGACGCGCGCCTGCGCCAGGCACAGGCGCAGGCCGGCATCGCCCATGCCGACCGCCTGCCGAGCCTGTCCGTGTCCGGTGGCTATACCGGCGTACGCCTGCCCGAGTCGATGGTCGGCGACGAGATGGGCGGCCACTACATGGGCAGCGGCCAGGTGGCGTTCGATTTCAGCTACGGCTTCGACCTGTGGGGCGGCAAGCGCGCCAGTTGGGAAGCGGCCGTGGATGGCGTGCATGCCGCCGCCGTCGATGCCCAGGCCGCGCGCCTGAACCTGTCGGCCGGCGTCGTCCGCGCCTATGTCGAGCTCGACCGTGCCTGGCAGTCCAACGACGTTGCCGAGCAGGAACTGGAACGTGCGCAGAAGACGCTGCAACTGGTGCGCCAGCGCCGTGCCGCCGGCATCGACAGCGAATTGCAGGTGCGCCAGGCCGAAGCCCGCATCCCCGCCGCGCAGCAGCAGCTGCAGGCGGCGCAGCAGCAGATAGACGCAGCCCGTACCGCGCTGGCCGCGCTGCTCGGGCAGGGACCGGACCGTGGCCTGCGCATCGAGCGCCCGCAGGCGCTGGACGCCGCCGCGCTGCAACTGCCCGGCGTGCTGCCCAGCGAATTGCTGGGCCGGCGCCCGGACGTGGTGGCCGCGCGCTGGCGGGTGGAAGCGGCCGGTAAGCAGGTCAAGGTGGCCGAAACCCGCTTTTATCCCAGCTTCAACCTCACCGCGCTGGCCGGCGTGGTCGCCCCCGGCGTCGGCGACCTGCTCAAGAGCAGCTCCACCTTCGCCTACCTCGGCCCGGCGCTGAGCCTGCCGATTTTCGACGGCGGCCGCCTGCGCGCCAACCTGGCCGGCGCCGACGCGCAGTACGACCTGGCCGTGGCCGGCTACAACCAGGTCGTGGTCGATGCGCTGCACGAGGTGGCCGACCAGGTCAACGCGGTGCGCTCGCTGGAGCAGCAGGTGCAGTCGCAGCAGCAGGCGGTGGAGACCGCCGGCGCGGCCTTCGACCTGGCCAGCCAGCGCTACCGCGCCGGCATCGGCAACTACCTCGACGTGCTCGGCGCACAGGCGCAGCTGCTGGCCGCGCAACAGCTGCAGGCCACACTGCACGCCCAGCGCCTGCTGGCCGCGGCAAGGCTGAGCCAGGCACTGGGCGGCGGCTTCGAGCCGGATGCCGACGCGCGCCTTTCCCATTCCTCCGTATCACCGCATTCCTGAGAGTTCTCCCATGACTCAGACCTCCGCAACTCCCCAAGCCCCCGCCGCGCCCAGCCGTCGTGGCCGCCTGCTGCGCGGGCTGCTGGCCATCGTCGTGCTGCTGCTGGCGGCATTCGCACTGTGGTATTTCGCCTTCGGCCGCTGGTTCGAGGAAACCGACGACGCCTACGTGCAGGGCAACCAGGTGCAGATCACCCCGCAGGTGGCCGGCACCGTGGTCGCCATCGCCGCCGACGACGGCATGCGCGTGGAGCAGGGCCAGCTGCTGGTGCAGCTCGACCCGGCCGATACTGAAGTGGCGCTGCAGCAGGCCGAAGCCAACCTCGCCCGCACCGTGCGCCAGGTGCGTGGCCTGTACCGCAGCGTCGAGGGTGCGCAGGCCGAGTTGAACGCGCGCCAGGTCAGCCTGAAGCGCGCCCGCGACGACTTCGCCCGGCGCAAGGACCTGGCCGCCACCGGGGCGATCTCCAACGAGGAATTGGCCCACGCCCGCGACGAACTGGCCGCGGCCGAAGCCGCTGTCGCCGGTTCGCGCGAGACCTTCGAGCGCAGCCGCGCGCTGGTCGACGACACCGTGGTGGCGACCCAGCCGGACGTGCAGGCCGCCGCCGCGCAGCTGCGCCAGGCATGGCTCAACAACGCCCGCGCCGGCATCGTCGCGCCGGTCGCCGGCTTCGTCGCGCGGCGCTCGGTGCAGGTGGGCCAGCGCGTGCAGCCGGGCACCCCGCTGATGGCGGTGGTGCCGACCGAGCAGATGTGGGTCGAGGCCAACTTCAAGGAAACCCAGCTGCGACACATGCGCCTGGGCCAGGAAGTGGAGCTGCGCTCGGACCTGTATGGCGGCGAGGTGAAGTACAAGGGCCGCATCGCCAGCCTCGGGCTGGGCACCGGCTCGGCGTTCTCGCTGCTGCCGGCGCAGAACGCCAGCGGCAACTGGATCAAGATCGTGCAGCGCGTGCCGGTGCGCATCGCCATCGACGAAAAGCAGCTGGGCGAACACCCGCTGCGCATCGGCCTGTCGATGAAAGCCGAGGTGAGCCTGCGCGACCAGAACGGCGAGGTGCTGCCGGCCAAGCCGGCCGCGGGCAACGTGTTCGACACCGACGTCTACGCCAAGCAGCTGCATGACGCCGACGCGGCGATCGGCCGCATCATCCACGACAACCTGCCGCGGCAGGCCAGGGCCGGCTGAGGCGACGCCCGATGTCCGCTCAAGCTCCAGCCGCGCCCGCCATGCCGGGCGCGCCGGCCGCCGGTTTCGCGCCGCCCAGCGTGGCGCTGTGCACCATCGGCCTGGCGATGGCCTCGTTCATGCAGGTGCTCGACACCACCATCGCCAACGTCTCGCTGCCGGCCATTTCCGGCAACCTCGGCGCCAGCTCGCAGCAAGCCACCTGGGTCATCACCTCGTTCGCGGTCAGCACCGCCATCGCGCTGCCGCTGACCGGCTGGCTCAGCCGCCGCTTCGGCGAGACCCGGCTGTTCGTGTGGGCGACGCTGGCCTTCACCGTCGCCTCGCTGCTATGCGGGCTGGCGCAGAGCATGGGCATGCTGGTGGTGTCGCGCGCCTTGCAGGGCTTCGTCGCCGGGCCGATGTACCCGATCACCCAGTCGCTGCTGGTGTCGATCTACCCGCGCGAGAAACGCGGGCAGGCGCTGGCGCTGCTGGCGATGGTCACCGTGGTCGCGCCGATCGCCGGGCCGATCCTCGGCGGCTGGATCACCGACAACTACAGCTGGGAATGGATCTTCCTGATCAACGTGCCGCTGGGTGTGTTCGCCGCGCTGGTGGTGGGCAGCCAGCTCAAGGGCCGGCCCGAGCAGATCGAGAAGCCGAAGATGGACTACGTCGGCCTGGTCACCCTGGTGATCGGCGTCGGCGCGCTGCAACTGGTGCTGGACCTGGGCAACGACGAGGACTGGTTCTCCTCGGCGAAGATCGTGGTGCTCAGCTGCGTGTCGGTGGTGGCGCTGGCGGTGTTCCTGATCTGGGAGCTGACCGACAAGGACCCCATCGTCGACCTGCGCCTGTTCCGCCACCGCAACTTCCGCGCCGGCACGCTGGCGTTGGTGGTGGCCTACGCGGCGTTCTTCAGCGTGGCGCTGCTGATCCCGTTGTGGCTGCAGCGCGACATGGGCTACACCGCGATCTGGGCGGGCCTGGCGACCGCGCCGATCGGCATCCTGCCGGTGATCCTCACCCCGTTCGTCGGCAAGTACGCCGGCCGTTACGACATGCGCATGCTGGCATCCATCGCCTTCGTGTTCCTGTCGCTGACCAGCTTCCTGCGCTCGGGCTTCAACCTGCAGGTGGACTTCCAGCACGTGGCCGGGGTGCAGCTGCTGATGGGCGTGGGCGTGGCGCTATTCTTCATGCCGGTGCTGCAGATCCTGCTGTCGGACCTGGACGGGCGCGAGATCGCCGCCGGTTCCGGCCTGGCCACCTTCCTGCGCACGCTGGGCGGCAGCTTCGCCGCCTCGCTGACCACCTGGTTGTGGGCGCACCGCACCCAGGAGCACCACGCGCACCTGACCGAGCACATCTCGGCCTACACGCCGGGCATGCAGGACCAGGTGGCGGCGATGGGGCAGGGCGACCTGCAGCACGGCGCGGCGCTGCTCAACACGATGATCAACCACCAGGCCTCGCAGATGGGCTTCAACGACATCTTCTACCTGCTGGGCTGGGTGTTCCTGGCGATCATCGCCTTCCTGTGGCTGGCCAGGCCGCCGTTCGGCGCGGGTGCCGGCAGCGCCGCCTCGGCCGGCGGCCACTGACGCGCCCCGCGATGGTGGGTGCCGACCGTTGGTCGGCACTGCTTTTTGTCCATTGCACCGAACCTGCCGGCGCTGCGCGCCGCCGCCCGACCAACGGTCGGGCGCCACCAGGGCGCAGGGGGGCGGCAAATGGAGTGAAGCCGGAAACGGAAAAACCGCCGGGAGCGGTTTTTGACATCGCTGGCCGATGGCCCGAAGGCTGCCACCACGAATGGCGGGCAACAAAAAAAACCCGCTTTCGCGGGTTTTCGTCTGTTTGAGTCGTGGTGCCCAGGAGAGGACTCGAACCTCCACGGTTTTACCCGCTAGTACCTGAAACTAGTGCGTCTACCAATTCCGCCACCTGGGCGACTCAGGAGGGGAATTATGCGGGTGCCGGCGGCTGGCGTCAACAGGTGGTGCTCATGCTGGAGAGCGGCATCGACGCCCCAAAGCCCCGGCCGCGACTCACGTCGCTCCTGCGGCAGCAGGTGTCGGCACAAGGAATGCCGGAAACGAAAAAACCCGCTTTCGCGGGTTTTCGTCTGCTTGAGTCATGGTGCCCAGGAGAGGACTCGAACCTCCACGGTTTTACCCGCTAGTACCTGAAACTAGTGCGTCTACCAATTCCGCCACCTGGGCGACTCAGGGCGCGCATTGTGCGGGTTGGGCAGGGGGGTGTCAACGGTTTTTCGGCCGGTACACGCTGCGGTGCGGATGCAGGCGCTACCATGGCCGGCAATGAAGAACAAAAAGACCACCGGGGCCGGCAAGGCCCCCACGTCCGCCGCCGGCAGCACGCCGGGCAAGGCGCCGGCCAAACCACGCAAGGCCACCAAACTGCCGCCGTGGATGCCGGATGTCGCGGCCGCCCCGGCCAAGCCCAAGAGCGGCAGGAACAAGCCCGGGGACGGGGCGCCGCCGCAGAGCTTCGTGCGCGGCCGCCGTGCCAAGCCCTTGTTCGACGACCCGCAGGCCGCGCGCGAGGCCGAGCGCTACGAGAACCCCATCGCCAGCCGCGAGGCGATCCTGCAGTTGCTCGACCGCTGCGACGGCCCACGCAACGCGCAGGAGATCGGCGAACTGCTGGGCCTGACCGAACCGGACCGCGCCGACGCGCTGGCCAAGCGCCTGGGCGCGATGGTGCGCGACGGGCAATTGGTGCAGAACCGCCGCGGCGGCTTCGCCCCGGTGCTGGTGACCAACCTGATCCCCGGCACGGTCATCGCCAACCCGGAAGGCTTCGGCTTCCTGCGCCCGGACGAGGGCGGCGACGACCTGTTCCTGCCGCCCTATGAAATGCGCAAGGTGATGCACGGCGACCGCGCACTGGCCAACGTCACCGGCATCGACCGCCGTGGCCGCCGCGAGGGCAGCATCGCGCGCGTGCTGGAGCGCGGCGTCAGCCGCCTGATCGGCCATTACAGCGTCGAGCTGGGTATCAATTACGTGGTACCCGACGACAAGCGCATCCAGCGCAGCATCCAGATCCCGGCGGACGCCACCGGCGGTGCGAAGGATGGCCAGTTGGTGGTCTGCGAACTGATCCATGCCCCGGATTCGCGCCGCCCGCCGATCGGCAGGATCATCGCCGTGCTCGGCGACCGGCTGACCCCGTCGCTGGTGGTGGAAACCGCGATCCACGGCCACAACCTGCCGCACGAATTCCCGCCGGAGGTGCTGGACAAAGCCACCGCCATCCCGATGATGGTGGAGCCGTCGATGATCGGCGGCCGCGTGGACCTGCGGCAGATGCCGCTGGTGACCATCGACGGCGAGGACGCCAAGGATTTCGACGACGCGGTGTATTGCGAGCCGAACCGCGACGGCTTCCGGCTGGTGGTTGCCATCGCCGACGTGTCGCATTACGTGCGCCCCGGCACGCCGCTGGACGATGAAGCACAGAAACGCGCGACCTCGGTGTATTTCCCCGGCTACGTGGTGCCGATGCTGCCGGAGACGCTGTCCAACGGCATTTGCTCGCTGCGGCCGAAGGAAGACCGCATGTGCTTCGTCTGCGACATGCAGGTGGACCGCAAGGGCGAGGTGGTCGGCTCGCGCTTCTACGAGGCGGTGATGAACTCGCACGCGCGCCTGACTTATACGCAGGTGTGGAAGGCGGTGGGCGAGGACGATGCACAGGCGCAGGCCGAAATCGGCGCGCAGCTGCCGCAGGTGCAGCGCCTGCACCAGCTGTACGAAGTGCTGGCCAAGGCACGTGCGCGGCGCGGCGCCATCGAGTTCGAATCCGGCGAAGTGCGCTTCGTGCTGGACAACCGCGGCGAGGTCACCCAGGCCGGCATGCTGGTGCGCAACGACGCGCACAAGCTGATCGAGGAATGCATGATCGCCGCCAACGTGCAGGCCGCGCGCCACCTGCTGGCCGCGCACGTCCCGGCGCCGTACCGCGTGCACGAGCGCCCGCCGGAATCCAAGTACGCCGACCTGCTGGAATTCCTCAAGGAGTTCAAGCTGAGCCTGCCGGCGTGGAGCAAGGTGCAGCCGGGCGACTACACCAAGCTGCTGAAGAAGGTGCGCGAGCGCCCGGATGCGGCGCTGCTGGAATCGGTGCTGCTGCGCAGCCAGTCGATGGCGGTGTATTCGCCGGACAACAACGGCCACTTCGGCCTGGCGCTGGACGCCTACGCCCACTTCACTTCGCCGATCCGCCGCTACCCGGACCTGCTGGTGCACCGCGCGATCAAGTACGCGCTCACCGGCGGCGCGCCGGACAAGTACCTCTACACCCCGCGCGAGATGGCGGCGCTGGCGCTGCAATGCTCCGAGCGCGAGCGCCGCGCCGACGAGGCCGAGCGCGAGGTCGACGAGCGGTTCCGCGCGGCGTGGATGGAAAAGCACGTCGGCGGCCAGTTCGACGGCGTCATCAGCGGCGTGACCAGCTTCGGCCTGTTCGTGGAACTGGACGACTCCAAGGTCAACGGGCTGGTGCACGTCACTCAGCTGCCACACGACTATTACCAGTTCGACCCGATCCGCAAGACGCTCACCGGCGACCGCCACGGCAACCAGTTCCGCCTCGGCGACCGCGTGCGCATCCTCGTACTCAAGGCCAGCATGGAAGAGCGCAAGATCGACTTCCGGCTGGTCGAGCGGCTGGATGGCGGCGTGATCGACGACGGCCTGCCGCCGCTGCCGCCACGCGGCAAGCCGGCCAAGCGGGTGAAGCAGAAGTATTGAAAGCGGGAACGAGTGCAGAGGAACGAGTGAAGGCAACAGCCTTGCCCGACCAACGGTCGGGCACCACCGGACAAGATGAAGCCTGGTGCCGGTGGGTGCCGACCGTTGGTCGGCACTACTTTTGTTTCTGCCTTTGCTTTACTCGTTCCTCTTTCCTCTGCACGCGTTTCCGGCCGCAAGCCCACCATTCCCCATTCCCAACTCCCCATTCCCCGCAATGAGCAAACAAAACCAATGGATCGTCGGCGTCAACGCCGTGGCCTCGTCGATCGAGAAGGACGCCGAGAACGTCCGTGAAGTATTGATCGAGGCCGGCAGCAAGAACCCGCGGCTGGTCGAGATCGAGGAAAACGCGCTGCGCAAGGGCATCGACGTGCGCAAGGTCAATGCACAGGCGCTGGGCGGCGTGGCCGGGCAGGTGCGCCACCAGGGCGTGGCCGCGCGCTATGCCGCCGCCAAGCTGTGGGGCGAGAACGAACTGCAGGGGCTGGTCGAGGCCGCCGAGGGCAAGGCGCTGGTGCTGGTGCTGGACGAGGTGCAGGACCCGCACAACCTCGGCGCCTGCCTGCGCAGCGCCGCGGCCGCCGGCGTCACCGCGGTGGTGATTCCCAAGGACAAGAGCGCGCCGGTCAACGCCACCGTGCGCAAGACCAGCGCCGGCGCCGCCGACCGCATCCCGGTGGTGGCGGTGACCAACCTGTCGCGTTGTTTGAAGGACCTGCAGAAGCTGGGTGTGTGGATTTACGGTTTGGCCGGCGAAGCGCAGCAGACCATTCACCAGCTCGACCTGCGCGGCAACGTCGCGCTGGTGATGGGCGGCGAGGCCGATGGCCTGCGCCGCTTGACCCGCGAAACCTGCGACGGGCTGGTGCGCATCCCGATGCCGGGTGACGTGGAGAGCCTGAACGTATCGGTGGCTACCGGCGTGGCGCTGTTCGAGGTGGTGCGGCAGCGGCTTTGAGGCAAACAATGAGAAGCAGCGGGGCGGCCGTAGGTGTGGGGCTTGCCCCACACATGGCTTCACCGGGAAAGCCCAATGCGGGGCAAGCCCCGCATCTACAATGGCGACCGTTTGGTTGGTAGGGCAACATGCTTTCCCTTCTCCCTCCGGGAGAAGGCGCCCCGGAGGGGCGGATGAGGGTACGGGGCGAAGCCTCATGCAATCAAACATTGCGAGGGCTTCGCCCCGTACCCTCACCCCAACCCCCGCTCCGCGCCCCGGCCCACGCCAGCGGCGTGGGCGCTCGACCGCACGCGCGCCAGTGGCGCGCAAGCCGTGCAGTCTCGCCCCGGTGGGAGAGGGGCTTCAAGCAAGAACTCAGGCGTGATCCACCGTGCTGGTCTCGTCACGCTTTTCACGCGGTGGCAGAGGGGCGTCGCCGTGTACCAGGAACCACACGTTCTCGGCGATGTTGGTGGCGTGGTCGCCGACGCGCTCCAGATTTTTCGCCATGAACAGCAGGTGCGTGCACGGGGTGATGTTGCGCGGGTCTTCCATCATGTAGGTCAGCAGCTCGCGGAACAGCGCGGTGTACTGCGCGTCCAGCCGTGCGTCGTCCTGGCGCAGCGCCAGCGCGGCCTCGGCGTCGTTGTCGCGGTAGGCCACCAGCGCGCGCTGCACTTGCTGCGCGGCCAGCCTGCCCAGTGCGCGCAGGCCTTGTACCTGCGGCATCGGTGGCATCGCCACCAGCGCGATAGAGCGCTTGGCGACGTTGGCGGCGTAATCGCCGATGCGCTCGATGTCGGCGGGGATGCGCAGGCCGGCGAGGATCTCGCGCAGGTCGCGCGCCATCGGCCCGCGCAGGGCCAGGCGCATCACGTCATGGCTGATCTGCTGTTCCAGCGTGTCGATGGCCTCGTCGTTGGCGACGATGCGCCGGGCGGCCTTCTCGTCGCGGCGTTCGATCACGTCCAGCGCAGCGATGAGCTGGGCGACGGACATTTCGCCCATGCGCATGATCTCGGCCACCAGCCGGTGTTGTTCTTCGTCGTAGCTTTTCACGATGTGGTCGTTGGGGAGGTTCATGGTCATGGGTCCGATGGATTCGTTCGATGTTGCCGCGGCCGTCCATGGCATTGCATTGCCGGCTGCGGCCGGGCACGGCCACTCACCCGAAGCGCCCGGTGATGTAGTCCTCGGTCTGCTGCCTGGAGGGGTTGGAGAAGATCACCTCGGTGCGGTCGTGCTCGATCAGGTCGCCCAGGTACATGAAGGCGGTGTAGTCGCTCACGCGCGCGGCCTGCTGCATGTTGTGGGTGACGATGGCGATGGTGTAGTCGTTCTTCAGCTCTTCGACCAACTGCTCGATGCGGCTGGTGGAGATCGGGTCCAGCGCCGAGGTCGGCTCGTCGAGCAGCAGCACGTCGGGCTTGAGCGCCACCGCGCGGGCGATGCACAGGCGCTGCTGCTGGCCACCGGACAGGCCCAGCGCGCTCTGGCCGAGCTTGTCCTTCACCTCGTCCCACAACGCGCCTTGGCGCAGCGCATGCTCGACGCGGTCGTTCATGTCGGCCCTGGACAGCTTCTCGTGGTGGCGGATGCCGTAGGCCACGTTCTCGAAGATGGTCATCGGGAACGGCACCGGCTTCTGGAATACCATGCCCACCTTTGAACGCAGGCGGTTCATCGGGTACTTCGGCGAGAGGATGTTCTCGCCGTCCAGCAGCACCTCGCCGCGCGCTTCCAGCTTCGGGTACAGCGCATAGATGCGGTTGAAGATGCGCAGCAGGGTGGACTTGCCGCAGCCGGACGGGCCGATCAGCGCGGTGACGCGCTTTTCCGGGATTTCCAGGTGGATGTCCTTCAGCGCATGGAACTTGTCGTAGTAGAAGTCCAGCCCGCGCGCGGCGAGCTTGACCGGTGCCGGTGCGTCCAGGCCCTGGTGTGCGGCGGGCACGCTGATGCGCTGCATCGGCACGGCATTGTTGAGGTCGTTCATGGCGAGGTCCATGTGGGTTCAGTCGTTCGAGTTCAGTCGTTCGAAATGCGGTTGCGCAGCAGCAGGCCGCGGGCGGAGAGGCTGACCAGCAGCACGAACAGGGTCAGCACCAGCGCGCCGGCCCAGGCCAGCACCTGCCACGATTCGTAGGGGCTGCCGGCGAACTGGTTCATCACCACCGGCACCGAGGCCATCGGCTGGAACACGTTGCTGTTCCAGTACTGGTTGCCGAAAGCGGTGAACAGCAGCGGCGCGGTTTCGCCGGAGATGCGCGCCAGCGCCAGCAGCACGCCGGTGACGATGCCGGCCATCGCGCTGCGGTACAGCACCTGCATGATCACCTTCCACTGCGGCACGCCCAGCGCCAGCGCCGCCTCGCGCATCTGCACCGGCACCAGTCGCAGCATCTCGTCGGTGGTGCGGATCACCACCGGCAGCACGATGAAGGTCAGCGACAGCGCGCCGGCGAAGGCCGAGAAGTTGCCGCCGGTCTGCATCACGTACAGGGTGTAGACGAACAGGCCGAGCACGATCGACGGCGCCGACAGCAGGATGTCGTTGACGAAGCGCACCACGGTGCCGGCCTTGCGCGCGTTGCCGTACTCGGCCAGCCAGGTGCCGGCGGCCACGCCCAGCGGGGTGCCGATGGCGATGGCCAGCGCGCACATCACCGCGCTGCCGAAGAAGGCGTTGAGCAGGCCGCCTTCCTGCATCGGCGGCGGCGTCATCTTCGTGAACAGGTCGAGGTTGATGCCGGGCAGGCCCTTGGCCAGCAGCGTCCACAGGATCCAGCCGAGGAAGAACAGGCCGAACAGCGCGGTGGCGCAGGCCAGCAGCAGCGCCAGCACGTTGGTGGCGCGGCGGCGCAGGTACAGCGCCTCGGCGGTTTTCGGGGTGGTGGACATCAGTTGCCCTCCTTGCGGGACAGGCGCAGCAGCATCAGGCGGGCCAGGGCGAGCACCACGAAGGTGACGATGAACAGCACGAAGCCGAGCAGCAGCAGCGCCGAGCGGTAGGTTTCGGTGGCCTCGCCGAAGTCGTTGGCGATCAGCGCGGCGATGGTGGTGCCCGGCTCCAGCAGCGACGGCGTCAGGCGCACGCTGTTGCCGATCACGAAGGCCACCGCCATCGTCTCGCCGAGCGCGCGGCCGAGGCCGAGGAAGATGCCGCCGATCACCGCCGAGCGGGTGTAGGGCAGCACGATGTCCCAGCTCACTTCCCATCGGGTCGAGCCCAGCGCGTAGGCCGATTCCTTCAGCCGCGTCGGCACGGTCAGGAACACCTCGCGCATCACCGAGGAGATGAACGGGATCACCATGATCGCCAGCACGAAGCCGGCGGTGAGCATGCCGATGCCCAGCGGCGGCCCCTGGAACAGCGGGCCGACCAGCGGCAGCTCGCCGAGGTGGTCGTTGAGGAACGGGGTGACGTATTCGGTCATCACCGGCACCAGCACGAACAGGCCCCACATGCCGTAGATGATCGAGGGGATGCCGGCCAGCAGTTCGATGGCGGTGCCGACCGGGCCGCGCAGCCAGCGCGGCGCCACCTCGGTGAGGAAGAAGGCGATGCCGAAGCTGACCGGCACCGCGATCAGCATGGCGATCACGGCGGTGACGATGGTGCCGTAGATCGGCGCCAGCGCGCCGAAGCGGTTCTCCACCGGGTTCCAGTCGGCGGTGTAGAAGAAGCTCAGGCCCTGCTCCTGCAGGGCGTGGCGGCCGCCCCACAGCATCGACAGCGCGGCGCAGGCCAGTGCGGTGAGCACCAGCACCACAGTGGCGACCAGGAACCAGCGGAACAGGCGGTCGTTGCGGGCATCGCGCTGGTCGCGCGGGCTGGGCAGGGCAAGGGGCGGGGCGATGGTGTTCATGGGGGTCCGGGGAAAGTGGACAAGCCGTTGCGGGGGCGGCGCCGGCCGCCCCCGCCGATGCCGCTTACTTGAACTCGCTGGCCCAGTAGCTTTCGATCTGCGTCACCAGCTCGGCCGGCAGCGGCACGTAGTGCAGCTCGTCGGCCTGCTGCCGGCCGTTTTCGAAGGCCCACTTGAAGAACGCCAGCGTCTGCTGGTTGCGCTTGGCATCCTTGGGCTGCTTGTGCATCAGCATGAAGTTGGTGGCGGTGATCGGCCATGCGCCGGCGCCCGGTGCATTGGTGATGACCAGGTTGAAGTCGCGGGCGCCGGCCCAGTCGGCGCTGGCCGCGGCGGCGGCGAAGGTTTCGGCGCTCGGCTGCACCCAGTTGCCGGCCGCGTTCTGCAACGAGGCATACGGCATGTCGTTCTGCAGCGCGTAGGCAAGCTCGACGTAGCCCAGCGAGCCCTTCATCTGCTGCACGTAGGAGGCCACGCCCTCGTTGCCCTTGCCGCCGACGCCGTCCGGCCATTGCACCGAGGTGCCTTCGCCGACCTTGCTGCTCCACTCGCCGCTGACCTTGGACAGGTAGTTGGAGAAGTTGAAGGTGGTGCCCGAGCCATCGGAGCGGTGCACCAGGGTGATGCGGGTGTCGGGCAGGGCCAGACCGGGGTTGACCGCGGCGATGGCCGCATCGTTCCACTTGCCGATCTTGCCAAGGTAGATGTCGGCCAGCAGCGGGCCGCTCAGGCGCAGCTGGCCGGGCTGGATGCCTTCGAGGTTCACCACCGGCACCACGCCGCCGATCGCCGAAGGGAACTGGCCGAGGCCGGCCTGCGCCAGTTCCTCGCTGGAAAGCGGCTTGTCCGAGGAACCGAAGTCGACGGTGCCGGCCTTGATCTGGGCGATGCCGCCGCCCGAGCCGATGGACTGGTAGTTGACCTTGGCGCCGGTGGCCGCGTTGTAGTCGGCCGACCACCTGGACACCAGCGGGAAGATGAAGGACGCGCCGGCGCCGGAGATCTCCGCGCTGACCTTGTCGCCGGCGGCTGCCGGGTTGCTGGTGTCGGCATTGGCCGACGGGGCGGCCTGCTTGTCGCCGCAGGCCGACAGGCCCAGCGCGATGGCCAGGGAAAGGGCGGCAAGGCCGGTGGTGTGCAGCTTCATGCGTCGCTCCATAGCGGGAGAAGGGCCGGCGCTGCCGGCGGATGACGCTATGAAATGATGTTTTTGTTACAGACTGATGACGGCGGGCAATGGGGAACAGGGAACGGGGAATGGAAGAAAGCCGTATGCGTTGCGCTGACGGTGTTCCCTGCCTTCCACGGTTGCATCACGAAACTCGAATCCGCCATTGAGCCTTCATTCCCCGTTCCCTGTTCGCCCTTCCCCGCCCCACAAAAAACCACCGGGAGCGGTTTTTGACATCGCCCGTCGATGGCCCGAAGGGTTGCCGCCATGGATGGCGGCAACAAAAAAAGCGCGGATCACCTGATCCGCGCCCGAGGCGACGAGGGAGAGGGACTCGCGCCTCCTTGCTCCTGCTTATTTCAGGTTCTGCTGGTTCCAGTAGGCCTCGATCTGCTGCACCAGCGCGTCCGGCAGCGGCACGTAGTCCAGTTCGCGGGCCTGGCTCCTGCCGCTGGCGTAGACCCAGCGGAAGAAGTCGGTGGTGTTCTTCAGGCTGCCGGGCCTGGAGTTCTTGCGCACCAGGATGAAGTTGGTGGCGGTGATCGGCCACGCATTGGCGCCCGGCGCGTTGGTGATGACCAGGTTGAAGTCGCGGGCGCCGGCCCAGTCGGCGCTGGCCGCGGCGGCGGCGAAGGTTTCGTCGCCCGGCTGCACGAAGTGGCCGGCGGCGTTCTTCAGCTGCGCGTGGGCCAGCTTGTTCTGCAGCGCGTAGGCCAGTTCGACATAGCCGACGCCGCCGCGGATCTGCTTGACGTAGGCGGCCACGCCTTCGTTGCCCTTGCCGCCGATGCCCACCGGCCACTGCACGGTGGTGCCTTCGCCGACCTGTGCCTTCCACTCCGGGCTGACCTTGGACAGGTAATTGGTGTAGTTGAAGCTGGTGCCCGAGCCGTCGGAGCGGTGCACGACGGTGATCTTCAGGTCGGGCAGGGCCAGGCCGCCGTTGAGCGCGACGATGGCCGGGTCGTTCCACTTGCCGATCTTGCCGAGGAAGATGTTGGCCAGGGTCGGGCCATCCAGCTTCAACGCGCCCGGTTGCAGGCCCGGCACGTTGGCCACCGGCACCACGCCGCCGATCACCGACGGGAACTGCGCCAGGCCCGAGGTGGCGAGGTCTTCGGACTTGAGCGGCGCGTCGGACGAACCGAAATCGACGGTGCCGGCCTTGATCTGGGCGATGCCGCCGCCCGAGCCGATGGACTGGTAGTTGACCCGGTTGCCGGTGGCGCCGGCGTAGTCGGCCGACCACTTGGACATCACCGGGAAGACGAACGAGGCGCCCGCGCCGGTGATGTCGGCGGCCTGCGCGGCCAGGGCGAACGAGGCAATGGCGGCGCCGGTGAGCAGGCGGAGTTTGAAGGAACGCATCGCAGTGTGACTCCTGAAGGGTGGTGTGGCCGGTGGGGCCGGCAGGGCGCCATTGCAGCGCCCGCGGATGAATCTTTTGCGACTTTCCGGTGACGGTTGGATGACATCGCGGCGCGGGCTCCGGCGTCTTCGGAATGTCATGGAGGTGTCGCATGACTGTCATCCAATTAACGGAACCTTCGCAAAACGCCTGCCTGGCCGCTGCCGGAACGGCGCTTTCGCAAAGCCCTTCCACCCTCATTGGAGAGAACCCAGATGCGTCCCCATTCGCTCGCCCTCGCGGTTGCCGCCAGCCTCGGCATGGCCGTGGCCCCGGCCTTCGCCGCCAGCAACCCCGCCGTGACCCCGGCGCAGCTGGAACAGCTGCAGGCGCAGATCGCCGCGTTGCAGGCGCAGGTGCAGCAGTTGCAGAGCCAGTCCGAATCATTGCAGGCGCAGTCCGACGCGCAGTCGGAAGTGAACGTGACCCAGGCGCAGGCGATCGAGACCGCGCAGAAGGCACAGTCCGGCGTCGACAAGCTGGCCAAGCTGGTCAACGACAACAAGATCGGCGGCCGCATGTTCTTCGACGTCAGCAGCGTCGACCAGAAGCAGAACGGCCGGAAGACCGACGCCACCGGCACCGGCTTCGACGTCAAGCGCTTCTACCTGACCGTGGACCACAAGTTCAACGACACCTGGTCGGCCAACCTGACCACCGACTTCCAGTACAGCTCGGCGATCGGCAACACCGAACTGTTCGTCAAGAACGCCTACGTGCAGGGCAGCTTCGACCCGGCCTTCGTGCTGAAGATCGGTGCGGCGGGCATGCCGTGGACCGGCTACGTCGAGAAGTACTACGGCTACCGCTACGTCGAGAACACCCTGACCGACCGCCTGAAGTACGCCAACTCGGCCGACTGGGGCGTGCACGCCAGCGGCGACTTCGGCGGCGGCGTCAACTACGCGGTGTCCGTGGTCAACGGCGCCGGCTACAAGAACCCGGGCCGCAGCAAGGGCGTGGACGTGGAAGGCCGCCTGGCCTGGGAAATCACGCCGGAATTCGGCGTCGCCGTCGGTGCCTACAGCGGCCATCTGGGCCAGGAAAAGCAGAACGACGGGGCCGAGAAGCGCTACAGCCGCGGCGACGTGATGGTCGCCTACGCCGGCCCGGCGTTCCGCGTGGGCGGCGAATACTTCACCGCCAGGAACCTGGGCTACGTCCAGCAGGCCGCGGTGCCGGCGGTCAGCGACAAGGCCACCGGCTGGTCGCTGTGGAGCAGCGTGAACGTGGCGCAGGTGGCCAACGGCGACGTCAGCCTGTTCGCCCGCTACGACAACACCGATACCAGCAAGACGCTCAACCCGTTCCGCGAGGACAAGTACTGGAACGTCGGCGTCGAGTTCCCGGTGCTGAAGAACTTCAAGCTGGCCGCGGTGTACAAGGACACCGACGCGCTGGCCGGCTCGCTCGCCAGCCCGGTCCGGACCGAGACCAGGGAGCTGGGCATCTGGGGCGACGTGAAGTTCTGAGGCCCCGCGCCCTTCGATGGAATCGCGCGACGGCGGGCTTCGGCCCGCCGTTTTTTCTTGCAGCGCTCCGGGCCTGTGGATGCGGGGCCTGCCCCGCATGTGCCCTGTCGGTGGAGCGCGTGCGGCAGCCACGCGTAGGCCGGGGCTACGCCCCCGGCGTATCAGGATGCGGGCGACGGGCCGGGAGCATGTCGGGGGCGTAGCCCCGACCTACGCGTTGCGCGCACTTCAGACGGTCTTGTCCCGGTAATGGCACAGGTCGCGGATCACGCATTGCGGGCAATCCGGCTTGCGTGCCTTGCACACGTAGCGGCCGTGCAGGATCAGCCGGCCCGCAGTGGCGGATCGGCGCCATTGCGTTGAAGCCGCGCCCGCGGCAGGCAATGCGGCCGCATCAGGCGATGGTCTTGCCCCTGTAATGGCACAGGTCGCGGATCACGCATTGCGGGCAGTCCGGCTTGCGTGCCTTGCACACGTAGCGGCCGTGCAGGATCAGCCGGCCCGCAGCGGCGGATCGGCGCCATTGCGTTGAAGCCGCGCCCGCGGCAGGCAATGCGGCCGCATCAGGCGATGGTCTTGTCCCTGTAATGGCACAGGTCGCGGATCACGCATTGCGGGCAATCCGGCTTGCGCGCCTTGCACACGTAGCGGCCGTGCAGGATCAGCCAGTGATGTGCATCCTGCAGAAATTCCCCGGGGATCACCTTCAGCAAACCATCTTCCACCGCGCGCACGTCCTTGCCCGGCGCCAGCCCGGTGCGGTTGGCGACGCGGAAGATGTGCGTGTCCACCGCCATCGTCGGTTCGCCGAAGGCGGTGTTGAGCACCACGTTGGCGGTCTTGCGGCCGACGCCGGGCAGGGCTTCCAGCGCAGCACGGTCGGCCGGCACTTCGCCGCCGTATTTCTCGACCAGGATCGCGCAGGCGGCGATCACGTTCTTCGCCTTGGCGTTGTACAGGCCGATGGTGGAGATGTAGCGCTTCAGTCCATCCTCGCCCAGCGCGAGGATGGACTGCGCGGTGTTGGCCACCGGGAACAGCTTGCGCGTGGCCTTGTTGACGCCGACGTCGGTGGCCTGCGCCGACAGCGTCACCGCCACCAGCAGCTCGAACGGCGAGGTGTATTCCAGCTCGGTGGTCGGGTGCGGGTTGAGCTCGCGCAGGCGGGTGAACATCTCGCGCACTTCGGCGCCGGTCATGCGCTTGCTGCTGCGCGGCGCCGGCGGCTTCTTCGCCGCGGCCGGTTTTTTCGGCGTGGTCTTGTTCACTGCTTTCGCATTCATGCGGAGGGCTTTCCCGTGGCCCGTGCCTTGGCGCGGGCGAGGATGGCGGCCGCCGCCGGGGGCAGGGCGGGTTTGGTGTTCACGGCCGGCGGCGGCGCACGGCGCGCCTCGCGCTCGGCGGCGCGGCGGGCCAGGCGCGCGGCGCGGGCGCGGTGGCGTTCGCGCGCGGCCCAGGCATCGCGCAGGCGTCGTTGGGTGTCCTGCAGCAACTGCGGCAGGCGCGGGTCCAGCGCCGCGTCGCCGGGCTGCGGCACGTAGTCCATCAGGCCGGCATCGAGCGCCGCGTCGATGTCATCGTCCAGCACGTACTGCAGCAACTGCCGGGGCGATGCGGAAGGGGCGGGCATTGCGATGCGGTTCAGCAGTTGCGGAATTCCGGCTTGCGGCGTTCGAGGAAGGCGGCGGTGCCTTCGCGCATGTCCTGCGTGGAGAACATCAGCCCGAACTGCGCGCTCTCGTATTCCAGCCCTTCGGCGATGCCGCATTCGCCGCCGACGTTGACCGCGTCGAGCATGCCGCGCAGCGCCAGCGGCGCGGCATTGGCCAGTTGCGTGGCGATCTTCAGGGTTTCCGCTTCCAGTTCGGCGGCCGGCACCACGCGGTTGACGATGCCCAGTTGCTGCGCGCGTGCGGCGTCGATCGGCGCACCGAGCAGGCACAGTTCCAGCGTCGCCGCGCGCCCGGCCAGCCGCAGCAGGCGCTGGGTGCCGCCGAAGCCGGGGATCAGGCCGAGGTTGATTTCCGGCTGGCCGAGCTTGGCGCTGTCGGCGGCGACACGCAGGTGGCAGGCCATCGCCAGTTCCAGCCCGCCGCCCAGCGCGAAGCCGTTGACCATCGCCAGCACCGGCTTGGGCAGGCGCTCGATGCGGCGCATCAGGCGCTGGCCGAGCAGCGAGAAGTCGCGGCCCTGAACCGGGGTGAGCGCATTCATTTCGGCGATGTCGGCGCCGGCGACGAAGGCCTTGGGGCCGGCGCCGGTCAGCACCACCACCCGCACGTCCTCGGCCTGGGCGGCCTCGGCGAAGGCCGCGTCCAGCGCCTGCAGGGTCTGCCGGTTCAGCGCATTGAGCTTTTCCGGGCGTTGCACGGTGATGGTGCGGACGCCATCACGGGTGCTGATCGAAACCGGTAGGTCGGACATGCGGCTGACTCCAGGGAAAAGTTAAGAAAAAGTAAGCGGGGAACTCCCGCCACGGCCGCCGGTCCGAGTCCGGTGTCGTCGGTGGCGGAGCGCCTTGGCGACGGCTATCCTAACCCGTCGCCTCAAGCGGCATGGTTGCCCTGAGACACCCTTCCTGGAGAACTGTTTGATGAAGTTGCGTTCTATCGCGGTCGCCGTGGCCGCCCTGGCCCTCACCGGCACTGCATTCGCCCAGGACGTTTCGTCCGAGAAGGGCAAGTTGAGTTATTACTTCGGCTACGACTACGGCAACAACCTCAATGAGCTCACCGCCCGCGGCGAGCAGTTGGACATCGCCTCGGTGGTCAAGGGCCTGCAGGACGCCTTCGCCAAGCAGCAGCCGGCGATCACCGCCGAGCAGCTGAAGCCGGCGGTCGAAGCGTTCCAGAAGCGCGAGCAGGCCCGTGCCGCCGCCGCCAAGGCCGAGTACGAGAAGGCCGCCGCCGAAAACAAGACCCGCAGCGACCAGTTCCTGGCCGCCAACAAGGCCAAGGCCGGCGTGCAGACCCTGCCCAGCGGCGTGCAGTACCGCGTGATCGAGGCCGGCAGCGGCGGCAGCAAGCCGACCCAGGCCAGCACCGTGACCCTGCAGGTCGCCGGCCCGTTCCCCTATGGCCAGCGCCCGGAGACCGTGCAGCCGCACGACGTGCCGGCGCTGAAGCTGAGCGAAGTGGAAATGCAGGCCATGCGTGAAACCCTGCTGCAGATGCAGCCCGGCGCCAAGTGGGAAATCACCCTGTCGCCGGACAAGGCGTTCGGCGCCGACCCGCGCACCGGCTTCCCGCCGAACGTGGCGGTGCAGTACGAAGTCAAGCTGGTCAGCGTCAAGTAATCCGCTGCGATGACCTGGACGCGCCGGTGGCTTCCACCGGCGCGTTTTCGTTTCCGCAAGCACCGGCGCAGGTGCCTGGCCCGCCCGGCGGTTCCCCCGATGCGCGGCAAACCCGGCATCCATGCCGGCATTTCCACCGTAGGTGCCGGGCTTGCCCAGCACGGGGCTTTGCCGGGAAAGTCCCATGCGGGGCAAGCCCCGCATCTACAAGGTTGCCGCGTGGCATGGGCCTCTCCCGGCAATCCCCTGATACGCGGCAACCTGCATCCACGATGTTGTTTCGTGGAGTAGGCTTGCCCGGAGCCCCGCCCGATGAATGCCCCCTTCCGTGCCATACCCAGCCCCTGCATCGGAATCTGTTCGCTGGACAGTGCCGGCCGTTGCCGTGGCTGCCTGCGCACGGGCGAGGAGATCGGCGGCTGGCTGCGCATGAACGAGCTGCAGCGCCGGCAGCTGATGGACGAAGTGTTGCCCGCGCGCGCGCTGGCGTCCGGCTCGCTGGCCGCCGCGCTGCCGGGCCGGGAGCGGCTGCTGCGCGCGCTGGAGCCGCTGGCCGCCGCACCGACCGGACAGGGCTGGAACCGCAGCGAACTGGCCGACCTGCTGCCGGCCGGGCCGCTCGCCGAGGCCGCGGTGCTGGCCGGGCTGGTGCCACGGCCGCAGGGCGTGCAGGTACTGCTCACCCGGCGCACCGAGACCCTGCGCAGCCACGGCGGCCAGGTCGGTTTTCCCGGCGGGCGCATCGAGGCGGACGACCGCAGCCCGGCGATGGCGGCGCTGCGCGAGAGCCATGAGGAAATCGCCCTGCCGCGCGAACAGGTGCAGGTGCTGGGCTACCTCGACCCGTTCCTCACCATTTCCAGCTACCGGGTCACGCCGGTGGTGGCGGTGATCGACCCCGACTTCGTGCCGGTGCCGCAGCCGGCGGAAGTGGCCGAGGTGTTCGAGGTGCCGCTGGATTTCCTGATGGACCCGGCCAACCTGCGCCAGGTCGAGATCGAGCATGCCGGCCGCATCCGCCACGTGCTCGAATACAGCTGGCCGGGGCAGCGCATCTGGGGCGCCACCGCGGCCATCCTCTACAACCTGCGTCGCCGCCTGGAGCAGAGCCCATGAACACGCCGATCGCCCCGCCGTGGACCACGCTGGTGGATGCCGCCTCGCTGGCCGCCGCCTTCTCCACCGCGCCACCGCGCATGGTCGATGCGCGCGCCACCGCCAGCACCGCGCTGCGGCTGGTGGATGCGCGCTTCTCGCTGGCCGATCCGCAGTCCGGCGCCGCGTGCCATGCCGTCGGCCACATTCCCGGCGCGGTATATGCCGATCTCGACCGCGACCTGTCCGACCTGTCCAGGCAGGGCCACGGCCGCCATCCGCTGCCGGACAGCGACGCCTTCGCCGCCACGCTGGGGCGCTGGGGCATCGACGCGGACACGCAGGTGGTGGCCTACGACGCCGGCGACGGCAGCATGGCCGCCGCGCGGCTGTGGTGGCTGCTGCGATTGATCGGCCATCGCAACGTGGCCGTGCTCGACGGTGGACTGGCCGCCTGGCAGGCCGCCGGCGGGCGGCTGGAAGCCGGTGTGGAGCAGGTACCGGCGCTGCCGCCATACCCGGGCCGGTTCGACCTGGCGCAGGTGGCCGGCGTCGACGAGATTTCCGCGCGGCTGTCGCAATCGCCCGGCTGGCTGTTCGACGCGCGTGCCGGCGAGCGCTACCGCGGTGAAGTGGAACCGCTGGACCGCGTCGCCGGCCACGTCCCCGGCGCGCTCAACCGCCCGCTCGCACTCAACCTGCGCGATGGCCGCTTCCGCCCGGCGGCGGAACTGCGCGCGGAACTGGAACCGCTGCTGGGCACGCATGCGCCCGGCGAGGCGGTGATGATGTGCGGCTCCGGCGTCACCGCCTGCCACCTGCTGCTGGCCTTCGAAGTGGCCGGCCTGGGCGGTGCGCGGGTGTTCGCCGATTCGTGGAGCGGCTGGTCGTCCGATCCCTCGCGCCCGGTGGCGCGGGCATAGACACGGGGACATTGATGCAGGGGCGACGTGAGTCGCGACCGGGCTTTCACGGTAACCCCGGTCGCGACTCACGTCGCTCCTGCGAGTGGCGTGGCATGCGTTGCAGGGGGACCGCCGCCAGCACGTCCTCCCACGGGAACCGCGGCCCCGGGTCGCGCTTGCGCTGCACCCGCAGCGCCGGGTCGTCGCTGGCCGGCACCTGCTCGACATCCAGTTCCTCGTGGCCGGCGATCCAGCGCAGCGACGGCAACCGTGCCGGCAGCCAGCGCAGCAGCGCGACCAATGCATCGGTCTGCGCGCGCGGATAGGGTTCGTCCATCGCCTGGTGGCGCGAATCCAGCCAGTGCGGGTAGCGGCCGCGGTTGACCAGTTCGATGCCGAGCGAGCGCGGGTTGATGCCGCGCACGTGGTGGGCCACGCGCAGCACGTCCACGTACTGGTGGATGCTGCCGTCGCGGTCGATGTAGTAATGGCCGCTGTTGCCGGTGCCGCTGTCGTAGAGCACGCGCTCGCCGTATTCGCGCGCCGTCGCCAGGTCCGGCAGCTCGGTGCAGTGGATCACCACCAGGTCGATTGCCGCCGGCTCGCGCAATGGCAGCAGCGGTTCGTAGGGCAGGGGCGCGGCGTGGATGGCGGGCATGGCGGGCATCGGCCGATGCTAGCATTGCGCCCCCGAGTGCTTCTGCCCGAATACCTGCGATGAACCGCGGCCACTGCATCCTTTCCCACGGTTTCGAAAGCGGCCCCGACGCGACCAAGGTCACTGCGCTGGCCGAGGTGGCGCAGCGGCTGGGCTGGAGCCACGAACGTCCGGACTACACCGACCTGGACGCGCGCCGCGAGGTCAGCGAAGTCGGCGACGTGCCCGCGCGCCTGCAACGCCTGGTCCAGCGGGCGGGCGAAGCCGCGCGGCATGGCCCGGTGGTGCTGGCCGGTTCCAGCCTCGGCGCCTACGTCTCGGCCATCGCCTCGCTGCACGTGCCGGTGCGCGCGCTGTTCCTGATGGTGCCGCCGACGAAGATGGGGCCGATGCCGGCGCTGGACGCGGCGGCGGTGCCGACCAGCGTCGTCCACGCCTGGCATGACGAACTGATCGCGCCGGCCGAGGTCATCGACTGGGCCCGTGCGCGCGCGGTACGGCTGCTGCTGGTCGATGACGGCCACCGGCTGGAGAATCACGTCGAGGCCTCGGCCCGCGAATTCGAGGCGCTGCTCCAGACCTTGTAGATGCGGGGCTTGCCCCCGCATGAAGCTTTCCCGGTGAAGCCCCATGCGGCGGGGCCCGCAGGAACCACATGGGTAGGTCGGGGCCATGCCCCCGACGCGTGATGCCGGATATGCAGGGCGCCGGGGGCATAGCCCCGATCTGCCGGCAAGGCCGCCCGTTCCCGCGGGTCTGCCGCGAATGGCCCGTACAATGGCGGCCCCCGGCCCGCTGCCGTTCCCCCGTGGTATCCCCGTGAAATTCTTCGTCTCCTGCGCCAAGGGCCTGGAATACCTGTTGGCCGATGAACTGCTGGCGCTGGGCCTGCCCCGCGCCACCGCCACCATCGCCGGGGTCAATGCCGAAGGGGAACTGCGCGATGCGCAGCGCGTGGTGCTGTGGTCGCGCCTTGCCAGCCGCGTGCTGTGGCCGCTGGCCGAGTTCGACTGCCCGGACGAGGTGGCGCTGTACCAGGGCGTGCTGGCGATGCCGTGGGAACAGCATCTGGATGCCGACCTGACGCTGGCGGTGGATGCCCATGTTTCCGGCACCGCCATCACCCACGCGCGCTTCGCCGCGCAGCGGATCAAGGACGCGGTGGTGGACCGCCTGCGCGGGCAGGGCATGGAGCGGCCGTCGGTGAACGTCGAGTTCCCGGACGTGCGCATCAACCTGTCGCTGCGCAAGGGCCGGGCCAGCATTTCCATCGACCTCGGCGGCGGCTCGCTGCACAAGCGCGGCTGGCGGCTGGCGCAGAACGATGCGCCGCTGAAAGAGAACCTCGCCGCCGCGGTGCTGCTGCGCGCCGGCTGGCCGAAGATCCACGCCGAAGGCGGCGGCCTGCTCGACCCGATGTGCGGCGGCGGCACGTTGCTGATCGAAGGCGCGCTGATGGCCGCCGACGTCGCCCCCGGCCTGCAACGCCACGGCAGCATCCCGCCGAGCCGCTGGCGCGGTTTCGACCAGGCGCAGTGGCGCGAGCTGCTGGCCGAGGCGCGCGAGCGCGAGCGCGCCGGCCGCGCCGCGTTGAAGCAGGTCATCCACGGCAGCGACATCGACCCGCAGGCGATCCGCGCGGCCAGGCAGAACGCCGAGGAAGCCGGCGTCGGCGAGGCGATCTGGTTCGGCGCGCGCGACGTCGCCGACCTGCAGGTGCCGCCGCAGGAAACCGGTTGCGTGGTCTGCAACCCGCCCTATGACGAACGCCTGTTCGCCGACGCGGCGCTGTACCGCCGGCTCGGCGATGCGCTCAAGCGCACGGTGCCGCAGTGGCGCGCCAGCCTGCTGTGCGGCAACGCCGAACTGGCCTTCGCCACCGGCCTGCGCGCGCGCAAGACCTACCAGCTGTTCAACGGTGCGATCGAGTGCGCGCTGATCGTCTGCGACCCGGTTGCGGTGCCGGCACGCGAGCACGACGGCGCGCCGCGCGAACTGAGCGAAGGCGCGCAGATGGTCGCCAACCGCCTGCGCAAGAACCTGAAGAAGTTCAAGAGCTGGCGCGCGCGCGAGGACGTTACCTGTTTCCGCGCCTACGACGCCGACCTGCCCGAATATGCGGCGGCCATCGACGTCTATCAGGAAGACGGCGGCAAGGGCCGCACCTTCCTGCACGTGCAGGAATACGCCGCGCCGGCGGCGATTCCCGACGCCGACGTGCGCCGCCGCCGCAACGAACTGCTGGCCGCCGCGCGCGAAGTGTTCGCGGTGCCGGCCGAACAGGTGGCGTTGAAAACGCGCGAGCGCGGCAAGGGCGGCAGCAAGTACGGGCGCTTCGAGCAGCGCGGCGAGTTCATCCTCGTGCGCGAGAACGATGCGCTGCTGCGGGTCAACCTGTTCGACTACCTCGACACCGGTCTGTTCCTCGACCACCGCCCGCTGCGCCGGCAGATGGCCGGGCAGGCGCGTGGCAAGCGCTTCCTCAACCTGTTCTGCTACACCGGCGTGGCCAGCGTGGAGGCGGCGGTGGCCGGTGCGGCTTCGACCACCAGCGTCGATCTGTCCGGCACCTATCTGCAATGGTGCGCCGACAACCTTGCACTCAACGGCATGGGCGGCAGCGCTCACCAGTTGGTGCAGGCCGATGCGATCCAATGGCTGGAAGCGGAGCGCGGTCAGTTCGATGTGATCTTTTGCGACCCGCCGACCTTCTCCAATTCCGCGCGCGCCGAGGATTTCGACGTGCAGCGCGAGCAGCTGCGGCTGCTGCGCGCGGCGGTGGCGCGGCTGGCGCCGGGCGGCGTGCTGTATTTCTCCAACAACTTCCGCCGCTTCAAGCTGGAAGAAAACGCGATCGCCGAATTTGCGCAGTGCCGTGAGATCAGCGCGCAGACCATCGGCCCGGATTTCGAGCGCAATGCGCGCATCCATCGCGCGTGGGAGCTGCGGCGCGCCTCCTGACTCGGGAGCTTTCCTCCAGATACATCCGGTAGGTCGGGGCTATGTCCCCGACGCCTCGCATCATGGAAGCCGTCGGGGCGGTAGCCCCGACCTACGAGGACTGCCGAAGGCCTGTCGCGACTCTTGTAGATGCGGGGCTTGCCCCGCATGGGGCATTCCCGATGAGGCCCAGTACGGGGAAAGCCCCGCACCTACGACGGCAATCCGTGGGTCAGCGCGTGCAGCAGCAGGCCGATCAGGCCGCCGACCAGGGTGCCGTTGAAGCGGATGTATTGCAGGTCGCGGCCGACGCTCAGTTCCAGTTGCTCGACCAGCTTGGCCTCGTCCCAGCCCTTGACCGTCTGCGCGATGTGCGCGGTCACGCCGCTGCGCAGGCGCGTGGTGAGTTTCTCCGCGCCGGCCAGCATGTGCTGGTTCAGCGCGTCGCGCAGCGCCGGGTCGTCGCCGATGGCGGCGCCGAGCTTGCCGAGGCTGCGCTCCAGGTGCCCGGCCAATGCCGAATCCTCGCGCGACAAGTCCTCGCGCAGGTGCCGGTGGATGCGCTGCCACAGGCCCTGCACGTAGTCCTGCACCGCCGGGTGGTCGATCACCTGCTGCTTGAGCGCATCGACGCGTTCGGCCAGCGCCGGGTCGTGGCGCAGCCGCTGCATGTAGTCGCCGAGCCAGCGCGCATAATCCTGCCGCAGCGGGTGTGCGGGCTGCGACAGCACGTCCTGCAATTCCTCCAGCGCCGCGCGTGCCAGCCGCTCGGCCAGTGAATCGCCGATCTCGTCGATGGGCTTCACCCAGTCCACGGTACTGGCCAGCTTCGGCCATTCCTTGCGGATGTAGCGCACGATCAGCATCGATGCGCGCTGGCGCACGGCGTCGTCGTCGAGCCAGCGGGCGATGCGGGTCAGGCCTTCGTCGAGCACGCGCTGGTGGCGGTTGTCGGCGGTGAGCAGGCCGAGCAGGTCGCCGGCGGTGGCCGCGGCGTTCCACTGCCGCAGCTGTTCGACCACGAAACGCTGGATGGCGGCGCGCACGGCGGTTTCATCCAGCAGGTCCAGCGCCTGCACGGCCCAGCCGCGCGCCATGCCGGCCAGCATCCGCGCCTGCTGCGGCTGCGCCAGCCAGTGCCCGAGCCGCGTGGCCGGGTCGAACACCTTCAGCTTGGCCAGCAGCGCTTCCGGTTCGAGGAAGTGGTCGCGCACGAACACCGCCAGGCTGTCGGCGATGCGTTCCTTGTTGCGCGGGATGATCGCGGTATGCGGGATCGGCAGGTTCAGCGGGCGACGGAACAGCGCCACCACCGCGAACCAGTCGGCCAGTGCGCCGACCGTGGCCGCCTCGCAGAACGCGCCCACCCACGCCCACGCGCCGCGCTCGCCGTTGAGGTGGCTGGCGACGAAACCGGCCAGCATCGCCAGCAGCATCGCCAGCGCGTACAGCTTGAGCCGGCGCAGCTGCGCGCGGCGTGGATCGGCGGCACCCACGTTCAGTCCCCGTCGTCCACGCCGCGGCGGAAGCAGTGCGCGCCGGCCGGGTGCGCCCATTGCCCGGCTTGCGGCAGGCGCCAGCGCGCGCGGCGTTCACCACTGTCGGTGGCGAAATCGGCGCACAGCTCGTAATGCGCGGCGTCGAGCGGGCGATAGCGGTAATCGCCGCCGCCGGCCGGGTCGTGGCGCGGCAGGTTGACGCCCGGCTGCGCGGCCAGCGTGTCGAGGTCGGCCGGCAGCGCCTTGTGCTCCTGCCACCATTGGTTGACGGCGATCTCCAGCGTCTGCAGGTCGCCGGTGCGGGTTTCGTCCAGCCGCAGCCGCCGTTGCTGCGCGGGCGAGTCCATCACCCACACGCCGGCGGCGATGGACAGGGCGGTGGCGATGCCGGCGGCCCACAGCACGCGGCGGCCGGAGGCCTTCTGGTCGGCGCCCGCGACCTCTTCGCGGCGCAGGTCGCGCAGGTAGTGGCCGAACACCGTGCCGGCGATGGCGGCGACCACGCCTACCTTGAGCACGAAGCGCAGGCTCAGTTCGCCGCCGAGCAGGTTGAACACCAGCGTGGTCAGGTCGCCGATCAGCACCGCGGCGGCGACGAACAGGGTCAGGTAGGTGAGCCAGCGGCGGATCGGCGACAGGCGCTTGATCGGATGCCTGGCGACGTCGTGGGCGAGATGGCGGGCGACGAAGGCGAATACCGGGAAGGCGATGACCAGCGCCGACAGCGACCAGCGGATCGAGCCGGTGCGCCGCAGCACCTGCCATTGCGCGTCGGCCGGGTCGGGCAGCAGGTGTTCGAGCAGCGCGAACAGCAGGCTGCCGAGGTTCCAGGCGAAGAAATACAGCGCGCTGAACAGCAGCAGGTAGAGGAAGGCTTCGCGCGCGGACAGCGAGGCGCGCGGGCGCGGCACCGGCAGCGCGAAGTCCACCTCGGCCCAGCCGTCGAGCACGCCGCGGACCTGCTCGGCGCTCCAGCCGGCGGCCAGCAGGGCCTGCGTCACCTGTTCGCGGTCGTGGCCGCGCATCAGCGCGTCGCGGACGAATTGCTCCAGTTCCGGGGATGCGGAGGCCATCGCGGGTTCCTCGTGGGAGATGGCGCATGGTTACCGGCTTGCCGGTGCGAGCGCAATTCCACGGCCGCACGATGATCATGCGCAGGTGCGGGGCTTGCCCCGCACGGGGGCCTCCCCGGTAAAGCTTCATGCGGGGCAAGCCCCGCATCCACGGGGGCTGGACGAGCAGCGGCGTAGGTCGGGGCTACTGCCCCGACGCCCTGGGCATCCGGCGCGAAGCTGTCGGGGGCGTAGCCCCGACCTGCGGCTGGGGTTTTCCCGGTGAGGCCTGGGGCAATCAGGTTTCGACGTTCTCCGTTGCGGTGGCGGCCAGCCGCGCCCGCAGCGCGTCCAGCTCCATGCGCAGCGCCTGGCTCTCGGCGGTCAGCGAGGCCACGCGCTGGCGCAGCGCTTCCAGTTCGCCGTCGTCCACCACGCTGGCAGTTGGTGTTGCCGCTTCTTCCGGCGCAGGCTCGGCCTTTGGCTTGCGCCGGGCTTCGCGCACGCGTCTGGCCGCCTGCTTCAGTTCCTCCTTGCCGCCTTGCGCCGCCGCGCGCTGTTCCTCTTCCGGCAGGCTGGCGACCACCGCCGCGGCGCTGATCGACAGCGCGCCGGTCTTCACCGCCTCGACCACTTCCGGCGCGGCGTGGCTGTGGATCTTCTCGATCATCGCCACCTGGCCGGCGCTGAGCTTGGCCTCGCGCGCCAGTTCGGCCTTGGACAGCTTCGGCGCCGGTTCCCACGGCGGCATGTCGGCGTCGGTGCCGGATGCGGCGGGCGCGGCCTCGCCTTCGCTCTCGCGGCGCAACTGTTCCTGTTCGGCGGCGTGGCGCGCATCGAGGATCGCGCGCTTGCGCAGCGCCAGCACGCCGCGCTGGAAGTCGGACACGCTGCGCCGGCCCAGGTGCTGCTCGATCATCCACAGGTGCACGTCTTCCATCGTCCGGAAGCGGGTGTTCTGCACGGTGTTGAACGGCAGGCCGTGCTTCATGCAGATGCCGTAGCGGTTGTGGCCGTCGATCAGCACGTTGCCCCACAGTACCAGCGCATCGCGGCAGCCCTCGGCGAGCAGGCTGCGCTCCAGCGCGTCGTGCTCGTCCGGCGTCAGCGGGTCGATGTAGGCCTTGAGTTCTTCGTTGACGATGATGTCCATGCATGCTGACGGTGAAACGTGGGCCGGCATTGTAGTGAGGATGCTTCCCCGATGGTTGCAGCGGCAACCGGGAATGCCGCTCCGACAGGCCACCGGCGGCTGCTTTCTTGCTTAGAATCGGCGTTCCCCACGACGGCCTCCGGTATTCCCCAGATGACTTCTTCCCCCGCCCCGCTGCGCGGCAGCATCGTCGCGCTCGTCACGCCCATGCACGAGGACGGCAGCGTCGATTACGACGCACTGCGCCGCCTGATCGACTGGCACGTGGCCGAGGGCACCGACTGCATCGGCGTGGTCGGCACCACCGGCGAATCGCCGACGGTGAACGTGGACGAGCACTGCCAGATCATCCGTGTGGCGGTGGAGCAGGCCGCCGGGCGGGTGCCGGTGATGGCCGGCTGCGGCGGCAATTCCACCGCCGAGGCGATCGCATTGGCGCGGTTCGCGCGCGAGGTCGGCGCCGACAGCCAACTGCAGGTGGTGCCGTACTACAACAAGCCGGGGCAGGAGGGGCAGTACCGCCATTTCAAGGCGATCGCCGAGGCCACCGGCGATCTGCCGATCGTGCTCTACAACGTGCCGGGCCGCACCGTGGCCGACCTGCAGCACGACACCGTGCTGCGGCTGGCGCAGGTGCCGGGCATCGTCGGCATCAAGGAGGCCACCGGCAACCTGGAGCGTGCGCAGTGGTTGATCCGCGAGGCGCCGGAGGGCTTCGCGGTGTATTCGGGCGACGACGCCACCGCGGTGGCGCTGATGCTCTGCGGCGGCCACGGCAACGTCAGCGTGACCGCCAACGTCGCGCCGCGGCTGATGCGCGAACTGTGCGCAGCGGCGCTGGCCGGCGACGTGGCGGCGGCGATGGCGATCCAGCGGCGGCTGCTGCCGGTGCATCGGCAGATGTTCGTCGAGGCCAACCCGATCCCGGTGAAGTGGGCGCTGGCGCGCATGGGCCGTTGCGGCGGCACGCTGCGGTTGCCGATGACCGAACTGGAGCCGGCCAATCAGGCCAAGCTCGAGGCAGCGCTGCGCGAGGCGGGCCTGCTGGCCTGAGCGCCTGCTGCCTGGAAGGCGGGCCCGGCGTGTTGCCGGGCGCGGGTGCCGACCGGTCGCATCTTCGCTGAAAGCATCGGGAAAGGCGGCCGGGATCGATCCGCCGGATCGATCCCGGCCGGTACCGCCCACGGGCCGCGGATCGGCCGGGGCAGCGTCATGTCACGCGCCGGGCATCAGTCCTTTTCCAGCGCGACCACTTCACCGGTGGTCGGGTCCAGGCGCACCTTCACTTTGGAGCCCTCGGCGGTCCGGCCCTTGGCCTTCCACAGGCCGTCGTCGAGTTTCACGTCGTGCACGCCGCTGTAGCCGGCCGCGGCCAGCTGCGCGCGGATGTCGGCTTCACCCAGCTGCGGGACCGCCTTGGCCGGGTATACGGTGCCGCTGGTCGGGTCCAGGCGCACGTCCACGTGC
Organism: Stenotrophomonas sp. NLF4-10; assembly: GCF_022359915.1. Lineage (NCBI taxonomy): Bacteria > Pseudomonadati > Pseudomonadota > Gammaproteobacteria > Lysobacterales > Lysobacteraceae > Stenotrophomonas > Stenotrophomonas sp. NLF4-10. The sequence continues at coordinate 1,430,798 of NZ_JAKSEE010000003.1, forward strand.
TTGCCATTGGCGCTGGTCGCCTCGGCCTTCCACATGCCGTCTTCGAACTCCAGATCCTCCACCTCGGTATAGCCCTGTGCCTCCAGCTGCGCACGCACCTGCGGCGCGGTGAGCGCGTCCTGCGCCCGGGCGGCGCCGGTGGCGGCCAGCGCCAGGGCCGCGGCAAGAAGGGCGGTATGTAGCGGTCGATCGTTCATCGGTCTGCTCCTGTGGTTTCGTCGCGCTTTCCACGCAGCCCCGATCCTGGCGGTGTCCTCCTGTACCCGGCCGTGAACCGGCGTGGATATGCCGTGCCGCGGTCCGGGGCGGTTAACCGACGTGGACGGCAGGGGAAGAAAACGTTCGGCGGACGTGGGTATTCCGTCGGCGCGGGGTGAAGGCGGCACGCGCTGGTGGCGCTTGCAACCAATGCCGGTCGCGACGCGGCGCCGTGCCAGAATCACCGCCACTTTCCCGCTGGCAATCCGATGACGCCTTCCACCGCCACCCCCGTCGCCAACTCCCCGGGCCGCGTACTGGCGGCCAGCCTGGTCGGCACCACCATCGAGTTCTTCGACTTCTACATCTACGCCACCGCGGCGGTGCTGGTGTTCCCGAAACTGTTCTTCCCCGAGAGCAGCGAGAACGCGGCGATGCTGCAGTCGCTGGCGACCTTCGCGGTGGCCTTCATCGCGCGGCCGGTGGGCTCGGCGCTGTTCGGCCACTACGGCGACCGCATCGGCCGCAAGGCCACGCTGGTGGCGGCGTTGCTGACGATGGGCCTGTCCACGGTGGCGATCGGCCTGCTGCCCACCCACGACCGCATCGGCCTGGCGGCGCCGGCGCTGCTGGCGCTGTGCCGGTTCGGGCAGGGCCTGGGATTGGGCGGCGAATGGGGCGGGGCGGTGCTGCTGGCCACCGAGAACGCGCCGCCGGGCAAGCGCGCGTGGTACGGCATGTTCCCGCAGCTGGGGGCGCCGCTGGGGTTCCTGCTGTCGGCCGGCATCTTCCTGCTGCTGGGCAAGGCGATGGACGATGCGGCATTCCTCGCATGGGGTTGGCGCGTGCCGTTCATCGCCAGCGCGCTGCTGGTGGTCGTCGGCCTGTGGGTGCGCCTGAACATCCACGAGACGCCGGATTTCCGCAAGGCGATGGCAACCGGGCAGCGGGTGCGCCTGCCGATGCGCGAGGTGCTGGCCGGGCATGGCTTCGCGGTGGCGGTGGGCACGCTGGCCGCGTTCGCCACCTTCGTGCTGTTCTACCTGATGACCGTGTTCACGCTGGGCCACGGCACCACGAAGCTGGGGTACACCCGCGAGGACTTCCTGCTGATGCAGATGGTCGGCATCCTGTTCTTCGCCGCCGGCATCCCGTTGTCGGCATGGTACGGCGACCGTCGCGGCACGGTGCATACGATGCTGCTGGCGACGCTGGCGATCTTCGCGTTCGGCCTGTTGTTCCAACCGCTGTTCCAGGCCGCGCACCCGTGGCAGGTGATCGGCTTCCTGTCGCTGGGCCTGTTCCTGATGGGCCTGACCTACGGCCCGTGCGGCACCATGCTGGCCAGCCTGTACCCGGTGCAGGTGCGTTATACCGGCGCGTCGCTGTCGTTCAATCTGGCCGGCATCCTCGGCGCCGCGCCTGCCCCCTATGCGGCGACGTGGCTGGCCGGGAAGTTCGGCATTGCCGCGGTGGGCTGGTACCTGTGCGCGACGGCACTGGTGACCGGCCTGGCGTTGTGGGCGATAGGGCGGCGCAATGCCGCCAGCAAGGCATAGGCGGCTTGTCTGGCGGAGCCTGGGGCGGGGCACGCACGCGGTGGCGTGATTGCAGGCGAGAGGGCCCGGATTCCCCTCAGTGTGTCGCCAGCAGCCCGCGTATGCGCGCCAGTTCCGCCTTGTCGCCGCCAGCGGCTTCCATTGCCTGCTCGGCAAGGCCATCCAGCAGATGCCGAGCTTCTTCGCGTTGCCCCTGTTCGATCAACGCTTCCGCCAGCGACATGCGGAAACTTTGCGCGGCGGCATTGTTCTCGCCGAAACGCTGGCGAAGGCCATGCTCGGCTTTGCGCAGCAGTGCGATGCCGGTGCGCTGTTCGCCACAGTTGTATTCCTTCAGCCCGAGGTTGCCGATTTCGACCAGCGTGGCCTGCTTGTCTTCGCCATAGCGCGCCGCCATGCGTCGCGTCACGTCACGCTGGATCGGGAGGGCAGCTGGGCAATTGTCGGCCATGTCGTGGATGCTGGCGATGGTGGAGCGCTGCACCAGCGTCTGGTAGTTGTCGGGACCGTAGACCTTTTCCGAAGTGGCCGCTGCCGCCTCGGCCAAGGGGAGCGCTTCGCCGTACTTCCCCTGGTTCCGCAATGCGCGGGCCAGGTTCATCTGTACGTTGGCGACGAGGGTCTCGCCGATGCGGTCCCTGGCGAACAAGGGATCGGCCAGTATCGACCGCATCAGGACGATGGCCTTGTCCGTTTCGCCGGAACGGGACAGTGCATCAGCCAGATTGTCGCGGATGGTGATGGCACGCTGCTCGTCCATGGGGAACAAGCGGCGCTGCAATGCATCGGCGCGTACCCAGGCGGGCAACGCCTGACTGATCTGCATTTGCTGGTGATGGAATGCAGCGCGGGCGATGGCTGCGGACAATGCCAGTTCGCCATCCTGCCGCAGCCGCGCACCGGCCTTGGCGTCGGTTTCTTCCAGCAACCTGCTGGCTTCTCCGAAATCGGTGTTGCGGCTGGTGTAGGCCAGCGTACGCACAAGCGCGTAAGCGGTACGCAGGGACAATTCGTTATCCGCGCCGAAGGCGGCAGTGAAATCGCGTAGTGCCGCACGCAATTCTTCGGCACTGCGCTCGCCATTACCCAGCGCGCCCCACGATTGCCCCAGCGCGGCGTGGATACTGCCGTTGGTTGCCGGGTCGCGCCCGAACTTGTAGTCGATTTTCCGGGAAGCCACGTCCAGCATGTCCTTGATGGTGGGGTTGCCCTGGAAGGCGGCGCCACCAAGCGCGACCATGCCAATCAGGTCGTTGCTGAGGAATGCGACCACTGCCTCGGCCCGCGCCGCCTGTTTTTCGGCAATGTCGCGCTGTTGCTTGGCGATGCGTTGCTGCTGTTCGCTGTACCGCCAGAAATACAGGCTGAAACCCAGTCCGAGCACCAGCGTGGCGAAGGCGGTGACCACCCATGGTCGCCGCGCGCGGGTACGTTCCAGCGCCTGCCGCAGCGCAGCGGCATCGCGCTCGGCCTGCTGCTGTCGTTGTTGTTCGGAGCGACGTGTTTCCAGTTGCCGCAATTGCTGCGCCAGCTCGGCCACGCTGGCGTGGCGGCGGGCGGGGTCCAGGTCGGTGGCGCGAGCGATGTCTTCGCACAGCAGAGGGTCATCGATCGCGCGCTCCCAGCCCGGCGCCAGCGGTTGGTGCAGGTCGCCGACCACGAGCTGGTAGAGAACCACGCCCAATGCATACAAGTCGCTGCGGATGCTGGCCGGTTGCCCGGCAATCAGTTCCGGGGCCAGGTACAGCGGCGTGCCGGAGGTGTCGGTGCGGGTGGTGGTCAGGCCCAGCGAGGTGATGCCCAGCTCTGCCAGCCGTTCCGGGTGCAGCAGGCGGCTGTTGCCGAAGTCGGTCAGGCGCGTGCGCCAGCCTTCGCCCTGTGCGGCCACCAGCACGTTGGAGGGCTTGAGGTCCTTGTGCAGCACGCCCACGCCGTGCGCAGCGGCTACGGTGTCGGCGATTTGCAGGAACAGTTGCAGCCGCTGCTGGCGCGGCAACGCGGCCAGTCTGCCGTCCTGCTCGGCCCACTCGGGCAGCGATTGCCCGCCGTACTCGCATTCGAGAAAAAAGGGTGGCGATTCGAAATTCCAGTCCAGCACCCGTGCCAGGTCGTCGCGCTCGCCGAGGCTGTCGCGCAATACCCGCGCCAGCGTGGCCTCGCGCTTGATCGAGGACAGCCGCTCGCCGTCCAGCGCGAACTTGAACACCCGCCCATCGCGGCTGCGCGGGTGCCGCGCCAGCCAGACCTCGCTGCCGAGGGTACGGCCGAGCAGGCGTTCGAGCAGGAAATGGGGACGCTCCGGCACCGCCTGTCCGGCGACCAGTTCCAGCCCGCTGGCGGTGCGCTGGCCCACAGTGACCCGCTCCATGGGGCCGTCGAAACGGTAGCCGATACGCGGCACGGTGACGATGCGTGCCTCGCCGGCCGCCTCCAGTGCCTTGCGCAACTTGCCTACGGCGGTGGACAGCACGTGATCCACCGTTGGCCGCCCGACCCAGACCTGGTCGAACAGTTCCTGCTTGGTCACCACCTCGCCGACGTGGCGCAACAGCAGCGACAACACTTCCAGCGGCCGGTTCTCCATTTCCACCGCCAGCCCGGCGATGCGCAGTTCGCGCTGGGCCTCGTCGTACTCCACCGGGCCGAAACGCCAGCGGTACAGGGTGGTGGGCGGCGTATAGGAAGTGTTCATGTGACCGGAGTATGGGCGGCGCGGACGGCGAGGGGCAATACCGCTCCGGATCCCGGGTTGAAGTTCAAGTTGTTGATTCGAAAGGCCGTGCGTGAGGGCGTTGAATGCCTTGAAGGTTTCTTGAAAGTGGCGTGAGGACTTGGGGCGAGGCCGGTGCCCAGCATCGCCCCGTCCCGTCGCCGAGGAGCCACGTGCATGAAAGCCGCAAGACTTGTCGTCACCGCCGTTGCCGTTTCCCTGCTGGCCGCGTGCGCGAAGGAGCATGAAATCACCCTGCCGAGGAATGGCGGGGCCAGCGACGAGGTCTACCGGATCAATACCTCGCACAGGGTCGACCGCCCCTACCTGGTGGATGGCGAACCGTTTTCCGGGGTGGTGGTGGGGCGCAGGGGCGAGCAGGTGGTGTTCCGCGCGCAGATGCGCGACGGGCGCAAGCAGGGTGTGCAGGAATTGTTCTACGACAACGGCAAGCCGCGAAGCCGCGAGAAGGTGGCCTGGGACGAAAAGGACGGCACGCGCCACACCGGCGATTCGGAAAGCTGGTGCGAGAACGGCGAGCGCCGCTCGCTGACCGAGTACAGCCGCAAGGGAACGGAGCAACTGCGAAGGAGCTGGGATTGCGAAACCGGCAAGCTGGTGGCCGAGACGAAGTTCGATGCCGAGGGCCGGAACGACGGCGAACAGAAGGAATGGACGCCCGAGGGCACGCTGGTCGAGCAGGCGTCCTGGAAGGCTGGTGTCCTGGATGGCGACAAGCAGACCTGGACGCCGGAAGGCACGCTGGTGGAGCATGCCCGCTACCGTGGCGGCAAGCAGCAGGGCTTGCAGGAAGCCTGGTACGCCAGCGGCAAGCCCGCCCGCCGCGGAGAGTATGCCGACGGCAAACCCGTTGGCCGCCATGAAGCCTGGGCCGAGGATGGCCGCCTGATGGAAGCGGGCAGCTACGGCGCCGACGGCAACAAGACCGGCATGTGGCTGGAAAAAATTGGCGATGACAGCGTCACCCTGCATTACGGGCCCGATGGCCTGGTGCCGGTGGAATTGCTGGAGGCGTGGATATCGGCGCTGACGCGCCCCGATCCGCAGGTGGTGGCCTTCTACCTGGGCGAGGGCAAGCTCAAGTTGAGCGATGCCTTGCCGGCGGATTGCTGCGACGGCGGCCCGGCCTATGGCCGCCGACGCGCCTACGATTTCCCTCTGCACACCTGGACCTATCCGGTGGTGTTCGCCGACGACGCGGTGTTGCCGCTGCTGCTGGAAAAAGGCGCGGACATCGATCAGGCCGACAGCGAGGGCACCACGCGCCTGTTGCGCTGCGCCCGGCGCTACCGCCCCGATGCGGGAAGCAGCCCGGCCTACGTCTGCACGCCGGCGCAATTGCGGGCCTTGCTGGCCCAGGGCGCGAAAGCCGGGGTCGTGGATCGGCAAGGGCGCAACGCGCTCCATTACCTGTTGAACGTCGGTTCGTTGGACGACAGGGGCGACGTGTTCGGCCGCGGCGCTGACGAGCAGCGCCAGACGCGGGTGGACTTGCTGGCGGCGCTTGCCAAGGCGGGCGCGGACATCAACGCCGCCGACGCTGAAGGCTGGACGCCGCTGGTGCGGGCGCTGAAGTCGCGCCGCGTCGACCTGGTCAAGGCGGTCCTCGCCGCCGGCGCGCGCGCAGACGGCCCCGGCCCCGGCGATACCAAGGCCGTGCACTGGGTATTCCTGGACGAAACCAACCGCTACAACATCCGCGGCGATTTCGTCGCCGACGTGTTGCCGCTGCTGGCGGCAGCCGGCGCCGACGCCAACGCCCCGCTGGACTGGGACGGGCAGCCGGTGACCCTGCGCGACCTGGCCGTGCGCCACGGCCTGATCGACGTGGTGCGGGTGATCGAACAGCAGGCCAGGCCGGCGCAACCGTGATTTCCTCAACCAACCGGAGCATCCGCATGACTATCAAACGCTTTGCGAGAAACACCGTCGCCGTGCTGCTGGTTTCCGTGCTTGCCGCATGCGGCAACGGCTTTGCCGGCGAGTACGGCCATTCCGTCAACGGCAAGTGGGAAACCATCATGACCTTCAAGGGCAACGGCGAAGTGGAGCTGGACATGATGGGCAACACCATGGTCGGCAAGTACGAGGTCAAGGACGGCAAGGTCTACATCACCGGCGGCAAGGGCGGGCAGACGCAGGCCTTCCGCATCGACGAGCAGGGCTGCATCGACGGCGGCATGCTGTTCGGCACGATGTGCAGGAAGCAGTGAAGACCACCAACGACCGGACAAGGGGGACACCACCATGAACGTACGCGAATTGCTTTTCTTCGACTCGATGGTCACGCCGAAGATCATCACCTTCATCTACTGGCTGCTGCTGGCCGCCGCCGTGCTGGGCGGCCTGAGCACGGTGGTCACTGCCTTCGGCATGTTCCGCTACAACGGCTGGGCCGGGTTCGGCATGCTGGTGGTCTCGCCGTTCGTAGTCATCCTCGGCGTGCTGGTGGCGCGCATCTACTGCGAGATCATGATCGTGCTGTTCAAGATCAACGAGGCCCTGCAGGACATCCGCAGGAAGCCGTGAGGCAGCCGCCTTCGGGTATCGGCGGAGGGCGGCGCGCGGGCGCGGCCCTCGTTCCGGCCCGGTGGCCATCGGGAGACTTGCAGGCATGGGGCGCATGGGCGGATTCCGCTTTCCGGCAGGCATGGCCGCTGATGCCGGGTGGATCGGGGCGCCGGCGGTTCATCGTGGAAGGGCTGCGGGCAATGGCTGCCGCCGCGCATCCAGCGCGACGACGCGCCCGGCGATGGCCGGCAGCGTGCGCAGCGCCTGCCGGCTGATGCGTTCGTAGAACTGCACGAAGTGCTCCACCTGCGCCCGGTTCATGCCGGTGCGGCCGGGGGAGGCCTGTCGCAGGCCCTGTTCCTGTTGCCAGCGCCACTGCGGCACCACCTCGAAACCGGGCGGTTGCAGGAACCACAAGGTGTCGATGCGCGCCCACAGTGCCGGGTAGTCGCGCGCCAGGGTGCGGTTGCACCAGCGGCGCCATTCGCCGCCGTTGTCCTCGTCGCGTTCCAGCGCGTTGACCGGTTCGTCCAGTGCCGGCTCGTCCTCGGCGGGGGTGCCGAGGAACCAACCTTCGAACACCACCAGGTCGGCACGGACGTCGCTGCGTGGCCATTGCGCCTGCGGCAGGCGTTCGTCGGCCAGCTTGTCGAAGCGCGGCAACGCGATTGCTTCGCCGGCGCGCAGGGCGTCCAGCGTGCGCAACGCCAGGGCGAGGTCGTGCGTGCCGGGCGGGCCGCGGGTGGCCAGCAGCGGGTGCACGTCGCGGGCCAGCGCTTGGCGTTCCGAACGGGGCAGGTAGAAATCGTCGATCGAGACGGTCGCCGCGCGCAATCCGCGTGCCGCGGCCGATGCGGCAACCTGCGCCGCCAGCGTGGATTTGCCGGTGCCCTGCAGGCCGCTGATGCCCAGCACCGGCACGTGGCCGACGCGCAGCGCCAGCGTCGCGTCCAGCGCCTCGGCGACCAGTGCCTGCGCGAAACCGGCGGGGTGCGATGGGGGCTTCATCGCGCGACAATAGCCCGAATCCCGCTCCATCGAACCGGAACCATGACCGACCTGTACGCAGAAGCGCTTTCGACCTTTGCCCAGTTGTTCGAGGAGGCCAAGGCCGGCAAGGAGATCGACGCCACCGCGATGACCGTGGCCACCGCCGACACCGACGGCCGGCCATCGGCGCGCACCGTGCTGCTCAAGGACTTCGACGAGCGTGGTTTCGTGTTCTACACCCACCTGCACAGCCGCAAGGGCCGCGAGCTGCACGAGAACCGGCAGGCGGCGCTGCTGTTCCTGTGGCGCAGCCTGCGCGAGGCCGGCATCCAGGTGCGGGTGGAAGGCGACGCGCAACTGGTGGCGGAGGCCGAGGCCGATGCCTATTTCGCCACGCGGCCGCGCATGAGCCAGATCGGCGCGTGGGCGTCGGTGCAGTCGCAGCCGCTGGCTTCGCGCGAGGAGTTCGAGCAGCGCCTGCGGAATTTCGAGGCACAGTTCGAGGGCCGCGAGGTGCCGCGCCCGGACGGGTGGAGCGGCATCCGCGTGGTGCCGCGGCGCATCGAGTTCTGGTACGGCGCCAACTTCCGCCTGCACGAGCGCTGGTGCTACGAGGCCGATGCGGCCGGCGCATGGAGCAAGCGGTTGCTCTATCCGTGAGCCGCCGCCGCGCGCCTGCGCGGTTTTTCCTTTTGCTGTCCGATGATGAATGGAGTTGTCATGCGCAAGACTGTCCGTTTTCGTTTGCTTCCGTTGTTGGCCGTCGCCACGTTGATGCTGTCGGCATCGGCGCAGGCCCAGTTGCGGTTTGGGAGCCTGCTGGACAAGGTGGGCAACCCCGCGGCCCTGCTCCAGGGCAAGGGTGAGGGTGTCATCACCACCTCGCTGGCCGATGCAGTGTATGCCGACCCTTCGCGCGACGACGTGCAGTTGCCGCCGGTGCAACCGCTGGCTTCGCTGCGCACCTCGGCGCAGGCGTCGCTGTTGTTGCAGCCCGGGTATTACGGCATGCAGGTGCAAAGTTATTGCCTGCACGCCGGCACCTACGGGCCGGGCGGTGGCGAGGGTTACCTGTACGCGCCGCCGCTGGGCAAGGGGCGGGAGTTGGTCACCGCCATCGTGCGCAATTCGGTGCAGCACCCGGAAATCGAGCAGCGCGATATTCAGTTGCTGCTGTGGGCCATCCTGGCGCGTACCAGATTGCAGGACATGAGCCCGCAGCTGCAGCGTGCGGCCGCCAGCTTGCTGTCGCCGGAGCAATACGCGGCGTGGATGCGCGGGGCGGCGTTCGACATGCTGCGCGAGAAGGCGGTGCAGGCGCTGATGCAGCACGCTTCGCCGCAGCTGCGGCAAGTGCTGGAGGCCGAGGCGCAGCTGCGCTCGATGCTGGGTTCGGCGGGCGGCAGCTACGCACAGATCGAACAGGTGGCGGTGCTGGCCGGGATGGCGCCTGTGGGCGAGGGCAGCCAGGCGGTGCCGGCCGGGCGCTGGTCGCGGCACCCGGATGGCTACTGGGTGCGCTACCTGCCGTCGAGCTATTCCTCCACCCGCCTGGAAATCTGGGTGCCGGAAGACAGCGTGGCAATTGGCCGCGAGTTCGACCCCTCGCTGCATATCGCCGTGCCGGGCAATACCGCGCGCCAGCGATTGATCCAATCGGCGCGGGAGCAGCATTGATGGCGGCCGGTGCGGTGGCCGCGTGGGCGCCATGACCGGCCCGCGCCGCATCGTCTGCCTGACCGAGGAGCCGACCGAAACGCTGTACGCGCTGGGCGAGCAGGATCGCATCGTCGGCATCAGCGGCTTCACCGTGCGCCCGCCGCAGGCGCGGCGCGAGAAGCCGAAGGTCAGCGCCTTCACCAGCGCCAAGGTGGAGGAAATCCTCAAGCTCCAGCCCGACCTGGCGATCGGTTTTTCCGACATCCAGGCCGACATCGCCGCCGAGTTGATCCGCCGCGGGGTGGAGGTGTGGATCGCCAACCACCGCAGCGTCGCCGGCATCCTCGACTACGTCCGCCGGCTCGGCGCGCTGGTCGGCGTGGCCGCGCGCGCCGAAGCCTATGCCGATGAACTGCAGCGCGGGCTGGACGCCATCGCCGCGCAGGCGGCGCGGTTGCCGCGGCGCCCGCGCGTCTACGTGGAGGAGTGGGACGAGCCGATCATCACCGGCATCCAGTGGGGCGCCGAGCTGGTGGAGATCGCCGGCGGCATCGACGTGTTTCCCGAGCTGTCGCGCGAACCGCTGGCGAAGGCGCGCATCCTCGCCGACGGCGACCCGGTGGTCGCGCGCAACCCGGACATCATCATCGGCTCATGGTGCGGCAAGAAGTTCCGCCCCGAACGGGTGGCGGCAAGGCCGGGTTGGGCGGCGATCAACGCGGTGCGCGACGGCGAGCTGCACGAGGTCAAGTCGCCGATCATCCTGCAGCCGGGGCCGGCGGCGTTGACCGATGGCGTGCAGGCGATCACGGCCATCATCCAGCGCTGGGCGCAGCGGAAGCCGTAGGTGCGGGGCTTGCCCCGCACGGGCTTTGCCGGTAGAGCCTCATGCGGGGCAAGCCCCGCATCTACGGGATGCTGGTCGATGCCTGTGGCCGGGGCTGGCGGCGCTGACCGGATGATGTGCAGGCGATCGCGGCCATCGTTCAGCGTTGAGCGCAGCAGCGCCCGTAGGAGCGCACCTTGGTGCGCGATGGAGCTTTCCCGGTAAAACCCATCGCGCACCAAGGTGCGCTCCTACGGGTTGGGTGGTCGTCGCCTCACGGCTTCAGGCCGCGGGTTTCATCGTCCAGCCTTTTCTCCAGATTGGCGCGCCCGGCCCGGGCGTAGCGTTCGCAGGCCCCGGCATCGACCAGCGGTTTGCCGGGCGTGCCTTGCAGGCGGTCGAACAGGTCCGCGGCCAGCGGGTGCGGGGTGATCTGGATGTCGCAGGGCAGCGCGGCCAGCGTGTCCAGTCCACGGCGGAACGCGGCGACCATCGCCGGGTGGTCGAGGTAGCGGTATGCGTGGTCGGAAATCGCGCTCGTGCTGTCGGTATAGGCCATGTCCAGGCAGCGCGTGCCCTCGCAGGAACGCCATGTCCAACTGGTGCCGCCGGGCGTGTGGCCGGGCGTGGCATGGGCTGTCAGCGCCAGTGGGCCGACCCGGACGACGTCGCCATCGCCGATGGCCTCCACCCACGGCACCGGCGGTAAGGCCGGATGCGGTTCGAGCTGCTGCGGGTCGTCGCGCCCGCTGCGGCCACTGTGCAGGGTGGCGACGGCGGGTTCGCGCGCGAGGAGGGTGGCGCCGGTGACGCCCTGCAGGTAGGCCAGACCGGCCGCGTGGTCGTAGTGCTCGTGCGAGTTCAGCAGGTACTCCACGTCGTTCGGGTCGAAGCCGAGCGCGCGGATGTTCGCTTCGATCAGCGGCCCGGCCGCCTCGGTGGCGCCGTCGATCAGGATGTGGCCGCGGTCCGAGGTCACCAGCAACGCGCTCAGGCCGCAGGTGCCGACATACCACGTGTTGCCGAAGATGCGCCGTGGCGGCGCGCGGTCATTCCAGCCTTCCATCACCGTTGCGTCTGCGGGGCAGGCCGGGATTGCGGCAGTGGTGCCACCGGCATGCGTTGGCCCTGTCGCGTCCGGTGCGGAGGCCGTTTGGCGTGGTCCGGCCTGGCAGGCGGCCAGGGCCACGGTGGCGGCGAGGGCGGCGATGCCCGGCAGGCGGCGGGTCATGCGGTTCGGTAGTGCAGGCGAAGTCGTCATCGGTATCTCTTGTCTCTCCCGGCAAGCGCAGGAGTGTATGGAGGGCCCGTGTGCCGGCACCAACGCGAAAAACCGGGCCCAGCCATGAGCTGGATGAATGCCTCGCAGGCTACAGGGGCCGGCCCGGCGCCAGCCCGGTGTAGCGCGCGCGGGGGCGGATCAGGGTGCCCAGTGCCTGCTGTTCCAGCGCGTGCGCCAACCAGCCGGTCAGGCGCGCGGTGGCGAACATCACCAGCGCATGCGCGGCCGGCAGTTCGTGGACGTAGCAGATCGCCGCCAGCAGGCCGTCGATGTTGGGGGGCTGGCCGCTGTGCTCGGCGGTGGCCGCCAGCACCGCTTCGACGTGCTGCATGCGTGGCGTGCCGCCGCGCAGTTCGCGCAACTGGCGCAGCACCTCGGCGCCACGCGGGTCGCCATCGGGGTAGAGCAGGTGGTTGAAGCCGGGCAGGTCGTCGCCGCGCCGCCAGCGTTCGGCGATGAACGCGGCCGGCTTGCCGCTGGCCTGCGCATCGAGCAGCAGCGCATGCGCGCGCGCGGTGGCGCCGCCGTGGCGCGGGCCGGACAGCGCGGCCAGCCCGGCGCTGACCGTGGCGTGCAGGTGCGCGCCGGTGGAGGCGACCACGCGCGCGGCGAAGGCCGACACGTTCAGTTCGTGGTCGGCGCACAGCACCAGCGCCGAGCGCAGCAGTTCGGCGAAACCGGCGTCGCCCGGCCGCCATGCGTCGGCGAGCAGGCGATGCACCGGGCGCGCGTCGGGCTGGGTGCCGACCAGCAGCGCGGCGTTCTGCCGCAGCAGCAGCGCGGCCACTTCGCGCCGCACCGGGGCCGCGGCGTTGAGTGATTGCCGCTGTTCCAGCGCCAGCAGCGGGATGCAGGCCATCGTCCGTTCCAGCGGCGGCAGCGTGGCGTCCAGTGCCAGCGTGGCGATGCGTTGCGGCCACGCGTTGGGCGGCGTCGCCGCGAACGGATCCTGTTCCTCGCACTCCCACAGCAGCCGCGCGATGTCTTCCAGCGTGGCGCCGCCGCGCGCTGCGGCGACCGCCGAACGGCCACGGTAATAGGGCGCGTCGGGGCGGATCAGCGAGATGCGTGTCTCCAGCACCGGCAGGCCGCGGTCAAGGCTCTGCGCCGCCCCGCGCGCCGCGCCGCGACCAGCGCGTTTGCGCTGTGCCAGCCGTTCCACTTCCGCACGCAGATAGACCCGGCTGCGCGGGTCGGGGCCGGGGCGCGAGCTGAGCTGGCCGCGGCTGACGTAGGCGTACAGGGTGGCCGCGCTGATGCCGAGCAGGGCGCAGGCGTCGCTGGCCGGGATCAGTTCCGGGTCGGTGGGGTCAGGTGGCGTATTCAATATGTTGATTTTTTGAATCAAGATTGATCAATGCGTGCGATGGTGCCAGATTGTGCGCCATCGCGGAACGGCCCCGCCGTCGCCGCCCGATCAGGAGCCAAGCCATGAGCCTTTCTTCCGCCGGCGCCCACTTCCGCGCCGCCCTCGCCGCCGAGAAACCCTTGCAGGTGATCGGCGCGATCAACGCCAACCACGCGCTGTTGGCCAAGCGCGCCGGCTACAAGGCCATCTATCTGTCGGGCGGTGGCGTTGCCGCCGGCTCGCTGGGCCTGCCGGACCTGGGCATCAACACGCTGGAAGACGTGCTGATCGACGTGCGCCGCATCACCGACGTCTGCGATCTGCCGCTGATGGTGGACATCGACACCGGCTTCGGCCCCAGCGCGTTCAACATCGCGCGCACGGTGAAGTCGCTGATCAAGGCTGGCGCGGCCGCCTGCCACATCGAGGACCAGGTGGGTGCCAAGCGTTGCGGCCATCGCCCGGGCAAGGAGATCGTCACCCAGGGCGAGATGGTGGACCGGGTGAAGGCCGCCGCCGATGCCAAGACCGACCCGGATTTCTTCCTGATCGCGCGTACCGATGCGATCCAGGTGGACGGCGTGGACGCGGCCATCGAGCGCGCCATCGCCTGCGTCGAGGCCGGCGCCGACGGCATCTTCGCCGAGGCCGCCTACGACCTGGACACCTACCGCCGCTTCGTCGATGCGGTGAAGGTGCCGGTGCTGGCCAACATCACCGAGTTCGGCAAGACCCCGCTGTTCACGCGCGACGAGCTGGCCTCGGCCGGCGTCGCCATCCAGTTGTTCCCGCTGTCGGCGTTCCGCGCCGCGAACAAGGCGGCGGAGAACGTGTATGAGGCGATCCGCCGCGACGGCCACCAGAAGGGCGTGGTGGAGGCGATGCAGACGCGCGAGGAGTTGTACGACCGCATTGGTTACCACGCGTTCGAGCAGCAATTGGATGCGTTGTTCGCCGCGAAGAAGTAAGCCTGTTCCCTTCTCCCTCCGGGAGAAGGTGCCCGAAGGGCGGATGAGGGGCGAACGAAGTGGAAGCGTCTGAACGATCAGGACTCCGCCCGCCCCTCACCCCAACCCCTCTCCCGATGGGAGAGGGGCTTCAAAAAACCTGACTACACCGAGGTTCATGTCATGTCTGAATCCACCACCGCCCCCGGCTTCAAGCCGAAGAAATCCGTCGCCCTGTCCGGCACCGCCGCCGGCAACACCGCGCTGTGCACGGTCGGCCGTTCCGGCAACGACCTGCACTACCGCGGCTATGACATCCTCGACCTGGCCAACACCAGCGAGTTCGAGGAAATCGCCCACCTGCTGGTGCACGGCAAGCTGCCGACCCGCGCCGAACTGCGCGCCTACAAGGCCAAGCTGAAGTCGCTGCGCGGCATCCCGGCGGCGGTCAAGGCGGCGCTGGAAGAGCTGCCGCCGTCGGCGCACCCGATGGACGTGATGCGCACCGGCGTGTCGGTGCTGGGCTGCGTGCAGCCGGAGAAGGACGACCACAACCACCCCGGCGCGCGCGACATCGCCGACAAGCTGATGGCCAGCCTCGGTTCGATGCTGCTGTACTGGTACCACTGGAGCCACAACGGTCGCGTCATCGACGTGGAGACCGACGACGACTCCATCGGCGGCCATTTCCTGCACCTGCTGCATGGCGAGCAGCCACCGGAATCGTGGGTCAAGGCGATGCACACCTCGCTGATCCTGTACGCCGAGCACGAGTTCAACGCCTCCACCTTCACCTGCCGCGTCATCGCCGGCACCGGCAGCGACATGCATTCGTGCATCGCCGGCGGCATCGGTGCGCTGCGCGGACCCAAGCACGGCGGCGCCAACGAAGTGGCGTTCGAGGTGCAGAAGCGCTACGAGACGCCGGACGAGGCCGAGGCCGACATCAAGGCGCGCGTTTCCGCCAAGGAAGTGGTGATCGGCTTCGGCCACCCGGTCTATACCGTGTCCGACCCGCGCAACAAGGTGATCAAGGAGGTCGCGCGCGAACTGTCGGCCGAGCAGGGCAGCATGAAGATGTACGACATCGCCGAGCGTTTGGAATCGGTGATGTGGGACATCAAGAAGATGTTCCCGAACCTGGACTGGTTCAGCGCCGTCAGCTACCACATGATGGGCGTGCCGACCGCGATGTTCACCCCGCTGTTCGTCATCGCCCGCACCGCCGGCTGGAGCGCGCACATCATCGAGCAGCGCATCGACGGCAAGATCATCCGCCCGAGCGCGAACTACACCGGGCCGGAAGACCAGGCGTTCGTGCCGATCGACAAGCGCGCTTGATGCTTGAAGCTTGAAAGCCCCTCTCCCGCCGGGAGAGGGGTTGGGGTGAGGGTAGGGGCGAAGCCTTCTAGATGTTCGATTGCACAAGGCTTCGCCCGCACCCTCATCCGGCGCTTCGCGCCACCTTCTCCCGAAGGGAGAAGGAAAAGCGGGCCACCGCTCCATTCCCAACTCCCAGCTTTTCGAGCCAGCCATGAACAGCCAGCACCGCAAATCCCTCCCCGGCACCACGCTGGACTACTTCGACGCGCAGGCCGCCGTCGATGCAATCCAATCCGGTGCATACGCCACGCTGCCCTACGTCTCGCGGGTGCTGGCCGAGAACTTGGTGCGCCGCTGCGACCCGGCCATGTTGACCGAGTCGCTCAAGCAGCTGATCGAACGCAAGCGCGACCTGGATTTCCCGTGGTTCCCGGCGCGCGTGGTCTGCCACGACATCCTCGGCCAGACCGCGCTGGTCGATCTGGCCGGCCTGCGCGACGCCATCGCCGACAAGGGCGGCGACCCGGCCAAGGTCAATCCGGTGGTGCCGGTGCAGCTGATCGTCGATCACTCGCTGGCGGTGGAGTGCGGTGGTTTCGACCCGGATGCGTTCGCCAAGAACCGCGCCATTGAGGATCGCCGCAACGAGGACCGCTTCCACTTCATCGACTGGACCAAACTGGCCTTCGAGAACATGGACGTGATCCCGCCCGGCAACGGCATCATGCACCAGATCAACCTGGAGAAAATGTCGCCGGTGGTCTACGTGCAGGACGGCGTGGCGTTCCCCGATACCTGCGTCGGCACCGATTCGCACACCCCGCATGTCGATGCGCTGGGCGTCATCGCCATCGGCGTCGGCGGGCTGGAAGCGGAGAACGTGATGCTCGGCCGCGCCTCGTGGATGCGCCTGCCCGATATCGTCGGCGTCAAGCTGACCGGCAGGCCGCAGCCGAACATCACCGCCACCGACGTGGTGCTGGCGCTGACCGAATTTCTGCGCACCGAGCGCGTGGTCGGCGCGTGGCTGGAGTTCTTCGGCGAGGGCGCCTCGGCGCTGACCATCGGCGACCGCGCCACCATTTCCAACATGTGCCCGGAGTACGGCGCCACCGCGGCGATGTTCCATATCGACCAGCAGACCGTCGACTACCTGCGCCTGACCGGCCGCGAGGAAGCGCAGGTGCAACTGGTCGAGCACTACGCGAAGACCACCGGCCTGTGGGCCGATGCGCTGGCTACCGCGCAGTACGAGCGCGTGCTGGAGTTCGACCTGTCCAGCGTCGTGCGCAACATGGCCGGCCCGAGCAACCCGCACCGCCGCCTGCCGGTGTCCGACCTGGCCGAGCGCGGCGTCGCCGACGAGGCCAAGCTGGCAAGCGGCAAGGACGAGGAAGCGCAGGGCCTGATGCCCGACGGTGCGGTGATCATCGCCGCCATCACCTCCTGCACCAACACCTCCAACCCGCGCAACGTGATCGCCGCCGGCCTGCTGGCGCGCAACGCCAACGCGCGCGGGCTGCTGCGCAAGCCGTGGGTGAAGTCGTCGCTGGCGCCCGGTTCCAGGGCGGTGCAGCTGTACCTGGAAGAGGCCGGCCTGCTGCCCGAGCTGGAACAGCTGGGCTTCGGCATCGTCGGCTTCGCCTGCACCACCTGCAACGGCATGAGCGGCGCACTCGATCCGAAGATCCAGCAGGAGATCATCGCGCGCGACCTGTACTCGGTGGCGGTGCTGTCGGGCAACCGCAATTTCGACGGCCGCATCCATCCCTATGCCAAGCAGGCGTTCCTGGCCTCGCCGCCGCTGGTAATCGCCTACGCCATCGCCGGCACCGTGCGCTTCGACATCGAGAAGGACGTGCTGGGCGTGGATGCCGATGGCAACGCGGTGCGGCTGAAGGATATCTGGCCGAGCGACGCCGAGATCGACGCGGTGGTGAAGGCATCGGTGAAGCCCGAACAGTTCCGCAGCGTCTACGACCCGATGTTCAACGTGCGCGTCGAGCATGGCCGCAAGGCCAGCCCGTTGTACGACTGGCGGCCGCAGAGCACCTACATCCGCCGCCCGCCGTACTGGGAAGGCGCGCTGGCCGGCGAACGCACGCTCACCGGCATGCGCCCGCTGGCGGTGCTGCCGGACAACATCACCACCGACCACCTCTCGCCGTCCAACGCGATCCTGGCTTCCAGCGCCGCCGGCGAATACCTGGCGAAGATGGGCCTGCCGGAGGAGGACTTCAATTCCTACGCCACCCACCGCGGCGACCACCTCACCGCACAGCGCGCCACCTTCGCCAACCCCAAGCTGTTCAACGAGATGGTGCGCAACGACGACGGCAGCGTGAAGCAGGGCTCGCTGGCGCGGGTGGAGCCGGAAGGCAAGGTGATGCGCATGTGGGAGGCGATCGAAACCTACATGCAGCGCAAGCAGCCGCTGATCATCATCGCCGGCGCCGACTACGGCCAGGGCAGCTCGCGCGACTGGGCGGCCAAGGGCGTGCGGTTGGCCGGCGTGGAAGCCATCGTCGCCGAAGGCTTCGAGCGCATCCACCGCACCAACCTGGTCGGCATGGGCGTACTGCCGCTTGAGTTCAAGCCCGGCACCGACCGCAACACGCTGGGCATCGACGGCACCGAGACCTACGACGTCGTCGGCGAGCGCCGGCCGGGCGCCGACCTGACCCTGCGGGTCCACCGCAGGGACGGCAGCACGGTGGAGGTGCCGGTGACCTGTCGGCTGGATTCGGACGACGACGTGGCGACCTACGAGGCCGGCGGCGTACTGCAGCGCTTCGCGCAGGATTTCCTCGAAGCCAGCGCCATCTGATCATGCTGCCCCTTCCTGTAGGAGCGACGTCAGTCGCGACAGGGCTTTCCCGGTAAATCCCTCTGTCGCGACTGACGTCGCTCCTATAGGGAACAAGGAGACGAACATGAAACATGCGCCGCAACTCAGGATTCCCGCCACCTACATGCGTGGCGGCACGTCGAAGGGCGTGTTCTTCCGGCTTGAAGACCTGCCGGAAGCGGCGCAGATACCCGGCGCGGCGCGCGACGCGCTGCTGATGCGGGTGATCGGCTCGCCCGATCCCTATGGCAAGCACACCGACGGCATGGGCGGGGCGACGTCGAGCACCAGCAAGTGCGTGATCGTCGCCCCGGCCTCGGTGCCGGACCACGACGTGGACTACCTGTACGGGCAGGTGTCCATCGACACCGCGTTCGTGGACTGGTCGGGCAACTGCGGCAACCTCAGCACCGCGGTGGGGCCGTTCGCCATCGCCAACGGCTTCATTCCCGCCGAACGCATTCCGCGCGACGGCACCGTCACCGTGCGCGTGTGGCAGGCCAACATCGGCAAGACCATCCTCGTGCATGTGCCGGTGCGCGACGGGCAGGTGCAGGAAACCGGTGACTTCGAGCTGGACGGGGTGACCTTCCCGGCGGCGGAAATCGTGCTGGAGTTCATTGACCCGTCCGATGACGGCGAAGACGAGGGTGGCTCCATGTTCCCCACCGGCAACCTCGTCGATGATCTCGACGTGCCGGGCATCGGCACGTTGAAGGCGACGATGATCACCGCCGGCATTCCCACCGTGTTCGTCAACGCCGCCGATATCGGCTACGACGGCACCGAGCTGCAACCGGCGATCAACGAGGACAAGGCGGCGCTGGCGAAGCTGGAAACCATCCGCGTGGCCGGCGCGCTGCGCATGGGGCTGATAAAAACGCCGGAAGAGGCGCTCAAGCGCCAGCACACGCCGAAGGTGGCATTCGTCGCGCCGCCGAAGCCCTACGTGTCCAGCAGCGGCAAGAGCATCGGGGCCGGCGACATCGACCTCAACGTGCGCGCCATGTCGATGGGCAAGCTGCACCACGCGATGATGGGTACGGCCTCGGTGGCCATCGCCACGGCGGCGGCCGTCCCCGGCACGCTGGTCAACCTCGCCGCCGGCGGAGGCACCCGCGAGGCGGTGCGCTTCGGCCATCCCTCCGGTACCTTGCGGGTGGGCGCGGCGGTGGCGCAGGTCGATGGTCAGTGGGCCGTGACCAAGGCGGTGATGTCGCGCTCGGCACGGGTGCTGATGGAAGGCGCGGTGCGGGTGCCGCAGGGCTGACCCACTAACGAGTGCTGCTTGCCTCCTCTCCCTTTGCGCTGCGCGAAAGGGAGGAAGCGCAGGGCATTCGCGGCGAAACCAACCCGTAGGTGCCGGGCTTGCCCGGCACGGGGCATGCGCGGCAAACCCCCTGCGGGGCAAGCCCCGCAGCTACGGTTCTCTCGCTTCCCTATACTTCAGGCGTCCATCGGAGAACGCCATGAACAACAGGAAGTGGAAGCCCATGCGCTGGGCAATGGTCGCCTTGGCGGCGCTGGCCCTGGTGGCCGGCTGCAAACGCAACGAAACCGGCCAGCTCCCCGGTGCCAGCGGCGAGGCGATCCAGGCCAAGCAGGAAGAGGTCAAGGGATTCGCGCTGGTGCGCACCTGGCCGGACCAGAAGGGCGGCGAACTGGCGCTGGCGGTGGAGTTCTCCCGGCCGCTGGTCGGTACCCAGGACTTCGACAACCTGCTGCGCTTCGAGGAGAAGGTCGGCACCGAGGACAGCAGCTGGTCGCTGTCCGACGACGGCAAGACCCTGCGCTACCCCTACGTCGAGGCGGCAAAGGATTACACCCTGGTCGTGTCGGCCGACCTGCTCGCCGCCGACGGCAGCCGCCTCGGCAAGGAGGTGCGCCAGCAGGTGTTCACCGGCGAACTGACGCCCGCGGCCGGCTTCGCCTCGCAGGGCAGCGTGCTGCCGGCGCGCGACAGCCGCGGCCTGCCGGTGGTGTCGGTGAACGTGCCCGAGGTCGACGTCGAGTTCCTGCGGGTGACCGAAAAGAACCTGCCGGCGTTCTTCAGCCAGTACCAGCGCGGCGGCCGCCGCGGCAGCTGGGAGCTGGACAGCGACTACGGCAACCACACGCCGATCTCGCAGCTGGCCGAGCCGGTCTACGTCAACCGCTTCGTGCTCGGCGGCAAGCCCAACGAGCGGATGCTGACCTACCTGCCGATCCAGGACGTCAAGGAACTGCAGCAGCCGGGGCTGTACTTCGCGGTGATGAAGCGCACCGGCAGCTTCGACAACGAGTACGACACCGCGTTCTTCACCGTCAGCGACATCGGCCTGCACACCCGCGCCTACAAGGACACGCTGTTCGTGCACACCGCCTCGCTGGCCAGCGGCGCGGCGGCGAAGAAGGTGGACCTGCGGGTCATCGACGCCAAGGGCGAGACCATCCTCAAGGGCCAGACCGACGCCAACGGCAACGCGCTGCTGAACTACACGCTCGACGCCGGCCACGTGCTGGTGGCCGCCAGCGGCAGCGATACCACGATGCTGCCGTTCAACCAGCCGGCGCTGGACCTGAGCGAATTCGCCGTGGCCGGGCGCCAGAACGCGTGGTTCGACGTGTTCGCCTGGTCCGGCCGCGACCTGTACCGCCCCGGCGAGACCGTGCGCGTGTCGGCGCTGCTGCGCGACAACGACGGCAAGCCGGTCAAGGCACAACCAGTGTTCCTGCGCCTGAAGCAGCCCGACGGCAAGGTGTTCCGCGAAACCCGGCTGCAACCGGGCGAGCAGGGTTATTTCGCGTTCGAGCAGGCCATTCCCGCCGAGGCGCCGACCGGCCGCTGGCAGGTGGAATTCCGCACCGACCCGGCCAGCAAGGAAGCGGTGCAGGGCATGACCCTGCGCATCGAGGAGTTCCTGCCCGAGCGCATGAAGCTGGACCTGGACAGCGCGCAGAAGACGCTCAAGCCCGGCGAGCCGCTGAAACTGCAGGCCGATGCGGCCTACCTGTACGGCGCACCGGCCGACGGCAACCGCTTCACCGCACGGCTGGCGGTGGCGGTGGAGCAGCACCCGGTCGAGTCGATGGCCGGCTGGTTCTTCGGCGACCCCACCGTGGAGCTGCCGCGCGAAGCCAACGACGTCATCGATACCACCCTGCCCAAGGACGGCAAGCTGCGCCAGGACATCGCCCTGCCCGAGGAAACCGGCAAGGGCACGCCGGTGGCGGCGGTGGTGTCCGGCAGCGTCTACGAGACCGGCGGCCGCACCGTCACCCGCACGCTCAAGCGCGTGCTGTGGCCGGCGCCGGCGCTGGTCGCGGTGCGCCCGCTGTTCAGCGACGCCGACGGCGCCGACGCCAATGCCAACGCGCGCTTCGAGCTGCTGCGCGTGGATGCCGACGGCAAGCCGCAGCCGGCCAAGGGGCTGAAGGTCACCCTGGTGCGCGAACTGCGCGACTACCACTGGAGCTTCAACGACAACCGCTGGGACTACGACTTCACCCGCCGCTTCGAGAACAAGGAAACCCGCACCCTCGACGCCGGCGAGACGTCGGCGAAATTCGATTTCCCGGTGGAGTGGGGCGAGTACCGCGTCGACGTGTTCGACCCGGCCACCGGCCTGACCATGCGCTACCCGTTCCGCGCCGGCTGGAGCTGGAACGACGACAACCGCGGCCTCGACGCGCGCCCGGACAAGGTCAAGCTGGCGCTGGACAAGACCGGCTACAAGGCCGGCGACACGCTCAAGGTGACGCTGACCCCGCCGCACGCCGGCCGCGGCGTGCTGATGGTCGAAAGCGACAAGATGCTGTACGTGCAGGACATCGAGGCCAAGCCCGGCAGCAGCTTCGAGATCCCGGTCACGCAGGACTGGGAGCGGCACGACGTCTACGTCACCGCGCTGGTGTTCCGCGGCGGCAGCGCGCCGAGCAGGATCACCCCCGCACGCGCGGTGGGCGTGGCGCACGTGCCGATGGAACGTGGCAACCGCCGCGTCGAGGTGGGCCTGGTCGCGCCGAAGCAGATGCGTCCCGAGCAACCGATGGCCGTGACCGTCAGCGTGCCGGAACTGGCCGGCAAGCCGGCGCACGTCACCGTCTCGGCGGTCGATGTCGGCATCCTCAACATCACCCGCTTCCCGGTGCCGGATGCCCCTGCGCATTTCTTCGCGCAACGGCGGTTGGGCGTGGATGCCTACGATATCTATGGCCGCGTCATCGAGAGCTTCGAGGGCAACAGCGGCAAGCTCAAGTTCGGCGGCGACATGGCCTTGCAGGCGCTGCCGCAGGCCAAGCGGCCGACCGCGAGGGTGCAGACCGTGGACCTGTTCTCCGGCCCGGTGAAGCTGGACGCCAAGGGCAATGCCCGCATCGAGCTGCCGGTGCCGGATTTCAACGGCACGCTGCGCGTCTCGGCGCTGGTGTATGCGGACGACCGCTACGGCAACCGCGACGTCGAGACGCTGGTGCGCGCGCCGATCCTGGCCGAGGCCAGCATGCCGCGGGTGATGGCGCCGGGCGACCGCAGCACGGTGACGCTGGACGTGCAGAACTTCACCGGCAAGCCGGGCGAATTCAGCGTGCGCGTGGATGGCGAAGGCCCGCTGGCGATCGGCGAAGCCTCTCGCAAGGTGCAGTTGGCAGCCGATGCCAAGCAGACCCTGAGCTTCCCGCTCAACGCGCAGGAGGGCTATACCGTCGCCAAGGTGCGGGTGCGCGTGGACGGCAACGGCTTCAAGGTCGACCGCCGCTACGACCTGCCGGTGCGCGCGGCATGGCCGCAGGTGCTGCGTGCGCAGACCCGCACGCTCGACCCGCTGGCGCCGGTCACGCTGGACAGCGGTTCCGCCAGCGGGCTGATGGCCGGCTCGGTCAACGCGCGCATGCTGGTCAGCGCGTTGCCGCCGATCCCGTTCGCCAGCGCCCTGCAGGGCGCGTTGAATTACCCCTACGGCTGCGCCGAGCAGACCACCAGCAAGGGCTATGCCGCGCTGCTGCTGGACGAAGCCACTTCGACGATGCTCGGTGCCGACGGGCTGGACGCCAAGGCCCGCCGCGAGCGCATGGAGGGCGCGTTCGGGCGGCTGGCCTCGATGCAGGTGGCCAACGGCAACTTCTCGATGTGGGGCAACGACGACTACGTCAACCCGGCGTTGACCCCGTACATCGCCGAGTTCCTGCTCGACGCCAAGGACGCCGGTTTCGCGGTGCCGGACACCGTGCTGCAGAAGGCGTTGAACCGGATCAGCGAGGACCTGCTCAGCGGCGGCAACCAGTTCTACGGGCAGGATCGCCGCGACGCGCTGAAGTTCGCCAACCAGGCGTATTCGGGCTACGTGCTGGCCCGCGTCAACCGCGCCCCGCTGGGTACGCTGCGCGCGCTGTACGACAACGAGCGCGACAAGGCGGTCACCGGCCTGTCGCTGGTGCACCTGGGCATGGCCTTGTCGTTGCAGGGCGACGGCAAGCGCGGGCAGGCCGCCATCGCCGCCGGCTTCGCCAGGGACGGCAGCGACCGCCCGGCGTACTTCGGCGACTACGGCAGCCGGCTGCGCGATGACGCCCTGATGATCGCGCTGCTGCACGAACGCGGCCTGTCCAAGCCCGCCTACGACGCCCGCGCGGTCGCGCTGGGCCGCGAGCTGGATGCGCGCCGCAACAGCGGCTGGCTGTGGCTGAGCACGCAGGAGAAGGTGGCGCTGGCGCGGCTGGGCAAGGCGTTGATGGCCGACCAGAAGAAGCTGGTATCCGGCGAACTGGCGGTGGGTGGCGAGCGCGAGGCCATCGGCGAGCGCAAGGCGTTCGCGCGCGTGTTCGATGCCGCGCAGCTGGCGCAGGGCGTGCGCTTCGCGCCGCAGGGGCAGGCGCCGATGTTCGCCAGCCTGGAAGTGGCCGGCATCCCGCGGCAGGCACCGGCGCCGGACAACAGCGTGATCGGCATCGAGCGCGCCTGGTACACCACCGACGGCAAGCCGTGGACGCCGCGCCCGCTGAAGGAAGGCGAGGCGCTGATCGTGCGGTTGAGCGTCACCGCCAACACCGCCATGCCCGACGCGCTGCTGACCGACCTGCTGCCGGCCGGGCTGGAGATCGAGAACTTCAACCTCGGCGATGCGAAGCAGTGGGCCGACGTGGTGGTGGACGGCATCCGGGTCAGCGACCGCTCCGGCGAAGCCGACGCCCGCCATGAGGAGTTCCGCGACGACCGCTACGTGACCGCGCTGAACCTGCGCCGCGGCCGCACCGCGCGTGTGTTCTACCTCGTGCGCGCGGTCACCCCCGGCACCTACACCGTGCCGCCGCCGCTGGCCGAGGACATGTACCGCCCCGAGCTGCGTGGCGTGGGGCGCTCCAACCCGAGCACGATCACCGTCGTGCAGCCATGACGACAGGGCGCGGGAGAAAAGCCCCTCTCCCACCGGGAGAGGGGTTGGGGTGAGGGGCGAACGCAGCCATCATGCGGAAATGCAGGCAAAGCCCCGGCTTCTGTCCCGCTTCCTGCCCTGGCTGCGCTGGGGCACGGCAGCGCTGCTGACGCTGCTGCTGGTCCTCGACCTCGCCTTCCCGCCACCACTGCCGCAATCGCGCGACACCAGCACCCTGGTCGTCGCCCGCGACGGCGCCCCGCTGCGCGCCTTCGCCGATGCCGAGGGCGTGTGGCGCTACCCGGCCGATGCGGACGCCATTTCCCCGCTGTACCTGCAGGCGCTGCTGACCTACGAGGACCGCTGGTTCTGGCGCCACCCCGGCATCAACCCGTGGGCGCTGCTGCGCGCTGGCAAGCAGATGCTGCGCGAACGCCGCATCGTCTCCGGCGGTTCCACCCTGACCATGCAGGTGGCGCGCATCCTCGACCCGCACACGCGCACGCCGTGGGGCAAGCTCAAGCAGGTGCTGCGCGCGCTGCAGCTGGAAGCGCACCTGAGCAAGACGCAGATCCTCGACCTGTACCTGGAACGCGCACCCTATGGCGGCACCATCGAAGGCGTGGAGGCGGCCAGTTGGGCCTACCTCGGCAAACCGGCGGCGCGGTTGTCGCACGCCGAGGCGGCCCTGCTGGCGGTGCTGCCGCAATCGCCCAGCCGGCTGCGCCCGGACCGCCACCCGGAAGCCGCGCGGCAAGCCCGCGACAAGGTGCTGGCGCGCATGGCCGAACTCGGCGTGTGGCCGGCCGAGGAAGTAGCCGACGCGCGCATCGAGCCGGTGGTGACGCGCTCGCTGCGGCAACCGCTGCATGCGGCGCTGCTGGCGCAGCGGCTGCGCAGCCAACAGCCGCGCGCGGCGCATATCGAAACCACGCTCGACAGCGGCCTGCAACGCACGCTGGAGGAACGGGTGGCCGCGTATTTCTCGCAACTGCCCGAGCGCACCTCCGCCGCGCTGCTGGTGATGGACAACGCCACGCTGGAGGCGCGTGCCTACGTCGGCTCGGTCGCGTTCGGCGACAAGCAACGGCTGGGCCACGTGGACATGGTGCAGGCGTGGCGCTCGCCGGGCTCCACGCTCAAGCCGTTCCTGTACGGCATGGCGCTGGACGACGGCCTGATCCATTCCGAAAGCCTGCTGGTCGATGCGCCGCAGAGCTTCGGCGGCTACCGCCCGGGCAATTTCGACGCCGCGTTCAACGGCCCGGTGGGCGCGGCCACCGCGCTGCGGCTGTCGTTGAACGTGCCGGCGGTGGACCTGCTCGACCGCGTTGGCCCATCACGCTTCGCCGCGCGCCTGAACAACGCCGGCATCAAGCTGCGCTTCCCGCGTGGCACGCAGCCGAACCTGGCGCTGATCCTCGGCGGCACCGGCGCGCGGCTGGAGGATCTGGTCGGCGCCTTCGCCGCGCTCAACCGCGAGGGTATCGCCGGCCGCGTGCGCTATACCCCGGACGACCCGCTGGTCGAACGCCGGCTGATGTCGCCGGGCGCGGCGTGGATCGTGCGCGACATCCTCGAATCCAATCCGCGCCCCGGCTACGGCGCAGGCACCTTCGATACCGGCGGGCGCCCGCCGGTGGCGTGGAAGACCGGCACCAGCTACGGCTACCGCGATGCCTGGGCGATCGGCGGCACCCGCCGCTACACCGTCGGGGTGTGGGTAGGGCGGCCGGACGGCACGCCGCTGCCCGGCCAGTACGGTGCGGTCACCGCCTTGCCGCTGATGTTCGAGGTGATCGACAGCCTGCCGCGCCAGCCCGGCGACGCCGCCGCGCGCGCGATGCCGGCCAGCGTCGGCGAGGTGGAGGTGTGCTGGCCGCTGGGCATCGCCGCCGCGCAAACGCCGCCGGCCATGTGCCAGCGGCGGATGCAGGCGCTGGTGCTGGACGAGGCGGTGCCGCCCACCTTCGCCGAGCGCGAGGCGCGGCTGTGGCAGTCGGGCCGCGTGCGTTTCGAGGTCGATGCGCGCAGCGGGTTGCGGGTATCGGCTGGATGCGAGGGACATGCGCAACGCGCCGAACGCGAACTGGCGCGCTGGCCGGCGCTGGCCTCGCCGTGGTTGTCGCAGGCGCAACGGCAGGCACAGCGCCTGCCGCCGCTGGCGCCGGGGTGCCCGCCCGACGAACGCGGCAACGACGGCGTGCTGCACGTGGATGGCCTCAACGACCGCGCCACGCTGGCGCGCGCGCCCGGCGCCACGCATGGCCCGCGCCTGCAACTGCGCGCGCTGGGCAGCGAGGCGACGGTGGAATGGCTGCTGGACGGGCGCTGGATCGCGCAGACCCAGGGCGCGCGCGGCTTCGTGCGCGACTTCGACGAACCGGGCGAGCACGTGCTCACCGCGCTGGCCGCCGATGGCGCGTGGACGCGGGTGCGCTTCCGCGTGGTGCGTTGAGCGGCGCGGCGCCGTAGGTGCGGGGCTTGCCCCGCACGCTTTCCGTGGCCGGTGATGGGAACGGCTCCGTGCCGGGCAAGCCCGGCACCTACGAAAGCATTCGTTGGCGGCGGCGTTGCTACTCGCCGATCCAGCCCTCGAGCATGTCGGCGAAATCGTCGGCGTGCTCCTCCTCCTGCGCGAGGATGTGTTCGAGGATGCGCTTGGTGGTGGTGTCCTTGTCGCCGATAAAGTTGATCATCTCGCGGTAGCTGTCGATGGCGATGCGCTCGGCGACCAGGTTCTCGCGCACCATGTCGCGCAGGTTGCCGCCTTCCTTGTATTCGGCGTGCGAGCGCGCGGTGAGCGTGTCCGGGTCGAAGTCCGGTTCGCCGCCCAGTTGCACGATGCGCTCGGCCAGCATGCCGGCGTGGGCCTGCTCCTGCTGCGCGTGCTCCAGGAACTCGGCCTTCACCGCGTCGGCGAGCATGCCCTTGGCCATGTAGTAGTGGCGGTAGTAGCGCAGCACGCACACCCACTCGGTGGCCAGCGCGTCGTTGAGCAGCTTGACCACCGCCGTACGGTCGGCGCTGTAGGTCGGGGTGACCGCGCCGTCCTCGATGCGCTTGCGGGCATTGGCGCGCAGGGTCCTGCGGTCGCTGATGCCGGCCGGGCCGGTGGCCTTGGCGGTGGTCCTGGTGGGAGAGGGCTTGCTCATGGCTGGCTGCTCCTTGGGTCGGGAATCGCTATTCGGGGAGATGGGCGAGCATGTATTCGGCCGAGGACACCTCGAACTTGCCCGGCTCCTCGACATGGATGGCGCGGACGGTGCCGTTCTCCGCATACAGCGCGAAGCGGCGGCAGCGCATGCCCATGCCCGAGCCGCTGGCGTCCATTTCCAGCCCCAGCGCGCGGGTGAAGTCGCCGTTGCCGTCGGACAGCATCTGCAGCCCATCGGGCACCGACTGCGCCTGCGCCCAGGCCTGCATCACGAACGGGTCGTTCACCGCCATGCAGTACACCTCGATGCCGCGGCCACGGAACTGCTCGAAGTGCTCGACGAAGCCGGGCAGGTGGCGCGCCGAGCAGGTGGGCGTGAACGCGCCGGGCACGGCGAACAGCACCACCTTGCGGCCGTCGAACAGGGCGTGCGTGTCGATGGTTTCCATGCCCTCGCGGATGCGCTTGAGGGTCACTTCCGGAATGGTGTCGCCGACGTGGATGGTCATGGGGGGCTCCTGGGTCTGGGTGCAGTCTAGTAGTCGGGTGCAAGGGTGGCGTCAACGGCTTGAAAAGACCGCCTTCACGCAGCATTTCCCGGCATGGGGGCGAGGCCGGCGCCGCGACCGCTAGAATGGCACTCCTGTGCCTGCCGAACATGTGGCGGCCATCGTCGCGGGGCGATCGACCCGACTTTTCCGAAAGGTGTCTGGATGGAATTCAAGGATTACTACGCGACGCTGGGCGTCGAACCCACGGCCGGCGACGCCGAGATCAAGACCGCCTACCGGCGGCTGGCGCGCAAGTACCACCCGGACGTGAGCAAGGAAGCCGGCGCCGAGGAGCAGTTCAAGGCGGTCAACGAAGCCTACGAGGCGCTGCGCGACCCGGCCAAGCGCCAGGCCTACGACCAGCTGCGCGCGCGCGGCTACCGGCCCGGCGAGGAGTTCCAGGCGCCGCCGGATTTCGGTGGCGGGCAGGGCTTCGACTTCGAGGAGGTGTTCGGCGGCGGTGGCGCCGGCGGCGGTTTCAGCGACTTCTTCGAGAGCCTGTTCGCGCGCCAGCGCGGCGGCCGCGCGCGGGGCGGCTTCGACGGTTTCGGCGGCAGCGCCGGCCCGCAGCCGCCGCGCGACACCCGCGCCAAACTGTCGGTACCGCTGGAGGCCGCCTACGCCGGCGACTCGCTGCGCATCAACGTCGATGGCCGCCAGCTGGACGTGCGCGTGCCCAAGGGCATCCGCCCGGGGCAGGTGATCCGGCTGGCCGGGCAGGGCAGCGGCGGCGGCAACCTGATGCTGGAAGTGGAATACGCCGCGCACCCGCAGTTCGAGGTCGATGGCCGCAACATCCTTTACACCCTGCAGGTGACGCCGTGGCAGGCCGCGCTGGGTACCGGCATCAGCGTGCCGACCCTGGGCGGGGCGGTGGAACTGAAGGTGCCGGCCGACTCGGACAGCGGCCGCAAGCTGCGCCTGCGCGGCCGCGGCCTGCCGGGCAAGCCCGATGGCGACCAGATCGTGGAACTGGAGGTCGTCGCGCCGGTGGCGACCAACGAAGCGCAGCAGAAGGCCTACCGCGCGCTGGCCAAGGCCTTCGGCGAGAAGGTGTAGGTCGGGGCTACGGCCCCGATGGCGATGGGCCGGACGCGTCGGGGGCGTAGCCCCGACCCACGGCTGCGTAGGTGTGGGGCATGCCCCACACGGGGCTCTCCCGGGAAAGCTTCATGCGGGGCAAGCCCCGCATCTACAGGATCAGCCCGTCCGTACGGGTCAGGCGGCCGGTGGCTCGCTGCCCTCGAACACCCGCGCGATCACTTCGGAAAGATCGCTCTCCGAGAACGGCTTGGTGATGTAGGCCTTGGCGCCCTGGCGCATGCCCCACAGGCGGTCGGTGTCCTGGTCCTTGGTGGTCACCAGCACCACCGGGATGTGGGTGGTGCTGGCCTCGCGCTTGAGCGTGCGGGTGGCCTGGAAACCGTTGAGGTTGGGCATCACCACGTCCATCAGCACCAGATCGGGCAGCACCGCCTTGGCCGCTTCCACGCCGGCCGCGCCATCGGTGGCGGTGAAGGTCTCGTGCCCGAGTTTTTCGACGATGCGCTGGATGCCCAGCAACTGCGATGGCGAATCATCGACGATCAGGATGCGTGCCATGGTTCTCCCCAAGAATTCTTCCCCAAGAATCCGGGCAGTGTAGGCCGCCGCCGTGGCGGCGTGAAGCCGCTTGCGTCACGCTGCGCGCAACCGGCTTCAGTCGATCCTGACCACGGTGCGGCCGAACGACTGCCCGGCCAGCATCGTGGCGAACACGTCCGGCAGTTCGGCCAGCCCGACCTCGCGGGTGCACACGGTGTCCAGGTGGCGCGGCTTCCAGTCGTCGCCCAGGTGTTGCCAGACCTGCTCGCGGATGTCGCGCGCGGTGCCGGCCGAGGCCACGCCCAGCAGCGACACGCCGCGGATGATGAACGGCATCACCGTCATGTCCAGCTGCGCGCTGGCGGCCAGCCCGGCCGAGGCGACGTTGCCGTAGGGCGCGGTCTGCGCCAGCAGGCTGGTCAGCATCGGCCCGCCGACGTTGTCCAGGCCGCCGCCGAAGCGCGCCGACTCCATCGGCCGGGCGGTGGCCAGCGCCTCGCGGCCCAGCACCTGCGTGGCGCCCAGCGTGGTCAGGTACTCCTTTGCTCCGGTCTTGCCGCTGATCGCATGCACCTCGAAGCCGGCGCGGCTGAAGATGTCCACTGCCAGCGAGCCGACCCCGCCGGTGGCGCCGGTCACGGCGAGCGGGCCGTGCTCCGGCGCCTGCCGGTTGTCCTTCATCCGCAGCAGCGCCAGCGCCGCGGTGAAGCCGGCGGTACCCAGCACCATCGCCTCGCGCAGCGACAGCCCGGCCGGCAGCGGGATGACCCACTTCGCTTCCAGCCGCACATATTGGCTGTAGCCGCCGTCGCGGGTTTCGCTCAGGCCGCAGCCGGTGACCAGCACCGCGTCGCCCTCGCGGAATGCCGGGTCGGTCGAGGCCACCACCTCGCCGGCCACGTCGATGCCGCCCACCAGCGGGAAGCGGCGCAGGATCTTGCCCTGGCCGGTGCCGGCCAGCGCGTCCTTGTAGTTCACCGACGACCAGCGCGCGCGTACCACCACCTCGCCGGGGTCGAGCTGGTCCAGCGTTACCTGCTCGATGCCGGCGCGGTAGCCGGCGTCGTCGTTGTGGATGCGGAAGGCGGGGAAGGACGGGGTGGCGGTCATGGCGTTGCCTGCGCGGAAGCGGGCCGATCAAGATAACCGTTGCGAAACGGCAGGTCTTGCCCCATCTAGTAGAATCGGGATTCGATTGACGGCCGGTTGTCCCGCACCCGGCCCTGACAGATGGAGCATGCATGGCCTGGAACACACCTGGCGGCAATGGCAAAGACGGCCCCGCCGACAACCGGCGCGGCGCGCGCCGGCCACGAGGCGGCAACGGCGGCGGATGGGGCGGCCTGCCCGGCCCGTTGCGCGACCTGTTCGACGGTGGCGCATGGCGCTGGGTGCTGGTGGCGCTGGCGTTGCTGGTGCTGCTCTCCAGCTTCCAGCTGATCGGCGAACAGCAGCGCGGCGTGGTGCTGCGCTTCGGCCAGTTCTCGCGCATCCTGCAGCCGGGCCCGAACTTCAAGCTGCCGTGGCCGATCGAGTCGGTGACCAAGGTCAACGCCACCCAGATCAAGACCTTCAGCAGCCAGGTGCCGGTGCTGACCCGCGACGAGAACATCGTCAACGTCTCGCTGAACGTGCAGTACCGGGTCGACGACCCGCGCCTGTACAAGTTCGGCTCGGTCGATGCCGACCAGGTGCTGGAGCAGTCGGCGCAGAGCGCGGTGCGCGAGCAGGTCGGCCGCGCCGACCTCAACACCGTGCTGAACAACCGCGGCCCGCTGGCCGCCGCCGCCGAGCAGCGCCTGCAGGCCTCGCTGGAGGCCTATCGCACCGGCCTGTCGGTCACCGGCCTGACCCTGCCCGACGCCCGCCCGCCGGAGGAAGTGAAGCCGGCCTTCGACGAGGTCAACGGCGCCCAGCAGGTCAAGGAACGGCTGATCAACGAGGCCCAGGCCTATGCCGCCAAGGTGGTGCCGGAGGCGCGCGGCCAGGCCTCGCGCACCCGCACCACCGCCGAGGGCTACAAGCAGGCGGTGATCGCCCGCGCCGAGGGTGACGCCAGCCGCTTCAGCCTGCTGCAGGCCGAGTACCGGAATGCGCCGGAAGTCACCCGCAAGCGGCTGTGGCTGGAAACCGTGCAGCAGGTGCTGGCCGAGAACCGCAAGGTCATCGGCGGCGATGGCCGCCAGCTGATCTACGTGCCGATGCCGGCCGATGCCGCCAAACCGGGTGGCAATGCGGCGCAGCCGGCGCCCGAAGCAATGGTGCCGGCGCTGCCGGGCATCACCGACAGCATTCGCAACGCGGACCGCACGGTTTCGCGCTCGGCAACGCGTCAGGAGGCCGGCCGATGAAGAACTCCCTTGTTATCGGCCTGCTGGTCGTGGTGCTGCTGGGCCTGATGGGCTCGGTCTACGTGGTGCGCGAGGACCAGACCGCGATGGTCCTGAACCTCGGCAAGGTGGTGCGCGCGGACATCAAGCCCGGGCTGCACTTCAAGGTGCCGCTGGTGGAGACGGTGCGGGTGTTCGACCGCCGCTTCCAGGTGCTGGACACCGCCCCGGCGCGCTATTTCACCGCCGAGCAGAAGGACGTCAGCGTCGACTTCTTCGCCATCGGCTACATCTCCGACGTGCGCGCCTACTACCGCGCCACCGGCGGCGACGGCAAGGTCGCCAATGCGCGGCTGGCGCCGATCATCACCGACTCGCTGCGCAACCAGATCAACTCGCGCACCCTGCAGCAGCTGGTGTCCGGCGACCGCAGCGAGCTGATCGCCAACCAGCTCACCGCGATCAACGAGGCGGTGGGGACGCTGGGCATGCAGATCGTCGACCTGCGCATCAAGCAGATCGACCTGCCCACCGACAGCCAGGTCATCACCGACGTCTACGAACGCATGCGCGCCCAGCGCAAGCAGGAGGCGGCCAAGCTGCGCGCCGAGGGCGAGGAGCAGTCGCTGACCATCCGTGCCCAGGCCGACCGCGAGAGCACCGTGCTGGTGGCCGAGGCCGAGCGCGACGCGCAGCAGCTGCGCGGCGAGGGCGATGCCCGGGCCGCGGCGATCTACGGCAAGGCCGGCTCGGCCGACCCGGCGTTCTACGCGTTCTACCGCAGCCTGGAGGCCTACCGCGGCTCGATGACCGACGGCAACGGCGTGATCGTGCTCGACAAGAACGATCCGTTCCTGCAGTACCTGAAGAACGACCGCTGACGGAACGGCGGCTCTTGCCGTCGTCGTAGGAGCGCACTTCAGTGCGCGATGGGGCTCTACCGTGAAAGCTCCATCGCGCACCAAGGTGCGCTCCTACGAGCGCTCCTGCAGGGGTCAGCCGCCACTCCAGCGTTGGTACAGCGTTGAAAGCTGACCCAGCAACTGCCCCGAGCCGAGGCCGAAGAAGGCCGCCGCGGCGATGCCGGCCAGCCAGTTGAACAGCATCAGCACGCCGTCGCGCTCGATCAGCGCCAGCGCGAACAGCAGCAGCTGGAAACCGAACAGGTAGTTGGTGAAGGGGATCGGCAGCGACAGCAGCACGCCGAGCAGCAGCAACAGCACGCCGCTGAACAGGCGTGCCGGCAGCGGGCACACCAGCGCCGGCAGGCGCGGCCTGAGCAGGCGGTCCAGCAGCCGCAGCGGACGGTCGATCCGGCCCAGGAAGCGCTGCATGGTGCCGCGCTTCGGCCCGCGCCGGGCGATGAAGCCGGGCACCCACGGGCGCGACAGCCCGCACATCATCTGCGCGCCGATCAGCAGCACCAGCGGGCCGCTGACCGCGCCGCCGATGCCGGGGATCGGGATGAACGCGGGCAGGATGGCGACGAACAGGAACACGCCGAACGCGCCTTCGCGCAGGCCGTGCAGGATCTGCCCCACCGGCTGGTGCTGCTCCGGGTCGCCGTGCTCGAACATCGCCAGCAGCGTGCGGATACCCTCGTTGCGGTAGCGGCCGGCGTCGCCTTGCGGCTCAGTCGACGATGTCATCGGTGTCTTCTTCCGGCAGCCTGCGCAGCAGCAGCTTGTCGATGCGGGCGCCGTCCAGGTCGACGATCTCGATGCGCCAGCCGGCCCAGTCGAAGTATTCGCCGGCGCGCGGGATGCGGCCGAAGCTGTGCATGCACATGCCGGCCAGGGTGTAGTAGTCGCCTTCCTCGGCGTCGGGCAGCTCGGCGCCTTCCATCAGCTCGCGCAGGTCGTCGACCGGCAGCGAGCCGTCCACCAGCAGCGAGCCGTCCTCGCGGGTGACCACGAGCGCGTCCTCGTCGGTGTTCTCCACCGCCTGCAGGCGGCCGACCACCGCGCCCATCAGGTCGCTGATCGTCACCAGGCCCTGGATCTCGCCGTATTCGTCCACCACCAGCGCCATCGACTGGTGTTCTTCGCGGAAGATCTCCAGCAGCTTCATCGCGTGGGTGGATTCGGAAACGTACAGGGTCTCGCGCAGGCCGGCGAACATCGACGGCCCGATGCCGTCCAGCCCGTGCGTGACCAGCGTCTTCACCTCGAGGATGCCGGCGATGTCCTGGTCGTTGCCGCGGTACACCGGGTAGCGCGAGAACGCGTGCTCGCGCATGGTTTCCAGGTTCTTCCCCGCATCGGCGGTGGTGTCCAGCCAGGCGATGCGGTTGCGCGGGGTCATCAGGCTGTCGGCGGTGCGGTCGCCCAGGCGCATGACCCGGTTCATCATGTCGCGCTCGTGGCTGTCGATCACGCCGGCCTCGTGGCTCTCGGCCACCAGCATGCGGATTTCCTCTTCGCTGACCGTGGCCGATTCGCTCTTGCCCAGCCCCAGCAGGCGCAGCATCAGCTGGGTGGAGCGTGACAGCAGCCACACGCCCGGCGCGGCGATGCGCGCCAGCCAGCCCATCGGTACCGCGACCACGCCGGCGATGTCCTCCGAACGGGTGATCGCCAGCCGTTTTGGCAGCAGTTCGCCGAAGATCAGCGTCAGGTAGGTGATGAGCGCCACCGCCAGCACCTTGCCGGTGGCATCGGCATAGGTGAAGCCGGGTGCTACCTGGCGCAGCCAGTCGGCAATCCGCAGGCCGATGGATTCGCCGCCGTAGACGCCGGTCAGGATGCCGATCAGGGTGATGCCGATCTGCACCGTGGACAGGAAGTTCTCCGGGCGCTCGGACAGCGCCAGCGCGCGCGCGGCGCGCTTGCTGGAGGCGGCCATCTGCTTGAGCCGGCTCTTGCGCGAGGTCATGACCGACATCTCGGACATGGCGAAGAAGCCGTTGAGCAGGATCAGGGCGAGGACGATCAGGAACTCAAGCACGGGTCACTCCCCGGGTTGGTGGCGGGGAGGGGAAGGGCTGGCGCGGGCGGCAGGGACCGGCAAACGGGGCCTGGCGCGGCGGGGGGGGATAAGGGTCGTCGTCCATAGGCTGCGCCGCACGGGCGCCGGCGCATCTTAGCAAACCGTCGTGAGGAGCCGGCAACCGCCCATTCATGTGTATGGGGACGGGACGCCGGGAATACCCGAGCGGTCATTCAGCCGTCATAATTCCCCCTCGATGCCGCCCCTTCCGCGACGGCGAACAGGTTCCCCATGTTTTCATTGCAGACGATCTTCGGCTCCGGCAAGCAGTTCTACACCTATCTCGACGAGGCCGCCCAGGCTGCCGCCGACGGCGCCAAGGCGCTGCACACGATGATGCGCGAGGCCGACCGCCAGCCGGCGCTGGACGCGTTCAAGCTGGCCCGCCTGCGCGAGCGCGCGGCCTCGGACAAGATCAGCCAGGCGCTGGTGGACAGCTTCATGACCCCGATCGAGCGCGAGGACATCGAGGCGCTGGGTTCGGCCCTCTACAAGATCCCCAAGCAGATCGAGAAGTTCGCCGACCGCTACTCGCTGGCCACCCAGCACCTGGCGCAGATCGACTTCGCCCCGCGCGCGGCGATGCTGGAGCAGGCCGCCGACGTGGTGGTGGAGATGGTCAAGGACCTGCGCCACATGAACATCGACCGGATGACGGCGATGAACGAGAAGCTGCGCGCGCTGGAGAACGAGGCCGACCGGCTGATGCTGGAGCTGTACCGGGAAATCTATTCCGGGCGCCTGGACCACCTGCAGATGTTCCTGCTCAAGGAGTTCTTCGAGATCCTGGAAAAGGCCATCGACCGCTGCCGCGAGGCCGGCGTGGTGGTCTACCAGATCGTATTGAAGAATTCGTGATCGCCATGATGGGGTTCTCGGGCATTTCCGGCTTCGGCGGCAAGGGCACCGGCTGTGCCGGTACCCGCAGGCCGTACTTCCACATCCCCCGTCCCGCCGCAGGGCGGCGGGCCTGCCCCCTTGACTCAAGGGGGCAATCGCGATGCTGACATTAGTGCTGGTGGTGGTGCTGGCCGCGCTCGTCTTCGAGTTCATCAACGGCTTCCACGACACCGCCAACTCCATCGCCACCGTGGTGGCGACCAAGGTGCTCTCGCCCGGCTGGGCGGTGATGCTGGCCGCGGGCATGAACCTGATCGGCGCGCTGACCGGCACCGCTGTGGCGCTGACCATCGCCAACGGCCTGCTCAACGCCGAGGTGGTCGACGTGACCCCGCAGGTGATCCTGTGTGCGCTGCTCGGCGGCATCGTCTGGAACCTGATCACCTGGTGGAAGGGCCTGCCGTCCTCGTCCTCGCACGCGCTGATCGGCGGCCTGTGCGGCGCCGGCCTGGCCGCCGCGCACAACAACTGGGACGCGCTGATCTGGTCGCAGAACCTCGGCAACTGGGCGCAGAACAAGGGCCTGCTGTGGAAGGTGTTCGTGCCGATGATCACCTCGCCGATCGCCGGCTTCGCGCTCGGCATCGTGGTGATGTGCCTGTTGTGGGCGATCATCGCCGGCATGGCGCGCGTCGGCGGCGTGCTGCGGCGGCTGGCGCGGCCGCGCTGGGTCAACGCCTTCTTCGGCAAGGCGCAGATCGCCTCGGCCGCCTACATGGGCTTCGCCCACGGCCACAACGACGCGCAGAAGACGATGGGCATCATCGCCATGACCCTGATCGGCGCCGAGGCCACCGGCGCGCTGGACGACCTGCCGTCGTGGCTGGCGTTCATGCACCCGGACGCGCACGGCGGCGACGGCATCGCCATGTGGATCGTGCTGACCTGCGCGGTGGTGATGGCCGCCGGCACCGCCTCGGGCGGCTGGAAGATCATCAAGACCCTGGGCCACAAGATGGTCAAGCTGCACCCGATCCACGGCTTCGCCGCGGAAACCAGCTCGGCGACGATCCTGACCCTGGCCGCGCATTTCGGCATGCCGGTGTCGACCACCCACAGCATCTCCACCGCGATCATGGGCGTGGGCTTCGCCAAGAACCCGAAGTCGCTGCGCATCGGCGTGATCGAGCGCATCGTCTGGGCGTGGATCCTGACCATCCCGGCGGCCGGTGCCTGCGGCTATTTCGCCCTGCGCCTGTTCGAGATGGCCGGCTGGACCTGACCGCCCTTCCGGAACGCATGAAGAAAGGCCCGCCGGAGACGGCGGGCCTTTGCGTTGGAGAGGCGGCGGCCGGTGGCCGGCGATTTCTCAGTTGCGCTGGTACATCGCCTGCACGTCGCGGCGGAACGCGGCCTGGCTGTCGGCGCGGCTGTAGAACATGTGCCCGCCGGGGTATTCGCGCACCTGCACCCGCTGCGGGTCCTCGCCCATGCTCGGCATCTGGTCCACGGTCAGGATCGAGCCCATGAACGGGCACGACAGGTCGTTCCAGCCGTGCGCGATCAGCACCCGCAGCCGCGGGTCGATGGCCACGGCCTGGCGCAGCTGGGTGACCGCGCCGGCGCGCAGGTCGCCGTTGCGGTCCCACAGCCGGTTCACCTCGTAGCTCAGCGCGTTGTAGCGGGCGTCGACCTTCCAGCCGACCACGCGGGTGACGAAATCCACCATCGCGGTGGTGGTCGGGGCGATGATGCTGTCCAGCAGCGGGTCGTTGGCGCGCTGCTCGGGATCGGTGGGGAACGGGTCGAAGGCGGTGACATTGGAGTCGTAGCGGCTGCCCAGCGTGCCCTTGTCGCGGAATACCTCGCGCAGGTAGGCCTGCGTCTCCAGGCGGCCGCCGGCGCGGCGCACGAACACCGGGTCCAGCCCGGTCAGTTCGGTGACCCTGCGGATCATCGCCTCGGTCGCCTGCGGGTCGGAGCGGCCCTTCATCAGCGCGGTGGCGTAGTCGCCACGGGTGTATTCGACCACCTCGCGCATCGCCTCGTCGGTGAGCCGGCCCTGGCGCTCCAGGTGCGCGGCGGCAATCGAGGGCAGGGTCTGCAGCCATGCCATCGGCGAGACGTCGCTGTTGTCCTCCAGCGTCGGGCTCAGGTACGGCGAGACCAGCACCAGCCCGTTCATCGCCACGCCCAGCCGGGTCTGCAGGTAATGGGTGATGCGCGGGCCGCGGTAGCCGCCGTAGCTCTCGCCGGCCAGGTACTTGCGCGAGGTCAGGCGCTGGTTCTTCAGCAGCCAGTCGTAGACCACCCGTGACAGGTATTCGACGTCGGCGGTGGGGGTGAAGAACTGCTTCCTGGCCTCGTCGTCGGGAATGCGCGAGCGGCTGAAGCCGGTACCGATCGGGTCGATGAACACCAGGTCGGTGAAATCCAGCCAGGTGCCGGGGTTGTCGTGCAGCGTGGCCGGCGCCGAGGCGCTGTCGCCCTCGCTGCCGAAGGCGACCACCTGCGGGCCGATCGCGCCGAGGTTCAGGTAGACCGAGGAGGCGCCGGGGCCGCCGTTGAGGGCGAAGGTGACCGGCCGGTCCTTGCCGGGCATCGTGTAGGCGGTGAACACCACGTCGCCGATGACCTTGCCCTGCGCGTCGCGCACCGGCAGCGAGCCGACGGTGGCGGTGTAGTCGAGGGTACGGCCTTCCAGCCGCATGCTCTGGCGCACCGAGGCATCGGCCGGTAGCGGGGCGGGGGCGGTTGCGGCGGCCTTGTCTTCGCCTTCGGGCTTGTCGGCGGCGAAGGCGGCGGGTGTGGCAAGCGCCAGGGCGCCGGCAAAGGCGAGGTTGCGTAGCAGTGGCATGGAAGGCACCGGGTGAAGGGATGCCCGATGCTAGACCGCGATCCTGATCGGCCGGATGTGCGTAAAGCCATGCCGGGCATGTACGGGAGGATTCAAGGCTCCTCGCCCGATTGCGGGGAAATCAATTCCGCATGCCGTGGATACCCCGCCTCCCGCAGGTGCCGGGCTTGCCCGGCACGGGGTTTGCCGGGAAGGCCCCATGCGGGGCAAGCCCCGCATCTACGTAAATCTCGTGCTCGAATGGCCGGGATCAGACTTCCAGCGAAGCCGCGCCAAGGGGTCCCCACCGGGGTAGCCATGCCTGCGCCGTCGCCACGGCTGATGGCGGTGAATAGCCGAGGTTAAACCTCCAGGGAGGCGAGATCGCCCTTGTTCTCCAGCCACCCCTTTCTATCCGACGCGCGCTTCTTCGCCAGCAGCATGTCCATCAGCGAGCGGGTCTGCTCGTCGTCGTCCACGGTGAGTTGCACCAGCCGGCGCGTATCCGGGTGGATGGTGGATTCGCGCAGCTGCGCCGGGTTCATCTCGCCCAGCCCCTTGAAGCGGGTGACGCTGACCTGGCCGCGGACCTTCTCGCGCTCGATCTTCTCCAGCAGCGAACGCTTTTCCTCCTCGTCCAGCGCGTAGAACACCTGCTTGCCCACGTCCACGCGGAACAGCGGCGGCATCGCCACGAACACGTGGCCGGCATCGACCAGCGCCGGGAAGTGCTTCAGGAACAGCGCCGAGAGCAGGGTGGCGATGTGCAGGCCGTCGGAGTCGGCGTCGGCCAGGATCACGATCTTGCCGTAGCGCAGGCCGGAGATGTCCTCCTTGCCCGGGTCGCAGCCGATGGCGATGGCCAGGTTGTGCACTTCCTCCGAGGCCAGCACGCTGCCGGAAGCCACTTCCCAGGTGTTCAGGATCTTGCCGCGCAGCGGCAGGATCGCCTGGAAGTCCTTGTCGCGCGCCTGCTTGGCGCTGCCGCCGGCCGAATCACCTTCCACCAGGAACAACTCGGTGCGCGACAGGTCCTGCGAAATGCAGTCGGCCAGCTTGCCGGGCAGCGCCGGGCCCTGGGTGACCTTCTTGCGCACCACCAGCTTCTCGGTCTTCAGCCGCGCGCTGGCGCGCTCGATGGCGATCTGGGCGATGCGCTCGCCGACCTCCACGTTCTGGTTCAGCAGCAGGCTGAAGGCATCGTGCGCGGCGCCCTCGACGAAACCGGCGGCCTGGCGCGAGGACAGGCGCTCCTTGGTCTGGCCGGAGAACTGCGGGTCGGTCATCTTCAGCGACAGCACGAACGACACCCGGTCCCAGACGTCCTCCGGCGCCAGCTTGACCCCGCGCGGCAGCAGGTTGCGGAAGTCGCAGAACTCGCGCAGCGCCTCGGTCAGGCCGGTGCGCAGGCCGTTGACGTGGGTGCCGTGCTGGGCGGTGGGGATCAGGTTGACGTAGCTCTCCTGCACCAGCTCGCCTTCCGGCAGCCAGGCCACGGCCCAGTCGACGACTTCGGTTTCCTTCTTCAGGCTGCCGACGAACAGCTCGGCCGGCAGCATCTCGCGTTCGCCCAGCTCGGCCTTCAGGTAATCGCGCAGGCCGTCCTCGTAATGCCAGCTCTCGGTTTCGCCGGTGGCCTCGTCGGTCAGCTTCACCGTCAGCCCGGGGCACAGCACCGCCTTGGCACGCAGCAGGTGGCGCAGCGCGCGCAGGTTGAACTTCGGTGTGTCGAAATACTTCGGGTCGGGCCAGAAGCGCAGGCGGGTGCCGGTGTTCTTCCTGCCCACCGTGCCGACCACTTCCAGCGGGCTGGCGCGGTCGCCGTCGCGGAACGTGATGCGGTGCTCGTTGCCCTCGCGCTTGATGTGGATCTCCACCAGCGTGGACAGCGCGTTGACCACGCTCACGCCGACGCCGTGCAGGCCGCCGCTGAAGGTATAGTTGCGGTTGCTGAACTTGCCGCCGGCATGCAGCCGGGTGAGGATCAGCTCGACGCCGGGGATCTTTTCCTCCGGGTGGATGTCAACTGGCATGCCGCGGCCGTCGTCGCTGACCTCGCAGCTGCCGTCCTTGAACAGGACGACCTCGACGGTCTTCGCGTGCCCGGCCAGCGCCTCGTCCACCGAGTTGTCGATGACCTCCTGCGCCAGGTGGTTCGGGCGGGTGGTGTCGGTATACATGCCGGGACGGCGTTTGACCGGGTCCAGGCCGGAGAGGACTTCGATGTCGGCGGCGTTGTAGCGGG
Organism: Stenotrophomonas sp. NLF4-10; assembly: GCF_022359915.1. Lineage (NCBI taxonomy): Bacteria > Pseudomonadati > Pseudomonadota > Gammaproteobacteria > Lysobacterales > Lysobacteraceae > Stenotrophomonas > Stenotrophomonas sp. NLF4-10. The sequence goes on from NZ_JAKSEE010000003.1 coordinate 1,471,901, forward strand.
CGTTCATGTATCTCGATGAGGCAGTGCGACGGGCAAGTTTGCGGTCTGCCGGCGGAATTTGCACGCCGGGCATTCAGTGCCGGGAGGGGCGGGCGTGGGTATCCTGCACCGGTCGAGAGGCATGCAACCGGCCCCGTGCGCCGGTGCGAACCCGGAGGATGATGATGAAATCGTCGAAATTGCTGGCCTGGGCAGTGGCCGCCGCCGCCGTCGTGGCGGTACCGCTGGTGATGGCGCAGAGCGCCGCCAACAAGGGCAAGACGGCCGAAGCCGCGCAGGATGCGTCCGCCGACAAGGCGAAGGCCGAGGCCGAGCAGAAGGCCCGGCGCCGTGCCGCGGCCGCCGCGCAGCAGAAGGCCCGGGGCGAGCAGCCGGCCCCGCGCGAGGAAGAGGAAGAAGAGGAAGCCCGCAAGCGTCGCTGACGCGGGTTTCCCGATGGTGGATGGACGCCCCGGCGCTGGCCGGGGCGTCTTTTTTTTGAGGTCGCCGCATCCCGCGCTTGGGTGTTCGCGCGACAACCTTTAAACTAGGGCTTTCCGGGAGGCAAGTGAGCCATGACCCCCCTTATTTTCGTTACCGGCGGCGTGGTGTCCTCGCTTGGCAAGGGCATCGCCGCCGCGTCGCTGGCCTCCATCCTCGAGGCGCGTGGCCTGAAGGTCACGATGATGAAGCTGGATCCGTACATCAACGTCGATCCGGGCACCATGAGTCCCTTCCAGCACGGCGAGGTCTACGTCACCGACGACGGTGCCGAGACCGACCTGGACCTGGGCCACTACGAGCGCTTCGTCCACACCCGGCTGAGCCGCAGGAACTCGGTCACCACCGGGCGCATCTACGAGAACGTGATCCGCAAGGAGCGCCGCGGCGACTACCTCGGCGCCACCGTGCAGGTGATCCCGCACATCACCGACGAAATCCGCCGCTGCATCGACGAGGCCACCCAGGGCTTCGACGTGGCGCTGGTGGAGATCGGCGGCACCGTCGGCGACATCGAATCGCTGCCGTTCCTGGAGGCGATCCGTCAGGTGCGCACCGAGCGCGGCCCGGAGAAGGCGCTGTTCATGCACCTGACGCTGGTGCCGTACATTGGCGCCGCCGGCGAGCTGAAGACCAAGCCGACCCAGCACTCGGTCAAGGAACTGCGCTCGATCGGCATCCAGCCGGACGTGCTGCTGTGCCGTTCCGAGCAGGCCATCCCCGATTCGGAGCGGCGCAAAATCTCCTTGTTCACCAATGTCTCCGAGCGCGCGGTGATCAGCGTGCCGGACGTGGACGTGCTGTACCGCGTGCCGATGGGCCTGCATGCGCAGGGCCTGGACGATATCGTCGTCAACCAGCTCAAGCTCGCCGACAAGGCCGGCCCGGCCGACCTGTCCGAGTGGGAGGCGGTGCTGGATGCGGCGCTGCACCCGCTGGACGAGGTCACCATCGCCGTGGTCGGCAAGTACGTCGATCACCAGGACGCCTACAAGTCGGTGGGCGAGGCGCTCAAGCACGGCGGCCTGCGCCAGCGCACCAAGGTCAACCTCAAGTGGCTGGAAGCGCAGGAACTGGAAGGCTCGGACCTTTCCGCGCTGGACGGCGTCGACGGCATCCTCGTGCCGGGTGGCTTCGGTGACCGCGGTTTCGAGGGCAAGGTGCTCACCTCCCGCCATGCCCGCGAGCACAAGCTGCCGTATTTCGGCATCTGCTACGGCATGCAGGCGGCGGTGGTGGACCATGCCCGCCACGTGGCCGGGCTGGACGGCGCCAACAGTACCGAGAACGACCGGCAGACGCCGCACCCGGTGATCGGCCTGATCACAGAATGGCGCACCGCCAGCGGCGAGGTCGAGAAGCGCGACGAGAAGTCCGACCTCGGCGGCACCATGCGCCTGGGCCTGCAGGAGCAACGGCTGAAGCCGGGTACGCTGGCGCGCGAGTTGTACGGCAAGGACGTGGTGGCCGAGCGCCACCGCCACCGCTACGAGTTCAACAACCGCTACCGCACCCAGTTGGAGGATGCCGGGCTGGTGATCTCCGGCAAGTCGATGGACGACACGCTGGTGGAGGTGGTGGAACTGCCGCGCGACGTGCACCCGTGGTTCCTGGCCTGCCAGGCGCATCCGGAATTCCTGTCCACCCCGCGCGGCGGCCACCCGCTGTTCATCGGTTTCATCCGCGCGGCGCGCGAGAAGAAGGCCGGCGGCAAGTTGCTGAAGGAAGCGCGGGCCTGATGCTTTTTCCTTCTCCCTCCGGGAGAAGGTGCCCCGAAGGGGCGGATGAGGGTGCGGCGTAGTCCATGATGTTTGAATCATCCGGACTTCGTTTCCCCTCACCCCAACCCCTCTCCCGGTGGGAGAGGGGCTTCACTTGTCCCGAACCTCTCTCAATGGGAGAGAGGCTTCAATCACGAGGTAGTTGAATGAAGCTCTGCGGATTCGAAGTCGGCCTGGACCAGCCGCTGTTCCTGATCGCCGGCCCGTGCGTGATCGAGTCGATGCAGTTGCAGCTCGACGTCGCCGGCCAGCTCAAGGAGATCACCGGCAAGTTGGGGATGAACTTCATCTTCAAGTCCAGCTTCGACAAGGCCAACCGCACCTCCGGCACCAGCTTCCGCGGTCCCGGCATGGAGGAAGGGCTGAAGGTGCTGGCCGAGGTGAAGAAGCAGATCGGCGTGCCGGTGCTGACCGACGTGCACGAATACACGCCGATGGACGAGGTGGCCTCGGTCGTGGACGTGCTGCAGACCCCGGCCTTCCTCGTGCGCCAGACCGACTTCATCAAGAAGGTGTGCAGCGCCGGCAAGCCGGTGAACATCAAGAAGGGCCAGTTCCTGTCGCCGTGGGACATGAAGCCGGTCGTCGAGAAGGCCAAGTCCACCGGCAATGCCGACATCATGGTCTGCGAGCGCGGCGCCAGCTTCGGCTACAACAACCTGGTCAGCGACATGCGCTCGCTGGCGGTGATGCGCGACACCGGCTGCCCGGTGGTGTTCGACGCCACCCACTCGGTGCAGCTGCCGGGCGGGCAGGGCGGAAGCTCCGGCGGCCAGCGCGAGTTCGTGCCGGTGCTGGCGCGCGCGGCGGTGGCGGTGGGCGTGGCCGGCCTGTTTGCCGAAACCCACCCGGACCCGTCCAAGGCCCTGTCCGACGGCCCCAATGCGTGGCCGCTGGGCAAGATGGAAGCCTTGCTGGAAACCCTGCTGGCGCTGGATTCGATCACCAAGAAAAACGGGTTTCTCGAAACCACGCTCTGAACCCGAACAATGGCCCGCCCCGCGCGGGCCATTGGTTTTCACGGTAGTGCCGGCCGCTGGCCGGCAACCTCGCATTTCCAGCATTCATGCAGATGCCGGCCAGCGGCCGGCACTACCCCGGCGCTTTCAGCCGCAAGCAACGCGCCGCGCCTGCTGGTGCATCGTTTAAACTGCGGGGCGGTTTCACATTCCGTCCCCTACGAGTCCATCCTGCCGACCATGACCAATATCGCCAAGATCCACGCCCGTGAAATCCTCGACAGCCGCGGCAACCCCACGCTGGAGGCCGAAGTTACCCTGGCCGACGGCTCGTTCGGCCGCGCCGCGGTGCCCTCGGGTGCCTCCACCGGCACCAAGGAGGCAGTGGAACTGCGTGATGGCGACAAGACCCGCTACCTGGGCAAGGGCGTGCGCGACGCGGTGGCCAACGTCAACGGCGCCATCGCCACTGCGCTGAAGGACTTCGACGCCGCCGACCAGGCCGGGCTGGACCGCCGCCTGATCGACCTCGACGGCACCGAGAACAAGGGCCGCCTCGGCGCCAACGCACTGCTGGGCGTGTCGATGGCTGCCGCCCATGCGGTCGCCGCGTCGAGGAAGCAGGCGCTGTGGCAGTACCTGGCGGGCATGACCGGCGCCACGCCGTCGCTGCCGGTACCGATGATGAACATCATCAACGGCGGCGCGCATGCCGACAACAACGTCGACTTCCAGGAATTCATGGTGCTGCCGGTCGGCTTCACCTCGTTCAGCGAGTCGCTGCGCGCCGGCACCGAGATCTTCCACTCGCTGAAGTCGGTGCTGAAGGGCCACGGGCTGAGCACGGCGGTCGGCGACGAGGGCGGCTTCGCCCCGGATTTCCGCAGCAACGTCGAGGCGCTGGACACCATCCTCGAAGCCATCGGCAAGGCCGGCTACACCGCCGGCGAGGACGTGCTGCTGGGCCTGGACGTGGCCTCCAGCGAGTTCTACGAGAACGGCAAGTACAACCTGGTCGGCGAGAACAAGCGCCTGACCTCCGAGCAGTTCGTCGATTTCCTCGCCGACTGGAGCGCGCAGTACCCGATCATCACCATCGAGGACGGCCTGGCCGAGAACGACTGGGCCGGCTGGAAGCTGCTGACCGAGCGCATCGGCGGCAAGGTGCAGCTGGTCGGCGACGACCTGTTCGTCACCAACCCGAAGATCTTCGCCGAGGGCATCGAGTCGGGCACCGCCAACGCGATCCTGATCAAGGTCAACCAGATCGGCACCCTGAGCGAGACGCTGGAGGCCATCGCGATGGCCGACAAGGCGCACTACGCGGCGATCGTCTCGCACCGCTCGGGCGAAACCGAGGACACCACCATCGCCGACATCGCCGTGGCCACCACCGCCACCCAGATCAAGACCGGCTCGCTGTGCCGCAGCGATCGGGTGGCCAAGTACAACCAGCTGCTGCGCATCGAGGAAGCCCTCGGCGCCGGCGCGCGTTACGCCGGGCGTGACGCGTTCGTCTCGCTCAAGCGCTGACGGCCCATGCGCAACTGGCGCTGGCTGTTGCTGGTGCTGGCGGTACTGCTGGCCGGCCTGCAGTACCGCTTCTGGTTCGGCCCGGGCAACTCGGGCGAGGTGATGATGCTCGAGGCCCAGGTCGCCAACCAGAAGCGCGACAACGAAGGCCTGCAGCAGCGCAACGACGCGCTCGCCGCCGAGGTCAAGGACCTGAAGGAAGGCGAGGCCGCGATCGAGGAACGCGCGCGCAGCGAGCTGGGCATGATCAAGCCCGGCGAGAAGTTCTACCGCGTGGTCGAGGACGCGCCGGTCGCAGCGCCGGCGCCGGCCGGCAGCGGCGCGCACGGTGCCGCGACGACGGAGCCGTTGCCGTGAGCACGCAGGTGTGGGCGGTGGTGCCGGCTGCCGGGCGCGGTACCCGCTTCGGCGGGCCGCTGCCCAAGCAGTACCTGTTGGCGGCGGGCGAACCGCTGCTGGCGCACACGCTGGACGCCCTGCTGTCGCACGCGGGCGTGGCCGGGGTGATGGTCGCCATCGCCGAAAACGACGCCGACTGGCCCGGCTGGACCGAACTTGCCGGCAAGCCGGTGCTGACCTGCACCGGCGGCGCCACCCGCGCCGACTCGGTGCTGGCCGGGCTGCAGGCATTGCCGGACAGCGTGCGCGCCGACGACTTCGTGCTGGTGCACGATGCCGCACGCCCGAACCTGCCAGCGGCCGACCTCGGGCGCCTGCTGGAAGTGGGGCGCATCGACCCGGTCGGCGCGATCCTCGCCGCGCCGGTGCGCGATACCCTCAAGCGCGCCGGCGATGACGGCGGCATCGACCGCACCGAGCCGCGCGAGCGCCTGTGGCGCGCATTGACCCCGCAGTTGTTCCGCCGCCACCAGTTGACCCGGGCCCTGCTCGATGCGACCGGCGCCGGCATCGCGGTCACCGACGAGGCGATGGCGATGGAGCGGCAGGGCGCGCGCCCGCTGCTGGTCGAGGGCGACGAATGCAACTTCAAGGTCACCACGCCGGCCGACCTGGCCCGCTTCGAATTCGAGCTGTCGCGCCGCGGCGGCTGATTCCTCCGCCCGGTGCGAGAATGCCGGGCCCGACATGACGTACACGACCGCGATGAATGCCTCCGCTCCTTTTCCGCCCATCCGCATAGGACAGGGCTACGACGTCCATGCCTTCGGCGAGGGCGACCACGTAATGCTCGGCGGCGTGCGCGTACCGCACCGCTGCGGCGTGCTGGCGCACAGTGACGGCGACGTGATCCTGCACGCGCTGTGCGATGCCATGCTCGGCGCGCTGGCGCTGGGCGACATCGGCCAGCATTTCCCGCCCAGTGACGCGCGCTGGAAGGGTGCGGACAGCAGCGATTTCGTCCGCCATTGCAACGGCCTGCTGCGCGAACGCGGCTGGCAGGTGGGCAATGCCGACGTCACCGTGATCTGCGAACGGCCCAAGGTCGGTCCGCATGCATTGGCGATGCGCGGGAAAGTGGCGCAATTGCTGGGCGTGGAACCGGACCGGGTCAGCGTCAAGGCCACCACCAGCGAAAAGCTGGGCTTCACCGGCCGCGAGGAAGGCATCGCCGCGCAGGCGGTGGTGCTGTTGGTGGCGGCATGACCGCACTGCCGCTGGCGTTCGGCGCGCCGCTGCTGGATGCCGTCATCCGCAGCGTACCGGAGGACTTCCAGGTGGACGAACTGCCGGCCTTCGAGGCCAGCGGCGAGGGCGAGCACCTGCTGCTGGAGATCCGCAAGCGCGGCGCGAATACCGTGGCCGTCGCGAAGCGGCTGGCGCAATGGGCCGGCGTGGCGGAGATGGGCGTCAGCTACGCCGGGCAGAAGGATCGCCATGCGGTGACCACGCAGCGCTTCAGCGTGCACCTGCCCAAGCGCGTCGCGCCCGACCTGGCGCTGCTGGAATCGGACGAAATCCACGTGCTCGCCTCGACCTGGCACAACCGCAAGCTGCAACGTGGCGCGCTGGCCGGCAACCGTTTCAGGCTGGTACTGCGGCAAGTGCAGGGCGAGCGCGGGGCAATCGACGAACGCCTGCGGACGATTGCCGCGCGCGGCCTGCCCAACTGGTTCGGCGAACAGCGCTTCGGCCGCGACGGCGGCAACGTGCCGGCCGCGTTGCAGATGTTCGCCGGCCGCCGCATGCGCAGGGACCAGCGCTCGATGCTGCTGTCCGCCGCGCGTTCGGCGTTGTTCAACCGGGTGCTGGCCGCGCGGGTGGAGCAGGGCTGCTGGGATGTCGCGCTGGATGGAGAGGTGTGGATGCTGGACGGCAGCCGCTCGGTCTTCGGCCCAGAGCCGATGAACGACGCGCTGGCCGAGCGGCTGGCGCGTTTCGACATCCATCCCAGCGGACCCTTGTGGGGCGCGGGCGAGCTGCGCAGCACCGGCAAGGCACTGGAACTGGAGCAGGCGGCACTGGCCGACGAGCAGGCGCTGGCATTGCGCGTGGGGCTGGAACAGGCCGACCTGAAGCAGGAACGCCGCGCCCTGCGGCTGCGCCCGGCATCGATGCAGCACGCATGGTTGCAGGACGACGCGTTGGAGCTGTCCTTCGCATTGCCACCCGGGTGCTACGCCACTGCGGTGCTGCACGAACTGGGCAGCGTGGTTGAAGCCCAACGTCCATAGCCGCTCGTGGTGGCGACGACATGGGTCGTGGATGCGGGGCAAGCCCCGCATCTACGGAAGATGTGGGCGCCTTTGCAGGTGCCGGGCTTGCCCGGTACATGGCTTCATCGGCAAGCCCCGAAGTGGCCCCCGCTGGGACGAGGGTAGGCCGGGGCTACGCCCCCGGCGCTCCGACGGGCTGCGCAAGGCCTGTTGTTTTACATTCCAGAGCGCCGGGGGCGTAGCCCCGGCCTACGGAGCATGTGCGGTGCACGGATCAGCGCTGCGCCAGCAACACCAGCACCGCGCCGGTGCCGCCCTGCGCGGCGGGGGCCGAATGGAAGGCCAGCACGTCGTTGCGCTGGCGCAGCAGGCGGTCGACCAGGTTCTTCAATACCGGTACGCCGCCGTCGGCCTGCAGGCCCTTGCCGTGGATGATGCGCACGCAGCCATGGCCGTGGTCGTGCGCCTCCAGCAGGAACTGCCGCAGCAACTGCTCGGCCTGCACGGTGTTGGCGCCGTGCAGGTCCAGTTCGTCCTGCACGGAGTATTGGCCGCGCTTGAGGCGCTGGAACATGCGCGGCGGCAGGTTGTCGCGGCGGTAGCTGGCGACGTCGCCGGCTTCCAGCGGCGCGCTCGAATGCAGCAGCCGGGCGAACTCGCCCAGTGCCTGCGCCTCGTCCTGCTCGGCCATGCGCGCGCGCGGCTTCGGGCGCGGCTTTTCGACGGCCGGCGTTTCCACCTTGCGCAATGGCGTCACTGCGCCGATGGCGGCGCGGAACAGGGCGCCATCGTCTTCGTCCTGCGGGTCTGACATGGGCACAGCGTAACGCGTGCGCCCGCGCGCCGCCGCCATCGCGGGGGAGCCGGGTGGCGCATTCCGGTATCATGGGCAATCACGGTCGGGCCGGCCGGTGCTCCATGCACCACCGGCACGGCAGCAGGCGGCGAGGCAGGAGGGCGCCGCCATCGATTCACCGATTCAGGTCTTCAATGCGCGTACTTGTAAGCAACGACGACGGCGTGGACGCCCCCGGCATCAGGATGCTCGCCGACGAGCTGCGCGCGGCCGGGCACGAGGTCACCGTGGTGGCCCCGGACCGCGACCGCTCCGGCGCCAGCAATTCCCTCACCCTCGACCGGCCGGTGCGGCTGCGCCGGATCGACCACTACACCTGCGCGGTGGCCGGCACGCCCACCGACTGCGTGCACCTGGCGCTGACCGGCATGCTGGAGCACGAGCCGGACATCGTGGTCTCGGGCATCAACGATGCCGCCAACCTCGGTGACGACGTGATCTATTCCGGCACCGTGTCGGCGGCGATGGAAGGGCGCTTCCTCGGCCTGCCGTCGGTGGCGGTGTCGCTGGTCACGCACCGGCACGAGGCGAAGAATTTCCGCAGCGCGGCGCGCGCGGCGGTGGCGATCGTGGCGCGGCTGAAGGCCGACCCGCTACCGGCCGACACCATCCTCAACGTCAACGTGCCGGACCTGCCATGGGAGGAAATCCGCGGCTTCGAGGTCACCCGGCTGGGCAACCGCCACCGGGCCGAGGGCTGCATCCCCGCCACCGACCCGCGCGGCAACACCGTCTACTGGATCGGCCCGGCCGGTTCCGAGCAGGATGCCGGGCCCGGCACCGATTTCCATGCCGTGCGCAGCGGCCACGTCTCCATCACCCCGATCCAGGTGGACCTGACCCGCTACGAAGCGCTGGAAAAGGTCGCCAGTTGGGTGGGCGGGCTGTCGGCGACGCTGGGGCGGCCGGCATGACGCCACGCCTGCGTCTTTCCCCCGAGGCGGTCGGCAGCGGCATGACCTCGCAGCGGGTGCGCGACCGGCTGGTCGAGCGCCTGCGCGACGGCGCCCACAGCGGTGGCGGCATCGGCAACGAGAACGTGCTCAACGCGATACGGATGGTGCCGCGCCACCTGTTCATCGATGAAGCGCTGGCCTCGCGCGCCTACGAGGATACCGCGCTGCCGATCGGCCACGGCCAGACCATCTCACAGCCGTGGGTGGTGGCGCGGATGACCGAGGCGGTGCTGGCGGTTGCGCCGAAGACCGTGCTGGAGGTGGGTACCGGCTCCGGCTACCAGGCCGCGATCCTGGCTGCGCTGGGGCTGGAGGTGTTCACCGTCGAGCGCATCGGCGACCTGCTGCGGCAGGCCCGCAAGCGCTTCCGGCAGTTGGGCATGAACGTCCGCAGCAAGCACGACGATGGCCGCATCGGCTGGCCGGAGCATGGCCCCTATGACGCGATCGTGGTCACCGCCGCCGCGCCGGCGCTGGTCGATGCGCTGATCGAACAGCTCGCCATCGGCGGCCGGCTGGTGGCGCCGGTGGGCGGCTCCGGCGGGCAGGCGCTGCTGCAGCTCACCCGGCAGGCCGACGGCGGCATCGTGCAGGAGGAACTGGCCCCGGTCAGCTTCGTGCCGTTGCTGTCGGGCATGCTGGATTGAACGCGCGCAACGGTACGGGAACGCATTGACGATGAAGATTTTCGGCCCGCTGTACGACCGCGCGCTGTACTGGGCCGGCCACGAGCGCGCGCCCACCTACCTGACCGTGCTCAGCTTCGTCGAGGCCATCATCTTCCCGGTGATGCCCGAGGTAATGCTGATGCCGATGTGCGTGGCGCAGCCGCGCAAGGGCTGGCGCCTGGCGACGATGAGCCTGGCCGCCTCGATGCTGGGTGCGCTGGTGGGCTACGCACTGGGGCATTACGCGTTCGAGGCGCTCAAGCCGCTGTTCGCGATGCTGGGCATGCTGCCGGCGATCGAATCGGGCATCGCCACCCTGCAGGCGAAGATGGCCGAGTCGCCGTGGGCGGTGTTCACCTTCCTGGTGCTGGGCGGGTTCATGCCGATCCCGATGAAGGTATTCACCTGGGCTTCCGGTATCGTCGGCGTGCCGCTGCCGCAATACGTGTTGAGCATGCTGGTCGGGCGCGGCAAGCGGGTCTACCTGCTGGCCGCGGTGATCCGCTTCGGCGGCGCGCGCGCGGCCGAAGCGCTGCGGCGCTGGATCGAACCGCTGGGCTGGGTGGCGACCGCGTTGGTCGCCCTGCTGGCGGGCTGGTTGATATGGAGGGCGAAATTCGCATGAGCGTAGACCTGATGTCCAAGGCAATCCGCAACACGCTGGCAGCGTCGCTGGCGGTGACCCTGGCCGCATGTGGCACCGCCACGGTGGTCAAGCCGACGGGCGCCGCTTCGTCGGCATCCAGGACCACGCCACGCACCTCGGTGCCCAAGCCGGGGCAGACCGCGGTGGTGCGCCGCGGCGACACGCTGTATGCGCTGGCCCGCCTGCACAACATCACCCCGGCCGACCTGGCCGCCTGGAACGGCCTGTCCGCGCCCTACACCATCTATCCGGGGCAGTCGTTGCGGCTGTATCCGGGCAGCGGCACCGCTGCCACGCGGCCGGCGGTCGGCGGCACCACGGCGACTCCCGCACGGACGCCGGCGCCGGCGACCCCGGCGCCGGTCAACAGCGGCATCGGCTGGCGCTGGCCGGCCGACGGCGTGCTGGTCGGGCGTTTCGCCGCCGGCGAAACCACCAAACAGGGCATCGACATCGCCGGTGCCAGTGGCGACAGCGTGCGCGCGGCCGGGCCGGGCGTGGTGGTCTATTCCGGCGCGGGGCTGGTGGGCTACGGCGAGCTGATCATCATCAAGCACAACGACCAGTGGCTGTCGGCCTACGGCCACAACCGCAAGCGGCTGGTCAACGAGGGCCAGAGCGTCAAGGCCGGCGAGCAGATCGCGGAAATGGGCCGCACCGGCACCACCCGCGACATGCTGCACTTCGAGATCCGCTACAACGGCAAGCCGGTGGACCCGCTGGGTTACCTGCCGAAGAAATAAGGCCCGGTAGCTGCGTGGGTTGCGGGGCTTTCGCCGGGAAAACCCGCATGGGGCAAGCCCCATGCCTACGATTGCCTTCACCGGGTGAGTAGGTCGGGGCTACGCCCCCGACGGCATGGCCTCAGCCGCCGCCCGCTTCGAGCATGAACGCCGCCACCACGCGGCGGTTCTCGCTGGCCAGCACGTTGAAGGTGCGCGCGGCCGAGGCGTTGTTCATCACCTCGATGCCGATGCCGCGGGTCAGGCAGGCGGCCATGATTTCCGCCGGCGGGAACACCTGCTGCTCGCCGGTGCCGAGGATGAACACCGCCGGGTTCTGCTCCAGTACCGGGGCGAGGTCGCCCACGGTCAGCTGCCGGGCCGAGGTGACCGGCCAGTCCTCGACCAGTTGATCGGGGGCGAGCAGGAAGCTGCGGGTCAGCAGCAGGTCGTTGACCCGCGCCTGCCGGCCGCTGGCCGCGCGCAGGCTGTAGGTGTAGTCGGGCAGTTCGCGGCTCAGCTGCATGGCGTGCCCCGGCCGCTCAGTTGCGCGGCAGGATGATCTGGCGCTTTTCCTTCGCCGGGCGGTACAGCACGGCGACGTGGCCGATGCGCTGCACCAGTGCGCCGCCGCTGGTCCGGACCAGTTCGTCCACCATCGCCTCGCGCGCTTCGCGGTCTTCCGCGGCCACCTTCACCTTGATCAGTTCGTGGCGCTCCAGCACCTCGTCCAGTTCCGCCAGGAAGGCGGGGGTGACCCCCTTGCCGCCGATCTGCAGCAGCGCTTTCAGGTCGTGGGCCATGCCGCGCAGGAATCGGTTCTGGGCCGGGGTGAGGACGATGGACATGCAGGGTTTACGGGTCATCAAGGGGGTTCAGGGTATCATGCCGGCCCCTCAGAGCCCCATTGCCGATGTCCCGCAGCAAGAGCAGTCAACGCTGGTTGAAGGAGCATTTTTCCGACCCCTTCGTGAAGAAGGCGCAGGCCGAGGGCATGCGTTCGCGCGCGGCCTACAAGCTGGAGGAGCTGCTCGAACGCGACCGCCTGCTGAAGCCGCACATGGTGGTCGTCGACCTGGGCGCGGCGCCGGGCGGTTGGTCGCAGCAGGTACGGCGACAGATGGGCGATACCGGCCGGGTGCTGGCGCTGGACATCCTGGAGATGCCGCCTCTGGCCGGGGTGGAGTTCCTGCACGGCGATTTCCGCGAGGACGAGGTGCTGGCGCGGTTCGAGGCCATGCTCGGCGACCAGCCGGTGGACCTTGTTTTGTCGGACATGGCCCCCAACAAGAGTGGCATGGACGCGGTGGACCAGCCGCGGATGATGCATCTGGCTGAACTTGCAATGGATTTTGCCGATAACCACCTCAAGCCGGGTGGTGCGTTCCTGATCAAGCTGTTCCAGGGCGTCGGCTTCGACGACTACGTGCGGGAGATGCGCCGCCGCTACGACAAGGTCGTGATCCGCAAGCCGGAGGCCTCGCGCAAGCGTTCACCCGAGGTTTATGCCCTGGGCCAGAGCAAGCGCGCGCAGATAAAGTAAGCTCGACCCCATACGAATCGCGTCAGAAAGCCAGAGGAACACCGGAGCCGATGAGGATGAACGACCTGACCAAGAACCTCCTGCTATGGGTGGTTGTCGCCGTCGTGCTGATGGTGGTGTTCCAGAGCTTCGCCCCGCGCGGCGGCACGCCGACCGTCGGCGACGCCAGCAATTACACCCAGTTCCTGCAGGAAGTGGACGCCGGGCGGATCAAGTCGGTGGAGTTCACCGACGACACCACCCTGACCACCAACGCCATCCGCTACCGGCGCAACGACGGCACCGAGGGCTCGCTGTACGCGCCGCGCGACGAGAAGCTGATCGACCAGCTGTACACCAAGAAGGTCGACATCGTGCGCATGAAGCCGGCCACCGGGCCGAGCTTCTGGAGCATCGCGCTGCAGTTCCTGCCGGTGCTGCTGCTGATCGGTTTCTGGATCTTCATGATGCGGCAGATGCAGGGCGGTGGCGGCGGCGCCAAGGGCGCGATGTCCTTCGGCAAGTCGCGGGCCAAGCTGCAGGGCGAGGACCAGATCAAGGTGACCTTCGCCGACGTCGCCGGCTGCGACGAGGCCAAGGAGGAAGTGGGCGAGCTGGTCGAGTTCCTGCGCGACCCGTCGCGCTTCACCAAGCTTGGCGGCAAGATCCCGCGCGGCGTGCTGATGGTCGGCCCGCCCGGCACCGGCAAGACCCTGCTGGCGCGCGCGATCGCCGGCGAAGCCAAGGTGCCGTTCTTCAGCATCTCCGGCTCGGATTTCGTGGAGATGTTCGTCGGCGTCGGCGCCAGCCGCGTGCGCGACATGTTCGAGCAGGCCAAGAAGCATGCGCCGTGCATCATCTTCATCGACGAGATCGACGCGGTCGGCCGCCATCGCGGTTCCGGCATGGGCGGTGGCCACGACGAGCGCGAGCAGACCCTGAACCAGATGCTGGTGGAGATGGACGGCTTCGAGGGCGGCGAGGGCGTGATCGTGATCGCCGCCACCAACCGCCCCGACGTGCTCGACAAGGCGCTGCTGCGTCCGGGCCGCTTCGACCGCCAGGTCATGGTCGGCCTGCCCGACATCAAGGGCCGCGAGCAGATCCTGCGCGTGCACCTGCGCAAGGTGCCGGCCGCCGACGACGTCAAGCCGGAAGTGCTGGCGCGCGGTACCCCGGGTTTCTCCGGCGCGGACCTTGCCAACCTGGTCAACGAGGGCGCCCTGTTTGCCGCACGCCGCAACAAGCAGGAAGTGGGCATGCAGGACTTCGAGGACGCCAAGGACAAGATCTACATGGGTCCGGAGCGCCGCAGCATGGTCATGCGCGAGGACGAGCGCCGCAACACCGCCTACCACGAGTCGGGCCATGCGGTGGTCGCCATGACCCTGCCCAAGGCCGACCCGGTGCACAAGGTGACGATCATGCCGCGCGGCTGGGCGCTGGGCGTGACCTGGCAGCTGCCCGAGCACGACCACATCAGCAAGTACAAGGACCGCATGCTGGAAGAGCTGGCGATCCTGTTCGGCGGCCGCATCGCCGAGGAGATCTTCGTCGGGCAGATGTCCACCGGCGCCTCCAACGACTTCGAGCGCGCCACCAAGCTGGCCCGCGGCATGGTCACCAAGTACGGCATGTCCGACGTGCTCGGCACGATGGTCTATGCCGACGACGAAGGCGGCTATGGCATGCACAGCAAGACCATCTCCGAGGCCACTCAACAGAAGGTGGACGCGGAGATCCGCCGCATCCTCGACGAGCAGTACCACGTCGCGCGCAGCATCCTGGAAGACAAGCGCGACATCGTCGAGGCGATGACCGCCGCGCTGCTGGAGTGGGAAACCATCGACGCCGAGCAGGTCAAGGCGATCATGGAAGGGCGCAAGCCCGAACCGCCGGCCGGCTGGGTGGACAAGCCCAAGAGCGACCCGTCGGACAGCGACAAGGGGGGCGACGAGCATCCGGTCGCGCCGATCAGCGATCCGGCCGGGCAGCACTGAATCCTGCCGCTGCGATGAAATGGAACGGGCCGGATTTTCCGGCCCGTTTGCTTTCATGTCGATTCCTTCTCCCTGCGGGAGACAGCCCGGCAGGACTGCCGGGCTGCGCGGCGAAGCCGCCCGAAGGGTGAGGCACAGGGATGTGCCGAATGCAGGTGCCCGAAGGGCGGATGAGGGGCGAACGAAGTCCATGATGGTTAACCACCTGTACTCCGTTCGCCCCTCACCCCAACCCCCGCTCTGCGCCCCGGCCCTTGCGCTGGCGCAAGGGCGTTCGAGGGGCAGCGAACCGGTGGTTCGCAAGCTGCCCCTCTCACCCCGCAGGGAGAGGGGCTTTAATCTTGCATTTTGTCGCCCGGTAGAAAATCTCCTGATCACGCAGCAACCTTCGTACCCATGAACCAGCCTTCGCCCAACACTTCCACCCACATCCCCGAAATGGTGATCGCCACCGTGGCCGGCGTCGCCTTCGCGATGAAAACCGGCCATTACCTGACCGGCATCCTCCTCGGTATCGCCTTGGGCGTGGTGTTGAGCCTGGTCGGCACCGCCATCCGCGCAAGGAGCAAACGCTGATGTTCGATACTTCCCCGGTACTGGATTGCGCGGGCCGCCTGTTGCGGCTGGACCGGCCGCGGGTGATGGGCATCGTCAACGTCACCCCGGATTCGTTCTCCGACGGCGGCCTGCATTTCGATACCGACGCGGCCATCGCCCACGGGCTGGCGCTGGTGGAGCAGGGCGCCGACCTGCTGGACGTGGGCGGCGAGTCCACCCGCCCCGGCGCCGCGCCGGTGTCGGCGCAGCAGGAGATCGAGCGCGTGGTGCCGGTGATCGAGGCACTGGTGGCGCGTACCGGCGTGCCGGTCAGCGTCGATACCTGCAAGCCCGAGGTGATGCGCGCGGCGCTGGCCGCCGGCGCCGGCATGGTCAACGACGTGCAGGCCCTGCGCCAACCCGGCGCGCTGGAGGTGGTGGCCGGTTCCGGTGCCGCCGTGGTTCTGATGCACGCGCTGGGCGGCCCGCACGATGCCGGCATGGCGCACGCTTACGACGACGTGGCCGGCGAGGTGCAGCGCTTCCTGGCCGAGCGCATCTTCGCCGCGGAAATGGCCGGCATCGCCCGCGCCCGGCTGGTGGCTGATCCCGGCTACGGCTTCAACAAGGACACCGCGCAGAACTTCGCGCTGCTGGCGGCGCAGGAAAAGCTGCTGGCGCTGGGCGTGCCGCTGCTGGCGGGCCTGTCGCGCAAACGCTGCATCGGCGAGGCCACCGGGCGTGCGGTGGCCGGCGAACGCATGGCCGGTTCCGTGGCCGCGCACCTGCTGGCGGTGCAGCGCGGGGCGAAGATCGTGCGCGTGCACGACGTGGCCGCCACGATCGATGCGCTCAAGGTGCTGGCCGCGCTCGACGCGGTGCCGGCGCCACGTATCGACCAGCCTGCAATGCCACGCTGGCCGGACGAGGACTGATGCCGGCCGATACCCGCCCGCTGGCGATTGCCCTGATGGGCCCGACCGCCTCGGGCAAGACCGCGGCGGCCATCGAGCTGGCGCAGGCGCATGGCGGTGAAATCGTCAGCGTCGACTCGGCGCTGGTGTACCGCGGGCTGGACATTGGCGCGGCCAAGCCGGACATGGCCGAGCGCGCCGGCATCGCCCACCACCTGCTGGACCTGCGCGACCCGTGGCAGGCCTATTCGGCCGCCGAGTTCGCCAGCGATGCGGCCGCGGCGGTGCGCGGCATCGTCGCGCGCGGCAAGCTGCCGATCCTGGCCGGTGGCACCGGTCTGTATTTCCGTGCGTTGCTGCAAGGTCTGTCGCCGATGCCGGAAGCCGATGCGGCCATTCGCGCGCAGATCAGCGCCGAGGCCGATACCGATGGTTGGCCGGCACTGCATGCGCAACTGGCGCGAATCGATCCGGTGGCAGCCAAACGCATCCACGCCACCGATCCGCAGCGCATCCAGCGTGCGCTGGAAGTGCATCGCCTGACCGGCAAGCCGATCAGCTACTGGCAGGCGCAGCCCGGCCTCGCCCGCCTGCCGGCGCGCGTGTTGAAGCTGGTGCTGGCGCCGGCCGAGCGTGCGGTGCTGCACCGGCGCATCGAAACGCGTTTCGACCTGATGCTGGCGCAGGGCTTCCTCGACGAGGTGCGCCGCCTGCGCGCACTGTCGCGGATGGCCGAGGTGGAAAACCCGCTGGACCTGCCGGCCATCCGCGCGGTCGGCTACCGCCAGGCGTGGCAGTTCCTCGACGGGCAGGGCAGTGCCGCCGAGTTCCGCGACCGGGGCATCTTCGCCACCCGGCAGTTGGCCAAGCGCCAGCTCACCTGGCTGCGCGGCGAGCTGGACGCGCGCTGGTTCGATCCGGCCGGCGACATGCCGCGCCTGCGCGAGGCGGTTTCGCTGTTTCTGGCAAGGTGAGCGGACGTGCGGCGGTGTACCATCGGCACTCCGGAGCGGCGGGGGGAGCTGCTTCGGCCCATAAGAACAATAACGAGGAGTTGACATGTCCAAGGGGCAATCCCTGCAGGATCCTTTTCTGAACGCATTGCGCCGCGAGCGGGTGCCGGTGTCGGTGTATCTGGTCAACGGCATCAAGCTGCAGGGCACGATCGAGTCGTTCGACCAGTTCGTGGTGCTGCTGCGCAATACCGTCAGCCAGATGGTCTACAAGCACGCCATTTCCACCGTGGTGCCGGCGCGCAACGTCAAGGTCGGGCCGGGCGGTGGTTACGTGCAGTCGGCGGACAACGGCCAGGCAGGCGATGACGACAACGAATAAGCAGGACGTGGCGCGTGTTTGACCGTTCGAAGAAGGGCGAACACGCGCTGTTGATCCAGCCGCACTTCGGCCGGCTGGAAGAGGATGTGCTGGAAGAGTTCACCGACCTGGCCCGCTCGGCCGGCGCCGGCATCGCGGCCACCGTGACCGCGCGCATCGACCGTCCCAATCCCTCGACCCTGATCGGCAGCGGCAAGCTGGACGAAGTGAAGGCGGCCGCCGAGGCGACCGGCGCCGACCTGGTGCTGGTCAACCACCCGCTCACCCCGGTGCAGGAGCGCAACCTCGAACGCTTCCTCGAACGGCGCGTGATCGACCGCACCGGGCTGATCCTGGACATCTTCGCCCAGCGTGCGCACAGCCATGAAGGCAAGCTGCAGGTGGAGCTGGCGCAGCTGCGCCACCTCGCCACCCGGCTGGTACGCGGCTGGACCCACCTGGAGCGCCAGCGCGGCGGTTCCATCGGCCTGCGCGGTCCCGGCGAGACCCAGCTGGAAACCGACCGCCGCCTGTTGCAGAAGCGCGTGGAGCAGTTGCAGAAGCGGCTGGAAAAGGTGGAGGTGCAGCGCACCCAGATGCGCCGCGCGCGCGTGCGCAGCGAGATGCCGCGGGTGGCGCTGGTCGGCTACACCAATGCCGGCAAGTCCACCCTGTTCAACGCATTGACCGGTGCCGGCGCCTATGCCGCCGACCAGCTGTTCGCCACCCTCGACCCGACCGTGCGCCGCATCGCGTTGCCCGGCGGCAACGCCATGCTGGCCGACACCGTCGGCTTCGTCCGCGACCTGCCGCACGAACTGGTGGCCGCGTTCCGCTCCACCCTGAGCGAAGCGCGCGAGGCGGATTTCCTGCTGCACCTGGTCGATGCCGCCGACCCGCTGCGCGAGGAACGCATCGCCCAGGTGGACGAGGTGCTGGAGGCGGTGGGTGCCGGTGAGCTGCCGCAACTGCTGGTATTCAACAAGATCGACCGCATCGAAGGTGCCGACGTGCGCCACGACGCGCAGGACGGCGTGCCGGACGAGGCCCGCCGCGAGCGGGTATGGATTTCTGCGCGCGACGGCCGCGGGCTGGAGTTGCTGCAATCGGTGCTGGGCAAGCGCCTGGGCCTGCAGCACGTCACCGGCAGCGTGCGCCTGCCGCCCGAAGCCGGGCGGCTGCGCTCGCGCCTGCACCAGCTGGAGGTCATCCGCAGCGAACAGGCCGACGAGGAAGGCTGGCTGGTCGAAGTGGACATCCCCATCGCCGAAGCCGAGAAGCTGGCCGCCGGCGCCGATGGGCAGGTGATCCGCGCGCTGCTGCCGGAGCGTGAGCCGGAGTGGTGAGCAACCGCAATCCGTAGGAGTGCACCTTGGTGCGCTCCTACGGGTTTATTGCAGTGTCGCCAGCCGCTGGCCCAGTTGCACGGGGCTTTCGGCTTTCAGCGCCGGGTCGAATGCCGCCACGCCCGGCGGCAGCAATACGATCACGGTGCTGCCGTAGTTGAAGCGCGCCATCTCGGCGAACCTTTCCAGGGTGATGCCCTTGCCGCGCCAGTCCTTGCGGGTGATACGGTCGCCATAGGCCGGGATTTCCTCGCCGCTCCATACCGTTTCCACGCCGCTGACCAGCAGTGCGCCGACCATCACCTGCACCATTGGCCCGAAATCGGTGTCGAAGTGGCATACCAGCCGTTCGTTGCGGGCGAACAGGCGCGGCACCCCGGCCACCGCGGCGGGGCCGACGCTGAACAGCCGCCCCGGCACGTGCACGGTTTCGCGCAGGGTGCCGGTCCACGGCATGTGCACGCGGTGGTAGTCGCGCGGGGACAGGTACACGGTGGCGAACAGGCCGTCGGCGAACGGTTCGGCAGCGGCCGCGTCGCCGAGTAGTTCGGCGGCGGTGAACGACTGGCCCTTGGCTTGGAAAATGCGGCCGTCCTCGATCGGGCCGAGCTGGCTGATGCGGCCATCGGCGGGCATCAGCAGCGTGCGCGGGTCGGCGTCGGCCACGCGCGCACCGGGCTTCAACGCACGGGTGAAGAAACGGTTGAAGCTGGCGTAGCTGCGCGGGTCGGCGTCGGCGGCTTCGGCGAGGTTGACGCCGAACTTGCGGGTCACGGTGTCGATCAGCCAGCGCGAGATGCGCGGGTTTTGCGAATAGGCCAGCGAGCGGGCAAGCGAGGACAGCAGGCGGTGCGGCAGCGCGTAGGTAAGCGTTGTCAGCAGGGTCATGGAGCGGATTTTCCGGTGAGCTTGGTCAGGTCGCGGGCGATGGCCTGCGGGTCGAACGGGGGGCGCATCAGTCCGGCCAGCCGGCCCTCGGGGTCGAGCACGGCGATGCTGGCCGAGTGGTCCATGCTGTAGTCGTTCGGGTTGGCCTTGAAGTTCTTGCCCGGCGCCTTCTGGAACACGAGGCCGAGCGGGGTGGCGAAGCGCTCCAGCGACGGCACGTCGGCGGTGGCGGCGAGGGTGTCCTTGTGGAAGGCGTGGGCGTATTCGCCCAGCCGCGCCGGGGTGTCGCGCTCGGGGTCCACGGAGACGAACACCACGCGCGGGCGCAGGCTTTCGGGGATGGTTTCCCACTGCTTCTGCGCACGCGCCAGCTCGGCCAGCGTGGTCGGGCACACGTCGGGGCAGGAGGTGAAGCCGAGGAACACCAGCGTCCAGTGCCCGCGCAGCTCGCCGGGGATCAGGCGGGTGCCGTCGGATTGGCTCAGGCTGAAATCCGGCAGCGCGCGCGGGGTGGGGTAGAAGATGATCGAGCCGGTGTCGCGCTTGCCTGCGCCGGCCGGGCCGAACACCTTCTGCGCCAGCAGCAGGCCCAGTGCCGCCGCCAGCGCGATGGCCAGGACGATGCCGGTATTGCGGTTGAACATGGGCCGATTCTCCGTGGCGGGGGCGGTGGGGTGGCGCCGGTGCGTGGCGGTGCGGGCAGGATGCCGGGCGATTGCCGAAGTTTCGGCTGCAACCGGCGCTCAATATACCGGGTGCGTGCCTATAATCGCAGTCCATTCAAGCCTTTCCGTATCCCCATGACTGCCCAGGCGGCCGCCGAACTCCACACGATCATCGACCTGATCCGCTACGGCGCCAGCCGTTTCAACGCCGCGGGCCTGACCTTCGGACACAGCTACGACAACGCGCTGGACGAAGCCACCAGCCTGGTGCTGCACGCGCTGCACCTGCCGCCGGACCTGGGCCCGGCCTACGGCCAGGCGCGGGTGCTGGGCGACGAAAAACTGCAGGTGCTGGCGCTGTTCGAGCGCCGCATCGCCGAGCGCGTGCCGGCCGCCTACCTGATCGGCGAGGCGTGGTTCGCCGGGCTGAGCTTCAAGAGCGATGCGCGCGCGCTGGTGCCGCGTTCGCCGATCGCCGAGCTGATCCTGGAGGGCTTCGAGCCGTGGCTGGCCGGGCGCGAGGTCACCCGCGCGCTGGACCTGTGCACCGGCTCGGGCTGCATCGCCATCGCGATGGGACATCATCATCCGAACTGGCAGGTGGACGGCAGCGACATCAACGACGCCGCGCTGTCGCTGGCCGCCGAGAACAAGGAACGCCTGCTCGCGCACAACGTCGAGCTGGTCAAGAGCGACCTGTTCGACGGGCTGGCCGGCCGCACCTACGAACTGATCGTCACCAACCCGCCCTACGTCACCAATGACGAGACCGACGCGCTGCCGCGCGAATACGCGCACGAGCCGGAACTGGCGCTGCGCGCCGGCGACGACGGCCTGGACCTGGTGCTGAAGATCCTGCGTGACGCGCCCGACCACCTCACCGAGGACGGCCTGCTGATCTGCGAGGTCGGCGACAGCGAGCAGCACGTGACGCGCCTGCTGCCGGAGCTGGACCTGGCGTGGATCGAGTTCAAGGTCGGGCAGATGGGCATCTTCGCGGTCGAGGCCGCCGAGCTGCGTGCCCACCACGCGCGCATCGCCGAGCTGGCGGCGCAGCGATGAGCTCCAATTCCTTCGGCAGGCTGCTGACCGTCACCACCTTCGGCGAATCGCACGGGCCGGCCATCGGCTGCGTGGTCGACGGTTGCCCGCCGGGGCTGGAGATCGCGCCGGAGGAATTCGCCCATGACCTGCAACGGCGTGCCACCGGCAAGAGCCGCCACACCTCGGCGCGGCGCGAGGCCGACGAGGTGGAGATCCTGTCCGGCGTCTACGAAGGCCGCACCACCGGCACCCCGATTGCGCTGCTGATCCGCAACACCGACCAGCGCAGCAAGGACTACGGCAGCATCGCCGCGCAGTTCCGCCCGAGCCATGCCGACTACAGCTACTGGCAGAAGTACGGCATCCGCGACCCGCGTGGTGGTGGCCGTTCCTCGGCGCGCGAAACCACCATGCGCGTGGCTGCCGGCGTCATCGCCAAGAAGTGGCTGAAGCAACGCCATGGCGTGAGCGTGCGCGGCTGGCTGTCGCAGTTGGGCGAGATCACCCCGGCCGGTTTCGACTGGAGCGCGGTCGAGGACAACCCGTTCTTCTGGCCGCACGCACCGCAGGTGCCGGAGCTGGAGGCGTACATGGATGCGCTGCGCAAGTCCGGCGATTCGGTCGGCGCGCGCGTCAACGTGGTCGCAGACGGCGTGCCGCCGGGCTGGGGCGAGCCGATCTACGGCAAGCTCGACGGCGAGATCGCCGCGGCGCTGATGAGCATCAACGCGGTCAAGGGCGTGGAGATCGGCGACGGCTTCGTCAGCGCCGCGCAGAAGGGCACCGAACACCGCGACCTGATCACGCCCGAAGGCTTCCAGTCCAACCATGCCGGCGGCATCCTCGGCGGCATCGCCACCGGCCAGCAGATCGTCGCCTCGATGGTGCTCAAGCCCACCTCCAGCCTGCGCCTGCCCGGCGCGACGGTGGACGTGGCCGGCAACCCGGTCGACGTCATCACCACCGGCCGCCACGATCCCTGCGTCGGCATCCGCGCCACCCCGATCGCCGAGGCGATGCTGGCGCTGGTGCTGATGGACCAGGCGCTGCGCCACCGCGCGCAGTGCGGCGACGTCGGCGATGTTTCCCCGCGCATCCCCGGAAGCCTCGATGGCTGAGCGCCGGCCCCGCGTCTGGGTATCGCAGCCGCTGTTCGACGACACCGTCGCGCAGCTGGCCGCGTACTGCGACGTGGTCGCCACGCCCGCTGTCACCGCGCATGACAGCGCCGCGCTGGCGGCGCACCTGTCCGGCGCCGACGGCGCGCTGGTCACCCTCAACGAACGCATCGGCGCGGTGGAAATCGCCAATGCGCCGGCACTGAAGGTCGTCGCCAACATCGGCGTCGGCTACAACAACCTCGACCTTGCGGCATTGAGCGCGGCGGGCATCGTCGCCACCAACACCCCCGACGTGCTCACCGAGACCACCGCCGACCTCGGCTTCGCGTTGCTGATGGCGGCGGCACGGCGCATCGTCGAATCCGACCGCTGGCTGCGCGAGGGCAACTGGGGGCAGTGGTCGTTCACCACCATGCTCGGCGCCGACCTGCACGGCAGCACGCTGGGCATCCTCGGCATGGGCCGCATCGGCCAGGCCATCGCCCGCCGCGGCCACCACGGTTTCGGCATGAAGGTGCTGTACCACAACCGCTCGCGGTTGCCGCAGGAAACGGAGCGGGACGTCGGCGCGCGTTACGCCGGTTTCGACGAACTGCTGTCCAGCGCCGACCACCTGCTGCTGGTGCTGCCATACACCGCGCAGAACCACCACGTCATCGACGCCGCCGCGCTGGCGAAGATGAAGCCGACCGCCACGCTGGTGAACATCGCCCGCGGCGGCATCGTCGACGAGCTGGCGTTGGCCGAGGCGCTGGCCGGCGGCCGGCTGGCGTCGGCGGCGCTGGACGTCTACGAGAACGAACCCGCGGTGCGGCCGGAGCTGCTGGCCCTGCGCAACATCGTGCTGACCCCGCACATCGGCAGCGCCTCGCTGGCCACGCGCCGGGCGATGGTGCAGGTGGCGGTGGACAACCTGCTGGCCGGGCTGGGCATCGGCGCGGACGCCGGCCGTCCCGCCAATGCGCTCAACGCCATCGCCGGCGGCAAAACCGAAAAACGATAGGGAGCTTCCGGTTGTCCTGCCGGAGGTTCCCCGAACCTGGCCCGACGCGTGTCCTCCCTCTCCCCCCTTTCGAGAACTCCCCATGAGCAATGAAGCCCGTCGTTTCCACGTAGCCGTCGTCGGCGCCACCGGCGCGGTCGGCCAGACCATGCTGGCCATCCTGGCCGAGCGCAGGTTCCCGGTCGGCAAGCTGTCGGTGCTGGCCTCGGCCCGTTCGGCCGGCAACACCGTCGAATTCAATGGCGAAAAGATCACCGTCGAGGATCTGGCCAGCTTCGACCCGGCCGGCGTCGAGATCGCGCTGTTCTCCGCTGGTGGCGGCATCTCGAAGGAATATGCGCCGAAGTTCGCCGCCGCCGGCGCGGTGGTGATCGACAACTCGTCCTCGTTCCGCTACGACGACGACGTGCCGCTGGTGGTGTCCGAGGTCAATCCGGAAGCGGCGAAGAACCGCCCGCGCGGCATCATCGCCAACCCCAACTGCTCGACCATGCAGCTGATGCCGGTGCTGGCGCCGATCCATCGCGAATACGGCATCGAGCGCATCAACGTGGCCACCTACCAGTCGGTGTCCGGCGCCGGCCAGAGCGGCATGGAGGAGCTGGGCAAGCAGACCGCGCAGCTGCTGGGCTTCCAGGAAATCGAGCCGGGCAAGTTCCCGGTGCAGATCGCCTTCAACCTGATCCCGCACATCGACGAATTCCTCGACAATGGCTTCACCAAGGAGGAGATGAAGCTGGTGTGGGAAACCCGCAAGATCCTCGGCGACGACAGCATCCAGGTGAACCCCACCGCGGTGCGCGTGCCGGTGTTCTACGGCCACTCCGAGGCGGTGAACATCGAGACGAAGACCAAGATCGGCGTCGAGCAGGCACGCGAACTGCTGGCCGCCGCGCCGGGGGTGAAGGTGGTGGACGAGCGCAAGGCCGGCGGTTACCCGACCCCGGTGACCCATGCCTCCGGCACCGACCCGGTATACGTCGGCCGCATCCGCGAGGATTTCTCGCATCCGCGCGGCCTGAACCTGTGGGTGGTGGCCGACAACATCCGCAAGGGCGCGGCATTGAACGCGGTGCAGCTGGCCGAGCTGGTCGCCAACGGCGGTTGACAGGCGGTTGACAGGCGCTTGGCGGCGCCCGGCCGGTGGTCGGGCGCCGCACGACGCCGGAACATTGCCGCAACCGGGCCGGCAGTGCCGACCAAGGGTCGGCACCCACCGCTCTCGACACACCCACCGATGCCGGCTGCGTGCCTGTGCGGTATTCCAAATCCGGGTCTGCCGTTATAGTTCGCCGCATGAAACCACGGGGCAAGGGCGCGATGCGCCCGATACAAACGGTGCTCGCGCTGCTGCTGATGCTGTCCAGCAGCGCCGCGATGGCGTTGGGGCTGGGCAACATCCGCGTGCTCTCCCGGCCGGGCCAGCCGCTGCTGGCCGAGATCCCGGTGATTTCCAGCGACCCGGACGAGCTGGCCAACGCCCGCGTCGGGCTGGCCTCGCCGGCCACCTTCGAGCGGGTCGGGCTGGCGCCCCCGGAGGGGCTGGTCAGCGAGCTGCAGTTCGCCTTCGCCCAGGATGCGCAAGGGCGGGCGGTGGTGCGGGTGACCAGCGCCACGCCGGTGCAGGTGCCGGCGGTCGGCTTCCTGATCGAGGTCGATTGGGGGCAGGGCCGGCTGGTGCGCGAATACTCGGCGCTGGTGTCCGCGCCGGAAACGGCGGCGGCCGTCGCCGAACCGGTGGTCGAGGCACCGGCGACGCCGGACAACCTGATCGTGCGCGAGCCGGAGCCGCTGCCGGCCGAACCCGCCGAAACCCCGGCTCCGGTCCCGACCTCGCCGGTGCAGGCCCAGCCGGCCACGCCGGCAATGGCGCCGCCGGCCCCCATGCCGGCGCCAGCGGCGACGCGTGTGGATGGGCAACTGGCGCCGGTGCAGCGGGGGCAGGTGCTGTCGCGGATTGCTGGCGAACTGGCGCGCGAGAACGGCCATTCGCTGGACCAGACCATGCTCGCGCTGCTGCGCGCCAACCCGGACGCGTTCATCCGCGGCAACGTCAACCTGCTGCGGCAGGGCGCGGTGCTGCGCGTGCCGGGGCAGGACGAGCTGGAGCAGGTCAGCGCCGCCGAGGCGCGCGCCATCGTGCGCGAACACACCGCGCAGTGGCGGCAAGCGCGCGCGCCGATTCCGCAGCCGGAAGTGGCGGGTACGGCAACGGCCAGCGGCGGCGACGCGGGCGCGGCGCCAGTGGCCAGCGGCGCGCGGCTGGAGATCGCCCCGGCCGTGGCCGGGGGGCAGCAGAGCGCAGGAACGATGACCGGGCTCGATGCCGGTGGCGAGGGTGACATGGCGGCAAACGAACAACTGCGGCAGGCTCGGGAAGACGTCGCCACGCGCGATGCCGAACTGCAGGAACTGCGCGAGCGCGTCGCCGCGCTGGAAAAGCTGCAGGAGCAGCAGCAATCGCTGATCGAGATGAAGGACTCGGACCTGGCCGCCGCGCAGCAACGCCTGGCCGATGCGGCCAAACAGGAGTCCCCGGCGTCGATGCCGTGGGCATGGCTGGGCCTGGTGCTGGTATTGCTGGCCGGTGCGGGGTGGTGGCTGTCGCGCCGGCGCAAGCCGTCGCCGCTGCCGCCGGCCGCGCGTGGCGCGCGGCCGACGCCGAGTTTCGCGTTGGCGATGCCGGCGGCCGAGCCGGCCGTGGACGAGGCGTTGGACGACGAGCAGCACGAAGCGGTCGAGGAAACATCGCCCGAACCCGAGGCCGAAGCGGCCCCGTTCTGGTCGCAGCCGGCCCCCGCCGCCGAGGCCGCACCGGAGCAGGACGAACCGCAGCCGCCGGTGCTGCTGTTCGAGGCCTCGCGCCCGACCGGCGGCGTCGCGGAGACGGCCCCGGAAGCCGCCGCCCCGCCGCGCCCCGCGGCGGTCGTGGACAGCATGGCCCGGGTCGCCCCGCTCAACCCGGCACCTGCCGGCCGCGAGCGGCTGGAGCTGGCCATCGCCTACCTGGACCTGGGTGATGCGGAAACCGCGCGCACGCTGCTCAACGAAGTGGTGACCGGCGCCGACCCGAAGGCCCGCGACGAGGCGCTGGAACTGCTGGCGCGGCTGGGTTGAGGCGGGGACGATGAAGCGCGAGGGCCGCATCGACTACGTGGAGTTCGGCTCGCGCGACCCGGCCGCGAGCCAGCGCTTTTTCGAACAGGCGTTCGGCTGGCGGTTCGAGGACTACGGCCCGGACTACGTCGCCTTCGACGACGGCGAACTGCAGGGGGGCTTCTTTCGCGGCAACCCGGCCACCAGCGAGACGGGCGCGCCGCTGGTCGTGCTGTATGCGGCGCAGCTGGCGCCGGTGCAGTCCGCGGTGGAAGCGCACGGCGGCACCGTGGTGAAACCGGTATTTGCGTTTCCCGGCGGCCGCCGCTTCCAGTTCGTCGAGCCCGGCGGCAACGAACTGGCGGTGTGGTCCGAGCGCGAAAGCGACTGACCGCCCGCCGCCACGGCACGCAACGATCAGAGGTTCGAACATGCGCTACGCGCTGGGCGTGGAATACGACGGCAGCGACTACAAGGGCTGGCAGCAACTGGGCGAAAGCGGTTGCCCCAGCGTGCAGGCGACCTTGCAGGAGGCGCTGTCCTCCGTCGCCGATGCGCCGGTCAGCGTGGTCTGCGCCGGCCGCACCGATGCCGGCGTGCATGGCGAATGCCAGGTGGTGCATTTCGACAGCGACGCCGTGCGCGACCCGCGCGGCTGGACGCTGGGCACCACCACGCGGCTGCCGCCGTCGGTGTGCGTGCGCTGGTGCGTGCCGGTGGCTGATGATTTCCACGCGCGCTTCTCGGCGCGGGCGCGGCGCTACCGCTACCGCCTGCTCAACCGCCAGGTGCGCCCGGCGCTGTACCGGCAGACGCTGAGCTGGGAGCGGCGCGCGCTGGACGCCGGGGCGATGCACTGCGCCGCGCAGGCGCTGCTGGGCGAGAACGACTTCAGTTCGTTCCGCAGCGTGCAGTGCCAGGCCCTGCATGCACGGCGCGAACTGCAGTCCATCGCCGTTACCCGCCACGGCGAGGTGGTGGAGGTGGAGGTGCAGGCCAATGCCTTCCTGCACCACATGGTGCGCAACATCGTCGGCTCGCTGCTGCTGGTGGGAGCCGGCGAGAAACCCGAAGGCTGGATCGGCGAGGTGCTGGCCCTGCGCGACCGCAACCGCGCCGGCCCGACCGCGCCGCCGCAGGGGCTGGTGTTCGTCGGCCCGCTGTATCCCGACCAGTGGCAACTGCCGGCGGAGGTGACCCTGTGAGCCGCGTCCTGTTCCGTACCCGCATCAAGTTCTGCGGCATGACCCGCGCCGGCGACATCCGCCTGGCCGGCGAGCTGGGCGTGGACGCGGTGGGCTTCGTCTTCGCCCGCGGCAGCACGCGCCGGGTGGCGCCGGCCGAGGCGCGCGCGATGCGCCTGGCGGTCGCGCCGCTGGTCGACGTGGTGGCGCTGTTCCGCAACAACAGCCGCGAGGAGGTGCGCGAGGTGATGCGCACGGTGCGGCCGGACCTGCTGCAGTTCCACGGCGAGGAGGACGACACCTTCTGCCGTGCGTTCAACATGCCCTACCTGAAGGCGGTGGCGATGGGCGGGGCCGAAGACGTCGCCGCGCGCGAGCTGCAGCAGGCGCACCCGCAGGCGGCCGGCTTCCTGCTGGACAGCCATGCGCCGGGCGGCAGCGGCGGCAGCGGCATGACCTTCGACTGGTCGCAGGTGCCGGGCGGGTTGCACCGGCCGTTCCTGCTGGCCGGCGGCATCCGCCCGGACAATGTGTTCGACGCCATCGTCGCCACCCGCCCGTGGGGCGTGGACGTGTCCAGCGGCATCGAGTCGGAGCCCGGCCTGAAGGACGGCGAGAAGATGCGCCGCTTCGTCGAGGAAGTGCGGCGCGCGGACCTGCAAGCGCCGGACGAACCGATCTAGGCGTTGCCGCGCGTCGTCCCGCCCATGCAGGCGGGACGAATGTCGATTGATCCGCGATCACCGTGGATGCGGGGCTTGCCCCGCATGGAGCCTTCCCGGTGAAGCCCGTGCCGGGCAAGCCCGGCATCTACGTGGGAGCGGGTTTTCAGCGGCGGCTGTGGCGGTGCACGGCATCGACCAGCACGGCGACGTGCTCGGGGTTCATGTCCGGCGACATGCCGTGGCCGAGGTTGAACACGTGGCCCTCGCGCGAGCCGCCGTTGCCGGCGGCGTAGCTGTCCAGCACCTTGCCCACCTCGCCGGTGATGGCTTCGGGCGAGCCATACAGCGTGGCCGGGTCGAGGTTGCCCTGCAGCGCGACCTTGCCGCCGGCCGCGCGCGCAGCGTCTTCCAGGGTGATGGTCCAGTCCACGCCGACGCCCTCGGCGCCGCTGGCGGCCAGCTCGGCCACGTACTGGCCGGTGCCCTTGCCGAACAGGATCAGCGGGGTGCGGCCGGCACCTTCGCCGCGCTCCAGTCCATGCGCGATGCGGTTGAGGTAGCGCAGCGAGAACTCGCGGTACATCGCCGGCCCCAGCACGCCGCCCCAGGTGTCGAACACCTGCAGCGCCTGCGCGCCGGCCGCGCGCTGCGCCGACAGGTAGGCGATCACCGCGTCGGTCACCACCTCCAGCAGCTTGTGCAGCGCCTGCGGCTCGTTCAGCGCCATCGCCTTGATCCGCGCGTAGTCCTTGCTGCCGCCGCCTTCGATCATGTAGCAGGCCAGCGTCCACGGGCTGCCGGAGAAGCCGATCAGCGGTACCTTGCCGTCCAGCTCGCGGCGGATCAGCCGCACCGCGTCCATCACGTAGCGCAGTTCGGTTTCCATGTCCGGCACCGCCAGCTTGGCGATGGCCGCGGCATCACGCACCGGATGGTGGAACTTGGGGCCTTCGCCGTCGGCGAAATACAGGCCCAGGCCCATCGCATCGGGCACGGTGAGGATGTCGGAGAACAGGATGGCCGCGTCCAGGTCGAAGCGGCGCAGCGGTTGCAGCGTCACCTCGCAGGCGATTTCCGGGTTTTTGGCCATGCCCAGGAAGCTGCCGGCGCTGGCGCGGGTGGCACGGTATTCCGGCAGGTAGCGGCCGGCCTGGCGCATCAGCCAGACGGGGGTGCAGTCCACCGGCTCGCGGCGCAGGGCGCGCAGGAAGCGGTCGTTGCGAAGGGGGCTGGTCACGGGTACTCCTTGGAACGGGGCCGGCCTTGCAGGGCCGGTCAGGGATGCGGTTCGCCGCTGGTGAACACCACCTGGAAGCCGCGCTTGATCTGGGTGTCGCGCGCCTTCTCGAAGGCGTGGCGGGCCTCGTCCTGCTGCAGGAACAGCTCGCGCCGCAGTTGCGAGCGGCCGCCGGTCTGGCCGGTTTCGCGCAGCAGTTCCCAGCCGCCTAGCAGGTCGGGCATCAGCGAGAGCTGCACGTAGCGGGGGGATTCGTTGCCGCTGGGCGGCTGCTGCAGGTAGACGCGCATGCTGCCGATTGTAGCCGCTGCGGGTTGCATCGGCGGGATCCGGGCAGGCCATGTCTGCCGTAGGTCGGGGCTACGTCCCCGACGTTTTGCGCCGGATGCCGAAGCGTCGGGGACGTAGCCCCGACCTACGACTGCCGGCCAGCGGCCGGCACTACCCGGTCATGGCGTCAGTCAGCCACCGCGCAGCACGTCCAGCACCGCGGCCTCGTCCACGTCGGGCACCACCTCGGCCTTGCCGATGCTGCGCCACAGCACCAGCCGCAGGCGGCCGGCGATGTTCTTCTTGTCCAGACGCATGTGTTGCAGCAGGGTTTCCGGCGCCAGTCCGGCGGGGATCGCGGTGGGCAGGCCATACGCCTGCAGCAGCGTGCGCAGGCGTTCGGTATCGGCGGCATCGGCCATGCCCAGCGCCGCCGACAGCCTTGCCGCCAGCACCATGCCCACCGCCACCGCTTCGCCGTGGTTGAGGTTGTCGTTGCCCGGCGCGCCGTAGCCCTGCGCGGTCTCGATGGCGTGGCCGAAGGTGTGGCCGAGGTTGAGCAGGGCGCGCTCGCCCTTCTCCAGCGGGTCGCGTTCGACAATCTCGGCCTTGTGCTCGCAGCTGCGGGCGATGGCCTGCGCCAGCGCGGCATCGTCGCCGGCCAGCAGTGCGGCGCGTTCGGCCTGCAGCCACTGGAAGAACAGCGGGTCGCGGATGCAGCCGTACTTGATGACCTCGGCCAGCCCGGCGCGCAGTTCGCGCGCGGGCAGGCTGCGCAGCACGCCGGTGTCGGCAATCACCGCGCGCGGCGGGTGGAAGGCGCCGACCAGGTTCTTGCCTTGCGGAATATCGACGGCGGTCTTGCCGCCGACCGAGGAATCCACCATCGCCAGCAGGGTGGTGGGCAGCTGCACGCAATCGACGCCGCGCATCCAGCAGGCCGCGGCGAAGCCGGCCAGGTCGCCGACCACGCCGCCGCCCAGCGCCAATACGCAGGCGTCGCGGGTGGCGCCGAGCGCGGCCAACGCGTCGATCGCGCCGCCGAAATTGTGCAGGGTCTTGGAGGCCTCGCCGGCGGGGATCAGGTACTGGCCGATCTTCAGCTGCGGGCGCGCGGCCTGCAGGGTCTCGCGCACACCTTGCAGGTACAGCGGCGCCACGGTGTCGTCGCTGACCAGCAGCACGTGGCGGCCGCGCAGGGCGGCGGTGAGCAGGCCGGCGTCGCCCAGCAGGCCGGGGCCGATGT
This sequence comes from Stenotrophomonas sp. NLF4-10, assembly GCF_022359915.1. Classification (NCBI taxonomy): domain Bacteria; kingdom Pseudomonadati; phylum Pseudomonadota; class Gammaproteobacteria; order Lysobacterales; family Lysobacteraceae; genus Stenotrophomonas; species Stenotrophomonas sp. NLF4-10. Next base: position 1,503,169 of record NZ_JAKSEE010000003.1, read on the forward strand.
GGATCGAATACGGGCGTTCGCCACCGATGGCGACGCTGCGCGGGGATGCGTTCATGCGGAGAATTCCGGGTTCTGCCACTGCGCGGCCACGCGCACCACCAATTGCGCGGTGGCTTCGACGGGGGAGTGGGCGTCGGTATCGAGGATCAGGTCGGCGACCTTGCGGTACAGCGGGTCGCGCAGCGCGGCCATGTCGCGCAATACCTGTTCGCGGTCCTCGCGTTGCAGCAGCGGGCGGCACTTGTCGCGCTGCAGGCGCTGCAACTGCGCGGGTACGCCAACGCGCAGCCAGACCACGAAGCCGCGGCTGCGGATGCGCTGGCGGTTGCCGGCGTCCAGCACCGCGCCGCCGCCGGTGGACACCAGTTGCCCGCCGCGTTCGAGCAGGGCGGCCAGCACGCGCTTCTCGTGCGCGCGGAAACCGTGCTCACCGACGTTCTCGAAGATGGCGGGAATGCCGCTGCCCACGTCCTCGACGATGGCCTGGTCGACGTCGACGAATTCCAGACCGAAGCGCTCGGCCAGGCGACGGCCGATGCTGGTTTTGCCGGCGCCCATCGGGCCGACGAGGATGAGGTTGGGGGCGGGGTTCATTGCGCTGCGATGCTAGCACCTCGTGTCAATGCTTTAACACGGCTGCGGCCATGCTGCGGGCTGCCACGAATGGTTCGTGGTGCAACCAACGAGGAGCCAATCATGTCAGTGGCAAAGATCATCGAAGTCAGCGCGTCGTCCACGACCAGCATCGAGGACGCGGTCCGCGGTGGCTTGAAGAAGGTGGCCGGGACGGTCAAGGGCATCCAGGGCGCGTGGGTCAACGAGACCAAGGCGGTCACCGACGCGCAGGGCAACGTCACCGAGTGGCGGGTGAACATGCGGGTGACCTTCCTGGTCGAGTGAATACCGGGCGTGGCGGAGGCGTCCGCCGCGATGGCGCCCGCCGGGCGCAACGCCATCGCGGCCGGCGCCGCCGCCGCGTGGGTCAGTGGAACAGGCGCTTGAGCGTGCGGCCGAGCCAGCCGCCTTCCTCGTGCTCGCGGGCGAACTTGTTCAGGTGGCGCTTGACCTGTTCGGCATAGGCCTTGTCGTCGCCGCGGATGTGGTTGAACAGCCAGCGCGAGAGCATGTTGCGCAGTTCGTCGGTGATGTCCTCGCCGGCCTCGAAGCGCATCCGGTATTCGGAGACGCGCTTGATGAACACCTCGTGCACGCGCTTGTGCGCGGCGCAGAACGCGTAGCCGGCTTCCTCCATCAGTTCTTCCTCGAAGGCGAAGTGCGACAGGGTGTAGTCGATCAGCTCGTCGATCACCTCGCCGACGGCGATGCGCTGCATGCTCTTCTGCGCCGCGTGCAGGTGGTTGAGCATTTCCACGATGCGCATGTGCTGGTGGTCGATGACCTCCACGCCGGTGTTGAGGTCGTCCTGCCATACCAGTAGTGCCATCGTTGTTTCTCCGCCCTGTGTTTCGGGCGGGACTCTAGGGGCGATGGCGGCGCGCGGCGTTGATCAGGATCAACGGCCGGTTGCGGCGATTCAGCTTGCCGGGCCGCTCAGGGCGTGGCCGCGATGTGCACGCGGTTGCGGCCGCCGGCCTTGGCCAGGTAGAGCTGGCGGTCGGCCTCGCCCAGCAGTTCGTGCAGGGTGTTGCCGCCGGCCTGCAGGTGGCAGGCGCCGATGCTGACGGTCATGCGCAGGGTGTGTTCGCCCAGCGGCACTTCCAGCGCGGCGATGGCGGCGCGCAACTGCTCCAGGTGCGCGGCGCAGGCGTCCTCGTCCAGCCCGTTGAGCAGCAGGCAGAATTCCTCGCCGCCGAAGCGGGCGCTGATGTCGCGCGGGCGTGTGTAGGCGTGCAGCACCGCGGCCACCGCGCGCAGGGCCTGGTCGCCGGCCTCGTGGCCGTGGCTGTCGTTGATGTGCTTGAAGTGGTCGATGTCCAGCATCGCCACGGCCAGCCTGCCGTCGCCGGGTGCGTGGCCTTCGAGCCGGTGCGTGGCCTGTTCGAGGAAGTTGCGGCGGTTGGGCAGGCCGGTGAGGAAGTCGCGGGTGGCCAGGTCCTGCAGGGTGCCGATCAGCTCCAACTGGTCCACGTTCTGCGAGATGCGGCAGAAGAATTCCTCGCGCGAGAACGGCTTGCGCAGGAAGTCGTTGGCGCCGTTCTTGAGGAAGCGCGGGATCAGCGAGGGGTCGGAATTGCCGGAAATGCCGATCACCGCCACCTTGTCGCGCGCACGCAGGGTGCGCAGCCGGCGGGTCAGTTCCACCCCGTCCATGCCGGGCATTTCCTGGTCCACCACCACCAGGCGGATGGCCGGGTTGGCCTCCAGCGCCTGCAATGCGGAGGGGCCGTCGCCGGCCTGGATGGCCTGGTAGCCGTACAGGCCCAGCAGCGAGGCGGCGTAGCCGCGCGCCGACGGCGAGTCGTCCACCACCAGCGCGGCGATGCGGCGGTTGCGTTCCAGCCGCTGCACCAGCCAGACCAGGTAGTCGAGGCTGCCGGGGGTGTTCTTCAGCACGTAATCGATGATGTCCTGCTGCAGCACGCGCTTGCGCAGGTCCTCGTCGTAGACGCCGCTGACCACGATGGTGGACAGGCCGCGGCCGACGAAATACTCCACCACCTGGTCGCGGTCGCCGTCGGCCAGCACCAGCCCGGTCAGCACCAGAAACCAGCCGTCCTCGCGGTCGAGCAGTTCGCCGGCCTCGGCCAGCGTGGTGGCCACGCTGACCGGCAGCTCCAGGCGCTGCTCGATGGCCTCGCGCAGCATCGTGGTGAAGGTGCGCGAGTTCTCGACCAGCAGGATGCGCTGGGGCAGCGGCGTGAGCGTCGGCGTGGCGTGCGGGTAGGGAGACATGGCAGGCGCGGGAGTTCTCAACCTGTGGATAGCGGCAGCTGGCGCCGATTCTTCAGCCGGGTGTTCACCATAGCCGGTCGCGCAGCTTGTACCAGCTCATCGCCGCCACCAGCAGCGGCATGCGCAGCGCCGGCCCGCCGGGGAAGCGGCGGTGGCCGATGCGCTCGAACACGTCCAGCCGCTGCGCCTGGCCGGCGATGGCGGCGGCGATGACCTCGCCGGCCAGCCCGGTGCTGGCCACGCCGTGGCCGCAGAAGCCCTGCGCGAAATAGACGTTGGGCGCGAGCCGGCCCCAGTGCGGGGCACGGTTGCGGGTGATATCGATGCAGCCGCCCCACAGATGATTCAGCCCCACGTCGGCCAACTGCGGGAACACCCTGCGCATGCGCCGGAGCATCGCCGTGCGCAGGCCCGGCGGCGGCAGCGCCGAGTAGCTGGCCTGCCCGCCGAACAGCAGGCGGTGGTCGTGGCTGAGGCGGAAGTAGTCCAGCGCCCAGTTCACGTCGGCCACCGCCATGTCGTTGCGGATCAGGGCGTGCGCGCGTTCGGCGCCGAGGGGCGGGGTCGCGCCGATCCAGGTGCCGACCGGCATCATCCGCGTCTCCAGCTCCGGCGCGATGCCCCGCAGCAGGGCGTTGCCGGCCAGCACCGCGAAGTCGGCATCGACCCGGCCCCATGCGGTGTGCAGCACCGGCCGCGGGCCGTGTTGCAGCCGCGTCACCGGCGATTGCTCATGCACGACCACGCCCGCCGCCTCGGCGGCGCGGGCCAGCCCCTGCGCATAGGCCAGCGGATGCAGGTGGCCGCCGGCCGGGTCGTATTGCGCGCCGAGGTAGCGTTCGCTGGCCAGTTGCCGTTGCAGCTGCGCGCGGTCCCACCATTGCAGCGGGTAGTCGTAGCGCTGCGCCATCCGTTCGGTGTCGGCGCGCAGGGCGCGTTGCTGGCGCGGGCGGATCGCCACGTTGGCGTGGCCGTCGCGCCAATGGCAGTCGATGCGGTGGCGGGCGATGCGTTCCTTCAGCATGCGCAGGCCGTCGCGGGAAAAGTCGAACAGCAACCGTGCATCGGCCGCACCCAGCCGCGCCTCCAGTACCCGCAGGTCGCAGCCATAGCCGGCCAGCGCCTGCCCGCCGTTGCGGCCGGAGGCGCCCCAGCCGACGCGCGCGGCCTCCAGTACCGTCACCCGGTAGCCCTTTTCGGCCAGCGCCAGCGCGGCGGTCAACCCGGTGTAGCCGGCGCCGAGCACCGCCACGTCGGCGCGGGTTGCGCCTTGCAGCGGTGCGCGTAGCGCCGATGGCGGCAGGCTGGCCGCGTACCAGCTGGGCGGATGATCGGGCCGGGCGGGGGCGTCGGGCATGCGCGGAGTGTAGCCGCGGTGTTGTTGCCTAAACGTCACCGCGGCGGTAGCGTGCCAGCGCAATCATCGTGCCCGGCATCGCCACGGCCACCCTGTCGCCGGCTGCCACGGAAACGCAACGGAACCGTCATGAAGCCGCGCCCGCGCAACCGCAAGACCGTCCCCGCCGTGCAGGAAGGCAGCGCCCTGTTGCGCTGGTTGAAGGAACGCAACATCACCGAGGTCGAGTGCCTGGTGCCGGATATCACCGGCAACGCGCGCGGCAAGATCATCCCGGCCGACAAGTTCCGCCACGACTACGGCACGCGCCTGCCCGAGGGCATATTCGCCACCACTGTCACCGGCGACTTCCCCGACGACTACTACGAATTGGTGGCGCCGGCCGATTCGGACATGGTGCTGCGCCCGGACCCGGACACGGTGCGCATGGTGCCGTGGGCCACCGACCCCACCGCGCAGGTCATCCACGACTGCCATACCCGCGACGGCCAGCCGCACGAACTGGCCCCGCGCAACGTGCTGCGGCGGGTGCTGGCCGCCTACGACGAACTGGGGCTGACCCCGATCGTGGCGCCGGAGGTGGAGTTCTTCCTGGTGCAGAAGAACACCGACCCGGATTTCCCGCTGCTGCCGCCGGCCGGCCGTTCCGGGCGCCCGGAGACGGCGCGGCAGTCGTACTCGATCGACGCGGTCAACGAGTTCGACCCCATCCTCGACCTGATGTACGACTACTGCGACGCGATGAAGCTGGACGTGGACACGCTGATCCACGAATCCGGCGCGGCGCAGCTGGAGGTCAACTTCACCCATGCCGACGCGATGGCGCTGGCCGACCAGGTGTTCCTGTTCAAGCGCACCATGCGCGAGGCGGCGATGCGCCACGGCGTCTACGCCACCTTCCTGGCCAAGCCGATGGAAACCGAGCCGGGCAGCGCGATGCACATCCACCAGAGCCTGCTGCGCGCCAGCGACGGCGCCAACGTGTTCGCCGGCGAAGGCGAGGGCGGCTACAGCCCGCTGTTCATGCACTACCTGGGTGGATTGCAGAAGTACGTGCCGATGGCGATGGCGTTCTTCGCCCCGAACGTCAATTCCTACCGCCGGCTGGTGTTCGGCGAGGTATCGCCGAGCAACGTGGAGTGGGGTTTCGACAACCGCACCTGCGGCCTGCGCGTGCCGATCGACAGCGCCGAGAACAGCCGCGTGGAGAGCCGCTTCGCCGGTTCCGACGCCAATCCCTACCTGGCGATGGCCGCCACCCTGGCCTGCGGCCTGCTCGGCATCCGCGAGCAGTTGCAGCCGGGCGAGCCGGTCAGCGGCAACGCCAAGGCACCGGGCTACGACCTGCCGCGCTCGCTGGGCGAGGCGCTGGATGGGCTGGAAGGCTGCCAGCCGTTGCAGGCGCTGCTGGGCCAGCGCTTCTGCCGCGCCTATGTTTCGGTCAAGCGCAAGGAATACGAAACCTTCTTCCGCGTCATCAGCTCGTGGGAGCGCGAGTTCCTGCTGCTCAATGTGTAAAGCCGGCTTTTGCTTTTGCAGGAGCGACGCCAGTCGCGACCGAAGCCTTGCCGGCAAAACCCCGTCGCGACTCACGTCGCTCCTACCGGTCCCCCATGTGACAATGCCCACCCACCGGCCCTTGGCCGCTCCCGCATCCCTGGAGAATCCATGAATCTGCGCATCCTGACCGCCGCCGTCGCCGCCTCCCTGCTCGCCGCCTGCGGCGGCACGCAGGACGGCGCCGCGGGCGCCGAGGGCGGCGAGGCCAAGGTCCTCAACGTCTACAACTATTCGGACTACATCGCCGAGGACACCATCCCGAACTTCGAGAAGGCGACCGGGATCAAGGTCACCTACGACGTGTTCGACAGCGACGAGATGGTCGAGACCAAGCTGCTCACCGGCGACAGCGGCTACGACATCGTGGTGCCGACGCTGAACTTCTTCGGCCGCCAGATCCAGGCCGGCGTGTTCCTGCCGCTGGACAAGAGCAGGATCCCGAACCTCGCCAACCTCGACGCCGGGGTGATGGCGCGCATCGCCGGGCAGGACCCGGAGAACAAGTACGGCGTGCCGTACATGATGGGCACCACCGGCATCGGCTACAACGTGGCCAAGCTGAAGGAACGCTTCGGCGGCAGCACCGACATCGCCAACAGCTGGGACCTGGTGTTCAAGCCGGAGAACATCGGCAAGATGAAGGACTGCGGCGTCACCCTCCTCGACACGCCTTCGGACATGATTCCCATCGCCCTGCATTACCTCGGCGAGGACCCGCACAGCACCGACCCGGCCACGATCGGCAAGGCCGCCGACCTGCTCAAGTCGATCCGCCCCTATGTGCAGAACTTCCACTCCAGCCAGTACGTCGGTTCGCTGGCCAACGGCAGCACCTGCCTGGTGGTGGGCTGGTCGGGCGACATCATCCAGGCCCGCGACCGCGCCGAGGAGGCCGGCAATGGCGTGGAAGTGGCCTATTCGATCCCGAAGGAGGGCGCGCCGCAGTGGTTCGACATGCTGGCGATCCCGAAGGACGCCAAGCACCCGGAGAACGCCTATGCGTTCATCAACTACCTGCTCGAACCGCAGGTGGCGGCCAACAACACCAACGTCACCCACTACGCCAACCCGGTGACGCCGGCCACGCCGTTGGTGGATGAGGCGATCCGCGAGGACAGGACCATCTATCCGCCGGAAGAGGTGGCGGCGAAGATGTTCACCTACGCGATCAACCCGCCGGACGTGGACAAGCTCTATACGCGCTTGTGGACCGAGATCAAGACAGGCCGGTGACCCGCCGGCTTTGAAGCCCCTCTCCTGCGGGAGAGGGGTTGGGGTGAGGGTCGGGGCGAAGCCCTCCCGATGTCCAGCCATGCGAGGCTTCGTCCCGAACCCTCATCCGCCCCTTCGGGGCACCTTACTCCCGGAGGGAGAAGGGAATTCCGACCTGCCATGCCAAGGCGCCGGGGGCGTGGCCCCGGCCTACTTTCCACGCGGAGCCACCGATGCCCGTTGAAGCGCCCACCGCCGCCCTGACCGGCGAGCCCGGCTACCTGTCCATCCGCGACCTGCGCAAGGAGTTCGACGGCTTCATCGCCGTCGATGACGTCAACCTCGACGTGCGCAAGGGCGAGATCTTCGCGCTGCTCGGCGGTTCGGGCAGCGGCAAGTCCACCCTGCTGCGCTGCCTGGCCGGCTTCGAGACGCCGACCAAGGGAAAAATCCTGCTCGACGGGCAGCCGATCGGCACGCTGCCGCCCTACGAGCGGCCGATCAACATGATGTTCCAGTCCTACGCGCTGTTCCCGCACATGACCGTGGAGCAGAACATCGCCTTCGGCCTGAAGCAGGACGGCATGGCCAGGGACGCCATCGCCCGCCGCGTCGGCGAGATGCTGGAGCTGGTGCAGTTGCAGAAACTGGGCAAGCGCAAGCCGCACCAGCTCTCCGGCGGCCAGCAGCAGCGCGTGGCGCTGGCACGCTCGCTGGCCAAGGGGCCGAAGCTGCTGCTGCTGGACGAGCCGATGGGCGCGCTGGACAAGAAGCTGCGCTCGAAGATGCAGTTGGAGCTGGTCAACATCATCGAGCAGCTGGGCGTGACCTGCGTGATGGTCACCCACGACCAGGAAGAGGCGATGACGATGGCCACCCGCATCGCGGTGATGGACCAGGGCTGGATCCAGCAGATCGGCAAGCCCGACGACATCTACGAACAGCCGGCCAACCGCTTCGTCGCCGGCTTCATCGGCTCGGTCAACCTGATCGAGGGCGTGATCGACGAGGACCTGCCCGAATACGTCACCGTGCGCACCGCCGATTTCCCGGCGCCGATCTACGTCGGCCACGGCATCACCTGCTACGAAGGCCAGCCGGTGGCGTTCGCGCTGCGCCCGGAGAAGGTGCACATCGGCAAGGACGAGCCGGAAGGCGACACCAACAAGGCGCGCGGGGTGGTCGAGGACATCGCCTATTTCGGCAGCCATTCCGTGTACCACGTGCGCCTGCCCAGCGGCGCCAGGATCATGTCCAACTTCGCCAACATGAAGCGCTGGGACAGCGACGGCATCACCTGGAACGACGAGGTATGGGTGAGCTGGGACGACAACGACGGCGTGGTGCTGACCGCATGAACGCGCCCGCCGCCAAACGCTGGTTGCCCGGCATCCGCGCGGCGGTGATCGGCGCGCCCTACCTGTGGCTGCTGCTGTTCTTCGCCATCCCGTTCCTGATCGTGCTGAAGATCTCGTTCGCGAAGATGGCCGTGGCGATGCCGCCGTACACGTCCATCGTCGAATACGTGGACAACGCGTTCAGCGTCAAGCTCAACCTCGGCAACTATGCCCAACTGCTGACCGACAGCCAGTACGTGGTCGCCTACCTCAGCTCGATCAGGATCGCGGTCATTTCGACCCTGCTGACGCTGCTGATCGGCTACCCGATGGCCTACGTGATCGCGCGCATGTCGCCGTCGGCGCGCAACATCGCGATGATGCTGGTGGTGCTGCCATCGTGGACCTCGTTCCTGATCCGCGTGTATGCGTGGATCGGCATCCTCGACAGCAACGGCCTGGTCAACCGCGCACTGATCGGCATGGGCCTGATCGACGAGCCGCTGCGCATCCTCTACACCCCGCTGGCCGCCTACATCGGCATCGTCTACTGCTACCTGCCGTTCATGGTGCTGCCGCTGTACGCCAACCTGGTCAAGCTCGACCACCGCCTGCTGGAGGCGGCCTACGACCTCGGCGCGAAGCCGTGGCAGGCGTTCGTGCGCATCACCCTACCGCTGTCGCGCGGCGGCATCGTCGCCGGCTGCATGCTGGTGATGATCCCGGCGGTGGGCGAGTTCGTGATCCCGGAGATGCTCGGCGGCCCGGACACGCTGATGATAGGCCGGGTGTTGTGGGGCGAGTTCTTCAACAATCGCGATTGGCCGCTGGCCTCGGCGGTGGCGATCGTGATGCTGCTCCTGCTGCTGGTCCCGATCGTCATCTTCAACCGCTTCCAGCAGCGCGAGCTGGAAGGGAAGCTGGCATGAGCATGGTGCGCAACCACCGCTGGCTGGGCTGGAGCGTGCTGCTGCTCGGCTTCGCCTTCCTGTACCTGCCGATCCTGCTGCTGATGCTGTACTCGTTCAATTCCTCGCGGCTGGCGACGGTATGGGCGGGTTTCTCCACCAGGTGGTACGGCGAGCTGTTCCGCGACCGGCAGTTGCTGGAGGCGGCGTGGATCAGCCTGAAGGTGGCGTTCTGGACCGCCACCGCGGCGATGGTACTCGGCACGCTGGCGGCGATGGCGATGACCCGCTTCCGGCGCTTCCCCGGCAAGAGCGTGTTCGGCGCGCTGGTCACCGCGCCGCTGGTGATGCCCGAGGTCATCATCGGCCTGTCGATCCTGCTGATGCTGGTGGCGATGGGCGGGCTGTTCGGGCTGCCGTCCAAGGGCGTGGTGGCGATCTGGATCGCGCACGTCACCTTCACCCTTTCCTTCGTGACGGTGGTGGTGTCCTCGCGCCTGCAGGAGCTGGACCGCTCGCTGGAAGAGGCGGCGATGGACCTGGGGGCCAACCGGGTCAAGGTGTTCTTCCTGGTCACCCTGCCGATCATCGCCCCGGCGCTGCTGTCCGGCTGGCTGCTGGCCTTCACCCTGTCGCTGGACGACGTGGTGATCGCCAGCTTCGTCGCCGGCCCCAGCTCGACCACGCTGCCGATGAAGATCTTCGCCTCGGTGCGCATGGGCGTGAGCCCGAAGATCAACGCGCTGGCCAGCCTGCTGGTGCTGGCGGTGTCGCTGGTGGCGGTGCTGGGCTGGTGGATTTCCGCGCGCGCCGAGAAGCGCCGCCAGCGCGACATGCAGCTGGCGTTGCAGGACAACGGCTGAGTGAGGCGCGTCGAGCTTCATGCGGGGCAAGCCCCGCATCTACGTGCTGCTTTGCAGGTGCCGGGCTTGCACGGCACGCACGCAGTCGACGCAATCGCAACATGGCCGGCGCTATCCTGCGGGCCTTCGATGGATGCAGGTGTGCCGACATGGCTTCGTACCAAACAGTCGATCCCTTCACCGGCCGCGCCGGGCGCACCATCGCGCTGATGGACGCGGCCGCCATCGAGCGGCGCCTGGCCGCCGCCGAAGCGGCGTTCCCTGCCTGGTCGGCGATGACGTTGCCGGAGCGGGACACCCTGCTGCGCAAGGTCGCCGCCGGGCTGCGCGCGCGCCGCGACGACATCCAGCACGCGATGACCGCCGAGATGGGCAAGCTGCGCGGCGAGGCGCTGGGCGAGATCGAGAAGAGTGCGGCGGCCTGCGAGTACTACGCCGACCATGCCGCCGATTATCTCGCGCCGCAGGCGATCCCGACCGAGGCGCAGCGCAGCCATGTCGTCTACCAGCCGATCGGCTGCGTGCTGGCGGTGATGCCGTGGAACTTCCCGGTCTGGCAGGTGTTCCGCTTCCTGGCGCCGTCGCTGATGGCCGGCAACGTCGCCCTGCTCAAGCACGCCAGCAACGTGCCCGGCTGCGCCGACCTGATCGCCGCGGTGCTGGCCGATGCCGGCGTGCCGGCCGGCGTGTTCGACGTGCTGCACATCGACAACGAGCAGGCCGCCGAGGTGCTGCGCGACCGCCGGGTCAAGGCGGTGACGCTGACCGGCAGCGAACGCGCCGGGCGCGCGATCGCCGCCAATGCCGGCGACCAGCTGAAGAAGTGCGTGATGGAGCTGGGCGGCAGCGATGCCTTCGTGGTGCTGGACGATGCCGACCTCGACGTGGCCGTCGCGGCGGCGGTGAAGTCGCGCTTCGACAATGCAGGCCAGACCTGCATCGCCGCCAAGCGCTTCGTGCTGGTCGAAGCCATCGCCGACGCCTTCGTGCAGCGCTTCGTCGAGGCGGCGAAGGCGCGCGTGTACGGCGACCCGCGGGACGCGGCCACCACGCTGGCGCCGATGGCGCGCGCCGACCTGCGCGACGGGCTGCACCGGCAGGTGCGCGAAAGCATCGACAAGGGCGCCAAGGTGCTGCTGGGCTGCGAGCCTATTGCCGGCAGCCACGCCGGTTATCCGGCATCGATCCTCGACCACGTGGCGCCGGGCATGCCGGCCTATGAAGAGGAACTGTTCGGTCCGGTGGCGGCGATCCTGCGGGTGAAGGACGAGGCCGAGGCGGTGCGGGTGGCCAACGACACCGGCTTCGGCCTCGGCGGCAGCGTGTGGACGCGCGATGCCGCGCGCGGCGAGCAGGTCGCCGCGCAGCTGCAATGCGGCGCGGCCTTCGTCAACGCGGTGGTCAGGAGCGACGTACGCCTGCCGTTCGGCGGCAGCAAGCGCTCGGGCTTCGGCCGCGAGCTGGCCGAGCACGGCATCCGCGAGTTCACCAACATCAAGACCATCTATGTGGCGTAGATACGGGGCTTGCCCCGTACATGGGCCTTCCCGGTGAAGCCGCATGCGGGGCAAGCCCCGCATCTACGGTTCAACCGAAGGGATGGTCGATCGACGGGCTCTGCGGCGTCAGCAGCTCGGCACCATCGGCGGTGACGTGCAGGATGTCCTCCAGCCGCACGCCGAACTTTTCCGGGATGTAGATGCCGGGCTCGTCGCTGAAGGTCATGCCCGGTTCCAGCAGGTGCTTGTTGCCACGTACCAGGTAGTCCCACTCGTGCATGTCCATGCCGATGCCGTGGCCCAGGCGATGGCTGAAATAGCGGTAGTCCGGGCCGTAGCCGGCGTCGGTGATGACCTTGCGCGCGGCCGCGTCCAGCGCCTCCATCGCCACGCCGGGGCGCGCAGCCTCCAGCGCGGCGGTCTGCGCCTGCAACACGATGTCGAACACGCGGCGGATGTCGTCGCCGGGTTGGCCCAGCACCACGGTGCGGGTGATGTCGCTGGTGTAGCCGTCGGCCCGGCAGCCACCGTCGAAGATCACCGGCGTGCCTTCGACCAGGCGCTGCGGCGCGTCCGAGCCGTGCGGCGAGGCGGTGTACTTGCCGATGTTGACGTCGGCGCTGCCGCGCAGCCCGGTGCGGGCGTAGGCGGCGGCGACCAGCGCGGCGATGTCGCCCTCGGTCATGCCCGGCGCGAGCGCCTTCCACACCGCCTCGTACACCGCCAGCGTGGTCTGGTTGGCCAGCCGCATCAGCGCCATTTCCGCCGGGCTCTTGATCCGCCGGCAGCCGGCCGTGACCGGCCAGGCATCGACGAAGCGCGCGTGCGGCAGCGCATCCATGATCCCCTTGCTGCGGAAGAACGGCACGGTTTCCTCGATGCCGACGCTGCCGCTGCCGGCGCCGAAGCCGCGCAGCACCTGCGCGACCAGCGCGTAGGGGTCCTCGTCCTCCTGCCAGCCGCGCACGTCGTCGCCGAACTTGATCTGCTCCAGCGTGCGGCCGCGCTCGAACTCCGGGGTGACGTACACCGGCGCGCCGCTGCGCGGCAGGATCACGCCGGTCAGGCGCTCGCTGTTCCACCAGTGCATGCCGGTGAAATAGGTCAGCGAGCTGCCGGCGCCGATGAACACGGCGTCGATGCGCTGTTCGTCCATCAACTGCTGCGCCCGCGCCAGGCGCTGCGCGCGCTCGGCGACGGTGATCGGCACCACCCGCTGCGCGACCGGTTGCAGGGCGCGGATGGAGGTGGGCAGTGCGGCGTCGGCGCGGTCGTCGTTGCCATTGGCGGCCCGCGCCTGCCCGAGCAGGGGCAGGGCGGCGCCCAGCGCCAGCGTGTTGCGCAGGAAGCGGCGGCGCGGGTGGGGGGGGGCGGTTTGCATGTGGGTTTCCCGGTGTGGAAGACAGGGCGCTACAGCCAGCCGGAACGCTTGAACAGCCGGTACAGCACCACGCAGGCCGCGCCGACCACCACGATCAGCAACGGGTAGGCGTAGCGGCCGGCCAACTCCGGCATGTCGGCGAAGTTCATGCCGTACCAGCTGGTGACCAGCGTCGGCGCGGCCAGCAGCGCGGCCCAGGCGCCGAGCCGCTTGACGGTTTCGCCCTGCGCCAGCGTGACCAGCGACAGGTTCACGCTCAGCGCGGTGCCGAGCATTTCGCGCAGGGTGTCGATGGCGTCGTTGACGCGCGCGGCATGGTCCTGCACGTCGCGCAGGTACAGCCGCGCCTCCTCGTGCAGCAATTGCGCCGGGTTGCGCTGCAACTGCGCCAGCGCGTCCTGCAGCGGCGCCACCGCCAGCCGCATCTTGTTGAGCTCGCGCTTGAGTTCGTACAGGCGCACCACGGTGCGGCGCCGGTAGCTCTCGGCGAAGATGTCCTTCTCCAGCAGATCCAGGGTGTCGCGGAAGCTGTCGGTGATCGGCAGGTAGTTGTCGACGATGGCGTCGAGCACCGCATACAGGCAGAACGACGGCCCCAGCGCCAGCAGTGCCGGTTCGCGTTCCAGCCGCGCGCGCACCGGGGCATACGACATCGAGGCGCCGTGGCGCACCGTCACCAGGTAGCGCGCGCCGAGGAAGGCATGGGTTTCGCCGTAATGGATGCGCTCGTCCAGCACCTGCGCGGTCTGCACCACCACGAACAGCGAGTCGCCGTAGACCTCCACCTTGGGCCGCTGGTGGGCCTTGAGGGCGTCCTCGATGGCCAAGTCGTGCAGGCCGAACTCCTCCTGCACCTTGGCCAGCACCGCATCGTCCGGCTCGTACAGGCCGATCCAGACGAAACCCTGCGCCTGATCGCGCAGGGTTTCGCCGATGTCGTCCAGCGCGATCGGCCGCGGCTTGCCGGCGGCGTCGTAGCAGATGCAGTTGATGACGCAGGGCGGGTTGCTGGAGGACGAAGCGGTGCCGGTTTCCATGCCGGCATCGTGCCTCAGCCGGTGCCGGCCGCCAAGCCGCGCCGGCCCAGCACCAGCGCCAATGCCAGGTGGACGGGCAGCAGCAGCACGATCCACTGCATGTTGAACTGCGCCTGCAGCGACAGCCAGTGCAGCGGCAGCGACAGCGTGGCGATGGCGGCCACCGCCCACAGCAGCCGCGCGAACCAGCGCCCCGGCTGGCGCGCGCGCAGCAGGCGCCATGCGCCGGGCAGCAGCGCCAGCGCCAGCGGGCAGAGCAGCAGCAGGTTGCGGTTGGCCCAGGCGGCGCGGTGCTCGCTGAAGCCCCACAGCCAGGCCAGCAGCAGGCCGGCGCCGCCGCAGAACAGCCAGAACGGCAACGCGAAGCCGCCCAGCACGCGGCGGCGGCCGCGCGCGGCGAAAACCAGCCCGGCGCCGGCAAGACCGAGCAGCAGCCAAGGCCACCACGGCCGCAGCTGTTCGGCCGGTTCCGGCGGCAGGCGCTGCGGCAGCAGTTCCTGCTCGTCGCGTACCAGCGGCTGGCCGGCCGCGTTGCGGACCTCGCGCAGGCCGTCGGCCAGCCGCATCGGCACGAACGCCTCCTGCCAGCGCGACAGCGGCCGGTCGGCCCACGGCCCCAGCCCGAGGTCGAAGCCCAGCCACATCCACGGCGACGGCGAGGCCAGCCGTACCGCCTCGCTGCGGTAGCTGTTGCCGCGCGAACGGCCGGCCAGCTGCGCGCGCAGGCTGCCGCCCATCGCGCGGTCGAGCGCGTCGCGCACCATCGTCGAGCAGTTGGCGGTGAAGTAGTCGTAGCGGTAGCGCGCGTTCTCGGGGCGCGCGCGCTCGGCCAGGTCGGCGGCCAGTGCCCGCGCCTGCGGCGGCGGCAGGTCCAGCCACTGGATGGAGACGCCGCGCCCGGCGTCGCGATACTGGGCCAGGTCTTCCTCCAGCGGCAGTGCGACGAGGTAGTACATCATCCGCCCGCGCACGAAGTTGCCGACGAAATCCGTTTCGGAAGGATCGAAGAAGCCGAAGTTGTAGGACGTGGCGCGGCTGCCGTCCGGGTCGGCCACGACCAGCGCGTCATGGCCGAAGCGCTCGAAGAACACCTCGCCCGGCTGCATCGTCACCACGCCGATGCGTGGCGCGGCGTCGTCATCGGCGGCGCAGGCGTTGCCGGCGAACAGCGTGGCCAGCAGCAACAGGCACGGCAGCAGGCGGTGCAGGCGGGCGTTCACTCGTCATCCCGGGTGTCGGGCGGCAGCACGGTGACGTGGAATGCCTGCACCCGCCGCGCGTTGGCGCGGGCGACGCGGAACACGAAGCGGTCCAGGGTGAGCTCGTCGCCGATCTCGGGCAGGTGGCCGGTGGCCTCGGTAACCAGCCCGCCGATGGTGTCGTAGTCGTCGTCGGAGAAGGTCGCGCCGAAACGCTCGTTGAAGTCCTCGATCGCGGTCAGCGCGTCGACCACGTAGCGGCCGTCGGCCTGTATCGCGATCTGCGCGGTATGGTCCTCGGTCTCGTCGTGCTCGTCGTCGATCTGGCCGACGATCTGCTCCAGCACGTCCTCGATGGTGACCAGCCCGGCCACGCCGCCGTATTCGTCGACCACGATCGCCATGTGGTTGCGCGAGAGCCGGAACTCCTTGAGCAGCACGTTGAGCTTCTTCGACTCGGGGATCAGCACCGCCGGCCGCAGCAGTTCGTGCAGGCTGCCGTGGCGGTCATCGGCGAGGGCGCCGCGCAGCAGGTCCTTGGCCAGCAGGATGCCGAGCACGTCGTCCTTGTTCTCGCCGTGCACGGGGAAGCGCGAGTGGCCGGACTCGACCACCTGCTCCATCAGTTCGGGGAACGGCCGTTCGGCCGGCAGCGACACCATCTGCGAGCGCGGGATCATCACGTCGCCGACGGTCAGCTCGGCCACCGCGATGGCGCCTTCCATCATGCGCAGGGTATCGGCGGCGATCAGGCCGTCCTGCTGGGCCGTCTGCAGCACGGCCACCAGTTCGTCGCGGGTGTGGGGTTCGCCGGAAAAGGCCGCGCTCAGGCGTTCGAGCCAGTTGCGCTTCTTCTCGCCAGGTTCCGGCGCGGTACTACTGTCGTCTTCGGACATTGCTTCGGTCGTTGCGCCCGGTGCGCGGGCGGTGGCGGGAAGTCTAGCAGGAGGCCGTTCAGGCCGGCGGCGTGGCCTTGGCCGCGCCTGACGCGGCATCCGGCGCTTCGTCCTCGGCCGGCAGGTCGAGGCTGTAGGTGCAGCCGGCCAGGGTCTTGCCGGGGTGCGATTTGACGTTGGACACGCTCAGGATCACCGATTCGATCATCGGCTCGCCGGTTTCGGCATCGACCACGTCGCGGCTGACCAGCTCGCGCCCGGCCATGAACTTGCCGTCGGCGTCGTAGCCGGTTTCCAGCTTCAGTTCGTCGGCCAGCGGGTGCGGGTCGGGCAGGTCGAGCAGGGCGACGATGCTGGCGCCGGCCATCGCGATGTGGTCGGCGCGGCGGCCGAACACGCTGATGGGCTCGTTCAGCACGTACTCGTTCATGAACAGGTTGCCCTGCGGCAGCGGCCGCCAGCCCAGCGCCACCGCCTTGAGCGGGTCGGCGGCGATCGGCGCCAGCGCGGTGAACTCGCTGACGCTCTGCCGGCACTCGATCAGCGCCGGCAGGTCGATGGCCGGTTCGGCCCGGGCCGTGGCCGGCAGGGCGGCGAGCAGGGCGAGGGGGAAGAAGAGGTTTTTCATCGGTCTGGCGTCCGGATCAGGCGGCAGGAAGGAAAATGCGGGGACGCGCTCAGCGCTCGCCGGCATACGGGTCGGCGATGCCGAGGTCGGCGAGGATCTCGCGCTCCAGTTGCTCCATCGCCTCGGCTTCCCTGTCGTCCTCGTGGTCCCAGCCCAGCAGGTGCAGCACGCCGTGCACGGTCAGGTGCGCGTAGTGGGCGCGCAGCGGCTTGCCCTGTTCGGCGGCCTCGCGCGCCACCACCGGCGCGCAGATCACCAGGTCGCCCAGCAGCGGGAACTTGACGCCCTTGGGCAGGCCTTCGGGCAGCTCGGCGGGGAAACTGAGCACGTTGGTGGCGTAGTCCTTGCCGCGGTAGTGGTGGTTCAGCGCCTGGCCTTCCTTCGCATCGACCAGGCGGATGGCCAGGTCGGCCTCGCGGATGCGGCCGGCCAGCGCCGCCGCCACCCACTTGCGGAAACTCGCCGCCGCCGGCAGCCCGGCGCGGGGCAGGGCATAGCTGACGGCGACGTCCAGTTGCACGGGGCCTTTTGTCATTCTTCCGCTCCGGGCTTGACCCGCTGCAGGTCGCGGTGGTCGTAGGCGCTGACGATGCGCGCCACCAGCGGGTGGCGCACCACGTCGCGCGATTCGAAGAAGGTGAAGCTCACGCCCTCCACGCCGCGCAGCACCTCGATGGCATCGCGCAGGCCGGACTTGACATGCTTGGGCAGGTCGGTCTGGGTGAGGTCGCCGGTGACCACCGCGGTGGAGCCGAAGCCGAGCCGGGTCAGGAACATCTTCATCTGCTCGATGGTGGTGTTCTGCGCCTCGTCGAGGATCACGAAGGCATCGTTGAGCGTGCGCCCGCGCATGTAGGCCAGCGGCGCGATCTCGATGACGTTCTTTTCCAGCAGCTTGGCGACTTTTTCCACGCCGAGCATCTCGTACAGCGCGTCGTACAGCGGGCGCAGGTAGGGATCGACCTTCTGTGAAAGGTCGCCGGGCAGGAAACCGAGCTTCTCGCCGGCTTCCACCGCCGGGCGCACCAGGATCAGCCGCTGCACGCGCGATTCGTTCAACGCCTCCACCGCCATCGCCACGGCAAGGAAGGTCTTGCCGGTGCCGGCCGGGCCGACGCCGAAGTTGATGTCGTGGGTGGCGATCTGGTGCAGGTACTTGGACTGGTTGGCGCCGCGCCCGCGCACGGTGCCGCGCTTGACCTTGATCGCCACTTCCTGTGCCTCGTAGGCGCGTTCGGCCACCTGCGCGACGTTGGCGCGGTTCAGCCGCAGGTGGATGGCGTGGCTGTCGAACACGGTTTCGCCGGCCTCGGCATATAGCGCCTCGAGCAGCTTCTCGGCTTCGGCGGCGGTCCTGCCGGGGCCGCTGACGCGGAATACGTGGCCGCGGTTGGCGATCTCCACGCCCAGTGCCAGTTCGATCTGGCGCAGGTGTTCATCGAACGGGCCGGAAAGGTTGGCCAGGCGTTCGTTGTCGGCCGGTTCCAGGGTGAAGTCGTGGTGGGTGATGGCGGTCATGGGCAAGGAGATGGTGCCGGTGCGCACGGTATCAATGCCGCGGCGCGCAGGCGGCATTGTCTCACTTCCGCCGTGGCCCCTCAGGCAGGGCGGTGCGTATCCATGAACAGGGCTCATTTTCGATCATTGAAATTTAATTGTTCATTGAATTAAATGATGCGATGAAGCGATCCACACCCACGACCTCCGGCCCGGGCAGACGCGCGGCGGCCCCGCTCGAAGCACCGGCAAAACCCGTTGCCCGCTCCCCGCGCAAGCGCACGCCGGGGCGGCGGCCCACCGCCGATGCCGTCGACCTGCGCGAACGGCTGCTGGACGCGGCGCTGGCCTGCTTCGCCGCGCGGGGCATAAGTGCCACTTCGCTGCGCGACATCGCCCGCCGCGCCGGGGTGACGCCGGCGCTGGTGCATTACTACTTCGGCGACAAGCTGCAACTGCAGCAGGCGGTGGTGGCCGAGCGGCTGTGGCCGGTGATGGCGCAGGTGCATGCCGGGGTGGGCGAGGCAGGCGACGACGTGGCCGCGCTGGTGGCCGCCTTCGTCAACGGCATCACCCGCGCGGTGGCCGCGCATCCGTGGCTGCCGACGTTGTGGGTGCGCGAAATCCTCTGCGAAGGCGGTGCATTGCGCGAGGTGATGATCGAACGGATCGGCCCGCTGCTGCCACAGCTGCTGGCCGAGCGTTTCACGGCGGCGCAACGGGCCGAGCAGCTCAATCCGCGGCTGGACCCGCGCCTGATGGTGGTGTCGATGGTGGGGCTGACGATGTTCCCGCTGGCCAGTGCGCCGATCTGGCAGCAGCTGTTCGGCACGGGCGAACTGGGGGCCGACGTGGTGCAACGCCATGCGCTGGCATTGTTGACGCAGGGACTGGAGCTGGAACATGGCTGATCGATGCATCCCCGCCACGGCGTTGCTGGCCGTGCTGCTGGCCGGTTGTTCGCGGCAGCCGCCACAGGCGCTGGGCACGCTGGAATGGGACCGGGTGACGCTGCCGGCGCCGGCTTCGGAGCGCATCGTGCGGATCGACGTGCGCGAAGGCCAGCAGGTCGCCGCGGGCGCACCGCTGCTGCAACTCGAACCGACGCACACCGCATCGCAGCTGGCGGCACTGCAGGCGCAAACGGCGCAACGCAGCGCCGCGTTGTCGGAACTGCGCCACGGCCCGCGTGCGGAAGACATCGCCCAGGCCCGCGCCGCCCTGGCCGCCGCGCAGGCACAGGCGCGCGAAGCGCAGGCCTACCATTCGCGCCTGCAACCGCTGGCCCCGCGGCAACTGGTCGCCGCGGCGGAGCTGGACCGTGCCCGCGCCGCCGCGCAGAGCGCGCAGGCGCAGGTGCGGCAGGCCGAGGCGGCCTTGGCCGAATTGCTGCACGGCAGCCGTTCCGAGCAGGTGGCGCAGGGCGAGGCCGCCGTGGCATCGGCCGAAGCCAGCGCGGCAGCGCAGACGGTGTCGCTGGACAAGCTGGCGCTGGTCGCGCCGCGCGCCGGCCGGGTGGACAGCCTGCCGTACAAGCTCGGCGACCAGCCGGCCGCGGGCGCGCCACTGGTGGTCCTGCTGGTCGGCGAGGCGCCTTATGCGCGCGTCTACCTGCCGCAGGCGCTGCGCAACCGCGTGCAGGTGGGCGACACGCTGCGCGTGCAGGTGCAGGGGCAAGCGACGGAACAGGTGTTCGCCGGGCGCGTGCGCATGATCCGCAGCGAGCCGGTGTTCACCCCGTATTTCGCGTTGACCGGGCAGGACGCCGAGCGCTTGAGCTACCTGGCCGAAATCAGTCTCGGCAAGGACGCGGCCATGCTGCCGGTGGGCGCGCCGGTGCAGGTCGTGGCCGATGCCGCGCATTGAGCATGCCGCGATGGCGGACGACCTCGCCGACGATCTCGCCATCCGCGCGCGCAGCCTGAGCAAGCGGTTCGGCGCACTCACCGCGGTGGATGGCGTCGACCTGGACGTGCCGCGCCGGCAGGTCTACGGCTTCCTCGGCCCGAACGGCTCGGGCAAGTCCACCACCATCCGCATGTTGTGCGGCCTGCTCACGCCCAGCGCGGGCGAGATCGACGTGCTGGGCCTGCGCATTCCCGAACAGGCCGAGGCGCTGCGCAGCCGCATCGGCTACATGACGCAGAAGTTCTCGCTGTTCGACGACCTGAGCGTGCGCGAGAACCTCGAATTCCTCGCCGCCGTGCACGACATGCCCAGGGCGCCGGCGCGCCGGCGCATCGACGAACTGGTCGAGCAATACCATTTCCAGGACCGGCAGAAGCAGTTGGCCGGCACCATGAGCGGCGGCCAGAAGCAGCGCCTGGCCTTGGCCGCAGCGGTGATCCAGCAGCCCGAACTGCTGTTCCTCGACGAGCCCACCAGCGCGGTGGACCCCGAATCGCGCCGCGATTTCTGGGAGAAGCTCTTCGAGCTGGCCGATGCCGGCACCACGCTGCTGGTATCGACGCATTACATGGACGAGGCCGAGCGCTGCCACCGCATCGCCATCCTCGACCGCGGCGTGCTGGTCGCCGATGGCACGCCGGCCGAACTCACTGCGCGACTGGCCGGGCGCGCGCTGGTAGTCGAGGCCGAGCTGCCGCGACAGGCGGCGCATGTTTTGTCCGCCTGCGCGGGCGTTGCCAGCGTGGCGCAGGTCGGCAACAGCCTGCGCGTGCTGCTGGCCGAGGAGGGGAGCGAAGCGCCCCTGGCCGATGCGCTGCGCGCGGCAGGCATCGCCGCCCGCATCCATCCGCAACCCGCCAGCTTGGAAGACGTGTTCGTCGCCACCACCCGCCGCCGGCATGCCGCCGGGGAGGACGCATGAAGCTGCGGCGCCTGCTCGGGGTGATGGCCAAGGAGGTGCGACAGATGCGGCGCGACCGCATCACCCTGGCGATGATCATCGGCATCCCGGTGATGCAGTTGCTGCTGTTCGGCTATGCGATCAACACCAACCTGCGCGACCTGTCCGCCGGCTTCGCCGACCAGGCCCGCACCTCGGCCTCGCGCATGCTGGCGCGCGACATCGTAGCCACCGGCGTGGTGACGCCCGTACTGGAGGCGGAAACGCCGCAGCAACTGCTGGAGGCGATGCGGCGCGGGAAAATCAGCATCGGCATCGTCATCCCGCCCGATTACGAGCGGCGCCGCACCGAAGGCCGCGAAGCCCTGCAGATCCTTGTCGATGGCAGCGACAACGCGGTGCAGAGCGCGGCGGCGCAGCTGGCGCGGATGCCGCTGGATGGCAGCGGCTTCAATCCGCTGGCGGCCGGCAGCATCGGCGTGGTCGGCTTCTACAACCCGCAGCGCAGCTCGGCGGCCAACATCGTGCCGGGACTGGTGGGGGTGATCCTGACCATGACGATGGTGCTGTTCACCGCGGTGGCGATCGTGCGCGAACGCGAGCGCGGCAACATGGAGCTGCTGATCGCCACGCCGCTGACCAGCGCCGAGCTGATGGTCGGCAAGGTCGTTCCCTACGTGGTCGTCGGGCTGGTGCAGACCAGCATGGTGCTGGCGCTGGGCACGTGGCTGTTCCACGTGCCGCTGGGTGGCAGCCTGCTGGACGTGTTCGTCGCCGCCGCCCTGCTGATCGTCGCCAACCTCGCGCTGGGCCTGCTGATCTCCACCCGCGCGCAATCGCAGTTCCAGGCGATGCAGATGACCTTCTTCCTGTTCCTGCCGTCGATCCTGCTGTCCGGCTTCATGTTCCCGTTCGCCGGCATGCCGCGCCCGGTGCAATGGCTGGCCGAAGTGCTGCCGCTGACCCACTTCCTGCGCCTGATCCGCGGCGTGATGCTGCGCGGCGCCAGCCTGTGGGAGTTGTGGCCGGACGCGCTGGCGCTGCTGGCTTTCAGCGCGGTGATGATGGCCGGGGCGATCCTGCGTTTCCGCAAGCGGCTGGACTGATCGGGCGACAAGGGGTTTTCCACATCGCATGTGGATGCGCGCGCGACGAAGTTGTGGATAACCGCGTGCGGGGCAGGTGCGGCAAGGGTTTGGGTCGCGTGGTGAAAAATTGACCGCGACGAAGGTCGGTACGAGCGCCTCTCGTAGGCACCGGGCTTGCCCGGTGCGGGGCTTTATCGGGGAAGCTCCATGCGGGGCAAGCCCCGCATCTACGGATGTGGGAGCGAGCCAAGCTCGCGATTCAAGCCTGGTCGGTCACCACCCGCCCGCGCAGCGAGTTGCTCAACGCCTCGGTGATGACCACGTCGACGAACTGGCCGACCAGGCGCGGGTGGCCGGGGAAGTTCACCGAGCGCATGTTCTCGGTCTTGCCGGTCAGCTCATTGGCGTCCTTGCGCGAGGGGCCCTCGACCAGCACGGTCTGCACGCTGCCGACCATCTTCTTCGAGATGCCGGCGGCGTACTCGTTGATGTGTGCCTGCAGGCGCGACAACCGCGCGTGCTTCTCGGCCTCCGAGGTGGTGTCCTCCAGGTCGGCGGCAGGCGTCCCCGGGCGGCGCGAATAGATGAAGGAGAAGCTCTGGTCGAAGCCCACGTCCTCGATCAGCTTCATCGTCTTCTCGAAGTCGGCCTCGGTCTCGCCGGGGAAGCCGACGATGAAGTCCGAGCTGATCGAGATGTCCGGGCGCACCGCGCGCAGCTTGCGGATCTTGGCCTTGAACTCCAGCGCGGTGTAGCCGCGCTTCATCGCGCTGAGCACACGGTCGCTGCCGGCCTGCACCGGCAGGTGCAGGTAGTTGGCCAGCTTGGGCACGTCGCGGTAGGCGTCCACCAGCGAGTCGGAGAACTCCAGCGGATGCGAGGTGGTGAAGCGGATGCGGCCGATGCCGTCGATCTCGGCGATGGTGCGGATCAGCAGCCCCAGGTCTGCCAGTTCCCCATCACCATATGGCCCGCGATAGGCGTTGACGTTCTGCCCGAGCAGGTTGATCTCGCGCACGCCCTGCGCGGCCAGCTGCGCGCACTCGACCACCACGTCCTCGAACGGGCGGCTGACCTCGGTGCCGCGGGTATAGGGCACCACGCAGAACGAGCAGTACTTGGAGCAGCCTTCCATGATCGACACGAATGCCGAGGGGCCCTCGGCGCGCGGCTCGGGCAGGCGGTCGAACTTCTCGATCTCGGGGAAGCTGATGTCCACCTGCGGCCGGTTCTGCTCGCGGCGGGCGCGGATCAGCTCGGGCAGGCGGTGCAGGGTCTGCGGGCCGAACACCAGATCGACATACGGCGCGCGCTTGACGATGGCCTCGCCCTCCTGCGAGGCGACGCAGCCGCCGACGCCGATGATGACCTCGCGGCCGCCGGCCTTCAGCTCCTTCCAGCGGCCGAGCTGGCTGAACACCTTCTCCTGCGCCTTCTCGCGGATCGAGCAGGTGTTGACCAGCACCACGTCGGCTTCTTCCGGGTTGTCGGTAAGCTCCAGCCCCTCGTGCTCGGCCAGCACGTCGGCCATCTTGGCCGAGTCGTACTCGTTCATCTGGCAACCGTGGGTCTTTATGTAGAGCTTGCCGCGCACCTGACCTGCGACTTTTCGTCGCAGGCCCGGCAGGGGAACCAGCCCGGCGGCGGGCGTGGTGGCGGGGGCGGGCACGGCGGGGCCGGCCGTTGTCGGCAAAGGGGAAGCTGGCGTCCCGGGCATGGTGCTTATTCCAGACGGGTGGGCGGGCAGGCAGCCCGGCGGGCTGCGGCGAAGGGGGCGATTGTACCGGTGGCGCGTCCAACTGGCGCCGGCGGGTTGGCATTCATGCCGGGAAACTGGGACACTCGCGGCCGCAATGAAGACTGCATTGGGGCTCGGGGGATTGTTGATCGCTTCGTTGGCGGCAATGCCGGCCAGCGCGGGCACCCTGTACAAGTGCGTCGGCGCCGACGGGGTTTCCAACTACGTCAGCAAGCGCATCCGCGGTGCCAGTTGCAGCGTGGTCAGCAACTACCGTGCGTCAACCCCGGCTTCGAGGCCGCGGGTGCCGCCGCCGGCTCCGGCTCCGGTCGTCCCGCCGCCGCCTGCCGATGCAGCCGCATCGGCCGCGAAGGCCACCGCCGCCAGCATCGCCCCTTCCGCCATCGCCGTCAGTGCGCCGCCGGCCCCGGCGCGTACCGGCCCCGCACAGCGCGTGGTCAGCGGGCAGGTCTATTCCTACATGAAGGACGGCGTGCGCCATTACACCAGCGCCCGGCCGGCGCAGGTGGCCAGCCTCGGCGAAGTGCGCACCATCCGCTACAGCTACATCGAGCGCTGCTATGCCTGCGGCGCCAACAACGGCGTCAACTTCGGCACGGTGCGCCTGAACACCACCGCTTTCCAGCACGAGATCGCCGCCGCGGCGCGCGAATTCGGCGTGGAAGAGGCGGTGGTCCGGGCGGTGATCCACGCCGAGTCGGCCTACAACCCGACCGCGCTCAGCCGTGCCGGCGCGCAGGGGTTGATGCAGCTGATGCCGGCGACGGCCCGCCGCTTCGGGGTCGCCGATGCCTATGACGCACCGCAGAACATTCGTGGCGGCGTGCAGTACCTGGCCTGGCTGTTGCGCCGTTTCAATGGCGACCTGACCCTGGCCGCGGCCGGCTACAACGCCGGCGAGGGCGCGGTGGCCCGGCACGGCGGCGTGCCGCCCTACAGCGAGACGCAGTACTACGTGAAGCGCGTGGCGCAGCTGGCCGAGCGTTACCGCAGCGAGCTGAGGTCGCACCAGTGAGGCGATGGGCCGCATATTGCGGATCGCCGTGATGGAAAACCGGGTGGTTGTTTGAGCGCATTGTCTGGGCTGCATGCGTTCAGCTAAACTCGGGAGCGGTTCAGATAAGTGGCGGTCGAAGGTTCACGGACCCCGGCCGCTGGCAGCCTCAAGCTACCTAAAGTCAATGAGTCGGAGTGCCGGATGGCCAACGATGGGGTAAACGATCCAGTCAACGCCGGGCGTCGGCGGTTTCTGACCGCCACCACGGTTGTGGTTGGAGCGGTCGGTGCCGGTTTCGCGGCGGTTCCTTTCATCAAGTCGTGGAATCCCAGCGCCCGTGCCAAGTTGGCCGGCGCGCCGGTGACCGCGGACATCAGCGCCTTGCAGGAAGGCCAGCGCCTAGTCCTGGAGTGGCGCGGCCAGCCGATCTGGATCGTCAAGCGCTCCAAGGCGATCCTCGACGCACTGCCCACCCTGGACAACCGCCTGCGCGACCCGCAGTCGGGCAACCTCGACCAGCAGCCGGCCTACGTGCTCAAGGGCAACCCGGAGTTCCGCTCGATCAAGCCGGAAATCTCGGTGCTGGTCGGCCTGTGCACCCACCTGGGCTGCTCGCCGGAAATGGCCGCCGAGATCAAGCCCGAGCCGTACGACCCGGAATGGAAGGGCGGCTACTTCTGCCCCTGCCACAAGTCGCGCTTCGACATGTCCGGGCGCGTGTTCCAGGGCGTGCCGGCGCCGACCAACCTGGTCGTGCCCGCGCATCACTATGCCGATGACAACACCATCATCATCGGTGTCGATCCGCAGGGGGCAGCATAATCATGGCTGACAACATCCTCGTTCGCGCTGCCAACGGCGTGATGGACTGGGTCAACGAACGCGCCCCGGCACTGATGCCGATGTACCGGAAGCACATGTCCGAGTACTACGCGCCGAAGAACTTCAACATCTGGTACATCTTCGGCGTGCTGTCGATGGTGGTGCTGGTCAACCAGATCGTCACCGGCATCTTCCTGACGATGCACTACAAGACCAGCGCGGCGGAAGCCTTCGCCTCGGTCGAGTACATCATGCGCGACGTCGAGTGGGGCTGGCTGATCCGCTACATGCACAGCACCGGCGCCTCGCTGTTCTTCATCGTCGTCTACCTGCACATGTTCCGCGGGCTGATGTACGGCAGCTACCGCAAGCCGCGCGAGCTGGTGTGGATCCTCGGCATGCTGATCTACCTGGTGCTGATGGCCGAGGCCTTCATGGGCTACGTGCTGCCGTGGGGCCAGATGTCGTTCTGGGGCGCGAAGGTCATCATCTCGCTGTTCGGCGCGATCCCGGTGATCGGCAACGGCCTGACCGAGTGGATCATGGGCGACTACCTGCCGTCCGACGCCACCTTGAACCGCTTCTTCGCCCTGCACGTGATCGCGCTGCCGCTGGTGCTGCTGCTGCTGGTGGTGCTGCACCTGGGCGCGCTGCACGAGGTGGGTTCCAACAACCCGGACGGCGTGGAGATCAAGAAGGGCCCGAAGGGCAACCGCTGGTCGCCGACCGCGCCGGCCGACGGCGTGCCGTTCCACCCGTACTACACGGTGAAGGACACCTTCTACGTGTTCGCGATGATGGGCATCGCCGCCTTCATCATCTTCTTCGCCCCGGCGTTCGGCGGCTGGTTCCTCGAGCACGACAACTTCACCGAGGCCAACCGCCTGGTGACGCCCGAGCACATCAAGCCGGTGTGGTACTACACCCCGTACTACGCGATGCTGCGCGTGGTGCCGCACAAGCTCAGCGGCGTGCTGGTGATGTTCGGCGCGATCGCGATCCTGTTCGCGCTGCCGTGGCTGGACCGCGCCAAGGTCAAGTCGTACCGCTACCGTGGCGTGCTGTCGAAGGTGCTGCTGTTCGCCTTCGCCATCAGCTTCGTGTGGCTGGGCAAGATCGGCGCCGGCCCTGGCACCGACCCGGTGGAGACCATCATCGGCCGCTTCCTGACCGGGTACTACTTCCTTTTCTTCCTGACCATGCCAGTGTGGACCAAGCTGGACAAGACCAAGCCGGTGCCGGAACGGGTGACGACGCATGACTAAGAAATGGTTTGCCTTGCTGGCTGCCGCCGGCACCGCGTTGCTGTTCTCCACCGCCGCGTTGGCATCGGGCGGCGGCTCGCTGCAGCAGGCCGGCAACGACCTGACCGACCGGGCATCGCTGCAGCGCGGTGCGCAGGCCTACATGAGCTACTGCTCGGGCTGCCACTCGCTCAAGTACCTGCGTTACTCGCGCATGGCCTCGGACCTCGGCCTGAGCGAAGACCAGGTGATGGCGAACCTGAACTTCACCGGCGCCAAGGTCGGCGAGCAGATCCTCGTGACCATGTCCAAGGAACAGGGCGACAAGTGGTTCGGCAAGATGCCGCCGGACCTGAGCCTGATCTCCCGCGTGCGTGGCACCGACTGGATCTACACCTACCTCAAGTCGTTCTACCTGGACGAATCGCGTCCGCTGGGCTGGAACAACAAGCTGTTCCCCAACGCTTCCATGCCCAACCCGCTGTGGGAGCTGCAGGGCCTGCAGCATGCCGAGTTCGGCGAGCCCGACGTGGCCGGCGAGCGCCACCCGGAGCGGCTGGTCGTCACCAGCCCGGGCAGCGTGAGCGCGGCCGAGTACGACCAGACCGTCCGCGACATCACCAATTTCCTCGAATATGCCGGCGAGCCGGCGGTGCTGAAGCGGCAGAGCATGGGCGTGTGGGTGGTGCTGTTCCTGGCGCTGCTGGCGTTCCTGGCCT
This sequence comes from Stenotrophomonas sp. NLF4-10, assembly GCF_022359915.1. Taxonomy (NCBI): domain Bacteria; kingdom Pseudomonadati; phylum Pseudomonadota; class Gammaproteobacteria; order Lysobacterales; family Lysobacteraceae; genus Stenotrophomonas; species Stenotrophomonas sp. NLF4-10. The sequence goes on from NZ_JAKSEE010000003.1 coordinate 1,530,834, forward strand.
ACCTGCTCAAGAACGAATACTGGAAGGACGTGCATTGATGCACGGGTGAACCGGGGCGTGCACGGGCGCGGGACGGGCAAACGCTTGGCATCCGCGCCCGCTGGCTGCACACTCGGTACACCTTGGCGGCCGCCGGCAATGGGCGGGCGGCGCCGTGAGGCCGGAGCATTCCGGCTGCTGGAGAGTCCTTGATGGCAGCGAGTGTGCGCATGCGAAATACCCTGACATTGTTCTCTGCCAACGATGACGTCCTCTGCCATCGGGTGCGGCTGGTGCTGGCCGCCAAGGGCGTCACCTACGACCTGGTCCCGGTCGATCCGCAGAATCCGCCGGAAGACCTGATCGACCTGAACCCCTACCATTCGGTGCCGACCCTGGTCGAGCGCGAATTGGTGCTGTATGCCGCCTCGGTGGTCAGCGAGTACCTCGACGAGCGCTACCCGCACCCGCCGCTGATGCCGGTGGACCCGCTGTCGCGGGCGCGCCTGCGGCTGGCGATGCTGCGCATCGAGCATGACTGGGTGCCGCAGGTGCAGGCCATCCAGCTGGGCAACAAGACCCAGGCCGAGGCCGCGCGCAAGCGCCTGAAGGAGCTTGTGGCGCAGTCGGTGCCGCTGTTCAAGGCCTCCAAGTTCTTCCTCAACCCGGAAATGAGCCTGGCCGACTGCGCGATGGCGCCGATCGTCTGGCGCCTGGAAGCGCTGGGCATCCCGCTGCCCAAGGACGGCAAGGCCATCGAGGATTACGGCAACCGCATCTTCCGCAACCCGGGTTTCATCCGCAGCCTCACCGACCAGGAAAAGAAGCTGCGCGAATTGCCGGCCTGATCCCAGCGGCTGTATGCAGACTTGACGATCACCGCCTGCGGGCGGTGATCGCGTATCCGAGACGCGTAGACTTGCCGCATGAGTGAAGAAACTTTCCGCATGAGCAGCCACCGCCCGTACCTGTTGCGGGCACTGGTGGAGTGGATCAACGACAACGGCATGACCCCGCACATCATGGTGGACGCCGGCGTGCCGGGCGTGCAGGTGCCGGCCAGCGCGGTCAAGGACGAACGGGTGGTACTCAACATCGCCGAACGGGCGGTGATGCGCCTGCACATCGACAACGAGGGGGTGAGCTTCACCGCGCGCTTCTCCGGCATCAGCTTTCCGGTGAGCGTGCCGATCGCCGCGATCCTGGCGGTATATGCGCGCGAGACGGGACAGGGCATGGCGCTGCCGGACGACCTGCCCGGTACGGACAACACGGCGCCGGACGATGACGACACGCCGCCACCGAGCGCACCGCCGGAGCCGCCCGCGCCTTCGGGCAAGCGCCCGTTCCTGCGGGTGGTTAAGTAAGCCGGGAACCGCCGCCGCAAGGCGGCGGTTTTCATTGGGGCGTGGATGCGGGGCTTGCCCCGCATGGCGCATTGTCGGGAAGGCCCCGCGCCGGGCAGGCCCGGCACCTACGGATATCCACGAACGAGCAACGGCCCACGCGCGCCACGTAGATGCGGGGCTTGCCCCGCATGAAGCTCTCCCGGTACAGCTCCGTGCCGGGCAAGCCCGGCACTTACACGTCTTCGGCTTCTTCGGTGCCCTGGCGCAGCGTGCTGATCCGGGCACTGGCCGGGCCGACGAATGCGACCAGCTCGCGGCCGCGCAGCACCATGCGCCCGCTGTGGCGCTCGATGCCGTCATGGGAATAGTCGAACCGGAACGTGCGCTCGAAGCCCAGCCAGCCGTTGGGCAGGCGGCACAGGCGCAGCCCGGTGGCATGCACGCTCTGGTCCAGCCACTGCACGTCGGCGGCCTGGCAGGCATTGCGGCCAAGTTCGGTGGCGCGTTCGGCCGCTGCCCGGGAGAAATCCCAGAAGGCATAGGCAAGGGCGCCGAAGATCATCAGGAGCAGCAGGGTGGGCATGGCGCTACTTTAGGCGGCGGCGCGGCGAAGCGGAACCATGCGGGGATGCAGCCCGGTCCGGTACAGACGCGGCCTGGGGCATGCGGGTGTCCGCCGGATGTCCCGGGATGCTACGGAGTTTCTGCCGGCTCGGGGACGGACAGCTTCAGCAGCGCCGCCCAGTCCTGCCGGTTGAAGTCGCAGGCTTCCTCGCGGCCGGGGGAACATCCCGGTTGCGGCTCCGGCCCGCTTGCCGGGAGCGGGGGCAGGTCGAGCCTGCCGGTGCGTTCCAGCGGCAGCTTGCGCATGATGACCGTGTTGGCGACGTTGCCGCCGATCAGGTACAGGGTGCGGTCGCCCCCGGGATTGGCGGCGACGACCACTTCGCAATGCGACTTCCAGCGGTCGGTACGGCCGGCCGCCAGTGCCTGCACCAGTCCCGCATGGCTCAGGACGCCGTCGCGGTCGCGCAGGAAGCACAACAGGTCGCCCGGCGCGGGCTTGTCCGTTGCCGGGTCGCCGAAGCGGTACGGAATGGCGCCGGCGCCACCGCCGTAGGCGGCGCGGATGTAGTCGATGTGGCGCGGCGAGCGCAGGAAGCCGGGCACGCCGGCGCGGGTCATCACCCAGGCGACGAAGGCGGCCGACCACGGGTTGTCGAGCAGGAAGGCGCGGCAGTCGTTGTCGGTGGCGCGCTCGCCGGGCGGGGCAAGGCAGCTCTGTGCGCCGGGATGGGCCGCCATTGCCGACAGCGTGCCGCTCTCGCGCCAGTAGCCGGCCACGCGCTGCCAGGCGACGAGCCCATCGTCGGCGAGGTTCTCGTTCTCCGCTTCGGTGGTGCCGAGGTGGGCGATGCGGCCATCGCGGTCGATGAAGGCGCGCTGCCACAGCCGGTGTTCGTTGCAGGCGGTGCGGACGATGGCTTGCGCTGTCCGGCTGGTGCCATGGCGTGGCGGGAGGTCGCAGACCTCCAGCGCATGTGCGGCGAAGGGCAGCAACAGCAGGAAACAGCAGGACAGAAAGCGTGGGAACACGTCGTATTCCAAACCTGGAGGCCGGTGCATCCTAACGGGCGCGGCGCGATGGTGCGTGCATGCGCGGCTGTGCGCATCAGCCCGGTGGCGGCCCCAGCTTCAGCGACAGGTCGATGGCCTGCACGTGCTTGGTCAGGCCGCCGATGGAAATGCAGTCCACGCCGTCTTCGGCGATCGCGCGCAGGCCGTCCAGCCCGACGCTGCCAGAGACCTCCAGCGGGATGCGCTTTTCGGGAGCGAGGTCGGCAACGATGCGCACCGCGTCGCGGCGCATCGCCGGGGTGAAATCGTCGATCAGGATGCGCTCGCAGCCAATGGCCAGGGCTTGCTGCAACTGTTCGAGGTCTTCCACTTCCACCACCAGTGGCAGGGTGGGCTGCTGCGCGCGCGCGGCGCGTACCGCGGCGGCCAGCGAGCCGGCGGCGCGGATGTGGTTTTCCTTCAGCATCACCGTGTCGAACAGGCCCATGCGGTGGTTGTCGCCGCCGCCGCAGCGCACCGCGTACTTCTGCGCCACGCGCAGGCCGGGCAGGGTCTTGCGGGTGTCGAGGATGCGCGCCCTGGTGCCGGCCACGGCCGCGACGTATCGCGCGGTGGTGGTGGCGGTGGCCGACAGCGTCTGCAGGAAATTCAGCGAGGTACGCTCGGCACTGACCAGCGCGCGGCTGCGGCCCTGCAACGTGGCCAGCACGGTGCCGGCGCCGACGTGGTCGCCTTCGCGCACCCGCCAGTCGATCCGCACCTGCGGGTCGAGCACGCGGTGGGTGGCGTCGAACCACGGGCGGCCGGCGATCACCGCGTCCTGCTTGCACAGCAGGTAGGCGCAGTCGGCGGCGTCGGGCAGCAGTGCGGCGGTGACGTCGCCGCTGCCGAGGTCCTCGGCCAGGGCGCGGGCGACGTCGGCGTCGACCTGTTCCTGCGGCGGCGCGGCCGGTGGTCGCGGCGGCATCACTTGCCCGCGAAGCCGTCGATCTGCGCGGTGGCGATGGCCTCCTCGGCCAGCAGCACCGGGATGCCGTCCTCGACGCGGAACACCTGCTTGCGGTCGCGGGTGACCAGCGCCTCGCGCAGCGGCTGCGCCTGCGTGCTGCCGTCCGCGCGAACGACGCCGCCGGCGGCGATGGCCGCGTTCAACGTTTCCAGTCCGGCGCCGTCCAGCAGGGCCAGCGGCTGGCGGGTGTCGGGCGAAACGAGCAGGTCGAGCAGTTTGCGGTCCATCGGGTCGTGGTCTTGCGTGGAAGGCGGCTAGAATACGTCTTTGCAGCAGGTGACGGCCAATGACCCCCAATTCCCCCATGCCGCTCGTCGGCATCGTCATGGGTTCCCGCTCCGACTGGGAGACCATGCAGCATGCGGCGCAGAAGCTCGACGCGCTGGGCGTTCCCTACGAAGTGAAGGTGGTGTCGGCGCATCGCACGCCGGACGTGCTGTTCGCCTATGCCGATGAAGCCGGCCCGCGCGGGCTGCGCGCGATCATCGCCGGCGCCGGTGGCGCCGCGCACCTGCCGGGCATGCTCGCGGCCAAGACCGCGGTGCCGGTATTGGGCGTGCCGGTGCAGTCCAAGGCGCTGAACGGTATGGATTCGTTGTTGTCGATCGTGCAGATGCCGGCCGGCGTCCCGGTGGCCACCTTCGCCATCGGCAATGCCGGCGCCGCGAATGCGGCGCTGTTCGCCGCGGCGATGCTGGCACCGGAACAACCGGCGATCGCCGGGGCGCTGGCGGCCTTCCGCGCGCGCCAGACCGCCGACGTGATGGCCGCGGACGACCCGCGCCAATGACCACGGTAGGCATCCTGGGGGGCGGGCAACTGGCCCGCATGATGGTGCTGGCCGGCGCGCCGCTGGGCCTGCGTTTCGTGGTGTTCGACCCGGCCGCCGACGCCTGCGCCGGGCAACTGGCGCCCTTGCAGGTGGGGGCGTTCGACGACCTGGACGCGCTGGCCGAATTTGCCGGCAAGGTGGACGTGGTCACCTTCGATTTCGAGAACGTGCCGGCGGCCAGCGCGCGCTGGCTGGCCGAGCGCAAGCCGGTGTTCCCGAACCCGGCGGCGCTGGCCGTGGCGCAGGACCGGCTCAGCGAGAAGACCCTGTTCCGCGAGCTGGGCATCCCGCTGCCGCCGTTCGCCGATATCCGCAGCCGCGACGAACTGGCGGCGAAGGTGGCCGGGTTCGGCACCTCGTGCATCCTCAAGACCCGCCGCCTGGGCTACGACGGCAAGGGCCAGTTCCGCATCCGCGGCGCGGCCGACGTCGATGCCGCATGGCAGGCGCTGGGGGCGCAGGTCGAAACGACCGGCCTGATCCTCGAAGGCTTCGTCGCCTTCGACCGCGAAGTCAGCGTGGTGGCCGTGCGTGGCCGCGATGGCGAGTTCCGCGCCTGGCCGTTGACCGGCAACTGGCATGTGGACGGCGTGTTGTCGGCCAGCCTGGCCCCGGCCGTGGCGACGGCCGCGCAGCACGACACCGCCATCGCTTACGCCCGCCGCGTGGCCGAGCACCTGGACTACGTGGGCGTGTTCGCGCTGGAACTGTTCTGTCGCGGCGACGAACTGCTGGCCAACGAGATGGCGCCGCGCGTGCACAACTCCGGCCACTGGACCAGCGACGGCGCCGAAACCTCGCAGTTCGAGAACCACCTGCGCGCGGTGCTGGGCCTGCCGCTGGGCGATACCCGCGTGCTCGGCAGGGCCTGCATGCTGAACTGGATCGGGGCGATGCCCGATGCCGATGCGGTGCTGGCCGAGCCGGCCGGCCACTGGCACGACTACGGCAAGCAGCCGCGCGAAGGCCGCAAGGTCGGCCATGCCAACCTGCGCGCCGACGATGCGGTGGCGTTGGCCGATGCGCTGGAGCGTATCGGCAATGCATTGGGACGGCAGGCGCAGGTCGAACCGGTGGTCCGCGTGCTGCGCGGTTGAGCCAACCACGGCAGCCGGCCGTAGGAGCGACGTGAGTCGCGACAGGGCGTTGCAGGAAAGCCCCATGACCGTAGGTGCCGGGCTTGCCCGGCACATGGCTTCACCGGGAAAGCCCCATGCGGGGCAAGCCCCGCATCTACATAAGCCGCCTCACCGTGGCTGCACGTAGGTGCCGGGCTTGCCCGGCACGGGGCTTCACCGGCAAGGCCCCGACGGGGCAAGCCCCGTCGCTACAACGGCACGGGCTTCACCGGTAACGCTTCATGCGGGGCAAGCCCCGCATCCACGAGTGCAGTCACTGCAACTGCGCGCCGACGAAATCCCAGTTCACCAGCTTCCAGAACGCCTGCAGGTAACGCGCGCGGTCGTTCTGGTAGTCGGTGTAGTAGGCGTGTTCCCACAGGTCGCAGGCCAGCAGCGGCGTGCTGTCGCCGGTCAGCGGCGTATTCGCGTTGCGGGTGGTGGCGATGGCCAGGCGGCCGTCCGGGTGCTGCACCAGCCAGCACCAGCCGGAGCCGAACACCGCCAGCGCGGCGCGGTTGAACTCCTCGCGCAGCTTCTGCACGTCGCCGAACTGCCGGGTGATGCGCTCGGCCAGCGCGCCATGCGGCTCGCCGCCGGCGCGCGGGTGCAGGCACTGCCAGAAGAAGGCGTGGTTCCAGGCTTGCGCGGCCACCTCGAACAGGCTGCCCTGGCTGCCGCGGACGATGTCCTCCAGCGGCAGCCCGTCCAGCTCGGTGCCGGCGATGCGCGCGTTGAGGGCATCCACGTAGGCACGGTGGTGGCCGCCGTGGTGCAGGTCCAGCGTCTCGGCCGAAAGGTGCGGCTGCAGGGCGGTGCGGGGGTAGGGCAGGTCGGGCAGTTCGACGGGCATGGTCCGTTTCTTTCGGGGCGAAGCGCCGGGAGTTGGCCGGCTCGGCTTACAATCATCAACCCCGCAGAGTCTAGCCGACCACGGCGGGCCGTTCTTTCGCAGCAGCAGGAGTACCGGATGGCGGTGATGGAGCAAATACAGGCCGAGGTGGAACAGCACCCGCTGGTACTGTTCATGAAAGGCACGCCGCAATACCCGATGTGCGGCTATTCCAGCCGCGCGGTACAGGCGTTGCTGGCCGCCGGCGCCAGCAACCTGCGCACGGTCAATGTGCTCGAATTGCCGGAAGTGCGCGCCAACCTGCCGCGCTATTCCAACTGGCCGACCTTCCCGCAGTTCTTCATGCACGGCGAGTTGATCGGTGGCTGCGACATCCTGCTGGAACTGCTGGAGTCGGGCGAGCTCAAGCGCATCGTCGCCGAGGCGGGGCAGGCATGAGCGCACAGCCGACGATGCAGGACGCCCCGCCGGCCGGGGCGCTGGACGGGCGGGTGGTGCTGGTGACCGGCGCCGCCGGTGGCCTGGGCGCCGCCGCCACCCGTGCCTGCGCCGCCGCCGGCGCCACGGTGGTGCTGCTCGGGCGCAAGATCGCCAAGCTCAACCGCGTCTACGACAGCGCGGCGCAGCTCGGCCCCGAGCCGCTGCTGTACCCGCTGGATCTGGAAGGTGCCGGCCCGGACGACTACGCCACGCTGGCCGAACGGCTGGAGGGCGAGGTCGGCCGGCTGGACGGCCTGCTGCACTGCGCCGCCGATTTTGCCGGCCTGACGCCGTTCGAGCTGGGCGACCCGGCGGCGTTCGCCCGCGCCATCCACGTCAACCTCACCGCCCGCGCCTGGCTCACCCAGGCCTGCCTGCCGCTGTTGCGCCGGCGCGAAGACGCGGCCGTGGTGTTCGCCCTCGACGACCCGCAGCGGGTCGGGCAGGCCTACTGGGGAGGGTATGGCGTTGCCCAGCACGGGCTGCGGGGCCTGATCGACACGCTGCACCATGAACTGCGCAACAGCCCGGTGCGGGTCAGCGGCGTGCAGCCGGGACCGATGCGCACCCACCTGCGCGCGCGCGCCTATACCCACGAGAACGACTTTGCGCCGGTCGAACCGGCCGCCTATGCCGAGGCCTGCGTGCAGCTGCTGTCCGCCGGGGGCGCCGCATGGCGCGGGCAGGTCCGGGACCTGCTGGCGTGACCGTCCTTTCCGCCGCGCTGCTGCTGTTCCTGATCCTCGACCCGCTGGGCAACATCCCGGTGTTCCTCAGCCTGCTCAAGCCGCTGCCGGCCGGGCGCCAGCGCGTGGTGCTGGTGCGCGAGCTGCTGATCGCGCTGGCGGTGCTGATGGGCTTTTTGTGGTTCGGCAAGTACGCGCTGGAGGCAATGCACCTGCGCCAGGAGTCGGTGGCCATCGCCGGCGGCATCGTGCTGTTCCTGATCGGTATCCGCATGATCTTCCCCAGGCCGGAAGGGCTGATGGGCGCGGTGCCGGACGGCGAGCCGTTCATCGTGCCGATGGCGATCCCGCTGATCGCCGGGCCGTCGGGCATGGCCGCGGTCATGCTGATGGGCAGCAACGAGCCGGGCCGGCTGGGCGAATGGAGTTTGGCGCTGCTGCTGGCGTGGGGCGCCACGGCGGCGATCCTGATGTCGGCCACCTTGCTCTACAAGCTGCTGGGCGCCCGTGCGCTGACCGCGCTGGAGCGGCTGATGGGCATGCTGTTGGTGGCCATCTCGGTGCAGATGCTGCTCGATGGCGTCGGCGCCTATCTGGTGTCGCTGCCGTAAGTCATTGATTCGGAAAAGTGCTTTTTGTTACGCCGTGGGAAGACGGTCATGCTCCCGTCATATTCGTCACCTAACGTGTTAATCTGATGTTAACCGTTGCGACCGAAACCGCTGACGGAAGGCACCTCAGATTCAAGCCGATCAGGCGCCCGGTTGATCCCGGGGCTGATGGATCGCGTTTTTTTCCAATCGCCAACTCGTAATCGAGGCTACCCATGAATCATCCCCGTATCCGGATGTCCAAGCTCGCCCTTGGTCTTGTCGCGGCCCTTGCGGCCGCCCCCGCCTTTGCCCAGAGCACCTCTGCCGGCGTCGGCGGCCTTGTCACCAACAACGGCGGTTCGCCGGTGGCCGGTGCCGAAGTCACCATCACCCACACCGAGTCGGGCACGGTCAGCCGCGCCATGACCGATGCCTCGGGTCGCTACAACGCGCGCGGCCTGCGCGTGGGTGGTCCGTACACCATCACCATCACCAAGCCGGGCGAAGGCACCAGGACCGAAGACGGCGTGTACCTGTCGCTGAACCAGGTCAACACCGTCAATGCGGCGCTGGCAGGCGACATCACCTCGCTGGAAGGCGTGACCGTGGTTGCCGCCGCCGTCCCGAACGTCTTCAGCTCGGACAACAAGGGCGTGGGTACCTCGGTGGATGGCCGCAAGCTGGAGCTGGCCCCGAAGGGCAGCCGCTCGCTCGACGACGTTGCTCGCCTCGATCCGCGCGTCACGGTGACCGACCAGGCCACCGGCGCGATCTCGGTTGCGGGCGTCAACAACCGCTACAACAGCATCTCCGTGGACGGCCTGTCGCAGGGCGACCCGTTCGGCCTGAACGCCAACGGCATGCCGTACACCGGTTCGCCGATCTCGGTGGACACCATTGCCGCCTATGACATCAAGGTCAGCGATTTCGATGTCTCGCAGGACGTCGTCGGCGCGGCGGTCAATGCCGTCACCAAGTCGGGCACCAACGAATTCCATGGTTCGGTGTACTACGTCTACAAGGACGCCAAGGACATGGTCGGTTCGCGCGATGGCAAGGACTACTCGGCCTTCGACAAGGACACCACCAAGGGCTTCACCCTGGGTGGCCCGATCCTGAAGGACCGCCTGTTCTTCTTCGGTTCGTACGAAGAGCAGAAGATCACCAACTTCGGTGGCGCCGCGTCGTCGGACGGCTTCACCAACGGGATCGTCTCGCAGGCCGACATCAACGAAGTCATCGACATCGCCAAGAACGTCTGGGGCTTCGATCCGGGTACCTACGGTGCGGCCGGCGTCAACCTGGAAACCAAGCGTTACCTGGGCAAGATCGACTGGAACATCAGCGACTACCACCGCGCCAGCCTGACCTACCAGCAGACCGAAGAATCGCTGCCGCAGCCGTATGACAGCAATGCCAACTCGGTAATCCTGACCAGCCGCTGGTTCCAGAAGAACAGCACCACCAAGAACACCTCGCTGCAGCTGTTCAGCGACTGGACCGAGAATTTCTCGACCGAAGCCAAGGTCAGCTACCAGAAGTTCGAGCAGATCGCCGGTGCCTCGCAGAACCTGCCGACCATCAACGTCGGCCTCGCCGGCAGCTCGTCCGGCGCCGGCAACGGCGTGCGCCTGGGCGAAGACCGCAACCGCCACGAAAATGCGATCGAGACCAAGAAGATCACGGCCTCGATCTTCGGCACCTACTACGCAGGCGACCACACCATCAAGGGTGGCTTCGACTACCAGGATACCGACGCTCTGAACCTGTACGGCCGCGACCTGCATGGCGTGTACACGTTCGACAGCATCGAGGACTTCCGTACCGGCAACTACTACCGCTACGACGTGCGTCGCCCGATCGGCGGGTTCAGCGAGGCCGATACCGCCGCAGCCATCAAGTTCAGCCAGATCAGCCCGTTCCTGCAGGATACGTGGCAGGTCAACAACAATCTGTCGATGACCTACGGCGTGCGCGTGAACATTCCGAAGGCCGATGCCGCGCCGCCGGCGAAGCCGGGCTTCGAGGAAGCCTTCGGTTTCCCGAACAACTACAAGCTGGGCAGCAGCAACAAGGTCGTGCTGCCGCGCTTCTCGTTCAACTACACCTTCGACGGCGAGCGTTACTCGCAGCTGCGGGGCGGCATCGGCCTGTTCCAGAGCGTCCCGCCGTTCGTGTGGCTGGCCAACCCGTACCAGAACAACGGCATGACCTCGACCTCGTTCTGCGCCTCGCGGGCCGACGTCGACATCCGCAACTGCGTCAAGAACAACGGGGAATACCCGTTCAGCCCGGATGCGTTCGACCAGCCGTTCCCCGACAATGCGACCGCCTCGGGCACCGCCCAGATGGACAGCATCGACCCGGACTTCAAGCTGCCGACCGTGTGGAAGGTGAGCCTGGGCTATGACCAGGAACTGCCGTGGTGGGGCCTGGTGGGTACCGTGGAAGTCCAGTACCTGAAGAACAAGGATGCGGTGTTCTACAACGCGTTGAACATCGGCGAGGCCCAAGGCCAGCTGGCCGACGGCCGCGACAGCTACTGGTGCACCCCGGGCAACACCAAGAACTGCGGCGCCAAGCCGGGCTTCGCCACCAACTCGACCGTGCTGACCAACTCCGACAAGGGCGCCTCCACCGCGGTGACCTTCTCGCTGGACAAGCCGATGTCCAACGGCTGGTACGGCAACCTGTCCTATACCTACACCAAGGCCACGGAAGTGGGCTCGGATACCAGCTCGCAGGCCTGGTCCAGCTACCAGTACGTGTCGCGCCTGAACCCGAACGAGGAATTCGCCGGCACCGCCACCCGCGAAATCCGCAATTCGGTCAAGCTGTCGCTGGGTTGGGAACATGCGTTCTTCGGCAACTACAAGACCAGCTTCACCGGCTTCTACAACGGTCATGACGGCCTGCCGTACACCTGGATTGTCGATGGCGACCCGAATGGCGACGGCATCTACCAGGATCCGGCGTACATCCCGCTGCTGAATGATTCCAAGGTCAGCTACGTCAACGGTTCGCGTGACGCCACCGCCGAGGAAATCGCCAAGTTCCAGGCCCGCATCGATGCCGATCCGTACCTGGCCTCCCGCCGCGGCACCATCGCCAACCGCAATGGCGCCCGGAATCCGTGGGTGAACCAGTTCGACGTGGCCATCCAGCAGGAGCTGCCGGGCTTCTTCCGGGAGCACAAGTCGATCCTGCGCCTGGATATCTACAACTTCCTGAACATGCTCAACAAGGATTGGGGCATCACCCAGAACGTTGGCGGCTTCGATACCCGTTATCTGGCCGGCCTGAGCGCGGTCAATCCGGATGGTACCTACGTGTACAACCTGGAAAAGAACGCGCCGCAGAACCTGGTCGACTACGACTACAACTCCGGCTACCCGTCCCGCGTGGTTTCGCGCTGGTCGGCCATGCTGACCCTGCGTTACGAGTTCTGATGCCTTGACGGATCAGCGCTGAACCTGAAAACGGCTGGGGCAACCCGGCCGTTTTCCTTTTCATGGGGGCAGCGCTACATTCGACCAGTTGTGAACCGGAAACGATCATGGAAATGAAGAGCAAAGAAGAAACGGCAGCGAGGGCGCTGCCGGTACAGGATGCGCGGATCTACCCGCGCGGCGGGCTGGACGTGCTGTCGCGGGCGGAAGTCGCGCGGCTGCGGGACGCTTCCAGCGGCGGCATGCATGAACTGCTGCGGCGTTGCGCGCTGGCGGTATTGACCAGCGGCAGCGCCTCGGACGACCCGCGTGCCGCGCGCGACCTCTACCCGGATTTCGACATCCAGGTCGCCCAGCAAGACCGCGGCGTCCGCATCGACCTGAGCAATGCGCCGGCGGTTGCTTTCGTCGATGGCGAGATCATCCGCGGCATCTCGGAGCTGCTGTTCTCGGTGGTGCGGGACCTGGCTTACATGGCCATCGAGCTGGGCCCGGAATACGCCTCGGATCTGGAGACTTCGGAAGGCATTACCAACGCCGTGTTCGGCGTGCTGCGCAACGCGCGCATCCTGCAGCCCAGCGAACCGAACCTCGTGGTGTGCTGGGGTGGGCACTCGATTTCGCGCGACGAATATCTCTACACCAAGCAGGTCGGCTACGAGCTGGGCCTGCGCGGCCTGGACATCTGCACCGGCTGCGGCCCGGGTGCGATGAAGGGGCCGATGAAGGGCGCCACCATCGCCCATGCCAAGCAGCGCAAGGCCAACACCCGCTACATCGGCATCACCGAACCGGGCATCATCGCCGCCGAGTCGCCGAACCCGATCGTCAACCACCTGGTGATCATGCCGGACATCGAGAAGCGCCTGGAGGCATTCGTGCGGATGGGCCACGGCATCATCGTGTTCCCCGGTGGCGTCGGCACGGCCGAGGAAATCCTGTACCTGCTGGGCATCCTGCTGCGCGAGGAGAACAAGGCGCTGCCGTTCCCGCTGATCCTCAGCGGCCCGGCCATCGCCGCGCCGTACTTCGAGCAGATCGATCGCTTCATCCGCTTGACCCTCGGTGAGCAGGCGGCCAGCCGCTACGAGATCATCATCGGCGACCCGGTGACGGTGGCGCGCAGGATGACGCAGGGCATCAAGCGCGTGCGCGAGTACCGGCTGGCGCACAAGGATTCGTTCTTCTTCAACTGGTCGGTGGAGATTCCCGCGGACTACCAGCAGCCGTTCGTGCCCAGCCACGAGGCGATGGCGGCGCTGGACCTGCACCACGGCCGCCCGGCCCCGGAACTGGCCGCCGACCTGCGCCGCGCGTTCTCCGGCATCGTCGCTGGCAACGTCAAGGAAGATGGCATGCGCCGCATCGAGGAATTCGGCCCGTTCAAGATCCACGGTGACCCGGACATGATGCAGGCGCTGGATGCATTGCTGCGTGCCTTCGTCGAGCAGCGCCGGATGAAGATTTCCGGCGAGTATCGCCCCTGTTACCAGGTGGTGACCTGAGGGAACGGGCAACCCGTAGGAGCGCAGCTTGCTGCGCGATGGGCTTCACCGGGAAAGTTTCATCGCGCAGCAAGCTGCGCTCCTACCGCACTTCGTGGTGAGTGACGAACGTGATGGTCGCCTGATATCGCCCATCATCGGCGCGTGTTTCCACGCGCCCCCCCATTGCTGTCACGCGCTCGCGCACCGCGCGCAGGCCCACGCCATGCCCGGCGCGCGTGGATGCGGGAGGCGCGGGAAGATCGTTGCTCACGCTGATCCGTACTTGCGTGGGGTTGGATTCCACGGCGATACGCAGCAGGCAGCTTGTGGTGGAGGGCTCCACGCCATGATGGATCGCGTTCTCGACCAGCGGTTGGATTGACAGCGTGGGCACCGGCAAGTCGGGCAGCACTTCCGGCAATGCCCATTCGACACGCATGCGCGGACCGAAACGGAGTTGCTCGATTTCGGCATGGCGACGCGCCAGCAGCAGTTCTTCATGCAGGGAAATCAGGCTTGGCCCCGCCAGTGCGGCGCGGAACAGGTCGGCCAGGTCCAGCAGCAATTGCTCGGCCTTTTCCGGCTGCTCGTGTACCAGCGCGGCGCCTGTATTCAGCGTATTGAACAGGAAATGGGGGTGGATGCGTGCCTGCAGCGCCTCCAGTTCCGCCTGTTTGGCATGTATGGCCAGTTGTCGTGCATTCCAGTAGCTGCGGAAGATCGCCACGCCGATCAAGCCCACGGCCAAGGCAATACCACTGAACTGAAGCCACAATGCGCGCCAGGCTTCATGGGGCAGCATCAGCTGCCGGTGCAGCAACAGCCATACCAGCGAACACACGCCGCTGGTGGTCACCAGCAAGGTGGCGAGCGTGAAATAGGCCACGCCCAGGGGACGTAGCATGCCTAGTGAACGGCGCAACACGGCAAGTACGCCCAGGGTCAGAAGGCTGATCCACTGGATCAACAGGGAGGTCAGGCCGAAGTGCACCCAACGGCTCCCAGCGATACCTGGGGCGAGTGCCAGAATCACCGCCAGCAGCTCGCCGGCCAGCACTATGAAAATGAGTGTGGACGACTGCCACAACACTTCCAGAGGGGGGCGGGTACGCTCGGTTGTGTGGGCGTCGGTGGGGAGAGGCATGGAGTCGGGAGCCGCTGGTGGCTGGAATGCTGCCGTTTGTCGGCGTGTACTGGTGATTGCATGCGGGGTTTCATTAGCGTACAGGGATCGAAACCGAGGTGGGGGACTCCATGCAGTGGATGAAAAGCGGCACCGGGCGTGCGCGCGGCTTCAGCTTGCTGGAGTTGATGGTGACCGTGGCGGTGTTGGCCATCCTGATGGCCATTGCCGTGCCCGGCTTTTCCGCGCTCATCAATCGTGATCGTTTGACTTCCCAAGCCAATGAATTGGTGGCAGTCATCCAATACGCGCGTTCAGAGGCGGTGCGCCTGAATGGCCCGGTGACGCTGTGTCCCTCTGCCGACGGTGCTGCCTGTTCCGGCAGCGATTGGTCCCGGTCCATCGTGCTGGCTACCCGGAACAATGCGGTTCTCAGGCAGTTCTCGGGCAATGGCAGGGCGGCGATCAGCGCGGATGTCAACGACGTCACTTTCAGCGCCGACGGGCTGGCCCGCGACGGCAGTGGCCTGCTGGCCACTGCCAATGTCACGGTCTGCATCGACACGACCCGCCCGCCCGACAACCAGAGGGTGGTGCAATTGGCCAGTGGCTCCCGTGTTTCCATCCAGCAGGCATCCGGCGCCTGCCCCTGACAACGGAACGAGGTGGTTCAGGTGAATCAGAATTCCCGTGGGCGCAGGCTGTATCGTCGCCCGGCAAGCGAGCAGGGCATGAGCCTCATCGAGGTCATGGTTGCGGTATTGGTCATGGCCATCGGATTGCTGGGCATTGCCGCCATGCAAACCGTGGCATTGCGCAACAGCCAAGGGTCGCTGGAACGCAGTCAAGCGGTCATTTCGGCCTATGCGGCGCTGGAAGCCATGCGGGCCAACCGCGATACGGCGCTGGCAGGTGGATACAACACCGGCGGCTTCATCTGTACCGGCCCGGGGGCCGGCTCGCTTGCTGCCGCAGACACCACCGCTTGGATCAATGGCTGGCGCACCGCGCTGGGGCTGGATGCTGCCGATGTGAATTCCGGCTGCGGCAGCATCAGTTGCAACGCCGCCACGGGTATTTGCGATATCGGTTTGCGCTGGGATGAAAGCCATGCCAGCGATGCGGCGGCCGGACAAAGGGTGGCGGGCAGTACGGCAAGGACTTTCCGAACCAAGGTGCAGCTATGACGGCAAAAAATATCCGACGCCAGCATGTGCGTCAGCAGGCGGGTTTGAGCCTGATCGAATTGATGGTCGCCATGCTCATCGGCTTGCTGGTGGTGGGGGCTGCCGTTGGCATCTTTCTTTCCAACCGGCAGGTCTATCGCGCCACGGAGGGCGTGGGGCGGCTGCAGGAGGGCACGCGCGTCGCCTTCGAGTTGATGTCACGTGATTTGCGCGAAGCTGCCGGCAATCCCTGCGTCAACAACCTGCCTGTGGCCAATGTGCTCAACAACTTCGGCAGCAACTGGTGGAGCAACATCCAGTCCTGGGGGGATGCTTTCCGTGGTTATGGCGCCGGCGAAGCGGCTGCTGGACTGGTCACCGGCACGGGTGCCGGCCAGCGGGTTGCAGGTACCGAGGCCCTGCAACTGTTCAGCGCCGACGACAATGTGGTCACGGTCAGTGCGCATGACACAGCCGGTGCCACCTTTTCCGTCAACAGCGGCAACCACGGTATCGGCGCTGGCGACTTGGCACTGGTCTGCAACGGCAAGCAAGCCTCCATCTTCCAGGTGTCATCGGTCGATGGCACCGGCACCAATATTTCCCATGCAGTCAGTGCGGGTACGCCCGGCAATGCTCGCATCGGCCTCAATGTCGATGGTGTCAGCAACTTCAACTACAGCCCAGGTGCCGTTGCCGGTAGCGAGTCGGTATCGGTGCTGGCACGGTTGCGCGTGTCACGTTGGTACATCGGCAATGGAGGCAATGGGCCCTCGCTGTACCAGCAAGTCGCCACCGCCAATGGCAACGTTGCCACACAGGAAGTGGCCGAGGGCGTGTCCAACCTGAGCGTCCTGTACCTGGTCGATGGCCAGAGCGTCTATCAGGGGGGCGCGGCGGTAGGAGGGAACTGGGGCAGTGTCACTTCCGCGCGCATCACCCTCACCTTGGCCGGTAATGATCGCGTTGGCCCCAATGGCCAGACCATCCAGCGCCAGTTGATCCACGTCGTCAGCCTGCGGAACCGCAACCCATGAATACCTTTGCTCCCTTTGGGCGGCAGCAGGGCGCCTCGCTGCTCGTCGTGTTGATCCTGTTGCTGCTGATGACGGTGATGGGCTTGGCGGTATTGCGCGGGACCACGATGGAAGAGCGCATGACCGCCAACCTCTACGACCGCAGTCTTGGCTTCCAGGCCGTCGAATCAGCATTGCGCCAAGGTGAAGCGCTTGCAAGGGCAACTGCGGTTTCCTCGGTGCCGGCCAACGGCTGCAGCGATGGCGTGTGCAGCTTGCCGGATCCCACGGCTGCCGACCGCTGGCTGGATACCGGCTTCAACGGTTGGCGGGCTGCCAGTAATGACCTTGCCGATGACAATACCCCGATGCCGGATGCGAGGTATATCGTCGAATACATGGGCATGACCCCGGCCTGGCCATCTTGCGATCGCAAGCTTCCGGTCGATGCGCTGTGCCTGGTTCCGCGTTTCCGCATTACCGCCATTTCGGATGACGACGGCCGCTCTGCCGTTTTGCTCCAGACCACCTATAACATCCAGTGAGGAAACCCGCCATGCGCATGCCTCCATTCCCCAATTCGTTGCCAGTCCCGCATCGTCATGTGTCCCCGCGTGTCCTGCCCATGCTGGTGGCCTTTGGCATCACGTTGATGGTGTCTCCGGCAAACGCCGGCATTACCTTGCCGACCGATCCGCTGACTACCGGCGCGCGGGTGCCGCCGAATATCCTGTTCATCATCGATGATTCCGGCTCGATGGCGTTCGAGGGCATGCCGTCGCGCGATATCACCAAGTCGGTGGATAACGCCAGTTCGTGGGACAGGCAGACCTATGTGAACAACACGGTTTATTACGATCCTCGTCGCACCTATACCGCGTGGGTCAATCCGGATGGCACCTTGATGACCGGAGGTACCAGCTACAACGCGGTCTACGGTGATTTCAATCTTGCTTCGGGCAAGACCATCGACCTGGCCAAGGATAATAGTTGCCGTTCCTACAATAGGAACAACAATGCCACGTCCGCCGATATGGACAAGGGTACCGAGGTTTGCGGTGGTACGCAGACCTTCTACGTCCCCATTTCCACGGCGACCACGTTGGTTACCGATCGCAGTGAGGTTTATCGCTACCAAATTCACACCGATGGCAGAGTGGTGCGCTCACGCTATGGCACTCGTGTGCGAGGGGAGGCGAACAGGGATTGTGGAACGAAGTCGAGTGACTGGGGAAGTTGTGAGTACGTCACGCCCACGGGCCGCAGCGAGGCAGATGAGCGGACCAATTACGCCACTTGGTTTTCCTACCACCGCACGCGCATGAAATCGGCCAAGGCGGGAGCCGGTCTGGCCTTCAGCCAATTGGGAAGCAATGTGCGCGTTGGCTTTCGTACCATTTGGGGGCGCAATGGTGCGGAAACCAACGGCAATTGGCCAAATCAGGCAGTGCCAATCCCGGTAGGGAACAATCAGGGGCTGTTTGACAATCCCAATGGTCTTGGTGGCGACAACAATAATCGTACCCGGTGGTACCAGCGCCTGTATGGCACCATTGGTTACAACGGTACGCCGTTGCACAAGGCGCTTGATGATGCCGGGAAATATTTTTCTTCCAATGCGACCACGGGTCCCTATGGCCCGGGGGTCGTGAGTGACCAGTTGTCGTGCCGGCAGAACTTCACCATCCTGACCACCGATGGTTACTGGAACAATCTCGATATCGATGTTGGCGAGCAGGACAACAGCAGCGGCGCCACGATCACCGGGACGGATGGAACGAGTTACAGCTACGAACCGAGTGCCCCGTATGCGAGTGGCAACTCCAATACCTTGGCCGATGTGGCCATGCGCTATTGGAAGAACGATTTGCGCACCGATCTGGATAATAATGTTCGCGCTGGCGAAAAGGATCCTGCGTTCTGGCAGCACATGGTGACCTTTGGTATTTCGTTGGGTTTGGCCGGCACCACCGGTTATGGCTCGGTGGCCGAGGTGCCAGCCAATTTCAGCGGTTGGCCCAATCCGATGGATGCGGAGGATGGTGACCGCATCGATGATTTGCTGCATGCGGCAGTCAATAGTCGTGGCAATTTTGTCTCGGCCGCGGATCCGGAGGCCTTTGTCAACGGGCTGACCACGGCGCTGGCGGACATTACTGGCCGCACAGGATCGTTCTCCAACGTCAGCAACAACTCGGCAACACTCAATGCCGGCTCCAGGGTGTTCCAGGCCAAGTATGTCCCCGGTGTCTGGGAAGGTGAGGTGGCTGCCTACCCGCTGACCAGTGATGGCGTAGGCACTACTCCGTCGTGGGAGGCGTCAGGGAAAATTCCTGCCACCAACCGCAAGGTGTTCACTTCCACCGGAGCGTTTCCGGCCGATGCTACGGCCGGTCAGCTGGCTGCACTGACGCGTACAGGCATCATCAATTACCCCGTCACCGGTGCCGACAACGCTGCCTATCTGGCTGGGGCGAGGACCTTGGAGGCCGCAAATGGCGGCACCCTGCGCAACCGCAAACATCTGCTGGGTGATGTCGTGGGTTCTTCGCCGGCCCATGTGGCCGATACGAACACGCTGTATGTGGGGGCCAACGACGGCATGTTGCACGCCATCAATGCGGATACAGGCGTCGAGCTCTTCGGTTTCATACCCAATGGCATCAGTTGGGCCGACTTGGGCAGCCTCAGCCGCCCGGATTACACTCACCGTTATTTCGTCGATGGCCCCATCGTGGTATCCACTCGTACGCAGACGCCAAGCAAGAACTTGCTGGTGGCTGGGCTGGGCAAGGGGGGCAAGGGGCTGTTCGTGTTGGATGTGACCAATCCGGCGAGCTTCAACCAAAGCCAGTTTAAGTGGGAGGTCACCGGTTCCGATGCGGACATGGGGCTGGTGCAGAGCCGGCCAATCATAGCCAAGCTAAATAACGGCGTCACCGCGTTGATCGTCAGTAACGGCGTCAATAGTAGTAATGGTCATGCCGTTTTGCTCGCCTATAACCTGGAGACTGGAAATTTGATCAAGAAGATCGACACCGGTTCAGGGTCGTCCGTCCTTGATCATGCCGATTCCAATGGCTTGTCGGCTCCTACGGGCTGGGATGCCGATGGCAATGGCACGCTGGATTACGTGTATGCCGGTGACATGCTGGGTAATGTCTGGAAGTTCGATTTGAGTGGGGGATTGGCCGCCGGTTGGGGGCTTGCCAACAGTGGTAATCCGATCTTCTCTGCCAGTTATGTCAAGGCCGATGGCACCGTGGTGCGTCAGCCGATTACCGGTGCATTGACCTTGGCGATGCATCCAACGACTTACAGGACTTGGTTGTTTTTTGGTACCGGCCGTCTGTTGACCACGGGTGACATGGAGAACATGGATGTGCAGAGCATGTATGGCTTCGTTGATGATGGCACCACACTGGTACGTAATGGTGTCAATGCCAATCTCACCAAGCGCAACACGATAGTGGCTGGTACGCGTAACGGTATGCCTGTGCGCTCTTTTCAGGATAACGAGAATTTGCCAGCATCTTCCAAGGGGTGGTATCTGGACTTGCTGACGCCCCCGGCAAATTTGCCCGAAGGTGAGCGTATCGTTACCGATGCACAGTTGCTGAGTGATGGCAGGCAGACGGCATTGATAACTGCCAGCGCCATTCCCACCGCCAGTGCGTGTCAGTCCGATGGTCGTGGTTACATCAATGCGCTGGATGCTTTCACTGGCACCAGTCTGTTCACATCGTTCTTCGATGTGAACAAGGATGGCGGCTTCAAGGATGATGTGCTGACCAGTGGTGGCAAGGATGTGCCCATTGGCTCGGTGGATACAGGGGTTGGCATGCCGACCATGCCTGACTTGGTGGGTGGTGGTGAGCCTGAAGATCCCTGCTTGGTAACCGTGACGGGCTCGAATGGTGAAGTGAGAACGCTGAAGTGCAACGACATCCGCAACCTTGGCCGGGTTTCCTGGCGCGAAATCAAGAGGGGGGGCTGAATCTCATGGATTTGATGAATCGGATGCAGCGGAAAAAAGGCCAGGCAGGCTTTACCTTGATCGAGATAATGATCGTGGTGGTCATCATCGCGGTCCTGGCCTCCATTGCGTATCCCAGCTACCAGCGGTATGTCATCAAGTCCCGGCGAGCGGCCGTGGCAGCATGCCTGCAACAGCATGCGCAGCTCATGGAGCGCCATTACACGACCAATCTCACCTACGTGGGGGCGGCTGCCCCCGCGTGCGAGGCCAACCTGGCCAATTTCTATGTCGTGGGTTTTGACGGAGCGGTGGCGGCGCGCAGCTACACGATCCGTGCCGTTCCAACCAGCCGCCAGCCGGATTCGAGCTGTGGAACCTTGACCCTGAATGCCCAGGGTGTGCGCGGCAAGAGCGGGTCCGGCACCGTTGCCGAGTGTTGGTAATCAAGCAGTTCGTGAGGTGGGGTTTCCTGCCTCACGGGCTTGGCATGTTGCCTGAATGACATCACCGGGTTGCGTGGCTCCGGAGAATGAAAAAGGGCTTGCGAATGATCGCAAGCCCTCGGTGTTTTGGCGCCCGAAGTTGGACTCGAACCAACGACCCCCTGATTAACAGTCAAGTGCTCTAACCGGCTGAGCTATTCGGGCGGGGACGCGCATTCTACGTAGTGCCGACACAGGGCGCAAGCCTTGTGGCGGGGTGTTCCAGCCGGAATGCATGTCAGTTGGGGCAGGTGGTGGGCGTGCGCGGGCGGGTGCTGCGTGCGCGGCCGGTGTTGTTGACGACCACTGCGGTCAGCAGTTCGCCTTTCTTGTTGCAGATGGAGATTGTCAGGTTCGTTCCGGGGCTGCGGCCGTCCGGGAGGTAGCGGACATGCTTCCTCCCGGCGGTGCTCGTCAGTTTCATATGGCTTGAGATGGGCGCATTGTCCACCAGCACGATGTCGTTCGGGTGATCGGGTTGGCGGTTGCCATCGCGATCGAGAAACAGCAGCCAGCCATCGCCCCAGTTCGTGTCTGCATTGCAGGTGCTGCCGCTGTGGGAGGGGCAGAGGATGACAGGCACGCGCCGGGTGATAGCGGTCATGCGCGCCTGTGCAAGGTGGGTGATGAGGCTGTGGTTGGCGGCGGTGGCACGCTGGCGCTCGACCAGGTTGGCCATGGACGGTGCTGCAATGGCAGCGGTGATCGACAGCACGCAGGCGCAGACGATCACTTCCACGAGCGTGATGCCGGCATGCCGGTTGGGTGGGGTGGTTGGCATCCTTGCCATGTTTTTCCTTCCTGTTCCGTGAAGGGCCACGCCAGCATCTTCCCCCCCTGCCACGGGCGGGGAATGTCGGCTCTCGGGCTGCCGCAATGTAAGGAACCCGCTCAGGCAGTCGTCATCCATGCGATGGCTATACTTGCCAGTCAACCTTGTCCGTGCCGCCATGTCCGACCGTTTCCAGCTCGTCTCCCCCTATTCGCCCGCGGGCGACCAGCCGGCTGCCATCGAGAAGCTCGTCGCCAACTTCGAGGCCGGCATCGCCAAGCAGACGCTGCTGGGCGTCACTGGTTCGGGCAAGACCTATACCATCGCCAACGTCGTGCAGCAGGTGCAGCGGCCGACGCTGGTGATGGCGCCGAACAAGACGCTGGCGGCGCAGCTGTATGGCGAGTTCAAGGCGTTCTTTCCGCACAACGCGGTGGAGTACTTCGTCAGCTATTACGATTACTACCAGCCCGAGGCCTACGTGCCGTCCTCGGACACCTTCATCGAGAAGGACAGCTCGATCAACGAGCACATCGAGCAGATGCGGCTGGCCGCGACCAAGACCCTGCTGTCGCGCCCGGATGCCATCGTGGTGGCCACGGTGTCGGCGATCTATGGTCTGGGCGCGCCGGAAGACTACCTGTCGCTGCGCCTGATCCTGTCCAAGGGCGAGCGCATCGACCAGCGCGACCTGATCAACCACCTCACCCAACTGCAGTACACCCGCAACGAATACGAACTGCAGCGCGGCACCTTCCGCGTGCGCGGCGAGGTGATTGACGTGTTCCCGGCTGAGTCGGACAGCGAGGCGGTGCGCATCGAGCTGTTCGACGGCGAGGTCGAGCAGATCAGCATGTTCGATCCACTCACCGGCGAAAGCCTGCGCAAGATGCAGCGCTACACCATCTACCCGAAGACCCACTACGCCACCACGCGCGAGCGGGTGTTGGCGGCGATCGAGACGATCAAGGCCGAGCTGAAGGAACGCCTGGAGATTCTGTACGCGCAGAACAAGCTGGTCGAAGCGCAACGGCTGGCGCAGCGCACGCAGTTCGATCTGGAAATGATGGCCGAGGTCGGCTATTGCAGCGGCATCGAGAACTACTCGCGCCACCTCACCGGCAAGGCCGCCGGCGAGCCGCCGCCGACGCTGTTCGATTACCTGCCGCCGGACGCGCTGCTGGTGATCGACGAATCGCACGTGACCATTCCGCAGATCGGCGCGATGTACAAGGGCGACCGTTCGCGCAAGGAGACGCTGGTGGAATTCGGCTTCCGCCTGCCGTCGGCGCTGGACAACCGCCCGCTGCGCTTCGAGGAATGGGAGGCGCGTTCGCCACGCAGCATCTACGTCTCGGCCACGCCGGGGCCGTATGAGTTGCGCGAGTCCGGCGAGGACATCACCGAGCTGGTGGTGCGCCCGACCGGGCTGATCGACCCGCAGGTGGAAATCCGCCCGGTGGCAACGCAGGTCGACGACCTGATGAGCGAGTGCAACGCGCGCATCGCGATGGGCGACCGCGTGCTGGTCACCACGCTGACCAAGCGCATGGCCGAGAACCTCACCGACTACCTCGGCGAGCACGGCATCCGCGTGCGCTACCTGCACTCGGACGTGGATACCGTGGAGCGCGTGGAGATCATCCGCGACCTGCGCCTGGGCAAGTTCGACGTGCTGGTCGGCATCAACCTGCTGCGCGAGGGACTGGACATGCCCGAGGTGTCACTGGTGGCGATCCTCGATGCCGACAAGGAGGGCTTCCTGCGCTCCACCGGCTCGCTGATCCAGACCATCGGCCGCGCCGCGCGCAACCTGCGCGGCAAGGCGATCCTCTATGCCGACCGGATCACCCGCTCGATGCAGGCGGCGATCGACGAAACCGACCGCCGCCGGCAGAAGCAGGTCGAATACAACGAAGCACACGGCATCGTGCCGAAGTCGGTGGCGCGGCCGATCACCGACATCCTCGAGGGTGCACACGAGGAATCGGCGTCCCGGCCGGGCGGGAAGGGCAAGGCTGCCCGGCGTGTCGCCGAGGTCGAGGCCGATTACGCGGTGCTGGACCCGGCGCAGCTGGCGGCGCGGATCAAGGCACTGGAACAGCAGATGTACCAGCACGCCCGCGACCTGGAGTTCGAGGATGCCGCCCGCGTGCGCGACCGGATCCGGCAGCTGAAGGAGGCCAGCCTGGGATGAGGCTGGCGCGCGGGAACCGGCCCGCGAACAAATTCACGGAACCCTATTGTCCTGCCAGAACAGCTGGACTAAGATACGCGCCCTCGCAGCGAGCAACTCGCCGCGGCGCGAAGGGCGGTTAGCTCAGCGGTAGAGCACTACCTTGACATGGTAGGGGTCACAGGTTCGAACCCTGTACCGCCCACCACTCCGGACGGAGTGGCCCCGAAACCCGGCTTCCAAGCCGGGTTTTTCGTTTTGGCATTGGCGACACCGCCACCGGGCAGGGATGGTTGCGTCGGCGCGCAGCCGGTATCCGCAGGGGCGCAATGGCCGGAATTGGTTTACCATCGCCCCCGATATCCCGGCAGACAAGGTGGCCCGCGGAAACGCCGGCCCAGCGTGCGACATGAGCACTACCATCGCCCATCGCTGACCGCTCCCGCAGGCCCCCGAAAAGGCGCCCTTGCGGCGCCTTTTGATTTTCACATGCGCAGGAACGGGGCAGCCCACGACGGAGCCGGTCGCCAATGACCCGCCGTGGCCACGCCACTCCTGCCAGCAACGCAGATACCGACATGATCAACATCACCCTCCCCGACGGCAGCGTCCGTCAGTTCGAACATCCGGTCAGCGTCATGGACGTGGCCCAGTCCATCGGCGCCGGGCTGGCCAAGGCCACCATCGCCGGTACGGTCGATGGCGTGCCGGTCGATGCCAGCGACGTGATCGACCACGATGCCAGCCTGCGCATCATCACCGCCAGGGACGAGGAGGGCGTTGAGATCATCCGCCATTCCTGCGCGCACCTGGTCGGCCATGCGGTCAAGCAGCTGTACCCGGACGTGAAGATGGTGATCGGCCCGGTCATCGCCGAAGGCTTCTATTACGACATCTGGTCCGAGCGCCCATTCACGCCGGAGGACATGGCGGCGATCGAGAAGCGCATGGGCGAACTGATCGCGCAGGACTACGACGTCATCAAGAAGATGACGCCGCGCGCGGAGGTCGTCGAGATATTCAAGGCCCGCGGCGAGGACTACAAGCTGCGGCTGATCGAGGACATGCCGGCGGACGTTACCGCGATGGGCATGTACTACCACCAGGAATACGTGGACATGTGCCGCGGCCCGCACGTGCCGAACACGCGCTTCCTCAAGGCGTTCAAGCTGACCCGCATTTCCGGCGCCTACTGGCGCGGCGATGCGAAGAACGAGCAGCTGCAGCGCATCTACGGCACCGCATGGGCCGACAAGAAGCAGCTCGACGCCTACATCAAGCGCATCGAGGAAGCCGAGATGCGCGACCATCGCCGCATCGGCAAGCAGCAGGACCTGTTCCACCTGCAGGAGGAGGCGCCGGGCCTGGTGTTCTGGCACCCGAAGGGCTGGGCGCTGTGGCAGGTGGTCGAGCAGCACATGCGCCGCGTGTACCGCAATACCGGCTACGGCGAGGTGCGCTGCCCGCAGATTCTTGACGTCGAGCTGTGGAAGAAGTCCGGCCACTGGGACAACTACAAGGACAACATGTTCTTCACCGAGTCCGAGAAGCGGACCTATGCGGTGAAGCCGATGAATTGCCCGGGCCACATCCAGGTCTTCAACCAGGGGCTGCACAGCTACCGCGACCTGCCGATCCGCTACGGCGAGTTCGGCTCCTGCCACCGTGACGAGCCGTCCGGCGCGCTGCACGGCATCCTGCGCGTGCGTGGTTTTACGCAGGACGACGGGCATGTGTTCTGCACGCCGGAGCAGGTGGAATCCGAGGTGCGTGCCTTCCACGAGCAGGCGCTCAAGGTCTATGCGGATTTCGGCTTCGAGGACATCCAGATCAAGATTGCGTTGCGCCCGGAGTCCCGCCTTGGCGACGACGCCACGTGGGACAAGGCCGAGGACGCGCTGCGTTCGGCCCTGCGCGCTTCCGGCGTGGAGTGGCAGGAGCTGCCGGGCGAGGGCGCGTTCTACGGCCCGAAGATCGAATACCACCTCAAGGACGCCATCGGCCGCACGTGGCAGTTGGGCACCATGCAGGTGGATTTCATGATGCCGGGCCGGCTGGGCGCGGAATACGTGGATGAAAACAGCCAGCGCAAGCACCCGGTGATGCTGCACCGGGCCATCGTCGGCTCGATGGAGCGCTTCATCGGCATCCTGATCGAGCACCACGCCGGCGCCTTCCCGGCATGGCTGGCCCCGGTGCAGGTGGTGGTGGCCAACATCACCGACGCGCAGGCCGATTACGTCAGCCAGGTGCGGCAAACCCTTGCGGAGCAAGGCTTCCGGGTGGTGGCCGATTTGCGGAACGAGAAGATCGGCTATAAGATTCGCGAGCATGCGCTGCAGCGGGTGCCCTACCTGCTGGTCGTCGGTGACCGCGAGAAGGAAAACGGCGCGGTCGCGGTACGAACCCGTTCGGGCGAGGATCTGGGCAGCATGGCGCTGCCGGTTTTCGTCGAACGCCTGCGGGCCGAGCACCGGCAGTAAGCACCAAGCCCCGGCCCCGCGGATGATCCGCCGGGGCCGGTTCGATTCCATCCGGAGATTGCAATATCAGTACCCCTGACAACAAGCAGAATCGCCGCAACCACGAAATCCGCGTGCCGCGCGTGCGCGTGATCGGCAGCGACGGCGAAATGATCGGCGTGATGTCGCGCGACGAAGCGCTGTCGATGGCCGAGGACGAGGATTTGGACCTGGTCGAGATCCAGCCGCAGGCCGACCCGCCTGTCTGCAAGATCATGGACTTCGGCAAGTTCAAGTTCGAGATGCAGAAGAAGGCCAACGAGGCCAAGAAGAAGACCCGCCAGGTCGAGATCAAGGAAGTGAAGTTCCGTCCGGTCACGGACGAGGGCGACTACCAGATCAAGCTGCGCAAGATGCGCGGTTTCCTTGAGGATGGCGACAAGATCAAGGTCAACATCCGCTTCCGTGGCCGCGAAATGAGCCATCAGGAGCTGGGCCGCGAGATGGCCAGCCGGATCGAGGCGGACCTGGGCGAGGACATCGTGATCGAGTCGCGCCCGCGCCTGGAAGGCCGGCAGATGGTCATGATGATCGCGCCGAAGAAGAAGTAAGCCCGCGGCCGCATGGCCGTGGCTTCACCAGGCGGGGAGGGGCGAAGGCCTCCTCCCCGTTTGTTTGTGCCCTTGCCCGGGCAGCCCGCTGGCCTGCATTTGCAAGTGCCAGGCCCGGCAGGCATAATGGGCGGCCCGGTTCTGCCGGGTTTGCTGTTTGCGACACCCAGGACCTGCCTGCCTCCATCGGGAGCGTGGGCTTCAAACCGGCAAGGGGCAAGGATGGAAAGCGTGGTTCGTGTGCTTGGCGACGCAGTCGCAAAGCCCGTGAAACACCGCCCGGCCAGTGACAAAAGACCCAATCAAGGACATACGCAATGCCCAAGATCAAGACCAACCGGGCGGCGGCCAAGCGTTTCCGCAAGACCGCCTCCGGCAAGTACAAGGCCGGCCATGCCAACCGTAGCCACATCCTCACCAAGAAGGCGACCAAGCGGAAGCGCAACCTGCGTCAGACGAACCACGTCCGCGCAGAAGACGCAGGCCGTCTGGACCGCATGCTTCCCTACCTCTGAGGACTGACACATGGCACGAGTAAAGCGTGGTGTGCAGGCGCGCCGCCGCCACAAGAAAATCCTGACCCTGGCGAAGGGCTACTACAACGCCCGCCGCAAGGTCTTCCGCGTCGCCAAGCAGGCGGTCATCAAGGCGCAGCAGTACGCCTACATCGGCCGCAAGCAGAAGAAGCGCAATTTCCGTTCGCTGTGGATCACCCGCATCAACGCGGCTGCCCGCATCAACGGCTTGAGCTACAGCCGTTTCATGAACGGCCTGCTCAAGGCCGGCATCACCCTGGACCGCAAGGTGCTGGCGGACATCGCCGTGCACGACGCGGCCGGTTTTGCCGCGCTGGCCGAGAAGGCCAAGGGCGCGCTGGCGGCATAAGTCCTTCCGCTGCCGGCGCGGTTCACCCGCGGTGGTGGTGAATGAGACAATGCATGGGGAAGGGCGCAAGTCCTTCCCCATTTCTTTTTGTGGTTCAGCATCAAAGCCTTGCTGCTCTCTTCTTCCCTCGGGAGAAGGTGCCCGA
Organism: Stenotrophomonas sp. NLF4-10; assembly: GCF_022359915.1. NCBI lineage: Bacteria > Pseudomonadati > Pseudomonadota > Gammaproteobacteria > Lysobacterales > Lysobacteraceae > Stenotrophomonas > Stenotrophomonas sp. NLF4-10. The sequence continues at coordinate 1,559,064 of NZ_JAKSEE010000003.1, forward strand.
AGGGCGGATGAGGGGGATCGGAGTCCATGACGTCCGCGCCATCGGGACCCCGTTGCCCCTCACCCCAACCCCTCTCCCGATGGGAGAGGGGCTTGGGCTCCGTCGGGAATGTGACGAGGCAAACCGATCCGAGGTCCGTCGATCCATGAGTGACATCCAATCCCTGACCGCACAGGCGCTGGCCGATGTGGCCGCGGCGCAGAACCCGGAAACGCTGGAAAACCTGCGCGTGGCCCTGCTCGGCAAGAGCGGCAGCATCACCGCCCAGCTCAAGCAGCTGGGCGCATTGCCGGCCGAGGAGCGCAAGGCGGCGGGCGAGGCGATCAACCGTGCCCGTGATGCCGTCTCCACCGCGCTGAGCGAGCGCAAGGCGCTGCTGGAAAGCGCGGCGCTGGATGCGCGGCTGACGTCCGAGCGCATCGACGTCACCCTGCCAGGCCGCGATGGCGGCCGTGGCGGCCTGCACCCGGTCACGCGCACGCTGGAACGCATCACCGAGATCTTCGGCCGGCTCGGCTACGAATTGTCCGAAGGCCCGGAGATCGAGGACGACTGGCACAATTTCGAGGCGCTGAACTTCCCGCCGCACCACCCGGCGCGCGCCATGCACGACACCTTCTACTTCGGCGACGGCCGCCTGCTGCGCACCCACACCTCGGGCGTGCAGGTGCGTTACATGGACGACCACGCACCGCCGCTGCGCATGATCGCCGCCGGCAAGGTCTACCGCAGCGACAGCGACCAGACCCACTCGCCGATGTTCCACCAGGTCGAGGGCCTGCTGGTGGACGAGCATTCGACCTTCGCCGACTTGAAGGGCACGCTGAGTGAGTTCGTGCGCGCCTTCTTCGAGCGCGATTTCGAGATGCGCTTCCGCCCCAGCTACTTCCCGTTCGTGGAGCCGGGCGCGGAAGTGGATATCGCCTGGCAGCAGCCCGACGGCAGCACCCGCTGGCTGGAAGTGCTGGGCTGCGGCATGGTGCATCCGAACGTGCTGCGCAACTGCGGCATCGACCCGGAGCGCCATACCGGCTTCGCCTTTGGCCTGGGCGTGGAACGCTTCGCAATGCTGCGCTATGGCGTGAACGACCTGCGCGCGTTCTTCGACAACGACGTGCGCTTCCTGCGCCAGTTCGCCTGACGCGCGGCGCGGGCGACAGCGGGTTCCACAGGCATACACACGGCGGGCGCCGGCCCGCACAACGGATCGAACGACGATGAAATTCTCCGAAAGCTGGCTGCGCAGCCACGTCCCCACCGAGGCCTCGCGCGACGAACTGAGCGCGGTGCTGACCGCCATTGGCCTGGAAGTCGAAGACGTCACCGCGCTGGGCGATGGCCTGCAGCACGTGGTGGTGGCACGCATCGTCGAAGCGGTGCGCCACCCGGAGGCCGACCGCCTGCAGGTGTGCAAGGTCGATGCCGGACAGGGCGAGCCGTTGCAGATCGTTTGCGGCGCACCGAACGCGCGCGCCGGGCTGGTCGCGCCGCTGGCGATGGTCGGCGCGCAGATCGGCGAATTGAAGATCAAGCCGGCCAAGCTGCGTGGCGTCGAGTCCAACGGCATGTTGTGTTCGGCCAAGGAGCTCGGTTTGGACAACGACGCTTCCGGCCTGCTGGAACTGCCGGATGACGCCCCGGTCGGCACGCCGCTGGTCGAGTACCTCGGCCTGCCCGACGCCAGCATCGAGATCAAGCTCACGCCGAACCGTGCCGACTGCTTCAGCGTGCGCGGCATCGCCTACGACGTGGCCGCGGCCACCCGCAGCGAGGTAAAGCCGTTCGCCGCGGAGTCGGTGGCCGCGGTGGGTAGCCGCGAGTTGTCCATCAGCTTGAATGCCGGTGCCGAAGCGCCGCGCTACCTCGGCCGCGTGATCGAGGGCGTCAACGCCGCCGCGCCGACGCCGCTGTGGATGGCCGAGCGCCTGCGCCGCAGCGGCGTGCGCCCGGTGTCGCTGCTGGTGGACATCACCCAGTACGTGATGCTGGAGCTGGGCCAGCCGATGCACGCCTACGACCTGGACACGCTCAAGGGCGAGATCGGCGTGCGCCGCTCGCGCAATGGCGAAACCCTCAGGCTGCTCGACGGCCGTGATGCCGCGCTGGACGACAGCTTTGTGCTGATCACCGACGCGGATCGTCCGGTCGGCCTGGCCGGCCTGATGGGCGGTTTCGACACCCGCGTCACCGATGCCACCGGCAACGTGTTCCTCGAAGCGGCGCACTTCGCCCCGGCCGCGATCATGGGCCGTGGCCGCAAGCTGGGCCTGCATACCGATGCCGGCCACCGCTTCGAGCGCGGCGTCGATCCGCAGCTGCCGCGCACCGCGATCGAATACGCCACCGCGCTGGTGCTGGAGCTGGCCGGCGGCACGCCGTCGCCGGTCACCGAAGCGGTACGCGAGGCCGACCTGCCGAAGGCGGCGACGATTGCCTTGCGCCGTGCGCGGATCGCACGCGTGCTCGGCATCCGCATCGACGATGCCGAGGTCGAGCGCATCCTGCGTGCGCTGGGCATGGCGGTCGCGGCGACGAGCGAGGGCTGGAGCGTCACCGCGCCGAGCCGCCGCTTCGACATCGCCATCGAAGAGGACCTGATCGAGGAACTGGCGCGCATCCACGGCTACGAGAAGATCCCGACCACGCTGCCGGGAGGCACCGCGCGCATCGCGATGCCCAGCGAAACCCGCCTCGACGACCTGAGCGTGCGCCGCCAACTGGTGGCGCGTGACCTGCTGGAAACCATCAACTACGCCTTCGTCGATGCCGGTCTGCTGGACCAGTGGGAGCTGAAGGACGGCCGCGTCGCGCTGGCCAACCCGCTGTCGGCGGAACTGGCGGTGATGCGGCCGATGCTGTTGCCGGGGCTGGTGGCCACGCTGGGCCGCAACGTCGCGCGCCAGGCCGGGCGCGTGCGCCTGTTCGAGCTGGGCCGCGTGTTCGCGCAGCAGGGCGAAGCCGGGCAAGCGCCATGCGAAACCGTGCGCGTGGCCGCCGCCGTGTGCGGCGACGCCGCCGTGCTGCAATGGGGCGACAAGACGCGCAAGGTCGATTTCCACGATTTGAAGGGTGATCTGGAGTCGCTGGCCGCGGCCTCCGGCGCGCGGTTGGAATTCCGCGCCGCACAGCATCCGTTCGCGCACCCGGCACGTTCGGCCGACGTCTGCCGCGATGGCCGGCGCATCGGCTGGATCGGCCAGCTGCACCCGCGCCTGGCCGCAATGATCGACATCGACGTGGAGGTGCTGGCGTTCGAGCTGGACCTGGAGCCGCTGGCCGCACGCAGCCTGCCGCGTGCCGGCGAGCTGTCGCGCTTCCCGGCGGTGCGCCGCGACCTGGCCGTGGTGGTGGCCGAGCCGGTGGAATGGGGGGCCTTGTCGGCCACCATCCGCCAAGCGGCTGGCGGCCTGCTGCGCGAGGTGGTGCTGTTCGACCGCTACGTCGGCCAGGGCGTCGAACCGGGTTTCAAGAGTCTGGCTATGGGCTTGATTTTGCAGGACACCTCGCGCACTCTGACGGACCGCGATGTGGAAGCCGTGGTCGCCTCGGTGGTGGCTGCAGTCGAGCGCGAGCACGGCGCCAGGATCCGGGGTTGAGGCGGAAGCGACAGGGAACAGGCAGGCATGGCATTGACCAAGGCGGAGATGGCGGACCGGTTGTTCGACGAGGTCGGCCTGAACAAGCGTGAGGCCAAGGAGTTCGTCGATGCGTTCTTCGACGTGCTGCGCGATGCCCTGGAGCAGGGACGCCAGGTGAAGCTGTCCGGTTTCGGCAATTTCGACCTGCGGCGCAAGAACCAGCGCCCGGGCCGCAACCCCAAGACCGGCGAGGAAATTCCGATTTCCGCCCGCACGGTGGTCACCTTCCGTCCGGGCCAGAAGCTCAAGGAGCGGGTGGAGGCATATGCTGGATCCGGGCAGTAACCGCGAACTTCCGCCGATTCCGGCCAAGCGCTATTTCACCATCGGTGAGGTCAGCGAGCTGTGCGACGTCAAACCGCACGTGCTGCGCTACTGGGAGACCGAGTTCCCGAGCCTGGAGCCGGCCAAGCGCCGCGGCAACCGCCGCTACTACCAGCGCCATGACGTGCTGATGGTGCGGCAGATCCGCAGCCTGCTGTACGAACAGGGCTACACCATCGGCGGCGCGCGCCTGCAGCTGGAAGGCGAGGGCGCGCGGCAGGAGTCGGCGCTGAGCAACCAGATCATCCGGCAGGTGCGGATGGAACTGGAAGAAGTGCTGCAGCTGCTGCGGCGCTGAACACTTCCGCGCACAAAGCCGCTATAATCGCCAGCCCGCCGGCGTGCCGGCGGGTTGCAGCAGAGATCGGGGCGTAGCGCAGCCTGGTAGCGCATCTGCCTGGGGGGCAGAGGGTCGTCGGTTCGAATCCGGCCGTCCCGACCACTTGCTGGGAAACAACAGAAAGCCTGCGCTTCACAGTGTGGGCTTTTTTGTTGCCGCCATCCGTGGCGGCAACCCTTCGGGCCATCGACAAGCGATGTCAAAAACTGCTCCCGGTGGTTTCTTGTGCCTGCAGCCTGACAGTCAACATGCCGCGCGAGCCAACGATTCGCTAACGCGGATGCCCGGGGAAATGGCTAATGTCGCGCCTTCGCGGAGTCACGGAGAAGGCGCATGCGCAGCATGGAATGGAGTCGGCTGGCAGCTTGTCTGTTGCTGGTGGTGAGCATGTCCGCATGGGCAAGGGAAGAGCCGCCGGCGGTTGTGGTGGCGGCTGATGCGGCGCCCATCCGCGATCTGGAAACGCTGGTGGTGCACGGTGCGCAGCCGGGTCCCGGGCTGTGGAAGATCAGCAAGGACGGGCACGTGATGTGGGTGCTCGGTACGGTCCGACCGTTGCCCGACGGGATCGAATGGCAATCGGGCGAGGTGGAAGCGGCCATCGCACGCTCGCAGCAGGTGCTGTCGCCGCCTTCGTTCGCGTTGCATGCCGATGTCGGTTTCTTCGGGATGCTGGGGCTGGCGCCGGCAATGTGGAAGGCGACGCGCAACGAGGGCGGGGCCAGTCTTGAGGACGTGCTGCCTGCCGGATTGTACGCACGCTGGCAGGTACAGAAACGCCGTTACCTTGGCCGGGACGGCGGCATCGAGCGCAAGCGGCCGATGATCGCGGCGGAGAAGCTGCGTGCGGCGGCGATCAAGTCCATTGGCCTCGGGCAGAAGCCCGTGCTGTGGTCGGTGCTGGAACGGGCGTTCAAGGCGGCCGGTATCGAACCCACCGCGACCCGATTGAAGTTCACCATCGACGACCCGAAGGCCGCGATTCGTGAGTTCCGTGCCGGCGGCATGGACGACACCGCCTGTTTCGAGCGGACGCTGGCATCGGTGGAGCATGACCTGCCGAGGCTGGTGGAGCGTGCCAATGCCTGGGCGGTGGGCGATGTCGAGGCCCTGCGCCGACTGCCGCTGGAGGATGTCGATGGCGCCTGCATGCAGGCGTTTGCCGAGTCCGGCTATGCGCGCGACCACGGTTACGGCAACCTGCGGGAAAAGGTGCGGCAGCACTGGCTGGAGGTCGCCGAGCAGGCGCTGCATGACAACGACGAAACGTTTGCGGTGCTGCCGGTCGATGACCTGCTGGCGGAGGATGGTTATCTGGCGCGGTTGCAGGCGCGTGGCTGTGAGGTGGACGCTCCCTGATGGGGGCTGCCTCAGGCCGATGCCAGTCCCGCCGCCGCCAACGTCAGGAACAGCAGCGACAATGCGGCGAACAGCAGCGGTTTGGTGCGCATGCCGGTGCGCGGCAGCTGGTTGATGCGTGCGCTGCTGGTGCGCAGGATCAACCCTTCGGGAAAGGCGTTGCGCTGCATGCTGGCGTCGCAGGCGTCGATGCAGGCATTGCATTCGATGCACGAGGTGGTGGGGCCGTTGCGGATGTCCAGGCCGATGGGGCAGGCGTGCACGCAATCGCCGCAATCGGTGCAGTCGCCCAGGTGCGTGTCCTTGAAGGTGGCGCGGGCACCGGCGCTGGTCGGGTGCGAGGCACGGAACACGTAGTCGCGCGCGGTCATCGGGTCGAGCAGCCCACGTGCGCGTTGCATCACGCTGCCGTTGCCGGGCGCGCGCGGGCCACGGGGTTCGCCGCGCCGTGCGTCGTAGTGCAGGGTGGGGGTGAGGGCATCGGTGAGCAGCGGCTGCACGCGGCTGTACGGGCAGAGGTAGGTGCAGACCTGTTCGTGCAGGTAGAGCACGTTGGCCCAGGTGGCCAGTGCGTAGAAGCCGATCCAGAACGTTTCCCAGCCGCTGAGCGTGAACGGGTACAGCCCGCCGACCAGCTCGCGGATCGGCACGAAGTAGCCGACGAAGGTGATGCCGGTCCACGCCGCCACCAGCGCCCACGCCGCGTGCCGCATGGTTGCGGCCAGCCAGCGCGGGGCACCCTTGAAGGTGAACAAGCGTTGCAGCCCGCGGTGCAGCCGCGTGAGCACCGTTTGCGGGCATGCGTAACCGCACCACAGCCGGCCGCCGATGCTGGTGACCAGGCACAGCGCCGCGACTGCCGCCAATGCCAGCCACAGCAGCGGCAACATGCCTTCCGGGCGCAGTTGCAGGCCGAAGAAGTGGAGCTGCCTTGCGTCGATGTCGAACAGCAACAGCGGCATGCCATTCCACCGCAGCCACGGCAGGCCGTGGAACAGGCCCAGCATCAGCAGCATCGCGGACAGGCGCAGGGTCTGCCGGTGCCGCGCCGTGTCGTTGTGCATGGATGGCGCGATGGTGACGGAATCAATGACCGGCCGTGGCGTCGTCATTCCAGCGGTGGCTCGCCGTCGAGGTGGTCGGGCGGGTTCAGCAGCAGCGCGGTGGTGCCGCAGCCAAGGAAAGCGCCCAGCCATGCCAGCAGGAAGCCGACGCTGTAGCCGAATTCGCGGCTGATGGCGTGGCCGGGAAAGCTGATGCGCTGCAGTTCCAGCGGGTCGACGAAGGCGAAGAACAGCACCGATCCGATGGCCGCGAGGAAGAAGCTCGGCCACAGCACCGCGCCGAGCCGTTGTACCGGAAGCAGGCGTGGGCGAACGGGGTTGTCGGGGTCGTTCATGCGAGCGTCCGGAACGGGCACGGGGCGTACAATGGCAAGGCTGCCGCTGCGGCAACGTCGGCGGTGCGGGAGTGCCGCGCCGCCAGACTAGGTGGCCCCGCGATGGCGGGCCTTGATCTGGATCAAGTACCCGCAGCCGGCACGCGCAGCCCGTGCAACGAGGAACCGCGAATGAATGAAGAACGCCTGCCGCAGCCGGCACTCGACCTGTGCAGCGAGGAGGAGATCGACCGCCTCGTGCGGCGCTTCTACGGCCGTGTGCGCGAGGACGACATGCTCGGGCCGGTGTTCGAGGCCCATGTCCACGACTGGGAGGAGCACATGCTGCACCTGGTCGATTTCTGGTCGGCCCTGCTGCGCGGCACGCGGCGTTTCCGCGGTGCGCCGGTGCAGAAGCACATGGTGATCGACGAGCTGCGCGAGGAATTGTTCGAGCGCTGGCTGGTCCTGTTCCGGCAGACCACCGCCGAGCTGGGCAACCCGCCGATGCAGCGGCTGGCCGATGACGCCGCCGAACGCATCGCGGAGAATTTCTGGCGGCGCTTCCAGATGTCGCGCTGGCCTAGCCTGCAGATGCTGGGGTGAACGTGGCGGCGATGGCCGGGGAAGTGGGGGCGCGCATGCCGCCACGGGAGAGGCGCGATTCACAAGCGCGCGCCGATCAGGCACGCTATCGTGATGCCCGGATGGCGAAACTGGTAGACGCATCGGACTTAAAATCCGCCGGCCGCGAGGCCATGCCGGTTCGATTCCGGCTCCGGGCACCAGTTCGCAACCACGAAGGGATGGCATGAGCGCCGACATCACCGCAGCCACTGCGCCGCGCATCGCCATCATCGGCCTGGGCTACGTGGGCCTGCCGTTGGCGGTGGAATTCGGCAAGGTGCTGGACGTGCTGGGCTACGACATCGACGTGGCGCGCGTGGCCGAGCTGCACAACGGCCATGACCGCACGCTGGAGCTGGCCGATGCCGAACTGGCTGCCGCCACCGGGCTGCGCTACAGCGCCGATCCCGCCGAGCTGGCGCAGTGCAACGTCTTCATCGTCACTGTGCCCACGCCCATCGACGCCTGGGAGCAACCCGACCTGGAGCCGTTGCGTGGTGCCAGCCGGCTGATCGCCGGCGCGCTCAAGCGCGGCGACCTGGTGGTCTACGAATCCACGGTCTACCCCGGCACCACCGAGGAAGTCTGCGTGCCGCTGCTGGAGCAGGGCTCCGGGCTGCGCTTCAACATCGATTTCTACTGCGGCTACAGCCCCGAGCGAATCAATCCGGGCGACCGCCAGCGGCGGCTGCCGGACATCCGCAAGATCACCTCCGGCTCCACGCCGGAGGCGGCCGAGGCGGTGGACGCGCTGTACCGGCGCATCATCGCCGCCGGCACCTGGCGCGCGCCGTCGCTACGCGTGGCCGAGGCGGCCAAGGTGGTCGAGAACATCCAGCGCGACGTCAACATCGCGCTGGTCAACGAGCTGGCGCTGATCTTCGACAGGCTCGGCATCGACACGCTGGACGTGCTGGAAGCGGCCGGCACCAAGTGGAACTTCCTGCCGTTCCGGCCGGGCATGGTCGGCGGCCACTGCATCGGCGTCGATCCGTATTACCTGCTGCACAAGTCCGAGAGCGTCGGTTACCACCCGGACCTGATCCACACCGCGCGGCAGGTCAACAACCGCGTGGTCGCGCACGTGGTCGAACGCGTGCGCGTGTTGCTGGAAGGCAGGAACAAGTCTTTGCGCGGCGCGAAGGTGCTGGTGCTGGGCGTCACCTTCAAGGAGGACTGCCCGGACCTGCGCAACAGCCGCGCGCTGGACCTGGTGCGGCTGCTGGCCGGGCAGGGCGCGGCGGTGGATGCGTTCGACCCGTGGGCCGATGCGGCCGAGGCCGCGCACGAATCCGGCGTGGCGCTGTGCGACGCGCCCGCGCAGAACCACTACGACGCGGTGGTGCTGGCCGTGGCGCACCGCCAGTTCCGCGCGTTCGACGAGGCCCGGATCCGCGCGCTGGGCGTGCCGGACATGGTGGTCTACGACGTGAAGTCGGCATGGCCGCGCCACGTTGTGGACGACCGCCTGTAATTTCCGCAATCGCAAGAGGACGGCAATGCATCGCTATCTGGTTTACGTGTTGGCCCTGGTCCTGTTGCCGGTCTCGCTGGCGTTGGCCCTGCACTGGCCCGCCTGGTACTGGGGCGTGGGCCTGTTCGGCGCGATGTCGCTGCTGGGCACGTGGGACATGCTGCAGCGGCGCAGCACGCTGCGGCGCAATTACCCGGTGCTGGCGCACTTCCGCTACGGGCTGGAATCCATCGGCCCGGAGATCCGCCAGTACTTCGTGCAGAGCGACCTGGACGACGTGCCGTTCTCGCGCCAGCAGCGGCAGCTGGTCTACCAGCGTGCGCGCAACGTGATGGACGTGGTGCCGTTCGGCACGCTGCGCAGCGCCTATGCGGTGGACTACGAATGGATCAACCATTCGCTGGCGCCCGCCCACGCCGCCGACCATGATTTCCGGGTGGTGATCGGCGCCGGCTGCGCCAGGCCGTACTCGGCCAGCGTGTTCAACATCTCGGCGATGAGCTTCGGCTCGCTGTCGGCCAACGCCATCCGCGCGCTGAACAAGGGCGCGAAGCTGGGCGGCTTCTACCACGACACCGGCGAGGGTTCGATCTCGCCCTACCACCGCGAGCATGGCGGCGACCTGGTGTGGGAAATCGGCTCGGGGTATTTCGGTTGCCGCGACGAGCAGGGCGGTTTCAGCGAGGAGCGCTTCGTCGCCAACGCCAACCACGATCAGGTGAAGATGATCGAGGTCAAGCTGTCGCAGGGCGCCAAGCCCGGCCACGGCGGGGTGCTGCCGGCGGCCAAGGTCAGTGCGGAAATCTCGGTTACCCGCGGCGTACCGATGGGCGTGGACTGCGTGTCGCCGGCGCAACACTCGGCGTTCTCCACGCCGGTGGGGTTGCTGCAGTTCGTGGCGCGGCTGCGCGAGCTGTCCGGCGGCAAGCCGACCGGCTTCAAGCTCGCCATCGGCCACCCGTGGGAATGGTTCGGCATCGCCAAGGCCATGCACGAGACTGGCCTGTTGCCCGACTTCATCGTGGTCGATGGCGCCGAGGGCGGTACCGGCGCCTCGCCGGCCGAGTTCATCGACCACGTCGGCGTGCCGATGAACGAAGCCCTGATCCTGGTGCACAACACGCTGGTGGGGCTGAACCTGCGCGAGCGCATCCGCATCGGCGCCGCCGGCAAGGTGACCAGCGCCTTCGACATCGCCCGCACCATCGCGCTGGGCGCGGACTGGTGCAATGCCGGGCGCGGCTTCATGTTCGCGCTGGGCTGCATCCAGTCGCTGAGCTGCCACAACGACAAGTGCCCCACCGGCATCGCCACCCAGGACCCGAGCCGCTGGAAGCACCTGGAACCGGAAGACAAGGCGCACCGCGTGGCCAGCTTCCACGACAACACCCTGCGCGCGCTGCGCGACCTGCTGGGGGCGGCCGGGCTGCAGCATCCTTCCGAACTCGGGCCCGAGCACATCCTGCGCCGCGTCTCGCCCACCGAGATCCGCTCGATGGCGACGCTGTACCGCTACCTGGCCCCCGGCGAGCTGCTGGACCGGGTGCCCGAGCATGCGGTGTTCCGCGAATACTGGGCGGATGCGCGCAGCGACTCGTTCGGCCCGCCGCCGCGGATCGCGGCATTGCGGGGAACCAAGCTGTGCTGAGGCCCGAGCAGGAGTCGTAGGCACGGGGCTCGCCCCGTACGGAGGCTTTTCCGGTGAAGCTTCGTGCGGGGCGAGCGGACAGTGCGGAGGCTTCACCGGGAACGCTTCATGCGGGGCAGGCCCCCCGCATCCATGGGGATGCGCTCACCGCAGCCAATCGACCGCGCCTTCGGCGGCACGCAGGGCGCTGGCGTAGCAGGCGGTCAGCAGGTAGCCGCCGGTCGGGGCTTCCCAGTCCAGCATTTCGCCGGCGCAGAACACGCCGGACAGGGCACGCAGCATCAGCCGCGCGTCCATCGCCTCCAGCCGCACGCCGCCGGCGGTGCTGATGGCCTCGCTCATCGGGCGCGGGCGCAGCAGGCGCAGCGGCAGGCGTTTGAGCGTGCGCGCCACCGCATCCAGGTCGTTGCCGGCGTCCTTGCCGAGTATTTCGAATACCAGCGCAGCCTTGGCCGCATCCACACCGGCGGCGCGGCGCAGGTGTTCACCGAAGCTGCGGCCTTTGCGCGGGCGTGCGAGGTCGGCGTGCAGGCGTTGCAGCTCGCGGCCGGGGACGAGGTCCAGTTCCAGCATCGCGTGGCCATCACGGTTGATCGCCTCGCGCAGATCGGCGGCGATGGCATAAATCACGCTGCCTTCGATGCCGTATCCGCTGGCCACACATTCGCCTTGCAATGTATGCGCGGTGCCATGTGCGTCGCGCCAATGCGCGATGATCGGTTTGAGCGGGCTGCCGGCGTGGCGCTGCTGGAAGTGCGTGCTCCAGTCGATGTCGAAACCGCAGTTGGCCGCTTGCAACGGTGCGATTTCGACGCCGCGTGTACGCAGCGCCTCCACCCAGCCGCCATCGGAGCCGAGTTGCGGCCAGCTGCCGCCGCCCAGTGCCAGCACGGTGGCGTCGGCCTGCACGGCGGTTTCGCCGGCGGCGGTTCGCATGCGCAGGCTGCCATCGTCATTCCAGCCCAGCCAATGGTGCTGGACGTGGAAGCGCACACCCTGTTCCTTCAAGCGCCGCACCCAGCCGCGCAGCAGTGGCGCGGCCTTGCGGTCCAGCGGGAACACGCGCCCGGAGCTGCCCACGTAGGTCTCCACGCCCAGCCCCTGCGCCCAGCGGCGCAGCGCGTCGGCGTCGAACCCGTCCAGCCAGCCGGCGACCGCCGCCTCACGCTCGCGGTAGCGGGCGTCGAACCCGGGACGCGGTTCGGAATGGGTGAGGTTCAGCCCGCCCTTGCCGGCGATCAGGAACTTGCGTCCCGGCGAGCCCTTGGCCTCGTACAGATCGACCGACAGCCCGGCGCCACGCAGGCGTTCGGCGGCGAACAGCCCGGCCGGGCCGCCGCCGATCACCGCGACGCGCTTTCCCGTGGGACGGGTTTCAGCGGGGCTGGACATCGAGCAGTTCGACGTCGAACACCAGCGAGGAGCCCGCCGGGATCGGGCCGGTGCGGCGGTTGCCGTAGCCGTACTCGGCCGGGATCAGCAGCGTGCGCTTGCCGCCGACCTTCATGCCGGCCACACCCTCGTCCCAGCCGCGGATGACCTGCTTCTCGCCGAGGTTGAAGGTGAACGGCTGGTCGCGGCCCAGCGAGCTGTCGAACTTCTCGCCGTGCCTGTCGGCAGCGCGTTCGTCGTAGAGCCAGCCGGTGTAGTGCACGGTGACCTTGCTGCCGGGCACGGCCTCGGCGCCGTTGCCCGGCACGGTGTCGATGCGCTCGAAAGCCGCGATGCTGCCTCCCGGCGGCGGGCCGGGCGGGGTGCAGCCGGCAAGGGACAGGGACAGCAGCAAGCTGGCGAAAAGACGACGCATGGCGGTATTCACGGATACGAAACACGCAAGGGTAGCGCATCGCCTGCGGGTATCATGGCGGCATGGCCAAACTGCTGCTCAACCTGCGCAACGTCGAGGAAGACGAAAGCCGCGAAGTCGGCGAACTGCTCGACCGCAACGGCATCGCCTGGTACCGCACCGAACCCAGCCCGTGGGGCATTTCCTTCGGTGGCATCTGGCTGCGCGAGCGTGGCGACCACCCGCGCGCGAAGGCGCTGATGGACGCCTACCAGCGCGAGCGCTCGCAGCGCGTGCGCGCCGAGCGCGAAGCCGGGCTGCGCGACGGCACCGCCGAAACCTTCGCCACGCTGTTCCGCCGGCGGCCGCTGTACGTGCTCGCCATGCTGCTGGGCATGCTCGCGGCGGCGGCGTTGGTGCTGCTGCCGTTCGTGCTGCTGCGTGGCTGAGTGCAGGTAAAATGGCGGCATGATCGTCAATACCGCTGCCTACCACTTCGTTTCCATCGCCGATGCCGAAGCGCTGGCCGCCCGGCTGCTGGAGCGGGCGCAGGCGCTGGAACTGCGCGGCACCCTCCTGGTCGCGGGCGAGGGCATCAACCTGTTCCTGGCCGGCGGCAGCGAGGGCATCGAGGCGTTCTATGCCGAACTGAAGGCAGACGAACGCTTCGCCGGCATGCGGGTGAAACACAGCCACAGCCGGATGCAGCCGTTCGCGCGGCTCAAGGCCAAGGTCAAGCAGGAGATCATCAGCTTCCGCCGCGACGACGGCCAGCCGCTGGAGTATCCGCGCGCCCCGGCCGTGGCCCCGGCCACGCTGCGGCGCTGGCTGCGGCAGGGCCATGACGACGATGGCAGGCGGGTGGTGATGCTCGACACCCGCAACGAGCAGGAGTTCGCGCACGGCACCTTCGCCGGCGCCTTGACCCTGCCGATCGCCAGGTTCACCGACCTGCCGGCGGCGCTGGAACCGCACCGCGCCGGGCTGGCCGATGCCACCGTGGTCAGCTTCTGCACCGGTGGCATCCGCTGCGAGAAGGCCGCGTTGTGGATGCGCAACGACGGCATGGACAACGTGCTGCAGCTGGACGGCGGCATCCTCGGTTATTTCGAGGACGTCGGCGGCGAAGGCTACGAAGGTCGTTGCTTCGTGTTCGACGAGCGCGTGGCGCTGGACCCGCAGTTGCAGCCGCTGGTGGACGCAGCAACTCCGTAGATGCGGGGCTTGCCCCGCATGTGGCTCTCCCGGTAATGCCCCTGTGCCGGGCAAGCCCGGCACCTGCGAGAGCATTGCCCCCGTGGGCGAGGGTGGAACCACCGCGGAAAACAGTGTCCGGGTGATGGCCGTTCCGGATGGCTGGGAAACGCCCCGGCGGACCCCATGTCGTTTCCGACGTCCGCCGGAAACCACCGCATGATCCCCCTTTCCATCCTCGACCTAGCCCCGGTCTGCGAAGGTGCCACGCCCCGCGAGGCCTTCGCCAACATGCTCGACCTGGCCCGCCATGCCGAGCGCTGGGGCTACCGCCGCTATTGGTTGGCCGAGCACCACAACATGCCGGGCATCGCCAGCGCGGCGACCTCGGTGCTGATCGGCCACGTCGCCGGCGGCACCTCCACCATCCGCGTCGGTGCCGGCGGCATCATGCTGCCCAACCATTCGCCGCTGCAGGTGGCCGAGCAGTTCGGCACGCTGGCCTCGCTGTACCCGGGGCGCATCGACCTCGGCCTGGGCCGGGCGCCGGGCACCGACCAGCCCACCGCGCGGGCCCTGCGCCGCTATTTCGACAGCGCCGACCAGTTCCCGCAGGATGTGGCCGAACTGCTGCACTACTTCGAGCCGGCGCAGCCAGGGCAGGGTGTGCAGGCGGTGCCGGGGGCGGGTGTCGAGGTGCCGGTGTGGCTGCTCGGCTCCAGCCTGTTCAGCGCGCGCCTGTCGGCGACGATGGGCCTGCCGTTCGCATTCGCCTCGCATTTCGCCCCGGATGCGATGGACGAGGCGGTGGCGCTGTATCGCCGTGATTTCCGCCCCTCGGCGCGTTTGGCCGAGCCCTGGGTGATCCTCGCGCTGAACGTGGTGGCCAGCGAATCGGAAGCGCAGTCGCGGCGGCTGTTCACCACCCAGCAGCAGAGCTTCGTGAACCTGCGGCGCGGCCGGCCGGGGCGCATCCCGGCGCCGGTGGACGACATCGAGGCGTTCTGGGAGCCGCACGAGAAGGCCAGCGTGGAGCGGGCGCTGGCCTGCACCGTGCTGGGCGATGCGGCGCAGGTCGGCGAGGGGCTGGCGGCATTTGCCGCGCGCCACCGCCCGGACGAGATGATGATCACCGCCAACGTCTTCGATCACGCCGCGCGGCTGCGTTCCTTCGAGCTGGCGATGCGGGCGTGGCAGTCGCGGCACTGACGACGGCTGGCTGAACCGCGGCCCGGCCGCGCTGGCGGCTGCCGCGGAAAACCCGGATAATCTCGCAAAGCCGGTGGGGTGACCCCGCCGGCTTTTTCCGTGTCCGGGCCCTGCCTGCGCCGGCCGCCCCCCGATGGGGCCGCCAACCGCGCCGGCTCCGCCCCGGCCACGGTCTACCCATCCGCGGCCCCGATGGCCGCAGCCAAACAGGAGTCACCCGTCATGGGTCAATCAGTTGTTGTTCTCGGCGCCCAGTGGGGCGATGAAGGCAAGGGCAAGATCGTCGATCTGCTGACCGAAGAAATCGGTGCGGTCGTGCGTTTCCAGGGCGGCCACAACGCCGGCCACACCCTGGTCATCAACGGCAAGAAGACCGTGCTGCACCTGATCCCGTCCGGCATCCTGCGCGACGGCGCGCTGTGCCTGATCGGCAATGGCGTGGTGATTTCCCCGGCCGCGCTGCGCAAGGAGATCGAGGAACTGGAAACGGCCGGCGTGGAAGTGCGCTCGCGCCTGAAGATCTCCCCGGCCGCGCCGCTGATCATGCCGTACCACATCGCCCTGGACCAGGCGCGCGAGAAGGCGGCCGGCGGCAAGGCCATCGGCACCACCGGACGCGGCATCGGCCCGGCCTACGAGGACAAGGTGGCGCGCCGCGGCATCCGCATCGCCGACCTGCACTACCCCGAACAGCTGGCCGAGAAGCTGCACGCCGCGCTGGATTATCACAACTTCGTGCTGACCAAGTACCTGGGCGTGGAGCCGGTGGATTTCGACGCCGTCTACGCCGAGGCGCTGGCGTTCGGCGAATACGTCGAGCCGATGAAGTCGGACGTGGCCGGCATCTGCCACGAGCTGCGCAAGCAGGGCAAGCGCGTGCTGTTCGAGGGCGCGCAGGGCGCGCTGCTGGACATCGACCATGGCACCTACCCGTACGTCACCAGTTCCAACACCACCATCGGCGGCGCATTGGCCGGCGCCGGCGTCGGCGCCGATTCGATCGACTACGTGCTGGGCATCGCCAAGGCCTATGCCACCCGCGTCGGCGGCGGCCCGTTCCCGACCGAACTGGACGACGAGATCGGCCAGGGCATCCGCGACCGCGGCGCCGAATACGGCGCCTCGACCGGCCGCCCGCGCCGCTGCGGCTGGATGGACATCGTCGCGCTCAAGAGCGCGGTGGCCATCAACGGCATCTCCGGCCTGTGCATCACCAAGCTCGACGTGCTCGATGGCATGGAGAAGCTCAAGGTCTGCATCGCCTACGAATACCGCGGCAAGCGCACCGAGTACGCGCCGCTGGACGCGCAGGGCTGGGAGGAATGCACCCCGGTGTACCTGGAGTTCCCGGGCTGGAGCGAGAACACCCACGGCATCACCGAGTGGGAACAGCTGCCGCCGGCCGCCCGCGCCTACCTGCGCGCGCTGGAGGAACTGGCCGGCTGCCCGGTCAGCATCGTCTCCACCGGCCCGGACCGCGACCACACCATGATCCTGCAGGACCCGTGGGGCTGAGCCTCGCCGGCGAAGTGGCATGAGGAAAGGCCCTGCACTTGCGGGGCCTTTTCGTATCTGGGCTTCTCGATGCAGCCATGGTTTGGCCGTGCATGGAGGGCTGCAGCCAGTCCCGGTGATCCGATGTCAGTCATTGCCTCGGGGTGGTTGAGGTGGCCGCCCCCGGCCTTCAGTGTTTCCCGCTGTCGGGCGACTTGCGGCCGCTGCCGGATTTCTTGCCGCCGCCATCCTGCTTGTTGACCGTGGCCCAGGCGATCCGCTCGGCGGCTTCATGGCTACGGCCATGCTCCAGTTCGCTTTTCTCGATATGCCGGGCCTGCCGCTTCTGCTTGTCGGTATAGCTGGACTTGTCGCCTCGGGTCATGTCGCTTCTCCCGTGATTGGATTGCCGGCAGGTATAGGCCGGACAGGTAGAGCGGGGCGTGAAGCAAGCGTTGGCAATCCGCTATTCGTTGCCTTTGGCAGGTCCGGGAGAGTGGGGCGGCTGGCTAGAATGCGGCCGTTGCGATGCTGCCGGATTCCTGCCGATGCGAATCGACCCTGCCGAAATCGAAGCCCTGTTCGATGCTATTCCCAGCGTGCTGTTCTTTGCCAAGGACAACGAAGGGCGTTACACCCACGTCAACAAGACGATGATGCAGCGGCTTGGCGTGCGGTCGCGCGGAGAGGTGATCGGCAGGCGTGCCGATGAGCTGTACCCGGCCGGCATGAGCGAGGCGTACGTCGCGCAGGACCAGCGCGTGCTGGCTGGCGAGGTGGTCGAGAACGTCATGGAACTGCAGCTGTTTGCCAACCGCCGGCCGGGTTGGTGCCTGACCTGCAAGCGCCCGATCGTCGAGAATGGCAAGGTGGTGGGCCTGATCGGCATTTCCCGCGACCTGGGGCAACGCGGTGGGCTGGAGTCGCAGTACGAGCCGCTGCGGTTGGCCTTGGACTACCTCAGCACGCACTACGCCGAGAGCGTGCGCATGCAGACCCTGCTGGACATCACCGGGTTCTCGCTGTCCAAGCTGGAGCGGAGCTTCCGCAAGGTGTTCCAGATGACCCCCCAGCAGGTGCTCACCCGGCTGCGCATCCAGATCGCGCTGCACCTGCTGCATGGCGAGGACAGCGTGGCCAGCATCGGCCAGGCCTGCGGGTTCAGCGACCAGAGCGCGTTCACCCGCAAGTTCAAGGCCGAGGTGGGCATGGCGCCGCGCCAATACCGGGCGTTGATCGCGGCCAAGGGGCGGTTGGATGATACGTCTGTTGGCTGAAAAGGATGTGGTCTGCCGTACCCCGGTTGGACATGATTTCGGATAACTTGAAGATGGTCGACAAGATCTAGGACTACGCCGACAAGTACATCGCACCGACCTCGCGCCGCGATGCCGAGACGATGATCGCCGGCATCCAGACCAAGCTGAAGCTGCGCGCCGAGCGCAAGCCGCAGATCGATGCCTGGTTGAAGCAGCACGGGTACTGATGCAGTTGCAGGCAGGCCGCCGCAAAGGTTTCCGCGGTGGCCTGCCTGCTTCGTGCCAGCAGGCGATTGCGATGCGGGGGATGCGTGTCGCAATCGGCCTTCTCTGATGGGCATCTAGGGTTTCGTCACGAAGCGATCATCGTCGATGCAGGACGAGGGCCGGTTCGGCGGGCACGGCCACAATGAGGCGGGGACGGTGGCGCGGGTTTCGAAATGGTCGCCGTTCCACAGCAGGAAGTTGGCGTGGGCCAGGTAGCCGCCGTCGTAGGTGTGCGCATCTTCGGGCAGGGGATTTTCCGGGTCGGATTCGACGATCCAGCGCGCCACCGGCACCAAATCCAGCCGCGAATCGTCCAGAAACGGCCAGCTTGCGCCCGATTGCCTGTAGCGTTCCGTCGTCCTTTCCCCCAGCACCTGTTCCGGGGGCATCAGTTGCGCGGTCACGTCCTCGATGGGCTGGCCGGCGGCCTTGCGGTAGGCACGCAGGCCGCTGCCTATCCATGCATTGGGGTACCCGAGGCAGATGTCCTGGGCGCTGCCTTCGGGCAACTGGATAGGGCTGTCCTTCAGCAGTTCGCAGCCGAGCTGGGTTTGTATCAAATAGCCGGTAATGGCCAGGTTTTCCGATTCGAAGGTGCGAATCCACATGGATGATCCCACAGGTGCGACCATGCTGATGCGGCGATCGGGGCGCCCGGTGATGCGGGGAATCAGCATCATGCCGCCGATGGCTTGCCGCACCGTGTATTGCCATATATCCGGTGTGGCGCGGAAATCGGCGGGTGGCAGGGACAGGACAAGGTCCTCGATGTCTTTTGGCAAACCCTTGAGGGCGATGCGTGTCTCGGGCATGGACACACCCAGCGAGGTCACCCCGGGCAAGGGAGGCGTGCCGGCGGCGGCAATGGGGGCGGGAAGGGGGGCGGGAAGGGGGCGTGTGGCGGCAGTGGTGGTTCCGCTGTCGGCGGGCGTCCCCATGTCGGGGGAAGACGCACAAGCGCCCAACGAAAGCAGCAGGGCGGGAATGCCGGCAATGCGGCGCGGGAAGATGTGCTTCATGGGTCAACGGCCTCCAAGGTGTGGCGCGTGCAGTTGCCGGGGCGGTTCGGGCGCGGTGGCCGGGGGCTGCATGGCCTGTTCCTGCAAGCGTTGCAGGCTGGTGTCGATCGACGTCCCGGCCAGTTCGGCGGCGGAAACTGCAACCCGCAGGGCGGCGGGATCGCCCACGCGGCCCTGCACCAGGAACAGCGTCTCGCCCGCGGCGCGGGTGGCGGTGGCGTTGCTGACCACGATCTGGTCCACGCGGGTGACATTCGCTGCCTTGGCTTCGTGCAGCAGGCCCAGGCCATAGGCTTCGGCGCGCTCGGCATGCAGGCCGCCCATCGCTTGCAGGCGGGCGTCGATTTGCCGCAACAGCGCATGGTCGGGATGCTGCGGCAGCCGTGGGTCGTTGGCCGGGTGCAGCGGGGTGCGGTTATCGAGGTCGCGCGCCAGGGTTTGCCCCGGCGCCACCGAGGTCAGCACGTATTGCCAGCGGGTTTGTCCGGGCGTGCCGCGCACGGTTTCGACGAAGCTGTCGTATTCGCCGCCGCCGATGGTCTGGCAGCCGGCGGAATCGGTGTTGTGGTCGCTGCCGCGGTGGATCTTGAAGGTGTTGTTGAGGTTCTGCATGCCCTGCACGTCGCGCGAATCGAACCAGCCGTCGCCATTGCTGTCGCGCTCCACGCGGTTGGCGCCGGCCGTTATCGCCGCCGGGCTGGGGCGCAGTGCGAATTCATCGGGAAGGCGGTTGCGTGGATGCGTGGTCGCCAGCATTTCGGTGGTGCCATCGGCCAGGCGCCCCAGGTCGCGCACGCCATCGCCGTTCACGTCGCTGCCTTCGGTCTTCGGGCGGGTGACGACGTCCTCGAAGCCGGGGCTGCGCACCGCGGTCTTGGCATGGCCATCGTATTGCGCGGTGGGCTCGGTGCTGGCCTTGTGGAATTCGCGGGCATGGCGCTCGCCGTTCGCATCGGTCCACAGCACCACGATGCGGTCGTCATAGACCCCGTTGCCTTCGGCATTGCGGGCGTTGCCCCGCGATGTACCTTGTATGGTGCGGTTTTCCTGACGCAATCCCAGGATCACACGATCCTGTCCTGCCAGCGCGCTACGCGCGGAATCATTGCCGAGAGTGGCAATGATGCTGGCATAGACGTCATGCAACTGCGCTTGCGTCAGATCCTTGGTTTCCTCTGCCTCCCGAAACCGAGGCGGAAGCCCCGCACGCGCCAACCGGTCCAGCATGGGCTGCACGCTGGCGGCATCGGCGACGGGAACGGCACCGGGTTGGCGCAAGGCGGCAAGTTGCGCTTGCGCGCGTGCCGCGACGAAACGGTCCAGCGCCTCGCGGATGACCGGTGGCTGGCCTTGGCGCAGTGTTTCCAGATGGGCAGCGGCATCGCGTGCGCGGCCTTGCTGCAAGAGGGTGGCGACTTCATCGGCCGAAGCGCGGATGGCGAACTCTGGCATGTCTCTGGTCCTTGAGAAAGATGGTGGAGCAATCCGGATCCCCCGGCGCTTTATGCCACAAATCGCAAGGGGACATGCCCCAGCCGATTTCAGCGGCGATAACTTGCGGGCTCCTCCTGCATGCTGCTGCCATGTGGGGTGACGATGCGCGGGCGCAGCCATGCGGCGAAGGCGGCTTCGTCGAGGCTGCCTTCGGCAAGGCCGAGGTACGGTGGGTACAGGTCGAGGTCGTCCGCTTCCAGCATGGCATCGTTGAGCAGGATGAACACTTCGCAGGCCACGGCGGCGGTGCGCTTGTTGCCATCGACGAACGGGTGGTTGCGGGCCAGACCGAAGGCTAGGCTGGCTGCAAGGTCGGCCAGGTCCGGTGGTGGGTCGCCACAGGCGTAACGCTGCTGGGGGCGGGTGAGGGCGGATTCGAGCAATGCTTCGTCGCGCATGCCACTGCCGCCGCCATGTTCGGCCAGTTGGCGATCATGGATGGCCAAAGCCAGAGCACGGCCGATCCAGACGATCATCGCCGGCCTCCTATTGCGCAAGTTTGTGCAGGAGCGTGCGGCGCTTGCGCATTACTTCCTCGGCCACTTCCATCTGCGCGGCCAAGGTGGGGTCGTACGTGGTCAGGCGGATGCCGTCGGGCGTTTCCAGCGCATACAGCTCGTCGCCCTTGTCCACGCGCAGGCGAGCCAGCAGATCCTTGGGCAGGATGACGCCGGACGAATTGCCGATGCTGGTGATCTTGAGCTTCATGATGGGCTCTGGAATGTGGTTATAACGAAAGTTATCACATTGAGAGGGGCAGCAATCCGATCGGGTGATGCCTCTGGCCGTCACCGCTGGCCCGGTAACGAAAACGGCCCGCATGGCGGGCCGTTTCCTTTTCCATCAAGCGTGGTGGTGCAGTCAGCCTTCCACGTCATCCATGTACGCATCCACCGGGATGCAGGCGCACATGATGTTCTTGTCGCCGTACACGTTGTCCACGCGCGCCACCGGCGGCCAGTACTTGCCCAGCTTCAGCGACGGCAGCGGGAAGGCGGCCAGTTCGCGCGGATAGCCGTGCGCCCACTCGCTGGCCGATACCTGCGCGGCGGTGTGCGGGGCGTGCTTGAGCGGGTTGTCCTCGCGGTCCAGCTTGCCGTCCTCGATGGCCTGGATTTCGCTGCGGATCTGGATCATCGCATCGATGAAGCGGTCCAGTTCGTGCTGCGATTCGCTCTCGGTCGGCTCGACCATCAGCGTGCCGGCGACCGGGAAACTCAGGGTCGGGGCATGGAAGCCGAAGTCGATCAGGCGCTTGGCCACGTCCTCGGCGCCAATGCCGGTGGCCTTCTCCAGCGGGCGCACGTCGAGGATGCACTCGTGCGCCACCAGCCCGTTGCGGCCGGTATAGAGCGTCTTGTAGTGCGGGGCCAGGCGCCTGGCGATGTAGTTGGCGTTGAGCAGGGCGACCTGGGTGGCCTTGCGCAGGCCGGCCGCGCCCATCAGCGCGATGTACATCCAGCTGATCGGCAGGATCGAGGCGCTGCCGAAGGTGGCCGCGCTGACCATCGCGCCGTTGCCGGTGCCTTCCGTGCGCACGCCATCCTTGCCCAGCGCGCCGGGCAGGAACGGTGCCAGGTGCGATTTCACCGCGCACGGGCCGACGCCTGGGCCGCCGCCACCGTGCGGGATGCAGAAGGTCTTGTGCAGGTTCAGGTGCGAGACGTCCGAACCCCACTTGCCCGGCTTGGCGACGCCGACCAGTGCGTTCATGTTGGCGCCGTCGGTATAGACCTGCCCGCCGTGCTGGTGGACGATCTCGCAGATCTCGACCACGTCCTCCTCGAACACGCCGTGGGTGGACGGGTAGGTCATCATGATCGCGGCCAGGTTGGCCGAGTGCTTCTCGGCTTGCACGCGGATGTCGGCGACATCGACGTTGCCGTTGGCGTCGCACTTGGTCACCACCACCTTCATGCCGCACATCTGCGCGCTGGCCGGGTTGGTGCCGTGCGCGGACTCGGGGATCAGGCAGATGTTGCGATGGCTCTCGCCGCGCGAGGCGTGCCAGGCGCGGATCGCCAGCAGGCCGGCGTATTCGCCCTGCGCGCCGGAGTTGGGCTGCAGGCTCACCGCGTCGTAGCCGGTGGCCTCCACCAGCATCGCTTCCAGCCCGCCGATCAGCTCCTTGTAGCCCTGCGTCTGCCCGGCCGGGGCGAACGGATGGATGTTGGAAAACTCCGGCCACGTCACCGGGATCATCTCGGCGGTGGCATTGAGCTTCATCGTGCACGAGCCCAGCGGGATCATCGTGCGGTCCATCGCCAGGTCCTTGTCGGCCAGCATGCGCAGGTAGCGCAGCAGTTCGTGCTCGCTGTGGTGGGTGTTGAACACCGGGTGGGTCAGGAACGCGCTGGTGCGTTCCAGTCCGGCCGGGATCAGCGACGGCGCGCTGGCGTCCAGCGCATCGATGGATGGCAGGGTGGCATCATCGCCGCCGAAGATGCGCCACAGCAGCTCGACGTCGGCACGGGTGGTGGTTTCGTCCAGCGAGATGCAGATGTATTCGTCCCATGCCTTGCGCAGGTTGGCGCCCAAAGACACCGCGCGCGCCATCAGCGCGTCGGTGCGCTCGCCGGTCTTCAGGCTCAGGGTGTCGAACGCGCTGGCGTGGTGGAACTGGTCATGGCCCATCTGCTGCAGGCCGGCCTTGAGGATGGCGGTCAGGCGCGCGACGCGGCGGGCGATGCGGGTCAGCCCCTCCGGGCCGTGGTAGACGGCGTACATCGAGGCCATCACCGCCAGCAGCACCTGCGCGGTGCAGATGTTGGAGGTGGCCTTCTCGCGGCGGATGTGCTGCTCGCGGGTCTGCAGGGTCAGGCGGTAGGCGGGGTTGCCTTCGGTGTCGATCGACACGCCGATCAGGCGGCCCGGCATGCTGCGCTTGTAGGCGTCGCGGCAGGCCATGAACGCGGCATGCGGGCCGCCGAAGCCGAACGGCACGCCGAAGCGCTGGCTGTTGCCGATGACGATGTCCGCACCCATCTCGCCGGGCGACTTCAGCAGGGTCAGCGCCAGCAGGTCGGTGGCGACGACGAACAGCGCGTTGTGGGCGTGGATCGCCTCGGCGTCCTTCTCCCAGTCGGCCAGCCAGCCGCTGGAGGCCGGGTACTGCGCCAGCACGCCGAAGAAATCGCCCTTGGCCAGCGCGGCGTTCCACTCTTCCTCGGAGTTGGCCAGCGCGACGTCGATGCCCAGTGGCTCGGCGCGGGTGCGCAGCAGTTCCAGCGTCTGCGGGTGGGTGTCGCCGCTGGCGAGGAAGGTGTTGGACTTCGACTTGGCCGAGCGCTTGGCCAGGGTCATCGCCTCGGCGGCAGCGGTGGCTTCGTCCAGCAGCGAGGCGTTGGCGATCTCCATGCCGGTCAGGTCGGCGACCATCTGCTGGAAGTTGATCAGCGCTTCCATGCGGCCCTGCGAGATCTCCGCCTGATACGGCGTATAGGCGGTGTACCACGCCGGGTTCTCGAGGATGTTGCGCAGGATGACGTTCGGCGTATGCGTGCCGTAATAGCCTTGGCCGATGAAGCTGCGCAGCACCTTGTTCCTGCCGGCGATGGCGCGGATCTTTTCCAGCGCCTGCACTTCGGTCAGCGACTCGGGCAGGGCCAGCGGATTGCCGGACTTGATCGAGCCGGGGACGATGGCGTCGGTCAACGCATCGAGCGAATCGTGGCCGAGCACGCGCAGCATCTGCGCGATTTCGGCATCGTTGGGGCCGATGTGGCGGTCGACGAAGGCGGAGGCGTGTTCGAGGTCGCGCAGCGAGGGCGTGTTCTGGGGCATGGCGGACGTCCGGAAGAAGGCGTGCGGGGCAGGGGCGGCGGACACGCGGCCTTCCGGCGGTGGTCGCGCGCAGGCGACGCCACGGCCGGCAAGCCGGCGGCTCGCCTCGTGCCCCTCTGTCCTTTTGCCTGAGAGTTTGGAAGCGGCGCGACCGGATCGCGCGCTTCGTGCACCTTCGGCGCCGGATTGAACCGGTCTCTCCAGAGTTTTGTTGCAGGTGGTATCGGGCCTGAGCGATTGCGGGCGTTTGCGCCTTCGGCAGCGGGGTGAGCCGCTTCTCCCACCGTGTAGCGCGGCGATTATAGCGGTTGCCCCGGGCCGCTGGTGCGGCGGATGCGACTGAACGGGCACCGCCCCGGGTTCCATCTCCATGCCATGTGCATGGCGCCGGCACCGCCGGGCGCCTATCATGCCCGACCCCTCCATTTTCGATGGCGTCGCCCGTGCCGGGCTGGCGCCCGCCGTGCGTCCCCCACGCACGCCACCGCTGGACGCCCGATGACCGCCGCCGCCCCGCCTTCCACCCGCCGCCTGGCCCTGCTGCTCGCCGGGCTGTCGATGTTCGGCCCGTTCTCCATCGACACCATCTTCCCGGCCTTCCCGCTGCTGGCGCGGGAGCTGGCGGTGGACGAGGTGGCAGTGCAGCAGACCATCAGCGTCTACCTGCTGTTCTACGGGCTGATGAGCGTGGCACACGGGCCACTGTCCGACGCGCTCGGGCGCAAGCGGGTGATCCTGGCGGGGCTGGTGGTGTTCGTGGCCGCGTCGGTCGGCTGCGCGCTGGCGTCCGACCTGCCGACGCTGCTGCTGTTCCGTGCCCTGCAGGGCATTTCCGCCGGTGTCGGCATGATCGTCGGCCGTGCGGTGATCCGCGACCTGTACCACGGCGCCGACGCGCAGCGGCTGATGAGCCAGGTGTCGATGATCTTCGGCATCGCCCCGGCCATCGCCCCGATCATCGGCGGCTGGATACTGCTGGGCGGCGGCGACTGGCCGCTGATCTTCTGGTTCCTGGTGGCGTTCGCGGTGCTGCTGCTCACCGCCACCGCGCGCTGGCTGCCGGAAACGCACCCGCCGCAGGCACGCATGCCGCTGTCGCCGCGCAGCCTGCTGCGCGACTACCTGCGCATCGGCCTCAACCCGCGCTTCCTGCGGCTGGCGCTGGCCGGCAGCGTCAACTTCGGCGGCATCTTCCTGTACATCGCCTCGGCCCCGGTGTTCGTGATGCAGCACCTGCGGCTGGGCCAGGGCGGGTTCGCGTGGCTGTTCATCCCCACCATCGGCGGCATGACCACCGGCGCGTTCCTGTCCGGGCGCATGGCCGGGCACACCCCGCCGGTGCGGCAGGTCGGCATCGGTTTCGCCTGCTGCGCGCTCTCGGCGCTGCTGAACATCGGCTACGTGGCAGCGGCGCCGCAGCTCGAACTGCCGTGGGCGGTGCTGCCGATCTTCATTGGCGGGCTGGGCACGGCGCTGATCTTCCCGATCCTCGCGCTGGCGGTGCTGGACATGTACCCGCAGCAACGCGGGCTGGCGTCCTCGTTGCAGGCCTTCGTGCAACTGATGATCAGCACCGTGGTGGCCGGCGTGGTCTCGCCGCTGCTCAGCGGCCGGCCGCTGCACCTGGCGCTGGGCATGGCCGCCTTCATGCTGCTGGGCTTTGTGTTCTGGTATTGGGAACATCGCCGCCATGCCGCATAGCTGCGGGGCTTGCCCCGCGGGTTTCTCCCTCGAACAACACAGGCAACCACCATGTCGATCCAATCCAAGGGCCGCCGCGAGGCGAAAAAGAAGCAGGCCGAGCGCGAGCGCAACCAGGCCGCCGCGAACCCGCCGGCGACGGCCGCGGTGGAGCCGCATGCCGAGCTGCGCGACCAGCAGCGCACCCTGCTGGCGGGCATCGTCCGCCGCGATGGCGAGTGGGTGCTGGGCATGGACGGCAGGATCGCCGGCGAAACCAGCAGCGCCGCGCGCGTGCTGGCGTTGATCATGCAGGCCGCCGAGCTGCACGAGCGCGGCGGCACGCCGGTGCGGCTGATGTATTCGGACGCGCTCAAGGACGCCGCGCATGCCGAGGCGCAGGCGGCCGGCAAGGATTTCGAGCAGTTCAAGCGGGAGCTGGCCAGTGAGTTGAAGGCCGGTAACGCCTGAGCCGTCGTGCGTTTGGCAGCGGGCGCACGGTATCCTGCGCCATCGGATCGGATGTTTGTCTAGAGGTCACACATGGCGCGAGCCAGGCACGGCTGCCTGCTGGTATTGACGGTATTGCTGCTGCTGGCCGGCATCGCGGCCGGCGCCGGCGCGTGGTTCTACCAGCGGCAGACGGCGTTTGCCGATACGCCGCTCACCGCCGAGGCCGGGAGCGTGGTGGTCGCCCGTGGCGATGGCTTCAACGCCGTGCTGCGCAAGCTGCGCGAAGCCGGCGTGGACGAAGGCCGGGACTACCAGTGGAAACTGCTGGCGCGCCAGCTCGACGCCGCCGGCAAGATCAAGGCCGGCGAGTATGCGCTGGACACCCACCTCTCCCCGCGCGGGCTGCTGCTGAACATGCGCCAGGGCAAGGTGCTGCAGTACCGCGTCACCCTGGTCGAGGGCTGGAACATCCGCCAGTTGCGCGCCGCGCTTGGCCGCGCGCAGCCGCTGCTGCACGAAACCGAACGGATGGGCGATGCCGAGTTGATGGCGGCGCTGGGTTTTCCCGACCAGCATCCGGAAGGCCGCTTCCTGCCGGAAACCTATGTCTACCAGCGCGGCGACAGCGACCTGGACGTGCTCAAGCGCGCCCATGCCGCACTGGAAAAGGCGTTGGCCGAGGCCTGGGCCGCGCGCAGCGACGACCTGCCGCTGGCCTCGCCCGGCGAACTGCTGATCCTGGCCTCGATCATCGAGAAGGAAACCGGCCTGGCCAGCGAGCGGCCGCAGATCGCCGGCGTGTTCGCGCGGCGCCTGAAGCTGGGCATGCGCCTGCAGACCGACCCGACCGTCATCTACGGCATCGGCAGCAGCTATGACGGCAACATCCGCAAGACCCACCTGACCACCGACACGCCGTACAACACCTACACCCGCGCCGGCCTGCCGCCCACGCCCATCGCCATGCCCGGCAAGGACGCCCTGCGCGCCGCCGCGCAGCCGGCGGCGGGCGATGCGCTGTATTTCGTCGCGGTGGGCGACGGCAGCGGCGCGCACGTGTTCTCGGCCAGCTATGCCGAGCACAATGCCGCCGTCGCCCGCTACCTGCAGCGACTGCGCGAGAACCGCAACCGGGCGGTGCAGCAGTGAGCGGGCAGGGCATGGACAAGGGTTTCGCCCCCTGGCAGCTGCGCGCCTTCGAGCAGACGGTGGCGGCGCTGGATGCCGGTCGCCTCGGCCACGGCCTGCTGCTGTGCGGCCCGGCCGGCATGGGCCAGCGCGCCGTGGCGCTGGCGCTGGCCGCGCACGTGCTGGACCGTGACATGGACGCCGCCGGCCGCGCCCGCAACGCGCAGCTGATCGCCGCCGGTACCCACCCCGACCTGCAGCTGGTGTCCTTCATCCCCAACAAGAGCGGCGACAAGCTGCGCACCGAGATCGTCATCGAGCAGGTGCGCGAGATCTCGCAGAAGCTGGCGCTGACCCCGCAATACGGTGCCGCGCAGGTGGTCATCGTCGACCCGGCCGACGCCATCAATCGCGCCGCCTGCAACGCATTGCTCAAGACGCTGGAGGAGCCGGCCCCAGGCCGCTACCTGTGGCTGATCAGCGCCGACCCGGCACGGCTGCCGCAGACCATCCGCAGCCGCTGCCAGCGCCTGGAGTTCCGCCTGCCGCCGCGCGAGGAAGCGCTGGCGTGGCTGCGGCAGCGTGGCCACGACGACGGCATCGCCCGCGAAGCGCTGGATGCCACCCGCGGCCACCCGGTGCTGGCCGACCAGTGGCTGCAGGGCGAAGGCATGGCGCTGCGCCGGCAGGTGGCCGACGAACTGGAACGGCTCGCCGCCGGCAAGCTCGGCTGCGTCGAACTTGCACAACGCTGGACCGGCGACGAACACGCCGAGCTGCGCCTGCGCCACGCCGCCGACCTGGCCCTGCGCAAGGCCGGCGACGGCTTGACCGATCCGACCCGATTGCACAAGCTGGCCGCCTGGTTCGATGCCGCCAACCGCACACGCGACCTGCTGCGCACCACGGTGCGCGCCGACCTGGCCGTGGTGGAGCTGCTGTTGGCATGGGGTGCGGCCAATCCGCAACAAAAGGGGAATATCCGATGAGTGCGATCAACGCCCGCCAGGGCATCCTGTCCCTGGCGGTCAAGGACAAGGCTGCGCTGTACAGCGCCTACATGCCGTTCGTGAAGAACGGCGGCGTGTTCGTGCCCACGCCCAAGCGCTATTTCCTGGGCGACGAGGTGTTCCTGCTGCTGACCCTGCCCGATTCCAGCGAACGCCTGCCGGTGGCCGGCAAGGTCATCTGGGTGACGCCGCTGGGCGCGCAGGGCAACCGCCAGGCCGGCATCGGCGTGCAACTGGCCGACGGCGCCGACGGCGAGTCGATCCGCAACCGCATCGAGACCCTGCTGGCCGGCACCACGAGCTCGGACAAGCCCACCCAGACCATGTGATGGGCGCGGCGGAAAAAATCGCATCCATCCGTTGACGCCGTCGCCGTTCTCCCTATAATGGGCGGCTCGCAGCACGGGCGGTTAGCTCAGCGGTAGAGCATTGCCTTCACACGGCAAGGGTCGCAGGTTCGAACCCTGCACCGCCCACCAAGCGAACGACAAAAACCCCTGATTTTTCAGGGGTTTTTTGTTGCCCTGACTTCGGGTCCGGGTATGTAGGAGGGTCGAAAACCTTCCGTTCAAAAATCGAGCTGCCACTTTTTTGCCACGTGATTCCCCCCGTGTGACCTTCGCTTACAAGGGCTTACATTGGATTTGGCACGGATGTGCCACGGTGCTTGCAAGTGAGTGGTGGGTGCGTGGGATGTGCCTGTGGTTCGGTGGGACAGCGTTGAGCCGTCTCCCAAGCCCAGGGAGACAGCAGGTTCAATCATGTACAGGCTTGCCCGCCCGGCGGCCCATGCGTGCGGCTGCATGGGGACATGCCTGCGCCAACCGAGATGCGTGGTTGCAGCACGAAATCGCTTGATCGCTGTGTGGGCATTTGCAATGCTCTCCCTGCCCAGCCGTGGCTGTCTGGGCACCTTGCCCGCTTGGCGGCTCTCTTCTATTGAGAGTCAGCCGTGGAAGCCACCACTACCGATAGCACCAACACCCTCCTGCTGTACCTGTTGCAGGGGTACGGCCCTGCGATGTCTTTGGGGGATATCGCCGATAGCCTGAAAATTTCCCGTGCAGCGCTTCACCAACGCTGTTTCCGGGCCGATGCTGAAGGGCGCTGCTATCTGCCTGTTGAAGGACGACTGGATCGCAGCCATTGGGCGACGGCATCCATCGCGCGGTGGATGAGCGTGCCACCACTCGCCGTTGCGCCGGTTTCGGCAGGTGCCTCAGTTCAAGTGCGGCGAGGGCCGGGCCGTCCCAGAAAGAAGCCATGAGGGGCAACGCTGAGGAATGCGATGGCCTGTGCCATGCGTTTTCCAAAGATACTGGACGATAGAGAGGCAGGGGACACGACGGGCGGTTGCATGGATGGCGCTGAGAGTGGGCCGTGCGATTTGCTTCATGCGCAGGCGATGGGTGATGCCTCTCCGGCTTGGTGCTTGGAATGGAGCGGTGTGGCTGCCTGTCTTGGCTGCGGCCTCGAAGTCACTTGTTGCTTCTTCGTTTGTTAGTAAAGTTACTAAAAATGTATGATGCGCCGTCTCAGGTCATGCGCCGACCTGCCCCGAGACTGCCTTCATGCCGTTGTCCTACCCCAACTCTCGCAGCCCTTGTTGCCGCCTTGCGGAGGTGGCCTGATGGGTGCGGTCTTGGCGCTGGAGGCTCTGGTCCACACTGGTCGGGTCTGGCGTGGCCAGCCGGCGGGTGTGCTGGACGTTGCGCCCCAGCCCACCGGCCACGACGAACTGGATGCAGTGCTGCCGGCGCGTGGCTGGCCGGCCCATGCGCTGTCGGAAATCCTGCTGCCGGCCGATGGGATGGGCGAGGTGTCGCTGGTCTGGCCGACGCTGGCCCGACTGACCAAGGCTGGGTCGCGGGTGGTGCTGGTCGCGCCGCCGTATCGTCCGCATGCACCAGCTTGGGCGCGGGCTGGTGTGGATCTGCGTCAGGTGCAGGTTGTCCATGCAACACCACGCGAAGCCCTGTGGGCCACCGAGCAGTGCTTGCGCTCGGCGGCCTGTGGCGCGGTGCTGGGCTGGCCGACCAAAGCCGACGACCGGACGCTGCGACGCTTGCAGGTCGCTGCCGAAACCGGCCAATGCCTCGGCTTCGCATTCCGCGATGCTCGCCACGCAGACAACCCATCGCCGGCCGCGCTGCGGCTGTTGGTCAGCCCTGGCCAGATTCGGGTGCTCAAGTGCCGTGGCGGCAATCCGCCGGTTCGCCCGCTGCCCTTCGCTGCGACTTCGTGAATCACCATGCGTTGGGCCTGTCTGCTTCTGCCGCATTTGGCGATGGACGCCGCCATCCGGCAACTGTCGGAACCGGACGTGCCACTGGTGCTGGTCAGCGGCCCGGTGCAGCGCCGGGTACTGCATGCAGTTGCACCTGCCGCGCACCTCTTGGGCCTGCGGCGCGGCATGCGCCTGTCGGCCGCCCAAGCCCTCACTTCGGACTTCATCGCCCAGAGCCATGATCCTCGGTTGGATCAGCAGGCTTTCACCTTGCTGGCGACATGGGCCTACAACTTCAGTTCGCAGGTCTGCATCGACTTCGACCATGCGCTGGTGCTGGAGATCGGCGCCAGCCGCGCCCTGTTCGGACAATGGCCCGATGTGGAACGACGTCTGCGCAGCGAGCTGACCGCCCTGGGTTTCCGCCACCGGCTGGTCGCTGCACCCAATCCCCACGCCGCCTACGTGCTGGCCCGTAACCACGATGGGTTGGGCGTGGATGAAGGACGACTGCAAACCGTATTGGGCCA
Organism: Stenotrophomonas sp. NLF4-10; assembly: GCF_022359915.1. Classification (NCBI taxonomy): domain Bacteria; kingdom Pseudomonadati; phylum Pseudomonadota; class Gammaproteobacteria; order Lysobacterales; family Lysobacteraceae; genus Stenotrophomonas; species Stenotrophomonas sp. NLF4-10. The sequence continues at coordinate 1,590,385 of NZ_JAKSEE010000003.1, forward strand.
AGTGCCTATCGAGCGCAGCGGCCTGCCCAAAACCGCAGTCGATACCTTGTCGCGCTCGGGCCTGCGTACCCTGCGGCCAGTGTTCGCGCTGGCCCGCGAGAGTCTGGTGCGGCGCTTTCTGCCAGAGGTGCTGACGCATCTGGATGCCATCCGAGGCCGGGAGGTGGCGCCGCTGACGTACTTCCAGCCACCAGACCGCTTCACTGCACGCATCGAGTTCGAGTACGAAGTCGAATCCAGCACCGCCTTGCTGTTCCCATTGCGCCGGCTGACCAGTGATCTGGCCGCCTTCCTGTCCAGTCGCGACGGCGGCGTGCAGCGCTTCGTGCTGAAGTTCGAGCACGAACACCACCCGGACAGCGAATTGGTGGTGGGTCTGCTGACAGCCGAGCGCGATGCAGCCGTGCTGTTCGATCTGGCCCGCAGTCGGCTGGATCACCTGCAACTGCCGACTGGAACACGCGGCATGTCACTGGTGGCGGAAGAGCTGCCGCCGTTCGTGCCGGTGGCGCGAGACCTGTTTGACACCCGGCCACAGCAGGCCGTGGGCTGGGAACAACTGCGCGAACGGTTACGCGCCCGCTTGGGTGATGACGCCGTCCAGCGGTTGAGTGTGCAGGCCGACCATCGCCCCGAGCGGGCCTCCGGCGCTTTGCCTGCTTCAACGCTGCCCCCACAATTACCCCTGCGGCCTGCCTGGCTTTTGCCGCAACCGACCCCCCTGCGCGGCTTCGGCATGCAGGTGTTGTCCGGGCCGGAGCGCATCGAAACCGGCTGGTGGGACGGCGAACCGGTGCGCCGTGACTACTACGTCCTCCAGACCCGGGAGGGTCAACGCGCCTGGGCCTTCACCGCACCGGGCGAGCATGGTCCATTCATGCTGCACGGGTGGTTCGCATGAACGCACCGGCCTACGCGGAACTGCACTGCCTGTCGGCTTTCTCCTTCCAGCGCGGAGCCTCGACGGCAAAGGAATTGTTCGAGCGGGCCAAGGAACAGGGCTATATCGCACTGGCCATCACTGACGAATGCTCGCTGGCTGGCATCGTGCGTGCCCACGAGGCCGCCAAGGAATCCGACGTGGCGCTGATCGTCGGTGCGGAGATACAGATCGAAGACGGGCCGAAGCTCGTCCTGTTGTGCGAAACCCTGGTCGGCTACCAGACCCTGTGCCAACTGATCACCGTGGCCCGGCGGCGGGCAAAGAAGGGGCAATACCGATGCCTGCGTGCGGACTTTCCTGACGAGGCGATCGGACTTTGCTGCCTGCTATGCCCGAAAATCCCGACACCTGATTCGGACGTCGGCTGGTTGAAACGGGTTTTCCCGGAACGTCTCTGGCTGGCGCTGGAACTGCATCGGGGGCCGGACGACGAACAACACCAGAGTAACGTCCAGCAGAAAGCCACCCGTCACGGTTTGCCGATGGTAGCCGCCGGCGACGTACACATGCACGTGCGCCGCCGCCGCGCATTGCAGGACACCCTGACCGCCATTCGTCACCACTGCACCGTGGCCGAGGCCGGCTGGCGACTGTTCCCCAATGGCGAACGCCATCTGCGCACCCAGCAAGCGTTGGCGGCGATCTACCCGGCCGAGGCAATGGCCGAGAGTGTGCGTATCGCCGAACGCTGCCGCTTCAGCCTCGACGAACTGCGTTACACCTATCCGCACGAGTTGGTGCCACAAGGCCACACGCCAACTAGTTGGCTGCGGCAACTGGTCGAAGAAGGGGCCACTTGGCGTTGGCCTGAGGGTGTGCCGGACAAAGCCCACGCCCAGATCGAACACGAGCTGCGGCTGATCGCCGATCTGAACTACGAGTCCTATTTCCTTACCGTCCACGACCTGGTGCGGTTCGCGCGCAGCCGCGGCATCCTCTGCCAAGGGCGCGGCTCGGCGGCCAACTCCATCGTCTGTTTCGCGCTGGGTGTGACCGAGATCGACCCGGCGCGGATGACCTTGCTGTTCGAGCGCTTCATCTCGCGCGAGCGCAACGAACCGCCGGACATCGACATCGACTTCGAGCACGAGCGGCGCGAGGAAGTGCTGCAATACGTATTCACCCGTTATGGGCGGGACCGTGCCGCACTGACGGCGGTGGCGATCAGCTATCGCGGGCGCAGCGCCATTCGCGACGTGGCCCGGGCGCTGGGGCTTCCCTCCGATCAGATCGACGAACTGGCCCGGACATTGGATCGCTGGAGTGGGGATACGCCGCTACCCGGTACGCTGCGCGAGCGGGGCTTCAACCCGGAAGCACCGGTCATGCGCCAGCTGCTGGCACTGACGAGTGAGTTGGTCGACTTCCCCCGGCACCTGTCCCAGCACCCGGGCGGCTTCGTGATCTCCGAATATCCGCTGCATACGCTGGTGCCGGTGGAGAACGCGGCGATGGACGGGCGCACCGTTATCCAGTGGGACAAGGACGATCTGGATACGCTCGGGCTGATGAAGGTTGATTGTCTGGCGCTGGGGATGCTCACCGCCGTGCGCAAATGCTTGGACATGCTTCGCGCCACCGGCCGGCATGACCTGACAATGGCCACGATTCCGGCCGATGACACGGCCACCTACAACATGATCGGCAAGGCCGACACCGTGGGTGTGTTCCAGATTGAGTCGCGGGCGCAGATGGCGATGCTGCCGCGGCTACGGCCGAAGAATTTCTATGACCTGGTGATCGAGGTGGCGATCGTGCGCCCCGGGCCGATTCAGGGCGACATGGTTCATCCCTACCTGCGCCGTCGCAATGGCGAGGAGCCGGTTGAATATCCCGATCAACTGCATCAGGTGTTCGAGCGCACGCTGGGCGTGCCGCTATTCCAGGAGCAGGTGATGCAATTGGCCGTAGCCGCTGCCGGCTTCACACCAGGCGAGGCCGATGCGCTGCGTCGTTCAATGGCGGCGTGGAAGCGACGCGGTGGACTGGAGCCGTATCAGGCCAAGTTGACCCAAGGCATGCTCGACCGCGGCTACAGCCGCGAATACGCCGATCAGTTGTTCCACCAGATCAAGGGCTTCGGTGACTACGGTTTTCCCGAGAGCCATGCGGCCAGCTTCGCACTGGTCACCTATGCCAGTTGCTGGCTCAAGTGCCACGAACCCGCGGCGTTTGCCGCCAGCCTGATCAACAGCCAGCCGATGGGCTTCTACACCCCAGACCAGATCCTTCAGGATGCGCGCCGCCACGGCATCAAGGTGCGGCCGGTGGACGTGCGTTACAGCCAGTGGGATTGCACGTTGGAGTTTGCCCGCGATGACGTATCGGAAAACCCCGAAATCCGTCTCGGATTTCGGATGATCGACAGCTTCCAGCCGGTCGTCGCCGAGCGATTGGAGCAGCAGCGCGAGCGTCGTGCCTTCACCGACGTGGCCGACCTCAGTAATCGTGTCCAACTGGATTCCCGCCATCTGGCATTGCTCGCCGATACTGGTGCACTGAAAGGGCTAGCCGGACACCGCCATCGCGCGCGCTGGCAGGCATCGGGCGTGGAGAAATCATTGCCGTTGTTCGATGGCCTGCCGGGAACGAGCGAGCCGACGCCTGCATTGCCGGTGCCGACCCCGTGGCAAGACATGCAGGCCGACTACGCGACTACCCAGACCACGCTGGGCAAGCACCCGTTGGCTTTCCTTCGCCGGCAACTGGAAGCGCGCCGCTACCTGCGCTCGACACAATTGGAAAAGCTCCCGCACAACCGTCGCGTGCGCCACGCCGGCATCGTGCGGATGCGGCAGTCACCGGGCACCGCCAGCGGCGTCACCTTCGTGACGCTGGAGGACGAGGATGGCATGGTCAATGCCGTGGTCTGGCAGCATGTGATGCAGCGATACCGGCGTACCCTGGTCGAGAGCCAATTACTGGGCCTCGAAGGGCGGTGGGAGCGGGTGGATGGCGTAGCCCACCTGATCGTTGAGCGCATGGCCAAACTCGATGAACTGCTCGGTGGCGTAGAGGCGAGGAGCCGGGATTTCAGGTAGGTGATGGATGACTGTTGCTGGAGCGAAATGGCTGCTTCCGACCCTAAGCAGCCGTTCGGCAGCGGTGTGCCAAAACCGGCCAGTCGCCCCGGCGCGAAGCCGTCGGGCAGAAATGCAAAGGGCGGCGGATCCGGCCTAAGACTCCGCGAGAGCCGCGATCGGCGTCAGAGCCCCGCTGAGGATGCTCGGATCAGCAGCTATTCGAAACTCTGCTCGCCTTCCCGATCGCGCTTGCTCTCATGTTCGATCCAGCGTTCCAGTTCGGGCAGCATGTCGGTGACCCATTGCCGAACCTCGCCTCCGACATTGTCACCCAGCGTTGTGATAGCTGCGCGACGCTGAACCAGGATATCGGCGAGCGAGCCACTCCAGCTGCGCGGATGCAGCCGCGACCAGATATCACCGAGAAACGCCCGCTTGTCTCGCGCGTGGCCCAATATTTCCAGGAAAAGCGTGGAGACACCATTCTCCTCTTCGCCCTGCCGCCGCTTGAACATGGAGATGCTTTTGCCAAGCAGCGGATAGCGCCGATCCGGATCGATATTCGCCCATTGAACAAGGGTCTCGGCGCCGACATCTTCCACCAGCGTGCCAGACCCGAAGTCCCCCTCAAACAGTCCACGATTCCTCGGCCGGAGCTCAGGAAGCAGGAATTCGTCGAGAGCGATGAGGGGATGCGTTTCGAAGAGCGCCTTCAAGACATAACCAAGATCGTAGGACGAGAGATAGACGATCTCCAGCCCAGCCCGGACCCGCGCGCAGATCTCGCGCAGCGTCGCCGCACCATCAGGTCCGGCGCAGCAGACCCGAATGACGGTATGCAGCCCGAAATCGCGAAGCGACTGCTTCTTCCCGAAGTCGGCGCGCAGCAGCAGCTCACGGCCGACGGCAATCAAGGATGGAGCGCGTTGTCGGCCCTCCTCCCGATCGCGGTAGAAGTGCATGTGAAGGATATCGAGCGCGATCTCCACGCCGTCAGCGAGACTGGCGATGTCGGTGAGCAGCGGGCCAAGCGTCGGGTGGAGACTCGCCGACGCTGCCATTGGCGATGCTGTGAAAAGTCCGCGCCGACAGGACGCCACGTTCAATCGCACGCCGAAGCCGCGCAATGCCCTGGGTATCGATAGCAACACGCGCCTGAAGATAGGGCAAGCTCGCGGCGAGATCGGGATTCTCGATCACATCCTCCAGCGCGGCGTCGGCGAAGGCCGAATCCCTGGCGTGTGCGCCATGGATGAACCCGCCCAGCACCGTCGCATTCCGGCTGTCCACATCGGCGGCAGAAAAGAGACCCAGCAGTTCCCGCCATATCGCATCAAGATCGGCGGCGCCATCCGACAGGCCGATGCCGCACTCGTAGGCGCGCTGCGGATGTTGTTCGACGAGCAGTTCGGCGATGAAGGCAGCGCGCGTCTCCGGGTCGTGCGCGAGCGCGGTTCCGATCTCCTTCGCGAGCTGGGAGGCGCGCTCATACGGCTTCATGACATCGCCGTCGTCGGCATCACCGTCAGCGACATCCCAACCGAAACTGCTGCGCCCCAGTACCACCGCACGGGCCTGATGGAGAAGATCGGTGGGTTTTAGGCGGTCGATGAGCGCGGTGAGACGCGCGCGCACCTCATCAGGCATAGCGTCGCCCTCGAAACGCAGCGCTGTGCGGAAGCCGATCCACCCCTCGATCCAGGGCCGCTCGGAAGAGAAGTGGGTCGCCGCCCGTTCGAGCGCATCGTGACAGGCGCCGAAATGCCACAGCTCCCTTACGCTATGGGCAAGGTGGTCCCGGGCGTTTTCGATGATTGGCGACAGCTCGACCGCCAAGTCGACCGCGCCGTTGTACCAGGCCCAGATGTCGCCATAGGTCGGCGGGTGCCAGCCATAGTCGCGTGACCGGGCGCCGAAGTCGAAATCGCTGGATGAACTGAAATAGTGCGCCTTCAGCAGCGCATCGAGAGCGACGCCGGCGCAGCGCATCAAAGCCGGATCACCAGATTGCGCGAACCGGCGCACAAGCGATCGCCGCTGGTCCGGCAAAGCCTTGGTGCCGGACAGGTGCAGGTGAAACAGCTCGGCGAACATGTCCGATGCCGAGTTGTTGTTGTGATTGGGCGGTTCGGCGGAAAGGAACCGGGCAAGCAATGTCGCCGCGCGGTCGAATAGCGGTGGATCGTAAGCGAGGAGCTTGATCAACCGTATCCACTGCCATCGGTCGCTCGACTGCGGATCGAGTATCTTGGCGCCGCGCGGCCCGGCCACGTCTCGCTCGATCCTTGCGAGCACGGCATCGGGCGCGACCGGAGCGATATTCGTGATGATCTGGAGGCCGTCTTCGCCCAACGCCGTGAGATCGCCAAGAAGACCGTCGGCACCGAGCCAGCGCTCGACCGCGGCCCGTGCCTCGGCGCTGTCGTGCAGATAGCCGAGGCGGCGCGAAAGGGACTTCTGCATCCGCGCCGTGAGCGACGCGCAGAAGCGATCGAAATCGGCCGGGGGCATGCGTTCGAGGGCGAACCCGGCGAGCGGGTTGGCGATCGCGTGCGGCAGGATCGCGCGCCACCGTCCGCGCAGCTGCGCGATCCCGCGCTGACGAAGCGTGTTCAGCGCCGCATATATCGTCGCCACGGAAGCGCCGCGAATAGCAGCAACCCGCGCAAGTTCGCCGCTTTCCGACGTGTCTTCGCCATCGATCGAATAGAGCAGCGCAAGGTCTTCGGCGGCGGAAAGGAGATCCCGGTCGGGCTCGTTGCGCTGGTGAAAAATCCGCTCGAAGAGGTCACGGCTCTTGAGCTTTCCCAGGGTCTCGCCTTTCCCGAGGGTTTCGGCGAGGGCGCGCGCCACGCGGAAATTGCCGTCGCTGAACTCCGATATCGTGCGCCGGTCCACCTGCGTCACATTGGGGAAGGTCTTTTCCAGCCACAGTTCCACCATTTCGGGCGATGCTGATTGCAGGCGAAAGACCTCGGTACGCTCGGGCTCATCGTCGCGAACATCATATTCGACCGTGAGGAGGCTGACCTGGCTCCCCGCTTCCGAACAGATGCGGGCAAGTTCGCTGTGCGTCGCCGGATTGCAGTTATCGACGATCAGGATCGCACGTTGCCGTGCGATAACTAGCTGGCGCGCCATGTCCCGGGCGGTCGGGTCAGTCTCGACCGAATAGTCGGTATAAACGGCAAGCCCCGGGTCCAGCGGCGCCTCGCCGACACCATCCTCGAACAGTGCCTGCACGAGACGAGTCTTTCCGAGACCGGACAAGCCGATCAACCGGATACATTGGCGAGCTTTGGTCAGAGAGACGCGAAGCCGGGCGATACCCTCGCCGATGGTGAGTTGCTCGCGATCGCTCGTTCGCTCATCAGTTAGGCAAGCCTTGTCATTGAAGAGATAGGGCGTCTCCTCGCTCACGCCGACGCCGCACCAATCGCCGATGCTGCTCCAGCCCGACATACCGATGCCGAGCCGCATGCGGACCCAGGCAGCAATCCCGGGATAGTGATTGACCCATGTAGCCAGCCGGTCGCGATCGTAGAAGTCGCTATGCAACTGCCCGGCCTCAGGCAGATCGTCGAGCTGCGCGCGGATCGCATCGCGACGATCGCTCAGTGGCTTGTCTGCGACGGGTTCACCCCCGCTAGCACGGACACTTCAGTTAGGCCCCATGATGGGGCAGGAGGAGTGTCATGCCACAGCGGAAAAAATACAGCGAAGAGTTCAAGCGTGAGGCCGTCGGCCTGACCCGTTTGCCTGGTGCGAAGGTGTCTCAGATCGCACGTGACCTCGGTATACGGGCCAACCAAATTCATCGTTGGCGCAGGGAATTGGAAGCCGGTGGCAAGAAGGCCTTCCCCGGCAACGGCACCGCACGCGACCAGGAATTGCTGGCTCTGAAGATGGAGCTTGCACGAGTCAAGAAGGAACGGGATTTTTTGCGCGATGCGGCGGCGTTCTTCGCCAAGGAATCGTCTTGAGGTACGAGGCGATCCGACGCCACCGCGACCAGTACCCGATCAGGCTGATGTGCCGGTGTCTGAAGGTCTCGCCCAGTGGCTTCCACGGCTGGTGCAGTCGTGCCCCCAGTGCCCGGACTCTGGACAACTGCAGGTTGCTCGACAAGATCAGGGAACACCATGCAGCAAGTGATGGCGTCATGGGCGCCGGGCGCATGCACGAGGCGTTGGGCTACGAAGGAGAGACGGCCAGCCTCAATCGCATTGCCCGGCTGATGGCAGCCGATGGTCTGGCAGGCGTGCCGCAGAGACGCCGTTGGCGGCACAAACCCTCCGGCGCCCGTCCCGCACATGTTCGCAACCAACTGGCCCGGGACTTCACCGCCAACGAGCCCAACACCAAGTGGGTGGTCGACATCACCTACATCCGCACCGGCGAGGGCTGGCTGTACCTGTGCGCGGTTGTCGACCTGTACGCGGGCAAGGTGGTCGGCTGGTCGATGTCACCGGTGCAGGATCGGCACCTGGTGCTCAAGGCGGTGATGATGGCCTGCTGGCAACGTCCCGACCGCAGTGAAGTCATCCTGCACTCTGATCGAGGGACACAGTTCACCAGCACCGAATACCAGCAGTTCCTGAAGGATCACCACATCGTCAGCAGCATGAGTGATGTCGGCCACTGCGGCGACAACGCAGCGGCCGAGGGCTTCTTCGGCAAGCTCAAGCGGGAACGGGTGCACCGTCGTCGCTACGTGACCCTGGCCGAAGCCAGGAGCGATGTGTTCGACTACATCGAACGGTTCCACAACCCGATCATCCAGCGAAGGCTCGATGCCCGGGATCAGGCCTTCAGACTCTTAACCCAACAGTCCGTGTAAACGGGGGTGAACCCCGACTCTCTCAGGGTGATTGCTGCCATGATGGAGTTGCCACGTTTTTGCCACGTTGGAGTGAAAATTACTCCAAAATCCTTGTGACTAATAGGATGTATTTCGCCTTCACACGGCAAGGGTCGCAGGTTCGAACCCTGCACCGCCCACCAAGCGAATGAAAGAACCTCTGATTTCCTCAGGGGTTTTTTGTTGCCACCATCCGTGGCGGCAACCCTTCGGGCCATCGACAAGCGATGTCAAAAACCGCTCCTGGCGGTTTTTTTGTTGCCCGGATTCCGGGGGCGGCTTGGAGCCTGTCGCATCGGGGATACGGGGCGATTCCTTGGCCAACGGCCATGCTGGCGTTCGGCGGGACCGGGTCCGTGCGGGCCGGAGCCCGGTGGACTTGCACAGGGTCGGCCGCAGTAGCGCCGTCAGCCCTGCGTGCCGGGTTCGCCGATGCTCCCGAACTCCACCGGCATGCGCGTGTAGAACAGGTGCACGTTCTCCGTGCGCAGGCGCTGGAACAGGTTGTCGGTTTCTTCCGTGGTCAGGGTCATCATCACCGCCTGCGGCTGCTCGGCCAGTTCGAAGAAGCGCGCCGAGTGCAGGCGGTGGTCGCGCCCGACACCCTCGCTGGCCGGGATGAGGGTGGCGCCGCGCAGGCCCAGTTCGGCGGCGAGGTGGAGCAGCCACTCGGCCAGCGGGCAGCCGCCGTGGCGGCGGTCCTGCCGGGTGAAGAAGGTGATCTGGTAACCGTTCATGGGGTTCTCCTCAGCTGGCCTTGAACAGCGCCACGGTGGCGATGCCGGCGAAGGTCATCAGCAGCGTGCCGGCGACGTGGATGGCGATGGCGCCCAGCGCCAGCGCGTACTGGCCGCGCTGCAGCAGGGCGACGATCTCGGCGGAGAACGTCGAGAAGGTGGACAGGCCGCCGCAGAAGCCGGTGATGACCAGCAGCCGCCATTCCGGCGACAGGCCGGGGGCCTGTGCGAAGAAGGCCAGGGCGATGCCGACGATGTAGCCGGCGATCATGTTGGCGGCGAGCGTGCCCGGCGGTACGTCGGGGAACAGGGCGTTGAGCCGCAGGCCCAGCCCCCAGCGCATCAGCCCGCCCAGCACCGAGCCGACGGCGATGGCGACGATCGGTTTCCACATGGAGTCCTCTCCTTGAATCGGTGTTCGAGGACAGGCGCGCGCCCACGCAGCCCGTCCGGCCAAGCGTAGGCATCATCAGCCGCTGTCGCGGCGGTTCGCGGAGGAATGCCATCTCCGTGGTTCCGCAATATACATCAGCGTCGGCGGCATGGCCGGCAATACACGGGAGGCATTCCACTCGGTTTCCCGCGGCGCACACGCTATCGTTGCGCGGGCCGGAAAGGTGGATGGAACGATCGAATGGCAGCAACTGCATGCATGGGACGCAGGAGGGACGCGAAGGGCCGTCCTTCATGTCATGGCGCGGGTGGCGAAGGCACCGATGGCCTCCGGTGACGGGGGCCATTTGCGCCGCTGGCTGCGCGGGATGGGGCGCCTCGGCCTGATGCTGGCCTGCGGGCTGGCCGGGGCCTGGGGCGCGTTGGCCGTGTGGTTCCAGTTGCCCGCCGGGCCGGCCGTGCGCGTCGTCGTGGCGGTATTGTGGGGCGTGGCTGCGGCCGTGGCCCTGCACGGCTGCGCCACGCCGCGGCGGCGCTGGCGCAGGTTGGCGGCGTTCGCCGTGTTGTCCTGCGCGTTGCTGGGGGGCTGGGCGACGATCCAGCCGCGGCAGGACCGGCAATGGGCCGATGACGTGGCGCAACCGCTGCATGCGCGAATCGATGGCGACCGCCTGCTGGTCGACAACGTGCGCAATTTCCACTGGCGCGGGCAGGACGACTACGACGTCCGCTGGGAGCGGCGCGAATACGACCTGTCGCAGCTGCGTTCGGTCGACCTGATCCTGTCGTACTGGATGGGGCCGGCCATCGCGCACACGCTGGTGTCGTTCGGCTTCGCCGACGGCCGGCAGTTGGTGTTCTCGCTGGAAATCCGCAAGGAGCGCGGCGAGTCTTTCTCGGCGCTGGGAGGCTTCTTCCGCCGCTTCGAGGCGGTGCTGGTGGCCGCCGACGAACGCGATATCGTGCAGGTGCGCACCAACGTGCGTGGCGAGGACGTCTACCTCTACCGCCTGCATGGCCTGTCGCCGCAGGCGATGCGCGAGCTGGTGCACTCCTACGTGGCGCGCGGGCAGCAGCTGGAGCGCATGCCGGAGTTCTACAACACGCTGACCAGCAACTGCACCACGGTGGTGTTCGAACTGATGCGCCGCGTCGCGCCGCGCCTGCCGCTGGACTACCGCCTGCTGCTGTCCGGCTACCTGGCCGACTACGCCGCCGACGTCGGTGGGCTGGCGCCGGGCGTGCCGCTGGCGCAGTTGCGCGAGCGTGGCCGCATCACCCTGCGCGCCCGCGAGGCGGGCGACGCGGCCGATTTTTCCCGCCGGATACGCGAGGGCGTGCCGGGCATTGCCGAAGGAAAGACACGATGAGAGCAACTCCCCATGCAGGGCTGCGCGGCTGGCTGGGCGCGGCGGCCTGCGTCCTGATGCTGTTGTCCAGCGGTTGCGCGATGGTGAAGATCAAGCAGGTCGCGCCGTCGGAATACGTGCTGCTCAAGCGTGGCGACATCCTCGACAGCGGCCACCTGAGCGCGTTGTCGCAGGAATCGCTGGGCGTCATCGGCCTGACCGCGGCGCAATGCGGCAAGGAGCCCGATGCCTGCCGCCGCGCGGTCGCCGATACCGACGGCCTGCAGACCGAGCAGCGCCTTTCCACGCTGGCCGAGCTGTGGATGCAGCAGGCGCTGGCGCTGACCCCGAAGACGAAGGGCGGCGAGCCACCGCCGCTGTCGGACGCGGCGCTGGACGCATGGCTGGAAGCGGCGCGCTATTCCTACGCCTACCTGTTCTTCAGTGGCCGCACGCCGGCCGAGCGCGCGCTGGAGAACCGGCTCACCCAGGTGCGCGACTATTACAATCACGCCACCCAGCAGGCGGCGTCGGTGGTGTTCCAGCACGCCCGCGCGCGGGCGCTGGACGGGCAGGACTACAGCCGCCCGGTGCAGTTGCAGCAATGGACGATCACCACCGATCTTGCGCGGCTGCAACTGGCCGGCATTCCCCGGCAACTGGTGTCGGCCGCGCAGGTGGGCTTCGCCGGCCTGCGCAGCAACTACCGGCGCGACGGCTTCGGCGCCGAGCTGGTGGCGGTGCAGGCCCCGCCGCTGCTGGCCGTGGCAGACGCCGACGCCAGCGTGCCGGTGTTCAGCGAGATGCCGGCGGTCAACATCACCGCCTTGCTGCAGTTCGATGGCGACACGCTGGACGACGTGCTGGCCACCCATGCGGTGCGCATGGCCGCGTGGTCGCCGGAAACCACCGCCAGCATCCAACTGCACGGCCAACAGGTGCCGCTGGCCGGCAACTTCACCGCCGCCTACGGCGTGTGGATGGCGCAGTCGGGCTTTGCCGTCGAATCGTTGCGCACCTTGTTCGGGCGCGGGCAGGGCATCCGCGAGCCGCACATCTACCTGATGCAGCCCTACGATCCGAACCGCCGCATCATCTTCCTGCTGCACGGGCTGGCCAGCAGCCCGGAGGCGTGGGTGAACCTGGCCAACGAGATCATGGGCGACCCGGAGATGCGCCGGCATTACCAGATATGGTCGGCCTACTACCCGACCAACGCGCCCATCGCGCTGAACCGCTACACGATCGGCAACGCCTTCAACCAGACGCTGGACCATTTCGACCCGCAGCGCACCGCGCCGGCGACGCACGACATGGTGTTCATCGGCCACAGCATGGGCGGCGTGATCGCGCGGCTGATGCTCAGCGAGTCGGGCGACGCCCTGTGGGACGGCGCGGTGAAGCGCTTCGACCTGCATGGCGACCGGCTGCGACGGGTGGAGGCGAGGCTGGGGCCGCTGGTGCGCTTCTCGCCGCAGCCGGACGTGGAGCGCGCGATCTTCATCGCCTCGCCGCACCGCGGCACCGACATCGCCGGCGACCGGCTCGGCCGCCTGATCGGGAAGCTGGTGCGCCTGCCGCTGACCATCCTGGGTAAGTTCGAGGAGGTGTTCCTGGCCATGCAGGATGCCGGCGAGCCCGATGGCGGCAAGCCCAAGGCGCCGCGGATCGGCACCAGCATCGACAACCTCAAGGCGACCGACCCGTTCATCCGCGCCGCGTCGGAGTTGCCGCTGGCGCCGGGGCTGGCGTACCACTCGATCATCGCCCGCCGCAAGGCCGAAGGAGCGCTGGCCGGTTCCGACGACGGGCTGGTGCCGTACTGGAGCGCGCACCTGGATGGCGCGTTGTCGGAGAAGGTCGTCGTTTCCGGGCACAGCGTGCAGGAGACGCCGGAAGCCGTGCTGGAAGTGCGCCGCATCCTGCGCCAGGACCTGCGCGAGCAGCAGGCGCGTGGGCGCTGAGTACGCACCGGTCCCGGAACGCCACGCGGGATTGCAGTCAGGGTTGCCCCGGGAAGCCCTGCATTGCGGTGGGGCGGAAGCATGCTGGGCGTGGGTGCGTCGATCGCACCCGCGGGCCGGGACGCCGTTTCATGCCCCTGCCGGGCCTTCAGGTGCCGGCGGCCAGTTCGCGCCCACGCTGCGCGGCGGCGGCCACGGCGCTGCCGACCAACGCGTGGAAACCACCGCCGGCCAGCGTTTCCAGTGCGGCCTGGGTGGTGCCATTGGGGGAAGTCACGGCCTTGCGCAGCGCGCCGGGGTCCTGGCCGCTTTCGGCCAGCATGCGCGCCGCGCCGAGGACCGTCTGCACCACCAGTTGCCGCGCGGCATCGGCGGCCAGCCCCTGGGCGAGCGCGGCGTCCTCCATCGCTTCGGCCAGCGCGAATACGTAGGCGGGGCCGCTGCCGGAAACCGCGGTGACCGCGTCCATCAGCGCCTCGTCGTCGATCCAGCGGGTCTGCCCGGCGCAGGCGAGGATAGCCTGCGCGGTCCCGCGTTCGGCGGCTTCCACGTCCGTGCCGGCATATAGGCCGGTCATGCCGGCGCCCAGCAGCGCGGGGGTGTTGGGCATGGCCCGCACCAGCGCGGCCGACGGCCCCAGCCAGCGGCGCAGCGCGGCGGTGGTGACGCCGGCGGCGATGGAGACCACCAGCGCGCCCGGCGCCAGCCGCGGCACCAGTTCGGCGCAGACGGTGGCCATCACCTGCGGCTTGACCGCCAGCACCAGCGTGCGCGCGTCGAGCGCCGCCGTGGCGAGGGATTCGGCCACGCGCACGCCATGTTCCTGCTGCAACGCCTGCCGTTGCGGTGCCTGCGGCTCCACCACCTCGATCGACGCGGCCGGCGTCCCCGCCGCGACCAGCCCGGCGATCAGGCTGCGCGCCATGTTGCCGCCGCCGATGAAGGCGATGCCGCCGGAAAGGGGAACGGTGTCGTGGGGTGCGGTCATGGCGGCCTCGTCGCGGGTGGGGGAATCCCCCGAAGTGTACCCATCCGCGGGCCGGGGGCCGGTGCCGGAAACCGGTCCCCGCGGCGGCATCGACCTGTTACGCGGGAGGGCTATACTGCCGGCCGGGGAAACATCTTTCGCAAACCATTTGGGGATACGCGCACATGGATATCGCCGAACTTCTGGCGTTCTCGGTCAAGAACAAAGCGTCGGACCTGCACCTGTCCGCCGGCCTGCCGCCGATGATCCGCGTGGACGGCGACGTGCGCCGCATCAACATCCCGGCGCTGGACCACAAGCAAGTGCACGCGCTGGTCTACGACATCATGTCGGACAAGCAGCGTCGCGATTACGAGGAGTTCCTCGAAGTCGACTTCTCGTTCGAGATCCCGTCGCTGGCGCGCTTCCGCGTCAACGCCTTCAACCAGAACCGCGGCGCCGGCGCGGTGTTCCGCACCATTCCCTCGGAAGTGCTGACGCTGGAGGACCTGGCCTGCCCGCCGGTATTCCGCCAGCTGATCGAGCAACCGCAGGGCTTGATCCTGGTGACCGGGCCGACCGGCTCGGGCAAGTCGACCACGCTGGCGGCGATGATCGACCACATCAACAAGAACGACTACGGCCACATCCTCACCGTCGAGGACCCGATCGAATTCGTCCACACCTCGCAGAAGTGCCTGATCAACCAGCGCGAGGTGCACCGCGACACCCACGGCTTCAACGAGGCGCTGCGCTCGGCGCTGCGCGAGGACCCGGACATCATCCTGGTCGGCGAATTGCGCGACCTCGAGACCATTCGCCTGGCGCTGACCGCGGCGGAAACCGGCCACCTGGTGTTCGGCACCCTGCACACCAGCTCGGCGGCCAAGACCATCGACCGCATCATCGACGTGTTCCCGGCCGGCGAAAAGCCGATGGTGCGCTCGATGCTGTCCGAATCGCTGCGCGCGGTGATCTCGCAGGCGCTGCTGAAGAAGGTCGGCGGCGGCCGCATCGCCTCGCACGAGATCATGGTGGCCACCCCGGCCATCCGCAACCTGATCCGCGAGGACAAGGTGGCGCAGATGTATTCGGCGATCCAGACCGGCCAGCAGGTGGGCATGCAGACCCTCGACCAGAATCTGCAGGACCTGGTCAAGCGCAGCCTGATCACCCGCAACCAGGCCAGGGAATACGCCAAGGACAAGCGCCTGTTCGAGTGAGGCCGGGCCGGGGCCCTGAACGGGAACCGGCGACGGCAGTGAAGTGTTTCCTGTATTTCCCCAAGAACGGACGGGGATGGCCCGGGAAAGCGGGAACGGCATCGGCCCTGGCCGGCGCGGTTTCCCGATCCCCGGCTCCCGGTCCCGGAGAACGGTCATGAGCACCATCGATTTCACCTCGTTCCTCAAGCTGATGGCGCACCAGAAGGCGTCGGACCTGTTCATCACCGCGGCCATGCCGCCGTCGATGAAGGTGAACGGCAAGATCAGCCCGATCACGCAGACGCCGCTGACTCCGCAGCAGAGCCGCGACATGGTGCTCAACGTGATGACGCCGGCGCAGCGCGAGGAGTTCGAGAAGACCCACGAATGCAACTTCGCCATCGGCCTGTCCGGCGTCGGCCGCTTCCGCGTCAGCTGCTTCTACCAGCGCAACCAGGTCGGCATGGTGCTGCGCCGGATCGAGACGCGCATCCCGACGGTGGAGGAACTGAGCCTGCCGCCGGTGATCAAGACGCTGGCGATGACCAAGCGCGGCATCATCCTGTTCGTCGGCGCCACAGGCACCGGCAAGTCGACCTCGCTGGCGGCGATGATCGGCTACCGCAACCAGAACTCGACCGGGCACATCATCACCATCGAGGACCCGATCGAGTTCGTGCACAAGCACGAAGGCTGCATCGTCACCCAGCGCGAGGTCGGCATCGACACCGACAGCTGGGAAGCGGCGCTGAAGAACACCCTGCGGCAGGCGCCGGACGTGATCATGATCGGCGAGATCCGCACCCGCGAGGGCATGGACCACGCCATCGCCTTCGCCGAGACCGGCCACCTGGTGCTGGCCACGCTGCATGCCAACAACGCCAACCAGGCGATGGACCGCATCATCAACTTCTTCCCGGAAGACCGCCGCAACCAGCTGCTGATGGACCTGTCGCTGAACCTCAAGGGCGTGGTTGCGCAGCAGTTGGTGCCCACGCCCGACGGCAAGGCGCGCCGCGTGGCGATGGAAATCCTGCTCGGCACGCCGCTGGTGCAGGACTACATCCGCGACGGCGAGATCCACAAGCTCAAGGAAGTGATGAAGGAATCCGTGCAGTTGGGCATGAAGACCTTCGACCAGAGTCTGTTCGAGCTGTACCAGGCCGGCGAGATCAGCTACGACGACGCGCTGCGCTATGCCGACTCGCAGAACGAGGTGCGCCTGCGCATCAAGCTCTCGCAGGGCGGCGATGCCAAGACCCTGGCGCAGGGGCTGGACGGCGTGGAGATCGCAGGCGTGCGCTGAGGCCCGCGCCATGCCTGCGCATGCAAAGCCCGGCCAATGGCCGGGCTTCGTGTTTCGGCATCCAACCGATAGAGGGTCTTGACCCGTAGGTGCGGGGCTTGCCCCGCACGAAGCTTCACCGGGAAAGCCTCCGTGCGGGGCAAGCCCCGCATCTACGAGCCCCGCGTCCACGGTGGGTTGCGGGCGACGATGTCGGCCAGCACCGGGCAATCGGCGCGGTGCGCGCCGGGCAGGTAGCCCAGGCTCATCAGGAACTCGCCGGTGATCTCGCCGCCGGTGAAGCGGAAGGTCTGCTTGAACAGCTTCACCCAGCCGGCCTTGTCGCGCGGGTGGTGGGCGTCCAGCCATTGCGCGAAGCCGCCATGCGAATCGCGCAGGCCGCGGATCACGTTGGCGTTGTGGATGGCGGCCCGCACCTTCAGCCGGTTGCGGATGATGCCGGCGTCGGCCAGCAGGCGCGCGACGTCGGCCTCGCCGTAGGCGGCCACCGTGTCCACGTCGAAGCCGTGGTAGGCGCGGCGGAAACCGTCGCGCTTGCGCAGGATGGTTTCCCAACTCAGGCCGGCCTGGTTGATCTCCAGCACCAGCCTCTCGAACAGTTCCGGCTCGGCGCGTTGCGGGAAACCGTATTCACGGGCGTGGTAGTGCACATGGACCGGGTGGCCGGGGGCGAAGTCGCAGTAGGAACTCATGGGGGTGCCGGTGGTTGCATGCGACCGCCAGTATAGGCGTGGGCGTCCGTCGCTATACTCGCCGCAGGCATCATGCTGCATGCTGCCTCGTGCCCTTGCGGGAGCCGGACCCGGATGCCAGACCAGCTTGTCGCCCGTTTTCTGCATGCCCCGCTGATGCTTGTGCGGTGGCTGCGGGCATGGTTGCGCGATGTTCCCGTCGACGATCCGCTGGACCGGCGCAATGCGCCGATGTTGCAGGTGGTATCGCTGTTGCTGGCCACGCTGCCGCCGTTGGCGTGGCTGGCCCGCGCGCTGGTGCCGGACGTGCCGTGGCGGCCCGGCGAGGTTGGTTCGATGCTGGTGGGCCTGTCGGTCAGCGTATTGGCGGCGGTGAGTTTCCGGCTGGTGCGCAGGGGCCGCTTCGCGTGGGCCGCGCGTCTGCTGCTGGCCGGCTTTGCCACCTCGGTGGTCCTGGCCTACCTGACCACCGGTTTCTCCGCCCAGCGCTTCGAACAGCCATTGCTGGTGGTGTGGATGGTGATCGCCGCGCTGATCGTGGGGCGTGCGGCGCTGTGGTGGATGTTCTGCAGCATCCTGCTGGCTTTCGCCGGCGGGATCATGGTCGATATCGGCATGCAGGGGGCGGCACTTGCCTTTGCGAACGACATGGCGGTCAGCGCGGTGATCTTCCTGCTGGTGGCGGTCGTGCTCGACCGCAGTTCGGTGGCACTGCGCGAGAGCCTGCGCGAGGCCCGCGAACACGGCGCTGCGCTGGGCGTGGCCAATGCGCGCCTGCATGCGGAGATGGCCGAGCGCGAGCGTACCCATGCACAACTGATCCAGTCGCAGAAGACCGAGGCCATGGGCCGGTTGGCCAGCGGCGTGGCGCACGACTTCGGGAATCTTGTGGGAATCATCGGTGGCCACGTGCACCGGGGCCTGGGGACGGACGATGCGGCGCGGATGAAGGCGGCCCTTGCCGGGATGGAGTCGGCTGCGACCAGGGCGGCGATGTTGACCCGCCGGCTGATGGCGTTCTCCCGCGAGGAGGCCGAGGTCCGCGAATGGTTCGATCCGGGGCCGGCGCTCACCAACCTGGAGCCAATGTTGCGACAGTTGCTGGCACCGGCGGTGCGGATGCGGTTTTCCATCGCCACGCCGCTGCCGGAGATCCATTTCGACCGCACCCGTTTCGAACTGATGGTGCTCAACATCGCCGCCAACGCCGACCATGCAATGCCGGGCGGTGGCGTGTTTTCCGTGACCGCCCGGGAAGACACCGGCGCTGGCCTGCTGCTGGCTTTCGGCGATGACGGCATGGGCATGGATGCGGCGGTGCTGGCGCGCATCTTCGAACCGTTCTTCACCATCAAGCCGCGCGGGCAGGGCACCGGGCTGGGGCTTTCGGTGGTGAGGGATCTGATCGAGGCCGGTGGCGGCAGCATCCATGCCGAAAGCGAGCCGGGCCGCGGCAGCACCTTCTTGCTGCGCATTCCAGGACGGGCACCGGCCACGCGGCACAGCGCCGCGGCGTGAATGCAGGGCGACCGGGCGGGGACCTCGTGCGGGTAGAATGCCGCCATGTCCATGCGCTGCGACAATCTTGCCAACCACCTGCTGATCGCGCTGCCGTCGCTGGCCGACCCGCATTTCGCGCGCGGCGTCGCGTTGATCTGCCAGCATGACGACAACGGCGCGATGGGCGTGGTGGTCAACCAGCCCTCCGAATACACGCTGGGCGAAGTGCTGGCGCAGATGGAAATCGATACCGACGACAGCCAGCTGACCGCGCTGCCGGTGCTCAGCGGCGGGCCGGTGCATCCCGAGCGCGGCTTCGTCATCCACGACGACGAGCGCGGCTGGGATTCGAGCCTGCAGGTGGGCCGGAGCCTGTACCTGACCACCTCGCGCGACATCCTCGAGGCGATGGCCCGCGGCGATGGCCCGCGCAATGCGCTGGTCGCGCTCGGCTGCGCCGGCTGGGGGGCGGGGCAATTGGAGCAGGAACTGGCCGAGAACAGCTGGCTGACCGTGCCGGCCGATGCCGCGGTGCTGTTCGACACCCCGCTGGAGCAGCGCTGGCAGCTGGCGGCATCGCGCATCGGCGTCGACCTGTTCCGCCTGGCCGGATACAGCGGCCATGCCTGAGACACCGTTGTCCACCGACAGCACCGTGCTCGGCTTCGACGTCGGCTCGCGCCGCATCGGCGTGGCCATCGGCAGCGCTTTCGGCGTCGGCGCACGGGCGCTGGCGATGATCGACGTGCGTGCCGACGGCCCCGACTGGAACGCGCTGGACCGCCTGCACAAAGAGTGGCGGCCGCAGGGCCTGATCGTCGGCGACCCGCTCACGCTCGAAGGCGACGACCAGCCCAACCGCAGGCGCGCCCACGCCTTCGCCCGCCAGCTGCGGCAGCGCTACGGCGTGCCGGTGCTGCTGGTGGACGAACGTTCCAGCTCGGTGGAGGCCGCGCGCCGCTTCGCCGTCGAGCGCGCCGAAGGCCGCAAGCGCCGCCGCGATGCCGCCAGCCTCGACGCGGTGGCCGCCGCGGTCATCGTCGAACGCTGGCTGTCCGCCCCGCACGACGCCATTCCCGTCACCTGACCGAAAGACCCGCCATGACCGCCACCGCCCCGCAACTCGATTCCGATGGACGCCTGCGCCACCTGCTGACCCTGGAAGGGCTGCCGCGCGAGCACCTGCTGCAGCTGCTGGACCGCGCCGGGCAGATCCGCGACGCGGCGGTAGGGCGGGTTGGCAACAAGCGCAACGTGCTGGCCGGCACCGCGGTGTGCACGCTGTTCTTCGAGCCCTCCACCCGCACCCGCAGCTCGTTCCAGCTGGCCGCGCAGCGGCTGGGCGCGGACGTGCTGAACTTCGACGCCTCCACCTCGTCCACGCGCAAGGGGGAAACCGCCACCGACACGCTGCGCAACCTCGAAGCGATGGGCGTGCGCGGCTTCGTCGTGCGCCATCCCGACGACGGCGCCGTGGCCGAACTGGCCGCCGCCGCGGGCGAGGGCACCGCGCTGGTCAATGCCGGCGACGGCCGCAGCGCGCACCCCACGCAGGGCCTGCTGGACATGCTGACGTTGCGCCAGGCCAAGGGCGCGGATTTCTCGAAGCTGAAGGTGCTGATCGTCGGCGACGTCAAGCACTCGCGCGTGGCCCGCACCGACCTGCACGCGCTGCGTACGCTGGGTACCGGCGAAATCCGTGTGTGCGGCCCGCAATCGCTGCTGCCGGACGATGACACCTTGAAGGGTTGTGTGGTCGGCGGGGATTTCGACGCCATGCTCGAAGGCGTGGACGCGCTGATGATGCTGCGCCTGCAGCGCGAGCGCATGGAGGAAGGGCTGGTGCCGTCGCTGGAGCAGTACCACGCGGACTATGGCTTGACCAACGCCCGCCTTGCCCGTGCCGGCAAGGACGCGGCGGTGCTGCACCCGGGGCCGATCAACCGTGGCGTGGAAGTCACCGACGAGGTGGCCGACGGCCCGCAATCGTGGGTGCTGCGCCAGGTCTGCAACGGCGTCGCCGTGCGCATGGCGGTGCTGGAGACGCTGCTGGGCTGAGGGCCGTGCCGACCAACGGTCGGCACCCAAAGGCGTTACCGGCTTTCATCGGTGGGTGCCGACCATTGGTCGGCACTATCCATCCGGCACAGGAAAATTTCACCGATTCCAACAGCACCACGCATGTGGGTAATCCCCAATTCGTTCAGTCAATCCCGCTTGAATTGGATTGGCAAGAATGTAAGCGGCATGTTGCCGCAGTGATTCATCCGAGCGAATGGCATGGTCGTGATAGCACGATTGCCATACTGGCCCGCTCCGCCCATGCCGCCGGTTCAACAAAAGCGCACTGCCTGATTTGAAGCGCTGCACGACATGCCCGAGTGTTGAGGCGCGCAGTTCCATAAGCCGATGCACATGATCGGGCATGACGACCCATGCCAGGGACGATGCGAGTTCTTGCTGTTCCAGCCGCCGGAACCGCGCCGTCACGATGCGAGCGGCTGCATCGTCTTCGAACCAGCGCCGCCGGTCGTGGCATACCGTAGTAAGCATGTAGGTGTGACCGACGATGGATCGGCGTCCCAATCGCAATCGCTTCCGGTTCATGCGGGCAGCGTGCGGGGAAGCCGCCAGCATGGCTGTCGGGCGATTCCGCTTGAGGGCGTAGCCGGAGTGCTGATGGATGATGCCAGGTACCGACCACCGGTCGGCTCCATCCAGGTCATCCTCTCCTGGTAGCGCTCGACCGTTGGTCGAGCGGTGCGCGGAGTCGGAAGTTCAGCGGGCGGGCTGCTCGTGCCGACCAACGGTCGGCACCCACCGAGGAGTCAGCGCCTTTGCGCGAACAGCCATTGCCACAGCGCCGGATCGGCATAGGTGGCATCCCATGCGTTGTGGTCGCCCTGCGGGTATTCGGTGTAGCGCGCGTCGCGGGCGTTCGCCGCCTGGAAGGCGTCGCGCAGGCGGCGGTCGTCGTCCGGCGGCACCGCCTCGTCCAGTGCGCCGTGGAAAATCCAGATCGGCACGTCCTTCAGGCGCTGGGCCAGTGCGGCATACGGGTCGCTTTCCCGCGCCAGTGCTTCGACCATCAGGCCGGGGCGTTCGCTGCGCGGGGCGCGGATGCCGCCACAGATCGGCACGATGGCGGCGAAGCGCGTCGGTTCGGCCAAGGCGATGTTCCAGCTGCCGTAGCCGCCCATCGACATGCCGGTCAGGTATTGGCGCGCCGGGTCGGCGGCGAACTCGGCAATCGCCGCATCGAGCGCGGCCAGTGCCAGCCGGTTGTTGCGGTCGCTCCATTCTTCGCCATCCGGTGCCTGCGGCAGCACCGCCAGCGCGGGGAAATCGGCGGCATGGGTGCGCAGGTAGGGGCCAAGCCCCGCCTCGGTCTGCTTGACGCCGTCGCGCCCGCGTTCGCCCGAGCCATGCAGGAACAGCACCACCGGCAAGGGGCCGGACCTGCGC
Organism: Stenotrophomonas sp. NLF4-10; assembly: GCF_022359915.1. Taxonomy (NCBI): domain Bacteria; kingdom Pseudomonadati; phylum Pseudomonadota; class Gammaproteobacteria; order Lysobacterales; family Lysobacteraceae; genus Stenotrophomonas; species Stenotrophomonas sp. NLF4-10. Next base: position 1,612,790 of record NZ_JAKSEE010000003.1, read on the forward strand.
GCGGATGCGGCGGGGACGAACACCTGATAGGGCATGCGCGTGCCTTCCAGCTCGATGCTGCGGGCAACGAAGCGGCCTTGGCCGGCATCGGGCAGCGAAGCACAGGCGGCCACGAGGGCCGGCAGGGCAAGCGCGAGGGCAAGGCGGGTGAGCGGGCGAAGCAACGGGAGTGCCATGACGGATTCCGGTTCGGGGCCACCGACATCCTAGCGGGCTGCCGCGGTACCGGCAGCCTGCATGGCATCAATGCGGAGGCGGGGCGCTGGCCAATATCGCCAACTGCTCCTGCGCCTCGGCATTGCCGGCCGCGGCCGCCGCCTGCACCCGGGCGAGGTCCGGGTGCAACACCACCAGCAACGGGAATTCGCATTGCGGGCAGGCGTACTCGCTCTGCTCGTCGTGCAGTTCCATTTCCATCTGCCGGGAGTCGCCCTGCCAGTCGCAGGCGGGGCAGGCGTGGCGCTGGCCGCGCCAGCCGGGCTGGTAGTAGTCGGTGACGGTGGTGGTCATGTCAGGTCGCCGGAGCGTCATCGCGCAACAGATCGACGATATCCACTTCCAGCGCAGTGGCCAGCCGGTCCAATCCATCGATGCTGATGTTGGTCACGCAGCGCTCCAGTTGCGACACGTAGGTGCGGTGGAAGTCGGCCAGCTCCGCCAGTTGTTCCTGGCTCAGGCCGCGTTCGTTTCGCAAGGCCCTGATGTTGCGGGAAATGCGCTGCCGGGCGGTGCAGGCAGGCGGGGGCGCGGTCTTGACCATGCCGGCCAGAGTCAGCGACTACCGCTTGACGATCTACAGCGTATCAATCTACTGTGTTTGAATCCCTATACTTGAATGCAGGCCACGCCGGTCATGGCCGGGGCACTGCCGGTTCAAGGGGCATCAATTCACAAGGGGACAAACGCATGAAGATGGAAATCAGGGCCGTTTGCGCGGGCGCGGTGGTGCTCGCGGCGATGGCTTGGGTACAGGACGCCCACGCGCAGCGTTCGCCGTGGTGGGAGCGACAGAAGGCGGCGCAGGCAAGCGAGGCCACGTCCGTCGCGCAGGATGGCTCCGCGCAACCGGCAGTGCAGCAGCCGTACCAGCCGTATGTGCCTGCCGTCCGGCGGGAAAAGATCGAAGGGCCGGGCTACACCTACATCGAGGCTGGCGCCGCTCGCGTGGACGTGGACATGTACGACGTCAGCGAGAGTGGCAATGGCGGTTACCTGCGCGGCTCGCTGGCCATCACCGACGATCTCTACCTGTTCGGCGGCTACGACCGCGTGGCGAAAAGCTGGAGCGTGGATGCCGAACACGCCAAGGTCACCATCGACCAGGCAGAGTTCGGTCTGGGTGCGAGTGTTTCGCTTTCCCGACGCGTGGATTTCACCAGCGAGCTGTCGCTGCTGCGGTTGGGCGGCAAGCTGGATTACAAGGACCGGGACTACCCCGAGGACGACTTCAGCGGCAGCGACTACCTGTATGCCGGCAAGCTGATGCTGGGTATCCGCGCAAGGCCGGTGTCCAACCTGGAGCTGTGGGCCAAGGCCGGCTACCTGCGCGTGGACGACAACCTGCTGATCGACGATTCGGCGGTCGGCAACGTCGGCATCCAATACCGCTTCACCCCGACCTGGGGCGTGGTGGGCGAAGCGGAGTTCTACGAGGACGTGCGCTTCTACCGGCTGGGCATTCGCGCCAGTTTCTGATCGCCGCAAGCCGGTGCATGGAGCCGGAGCCCTTCGCGGGGTTCCGGCTTTGCTTTTATCAGTGCAGCAGGATCATCGTGGCCAGGCCGAGGAAGGCGAAGAAGCCCATCACGTCGGTGACCGCGGTGACCACCACGGTGCCGGCGACGGCCGGGTCGACGTTCATGCGCTTGAGCATCAGCGGCAGCAGTACGCCGGACAGGGCGGCGGCGCAGAAGTTGATGACCAGTGCCAGGGCGATGACCAGGGACAGCAGCAGGCTGTGGAACCAGAGGAAGGCGACCACGCCGACCAGTGCGCCGATCAGGGTGCCGTTGATCAGCGCGACCCGCATCTCCTTCCACAGCAGGATGCGGGCATTGCTCGCGCCCACCTGGCCCAGCGCAAGGCCGCGCACCATCAGTGTCAGCACCTGCACCGCGGCGTTGCCGCCGACGCCGGCGACGATCGGCATCAGCACCGCCAGCGCCACGACCTTCTCCAGCGTGACCTCGAACTGGCCGATCACGCTGGCGGCCAGGAAGGCGGTGCACAGGTTGATGCCCAGCCACACCACGCGGCCGCGCACGGCGCGCTTGATCGGCGAGAACAGGTCCTCTTCCTCGTCCAGGCCGGCGGCGCCCAGGGCCTGGTGCTCGGCCTGCTCGCGGATGATGTCGATCACGTCGTCGACGGTGATGCGGCCCAGCAGCACGTTGCCGTCGTCCACCACCGGGGCCGAAACCCAGTCGTTGTCGGAGAACTGGCGCGCGACCTGCTGGGCCGAAGCGTCGACGTGCAGCGATTCGAGTTCGTCGTCGATCAGCTTGTTGATCGGCGTGCCGGGGTCGTGCGTGATCAGGTCCTGCAATGCGACCCAGCCGATCAGCTGGTGGCGGCGGTTGACCACGTAAAGATGGTCGGTGTGGTCGGGCAGTTCGCCGCGCAGGCGCAGGTAGCGCAGCACCACGTCGATGTTGACGTCGGCGCGCACGGTGACCACGTCCGGGTTCATCAGGCGCCCGGCGCTGTCCTCGGGGTAGGACAGCACCTGCTCCAGCCGCTCGCGGTTCTCGCGGTCCATCGACTTGAGCACTTCGTCGATGACGGTGTCGGGCAAATCCTCGACCAGGTCGGCGAGGTCGTCGATGTCCAGGTCCTCGACCGCGGCGATGATCTCGTCCGGGTCCATGTCGGCCAGCAGGCTCTCGCGCACCTCGTCGCCGACGTGGACCAGCACCTCGCCGTCGTCCTCGGGATCGACCAGCCCCCACACCACCTCGCGCTTGCCCGGCGGCAGCGATTCGAGCAGGTTGCCGATCTCGGCCGGCGCCAGCGTGTTGACCAGCCGTCGCACCGGCCCGAGCCGACCGCTGTCCAGCGCGTCGGAAAGCATGCGCAACTGGCGTGCGGTCTTGTCGTGGCGGACGGCTTCGGCCATCGGAACTCCGGGGAGGGGGAAGGGGAAAGGACGCGGTCCGGTGCAGGATGCGGCGACGGGGATGTTCGGCGCGTCATTATCACGCGGCGACGTTTCAGTGCACACCCTCGCGGATGCGGTGGTGCCGGCCGCTGGCCGGCAACTGCAATGGCAATGATCGTGAGGCTGCCGGCCAGCGGCCGGCACTACCGTGGGTCAGGGGCACGGTGCAGGAGCGCACCTTGGTGCGCGATGTGGCTTCCCCGGTAATGCCCCTCGCGCACCAGGGGGGGCCTATGTGGTTGCCTGGATCATCCAGCGTTCGATGCCGCGGCGATCGCGCAGCGCCAGCAGTTTCGGCGCGAGGGCGCGCAGGTCGGCCAGCCTGCTTTCGCGGATGGCACGGCGCACTTCCAGCAGCGTGGCCGGGTGCAGGCTGAGTTCGGTGAGCCCCAGCGCCAGCAGCAGCGGGGTCATGCGCGCATCGCCGGCGATTTCGCCGCAGACCGACAGCGGCACGCCGTGCGCGCGCGCGGTTTCGACCACCTGCGCCAGCAGCCGCAGCAGCGCCGGATGCAGCGGCGAATACAGCTCGCTTACCGCTTCGTTGTTGCGGTCGGCGGCCAGCAGGTATTGCACCAGGTCGTTGGTGCCGATGGAGAGGAAATCCACCTGGTCGATGAAGCTGTCCAGCGCCAGCGCCGCGGCCGGGACCTCGATCATCGCCCCGACCGGCACGTGTTCGGCCAGGGCGTGGCCTTCGGCGCGCAGGATGCCGGCGAGCTTGACGATGCGGCGCTTGATGGCGAGCACTTCCTCGCGGGTGCTGACCATCGGCACGAGGATGCGCACCGGGCCGTAGCCGGAGGCGCGCAGCAGGGCGCGCAGCTGGGTATCGGCGACCTTGGGGCGGGCCAGCAGCAGGCGGATGCCGCGCAGGCCGAGCGCGGGGTTTTCCTCGCTGCCCAGCGCCAGCCCGGTGCGGTCGGCCTTGTCCGCGCCGAGGTCGAGGATGCGGATGGTGACCGGGCGGCCGCTCATGCCCAGCACCGCGTCGCGGTAGCTGTGGAACTGTTCTTCCTCGTCTGGCAGCGCATTGCGCTGCAGGAACAGGAATTCGGTGCGGTACAGGCCCAGGCCGTGCGCGCCCAGCGCATGCGCCTGCGCCACGTCCTCGCGCGATTCGGCGTTGGCCAGCAGGGTGATGTCCGCGCCGTCGAGGGTGCGGCTGGGCTTGGAGCGCAGGTGGCCCAGCTCACGCTGCTCGCGTGCCAGTTCGCGCAGGCGCTGGCGGTACTGACGCAGGTCGTCGGCGGCCGGGTCCAGCACCACCTCGCCGCTGCCGCCGTCGACGATCAGCACGTCGCCGTCGTTGATCCGGTGCAGCACGCCGCTGGCGGCGACCACCAGCGGCAGGTGCAGGCTGCGGGCCAGGATGGCGCTGTGCGACAGCGAGCTGCCGGCGCTGCTGACGATGCCGACCACGCCCTGCGCCTGCAGCTGCGCCAGTTCGGACGGTGCCACGTTCTCGCAGACGAGGATTTCGCCGGCCAGCCCCTTCACGCTGGCCGGACGCTTGTGCAGGAAGGCGTTGATGCGGCCGATGACGTGGTCCAGGTCGTCCAGCCGGCTCTTGAGGTAGTCATCCTCCATGCCCTCGAACACCTGCGCCAACTTGTCGCGCTGCACGCGCAGGGCATAGGCGGCGCTGTAGCGGTGGCTGCGGATCAGCTCGTCCAGCGCGAACAGCAGTTCGGGATCGTCCAGCAGCATGGCGTGCAGGTCGAGGAACTCGCCGACCTCGGCCGGCAGCGCGCCCTGCAGGCGCTGGCGCAGCTCGCGCATCTCGGTGCGCGCGGCCTCGATGGCCTGGTGCAGGCGCTGCAGCTCGGCATCCACCGCATTGGCGGCGATGCGCTTTTCCCCGACGTCCTGGGTGGGAGGCAGGCGTACCCGCGCGCGCCCCAGCGCGCTGCCGCGCGAGGCACCGTGGCCCTGCAGGCGCAGTGCGCTCATGCGGCCACGCCGGCTGGACGGGCGGGTCCGGCGGCCATCAACTGTCCTCGTCGAAGCGGCGTTCGAACAGGGCGGCGACTGCGTCGAGGGCGGCGGCTTCGTCCTCGCCGTCCACGCGCACGGTGACCGGCGTGCCCTGGCCGGCGGCCAGTAGCATCACGCCCATGATGCTCTTGGCGTTGACCTCGCGGCCCTTGGCCACCAGCGTGGCATTGGCGCGGAAGCCGGACAGCAGCTGCACCAGCTTGGCGGTGGCGCGGGCGTGCAGGCCGAGGCGGTTGGATACGGTGAGTTCTCGTTCAAGCATCGTCGATGATGGCTCCATTGCGGGCGCCCGCCGCGGCGGTGGCGGGCAGTTGGTCCAGTCCCTGTTCCGGATAGTTCATTACCCGCAGCAGCATCGGCAGGCTCAGTGCCGATACCCGCCGCACCGGCGTGCCCAGCCGCGCCAGCCGCGCGGCCAGGTTGCTGGGGCTGGCGCCGTACAGGTCGGTCAGCAGCAGCACGCCGGCTTCGCCCTCCACCCGCCGCAGCGCCGCCGATGCCTGCGGCAGCAGTGCGTCGAGGTCGGCGTCGAACGGTACTTCGAAGGCTTCGGCCTTCAGCGGCAGTTGCCGCAGCAGGCGCGTGGCCACTTCCAGCAGGGAAGCGCCGACGCCGGGATGGGTCACGAGGAGAATGCCGCAGGTCATTGTCGAACGTTAGCAGGTCGGAAGGCAGAAGTAAGGCGTCGGGAGGAGGGAAACAAGGGAGCGCGCCGGTCTTTCGCGGTGCCGTTCCCGCTTCCCGTTCCCGCGCTCACCCCGGCCCGGTCATTCCTGTTCGCGGTGGAACGTCGCCACGTCCGGCCAGCCCTGCGCGCGGGCATGCCGGGCCATGCGTTCGGCCAGGTACACCGAGCGGTGCTTGCCGCCGGTGCAGCCGAAGGCGATGGTGACGTAGCTGCGCGTCTCGCTGCCCAGTTTCGGCAGCCAGGTGTCGAGCAGGTCTTCGAGCTGGGCGACGTAGCGGGCCACTTCGGGCTGGGCGTCGAGGTGCTCGCGCACTTGGCGGTCGCGGCCGGTCAGCGGACGCAGCTCCGGGTCCCAGTGCGGGTTGGGCAGCACCCGCGCGTCGAACACGAAGTCGGCCTCGGCCGGCACGCCGCGCTTGTAGGCGAAGGATTCGAACAGCAGCGACAGGTTGTTGCTGTGGCTCAGCGCGTGCTCGGTGATGATGTGGCGGCGCAGCTGGTGCACGTTGAGCCGGCTGGTGTCGATGATGGCGTCGGCTTCGCGGCGCAGCGGCGCGGTCAGTTCGCGCTCGCGGGTAATGGCCTCGGGCAGCGACAGGCCGAGGTGGCTGAGCGGGTGGCGGCGGCGGGTGTCGGCGTAGCGGGCCAGCAGGGTGTCGTCGTCGGCCTCGAAGAACAGCAGGGTGGCGTCGATGTCGTGGTTGCTGGCGGTCTGGCGCCACTGCCCGAGCTGGCTCAGGTCGCTGCGCCCGCGCACGTCGATGCCCAGCGCGATGCGCCGCGGGCTCTCCTTGCCGGGTTCGCCGAGCACCCCGCGCACGAACTCCGGCAGCAGGTTCACCGGGATGTTGTCCGAGCAGTAGTAGTCCAGGTCCTCGAAGGTCTTCAGCGCCACCGACTTGCCCGAGCCGGACAGGCCGCTGACGATGACCAGCAGCGGGTGCGGCTGCGCGTTCATGGGGTGCGCTGCTCCAGCAGGTTGCTGTGGCGGGCGATGAACATCGCCGCCGGGTCGATGCCCTTGGTGCGCAGGATGTGCAGGCGGGTGGCCGCTTCGGTAAGCACCGCCAGGTTGCGGCCGGGCATCACCGGCAGGGTGATCAGCGGCACGTCCAGGTCGAGCACGTGGCGCTTGCCGGAGTCGCCGGTCAGGCGTTCGTAGCCATAGGTGCCGGGCTCGGTCATCGGCTTGGTCAGGTGGACGATGAGCCGAAGGTACTTGTTCTTCTTTACAGCCGTGTCACCGAACATCTGGCGCACGTTGAGCACGCCCAGGCCGCGCACTTCCAGCAGGTCCTGCAGCAGTTCCGGGCAGGTGCCGTCGAGTACGTCGGGGGCGATCTGGGTGAATTCCGGGGCGTCGTCGGCGACCAGCCGGTGGCCGCGGCTGAGCAGTTCCAGCGCCAGTTCGCTCTTGCCCGAGCCGGCCTCGCCGGTGATCAGCACGCCGATGGAATAGATCTCCATGAACACGCCGTGCAGGATGATGCGCGGTGCCAGCGTGCGGGCCAGGTGGTAGGAGATGTGGTTCAGCAGTTCGTGACCGCGCCGCGGCGAGCCCCACAGCGGGGTCTGCGATTCGTCGGCGGCCGCGCGCAGGTCCTCCGGGCAGCCGTGGTTCTTGGTGACCACCAGCGCCAGCGGGCGGGCGTGGATGATGCGTTCGATCACTTCCCAGCGCTGGCGCGAATCCAGCGAGTCCAGCCAACTCAGTTCCTCGGTGCCGAGGATCTGCACCTTGTTCGGGTAGATGGTGTTGAGGTAGCCGGCCAGCGACGGGCGCCGCGCCACGGTGTCGCCGGCATCCAGCTCGCGTTCGCCGCCGGCCTGGCCCGCGATCCAGCGCAGTTCCAGCTTCTCGCGCTGCTGGTCGAACAGTTCGCGGGCGGTGATGCGGGTGTTCATGGCGCGGAGGTCCGGGGCGGGTGGTCGAGGATCCGTTTCAATGCATCGCCGTCGGCGGCCGCGCGCAGGGCGTCGCGGACGTGGGCGTCGGAAAATATTTCCGCCAGCTCCGACAGCAGCATCAGGTGCTGGTGGGTGTAATGCTCGGGCACGGCCATCGCGAACACCAGGTCCACCGGTTCGCTGCCGCCGAAATCCACCGGCCGTTGCAGCCGCAGCAGCACGCCGCGGGGGCGTTGCAGCGTCGGCGAGCGCCCGTGCGGGATGGCGATGCCGTGGCCGATGGCGGTGCTGCCGACGCTTTCGCGCTCGCGCAGGCTGTGGAACAGGGCGTCTTCGGAGGCTTCGCGGCAGGCGAGCATGCCGGCGGCGGCACGCAGGGCGCTGTCACGGTCGGCGGCCGCGAGTACCCGGGTACTCACGGCCGCCATCAGGTCGTTCAAGGGCATGGAGGGAACTGGCGGTGGCTGGTGTCAGCCATTGTCGCGCAGTGCGTGCGAAGCGTGGGGCAGGTGCTTCTCCTTGTACTTGATGACCAGCCGGTCGAGCTTGTCGGCCAGCACGTCGATGGCCGCGTACATGGTCTGGCCGCCGGCTTCGGCGTGCAGGGTCTGGCCGGGGAGGTTGGCGCTGGCGTCGACGTGGTGTTCGTTCTTCTGCAGTGACAGGGTGACCCGGACTTCGCAGTGCTGGTCGAAGTGCTTGCCCAGCCGCTGCAGCTTGGTTTCCACGTATTCCTTCAGGGCCGGGGTGACTTCCACGTCCTTGCCAAACGTCTCGATACGCATCGGGTGCCTCCTGTGGTTCGGGTTTGCGATATGAACCGCTGCCGCCCCCTGCGCACGCCTCAGGCGATGCGGACGCGTTCGTGGGAGGCGGAGATGTTCATGGCTTCACGATACTTCGCCACGGTGCGCCGCGCCACCGGTATTCCGCTGCTCTTGAGCAGGTCGGCCAGCTTGGCGTCAGACAGCGGTTTGCGCGGGTTTTCGGCGTCGATCAGGCGCCGTATCATCGATTGGATCGCGGTGCTGGAGGCCTCGCCGCCGCCATCGGTGTCGATGCCGGAGGCGAAGAACGCGCGCAGCGGCAGGGTGCCGCGCGGGGTGCGCACGTACTTGCGGGCGATGGCGCGGGAAATGGTGGATTCGTGCAGGTCCAGCTCGGCGGCGATCTCGCGCAGGGTCAGCGGCCGCAGCGCCTGTTCGCCGAATTCCAGGAAGCCGGCCTGGTGGTGCAGCAGGCTGCCCACCACCCGCAACAAGGTTTCGCCGCGCGCCTGCAGGCCCTTGAGCAGCCAGCGCGCCTCCTGCAGCTGCGTGCGCAGGTAGCTGGCGTCGGCCTCGCCGCAGCGGCGGATCAACTGCTCGTAGCCGCGGTGGATCACCACCTTCGGGCCGGCGTGGCTGGCCAGCGCCGCCTTCCAGATGCCGCGCTGGCGCCAGACCACGCAGTCGGGGACGACGTAGGTGTCGGCGGCCGGTTCGCCCAGCTGCGCGCCGGGGCGCGGGTCCAGCGAGCGCAGCAGTTGCACGGCCTGTTCGACGGCCTGCTGCGGTTGCTTCAGTTCGGTGGCGATGCCGGCGATGCCCGCGCGTGGCAGGCGTTCCAGCAGCGGGCCGGTGGCGATCCGCCGGGCCAGTGCCAGAGCGGGCGTGGTGGCGGGCAGGGCCGCCAGCTGCAGGTCCAGGCATTCGCCCAGCGTGCGCGCGCCGACGCCGACGGGGTCGAACTGCTGGATGCGGCGCAGCACCGCGAGGATCTCGTCCTCGTCGGCGACGATGTCCGGGCGCAGGGTTTCGGCGATGGCGGCCAGTGGTTCGCGCAGGTAGCCGTCCTCGTCCAGCGCGTTGACCAGCAGCATGCCGATGGCGAGGTCGCGTGCGCCGAGGTGGGACAGGTGCAACTGCCACAGCAGGTGGTCGGCGAGGGTGTCGGCCTCGGCGACGCGCTCGGCGGCGCTGCCGTCGTCGTCATCGTCGAACGAGCCGCCGTGGCCGCCGCTCCAGTCGGCGTCGGCGGGGGGCGACTCGGCCTGCGCATCGCCGTCGTCGGCTGGATCGGGGGCGGGGGCTTCGACGCCATCGGTGGCGGTTTCGCCGCCGCCGGCATCGTCGTCCCATTCCAGCAGCGGGTTGCTTTCCACCGCCTCGGCCAGTTCCTGCTCCAGCTCGGTACTGGACATCTGCAACAGGCGGATGGCCTGGCGCAGCTGGGGCGTCATGACCAGGTTCTGTCCCAGCGATGTCTGCAGCCGTGCCTTCATCCCGTTTCCCGGCAGGTGACGTGGGGCCCGCCGCGGCTCAAAGGGTGAAGCTGTCTCCGAGGTAGACGCGGCGAACGTCGGTGTTGTTCAGCAGTTCTTCCGGTGCCCCCTGCGCCAGTACGCTGCCTTCGGCGAGGATATACGCGCGGTCGCAGATTCCCAAGGTTTCGCGGACGTTGTGGTCGGTGATCAGCACGCCGATGCCGCGCTGCTTGAGGTGGGTGACGATGCGCTGGATCTCGCCGACCGAGATCGGGTCGACGCCGGCGAACGGTTCGTCGAGCAGGATCAGCCGTGGTCGTGCGGCCAGTGCGCGGGCGATCTCGCAGCGGCGGCGCTCGCCGCCGGACAGGCTGGCGCCGGCCTGTTCGGCGACGTGGCCGATCTGCAGTTCGTCCAGCAATGCCGACAGTTCGCGTTCGCGGCCGTCCGCGTCGAGGTCCTCGCGCAGTTCCAGCACCAGGCGGATGTTGTCGGCCACGCTGAGCTTGCGGAATACCGACGGCTCCTGCGGCAGGTAGCCGACGCCGAGTTTGGCGCGGGCGTACATCGGCTCACTGGTGATGTCGCGGCCATCGAGCACGATGCGGCCGGCGTCACTCTCGACCAGCCCGACGATCATGTAGAAGCAGGTGGTCTTGCCGGCACCGTTGGGGCCGAGCAGGCCGACCACCTCGCCGGCATCGAGGGTCAGGCCGAAGCTCTTGACCACCTCGCGGTTCTTGTAGCGCTTGCGCAGGCCTTCGGCGACGAGCATTACTTCTTGTCTCCCTGCGTGGCCGGGGCCTTGTTCTTGGGCTGGATCACGGTGCGCACGCGGGTGCCGTCGCCGCCGCTCTGCATGTCGCCGCTGCGGGTGTTGTAGACCATGCGCTGGCCGCTGTTGGAGCCGCGCTCGGACTCGACGTTGTAGTTGCCGGTGAGCACGATCACCTCGCTGTTGACGTTGTAGTCGAGGCTGTCGGCGCGGGCGTTCATCCAGGTGCCGTCGTCCATCTGCTGTTTGAGCGTGGCCTGCTTGCCGGTCAGAAGCACCCGCTCGGTTTCGCCGTTCTTCTGGATCACGTCGGCAGTGTCGGCGTGGATTTCCATCGTGCCCTGGACGATGACCACGTTGCCGCTGAAACGGCAGCGGCCGTCATCGGAGAAGTTGCAGTCGCTGTTGGTCGAATCGATGGTCATCGGCTGGTTGCGGTCCGAGGCCTTGCCCCACGCCAGCGCGGGAGCAAGCAGGGCGGCGAACAGCGCGAGCTTAGCGAGCTTGGCGGGCAACATTGGGTTCATAGCGGGTCTTGACCTGGGAAAGGAGGGAATACTGCCGGGTTTTCAGGTTGGCCCGGAAACCGGTGCCGGTCTGCTGCAGGCCGGGGCGGGTCATGGTCACGCGCGCGCTGGTGCGGGCCAGGTCGCGTTCGGGGAACACGTCCAGCCTGCTGGTACGGAAGGTGGTGGGTGGGGTCTTGCCGTCCCGCGGGCTGTCGCCGGCGACGTTGCCGCGCAGGCGCAACTGCTCGCCCTTGGCGCTGACCCAGCCGGTATCGGCGCGCAGCTGCCAGTGCTGACCGTCGGCGTCGGGCATCAGGAACAGCGGCCGGGTGATGGTCGAGGTCTGGTCGGCGCGGTTGCGTTCCATCGACGGCGCGCGCAGGGTGATCGATTCCTTGCCGTCCTTGTCCAGCGCGACGATTTCGAAATCGCCCAGCACGAAGTCGGTGCGGCTTTCGACGACGCTGGCCGGCGTGGCGGCGGCGCGGTGGCGCCATGCCGACCAGCCGCTGGCCAGCGCGGCCAGCAGCAGGCCGAAGCCGAGCACGATGCGCCAGTTCATCGGGCGAACCCCGCCACGGCCGCGTCGAGCTTGTCCTGCGCGGCCAGCAGCACGTCGCACAGCTCGCGCGCGGCGCCGCGGCCGCCTTCGGCGCGGGTCCGCCAGTGCACGCGTTCGGCAACCAGCGGGTGGGCGTTGGCCGGCGCCACCGCCAGCCCGACCGCGCGCAGCGGGGCGAAGTCCGGCAGGTCATCGCCCATGAAGGCCACCTGTTCCAGCCCGATGCCATGCTGTGCGCACAGGGCGCGCACGCTGGCCAGCTTGTCGCCCACGGCGATCTGGGTATCGATGCCGAGGTCGGCGCCGCGCCGCTGTGCCGACAGGCTGTTGCGCGCGGTGATCAGCACCGGGTGGATGCCGTGCTTCTGCAGCAGCTTCAGGCCCAGCCCGTCCTGCACGTAGAACGCCTTGCTCTCGTTGCCTGCATGGTCGTAGTACAGGCGGCCGTCGGTCAGGGTCCCGTCCACGTCGAAGCAGGCCAGCCGGATGCCGCCGGCGACGGCATGCAGTTCGGCGGGAAAGTGGGCGAGGGGAGACCAGGGCATCAGGCGATCCGTTGCGGTAGGGGCGGGCCGGGTGGCCCGGTACGTCAGTGTGCGGGCTTTTAAACCACTTTTGCCCGCAACAAGTCATGAATGTTCAGGGCACCGACCGCACGGCCGTCGCCATCGACCACGACCAGGCCGTTGATCTGGTGTTTTTCCAGCAGCCGCGCGGCTTCCACCGCCAACTGGTCGGCGCCGATGGTGCGCGGGTTGCGGGTCATCACCTTGGCGATGCCGGCGCTGCGCACGTCAATGTCGGTGTCCAACGCGCGGCGCAGGTCGCCGTCGGTGAACAGGCCGACCAGCCTGTCCCCGGCATCGACCACGGCGGTCATGCCCAGGCGCTTGCGGCTCATTTCCATCAGGGCGGCGCTGAGGCTGGCGTCCTCGCGCACGCGCGGCAGGTCGTCGCCGCTGTGCATCACGTCGGTGATGTGCAGCAGCAGGCGGCGGCCGAGGCTGCCGGCCGGGTGCGAGCGGGCGAAGTCGTCGGCGGTGAAGCCGCGCGCGTCCAGCAGCGCCACCGCCAGCGCGTCGCCCATCGCCAGCGAGGCGGTGGTGCTGGAGGTCGGGGCCAGCGCCAGCGGGCAGGCCTCGTGGTCCACATTCACGTCCAGGTGCACGTCGGCGGCGCGGGCCAGGCTGGACTGCGGCTTGCCGGTCATCGCGATCAGCGGGTTGCCCTGGCGCTTGAGCACTGGCAGCAGCATCAGCACCTCGTCCGACTCGCCGGAATAGGACAACGCCAGCACCACGTCGTCCTCGGTGATCATGCCCAGGTCGCCGTGGCCGGCCTCGCCCGGGTGCACGTAGAACGCCGGGGTGCCGGTGGAGGCCAGGGTGGCGGCGATCTTGCGCGCTATATGGCCGGACTTGCCCATGCCGGTAGCAACCACGCGCCCGCGCGAGCCCAGCACCAGCCGGCAGGCGGCGGCGAATTCGGCGCCGATGCGGTTGCCGACCCGTTCCAGTTCGGCGCATTCGATTTTGAATACGTGGCGACCGCTGGTGGCCAAGTCAGTATCGTCCAGCGTGTCCGGGGAAAGGGGGGAAGCAACCATGCGGGCGCCGCTCGAAGGGTAGAATGGACGTTCATTTTATTAGGAAAGCGCCTTGGACGCCGAGACCATCCAGAACCTGATCGAAGCCGGCCTGCCCGGCGCCCGCGCCGAGGTGTGGGGCGAGGACGGCGTGCACTTCGAGGCCACCGTGGTCTGCGAGGCCTTCGCCGGCAAGCTGCCGCTGGCCCGCCACCGCATGGTCTATGCCACGCTGGGCGAACTGATGGGCGGCGCGATCCACGCGCTGGCGCTGAAAACCATTACCCCGGGCGAAGCCGGCTGAGCCGGCCCCGCCCACCTACCGGCCCTTAATCCAATGGCGAAAATCGTGGTCACCGGCGGCAATGCGCTGAACGGTGAAGTCAATGTCTCCGGCGCCAAGAACGCCGTCCTGCCCATCCTCTGCGCGACCCTGCTGGCCGATGCGCCGGTGGAGATCACCAACGTGCCTCACCTGCACGACGTGATCACCACGGTGAAGCTGCTCGGCGAACTGGGGGCCAAGGTCACCATCGACCAGGGCACGCTGTCGCGCGGCAGCGCGATCGTGGTCGACCCGCGCAGCGTCAACCAGCACGTGGCGCCTTACGAGCTGGTCAAGACCATGCGCGCCTCGATCCTCGTGCTCGGCCCGCTGCTGGCCAAACATGGCGCGGCGGAAGTGTCGCTGCCCGGCGGCTGCGCCATCGGCTCGCGGCCGGTGGACCAGCACATCAAGGGCCTGCAGGCGCTGGGTGCGGAAATCAGCGTCGAGAACGGCTTCATCAAGGCCCGCGCCGAACGCCTGAAGGGCGGCCGCTTCACCTTCGACATGGTCAGCGTCACCGGCACCGAGAACGTACTGATGGCCGCGGTGCTGGCCGAGGGCACCACCGTGCTGGAAAACGCGGCGATGGAGCCGGAGGTCACCGACCTGGCGCACTGCCTGATCGCGCTGGGTGCGAAGATCGAGGGGCTGGGCACCGCGAGGCTGGTGATCGAGGGCGTCGAGCGCCTGGACGGCGGCCGCCACGCGGTGCTGCCGGACCGCATCGAGACCGGCACCTTCCTCGTCGCCGCGGCGATGACCGGCGGCCGCGTGACCCTGCGCAACGCGCGCCCGGACACGCTGGACGCGGTGCTGGCCAAGCTGGCCGAGGCCGGCGCGCGCATTGAAACCACCGAAGACAGCATTACCCTGGACATGCAGGGCAGGCGGCCGAAGGCGGTGAACCTGACCACCGCGCCGTACCCGGCGTTCCCGACCGACATGCAGGCGCAGTTCATGGCGCTGAACTGCGTGGCCGACGGCGTGGGCGTGGTCAACGAGACGATCTTCGAGAACCGTTTCATGCACGTCAACGAGCTGCTGCGGCTGGGCGCGGACATCCAGGTCGAGGGCCATACCGCCATCTGCCGTGGCGTCGAGCGCCTGAGCGGGGCGCCGGTGATGGCCACCGACCTGCGCGCCTCGGCGTCGCTGATCCTGGCCGGGTTGGTGGCCGATGGCGACACCAGCATCGACCGCATCTACCACCTCGACCGCGGCTACGAGAACATCGAGGAGAAGCTCGGTGCGCTCGGTGCGCGCATCCGGCGGGTGCCATGATCCTGCGCGGCAGGTTCACCCCGCGCCGCCGCGCGCTGCTGGTACTGGTCCTGGTGGCGCTGGGCTGGCTGGGCTGGGCGTGGTACGCCGGCATCGCCATCACCCGCGGCGTGGAGAAGGAGCAGATGGACTGGAACGGTGATGGCCAAGTCAGCGGCGACGAGTTCTTCCAGGCCTTCTACGCGGTGAAGGTGGTGGACACGCAGGAAGGCAACCGCCACTGCCGCAGCTTCATCTGGCGCGGCACCGGCGAGGAATTCCGCCGCGACTGCAGGACTGTGTTCAAGGTCGACGAAGCCGCGCCGTAGATGCGCGGCTCGCCCCGCATGCGGCTGGGTAGGTCGGGGTTACACCCCCGATGCTTTGTGCGTGTCGCCGTCGGGGGCGTAGCCCCGACCTGCGCCACCGTGGGAGCGGGTTCACCCGTGATTGCTTTTGAGGTTTACGCGCCCAGCCGACGTGCGTGAGTGCGCTCCCAACGTGGGCCGGGCAGGGCCGCGTGGCATGTGGCCTTCTCCGGTGCGGCCGGGTAGGTCGGGACTACATCCCCGACGCTGTTGCTGCCGCAAACGCATGACGCCCCTTGCGGGGCGTCAGTGCTGTTCCATTGCGGGGGACTGGCTTGCTTACTTGCGCGTCATCTGCGCGTTGCGTTGGCCGGTGGCGGCCGACTTCTCGCCGGCGAACGGGTTGAGCTTGCGGATCATCCACGGGTACTTCGGCCAGTCGCCGCGCAGCCACGGGTGGTCGGGCTGGTTCAGTTCCAGCACGCGGCGGGCGTCGTCGGCCAGGGTCTTGTTGCCCAGGTGGGTGTAGGACTCGCCCAGCGCGGCCACCGCGTCGTTCTGGAACGCGCTCTGCGGGTAGGTTTCCAGCAGGTAGGTGGCGCGGCCGGCGGCCGAGATCCAGGCGCCGCGACGCATGTAGTACAGGGCGTTGTCCATCTCGTACTGGGCGAACACGTCGCGCAGTTCGATCATGCGCTGGCGCGCGTCGGCGGCGTAGCGGCTGTTCGGGTAGCGCTCGGTGACGATGTTGAAGTCGGCATAGGCCTGGCGCGGGGCGGACAGGTCGCGGCGGCTGGAGTCCAGCGACCACACCCGGCGCAGGAACACGGTGTCGCTGTTGCCGTTGGCCAGCCCGCGCAGGTAGTACAGGTAGGCGATGTTGCGGTGGGTCGGGTAGGTGCGGATGAAGCGGTCGATGCTGGACACCGCGTCGTCGTTCTTGCCGGCCTTGTACTGGGCGTAGGCGCTTTCGATCATCGCCTGCTCGGTGTACGGGCCGTACGGGTACTGCGCGATCAGGCGCCTGAAGCTGTTCTCGGCGCCGGACCAGTTGCCGCCTTCCATCAGCTTGTGGCCCTTTTCGAAGAGCGTTTCGACCGGCATGCCCTCGTCCGCGTTCTTCTTGCTGCCGCGGTGGCAGCCGCTGGCGGCGAAAACCAGGACCAGCAGCAGGGCGGTGATGCGGACGGGCGTGGACAACGGCAAGGAGCGTCGGATCATGGGTCGGGGCGGGACGCGGCAGGAATACGAAGGGGCGATGATAGCCTAGTGGCCTGTCCCGCGACTGACTCCTGCCACCGGGACCCCGAATTCCCCTTCCGCTGCCCCCTGCCATGTCCGACAACGCTTCCCCTTCTTCCCGCCAGGCGCGGGTGCCCGATGCCGCCGCCGGCCGCCGTTTCGACGCGGTGCTGGCCGAGCTGTTCCCCGAGTTCTCCCGGTCCCGGCTGAGCGACTGGATCAAGTCCGGCGCCGCGCTGCTCGACGGCGCCCCGGCGCGCCCGCGCGACCTGCTGCGTGGTGGCGAGCTGGCCACGCTGGACGCGGTGCTGGAGGTCGAAACCGATGCCCTGCCCGAGGACATCCCGCTGTCGGTGCTATACGAGGACGAGCACGTCCTCGTGATCGACAAGCCGGCCGGGCTGGTGGTCCACCCCGGCGCCGGCAACCCCACCGGCACCCTGGTCAACGCGCTGCTGTTCCGCGACCCGGCCTTGGCCAAGGTGCCGCGCGCCGGCGTGGTGCACCGGCTGGACAAGGACACCAGCGGCGTCATGGTGGTGGCCCGCACCGTGCAGGCGCAGACCGCGCTGGTCGAGCAGCTGTCCGCGCGCGAGGTACACCGCCAGTACCTGGCGGTGGTCTGTGGCGCGCTGGTGGCCGGCGGCACCGTCGATGCGCCGATCGACCGGCACCCGCGCGACCGCCTGCGCATGGCGGTGCGCGAGGACGGCCGCGATGCGGTCACCCACTACCGCCTGCGCGAGCGTTTCCGCGCCCACACCGCGCTGGAGTGCCGGCTGGAAACCGGCCGCACCCATCAGATCCGCGTGCACATGGCGCACCTGAAGCACGCCATCGTCGGCGACCCGCTGTACGGCGGCGCGCTGAAGCTGCCCAAGGGCGCCAGCGACGAACTGGTCGCGCAGCTGCGCGGCTTCAAGCGCCAGGCGCTGCACGCCGAGACGCTGGAATTCATGCACCCGATCAGCGGCGAGCCGGTGCGCAACAGCGCGCCGGTGCCGGCCGACCTGCAGGCGCTGATGCAGGCGCTGCGCGAGGACACCGGGGCCTTCAACGAGCGTGAGCGGGACCGCTGGTGAACACCGCCGCGCCGTGGCTGGAAGCCGACTGGCCGGCGCCGCCGGGCGTGCGTGCCTTCACTACGGTGCGGCAGGGCGCGGGCGGCTCGCGGCCGCCGTTCGACCGCTTCAACATGGGCAACCGCACTTCGCCCGAGGGCGACGACCCACGACAGGTGCAGCGCAACCGCGACGAACTGCGGCAACTGGCCGGGCTGCCCTCGGCGCCGCACTGGCTGCGGCAGGTGCATGGCACCGGCGTGCTGCGCTTCGACGCCCCGCCCACCGCGCAAGGCGTTGAAGCCGAGCCGGAGGCCGATGCCGCCGTGACCTCCACGCCCGGGGTGGTGCTGGCGATCCTCACCGCCGACTGCCTGCCGGTGGTGTTCGCCGCCCGTGATGGCGGCGAGGTGGCCGCCGCCCACGCCGGCTGGCGCGGGCTGGCCGCCGGCATGCTGGAAGCGACGCTGGCGGCGATGCGCACGCCGGCGGACGATGTCGTGGCATGGCTCGGCCCGGCGGCCGGGCCGGCGCATTACGAAATCGGCAGCGACGTGCGTGACGCCTTCCTCGCCCATTCGGCGCAGGCCGAAGCCGCATTTGCCGCCACCCGGCCGGGCCACTGGCGGGTAGACCTGTATGCATTGGCGCGCCAGCGTTTGCAGGCTGCCGGCATGGACGCGGCCGCCATCCACGGCGGCAACCAATGCACCATCGCCGATCCGTCACGCTGGTTTTCGCACCGCCGCGATCGCCGCAGCGGGCGCATGGCCACGCTGGTGTGGATTCAGCCGTGAGCACGCCGCTGTTCGAGCGAGTGCTCGGCGCCGCGTTCGCAGGGTTGCCGCCGCGCTTGCAGGCGTTGCATTCGATAGCGGAACGCCAGCGCTGGCGCGGGCGCGGCGAGGTGCTGCGCGGCACCCACTGGCTGGTGGTGCCGTGCGCATGGCTGGCGCGCTTGCCGCCGGCCGCCGCAGACGTGCCGGTAGGTGTCGAATTCGTCGTGGACGAAACCGGCGAGCACTGGAACCGTCGTTTCGGCGGCGTGCGCATGGCCTCGCGGCTGTGGCAGCGTGACGGCCACCTGTACGAACGGCTGGGCGCACTGCGTTTCCGCTTCGCGCTGGAAGTGGTGGACGATGAAATCCTGTGGCGGGCCGTGCGTGCATGGGCGTTCGGCATCGTGCCGCTGCCGGCGCGCTGGTTCGCCGGCGTGCATTGTCGCGAACGCGAGCGGGAAGGGCGCTACGAATTCCTCGTCGACGTCTCGATGCCGTGGCTGGGACGCCTGATCCGCTACGAGGGCTGGCTGCTGCCGGAGGGCGGCGATGACTGAGCATGCTGCGCCGGTAATCGTGTTCGACGGCGTCTGCGCGCTGTGCAGCCGCTGGGTGCGTTTCCTGCTGCGCTTCGACCGCGCTGGCCGCTATCGCTTCGCGGCGATGCAGGGCGTGCATGGACGGCAACTGCTGGCCGCGCATGGGTTGGACCCGGACGACCCGCTGTCGTTCCTGCTGGTCGAGGCGGGCGGCGCGTTCACAGATACCGACGCCATCGTGCGCGTGCTGGCCGGCCTTGGCGGCCTCTGGAAACTGGCGCTGTCGGCGCGCCTGCTGCCCCGGCCGCTGCGCGATGGCGCCTACCGCTGGCTGGCGCGCAGTCGTTACCGCTGGTTCGGGCGCCACGATGCCTGTTACCTGCCGACGCCGGCGCAGGCGGCGCGGTTCCTGGACTGAGGCCGGCGCGACGGCGGCGGCTCAGTCGCCTTCCAGCGCCTGCAGGTAGTCGCTGCGCCAGCGGTGGATATCGTGTTCCTGCAGATGCTGCATCATCGCCTGCCAGCGCTCGATGCGCTCGCCGCGGGGCATGTTCGCCGCGGTGGCGATGGCGTCGGCGACGCCGTCCAGGTCGTGCGGGTTGACCAGCAGCGCCTGCTTCATCTCGTCGGCGGCGCCGGCCAGCAGCGACAGCACCAGTACCCCGGGGTCGTCCGGGTCCTGCGAGGCCACGTATTCCTTGGCGACCAGGTTCATGCCGTCGCGCAACGGCGTGACCAGCCCCACCGCCGCCTCGCGGTAGAAGCCGGTGAGGGTGCGGTGCGCGTAGTTGCGGTTGACGTAGCGCAGCGGCGTCCAGTCGGCCTCGGCGTGGCTGCCGTTGATGTGCCCGGCCAGTTGCTCCAGCTCGTGGCGCAGGGCGCGGTACTCGGCCACGCTGCCGCGCGACACCGGCGCGATCTGCAGGAACGTCGTGCTGCCTTTTTCCTGCGGATGGCGGGTGAGGTAGCGCTGGAAACCGTGGAAGCGCTCGGGCAGGCCCTTGGAGTAGTCCAGCCGGTCCACGCCGATCACCAGCTTGCGGTGTTCCAGGCTCTGCCGCAGCGCGCGCACCGCGCTGTTGCCGGCGGCCGCGCGCGCCTGGCGGGCGATGTGCCCGGTATCGATGCCGATCGGGAAGGCCGAGGTGCGCACGCGCCGGCCGTCCGGGGATTCGATCCAGTCCTCGTCGATGATCCGGCCGCCGCCGAACAGGCGTACCCATGACTGGAAACGGGCGGCATCGCGCCGGGTCTGGAAACCCAGCAGGTCGCAGGCGTACAGCGTGGAAAACAACGAGCGGTGCTCGGGCAATGCCTGCACCAGGTCGGCCGAGGGCACCGGTACGTGCAGGAAGAAGCCGATGCGGCAGCCGATGCCGCGCTCGCGCAGCAGCGCCGCCAGCGGGATCAGGTGGTAGTCGTGGATCCACAGCGTGTCGTCCTCGCGCAGCAGCGGCGCAAGCTTGTCGGCGAACAGCGTGTTGATCTTCCAGTAGGTCTCGCGCTTGCGCCGGTCGTAATCGACCAGGTCGAGGCGGAAGTGCAGCAGCGGCCACAGCGTGCGGTTGGAGAAGCCGTTGTAGTAGCCGTCCAGGTCAGCCTTGGACAGGTCCAGCGTGGCGTAGTGGATGTTGCCGTCGGTCTGCTCGTGCAACGCGCCGCTGTCGCCGGCCACGCTGCGCCCGCTCCAGCCGAACCACAGCCCGCCGCGCTCCTGCAGCGCCGCCAGCAGGCCCACCGCCAGACCGCCGGCGCGGTTCTCGCCGGGCAGGGCCACGCGGTTGGAGACCACCACCAGCCGGCTCACGACGCCTCCTGCCAGCTGCGCGACAGCCGCATCGCCGCGGTGATCAGGCCCACGTGCGAATAGGTCTGCGGGAAGTTGCCCCACATCTGGCCGTCGTCGAAGGCCAGGTCCTCGGACAGCAGGCCGAGGGGGTTGCGCCGCGCCAGCACGCTTTCGAACAATGCGCGCGCCTCGTCGAGGCGGCCGATCGCGGCCAGCGCGTCGATGTACCAGAAGGTGCAGATGGTGAAGCTGGTCTCCGGCGCGCCGAAGTCGTCCGGGGCGATGTAGCGGAACAGCGCGTCGCCGTGCCGCAGCCCGTTGCCGATGGCTTCGACGGTGGCGACGTAGCGCGGGTCGGTCGCCTCGACCAGGCCGATGTCGGCCAGCAGCAGCAACGAGGCGTCCAGGTGGCTGCCGTCGAAGGTGTCGGTGAAGTGGCCCAACTGCGCGTTCCAGCCGCGGGCCAGCACCCGCTGGCCGATGGCGTCGGCGCGCTCGCGCCACAGCGCGGCGCGTTCGGGCAGTTGCAGGCGGGTCGCGATCTTGGCTAGGCGGTCGCAGGCGGCCCAGCACATCGCCGCGGTGTAGGTGTGCACCGCGGTGCGGCCGCGGAATTCCCACAGGCCGGCGTCGGGCACGTCGTGCAGCGCCCAGGCGCGTTCGCCCAGCGGTTCCAGCCGGGCGAAGGTGTGGACGTCGCCGGGGTCCTTCAGGCGCTGGTCGAAGAACAATTGGGTCGAGGCCAGCACCACCGAGCCGTAGACATCGTGCTGCTTCTGCAGCCAGGCCAGGTTGCCGCGCCGCACCGGGCCCATGCCGCGGTAGCCGGCCAGCGATTCGACCTCGTGCTCGTCCAGCTTTTCCTCCAGGCCGATGCCGTACAGCGGTTGCAGGCTGCCGTCGGTGCTGGCGAGGTTGAAGATGTAGCGCAGGAAATCCTCCATCGATTTCGTCGCGCCCAGCCGGTTCAGCGCGCGCACCACGAAGGCGGCGTCGCGCAGCCAGCAGTAACGATAGTCCCAGTTGCGCGCGCTGCCCGGCGCCTCGGGGATGGAGGTGGTCATCGCCGCGATGATCGCGCCGCTGTCCTCGTACTGGCACAGTTTCAGGGTGATGGCGCTGCGGATCACCGCGTCCTGCCATTCCAGCGGGATCGACAGGTAGCGCACCCACTCGCGCCAGTAGTCCTCGGTGCGCTGCTGAGCTTCCTGCGCATAGTCGGCGAGGGACCGATGGAGCGTTTCGTCCACCCCCAGTACCAGTTCCATCGGGTGCGCCAGCACGAACGGCAGGGCATCGCGGACGAAGCGCACCGGCACGTCGGTGGTCAGGCGCAGGGTGAAACCCGGCAGCAGCCAGCGCATGTGGTTGCTGCCCCAGGTGGTTTCGGGAATGCGCGCGCCCCAGTCGGCCAGTGGCCGCACCCGCACGCGGATGCGCGGGCTGCCGGCCAGCGGGCGGATGCGGCGGATGATGCTGGGCGGGCGATAGAAGCGGCCGTCGTGGCGCCAGCGCGGGGCGAAGTCGATCACCTCCACCTGCCCGCCGTGCGCGTCGTGCAGCACCGTGCGCAGCACCGCGGTATTGGTCAGGTAGCACTGCTCGCTGCCGGCGAAGTCCTCCAGTTCGATGCCGAAATCGCCGCCTTCGTGCGCGCGCGGCGACAGCAGCGCGCAGAATGCGGGGTCGCCGTCGAAGGCGGGCAGGCAGCTCCACACCACGCGCGCCTGCTTGTCGATGAGCGCGCCGAAGCTGCCGTTGCCGATGACGCCGAGGTCGAGGTCGGATTGATGCATCGTTGCCTTCTCCTGCCGGCCATCCGGCTGCTTTCCGTTCCGTGACATGGCGCGCCCTCAGCGGGTGCCGGCGCGCAGCCACCCATGCACCGCGGCCACGTCGGGCAGGGCGTGGCGCGCATGGCTGCCGGCACGGGTGCCGACCAGCACGCCATACCCGCCCAGCCGTGCGGCCGCGGTGAAACCGTCCTCGTCGGTGAGGTCGTCGCCGATGAAGCACGGGCGGCGGCCGGCGAAGGGCGCCTCGCGCATCAGCGCGGCAACCGCCGTGCCCTTGTCGTGGCCGGCCGCGACCAGTTCGACGACGTGGTTGCCCGGCTGCAGGCGCACGCCCGGCAGCAGCGGCAGTTGCGCATGGGCGAAGGCCGCCACCGCGGCGGCGGCGGCCGGCGCCTTGCGCCAGTGCAGCGCCAGCGCCGCGCCCTTGGCCTCGACCAGCACGCCGGGATGGGCATGGGCGAAATGCATCGCGCGCAGGTGCAGTTCGTGCAGCCACGGTGCGGTGGTTTTGGCCTCGATGACGTCGCCACCGATGGTCCGCAGCTGCGCGCCGTGCAGGCCGGCGGCCGGCAGCCGCAGCGGTGCGAACAACCGGTCCACCTGCACCAGGGGGCGGCCGCTGACCAGCGCGAGGGCGCCTCCCAGCCGTTGCGAAAGCCGGGCGAGCAGGTCGGGCAGGCCATCGGCGAGCATCACCCGTTCGGGGTGGTCGGCGAAGGCGACCAGGGTGCCGTCGACATCGAGGAAAAGTGCATCGTTGTCCGCCAGCGCCGGGGGCGGCGGACGCCGTGGTTCTTCTGACATGCGGCCACTATGCCGCATCGGTTGTTAGCGGAAGGTCACGCGCGGGGAACCGATCATGATCTTCCCTGTCATACAAGGATGTTCGCGATGCGAGGTGGTTCCCGATGAAGGACAGGAAGGCGGTGTGGCCGTGGGTCGTGGTGGGCGTGGCAGTGGTGGGAGGCGCGGGCTGGTGGCTGTTCCGCGACAACCTGCCACCGGCGCCGGGCGCGTCGCCGTTCGCCGCGCAGGCGCCGGCCGGCGAAAGCCGGATCGAGCCACCGGCCGCGGCGCCGGAGGCGCAACCGGCACAGACCCCGCAGCATCCGCTGGAGCGCGACGACTCGGCCGATGCCGGGCTACCGGCGCTGGGCGACAGCGACGCGACGGCGCAGCAGGCGCTGGCGTCGCTGTTCGCCAGCGACGTGCTGGCGCTGCTGCGGCAGGACCACCTGGTCCAGCGGCTGGTCATGCACATCGACAACCTCACCCAGCCGGTCATGCCGTCCAATGCGCTGGCGGCGCGGCCGCTGCCCGGCAGCCTGAAGGTCGAAGGCGATGCCGCGTCCGGCGGCGTCCGCATCGCCGCGGCCAACGCCGCACGCTATGCACCGTGGGTGAAGGCGTTCACCGCCGTCGACGCCGATGCGCTGGTGGCGGCCTACCTGCGGCTGTATCCGCTGGTGCAGGAGGCATGGCGCGAAGCGGGGCACCCCGATGGCCATTTCAACGACCGCCTGGTCGCGGTGATCGACCACCTGCTGCAGGCGCCGGAACCGGCCCGGCCGTTGGAAGTGGAGCTGGACGAACGCGGCAGGTACCGTTTCGTCGATCCGGGCCTGCAGTCGCGTTCGGTGGGGCAGAAGCTGCTGTTGCGGCTGGACGCGGAGCAGTCCCGCGCGGTCCGGCAGCAGCTGCGCGCGATCCGCGCGGCGGTGACGCGCGGCGGCTGAACGGGCACCGCCGGGTGGGCTTGAATCACGTCGCCGCAACCGCATCTGAACGAGTATCGCCGGCAGCGCCGGCCCCTGATCCGGGATGACCACCATGCGGATGGACAAGCTCACCTCCAATTTCCAGAAAGCCCTGGCCGACGCGCAGTCGCTGGCCGTGGGCCGCGACCACAGCATCATCGAGCCGGTGCACGTGCTGGCCGCGCTGCTCGACCAGCCCGGCGGCAGCAGCCGGCCGCTGCTGGCGCAGGCCGGAGTCAACGTGCCGCTGCTGCGCGAACGCCTGGGCGAAGCGCTGGAGGCGCTGCCCAAGGTGTCCGGGCAGGCTGGCAACCTGTCGATGGGCAACGACCTCAGCCGCCTGCTCAACGCCACCGACAAGCTGGCGCAGCAGCACAATGACCAGTTCATCGCCAGCGAATGGTTCCTGCTGGCCGCCACCGACGACAGCGGCGCGGCCGGCATGGCGCTGCGCGCGGCAGGTGCCAACAAGCAAAAGCTGGAAGCCGCCATCGACAAGTTGCGCGGTGGCGAAACCGTGCAGAGCGAAAACGCCGAGGAACAGCGGCAGGCGCTGGAGAAATACACCATCGACCTCACCGCGCGCGCCGAGAGCGGCAAGCTCGACCCGGTGATCGGCCGCGACGAGGAAATCCGCCGCACCATCCAGGTGCTGCAACGCCGGACCAAGAACAACCCGGTGCTGATCGGCGAGCCGGGCGTCGGCAAGACCGCGATCGTCGAGGGCCTGGCCCAGCGCATCATCAACGACGAAGTGCCCGAGGGCCTGCGCGGCAAGCGCGTTCTGTCGCTGGACATGGGTGCGCTGATCGCCGGCGCCAAGTTCCGCGGCGAGTTCGAGGAACGGCTGAAGGGCGTGCTCAACGACCTCGCCAAGAACGAAGGCCAGATCATCCTGTTCATCGACGAGCTGCACACGATGGTCGGCGCCGGCAAGGGCGATGGTGCGATGGACGCCGGCAACATGCTCAAGCCGGCGTTGGCGCGCGGCGAGCTGCACTGCATCGGCGCGACCACGCTGGACGAATACCGCCAGTACATCGAGAAGGATGCCGCGCTGGAGCGTCGCTTCCAGAAGGTGTTCGTCGGCGAACCCAGCGTCGAGGACACCATCGCCATCCTGCGCGGGCTGAAAGAACGCTACGCCGTGCACCACGGCGTGGAGATCACCGACCCGGCGATCGTCGCCGCCGCCACGCTGTCCAACCGCTACATCACCGACCGCCAGCTGCCGGACAAGGCCATCGACCTGATGGACGAAGCCGCCAGCCGCATCCGCATGGAGATCGACTCCAAGCCGGAGGAGCTGGACCGCCTCGAACGCCGTCTGATCCAACTGAAAATCCAGCGCGAAATGTTGAAGAAGGAAAAGGATGACGCTTCGCGCAAGCGCCTTGCCGATCTGGAAGCCGACATCGACGGGCTGGAGCGCGAGTTCTCCGACCTCAACGAAATCTGGAAGTCGGAAAAGGCCGCGTTGCAGGGCGCGACCAAGGTCAAGGAGCAGATCGAGCAGGCCAGGCTCGACCTCGAAGCGGCGCAGCGCCGGCAGGATTTCGCCCGCATGAGCGAAATCCAGTACGGCCTGTTGCCGAACCTGGAAAAGCAGTTGGCCGCCGCGCAGGAAGCCGAGCACAAGGACTTCAAGCTGGTGCAGGACCGGGTGACCGACGAGGAAATCGCCGAGGTGGTCAGCCGCTGGACCGGCATCCCGGTCAGCAAGATGCTCGAAGGCGAGCGCGACAAGCTGCTGCGCATGGAAGAGGTGCTGCACGACCGCGTGGTCGGGCAGGAGGAGGCGATCAAGGTCGTCTCCGACGCGGTGCGCCGCTCGCGCGCCGGGCTGTCCGACCCCAACCGCCCGAGCGGCTCGTTCCTGTTCCTCGGCCCCACCGGCGTCGGCAAGACCGAGCTGACCAAGGCGCTGGCCGACTTCCTGTTCGACAGTAGCGATGCGATGGTGCGCATCGACATGAGCGAGTTCATGGAGAAGCACAGCGTGGCGCGGCTGATCGGCGCGCCCCCCGGCTACGTCGGCTACGAGGAAGGCGGCTACCTCACCGAAGCGGTGCGCCGCCGCCCGTACAGCGTGATCCTGCTCGACGAGGTCGAGAAGGCACACCCGGACGTGTTCAACATCCTGCTGCAGGTGCTGGACGACGGCCGTTTGACCGATGGCCAGGGCCGCACCGTGGATTTCCGCAACACCGTCATCGTGATGACCTCCAACCTCGGCTCGCACCAGATCCAGGAGCTGAGCGCGGACGATTCGCCGGAGGCCTACGTGCAGATGAAGGCCGCGGTGATGGGCGTGGTGCAGGCGCACTTCCGCCCGGAATTCATCAACCGGCTGGACGACATCGTCGTGTTCCACCCGCTGGACAAGCAGCAGATCAAGCAGATCGCGCGCATCCAGATGGCCGGGCTGGAGAAGCGGCTGGCCGAGCGCAACCTGAAGCTGGACGTGGCCGACTCGGCGTTCGAGCTGCTCGGCAACGTCGGCTTCGACCCGGTGTACGGTGCGCGCCCGCTCAAGCGCGCGATCCAGCAGCAGCTGGAGAACCCGCTGGCGCAGAAGATATTGGCCGGCGAGTTCGCCGGCGGCGACACCATCAAGGTGGAAGCCGGCGGCGGCCAGCTGCAGTTCGCCAAGGGCTGACCAGGCGGGCGCGGGGCGCGGGCATGGGTTGAAGTGCCCCGCGCCGCGCTTTCCGGCCCTCCCCCGGAGCGGGCAACGGACCGCCCAAAATAGTGGATCCTGGCGCGGTTTTGGTTTCCGGCGATACGAAACGCCGGATGCGGTTTTGTGTCAGCATGGCCCTGCCGCCGGAGACGTTTCCCGGTGGAGGTATCGGGGGGATGCCAATGCATCACTGGGCCACGACGCGGGGTGGAAGGATTCTGCTGTTGGGCAGTGTTTGCCTGTTGTTGCAGCAGGTGGCGGTTCCCTATCGGCTGGAACTGTGGAGCCATGCCGCACCGGCGTCGCTGGTGCACCTGCACGTCGGCCTGCTGCTGGCCATCGCCATGCTCGACCGCGACCGCTGGGTGATGCCCGGCTGCTATGCGCTGATCATGCTGGGCTGGCTGGTGCGCGCATTGCACCTGGGGTACACGCCCGCGGAGCTGGGGGTGGGCTCGCTGGTTTCCGTGGTCGGCTGCGCATGGACGTACTGGTGCGCGCGGGTGGGCCTGAAACGGCCGGCGGCGCCGGGGCGCGAGCCGCTGTCGCAGGGCGACCTGCTCCGTTTCGCGCTGTTCGGCCTGCTGGTCTTCCCGCTGGGGCAGGCGCTGCTGGGCCTGCTGTACGGCCTGCCATTCGGTACGGCCAGCCAGGTCAGCGGCCTGATCGAAACCCTGTTCGCCAAGTATTTCGGCGTGCTGGTGGTCACCTTGCCGGCGGTGGTGGCGTGGACCGAGCGGCGCCGGCCGGCGCTGGCCGGCCGCAATGGCCATTGGGGGCTGCTGTTCCTGCTGGTGCTGGGCGGCGTGCTGAGCGTGGGCCTGAGCCGGGTGGTGCGCATCGACCTGAGCGGCACGCCCACCGGCGGCGCAGTGCTGACCGACTACCGCATCGCCGTGCTGGCGGTGCTGACCTGGTGCATGCTGCACATGCGGCTGGTGTTCGCGATGCCGCTGCTGGCGGCCACGCTGTTGTTGATGGTGGGCAACCTGGGGGGCGCGGCGATGCTCACCCGCACGCCGGTGGGCTTCCTCAACCTCGTGCACCTTGCGCTGGAAATGGGCATCGTGCTGATGGCGATGATGTACTACCTGCTGGCCAGCCGCGACCGCGAGGACATGGCGCGGCGGCTGGACGAACAGGCCCGGCGCGATTCGTTGACCGGCCTGCCCAACCTGCGCGCGTTGCGGCGGCAGGCCGAGCAGCGGCCGGAGGCATGCGGGCTGGCCTGCCTGCTGCTGGACCAGGCCGACACGCTGACGGTGGGCTACGGCCTGGGGGCACAGACCCGGGTGATGACCGAGGTGGCCGCACGGTTGGAAGCCCACGACGTGCAGTCCTGCTACCTGGGCAGCGGGCAGTTCGCATTGCTGGCCGAATGCGGGGGCAGGATCGATTGGGGCGCGCTGCTGCGCGACATCGAACAGCCCGGCTTCCTCGTGGAGGGGCAGAACGTGCGCCTGTTGCCGTACCTGGGCGTGGCGCGCTTCGGCGGCGACACCGGGCTGGACCTGGACGCCGCGCTGATGCTGGCCTCCAGCCTCGCGTTCGAGGCGCGCGCCAGCAACGAGGTCGAGCCATTGTTCGCCAATGCCGAGCGCGCCACCCTGCAACAGGCGCAGGCGCGCCTGCACGGGGCCAGCGCGGCCCTGGCCCACCTGCGCCGCCCCGACGGGCTGGTGCTGTTTTTCCAGCCGGTGTTGCCGTTGGGCGAGTTGCGGCTGGGTGGACGCATCGTCGGCGAAGTGCTGTGCCGCCTGCGCGACGAGCAGGGCGAACTGCTGCGGCCGGACCGGTTCCTGCCGGCGGTCGAGGCCGCGCGGCGCGGGCCGGAGCTGGACCTGGCGGTGGTGGCCGAACTGTTCGCGCAACTGCGGCGGTCGCCGGAGCTGGTGGCGGCCTGCGGCCGCATTTCGGTGAACCTGACCGGGCAGAGCCTGGCCTCGGAGAGCTTCCGCGTGCGCCTGCTGGAACTGCTGGAGCAGGCGCCGCTGCGGTTGTCGCGGCTGTGCTTCGAGATCACCGAGACGGTGGCCATCTTCACCGCCGAGCAGGCCAGCCTGCTGCTGGACGAACTGCGCGTGCGCGGCTGCCGCATCGCCATCGACGACTTCGGCGTGGGCATGCAGAGCTTCGCCCGGCTCAAGGAGCTGCCGGTGGACATCATCAAGATCGACGGCTCGTTCGTGCGCAACCTCACCCGTGACCCGCGCGACTACGCGATGGTGCAGGCCTCGGTGGCGGTGGCGCGCGCCTGCGGCGCCGAGGTGGTGGCCGAATACGTCGAGGACGAGGACACCGCCACCTGCCTGCGCAAGCTCGGCGTGCACTGGGGGCAGGGCTACCTGTATGCCCGGCCGATGCCGCTGCGGGAAGGGTTGTGCTGGACCTGCGCGCAGGCCGATGGCGCCATCAGGGAAGACGCGGAGCCGCAGCCGCAGATGAACCTGCTCTGAGAAGGCGCCGCCACCGGTGGCTGGGGTGACGCTTCCGTCCGCATCACCAGGCGATGGTGAAGCGCTGGCGCACGTGGCGCGGCTGTTCCAGTTCGTCGGCCACGGCCACCGCCAGGTCGGCCGGACTGATCGTGCCCGGGCCGTCGGCGGCCATCAGCGGGGTGTCGGTGCCGCTGCGGTAGCGGCCGGTGCGCTCGACAGGACCGCCGGCATGGAAGGCGACGGGCGGGCTGAGGAAGGTCCAGTCCAGCGCCGTTTCCTGCCGCAGTTCGTCCAGCGCGTCGCGCGCGGCGCGGGCGCCTTCGCGGTAGTCGGCCGGGAAGTCCGGGGCATCCACCAGCTGCGTGCCGTCGGCGGCCAGCAGGCTGCCGGCGCCGCCGACCACGAGGTAGCGCTTCACGCCGGCGGCGGTGGTGCCGGCGACGATGGCGCGCGAGCCGCGCATGAAGTCGCGGTACAGGTCCGGGTTGTTCCAGCCGGCGTTGTAGGCACTGACCACCGCGTCGCTGCCGGCCACCGCCGCCTGCACCTGCGCGGCATCCTGCACGTCGGCGCGGACCACGCGCAGGCGTTCGCGCGCGGCGAGTTTCTCCGGGTGGCGGGCCAGCGCGGTGACCTCGTGGCCGCGGGTCAGCAGTTCTTCGAGCAGGGCGCGGCCGACGAAGCCGGTGGCGCCGATCAGGGCGATTTTCATGGGGAGTCCTCAAGCGGGATGGGAGGGCGTCAGTGTCCCCCCGTGGCCGTGGCGGCGGCAGTCCGCGGGCACCACAATCACCTTGAAGCTGCGCTTCACGACGCGGCGCCGACGGGAGAGGGTGATGGAGAATTTCAGGCGCATGGCGCTGTTCGCGCAGGTGGTCCAGCACGGCTCGATGAGCGCGGCGGCGCGCGCGCTGGGCATGAGTACCTCGGCGGTCAGCCAGCAGTTGCGCACATTGGAGCGCGAGGCCGGGGTGGCGCTGCTGCACCGTTCCACCCGGCGGCTGGCGCTGACCGACGTGGGCAGCCGCTATTACACGGCCTGCGTGCGGCTGCTGGATGCGGCCGGCGAGGCCGAGGCCGAGCTTTCCGCCGCGCGCCATGCACCCAGCGGCGAGCTGCGCCTGTCCGCGCCGCTGGGCATGGCCGACCACATCGGCCCGGCGCTGGGCGGCTGGCTGCGCGACAACCCGCAATTGCGCCTGTACCTGCATTTCGAGGATGGCTGGACCGACCTGGTGCAGGCCTGCATCGACCTGGCGCTGCGCTTCGGGCGCCTGCCGGACAGCGACTGGATGGCGCAGCCGCTCGGCACGCTGCAACGCTGGTCCTGCGCCGCGCCCGACTGGATGCGGGTGCATGGCCAGCCAATGGACCCTGCGCAGGTGCCGGCAAGCGAATGGCTCGGGCTGGTGCAGGCACCGGGGCTGGCCTGGCGACACCGTGTTTCCGGCGAGGAGCGGCGGGTGCCGGCGCACCCGCGCATCGTCAGCCACAATCTGCCGGCGGTGTGCCAGCTGTGCGAATCCGGGCTGGGCGTGGCGGTGCTCCCCTGCCTGGACGCGGCGCCGCTGCTGGCGGCGGGCACGCTGGTGCGGCTGTTGCCGGAATGGGAGGTCGCGGCGTTGCCGGCGTGGGCGGTCAGCCCGCACCGGCAAACCCAGCCGGCCAAGGTGCGGCAGGCCATCGCCCTGCTCGGCGACTACCTCGGGCGGATTCCCGGCACTGCGGCCAAGGCCTGACGAAGCGCAAGATCGGGAACGCGGCCGGCGCCGGCCGGCGCTGCAATGGGCCATCACCGACACGAAGGATGCCGCCATGAAGACCAACGCCTCGCACCCGCCGAAACTGGACCGCGCCCTGGCCCGGCTGCAACAGGCGATCGGCGCCGGACAGGCGTTGCCGGACCTGCAGGAACTGGCCGCCGCCGCGCACCTGTCGCCCTTCCATTTCCACCGCGTCTGGCGCGCGCTGACCGGGGAAACCGTGGGCCGCACCGCGCAGCGCCTGCGCCTGCTGGCGGCCCTGCACTGCCTGCCGGGTGAGGCCAGCGTGACCGATATCGCCCTGCGGGTCGGCTACGACACGCCGCAGGCGCTGGCGCGGGTGTTCCGCGAGGTGTTCGACGCCAGCCCCACGCAATTGCGCGCGGATACGGAGCTGCGCGAACGCTGGATCGAGCGGCTGTCGAAACCGTCGCGCCGGGACGCGACCGGCCTGCCGCCGCTGAGCGTGGAGGTGGTGGCGCTGCAACCGTTGGAAGTGGTGGCGCTGCGCCGGCAGGGGGCGTTCGACGAACTGGATGCCGGCTTCGGCGAGCTGTTCGGCTGGGCCGCGCAGCATGGGCTGGTGGAACACCTGCGGCAGCTGGTCGGGATTCCGCGCGACGATCATCGCGACGTCGCCCCGGAAGAACTGCGCTTCGACTGCGGGCTGGTCTTCGATTCACCCCCGCCGCAGCCGCCGGTGCCGCTGCGGTGCCTGCGGCTGGAAGGCGGCATGGCGGCGCGCCTGCGCCACGTCGGCGCCTATTCCGGGTTGGAGGATGCCTGCGACCGGCTGCTGGCCGAATGGTTGCCCTGCAGCGGTCACGCCCTGCGCGATGCGCCGGTCCATTACCACTTCCTTGACGACCCCGAGGAAGTGCCCGAGGCCATCCTGCGCGCGGACCTCTATGTGCCGCTGCAAGGCTGAGTGGGTGCTGATACCGGTGGGTGCCTGTGGGTGCCGACCGTTGGTCGGCACATGTTGGCCAATGCCGGGGTCCATCGGCGCTTCGTGCCGCCGCCCGACCAACGGTCGGGCGCTACCGGGTCGGAGGATGCGCCGATGAATAGATGAATGTCGGTGGGTGCCTGTGGGTGCCGACCGTTGGTCGGCACATGTCGGTCAATGCCGGGCGTCCATCGGCGCGTCGCGCCGCCGCCCGACCAACGGTCGGTCACTAGGCAGGGGCGCGCCGGTAGCGCCTCTGCGCTCAGCTCGCCGTCCGCATCGCGCGGTAGGGCGGGGTGGCCATGACCATTTCCGCCAGCGAGTGCGCCAGCTCGCGTTCGGCCATCACCGTGCCGTCGGCGCCGTGTTCGAGCAGGTGCTTGACCTCGGCGTCGCTGTGCGCGCGTGCCAGCAGGGTCAGGCCGGGGTTGATCGCGCGCAGCTTGGCCAGGGCCTCGCCGGCCTCCAGCGGCTGCGGGATGGCGAGGATGGCGATGCTGGCGCGTTCGGGGTGGGCCTCGGCCAGCACCTTGTCGGCCGCCGCGCTGCCGCGGATGCCGGGGATGCCGGCCGCGTGCGCGCGCTCGACGTGCTCGCGGTTGTCGTCGATCACCAGCAGCGGCACGCCGCGGTCGTGCAGCACCTGCGCCAGCGTGCTGCCGACGCGGCCGTAGCCGATGACGATGGCGTGGTCGTGCAGGTCCAGCGACGGACCGGGCGGGATGTCCGGCACCTCCGGCACCGGCTGGGCCTCCTTGTGCCGGGCCTGCCAGCGGTCGAGCAGGCCGAACACCAGCGGGTTGAGCATGATCGACACCAGCGCGCCGGCCAGCACCAGCGATTGCCCGGCCGGCGGCAGGATCTTCAGCGCCACGCCAAGGCCGGCGATGATGAAGGCGAACTCGCCGATCTGCGCCAGCGAGGCGGAAATGGTCAGCGCCGTGCCCTTGGAATGGCCGAACAGGCGCACGATGAAGAACGCGGCGGCGGACTTTCCGAACATGATGATCGCCACCGTCGCCAGCACCTGCCACGGGTGCTCGAGCACGATCTTCGGGTCGAACAGCATGCCCACCGAGACGAAGAACAGCACCGCGAACGCGTCGCGCAGCGGCAGCGAATCGTGCGCGGCCTTGTGGCTCAGTTCGGATTCGTTGAGCATCATCCCGGCGAAGAACGCGCCCAGCGCGAACGACACGCCGAACAGCGCGGCCGCGCCGAACGCCACGCCCAGCGCGATGGCCAGCACCGACAGGGTGAACAGCTCGCGCGAGCCGGTGCCGGCGATGCGCTCCAGTACCCACGGGATCACCCGGCGCCCGACCACCAGCATCACCGCCACGAACAGGCCCAACTGCACGAAGGTCCAGCCGATGGAGGCCAGCACGCTGCCGACGCTGTGGTGCTGGCCCTGCGCCTCCGGTCCGAACACCCCGGCGATCACCGGCATCATCACCAGCGCCAGCACGCAGGCCAGGTCCTCGACGATCAGCCAGCCCACCGCGATCTTGCCGCGGGTGGTCTCCAGCAGGCGCCGTTCCTCCATCGCCCGCAGCAGCACCACGGTCGAGGCGGTGGCCAGCGAGAAGCCGAAGATCACCCCGTGCAGCGCCGGCCAGCCCATCAGCGTGGCCACGCCCCAGCCCAGCAGCGTGGCCACCGCGATCTGGCCGATGGCGCCGGGGATGGCGATGGCCTTCACCGCCATCAGGTCCTTCAGCGAGAAGTGCAGGCCGACGCCGAACATCAGCAGCATCACCCCGATCTCGGCCAACTGGTTGGCCAGGGTCTGGTCGGCGACGAAGCCCGGCGTGAACGGCCCGACCACCACCCCCGCCACCAGATAGCCCACCAGCGGCGACAGCCGCAGCTTGTTGGCCAGGGCGCCGAACACGAAGGCCAGGCCCAGGCCGATGGCGATCATGTTGATCAGGGCGGTGTCATGGTGCATCGGGACTCGCAGGGCAGGGGAATGCAACGATTCTACGGGCGGAAGCGGTGCCGACAAGGACGGATTGCATGCGAAGCGCGCAACGGCCCGTCCTGCCGGGCGCGCGGTCGGCGGCGTTGCAGGCCCCAAATGGATTGCCCCGGTTTCCCGGGGCAATCGCGTGTTGCGTGCGGGCCGTTAGCCGCGGCTCACCACTTGTAGCTGATGCGGCCGTAGGCATAGGCGCCGTTGAAGCCGGCCGGCGAGTAGTTGCTGTACGGGAACATGCCCGAGGACGAGTTGGCGAAGATGCTGCGGTCCGGGTGCGAGTCCAGCACGTTGTCCGCACCCAGGGTCAGTGTCCAGCGCTCGCCGGGCTTGTAGCTGGCCGAGACGTCGACGATCCACTGCGCGCCGAAGGTCTGGTCGTTGGCCGCGCCGCTGGTGGGGCGGTTGCTGAAGCTGCCGTAGCGGGTGGTGGTCAGGCCGATGTCCCAGCGCTCGGATTTCCACACGCCGCCGAGGATCACCTTGTCCTTCGGGTAGCCTTCCTCGATGCGGCCGCGCTCGTCGCGGGCGATGCGCGAGGGCGCGAGCGCGGCGAAGGTGTTCCACGCGGCCGGGTCGGCGGCGATGCCGGTGATCTCGGTCTTGCTGTAGCCGTAGCTGGCGGTGAGGTCCAGCGAGCTGGCCGCCAGCGGCACGCTGTAGGTGCCGACCACGTCCACGCCGCGGGTGCGGGTGTCCACCGCGTTGGTGAAGTAGTTGAACGAGGTCACGCCGTCGACGCCGAGGCTGGCCAGCAGCGCCTGCGCGGCCTGTGCGGCGGCCAGCCGGTCCGGGTCGCCGGCGTTGGCGCTGGCGGCCGGGTCGATGTTCAGCGGCGAGGACAGCACGATGCGGTCGTCGATCTCGATCTGGTAGGCATCCACGGTCAGGTACAGGCGCTCGCTCGGCTGCAGCACCAGGCCCAGGCTGTAGGAGGTGGACTTCTCCTGCTTCAGCGGTTCCGAGCCGAGGGCCAGGGCCGCCGCGCTGGCGGCCGGGAAGGTGCCGCGCTGGGTGAACACGCCGCTGCTGTCCACCGAGCTGGTGATGACCTGGTAGTTCTGCTGCGCCAGCGAGGGTGCGCGGAAGCCGGTGGAGGCGGTGGCGCGCAGGGCCACCGCGTCGGTGAAGGCGTAGCGCGCCGACAGCTTGCCGGTGGTTTCGTTGCCGAAGTCCGAGTAGTCCTCGTAGCGGCCGGCGATGCCGGCGGAGAACTTGTCGGTGAAGTCGCCTTCGAGGCCGGCGTAGACGGCGTAGTTGTGGCGGTCCGAATGCACGGCGTTCTCGACGGTGAAGCCGCCGAAGCCCTGCGCGCCGCCGCCGAAGTACGAATCGGCCGAACCCGGCGACTGGTTCCACTTCTCCTGCCGGTACTCGGCGCCGAAGGACAGCGTCACCGGGTAGGCCAGGCCCCAGTCCAGCGCCTGCGAGAAGTCGGCGTTGACCACGTTCTGGGTGTACTCCAGCGCGCCGTCGTAGAAGCTGGTCGGGCTGCTGCTGCCGAGGCTGTAGTTGACCGTGTTGCGGGTGTGGAAGTCGATCTTGTTGTAGCCGTAGTTGTAGCTCACGTCCCAGTTGAAGCCGCCCTCGGTGCTGCCCTTCAGGCCGGCCACCAGCGAACGATCCTTGGAGTACTGGTTGATCTCCGGCACGAAGCCGTCCGGGTAGAACTGCGCGGTCAGCGGGTTGTGGTTCTTCGAACGGTAGAACGCGAACGAGGTGATGTCGCGGTTGCTGGCCGCCGCGGTGGCGTAGCCGGTGAGCGCGTCGCCGAACTGGAACTGGCTGTTGGCCGACACCGCCGTGGCCTGCACGCGCGGGTCGCCGATGACGAAGGTCTTCTCGCCGATGCCGGGGAAGTTGCCGGTGTCCGGGGCGGTGCCCTGGTACGGGCCGGCGCGGTTGCTCTCGTCCTGGTCGCTGACCTGCCCGGCCACGTGCAGGGTGCCGCGGCCGTCGCCGAACTCGACGCCGGCATCGCCGGAGAGCTGGTACTTGTTGCCGTCGCCGGCCGAATATTGGCCGTAGTCCACCGCCAGGCTGCCGCCCTTGCCGGCGCCCTTGAGCACGATGTTGACCACGCCGGCGATGGCGTCCGAACCATACTGGGCCGAGGCGCCGTCGCGCAGCACTTCCACGCGCTCGATGGCGGCGATCGGGATCGCGTTCAGGTCGGTGGCCGAGGAGCCGCGGCCGATGCTGCCGTTGACGTTGAGCTGGGCGGAGGTGTGGCGGCGCTTGCCGTTGACCAGCACCAGCACCTGGTCGGGCGAGAGCCCGCGCAGCTGCGCCGGGCGGATGCCGCTGGTGCCGTCGGTCAGCGCCGGGCGCGGGAAGTTGAGCGAGGGCAGGGCGCGCGCCAGCGCGGTGGCCAGCTCGCCGGTGCCGGTGGCCGACAGCGCCTCCGGGGTGATGATGTCGATCGGCGACTGCGACTCGGCCACGGTGCGGTCGGCCACGCGGGTGCCGGTGACGATCACGGTATCCAGCGTCTGCGCGCTGGACTGGGCGAAGGCGGAAGCGACCGGGAGGCCGAGCGCGATGGCAACGGCGAGGGCGAGCGTGTTGGATTTGCTGTTCATCAGATTGCGGCTCCGGTGGAGTTGGCGGCACCCGGCGGCGGATTCTGGCCGGTGGAGTGGGTGTGCCATCACGAATTAATGGAAAATTTACGTTGTGTCAAATCCGGCGCGGCCGTCTACATCGTTGCTTTTGAAAGCGTTTTTGCGGGCGGGACATCGGTGCGTACTTCGGTAAAGTGCCAGGGAGCGATCGAGGCGGGACGGGATCGGGCGCGCTCGATGCGTTGGTCAAGTATTCGTTAACGCTAGAATCGCGTCGCAGGAATGCTCCTTGTTTGGACATTCCATACGGTTATAACGAGCCCATTCATGATTTCCCTACGTAATTTCGCCCTGCGCCGCGGCGAACGCCTGCTGCTGTCCAACGTCGACCTCACCCTGCATGCCGGCTACCGCGTCGGCGTGGTCGGCCGCAACGGCGCCGGCAAGTCCAGCCTGTTCGCCGCCGTGCGCGGCGAGCTGGAGGCCGACAAGGGCGACGTGTCGCTGCCCGGCAAGGTCCGCATCGCCGACGTGGCGCAGGAAACCCCGGCGCTGCCCGACCGCGCCATCGACTTCGTGCTCGGCGGCGACGACGTGGTGGCCGCGGTGCTGGCCGAGGAGGCCGCGGCCACCGCGCGCGAGGACTGGGAGGCGGTGGCCGAGGCGCACACCAGGATGGCCGAGCTGGGTGCCTACGACGCCGAGGCACGCGCCGGCAAGCTGCTGCACGGCCTCGGCTTCCCGGCCGAAACCCATGCGCGCCCGGTGGCCGCGTTCTCCGGCGGCTGGCGCGCGCGCCTGAACCTGGCCCGCGCGCTGATGATGCCCAGCGACCTGCTGCTGCTCGACGAACCGACCAACCACCTCGACCTCGACGCGGTGTACTGGCTGGAACAGTGGCTGCTCAAGTACCCCGGCACGCTGTTGCTGATCTCGCACGACCGCGAGTTCCTCGACAACGTCGCCACCCACACCCTGCACCTGCATGGCGGAACCGCCAAGCTGTATACCGGCGGCTACACCGACTTCGAGCGCCAGCGCGCCGAGCACCTGCGCCAGCAGCAGATCGCGCACGAGAAGGAACAGGCCGAGCGCGCCCACCTGCAGAGCTTCATCGACCGCTTCAAGGCGCAGGCCAGCAAGGCCACCCAGGCGCAGAGCCGGATGAAGCGGCTGGCCAAGATGACCGGCACCGAGGCGGTGCGCGCCGAGCGCGAGTTCCGCATCGAGTTCTCCGCGCCGGCCAAGCTGCCGTTCTCGCTGATCCGCCTGAACAACGTCGAGGCCGGTTATGGCGACGACGCGGTGATCCTCGAAGGTGTGGGCTTCGGCCTCGAGGCCGGCCAGCGCGTCGGCCTGCTCGGCCCCAACGGCGCGGGCAAGACCACGCTGGTCAAGACGCTGGTGGGCGACCTGCCGCCGCTGGCCGGCGAGCGCAGCGCGCACCCGGACATGAAGATCGGCTACTTCGCCCAGCACACGGTGGAATCGCTGCGCGAAGGCGCCACGCCGATGGACCACTTCCGCGACATCGACCCGGATGGCGTCAACCAGTCGTTCCGCGACTTCCTCGGCAAGTGGAACTTCCCCGGCGACCGCGCGTTCGAGCCGGTCGATGGCTTCTCCGGCGGCGAGCGCGCGCGGTTGGCGCTGGCGCTGATCGCGTGGCAGCAGCCGAACGTGCTGCTGCTCGACGAACCCACCAACCACCTCGACCTGGAAATGCGCGAGGCGCTGGCCGAGGCGTTGAGTATCTTCGAAGGTGCGATCGTGATGGTCAGCCACGACCGCCACTTGATCGGGCTGGTCTGCGACACCTTCTGGCGCGTGGCCGACGGCGTGGTCGAGCCGTTCGCCGGCGACCTCGACGAATACGCCGCGTGGCTGCGCACCCGCGCCACCGCGCAGGGCGCGCGCAGCAAGGCCGAGCGCGCCGACAAGGCGGAAAAGCCTGTCGCCGCCTCGGCCCCGATTGCCGCCGCGCCGGTACCGTCGAAGAAACCGGTCAATCCGCACAAACTGGAAGCGGCCGAGAAGAAGGTCGAGCAGCTCGGCGCGGCGCTGGCCGACATCGACCGGCAACTGGCCGACCCGGCCAACTACGCCGATGCGGCGAAGATGGGCAGGCTGGGCGGCGAGCGCGAAGTGCTGGCGCAGCAGTTGGAGCAGGCCGAAGCGGCGTGGATGGAGCTGCTCGACGCCTGAGCGCGCGGGGACATCCGGTCATCTGTAGGAGCGACGCCAGTCGCGATGGGGTTTTCCCGGTAATGCCCCATCGCGACTGGCGTCGCTCCTACAAGTCCCCCTGCGCCTGCAACCACAGGCGGAAACGTTTGAGCGGCTCGCGTTCCGGCCGCGAACGCAGCCGCGTCAGCCAGTAGCGGCCCAGCGTGAGCGTCTGCGCGAATGGCTGCAGCAGCCGCCCTTCGGCCAGTTCCTGCTCGAACATGCGCAGCGGCAGCAGCGCCACGCCGGCGCCGGACGCCGCGGCGCTGGCCAGCGTCAGCGAGGAATCGAACACCGGACCGCGTGCCTCCACCCCGGCGGCGCCGGCCGCCTGCAGCCAGCGCGGCCACTCGTCGTTGCGGTAGGAACGCAGCAGCGTCGTCCCGGCCAGTTCGCGTGGCGCGTGCAGGCGCCGCGCCAGCACGGGGGCGCACACCGGCGCGAACGGCGCATCAAGGATGGCCGTGCAGTCCTGCCCCTGCCAGTCGCCGTCGCCGAAGCGGATCGCCAGGTCCAGCCCTTCGCCGGCCAGGTCGATGCGGTTGTTGTGGGTCTGCAGGCGCAGCTCGATGTCCGGGTGCGCGGCCTCGAAGGCCGGCAGCCGCGGCAGCAGCCAGCCGGTGGCGAAGGTGCCGACCACGCCCACCGTCAGCACCTCGCGCATGCGCCCGCCGGTGAAACGGTCCAGCGCGATGCCGATGCGGTCGAAGGATTCGGTCAGCACCGGGTGCAGCGCCGCGCCTTCGTCGGTCAGCGCCACCCCGCGCGGCAGCCGGTGGAACAGCGTCACCTGCAGGCGCTCTTCCAGCATGCGGATCTGGTGGCTGAGCGCGGCCTGGCTGACGCACAGCTCCAGTGCCGCGCGGGTGAAGTTCAGGTGGCGCGCGGCGGCCTCGAACGCGCGCAGGGCGTTGAGCGGGAGCTGGGGGCGGATCATGCCGGAGTCATCAATATGGGTGATGGATATTGGCCACCATCTGGCGGAAAATGTGCCGGAATAGGGGTAAATGACATCGAAAAATCTAATGACTGACGATGAAAATTCGCGCTGGTCCGCAATGCGCCCGCCGCCAACAATCGCCGCAGCCCGAACCCGCCAAGGAGAACCCGCATGTTGGCCCGCCGCCAGTTCCTGAAGTTCAGCGCCGGCACCTTGGCCACCGCCATCCTGCCGGCGCTGGCGCGCACGCCGGCATCCGCGTCCGCCGCGACGGACGACTTCGCCGCGCTGGAGAAGCGCAGCGGCGGCCGGCTCGGCGTCTGCCTGTGGCACCCGGCCAGCGGCGCGCACTTCGGCCACCGCATGGACGAGCGTTTCCCGATGTGCAGCACCTTCAAGTTCCTGCTCGCCGCCGCGGTGCTGCACCGGGCCGGTCGCGGTGAGCTGTCGCTGGACCGGCGCGTGCCGGTGCGCGCCGCCGACATCCTCCACCATTCGCCGGCCAGCACGCGCCACGTCGGCAAGGACATGAGCGTGCGCGACCTGTGCCGGGCCACGCTGACCATCAGCGACAACGCCGCGGCCAACCTGCTGCTGCCGCTGGTCGGCGGGCCGGCCGGGCTGACTGCCTTCCTGCGCGCGCAGGGCGACGCGCTCACCCTCTGCGCGCGCCACGAGCCGGAACTCAACCTGTTCGCGCCGGGCGACCCGCGCGACACCACCAGCCCGGCGGCGATGGCCGGCAACCTGCAGCGCTTCGTGCTGGGCGATGCGCTGGAACCGGCCTCGCGCATGCAACTGGCCGACTGGCTGATCGACAACCAGACCGGCGATGCGCGCCTGCGCGCGGGTTTGCCGCACGGCTGGCGGGTCGGCGACAAGACCGGCAGTGGCTACGAACGCGACGGCATCACCAATGACATCGCCGTGCTGTGGCCGGAACGGGGTGGCGCGCCGTGGCTGCTGGCCTGCTACCTGCAGGGCTCGACGCTGGGCGACGACGACCGCAACGGCATCCTGCGCCGCGTCGGCGAACTGGCCGCCATCCACATGGGGTGAGTGGTTTCCGCGTCCCGGCGGATGTGTACCCTGTGCGCCTGTCCGGAAAGGAAACAAGGCTGCATGAGCCGGGAACTGGTCTATCTGTCGCTGATCTTCGCGTTGCTGGTGATCCCGCGTGCCCTGCAGCGCTTCAGCGTGCCGGCGCCGCTGACCTGCCTCGCCTTCGGCATCGGCGTGATGCTGTGGCTGGGCGATGGCGCGCAGGACCCGGTGGTGGGGCTGTTGTCCACGCTGGGCATTTCCTCGCTGTTCCTGTTCGCCGGCCTGGATGTCGACCTGCAGGACCTGCGCCGCGGCATGTGGCCGTTGCTGGTGCACCTGCTGATCCGGGTGGCCACGTTGGCGGGCGTGGCCTGGCTGGCCTGGCATTACGCCGGGTTGTCATGGCAGGCGGCCGGCCTGCTGGCGTTGGCGCTGCTGACCCCTTCCACCGGCTTCATCATGGAGTCGCTGTCGCGGCTGGGGTTGAGCGACGCCGAGCGGTTCTGGGTCAGCAGCAAGGCCATCGCCGGCGAACTGCTGGCGCTGGCCGCGCTGTTCGTGGTGCTGCAGGCGGGCGACCCCGGCCACATGGCGCTGTCCAGCCTGGCGCTGGTGGCGATGATGGTCGGCCTGCCGTTGCTGTTCATCGCACTCGGCCGCTGGGTGGTACCGCATGCGCCCGGTTCGGAGTTCTCGCTGCTGGTGATGGTCGGGTTGCTGGCGGCCTACATCACCTATGCGCTGGGCGTGTACTACCTGGTCGGTGCCTTCATCGCCGGGCTGGTCGCGCGCCTGCTGCAGCAGCGCATGCCCTTGCTGGCCTCGCACGAGAACCTGCATGCATTGCGCCTGTTCGCCTCGTTCTTCGTGCCGTTCTATTTCTTCGGCTCCGGTACCCATGTGCCGGGCGAGGCCCTGAGCTTCGAGGCATTGGGGCTGGGCGTGCTGCTCACCCTCGTCGTGCTGCCGCTGCGCATCGCGCTGGTGTGGCTGCAGCGGCGGGCGATGTTCGGCGAGAGTTTCCGCTCCAGCCTGCGGGTGTCGCTGGCGTTGTCGCCGACCCTGGTCTTCACCCTGGTGCTGGCCGGCATCATGCGCGAGCGCTTCGAGGTGCCGGCGGTGCTGTACGGGGCGTTGTTGCTGTATGCGGCATTGAACACGCTGTTGCCGTCGCTGGTGTTCCGCGCGCCGCTGGACGTGGACCCGCTGCAGAACGAGGGGGAAGCCGCCCCGGCCGTTGCGGAAGCCACGGTCGTCGCCGAGGCGCCGGCGGCACGGCCGGAGTGAGCCGCCGATGCGCCCGCATGGGCGCGGGAGCGGGGCAGGCACCCGATGGGCGGTGTCTTTGTTCAGGTTCGGCGGCCGAATCGCGGGCCATGCCCCGCCCGGGCGGGGCATGACCGTCCGGCGGATTTGCCCCGTCCCGCGTGCGGCCGCAAAATAGCCGGCTTTCCCGGCCCCTTCCGGTGCCGGCATTCCCCCTGCGGAGCTTTCCATGCGTACCCACTTCTGCGGCCTGGTCGACGAGACCCTGATCGGCCAAACCGTGACCCTCGCCGGCTGGACCGACGTTGCCCGCAACCAGGGCGGTGTCTGCTTCATCGATCTCCGGGATCATGAAGGCATCGTGCAGGTGACGGTGGAGGTCGACAACGCCGAGGTGTTCGCCGTGGCCGCGTCGCTGGGCTACGAGGACGTGTTGCAGGTCGAAGGCGTGGTGCGCGCCCGCCATGCGGTCAACGACAAGATGCGCACCGGCAAGGTGGAGGTGATCGCCTCCCGCATCACCGTCCT
Source organism: Stenotrophomonas sp. NLF4-10 (assembly GCF_022359915.1). Lineage (NCBI taxonomy): Bacteria > Pseudomonadati > Pseudomonadota > Gammaproteobacteria > Lysobacterales > Lysobacteraceae > Stenotrophomonas > Stenotrophomonas sp. NLF4-10. The sequence goes on from NZ_JAKSEE010000003.1 coordinate 1,655,455, forward strand.
CAACAAGGCCGCGCCGCTGCCGTTCCACGCCCACGAGAACCCGGGCGAGGACACCCGCCTGAAGTATCGCTACCTCGACCTGCGCCGCCCGGAGATGCAGCGCATGCAGCGCACCCGCATCAAGCTGGTGCAGGCGCTGCGCCGCCACCTCGACGCGCGCGGCTTCCAGGACATCGAGACCCCGATCCTGACCAAGGCCACGCCGGAAGGCGCACGCGACTTCCTGGTGCCGGCGCGCATGCACCCGGGCGAGTTCTACGCGCTGCCGCAGAGCCCGCAGCTGTTCAAGCAGATCCTGATGGTGGCCGGCTTCGACCGCTACTACCAGATCGCGCGCTGCTTCCGCGACGAGGCGCTGCGTGCCGACCGCCAACTGGAATTCACCCAGCTGGACATGGAGTTCGCCTTCGTGCGCGAGCGCGACGTGCAGGATTTCGTCGAGGACATGATCCGCGCGGTGTTCAAGGAAGTGGTGGACGTCGAACTGGACGCGCAGTTCCCGCGCATGACCTGGGCCGAGGCGATGCGTCGCTATGGTTCGGACAAGCCGGACCTGCGCATCGCGCTGGAACTGGTGGACGTGGCCGGACTGGTCAAGGACAGCGGGTTCGCGGTGTTCACCGGCCCGGCCAATGACGCCGACGGCCGCGTCGCCGCGCTGCGCATCCCGGGTGGTGCGACGCTCAGCCGCAAGCAGATCGACGAATACGCCGCGCACGCCGCCAAGTACGGCGCCAAGGGACTGGCCTACATCAAGATCGCCGACAACGGTGAGGTCAGCTCGCCGATCCAGAAGTTCTTCGACGAGGCCGCCTTCGCCGCGCTGCTCCAGCACGTCGGCGCCGGCAACGGCGACATCGTGTTCTTCGGCGCCGGCGGCTACAACAAGGTCTCCGACTTCATGGGCGCGCTGCGCCTGAAGGCCGGCAAGGACTTCAACCTGGTCGCCGACGGCTGGCGCCCGCTGTGGGTCACCGACTTCCCGATGTTCGAGTGGGACGAGGAGGAGCAGCGTTACGTTGCGCTCCACCATCCGTTCACCGCGCCGGCGGTGGACGACGTCGCCGACCTGCGCGCCAACGCGAAGACGGCGGTGTCGCGTGGCTACGACATGGTGCTCAACGGCAACGAGATCGGCGGCGGCTCCATCCGCATCCACCGCCCGGAAATGCAGAGCGCGGTGTTCGAGCTGCTCGGCATCGACGCCGAGGAAGCCCGCGCCAAGTTCGGCTTCCTGCTCGATGCGCTGAACTACGGCGCGCCGCCGCACGGCGGCATCGCCTTCGGCATCGACCGTATCGCCGCGCTGATGGCCGGCACCGAGTCGATCCGCGACGTGATCCCGTTCCCCAAGACCACCGGCGCGCAGTGCCTGATGACCGACGCACCGTCGCCGATCGCCGACGCGCAGCTGGCCGAGGTGCACGTGCAGGTGCGTCCGCAACCGGCCAAGGGCTGAGCCGCGGGCGATGGTTGCCGTCATCCGCCGCGCCACGCCCGATGATGCGGGCGTGCTGTGCACGCTGGCCGAGCGCACCTTCGTGGAGACGTTCGGCCACCTGTACCCGGCGGACGACCTGGCGTTCTACCTGTCCATTGCCTACCCGGTGGACGTGCAGCGCGAACAGCTGGAATCGGGCGATTACGCGGCGTGGTTGCTGGAAATCGACGGCGAGGCGGCCGGCTTCGCCTTCGCCGGGCCCTGTGGCCTGCCGCATGCCGACGTGCGGCCGGAAGACGGCGAACTGAAGCGCTTGTACGTGCTGCGCGAACATCAGGGCGGCGGCTGGGGCGGCAAGCTGTTCGCGCAGGCCGAGCGCTGGCTGCTGGAAGCCGGCCCGCGCACGCTGTGGATTGGCGTCTGGTCGGAGAACCTCGGCGCACAACGCTTCTATGGCCGCCACGGCTTCGGGAAAACGGGCGAATACGAATTCCCGGTCGGCCGCGTGCGCGACCGCGAGTTCATCCTGTGCCGGCCCGTGGGTGCCACCGCAGCCTAGGGCAGGTGCTTCCCATGCAACGATGATGCGGCGGACCTCGCGGCCCGCCGCATCCTGTTCGCGCCTGCCGGCTTGCTTACCGCGCGGTTGCCTGCACGGCCTGCTCGATCACTGCGGCCACGGCCTGCGGCTGCGAGGTCATCACCACGTGCGAGGCACCGGGGATCACCACCGTGCCGCGTGAGCCGGCCCGGTCGGCCATGTACTGCAGCGCCCGGGCCGGGATGTTCCTGTCGGCGTCGCCGTAGATGAACCACGCCGGGGTGTCCTTCCAGCGCGGCTGGCGGCTGGCCTCGGTCAACGCTGCTTGGGACAGCGGACGCTGGGTTGCGGCCATTACCGCAGCCTCGGCCTCGGGGACATCGCTGGCGAACTGCTGCCAGAATGCATCCTGGCGGATGTACAGGTCTTCGCCACCATCGGCGTGCCGTACCGGCTCGGCCAGCGCGGCGGGCAGGGTGCTGCCGGGGAAACGGCCGGTCAGCTCCAGCACGGTTTCACCCTGCTCGGGGGCAAAGGCGGCCACGTATACCAGCGCCTTGATCTTCGGGTTGGCATGGACGTTGGAAATCACCGCGCCGCCGTAGGAGTGGCCGACCAGCACCACCGGGCCGGGCGCCCGCTCGACCAGGCCGTCGACCACCTCGGCATCGCCGGCCACGCTGCGCAGCGGGTTGCCCGCGGCGACCACGGTGTAGCCGCGGGCGGTCAGGCGCGGCACCACGCCGTTCCAGCTGGCCGATTCGGCGAATGCGCCGTGGACGAGGATGACGGTGGTGTTCCGGCCGTCGGCTTCGGCAGCCGATGCGTCGGCAGCGAAGGCCGTGGTGGCGGCGATGGCAGTGGCCAGGGCGATGGACTTGAACGACTTCATGGTGGATCTCCTTCCGGTCTGTGGTGGGCTGGCCGGTCGGCCAGTGGAGTCCAAGATACGGAGCCGGCCCGGACTGCATGGCGCTTGAAATCCTGGAAACATGATCCATCGTCCTGATTGCGGTATGGGCTCACGCGGCGCTCCGTCGCTGCCAGGTCCGGCCTCAGCGACCGGAGCCGGCCTCCCGCACGCCGGCTCCGGTGAACGGCGTTCCACCGGGGGCGCGGCAGGCGATGAAGCCGGCATCCAGGGCGGCGATGGCTGCATTGACCCGCTGCGGGTCCTGTTCCGCATGCCCGGACACGGGGGCGATGCCGAGGCGCGCCATCTGCGCATCGTCGAAGTACAGGAAGTGGCGTGGCGCCGGCGAGGGGCCACCGCAGTGCGCATCGTCGAGCGAATCCACGGCCAGCGCGTCGAACCCGTGCACGATGCGCGGATCGACGCCGATCCGGTGGTAGAGCGCATCCTGGCGCGCCTGCGATGCATCCAGCGATTGCCCGATCGCCCGGCGGTTGGCCTCCGGATCGGGCACCGTCGCCCCCTGCGGTCCATCCAGGTATGCCTCCAGCATGGCCAGCGCCCGGGCGCGGTTGCCGGCGGAAAAGCCGCCGTGGAAGAGCAGCAGCGCCGCGGGCTGGACATGGCGGTCGCGCACGCCGGCATAGAAGTAGTTGGCGCATGCCGAAGCGCAGACCCCGACCACGTGCACGCTGGCGTCGCGGGCCTGCAGCTTCTCGGCCAGGGCCAGCGCGGTTTCCGAATCCCCGCCGCGCGAACGCACGACCAGCAGCGGCTGCGCCGTCTCCGGGACCGCGTCGATCCAGGCGTGCAGCGCCTCCAGCGAGCCATTCGCGACGACGCCATCGAAACAGGCGGCCGCCGGGGAAAGAACCAGGGTTTGTGGATCGTCTTCCTGGTCGTTCCAGGCGCGGCCCTCGATCCAGGCGTGGCATGCCTGCACCGGATCGGCGGCTTGCGCGGCGTCGGCCCGGGTGGGGGAAGCGCTGCCCAGGAGCATCAGAAGGGACATCAGGGGGGTAATCATCGGTAGTCATCCAGACGGGGAGGAGGGGCGGAATCAATGACATGCGGGCACCGGTTCGGCGGCGACCGCCACGCGTGAACCGGTCATGGCGTTGGCCGGTCAACCGTGCAGGCAGGCCGCCCGGCGGAATGCGTCGGCCAGGCAGGCATTCCGTTCCGGCGCATCATCCGGCCGGCGCCATGCGACCACGCCATCCGGCCGGACCAGCGAGACGCCGCGTGCGGTCACGCCATAGGCAGCGTTGAATGCATCCGGGTGGTCGAACCGGACGTCCACGCCGACATGCACGGTATCCAGCGGCAACCCCAGGCGCCCGGCCATTTCCCTGCCGGCGGCGATCCACTCCGGGGCCTGGCTGAGCAGGGTGAAGTGGCGCGTGGACAGGTCGATCGTCGAGATGCGGACGCCCTGCCGGGTGATCCAGGCATGCGGCGCACGGGTGCCTGGCTGGCCGGCCCAGACCTCCGGCGCGGCGGCGGGAGGCAGTTCCGCACCGGCGCCGAGGACGATGTGCGAGCGCTGCAACTGGCCCAGTTCCATCGCCGCATCGCCGAACAGGGTGGTTTCCAGCGGGGACTCCAGCCAGCGCGCATAGTCGGGCCGGGCGAAGGTCTGCTGGTGGCGCAGCCAAGCGATCGGCTGGCGCTCGCTGCCGTAGCTGTCCAGCAGGGATGGATGGGAGACACCCTGCAGCACCAGTTGCAGCTTCCAGGCCAGGTTGCCGGCATCGTCGATGCCGGTGTTGGCGCCGAAACCGCCGCGCGTGGGCGGGAGCTGGTGCGCGGCGTCGCCGAGCAGGAACACGCGCCCGCGGCTGTAGGCATCGGCGATGCGGCCTGCCATCTCCCAGCGGCCGGTGGTCATCCGGTCGAACGGGAGGTCCATGCCCAGCGCGGCACGGATCGCGTCGTCGAACTCGGCCTCGCCGCGGGGCCGGTCGTCGTCGAACATCAGCACCCAGCGGCCGTCGCCATAGGTGGTCAGGAAGCCCTGCACGCGCGGATTGTCGATCTGGAACTGCTGGACCCCGCGCTCCAGCCATGCATCGGCACCGGGGCAATGGAACAGGACGCTGCGCAGGGTGCGCAGGTACCCGACCCCGTGGCGGGCAATGCCGGCCTGTTCGCGGACCGGGCTGGCGGCACCGTCGCAGGCCAGCAGGTACGTCGCGTGGAGTTCATGGGCGCCGCCGCCGGCGCGGTCGCCGATGGTGGCGACGATGCCGTCTTCCACCTCGCGCCAGCCGAGCAGGCGCTGCCCGTACCTCAGGTCCGCGCCGCGCTCGATCGCGGCCTGGCGCAGTATCGGTTCGAGCCTGTCCTGGGCGATGGCGGCGCCACGGCATGGCGAGTATGCCGATGCCGGCGCCCCCGGCTTGCCCGGCGTCCACGGCAGCGGCTCGCTCCAGTGGCCGGCAAGGCTCTGCGCCTTGACCCGGCGCAGCCGGCTCCCGGACGGTGCCTGCGGTATGCGCTCGCCGATGCCGGCCGCGCGGTACAGCTCCAGGGTGCGCTCGGTGAAGCCCATTGCGCGCGGGTGTGGCGAACTGCCCGGATGCTTCTCGACCAGCACGTGGTCGACGCCGCGCGTGGACAGGAACAGCGAGGTGGACAAGCCGACAAGGCTCCCACCGACGACGAGGACGGGGGTGTGGTGCATGGCAGGGACTCCAGATCGAATGCCGCAGGCGACGGCAAAGGCCGTGGCTGGGCTTCCTGGAAAGCAGCGTTCGGGATTGCCAACGGGGTGGCTACGCGCGCGCGGCGACAGGAAGCGGCACACGTCCGCCTTCCGTCGTGGTCCGCGTCCCCATCGGGGCTGGAACAGGGCTGCCTGGCAATTGCCGGTTGGCAGCTGGCCGGGGCTCACCACGCCGGCCCGCCTTTTTCGACCGGGCTTTTGTATCGCAGGCGAGAACCGCTGGCAAGGTGCGGTGCCGGCAAGCAGCCTGCCTTCGCCACGGGAACGGCCACAGCCAGCTGCGGCCGTCCGATTCGCCGATGCGCTACCCGCTCACTTGCGCAGGAAGGCCAGCAGGTCGCGGTTGACCCTGTCCTTGTGGGTATCGGTCAGGCCGTGCGGCGCACCCGGGTAGACCAGCAGCTCGGCACCGTCGACCAGCGCGGCCGAGGCCTTGCCGGAACCGTCGATCGGCACGATCTGATCGTCGTCGCCGTGGATCACCAGGGTGGGCACGTCGAACTTCTTCAGGTCGTCGCGGAAGTCGGTGGCCGAGAACGCGGCGATCGAGTCGTAGGTGTTCTTGTGCCCGCCCTGCATGCCCTGCGCCCACCAGCTGTCGATCAGGCCCTGCGAAACCTCGGCGCCGGGACGGTTGAAGCCGTAGAACGGGCCCGAGGCAAGGTCGAGGTACAGCTGCGAACGGTTTTCCAGCGAGGCCTTGCGGATGCCGTCGAACACGTCGATCGGCAGCCCGCCCGGGTTGTCGGCGGTGCGCAGCATCAGCGGCGGCACGGCGCTGACCAGCACCGCCTTCTTCACCCGGCCGGTGCCATGGCGGCCGATGTAGCGCGCCACCTCGCCGCCGCCGGTGGAGAAGCCGACCAGGGTGACGTCGTCGAGGCCGAGGGCCTGGATCACCGCGGCCAGGTCGTCGGCGTAGTGGTCCATGTCGTTGCCGTCCCAGGGCTGGCTGGAACGGCCGTGGCCGCGGCGGTCGTGGGCGACCACGCGGTAGCCCTGTCCGGCCAGGAAGATCATCTGCGACTCCCAGCTGTCCGAGCTCAGCGGCCAGCCGTGGCTGAAGGTGACGACCGGACCGTCCTTCGGGCCCCAGTCCTTGTAGTACAGCTGCACGCCGTCGGCAGTGGTGATGTGGCTGCCCTGCACGGTGGCGCGGGCAGCGATCCGGTCAGGGCTTTCGGTGGCCTGGGCGCCAGTGGCGGCGACGGTATTGGTGATGGTGTTCATGGTCATGGTTCTCCTGGTCAGGGGGTGTGCATGGGAAGGGTCAGTCGGCGACCACGAGCGACACGTCGATGTTGCCGCGGGTGGCGTTGGAATACGGGCAGACCGCGTGGGCCTGTTCGACCAGGGCCTGTGCCTGGTCGCGCGGCAGCCCCGGCAAGCGGATGGTCAGTTCGACCTCGATGCCGAAGCCGCTGGCGATGGGGCCGATGCCGACCTTGCCGGTGATCCGGCTGTCGGCGGGCAGGGCCAGCTTCCGGCGGCCGGCGACGAGCTTCAGCGCGCCGAGGAAGCAGGCCGAATAGCCGGCGGCGAACAATTGCTCGGGATTGGTGCCGTCGCCGCCGGCGCCACCGAGCTCGCGCGGGGTGGACAGCTTCACGGCCAGGGCGCCGTCGGAGGAAAGGGCTTGGCCTTCGCGGCCACCGGTGGCAGTGGCGGTGGCGGCGTAGAGGATCTTGTCGATGGACATGGCGGGTTCCTTGGCTGGAGGGATGGGTGCCCGGCGGGCAGGACCTACTTTGCGCGCCCGGCTGATACGATCTGCGACGTGGAATCCTGAAAATTTGACTTGGAGTACTGAAGTGGTCGATCGCCTCGCCGTCCTGCTGGAGCGCTTTCCGGTAAGCGCCCAGGTCTTCAACGCCGGCGCGTTGTGCGGGATCAACCTGCTGGAAGCCGACGACGTGCATGGCCAACTGCACCTGCTGCGGCGCGGGCCGCTGGAGGTGTCCCATGGGGGCGCGCCGGTGCGGATCGACCAGCCCAGCGTGCTGCTGTATCCGCGGCCACTGTCCCACCGCTTCAGTTCCGACCCCGTGCATGGGGCCGACCTGACCTGTGCCAACCTGCGTTTCGAGGGCGGCATGCACAACCCGCTGGCCGACGCGCTGCCGGCCTTCGTGTGCATGCCGCTGGCGGCGCTTGAAGGGGCCGAGCCGGTGCTGGCGCTGTTGTTCGAGGAGGCCTTCGAGCGGCGCTGCGGCCGCCAGGCGATGATCGACCGCCTGTTCGAGGTGGTGATGATCCAGTTGCTGCGCCAGTTGATGGAGCGGGGCGAGATTGCCGGCGGCTTGCTGGCCGGGCTGTCGCACCCGCGCCTGCGGCATGCCCTCGTCGCCATGCAGGAAAGCCCGTGCCGCGAGTGGACGCTGGAGGAACTGGCCGCCGTCTCGGGCATGTCGCGCAGCGTGTTCGCGGCCACCTTCCGGGAAACGGTGGGAAGCACCCCGGGGCAATATCTGCTGGGATGGCGGGTGGCGCTGGCGCAACAGGCACTGCGTCGGGGGCGGCCGCTGAAGGTCATCGCCGCCGAGGTCGGCTACGGCAGCGAGGCCGCGCTGTCGCGTGCGTTCAAGGCGCATGGCGGGCTGTCGCCCAGGGCCTGGAAACAGCGGCAGGATGCCGGCGTGCCATCGAATTGAATACCGGCCCGGGCGCATCGCATCGGCACGACGGGTGTCCGGCCACGCTGGCTGCCTTCAGGCCTGCGGTCATGGGCGTGGCCGGCAAGCCATCGGCATTTCACCTGCCGTTTCATCGCCGCCATGTCCAATGCACACTGTCTGCTTTGCAACGCGGTGAGGCATGAAGGAAAACGCAGGAATCCCCCGTCCCGGCGTCATGCTGTTGCATGGCATATGGAATTCGCGTGCCTGGATCGGGCCGCTGGCCTGGCGGCTGCGCATGCGTGGCTTCGCGGTCGAGGTGTTCGGTTATTCCAGTGTGTTCGGCGGCCCGGATGTTGCCGTGCCGCAACTCGTGCAGCGGCTGCGCCGCGGTGGCCAGGTGTCGCTGGTCGGCCACAGCCTGGGCGGGCTGGTGGCGCTGGAAGCCCTGCGCCGGGCGCCGGAACTGGACGTGCCGCGCGTGGTCTGCCTCGGCTCCCCGCTGCTCGGCAGCGACACCGCGAAGATGCTGGCCGGCCACGGCTGGATGGCGGCATTGGGGCGCAGCGGCGACCTGCTGCAGCACGGCCTGGCCGAATGGGATGGCCGGGCAGAAGTGGGGCTGGTGGCCGGCAGCGTGCCGCATGGCCTGGGTGCGCTGATGGGCGCGCTGCACGGCGATTCCGATGGCACCGTGGCACTGGCCGAAACCCGGCTGCCGGGCCTGGCCGACCACTGTGTGGTGCAGGCCAGCCACAGCGGCCTGGTGCTGTCGCCGGAGGTGGCCGACCTGACCGCCGTGTTCCTGCGCCACGGGCGCTTCCGCGAAGGGGCCGCGCGCCGCGCCGCCTGACGGGGGCCATGCCGGGGATCGGTTAGAATCCGCGCTCCTGTTCCTGACAGAAGTACGGTAGATCCCAATGGGTAGAGGTCCCTCCATCGAAGCCCGCAAGAACGCCTCCGACGCGAAGCGTGGCAAGATTTTCACCAAGATCATCCGCGAGATCGGCGTGGCCGCGCGCGGTGGTGGAGGGGACCCCAACAACAACCCGCGCCTGCGCGTGGCGATGGACAAGGGCCTGGCCGCGAACATGTCCAAGGACGTGATCGAGCGTGCCATCAAGAAGGCCACCGGCGAGCTGGAAGGCGTCGAGTACGAGGAAGTGCGCTACGAGGGCTATGCGCCCGGCGGCGTGGCGGTGATCGTCGACTGCCTCACCGACAACCGCGTGCGCACCGTGGCCGACGTGCGCCATGCCTTCTCCAAGTGCGGCGGCAACATGGGCACTGAGGGCTCGGTGGCCTTCATGTTCAAGCGGCTGGGCGTGCTGAGCTACGCGCCGGGCGCCGACGAGGAGAAGATCACCGAGGCGGCGATCGAGGCCGGTGCCGACGACATCGTCGTCTATCCCGATGACGCTTCGATCGACGTCATCACCGCGCCGGAAAGCTTCCAGTCGGTGAAGGACGCGATGGAGGCGGCCGGGCTGGCCGCCGACCATGCCGAGATCACCTTCCGCGCCGACAACGACATCGCCGTCGAGGGCGATACCGCGCTGCAGGTGAAGAAGCTGCTGGACATGCTGGAAGACCTGGACGACGTGCAGGACGTGTATTCCAACGTCGACCAGGCCGGCCTGGCCTGAGCGCGCGCGTCACATCGCGTGAGACGGCGGCCGGCGATGATGGCCGCCGTTCCTCCCGGCCACGGCAATGACCCGCATCCTCGGCATCGACCCCGGCTCGCAGCGCACCGGCATCGGCATCATCGACGTCGATGCCGGCGGCCGTGCGCGGCACGTCCACCACCAGCCGCTGGTGTTGCTGGGCGCGGACGGTTTCGCCCAGCGCCTGAAGCTGCTGGTGCAGGGCCTGCATGCGCTGATCGCGGAATACCAGCCGCAGGAAGTGGCGATCGAGAAAGTGTTCATGGCCAAGAACGCCGACTCGGCGCTCAAGCTTGGGCAGGCGCGCGGCGCGGCGCTGTGCGCGGTAGTGCTGCGCGACCTGCCGGTCAGCGAATACGCCGCCACCGAGATCAAGCTGGCCGTGGTCGGCCGCGGCGGCGCGGAGAAACAGCAGGTGCAGCACATGGTCGGGCTGATGCTGGGCCTGCAGGGCAAGCTGCAGGCCGACGCCGCCGACGCGCTGGCCGTGGCCATCACCCATGCGCATGTGCGTGCGACGGCAGGGCGGCTGGGTGTGGACGTGCGTTCCGCGTGGAGTCGGAAATGAGTGGGATGCAAGCATGCTCAAAGCCCCTCTCCCTGCGGGGCGAGAAGGCACGGCTTGCGCGCCACTGGCGCGCGTGCCTTGGAGCGCCCCCGCCGCTGGCGGGGGCTGGGGCGCGGAGCGGGGGTTGGGGTGAGGGGCGGCGAAGTGGAAATGGTCAACGTCTCATGCAGCAGACAGAACCCCGTTGCTTGTTTTCTCCAACTCCGTTCACCCCTCATCTGGCGCTTCGCGCCACCTTCTCCCGGTGGGAGAAGGAAACAGCAGGAGCTTTCCCATGATCGGTCGTCTGCGCGGCATCCTCGCCCACAAAGCCCCGCCGTGGCTGGTGATCGACGTCGGTGGCGTCGGCTACGAGCTGGAGGCGCCGATGAGCACCTTCTACGACCTGCCCGACATCGGCCGCGAGGTGGTGCTGTTCACCCACTACGCGCAGAAGGAGGACAGCGTGTCGCTGTACGGCTTCCTGCGCGAGGGCGAGCGGCGGCTGTTCCGCGACGTGCAGAAGGTCAGCGGCATCGGCGCGAAGATCGCGCTGGCGGTGCTGTCCGGCGCCAGCGTCGATGAATTCGCGCGGCTGATCCAGGCCGGCGACGTCACTGCGCTGACCCGCATCCCCGGCATCGGCAAGAAGACCGCCGAGCGCATGATCGTGGAGTTGCGCGACAAGGCCGCCGAGTTCTCCGGCGGTGGCGCGCCGGTGGCCGGTGCGGCGGCCACCGACCCGGTGTCCGAGGCCACGGTGGCCCTGCAGCAACTGGGCTACAAGCCCGCCGAGGCGGCGAAGATGGCGCGCGATGCGGCGGCCGAGGGCGACGATGTCGCTACGGTGATCCGCAAGGCGCTGCAATCGGCGCTGCGCTGACGCATTCTTTCCCGGCCGTGTGGCCGCCCCGAGACCGCAATGTCCACTGCTTCCCACAAGCACGAAACCCCCGGCCACGGCGCCGGCCTGGCGCTGGTCGTCGGCGCCATCGGCGTCGTGTTCGGCGACATCGGCACCAGCCCGCTCTACACCCTGAAGGAAGCGTTCTCGCCGCACTACGGCCTGGACAGCGGCCACGACACGGTGCTGGGCGTACTGTCGCTGGCGTTCTGGGCGCTGATCATGGTGGTCACGCTGAAGTACGTGACCATCATCATGCGCGCCGACAACGACGGCGAGGGCGGCATCATGGCGCTGATGGCACTGGCCCAGCGCACCCTGCGCAACGGCTCGCGCAGCGCCTACGTGGTCGGCATCCTCGGCATCTTCGGTGCCTCGCTGTTCTTCGGCGACGGCGTCATCACCCCGGCGATCTCGGTGCTGGGCGCGGTCGAGGGCCTGCAGGTGGCCGCGCCGGCGCTGGGCCACTTCGTGGTGCCGATCACCCTGGTGGTGCTGGCGGCGGTATTCGCCGCGCAGCGCTTCGGCACCGAGAAGGTGGGCAAGGTGTTCGGCCCGGTGATGATGCTGTGGTTCTTGTCGCTGGCGGCCATCGGCATCTGGAACGTGGTCGCCGCGCCGGAGGTGCTCAAGGCGTTCAACCCGTGGTGGGCGGTGCGCTTCTTCATCGAGCACGGCTGGCACGGCATCTTCATCTTCGGCGCGGTGGTGCTGGCGGTGACCGGCGGCGAGGCGCTGTACGCGGACATGGGCCATTTCGGCGCGCCGCCGATCCGCCACGCCTGGTATTTCTTCGTGCTGCCATGCCTGGTGCTGAACTACCTGGGGCAGGGCGCGCTGGTGCTGCGCCGGCCCGACGCGGTGGCCAACCCGTTCTTCGAGGCGGTGCCGGGCTGGGCGCTGGTGCCGATGATCGTGCTGGCGACGATGGCGGCGGTGATCGCCAGCCAGTCGGTCATCACCGGCGCGTTCTCGGTGTCGCGGCAGGCCATGCAGCTGGGCTACATCCCGCGCATGCGCATCAAGCACACCTCGCACGACACCATCGGCCAGATCTACATCCCCGGCATCAACTGGGGGCTGGCGGTAATGGTGTTCGGGCTGGTGCTGGCGTTCCGCAGCTCGTCCAACCTGGCCGTGGCCTACGGCATCTCGGTATCGGCGACGATGCTGATCGACACCCTGCTGCTGGCGCTGGTGGCACGCGTGCTGTGGCCGCGCGCGCGGCGCTGGATCCTCGCCCTGTGCGTGCCGTTCTTCTTCATCGACCTGGCCTTCGTCGTCGCCAACGGCGCCAAGCTGCTGCAGGGCGCGTGGTTCCCGGTGGTGCTGGGCATCGTGCTGTTCACGATGATGCGCACCTGGCGCCGCGGCCGCGAACTGCTGCGCGACGAGATCCGCAAGGACGGCATCCGCATCGACAGCTTCCTGCCGGGGCTGATGCTGGCCCCGCCGGTGCGGGTGCCGGGCACGGCGGTGTTCCTGACCGCCGACCCCACGGTGGTGCCGCACGCGCTGATGCACAACCTCAAGCACAACAAGGTGCTGCACGAGCGCAACGTGTTCCTGCACGTGGAAACCCTGCCGGTGCCCTACGCGGCGGCGGGGCAGCGGCTGAAGATCGAGCCGGTGGGCGACGAGTTCTACCGCATCCACGTCCGCTTCGGCTTCATGGAAACCCCGGACGTGCCGCTGGCGCTGATGCGCTCCTGCGACCGCGGCGGCATCTATTTCGACCCGATGGACACCACCTTCTTCGCCAGCCGCGAAACCATCGTCGCCAGCGCCAACCGCGGCATGCCGATCTGGCGCGACAAGCTGTTCGCGGTCATGCACCGCAACGCCGCTTCGGCCACCGGCTTCTTCCGCATCCCCGGCAACCGGCTGGTGGAACTGGGCGCGCAGGTGGAAATTTGAGGTAGTGCCGGCCGTTGGCCGGCAACACTTTATCTCACGAAGGTAATCAGCCCGCTCAGATGAGCGGAGACGTGCTTCTGGAGCAACGGAAAGTCCACGAGAAGGATGAGGGGATAGTCAGGCCCATGATGGTGATGTTGCTGCCCGCTTGCCGATAGATCTATAGCTCGCCAGACAGACGGTTCAAGGTGAATTCCCCTTGATACTTGTTGAATGCCCTGATGTTGGTTTCCGTCAGCGTGGCTATTTTGTATGGAATGCCACTCCCGTCACCGGCCATGATTTCGTGCTTGCCGAAGTCGATGCTCCATGTCTTGTCAGGCGGATATATCAATCCCATATACCCTGATTCAAATGCTGCACCGATGAATTCGGTCGTCTTTCCGGCGCCTTGGGCAATGCTCCAAAATGGGGGTTGCTTCGTCATTTGGCAGTCGAGCAGCATTCGGCCTGAGGATGTGCCCGTGGCAGGCGTTGTCCCGTGTGCGGAGAGTGGAAGAAGTGCAAGGCAGGCCGCAAAGGTTGCCGCTTTCCGCATCCAGGAAGCACAGATGAGGCGATTCGGAATTTTCCTCATGGGGCCTTGCTCGTGAGGACGTCGTGGACGACTTTCTGAAAGTCGTCATCAGCAAGAGCGGCCAACGCATCTCCCGCTTAGCGCGAGTAGCTCACACCCCATGCCTCGCCGCCGTGGGCGTTGCTCAGATACAACTCATATGAACCCTCGGGCTTCCAGCGCCGAAGTTCCGCTGTGAAAGTTTTCTGCCCGAATTGAACCTCGGCGGTTCGGCATAGTTCGGCTGCGACAAGTGTGCTCATTTCTGCTCCATTGGTGATTGCGGGTTGCGTTCCTTCCGCTGGCCGCGCTTTGCAAGCGCGGAAGTGTCTGGATTCGCAAAGCTACAAATAATGTAGCATTTCATCAAGTGGGCGCGGTCAGGCTATGCGGGTTCCATCAACCCGCAGCGGATGGCCTCTCCCAAGCTCAAATTGCGCGACCTGTTCACCCAGCGCCTCCGCCAGATGCGCATGGAGGCCGGGTTGTCGCAGCGGGAACTGGGCCGGCGCATCGGCTTGCTGGAGGAAGTAGTGTCCAGTCGTGTCACCCGTTACGAGTTGGGCACCTCCGAGCCGGACTTCGAGACGGCCGGCAAGCTGGCGCGCGAACTGGGCGTGCCGTTGGCCTACCTGCTGGCCGATGACGATGCGCTGGCCGAGATCATCCTCGCCGTCTCGAAATTGCCTGCCGTCGAACAGCGCAAGCTGGCGCAGGAGTTGAAGGGCCGGAGCACGACGAAACCGTCGCAATGAAGGGCGCGCCGTGCTTGATTCGGCAATAATGTGCGCATGACCGAACCCCGCATCATCGGCGCCGACGCCACCCGCGAAGACGACGCCGCCGACGCCAGCATCCGTCCCAAGCGGCTTGCCGACTACCTCGGCCAGCAACCGGTGCGCGAGCAGATGGACATCTACATCCAGGCCGCCAAATCGCGCGGCGAGGCGCTGGACCACGTGCTGATCTTCGGCCCGCCGGGGCTGGGCAAGACCACCTTGAGCCACGTCATCGCCAACGAACTGGGCGTGGCGCTGCGGGTCACCTCAGGGCCGGTGATCGAGAAGGCCGGCGACCTGGCCGCGCTGCTGACCAACCTGCAACCGCACGACGTGCTGTTCGTCGATGAAATCCATCGCCTGTCGCCGGTAGTCGAGGAAGTGCTGTACCCGGCGATGGAGGACTTCCAGATCGACATCATGATCGGCGAGGGCCCGGCCGCGCGCTCGATCAAGCTCGACCTGCCGCCGTTCACCCTGATCGGCGCCACCACCCGCGCCGGGCTGCTGACCGCGCCGCTGCGCGACCGTTTCGGCATCGTGCAGCGGCTGGAGTTCTACTCGGCCGAGGAACTGACCCGCATCGTGCGCCGATCGGCGGCGATCCTCGGCATCGATTGCAGCGCCGAAGGCGCCGGCGAGATCGCGCGGCGTTCGCGCGGCACCCCGCGCATCGCCAACCGCCTGCTGCGCCGCGTGCGCGACTATGCCCAGGTCAAAGCCGGCGGCCACATCGACCAGGACGTGGCGCAGGCGGCGATGCAGATGCTCAAGGTGGACCCGGAAGGCTTCGACGAACTCGACCGACGCCTGCTGCGCACGCTGGTGGAATATTTCGACGGCGGCCCGGTCGGCATCGAGTCGCTGGCCGCCGCCCTGTCCGAGGAACGCGGCACGCTGGAGGACGTGGTCGAGCCGTACCTGATCCAGCAGGGCTTCCTGGTGCGTACCGCGCGCGGGCGCATGGCCACCCACAAGGCCTACCGGCACATGGGGCTGAAGGCCCGGGCCGCGCCCGCCGACCTGTTCGTGGAGCCGCCCGATGTCGAGTGAGGTCCGGTTCAGTTGGCCGACACGCGTTTATTGGGAAGATACCGACGCTGGCGGCGTGGTCTACCACGCCCGCTACGTGGCGTTCATGGAACGCGCGCGCACCGAGTGGATGCGGGCGATGGGCCATGGACAGGAAACCATGCGCAATGGCGACGGGCAGGTGTTCGTGGTCCGCGCGATGGCGCTGGATTTCCTCAAGCCGGCCAGGCTGGACGACGCATTGCAGACCACGGTGGAACTGCTGCAATGCCGCCGCGCCAGCCTGGTGATGCGGCAGGCGGTGCTGCGCGACGGCCAGCCGCTGGTCACCGCGCAAGTGCGGCTGGCCGCGGTCGGCGCCCGCGACTTCCGCCCACAGGCCATGCACGACACGCTGTACGCCACGCTCAAACGATTCGAAACCCAACACGCGCAAGATTGAGGAACAACGGATGATCGCTTTGCTTCTGGCCCTGCAGGCCACCGTGACCGAGGCACTGCCGGCGGACGTCAGCGCCGCGGCGGCGCAGACCGTGGCCGAGGCCGGTCATGGCGGCATCAACTACCTGGACCTGATGCTCAAGGCCAGCATCCCGGTCAAGCTGATCGTGCTGCTGCTGCTGGCCGGCTCGTTCATCAGCTGGGTGATCATTTTCCGCAAGGCGCGCGTGTTCAAGGCCGCCGACCGCGCCGCCGACGACTTCGAGAACCGTTTCTGGTCCGGCGCCGACCTCGGCAAGCTGTACGCTTCGGCCGCCGACCGCAACCGCTCCGTGGACGGTCTGGAAGCGATCTTCGAGTCCGGCTTCCGCGAATACAGCCGCTTGAACGGCCGCCGCGGGCTGGACAGCCGCACCCAACTGGAAGGCACCCAGCGCGCCATGCGCACCACCTTCGCGCGCGAGGTCGACGGGCTGGAGCGCAACCTGGAGCTGCTGGCCAACATCGGCTCCAACGCCCCTTACGTGGGTCTGGTCGGCACCGTGTTCGGCATCATGGTGACCATGCACGACATGATCAGCAGCGGCGAGCAGGCCGGCATCGCCTCGGTCGCGCCGGGCATCTCCGAGGCGTTGTTCGCCACTGCCATCGGCCTGTTCGTGGCGATCCCCGCGACCTGGGCCTACAACCGCTTCACCACCCGCGTGGAACGGCTGTCGGTGCGCTACGAAACCTTTGCCGAAGAGTTCAGCTCGATCCTGCAGCGCCAGTCCGGCGGTGAAGAGTAAGCAGCCATGATCTCCGGCATTTCCCGGCGCAAGCGCCGCAAGCTCAAGTCCGAGATCAACGTCGTGCCGTATATCGACGTGATGCTGGTGCTGCTGATCATCTTCATGGTGACCGCGCCGCTGCTCACGCTCAGTTTCGAGGTCGACCTGCCTACCTCCAACGCCAAGGCACTGGAGAGCCGGCAGGACCCGGTGATCGTCTCGGTGCGCCTGGACGGCCAGCTCAGCCTGAAGCTGCCCGAGGCGAAGGAGCCGGCGCCGATGGACGCGGCCACGCTGCAGGCGCAGTTGGGCGCACTGGCCTCGCAGGACAAGGACCTGCGCGTGATCGTGGCCGCCGACAAGGCCGTGGCCTATGAAAAGGTCGTGGCGGCGATGGACGTGATCAAGGCGGCGAAGATCGAGAAGGTGGGTCTGGCGACCGATGCACACTGACGTCATGCCGCCGCCGCGCGACCCCGGCGACGAATGGGGCATGCCCGTCGCATTGGCGTTGCTGGTGCACGTGCTGGTCGCGCTGGTGTTCATCGTCGCCTGGCTGTGGTCGCCCTCGCGCAGCACCGAGGCGGCCGCGGGCGACCCGGCGGTGGAGGCCAGCCTGCAGCTGTCGGCGGCCGAGGCCGCGGCCGCACGCAGCGCGCTGCGCGCTTCCGAAAAGCTGCCGGCGCTGCCCGAGCCGGTGCAGGACGTGCAGCCTGAACCCGTGGTGGAGGACACCATCCCGCCGCCGCAGCCGCTTCCCGAACCGCGGCCGCAGGACGCGCCCACGCCGCAGCAGTACAACGCGCAGGAGCGCATCGCCCAGCCGGACAACGTGGACCAGGAGCGCGTCAGCGCGCTGGCCATCGCCGAGGAAAAGGCAAAGCAGGAGCAGGAAGCCAAGCGCCGCCAGGAGCAGATCGACCTGACCGAGCGCAAGCGCGTGGAGGAGGCCGAGCAGAAGCTGCGGCTGGCCAGGCAGCAGGAAGAGGCCGACCGGCAGAAGAAGCTGGCCGAGGAACAGCGCCAGGCCAACGAGGCCAAGGCCGAGCAGGAGCGCCAGCAGAAGATCGCCGAGATCCGCCGCAAGCGCGAGCAGGCCGAGCGCGAGGCGAAGCTGGCCGAGCAGCGCCTGAACCAGGTGAAGGATGCGCAGTCGCGCGCGCAGGCGGCCTCGTCCAGCGCAGCCGCCAGCAGCGGCACGCCGCAACCTTCGCCGGGGCAGGGTGGCACCAGCGACGACCTGACCGCGAAGTACGCGGCCGCGATCCAGCAGGCGGTGCTCAACCAGTGGGTACGGCCCGACACCATTCCGCGCGGCCAGCGTTGCCGCCTGACCATCCTGCAGCTGCCGGGGGGCGAGGTGCGCGAGGTGCAGTTCGCCGCCAATTGCCCCTATGACGCCGCCGGCCGGCGCTCGGTCGAGGCGGCGGTACTGCGCGCGCAACCGCTGCCGTACCGTGGCTTCGAGTCGGTGTTCCAGCGCACGCTGAACTTCACCTTCGAGGCGCAGGACCGTTGAATCGCCCATTGGAAGCATCACCCGGGTTCCCTGCGGGCCGGATTTCACGCGGCCTTCGTTCATGATTGCGAAAATGTTCATGCGCCTGCTGCTATCCCTTCCTCCCTGTTCATCCGCATCCGTTGAGCACCCCATGAAGAAACCACTTCGCTGGCTGGCCACCCTGACCGCCCTGCTGCTGCCCATCGTGGCGATGGCGCAACAGAAGGGGCTGGAGATCGACATCGTCGGCGGCAACGCCTCCGCCCTGCCGATCACCGTGGTGCCCATGCCCTATCAGGGCAGCGCCGGCGCGCCGGCCACGGACGTCGCGGCGGTGGTGCGCGCCGACCTGGATCGTTCCGGCCAGTTCCGCACACTGCCCGAGGCGCAGGTCGTCGAGCGCCCGACCCGCGGCGCCGAGGTGCAATACCCCACCTGGCGTGCACTGAAGCAGGACTACCTCGTCGTCGGCCGCGTGCTCGACGCCGGCGCCGGCGCCTACCGCGTCGAGTACGAACTGTTCGACGTCGCCAAGGGCGAGCGCATGCTCGGCTTGGCGATGACCGCCCGCTCCAGCGCCATGCGCGACGTCGCCCACCAGATGGCCGACGCCATCTACGAGAAGATCACCGGCGTGCGCGGCGCGTTCTGGACCCGCATCGCCTATGTCACCGCCAGCGGCCGTGGCGACGCCATGCGCTACGCGCTGATGGTGGCCGACTCGGACGGCTACAACCCGCAGACCATCGTGCGCTCGGCCGAGCCGCTGCTGTCGCCGTCGTGGAGCCCGGACGGCAACCAGCTGGCCTACGTCAGCTTCGAGCGCGGCAACTCGGCCATCTACATCCAGAACATTTCCAGCGGCGCGCGCGAGCTGGTCGCCAGCTTCCGCGGCATCAACAGCGCCCCGGCCTTCTCCCCGGACGGCCGCCGCCTGGCGCTGACCCTGTCGCGCAGCGGCAATCCGGAGATCTACGTGATGGACCTGGGCAGCAAGCAGCTGACCCAGCTGACCAACCACTTCGCCATCGACACCGAGCCGACCTGGAGCGCCGACGGCGGTTCCATCTACTTCACCTCCGACCGTGGCGGCCGCCCGCAGATCTACCAGGTGGCGGCCAGCGGCGGCAGCGCCTCGCGCGTGACCTTCCAGGGCAACTACAACGCCAAGGCCACCGTTTCCTTCGACGGCAAGAAGATCGCCGTCGCGCAGGGCGCCGGCAACACCTACAAGATCGCGCTGATGGACAGCAGCCTGGGCTCGCCGCGCTGGAGCACGCTGTCGCCCGGTTCGCTGGACGAATCCCCCAGTTTTGCCCCCAACGCGGGCATGGTGCTGTACGCCGCCCGCGAAGGCGGACGCGGTGTGTTGTACGCGGTATCGGCCGACGCCCGGGTGCGGCAGCGGCTGGTGCTGGCGGATGGTGACGTGAGGGAACCCGCATGGGGGCCCTACCGTACTACGCGTTGATTAAATGTTAATATCGCAAGTGCATTAACCCCATCAATCTGGCCTAGGAGCCTTTAGGTATCGCCATGAACAAGTCCACTCGTGTTCTGCTCGTTTCGCTGCTGTCCGTGGCCGTGCTGGCCGGCTGCTCGAAGAAGGTCAAGGAACAGCCGGCCGCTCCGGTCGAGCCCACCCCGGCCGAGCCGGCTCCGGTCCAGTCCTCCGGTCTGTACGGCCCGGGCGACCTGGATACCGACGCCTGCCTGCGCCAGCGCGTGGTCTATTTCGACTTCGATCAGGATTCCGTGAAGCCGGAGTTCCAGCAGATCATGGCCTGCCACGCCAAGTACCTGCGTGACCGTCCGTCCTCGCGCATCACCCTGCAGGGCCACACCGACGAGCGCGGCAGCCGTGCCTACAACCAGGCCCTGGGCGAGCGCCGCGGCAACGCCGTCAACTCGGCCCTGCAGGCCAACGGTGGTTCGGCCACGCAGCTGACCGTCGTGTCCTACGGCGAAGAGCGTCCGGTCTGCACCGACTCGAACGAGTCCTGCTGGTCGCAGAACCGTCGCGTCGAAATCGTCTACACCGCGCAGTAATCGATGCGTACCGGCATCAAGACGATGATGCTCGTGGTTGCGGCAGCCCTCGTGGCTGCCGCACCCGCGCAGGCGCAGCGGCAAAGCCTGGCCGACCGCGTCGGTGCGCTCGAAGCGCAGGCCAACAACAGCCAGGCCAACACCGACCTGCTCAACCAGCTGCAGCAGCTGCGCACCCAGGTGCAGGCCCTGCAAGGCAGCATCGAGCAGCTCCAGCATGAGAACGAGCAGCTCAAGCAGCGCAGCCGCGACCAGTACCTGGATCTGGACGGCCGCCTGAACCGTATCGAAGGCGGCGAGCAAGCCGCGCCCGACGCGCAGCCCGCAGCACCGGCCAAGCCCGCGGCGGCGGCCGTGGAAAAGGCCCCGACCGTGCGCGGCGATGCCGGCGCGGTGGCGGCGGCAGGCGACGAGCGCGCCGCCTACAACCTGGCGTTCGATGCGCTCAAGAACGGCAACTACGACGATTCGGCACGTTTGTTCCAGAGTTTCCTGGAGCAGTACCCGAATGGCGTCTACACGCCCAACGCACTGTACTGGCTGGGCGAGAGCTATTACGCCACCCGTAATTTCCAGATGGCCGAATCGCAGTTCCGCGATCTGGTCGCACGCTATCCCACGCACGACAAGGCTGCCGGCGGCCTGTTGAAGCTGGGCCTGTCGCAATACGGGCAGGGCGATGCCAGCCAGGCCGAGCAGACGCTCGAACAGGTGGCCACGAAGTTCCCCGGCAGCGACGCCGCACGGACCGCGCAGGACCGCCTGCAATCGATCCGCTTCGGCCAGCAACTGCCTTGAGGCCCGCCGTGCCGGCGTGGCGCGGATGAATACCGATGAACCACCCCGCGGCCAGCGTGCCCAGTGAAATCGTGCAGTCGCCGTTGCCGCGGCTGAAGATCACCGAGATATTCCTTTCGCTGCAGGGCGAGGCGGACACCGCCGGCTGGCCGACGGTATTCGTGCGCCTGACCGGCTGCCCGCTGCGCTGCACCTATTGCGACACCGAGTACGCCTTCCACGGCGGCCAGTGGCGCGACATCAACGATATCGTCGCCGAAGTGCTGGGCCACGGCGTGCGCCATGTCTGCGTGACCGGCGGCGAGCCGCTGGCGCAGAAGCGCTGCCTGCTGCTGCTGCGCCAGTTGTGCGATGCCGGGCTGGACGTGTCGCTGGAAACCTCCGGCGCGCTGGACATCGGCGGCGTCGATCCGCGCGTATCGCGGGTGGTGGACCTGAAGACGCCGGGTTCGGGCGAAATGGCACGCAACCGGCTGCAGAACCTGCCGTTGCTGACCGCGCGCGACCAGCTCAAGTTCGTGCTCTGCGGCCGCGGCGATTACGAATGGGCGCGGGACATGGTGGCCACGCATCGCCTGCATGAGCGCTGCATGGTGCTGTTCTCGCCGAGCAAGAGCGAGTTGACGCCGCGCGAGCTGGCCGACTGGATCGTCGCCGACCGCCTGCCGGTGCGTTTCCAGATGCAGCTGCACAAGTTGCTGTGGAATGATGAGCCGGGGCGGTGAAGCGGGAACGGCTGCTGCTGCGCTCCCGGTCCTTGCCCCCGTATCCAGGGCCCCGGACCCACTGATCCATCCATGACGCATGTCGGGCAATGCGCCCGGCGATTTACCATTCCCGATTTCCCGTTCCCGGCTTTCCAACCATGAAAAAAGCAGTTGTCCTTCTCTCCGGCGGCATGGATTCGGCCGCGGTCGTGGCGATGGCGCGCGAGCAGGGTTTCGACGTGCATGCGCTGAGCGTGCGCTATGGTCAACGCCACACTTCCGAGCTCGACGCGGCCGCACGCGTGGCACGGGCGATGGGCGTGACCCGGCACAAGGTGGTGGACGTGGACCTGCGCAGCATCGGCGGCTCGGCGCTGACCGACGACATCGACGTTCCGGTGCGCACCGATGAAGAGCGCGGCGGCGACGACATCCCGGTCACCTACGTGCCGGCGCGCAACACCATCATGCTGTCGCTCGCGCTGGGCTGGGCCGAAGTGCTGGGCGCCAATGACATCTTCTGCGGCGTCAACGCGGTGGACTACTCCGGCTACCCGGATTGCCGCCCCGAATTCATCGCCGCGTTCCAGACGCTGGCCAACCTGGCGACCAGGGCCGGCGTGGAAGGCGCGGGCATCCGCATCCATGCGCTGCTGCAGCACCTGAGCAAGGCGCAGATCGCCAGCGAAGGCCACCGCCTGGGCGTGGATTTCGCGCTCACCGTGTCCTGCTACCGCGCCGACGCGCAAGGCCGCGCCTGCGGCCATTGCGACGCCTGCCGCCTGCGCGCCGACGGCTTCGCCGCCGCCGGCCTGCCCGATCCGACGCACTACGCCTGAATTCCGGTTTCGGGCGTGTTGCGCTAGAATGCGCACCCCGGCGCCATGCCGGGTCTTTGTTTGGGCCGTTAGCTCAGTCGGTAGAGCAGAAGACTTTTAATCTTTTGGTCGAAGGTTCGAATCCTTCACGGCCCACCATGATCACCAGAAGGCCCCGCATCGTCCGGGGCCTCCTCGCTTCAGGGGCCTATAGGCGGCATCGCGCCGCCGGGCCGGTTGGCAATCGGCAATGCCGGCCCTACCATCTGCAGCCGTTGCGACGCTTGAAGGTCGTGTTTTCCGGTAACGCCGGGGGGCGCTTGAATACCCAGATCACCCAACTCCTGCATCGCTGGCAGGACGGCGACCTGCAGGCCCGGGAAAGCCTGTTCGAGGCGCTGTACGCGGACCTCGTGCTGGTCGCCCGCAACCGCCTGCTCAACCAGGCCGGCGGCACCCTGCAGCCGGCAGCGCTGGTCAACGAATCGATGATGCGCCTGCTCGGTTCGGACGTGGACTACAAGGACCGGGCCCATTTCATCGCGGTGGCGGCGCTGAAGATGCGTTCGGTGCTGGTGGACCACCTGCGTGCCCGTTCGGCCGACAAGCGTGGCGGCAACCTCGTGCACCTCACCCTGTCCCATGCCGGTGAGGTCGCCGACGACGAGGACGGCGGCCACGACGTGATGGCCCTGCATCAGGCGCTGAACCGGCTGGCCGAGCTGGAACCGCGGGCGGCAAGCATGATCGAGCTGACCTATTTCGGTGGCATGAGCCGCGACGAGATCGCCGTGGTGCTCGGCGTGTCGGCGCCGACCGTGGACCGCGACCTGCGTTTCGCGCGGGCATGGCTCAACCGCCAGCTGGCCTGATGGCGGATACCGGGAAGGGTGCCGGCAAGCTGCACTGGCGCCAGGCACGCGAGCTGTTCGATGCCCTCTGCGAGTTGCCGCGCGAGCAGTGGCAGAAGGTGTTGGACCAGCGCTGCAGCGATCCGGCGCTTGCCGAAGAGGTGCTGCAACTGCTGGACGCACAGACCGAGGGCCTGCGCCGGGTCAACGATCACCTGGGTATGGCCCTTGCGCTGGCGCTGGCCCCGGAACTGGACGCGGGGCAACGGTTGGGGCCGTGGCGGCTGACCGAGCGCATCGCCCGAGGTGGCATGGGCACGGTATTCAAGGCCGAGCGCGACGATGGCCTCTACCAGCGCACGGTGGCAATCAAGCTGCTGCACGGCCTGCCGGGAGCGGGCGAGGTGGAGCAGTTGCAGGCCGAGCGGCAGGTGCTGGCCGGGCTGCGCCTGCCCGACGTCGCCCAGCTTTACGACGGCGGCACCACGCCCGACGGCTATCCGTACCTGGTCATGGAATACGTCGACGGGCTGCCGCTGGACCGTCATTGCGCCATCCATGCGCTGGGCCTGGAGCAGCGCCTGCGATTGTTCCTCGACGTCTGCGCCATCGTCCGCTCGGCGCACGAACACCTGGTCCTGCATTGCGACCTCAAGCCGAGCAACGTGCTGGTCCGTGGCGATGGCCGGCCGGTGCTGCTCGACTTCGGCCTGGCGCGGCTGCTCAACGATGCGCGCGACCGCCGGCAAGGCGGCTACTGCACGCCGGCCTATGCCAGCCCCGAACTGGTGCGGGGCGAACACGTGGGGGTGGCCGGCGACGTCTACAGCCTGGGCGTGATGCTGGTGGAACTGCTGTCCACGCGCGCCTGCGGGCGCGGTGTGCAGGACATCGACGTGCCGGTGGCGTCGCCCTCGGCCAATGCACCGGCCGGACTGCGCTGGTACAAGGCGCTGGCCGGTGACCTGGATGCCATCGCGGGCAAGGCCTGCGCGCTGGACACGGCGCGGCGCTACCGCTCGGTGGAAGCGCTGATGGCCGACGTCTCGCGCTACCTGCAACGGCAGCCGGTGCTTGCGCGCGAAGGGGGCCGCAGCTATCGGTTGCTGCGCGGCATGCAGCGCAATTGGCGCGGTCTTGCCGCCGGCGTCGTCGCGCTTTCGCTGGCCGGGCTGTTCGTCGCCGGGTTGGTGCAGGCACGGCGGCAGGCCGAGGAGGAAGCGGCGATCGCCCGGCAGGTGGGCGATTTTATGGTCGGCGTGTTCGAGATCGCCGACCCGTTCCTGCGTACCGAGCGCGGGCAGGAGGAGCTTTCCTCGCGGCAACTGCTGGACAAGGCGGCGCTGCGGGTTGCCCGCGACCTGGCCGATGCGCCGGCGCAGTTGGCGCGGATGCGGATGGTGCTGGGCACGGCCTACCGCAATTCCGGCGTCCCGCACCAGGCCGAGGTATTGCTGCAGCAGGCGCATGACGGCTTCATGGACCCGCGCGTGGACCGGCCGGTGGATGCGGCGGCGGCGCTGGCCGAATTGTCCGTGCAGAAGACCCGGGATGGCGATGGCGTGCAGGGGAATACATTGGCCGAACGGGGCCTGGCGCTGCTGCCGGGTACCGGTGCCGGCATGGTGCGGGCCCGGCTCCACCTCGCCCGGGGGCTGGCGCTGGTGAACCAGCAGCATTTCGACCGCGGTGAGGCCGCGTTCGACACCACCATGATGCTGTATGGCAGGCAGCCCGAGGGCAGCGCCACGACCCAGGTGCTGGAGCTGGCCTACAACAAGGGGTTGATGTACCTGCGCTGGGGGCGGCTGGCACAGGCCGAGCGCGAGTTCCGCCGGGTGCTGGACGGCGTGCATGGGCGGCGCACGAGCATGGTGCTGGCCACGGAAATGCGCCTCGCGCAGGTGCTGCGCGAGCAGGGCAGGTTCGCGCAGGCGTTGCCGCTGCTGCAATCGGGCATGCGTCATGCGCGCGAACTGTATGGGCCGCAGAGCAGCTTCGTGCTGATGCAGCACGATGGACTCGCCGACCTGTACATGGATGCGGGCGACTACGCGGCCGCCGAGCGCGAATACCTGCAGCGCCACCGCCTGAGCGCGCTCATCGATGGCACCGGCTCGGTGGAATATTCGATGGGGCTGTTCAACTACGGCACGTTGCAGGAACTGCGCGGCGACGTTGCGCAGGCCGAACGGCTCTACCGGCAGGCATGGACGCTCCGCAAGGAGCGGCTGGGGGAGGATTCGCCGACCAGCCTGCGCGCCGAATCCGGGTTGGGCGCGTTGTTGGCGCGGCAGGGACGCATGGACGAGGCCGGGCAATTGTTGCTGCATGCCGACGCGGGGCTGGATGCGGCGTTGCCGGCGGATGCACCGGGGCGCATCGAGGCGCGCCTGAACCGCATCGGTTGGCACGTCCTGCGGGGTGAACTGGAGCAGGCGCGGGCATTGCTGGGAGCACTTGACGCGCGGATACCGGCAATCCTGCAACTGCGGTTGTTGCGCATCCGCGCGGATCTGGCCGAGCGGCAGGGCGAAGGCGCCGCCGCGCTGGCACTGCGCCGGACAGCGCTGGAGTTCGCGCGCGTACAGCATGGGCAGGATGGGATCGAGATCGCGGTGTGCCGCACCGAGCTGGCCGAAACCCTGCTCAGGCTCGGCCACCGGCAACCGGCGCTGGATGCGTTGCGGCAGGCCGTGCCGGTGCTGGCGCGATTGCAGGTCGAAGCCGCGCCCGAGCGGCGCAAGGCCGAAGGACTGAAGCTGCTGGCGGGTGCGCAGCAGGGCTGACGATTGCTTCCGGCATCCGCGCACCCGCGCGCAAGGCACCGTGCCGTTTACCCCTGCTCGCGCACGATCTCCACCAGCCGCTGGCCGTAGCGGGCCAGCTTGCTGCCGCCGATGCCACCGACCCGGCCCAGCGCGTCGAGGCTGTCCGGGCGCTGTTCGGCGATGTTGCGCAGGGTGCTGTCGTGGAAGATCACGAACGCCGGCACGTTCTGTTCGCGCGCCAGCTCCGCGCGCAGGCCACGCAGGGCGTTGAACAGCGCCAGGTCCTCCGGCTGCACCGGCACGCCGGTGCGCGGGCTGCCGCTGCGCTCGCGCTCGCCGCGGCTGCGCGTGGTTGGCGCTTCGCGGCGCATCATCAGTTGGCGCCGGCCCTTGAGCACGTCGCGGCTGGCGTCGGTCAGGCGCAGGCCGCCGTGCGCCTCCGGGTCCACTTCCAACAGGCTGGCGGCCACCAGTTGCCGGAATACGCCGCGCCAGCCGCGTGCGTCCAGGTCCTTGCCGATGCCGAAGGTGCTGAGCTTGTCGTGGCCGAGCTGGCGGATGCGCTCGCCGTCGCTGCCGCGCAGGATGTCGATCAGGTGGCCGACGCCGAAGCGCTGGCCGCTGCGGTAGACGCAGCTCAGCGCTTTCTGCGCGGCGACGGTGGCGTCCCACGCCGCCGGTGGGGTCAGGCAGTTGTCGCAGTTGCCGCAGGGCTGGCCCGGTACGCCCTTGGGCGTGCCGACGGGCACGTAGGTTTCGCCGAAGCCGGCCAGCAGCACCTGGCGGCGGCACTGCATGGATTCGCAGTAGCCGAGCAGGTGGTCGAGCTTGGCGCGCTCCAGGTGCTTGCGTTCCGCGCCGGCCTCGCCCTGCTCGATCATCTGCTTGAGCAGTACCACGTCGCCCAGCCCGTAGCACAGCCACGCCTCGGCGGCCTCGCCGTCGCGGCCGGCGCGGCCGGTTTCCTGGTAGTAGCCTTCCATCGACTTGGGCAGGTCGACATGGGCGACGAAGCGCACGTCCGGCTTGTCGATGCCCATGCCGAAGGCGATCGTCGCGCACATCACGATGCCGTCCTCGCGCAGGAAGCGGCGCTGGTTTTCCGCGCGCACCTCGGCCGGCAGGCCGGCGTGGTAGGGCAGGGCGTCGAGTCCTTCACTACGCAGCATGTCGGCGGTTTCCTCGACCTTGCGCCGCGACATGCAGTAGACGATGCCGGCCTCACCCCGGTGGCCGCGCAGGAAATCCAGCAACTGGCGCTTGGCGTTGTCCTTCTGCACCACCGTGTAGCGGATGTTGGGACGGTCGAAGGAACTGATGAAGTGCTCGGCCTGCGCCAGGTCCAGACGCTCGGCGATCTCGCGCTGGGTGGGCGGGTCGGCGGTGGCGGTCAGGGCGATGCGCGGGATGTGCGGCCAGCGCTCGTGCAGCACGGTGAGCTGCCGGTACTCGGGGCGGAAGTCGTGGCCCCATTGCGACACACAATGCGCTTCGTCGATGGCGAACAGGGCCAGCGGTGCGCGTTCGAGCAGCGACAGGAAGCGCGCGGTCAGCAGCCGCTCGGGGGCGACGTAGAGCAGTTTCAGTTCGCCGGCCAGCAGCTCGCGCTCGACCCGGTTGGCGGTTTCGGCATCGAGGGTGGAGTTGAGGAATTCGGCGCGCACGCCGAGCTGGCGCAGCGCCTCCACCTGGTCCTGCATCAGCGCGATCAACGGCGAAACGACGATGCCGCAGCCCTCGCGCAGCAGCGCCGGCACCTGGTAGCACAGCGACTTGCCGCCGCCGGTGGGCATCAGCACCAGCGCGTCGTTGCCGGCGGTGACGTGTTCGACGATGGCCTGCTGGTTGCCGCGGAAGGCGTCATGGCCGAAGACGCGCTTCAGCAGTTCATGGGCGGGGGATTGCATGCGGCATAGGATACCGCGCGGCTTGCGGTCGGCTTCCGGGGACGCGCCGTCGATGCGTGGGAAAAACCTCGCATGTGGCGTAGGTCGGGGCTACGCTCCCGACGTCGATGAACGTGACGTGTCGGGGATATGGACCCGACCTGCGGATTGCAACGGACGCAGCTTGCCCTTCACGTCGCGGTAGTAGCCGTCACGGATGCATCCCGACCATGCCTTTGCGCGATCGCCGGAATACCAGCTACCGGCTTCAGGATGATGGTGGGCGGAGCAGGTCCCCGGCGCGGGGTGGGCGACCAGCCAGGCATCGGCCTGTGCCGGTGTCCCGCGGAAGTGGGGTGTTGCTGCGTGGGCATCGAAGGCCAGGCCGGTGAGGACGAAGAACAGCGACGACGCGAAAACAGGCTTGACGGCAATCATCGACCAAGTCGCTCCATGAACGTGGCGAATCACAACGGAATATCCGGAGCAGAGCCCCCTTGAGTCAAGGGGGCGCGCCGAAGGCGGGGGGATATGGCAGGCAGATGAAGCAGGGTCCAGGATTCCGCCTGCGGAATCCTGGAAAACCGGAGGGCGAATGCCCGCAGGTTTACTGCAACAGCGAACGCAGCATCCACGCGTACTTCTCGTGGGTCTGCAGGCGCTGGGTCAGCAGGTCCTCGCTGGGGGCGTCGCCGGCCTTTTCGGCCTGTTCCAGCACCTTGCGCGCGGTGCGGCACACCGCTTCGTTGCCGCTGACCAGCTGGCGCACCATCTCGCGCCAGTCGGCACTGTCGGTCAGGCCCGGTTCCTCGGCGATCGAGGTCAGGGTCACGAACTCGCGGTAGGAGCCCGGGGCGTTGAAGCCCAGTGCGCGGATGCGCTCGGCGATCTCGTCCAGCGCCGTCCACTGCTCGGTGTATTGCGCCTCGAACATGGTGTGCAGCGAGTTGAACATCGACCCGGTGACGTTCCAGTGGAAGTTGTGGGTCTTCAGGTACAGGGTGTAGGCGTCGGCGAGGAAGTGCGACAGGCCGTCGGCGACCTTCTTGCGGTCGGCGTCCTTGATCCCGATGTCGATGCCCGGTGCCGACGGTGCGGCGGCGGCGAGTTTCTTCTTGGCGGTTGCCGGTTTGCTGCTCTTGGCCATGACGCTTTGCTCCTTGGCGGGTTGAATGGCTTCACAATACCGATATCGGGACCCTACCGGTATTTCAAGTTTCCACGTTGAACGATTGATGAGTGCTATCGAAAAGTACACCGCCGCGCGCCTGCGCCATGCCCGTGGGGCGATAGACGGGGCGATGAGCCGCGACCGCGGGCGGCTGCTCGGGTTGTGGTCGCGCTGGCAGGGCAAGCCGGCCGACGCCACCGCCGAGGCGGCATTCAACCAGTTGCTGGAGCAGTCACGCGCCCAGCGCCGGCAGCGCGCCGCGCGCCCGATCGCCGTCACTCTGGACGAGGCGCTGCCAATCGCGCGTGAAGCCGAGCGCATCACCGCGCTGATCCGCGCGTACCAGGTGGTGGTGATCGCCGGCGAAACCGGCTCGGGCAAGACCACGCAGCTGCCGAAGCTGTGCCTGGCCGCCGGCCGTGGCGAGGCCGGCATGATCGGCTGCACCCAGCCGCGCCGCATCGCCGCGCGCGCGGTGGCCACGCGCGTGGCCGAGGAACTGGGGGCCGAACTGGGCACGGTGGTCGGCTACCAGGTGCGCTTCACCGACAAGGTGGGCGAGGACAGCCGGGTCAAGTTCATGACCGACGGCATCCTGCTGGCCGAGATCGCCAGCGACCGCTGGCTGTCGCGCTATGACACGCTGATCATCGACGAGGCGCACGAGCGCAGCCTCAACATCGACTTCCTGCTCGGCTACCTCAAGCAGCTGCTGCGCAGGCGCCCGGACCTGAAGCTGATCGTCACCTCTGCGACCATCGACACCGAGCGCTTCTCGCGCCATTTCGACGATGCCCCGGTGGTCGGTGTCGAGGGCCGCACCTGGCCGGTGGAAGTGCGCTACCGGCCGCTGGAGGGCGGCAGCGGCGAGGACGGCGTGGAAGGCGGCGAGCGCAGCGTCAACGACGCCATCGTTGCGGCCATCGACGAAATCACCCGCACGGACCCACGCGGCGACGTGCTGGTGTTCCTGCCCGGCGAGCGCGAGATCCGCGACGCGCACCAGTCGCTGGAGCGGCGCAAGTATCGCGAAACCGAGGTATTGCCGCTGTACGCGCGCTTGTCGGCCAGGGACCAGGACCGGGTGTTCAACCCCGGCCCGAAGCGGCGCATCGTGCTGACCACCAACGTCGCCGAAACCTCGCTGACGGTGCCGCGCATCCGCTACGTGGTCGATCCCGGCCATGCGCGGGTCAAGCGCTACAGCCCGCGGCAAAAACTCGATCGGCTGCACATCGAACCGGTGTCGCAGGCCAGCGCCAACCAGCGCAAGGGCCGCTGCGGGCGCATCGCCGAGGGCGTGTGCTACCGGCTGTACGCCGAGGCCGATTTCCAGTCACGCCCGGAGTTCACCGATCCGGAAATCCGCCGCTCCTCGCTGGCCGGGGTGATCCTGCGCATGCTGCAGCTGGGCTTGGGGAAAATCGAGGATTTCCCGTTCCTCGAACCACCGGACGAACGTGCGGTGGCCGACGGCTGGCAGCAACTGGCCGAACTCGGCGCGATCGACGGCGAGCGCAAGCTCACCGCCATCGGCCGGCAGATGGCGCGGTTGCCGGTGGACGTGAAGCTGGCGCGGATGCTGGTGGCCGCGCAGAAGGGCGTCTGCCTGCACGAGATGCTGGTGATCGCTTCCTTCCTCGGCATCCAGGACCCGCGCGAACGGCCGCCGGAAGCGCGCGAGGCCGCCGACAACGCGCATGCGACCTTCGCCGACCCGCGCTCGGAATTCATCGGCATCCTGCGCCTCTGGGAGGGTTACCGAATTGCCCATGAAGACCTGACCCAATCGAAGCTGCGCGACTGGTGCGGCCGCCATTTCCTCGGCTTCCTGCGCATGCGCGAATGGCGCGAACTGCACCGGCAGCTGCGGCTGCTGTGCGAGGAGCTGGGTTGGGACAGTGCCGGCGACGGCACGTTCGCCAAGGCATTGTTGTCGGCGCCCGCGGCATTGCCGGCCGGCGGCGATGGCGAAGCCAGGCGCAAGGCCACGCGCGGCGAACTGCACAAGGCGGCGCGACTGGCGCGAGAGGGAAAAACGGGGTCAGGTTCACTTTCCTCTCAAACATCCAGCCAGTCGGTGAAAAAACGTGGAGAAAGTGAACCTGACCCCGTTTTCTCCCCCGGCGTGCCGGAAAAAGCACGCGCCGCCGCCTATCAGGCGCTGCACCGCGCGATCCTCGCCGGCCTGCCGACGCAGATCGGCCACCGCACCGAGAAAGGCGACTTCCAGGCGCCGCGGCAGCGCCGTTTCCACCTGTTCCCCGGTTCGGCGCTGGCGAAGAAACCGCCGCCGTGGGTGCTCAGCGCGACCCTGCTCGATACCCAGCGGGTGTGGGGCCTGACCAATGCCGCGATCGAGCCGGACTGGGCGATCGCCGAACTGCCGCACCTTTTGGCGCGCAAGCACTTCGACCCGCACTGGTCGCGCGCGCAGGGGCAGGTGCTGGCGGCCGAGCAGATCAGCCTGTTCGGGCTGGTGCTGGCGCCGCGCAAGCCGGTGCACTACGGCCGCATCAACCCCGGCGAGGCGCACGACATCTTCGTGCGCCAGGCGCTGGTGACCGGCGAGATCAACACCCGCGCCGGCTTCGTCGCCGACAACCAGAAGGTGCTGGAACAGGCACGCGAGGAGGAAGCCAAGCTGCGCCGCGCCGGCATCGTCGCCGACGAGGACTGGCAGGCGCGCTGGTACCTGGACCGGGTACCGGCCGAGATCCACTCGGCCAGCCGGCTGGATGCGTGGTGGAAGGAACTGCCGGCCGACAAGCGCCGCGCGCTGCACTGGTCGCTGGCCGACCTGCTGCCGGGCGAGGGCAGCGAGCAGGAGCGCTACCCGAAATACCTCGCGCTGGGCGACGCGCGGCTGGCGCTGCATTACCGCTTCGAGCCGGGCGCCGAGGACGACGGCGTGACCCTGGACGTGCCGCTGCACCTGCTGGGCGCGCTCGACCCGGCGCGGCTGTCGTGGCTGGCGCCGGGCTTCGTCGCCGACAAGGCCGCGGCGCTGATCCGCAGCCTGCCCAAGGCGATGCGCCGCAACTACGTGCCGGCGCCGGATTTCGGCCGCGCTTTCTTCGAGGCGTTCCCGCAGCCCTCGGCCGACGACATCCGCGGCGAACTGGCGCGGTTTTTGAGCAAGGCCACCGGCGCGCAGGTGGCGGCCACCGATTTCGACGAGGCCGCGCTGGAGCCGCATCTGCGGATGAATTTGCGGCTGCTGGAACTTTCCCCTTCCCGCGCAAAGCACCCCTCGCCAACCCTCCCCTTCGCCTCCGGCAAAAGGGAGGGGGCAGAAGCTCCTCCCCTTGGCCGTGCAGCGGACAGGGGGAGGTTGGGAGGGGGGGCTTTGCGCGATGAAACGCCGAAAGTATTGGCCATCTCGCGCGACCTCGACGCCCTGCGCACCCGCTTCGGCGAACGCGCCGGCCATGCCTTCGCCGCGCGCGCGGGCAAGGCGCTGGCGGCCGAGGGCCTGCGCGAATTCCCGGCCAATGCCATTCCCGAACAGGTGCCGGGCGAAGCCGGCGTGCCCGCGTTCCCGGCGCTGGTGGATACCGGCGAGGCTGCCGCGCTGCGCATCTTTGCCGACCGCAACGAAGCATTGCTTGCGCACCCGCAAGGCGTGCGCCGCCTGCTGGAAATCGCGCTGGCCGACAAGCTCAAGCAGGCGCGCAAGCAACTGCCGGTGTCGCCCAAGACCGGCCTTCTGTATGCGGCGATCGAGTCGCAGGAAAGGCTGCGCGGCGATCTGGTGGACGCGGCGATGAACGCGGTACTGGCCGACGGGCTGGGCGACATCCGTACCCCTGAAGCTTTCGAGCAGCGCCGTGCCGACGCGGCAAAGCAGTTGTTCGGCGAAGCGATGGCGCGGTTGAAGCTGGCCGAGACCATCCTTGGTCTGGTCGGCGAACTGAGGCCGCTGCTGGAAGCGCCACTGATGGGCTGGGCGCGGGGCAACCTCGACGACATGGAGCGGCAGCTGGCCGGTCTGGTCCACGCCGGTTTCCTGAGGCAAACCCCGGCCGACGCACTGGCGCAGTTCCCACGCTACCTGAAGGCGATGATCCTGCGCAGCGAACGTGCCAAGCGCGACCCGCCGCGCGACCAGGCACGGATGCTGGAGCTCAAGCCTTTCGTCGATGCATTGGCTGAGGCACAGGTGCAGGGCAGGGCGGCGCGGCCGGAGTGGTCGGCGCTGCGCTGGGACATCGAG
The DNA here is from genome assembly GCF_022359915.1 of Stenotrophomonas sp. NLF4-10. NCBI lineage: Bacteria > Pseudomonadati > Pseudomonadota > Gammaproteobacteria > Lysobacterales > Lysobacteraceae > Stenotrophomonas > Stenotrophomonas sp. NLF4-10. The sequence goes on from NZ_JAKSEE010000003.1 coordinate 1,689,074, forward strand.
GAACTGCGGGTGTCGCTGTTCGCGCAGGAACTGGGTTTCCGCGCTGGCGTCTCGCCGAAGAAGCTGGCGCAACGGGTGGTGGCACTGCGCGGTTGATCGCTCCCTCCGGGTGCGCGGGAACCGTAGCTGCCGGGCTTGCCCAGCAGAGGGATTCGCCGGGAAAGCCCCCATGCGGGGCAAGCCCCGCGTCTACGCCAAATGACACGGTGGCGGGCTCGCCCCGTGCCTACGGTGTCGTGCGGTATTGCTCGATGCAGCGCCGCCGCGCCGCGTTGACCAGGGTGTTCGCGTTGGCGTGCTCGCGGGTGATGGCCTGTCGCAGCGTGGCCATGCGGGCGCGCAATGCCTGGCTGCGCTGCGCGTCGGCGCCTGCCAACTGCTCGTTGAGCATCGCCATCTGCTGCTGGTGCGCAGCCACGCGGTCGTTGGACGGGCCGTAGATGGAGGCGGTGGCATTGGCGACGCACTCGCGTTCGGCACTGCGGTCGACCTCACCAGTGGTGGGGGCGGAGACATTGCTTTCCTGGGGTGCGGGCGTTCCGGTGCCGTCCGCCACCGGCGCCGCCGCGGCGGCGACGGGATCGTCGCGCAGCTTCATCGGCTGCGCACTGGCGTCGCAGGGGAACTCCGAATACACGGTCTCCCCGGACTTGCCCTTGCACTTGTACACCTGCGCCGCGGCCAGGCCCGGCAGCAGCATCAGCATGGCGAACGCGAGGATCGGGAGGCGCCGGTTCATTTGCTGCGGCGGACCTTGGCGCGGGTATTGAGGCCCTCGACCTGCAGGTACCACACGCCCATCAGCCCCGGCGTGATCTTCACCTTCGGTGCCTGCCTGCGCACGCCGGCCACCCGCGCATCGTCGGTCTGTTCCCACAGCTGGCCGTTGTCCAGCGTGTACTGGCGGCCCTTGCCGAAGCCGGTGAATTCGCCGACCAGCGCCGCCTCGATCGGTTCGCTGGAACCGAAGTCGAAGAAGCCGCGGTTCTTGATGATCACTTCCTGCCGGCCTTCCTCGCGCGCCTGTTCGACCGCGCTGGCGGTGGCCTGCTGCACCTTGCCCTGCAGCCAGGCGTTGAGCGCGGCCAGTTCCTCCGGGCTCAGCTTGTCCAGCCCGGCGGCCTTGAATTCCCCGGCGGTCATCTGCCGTTGCAGGTCGCCTTCCACCACGCGCTGCGCGTGGGCGTCGGAAACCAGGGCGAGCAGGAGCAGGGCGGCGAACGGAAACGACAGGCGTGCGGTCATCATGGACGATTGTTCCCGGTGAGGGTTGGGCGCTAGTGTAGGGGTAACCGCCCGCGATTGATTGCCGTGACACGCTCTTCCCTTTCCGGCCTGGATGCCCTGCTGCAACGTCCCTCCTGCGGCGCGTTGTCCGGGCCAGTGCGGCAGGCCCTGCTGGATGCCTGGCAACCGCCTGATGCCGATGCGCCGCCGCGGCTGCCGTGGCCGGTACTGGCCGACACCCTGGATTCGCTGGCGCTGCTGTCCGCCGACGAGGCGGTGGTGGTGGCCGCCCTGCTGTTCGACCTGCCGGGGCTGCGCGCGCGCCTGCCGGAGTTGCCGCTGGGCACTGCCGCCACCGCGGTGCGCGGCCTGCTGGACGGGCAGGACGCCGCCGACCAGGTGTGGGCGCTGCACGCCGGGCGCGAGGCCGGGCGCAACAGCGAGGGCCTGCGCCGGCTGCTGCTGTCCATCGTCCACGACCTGCGGGTGGTGCCGATCCTGCTGGCGCGGCAGCTGGCCTGCATGCGCGCGGCCGACCGGCTGCCGGAGGAGCAGCGCCGCGCGCTGGCGCAGCTGACCCGCGACATCCATGCACCGCTGGCCAACCGGCTGGGCATCTGGCAGTTGAAGTGGGAGCTGGAGGACCTCGCGTTCCGCTTCCTCGACGCGGACACCTACCGCCACATCGCCCGCGAGGTGGACGAGACCCGCGTCGCCCGCGAACGCTACGTCGAGGCGGTCAAGCGCAAGCTGTCGGCGGCGCTGGCCACGCATGGCATCCGTGCCGAGGTCAGCGGCCGGCCCAAGCACATCTACAGCATCTGGCGGAAGATGCAGAAGAAGCAGCTGGCCTTCGAGCAGCTCTACGACCTGCGCGCGGTGCGGGTGATGGTGGACGACGTCGCCGCCTGCTACGCCGCGCTGGGCATCGTGCATGCCCTGTGGACGCCGATCCCCAGCGAGTTCGACGACTACATCGCCCGCCCCAAGGCCAACGACTACCGCTCGCTGCACACCGCGGTGATCGGCCCCGAAGGGCGCACCGTGGAAGTGCAGATCCGTACCTTCGAGATGCACGCGCAGGCCGAGCTGGGCGTGGCCGCGCACTGGAAGTACAAGGAGGGCGGCAAGGGCGCGGAGAAGTCGTTCGACCGCAAGATCACCTGGATGCGGCAGCTGCTGGAGCAGGCGCAGGACGCGACCGGCCCCGAGGACCTGGCCGGCGCGCTGGATGCCGAACTGATCGAGGACCGCGTCTACGCGCTCAGCCCCAAGGGCGAGGTGATGGACCTGCCGGCCGGCGCCACGCCGCTGGACTTCGCCTACCACGTGCACACGATGGTCGGGCACCGCTGCCGCGGGGCGAAGGTCAATGGCCGCATCGTGCCGCTGGCCTACCGCCTGCGCAGCGGCGACCGCGTGGAAATCCTCACCGCCAAGGAGGCCGACCCGCGCCGCGACTGGCTGCTGCCGGCCAATGGCTTCCTCGCCAGCAGCCGCTCGCGCGAGAAGGTGCGCACCTGGTTCCACAAGCTCGACCGCGCGCGCAACGTGCAGGCCGGGCGCGAGCTGCTCGACCGCGAGCTCAAGCGACTGGGCCTGCAACAGGCCGACCTGATGGTGGCGGCCAAGCGCTTCCACGCCGACAGCGTCGACGACCTGTACATCCAGGTCGCGCTCGGCGACACCGGCCCCAGCCAGGTCAGCCGCGCGCTGCTGGAGGCGGAGAAGGAGAAGAACCAGCCGGCGCCGGCCACGCCGCCGCTGCCGCGCCCGACCGCGCGCCGCGACGGCATCGGCAAGTCCGATTTCACCGTGCAGGGCGTGGGCAACCTGCTGGTGCAGCTGGCGCGCTGCTGCCGGCCGGTGTCCGGCGAGCCGATCGCCGGCTACCTCACCCGCACCCGTGGCGTCACCGTGCACCGCAGCGATTGCGCCGCGCTGGCGCGGCTGTCGGCCGCCCATCCCGAGCGCGTGCTGCCGGTGGAGTGGGGCCGCGCCGGCTCCGGCTACGAGGTGGACGTGATGGTCCGCGCGGTGGACCGGCGCTGGCTGCTGAAGGACATCACCAACCTGATCGCGCAGGAGGACGCCTACGTGCTCAACATCAACAGCGACACCCTGCGCGACAGCGGCCGCGTGCAACTGCGCCTGCGGCTGAAGGTCAACGACTACGGCCAGCTCTCCACGCTGCTGGGCAAGATGGACGCATTGCCCGGCGTGGACGAGGCCCGGCGCATGGGCTGACGGGCGCAGGCCGCCGGGACGGATGCAGGACGATGCAACGGACGCGGATGAAAAAGCTTGCCGAACGCCTGCGCCTGTATGCGCGCTGGTGGGTGGCGCGCGGCTGGAACAGCCCGCGCGCATGGCGGGCGATCGCCATCGGCGTGGCCGGGCTGGCGCTGCTGCTGGCGTTGTTCCGGCAGCCGCTGGCCGAGCGTTTCTGGCCGGAGCCGCGTATCCAGCAACTGCTGGACGACGGCCGGCAGGCCCTGCGCGAAGGGCGCCTGAGCGCGGCCGACGGCAGCGGCGCGCGCGAGCGTTTCGAGGCCGCCGCCGCGCTCGACCCCGACCGCCGCGACGTGCGCGACGCGCTGGTCGCCACCGGCCATGCGGCGCTGGCGCGGGCGCGCCGGCAGCTGGCGGCAGGTGAGACCGAAGCGGCACGCAAAGCACTGGCGCTGGCGCGCGACCTGCAGATGCCGCGCACCGACATCGACGCCATCGCCGCGCAGTTGCAGGCCGGCGTGCAGGGCCGTGGCGGCTTCCTGCAGTTGCTGCAGCGCGCGGACCAGGCGCAGGCGCAGGGCCATCTGGACGACGGGCCGGACAGCGCCCTGCCGCTGTACCAGCAGGTGCTGGCGCTGCAGCCGGACCAGATGCGCGCGCTGGAAGGGCGCGACGCCGCGTTGTCCGAACTGCTGGCCGCGGCCACCGACGATGCCGCGCGCGGCCGCCTGCAACAGGCCGCGCAGCACCTGCGACGGGTGGAACATTACGACGCCGGCCATTCCGAACTGCCGGCCGCACGTTCGGCGTTGAATGCCGCGCTGGAGCAGCGCCGCCGCCGGGCCGAGCGCGACCTTGCGCAGGGGCAGCTGGACAAGGCGGCCGAAGGCTTCGGGCAACTGCTGGCGGTGGGCGAGGACCCCGCTGCACGGCAGGGCCTGCAGCGGGTCGGGCAGGCGCAGGCGCGCGAGGCGGGCCGGCTGGCCGGTGATTTCCATTTCGACGCGGCCGAACGGGCGTTGGCGCGGGCACGCGAACTGGCGCCGGAGAGTCCCGAAGTCGTCGCGGCCGGGCTGGCCCTGCAGCGCGCGCGCACGGCGGCGCGGGCGATGGACCCGGCGCTGGCCCCGGCCGAGCGCGAACGCCGGGTCAAGGCCCTGTTGGCGCGGATGGCGGCGGCCGAAGCGCGGGGGCAATGGCTGCTGCCGCCCGGCGCCAGCGCCTACGACCATTTCAAGGCGGCGCAGGCGCTGGCGCCGGACGATGCGCGGATCAGGCAGGCCGGTGCCCGGCTGCTGCCGGCCGCGCGCGGATGCCTGGACGAGAACCTGCGCGGCAACCGCCTGCAGGCCGCACGCGCCTGCCTGGATGCGTGGCAGGCCCTGGCCGCGGGGGACGACGGCCTGCCCGCCGCGCGCCGCCGCCTTGCCCAGCGCTGGCTTGCGGTCGGCAGCGAGCGGCTGGGGGCGGGCGATGTCGGGTTCGCGGCAAGGGCGCTGGAACAGGCGCGCGGACTGGACCCGGCGACGCCGGAGTTGCCGGCCTTCGCCGAACGCCTGCGCAGCGCGGGGCGCTAGCTCAGGAACACCCGCGCCACGGTGTCGCGCGCGGCGTCCATCGAGAAGTGCCGGGCGATGTTGTGCAGGCCGTTGCCGGACAGCTGCCGCCACAAGGCTTCGTCATCGTGCAGCCGCACCACCGCATCGGCGAACGCCTCGGCATCGTCGGCGACCAGCACGTCCTGCCCGTCGCGCAGGTACATGCCCTCCACCGCGCAGGCGGTGGCTACCACCGGCTGGCCGTGGGCCATGCTCAGGTTGACCTTGCCCTTCACCCCGGCGCCGAAACGCAGCGGCGCCACCGCGATGCGGCAGCCCTCCATCCACGGCACCACGTCCGGCACGTAGCCGTGCACCTGCACGCCCGGTCGGGTGGCCGCCAGTGCCTGCAACCCGTCGGGTACGTCGGCGCCGATGCAGTGGAAGCGGATGTCCGGCAGCCGTGCGCGGACCAGCGGGAACACCTCGCCGATGAACCACTGCATCGCATCGAGGTTCGGCGGGTGGCGGAAGCCGCCGACGAACACCAGGTCGTGCCGTTGCGCCCAGTCGCGGCCGTGGCCGGCCACTTCGTGCAGGTTGGACAGTAGCTCCACCTCGACCCGTGGCGCGTCAACCGCAAGCTGCTTCTTTTCTGCGGCGCTGACCAGCAGGGTGACGTCGGTGGCCGCCATCACCGCCAGTTCGCTGGCGCGGGTGCGCTCGGCGGCGCGCAGCAGGCGCGGGTCGCCAGCCAGTTCGGCGCCACGACGTTCGCGCAGGTAATGCAGGTCCACCGTGTCGAACACGATGCGCGCCTGCTGCGCATGCCGGCGCAGCAGCGGCAGGCATTCGCGGGCGACGTGGTGGCGCACCAGCATCGCTACGTGGAAACGGTGGCCGTGCGTGCGCAGCCAACGGCCCACGCCGCCGAGGAACGGCGCATGCCATACCTCCACGCCCAGCGCCTGCAGGGCTTCGCTGGCCGCGCCGCCATGCAGGCCACGGGTGGGCAGGAACACCACGTGCGCGCCGCCGGCCAGCAGCATGCGGATCAGGTTGAACTGGCGCAGCGAGGCCGAATCGCGGTCGGGCTGCGGCACCACCTCGTCGACGATCAGGACCTGCCGCTGGCCGCGATGCAGCCGCGCGGGCGTGGGCACGCTGCCCACCGGCAGTTGCCGCGCCAGCGCGTCGCGCCACTTGTCCGCGAACACCTGCCGGTTGCGGACCTGCCAGGCCTTGACGCCGCTGTTGGTGTCGGTGCCGTTGCTGGTGCCCTCGTCGTGCACCACGCGGCTGGCCGGCTGCACCAGCACCCGGCGGCCGCTGGCGCGAACCTGGAACGCCAGGTCGGTATCCTCGTAATAGGCCGGCGCGTAGCGCGTGTCGAAGCCGCCCAGTCCGGCGAACAGCGCGCGCGGGATCGCCAGCGCCGCGCCGGAACAGTAGTCGGCGTCGCGCAGGCTGGCGTAGCGCGGGTCCTCGGCCGATTCGAAGCGGCCGTAGCTCCAGCAGCTGCCGTCGGCGAACACCACGCCGCCCGATTCCTGCAGGCGCCCGTCCGGGTACAGCAGCTGCGCGCCGACCAGCCCGGCGTCGGGCACGCTTGCGAAGGTGTCCAGCAGCGCGTCCAGCCAGCCCGGCTGCGGCACCGTGTCGTTGTTCAGCAGCACCACGTAGTCGCCGCGTGCCAGTCGCAGGCCGTCGTTGCAGGCGGCGATGAAGCCGCCGTTTTGCTCCCGCACGTGGTAGCGCAGGCCCTCGACCTGCGGCAGCCATTGTGCGGTTTCGTCGCTGCTGCCGTCGTCGATCACCAGGACCTCGCAGGCCGCCGCCGGCGGGTAGGCCGCCAGCGCGCGCAGGCAGGCCAGCGTGTGCCGGCACTGGTTGTAGACCGGGATGACGATGCTGGCCTGCGGCCGCTCGCTGGCAGGCACGGCAAAAGGCGCGAACGGGGTGGCGGCCGGGACGAACAGCGGTTCACGGCGCGGCGGCGGCTGCCGTCGCAGGTGCACGCCGATCCGGTGCAGGGTGGCGCGCCAGCCGCGGGTGTGCAGGCTGGACAGGCTGCGGCGGATCAGGCCGGTGACGCGGTCGAGGTGGTAGCGCGCGTCGGCCAGCGACATCGACATTCCGGTGGAACTCCAGCTTAAGCGGGGGAGGGCGTGCGGCCCTGCCGGGGCGCGGGGCTGCGTTAGACTCGCCTGAACCTACATTCTCGCATCCCCGTGCCGCGACGCTACGATTCCGACGAACTGGACGACGACACCAGCGACCGCCGCGCGCTCTGGCGCAACCGGTCGATCACCTGGGGCATGGCCGCCGTGGCCCTCGGGCTGGGCTTCCTGATCCCCTATACCGTCTACCTGAACTCGCAGGTGACGCAGCGCTTCGGGCAGCTGCGCTGGCAGATTCCCACCCGCGTCTATGCACGGCCGCTGGTGCTGGCCCCGGGCGTGGCGATGGACGTGGACACGCTGAAGACCGAGCTGGCCGCTTCCGGCTACCGCGACGACGGCACCGGCAGGAGTCCCGGCACCTACCTGGCGCAGGGGGGCCGCTTCACCATCTCCAGCCGCGGCTACGTCGATGTCGATGGCCGCGTGGCGCCGCGGCAGGTGGAAGTGGCGGTGTCCGGCGGGCGGGTGGCCTCGCTGCGCGACGGCGCCGAGCGCAAGCCGCTGAAGACGGCGCGGCTGGACCCGGCGCGCATCGCCACCCTGTACGGGCAGAAGCAGGAGGAGCGCCGGCTGGTGCGCATCGCCGAAGTGCCCGAACTGCTGGTCACCGGCCTGCAGGCGGTGGAAGACAAGGATTTCAACCGCCACCACGGCATCGACCTGAGCGGCATCGCGCGCGCGGTGTGGGTGACGGTGCGCTCCGGCGGCAAGGTCCGCCAGGGTGCGAGCACGCTGACTCAGCAGCTGGCGCGCAGCGGCCTGCTCGGCATCGGCAAGGAGCAGACCGTCACCCGCAAGTTCAACGAGGTGCTGTACGCGCTGATCATGGAGGCGCGCTACGACAAGCCGGTGATCCTGGAGGCCTACCTCAACCAAGTGTACCTCGGCCAGCGCGGCAGCCAGGCGATCCACGGCGTGGCCTCCGGCGCCGAGTTCTGGTTCGGGCGCGACCTGGATTCGCTGACCACCGAGCAGGTGGCGTTGCTGATCGGGCTGGTGAAGGGCCCCTCGTACTACGACCCGCGCCGCAACCCCGAGCGCGCGCTGGACCGGCGCAACTTCGTGCTGGGCAAGCTGCACGAGAACGGGCTGGTCGACGCCGCCGAATACCAGCGCGCGCTGAAGGCGCCGCTGGGCGTGCCGAAGGTGCCGGGGCTGGTGGCCGCCAACCGTTTCCCGGCCTACATCGACCTGGTGCGTCGCCAGCTTGGCCACGACTACCCGGAAAGCGCGCTGCAGGGCGCCGGCCTGAACGTGTTCACCGGCATGTCGCCGTCGGCGCAGGCCTATGCCGAGGGCGCGGTGGCCAGCACCATCAAGTCGCTGGAGAACAAGCGCCGGCCCGAGCTGCAGGCCGGGCTGGTGGTGACCGACGTGCACAACGGCGACGTGCTGGCCGTGGTCGGCAGCCGCGACGTCGCCGAGCCTGGCTTCAACCGCGCCATCGAGGCGCAGCGCCCGGTGGGCTCGCTGCTCAAGCCGTTCGTCTACCTGCTGGCGCTGGCGCAGCCGGACCGCTGGTCGCTGGCGTCGTGGGTCGAGGACACCCCGGTCACGGTGAAGCTCGGCCGCGGCCGCAACTGGTCGCCGGGCAATGCCGACAACCGCAGCCACGGCACGGTGCGGCTGGTCGATGCGCTGGCCCGTTCCTACAACCAGGCCACGGTGCGGGTGGGCATGCAGGTCGGGCCCGAGCGGCTGACCCAGCTGATCCACGTGCTGGCCGGGCTCAAGGCCGAGGCCAACCCGGCGGTGATCCTCGGCTCGACCGACCAGAGTCCCTACGGCATGGCACAGCTGTACCAGTTCCTTGCCTCCGGCGGCGAAATCCAGCCATTGCACGCGGTGCGCGGCGTGGTCGACGCGCAGGGCAAGCTGCTCAAGCGCTACGACAAGGACCCGGCGCCGGCGCAGGAGGGCGACTCGATCGCCGCCAACCTGATCAGCGTGGCGCTGCAGCAGGTGGTGTCCAGCGGCACCGCGGCGGGGCTCAATGCCGATGGCCTGGGCCGGTTGCAGCCGGCCGGCAAGACCGGTACCACCAACGACGGCCGCGACAGCTGGTACGCCGGTTATACCGGCGACCACCTGGCGGTGATCTGGATGGGCAACGACCAGAACGAGCAGGCCGGCCTGTACGGCGCCACCGCCGCGATGCGGGTGTGGGCGGGCATCTTCCGCAGCCTGCCGAGTGCGCCGCTGCGGGTGAACAACAAGGGCCTGGACTGGCAGTACGTTGCCGCCGAAGGCGTGGGCAGCACCGATGCGGACTGTCCCGGCGCGCGCCGCTTCCCGTTCGTGGCCGGTTTCGCGCCGGCCTATGCGCCATGCGCGCCGCCGGCCGCGCCGGAGGAGGAAGCACGGCAGAGCGGTGGCTGGCGCAGTTGGTTCGGGCTGGACCGCAAGCAACCGGAACCGGCGTCCACCCCGCCTTCAGACGTGCCCGCGCGATAATGCCCGCATGAATGCCTTTTCCCCGATCCGCTTCGCCCTGGCCGCCACGGCCGTCTCCCTGTTGTTCAGCGCCTGCACCAGTGCACCGCCCGCTTCGTCGGCGGTGGACGCCACCCCGCCCGCGCAGCGGCTGGCCGCGGTACAGGCCGCGGCCGGTGCCGACGACAAGGAACTGTCGGTGCAGCCGCTGCGCGACCCGCAGGTGGACGACCTGCGCGAAACCGCCAACGCCCACCGCGAGGCCGGCGACCTGGCCGGTGCCGCCGACGCGCTGAACCAGGCATTGCTGCTGGTGGACGGCGACCCGGCGGTGTTGCAGGAACGCGCGGAAATCGCGCTGCTGCAGGGCGACTGGCCGCGCGCGGAAACGCTGGCGCGCAAGGCGGTGGCGCTGGGCTCGCGCACCGGACCGCTGTGCCGCCGCCATTGGGCCACCATCGAGCAGGCACACCTGGCGCGTGCCGAGAAGGAAAACGCGGTGTCGGCACATGCGCAGATCGAGGGCTGCACCGTGCCGGGGATCATCCGGTATTGATCGAAGGCGGGGAATGGGGAACAGGGAACGGGGAATGGAAGCGATCGCTCGCCTCGTGGCCCTGGGGTCGCCGATGATCGTTCCTTCCCGTTTCCCCGCGTCCCCGTTCCCGGTTTTCCCATGCAACTAGCCGCCGCCAGCCGTGAAGCCCTGAGCGAAGGTGGCGCGCTCGCCGCGCAGCTCGATGCCTTCACCCCGCGCCCGGCGCAGCTGCGGCTGGCCGAGGCGATCGCCGACGCCCTGCAGCAGCGCGACGTGCTGCTGGCCGAGGCCGGCACCGGCACCGGCAAGACCTTCGCCTACCTGGTGCCGGCGCTGCTGTCCGGGCTGAAGACCATCGTCAGCACCGGCACCCGCGCGTTGCAGGACCAGCTCTACCACCGCGACCTGCCGCGGGTGCGCGCCGCGCTCGGCGTCGGCCTGCGCAGCGCCCTGCTGAAGGGGCGGGCCAACTACCTGTGCCGCTACCGGCTGGACCAGGCGCGCGGCGAACCGCGCTTCCATTCCCTCGAGCAGGCCGCGCAATTCCAGCGCATCGTCGCCTGGAGCGGGCGCACCCGCTACGGCGACATCGCCGAACTGGACGGGCTGGCCGACGACTCGCCGCTGTTGCCGATGGTCACGTCGACCGTGGACAACTGCCTCGGCAGCGATTGCCCGTTCTGGAGCGACTGCTTCGTGGTGCAGGCGCGGCAGCGCGCGCAGGAGGCCGACCTCGTCGTGGTCAACCACCACCTGCTGCTGGCCGACCTGGCGCTCAAGCAGGAGGGCTTCGGCGAGATCCTGCCCGGCGCGCAGGCGTTCGTCATCGACGAGGCCCACCAACTGCCGGAACTGGCCGCCAACTTCTTCGGCGAAGGTTTCGGCATGCGCCCGTGGCAGGAGCTGGCGCGCGATTGCCTGGGCGAATGCCGCAGCGTGGCCGGCGCGCAGGCGGCGTTGCAGCAGCCGGCAGCGACGCTGGAACTGGCCCTGCGCGAACTGCGCGCGGCGATGGAGCAACTGCCGCCGCGCGGCACGCAATGGCGCGCATTGGCGCTGCCGGCGGTGGCCGATGGCTTCGACGCGCTGTCGGCGGCGCTGATGCAGCTGCGCGACGCGCTGGCCGGCGTGCGCGAGGCCTCGCCGGGGCTGGATGCCTGCCATGCGCGGGCGCGCGAAGGCGCGTCGCGGCTGGCGCGCTGGCTGGATGAAGGGCAGGGAACGGGGAACGGGGAACAGGGAGTGGAGGAAACGGAGTGGTTGTTGTCCACGGATGCTTCATTCCCCGTGCCCGGTTCCCCGTTCCCTGAAGTCCTCTGGTACGAACTGACCCCGCGCGGCTTCCGCTGCCAGCGCACGCCGCTGGACGTGTCAGGCCCGCTGCGCGAACACCGCCAGCGCTCGCAGGCGGCGTGGGTGTTCACCTCGGCCACGCTCACCGTCGATGGCGGCTTCGGCCACCTCGCCGCGCGGCTGGGGCTGGACGACCCGGACACGCTGGTGCAGCCCAGCCCGTTCGACTGGCAGCGGCAGGCGTTGTGCTACCTGCCGCAGAACCTGCCCGACCCGGTATCGCGCGGCTTCGGCGCGGCGCTGATCTCCACCCTGCGCCCGGTGTTGGAGGCCTCGCAGGGTCGCGCCTTCCTGCTGTTCGCCTCGCACCGCGCGCTGCGCGAGGCGGCCGAGGCCCTGCGTGGTGGCCCGTGGCCGCTGTTCGTGCAGGGCGAAGCGCCGCGCGCCAGCCTGCTGCAGCGCTTCCGCGAATCGGGCAATGGCGTGCTGCTCGGTTCGGCCAGCTTCCGCGAAGGCGTGGATGTGGTCGGCGACGCGCTGAGCGTGGTGGTGATCGACAAGCTGCCGTTCGCCGCGCCGGACGACCCGGTGTACGAGGCAAGGCTGGACGCCATCCGCCGCAGCGGCGGCAATCCGTTCCGCGACGAGCAGTTGCCGCAGGCGGTGATCGCGCTGAAGCAGGGCGTGGGCCGGCTGATCCGCAGCGAGAGCGACCGTGGCGTGCTGGTGCTGTGCGATCCGCGCCTGCTCAGCCGCGGCTACGGCCGCGTGTTCCTCGACTCGCTGCCGCCGTTCCGGCGCACCCGTGAACTGGCCGATGTGTGCGAATTCTTCAACGCACCTCTTCCTACGGGCGAGGGGTAGGTCGGGGCTACGCCCCCGACGATACGGGCAATCGGCGTCGGGGGCGTAGCCCCGACCTACCCCTGTTCCCACAAGGGAGGAGCGCAAGCAGGGTGCTACCCTTGCGCCCTGTATTCCTGCATTGCGCCCCATGAACCTGCTCGCCCTCGAAACCGCCACCGAAGCCTGCTCCGTCGCCCTGTACGTCGATGGGCAGGTGCTGGAACGCTTCGAGGTGGCGCCGCGAAGGCATGCCGAACTGATGCTGCCGTGGGCCGAAGCGTTGCTGGCCGAGGCCGGCATCGCCCGCGCGCAGCTGGATGCCATCGCCCTCGGCCGCGGCCCCGGCGCGTTCACCGGCGTGCGCCTGGCCATCGCCATCGCCCAGGGCATCGCCCTGGCGCTGGACCGACCGCTTCTGCCGGTGTCCACCCTGCGGACGCTGGCGATGCAGGCGCCGGAGGATGCAACGCAGGTGTTGGCCTGCATCGACGCGCGCATGGGCGAGGTCTATGCCGCGCGCTGCCTGCGCGACGCAGATGGCCTGATGCAGGTGCAGGACAGCGAGGTGGTGATCGCCCCGGAGGTGCTGCACCTGCCCGACGACGGCGGCCGCTGGGCCGGCGTGGGTACCGGCTTCGCCGCCGCCGATGGCCTGCTTGCCACTCGCCTGCAATCACGCCTCTCGTCCCTCGACGTGCAGGCGTTGCCGCGCGCTGCGGACGTTCTGAAGATCGCGGTGCCGGCTTTCATGCGCGGCGAAGGCATCGCCCCGGAACTGGTGCAGCCGGCCTACCTGCGCGACAACGTGGCGCTGACGCTGGTGGAGCAGCAGGCGCTGCGCGCCTCGCGCTGATCCCGTAGGTGCCGGGCTTGCCCGGCACGGGCTTTCCCGGGAATGCCCCATGCGGGGCGAGCCCCGCATCTACCCGACGCTATTTGCCGCTGGAATCCAGCATCGAATTGAATTGTCCGAGCATCGTGCCGTCGTAGTGGATGCCCTGCGGCGTATCCGGTCGTGGTGCCGCCGCATCGGCCTCGCGCAATTCGGCGTGCAGCCCGCTGCTCGTCGTGTAGATCGGCGCGGCAACGTCAAAGCCCTGCGCGGGAATCACACCGAACAGCGTGCGATGCAGCTGGATGGCATCCAGCAGGGTCAGCGCCGGGCCGGGGTGCATGCCATCGGCGTGGTACCACGCAAGCGCCGGTGCTTCGCCGGAAAGCCGGCGCAGGCTCTCGGAAATCTCGACGTAGGCAATGCCGGCCTGTTCCGCTGCGGCGGCTTCCTTCTCGACCAGTTCGGCCGAGGCGCGTGGATGCGCCTGATAGCTGCCCAGCAGCACCACCCTGGCGCCGGCAGTGCGGCCGGCTTGGGCGAGGGCCTGTATCGCTTGGGCCGACTGGAAGCAGGCCTCTTCCATAGGCATGCACAGCAGGTCGCCGCCGCGTTCCTGCAGCACGAGCACCGCCGGCTTGTAGTCGGCCAGCGCCCGTTGCACGGAGCCATCGGCGACGCGCTGGTCGAGCGTCGCCCCCCCTTCGACGATCATCGCGGCGTGGACGGCATGCCCGTTGGCATTGGCCATCGCGGCGAACGTGGCCGGCAGGTTGCCGACATAGGTCAGGCTGTTGCCGACGAACAGGATGTGCTGCGGCGGCGCTGGTCCGGGTGGTGCGGCGAAGGCGGGCGTGCAGAACAGGAGCAGCAACAGGAACCAGCGATGCATGGAATTCCTTGCGGGACAATGCGGAGTCCCGTTGTGACCGGCCTACCAGTCGATGGTTCCGCGGATGACGGTCTGCACCTGCCCGCCGGACCACACTTCGCCCTGTTCGTCGATGCGCAGTTCCAGCAGCGCATCGTGGCCGACCTCGCGGCCCTGGCTGGCGGTGTAGCGCTTGCCGCTGCCGGGCAGGGCGTTGCGTTCGTCCAGCCATGCGGCGAGCACGGCATTGGCCGCGCCGGAGGCGGCGTCCTCGAAGCGGTGGCCGTTGCCGACGAAGGCGCGCACGGCCAGATCGTAAGGCTGGCCGCTGGCGCGGGCATGGGCGAACACGCCCATCGCGCCGGTGGCCTCGGCCAGCGTGGCGATGGCGTCCCAGTCCGGGGCCAGCGTGCGTAGCGCGGCCTCGTCGGCCAGTTCCACCAGCCACCAGCGGCGGCCGCCGTCCATCAATACCGGCGGCAGCGCGCCCAGCGCCCAGCTGGCGATGGCCGGGCGCAGGCGGGCGTCATCGGCATCCACGATTTCCGCCACGGCGGCGCGCGGGGTGCGGATGGCGATGCTGCGCACGCCGTCGTGTTCGTCCACGCGCAGCGGCAGTTGCCCGGCGATGCCGTCCTGCACCAGCAGGCCCTCGACCGGCGCGGCCAGCCCGCATTCGAGCGCCGCGTGGGCGCTGCCGACGCTGGGGTGGCCGGCGAACGGCACTTCCTTCTGCGGCGCGAACATGCGGATGCGGTAGCTGCTGCCCGGCGCGGTGGGGGCGAAGACGAAGGTGGTTTCCGGCAGGCGGGTCCAGCGGGCGATGGCCTGCATGGCGGCATCGTCCAGGCCTTCGGCGTCGAGCACCACGGCCAGTGGATTGCCGGTGCCGGGGCGCGGGGCGAAGACGTCCAGTTGCAGGAAGCGGCGGGTGGTCATGGGATTTTCCGTTGCGTGCGGGGAGGGGGGAGATAAAAGCCCCTCTCCCGTCGGGGCGAGAAGGCACGGCTTGCGCACCATTGGTGCGCGTGTCTTGGAGCGCCCACGCCGCTGGCGTGGGCCGGGGCGCGGAGCGGGGGTTGGGGTGAGGGTACGGGGCGAAGCCCTCGCAATGTTCAACTGCACGAGGCTTTGCCCGTACCCTCATCCGCCCCTTCGGGGCACCTCGCTCCGCGCCCCGGCCCGGCGCAGCGCGCCGGGCGTTCAGGCATGTGCGAGCCAATGGCTCGCAAGCAACATGCCTTCACCCCAAAGGGAGAAGGAAGCAGCATTACCAGTCGATCTGGCCGTCGATCACCGGCTGCACCTCGCCACCGATCCAGATGTGACCTTCCTCGTCCACCTGCACGTGGACCTCGCCGTTGCGGCCACGCTCGCGGCCCTGGCTGGCGCGGTACTGCTGCCCCGGTGCGAGCCGGCCCTGTTCCAGCAGGTGCGCGGCGACCAGCGCGTTGGCGCTGCCGGTCACCGGGTCCTCGTTGATGCCCACGCCGGGGGCGAAGGCGCGCACCGCGTACTGGTAGCCGACGTCCGGACGCGCGGCGGCGGCGAACACGGCGAGCTTGCCGCCGGCGGGCAGGGCGGCGATGGCCGCCAGCTCCGGCGTGTAACGGCGCAGCGCGGTTTCGTCGGCCGCTTCCAGCAGCCACCAGTCCGGGCCGTTGTTCCAGAGCCGTGCCTGCGATGCAGGTTGGGCCAGCGCGGTCAGCCCGGGCGGCAGTTCCGGCGTGGCGATTTCACGTTGAACCGCCTGCGGGCTGCGCACGTGCAGCAGGCGAAAGCGACCGCCGCCCTGCACCCGCACCGGCAGCAGGCCGGCGGCGCATTGCTGTACCAGCCGGCCATCGATCGGCGTGGCCAGCCCCAGTTCCACCGCCGCCCACGCCGCGCCGACGCTGGGGTGGCCGGCGAAGGGCAGTTCCATCTTTGGGGTGAAGATGCGGATGCGGTAATCGGCGCCGTCATCCGGCGGCAGGAAGAACACGGTTTCGGACAGGTCCAGCCACGCGGCGATGGCCTGCATGGCGGCAGCGTCCAACCCCTCGGCATCGGGAATCACCGCCAGCGGATTGCCGCTGCCGGGGCGGGCGGCGAAGACGTCCAGTTGCAGGAAACGGCGTTGGCTCATGGCGATGGCGGGCTGTGGGGGAGGGCCAGCATAGCCGGCCGCCGCCGCAGCTCGAAATCGGCGCCGCCGCGGGGCCGGGCTTGGCATAGAATCGGTGGTTCCGCCCGCCCGCCGGGTCTTTCCCCCACTGTGAATCCCCACGCCAATGTCCGTTTCCCCCCTCGTCGATCGCTGGATCGTCCTGAAGTTCGGTGGCACCTCGGTGTCGCGTCGTCATCGTTGGAACACGATCGGGGAACTGGCGAAAAAACGTGCGGACGAAACCGGTGGCCGGGTGCTGGTGGTGGTGTCCGCGCTGTCGGGCGTGACCAACGAGCTGACCGCCATTGCCGATGGCGCCGCCGACAGCCGTGAGCGGGTGGCCGCGCTGGTCGCCCGCCACAATGAATTCCTTGCCGAGCTGGAGCTGGGCATCGATGTGCTGGCCGAGCGGCTGGCTGCATTGCAGGCGCTGCTGGACGACCCGCGCGCGGCCCGCCGCCCGCTGGAATGGCAGGCCGAGGTGCTGGGCCAGGGCGAACTGCTGTCCTCGACCATCGGCGCTGCCTACCTGCGCAGCACCGGCCTGGATTTCGGCTGGATGGACGCGCGCGACTGGCTGCACGCACTGCCGCCGGCACCGAACCAGACCGAGTGGTCGCAACGCCTGTCGGTGAACTGCCAGTGGCAGGGCGAGGCCGGTTTCCGGCAGCGCTTCTCGGCGCAGCCCACGCGCATGCTGATCTCGCAGGGCTTCATCGCCCGCCACGGCGACGGCGGCACCGCCATCCTCGGCCGCGGCGGCTCGGACACCTCGGCCGCCTACTTCGGCGCGCTGCTCGGCGCCAGCCGGGTGGAAATCTGGACCGACGTGCCGGGCATGTTCAGCGCCAACCCGAAGGACGTGCCGGACGCGCGCCTGCTGACCCGGCTGGATTATTACGAAGCACAGGAAATCGCCACCACCGGCGCCAAGGTGCTGCACCCGCGCTCGATCAAGCCATGCCGCGACGCCGGCGTGCCAATGGCGATCCTCGACACCGAGCGCTCGCACCTGCCCGGCACCAGCATCGACGGCAGCGCCGAGCCGGTGCCGGGGGTGAAGGCCATCAGCCGCCGCAACGGCATCGTGCTGGTGTCGATGGAAGGCATCGGCATGTGGCAGCAGGTCGGCTTCCTCGCCGACGTGTTCGACCTGTTCCGCAGGCACGGCCTGTCGGTGGACCTGATCGGCTCGGCCGAAACCAACGTCACCGTGTCGCTGGACCCGTCGGAGAACCTGGTCAGCACCGACGTGCTGGCGGCGCTGTCGGCCGACCTGTCGGAAATCTGCAAGGTCAAGGTGATCGTGCCGTGCGCGGCCATCACCCTGGTCGGGCGCGGCATGCGCTCGCTGCTGCACAGGCTCTCGGACGTGTGGGCCACGTTCGGCAAGGAGCGCGTGCACATGATTTCGCAGTCGTCCAACGACCTGAACCTGACCTTCGTCATCGACGAGGCCGATGCCGACGGGCTGCTGCCGATCCTGCACGACGAGCTGATCGAAAGCGGCGCGATGCCGGTGTACGAGGAGCAGGTGTTCGGCCCGCGTTGGCGCGAGATCAACGGCGCCGTCCGCCCGCGGCCGGTGCCGTGGTGGCAGGCGCCGGCGAAGCGACGGCGACTGCTGGAACTGGCCGCGCAGGGCACGCCGGCCTACGTCTACGACCTGCCCACGGTGCGCGAGCGCGCCCGCCAGCTGCAGGCGATCGGCGCCATCGACCGCCGTTTCTACGCGATCAAGGCCAACCCGCACCCGGCCATCCTGCGCGCGTTGGCGGCGGAGGGCTTCGGCCTGGAGTGCGTGTCGCTGGGCGAGGTGGAGCACGTGTTCGCCGCGCTGCCGGACTTCGACCCGGCACGCGTGCTGTTCACCCCGAGCTTCGCGCCGATCGGCGAATACGAGGCGGTGCTGGCACGCGGTGCCAACGTCACCGTCGACAACGTCGAGCTGCTGCACCACTGGCCGGAGGTGTTCCGCGGCCGCGCGCTGTGGCTGCGCATCGACCTGGGCCACGGCGACGGCCACCACAAGAAGGTCAACACCGGCGGCAAGGACGCCAAGTTCGGCCTGTCGGCGCAGCGCGTGGACGAGTTCGTCGCCGCCGCGCGCGCGCTGGACATCCGCATCACCGGCGTCCACGCCCACCTCGGCAGCGGCATCGAGAACAGCAGCCACTGGAAGCAGATGGTGGACGAGATGGCCGGTTTCGCGCGGCGCATCGGCAGCGTGGAAATCCTCGACATCGGTGGCGGCCTGCCGGTGCCGTACAGCGACGACGACGAGCCGTTCGACCTGGAGGCGTGGGCCGTGGGCTTGGCCGAGATCAAGGCGGTGCACCCGGCGTTCCGGCTGGCGATCGAGCCGGGCCGCTTCATGGTGGCCGAGGCCGGCGTGCTGCTGGCGCGGGCCACGCAGGTGGTGGAGAAGGACGGCGTGCGCCGCGTCGGCCTGGATGCCGGCATGAACGCGCTGCTGCGCCCGGCGCTGTACGACGCCTGGCACGACATCGCCAACCTGTCGCGGCTGGACGATGCGCGCGACGTGGATTTCAGCGTGGTCGGCCCGATCTGCGAATCCAGCGACGTGTTCGCGCAGCGGGTGAAGCTGCCGTCCACCACCGCGCCGGCCGACGTGATGCTGATCGCCGATGCCGGCGCCTACGGCTACAGCATGGCCAGCCGCTACAACCACCGCGCCCTGCCGCGCGAGGACGTCATCGACGATGCGTGACGCCCGCCCCCCGCATGCCCCTTGCCGCCGCGCCCGCGCGCCGCGGTTCGCTTGATTCGGATACGCCATGACAGCTTTTGACAAGAACCAGGTTTCCCGCTTCCGCTTCGTCCGCTGCGACTTCGCCGCGGATACCGGCGTGGCGCGGCTGGTGTACGCCTTCGACGACGGCCCGGAGATGACCGAAACCGTCACCGTACCGGGCGCGCCGTTCCAGCTCGATGGCGAGCGCGAAGCGGCGGTGCAGAAGGCGTTGCGGTTGCTGCACCTGATCGCCGGGGTGAGCTATTACAAGGCGGCGGTGCCGGAGCAGGTGGCCATCGACGGCTACGCCATCGACGCCGATACCGCCGCGCTGGTGGAGGCGGTGTACCTCAACGGGCTGGGCGAGTTCGCCTATCGCAATGGCCTGAACCTGCGCGGACGCTTCAAGCTGCCGGTGGTCGAGCCCCTCTCCCTCCGGGAGAGGGGTTGGGGTGAGGGTGCGCTTGCCGATACTGCTTCTGTCGAACCCTCACCCCCAACCCCTCTCCCGGAGGGAGAGGGGAGCGCAGCACCCGCATTCGGCCTGCGCGAACACGCGCTGGTCGCCATCGGCGGCGGCAAGGATTCGCTGGTCAGCATCGAGGCGCTGCGCCATGCCGGCGTCGGCGAGACCGTCACCTGGATCGGCGGCTCGCAGCTGATCCGCGCCTGCGCCGAGCGCACCGGCCTGCCGATGCTCAACATCGGCCGCACGCTGGCGCCGGAGCTGTTCGAGTTGAACCGGCAGGGCGCGTGGAACGGCCACATCCCGGTGACCGCGGTGAACTCGGCGGTCATGGTGCTGGCCGCGCTGGTGCAGGGCGTGGACCAGGTGGTGTTCTCCAACGAGCGCTCGGCCAGCTATGGCAGCCAGATCATTGCTCCTGACGGCAGCGGCACCGCCGAGGTCAACCACCAGTGGTCCAAGGGCTGGGCGTTCGAGCAGGCCTTCGGCGAGCACGTGCAGCGGCACATCGCCGCCGACCTGCATTACTACTCGCTGCTGCGGCCGCTGTCGGAGCTGGCGGTGGCGCGCCAGTTCGCCAGGACCGATTACTACGACACCCATTTCTCCAGTTGCAACCGCAACTTCCACATCCTCGGCGAGCGGCCGGTAAACCGTTGGTGCGGGGTATGCCCGAAGTGCCACTTCGTGTTCCTGGCGCTGGCGCCGTTCATGCCCAAGACCCGGCTGGTGCGCATCTTCGGCCGCAACCTGCTGGATGACGAGGCGCAGGCCGCCGGTTTCGACGCGTTGCTGGAATTCCAGGACCACAAGCCGTTCGAATGCGTGGGCGAGGGCAGGGAGTCACGCGCGGCGCTGGCGACGCTGGCCGCCCGCCCGGAATGGAAGGAGGACGTGCTGGTCAAGCGTTTCGCCAGCCTGATCCAGCCGACCCTCGCGGCGGATGAACTTCGGATCGAGCCGCTGCTGGCCATCGAAGGCGAGCACCGCATCCCGGCGGCGTTGTGGGAGCGCCTGCGTGCGAATTTCGCAGCTTGAAGGCAGGCGCGTCGCGCTGTGGGGCTGGGGCCGCGAAGGCCGCGCCGCTTTCCACGCGCTGCGCACGCGCCTGCCCGGCCTGCCGCTGACGCTGTTCTGCCCGGAGGCGGAATCCGCGGGCGTCCGCGCCGAGGTGGGTGATGCGCTGCGGGTGGAAACCGTCGCCACCGGCGAAGCGCTGTCGCGTTTCGACGTGGTGGTGAAGTCGCCGGGCATTAGCCCGTACAAGCCCGAGGCACTGGCCGCGGCGGCGCGGGGCACGCAGTTCATCGGCGGCACCTCGCTGTGGTTCGGCGAGCATGCCGATGCCGCTGGCAACCTGCGCGACACCGTGTGCGTCACCGGCACCAAGGGCAAGAGCACCACCACCTCGCTGCTGGCGCACCTGCTGCGCGCGGCCGGGCACCGCACCGCGCTGGCCGGCAACATCGGCCTGCCGTTGCTGGAGGTCCTGGACCCGCAGCCGGCGCCGGACTACTGGGCGGTGGAGCTGTCCAGCTACCAGACCGGCGAGGTCGCGCGCAGTGGCGCGCGGCCGGAGGTGGCGGTCGTGCTCAACCTCTTTCCCGAACACCTGGACTGGCACGGCAGCGAACGGCGCTACATCGACGACAAGCTGTCGCTGGTGACCGCAGGCCACCCGCGCGTGGCGGTGCTCAACGCCGCCGACGAACACCTGCGCGCGTTGCAGCTGCCGCACAGCGAGATCGTCTGGTTCAACCAGCCCGAGGGCTGGCATATGGTCGGCGAAGTCGTGTACCGCGGCGCGCAGGCGGTGTTCGACACATCTGGCACGCCGCTGCCCGGCCGCCACAACCGCGGCAACCTGTGCGCGGTGCTGGCGGCGCTGGAAGCGCTGGGGCTGGACGCGGTGGCGCTGGCGCCGGCGGTGCAGTCGTTCCGCCCGCTGCCCAACCGCCTGCAGCTGCTGGGCGGGCGCGACGGCCTGCGCTGGGTCAACGACTCGATCAGCACCACCCCGCACGCCACGCTGGCGGCGCTGGACTGCTTCGCCGGGCAGCGCGTCGCGCTGCTGGTCGGCGGCCATGACCGCGGGCTGGACTGGCACGACTTCGCCGAACACATGCGTGGCAACGCGCCGGTGGAAATCGTGACGATGGGGGCCAACGGCCCGCGCATTCATGAATTGCTGGAACCGCTGGCCGATGCGGGCCGTTTCGGCCTGCATGCGGCCGCCGACCTGCCGCAGGCGGTGCAATTGGCCCGCACCGCGCTCGGTACGCAGGGCGGGGTGGTGCTGCTGTCGCCGGGCGCGCCCAGCTTCGGTGCGTACCGGGATTACGTCGCGCGCGGCCGCCACTTCGCCGAACTGGCCGGCTTCGATCCCGACGACATCAGCGCGATCCCGGGGCTGGGCATCGCCTGACGACGGAGCGGGCTGGGTCGTTCCACGTCTCGTGTCGGGGGCGTAGCCCCAACCTACGGTTCGTGGGTGGGGTAGGTCGGGGCTACGCCCCCGACGCGGGATGCCGCCGCCGCCGATGCGGCATAGACTCGCTCCATTCCCCAACCGGAGCGGTCCCATGCGTGCGATGCGGAAATGGCAACTGGCGGTGATGGCGCTGTGCCTGTCGGCGGCGATGCCGGCGCTGGCGAAGCTGCAGCAGCGCCCGGTGGAGTGGCAACTGGACGGGGCCAGCTACAGCGGCGTGCTGGTCTACGACGACGCCGGCGACGCCCGCCGCCCCGGCGTGGTGATGGTGCCGAACTGGCGCGGGGTGAATGCCTCGGCCATCGACAAGGCCGCGCAGATCGCCGGCGACGACTATGTGGTGCTGGTGGCCGACGTCTATGGCAGCCAGCTGCGGCCGAAGGACAACGACGAGGCTGCGGCGGCGGCGCAGCCATTGTTGAAGGACCGCGCCCGCCTGCGTGCGCGTGCCGAGGCTGCACTGGATGCGTTGAAGGCGCAGGCCGGCACTGCCCCGCTGGATGCCACGCGCATCGCCGCGGTCGGCTTCTGCTTCGGCGGCAGCACGGTGCTGGAGATGGCGCGCGCCAGCCTGCCGCTGGCGGGCGTGGTCAGCCTGCACGGTGGCCTGGCTTCGCCGATGCCGGCCGCGGCGGACAGCGGCAAGGTGCCGATGCTGGTGCTCAACGGCGCGGCCGACCGTGGCGTGAGCGCCGAGGACATCGCCGGGTTCGGCAGCGAGATGGACGCAGCCGGCGCCGATTGGCAGTTCGTCAACTTCAGCGGCGCGGTGCACTGCTTCGCCGAATCCGACGCCAACAGCCCGCCGGGCTGCATGTACGACCCGCGCGCGGCGAAGCGGGCGTGGAAGATGCTGGGCGACTTCCTGGAAGAACGCCTGGGCGATTGAGCGTCAACCGTAGATGCGGGGCTTGCCCCGCATGGGGACTTCCCCGGTAATGCTTCATGCGGGGCAAGCCCCGCATCTTGTGTCTTGAAGCCTGCCCCGATCAGGCAGACTTCCCCGGAGTGATCCGGGAGGTTCCGATGATGCCGTCTCCGCACTTGAGCCTTCGAGCTCGCACCGTAGATCCGGCACATCGGAACCCTTTTCCGCCCTGGAGCTTGAACGGTATCTTCGGCCCGCTTTTGCGAGAGCCAGCACGAACAAGGGCAAGCCAGGCGGTCACTGTATCCGGTTCGACAGCAGGAGACAGAGACATGCAGGTGATAGGCATCGACGTGGCCAAGGCCACCTTCGACATCGCCCTGCCACTGGGGCAGGGCAAGTACCGCACCCGGGGCAAGCTCGGCAACACCGCCGCGGGTTGGGAACAACTGCTGGCCTGGAGACAGGCTCACGCCCCGGAAGCGGCGGTGGGCATGGAAGCCACGGGTATCTACCACGAGGCGCTGGCCGAGCGGCTGGTCGCGGCCGGGGTCACCGTCTACGTGGTCAATCCGGCGCAGATCAAGGCTTACGGCCAGAGCGAGTTGCTGCGGACCAAGACCGACCGGACCGATGCCAAGCTCATCGCCCGGTTCTTGCAGTCGCGCCTGCAGGAGCCGGACCGGCTTCATCCCTACGTGCCGCCGACACCGGTCGAGCGCACGTTGCGGGCCTTGGTGCGCCGACGGGACGAGCTCAAGCAGATGCGGCAGATGGAGCTCAATCGGCTGGAGAGCACCCATGCGGCGTTGGCCGCGAGCATCGGCCAGGTCGTGGCGACGCTGGAACAGCAGATCACCCAGATCGAGAAGGCGATCAACGAGCACATCGACAATGACCCGGACCTGCGCGGACGGCGTGACCTGCTTACCACCATCCCGGGCATCTCCGGCACCACCAGCGCCTTCCTGCTGGCGTGTCTGGGCGAGCTGAACCAGTACAGCGACGTGGGCCAGATCGTGGCCCATGCCGGGCTGAATCCAGCCCGCCGGCAGTCCGGCACGCACGAAGGCAAGGTCCGCATCTCGCGTGTCGGCAATGCCACACTGCGCGCCAAGCTCTACATGCCGGCCCTGGTGGGCAAGCGCCACAACCCCGTGCTGGCCGCCTTTGCCCAGCGACTGGCCGAACGGGGCAAGCCACCCAAGCTCATCCTCTGCGCCTTGATGCGAAAGCTCCTGCACATCGTCTGGGGGGTGCTCAAGTCCGCTACGCCCTTCGATCCCCGAAAGGCCATTGCACACGCCTAAGCAAGACGGTATCTACGGAGACAGGCAACTCAGTGATCGCGCGCGACCGCGTAGCGCGCCAGCCCGCGCAGGGCGGCGACCGCCTCGCTTTCCGGCAGGCCGTCCAGTGCGCGTTCGGCGGCATCGGCGTACTCCATCGCGCGCTTGCGGCTGTATTCCAGCCCGCCGGTGGCGTGGATCGCCGCCAGCACTTCCGGCATCGCGCCGGCGTCGCCGTCCTGCACGATCTCGCGCAGGCGCTCGCGGACGGTGGCGTCGGAGTGCGCCATCGCGTGGATCAGCGGCAGCGTGGCCTTGCCTTCGGCGAGGTCGTCGCCGAGGTTCTTGCCCAGGTCCTCGGCATTGGCCGAGTAGTCCAGCACGTCGTCGGCGATCTGGAAGGCGTAGCCCAGCGCCATGCCGTAGTCGTACAGCTGCTGCTGCACGGCCTCGCCCGAACCGGCGGCCAGCGCGCCCAACCGCGTGCCGGCGGCGAACAGCACCGCGGTCTTGCGCTCGATCACCCGCAGGTAGGCGGCCTCGTCGGTGTCCGGGTTGTGGACGTGCAGCAGTTGCAGCACTTCGCCCTCGGCGATGCGGTTGGTGGTGTCGGCGAGGATCTGCATGACCTCCATCCGGTTCAGCTCCACCATCAGCTGGAAGCTGCGCGAATACAGGAAGTCGCCCACCAGCACGCTCGGCGCGTTGCCCCACAGCGCGTTGGCGGTGCTGCGGCCGCGGCGCAGGTCGGATTCGTCGACCACGTCGTCGTGCAGCAAGGTGGAGGTATGGATGAACTCGATGATCGCGGCCAGCTGGTGGTGGTCGGCGCCGCAGTTGCCGGCGGCATGGCCGGCCAGCATCACCAGCATCGGCCGCAGGCGCTTGCCGCCAGCGGAGATGATGTGGTCGGCGATCTGGTTGATCAGCACCACGTCCGAGGACAGGCGGCGGCGGATCAGCGCATCGACGGCGGCCATGTCCGCGGCGGCGAGGGTCTGGATGGCGGGCAGGCCCAGCGCGGGGCGGCGGTCTTCGGCGGTGCTCATGCGGTGGCGTCGAGGGGGGTCGGCGGATTATAGGCGGTGCCGCCGACGGGGGCAGGATCGGCCGGTTTCGCCGTGAATACGTATGCACTGCGCTCCACGGCGGAAGGGCCGCCGCTAAGCTGGCGAGGTTCATCCATGCCCCGTCGCGGGCACGCACAGCCCGGAGGGGCGCTCGATGTCCAACACTCCCTGGTGGCGGGGCGCCGTCATCTACCAGATCTACCCGCGCAGCTTCCTGGATACCGACGGCGATGGCGTCGGCGACCTGCCGGGCATCATCGACCGGCTCGACTACGTCGCCTCGCTGGGCGTGGACGCGATCTGGGTGTCGCCGTTCTTCAAGTCGCCGATGGCCGATTTCGGCTACGACATCGCCGACCAGCGCGACGTGGACCCGCTGTTCGGCACGCTGGACGACTTCGACCGGCTGCTGGCCAAGGCGCATGCGCTGGGCCTGAAGGTGATGATCGACCAGGTGTTCAGCCACACCTCGGTGGACCACGCGTGGTTCAGGGAAAGCCGCGAGAGCCGCGACAACCCCAGGGCCGATTGGTACGTGTGGGCCGACGCACGCGAGGACGGCACGCCACCGAACAACTGGCTGTCGATCTTCGGTGGCGTGGCGTGGCGCTGGGAGCCGCGCCGCCGCCAGTACTACCTGCACAACTTCCTGTCCTCGCAGCCGGATTTGAACTTCCACAATCCGGCGGTGCAGCAGGCGACGCTGGACTACGTGAAGTTCTGGCTGGACCGCGGCGTCGACGGCTTCCGCCTGGATTCGATCAACTTCTGCTTCCACGACGCGCAACTGCGCGACAACCCGGCCAAGCCGGAGAGCGAGCGCGTCGGCCGCGGCTTCAGCCCGGACAACCCGTATGCGTTCCAGTACCACTACTACAACAACACCCGGCCGGAGAACATCGGCTTCCTCGAGCGCCTGCGCGCGCTGCTGGACCGGTACCCCGGCGCGGTGACGCTGGGCGAGATCTCCTCCGAGGATTCGCTGGCCACCACCGCCGAGTACACCGCGCCGGGCCGCCTGCACATGGGCTACAGCTTCGAGCTGCTGGTGGACGACTACAGCGCCGGCTACATCCGTTCCACGGTGGAGAAGCTGGAAGCGACCATGCTCGACGGCTGGCCGTGCTGGGCGGTGTCCAATCACGACGTGCAGCGCGCGGTGACGCGCTGGGGCGGTGCGCCGGCCGACCCGGCGATGGCGAAGATGCTGGCCGCGCTGGTGTGTTCGCTGCGCGGTTCGGTGTGCATTTATCAAGGCGAAGAGCTGGGACTGGGCGAGGCCGAGGTGCCGTTCGAGGCGTTGCAGGATCCCTACGGCATCACCTTCTGGCCGAACTTCAAGGGCCGCGACGGCTGCCGCACGCCGATGCCGTGGACCGGCGCGGAACGGTCCGGCTTCAGCAGCGGCAAGCCGTGGCTGCCGATCCCGGCCGAGCATCGCGCATCGTCGGTGCAGGCGCAGGAGGCGGACGAAGGTTCGGTGCTGCATGCGTTCCGTGCGTTCATGGCGTGGCGCAGGACGCAGCCGGCACTGGTGAGGGGCGACATCCGCTTCCTCGACAGTGCCGAGCCGGTGCTGATGTTCGAGCGTTCGCTGAAGGGTGAAACCCTGCTGCTGGCGTTCAACCTTTCCGCCGCACCGGTGCGGCATGCGTTGCCGACAGGTGCGTGGCAGGCATTGGAACTGCCCGGTCCGGTGGCGGGGCAGGTGGAAGATGCTGAGCTGGTGTTGCCAGCGCATGCGGTGTATTGCGCGCGGCGCGGCTGATTGGTTCGCTGATGATGAAGCAAGGGCGGAGAGGAATCTCCGCCCTTTTTGTTTGGAGAAGCCTGCCGTAGGTGCCGGGCTTGCCCGGTACTGATTTTCCCTTCTCCCTTCGGGAGAAGGTGCCCGAAGAGCCTGCCCCCGCGGAGGCGGGGGGCGGATGAGGGGCGAGCGGAGTCCATGATGGTTGAACCATCGTGACTCCATTGCCCCTCACCCCAACCCCTCGCTCCGCGCCCCGGCCCACGCCAGCGGCGTGGGCGCCCAACCGCACGCGCGCCGGTGGCGCGCAAGCCGTGCGGCCTCGCCCCGAGGGGAGAGGGGCATGTATCGGGAACGCCCCATGCGGGGCAAGCCCCGCATCTACGAGAGCGCCCTGTCGTTGATTGGGCGGTGTGCCGACCAACGGTCGGCACCTACCGGCACCTACCGGCACCTACCGGCACCTGCCGACATGCTTGTCGGGCAGAGGGTAGTGCCGGCCGCTGGCCGGTAGCCTCGGGAATCATTGCCATTGCAGTTGCCGGCCAGCGGCCGGCACTACCGGAAGCGCGCCCACGAAAAAGCCCGCTGCGTGAGCAGCGGGCCTGGGTGTTGCGGAACGACCGGCGCCCGGATCAGAACTTGTAGTTCACGCCGACCTGGTAGCTGCGGCCCCACTCCACGGTTTCCAGCGGCCGGTCCTTGGTGCCGGCGTAGGTCTCGTACTTGGAGTTGGTCAGGTTGCTGGCCTGCAGGAACAGGCTCAGGCCCTTGAGCGCGGTGCCGTCGCCGAAGTTGTAGCCGACCTGCGCGTCCAGCACGTTCTCGCCCTTGACGTAGCGCAGGGTGCGGGCGCCGTTGAAGTTGCCGATCTCGCCGATGAAGTCCGAACGCTTGCGTTGGTTCAAGCGGACTTCGAAGCCGCTGTTCTCGTAGTAGGCGGTGAAGTTGTACACGCGCTTGGACAGGCCCGGCAGCATGATCGGGTCGCTGCCGACGCTGGAGGTGGTGGCCGGGTCCGGCGGGATGCTGATGCTGCTGTCGTTGAAGCTGGCACTGGCGACCACGCCGAAGCCGCGCAGGGCGTCGGTGAACAGGTCCAGCGGCAACGAGGCGGTCAGTTCCGCGCCGCGCAGGCTGCCGCCGCTGCCGTTGAACGGCGCGCTGTAGTTGCCGGTCATTTGCGCCGGCACCTGCAACTGCGCTTCATTGGCGGGCACGTTCAGCCATGCCGCCACCTGGTCGGTGAAGTCGTAGCCGTCGCGGGTCTCGGTGTAGATGTAGGTCTTCAGGTCCTTGTAGAACACCGCGGCGGCCACATAGGCCTTGTTGCCGAAGTATTTTTCCCACGACAGGTCCACCGCGTTGGCCAGCCACGGCTTCAGGTGCGGGTTGCCGCCGCTGGCGCCGGGCTTGCCCCGGCTGGTGTCCATGCCGAACTCCATCGAGGCGCGCAGCTCGTCCACGCGCGGGCGCGCCGCCTGCCGGGCCAGTGCGAAGCGCACGGTGTTGTCGGCCGGCAGCTCGAAGGCCAGGTTCAGGCTGGGCAGGAACTCGAAGTACTTGCTGCCCTCGTCGATCGGAATGACCTGGCTGCCCACCGGTTGCGAGTCGTCCCAGTAGTTGGACTGCGAGGACTGGTCCACGCGCTGGCCCTGGATGCCGACGTTGCCGCGCACCGGCACCGAGCCGATCTGGGTGTTGATGTTGGCGCGCAGGAACACGGTGGCGATCTCCTCGTCCACGGTCCACTGCTTGGGAATCAGGTAGCTCTCGGTGGTGGTCGGGTTGAAGGTCATGTACTGGGCGACGGCGGCCGGCACGTTCCACGCCGGGATGTAACCGACGCCGGCGAAACCGAGGTTGACCGGCTTGTACTGGAATTCCGGACCGATGCTGGTCTCGCCCTGTGCGCCGAGGTTGATGTTGCCTTCGGCCTGGGTCTTGTTCTTGCTGCGGTCGGCGTAGTTGAAGCCCACGTCGATGTCGGAGAACCAGTCGAAGCCGTCCGGCGCCGGGAAGTTGACCGCCAGCTTGACACCCTTCAGCTCGTCGTCCACGTGCGGGGTCTTGCCGTAGCCCGAGCCGTAGATGGTGTTGGTCAGGTACAGCTTGCTGTAGTCGGAGTAGTCCAGCCCCGGGGTGAGCTGCGGGAAGTTGCCGCCGGCGAAGTTGAGCGCCACCGAGTCCAGCTGCGGCGCGGGCAGCAGCTGCAGGTTGTTCTCGAGGTTGATTTCGTCGCGCTCGGCCTTGGACCAGCTGACGTCGGCGGTCAGGCGCGCGTCGCCGATGTTGAATTCGTTGTTCCAGCCGAACGCCTTGATCTCGTCCTCGCGGTGGTTGTACATGCCGCGCACCAGCGGGTAGACGTTGTGCGCCACGCCACTGACGAAGCTGCCGTTGTCGTTGACCACCACGTCGGTCACGTTGAGCCGGTCGTAGCCGCCGTTGTAGTCGCCCAGGTGGATTTCCAGCTGGTTGGCGGTGTCGTATTCCTTGGCCTTGGTGTAGAAGGCGTCGAGCGTGCTGGTCCAGGCGTTGTTCGGGCGGAACTGCAGGGTCGCCATCACGCCGTCGCGCTTGGCGTTGCCGGTGCGGCGCAGCGCCTTGATGCCGTCGGAGTAGAAGGTGCCTTCGTCCACGCCCGGGCGCCAGCCGTCGCCGATGGCCTGCCACGGCTCGTACAGGCCGACCTGGTTCTCCTGCTTGGCCATGTCCGAATGCGAGTAGCCGATGGCCACGCCGATGGTGTCGTCGGCGAACTTGTCGACGAAGCTGACGTTGAAGCGGTTGCCGTAGGGATCGACGCCGGCCGCTTCGCCCAGCGAGTTCTTCTGGTAGCGGCCGCTGACGGCGATGACGCGCTCGCCATAGCTGAGCGGGCGCACGGTCTGCATGTCCAGGGTGCCGGACAGGCCCTGGCCGACCAGGCCGGCGTCGGGGGTCTTGTACACGGTGACGCCGCTGATCAGCTCGGACGGGTACTGGTCGAACTCGACGCTGCGGTTGTCGCCGGTGCTGACCATCTCGCGGCCGTTGAGCAGGGTGGTGGCGAAGTCGGGCGACAGGCCGCGCACGCTGATGACCTGCGCGCGGCCGGCCACGCGCTGGGCGGCCAGGCCGGGCAGGCGGGCGATGGATTCGGCGATGGACACGTCCGGCAGCTTGCCGATGTCCTCGGCCGATACGGCCTCGACGATGGAGCTGGAATCGCGCTTGACCGAGATCGCGCTCTCGATGCCACGGCGGATGCCGGTGACGGTCACCGTCTCCAGGTCGACCGCCGCGGCCTTGTCGGTGGCCGCGGTGTCGCTGGCGGCGTCCTGTGCCTGTGCGTTGGCGATGGTCAGCGTGATTGCCGACGCGAGTGCCACGCTCAACAGATTGCGCTTGCTGTTCAACATTCTCCCCTCTCCCAGGTGATGTCGCTTGGTTGTCTGTTTTCATGCGCCCGGCGCGTGTGCCGGGCTGTCTGTCGCCGATGCGCTAGGCCTGTTTGCGACTGAGATGCATGGTAATCAGCGGGCATCGCCGCGGAGCCTGCCTGCATACGTATTCAATGCGCCGGCATGGCGAAAGCCGGCGATGACAACGATGGCAACGGTGGTGCCTGTCATCGCGGGGCCACGCCGCACATTGCACGGTGATGGAAAGGCGATGAAAAACTTCTGCGCTTGGTGGCGGGGAAGATCAATCCCCCGCGCAGGTGCCGGGCTTGCCCGGCACGGGGCTTGGCCGGGAAGGCTTCAATGCGGGGCAAGCCCCGCATCTACGAGTGGGGTGAACCCAGTGGGTGCCGACGGTTGGTCGGCACAATCTGTCCGCTTGCGATAAGGCTTGGTAGCGCGGTGCGCTGCTTTTATCCCTTCTCCCTTCGGGAGAAGGTGCCCGAAGGGCGGATGAGGGGCGAACGCAGTCCAGATGGTTGAACCCTCATGACTCCGTTGCCCCTCACCCCAACCCCTCTCCCGATGGGAGAGGGGCTTTGTATCTGTGCCGTGGTGTCAATCCAGCGGCACGAAGCGGATCGCCGCGCCGCCGCCCGGCGCCAGCTTCAGGGTGATGCGGTCGCCGTTGCCGACTTCGCGGGTTTCGCGGGCGAAGGCGAACGGGTTGTCCCGCCAGTTGGCGCCATCGCCATCGCGGTAGATCTCGGCGCGGTAGCGGCGGCCGGGGTCGAGGAAGGACAGCGGCGTGTCCAGGGCGTGCGGCTGGTCGTCGCCGACGCTGCCGAGGAACCATTCGCCGCTGCCGCGCGCCTTGCGTGCGAAGGTCACGTATTCGCCGACCTCGCCATCCAGCACGTGGCTTTCCTCCCAGTCCACCGCCACGTCCTTGATGAACTGGAAGGCGTCGGGATGCTGCGCGTAGTGCTCGGGCAGGTCGGCCACCATCTGGATCGGGCTGTACAGCACCACGTACAGCGCCAGCTGCTTGGCCAGGGTGCTGCGCAGCGGCTGGCCATTGCGGCCCTTCAGGCTGACGATGCCGGGGGTGAAGTCCATCGGCCCGGCCAGCATGCGGGTGAAGGCGAGGGTGGCTTCATGCTCCGGCGGGTTGGGCGGGTTGCCCCAGGCGGCGAACTCCATGCCGCGCGCGCCTTCGCGCGACACCCAGTTGGGGTAGGTGCGGCGCAGGCCGGTGTCCTTGATCGGTTCGTGCGAGTTGATGGCGATGTGCCGGGCCGCCGCCTGCCGCAGCACGCGCAGGTGGTGGTTGCTCATCCATTGGCCTTCGTGCCATTCGCGCCGGACCGGGCCACCGGCCTCGTCCTGGCGCTGGATGTCGCCGGCGTCGCAGACGTAGCCGGTCTTGACCACGTCCACGCCGTTGCGCGCATACAGCGCCAGCGCGGCCGGCAGCTGGCGCTCGTAGTGGCTGACCGCGCAGGCGGTTTCGTGGTGGCCGATCAGGTGCACGCCCTTGCCGGCGCCGTAGCGGGCCAGTGCGGGCAGGTCGAAATCGGCGGTCGGGCGGGTGAAGTCGAAGCCCCCGCCGTCGGCGAACCAGTTGCCGTCCCAACCGGGGTTCCAGCCCTCCACCAGCACGCCGCGGAAGCCGTTGGCGGCGGCGAAGTCGATGTAGCGTTTGGTGTTTTCGGTGGTCGCACCGTGCTTCGGGCCGGTGGCCCAGGTCTCGGTTTCAAGGTGCAGCGACCACCACACGCCGACGTACTTGGCCGGGGTGAACCAGCTCACGTCGCCGATGGCATTGGGCTCGTTGAGGTTGAGGATCAGGCTGGATTCGGCCAGGTCGGCGGCATGCTCGCCGATCTGGATCGTGCGCCACGGCGTGTTGAACGGCAGCGTGCGCACCACCGCGACGCCGTCGCCGCCGGGGGTGAGGGCGGCGCGCAGCACGTCGCCATCGCCACGGGCCAGGTTCATGCCGGCGTAGTCCACCAGCGCGGCCTCGTGGATGGAGATGTGCAGGCCGCTGTCGTCGCGCAGGGTGAGCGGCGTCTGCGCGGTGCCGATCTCCTTCAATGGCGTGCGCTGGTACAGGTATTCCTCGCGGTTCCACTCGAAGGCCGGGATCCACCAGGCGGTGGCCGGGCGGGCGAGGGTGAATTCGGTCAGCTCGGCGCGGATGCGCGCCTGCGGCATCGCCGCCTGCCGCGGGAATTCGTAGCGGAAGCCGATGCCGTCGTCATAGACGCGGAATACCACGTCGAAGCGGCGCGGGTAGTCGCGGCCGGCGCCCGCTTTCTCTTCGAAGCTGGCACGCAGTTCGTTGTAGTGGTTGCGGGTCAGGCGGCGTTCGCCCCACGGCTGTTCCCAGGTTTCATCGAAGCTGCTGCTGGACTGGCCGACCAGCTCGACGTTGCGTTCCAGCCGCCCGTCGCCGAGCAGGAAACCCAGCCGCGACGGCGCGATCACCGCCTGTCCCTTGCGTTCGACGCGGTAGGCGATGCGCCCTTCGTGCTGCGATTCCAGCGTCACCGCCAGCACGTCGCCGGGCGAGGCGATGCGCGCCAGGGTGTCGGCACGGGCCGGCAGCGCGGCGGCCAGCAGCAGTGCCAGCGCGGGCAGGAAGGGAAGGATGGGGCGTCGTGCGGGCATGTCGGTGTGCTCCGTAACGGTGGAACGGGTGACGTGCACTATTCCACGACGCGCCCGTGCATTGGCCGTGCCGGCGGCACTGAATACGTATGCACCGGCGGTGCGCATTCGCCGGGCCGCATCTACCATCGGGATTCCTTGGAGGGGAACGTTTGATGAACAGCAAACCGCAGCTGTCGTTCTGGCAGATATGGAACATGTGTTTCGGGTTCCTCGGCATCCAGTTCGGCTTCGCGCTGCAGAACGCCAACGCCAGCCGCATCTTCGAGACGCTGGGGGCGTCGATGGAGGCGGTGCCGGGGCTGTGGATCGCCGCGCCATTGACCGGGCTGCTGGTGCAGCCGGTGATCGGCTACCTGTCCGACCGCACCTGGACCCGTTGGGGCCGGCGCCGGCCGTTCTTCATGATCGGCGCGGTGCTGACCACGCTGGCGCTGCTGGTGATGCCCAATTCGCCGACGCTGTGGATCGCCGCCGGCACGCTGTGGGTGCTGGATGCCTCGATCAACGTGTCGATGGAGCCGTTCCGCGCCTTCGTCGGCGACCAGCTCGCGCCGCGCCAGCGCCCCACCGGCTATGCGATGCAGAGTTTCTTCATCGGCGTGGGCGCCATCGTCGCCAGCCTGCTGCCGTTCCTGCTGGCGCACTGGGGCGTGGCCAACACCGCCGCGCCGGGCGAGGTGCCGGACACGGTGCGCTATGCGTTCTATTTCGGCGCGGCGGTGCTGCTGGCGGCGATTGCATGGACGGTGTTCAGCACCCGCGAGTATTCGCCCGCGGAGCTGGCCGCGTTCGACGATGCCGAACCCGCCACCGGCCACCGCGCGGCCGCGGCCGGCGGCGCGCCTTCGTGGATGCAGGCCAGCGCATGGCTGCTGCTGGGCGTGGCGCTGGCCGCGTTGATCGCATGGCGCGATGGCGACCGCATGCTCTACGTGCTGGCCGGCCTGTGCGCCGCTTACGGCGTGTTGCTGGCGCTGGCGCGGGTGCTGCCCGGCACGCACATGCTGGCGACCATCGTCGGTGACCTGCGCGGCATGCCCACCACCATGCGGCGGCTGGCGTGGGTGCAGTTCTTCTCGTGGTTCGCGTTGTTCGCGATGTGGATCTACACCACCGCCGCGGTGGCCGGCACCCACTTCGGCTCCACCGACCCGCAGTCGGCGGCCTACAACGAAGGCGCCAACTGGGTGGGTGTGCTGTTCGGCGCCTACAACGGCTTCGCCGCGCTGGCGGCGCTGGTGATCCCGCGGATGGTGCGGGCGTTGGGCCTGCGCTGGAGCCACCTGCTCAACCTGTGGCTGGGCGGGCTGGGGCTGGTGTCGCTGATGTTCATCGGCGACCCGAAGTGGCTGCTGCTGTCGATGGTCGGCGTCGGCTTTGCCTGGGCCTCGATCCTGTCGTTGCCGTACGCGCTGCTGTCCGACAGCGTGCCGTCCACCAAGATGGGCGTGTACATGGGCATCTTCAATTTCTTCATCGTGATCCCGCAGCTGGTGGCCGCCAGCGCGCTCGGCTTCGCCCTGCGCGCGTGGCTGGGCGGCGTGCCGATGCACGTGCTGGTGCTGGGCGGCTGCAGCCTGTTCGTCGCCGGCCTGTGCGTGCTGCGGGTTCCTTCCCGTCCGGAGGTGGTGTGATGCGTGTGCGTTTGTCGGTTGCCGGCCTTGCCTCGGCACTTTCCCTTGCGTTGCTGGCCGGTTGCGCCGTGGCCGGCACGCGTCCTGATTACGTCGGCACCACCGAGCCGTTCGCCAGCGACGCGGTGTATTTCGTCGTCACCGACCGCTTCGTCAACGGCGACACCGCCAACGACCACCGCGAGCAGGGCGGTGCGCACCGCACCTTCGACATCCCGGTGCATTGCGCGGACGGCATCGACGGCAACATCGGCTACCTCGGCGGCGATTTCCGTGGCGTGCTCGACAATGCCGGCTACATCCGCGGCCTCGGCTTCGGCGCGGTGTGGATCACGCCGATCGTCGACAACCCGGACGAAGCCTTCACCGGCAGCCGGGAAATCAGCTGCACCAGCAGCCTGACCGACCGCGGCAAGACCGGCTACCACGGCTACTGGGGCATCAATTTCTACAAGCTCGACGAGCACCTGCCCAGCGCCGGTCTCGACTTCGCCGGGTTCACCCGCGGCCTGCACGCCGCCGGGCTGAAGGTGGTGCTGGACATCGTCGGCAACCACGGCTCGCCGGCGTGGACCATGCCCGAGCGCCAGCCGCAGTTCGGCCAGTTGTTCGACAAGGACGGCACGCTGGTCGCCGACCACCAGAACCTGCCGCCGCAGCAACTCGATCCGCAGCACAACCCGCTGCATGCCTTCTACAACAACATCGGCCTGGTCGATGCGGACAAGGGTTCCATCTTCGACGGCAACCTCGCCGAGCTGTCCGACTTCAACCAGCACAACCCGGCGGTGATGGACTACCTTGCCGGCGCCTACCTGCAATGGGCGGGGCAGGGCGTGGACGCGCTGCGCATCGACACCATCGGCTGGCTGCCGCACCCGTGGTGGCACGCGTTCGTCGGCCGCATCCGCGCCGAGCACCCGGGCATGTTCATGTTCGGCGAGGCGTTCGACTACGACGCCGCGCGCATCGCCGAGCACACCTGGCCGGCCAACGCCAACGTCAGCGTGCTGGATTTCCCGCTGCGCGGCGCGCTGGAGGCGGTGTTCGGGCGCGAAGGCAAGGGCTTCGAGGCGCTGGCCGAGCCGCTGCACCTGAGCGGCGGCCCATATGCCAACCCCTACGAGCTGATGACGTTCTACGACAACCACGACATGCCGCGCATCGACGCCAGCGACGCAGGCTTCATCGACGCGCACAACTGGCTGTTCACCGCGCGCGGCATCCCGGTGCTCTACTACGGCTCGGAAACCGGCTTCATGCGCGGCCGTGCCGAGCACGCCGGCAACCGTGCCTACTTCGGCCAGCAGCGCGTGGATGCCGCGCCTGCCAGCCCGATCTTCGGCCCGCTGCAACGCATCGCCAAACTGCGCGAAGCCACCCCGGCGCTGCAGCGCGGCCTGCAGGTCAACGAGCGTTTGCAGGGTGACCAGGCCGTGTTCTACCGCGTGTTGCAGCAAGGTGACGTCGCCCAGACCGCGCTGGTGCTGCTCAACAAGGGCGACGCCGCGCAGGATTTTGAAGTGCGCGATTACCTGCAGCAGGGGCAGTGGCGCGATGCGCTCGATGGCGGCAGCGTGGCGGTGGAGGACGTGCTGCATGCCGAAGTGCCGGCGCACGGGGTCAAGGTGTTCGTGCTCGATGCACCGGTGAAGCAGCCGCAATTGCAGGCGCGATTGGACGCGGCAATGGCCGATCAGGCGGCCCGCACCGCACGCTTGGCGCACTAACGTAGATGCGGGGCTTGCCCCGCATGAAGCCTTCCCGATGAGTGGCCATTCCGGCAAAGCCCCATGCGGGGCAAGCCCCGCATCTACAAGACGTTGCGCAGGCGGCGGGCATGTCGGCGGTGTCTGGAAGCTACAATCGCTGCCCCATTGATTCACCGACACCATGAACACGCTTCCCCCGCAGACACCCGTCGAGACGCTGTTGCAGTCGGCGATGGACGGCAAGCTGCCGATCCGTACCTTCATGCAGGCCTTCGTCGCCGCCGAGGTCGTCCTGCTCACCGGCAGCCTGGTCACGCCCGACGGCAGCGGCTTCGATCCGCTGCTGTTCGACAAGCAGGGCGTGCTGCACGTGGCGGTGTTCACCGACGTGGCGCGGGTCGGCATCCATTCGCAGCAGGCGCCGCACACGATCCGCTGGCCGATGCTGGAGGTGCTGCGCCGCGTGCCGGGCGGCTATGGCGTGGTGGTCAACCCGGGCACGCAGCTGGGCTTTGAAATCGCGCCTTCGGGCGTGGGCGAGCTGCTCAGGGATTTCGGCTGATTCCATGGATGCGGGGCCTGCCCCGCATGAGGCATTACCGGGAAAGCGCCGTGCGGGGCAAGCCCCGCACCTACGGCCAGGACGATTCCCGCACCACCAGCTTCACCGGGATGCTGATCCCGTCCACCGTCTCGCCCGCGATCAGCGCCAGCAGCCTGTCGACCAGCAACTGGCCGGCCTGGCGGGTGTCCTGCTGCACCGTGGTCAGCGGCGGTGATACCGAGGCTGCCAGCGGGATGTCGTCGAAACCGGTGACCGCCACGTCCTGCGGCACGTTCAGGCCATGCTCGCGCAGGGCGCGCATCGCGCCGATGGCGATCAGGTCGCTGGCCGCGCACACCGCATCGAAACGCTCGCCACCGGCCAGCAGGGCGTGGCAGGCGGCATGGCCGGATTCCTCGGTGGTGATGGCGTCGTGCTGCAACGCCGGCTCGACGGCCAGCCCGCGCGCGCGCAACGCCTGCGCATGGCCGCGGTAGCGCTCCTCGAACTCGGGGTAGTGGCTGGAGGCATGGCCGAGGAAGGCGATGCGGCGGCGGCCCCGGTCGAGCAGGTGGGTGGTGATGTCGAACCCGCCCTGGAAGTTGTCGCTGCCTATCGACACCCCGGGCTGGCCGGGCAGCGCCGCGCCCCAGCGCACGAAGTGCGTGCCCTGCTCGACCAGCCGTTGCAGGCGCTCGACCGACTCGTGGTAGTCGCCATAGCCGAGCAGGATGATGCCGTCGGCCTTGTTGCTGTCCTCGAAGTCGGCATGCCAGTCGCTGGATAGCTGCTGGAACGACACCAGCAGGTCGTAGCCCTTCAGCGCGCAGGCGCGGGTGATCGAGCCCAGCATCGAGTGGAAGAACGGGTTGATCAGCGAGTCGTCCGGGGTCGGGTCCTCGAAGAACAGCAGCGCCAGCGTGCCCGATTGCTGGCAGCGCAGGCTGGAGGCGTTCTTGTCCACCTTGTAGTTCAGCTGCCGGGCGATCTCGAGGATGCGCTTGCGGGTCTCAGCGTTGACCATCGGGCTGCCACGCAGCGCGCGCGACACCGTGGGCTGGGAGACGCCCGCCATGTGCGCGATGTCCAGTGACGTGGCTTTGCCCTTGATGACCATCTTTGCCGGCAGCGTGAAGACGCCGGCCATCATGCCATGCGCGATTGCTTCCGCGGCCGGTGGTGGCGTGGCGCTCCCTCCCGCCCTCGATGGACGGGCCGGGTCGCGCGATGCCTGCGACAACCTGCGTTGCTGGCGTCGTCGCATCAAAAATATTGCCCGGGTAAAAACATGGCGTTAATATCATCCGGGTCAAATTAGGAGGAAGCCATGAACGACACATTGGAAGCCCCCCACGCGCTGTTCGCGGGCAACCGCCTGCTGGCCCGGGGCAGCTTGCAGGACGTGGTGCAGGAAGCCGCCGCACGCGAGGGCGTCGGCGCGGACGGACGTCCCTTGCTGCTGCTGGACGACCGCAGCGGCCAGACGCTGGATGTCGACTTGCGGGGCGATGCCGGGACGGTGCTGGAGCGCCTGCGGGCGCGGTTCCCGGCCGCCGACGACAAGGCCACGCCCGCGCCGAGGGAGCGCGGCCGGCCCCGGCTGGGCGTGGTGGCCCGCGAGGTCACCCTGCTGCCGCGGCACTGGGAATGGCTGGCGGCGCAGCCCGGGGGCGCCTCGCAGGCGTTGCGCAGGCTGGTGGAAGAAGCGCGGCGGCGCGAGGGCGGGGCCGGCGAGTTGCGCCAGCGCCGCGAGGCGCAGTACCGGGCGATGCTCGCCCTGGCGGGCGACCTGCCGGGCTTCGAGGAAGCCAGCCGCGCCTTGTTCGCCGGCGACGAGGCCGCTTTCGCCGGATTCCTCCGGCAATGGCCCGCCGACGTAGGCGATTACCTCGCCAGCCTGTCGGCGCAGGGCGCCGGATGAAGGAAGCAGGGTGGGCGCGGGATGGCGGGGTTGCTACCATCCCATGTCCCGTTCCCTCCCGGCGCCTGCACCGGGAACCACGGATGCCGGCCGCAGCCGGCATAAACCCCGGCACACAACGCAAAGAGCGAATCACATGGCCCGCGGCATCAACAAAGTCATCCTGGTCGGCAACCTCGGCAACGACCCGGACGTGAAATACACCCAGAGCGGCATGGCCGTGACCCGCATCAGCCTGGCCACCACCAGCGTGCGCAACGACCGCGACGGCAACAAGCAGGAGCGCACCGAATGGCACCGCGTGGTGTTCTTCGGCAAGCTCGGCGAAATCGCCGGCGAGTACCTGCGCAAGGGCTCGCAGGTCTACGTCGAGGGCGAGCTGCGCTACGACAAGTACACCGGCCAGGACGGCGTGGAGAAGTACAGCACCGACATCGTCGCCAACGAGATGCAGATGCTCGGCGGCCGCGGTGAAGGTGGCGGTGGCGGCGGTGGTGGCTACGGCGGCGACCGCCCGCAGCGCCAGCAGGCCCCGCGCCAGCAGGGCGGCGGTGGCGGCTACGGCAATCAGGATCAGGGCGGCGGCTACGGCCAGCGCCCGCAGCGCCAGGCCCCGGCCCAGCAGCCGGCCGCACCGCCGATGGACGACTTCGCCGACGACGACATCCCGTTCTGAATGACATCTTCCTGAAGTTGTCTGGTTTTTCCCGGAAAGCCCTCGGTTTCGAGGGCTTTTTCTTCGTCCGGCTTTTGGAGGTTGCCTTGCCCTCCACCTCCAAAAGCCGGGGGTGCCCTGCATGCCGGGTGTCCGGTACCGCGGCAGGGCGTTACTCTGCGACTGCCGCGGCCCTCGATATGTGCCGCGCTTCCTCCGCTCCCTTGCGTTCGCTGTAGCGATCGACGAGGTAGTCACTGCGGCCACGCACCAGCAGCGTGAACTTCATCAGTTCTTCCATGACGTCCACCATGCGGTCGTAATAGGCCGATGGCTTCATGCGGCCGTCGTCGCCGAACTCCTGCCAGGCCTTGGCGACGGAGGACTGGTTGGGGATGGTGACCATGCGCATCCAGCGGCCGAGGACCCGCAGGGAGTTGACCACGTTGAAGGACTGCGAGCCGCCGTTGACCTGCATCACCGCCAGGGTCTTGCCCTGCGTCGGCCGCACGCTGCCGTCTTCCAGCGGCAGCCAGTCGATCTGGTTCTTGAACACGCCGGTGATCGTGCCGTGGCGCTCCGGCGACACCCAGACCTGGCCCTCCGACCACTGCGACCACTCGCGTAGCTGCCCCACCTTCGGGTGGGTCTTGTCGACGCTGTCCAGCATCGGCAGGTCGTGCGGATCGAACACTCGGGTCTCGGCGCCGAGGTGCTGCAGGATGCGCTCGGCTTCCAGCGCCAGCTTTCGGCTGAAGGACTGCGGACGCAGCGAGCCGTACAACAGCAGGATACGGGGCGGGTGCATGTCGCTGGTGCCCAGTACCTCGTGCACAGGCGTGGGGAGCAGGCCGGCGTCCAGGTAGGTGGGAAGGTCTAAGGGGGATTGTTCGGACTTGTTCATTCTATTATTCTAGAAAAATGGAAATGAAAGATGCAATCGCCTCCCTGACTGCCCTGGGCCATGCGACCCGCCTAGCTGCCTTCCGTCTGCTGGTCGAAGCCGGCCCCGCAGGCCGCATGGCCGGTGACATCGGCGAGGCACTGGGCGTTCCCGGCGCAACGCTGTCCTTCCATCTGAAGGAGCTGGTACATGCCGGCCTGGTGGAGGGCGAGAGCCAGGGCCGCTATGTCTGTTATCGCGCCAACTTCCAGGCAATGAACGGCTTGATCGAGTACCTCACCCACAACTGCTGCGCCGGTTCGGGCGATGCCGAATGCGCGCAGGTGACCGATTCCACCTGCGGCTGCTGACCAAGCGACCGTTCTCCTGCGGCGTCCCGCCTTCCTCCACACGACACCCTCGCCATGACCCACAACGTCCTCTTCCTCTGCACCGGCAACAGCGCCCGCAGCGTCCTGGCCGAGGCCACGCTGCGCGCGTGGGCCGGTAACCGTTTCAAGGTGTTCAGCGCCGGCAGCCAGCCCACCGGCACCGTAAACCCGTTCGCGCTGGCCCAACTGCAGGCGGAGGGGATCTCCACCGCCGGGCTGCGCAGCAAGTCCTGGGACGAGTTCACCACGCCGGGGGCGCCGCGCATGGACTTGGTGGTGACGGTGTGCGATTCGGCAGCAGCAGAAACCTGCCCGGTGGTGTTTGGGGATTTCCTGCGGACCCATTGGGGGTTGCCTGACCCGGCGGCGACCGGTGGCAGCGATGACGACAAGCGTGCGGCGTTCAAGCAGGCCCATCGTGTCATCCAGGCCCGACTGATGGCCTTCTTGGCGCTTCCTTCATCGGTCTGGGAGGACCGCGCACGACTCAAGGTCGCCCTGGACAGGATCGGTTTTGTCGAAGCCGGGGACGAAGCCGGTGAGTGACGCTGCGCCCCGCATGGGGTTCTTCGAGCGCTACCTGACCCTGTGGGTGGCGCTCTGCATCGTGGTGGGCACGTTGCTGGGCCACCAGTGGCCTTCCGTTTTCATACGCCTGGGAAGCATCGAGTGGGCGCAGGTGAACCTGCCCGTGGCCGTGCTCATCTGGGTGATGATCGTGCCCATGTTGATGAAGGTCGATTTCGGCGCGTTGCGCCAGATCGGCCAGCACTGGCGCGGCATCGGCGTCACCTTGTTCATCAACTGGGCGGTGAAGCCGTTCTCGATGGCCCTGCTGGGGTGGTTCTTCCTGCGCCATGTCTTCGCGCCGTGGCTGCCGGCCGAGCAGGTGGATTCCTACGTCGCCGGCCTCATCCTGCTGGCGGCCGCACCGTGCACCGCGATGGTGTTCGTGTGGAGCAACCTGTGCCGCGGGGATGCGGCCTTCACCCTCAGCCAGGTGGCCTTGAACGACGCCATCATGGTGGTGGCGTTCGCTCCGCTGGTCGCGTTGCTGCTCGGCATTTCCTCGATCATCGTGCCGTGGGCCACGCTGGCCATCTCGGTAGGGCTGTACATCGTGGTGCCGGTGATCATCGCCACGTGCCTGCGCGCCTGGGTGATGCGCAATGGTGGACAAGCGCGGCTCGACCGCTGGCTGGCCAGGCTCGGCCCGCTTTCGCTGACGGCCCTGTTGCTGATGCTGGTATTGCTGTTCGGCTTCCAGGGCCGGCAGATCATGGCGCAGCCGCTGGTCATCGCCATGCTGGCCGTACCCATCCTCATCCAGGTCTATTTCAATTCCGGGCTGGCCTACCTGCTGAACCGCAGGCTGGGCGTGGCCCATTGCGTGGCGGGTCCATCGGCCCTGATTGGCGCGAGCAATTTCTTCGAGCTGGCGGTGGCGACGGCGGTAAGCGTTTTCGGTGTCCACTCGGGGGCTGCGCTGGCAACGGTCGTCGGCGTGCTGGTCGAGGTGCCGGTGATGTTGTCCGTGGTCCACATGGTCAACCGGTCACGGGGTTGGTATGACCGGCGCAGCTTGGGCTGAAGGGCGGCCTGCCGGGGCCCGTGTCCGCGTGCGGCGGGGGCGGCTCAGCGCACCCCGTGCATCATCCGCTTGAGCAGCGGCGAGGCCAGCAGGGCGAGCAGGGCGCAGCCCAGGCCGATCCACATCAGCAGCCAGAACAGGTGTTCGTAGCGGGCGGCGGCCTCGGCGAGGTTCATCGCCTCGCCTTCGGGCACGTCGATGGCGGCGAGCTTGCCGAACAGCGCGGCCAGCGTCTCGGAGAAGGCGGTGGCGAGGAACCAGGTGCCCATCATCAGGCTGACCACGCGCGGCGCGGCCAGTTGGGTGACCGCCGACAGGCCCACCGGCGACAGGCACATCTCGCCGATCTCCAGGATCAGGTAGGCCAGCACCAGCCACCACACGCTGGCCATCTGCCCGGTGGCGCCGACGTGCTGCGCGGCCAGCGCCAGCGGCACGAACGACAGCGCGCCGAACACCAGCCCGAACGAGGACTTCACCGGCTTGGACGGGTCCAGCCGGCGCTTGTCCAGCCACGCCCACAGCGCGGCGAACAGCGGTGCCAGCAGCACCAGGAACAATGCGCCGAGGTAGGTCAGCGAGCCGGCGCTCTGCGGCAGCACCAGGCAGTCGCGCACCAGCATCACCAGCATCGCCGCGACGATGATGGCGAACAGCAGGCGCGGCGCGTTCGAGGCCGGGTTGCGGTCGGACAGCCTGGCCGCCACCACGAAGCCCAGCGGCGCCAGCAGCAGCGAGGCGATCGACCACGGCAGCGGGGTGCCGTCGCGTATCACCAGCGCCGGTACCAGGTCCTTGCTCAGCAGCCGGTCGGTGAAGGTGACCCACGAACCGTAGGTCTGCTCGTACAGGGTGAAGAACACCAGCGCCATGAAGATCAGCACCATCAGCGCGATCATCTGCTGGCGCTGCACCGGCGTGCACTGGGTGCCGGTGAACCAGGCGAACCACAGCAGCACGCCGGCCAGCACCACGATCATCAGCATCAGCGCCAGGCTGAGTTCGCCGCCCAGCGCGAACGCGCCGTTGGCCGCGGCCCACATCAGCGCCGCCACCGGCAGCACGCCGACGAGGGCGGCGGCATAGATCAGCCACTCGCGCGGCAACCCGGCCACACGCTCGCGCAGCGTCGCCGGTTGCGGCGGCTCGGCATGGCCGTGCAGGTATTTCTGGCCCCACAGGAACATCGCCAGACCCACCAGCATGCCGATGCCGGCGGCGCCGAAGCCGTACTTCCAGCCATAGGCCTCGCCGATGAAACCGCACACCAGCGAGGCGAACAGCGCGCCGAGGTTGATGCCGGCGTAGAACAGCGAGAAGCCCGAGTCGCGGCGCGGGTCCCCGCTTCCATCGGCACGGTCCGGGTAGAGCTTGCCGACGATGGTGGAGATGTTGGGCTTGAGGAAGCCCACGCCCATGATGATCAGCGCCAGCGACAGGTAGGTCACGGTCAACGCGGCTTCGTCGCGCACCACCTCGCCGCCGACGCGGGTTGCTTCATGGCCTTCGAATGCCATGCCGACGTGGCCCAGCACCAGCAGGATGCCGCCGAACACCACCGCCTTGCGCATCCCCAGCCAGCGGTCGGCCAGCAGGCCGCCGAACACCGGGATGCAGTACACCAGCCCGCCATAGGCGCCGAGCAGGTCCAGCCCGGCCTTGTCGCCGAACAGGTGGTACTTGGTCAGGTACAACAGCAGCAGCGCCTTCATCCCGTAGAAGGAGAAGCGCTCCCACATCTCGGTGAAGAAGCAGACGTAGACGCCCTTGGGGTGGCCGAGGAAGTCGTCCGTGCGCGGGGCGGGCAGGGGAATGGCGGACATGGGCGAGCGCTGGCGGCGGAAAGTCCGCG
Source organism: Stenotrophomonas sp. NLF4-10 (assembly GCF_022359915.1). Classification (NCBI taxonomy): domain Bacteria; kingdom Pseudomonadati; phylum Pseudomonadota; class Gammaproteobacteria; order Lysobacterales; family Lysobacteraceae; genus Stenotrophomonas; species Stenotrophomonas sp. NLF4-10. The sequence continues at coordinate 1,733,151 of NZ_JAKSEE010000003.1, forward strand.
AGTATAGGCGCGGACCCGCCGCCGGCACCGGGCCGTGACATGCCCGTGCGCGGCCCCGCCGGCGATTGCCGCATCGCGGCTGGACTTGCCGTCGGACAAACGGTTAGCGTTGCAACGATTTTTGCCAGTGGGAACTTCCCGATGAACAACGCTGCACCCCGGCAGCTCACCTTTCGCGCGGTGCTGCTCGCCGTCGTGCTGGCGGTGATCCTGTCCGCCGCCAATGCCTACCTCGGCCTGTTCGCCGGCCTGACCATCGCCACCGCCATCCCGGCCGCCGTCGTCTCGATGGGCGTGCTGCGCCTCCTCGGCGGCGGCACCATCCTGGAGAACAACATCGTCCAGACCGGCGCCTCGGCCGGCTCGTCGATCGCCGCCGGCGTGATCTTCACCATCCCGGCGCTGGTCATCATGGGCTACTGGCCGGACTTCAAGTACTGGTGGGTGCTGGGCATCGCCGGCCTCGGCGGCCTGCTCGGCGTGCTGTTCTCGGTGCCGCTGCGGCGCTCGATGATCGTCGAGGACCCGCTGCCGTTCCCTGAGGGCAAGGCCGCGGCCGAAGTGCTCAAGGCCGGCGAGAACCCCGGCCCGGGCATGAAGATCCTGGGCCTGTCGGCCGCCATCGGCGGGCTGGTCAAGCTGGCCGCGGCCTCGGGCCTGCGCCTGCTGCCCGATGCGTGGACGCAGTCGGCCTACGTCGGCGGCTCCAGGGTCACCGCCTTCATCGGCACCAACCTGTCGCCGGCGCTGCTGGGCGTGGGCTACATCGTCGGCTTGAACGTCGGCATCGTGGTGGTGTCCGGCTCGATCCTGTCCTGGCACATCGCCATCCCGCTGTACCAGGCGTTCTTCATCGACGGCAACCCGGCGCTGGCCGGCGCCATCGCCGATGCCGGCGCCAGCGACGCGGCGTTCGCGATCTGGGGCTCGCAGATCCGCTACCTCGGTGTGGGCGCGATGCTGATCGGCGGGGTGTGGACGCTGTTCTCGCTGCGCAAGTCGCTGCTCAAGGGCATCAAGAGCGGCTTCGCCGCCGCGCGCAAGAGCGCCGGCGCGGTGCAGCTGGCCGAGACCGAGCGCGACCTGCCGATGAAGTGGATGCTGGTGGCGCTGGTGGCCTTCACCCTGCCGCTGCTGGGCCTGTACCAGGCCATCGTCGGGCAATGGCACGTGAGCATCCCGATGACGATCATCATGATCGTGGCCGGCTTCCTGTTCGTGTCGGTGTCGGCCTACCTGGCCGGCCTGATCGGCTCGTCCAACAACCCGGTGTCGGGCATCACCATCTCCACCATCCTGTTCGCCTCGGCGGTGCTGGTGCTGCTGATGGGCCGCGACTCGGCGCTGGGCCCGGTGGCGGCGATCATGATCGGCGCGGTGGTGTGCTGCGCGGCCGCGGTCGGCGGCGACAACCTGCAGGACCTCAAGGCCGGCTACCTGGTCGGCGCCACGCCGTGGAAGCAGCAGTTGATGCTGGGCATCGGCGCGTTCTCCTGCGCGCTGATCATGGCCCCGGTGCTGAACCTGCTGGCCCACGCCTACGGCATCGGCGCGCCGACCGCCGAGCACCCGAATGCGCTGGCCGCACCGCAGGCCAACCTGATGGCCTCGGTGGCGCGCGGCCTGTTCGGCGGCGAACTACCGTGGACCGTGATCGCGCTGGGCGCCGGCGTCGGCGCGGTCATCATCGCCATCGACGAATGGCTGAAGAAGACCGGCAAGCGCTTCCGCGTGCCGGTGCTGGCCGCGGCCATCGGCATCTACCTGCCGCTGGAACTGATGGTGCCGATCTTCCTCGGCGGCCTGCTGGCGCACCTGGTCGAGCGTTTCCACAAGCTCAAGCCCGACGACGAGGACGGCCGCGACCGCGTGCACCGCCCGGGCGTGCTGTTCGCCGCCGGCCTGATCACCGGCGAGGCGCTGATGGGCATCGCCATCGCGATCCCGATCGTGGCCAGCGGCCGCGGCGACGTGCTGGCGGTGCCGCTGGGCGGCTTCGCCGGTACCTGGGCCGGGCTCTCGGCCTGGGTGGGGTTGTTCGTGCTGTTCCTGGTCGGCCTGCTGCTGTACCGGATCGGCAAGAAGGGCGAGCAGGCCCGCGCCTGATTTTTCCCTTCTCTCGTTGGGAGAAGGTGCCCGGAGGGCGGATGAGGGTCCGGGCGAAGCTTCGCGTAGTTGGACATTCGGGGGCTTCGCCCGACTCTCACCCCGACCCCCGCTCCGCGCCCCGGCTCACGCCAGCGGCGTGGGCGCTCCAAGGCACGCGCGCCAGTGGCGCGCAAGCCGTGCCTTCTCGCCCCGGTGGGAGAGGGGGCTCCATGGCATGACTTCATGCCTTTGCATGGCGGCAAGGCCGCCGCCTACCATCCGTTTTTCGCTCTTTCCGGGGAGGTAACCCATGAAGCTCCGTCACGCCCTGCTGCCGTTGTGCCTGCTCGCCGCGCTGCCCGCGCTGGCCAATGCGCGCGGTTTCGAAGTCCGCGACATGGTCAAGTTGGACCGCGTGTCCGCGCCGCTGCTCACCGCCGAGGGCGCGCAGGTGATCTTCGCCAAGCGCGTCGTCGATGCCGACCTGAAGGCCAGCAGCAGCCTGTGGATCCGCGACCTGCGCACCCGCGACATGGCGCCGCCGAAGCAGCTCACCCCGGCAGGCTGGAGCGTCAATTCGGCCTCGCTGTCGGCCGATGGCCGCACCGTGTATTTCCTCAGCGGCAAGAACGGCAGCCAGCAGCTGTACGCGATGCCGGTGGCCGGGGGCGCGCCGCGCCAGCTGACCGATTTCGCGCTGGACGTGGACGGCTACCATGTCTCGCCGCAGGACGACCGCGTGCTGTTCAGCACCGCCGCGTTCCAGGACTGCGGTTCGGACCTGGGCTGCACCGCCGCGCGCCTGAAGGAGCGCGAGGCGGCGAAGAACAGCGGCGTGGTGTTCGAGAGCATGTTCGTGCGCCATTGGGACACCTGGGCCGACGGCCGCCGCAACACCCTGTTCGTGGCGCCGTTGCCGGCCGCCGGCGCGGGCCCGGTGAAGGGCGCTTCGGCGATCAGCGCCACCCTGGCCGGCGACGCGCCGTCCAAGCCGTTCGGCGGCAATGACGACTTCACCTGGTCGCCGGACGGCACCTCGGTGGTCGCCAGCATCCGCGTGGCCGGCAATGAAGAGCCGTGGTCGACCAACTTCGACCTGTACCAGCTCGATGCCGCCGGCAAGAAGGCGCCGGTCAACCTGACCGCCGGCAACCCGGCGTGGGACGCCGGCCCGGTGTTCAGCGCCGACGGCAAGACCCTGTACTACCGCGCGATGAAGCGCCCGGGCTTCGAGGCCGACCGCTTCGGCCTGATGGCGCTGGACCTGGCCAGCGGCCAGCTGCGCGAGATCGCCCCGCAGTGGGACAGCTCGGCCGACGGCATCACCCTGTCCGCCGACGGCGGCACGATCTACACCACCGCGCAGGACATGGGCGAGCACCCGTTGTTCGCGGTGAAGGTCGCCGATGGTGCGGTCAGCAAGGTGGCCGGCGAGGGCAGCATCTCCGCGTTCGAGGTTGCCGGCGACACCCTGGCCTTCACCCGCAACACCCTGCAGAGCAACGACCAGGTGGTGGTCGCCTCGCTCGCGCAGATCGATGAGTTCCAGCGCCAGCGTGCCGATGGCCAGTCCGTGGCCGGCCCGTACCGCGCCATCACCCCGGCCGTCACCGACCTGCTCAAGGACGTGCGCATGGGCGGGTTCGAGCAGTTCAGCTTCAAGGGCTGGAACGACGAGACCGTGCATGGCTACGTGGTCAAGCCGCACGACTATCAGGAAGGCAAGAAGTATCCGGTCGCGTTCCTGATCCACGGCGGCCCGCAGGGCAGCTTCGGCAACGGTTGGAGCTACCGCTGGAACCCGCAGACCTACGCGGGGCAGGGCTATGCGGTGGTGATGATCGATTTCCACGGTTCCACCGGCTACGGCCAGGCCTTCACCGATGCGATCAGCCAGCACTGGGGCGACCGCCCACTGGAAGACCTGCAGAAGGGCTGGGCCGCGGCGCAGCAGCAGTACGCCTTCCTCGACGGCGACAGGGCCTGCGCGCTGGGCGCCAGCTACGGCGGCTTCATGGTCAACTGGATCGCAGGCAACTGGAACGAGCCGTGGAAGTGCCTGGTCAACCATGACGGCGTGTTCGACCAGCGTGCGATGGGCTATGCCACCGAGGAACTGTGGTTCACCGAGTGGGAGCAGGGCGGCACGCCGTATGACGTGCCGGCCAACTACGAGAAGTTCAACCCGGTCAACCACGTCGCCAACTGGAGCAAGCCGATGCTGGTGGTGCAGGGCCAGCAGGACTTCCGCATCCCGGTGGAGCAGGGCCTGGCTACCTTCACGGCGCTGCAGCGCAAGGGCATCGAGTCCAAGCTGCTGTATTTCCCGGACGAGAACCATTGGGTGCTCAAGCCGCACAACAGCATCCAGTGGCACGACACCGTCAATGCCTGGCTGAAGCAGTACATCGGCCAGTAAGCTGCACGCGGGACGCGCCGGCAACGGCGCGTCTTTTTTTCCTTCTCCCTCCGGGAGAAGGTGCCCGAAGGGCGGATGAGGGTACGGGGCGAAACCCCGCAGTGTATTAGTGCATTGAGGCTTCGCCCTTACCCTCACCCCAACCCCTCTCCCGGTGGGAGAGGGGCTTGAAAGCCTCACCGCGCCACCGATTCGATCGACAGGAGCAGGCTTGATGCCGACCGACAGCACTACCGCCCTCATCAGCAACGACATCGTCGGCCTTGGCCTGATCGCCGCGACGCTGGCGCTGATCTTCTGGCTGGCCAGCGGGCCGACCCCGTTCTGGAAGAAGTTCTTCGCCTGGGTGCCGGCATTGCTGCTGTGCTACTTCGTGCCGGCCATCTACAACACCGCCGGCATCATCGACGGCCACGGCACCAAGCTCTACAACCCCATCGCCCGCGACGTGCTGCTGCCGGCGGCGCTGGTGCTGCTGACCCTGTCCATCGACCTGAAGGGCATCATCCGCCTCGGGCCGAAGCTGCTGCTGATGTTCGTCACCGGTACCGCGGGCATCGTGCTGGGCGCGGCGGTGTCGTTCCAGATCATGAAGTTCATCCATCCGCAGACCGTGGCCGGCGACACCTGGGCCGGCATGGCCGCGCTGGCCGGCAGCTGGATCGGCGGCGGCGCCAACATGGCCGCCATGCGCGAGACCTTCAACGTCGATGCCACCACCTTCGGCCAGTTCGCGGTGGTGGACGTGGCCTGCGCCAGCCTGTGGATGGCGGTGCTGCTGTGGCTGGCCGGGCGCTCGCCGGCCATCGACGCCCGGACCGGCGCCGACACTTCGGCGATCGACGACATGAAGCGCCGCATCGCCGAGTACGAGGCGAAGAGCGCGCGCAATCCGAGCCTGACCGACTTGATGGTGATCGTCGGCGTCGGCTTGGGCGTGGTCGGGCTGGCGCACGCGCTGGCGGTGCCGCTGGCGGCGTGGTTCGGCGCCAACGTCAGCTGGGCCGGTCGCGCCTCGCTGGATACGGCCTTCGTCTGGGTGGTGATGCTTTCCACCGTCACCGGGCTGCTGCTGAGTTTCACCCCCGTGCGCAACCTGGAGGCGGCGGGCGCATCGAAGGTCGGCACGCTGTTCCTGTATTTCCTGATCGCCTGCATCGGCATGCAGATGGACCTGCTGTCGCTGGTCGATCGCCCGTGGCTGTTCCTGCTGGGGGTGATCTGGATGGGCGTGCACATCGGCCTGCTGTACCTGGTGGGCCAGCTGCTGCGCACGCCGCTGTTCTTCTTCGCCATCGGCTCGCAGGGCAACATCGGTGCGGCCGCCTCGGCGCCGGTGGTGGCCGCGGCCTTCCACCCGACGCTGGCGCCGGTGGGCGTGCTGCTGGGCACGGTGGGTTACGCCACCGGCACCGTCATCGCCTACATGACCGGGCTGATGCTCAAGTGGATGGCCGGCGCGTAGGGCCGCTGCCGTAGGTCGGGGTTACATCCCCGACGCTTCCGGCAGCAGCGTCGGGGGTGTAACCCCGACCTACCTGCCCGCGTAGGTGCGGGGCTTTATCGATGAAGCCCCATGCGGGGCAGACTCCCGACACGAGAAGGCCGCCTTTCGGCGGCCTTCCGTGTTTCTGCTTAATTGCCGGCTCAGCAGCAGCGGAACCCGCCCCTGCCGCCGAAGCGCGCCTCCTGCCGCTCGCGGAAGAAGGTCTTGTAGTCCATGACCTCGCGCTCCGGGTGCTTCTCCTGCATGTGCCGCACGTAGTTGTCGTAGTCCGGCACGCCACAGCACAGCCGCGCGGTCTGCACCAGGCGCCGCCAGGTGCGGCGGAACGCCTGGTGCTGGCCGGCCGGGACCAGCGCGGTGCCCATTACAGGTCCACCTCGTGCGGCTTCAGCGCCACATATGGCGTTTCATGGTCGGTGCGCACCGGCGAGCGACGCGCGGCAGCAATGGTCTTGATCGAATACACCAGCACCGCGAACACCACGAACAGGAACAGCGCGGTCAGCCCGGCATTGATGTAGTTGTTGACCATCACCTGCTGCATCTGGTCGAAGTCCTTCGACGGCGGCAGCAGGTTGCCGGCGGCGATGGCGTCGCGGTACTTGTGCGCCTGCGCGAGGAAACCCACCGCCGGTTCGCCGGAGAAGATCTTGATGAAGCCGGCGGCGGTGGTGCACACCAGCAGCCAGATCGCCGGGATGACCGGTACCCACGCGTACTTCTCCTTCTTGGCCTTGAACAGCACCACCGTGCACAGCAGCAGCGCCACGCCGGCCAGCATCTGGTTGGCGATGCCGAACAGCGGCCACAGCATGTTGATGCCGCCCAACGGGTCGGTCACGCCCTGGTACAGGAAGTAGCCCCATAGCGCCACGCAGCCGCCGGTGGCGATGAAGCTGGCCACCCACGAGTCGGTGCGGCGCAGCGCCGGCACGAAGTTGCCCAGCAGGTCCTGCAGCATGAAGCGGCCCGAGCGGGTGCCGGCATCCACCGCGGTGAGGATGAACAGCGCCTCGAACAGGATCGCGAAGTGGTACCAGAACGCCATCATGCCGTCGCCCGGCAGCACCGCGTGCAGGATCTGCGCGATGCCCACCGCCAGCGTCGGCGCGCCGCCGGCGCGCGAGAGGATGCTGTGCTCGCCGATCTCGGCGGCGGTGGCGGTGAGCTGCTCGGGCGAGATCGCGAAGCCCCAGTTGCTGACCACCTGCGCGGCGTTGGCCACGTCGGTGCCGATGATGGCCGCCGGGCTGTTCATCGCGAAGTAGATGCCCGGCTCGATGATCGAGGCGGCCACCATCGCCATGATCGCCACGAACGACTCCATCAGCATGCCGCCGTAGCCGATGTAGGCGGCGTGGCCTTCGTTGGCCAGCAGCTTGGGCGTGGTGCCCGAACTGATCAGCGCATGGAAGCCGGACACCGCGCCGCAGGCGATGGTGATGAACAGGAACGGGAACATGCTGCCCTTCCACACCGGGCCGGTGCCGTCGGTGAACTGGGTCAGCGCCGGCATCTTCAGTTCCGGCATCACGATCAGGATGCCGATCGCCAGGCCGACGATGGTGCCGATCTTGAGGAAGGTGGACAGGTAGTCGCGCGGGGCCAGCAGCAGCCACACCGGCAGCACCGCAGCGACGAAGCCGTAGCCGATCAGCATCCAGGTGATCTGGGTACCGGTGAAGGTGAACATCGGCCCCAGCACCGGGTCGGCCGCGACCCGGCCGCCGTACCAGATCGCCGCCAGCAGCAGCACCAGGCCGACGACCGATATCTCACCAATCTTGCCGGGCCGTACGTAGCGCATGTACAGGCCCATCAGGATCGCGATGGGCATCGTCGCGATGACGGTGAACATGCCCCACGGGCTGCCTTCCAGCGCTTTCACCACGATCATCGCCAGCACCGCGAGGATGATGATCATGATCATGAACACGCCGAACAGGGCGATGGTGCCGGGCACCTGGCCCATTTCCTCGCGCACCAGGTCGCCGAGCGAGCGGCCGTTGCGGCGGCTGGAGATGAACAGGATCATGAAGTCCTGCACCGCGCCGGCCAGCACCACGCCGGCGATCAGCCACAGCGTGCCGGGCAGGTAGCCCATCTGCGCGGCCAGCACCGGGCCGACCAGCGGGCCGGCGCCGGCGATCGCGGCGAAGTGGTGGCCGAACAATACGTGCTTGTTGGTCGGCACGTAGTCCAGGCCGTCGTTGTTGATCACCGCCGGGGTGGCGCGGGTCGGGTCCACCCCCAGCACCTTGTTGGCGATGAACAACCCGTAGTAGCGGAATGCGACCAGGTACAGCGACACCGTCGCGGCCACGATCCACAGTGCGTTGATGTGTTCGCCGCGGCGCAGTGCCACGACGCCCAGGCAGCATGCGCCGATCAGGGACAGCACTGCCCATCCGGCCTTGGAGAAACCTTTCATCGAGTCACCTCGCGGGGAAACCGCAGCAAGGGTCGCTCCCGCGGTGGCCGGGGGTCAACGACGACGGCCGCTTCGCGGATGCAACTTTGGTCGTAGACCGCGCTGCCCTCGCGGCTGAATGCGCGGGCGTCGCGCCGGTGACGGAACGATCGGTTGCGCTGCCGGCGCTTGGCGCCGCCAGTCCTTGCCACCATCGTGCTGTCATTCCCCGTGAGGACGGACCATGAACAATCCCACCCGTGTCCAGCGCATCGTCCGCGGCATGCCCACTTCCGACGGCGCCGGCGTGCGCCTGACCCGCGTGATCGGCGGCCCGGCGCTGCCGGAGCTGGACCCGTTTCTGCTGCTGGACGAATTCGGCACCGACCGCCCGGAGGACTACATCGCCGGTTTCCCGGAGCACCCGCATCGCGGCTTCGAGACCGTCACCTACATGCTCGACGGGCGCATGCGCCACCGCGACAACCACGGCAACGAAGGGCTGCTCACGCCCGGCAGCGTGCAGTGGATGACCGCCGGCCGCGGGCTGGTGCATTCGGAGATGCCCGAACAGGAATCCGGGCGCATGCGCGGCTTCCAACTGTGGGTGAACCTGCCGGCGCGCGAGAAGATGACCGCGCCGCGTTACCAGGAATATGCGCCCGAACGCATTCCGCGGGTCGAGCCTGCCGCGGGCGTGGCGGTCAAGGTGATCGCCGGCCAGGTGGGCGACACGCAGGGGCCGATCGTGCAACCGGCCACCGGGCCGCTGTACCTCGACGTGGAGCTGGCGGCGGGGTGCGGCTGGTCGTACCTGCTGCCGGAGGGCCACAACGCCTTCGCCTACGTGTTCGAGGGCGGGCTGGTGCTGGGCGAGGGCGAAGCCGCGCGTGACGTGGGCCGGCATGAACTGGCGGTCCTCGGCGGCGGCAACGACCTGCGCCTGCAGGCGGGCGGCGAGGGCGCGCGGTTGATCCTCGTCGCCGGGCGCCCGCTGCGCGAACCGGTCGCGCGGCACGGGCCGTTCGTGATGAACACCCGCCAGGAGCTGATGCAGGCCTTCGTCGATTTCCAGGAAGGGCGTTTCTGACGGGGGAAAGGACAGCCAGCCGCAGGAGCGACGTGGGCCGCGACCGGGGATTCCCGCGACACCGGTCGTGATCCACGTCGTTTCCGTGACCGGAAGTCAGGTTTGCCGGCTCACTCCCCGGCGAGGTTCATCGCGCTGTCGCTCAGGTTGCCGGTCAGCTGCTGCAGCGTGGCCAGTTCGCCGGTGTTGGCTGCGTCGATCCAGATCTGCGCGTAACGGTTCTTTGCCAGCTTGACGGTGGTGATGCGCCGCGATTCCAGCCCGGGCAGGTCGCGGCCGCCCATGTCGGGGTGGTACCAGTAGAGCGATTCGCCGGAGAAACTGCCTTTCTCGGCGCGCAGGTTGCGGCTCAGCACCAAGTCCGGGTCGCGCGCGGTCAGCATCAGGTTCAACACGGTGCGGCCGTCCTCGGTGGCGGCCTTGCACAGTACGAAGTCGCTTTGTGCCTGCGCTTCCCACTGCAGGCCGCTGCCCGGCGGCAGCTGCGGGCACGGGCCCGCCTGCTGGGCGTTGGCGCTGCCGGCCAGCAGCAGCGAACAGGCAAGGATACGAACGGATTTCACCATGCATTCCCCCAAGCACCGGCCGTGGTGGCGGACGGTGGTCATGTCGTCTGTCTGAGTTGGATCCCGCCGCGGGCCCTGTTCCCCGGCCCGATGCGCGCGTCCCCGTTGCGCGCCGGCAGTGTTTCCACGGTATTACAAATGCGCGGCTGCTGACAAACGCAGGTATGGCGACGGCCCCGGGTGGGGCCGTCGCTTTCTTGCATGGTGCGCGGATTCAGCGGTTCTCGTTGCCGATCCAGCGGCAGGCGATGCCGCCGATCAACGCACCCAGGAACGGGGCCACCCAGAACAGCCACAGCTGGCCGATCGCGCCGGGGCCGGCGAACAGCGCCACCGCGGTCGAGCGTGCCGGGTTCACCGAGGTGTTGGTGACCGGGATGCTGATCAGGTGGATCAGGGTCAGCGCAAGGCCAATGGCGATGGGCGCGAAGCCGGCCGGTGCCTTGCCGTGGGTGGCGCCCATGATCACCACCAGGAACATCGCGGTCATCACCACTTCGCACAGGAACGCAGCGGCCACGCTGTAGCCGCCCGGCGACAGCGCGCCGTAGCCGTTGCTGGCGAACGCGCCGGCCTGGCTGCCGTCGATGGCGAAGCCGGGCTGGCCCTGCGCGATCTGCAGCAGGATGAAGGCCGCGAGGATGCCGCCCAGCACCTGCACGACGATGTAGGGCAGCAGGTCCTTGCCGGCGAAGCGCCCGCCGGCCCACAGGCCGAGGCTGACCGCCGGGTTGAAGTGGGCGCCGGAAACGTGCCCGAACGCATAGGCGCCGGTCAGCACGGTCAGGCCGAAGGCCAGTGCCACGCCGTGGAAGCCGATGCCGAGCGGATTGCCGTCGCCGCCGAACTTGGCTGCCAGCACCGCGCTGCCGCAGCCGCCCAAGACCAGCCAGAAGGTGCCGAGGAACTCGGCTGCCAATCGTTTCCCATGTTCATGTAGTGCATTCCCCAGTCGAAGGCCCGGAAGCGGGCGTGGGAACAGTACGGAATTGCGCCGGAATGCGCGTTTTGAAAGCATTAACGGGCAGGGCCGATGGTTCCCATCGGCTTCCCTGCCCCTGCAGGAGCGACTCGCGTCGCTCCTGCAGACAGACGTCGTGCCTCGCCTCACGCCCCCGGCAGCGGGATGAACTCCTTGTCGTCGCCGGGAATGGTGCCGAAGCGGCCGTCGCGCCAGTCGTCCTTGGCCTGCTCGATGCGCTCCTTCGAGCTGGACACGAAGTTCCACCACAGGTGGCGCGGGCCATCCAGCGGTTCGCCGCCCATCAGCATCGCCTTGAGCGGGGTCTTGGCGCGCAGCCGGCCGCGTGCGCCCGCTTCCGGGATGACCAGGTGCATGGCGGGGATGTCGGTGCCGTCGAGCTGGGCCTCGCCTTCGAGCACGTAGAGCGAGCGCTCCGCGTGGGTGGTGTCCAGATCGATCTCGGCCCCGGCATCCAGGTCGATGGCGACGTTGAGGGTGTCGGCGAACACCCGCACCGGCGATTCCTCGCCATAGGCGCGGCCGGCGATCACCCGCAGCCAGGCGCCGTCGCGGCGCTGCTGCGGCAGCTGCGCGGCGCTGAAGTGGTGGAACTCCGGCGCGGTTTCCTCGTGCGTCTTCGGTAGCGCCACCCAGGTTTGCATGCCGTGCAGCGGGTGGTCGTGCTCGCGCTCGGGCGGCGGCGTGCGCTCGGAATGGGCGATGCCGCGGCCGGCGGTCATCCAGTTGACGTCGCCGGGGCGGATGACCTGTTCCGAGCCGAGGGTGTCGCGGTGGCCGATGGCGCCGGACCACAGGAAGGTGACGGTGGCCAGGCCGATGTGCGGGTGCGGGCGCACGTCGATGCCCTGGCCCGGCGCGAACACCGCCGGGCCCATGTGGTCGACGAACACGAACGGGCCGACGCTGCGCGCCTGCAGGGTCGGCACCGCACGGCGCACCTGGAAGCCGCCGAGGTCATGGACGCGCGGGTTGATGATCGTGGTCATGGGCAGGCTCCTTGGGCGTGGAACGGCAGGATGGCATGCACGGCGCGCCGCTGTCGGCAACGGCGGCATGACGGATCGTTGCGTCGCGCGCCTCAGCGGCGCTGGTCGCGGCGCGAGGCGAGGCGGTCGGCCAGCCGCGTCGGTTCCGGCAGGCGGTAGCCGGCCAGGCAGGCCAGCACCAGCGGCAGGCAGGCCTCCACCGAGACACGGTGGCCCGGCGAGATGAACAGCGGATTGCAGCGCGGCTTGCTGCGCAGCACCCAGCCGACCTGCCGGCCGCGATGGCGCAGCGGCGAATGGTCGCCGCGCTGCGGGCCGGGTTCGTCGTAGTCGCCGACCAGCCGGCTCTTGCCGACGCCGATGCTCGGCAAACCGGTCAACACGCCCAGGTGCGCGGCGATGCCCAGCCCGCGCGGGTGGGCGATGCCGTGCCCGTCCACCAGCACCAGTTGCGGTTGTTCCGGCAGCTGCCGCAGCGCCTGAGCAGGTCGGGGATGTAGGGCAGGGCGGTGGGCAGCCGCGCGAGCGTCGATTCGCGCGGCTGCAGGCTGGGGCCATCGACCAGCACCGCCACCGAACGGGTGGTGCGGCCCTCGTCCTCGAAGCCGCTGTCGACCCCGGCCACGCGTTGCGGCAGGCCGGGCAGGTGGTCGCGCAGGTCCACCTGCGCCGCCAGTTCGGTCTGCATGCGGCGCAGCTCGGCCAAGGTGGCGGGGGCGACATCGGCGGCGGGATGGAAGCGCATGCGCGCAGCCTGCCATTTTTGCCGCGGCCATGCCGTGCAGGCGGGGCGCCGGCACGATGCGGCTACAATCGGCCGGTTGCCTTCCCCCCCACGACCGGAGACCCCGCAGTGACCCGCAAACTAGTGCTGTTGCGCCACGGCCAGAGCCAGTGGAACCTCGATAACCGCTTCACCGGCTGGGTGGACGTGGAACTGACCGCGCAGGGCCGCGCCGAGGCCGCCGCCGCCGGCCGGCTGATGAAGGAGGAGGGGCTGCAGTTCGACGTCGCCCACACCTCGGTGCTCAAGCGCGCCATCCACACCCTGCAGGGCGCGCTGGCCGAGCTGGACCAGGACTGGCTGCCGGTCAGCAAGAGCTGGCGCCTGAACGAGCGCCACTACGGCGGCCTGCAGGGGCTGGACAAGGCCGAGACCGCGGCGAAGCACGGCGAGGAGCAGGTCAAGGTGTGGCGCCGTTCCTACGACATCCCGCCGCCGCCGATGGACCTGGAAGACCCCGGCCACCCCAGCCACGACCGCCGCTACGCCGGGCTGGACCGCAACGCGCTGCCGGCCACCGAGTCGCTGGCGACCACGCTCGAACGCGTGCTGCCGTACTGGTTCGACGCCATCGCCCCGCAGCTGAAGGACGGCAAGACCGTGCTGGTCACCGCCCACGGCAACTCGCTGCGCGCGCTGTACAAGTACCTCAACGGCGTGAGCCGGGAAGAGATCCTCGAACTGAACATCCCCACCGGCATCCCGCTGCTGTTCGAGCTGAACGACGACCTGGGCGTGCAGTCGTTCCGCTACCTGGGCGATCCGGAAGCGGCGAAGCGGGCGGCCGAGGCCGTGGCCAACCAGGGCAAGGCGAAGTAACCCCGCCGCCCCGTGGCAGCCCCGACACCCGGCTCCGGCCGGGTGTTTTCGTTTGCGGGGCAGGGGAAGCAGGAGCTGGTGCAGCGGTGGACAGCGATGTGGATTTTCTTGAAAATCGAGAATGATTCGCATCTAATAACGCATCTCAATCAATCGGCATGCCACCCCGGCACGCCGCACCGGCAATCGAAAAGGCCACTCCCCGCATGTCCCCGAACCGCTCCCTCCGCGCGCAACCCGCGTCCGTCGCTGCTTTCCGTCCGTTGACCACCGGTACCCTCGCGCTGGCCATCGGCATCGCCCTGGCCGGCCTGCCGCTGCTGGCAGCGGCCGATGCCGTGTCCGGCGACGCCAGTGCCACCGACCTGGACGCGGTGCTGGTCGTGGCCCACCGCGCCGAGCGCGTCAGCAGCGGTGCCACCAACCTCGACCTGGCGATCAAGGACACCCCGCAGTCGATCAGCGTGGTCAGCAGCGAGCAGATGCGGCAGTTCGGCGCCGACAGCGTCAACGAGGCGCTGAAACTGGCCACCGGCATCCAGGTGGACGAGTGGGAAACCAACCGCACCAGCTACAGCGCGCGCGGCTTCGACATCCTCAATACCCAGATCGACGGCGTCGGCCTGCCCAACGGCTGGGGCATCGCCACCGGCGCCACCGACACCTTCGGCTACGAGAAGGTGGAAGTGATCCGCGGCGCCAACGGCCTGCTCACCGGCGTCGGCAACGCCGCCGGCACCATCAACTACGTGCGCAAGCGCCCGACCAACGAGCGCCAGGGTTCGCTGGGCGTCAGCTACGGCTCGTGGGGCACCACCCGCGCCGAAGTCGATTACTCGACCCCGTTCACCGCCGACGGCAGCTGGGCCGGGCGCGTGGTGGCCGCACACGAGGACGGCGACTCCTGGCTGCGCGCCAACGAGAACACCCGCAACTACTTCTACGGCGTGGTCGACGGCCAGATCGGCGAGAACGGCACCCTGACCCTCGGTTATTCGTACCAGCGGGCCAAGTCCGACGGCATCATGTGGGGCGCGCTGGCGTTCATGAACAGCGACGGCACCCAGCGCGAGTGGCCGACCAGCGCCTCGACCACGCAGGACTGGACCTACTGGAACACCACCACCCACAACGCCTTCGCCGAATACACCCACCGGCTCGGCGCGGACTGGCAGCTGAAGGCCTCGTACAACTACCGCCGCGCCACCGGCGACGAGAAGATGTTCTACGCCTATGACGCGCTCGGCACCGGCCTCGACCCGGCCACCGGCCTGGGCCTGGTCGGCTACCCGTGGGGCGGCAGCGACAAGGCCACCACCCACCTCGGCGCAGTGACGCTCAACGGCCACTTCCAGCTGTTCGGCCGCGACCAGGAAGCCATGCTGGGCGTGAGTCTGGCCCGCAGCGAATCGAACAGCTGGGAGCGGAGCGCGGACTTCTCCTCGCCGGCCTGGGGTGCGCTGCCGGCGTTCCCGTATGCCCCCGATGCGCTTCCCGAGCCGGACTGGAGCGATTCGGCGCAGTATTCGATGCTGAACCAGCACCTGAAGCGCGCCTACGGCGCCACCCGGATCGCGCTGAGTGACCGCCTGAAGGCCGTCGTCGGCGCCAACTATGCCCAGTACCGCCGCGACGGCTGGTCCTACGACCTCACCTTCGACCAGACCACCAGCCACACCAGCCCCTACGGCGGCCTGACCTTCGACTTCAACGAGCACGTGCTCGGCTACGTCAGCTACTCGGACATCTACCAGCCGCAGGACCAGGTGGACGCCAACGACCGCTACCTCGACGCCAGCAAGGGCGTGAACTACGAGGCCGGCATCAAGGCCGACTGGCTGGACCAGCGCCTGCTGACCACGCTGGCGGTGTTCAAGGCCGACCAGGACGGGCTGGCCACGCCGACCGGCCAGTACAACCAGTACGGCCAGTCGATCTACGCCCCGGTGGACGTGCGCTCCAAGGGCGTCGAGCTGGAGGCGGTCGGCAAGCTGGGCGACAACCTCGACCTGGTACTCGGCTACACCGCGCTGAAGCTGGACGGCCTCAACGGCAGCGACACCTATTCGTGGGTGCCGCGGCGCACCGCCAACCTGCTGCTCAGCGGCCGCCTGCCCGCTTACGAGGCGCTGTCGCTGGGCGTCGGCGGGCGCTGGCAGAGCGTGATCTCCAACGTGGAGTCCAGCGGCTACCGCGTGCGCCAGGACAGCTACGCGGTGCTCAACGCGTTCGCCGCCTGGGACTTCCTGCCCAACGCCACGCTGCAGCTCAACGCCAACAACATCACCGGCGAGAAGTACATCAACACCCTGCGCTACAGCGGCTACTACGGCGCCCCGCGCAACTACACGCTCAGCCTGAACTGGCGGTTCTGACGGATCGCGGAGCCGAACGATGGCCAATACCTCTTCCCGTCCGCTGCGCGTGTCCCTGCTGGCCGCCGGCCTGCTGCTCGCCGCCCATGCCCACGCGCAGGACGGCGGCACGACGCCGAAGGACGACGTCACCGAGCTGGACCGCGTCGTCGTCACCGCCAACCAGCTGGGCACGGTGACCGAAGGCAGCGGCACCTATACGCCGGGGACCATCGCCACCGCGACGCGGCTGGTGCTGACCCCGCGCGAGACGCCGCAGTCCATCAGCGTGGTCACCCGCCAGGAGATCGAGGACTTCAACCTCAACTCGATCGACAGCGTGATGGCGCACGTTCCCGGCCTGTCCATCGTCACCTACGACAGCGAGCGCACCGAGTACTACGCGCGCGGCTTCCCGATCAACAACTTCCAGTACGACGGCATCCCGATGAAGCGCGATTCGTCGTACTCGTCGGGCAACACGCTGGCGGACATGGCGATCTACGACCGCGTGGAAGTGCTGAAGGGCGCGGCCGGCCTGCTCGCCGGTTCCGGCGACCCCGGCGCGGTCATCAACCTGGTGCGCAAGAAGCCCACGCGCCGGTTCCAGGGGCACGCGACGCTGGGCGCGGGCTCGTGGCAGGAACGGCGCGCGGAGTTCGACGTCGGCGGGCCGCTCAACGCCGACGGCAGCGTGCGCGCCCGCGCCGTCGCCGCGTGGGACGACCGCGAATCCAGCCTCGACCGCTGGAAGCGCAGAAGCACGGTGTTCTACGGCATCCTCGAAGCCGACCTGCCCGATGGCACCCTGCTGACCGTGGGCGCCGACGCGCAGGACAATGACCCGCGCAACTCCACCTGGGGCGGCATCCCGCTGTTCAACGCCGACGGCGACTTCAACGCCATGCCGCGCGCGTTCAACAACGGCGCGACGTGGAGCCGCTGGGAGCAGTACACCCGCACCGCGTTCGCGACGCTGGAACACGGCTTCGACAACGAATGGGTGGCCAAGCTGCAGCTCAACCACCAGATCAACGGCTACGACGCGCTGCTCGGCGCGTCGGCCTCCGGCTTCCCGGACCCGGCCGATGGCGAGGGCGTCGCGCTGTGGATCGGGCAGTACGTCGGCAAGACCACCACCGACGCGCTGGACCTCTACGCCAGCGGGCCGTTCCAGCTGGGCGAGCGCCGGCACGAGCTGGTGGTCGGTGGCAGCCTGTCGCGGCGGCGCTGGGTGGGCAACGACTGGTGGGACGCGCCGGGTTACGACCTCGCGGTCCATGATTACTACCACTGGCGCGGCGACATCCCGCTGCCGGCCTGGAACGCCACGCCCGACGGGCATTCGGACGAAACCACGCGCGAGAACGGCCTCTATGCCGCGGTGCGCTGGAACCCGGCCGACACGCTCAAGTTCATCACCGGCGCGCGCCTTGCCCGCTACCGGCACCCGGTGGTGAGCGAATCGGGCATCGTCCTGCCCTACGTGGGCATGGTGTGGGATGTCGCGGCGACGCAGTCGCTGTACGCCAGCTACACCAGCATCTACAGCCCGCAGCTGTGGGCGCAGGACGCGCAGGGCAAGCCGCTGGAGCCGCTGGACGGCATGAACTACGAGCTGGGCTGGAAGGGCGCCTTCGCCGACGGCCGGCTCAACGCCAGCGCGGCGTATTTCCAGCTCGACCAGGACAACTACCCGGTGCCGACCGGCGAGCTCACGCCCAGCGGCAGCGACGCCTACCGCGGCGAGCAGGGCTACCGCACCAGGGGCTGGGAGCTGGAAGCCTCCGGCCAGATCACCCCGCGCTGGAACGTGCACGCCGGCTACGTGCACAAGACGACCCGCCAGCAGGGCAGCAAGGTGCAGACGGAGTCGCCGGAAAACCAGCTGACGCTCTATACCTCGTACAGGCTCTGCGACTTCACCTTCGGCGGTGGCGCACGTTGGCAGGACAAGACCTGGGGCGACGCCTACCACCCGAGCGGCGAATACGTCACGCATACCATCGGCAGCTACTGGCTGCTCGATGCGAGCGCGAGTTGGCGGTTCAGCGACCACCTCTCGGCCGCGCTCTCGGTGAACAACCTGCTCGACGAGAAGTACTACACCGTCTTCAGCTGGTACAGCACCTACACCTGGGGCGAACCGCGGCGCGTGAGCGCCAGCGTGACGTACCGGTTCTGAGCGACGACGGGGCCATCCGATGATCCGCGCCTTCCCGCTGGAAAACCCGGCCATCCCGGCCGGCGCCGGCAACGACCTGCTCCGGTACCATCCGGTGGCCTCCCGCGTCGCCGCCACAACGCGCCGCGCAACCACGCGCCCAGCCTGACCCGGCGGTTCCCGACGACCGCCCCCATCCGCACAGACACCAGCCCTACGCCATGTCCCACAGCCCCGCCATCGCCCGTCCCGCCCGCTTCCCGCGCCTGCATTTCGCCGCGCGGGTAGTCGCCGCCGTGTTCGGTGGCTACGCCTTCACCTGGGGCTTCATCGCCGCCGCGATGGCCCTGCTGTTCAAGGCCGGAATGGAGTTCCACGACGCCGAGTTCCTCGCCAGCGCGGTGGGCCTGCTGGTGTTCCTGGTGCTGTTCCTGAATGTCGTTGCCAGCCGCCGCCGGCTGGCGCTGGTCTGGCTGGCGCTGGTCGGCGGTGGCGCGGCGCTGGCCGCGGTCGCTTCACTGGTGCAGGCCAGCGTGGCCTGAGCGACATGCAGCAGGGAGAATCCATCGTGTTCCAGAGTTTCCGCCAGGTCATGGCCTGGTTGCATACGTGGTTCGGCCTGGTGCTGGGCTTCGTGTTGATGGCGGCGTTCTTCTTCGGCGCGCTGTCGGTGTTCGACCGCGAGATCGACCGCTGGTCGATCCCGGCCAGCCGCTTCGAGCCGCAGCCGATGCCGTCGTTCGAGAAGGTGCTGCGGCCGGCGTTCGAGCGCATGCAGCCGCTGCCGGCGGTGGTGGACGCGATGCGCCCGCGGGTGGACGGGCCGATGCCCGGGCATTTCGACACCGTGGCCTACTGGAGCGCCTATACCACCCACCGCGACCCGGTGCTGGCGCTGTATGCCGGTTACCAGATACCGGGCGCGAAGGACCCGGAAGACCTGGTCTGGGGCGAGGCCACCATCGACCCGCGCGACGGCCGGGTGCTGCCCGACGACCAGCTCAAGATCGGCAGCGGCTTCTTCTACCCGCTGCACTACAGCCTGACCCTGGACTGGAAGAACCTCGGTTTCTGGATCGTCGGCTTCTCGGCGCTGATGATGCTGGTCGCGCTGGTCAGCGGCGTGGTCATGCACCGCAAGCTGTTCCGCGAGCTGTTCACCTTCCGCCCCGGCAAGGCGCGGCTGCGCAGCGTGCTGGACCTGCACAACCTCACCGGCGTGGTGGCGCTGCCGTTCCACTTCTTCTTCGCCTTCACCGGGCTGGTGATCTTCGCCAGCACCTATTACTTCCCGATCGGCCACACCCAGCTGCACGACCTGCACGAGCTGCACGAAAAGCACGAGGCGCAGGAACTGGGCCTGCCGCACGGCCGCGCCGGGGTGCCGGCCGGGCTGGCCAACGTCGATGCGATGGTGGCCGAGGCGCAGCGGCGCTGGGAGGCGCGTGGCATGGCCGGCGACGTCGGGTTCCTGGTGCTGCAGCACGTCGGCGACGCCAATGGCTACGTCAGCATCTACCGCGCCGGTACCGACCGCATCGCGCTGGTCGGGCAGGGCATCCACTTCAAGGCGTCCACCGGCCAGTTGCTGCGCGAGGACCCGCCGGCCACCGCGGTCGGCCGCATCAGCGAATTCCTCACCGGCCTGCACCTGCAGCATTTCCGCCATTGGCTGCTGCGCTGGTTGTACGTGTTCGGCGGCCTGGCCGGCTGCGTCTGCATCGCCACCGGCTTCGTGTTCTTCGTCGAGAAGCGCAAGCGCCAGCACGCCAAACAGGGCAGCCCGGGCGTGCGTGTGGTCGATGCGCTGGCCGTGGCCACGGTGACCGGCATGGTCGTGGCCACGCTGGGCCTGCTGGTCGCCAACCGGCTGCTGCCCGAGGCGCTGCCGATGCGCGGGGATTGGGAACGGTACGCATTCTGGGGTGGCTGGCTGCTGGCGTTGCTGCACGCGGCCTGGCGCAGCGCGCCGGTCGCCCGCGGCCTGCCCAACCCGGCCTGGCGCGAGCAGGCGTGGGCGATTGCGGTGCTGGCGCCGCTGGCGGTGCTGCTGAACTGGATCACCACCGGCGACCACCTGCTGCGCACGCTGGCCGCCGGCTACTGGCCGGTGGCCGGGCTGGACCTGGCGCTGCTGGCCGTGGCCGTGATCGCCGCCGCCAGCGCGCGTCGGCTGGGCCGTCGTGCCGAGGCGCGCGCCCACGACCTCGCCCGCGAGCAGCAGGAGGCCGCCCATGCATGACCCGGCATCCGCCGGCTGGCTGCTGGCCGCCGCGCTGGCCGCCTGCCTGGCCGGCATGGGCTGGCTGGCGCTGGGCATGGACGTGCATGCGCGGCAGGCCTGGGGCCGCGGCCTGTCGCCGGCCGAGACCCGTAGTCTGCGCGGCCTCGGCTGGCTGGCGCTGGCGGCGGGATTGGGCCTGTGCCTGCGGGTGGACCACCCGAGCATGGCGGCGCTGGTCTGGGTGATGGCGCTGGCGGGCTCGGCGCTGGCGGTGGCCTTCGTTCTGGCTTGGCAGGCACGCTGGCTGGGCGTGCTGGCGCCGTGGGTGCGGCGCCAATGATGGCGGCACTGCTCCCGTAGGAGCGACGTCAGTCGCGACCGGGCTTTACCGGGAATGCCCCATCGCGACTGACGTCGCTCCTGCAGGTTCCTGCATGCGGATCAGCGGTCGCAATTGGCCGGATCGGCCTTGCAGGCCTGGTTGATCCGGTTGTCGCGCCGGGCCGCATCCTTGCCCAGGGTGTAGCCGGCCACCATCTGGAACATGACCACGGCCAGCACGAGGCTCACGATCCACAGGATGATCCGCGCGCGTTCGGCCGCGGTCATCCCGTTGGCGGCCGGTGCCGGCAGCGGCGGCACCCCATCCGCTTCCAGCAGGTGCCCGGGCTTGACCCCGAATGCCGACGCCACCGCCATCCGCGACTCGTGCGAAGCCCGGCCGTCGCTTTCCAGCCGCTGCACGGTGCGCGGGCTCAGGCCGGCCACGGCGGCCAGGTGCTCCTGCGACCAGCCGCGCGCCTCGCGCAATGCCTTGACCCGGTGGGCGTCTATCTTCATCGGTTCGTTGTTCACTGACGGTGGCTCCGGACGATGCTAATGGAGCCCGGAAACTGCC
This sequence comes from Stenotrophomonas sp. NLF4-10, assembly GCF_022359915.1. Taxonomy (NCBI): domain Bacteria; kingdom Pseudomonadati; phylum Pseudomonadota; class Gammaproteobacteria; order Lysobacterales; family Lysobacteraceae; genus Stenotrophomonas; species Stenotrophomonas sp. NLF4-10. The sequence goes on from NZ_JAKSEE010000003.1 coordinate 1,754,445, forward strand.
GCGACCGCGGGCGCAGCGCCACGACAGCAATCCGCCAGTTTCGCGCCATGCCTTGCCATGCAATGGTTTGCATGGCTGCCCGCGTTCGGCGGCCATCCGGCTGGCGTATGCTGCGGCCGGGCTTTCCATCCAACGCACAGGGGGACCGCATGAACAGCTCCGAGGATCGCCGCCATTTCTGGCGCGTGCCCTTCCACTCCGCCGCGAGCGTGGTCGCCGCCGATGGGGTTACCCATGCGGGGCGCCTGCACGATCTCTCGCTGAAGGGCGCCCTGTTCGAGGTCATCGACGCCTGGCCCGGCGCGGCGGGCGGGCAATGCCGCTTGCAGGTCGAATTGTCCGAAGACACACCGATCCACATGCAGGCCACGGTGATGCACGTGGAAGGGCGCAACATCGGCCTGCGCTGCGATGAAATCGACCTCGACAGCATCACCGCGCTGCGCCGGGTGATCGAACTCAACGCCGCCGATCCGGCGCTGCTGGAACGCGAGCTCGGCGCGCTGGTGCAGGGCGGCTGATTTTTGCCCCTCTCCCTTCGGGCACCTGCATTCGGTACATCCCTGTGCCTCACCTTTGGGCGGCTTCGCCGTGCAGGTTGGCAATCCTGCCAACCTGTCTCCCGAAGGGAGAAGGGAAGCATGAGGAATCCAGCAGGCCATGACCTTTGGCCCATCGGCAGGCGGTAGCCATCGCCTAGGCTCGGGGATTGGCCGCGCAACCAGCGCGGCATTCCTGCAAGGCCGGAGAACCGCATGACCCTTTCCAAGCTCGCCCCGCTGTCCCTGACCGTCGCCATCGCCGCCTCGCTGGCGGCCTGCGGCAAGACCGAGGCGCCCGTGGCGGCCGACACCGCCAAGCCGGCGTTCGACATGGCGCAGATCAAGACACCGTCGGTGGCGTTCAACGTCGCCGACCTGGACCCGACGGCTTCGGCCTGCGCCGACCTCAACGGTTTCGTCAACGGCACGTGGCTCAAGGCCAACCCGGTGCCGGGCGACCAGACCACCTGGGGCAGCTTCGAGATCCTGCGCGAGCGCTCGCTGGAAGTGCAGCACGCGCTGGTCGAGCAGGCCGCCACGGCCGACGCCAAGGCCGGCACGGTGGAAGCGCAGATCGGCGACATCTGGAAGACCGGCTCGGACGAGGCCGCCATCGAGGCCGCCGGCATCGCCCCGCTGCAGCCGGAACTGGAGAAGATCGCCGCGCTGGGCGACAGCGCCGCCATCGCCGGTTACCTGCGCGATGCCTACGCGCAGGGGCAGGGCTTCCTGTTCTCGCTGTATGCCAGCCCGGACTTCAAGGATTCGGGCAACGTCATCGCCTACGTCGGCCAGGGCGGGCTGGGCCTGCCGGAGAAGGGCTATTACTTCGACGAATCGCAGGCGAATATCCGCGACGCCTACGTGGCCTACATCGAGCAGTTGCTGGCCCTGTCCGGCGTCGACGCCGCGCAGGCGAAGGAGCAGGCCAGGGCGGTGATGGACTTCGAAACCCGCCTGGCCAAGGCCTCGCTGTCGCGCATCGAGCTGCGCGACCCGGCCAAGCGCTACAACCCGGTCAGCGCGCTCGACGCCGACAAGCTCACCCCGAACTTCAGCTGGACCGCGCTGTTCGACACCCTGAAGGTGCCGGCCAAGGACAAGTTCTCGCTGGCGCAGCCGGGCTTCTTCGGCGAGCTGGACAAGATGCTGGCCGACGTGCCGGCCGCCACCTGGCAGGCCTACCTGCGCTTCCACACGGTGGACAACGCCGCGCCGTATTTGAGCAAGGGCTTCGAGCAGGCCAACTTCGACTTCTACAGCAAGACCCTGCGCGGCCAGCAGGAAATGCAGCCGCGCTGGAAGCGGGTGCTGGAGTCGGTGAACGGCGCGATGGGCGAGGCGCTGGGCCAGCTGTACGTGGAAGCGGTGTTCCCGGCCGAATCCAAGGTCGAGATGCAACACCTGGTGGAGAACCTTTCCGCGGCGTTGAAGACGCGGCTGGAGAACCTGCCGTGGATGGGCGAGGAGACGAAGAAGAAGGCGCTGGAGAAGTGGGCCAGCTTCACCCCGAAGATCGGCTACCCGGACAAGTGGCGCGACTGGTCGGGACTGACCACCAGCGGCGACAGCTACCTGGGCAACATGCGCGCCGCGCGTGCATTCAACTACCGCTACATGCTCGACAAGATCGGCAAGCCGGTGGACAGGACCGAGTGGGGCATGACCCCGCAGACGGTGAATGCCTACTACAACGCGACCAAGAACGAGATCGTGTTCCCGGCCGCGATCCTGCAACCTCCGTTCTTCGACGCCAAGGCCGATCCGGCGCTGAACTACGGCGGCATCGGTGCGGTGATCGGCCACGAGATGATGCACGGCTACGACGACTCGGGCAGCCAGTTCGCCGCCAACGGCAACTTCGACAACTGGTGGACCGACGCCGACCGCAGCGCCTTCAACAGCCGCACCGACAAGCTGGTGGCGCAGTTCGACGGCTACGAGTCGCTGCCGGGCGTCAACGTGAAGGGCAAGCTGACGCTGGGCGAGAACATCGGCGACCTCGGCGGCCTGACCGTGGCCTTTGATGCATTGCAGATGGCGCTGAAGGAGGACCCGTCGAAGAACGTGGCCATCGACGGCTACAGCCAGGACCAGCGCTTCTTCATGAACTGGGCCACGGTGTGGCGCCGCAACTTCACCGAGGGCGAGCTGCGCGTGCGCCTGAACACCGACCCGCATGCCCCGGCCAACTTCCGCGCCAACGGCGCGCCGTCGAACATGCCCGCGTTCGCCGCCGCGTTCGAGTGCAAGGCCGGCGATGCGATGGTGCGCGGCGACGACAAGCGCGTGGTGATCTGGTGATCGCCATCGTGTGAGTTGTAAACAGGAAGGCCCGGCAATGCCGGGTCTTTCACGTTTTGGGTGGTGTGCTGGTTGGTGGTTTTGCAGGCATGGCGCATGGAAGCAGTTCAGCACGAAGCTTCGATTTCGAAGCCCCTCTCCCTTCGGGAGAGGGGTTGGGGTGAGGGGCGAACGAAGTCCGGATGGGTCGGTTCGACCATCACTGATTCCGTTCGCCCCTCATCCGCCCTTCGGGCACCTTCTCCCGAGGGGAGAAGGGGAATCAACTGCCGCCCGGTCGCAAGGTCAACAACATCGCCCGCGCGGCGTTGAAGCGGTCTTCGGGCAATGGCAGCGGGTGCTTGATGCGCAGCTTGTCCGGGCCGTCCATCTGGTAAAGCTTCGGCTGCTTCTGGATCAGCTGGATCACCGCCATCGGGTCGATGTCCGGCTTGCTTTCGAACACGATGCGGCCGCCGTTCTCGCCCAGCTCCAGCTTGCTGATGCCCAGCGCGTTGGCCTGCAGCTTCAGCTCGGCGATGGCGAACAGGTATTTGGTCGCATCCGGCAGCAGGCCGAAGCGGTCGATCATCTCCACCTGCAGCTCGCGCAGGGCCTCGCCATCGCGCGCGCTGGAAATGCGCTTGTACAGCGTCAGCCGCGTGTGCACGTCGGGCAGGTAGTCCTCGGGGATCAGCGACGGCACGTGCAGCTGGATCTCGGCGCCGCGGGCTTCCTCGCCGGCATCCACGTCCGGCAGCTTGCCGGCCTTGATCGAGCGCACCGCGCGTTCCAGCAGCTCGGTGTAGAGGCTGAAGCCGACCTCGGCCATCTGCCCGCTCTGGTCCTCGCCGAGCAGTTCGCCGGCGCCGCGGATTTCAAGGTCGTGCGTGGCCAAGGTGAAGCCAGCGCCGAGTTCGTCCATCGAGGCGATGGCGTCCAATCGCTTCTGCGCGTCGGGGGTGATCGCGCGCTTGTCCGGCACCAGCAGGTAGGCGTAGGCGCGGTGGTGCGAGCGGCCGACGCGGCCGCGCAGCTGGTGCAGCTGCGCAAGGCCGAAGCGGTCGGCGCGATTGATGACGATGGTGTTGGCGTTGGGGATGTCGATGCCCGACTCGATGATGGTGCTGGCCAGCAGCACGTTGAAGCGCTGCTTCTGGAAATCCAGCATCACCTTTTCCAGCTCGCGCTCGGGCATCTGCCCATGGGCCATGCCGATGCGCGCCTCGGGCACCAGCTCGGACAGCTCGCGCTGCATGCGGCCCATGCTTTCCACGTCGTTGTGCAGGAAATACAGCTGGCCGCCGCGCGACAGCTCGCGCTGGAACGCCTCGCGCAACTGCGCGTTGTCCCACTGGGTGACGAAGGTCTGCACCGCCAAGCGGTTCGGCGGCGGGGTTGCAATGATCGACAGGTCGCGCAGCCCGGCCATCGCCATGTTCAGCGTGCGCGGGATCGGCGTGGCGGTGAGCGTGAGCAGGTGCACGTTGGCGCGCATCGCCTTCAGCGCTTCCTTCTGGCGCACGCCGAAACGCTGTTCTTCATCGACGATGACCAGCCCGAGGTCCTTGAACTTCACGTCCGGCTGCAACAGCCGGTGGGTGCCGACGATCACGTCGATGGTGCCCTCGGCGACCTTGTCCAGTTCGGCCTTGATCTCCTTGGCGGACTTGAAGCGCGACAGCACTTCCACCTTCAGCGGGTAGTCGGCGAAGCGGTCGCGGAAGTTGCGGTAGTGCTGCTCGGCCAGCAGCGTGGTCGGCACCAGCACCGCCACCTGCTTGCCACCGCTGGCGGCGGCGAAGGCGGCGCGCACGGCCACCTCGGTCTTGCCGAAGCCGACGTCGCCGCAGACCACCCGGTCCATCGGCTGGCTGGATTGCAGGTCGCGCAGCGTGGCTTCGATCGCGGCCAACTGGTCCGGCGTTTCCTCGAACGGGAAACCGGCCGCGAACGGTTCGTACATGGCGCGGTCGATGTCCAGTGCCAAACCTGCACGGGCCTGTCGGCGCGCCTGGATTTCCAGCAGCTCGGCGGCGACGTCGCGCACTTTCTCGGCGGCCTTGCGCTTGGCCTTGGCCCACTGCTCGCCACCCAGCGAATGCAGCGGCGCGGTTTCCGGCGAGGCGCCGGAGTAGCGGCTGATCAGGTGCAGCTGCGCGACCGGCACGTACAGGCGGTCGCCCTTGGCGTATTCGATCTCGAGGAACTCGCCGGGCATGCCGCCCACGTCCATCGCGATCAGCCCGCGGTAGCGGCCGACGCCGTGGTCCTCGTGGACGATGGGCGAACCTTCGCTCAGCTCGCCGAGGTCGCGGATGATCGCTTCCGGCTCGCGTCCCGCACGGCGTGTCCTGCGCGGCTGGCCGGCACGCTCGGGGAACAGCTGGCGCTCGGTGAGCACCGCCAGCGGCGGTTCGGCCAGCGCGAAGCCGTCGTCGAGCGGGGCGACGGTGATGGCGAACTTCGGCGCATCGTCGGCGAGGAAGGCGGGCAGGCTGGCGATCACCGGTGGGCGCAGTTCGGCGGCCTGCAACACTTCCAGCAGCGCCTCGCGGCGACCCGGCGAATCGGCGGCGACCAGCACCCGGCCGGGGTAGTGGTCGAGGAAGGATTTGAGCGCTTGTCCTGCAGGCGCATCCTTGGCCGCCACCGGCAACGGCGGCAGCGGCTGGTCGCCCAGCGCCTGCGCCTCGGCGATGCGCGGGTGGTCGGCCGGCCACACTTCCACGCGCGGCTGCTTGTTGAACTGCTCGCGCAGGCTGTCTGGCGACTGGTAGATCTCGTCCGGCGGCAGCAGCGGCCGCTCGATGTCGTGGCGGCGCTGCTCGTAGCGGCTGCGGGTCTGCTCCCAGAACGCATCGGCGGCGTCGCCGACGCCGGGGGCCACTACCGTCAGGAAGCCTTCGGGCAGGTAGTCGAACAGCGTCGCGGTGCCTTGATGCGAGTCCCTCGCAGAAGCCCGCACATCCTTGTGCGGGGATTCAAAAAACAGCGGCAGGAAATACTCGATGCCCGAAGGCAGCACGCCGGCCTTCAGGTCCTGGTAGAGCGGGCTGCGCCGGGTATCGACGTCGAAACGCTCGCGCAGCGTGGCCAGCACCTTCGACAGGCTGGCCTCGTCCATCGGCACTTCGCGGCCGGGCAGCATCTTCACCGCCTCGACCCTGTCCAGCGAACGCTGCGATTCGGGGTCGAATGCGCGGATCGAGTCGATGTCCTCGTCCAGCAGCTCGATGCGCAGCGGCGCGTCCGCGCCCATCGGGTAGACGTCGAGCAGGCCGCCGCGCACGGCGAAGTCGCCCGGGTCCATCACCTGCGGCACGTTGCGGTAGCCGGCGCTTTCCAGCCGGCGTTTCTCCGCGTCCATGTCCAGCCGCTGGCCGACCTTCAGGTCGAAGCTGCCGCCGACGATGTAGCTCAGCGGTGCGAGGCGTTGCAGCAGGGTCTGCACCGGCACCACCACGATGCCGCGTGCCAGCGCGGGCAGGCGGTGCAGCGCGCTCAGGCGCTGGCTGATGATGTCCGGGTGCGGGCTGAACTGGTCGTAGGGCAGGGTTTCCCAGTCGGGGAACGGCACTACCGGCAGTGCGGCGGCATCAAGGCCGAGCAGGGTCTGCAGGTCGGCGACGGCCTGGTGCGCGCCGTGGTTGTCGCGCGTGACCAGCAGCAGCGGCTTGCCGTGCGCCTGCGCGGCGCGGGCCACGTGCCAGGCCAGTGCGCTGGTCGAAGCGGGGGCGCGCCACCAGGCGCGGAGCTGGCCCGCACGGGGCAGCGGCGGAACGGGGTAGGGGACGTGATGCGGCATGAGGCCGCCGATTTTACCGCAGCGCCGGCCTTGGGCCGGCACCCCGTGATCCGGCGTCACCACGTAGGTCGGGGCTACGCCCCCGACGCTTGATGTCCGGATACCCCGAGCGTCGGGGGCGTGGCCCAGACCTACGGCAATGATCGGCAATGGGCCATGTCCCCGGCCGCCATCAACTACCCAGCTCCAGCACCATCCGCACCAGTCCCGGCGTGCCGGCCGGGTGCGGCACCTGCCGGAAGCCCAGCGACGCGGCCAGTTGCAGCATCGGCTCGTTGTCCTGCGCGATGTCGCCGTACATGCGGTCCAGGTACTTGCCGCGCGCCCACTTCACCAGCTTGCGCATCAGCTGCCGGCCCAAGCCCTGGCCGACCAGGAAACGGCTGACCAGGATGGCGTATTCGGCATCGCGGGTGCCGGGGATGATCGAGGCGCGCGCCACCGCGCCGACCACGGCCTCGCCCGGCGGCAGCGGTTCGGCGACGACCAGCGCGATTTCGGTTTTCGGGTTCGGGTGGGTCAGGCGCTGGGCGGTCTCGTCCGACAACACGTCCACCGCCTGCAGGAAGCGGTCGCGGACTTCTTCCGGCCCGAACAGCGCAAAGGCGCCTTGCAGCGGCGCACCGTCTTCGGGGCGGATGGGGCGGATCAGCAATTCCCGGCCACTGGGAGCCTTGAAGTTTTCATGCCACGGCGGCATGCGGTTGCGGGTAGCCATGCTGTGGTTCCTCCGGAGTCCACCGATTCTTGCATCTGTGGTGCGAAATTCCGTGAACGTGGTTCAACCGTGGCAAGTGGGGCCGGCGGGGACTCAGTCGCCGGCCTTGAGCCATTCCAGCCGGGTCGAGGCGCCCTTTTCGCCCAGGTGTTGTTTCAGCACCGGCATGGCCGGCGCCAGTACCCGGTCGAACTGCCACGGTGCGTTCAGCAGCAGCATGCCGCTGCCATTCAGGCGCAGCGGCGAGTCGTCCGGGCGCACCAGCAGTTCGGCCAGCAGCGCGGACTTGATCGGCAATGCGGCCGCCTTGCGGAAGAAGTGCAGGATGCTGCGGCGCTGCTTGATCGGGAACCATACCGCGCAGGTGGCCTGCGGCCAGCGCGACAGGGTTTCGGCCAGTGCGGCGAGGATGTGCTGGTATTCGGCGTCCTGCGCCTCGTAGGGCGGGTCGATCAGCACCAGCCCGCGGCCGATCTTGTCGCCGTTGGCCTTGGGCGGCAGCAGCGAGCGCAGCAGGGCATAGCCATCGCCCGGGTGCACGCCGACGCGGCCATCATGGGCGAACAGGGCCTTGAGCGCGGCGGCTTCCTCTTCCTGCAGTTCGCAGGCGGCCATGCGGTCCTGCGGGCGCAGCGCCTGCGCGGCCAGCAGGGGCGAGCCGGGGTAGCAGATCATGCTGCCGACCGGGTTGTCGGCCTGCACCGCCTTGAGGTAGCGCTCGACCACCGGTGGCAGTTGCGGCTGCGCCATCAGCCGCATCACGCCGTCCTCGATTTCCAGCGTCTTGCGGCTTTCCTCGCTGGCCAGCAGGTAGCGGCCGCGCCCGGCGTGGGTGTCGAGCACGAAGAACGGGGTTTCCTTGCGCTTGAAGGCGTCGATCAGCGCCAGCAGGACGATGTGCTTGAGCACGTCGGCGTGGTTGCCGGCGTGGAAGGCGTGGCGGTAATTCATGCGCGGAGTGTACGGGCGCGGCGGCGGGCCGGCTATGCTGGCGGCATGTCCGAACCCGCCGCCCGCGTGCTCGTCGTCGAGGACGAGGCCGCCATCGCCGATACCGTGCTGTACGCGCTGCGCAGCGAGGGCTACGCCGCCGAGCATCGCGCGCTGGGGCGGCCGGCGCTGGAACGGTTGCGCGAAGGCGGCATCGACGTGATGGTGCTGGACGTGGGCCTGCCGGACCTGGGCGGCTTCGAGGTCTGCCGGCAGCTGCGTACCTTCAGCCAGGTGCCGGTGATCTTCCTCACCGCGCGCAACGACGAGTTCGACCGGGTGCTGGGGCTGGAGCTGGGGGCGGACGACTACGTGGGCAAGCCGTTCTCGCCGCGCGAGCTGGTGGCGCGGGTGCGGGCGCGGCTGCGGCGGCCGGCGCCGGTTGTCGCGGGCGATGCGGGATGGGTGCGGCAGGGGGCGTTCGCGATCGACCGCGAGGGGCGGCGGGTGCGTTACCGCGATTCGCCGCTGGACCTGACGCGCTACGAATATGCCCTGCTGGCGGCGTTGTTGCAGCGGCCGGGGGCGATCCTGAGCCGGGCGCAGTTGATGGAGCGCGGGTGGGACCATGCCAGCGACAGCGCCGACCGGACCGTGGATACGCACGTCAAGACGTTGCGGGCGAAGCTGCGGGCGGCCGGGGCGGTGGGGGACCCGATCCGGACGCATCGAGGGCTGGGGTATGCGCTGGATGTTTGAGGCTTTTGTTTGTAAGCCCCTCTCCCTTCGGGAGAGGGGTTGGGGTGAGGGGCGATGGAGTCCAGATGTTTGGTCGATAGGTAAAGCGAGAGCTTTCGCTCCCGCTACGCGTGAGCGAGCTACTTTTCTTTGCTCGTGCAAAGAAAAGGTAGCCCAAAGAAAGCGCGCCCTGCCTCCGCGCCCCACGCGCTACGCGCGTGGGGTTCACTCCGCCGCCGGGATTTTTCGACGAGACATCCTTGTCTCGTCGAAAAACGACGCGCATCCATGCGCGTCGCCCTTCGGGTTTTTCCCGTCGGCTCCGTCGCTGCGGAAGGGAACCCGGAAGGTCAAGAGCCAGAGCCAGAGCAACAGCAACAGCAACAGCAACAGCACTGGTCATGCGGGGTGGATATGCGCCTCGGCCTGAAACTTTTCCTCGGTTTCTTCCTGATCGTCGGCATTGCCGCGTTCTTCGTGATGCGGGTGTTCGTCGGCGAGGTGAAGCCCGGCGTGCGCCAGGCGATGGAGTCCACGCTGGTCGACGCGGCCAACGTGCTGGCGGTGATGGCCGCACCCGACCTGAAGGCCGGGCGCATGGCCGATGGTGATTTCGCCGCGCAGCTGGCCGCCGCGCAGCGGCGCGATCCCGGGGCGATGGTGTGGCGCTTTCCCAAGCGCAGCATCGACTACCGGGTCACCGTGACCGATGCGCGCGGCATCGTGGTGTACGACTCGCGCGGGCAGGACGTGGGCCGCGACAACTCGCGCTGGAACGACGTCTACCGCACCCTGCGCGGTCAGTACGGCGCGCGTTCCAGCCCCGAGGTGCCCGGCGACGAGACCCGCACGGTGATGCACGTGGCCGCGCCGGTGTACGACCCGGGTGATGGCAGGACCTTGATCGGGGTGCTCACCCTGGCGCAGCCCAACGACAGCATCGCCCCGTTCATCGCCGCCAGCCAGCGCGCCATCGTCGCGCGCGGGGCATGGCTGATCGGCCTGTCGGCGCTGATCGGGTTGCTGATGACGTGGTGGCTGGCGCGCGGCATCGGCGGCTTGAGCCGCTATGCCAGGGCGGTCAGCGCCGGCGAGCCGGTGCCGCCGCCGAAGCCGCGCCGCGACGAGATCGGCGAGCTCGGGCAGGCGCTGGAAACCATGCGCCGCAAGCTGCAGGGCAAGGCCTACGTCGAGCAGTACGTGCAGTCGCTGACGCACGAGATGAAGAGCCCGCTGGCGGCGATACGCGGTGCCGCCGAGCTGCTGCAGGAGCCGTTGCCGGAAGCCGAGCGGCAGCGCTTCGCCGCCAACATCGCGCAGCAGGAACGGCGCCTGACCGAAACCATCGACCAGTTGCTGCGGCTGGCCGAGGTGGAGCAGCACGGCTGGCTGCAGCACCGCGCGGCGCTGGACCTGTGTGCGCTGTGCCGGCAACTGGCCGAGGAGGCCGGGCCGCGCCTGCAGGCGGCGCGGCTGCGGCTGGAGTGCGAACTGCCCGGACGCGCGCCGGTGCAGGGCGATACGTTCCTGCTGCGGCAGGCGCTGGGCAACCTGCTGGACAACGCCATCGCGTTCTCGCCGGCCGGCGCGACCATCCTGCTGCGGGTGCGGCGGCAGGACGCGGGCTGGGAGGTGACGCTGGCCGATGCAGGCCCGGGTGTGCCGGACTATGCGCTGGAGCGGGTGTTCGAGCGCTTCTATTCGCTGGCGCGTCCCGACAGCGGCCAGCGCAGCTCCGGGCTGGGGCTGCCGTTCGTGGCCGAGGTGGCGCGCCTGCATGGCGGGCGGGCGTGGTTGCGCAATCGCGCCGAAGGCGGCGCGGAGGCGAGTCTGTGGTTACCAACGACGTAGGTGCCGGGCTTGCCCGGCACGGGGCTTCACCGGGAAAGCTTCATGCGGGGCAAGCCCCGCATCTACGCCAGTGGCGAGGCAGTCCCTATGCAGGGCTGTCGACGAAAGCCGGGTGGTCGGCCCGTGGCCGGCCCAGGTGGTAGCCCTGCACCATGTCCACGCCCATCTCGCGCAGCATCTGCAGGGTCGCCTCGTCCTCGACGAATTCGGCCACGGTGAGCTTGCCCATGCCGCGCGCCACCTCGATGATGGCGCGCACGAACACCTGGTTGTCGCGTTCGTCCGGCAGGTTGCGGATGAACATGCCGTCGATCTTGAGCACGTCGGCCTGCAGGTTCTTGAGGTAGGCGAAGGACGAGAAGCCGGTGCCGAAGTCGTCCAGGCAGATCGGGCAGCCGGTGTCGCGCAGGGCGGCGATGAAGCGCGCGGCGTCGCCCATGTCCGAGACCGCCGAGGTCTCGGTCAATTCCACCAGCAGGCGGCGCGGCTCGACGTGGTGCTGCCGCAGCTGGCTGGCGATGTATTCCGGCAGCTCGGGGTCGTCGAAGGAGCGGCCGGAGATGTTGACGGCGATGGCCGGCAGTTGCGGGTGGGCGGCCAGCAGGCGGATGCTTTCGCGGATCACCCAGCGGTCGATCTCGAGGATCTTGCCGCTCTTCTCGGCCGGCTCGATGAATTGCGCGGGCATGACGAGCCGGTCGGGGCTGGCTTCGTCCACCATGCGGATCAGGGCTTCCAGGTGCGCCAGCCGGCCGTCGCCGGCATGGTGCACGCCCTGGAAGTGCAGGCGCAGCAGGTCGTGTTCCAGTGCCCGCGCGATGCGGTCGTTCCAGGCCAGGCGGGTGGCCATTTCCCGCGAGCTGTCGCGGTCGGGGCGGTACACGTTCCAGCGGTTCTTGCCCAGGTGCTTGGCCTGGTACATCGCCGCGTCGGCGTGGGCGACCAGGTCCTGGGCGTTGTCGGCGTGGCCGGGGCAGTGGGCGATGCCTAGGCTGGTGGTCAGGCGCACGGTCTGCTCGTGCAGGCACAGCGGCGTCTGCGCGATCCGCTGCACGATGCGTTCGGCCAGGTGGCGGGCGTCGTCCAGGCTGGCGTGCGGCATCAGCACGGCGAATTCGTCGCCGCCCAGCCGGAACAGGGTTTCGCCGGCGCGGACCAGCGTGCGGATCTCGATCGCCATGCGCCCGAGCACGCTGTCGCCGGCGCGGTGGCCGTAGGTGTCGTTGATGTACTTGAACTCGTCCAGGTCGAAGAACAGCAGGGCGACCTGGCTCGGCGTGCGCTCGGCATCGTGGAAGAAGCGGGCAAGCTCGTCCTCGAAACGGCGCCGGTTGTAGAGGTTGGTCAGCGGGTCGTGCTGGGCCAGGCGCACCAGCTGCTCGGCGGTGCGGCGCTCCTCGGTCACGTCCTCCTGTACCCACAGCCGGCCGATGTAGTGGCCCTGCGCGTCATGCACCGGGTAGGCGTTGTGCATGATGATGCGGTTGTCGTGCAGGCGGATTTCCAGCTGCCGGGAGGCGTCCGGCGAGGCGATGGCGTCTTCCAATCGTTCCAGCACCGCCTGCGGGTCGACCATCTGTGCCCGCGCCGCTTCCAGCCCTTCGTGGGTGGTCTGGCCGATCAGCGTCCTGCTCGCAGGCAGTTTCCACATCGCCAGCATGGCGGCGTTGCAGTAGGTCACCCGGTTCTCGTTGTTGACGAACAGGATGCCCAGGTCCATCGCCCCGAGCAGCGCCAGCAGGCGCGCGCGCTCCTCTTCCAGCCGGGTCATGAACTGGCGGCGCTCGTCCACCTCGTTCTGCAGGGCCTGCGCATGGGCCGCCTGCAGGGAGCGCTGCTGCACCAGTTCGCCGACCATGTCGTCGAACGCGCCGGCCAGGCGGCCCAGCTCGTCGTCGCCCTGCATGGCGATCGGCGTGGGCTCGCCGCCCTGGCCCAGTTCGTCGACCGCGCGGGTCAGGCGGTCCAGCGGCACCGCGAACAGCGAATGCACCCGCCGGCGCAGCAGCCACGTCGCCGGCAGCAGGCAGATGATGCCGAAGCCGGACAGGGCCAGCAGCCCCCACATCAGCAGGTGGTTCACCCGCGCCTGCGGCAGCAGGTAGACCTGGTACCAGCCCGGCCCGTGGATCTTCGACCAGGCCACCCACTGGCTGCCGTCGGGGGAGCGCCCGGCGCCGCTGTCGGCGCCGGATTGGCGGATCATCCGGTGCGCCTGCGCCAGCAGCGGGTCGTCGAGGGTGGACAGGCGCAACTGGCCGTCGGCGGCGGCGATGCGCTGGCGCAGGCGCGGGTGGGCGATCAGGTCGCCGCCGGCGCTCATGACCAGTTGCGTGCCCTGGTCCGCGTCGCCGCCATCGGCGCTCCGGTCGACCAGCGTCTGGATCGAGACGTCGTGCCCCAGCGTGCCGGCCCAGCGCCCCTGCCAGTCCAGCGGCTTGATCACCGATACCATCCACGTATGGGCCTGCTCGTCGAGGTAGACCGGGGTCCAGAACAGCGTGCGCTGCGGGTTGCGGCGCGGGTCGGCGCCGAGCATCGTCGGGTAGCCGGTGTTGGTGGCGCTGGCGTCCGCGCCGCTGCCCCAGTCCACGCCGGGCGAATACACCATCAGCCCGTCCTCGACGAAATCCATGTAGACCGAGAAGAACGGCGGCGCCAGCGCCGGCCCCTGTTCGCGCAGCAGGTCGTAGGCGATGACCGCGCGCAGCCGCGCCGATTCGTCCAGCCCCTGCGGTGGCTGGTGCAGGTAGAGGGTGGGGGCGTGATCGGGGTCCACGTGCTCGGGGCGCAGCCGCCACAGGCCGTCGGCGTTGCGTGCGAACAGCGTGTCGAAGCGGGCGAGGGCGTCGGCGTGGTCGGCGGCTTCCAGCCGCCGCAGCAACTCGCGGTGCAGGCGCCGCACGCTTTGCTCGGCTTGCAGGAACAGCCCTTCGCTGGCCCGCGCGCGCAGTTCGACGGTGTGCTGCGCCACCAGCGGCACCACCTTGTCGGCGGCCATGCGCATGGCCAGGTAGCCGAGGGCGGAAAGCAGCAGGAGGAGGGTGAGGAACAGGCCCCAGATGCTCAGTGACAGCCGGTGGATCAGCGAAGCGCGGGGCCGTGGGTGCAGCACGTGGGGTTCCTTCGGGGGAATGGAATGCTGGACGACCGGAAGCGCATGAATACGCATTCATACTATGCTGCACGGGCAGCCGCAAGCATCCGAGAGCATTTGCGATTGACTTTGTGCCGCGCTGTATCCGCGCGACTTCACGCCCACTTCAAATTCGCCACAAACCCCGCTCACCGACCGCGCCGAAGCTGCTCCCGTTTCCACACGAGGACGGGACATGAATTCCATGAAGCTGTTGTTGCGGTTCGCCATCGTCGGCGGGCTGGTGGTGTTGCTGCTGGTGCCGCTGCTGCTGATCCGCGGCACGATCAACGAGCGCGAGCGCTACCGCGACCAGGCCATCGAGCGGGTGGCGCAGAGCCGGGCCGGCGAGCAGTCGCTGGTGGGGCCGGTGCGGGTGCTGCCGTGGACGCAGCAGCGCGAGGTCGAGGTGGTCGACGCCGGCGGCCTGCGCAAGACCGAGCTGCAGACCGAGCGCGGCTACGAGCTGCAGATGCCCCGGCAGCTGCGGGTACAGGGCGATATGCGCCCGGACGAGCGCCGCATCGGTCTGTTCCGGGTGCCGGTGTACAGCTGGCATGCGCGGGTGCAGGCCGAGTTCGACGACCTGCCCTATGCGGCGGTGCCCGGCCGCCACTACGAGCAGCCCTATCTGGCGCTGGGCATCGCCGACGTGCGCGGCCTGGTCGGCACGCCCAACCTGCGCGTGGATGGCCGCGCGCTGGCCCTGCAGGCCGGCTCCGGCGTGCTGGAGGCGAACAGCAAGGGCCTGCATGCGCCGCTGGCGCCGCAATTCGATGAGCGCGGCGGCACGTTGGCCGACGGCCGCAAGGTCGAGCTGGAATTCGTGCTCGACGGTACCCGCTCGCTGTCGGTGGTGCCGGTGGGCGACGACACCCGCGTGGCGCTGTCCTCGCCGTGGCCGCACCCGCTGTTCGGCGGCAGCTTCCTGCCCAACGAGCGCAGCATCGACGATGCCGGCTTCAAGGCCGAATGGGCGGTGTCCTCGCTGGCCTCGGCGGCGCAGGCGCAGTTGCGCCGGGACCTGGTGGCCGACGCGGCGGTCGAGTCGCTGCAGGTGGCGCTGGTCGACCCGGTCGATGTCTATACCCAGGCCGACCGCGCCAGCAAGTACGGCATCCTGTTCGTGCTGCTGACCTTCGTCGGCTTCGTGCTGTTCGAGCTGATCAAGCGCCTGAAGATCCACCCGCTGCAGTACCTGCTGGTGGGGCTGGCGCTGGCGATCTTCTTCCTGCTGCTGCTGAGCCTGTCCGAGCACGTCCCGTTCCTGTGGGCCTACCTGGCCTCGGCGGCCGCGTGCATCGGCCTGCAGGGCTTCTACCTGAGCGGCGCGCTGCACAGCTGGAAGCGCGGGCTGGGGTTCTCGGCGATGCTCACCCTGCTGTACGGCGTGCTCTACCTGCTGCTGGATTCGGAGAACAACGCGCTGCTGCTGGGCTCGCTGCTGCTGTTCGGCATCCTCGCGGCGATCATGTGGATCACCCGCAAGGTGGACTGGTACGACGTCGGCGGCAGCCTGCGATGAACCCCATGCGCCTGCGCATCAGGCTCCTGCGGCGGCTGCGGCAATGGCTGCCGCCGGGGCTGGCGGAAAAGGTGGCGCTGGCCGAGCCGGGCGCAGGCTGGTCCGGTTCGCCGCTGGCGCGACTGGCGCTGGGAACTGGCGGCAGCGGCCGCCTGCGCCTGCGGCTGGAGCATGGGGTCGCGGCGGCGATCCGCCGGCGGGGCATGGAGGGCCTGCCGGCCGCGCCGGACTGGGGCGGCTGGCAGCCACTGGGCCGTCGCCGGCTGCACTTCAAGGCGGTCCGGCCGGAAGGGCAGGTGTTGCTGCTGGATGCGCTGCACGAATGCGTATGGCTGCTGTGGCGCGAACCATCGCCGGTGCGGATGAACCGGAAATATTGAGTGCCGTCGAGCGCTTCTCCCCCGAGGGAACGGGGGAGAGCGTTGCACCGTAGGTCGGGGTTACACCCCCGGCGGTCGCAGACTCGAAGCGTCGGGGGTGTAACCCCGACCTACGGCACAGGCGGCCATAACGAAAAACGGCACCTTCGCGGTGCCGTTCTTCATGAAGCCAGGCGCATCGATCAGAACTTCGGGTCGAACTCGGCGGCGTGGCCGGTGTTGACGATCACCTTCTGCAGCGCCTCGCAGACCTTCAGGTTGCCGGCGACGACCTGCTGGGCCTCCGGGCCCTTGTCGTCCATGCGCGCCAGCGTGGCGCCGCGGTAGTTGCAGGCCTTGCCGCCGGCCTCGCGCACCAGCAGCACCCCGGCGGCGATGTCCCACGCCTTCACCCCGGCCTCGAAATAGGCGTCGGCGCGGCCGCAGGCGACGTAGGCCAGGTCCAGCGCGGCCGAGCCGGTGCGGCGGATGTCCTCGGCCTGCGCCAGCAGCGCCTCGACGGTCTTGAGCTGGCTGCCGGCCCGGGCGCGCTCGCGCGGGGCGAAGCCGGTGTGGATCGTCGTGCCTTCCAGGTCCTTGCGCTCGGCCACGCGGATGCGGCGGTCGTTCAGCACCGCGCCGTTGCCGCGCGAGGCGGTGAACAGCTCGTTGCGCAGCGGGTCGAAGATCACCGCGTCGGTCGGCTCGCCGTTCTCGACCAGGGCGATGGACACGCAGTAGTGCGGGAAGCCGCGCAGGTAGTTGCTGGTGCCGTCGAGCGGGTCGATCACCCACATCTGCCGGCCGCTGCCCTGCACGCCGCCTTCCTCGCCGTAGATGCCGTAGTCGGGGTAGGCGCGCTTGAGTTCCTTGACGATAACCTTCTCGGCGTCGGCATCCACCTCGCTGGCGTAATCCATCCGGCCCTTCTGCACCACGTTCAGCGCTTCGAGCTTGTTGATGTTGCGCAACAGGACGTTGCCGGCGAGGCGTGCGGCCTTGACCATGACGGTGACGGCGGGTTTCTGCATGGCGGAAGGCTCCCGGGGAGGCGAAAGGATGGATTGGCGGGGGAAAAGAGCGGTGCCGGCGCGCTGGCCGGCCGCGCAGTTTACCATCTGCGGCTGTCCCGCTCCTGACTTTCGCCCGCCATGCCGTCCTCGCCGCCCCGCACCGCCCGCATCCGCTTCGTCCTCGTCGGTACCCAGCACCCGGGCAACATCGGTGCCGCGGCCCGGGCGATGAAGACGATGGGCCTGTCGCGGCTGGTGCTGGTGGCGCCGGAAAAGCCGCTGGACGAGGTGGCCTACCGCCGCTCGGCCGGCGCCGAGGACGTGCTCGGCGACGCCCCGGTGTTCGCCACGCTGGCCGAGGCGGTGGCCGATTGCCGGCTGGTGCTGGGCTGCACCGCGCGCTCGCGCCGCGTGCAGCTGGAGGAACTGCTGCCGGAGGTCGCCGGCCAGCGCGCCGTGGCCAGGGCCGCCGAACCGGCCGAGGTGGCCTTCGTGTTCGGCCGCGAGCGCACCGGCCTGAGCAACGACGAACTGCAGCTGTGCCACGCCGCCGTGCACATCCCGTCCAACCCGGAATTCAGCTCCTTGAACCTCGCCGCGGCCGTGCAGGTGCTGGCCTACGAGGTGCGCATGGCCGGGCTGGAGGGCGTGGCGCCGGCACCGGCCGGGCCGGGCCACGGCGAGGCAGCGGCCAGCCATGCCCAGATCGAAGGGCTGTTCGGGCAGCTGGGCGATACCCTCGAACAGATCGACTTCCACAAGGGCCGCGCGCCGGAGTCGGCGATGCGCAAACTGCGGCGGTTGTTCATGAAGGCCGAGCTGTCCGAGCAGGAGGTGCGGCTGCTGCGCGGCATCCTCTCCGACGCCCAGCGCATGGCGCGGCTGGCGACGGACGGGAAAAACTGAGAACTGCGTCATCCGGGGAAAATTTTCGGCTAGTCTTTGCGGACACTCTTGGGGAGTTGCCGGTTTGCACGTTTCACGATGGCTCCGGGGAGCCGTGTTGTTGTTGTCCGTCGCGTTGCCGGTGGTGGGGCTGGCGGCCGATCGTTCGGTACTGGTGCTGGGGCGCCTGAGCGACGATCCGAAATCCCATTACGAACAATTGAAACCGTTGCTGGACTACGTGGTCCCGCGGATGCGCGACGTGGGGATCGTCGAGGGCCGCATCCTGATGGCCAAGGACCTGCAGCAGATGGCCAGCTACCTGCGCCGCGGCCGGGTGGACTGGGTCACCGAGACCTCCGGCACCGCGATGGCCCTGCGCCAGCGCAGCGGCGCCGAGCCGCTGCTGCTGACCGAACGCAATGGCGTGGCGCGCTACCACAGCGTGTTCTTCGTCCGCCGCGACAGCCCGGTCAACACCCTGGAGGACCTGAAGGGGCGCACGCTGGCGATGCAGAGCGCGTGGTCCACCAGTTCCTACCTGGTGCCGGCGATGGAGCTGCTGGCCCGCGGCATCCGCCCGGAGATACTGCTGACGCCGCAGGACACGCCCACCGCCGACACCGTGGGCTACGTCTTCGCCCGTTCCGAGCTGAACATCTCCACCTACGTGCACAAGCGCGTGGTCGATGCCGGCGTGATCAGCAACATCGACTGGCAGAACGAGCAGCGCATGCCGGCGGTGTTCCGCCGCGACATGCGGATCCTGTACGAAAGCGCGCAGGAAGTGCCGCGTGCGGTGGAAATGGTGCGCACCGGGCTCGACCCGGCGGTGCGCGCGCGGTTGCAGGAAGTGCTGCTGGAAGCCAGCCACGACCCGGTCGCCGGCCCGGCGCTGCACAAGTTCTTCGGCACCACCGCCTTCCACCGCATCGACCCGGCCAGCCAGCAGGCGCTGGAACGCCTGCGCGGTGGCCTGGCGCGGGTGCGCCTGGAGGTGGAATGAAACCGCTGCGCTTCGGATTGCAGGCCCGTTTCCTGTGCGTGGCCGCCGCGGTGATGCTGGTGGTGGTGGCGATCGTCGCGGCGCTGCTGGCGGGGCAGGCGGCGACCCAGCGCGAGGTATTGCGCGCCAGCAACGGCGTGGTCGACCAGGTATTCGACCGCAGCGCCCGCGAGCAGGGCACCGCGCTGGCCACGTCGCTGGCCGATGCGCTGGTCAACCCGCTGTATTTCTCCGACCTGGATGCGGTCGGCGCGCTGGTGCGCAGCACCGCCAGCCAGAACGCGGTCAGCTACGTGCTGGTGCACGATACCGAGGGCCGTCTGCTGCACGACGGCTCCATCGAGGTGGCCGGCTACGGCCGGCAGATGCAGGACCCGCTGGCGGCGGGGGCGGTGGCGGCCGATGCACTGAAGGTGCAGGAGTCGTCGATGGTGCTGGAGGTGGACGTGCCGATCCGCATCGGCGACCAGCGCATCGGCGGGCTGCGGGTCGGCATGGACCTGGTGCCGGTGCGCGCGCAGCAGGCCGAGACGATGGCGATGCTGGAGCGCGGCGCGAACAAGGCCAACCGCCGGCAACTGCTGTGGCTGGGGCTGGTGATGCTGGCGCTGGTCGGGCTGGTCAGCCTGCTGGCGCTGTACGTGCAGCGCACGCTGGTGCGGCCGGTGCGCTGGCTGGGCGACGCCACCCGGCGCATCGAGGCCGGCGACTACCAGGTGCAGCCGCAGGCAACGCGCCGCCGCGACGAGATCGGCGAACTGCTGCGCAGCTTTGGGCGCATGGGCGAGAGCATCGCCCGGCACGACCGCGAAGTGCGGCAGATGGCCTACACCGACGCGCTGACCGGGCTGACCAACCGGCTGGCGTTCCGCGAGGCACTGGACCACGAACTGCTGGGCGCGCGCACCTCCGGCCGCGGGCTGGCGCTGCTGTTCATCGACATCGACGAGTTCAAGCGGGTCAACGACACCCTCGGCCACGAGGCCGGCGACGAGGCCCTGCTGCAGTTCGCCCAGCGCATCGCCGCGCTGGTCGAGCAGGATGGCGGCAGCGACGCGCTGCTGGCCCGCTTCGGCGGTGACGAGTTCGTCATCCTGATCGGCAGCGACGCCGGCCGGGTGGAGGGCGTGGCCACGGTGCTGGCCAAGCGGCTGGTGGACGAGCTGAGCCTGCCGCTGCAGGTGCAGGACCGCGAGATCTTCCTCGGCAGCTCGATCGGCATCACCCTGTTCCCGGAGGACGCCACCGACGCCACCGGCCTGCTGAAGAACGGCGACATCGCCATGTACCAGGCCAAGCTGGCCGGCAAGAACTGCTTCCGCTACTACAGCCGCGCGCTGGACAATGCGGTGGAGCGGCGCCTGCACATGGAGCAGGAACTGCGCGGGGCATGGGAGCGCGGCGAGCTGCGGCTGGTCTACCAGCCGATCTTCCGCACCCACGACCGCGTGCTGGTCGGGGTCGAGGTGCTGCTGCGCTGGCAGCATCCGGAGCTCGGCTCGGTGCCGCCGTCGATGTTCATCGACATCGCCGAGCAGAGCGGGTTGATCCAGGTGCTGGGGCCGAAGGTGCTGCGCGCGGCCTGCCTGCAGGCCCAGCAGTGGCCGCGCAACGCGCTGGACGAGGAGCTGTTCGTCTCGGTCAACGTGTCGCCGCGGCAGCTGCGCAGCGGCGACCTGGCCGCCGCGGTCGAGGACTGCCTGCGCGAGTCCGGACTGGACGCCTCGCGCCTGCACCTGGAACTGACCGAAACCGCGGTGATCGGCGACGAGATGATGGCCGCCTCGCTGCTGGAGAAGCTGCACCGCACCGGGGTCAAGGTGTGGCTGGACGACTTCGGCACCGGCTTCTCCGGCCTGAGCCACCTGCGCCAGGTGCCGGTGGACGGGGTCAAGATCGACAAGAGCTTCGTCTCCGACCTGCAGCGCGATGCCGACGATCTGGCGCTGACCACGGCAATCATCGCGATGGCGCACGCGCTGGGGATCACGGTGGTGGCCGAGGGCATCGAGCAGCAGGCCCAGTTCGACTTGCTCAACCAGCGCGACTGCGACCTGGTGCAGGGCTACTGGCTGGCCAAGCCGCTGAGTTCGGACGAACTGGTCGGGCTGCTGCAACCGGCGCGCCGGTAACGGCGCGCCCGCCTGCGGCTGTTGCAGAAGTGCCGCAATCCGTAGGTCGGGGCTACGCCCCCGACGCTCCGCACATCGGGCATGAAGCCGTCGGGGGCGTAGCCCCGACCTACGGCCTGACCGCGCAATCCTGCTTCGACCGAGCCGTAGGTGCCGGGCAAGCTCCGCATCCACGACGCATCGGTTTCTGCAACACCCCGGTGGGTGCCGACCGTTGGTCGGCACTATCGGCACGATTGCGGTAACACCCCGACGCTACGTGCCGACACCCGACCAACGGTCGGGTGCCACAGGGTTCACGATGCGGATGCCTGCAACGGGCGCTTGCCGGTGTCGCCGGCGACCTCGCGCACCAGCTTCGGCACCAGGTAACCGGACAGCCGTGCCATCAGCTGCGCATGCAGCGCCAGTGCGCGTTCGTCGTCCACTTCAAAGTGGGCCACGCCCTGCACCCGGTCCAGCTGGTGCAGGTAGTAGGGCAGCACCCCGGCGGCGAAGCTGCGCTCGCTCAGCGCCGCCAGCGCCTCGACGTCGTCGTTGACCCCGCGCAGCAGCACCCCCTGGTTGAGCAGTTGCGCGCCGACGCCGCGCAGGCGGGCGAGGGCGGCATCGACGTGGGCGTCGAACTCGTTGGCGTGGTTGGCGTGGATCACGAACGCCAGCGGCCACGGCAGGCCGGCCAGCCATTGCAGCAGTTCGTCGTCCACCCGCTCCGGCAGCACCACCGGCAGGCGGCTGTGGATGCGCAGACGGCGGATGTGCGGGATGCCGGCCAGCGCGTCGGTCAGCTCGGCCAGCTTGGGCGTGGCCAGCGACAGCGGATCGCCGCCGGACAGGATCACCTCGTCGATCGTCGGGTCGGCGGCGATGGCCGCCACCGCCTCCCGCCAGCCGCCCTTGGCGGCGTTCTCGCCGGCATAGTCGAAATGGCGGCGGAAGCAGTAGCGGCAGTTGATCGCGCAGCTGCCGGTGGCGACCAGCAGCGCGCGGCCGCGGTATTTCTGGATCACCCCGGTGCTCTTCTTCGCCGCGCCGTCGCCGACCGCGTCGAGGCTGAACCCGGGCGCCAGCCGCATCTCGGCATCCACCGGCAGCACCTGCCGCAGCAGCGGGTCGGCCGGGTCGCCGCGGCGCATGCGGGCGACGAAACCGCGCGGCACCCGCAGCGGGAACTGCGCCAGCGCCGCATCGGATACACCCAGGTCGGCGGCCTCCAGCCCCAGTGCGGCCAGCAGTTTGGCCGGGTCGCGCAGCGCCTGTCGCCACAGTGCCTGCCAGCGGGGGGCGGGCAGCGGGACGGGGGTTTGCTGTGGAGCGGGGGCGAGGGCTGCGGTTATCATGGGCGACCAGAAAAACAGATGCCCGCCTTCGATGGCGGGCGTTCCATTCTAATCCGGCCGCCCCGCGCGCGCCGGTTTTGCCACTTCTCAGGAGTTCCAGCATGGCCAGCTACGGCATGAACGACGTCAAGAACGGGATGAAGATCCTGGTCAACAACCAACCGGCGGTCATCATCGACACCGAGTACGTCAAGCCGGGCAAGGGCCAGGCCTTCACCCGCGTCAAGTACCGCCTGATCAAGGACGGCCGCACGCAGGAAGTGACCATGAAGTCCACCGATTCGGTCGACGCCGCCGACGTGGTCGATACCGACATGAACTACATGTACAGCGACGGCGAGTACTGGCACTTCATGGACCCGGAGACCTTCGAGCAGGTGCAGGCCGACAAGGCCGGCATGAACGGCGCCGAGAAGTGGCTCAAGGGCGAGGAGTCCTGCGTGGTCACGCTGTGGAACGGTTCGCCGATCGACGTCACCCCGCCGAATTTCGTCGAGCTGAAGATCACCGAGACCGACCCGGGCGTGCGCGGCGACACCTCCGGCGGCGGCGGCAAGCCGGCCACGCTGGAAACCGGCGCGGTGGTGCGCGTGCCGCTGTTCGTCAACCAGGACGAAGTGATCCGCGTCGATACCCGCTCCGGCGAATACTCCGCGCGCGTCAAGTAAGCCGCACGATGCAGGCGCCGCCTCCTTCGCCGCGCAGCCACCGGCTGCCGGTGCCGGGGATGCGGCGCCTGTTCGCATCCGGCGGATGCATTCCCCTGTAGGAGCGACGCCAGTCGCGACCGGGGCATTACCGGTAAAGCCCATCGCGACTGGCGTCGCTCCTACAAAAAACGAAACTCGAAGGTGAACCGGCGTGAGTGAACTCCAGCCAGAGCAGTGCGACCTCCTGATCGAAGCCGGCTACGTGGTGCCGGTCGAACCGCATGCGGTGGTGCTGGAAGACCATGCCGTGGCGGTCAACGGCGGCGTCATCGCCGCGGTGCTGCCGCGCGCCGAGGCGCGCGCGCGCTTCACGCCGAAGCAGGTGGTGTCGCGGCCGGAAGCAGCGCTGATCCCCGGCTTGGTCAACGCCCACACCCACAACCCGATGACCCTGCTGCGCGGGGTGGCCGACGACCTGCCGCTGATGACGTGGCTGCGCGAGCACATCTGGCCGGTGGAAGCGGCGGTTATCGGCCCCGAGTTCGTCGCCGACGGCACCACCCTGGCGATCGCCGAGATGCTGCGCGGCGGCACCACCTGCGCCAACGAGAACTACTTCTTCGCCGACGTGCAGGCTGCCGTCTATAAAAAGCACGGTTTCCGTGCGCTGGTCGGCTCGGTGATCATCGATTTCCCCAGTGCCTGGGCGAAGAGCGACGACGAATACTTCGCCCGCGCCGGCGAACTGCACGACCAATGGCGCGGCGATGCGCTGATCGGCACCGCGTTCGCGCCGCATGCGCCGTACACGGTGAACGACGCCAACTTCGAGCGGGTGCGCATGCTGTCCGACCAGCTCGACATCCCGGTGCACCTGCACACCCACGAAACCGCGCAGGAAATCGAGGACTCGCTCAAGCTGCACGGCCAGCGCCCGCTGGCGCGGCTGGATCGCCTTGGTTTGGTCAACGACCGCCTGATAGCGGTGCACATGACCCAGCTCACCGAAGGCGAGATCCACCTGTGCGCCGAGCGCGGCGTGCACGTGGTGCATTGCCCCGAGTCGAACCTGAAGCTGGCCTCCGGCTTCTGCCCGGCCTGCGCGCTGCTGCGCGCGGGCGTGAACCTGGCCATCGGCACCGACGGTTGCGCCAGCAACAACGACCTGGACATGTTCAGCGAGAACCGCACCGCGGCGATCCTCGCCAAGGCGGTGGCCAACGACGCCACCGGGCTGGACGCGGCCACCACGCTGCGCGCGGCCACGCTGGGCGGCGCGCGCGCGCTGGGCTTCGGCGACAAGATCGGCTCGATCGAGGTCGGCAAGCAGGCCGACCTGGCCTGCGTGGACCTGTCGGCGCTGGAAACCCAGCCGCTGCACCACGTGCTGTCGCAACTGGTCTATGCCGCCGGCCGCCACCAGGTCAGCGACGTGTGGATCGCCGGCCAGCCCAGGCTGGTGCAGCGCGAACTGGTCGGCATGGACGTGGCGGCGATCACCGCCAACGCGCGCCAGTGGCGCGACCGTATCCGTTCCAGCCGCGCCTGACGCGGCGGTTCCAAGAGGATCCCGAAATGACCGCAACTTCGACGTCCAACAACTTCGATCAGGCCGAACTGGACAAGTTCGCCGCGCTGGCCAACCGCTGGTGGGACGCCGATGGCCCGCAGAAGCCGCTGCATGCGCTCAATCCGGTGCGGTTGCGCTATGTCGCCGAGCGCGCCGCGCTGCGGGGGGCGAAGGTGCTGGACATCGGCTGCGGCGGCGGCCTGCTCAGCGAGGCGCTGGCGAAAGAGGGCGCGCAGGTCACCGCCATCGACCTGGCGCCGGAACTGGTCAAGGTCGCGCGCCTGCACGGGCTGGAATCGGGTGTGCAGGTCGATTACCGGGTGCAGTCGGCTGAGGACCTGGCTGCCGACCAGCCCGGCGCATTCGACGTGGTCACCTGCATGGAAATGCTGGAACACGTGCCCGACCCGGGCGCGATCGTCGGCGCCTGCCAGCGCCTGCTCAAGCCCGGCGGCAAGCTGTTCCTGTCCACCATCAACCGCACCCCGGCCGCGTTCGCGGTGGCGGTGGTCGGCGCCGAATACATCGCCCGGCTGCTGCCCAAGGGCACCCACCATTACCAAGATTTCATCAAGCCGGCCGAACTGGGCGCGTGGCTGCGCGAGGCCGGGCTGCAACTGCAGGACGTCAGCGGCATGGCCTATGAACCGTGGCGCAACCGCGCGCGGCTGGGCCGCCGCACCGACATCAACTACTTGGCCTTCGCGGTCAAGCCGGAACAGGCATGACCGCAGCGTCGTTCCCGGCGGCGGTGCTGTTCGACCTGGACGGCACCCTGCTCGACAGCGCGCCGGATTTCGTCGTCACCCTAGACCAACTGCGGCAAGCGCGTGGCCTGCCTCCGGTGGCACCGACGCGCGTGCGCGAGGTGGTGTCGAAAGGTTCGCGGGCGATGCTGGGCGCTGCGTTCCCGCAGCTGGATGCCGCCGCGCGCGATGCGCTGGTGCCGGCGTTCCTCGACACCTACGAAGCGCTGATCGGCCAACATGCACGGCTGTTCGACGGCATCGCCGAGATGCTGCAGGCGCTGGAACAGGCCGGCAGCCGCTGGGGCATCGTCACCAACAAGCCCGAGTACCTGGCGCAGCTGATCCTGCCGCAACTGGGCTGGGAGCGGCGCTGCGCGGTGTTGATCGGCGGCGACACCCTGGCCGAGCGCAAGCCGCACCCGCTGCCGTTGCAGGTGGCCGCGCAGCGCATCGGTGTCGCCCCGGAAGCCTGCGTCTATGTCGGTGACGACGAGCGCGACATCCTGGCTGCGCGCGCGGCTGGCATGCCCTCGGTGGCGGCGTTGTGGGGCTATCGGCTGGAGGGCGACGACCCGCTGGCATGGCAGGCCGACCGCCTGTGCGAACAACCGCAACAACTCTGGCAGGCGGCCGCGTGGCCGGCGACGGCCTGAAGTCCCGACGATCCGAGGTATGACGTGAGCAGTGCGCTGGACAGCTTCCTGGGCAAATGGCAGCAACGCTGGCCGGAATGGGCGTTCGTGGAGCGCTTCGTCGCCGCAGCGGACCGGACCCGGGCGGTGGCATGGTTCGCGCTGCTGCAGGAGTTCGACGACATGCTCAACATCAGCGGCGACCCGCTGCCGAGCAACGCCAAGCTCGGCTGGTGGGGCGAGGAGCTGCGCAGCTGGGCCGGGCAGCGCTCGCGGCACCCGCTCGGGCGGGTGCTGGAGCCAGTGCGGGCACCGTGGATGCAACTGGCCGAGGCGTTGCCGGACTTGATCGAGGCGCGCGAGCCCGCACCCGACCCGGCGCAGGCGCGCCGCGCGTTGCAGAGCTTTGCCGAAGCGGTGGCGGCGGTGGAAGCGGCGCTGTTCGATGCCCCGTTGCAGCCGCATGCCGCCGGCGCGGTGTTGACGCAGGTGCTGGCGCAGCGGGTGCAGGAACTGGGCGCCGCGGTGGTGCCGGCTGGCGCGGGCGGCGAGCATGAATGGCAGCAGGCGCTGCTGGCGCAATGGCCGGCGCGCGTGGCCGGCCCGCGCCCGCGCCGGCTGCTGGCCGCGTTGGCGCGCGGCCGCCTGCAGGCCCGGTTGCGCGGTGGCGAGTACCAGCCGAGCCCGGCCGGGCTGCTGTGGCGCGCATGGTGGGCCGCGCGCGGCTGATCCGCGCATGACCCCGGCTGGCGCCATCACCCTTCGGAGCGGCTGGCGCCATCGCGATCCCGCGGGTAATGCCTGTCGAGCGGGAATGGCGGCAGCCACGCTTCGCGGCGGATCGTCCACAGCTCGTAGGTCGGCCGCAACTGGTCGGGACCATCCAGCGACCCGAGGTTCACCTCGATCTCGTCCCCGCTGCAGCCGAACACCGACGAGCCGCAACGTGGGCAGAAGTGGCGCCCGGCGTAATCGCGGGTTTCTCCCTGCACCACCACCGCGTCGCGCGGGAATACCGCCGAGGCATGGAACAACGCGCCGTGGTGCTTGCGGCAGTCCATGCAGTGGCACAGGCCGACCCGGTAGGGGCGGCCGGAGGCCAGCAGCCGCACTTCGCCGCGCAGGGAACCCCCGCTGAACCGTTCCATTCATGTCTCCTTGGAGGGCATGGCCCGCCATGCGTTCCGGGATCTTTATTGAATCAGGTGGCGTGGAGGAGGGTTGCTTTCGGCGTTCCGCGCCAGGCGGGAGATGCGGCGCGACCAATGATGAAGAACGCGCCGCCGCGCGCCTGTATGGCGAACGACGGGCTGTCGCCTTCCATTACTTTCCACGCTCCAGCACCAGCAGCGGATCGATCCGCACATCGAACCAGTTCATCCCCCAATGCAGGTGCGGCCCGGTCGCGCGCCCGGTGGCGCCGACCGCGGCGATCACCTGTCCTTGCCCGATGCGGTCGCCGACCTTCACGTCGATGCGCGACAGGTGCAGGAAGTTGGAGCTGATGCCGTAGCCGTGGTCGAGCACCACGGTGCCGCCGGTCAGGTACAGGTCCGGGTCGGCGAAGGTGACGACACCGGCGGCCGGTGCCTTCACCGGGGTGCCGGCCGGCACGGCGATGTCCATGCCCGAATGGCCGGCGCCGGGCTGGCCGTTGTAGACGCGGGCGTTGCCGAAGCGGCCGCTGATGCGGCCCTGCACCGGCCAGGCGAAGGTCTGGGTGAAATCGGTGCGGGCGTCGTCGCGCTGGCGCGCGGCGGTGACCCGCGCCTGTTCGCGGGCGATGCGCTCGGCGATCGCCAGCGGCGGGTTCACCGTCTTCGGCGGCACGCCGTCGACCCGCTCCAGTGGCCAGTCGCGGGCGGTGACGGCGATGGCCGCGGTTTCGCTGCTGCCGTCCGGGCGCCGTACCTGCACCTGCAACGGTCCCTTCTCGTCGCGGCCGATGCCGAACACCACGCTGCCGTAGCCGCTCACCCGCAGGTCGCGGCCGGCGTAATGCACCGTGCTGCCGGCCGGCACCTTGCCGATCACCATCGCCCCCTGCGAGGCACTGGCCGGGAACACGATGCGGTTGTCGATCAGTTCGCCGATGCCGTCCTGGGCGTGGCCGGGCAGGGCCGGGAGCAGGGGGGCCAGCAGCACCCCGGCCAGCAACGCGCGGCGCATCAGCGGTCGAAGGTCAAGCGCCGGCCGGCCGGCTGGCCGACCAGTTCGCGGCCGTTCCATACCTGCTGGCCGTTGACCCAGGTGGAGGCGATGCGCGAGCGGAAGGTCATGCCTTCGAACGGCGACCACGCGCACTTGGACAGGATGTCCTCGCGCTTGACCGTGAACGGGATGTCCTCCACCAGCACCAGGTCGGCGAAACAGCCTTCGCGCAGGAAACCGCGCTGCTCCACGTCGAACAGCTGCGCCGGGGCGTGGGCGAACTTCTGTACCACCTGTTCGATGCGCAGCTTGCCTTCGTGCACCAGCTCCAGCGCGGCCACCAGCGCGTACTGCACCAGCGGCAGGCCCGAGGGCGCCTGCGGGTAGGGCTTCTGCTTCTCCTCCCAGGTGTGCGGGGCATGGTCGGTGGCCAGCACGTCGATCACGTCCTCGACCAGCGCGGCGGTCAGCGCCTGGCGGTCGCTGGCCTCCTTGATCGCCGGGTTGCACTTGATCAGGTTGCCCAGCCGCGCGTAATCACCGCGGTCGAAGCGCAGGAAGTGGATGCAGGTTTCGGCGGTGATCTGCTTGCGGCTGCCGTCGGCGCGGATCAGCGGGCCCTTCTCGAACAGCGCCAGCTCGTCGGCGGTGGAGATGTGCAGCACGTGCAGGCGGGTGCCGTGCTTCTTCGCCAGCGAGGTGGCCAGCAGCGAGGACTTCAGGCAGGCCTCGCGCGAGCGGATGTCCGGGTGCTGTTCGGCGCTGAGCGCGTCGCCGTATTTCTCGGCGAACGCTTTCGCGTTGGCGTCGATCATCGGCGTGTCTTCGCAGTGGGTGATGATCGGCGTCGGCGCATCGCGGAAGATCGCGTCCAGCGTTTCCGGGTTGTCCACCAGCATGTTGCCGGTGGAGGCGCCCATGAACACCTTGATGCCGGGCGCGGTCTTCGGGTCCAGCGTCTGGATGTGCTCCAGGTTGTCGTTGCTGGCGCCCATGTAGAAGCCGTAGTTGCCCCAGGCGCGGCCGGCGGCGGCGTCGTACTTGGCCTGCAGCGCCTGCGCGTTCAGGGTGGGCGGGTTGGTGTTGGGCATGTCCATGAAGCTGGTCAGGCCGCCGGCCACGGCCGCGGCCGATTCGGTGGCCACGTCGCCCTTGTGGGTCAGGCCCGGTTCGCGGAAGTGCACCTGGTCGTCGATCATCCCCGGCAGCAGCCAGCGCCCGGCGGCGTCCACCACCTCCTCGCCGGCACGCGTGGCCAGCCCGTCGCCGATCTGCGCGATGCGGCCGTTCTCGATGCGCAAGTCGCCGTCGAAGGTGCGGCCTTCGTTGACCATGCGGGCATTGGTGATGAGCGTGGAGGACATGTCAGTGTTTTCCTGTGCAGCGGCAAGAAGGGGAGTCGGCCTTGCCGGGAACCGGATCGAAGCCGCCGGGGTGGAGCGGGTGGCAGCGCCCCAGCCGGCGCAGCGTGAGCCAGCAGCCGCGCAGTGGACCGTGCACGGCGATGGCGTCCATCGAATATTCGGAACAGCTGGGGACAAAGCGGCAGCGCTGCCCGAGCAGGGGGCTGATGAAGCGCTTGTAGAAGCGCAGCAGGGCGATGAGGAGGCGGCCAATCACCCACGCATCATATGCCAGCTGGCATTGCCCAAGGATTTGTCGCACGATGCCGGGCAGGCCGGAGGGCGCACGTCGCGCTTTCCACCGCCTGCCGGGCGTGCTGGCTGCGCCCGGTCACGTTCCGAGCTGCGCGAAACGGTCCGGTGGCGTCAGAGGGCCGTTTCGGCGCGGATTGGGCATCCGTTAACGTCGGGGCGGCCGCGCGGTTGCCGCTGCTGGCCGGGTAGGCTATAAAAGCCCGCTTTCCCGGGCCCCGGGGGAACAAGGAAGAGCGTTTCGTGGCTGCTAAAAAACCTGCAAAAAAGGCCGTCAAGGTCGCCAAGAAAACCGCCAAGCCTGCCGTGAAGAAGGCGGCACCCAAGCCGGTGGCGAAGAAACCGGTCGCCAAGGCGGCCAAGCCCGCGGCGAAGAAGGCACCCGCCAAGAAGGCGGCGGCCGTCAAGTCGCCGGCGAAAAAAACCGCGCCCGTGAAGAAGGCCGTGGCCAAGAAGGTGGCTGCCGCCAAGGCACCGGTGAAGAAGGTGGCCAAGGCCGCCGCCAAGCCGGCCAAGGCAGTGGCCAAGGTCGCCAAACCTGCCGCCAACAAGCCCGCAGCCAGGAAGGCCGCGGAGAAGGTGCCCGCCCGCAAGGTCGCCGCTCCCGCCAGCAAGCCCGTTGCCAAGTCCGTACCGAAACCGGCCACCAAGCCGGTGTCGGCCAAGCCTGTCCCGGCCCCCGCCGCCAAGAAGGCCCCCGCTCCGGCTCCCGCGCCGGCGGTGGCGAAGCCGGCGGCCAAGGCCCCGCAATCCAAGAATCCCGTGCCTGTTTCGAAATCCCCCGCAAAAACCGCCGTCAAACCTGTCAAGCCTGCTGCTCCCGTTGCCGTCCGCCCGGTCGGCAAGGTCGCCGTCGCCGTCACCGCACGCTCGACCGCCCCGGCGCCGCGCAGCAAGCACAAGGTGGTGGAGTACAAGACCGACGAGGCCACCGGCCGGCCGATCCTGCCGCCTGGCTACAAGCCCTCGGCGGACGAGGAATACATGAGCCCGCTGCAGCAGGAGTATTTCCGCCAGCGCCTGCAGGGCTGGCGCGCCGACCTGGTCGAGGAGTCCAAGCAGACCATCGAGAACCTGCGCGAGGAAGTGCGCGACATCGGCGACGAGGCCGAGCGCGCCACCCGCGAGACCGAGAACTCGCTGGAACTGCGCACCCGCGACCGCTACCGCAAGCTGATCGGCAAGATCGACAGCACGCTCAAGCGCCTGGAAGCCGGCGACTACGGCTACTGCGTGGACACCGGCGAGGAAATCGGCCTGGACCGCCTGGAAGCCCGCCTCACCGCCGAGCGCACCATCGATGCGCAGGAGCGCTGGGAGCACATGCAGAAGCAGCAGGGCGACTGAGCCGCCATAGTCCGGCCTTCCGCACTGGCCCCGCGCTTTGCGCGGGGCTTTTTTGTCGGCGCTTGCGGCGTAGGTCGGGGCTACGTCCCCGACGCTTCACACATGAAGCCATCGGGGACGTAGCCCCGACCTATATCCTTCCGTTTCGAGGGCAGGCCGAGATTTCGAGGAAAACCTCAGCTCCTACCGGTTCCCCATGAATGCGGGGCCGGCTCAAGGCTGCGCCGTCAATCTTCACGCATCATGCTGGCCGGGAGAGCCCCGTGCATGCCGGTTGCAGCCAAAATCTGGCCCAAGGGCGGAATGCGTTCGCATGCCACCTCCGATATCCCGGCGCGTGGTCGCGGTGGCGCGCCTGTCGGGAGGCAGTGCTACGGCGAAGCGGTTGCCGGCAGCGGGAACTCCACCATCGCAGGCACGCTCAGCAGCACCTTGGAACGGTACTGCCCGTTGTAGACATCTTCTTCCTTGACCACGACGCGGCGCTGCTTGTCGATCCAGAACCGCTGGTAGTTGCCGCTGCCTTCCATGCCGCTCTCGGTTTCGACCAGCCAGCAGTCGTAACGCGTGCCGCCATCGCCGCCGACGAGGGTGCGTTCGCCGATGACCGTGTAGTCGACGTCCATCGGTGCCGGCATGCCCACGTCGAACAGGTGGACGCGCAGGGTGCCACCTCGCTCGTATGGCAGCAGCGGCAGCAGGGCGAGGTCGGAATGCCAGTTGAACCACCAGCCGTCCTTCATCGTCGCGAAACCGCTATCCATTGCCATGCGACGTTCGGCAGGAAGCTCGCCCTCTATCGTCCCTTGGCCATCGGCGGGCACCACCGTGGTCGTGAACGAGCCGGTCGGACGGTTCCAGGTGGAGGTCTGCGCCAATGTCGCCAGATCACCGGCGGCGTGCACGGTGCGTGCCGTGTGGGTGACGCCGGCTTCATTCTCCCAGGTCTGCTCGATCACCCAGGCATCCGCGCCATCGATACGCTCGCGGGTGACCTTCGACGTGGCCAGCGTCGTGCGGCTGATGCCGGAGCCGGCCGGGCCGTGGTTGTAGACCAGATAGGTCGCGGTACCGGGCTGCAGACGGTCGATGTGCAGGTCGGCGGCGGTGACTGTCGCAAGAGCGAGGCCAAGGGCGAGGAGCATGGGTGTTCCGGGTTGGAGGTTGCCATATTCGATCGCGCCACCCGGGCCGGGGGCGAGTGTCTGCGGGCAGGGTGTCGATGGTCATATGGTCATGATGCTGCTGACGCATCGTGCGGGGCATGCGGGCAGGGCCGGCTTGGACTTGAACTCTGCTTCAAGATCAGGGGGCGGTTGCCCGCGCAGGCGCCCGGCCTAGACTGGCGCCCCCCCTCCGTGCCGTTCACCGTGAAGTCCATGCCCCAGCGTTTGCCTTACCGACTCGGTTGCCCGTCATGGAACGAGCCGGCCTGGCGGGGCGGTTTCTATCCGGCCGGCATGCGCCCGGCCGACAGCCTCGGCCACTACGTGCGCACGTTCAACGCGGTGGAGGGC
The DNA here is from genome assembly GCF_022359915.1 of Stenotrophomonas sp. NLF4-10. Lineage (NCBI taxonomy): Bacteria > Pseudomonadati > Pseudomonadota > Gammaproteobacteria > Lysobacterales > Lysobacteraceae > Stenotrophomonas > Stenotrophomonas sp. NLF4-10. The sequence goes on from NZ_JAKSEE010000003.1 coordinate 1,786,982, forward strand.
AACACCACCTTCTACGCCCGCCCGGCGCCGGCCACCGTGCAGCGCTGGGCCGCGACGATGCCGGCCGATTTCCGCTTCTGCGCCAAGCTGCCGCGCGACATCAGCCACGAGGGCGACCTGCGCGAGCAACTGGACGCCACCCATGCCTTCCTCGAACTGCTGGCGCCGCTGGCCGGCCGGGTCGCGCCGTGCAGCTGCCGGCCGGCTTCGGCCCGGCGCGGCTGCAGGAACTGGCCGCGTGGCTGGATCACTTCGGCAGGCGCGAGCTGGCGGTGGAGGTGCGCCACCCGGCCTTCTTCGCCCGGGGTGACGAGGAGCGCGCGCTCAATCGCCTGTTGCACGCGCGCGGTGTGGAGCGCATCTGCTTCGATGCGCGGGCGCTGTTCGCCTGCACGGCGGACACCCCGGCGGTGCGGCATGCGCAATCGAAGAAGCCGCGCCTGCCGGTGCGCGCGGCCGCCTTCGGCCGCAGCCCGCAGGTGCGCTTCATCGGCGGCCCGGCGCTGGAGGCCAACCAGCCGTGGCTGCTGCCGTGGGTCGGGCAGGTCGCAGACTGGATCGAGCAGGGGCTGGTCCCGCACGTGTTCCTGCATACGCCGGACAACCACCTCGCCGCTGCGCAGGCATTGCGCTTCCATGCCCTGCTGCGCGAACGCCTGCCGGGGTTGCCGGCATTGCAGGCGCCGGCAACGGTTGCGCCGCAGCCGGGCCTGTTCTGACGGTTATTGCAGGTCGCGCAGGTTCAGGCGGCGCAGCTGCGGCGCCTTCCATGCGGTGACGCCGGCCACGCCCAACACCGCGCAGCCGCCGACCACCACCGCCGGTACCAGCCCCAGCAGCCGCGCCATGCTGCCGGCGTAGAACGCGCCCAGCTCGTTGGACGAGCTGATGAAGATGCCGTTGATCGACGACACCCGCCCGCGCATTTCGTCCGGCGTCGCCAGCTGCAGGATGGTCGAGCGCACCACCACCGACACGCCGTCGCAGGCGCCGTAGAACAGCAGCACCGCCGCCGACAGCCAGAAGTGCTGCGACAGGCCGAAGCCGATCACGCACAGGCCGAAGCCGGCCACCGCGAACAGCAGCGTGCGCCCTGCGTTGCGGTGCAGCGGGTGCCGCGCCAGCCACAGGCCGACGCAGACCGAGCCCAGCGCCGGCGCCGCGCGCAGGATGCCCAGCCCTTCCGGGCCGTAGTGCAGGATTTCGCGGATGAAGGCCGGCAGCATCGCCACCACGCCGCCGAGCAGCACCGAGAACATGTCCAGCGCCATCGCCCCGAGCATGATCTGGTTGCCCAGCACGAAGCGCGCGCCTTCGGCGATGCTGGCGAAGATCGGCGCGCGGGTCGGCGGCGGTGGCGGTTCGTCCACCTTCAACAGGGCCAGCGCGGCCATCGCCAGCATCGCCATGCCCGTCGCCACGCCATAGGCCAGGCTCTTGCCGCCCCAGCCGACCAGCGCGCCGCCCAGCGCCGGGCCGATCACCATGCCGGCCTGGAACACCACGCTGCCGAAGCCGGCGCCGCTGGCGAACTGCTCGCGCGCCAATACCCGCGCGAACAGCGCGTTGTAGATCGGCGAGAGGAAGGCGCGGACCATGCCGGTCAGGGCGATGGCCAGGTAGATCGGCCACACGCCCTCGAACGGCAGGCCGCCCATCGCCACGGCCACCAGCACCGCGGCGGTGGCGACCAGGCCGAGGCAGGCGACCATGCCCAGCCTGCGCCGCGGCAGGTGGTCGACCAGGTAACCGGCGAACGGCGCCACGCAGAAGTAGGGCAGCACCTCGGCCAGGCCGATCAGGCCCAGCGAGAACGGATTGCGGGTGATCTCGTAGATGTGCCAGCCCACCGTGACCGCGACGATCTGGTAGGACAGCATCGCGGTGATGCGGTAGGTGAGCAGCGCGGCGAAGCCCGGCTGGCGCAGCAGCGCGCCGATGCCGTGCCGGGTGGTGGTGCTCACGCCTGCTGCGACCGCGCGGTGTCGCGGATGAAGGCCAGCATCGACGCCAACCCGTTGCTGCGGGTGGGCGAGAGGTGCTTGGCCAGGCCGATGGCGGCCACGTAGTCCGGTTCGGTGGCGAGGATCTCGGCGGCCGGGCGGCCGGAGTAGACGCGCAGGGCCAGGTAGATCAGCCCGGAGACGATGGCCGAGTCGCTGATGGCATGGAACACCAGCCGCCCGGCGTTGCCTTCCGGCACGATCCACACCAGCGACTGGCAGCCGTGCAGGCGGTGTTCCTCGACCTTCCATTCATCGGGGAACGCCGGCAGCTTGCGGCCGAGGTCGATCAGGTACTGGTAGCGCTCGGACCAGTCGCCGAAGAAGGAGAACTCCTCGGCGATGGCGGCCTGCGCTTCGGCGGCGGTGGGTTCGAGCGGGAAGGGGGAGTCGGTCATCTCGGTTCTGCATTGAGCCCCCCTCCCATCGGGAGAGGGGTTGGGGTGAGGGGCGAGCGAAGCCATTGACGGTTCAGATGCGTGGAGATTCAACCGGAGCTTCGTCCGGCACTTCGCGCCAAAGCTCAGCCACGCTTCCAGCGCACGCCCTGCGGGGTGTCTTCCAGCACGATGTTCTCGGCGGCCAGCTGGTCGCGGATGGCGTCGGCACGGGCGAAGTCGCGGGCCTGCTTGGCGGCGATGCGCTCGTCGATCAATGCCTGGATGCGCACGTCGTCGCCGGCATCGGCGCCACGCCCGAACCACGCCGCCGGTGCCTGCTGCAGCAGGCCCAGCGCGAGGCCGGCGCCGAGCAGCTCGGCTTTCAGCCGCGCCTTGTCCGCCGCGTCCACCGCCTTGCGCGCGTCGCCGGCGATGCGCGCCAGTTCGGCCAGCGCCAGCGGCGTGTTGAGGTCGTCGTCCAGCGTGGCTTCCACCGCGGCCGGGATCAACGGCGCGGCCTCGACATCGGCAAGGTCGCGCAGGGTGCCGTACAAGCGGTCCAGGGTACGCACGCTCTGTTCGATCAGCGCGTCGGACCAGTCCAGCGGCTGCCGGTAGTGGGCCGACAGCAGCGCGTAACGCAGTGCCTCGGGCGGGTGCTTGCGCACCAGGTCGTGCACCCGCTCGATGTTGCCGACCGACTTGCTCATCTTGGCGCCGCCGAAGTTGAGCATGCCGTTGTGCAGCCAGAAGCGGGCGAAGGTGCGGCCGCCGTGGGCGCATTCGCTCTGCGCGATCTCGTTCTCGTGATGCGGGAACTGCAGGTCCACGCCGCCGGCATGGATGTCGATGGTGTCGCCCAGGTGCGCGGCGGCCATCGCCGAGCACTCGATGTGCCAGCCGGGGCGGCCGCGGCCCCACGGCGACTCCCAGCCGGGCAGGTCGTCGGTGGAGGGCTTCCACAGCACGAAGTCGCCGGCGTCGCGCTTGTACGGTGCCACCTCGACGCGGGCGCCGGCCAGCATCTCCTCGGGGTCGCGCCGGGAGAGCCTGCCGTAGCCGTCGAAGCTGGATACCGCGAACAGCACGTGGCCCTGCGCGGCATAGGCATGGCCGCCGGCGACCAGCCCCTCGATCATGGCGATGATCTGCGGGATGTGCGCGGTGGCTTCCGGCTCGATGTCCGGCGGCGCCACGCCCAGCGCGGCCATGTCTTCGCGGTAGGCGGCGGCGAAGCGGTCGGTGATGGCGGTGATCGGCACGCCCTGCTCGCGCGCGGCGGCGTTGATCTTGTCGTCCACGTCGGTGATGTTGCGGGCGTAGCGCAGCGCGCCGTGGCGGCGCCGCAGCAGGTCGGCCAGCACCCCGAACACCACCGGGCCGCGGGCATTGCCGATGTGCACGTAGTTGTAGACGGTGGGGCCGCAGACATACATGGTCGGCGCGGCCGGATCCAGCGGGACGAACGGCTCCAGCCGCCGCGTCAGGGTGTTGTACAGGTGCAAGGACATGGGGTTCCGGGGGAGGAGCGAGCCCGCCGATTCTAGCGGGCCGGGCCCGGCCGGGCACGCCCGGGCTGGGCAATGGCGCCGCGGATGGGTAATGTTCAGCCCCTCACGGACGGGGCTGCCTACACTATGCCGAGTCTGTCCGTTGCCCATGGATCCACCGAAGTCGATGAAGCACGCTCCGTTGTTGCCCTCAGCCCTGTGCCTGCTGGCCGCCGCCAGCGGCTCCGCCGTGGCGCAGAGCGAGGAGCCGCGCAACCGCGTGGCGATCGTGGAGAACGTGCGCCACGACTACGCGCAGGTGCTCAACGTCGAGCCGGTGTTCCAGACCCTGCGCGCCACCCGCACCGAAGAGCATTGCGTGCCGGTGTCCACGCGCACGCTGGACCCGGTGCAGGTCACCGCCGAGGAGGAGAAGGGCGGGTTCCGCCGCTTCTGGGATTCGGTGAAGGGGGTCTTCGGCCGCCGCCACGACGACGATGACGAGGCCGCGATGACCTTGGCGCGCGGCGGCGGCAACACCCCGATGCTCACCCCCGAATGCCGCATCGTCGAGGTCGGCCGCGAGTTCCGCCGGCCCATCGCCTATGACGTGGACTACGTCTACAAGGGCATCAAGTTCCGCTCGCGGCTGCCGGAAGACCCGGGCAATCGCCTGAAGCTGCGGGTGTCGATCACCCCCGAGCTGGGCGACGATTCCGAGCCCGTGGCCGGCAACCCGTGATGTTGCACTGCACCGCTTGCGTGCCGCCGGGGTGCGTGCGACTATGCCCCGCGATGAAGGCGAACAGCTTCCAGCACGAATCCAGCGCCGCCCGGCAGGCCACCGGCATGACCTCGCGCGCGCGTCGACCGGAACCCCACATCCTCGCTGGGTAACCGGAGCTTCGTGCTGTCTGTTCGGAAAACCCAGCCCAGGCTGGGTTTTTTCGTTTTCGTTCCGCAGAAAGTTTCAACCGCAATGAAGTTGCGCATCGTGCGCACCCGTCGGCAACGGCGGTCCCCCACGCAGCAAAGGATGGATCGATGTCCGTGAAGCACTTCTTGAACACCCAGGACTGGAGCCGCGCCGAGCTCGACGCGCTGCTGACCCAGGCGGCGCTGTTCAAGCGCAACAAGCTGGGCGACGAGTTGAAGGGCAAGTCGATCGCGCTGGTGTTCTTCAACCCGTCGATGCGCACCCGCACCAGCTTCGAGCTCGGCGCGTTCCAGCTCGGCGGCCACGCCATCGTGCTGCAGCCGGGCAAGGACGCCTGGCCGATCGAGTTCGAGCTGGGCACGGTGATGGACGGCGACACCGAGGAGCACATCGCCGAAGTGGCCAAGGTGCTGGGCCGCTACGTCGACCTGATCGGCGTGCGCGCGTTCCCGAAGTTCGTGGACTGGGCCCATGACCGGCAGGACGTGGTGCTCAAGGCGTTCGCCAAGTATTCGCCGGTGCCGGTGATCAACATGGAAACCATCACCCATCCCTGCCAGGAGCTGGCGCATGCGCTGGCCCTGCAGGAGCACTTCGGCACCTCCGACCTGCGCGGCAAGAAGTACGTGTTGACCTGGACCTACCACCCCAAGCCGCTGAACACCGCGGTGGCCAACTCGGCGCTGACCATTGCCACGCGCATGGGCATGGACGTGACCCTGCTGTGCCCGACCGAGCAATACCTCCTCGACGAACGCTACATGGGCTGGGCCGAGCAGAACGTCGCCGAGAGCGGCGGCTCGCTGACCGTCAGCCATGACATCGAGAGCGCCTATGCCGGCGCCGACGTGGTCTATGCCAAGAGCTGGGGCGCGCTGCCGTACTTCGGCAACTGGGCGCCGGAAAAGCCGATCCGCGACCAGTACAAGCACTTCATCGTCGACGAAGCCAAGATGGCGCTGACCAACAACGGCGTGTTCTCGCACTGCCTGCCGCTGCGCCGCAACGTCAAGGCGACCGACGCGGTGATGGATTCGCCCAACTGCATCGCCATCGACGAGGCCGAGAACCGCCTGCATGTGCAGAAGGCGATCATGGCCGCGTTGATCCAGTAACGAGTGCCGGGGAACGAGGAACGAGTAAAAACTCGCAGGCCTTGCTCCCACTCGTTTCTCGCTCCTCTCCACTCGTTCCTGACAACATCCCCACGGAAACATTCACCATGACGACCCCCAACGAATCCCGCGACATCGTGCTGGCCTTCTCCGGCGGCCTGGACACCAGTTTCTGCGTGCCCTACCTGCAGGAGCGTGGCTGGAACGTGCACACAGTGTTCGCCGACACCGGCGGCGTCGATGCCGAGGAGCGCGAGACCATCGAGAAGCGCGCCGCCGAGCTGGGCGTGGCCAGCCACGTCACCATCGATGGCGGCCCGGCGATCTGGGAAGGCTTCGTCAAGCCGTTCGTGTGGGCCGGCGAGGGCTACCAAGGCCAGTACCCGCTGCTGGTGTCCGACCGCTACCTGATCGTCGATGCCGCGCTCAAGCGCGCCGCCGAGCTGGGCACCAACGCCATCGCCCACGGTTGCACCGGCATGGGCAACGACCAGGTGCGCTTCGACCTGGCGGTGAAGGCGCAGGGCGACTACCGCATCGTCGCGCCGATCCGCGAGATCCAGAAGGAACACACCCAGACCCGCGCCTACGAGCAGGCGTACCTGGAAGAACGCGGCTTCGGCGTGCGCGCCAAGCAGAAGGCCTACACCATCAACGAGAATCTGCTGGGCGTGACCATGTCCGGCGGCGAGATCGACAAGTGGGAGGCGCCGGGCGAGGGTGCGCGCGGCTGGTGCGCGCCGCGCAGCGCGTGGCCGGCGGAAGTGCTGACCGTCACCCTGAAGTTCGTCGAAGGCGAGGCGGTCGAACTGGATGGCAAGGCGCTGCCGGGCGAGCAGATCCTGGCAAAGCTCAACAAGCTGTTCGCCCCGTATGGCGTCGGCCGTGGCGTCTACACCGGCGACACCGTGATCGGCCTGAAGGGCCGCATCGTCTATGAAGCGCCGGGCCTGACCGCGCTGCTGGCCGGCCACCGCGCGCTGGAGGAGGCGGTGCTGACCAAGCAGCAGAACCGCTTCAAGCCGGACGTGGCGCGCAAGTGGGTGGAGCTGGTCTACGAAGGCTTCTACCACGACCCGCTGAAGACTGACCTGGAGGCGTTCCTGAAGTCCTCGCAGGGCAAGGTCAACGGCGAGGTGGTGCTGGAAACCCGCGGTGCCCGCGTCGATGCGGTGGTGGTGCGCTCGCCGCACATCCTCAACGCCAAGGGCGCGACCTACGCGCAGTCGGCGGATTGGGGCGTGGAGGAGGCCGAGGGGTTCATCAAGTTGTTCGGCATGAGTTCGACGCTGTACGCGCAGGTCAACAACGGTTGACGCTTGAAAGCCCCTCTCCCTCCGGGGTGAGAGGGGCAGTTTGCGAACCACCGGTTCGCTGCCCCACGAACGCCCTTGCGCCAGCGCAAGGGCCGGGGCGCGAAGCGGGGGTTGGGGTGAGGGGCGAACGGAGTCCGCGATGTTTGAACCATAGGGACTCCGCTCGCCCCTCATCCGCCCTTCGGGCACCTTCTCCCGCAGGGAGAAGGGAGCCTGCCTGCCATTGCCGCGATCCGATCCCATGACCGAACTCCTCGAATCCACCCTCGCGCACCTTGAAAAGCTGGTGTCCTTCGATACCCGCAACCCGCCGCGTGCGATCACCACCGGCGGCATCTTCGATTACCTGCGCGCCAACCTGCCGGGCTTCGACGTCGAGGTGACCGACCACGGTGCCGGCGCAGTCAGCCTGTACGCGGTGCGCGGCACGCCGAAGTACCTGTTCAACGTGCACCTGGACACGGTGCCGGATTCGCCGCACTGGAGCGCCGATCCGCACGTGATGCGGCGGCTGGATGACCGTGTGGTCGGCCTCGGCGTATGCGACATCAAGGGTGCTGCCGCCGCGCTGGTGGCTGCCGCAAACGCCACCGATGGCGATGCCGCGTTCCTGTTCTCCTCCGACGAGGAGGCCAACGACCCGCGCTGCATCGCCGCCTTCCTCGCCCGCGGCATCCCTTACGAAGCCGTGCTGGTCGCCGAGCCGACGATGGGCGAGGCGGTGCTGGCGCATCGCGGCATCTCCTCGGTGCTGATGAAGTTCAAGGGCCGCGCCGGCCATGCCTCGGGCAAGCAGGATGCGGCGGCCAGTGCCCTGCATCAGGCGATGCGCTGGGGCGGTCGCGCGCTGGACCACGTCGAGTCGCTGGCGCATGCGCGTTTCGGCGGGCTGACCGGGCTGCGCTTCAACATCGGCCGGGTCGAGGGCGGCATCAAGGCCAACATGATCGCGCCGGCAGCCGAGCTGCGTTTCGGTTTCCGCCCGCTGCCGTCGATGGATATCGACCAGCTGCTGGCCACCTTCGCCGGTTTTGCCGAGCCGGCCGCCGCGCATTTCGAGGAAACCTTCCGCGGCCCGAGCCTGCCGTCGGGCGACATTGCCCGTGCCGAGGAACGCCGCCTTGCCGCGCGCGACGTCGCCGACGAACTGGGCCTGCCGATCGGCAACGCGGTGGACTTCTGGACCGAAGCCTCGCTGTTCTCGGCCGCCGGCCATACCGCGCTGGTCTACGGCCCCGGCGATATCGCCCAGGCCCACACCGCCGACGAGTTCGTGACGCTGGAGCAGTTGCAGCGCTATGCCGGGTCGGTCCACCACATCCTGCAGCGCGGCGCCTGAGCGCCCCGCATTCCCCAAGCCAACGAAATGTCCCCCGCCATGCAGCCCCACCGCCAGACCCGCCAGACCATCGTGCGCCTGCTTTCGAGCATGGCCAGCGCGAAGGAGATCAGCCAGTACCTCAAGCGCTTCTCGCAGCTGGACGCCAAGCGCTTCGCCGTGGTCAAGGTCGGCGGCGCGGTGCTGCGCGACGACCTCGACGCGCTGACGTCCTCGCTGTCGTTCCTGCAGGAGGTCGGCCTGACCCCGATCGTGCTGCATGGCGCCGGCCCGCAGCTGGACGCCGAGCTGTCGGCGGCCGGCATCGAGAAGCAGACCGTGGACGGCCTGCGCGTGACCACGCCCGAGGCGCTGGCGATCGTGCGCAAGGTGTTCCAGCAGTCGAACCTGCAACTGGTCGAGGCGCTGCAGCAGAACGGTGCGCGCGCCACCTCGATCACCGGCGGCGTGTTCGAGGCCGAGTACCTCGACCAGAGCATCTACGGGCTGGTCGGCGAGGTGAAGCGGGTCAACCTCGCGCCGATCGAGGCCAGCCTGCGCGCCGGTTCGATCCCGGTCATCACCTCGCTGGGCGAGACGCCGAGCGGGCAGATCCTCAACGTCAACGCCGACTTCGCCGCCAACGAGCTGGTGCAGGAACTGCAGCCGTACAAGATCATCTTCCTCACCGGCACCGGCGGCCTGCTCGATGCCGACGGCAAGGTGATCGACTCGATCAACCTGTCCACCGAGTACGAGCACCTGATCCAGCAGCCGTGGCTGCACGGCGGCATGAAGGTCAAGATCGAGCAGATCAAGGATCTGCTGGATCGGCTGCCGGAAGAATCCTCGGTGTCGATTACCCGCCCGGCGGATCTGGCAAAAGAACTGTTCACCCACAAGGGTTCGGGCACGCTGGTGCGGCGCGGCGAGAAGGTGCTCAAGGCGACGGCGTGGGAGCAGCTGGACACCGCGCGGCTGAAGGCGCTGATCGAGTCCAGCTTCGGCCGCACGCTGGTGCCGGACTATTTCGAGAAGACGAAGCTGCTGCGCGCCTACGTCAGCGAGAACTACCGCACCGCGGTGATCCTCACCGACGAGGCCGAGGGGGTCTACCTGGACAAGTTCGCGGTGCTCGACGACGCGCAGGGCGAGGGCCTGGGCCGCGCGGTATGGAACGTGATGCTGGAGGAAACCCCGCAGCTGTTCTGGCGCTCGCGCAACGGCAACGCGGTCAATCACTTCTACTACGCCGAGTCCGATGGCTGCTACAAGCTCGACCACTGGAAGGTGTTCTGGTTCGGCGCCAATGACTTCGACAGCATCCGTGGCTTTGTTGCGCACTGCGGCGAACGCCAGGCGAGCCTGCAGGGATGAATGCCCCGTCCGCCAATACCGCATGGCGCCAGGTGCCGGAACTGCGCGGCCGCCACGTCGTGCTGGAACCGCTGCAGGCGGCGCACGCGCCGGCCCTGCGGCAGGCGCTGGGCGACGGCGAACTGTCGCGCTGCTGGTACACCAACGTGCCGGCGCCGGATGCCGTGGAACAGCACGTCGCCGCGGCGCTGGAGGCGCAGGCGCAGGGCACGGCGCTGCCCTTCGTGGTCCGCGACGCCGCCGGCGCGGTGGTCGGCAGCACCCGTTTCTACGCACTGGACGCAGGCGTGCCACGGCTGAACATCGGCTACACCTGGTACCAGCGGCGGGTGCAGCGCACTGGCCTGAACACCGAGGCCAAGCTGCTGTTGCTGCGGCATGCGTTCGAGGCGATGGGCTGCATCGCCGTCGGCTTCGAGACCAGCTGGTTCAACCATGCCTCGCGCACCGCCATCGCCCGGCTCGGGGCGAAGCAGGACGGCGTGCTGCGCAACCACAAGCGCCACGCCGACGGCACGCCGCGCGATACCGTGGTGTTCTCCATCATCGACAGCGAGTGGCCGGCGGTCCGCAGCCACCTGCAACACCTTCTGGATTCGCACTCATGACCGAAAGAAAATTCACGCTGGGCATCGTCGGTGCCCGTGGCCATACCGGCGCCGAGTTGATCCGGCTGGTGGCCGGGCATCCGCACGTCGAACTGGCCTTCGTGTCCTCGCGCGAGCTGGCCGGGCAGCGCGTGGCCGAGCACAGCGATGCCTACGCCGGCGAGCTGCGCTATGAAAACCTCGACGCCGACGCGGTGGCGGGCAAGGGCGCCGATGCGGTGATCCTGGCCCTGCCCAACGGCAAGGCCGAACCCTTCGTCGCCGCGCTGGACGCGGCCCGGCCGGACACGGTGATCGTCGACCTGTCCGCCGACTACCGCTTCGACAACGGCTGGTACTACGGCCTGCCGGAACTGACCCGTGATGCCTATGCCGGGCAGAAGCGCATCAGCAACCCCGGCTGCTATGCCACCGCCATGCAGCTGGCGATCGTGCCGCTGCTGTCGCAACTGGCCGGGCCGCCGGCCTGCTTCGGCGTGTCGGGGTATTCGGGGGCAGGCACCACGCCCTCGGACAAGAACAACCCGGAACTGCTGCGCGACAACCTGATGCCGTATGCGCTGACCAACCACGTCCACGAGCGTGAGGTGTCCACCCGGCTCGGCGTGCAGGTCGAATTCATGCCGCACGTGGCCCCGCACTTCCGTGGCATCAGCATGACCGTGAACCTGTGGCTGCAGCAGCCGCTCAAGCGCGAGGAAGTGATGGCGCTGTACCGGCAGCGCTATGCCGGCGAGCCGTTGGTTGAGGTGGTGGACGAAGCACCGTGGGTCAGCCGCATTGCCGGCCGCCACGGCGTGCAGGTCGGCGGCTTCACGATGGCGCCGGGCAACAAGCGCGTGGTGGTGGTGGCGACCATCGACAACCTGCTCAAGGGTGCGGCCACGCAGGCGCTGCAGAACCTCAACATCGCCCTCGGCCTGCCCGAGCTGACCGCCATTCCGCATTGACCCGGCTTTTGTAGGAGCGACGCAAGTCGCGATGAAGCTTTACCGGTAAGTCCCCATCGCGACTCACGTCGCTCCTACCAAGGCAACAAGAGCATCGAGACTCCCATGACCAACCTGCTGTGGCAGAAGCCCGGCGTCGCGGTGGACGCCAACATCCAGACCTTCCTCGCCGGCGACGACGTGATCCTCGACCGCGAGTTCTTCCTGCACGACATCGCCGCCAGTACCGCGCATGCGGAAGGGCTGCAGCATATCGGCATCCTCTCGGCCGACGAGCTGGCCGCGCTCAAGCGCGAGCTGGCGCTGCTGGCCGACGATTTCCGCAGCGGCGCGTTCGTGCTCGACGAGCGCTACGAGGATTGCCATTCGGCGATCGAGGCGCGGCTGACCGAGCGCCTTGGCGACGCCGGGCGCAAGATCCACACCGGCCGCAGCCGCAACGACCAGATCCTGGTCGCCACCCGCCTGTGGCTGAAGGAGAAGCTGGCGCGCGTGGCGCAGCTCAGCCACGAAGTGGCGAAGGTGGCGCTGGACCGCGCCGCCGCCGAGCGCGCCCAGCCGCTGCCCGGCTACACCCACATCCAGCGTGCCGTGGTGTCCTCGGCCGGCATGTGGTGGGCGGGCTGGGCCGAAGCCTTCATCGACAACGCGGTGCGCGCGGCCGACACCCGCCGGCTGATCGACTGCAACCCGCTGGGCACCGCCGCCGGCTACGGCGTCAACCTGCCGCTGGACCGCGAACACACCACGCGCGCGCTGGAGTTCGCGCGCATGCAGGTATCGCCGATCTACGCCCAGCTCTCGCGCGGAAAGTTCGAGCTGGCCGCGCTGGAAGCGCTCGGCGGGGCGACCCTGGACCTGCGCCGCATCGCCTGGGACCTGTCGCTGTTCACCACCGGCGAGTTCGCCTTCGTGGCGCTGCCGGCGCAGTACACCACCGGCAGTTCGATCATGCCGAACAAGCGCAACCCGGACGTGATCGAGCTGATGCGCGCCACCCATGCCAGCGTGGCCGCCGCGCGCACCGAGATCGAGCAGCTGCTGTCGCTGCCGTCGGGCTACCACCGCGACCTGCAGGCGTCCAAGGGCGCGATCTTCCACGGCTTCGGCCGCGGCCTGGCCGCGCTGGAACTGCTGCCGGCGCTGCTGTCCAACCTCGACTGGCGCGACGACAACATCCGCGCCGCGATCGATTCGGGCATGTACGCCACCGACGTGGCGGTGGAAGCGGCGGTGGCCGGCGTGCCGTTCCGCGATGCCTACAAGGCCGCCGCCGCAGCGGCCGACACGGCGGGGCAGGGGCGCACGCCGGAAGGCAGCCTCGCCGCGCGGGTGTCGCCGGGCGCGGCCGCCGACCTGCGGCTGGAAGAACTGCAGGCACGCTGGGTGGCGCTGCAACCGTAGGTGCGGGACTTGCCCCGCACGGAGGCCTTCACGGCAATCAAGCCCCGCATCCACGAGACGTAGGTCGGGGCTACGTCCCCGGCATCTGCAATACCCCGCGTCGGGGGCGTAGCCCCGACCTACGTTGGTTGGAAACGAAAGCATCGCCCAAATGTATTGCGCGGCAGTGCAACATCGACGCTGGCGCTTCATGCGACGGAGAACGAAGTGAAGCTGTATCTGGTCATGGCCATGCGCAAGCCGTCGTTCGACACGTCGGTCATCGCCCCGCACAAGGCTTTCCTCGACGACCTGCGCGAACGCGGGCTGCTGCACCTGACCGGCGGTTTCGCCGATGGCAGCGGTGGCGCCTACGTGCTGCGCGACGTCGCCGACATGGACGTAGCGCGGGCCATCGTCGCGACCGACCCGCTGGCGGTCCACGGTTGCTCGGACCTGACCGTGCACGAGTGGAACACCCGCTGAGCCCATGAACGAGGCCGCCCCTTCGCCCTTCGCCGAACAGACGCTGCCGCCGTGGCGGCGCGCGGTGCTGAAGATCGGCAGCAGCCTGCTGGCCGCCGATGGTGGCGGCCTGAGCCCGCGCTTCGCGCTGGGGCTGGCGCAGTTCGTCTCGGCCAACCTGCTGGCCGGCAGGGAAGTGGTGATCGTCTCCTCCGGCGCGGTCGCGGCCGGCCGCGCCATCCTGCCGAGGGCGGCCGAAGCCGGTGCCGCCATCGCCGCGCGGCAGGCGCTGGCCGCGCTCGGGCAGGCGCAGCTGATCGCGCTGTGGCAGCGCTTCTTCGAGCGGCCGGTGGCGCAGGTGCTGCTGACCCACGACGACCTGCGCAACCGCCGCCGCTACCTCAACGCGCGCGCCACCCTCAACGAATTGCTGGCGCTTGGCGCATTGCCGGTGGTCAACGAGAACGACACCGTTTCCGTCGATGAATTGAAGCTCGGCGACAACGACAACCTCGCCGCCATCGTCGCCGCGCTGGTCGATGCCGATGCGCTGTTCATCGCCACCGACATCGACGGCCTCTACACCGCCGACCCGCGCCGCGATCCGCAGGCGCGGCCGATCAACGAAGTGGTCGAACTGACCGCCGAGGTGCTGGCGATGGCCGGTGGCAGCGGCAGCACAGTCGGCACCGGCGGCATGCACACCAAGTTGCAGGCCGCGGCCAAGGCCGGCGCGGCCGGCATCGACACCTACCTGTTCAACGGCCGCAGCGGCGAAGTGGTGCGCGCGCTGGCGCAGGGCCGGCTGCGCGGCACCCGCCTGCATGCCGGGCGCTCGCGCATCGCCGCGCGCAAGTACTGGCTGCGGCACGCGCCGCTCGAGCCGGGGGCGATCGTGGTCGATGGCGGCGCCGCGCGCGCGCTGCGCGAGAAGGGCGCCTCGCTGCTGCCCGGCGGCATCGCCGCGGTGCAGGGCGAGTTCCGCCGCGGCGACATGATCGAAGTGCGCGACGGCGGGGGCTGCATCGCGCACGGCATCAGCCAGTATTCGGCGGTGGACGTGCGGCGCATCGCCGGCAGCCATTCGCGCACCATCGAGGCCACCCTCGGCTACAACTATGGCGAGAACGTGATCCACCGCGACGACCTCGTCCTGCTGTCGTAGGAGCGACGCGAGTCGCGACGGGGCTTCGCCGGTAAAGCTCCATCGCGACTCGCGTCGCTCCTACAGGGACGAAACTTCCTGCATGCGAGCCGCAACCATGACCGACATCAAGACCCTTGCCCTGCAATGCCGCGACGCCGCCCGGCAACTCGGCCAGCTTTCCACCGCGGCGCGTTCGGCCCTGCTGCAATCGATGGCGGCGGCGCTGGAAGCCGATGCCGAGGCGATCCTCGCCGCCAACGCCCGCGACCTGCAGGCCGCCCGCGACAAGGGCGTGGGCAGCGCGATGCTCGACCGGCTGGCGCTGGACCCGCAGCGCCTGGCCGGTGTCGCCAACGCATTGCGCGAGGTCGCCGCGTTGCCCGATCCGGTCGGCGAGGTCACCCGCGACTACCTGCGGCCCAACGGCATCCGCGTGCAGAAGGTGCGCGTGCCGCTGGGGGTGATCGCGATGATCTACGAGGCGCGGCCGAACGTGACCGCCGACGCCGCCGCGTTGTGCATCAAGGCCGGCAACGGGGTGATCCTGCGCGGCGGTTCGGAGGCGATCCATTCCAACACCGCGATCGCCGCCAGCCTGAAGCGCGCGCTGCGCGAGGCGGGCCTTGCCGATGCCGCGCTGACGCTGGTGGAGGACCTGCGCCGCGAGACGATGCTGGAACTGCTGCAACTGAACGACATCATCGACCTGGCGATCCCGCGCGGCGGCGAGGGCCTGATCCGCTTCGTCGCCGAACATGCGCGGGTGCCGGTCATCAAGCACTACAAGGGCGTGTGCCATTTGTACGTCGATGACGGCGCCGATATGCAACTGGCGCTTGGCCTGCTGGTCGACGGCAAGGTGTCGCGCCCGGCCGCCTGCAATTCGCTGGAAACCCTGCTGGTGCACGCGGACATCGCACCGCGCTTCCTGCCGCTGGCGGCCGAGGCATTGCGCGCCCGCGGCGTCGAGTTGCGCGGTGATGCCGCGACGCAGGCCCTGGTGCCTGGTGTATCGGCGGCGGACGAGGACGACTATGCCGCCGAATACCTGGACCTGATCCTCGCCATCCGCGTGGTCGACTCGCTCGATGACGCCATCGCCCACATCCAGCGCCACACCTCCGACCACACCGAGGTCATCGCCACCGGCAACCCGGCCCATGCCGAGGCCTTCGTGCACGCGCTGCGCTCGGCGGTGGTGATGGTCAACGCCTCCTCGCGCTTCTCCGACGGCGGTGAGCTGGGGCTGGGCGCGGAGATCGGCATCTCCACCACGCGCCTGCATTCCTACGGCCCGATGGGGCTGGAGGCGCTCACCGTGGAGCGCTTCGTGGTACGCGGCGAGGGGCAGGTGCGGGGGTGAGGCCGTAGGCCGGGGTTACATCCCCGGCGTTTTCGTCGGCCCTTTGCGGACGTCGGGGGCGTGGCCCCGACCTACCAATGGTCTTCCAGTTGCTGCGGCCTGCACGCGAACCATGCCGCGACCAGCAGCACCAGCGAGCACAGCATCAGGAACGCGAACGACCATGCCCAGCCGCCGCCGAGTTCGTGCAGCCAGCCGAACAGCAGCGGGCCGAGGCAGGCCAGGCTGTAGCCCACGCCCTGCATGAAGCCGGACAGCGCCGCCGAGCCACTCGGGGTTCGGGTGCGCAGGTTGATCAGGGTCAGACCCAGCGGGAAGGTGGATGGGCCCAGCCCGGCGATGGTCACCCACAGCCACGGCGCGGCCATCGGCGCCCACAGCAGGCCGGCGAAGGCGACCGCGTTCAGGCCGAACACCAGCACCGCGATCGGGAACGGGTTGCGCATGCGCACCGCCAGCGCCGGCACCAGCAGCGAGGGCAGCAGGCCGATGGCCGAATACAGCGCCACCATCACCCCGCCGAAGGCCTCGCTGGCGCCGGCTTCCACCATCACCTTGGGCAGCCAGGTGAACAGCGAGTAGGTACCCAGCGAGGTCATGCCGAACATCAGCGCCATGCCCCAGCCGAGCGGGGTCTTCCAGACCCGGCCGGCGGCATGCGGGCCGTCGGCAGCGGCGGCGGCCTGCGCACGCGGCGCATGCCGCGCCAGCAGCAGCCACGGCAGCAGCGCGGCGGTGGACAGCAGCGCCCACATGCCCAGCGAGATGCGCCAGTCGAAGCGGTCGGCCACCGGCACCGCCAGCAGCGCCGGCAGCATGGTGCCGGCCTGCAGCACGGTGATGTAGAGCGTGCTCAGGGTGCCGACGCGGTCGGCGAAGTAGCGCTTGACCAGCGGCGGCACCACCACGTTGCCGATGCCCATGCCGGCCAGCGCGACCGCCGAGCCGACCAGCAGCATGCCGACGCCGCCGGCGCTGGCGCGCAGCAGCAGCCCGGCGGTGGCCAGCAGCATGGTCAGCACCGCGGTGCGCTCCAGTCCGATCGCGCGGATCAGCCGCGGCGTGACCAGGCCGAACAGGGCGAAGGCGGCGGTGGGCATCATGCCCAGCACGCCGGTCATGGTACTGCCGAACTCGAAGGTCTGGCCCAGCCGGTCCAGCAGCGGCGTCAGCGAGGTGACCGCGCTGCGCAGGTTGGCGGCCAGCAGCACGACGGCGACGAAGGCCAGCAGCCGGCCCTTGAGCAGGGGAGCATGCGGGCCGCGGGCGGGAGAGTGGGGCATGGCGGAACTCCGGCGCGGGCAGCCGCAGGGGCGGCGCCCGCGAAAACAGGGGAACCGCGGGGAGCGATTCCCGGCATCGCCCGCCGCTGGCCCGAAAGCGGCGGCGTGGCGACAAAAACAAAAGCCGGCCCGAGGCCGGCTTTTGTCGATCTTGGTCGGGGAGACAGGATTCGAACCTGCGACCTCTACGTCCCGAACGTAGCGCTCTACCAGACTGAGCTACACCCCGAAGGAGCCGCCTATGATAACGGCGGCATTGGCGCGGCGCAACAGATTTCACTCCGCCGCGGGCATCGGCCCGGCGTGGCGCGGGTCAGCCCAGCTTCTCGGCCAGCACCCGGCGGATTTCCGATTCGACCATGCCCTTCATCGCCGACAGCAGGAAGCCCAGCTCGGCCTTCACCCGCACCGCGCCGGGCAGCATCTCGATCGCGCCCTCGACCCCGGCACGGGCGAAGTGCAGGTTCTGCCCCTCCCAGCGGGTGCTGACCTCGAAGCGCTCCTGCAGCTTGCGCGCGACCTCGGCGATGGCCGCGTGCGCGCGTTCGTCGGACAGGGAATGGGCATGGCGGATGTCGATGCTGGACATGGGGAAGGGACTCGCGGGGCCGGGTGGAGGGTGGTGCGGCATTGTGCGGACACGCGCGGCGCAGTCCAAGCCCCATAGCCAGCTTCTGCATGTCCCGTGGACCTGCTAGTCTGCCGCCGGTGCGCACACTGCAAGTCCATTTCGGCAACCGCCAGCAGCCAGATCAAGCCCTTGGTCCGGGCATGCAGCGCATCGTGCGGGACGCCAGCGGGCAGGTGCGGCTGGGCGACGACAGCGTCGGCCCGCTGCTGCTGGCGCGCTTCTGCACCGACGAACGCGGCCTGTGGCTGCAGGTCGCCAGCGGCGTGCGCGGCATCCACGTCAACGGCCGCCCGGTGCGGCGCATGGCGCTGCTGCGCGCCGGCGACTCGGTGCATGCCGATGGCGTGGAAATGCTGCTGCGCGGCCACTGCGAGCCGGCCACGCAACCGCCGCAGGCGCCCGAGGCGATCACCGGAAACGGCGAAGACCAGCGCGTGCTGCTGCGCGGCGTCGGCGGCCAGCACCACGGCCGCGCCCACGCCCTGAACCGGCCGCGCACCATCGGCCGCGATGCGGCGGCGGACATCGTCATCGACGATCCGGTGTTCCCCGAGCGGCAGGCGCGTTTCGAATGCCACGGCGAGCGGGTGCTGCTGCGCGACCTCGGCTCGCCCGACGGTTGCCGGGTCAACGGCGTCGCGGTTCGCCACTGCTGGCTGCACGCGGGCGACCAGGTGGTGTTCGAGGGCAACCAGCGCTTCGTATTGGAGGTGCCGCTGGGCGCCGCCCCGACCTACCTGCCGGCCGTCGCCGAAGAGGCCGCGCCGACCACGGAAACCCGGCCGGCGCCGGTGGCGCGGCCACGGCAGCGGCGCTGGCCGTGGCTGCTGCTCAGCGCCCTGCTGATGGGCGTGCTGATCAGCGCATTGCTGCTGTTCGGCGCACGCTGAGCGCACGCCGCCGGGCATTCACTCGCCGCGCAGGCGGCACATCCGCGGCGTGGCGCGGCCCATCGGCATCTTCAGCTTGCCGATGGCTTCGATGCGGGCCTCGGCGATGCGGTCGGCGGCGCGTTGCGGCGAGACCGCGTCTTGCTCGGAGCGGTCGAAGATCCGTTCGAGGCTGTGGTAGATGCTGCGGATCAGGCGCATGGCGCGCTCGCGGTTGTAGCCGTCGATCTCCAGCGACACGTTCATCACGCCGCCGGCGTTGACCACGTAGTCCGGCGCCCACAGCACCCCGCGCTTGAACAGTTCGTCGCCCACCGCGTGGCTGGCCAGTTGGTTGTTGGCGGTGCCGCAGATGACCTTGGCCTTGAGCCGGTCCAGCGTTTCCATGCCGATCACGCCTTCCATCGCGCAGGGCGCGAACACGTCGGCGGCGACATCGTAGATGGCCTCGGGCGCGACCGCCTCGCAGCCGTATTCGCCGACCGCGCGTTCCACCAGCGCCGGGTCGAGGTCGGTGACGTGCAGCTTGGCGCCGCGCTCGCGCAGCAGCTTCACCAGCTCCATGCCGATGTGGCCCAGGCCCTGCACGGCAATGGAAACCTTGCCGATTTCCTCGTGGCCGAACTTGCGGTTGACCGAGGCCATCAGCGCCTGCAATGCGCCGTAGGCGGTGAACGGGGCCGGGTCGCCGGAGCCGCCGTGGACCTGGTGCACGCCGGTGACGTAGCCGGTCTCCAGGTAGATGTGCTCCATGTCGTTGACGTCGGTGCCGACGTCCTCGGCGGTGATGTAGCGCCCACCCAGCGCCTCGACCTGGCGGCCGAAGGCGCGGAACAGCACCTCGCTCTTGGCGGCCTTCGGGTCGCCGATGATCACCGCCTTGCCGCCGCCCACGTTCAACCCGGCCAGCGCGTTCTTGTAGGTCATGGTGCGGCTCAGCCGCAGCACGTCGCGCAGCGCGTCGTCGCTGTTGGCGTAGGGGCGCATGCGCACGCCGCCCAAGGCCGGGCCGAGGGTGGTGTCGTGGATGGCGATGATCGCCTTCAGGCCGGCATCGCGGTTGTGGCAGAACACGACCTGCTCGTGGCCGGAAGTTTCGAGGGTGTCGAAAAGCATGGATGCTCCGATGGGCGCTGCTGCGGCAACGTCCGTGATCCTGCGGGTAAATGGTGGGCCGTAAAACAAAAAATGCGACTTCGTCCTTGGGGTGACGGGTCGCGGGCGGCCATTCTAATGCATTCGGCGGCCGGCGGTTGTCGAGGCCGCCGATGGCGCGTGGGAGCACCGCGCGGCGCACCGGTCACGCTGCGCTGCAACCTGACCTGCCGGGCACGCGGCCCTATCATCGGTTTCAACGGAAACAGGATGTCGCACGCCCCATGAGTACCCCCGCCCCCCACCTCCCGCAGCCGCCGTCCACCGCCCTGGACGAGGCCCGCTCGCCGCTGCGCTTCGTCACCGCCGCCAGCCTGTTCGACGGCCATGACGCGGCCATCAACATCATGCGCCGGCTGATCCAGTCGCAGGGCGCGGAGGTGATCCACCTGGGCCACAACCGTTCGGTGGAGGACGTGGTGCGCGCGGCCTTGCAGGAGGATGCCGACGCCATCGCGCTGTCGTCCTACCAGGGCGGCCACGTCGAGTACTTCAAGTACATGGTGGACATGCTGCGCGAGCGCGGCGCCGGCCATATCCGCGTGTTCGGCGGCGGCGGCGGCACCATCACCCCGGAGGAAATCCGCGAGCTGCAGGGCTACGGCGTTGAGCGCATCTACCACCCCAACGACGGCATGAAGATGGGGCTGGTGGAGATGATCGAGGACGTGGTGAAGCGCGCCGGCGGCGCGCGGGAACAGGGAGCGGGGAACAGGGAACAGGATGTTTTGGCCAAACCCGGCATTGACGACGAAATTGGTATTGGCCGGATGCTTTCGGCCATCGAGGACGGTGCTTATGGCGACGCCGAGCTTGAGAAGCTCCGCAAGCAATGGGCCAGGGTGGACGGACATTCGCCGTTCCCGGTCGCGCATGCCCGGCTTGCCCCCGTCATCGGCATCACCGGCACCGGTGGCGCCGGCAAGTCCAGCGTCACCGACGAACTGCTCAACCGCTTCCTCGCCAATTTCCCGCAGATGCGCATCGCGGTGGTGTCGGTCGATCCCACCCGCCGCCGCACCGGCGGCGCGCTGCTGGGCGACCGCATCCGCATGAACTCGCTGCGCAGCCCGCGCGTGTACATGCGCTCGATGGCCACCCGCCGCCAGCATGCGGCGGTCAACACCGTGCTGCGCGACTGCATCGGCTTCCTCACGTCGCTGGATTTCGACCTGGTGATCGTCGAGACGGCCGGCATCGGCCAGAGCGATTCGGAGATCGTGGACCTGGTCGATTTCCCGATGTACGTGATGACCAGCGACTTCGGCGCGCCGAGCCAGCTGGAAAAGATCGACATGCTCGACTACGCCGAGCTGGTGGTGCTCAACAAGTTCGACAAGCGCGGTGCCGAGGACGCGCTGCGCGACGTGCGCAAGCAATGGAAGCGCAACCGCGTGGCGTTCACGATGAAGGACGAGGATGTGCCGGTCTACCCAACCATCGCCTCGCAGTTCAACGACCCCGGCATCAGCTGGATGTTCGCCAACCTGTGCCGGTTGTTGCGCGAAAAGCGGGGAACGGGGAACGGGGACGCGGGAATGGAAGGTAGCTGCGATTGGGTGCCGTCCATCGACACCACGCTCAAGGAGCCGCGCGCCACCGTGCTGATTCCCGGCAGCCGCGTGCGCTACCTGGCCGAGATCGCCGAGCAGGGCAGGGCGATCAACGCCCGCATCGAATCGCAGGCGGAAGTCGCCGAGCGTGCGCAGGGCTGCTGGCAGGCGCTGAAGGAGCTGGGCGACGACAGACTGCCGCCGGCGCTGGAGCTGTATGCGGCCGATGCTCTCGTAGAGCGGGGCTCGCCCCGCTCGGATGCCACCGGAGGCAGCGGGGCAAGCCCCGCTCTACAGGTTGACCGCTCGCTGCTGACCCTGCGCCAGCGCTACAACGACGCGGTGCAATCGCTGGATTCCGAAGCGCTGCGCCTGTTGCGCGAATGGCCGGCGCGGCTGAAGTCGATCATCGACGAGGTCAACGAGTACCAGGTGCGCGGCAAGGCCATCCGCGTCGAGAACTACCGCGAATCGCTCAGCCACCAGCAGATCCCGAAGATCGCCGCGCCCACCTACCGCAGTTGGGGCGAACTGCTGGTGTTCCTGCAGAAGGAGAACCTGCCCGGCGCGTACCCGTACACCGGCGGCGTCTACCCGTATCGCCGCAGCGGCGAAGACCCGATCCGCATGTTCGCTGGCGAAGGCACGCCCGAGCGTACCAACCGCCGCTTCCATTACCTGAGCGTCGGCCAGCCGGCCGCGCGCCTGTCCACCGCGTTCGACAGCGTCACCCTGTACGGCGAAGACCCGGCGCCGCGCCCGGACATCTACGGCAAGATCGGCAACTCCGGCGTCAACATCCCCACGCTGGACGACATGAAGAAGCTGTACTCCGGCTTCGACCTGTGCGCGCCGACCACCTCGGTGTCGATGACCATCAACGGCCCGGCGCCGATGATCCTGGCGATGTTCATGAACACCGCCATCGACCAGCAGGTGGAGAAATACCTGAAGGCCGACCCGGCGCGCTGGGCGGAGGCGGAAAAGCAGATCGCGCGATTGTTCGAAGGCCGCCAGCGCCCGCAGTACCACGGCGAGCTGCCGCCGACCAACGACGGCCTCGGCCTTGGCCTGCTCGGCGTCACCGGCGACCAGTTGCTGGATGCGGAAACCTACGCGCGCATCAAGGCCGAAACCCTGCGCACCGTGCGCGGCACGGTGCAGGCCGACATCCTCAAGGAGGACCAGGCGCAGAACACCTGCATCTTCTCCACCGAGTTCGCGCTGCGGATGATGGGCGACATCCAGCAGTATTTTGTCGATAACGGCGTGCGCAATTTCTACTCGGTGTCGATCTCCGGCTACCACATCGCCGAGGCCGGGGCGAACCCGATCAGCCAGCTCGCCTTCACCCTGAGCAACGGCTTCACCATCGTCGAGTACTACCTCGCGCGCGGGATGAAGATCGACGACTTCGCGCCGAACCTGTCGTTCTTCTTCTCCAACGGCATGGACCCGGAATACACCGTCATCGGCCGCGTCGCCCGCCGCATCTGGGCGCGCGCGATGCGCGAGCGCTACGGCGCCAACGAACGCAGCCAGATGATGAAGTACCACATCCAGACCTCGGGCCGCTCGCTGCACGCGCAGGAAATCCAGTTCAACGACATCCGCACCACCTTGCAGGCGCTGTACGCCCTGTTCGACAACTGCAACAGCCTGCACACCAACGCCTACGACGAGGCGATCACCACCCCGACCGAGGAAAGCGTGCGCCGCGCGGTGGCGATCCAGATGATCATCAACAAGGAGTTGGGGCTGAACTTCTGCGAGAACCCGTGGCAGGGCAGCTTCATCGTGGACAAGCTGACCGACATCGTGGAAGAGGCGGTGTACAAGGAATTCGAGGCGATCAGCGAGCGCGGCGGCGTGCTCGGCGCGATGGACACCATGTACCAGCGCGGCAAGATCCAGGAAGAAAGCCTGTACTACGAACACAAGAAACACGACGGCAGCCTGCCGCTGGTCGGCGTCAACATGTTCCTGCCGAAGGAGCATGCCGGCGAGGTGGCGACCGAGATCGAGTTGATCCGTTCGACTGAGGAGGAGAAGGGGCAGCAGATCGACAATGTGGCCGGCTACCAGGGCAGTCGCAATGGCTATGCTGCCGACGGACTGAAGGCGCTACAGGCAACTGCGCGGGAGCGGCGGAATGTGTTTGAATCGCTGGTGGAAGCGGTGAAGACCCATAGCCTCGGGCAGATCAGCCATGCGTTGTATGAGGTGGGTGGTGAGTACCGTCGCAACATGTAATCTCAAGCTGAGGAAGGAATCGAAATGCCACGACAGATCAGGGTTCCTGCCATTAAAGTTCGCCAAGGCGATCGGGAGTTCTACCTTGCCGCACTGAAAGCTAGACAGTTGGTGTCAATCTCTTATGTCGCTATTCGAGGCGTGGATGACGAAGAAGGTGCGGTGCAAAGAATTTTCAATCGTGATCGTCTCGCGAGTCTGCGAAAGTTCGCTCTTACTGAGGGGAGCTACCCAAGCACCATTGTCCTAAATTGGACCGCTGCGGCGCGTCCTGTTTTTGACGATGGTGAGCTTAAGCTGGATGAAGCGTCACGCAGTGCGCAGATCATCGATGGGCAGCATCGTGTAGAGGGATTGCGCGCCGCCTTGGAGGAAAAGGACGACCTTGGGGATTTGGAGGTTCCTGTCAGTATTTACGTTGGCCTCAATACAAGAGCATGCGCCGATATTTTCTTGTCAATTAATACGGAGCAACGGCCGGTTCCGCGGAGTCTTGTGTTTGATTTATTTGGCGAGGCGAGCGATGTTGTTGTTGATGCTGCGGCGGTGCGTGCGCGAGATATTGCTATGGCGCTCAATAATCTAGAGGAGTCGCCCTATTACCAGAATATAAAAATGCCAAACCAGCCGATTCGCAAGGGTGGTATTGCACTGTCGACAGCTGTATCTGCTTTGAAGCCCCTTGTCGAGGATAAGGGAATCTTTGAGCAGATTGATGCGTATGAGCTTGGCGTGCAACAGCGGATTGTTTTGAACTTCTTTGTGGCGCTCTCGTCGAGATACGGTTCATACTGGAATGAGAAGACTAATGCTTTTCAGTTCGCGGCGGGTTTTATTGGTGCGGTTGATTTTTTGAAACTAAAAATTATTCCGGCATGTAATGCGCTTAATCCAAGAGACTTTTCCGTAGAGAACATTTCTAACATGTTGACGATCTCTGCTGAGAATCGGATTCGTCAGGAGGAGCTGAAGGGGTTTGGCGGCAAAGATGCGCCGCGGATTGTCTTTGATCGGCTCGTTGCATCCATGCGCGCTATTCCTGCGAATAGCGCTGCGTTGAAGCTCTGATCTATGCTGCAGCAGGCTCCGGCCTATATTGAGGGCTTGACTTCAAAGCCTTTCAATAAGACCAGCGCGAAATCAATCGTGCTGAGTGCGGCGTCCGCCGATACTCTTTGTTCGGCACTCGCAGATGATGCGCGTGGCGCACTGTTCTCGGGGTTGTCGACTTTTTCGGATGCGCTTTGGGGTATTCAGCGGGGTTATTTCAGTTGGGCAACGGTGAAGCTCTATTATGCTTGCTTTTATGCGGCAAAGGCTGCGCTCGCACGGGATGGCTTGGCTGTCTTCTATGTCGGCAATAGTCCAGCGATGTTAGAGGTAGTGGCTGGATCTTCAATTTCTTTTTCCGAGGGTAACTCGCATACGGTCGTCACTCGTGCATACGAGAGGCGCTTTCCGGGTGGTGCGCTTGTTTCTCAGGATATTGACGCAGAGCCAGCATTTCGATGGATGACGCATCGCCGAGAGGATGTAAATTATCGGTTTCAGAGATTTTCTGAGCCTATTCCACACGAATGGTTCAAACAATTGGTAGGGTTGGGGGTTCGTAGAGCGATAGGCGCATATATCGGTGATCCGACGCTTTATGCCTATGATGCAGGACACGCAATTGTCGCATTGCCGCTCTTAGCGTTCCTTGAAGAGAAGAAGAAGATTGCGTCCTTTTCTTCCTTGGGTCTTGGTGATGCCCAGATTGCATACCTAAAATCTAAATTCGCGGATGATAGGGGCCCTCTGCCCGTGCTTTCAACGGCACTGTTCGGTTGACTTGGAGAGATAGATTCACTTTCCAGAGTCCCAGCCAATTCGCTTCGACCATTCGCTTCGGCCATTGCTCAGAAATCATCAAGACCGTAGCTCGTTGTTGCTGCCGTTGATCGCCTCGGCCAGTATCAAGTGATACGCCTCAGTGATAAGGCGCGCTGGACAGGGTGCTGCGTCAGAATTGAATCGTCGCGCTGGCCGCATGGGCCGGCGCAGCTTGACCACGGGAATGTGACAGAACCGTCGGTCATGTGGGCTGGCGCTGGACTGGACGATCATGCTTCGACGACCATAATCCTGCATGCCCACCACTTCCACGCCGTCCGCACACCTGCTGCAACTGCTGCCCGAGGCGGTGGTGCAAACGGATGCGCTGTGGGAGATCACCTACCTGAACCCGGCTTGGCACACGCTCACCGGCCATCCGGTGGAGGCGGCGCTCGGCCGGTCCCTGCTTGAATTCGTGCATCCCGACGACGTCGGCACCCTGCGCTCGGGCATGCCGGTGTTCCGGCTGCGGTTCGCCGACGCGGACTATCGCTGGATGCGCCTGCAGCTCCACCCGGAGTTGGATGCGGCGGAGCGGGTGATCAGCCGCCAGGGTGTGCTGATCGAGATCACCGAGGTCACCGAGCAGGTGCTGGTGGAGGTGCGCCAGCGCTTCCTGCGCCTGCTGGAAACCATCGATGGCGTCGTCTGGGAAGCTGAGCGCGGCGTGGGCAATACCTTCCTGAGTCCGCAGGTCGAGCGGCTGTTCGGCTACACGGTGGAGGAATGGCGTTCCGATCCGGGGTTCTGGCGCTCGCGCGTGCATCCCGACGACCTGCCCGAAGCCCTGGTCATCGACGATGCCGCGTACAACGCCACGCACAGCCATGCCTACGAGATGAGCTACCGGCTGATCGCCAAGTCCGGCAAGGTGGTGTGGGTGCGCGACCTGTGCCGCGCGGTGGTCGAGCCGGGGCGGCCGAACCGCATGATCGGCCTGATGATCGACGTGACCCGGCAGAAGAACACGGAGCTGGAGCTGCTGCGCTCCGACAACCGCTATTCGCTCGCCACCCGCGGCTCCAACGACGGCATCTGGGATTGGGACCTGCGGACGGATGCGCTGCATGCGTCCGAGCGCTTCCACGAGATCGTCGGGCTGGGCGGCACCCACCACGTGCACGACGGGGGCTGGCATTTTCTCCAGCAACTGATCGATCCCGATGACCGCGGGCGGGTGCAGGCCGCCTACCGCCGGCACCTGTCGGGGGACAGCCCGAACTTTTCGGTGGATTTCCGCGCGTTCCACCGCTCGGGGCGGCTGGTGTGGGTCAACTGGCGCGGGGTCGCCGAGTTCGAGGACGGCGTTGCCGTGCGCATGGCGGGTTCGTTGAGCGACCTGGCCGAACGCGGCAGTTCCTACGATGCCCTGACCAACCTGCCGGGCCGGCCGTTGTTCCGCGACCGCCTCGCGCATGCCATCGCGCTGCACGGGAACGAGGCCGCGAAAGGCGATGAGGTGCCGGCACGCGGTGGCACCACGATGTTCGCGGTGCTGCTGCTGGACCTCAACCGGTTCAAGACTGTCAACGACACCCTGGGGCACCATGTGGGCGACCAGTTGTTGCAACAGGTGGCGCGCCGGCTCGAATCCTGCGTGCGCACGGTCGATCTGGTCGCGCGCATGAGCGGCGACGAGTTCAACGTGCTGCTCGAATCCATCGATCCGGCCGAAGCCGCCGACCGCGCCCGGCAGATTGCCGCCGCCCTCGCGGTGCCCTACGAGATCGGCGCGCACACCGTGGCCAGCGGTGCGAGCATCGGGCTGGTCAGCAGCGAGTCCGGCCTGGCGACCATCGATGACTACCTGCGCGCCGCGGACGCGGCCATGTACCGGGCGAAGAGCCAGTCATTGGGCGTGTGCGTTTTTTCATGACGCATATCCTTGTGCGTCACCCTTTGGGTGGCTTCGCCGTGAAAGACGGCTGTCCTGCCGTTTTTTCAGCGGAAGGAAACTGAAAAACCGGCCGCCCTGTGAACGACGCGTTGCGAACGGGCAGGCCGTCTCGCGTGTTTTCCACCGTGGAGCTGCTAAACGGAGGGCAATCCCGAGTAGCAGGAGTTGGCCATGTCCGACAATCCCATTACCGGTGAGGTGTCCAACAGCAAGCTGGCCGCGATCTTCCCGGTGCCGGCATCGGCGCGGGCGGCGGCGGTGGAGCTGGTCGAACAGCTGGGCTTCCAGCCGGCGCAGGTGAAGGTGATCACCGCGGATACCCGCGACGTCGACATCAAGCTGGAGCCGGAAGGCGGCGGCATCTGGCGCACGATCGTGCTCGCGCACCTCAAGCTGTGCCTGCTCGGCGCGGTGGTGGGCGGCCTGGTGTTCGCGGCGATGATGTGGGTGGGCGTGCCGTACGTGGAGAGTTCGCCGTGGGCCGCGGGCGGCTGGTGGGTGTTGTACGGGGCGATCGGCGGCCTGTTCCTGGGCGGGCTGGTGGCGCTGCGACCGGATCACGATCGCTACATCCAGGCCGTGCGCAAGGCGATCGCGGCCGGCGGCGGCGCGGTGGTCGTCCATGCGCTTTCGACCGCGCAGCAGCAGGAAGCCGCGGGTTTCCTCGCCGGGCGTGGCGCCGATGTCACGCGGACCCTGTAGGCGGGCTTTGCCGGTGTTTCGTCCGGCACGGCGGAGCGGCTTGGCCTGCCGTGGGTGATCCGGGTGGTGGGGCCGGCCGGGGCCATGCAGAATGCCTGCGACTCCTTCGCCCGGATTGCCCGCCGAGATGAAATCGCCGATCAAGCCTGAAACCCTGCTGGCCTGCCTGCTCGCCGTCGCGGGCATCGCGTGTGGCCCGTCGTCGCAGGCCGCCGCCGCGCCGTTGCATCTCGTGCCGGTACCGCAGTCGGTGGAAACGCAGTCCGGCGAATTGCGGATTTCAGGCGCGGTGGCGGTGGATGCGGCCGAGGCCGCGCCCGACGCGAAGCGCGCATTGGCCGAGGCGCTGGCCGGGCTGGGCATCGCCAGCGACGCTGCGGCGGTAACGCGCATCCACCTGCAATTGGTGGAGGATGCAGCGCTGGGCGAGGAGGGCTACCGGCTGGTGGTGGCCGATGACATCCGCCTCGGCGCGCAGACCGATGTCGGCCTGCTGCATGCGGTGCAGAGCCTGCGCCAACTGCTGCCGGCACGGGCGCAGGCGGGTTACGCGCTGCCGCACGTCACGATCACCGACGTTCCGGCCTATCGCTGGCGCGGCCTTTCGCTGGACGTGGCGCGCAGCTTCCTGCCGGTCGAATACCTGCAGAAGACCATCGACCGCATGGCCTTCTTCAAGTTGAACCGGCTGCACCTGCACCTGACCGACGACCAGGGCTGGCGCATCGAGATCAAGCGCTACCCGAAGCTGGTGGAGATCGGTGGCGCCAGCGCGGTCAAGGGCGGGCGCAGCGGCTTCTACACGCAGGAAGAATTGCGGGAGTTGGTGGCCTACGCGCAGGCGCGCGGTATCACCCTCGTGCCGGAGATCGACATGCCCGGCCACGTGCAGGCGGCGCTGGCCTCGTACAACGAGCTGGCCTGCGACGACGTGGAGAACCTGTCGCCCTATTCGGGGCTGGAAGTGGGTTTCAGCGTGCTGTGCCTGGACAAGCCGGAGGTGGTGTATCCCTTCGTCCGCAACGTGCTGGAAGAGGTGCTGGCGGTTTTCCCGTCCAAGGAAATCCACATCGGCGGCGACGAGATCAAGCATCCGCTGTATGCCGACTTCGTGGCCCGCACCGCGGCGATGGTGGAGGAGATGGGGCGCACCCCCATCGCATGGGAGGAGGGTTCGGTGGCCGACACCCGTCCGCAGGTGATGCTGCAGTTGTGGAACGACGGCTACGCCATCGACGCGGCAGTGGCGAAAGGGCACCCGTTGATCCTGTCGCCGTGCTCGTATTTCTACATCGACCACGGTAATTACGCCGGCCAGCCCGAAACCTACGACTGGTGCCGCAAGGAGGGCGTGCCACTGGCGCGGCTCTACGGCTTCGACCCGGCGCCGTTCACGACCGCGGTGGGCATCGAGGCGGCGCTGTGGACGGAGCTGGTGCACACCGACGCGGCGGCGGACAACCGGCTGTGGCCGCGGCTGGCGGCGACCGCGGAACTGGCGTGGAGCCCTGCCGGGCAGCGTGGTTACGCCGGCTTCGTGCAGCGCATGGGCGTGCTGCGTCCGCATCTGGATGCGATGGGTATCGACTACCACGCCGAGCCGGATCTGGGCTGGGCGAAGTGATCGTGGATTTCCAGGCCATTTGATTCTGGAGGCACGGACAGTTGTCCTGAGTATCAAGCGCAGTCGGCTTGACGGAGTCCACGATCCAGATCGGACTTGACATGCACTTCGATATGAAACATCGTTAGTTACATGAAACGCGACAGCCGCCTGTCGTCCGTCCTGCACGCGCTGCTGCACATGGCCGAGCAGGAGGGGCCGATCACTTCCGACGCCCTGGCCCAATGCCTGGGCACCAACCCGGTCGTCGTCCGGCGCACCATGGGGTATTTGCGGGAGGCAGGTATCGTGACTTCGGATCGAGGCCACGCGGGTGGATGGCGCATCCATGCCGACCTTGGCTCCGTCACCCTTCGCCAGTTGCACGAAGCACTGGGCGAACCGGCCATGTTTGCCATCGGCAACCGCAACGAGGCACCGGAGTGCCTGGTCGAGCAGGTGGTGAATGCCGCGCTCGAAGGCACTATTGCCGAAGCCGAGGCGCTGCTGCTGAAGCGGTTCTCGGAAGTCACCCTCGCCGATCTGGCCGCTGACTTCGCGCGCCGGCATGCGGCGGCACGACGCAAAAGGGGGTAACCATGCAGCACGACGTCATCGTCATCGGTGGAAGCTATGCGGGAATGGCCGCAGCCCTGCAACTGGTGCGTGCGCGCAGGTCCGTGCTGGTGATCGATGCGGGCGAGCGGCGCAACCGCTTCGCCCGCCATTCGCACGGGTTTCTCGGTCAGGATGGCGTCCCCCCCGGCGAGATCGCAGCGAACGCGCGCCGCCAACTGGGGGCCTATCCGACACTGAACTGGCTTGAAGGCCGGGTCGAAGCCGTTACGGGGCAGGTGGATGAATTCACCGTCAAGACGTCTGACGGCGGAGCGCACCGAGGCCGCCGCATCTTGCTGGCCACCGGCATAGCCGATCAGTTGCCCGCAGTCGAGGGCCTCGCCGAGCGTTGGGGCACGGCGATCTTCCATTGTCCCTACTGCCATGGATACGAACTCGGCCAAGGCTGCATTGGCATTGTCGGTACGGGCCCGATGTCCATCCACCAGGCCGAACTGCTGACCGATTGGGGCAGTGTGACCCTGCTCGTCAATGGCGCTGTGGAACTGAGTCAAGAGGTCAGGTCCACCCTGGAGCGCCGGGGCGTAATGATCGAGGAGACAGCCATTGACAGAATCGAGGGGCATGCCGACGTGATGCTGGCCGACGGGCGTCTACTTCGATTTGCTGGCCTGTTTACAGCGACACGCACTTCTCCTTCTGGTTCTCTGGTCGAGGCAATGGGCTGCGTGTTGGAAGAGACGCCCATGGGCATGCAGATCCTCACCGATGCCGAGAGCAGGACCTCGGTGAGTGGGGTATTTGCCTGCGGTGACGTGGCGCGGGCACCCCATTCGGTGTCGCTGGCCGTGGGCAACGGTGCCATGGCAGGTGCCCAGATCCATCGTTCGCTGCTTTGGCCCGAAACCATCGTTCCCGTGCAAGCCGAAGGCTGTGCTCGATGACGCTGTTCTCCGACCCGGCTGCTGTATCGGGCTATGCAGAGAGGACTGCGAAGATCGTACCGGGCCTTCGGGACCTGCACCGGATGGCGGGCGTGCTGCTGGCCGAGCACGCGCCTGCCGACGCACGCATCCTGGTGCTCGGCGCCGGTGGTGGGATGGAATTGAAGGCCATTGCCGAGATGCAGCCAGGTTGGCACTTCGACGGCATCGATCCATCCGCTCGCATGCTCGACCTGGCCCGCATGACTCTGGGATCACTGATGCCGCGCGTGCGCCTGCACGAAGGCTATATCGATAGTGCGCCCAAGGCGCCTTTCGATGGCGCGGTCTGCCTGCTGACGCTGCATTTCCTGCCGCCAGTTGAACGCCTGCAGACCTTGAAGCAAATATTTATGCGGCTCAAGCCCGGGGCGTCCCTTGTCGTCGCGCATCACAGCTTTCCCATTGGAGGTGCTGCCGGAGACCGGTGGCTCGCGCGTAATGCGGCATTCGCGGCCGCGTCTGGCGTGCCTGCGGTGCAGGCCGAAGGCAGCATGGCAATCAAGGAGCGATTGCCCGTGCTCTCGCCCGAGCAGGACGCCGATTTGCTGCGCGAGGCCGGATTCACGGACATCGTCCTTTTCTATTGCGCATTCACCTTCAAGGGGTGGGTTGCCCGCAGGTCATGAGAGACAGGGGCCCTTCGGCTTTGTGATGGCCCGCTGTCGCCCTGCCGCTACCGGCCACTCGTAACAGGCCCGGATGACCGGGTCGTGCCGCATAGCCACGACCGTCGCCATGTAGAGAGCACTGCGCACCATCGCCCGTTCCCATCGGGAAGGGGGTTCTGCTGAGATGTACCGGTGATGTCCCATCGCGCACCAAGGCACGCTCCCATGGTGTGCTACTCAGGCGCCACCGCCCAGCGCCTTGTAGAGGGTCACGTCGTTGACCAGTTGGCTGCGGCGGGCCTGCGCCAGCGACAGTTCGGCATTGCGGCGGGTCTGCTGTGCTTCCAGCCAGGTGCGCAGGTCGGTGGCGCCGGCACGGTAGCGCACTTCGTACAGGCGGGCGATTTCCACCGCCTCGTCGTGCGAGGCCTGCGCCGCGGCGACCTGCTCGGCCAGCCGCTCGCGCGCGGACAGGGCGTTGTCCACTTCCGACAGGGCGGTGTGCAGCGTCTTGCGGAAGTCGTTGGCGGCGATCTGGTAGGACAGGTCGGCCGAGTCGATGCTCAGCTGCATCTGCCGGAACTTCAGGAACGGCAGGCTCAGGCCGGCGCCCAGCGTCGCCACCGGGTTGCGCAGCACGTCGCCGAGCGAGGGTGCGGAGCTGCCGACCGAGCCGGTCAGGTTCAGGCTGGGGTAGTAGCTGGTGGCGGTGACCTTGATGTTGGCCAGCGACTGCCGCAGCCGCAGTTCGGCCGCGCGCAGGTCGGGACGGCGCGCCAGCAGCTCGGCCGGCAGGCCCTCGGCCACGGCCGGGCTGTGGGTGACGAGCAGGTCCTGCGGTTCGTCGGCCAGCGGCCACGGTTGGCCGTCCAGCAGCACGGTCAGGGCGTTGCGGGTTTCCACCCGCTGCTGTTCCAGCTGCGCCTGCGCGGCGCGCTGGCTCTCGATGTTCTGCCGCGCCTGCCGCACCTCCAGCCGCGACACCGCGCCGGCGTCGAACTGCGACTGCACCAGCGCGGCGGTGCGCTCCAGCCGCTCCAGGTTGGCCTGGCCGCTGGTGATGGCCTGGTTGAGGTAGGCCAGCTGCCAGTACAGCTCGCAGCTCTGGCCGATCAGGCTGAGCACGGTGTTCTGCAGGTCCTGCGCGGTGGCCTGCGCTTCCCAGCGGGCGATGTCGCGCTGGCCGCGCAGCTTGCCCCACAGGTCCAGTTCCCAGCCCAGCGACACGCTGGCGCTGTGGTTGCGCGACCAGTCGTCGCCGCTGTCGATGGCGCGGCTGCCGTTGGCGCTGGCCGAGCCGGAGGCCTGCGGCCACAGCTCGGCGCCAGCCAGCCCGGCCTGCGCGCGGGCGCGCTCCAGCTTCAGCCCGGCCGAGGCCATGTCGGTGTTGCCGTCGAGCACGCGCTCGACCAGCCGGTCCAGCCGCGGGTCGGCGAAACCCTGCCACCACGCATCGGCGCGGACGTCGGCCGGCGGTGCGGTGAGGTCGCGCTCGATGGCCTGCACCGGCGCGTTGGCGGCGGCATCGCCGCGGCCGTAGCCGGCGGGCACCCGCAGGTCGGCGGCCGGGTCGGCGCTGGGCGTGGTGGCGCAGCCGGCGACCAGCACGGCGAGGGCGGCGGAGAGCAGCAGGGGACGGAAGGAACGGTTCATGGTCATCTTCATTCGCGGGCCAATGCCTCGACCGGGTCGAGCTGGGCGGCGTTGCGGGCCGGCAGGAAACCGAACGCCACGCCGATCAGGGTCGAGCAGGCGAAGGCGGCGACGATCGAGCCGGTGGAGAACAGCAGGGTGAAGCTGGCGCCGAAGCTCTTGAACGCCCAGCCGATGCCCAGCGCCAGGGCGATGCCGAGCACGCCGCCGAGCAGGCACACCAGCACCGCCTCGATCAGGAACTGCTGGCGGATGTCGCTCTGGCGCGCGCCCACGGCCATGCGCACGCCGATCTCGCGGGTACGCTCGGTCACCGACACCAGCATGATGTTCATCACGCCGATGCCGCCCACCACCAGCGCGATGGCGGCGATGGCGCCGATCAGCAGGGTCATGGTGCGGGTGGTGGACTCGATGGTCTCGCGGATCTCGGCGGTGTTGCTGAGGAAGAAATCCTCGGTGCCGTGGCGCAGGGTCAGCAGCCGGGTGATGGCCGACTGCGCGGCATCCATCGGCGTGTCGTCCTTGACCCGCAGGGTGATGCTGCTGAGGTAGCTCTGGCCGAGCATGCGCGCCATCACCGTGGTGTAGGGCACCCACACGTTGAGGCTGGTGCTGCCGCCGAAGCCCATCGACTGGCGCTTGGCGATGCCGATCACCCGCGCCGGCACGTTGCCCAGCAGCACCACCTGGCCCAGCGGGTCGTCGCCGCCGAACAGCTGGCTGGCGGTGTTCTCGTCGATCACCACCACCTGCGCCAGCGCCTTGACCTCGCCGGCATCGAAGTAGCGGCCGGACACCAGGGTCATGCCCTTGACCCGGAAATACTGCTCGCCGATGCCGCTGACCTGCGCCGAGGCGGCCTTGTTGCCGACCCGCGCGGTCACCGAGCTGGACACGCTGGGGGTGGCGCTGTCGATGTAGCTCTGCGTGGCCAGCGCGTCGGCGTCGCTGCCCTTGAGCGTCTGCACCCGGCCCGAGCGCATGTCGCCGAAGCCGCGGCCGGGGTACACGTCGATGGTGTTGGTGCCCAGCGCGCTGATGTTCTGCAGGATCTGCTGCTGCGAGCCGTTGCCCATCGCCACCACCGACACCACCGAGGCGATGCCGATGATGATGCCGAGCATGGTCAGGAAGGTGCGCAGGCGGTGCGCGTTCATCGCCAGCAGGGCCATGCGGAAGGCTTCGAGGAAGCGGTCGCGTGCGGCCTGGAAGGTGCTGCCGCCGGTCTTCGGCGGTGCCACGCGCTGTCGCGGCTGGAACCCGGCGGGCTTGTCGTTGCGGCGGTCGGCGACGATTTCGCCGTCGTGGATCTCGATGATGCGCTGGGCGTGCTCGGCCACGTGCATGTCGTGGGTGACGATGATGATGGTGTGGCCCTCGGCATGCAGCTCGCCGAGGATCTTCATCACTTCCTCGCCGGAGGCGCTGTCCAGCGCGCCGGTGGGTTCGTCGGCCAGGATCACCTCGCCGCCGTTCATCAGCGCGCGCGCGATCGACACGCGCTGCTGCTGGCCGCCGGAGAGCTGGCCGGGCTTGTGGCCCATGCGCTCGTCCAGCCCCAGCCGTGCCAGCAGCGCCTCGACGCGCTGGCGCCGCGCCGCCGCCGGGGTGCCGGCGTAGACGGCCGGCACTTCCACGTTGCCGCGCGCGTCGAGGTCGCCGAGCAGGTGGTAGCGCTGGAAGATGAAGCCGAAGTGCTCGCGGCGCAGTTCGGCCAGTTCGTCCGGCTCCATCCTGCCGGTCTCGCGCCCGGCCACCTTGTAGGAGCCGACGGTGGGGCGGTCCAGGCAGCCGAGGATGTTCATCAGCGTGGACTTGCCCGAGCCGGACTGGCCGACGATGGCGACCATCTCGCCGGCGTGGATGTCGAGGTTGACGTCCTTGAGCACGGCGATGGTGTCCTCGCCGGCCGGGAACTCGCGGCGCAGGTCGCGCAGTTGCAGCAGCGGCTGGTTCATCGGCGCGGGCCGCCCATCATCATCGGCCCGCGCATGGTGCTGCGGGCGCTGGCGCGCTCGGCGTCGGTCACTTCGCCGACCACCACCAGGTCGCCCTCGACCAGGCCTTCGAGCACCTCGACGCTGGAGCCGTTGTTCAGGCCGGCCTTGATCCGGCGCGGCTCGGGCTGGCCGTCCTTGCCGACCACACGCACGATGTAGCTGTTGCTGGTGGCGAGTGCGGCCGCATCGGGCTGCTGGCGGCGCGGGCGCTGCGCGCCGTCGCCCTGCGCGCGTGCCGCGTTGCCGTTGCCGCGCTGGCGCGGGGCGTCGCCTTCGGCACGGCCGGGGCCGCCCTCGGGCACCTTGGGGCCGAGCGCGACGGTGGGGATCAGCAAGGCGTCCCTGGCCTGGGCCAGCATCACCGACACCTGCGCGGTCATGTCGATGCGCAGGGTGCCGTCCGGGTTCTCCACGTCGAACAGCGCGTTGTAGTAGACCGCCGAGCTGGAGCTGGACGAGGACGAACTGTTGCTGGTGCTGTCCGAACTGATCGAGGCCGGCGCCGGGTTCACCGTGCGCAGGGTGGCCTCGTAGCGGTGGTCCGGGTTGCCGAGGATGGTGAAGTACACCGGCATGCCCGGCTTGATCTTGACCACGTCGGCTTCGGAGATTTCCGCATTGACCGTCACCAGGTCCAGCCGCGCCAGCTTGACGATGGTCGGTGCCGACTGGTTGGCGTTGACGGTACGGCCCTCCTCGGCCACCACCGCCACCACGGTGCCGTCGATCGGCGCGGTGATGCGGGTGTAGCCGAGGTTGGCGCGGGCGGTGCCCAGCTCGGTTTCGCGCTGTCGGGTCTGTGCGTCGAGTGCGCGCACCTGTGCCCGCGCGGTGGCCAGCTTGGCCTCGGCGCTTTCGTACTCGGCGCGCGAGGTGGCCTCGTCGGCCAGCATCTGCTTCTGCCGAGCGAACGCCAGCTCGGCCTCGCGCAGCGTGGCTTGCTGCACCGCGCGCTGGGCGCGGATGTTCTCCAGCGCCGCCTCGGCGTTCATCAGGCTGTTCTGCTGGGTGGTGGAATCGATCTCGGCGATCAGGTCGCCCTGCTTGACCACGTCGCCCAGTTGCACCTTCAGCGACTTGATCTGGCCCGAGGCCTGGGCGCCGACGCTGACCAGCGTGTAGGCGTCGATCACGCCGGTGGCGTCCACGGTCTGCTCCAGGTTGCCGCGGGTCACCGGCGAGGTCGCCAGCGAGGGCGCGGCCGGCTTGCGCAGGCCCCAGTAGAGGGCGGCGGCGACCGCCACGAGCAGGGCGGCGGCCAGCAGGAGGCGGTTGCGGCGGGTCTTGGGCAGGGGCAACTTCACGGTGGTCTCGCGCTCGGGGCCGCTGAATGCGGCGTCGGCATCAGTCTGGCCGGCGCGCACGGCGGCCACAACGCACGGCATGTGTCGGCGTGTGTCGGCGGGCGGGTATGGTGTATCGCCGTGTATCAAGCGGTGCGGTCGATGCAGTGCGAAACACGCGCGGGCGCGCATTCCGGCGCGCGAGCGGGGATCATTGGCGCCATGAAGGAAACCCAAACCATGCACCGCCTGCTGGTGGTCGACGACGACAGCGACATCCGCGGCCTGCTGGCCGAGCAGCTCGGCCGCGCCGGCTACGCGGTGAGCACCGCCGCCGATGGCGCGCAGATGCGCCAGACGCTGGCGCGCGAACACATCGACCTGATCGTGCTCGACCTCAACCTGCCGCGCGAGGACGGGCTGGCGTTGTGCCGCGAGCTGCGCGCGCGCTCGTCCACGCCAGTGATCATGCTCACCGCCCGCGCCGAGCCGATCGACCGCGTGCTCGGGCTGGAGATGGGCGCCGACGACTATCTGGCCAAGCCGTTCGAGCCGCGCGAACTGCTGGCGCGCATCCGCAACGTGCTGCGCCGGACCGAGGCGCTGCCGGCGAACCTGGAACCGCTGGCGATGCGCCGGGCCACGTTCTCCGGCTGGGTGTTCGACCTCGAACGCCGTCACCTGGTCGATCCGGCCGGGCGCGTGGTGATGCTGTCTGGCGCCGAGTTCCGGCTGCTGCGGGTGTTCGTCGCACATGCCAACAAGGTGCTCTCGCGCGAACAGCTGGTGGCGCTGAGCAGCGGCCGCAGCTACGAGGCGCAGGACCGCGCCATCGACCTGCAGGTCAGCCGCCTGCGGCAGAAGCTCGGCGATGCCGGCGGCAGCGACGGGCTGGTCAAGACCGTGCGCAACGAGGGCTACGTGTTCGCCAGCGCGGTGGAACTGGAATGACGCGGCTGCGGCGGTTCCTGTCGTCGATGGCCGGGCGGCTGTTCGTGATCCTGCTGCTGGGGATGATGGCCGCGGCGATCGGCGCCACCGCGCTGGCCGGGATGCGCCGCGCGCAGGAGTTCGAGCGGCAGAACCTGGCGCGCATCGCCGACCGCCTGCAGGGCTTCGTCAACCTGCTCGACGGCAACCCGGAACTGCGTTCGCGGTTGCTGGCGGTGGGTGGGCCGAGCGTGCGCGCGGTGCGCGGCGACTACCGCACCGGCGACGACGACCGCGACTTGATGGACGTCCTCGCCCGGCGCGAGGGGCCGGTGGCCGCCGCGCGCGTGCGCGCCACCAGCTACCGCAGCTGCCTGCCGCCGCTGCCGGAGTTCATGCCCTCGCGCGAGCGCGGCGGGCACCGCCACCCGCGCGAACGCGACCCCGGTTTCATCCCGCCACGTTGCCGGCTGGTGGAGCTGCAGCTGAGCGACGGCACGCCGCTGCGGCTGGCGCTGGAATACCCGGCGGTGGCGCGCAGCGCCGGCTCGGCGTTCGACCCGCTGTTCCTGTCGCTGCTGGCGCTGGCCATCGCGGTGCTGGCCTACGTGGTGGCGCGTATCGCCAGCACCCCGCTGCAACGGCTGGCCGCCGCCGCCACCGAGCTGGGGCAGGACCTGCAGCGCGACCCGCTGCCGGTGGCCGGGCCGCTGGAGGTGCGGCGCGCGGCCGAAGCGTTCAACGCCATGCAGCAGCGCCTGCAACGCCACCTCGGCG
The DNA here is from genome assembly GCF_022359915.1 of Stenotrophomonas sp. NLF4-10. Lineage (NCBI taxonomy): Bacteria > Pseudomonadati > Pseudomonadota > Gammaproteobacteria > Lysobacterales > Lysobacteraceae > Stenotrophomonas > Stenotrophomonas sp. NLF4-10. The sequence goes on from NZ_JAKSEE010000003.1 coordinate 1,825,495, forward strand.
AACGCACGCAGATGCTGGCGGCGATCACCCACGATTTGCAGACCCCGGTCACGCGGCTGCGGCTGCGACTGGAAAACGTTGCCGACGACGCACTGCGCGAGCGCCTGATCGCCGACCTGGCCGCGATGCAGGCATTGATCCGCGAAGGGCTGGAGCTGGCGCGCAGCGCCGAGAGCGCCGAGCAGCGCGCCGCGCTCGATCTGGATTCGCTGCTGGAAAGCGTGGCCGAGGACGCGGCCGAGGCCGGCCATGCGGTGGCCTTCGAGCAGGGCTGCGGCGCGGTGCTGATGCTGCGGCCGCTGGCGATGCACCGGTTGTTCTCCAACCTGGTGGACAACGCGGTCAAGTACGGGCACGCCGCGCGCATCCGCGCCGAGGTGCGCGACGGGCAGGTCGAAGTGCGCATCCGCGACGACGGCCCCGGCCTGGCGGCGGAGGAACTGGAAGCGGTGTTCACCCCGTTCCTGCGGTTGGAAACCTCGCGCTCGCGCGAAACCGGCGGCGCCGGCCTCGGCCTGACCATCGCCCGTGCGCTGGCCGAGAAGGACGGCGCCACGCTGCAACTGCGCAACCATCCCGAGGGCGGGCTGGAGGCGGTGGTCAACTGGCCGGCCCCGGCCTGGAGCCCGGCGCGGCGTTGACGGCTGCGCGTCCAACGTTCCCTGTCGATGAACCAATCGCGTTCATCGTGGATCGCCCGCCGGGATGGCAGGGCGGTTGCCTCACGATTGCTCACGCAATGTGTCGGATCGGAAGGCGTGCCATGCGGCACCACGCACGGCATTCACCTTCCGCGTTCATGTAGCATGGCCGCGATGACGCCCGCGCCAGCCCCGTTCACGCCCCCGCCGCGGTGGATGCACCGGTGCATCGGGGCGTGGACGCTGCTGCTGGCCCTGTGCATGGCCCCGGCGGCGCTGGCCGCCGGCGTCAACGGCGACCTCGGCGACTACACCCACGACGTCTGGACCACCCGCGACGGCCTGCCGCACAACACCATCAACGACATGGCCCAGAGCGGCGAGGGCTACCTGTGGCTGGCCACCTGGGAAGGGCTGGTGCGCTACAACGGCAACGAGTTCCGCCTGTACGACCGCCGCAGCCAGCCGTCGCTGCGCGACAGCGCCATCGCCGCGCTGTACGCCGGCCGCAACGGCGGGCTGTGGTTCGCCGACTCGCGCGGCAACCTCGGCCGCTGGCAGTCCGGCGACCGGCTGCGCTACTGGGGCCGCGCCGAGGGCCTGCCCGGCACCGTCATCGACGGCGTGTTCGAGGACGCGCAGGGGCAGGTGTGGATCACCCTGAACGGCACCGGCCTGGGCCGCCTGCAACCGGCCAGCGGCCGCTTCGACCTGCTGCGGCCGGCGGAGCAGGGCAGCGGCTTCGTCGGCATCCGCCCGGCGCAGGGCGAGGACGGGCGGTTGTGGATCGGCACCCTGCGCGGGCTGATGTACGTGGATGGCAACCGCCTGCTGCCGGCCCCGGCCACCTTCAAGCTGCCGCTCGGGCTGGCCTGGCCGTACCGCGCGCCGGACGGGCGCATCTGGGTGGTGGCCGGCAACACGCTCTACCGCATGCATGGCGACGAACTGCGCGCGTGGCGCACGCTGCCACGGGCCGGGCGCATCACCGCGCTGCTGCAGGATGGCTACGGCACGTTGTGGCTGGGCACCGAGAACCGCGGCGTGCTGCGGGTGGGCGAGGACGGCGTCGAGCAGGTCGGGCGCGGCATGGGCCTTCCCGAGGGCCGGGTGGCGGTGTTGTTCGAGGACCACGAACACAGCCTGTGGGCCGGGGTCAACGGCGGCCTGTACCGCCTGCGCGAGGCCCTGTTCGGCACCATCGGCGTGCAGGCCGGGCTGGGCAACGACTTCGTGCGCACCCTGGCCGAGGACGGGCAGGGCCGGGTGTGGATCGGCGGCAGCAGCGGGCTGGACGCGGTGGAGCCCGATGGCCGCATCCACCACGTCGTGCTGCAGCCGGCCAACGCCAACCGCGGCGAGGTGTCGGTGCTAGCCCTGCTCGCGCTAGACGGCGAGCTGTGGGCCGGCACCTATGGCGACGGCCTGTATCGCCTGCGCGACGGCCACACGCTGGCCCGCTACGACCACGACGACGGCCTGCTCAACAATCACGTGCGCTCGCTGGCGCGCGCCCGCGACGGCGGCCTGTGGATCGGCACCCGGCAGGGCGTGGGGCTGCTGCGCGACGGCGTGGTGCAGCCGTTGCAGGCGCCGGGCCTGCCGCGCACGCTGGTGCACGCGCTGCTGGAAACCGAGCGCGGCGAACTGTGGATCGCGGCCCTGTCCGGCCTGTACCGCTATGCCGACGGCGTGGCCGAGCGGATCCCGCTGGGGGACGGCGACGACGATGGCCGCCGGGTGCTGGCGCTGTACCACGACGCCGCCCGCGACGCCCTGTGGATCAGCAGCGACCGCGGCCTGTACCGGCTGCGTGGCGGCACGCTGGCGCACGTCGGGTTGGAACAGGGGCTGCCGGTGGACGCGGTGTTCCAGATGGTGGTCGATGGCCACGGCTCGGCGTGGCTGGGCAGCAACCGCGGCGTGCTGCGCATGGACTATGCCCAGCTCGACGCGGTGGCCGACGGCCGCGCCGAACGGGTCGGCGTGGACCTGTACGGCAACCGCGACGGCATGGCCAACGCGCAGGGCAATGGCGGCTCCGGCACCAGCACGCTGCTGGCCGGTGATGGCGCGGTGTGGTTCGCCACCGCCGGCGGCGCGGCGGTGGTGCAGCCCGAGCGCATGTGCCGCTTCCGCGAACTGCCGCCGCCGACGGTGGTGGTGGAAGGGCTGCTGGCCGATGGCCGGCCGCTGTCGTTCGTCGAGCCGGGCGAAGTGCGGGTGCCGGCCGGCACCCGGCGCCTGGCGATCTCCTACGCCGCGCTGACCTACCTGTCGCCGCAGGGCGTGCGCTACCGCAGCCGGCTGGACGGCTTCGACCGCGACTGGGTGCCGCGCGGCAGCCACCGCACCGTCGAGTTCACCTCGCTGCCGCCGGGCGACTACACCTTCCGGGTGGAGGCGGCCAACGGCGAGGGCGCGCAGACCGGCGAGGGCGCGGTCCTGCACCTGCGCATCGAACCGTACTGGTGGCAGCGCGCCTCGGTGCGCGTGGCCGCGGCACTGGCGCTGGCATTGCTGGCGTTCGGCCTGTACCGGCGGCGGCTGGCGCAGTACCGGCGCGATACCACGCGGCTGGAGCGGCTGGTGGACGAGCGCACCGGCGACCTGAAGCGGCAGGCCGAGCAACTGGCCGAGGCCGACCGCGAGAAGCAGGGGCTGCTCGACCGCCTGGGCGCGCAGGCGCGGCTGCTGGAGCGGCAGGCCCACCAGGACGCGCTGACCGGCCTGCCCAACCGCCGCGCGTTCGAGGAGCGCGCGGCGGCCGAGATCGCGCGCATGCAGGCGGGCGCGGCGCTGTCGCTGGCGGTGCTGGACATCGACCGCTTCAAGCGCATCAACGACGAGCGTTCGCACGCCACCGGCGACGCGGTGCTGCGCCGCTTCGCGCAGGTGGCGGGCGAGGCCTGCCGGCCCGGCGATTTCATCGCCCGCCACGGCGGCGAGGAGTTCGTGCTGCTGCTGCCGGGGCTGCCGCTGCCGGCGGCGCTGGCGCTGTGCGAGCGCCTGCGCGCGGCGGTGCAGGATTCGGACCTGGCCGAGGTGGCGCAGGGCCTGCCGGTCACGGTCAGCATCGGCGTGGTCGAAGGCGCGGGCGGGGCCGGGCTGGATGCGCTGATGCAGGCCGCCGACGCGGCGCTGTACCGCGCCAAGAACGGCGGCCGCAACCGGGTGGAGAGCGCGGGGCGGCTGGCCTGATGCGCCATGAATGGCGGGCCGGCGCCGGCTGCGCCGGTGGGGCGGGCGCCCTACCATATGCGGAATCCACCCACGCCGTACCCATGACCCCACCCCGGCCTGCCCGTACCGCCCCGATGTCGTCGCCGCCCCGGCGGGCATGGTTCCCGGCAAGAGTGCTTGCGGCGTGGCTGGTGCTGCTGTGGGGGGCGTGCCTGCCGCCGCCGGCCCTTGCCGCCGACCCCGGCAGCGCGGCCGACGCCACCCCGCCGCTGCGCGACTACGCCATCGACATGTGGACCTCGCGCAACGGGCTGCCGCACAACTCGCTGCGCGCCATCGCCCAGACCCCCGAGGGCCACCTGTGGTTCGCCACCTGGGAAGGGCTGGTGCGCTACAACGGCCTGGACTTCATCGTCTACGACCGCGGCTCCACGCCGGGCCTGCTCGACAACGGCGTCGGCGCCCTGCACGTGGATTCGGATGGCGCATTGTGGATCAGCGATTCGCGCGGCAACGTGCTGCGCCGCGCGCTGGATGGCCGCTGGGACGGCTGGCCGCGGCAGGCGCCGGCGCCGGAGGTGCTGATCCAGGCCATGCGCAAGGACAGCAAGGGCCGGCTGTGGCTGCTGTACGAAGGCCGCGGCGTGGGCTACCTGAGCGCGGATGGGGAATTCGTGTTCGAGCCGCCGCCGCCCGGCGTGCCGATGGGCATGACCCACACCTGGATGGAGGTCGACGCGCAGGACCGGGTATGGGTGGGCACCCTGGACGGGCTGGTGGTGCGCGGCACCGACGGCGTGCTGCGCCGGGTGCCGGACGACTACGGCCTGTCGCACGGCGTGGTCTGGCCCTACCGCGCGCCCGACGGCGTGCTGTGGATCGTGGCCGACGGCGCGCTGTACCGCCTGCAGGGCGACCGCCCGCAGCTGGTACGGCGGCTGCCCGGCATCACCCACGCCACCGCGATGCTGCAGGACCGCCACGGCGACCTGTGGCTGGGCACCGAGAACCAGGGCCTGTTCCGCGTCGGCAACCACGGCGTGGAGCACATGCCGGATGCGCGCATGCCGCCGCGCGGGCGCATCGTCTCGCTGCTGGAGGACGCCGAAGGCAGCATCTGGGCCGGCGCCAACGGCGGCCTGTACCGGCTGCGCGAAACCCTGTTCAGCAGCTATACCCGCAGCGACGGCCTGAGCGGCGACTATGCGCGCGCGCTGCTGGAGGACGACCGCGGCCGGCTGTGGATCGGCGGCGCCTCCGGCTTGGACCGGATGGAGCGCGACGGCCGCATCGCCCCGGTGCCGCTGCGCAACCGTGCCGGCAAGCCACCTTCGATACTGAGCCTGGCGCGCGACGGCGCCGGCGACGTGTGGGCCGGCACCTTCGGCGACGGCGTGTTCCGCATCGCCGCCGGCAGCGACAGGGTCAGCCATTTCGACGCGGCCGACGGCCTGCCCGGCGGCAACGTGCGGGTGATGGCCGCCGACCACGGCGGCCACGGCGTGTGGCTGGGTACCCAGCGCGGGGTGGTGCGGATCGAGGACGGCCGCGTGCAGGTGCCGGCCACCCCGGGCCTGCCCACCGGGCTGGTGACCGCGCTGTACAGCGCCGACGACGCGCTGTGGATCGGCACCATCGAGGGCGTGCGCGTGCTGCGCGGCGACGGCGTGCAGCGGCTGGCGCTGGACGAACTGGGCGGCGGCCGCAGCGTGTTCGGCTTCCTGCAGATCGGCAACGCGATGTGGATCGCCAGCGACCGCGGCCTGTACCGCTACCGCGACGGGAAGCTGGCGCGGGTGGGGCTGGAGCAGGGCATGCCGGTGGACACCGTGTTCCAGATGGTGCCCGACCGCCTCGGCAACGTCTGGATCAGCAGCAACCGCGGCGTGCTGCGCACCGACATGCGCGCGCTGGAGGACGTGGCCGACGGCCGCAGCCCGAAGCTCGCGGTGGAGCGCTACAACGAGATCGACGGCATGTCCAACGCGCAGGCCAACGGCAGCACCGGGCCGTCGGCGCTGCTGCGCCGGGACGGCACCTTCTGGGTGGCCACCGCCGGCGGCGTGAGCACGGTCGATCCGCTGCGGCTGCTGCGCTTCCGCGAGCGCCTGCCGCCGCCGGCGGTGATCGAGGGGGTGAGCGTGGACGGCGTGCCGGTGCGCTGGCAGGGCACGCAGCGCAACTCGCTGCCGGGCGGGCGCCGGGTGACGGTGGACTACGTGGGCCTGAGCTACCTGATGTCCGACCGCATCCGCTACCGCACCTGGCTGGAAGGGCTGGACAAAGGCTGGATCGAGCGCGGCGGCCAGCGCAGCGTCGAGTTCCTCGGCCTGCCGCCGGGCGACTACACCCTGCACATCTCCGCCGCGCACCCCGGCGGGCACTGGAGCGGCAGCGGCGCGGCGTGGAGCTTCACCGTCGAACCGCGGCTGTGGCAGCGGCGCGACGTGCAGGCCGGTGCCGTCGTGCTGCTGTTGCTGGCGCTGGTGGCGTTGTACCGCTACCTGATCCACCGCCACGAAACCCGCAGCATCCGCCTGGCGCAGCAGGTGGCCGAGCGCACCGCCGACCTGCGCGAACAGGCAGAGCGGCTGCTGGCCGCCAATCAGGAAAAAGCCGCGCTGGCCGAGCGCCTGCGTGAGCAGGCCGACGCCTTCGAGCGGCAGGCGCACGAGGACCCGCTGACCGGCCTGCCCAACCGCCGCGCCTTCGACGAAGGGCTGGCGCGCGACTTCGCCCGCTCCCAGCGCAGCGGCCAGCCGCTGTGCCTGGTGGCGCTGGACATCGACCACTTCAAGCGGGTCAACGACACCTGGTCGCATAGCGTCGGCGACCAGGTGCTGCGCGAGGTGGCGCGGCTGCTGGCCGCCAGCAGCCGCGACTCGGACCTGCCGGCGCGGCTGGGCGGCGAGGAGTTCGCGCTGCTGCTCAACGACACCACGCTGGAGGAGGCCGAACTGGTGTGCATGCGCCTGCGCGGCCTGTTCCACTCCCAGCGCAGCTGGGCCGGCATCGACGACCTGCGGGTGACGTTCAGCGCCGGGCTGGCGCTGCTCGGCCCGGGCGACCGCACCCCGACGCTGCTGTTCCAGCGCGCCGACAAGGCGCTGTACCAGGCCAAGAGCGAAGGCCGCGACCGCATCTGCCTCGGCTGAGTTCCCGTTCGGCGCTACCTCGGGGGCCGATGTTTCCGGAGGATTTCCCCCGGAAACCGTAGGTCGGGGCTACGCTCCCGACATTCCGTATGGGTGCATCGCAGAAGCCGTTGGGGCGGTAGCCCCGACCTACGTCGTCCGATCAGCGATCAAACGCTACCGCCAAGGGGATGCACCACGGTGGGTGCCGACCGTTGGTCGGCACGCATGCAACCCGCCGCCGCGCGCGCCGCTCGACCAACGCTCGGGCAGCACCGGTCAGCGGCTGCCCTGCGGCCAGCCGTTGACGATCTGGCAGAACAGCCGCGCGGTCTGCTCGGTGTCGTAGACCGCGCTGTGCGCCTGGTTGGCGTCCCACTCGAAGCCGGCGGCCTGCACCGCGCGCGCCAGCACCGTCTGCCCGTAGGCCACGCCGGCCAGGGTCACCGTGTCGAACACGCTGAACGGATGGAACGGGTTGCGCTTGTGGCCGCTGCGCGCCACCGCCGCATTGAGGAAGTTCAGGTCGAAGTGCGCGTTGTGGCCGACCAGGATCGCGCGCTGGCAGTTGTGCTTCTTCAGCGCCGCGCGCACCGGGGCGAACACGTGCTCCAGCGCCTCGCGCTCGGGCTTGGCCAGCCGGAACGGGTGGTCGAGCACGATGCCGGTGATCTCCAGCGACTTGGGGTCGATGTCGGTGCCCTCGGCCGGCACCACGTGCGCGCAGCTGGTCTGGCCGGGCAGCAGCAGGCCGTTTTCGTCCATTTCCAGCGGGATGGCGGCGATTTCCAGCAGCGCATGCCGGTTCCAGTCGAAGCCGCCGGTTTCCACGTCCACCACCACCGGCAGGAAGCCGCGGAAGCGTTGCGCCATCGGCGGGAAAGCGGCGGCTGCGGCCGAACGGTCAGCGGGTTGGTTCATCGCGCTAGGGTAACAGAGGGCCGGCGCGGTCCCGCCGCGCGCAGGGCCGTGGCTCAGGGGGCCGCCGCGCCGCGGTGGCGGTGCTTGACCACGTACATGTCGGCGTCGGCGCAGCGCAGCAGGGCTTCGGCGTCGCGGCCGTCGGCCGGGCAGCAGGCCACGCCGACGCTGGCGCCGATGCCGGCAAACGGCGGCACCTCGGCCGCCGCCACGCTGGCCTGCAAGGTGTCGGCCACCCTGCGGGCATCGCCGTGGCCGGCGCAGCCGGGCAGCAGCACGACGAATTCGTCGCCGCCCACCCGCGCGATGAAATCGCCGTGGCGCAGGGCCTGCCGCAGCCGGTTGGCCACTTCGCACAGCAGCCGGTCGCCCTGCGCGTGGCCGTGGCGGTCGTTGGCCGCCTTGAAGCCGTCCAGGTCCAGATACAGCACCGCCAGCGCCTGTTCGCTGTCGCCGATGGCCCGCTCCAGTTCCTCGCGCAGCCGGTAGCGGTTGGGCAGCCCGGTGAGCGGGTCGTGCCCGGCCATGTATTCCAGCTTGCGCTCCAGTTCGCGCAGCTCGGTGACCTGGTGGCCGACGGCCAGGCGCACGCCGTACTCGGGCAACCACTTGGCCGACCATTGCATGTCCACGACGTGGCCGTCGCGGTGCAGGTAGCGGTTGCGGAAATGCGGCAGCGGCCGGCCTTCCATCACCCGCTGCACGGCCAGCGCGGTGGCGGCGCGGTCGTCGGGGTGGACCAGTTCGATCATGCGCCGGCCCATCACCTCGTCCGGGCGGTAGCCGATGATGTGCTCGAAGGCCGCGCTGACCGCCAGGTAGTGGCCTTCCGGATCGACCACGCATACCGCGTCGGGCAGCAGGTCGAGGATCTCGCCCAGGGGCGGCAACGTCGTGGGCATGCGGCAGGGCGATCGTGCGGGGACCAGGCGCCGATTATGCGCCCGCGCCGGCGGAACGCACGCCGGCGTTTGCTACCCTGTGGCCCTTTTCGACGGGGGGCAGCTCCCGTTTTCCCGGGAGTTTCCTGCCGATGAAGTGGTTCCGCATCATCCCCATCCTGCTGCTGATCGCGCTCAACACGCTGCTGCACTGCGTGCCGCTGTTCGTGGTGGCGCTATTCAAGGCGGTGCTGCCGCTGGCCGCGGTGCGGCGCGCCTGCAACCCGCTGCTGACCGGGCTGGCCGAGAGCTGGATCGGCGTGAACAGCATGATGATCGGCCTGTTCACCGATACCCGTTTCGAGGTGGGCGGCGATGCCGTGCTGGCGCGCGACGGCCACTACCTGGTGCTGGCCAACCACCAGAGCTGGGTGGACATCGTGGTGCTGCAGAAGGTGTTCAACCGCCGCATCCCGCTGCTGCGCTTCTTCCTGAAGCGCTCGCTGTTCTGGGTGCCGGTGCTGGGGCTGGCATGGTGGGCGCTGGATTTCCCGTTCATGGGCCGCTACAGCCGCAAGCAGATCGCGAAGAACCCCGAGCTGGGCCGGCGCGACATGGAAGTGACGCGCCGGGCATGCGAGAAATTCCGCGACATCCCGGTGGCGGTGATGAACTTCGTCGAGGGCACCCGCTTCACCCGTGCCAAGCACGATGGCCAGTCCTCGCCGTTCCGGTACCTGCTCAAGCCCAAGTCCGGCGGCGTGGCCTTCGTGCTCGACGCGATGGGGCAGGGCCTGCATGCGCTGCTGGACGTGACCATCGTCTATCCCAAGGGCATCCCGTCGATGCTCGACCTGATGGCCAACCGCGTGCCGCAGGTGAAGGTGCTGGTGCGGCAATGGCCGATCCCGGCCGAACTGGCCGGTGGCGACTACCAGGGCGACCGCGGCTTCCGCGCCCGTTTCCAGCAATGGATGAACGGCCTGTGGCAGCAGAAGGACGAGGACATCGCCACGCTGCTGGAGCAATCGACCCCGTAGATGCGGGGCTTGCCCCGCATGGGGCCTGTAAAGCATCGCGTGGGGCAAGCCCCACGCCTACGGGAGCCCAGCCGCCCGCGGCGCGCCGCCACGGTTTAGAGTGCGGGCCTTTCCGCAACAACGAGGAACCGCCATGACCGCCGCCTTTTATCCCATCGGAACCCCCGGCCAGGCCTGGGGTGCGCAGGAACGCGCGCAGTGGCTGGCGCGGCAGCGGGTGCAGCGCAGCCATGCGGACGAGGTGGTGGCGAAGATCGACGCGCTGCGCGGGCGCTTCGATGTCTCGCAGTACGGGCAGCTGGACTATTCCTCCGGCCACTATCCGTTGCTGGCGATCCGCAGCCGCGGCTGGGACGACGCGCTGCCGGTGATACTGGTCACCGGTGGCGTGCACGGCTACGAAACCAGTGGCGTGCAGGGCGCGCTGAAGTTCGTCGACCGGCACGCCGCCGACCATGCCGGCCGCTGCAACCTGCTGGTCGTGCCCTGCGTGAGCCCGTGGGGTTACGAGCGCATCCAGCGCTGGAACGCGCTGGCGCTGGACCCGAACCGCTCCTTCGTGATCGACAGCCCCGCGCCGGAATCGGCGGCCTTGATGGCGCTGGTGGCGCCGCTGCGCGGCCGCTTCCTGATGCACATCGACCTGCACGAAACCACCGACACCGACGAGAGCGAGTTCCGCCCGGCGCTGGCCGCGCGCGACGGCAAGCCGTTCGAGCCCGGCGAAATCCCCGACGGCTTCTACCTGGTGGACGACAGCGAGAACCGCCAGCCGGCGTTCCAGCAGGCGGTGATCGAGGCGGTGGCGAAGGTGACGCACATCGCGCCGGCCGACGGCGATGGCCGGATCATCGGCTCGCCGGTGGTCGCGCACGGCGTCATCGAATACCCGCTCAAGGCACTGGGCCTGTGCGCCGGCATCAGCGATGCGCGCTATACCACCACCACCGAGGTGTACCCGGACAGCCCGAAGGCCACGCCGGAACAATGCGACGACGCGCAGGTGGCCGCGGTGCGCGGCGCGCTGGAATACGCGCTGGCGCACGGCTGAAACCGCCTGTCGCGGGTGTCATCGTCCCGGCGAAATGCTGCATGCGGGGCAAGCCCCGCATATACGCCGTAGGTACGGGGCTTGCCCCGTACAGGGCCTTCCCGGTGACTGCCGATGCGCCGCAAGCAAGGCGACGCCCAACGGCATCGCGCCATCCTCAGCGCCGCTTGCGCACCAGTGCCGACGACGCCTGCAGGATCGCGCGGGTCAGCTGCGCCATCGACGCCACTTCGCCCTTCCAGTGCTGCCAGTACAGCGGCACGTCCTCCCACGCGCGCGCCTTGACGTAGACCAGCCGCCCGCTTTCCAGGTGGCGGCGCACCAGCGGCAGCGGGTTCATGGTCCAGCCGAGCCCGCCGAGGTTGGCGTGGACGAAGGCGCGGGTGGAGGGAATCCACCACGTGGGCGCATCCAGCGGCTGCGTCGAGCCGGCCAGCCGCTGCGCGTAGCGCGCCTGCATGTCGTCCTTGCGGTTGAACACCAGCACCGGCGCCTGTGCCAGCGCCTGCGCGGTGACGCCCCGGGCGAAGTGGCGGGCGTGGAACCCGGGGGTGCAGGTGGCGGCGTAGCGGATGCTGCCCAGCGCGTGGATCTGGCAACCCTGCACCGGCTCGGACAGGGTGGTGACCGCACCCAGCACCGCGCCCTGGCGCAGCAGCGCGGCGGTGTGGTCCTGGTCCTCGGTATGCAGGTCCAGGGTGGTGCTGCTGACCTGGGCGAAGGCCAGCGCGGCCTCGGGGAACCACGTCTCCATGCTGTCGTGGTTGACCGCGACCGGGATGCTGGCGCGCGGCAGTTCCGCGTCGGCGACGCCGATGCGCTCGAAGGCGTCGCGCTCCAGCAGCGCGGTCTGCTCGGCCAGCTGCACCAGCACCTGGCCCTCGGCGGTGGCCTCGCAGGGGCTGGTGCGCCTGACCAGCAGCTTGCCGATCCGGTCTTCCAGCGCCTTGATCCGTTGCGACACCGCCGAGGCGGTTACGTTCAGCGCCAGTGCGGCGCGCTCGAAGCTGCCTTCGCGGATCACCGCGGCGAGGGCGCGGAGCTGGGCATGGTCGATGCGCATGGATTAAGTGTGGCTAATGATGGTTTAAGAAGTTTAGCTCCACTTCTTGATGCCGCACTGCAACAATATTGTCCGTCGGCGGTCCCGGGGTCCTCTCTCTCCCCCCGGGGTCCCGCCTTCCCCCCCATCGCAACAAGGCTTGTCCCCCCATGTTCTCCGTCGTTTCCGCCCAGGCCACCGGCAGCGCCTGGCTCAGCGGTGCCGGTACCGGCATCGGTCTGTTCGCCGTGGTCGGTGCGCAGAGCGCCTTCATCCTGCGCCAGGGCATCCTGCGCCAGCACGTGGTGCCGGTCATCGCCACCTGCTTCGCCATCGATGCGGCCTTCATCTTCGCCAGCGTCGCCGGCCTGCGCACGCTCACCGACCACCTGCCGTGGCTGACCACGGTGCTGTTGTGGGGCGGCGTGGCGTTCCTGGCCTGGTACGCGCTGCAGTCGGCGCGGCGAGCGGTGGCCGGCGGCGGCGGCATGCAGATGGACGACACCGCCGCGTCCTCGTGCCGCGCGGCGATGCTGGCCGCGGCCGGGTTCTCGATCATCAACCCGCATTTCTGGCTGGACATGATGGTGATCGGCTCGATCGCCGACAACTTCGGCCACGCGCGCATGGCCTTCGCCGCCGGCGTGGTCACCGCCAGCGCAATGTGGCTGACCGCGCAGGGGCTGGGCGCGCGCCTGCTGGCGCCGCTGTTCACCCGGCCCAATACCTGGCGTGTGCTCGACGGCACCATCGCCGTGCTGCTCAGCGTGCTGGCGCTGACCCTAGCGCTGCGCGGCGTCGGTTGATGGCGGCAGGACCGGCCACGCGTGCGCAAGCCGGCCTGCCGCCGGCGGCCGGCTACACGGTGGCGTGCGCGTGAGCACGCCCCGGCCCGCGCTGTGGACATCCAGCTTCCTGTTGGCGTGCATCGCCAACTTCCTGATGGGCATGTCGTTCTACGTGCTGATGCCGACGCTGCCGTTCCACCTGGTGGAGCAGCTGCGGATCGGCGAGGCGACGGTGGGCATCGTGCTGTCCAGCTACGTGATCGCCGCGCTGCTGGTGCGGCCGTTCTCGGGCTTCATCGTCGACCGCTTCAACGCCAAGCACGCCTACCTGCTGGCGCTGGCGGCCTACGTGCTGTTCACCTCCGGCTACCTGCTGGCGCAGACGGTGCTGGCCTTCGTGCTGGTGCGGCTGGGCATCGGCCTGACCTTCGCGGTGATGAGCACCGCGGCCAACACCCAGGCCATCGACATCATTCCCTCGGTGCGGCGCGGCGAGGGCATCGGCTTCTTCGGGCTGATGAGCAGCCTGGCGATGGCGCTGGGGCCGATGGCCGGGCTGTGGCTGATGGACCGCTACCCGTTCCACGCGATCTTCGACGCGGCGGTGGCCGCCGGCGTGGCCGGCCTGCTGGTGGCAGCGCTGGTGCATGCGCCGCGCAAGCAGCGCAACGGTGCGGCCACGGTGCTGTCGCTGGACCGCTTCCTGCTGGTGCGCGGCATCCCGCTGGCGCTGAACCTGGCGGTGATCGGCCTCGGCTACGGCATGCTGCTGGCCTTCGCCGCGCTGCACGGCAAGCAGCTGGGCGCGGGCAACACCGGCATCTTCTTCACCCTGATGGCGATCGGGATGATGGTGTCGCGGGCGTTCTCCGGGCGCCTGGTCGATGGCGGCAGGGTGGTGCAGGCGACCAACGGCGGCACCCTGGGCGTGGTCGCCGGGCTCGGCCTGATGGCATGGGCCGGCGGGCCGCTGCCGTACTACCTGTCGGGCCTGCTGGCCGGCTTCGGCTTCGGCGTGGTGTACCCGGCCTACCAGACGATGATGGTCAACCTGGGCAGCCACGCGCAGCGCGGCACCGCGGTGGCCACCTATTTCTCGGCGCTGGACGTGGGCATCGGCGCGGGCATGGTGCTGGCCGGCGCGATCGCCGCGCGCGCCGGCCTGCCGGCGGCCTTCGCCACCGGCGCGAGCCTGGCGCTTGTGGCGGGGCTGGCGTTCGCGCTTCGCCTGTCGGCCCGCTTCGCGGCGTCGCCGCTGCGCGCGGGCAACGATTGAGCGGTACCGGCCTGCGCCTGTGGCAGAATCCGCTTGCATGCGCGGCCATGTCGGCCGCTGCCATCCGCTACCGGGGGAAACGATGAGGAAGTACCTGCTTGTGGCCGCGCTGTGCCTGCTGTCGGCCTGCGGCCACGGCATCGATGGCACCTATACCGACGCGATGGGCGTGGCCAAGTACACCTTCACCTCCGGCGGCAAGGTGACCATCGAGGCGATGGGTATCTCGCAGGAGACCAGCTACGTGCGCGAGGGCGATACGCTGAAGGTGGCGCTGCCGCAGAAGGGCGCCTCGCTGGACTTCACCGTCGGCGAGGACGGCGCGCTGACCGGCCCGCTCGGCATCCGCCTGGAGAAGGTCGGCAAGTAGCCGGCCGCTCGGCGTGCAGCACGGGGTGCGTTGACGTTGGCGACGGTGATCCTTTCGGCGATCGTGGCGGCCCTGCTCGCGGGCGCGGTGGCCGCGTGGGCGTTCGGGCGGCGGCGCGCGGACGGCAGGGGCCAGGGCTGGTCGTTCGTCCCGGAAACCTCGCAGGACGCGTCCGCGGCGCCGGTGGCGCTGGACCCGGCGTTGCTGCCGGGCATGCGCCAGCGCTTCCTGCGCGCGGCGCTGGGCGTGGACGAGGCCGGCGCCGCAGACGACGATGCCCCCGCGCACCAGCAGGTGGCCGACGAGGTGCTGCTGGCGCTGGAACGGGCCGACCTTTCGCAGCGCTACATCCCGCGGCGCCCGCACCTGCTGCCGCAGCTGATCCAGAGCGTCAACGACAGCACCGCCTCGGCACGCTCGATCGGCCGCATCATCGGCAGCGACCCGGTGCTGACCGTGAACCTGCTGCGCATCGCCAACAGCTCGCTGTACCGCTTCCAGCAACAGGAAGTGCGCAGCATCGAGCGCGCGGTGACGCTGGTGGGTAACGAGGGCATCCGCCAGATCATTTCCGCCGCGCTGGTGCAGCCGGTGATGAACCCGCCCGAGCGCGACGGCGGGCGCTTCTCGCAGCGGCTGTGGGACTACACCCTGCGCATGTCGCTGGCCACCGCCGACCATGCGCGCAGCATCGAGCGAGAGGACGGTTTCTCCGCGCAGCTGGCCGGCCTGCTGCGCGGGCTGGGCATGGTGATCGTGGTGCACGCCACCGCCGAGGCGTATTCGCGCAGGCAGACGCTGGCGCCGTCGCCGGAGGTGCTGCTGTCGCTGCTGGAGCGCTGCACGCCGCTGCTGGCGGCGCGGATCGCGCGGCAATGGGAACTGTCCACCGACGTCGCCGCGGCGCTGGAGGGGCAGGCGGCATGGCCGCGGGCGAAGGCGCTGGCGCGCTCGCTGGAAGTGGGCGAGCTGGCCGCGGCGTTGTCGATGCTGTGCCGCGAGAACCTGATGGAAACCGACGAAGCCCTGCAACTGCTGGCCGGGTGCGTGCCCGGCCACGTGGCCGAATGGTTGTGGAAGCGGGTCAACCCCGACGATCCGCAGCAGGACGAGTGAGCAGTGGGTCTGCTGGAACCGCGCGCAGGCCATGCGCCATCCAGCGGTCCACATGAGGCTCTCCCATACGCCCGGGCCTGATTGATGAACGAGCATTCCCCGCGCTTCACCCCGGCAGTACGCATCGGCCTGTCGATCGCGGTGGCGACCGGCCTGTATGGCGTTTCCTTCGGCGCGCTGGCGGTCGCCTCCGGTTTCAGCGTCGGCCAGGCCGTCGCCTTGAGCTTGTTGATGTTCACCGGCGGCTCGCAGTTCGCCTTCATCGGCGTGGTGGGGGCGGGTGGCAGCGGTGCGGCGGCGTTCGGCGCGGCCACATTGCTGGGCATCCGCAATGCCGTCTATGGCGCGCAGATCAACCGCATGCTGCGGCCTCGCGGCTGGCGGCGGCTGCTGTCGGCGCAGGTCACCATCGACGAATCGGCCGCCACCGCGGCCGGCCAGTGGGAGCCGGCCGAACAGCGGCGTGGCTTCTGGGTGGCCGGCATCGGCGTTTATGTGCTGTGGAACCTGTTCACCCTGCTTGGCGCGGTGCTGGGCGATGCGCTGGGCGACCCGCGCCGCTGGGGCCTGGATGGCGCGGCAGTGGCGGCCTTCCTCGGCCTGTTGTGGCCGCGCCTGCGTTCGCGCGAGCCGGTGGCCATCGCCGTGGTCTGCGCGCTGGCGACGATGTTGGCGTTGCCGTGGGTGCCGCCGGGCGTGCCGATTCTGCTGGCGGCGGCGATTGCCGCGGTGTGGGGCTGGTTCGGGCATGGCCCGGCCAACGAAGGGCTGGAGCCGGACGTGTCACCCGAAGGCGACGGAGGGCAGGGCTGATGTCGCTGTGGGCATGGGTGTTGCTGGGCAGCGTGGTGGCCTGGGCGATCAAGTTCTGTGGCTATCTGGTGCCGGTGCGCTGGATGGCGTCGCCGCGGATGACGCGGGTGGCCGGCACGCTGACCATCGGCCTGCTGGCCTCGTTGACCACGATGAACGCTGTTTCCGCCGGGCAGGGCGTGGTGCTGGACGCGCGCATCGGCGCGCTGCTGGCCGCGGCCGTCGCGTTGCTGTTGCGGCTGCCTTTTCTCGTGGTGGTGTTGGCCGGCGCAGCGGCTGCGGCGTTGTTGCGGCTGCTGGCGTAGGTGCCGGGCCTGCCCGGCGCGGGGTGGCCGGGAATGCCCCTGCGGGGCAAGCCCCGCCTCCACGTATTGTCGAGGAGGAGTAGGTCGGGGCTACGCCCCCGACGCACGGGATATCGGGACACGAACGTCGGGGGCGTAGCCCCGACCTACCTGGTGCCGGGCAAGGCCTGCGTCTACGGTAACGTGCGGCTCAGAAACGCTGTCCGGCGGCGAGGTAGCGCCATTGGCCTTCGGGCATTTTGCTCAGCCCGATGCGGCCGATGCGCAGCCGGCGCACCTGCGTGGCGCGCAGGCCGACCTGCCCGCACATGTGTTGCAGCTGGCCGGGGCGCACGTCCTTGATCGCGAAACGCAGGCGCTGCTCGCTCTGCCAGCTGACCTTGCAGGCGGGCAGGGCACGGCCCGCGTGGTGCAGGCCGTGGGCCAGCTTTGCCAGCGCCCACGGCCCGGCTTCGCCTTCCACGTCGACCATGAACTCCTGCTCCAGCGACGGGCCGGCTTCGAGCAGGTGCCGGCGCACGCGCCAGTCCTGGGTGAATACCAGCAGCCCGCAGGCGTCGGCATCCAATGGCATCGGCGATTGCAGCCGCTGGAAATGGCGGTGCAGCAGGCGGGTGCCGGAGGCGTCGTCGGCGCAGCGGTTGTCTTCGCGCAACAGCGCCGAAAGCGCTTCGGCGTCGCAGCCGGCGGGCTTGTTCAGCAGCAGCGTCGCCGGCTCGGCGGGTTCGCTGCCGGCCCCGGCCGCCAACGCGAGGGTTTCATCGGCCACCAGCGTCTGCGGGGTTTCCACCACCACGCCGTCCACGCTGACCCAGCCGCCCTCGATGTAGTGCCGGGCCTGGGCGCGGGAGCAGTGCAGCTGCGCGGCGAGGCGCTTGTCGAGGCGGAGGGGCGTGGTCATGGCGCAGGCTCGGTACGGCGGGCGGGGAGTGTAGCGCCCGGCCTTCCATCGTAGGTGCCGGGCTTGTGCTTGCATCCCTTTTCGGGACAGGCACGGGGCTTTCGCCGGTAAAACTTCATGCGGGGCAAGCCCCGCAGCTACGGGATCCCGGTGTCCCCGGCGGGCCGGCCAGCCTCGTGCTCCAGCGCGGTCAGGTACAGGCGCAGGTCGAATTCGAGCTGGTGGTAGTCCGGCTCCATGTGCAGGCACAGCTGGTAGAAGGCCTTGTTGTGTTCGGCTTCCTTCAGGTGCGCCAGTTCGTGCACCACGATCATCCGCAGGAACGGCGCCGGGGTGTCGCGGAACACGCTGGCGATGCGGATCTCGCGGCTGGCCTTGAGCTTGCCGCCGTGGTTGCGGGAAATGGCGGTGTGCAGGCCCAGCGCGTGCTTGAGCACCTGCAGCCTGCCGTCGTACAGCACCTTGCCCAGCGGCGGCGACTGGCGCAGGTGGCGTGCCTTCAGTTCCTGCACGTAGTCGTGCAGCTGGCGGTCGTTGCGCACCGCGTGCGCCTGCGGGTGGCGGCCGCGCACCGTTGCGCCTAGCCTGCCGGCATCGAGCAGTTCGCGGGCACGCTGCTGCAGGTGTTCGGGATAGCCGGAAAGGTACTTCAGGGGCTGCATCGGCGGGCGCGGGGACGGGCGGGCCGGTATCATCGCAGCATCGGCAACGGAACCACGAATCACCAAGATGGCGAAGGCGAACCCGCTCCAGGAACAACTGCTCAAGGCCGGGCTGGTCAAGAAGTCGCAGGTGGCGCAGGTGGCGCGCGAGCAGAACAAGGCGCGCCACGCCAAGGGCGCGCCCGCCGGCCCCAGCGACAGCCAGCTGGAAGCCGAACGCGCCCGCGCGGAAAAGGCCGAGCGCGACCGCGTGCTGGCTGCCGAACACAACGCCCGGCGCCGCGCCGACGAGCTGCGCGCGCAGGCGCGGCAGATCATCGCCGACCGCAGGGTGCCGCGCAGCGGCGAGCTGGACTACCGCTTCGATGACGGCGCGGTGATCCGCACCCTGCTGGTCGACGAGGCGCAGCGCCGGCAACTGGCCGCCGGCACGCTGGTGATCGCGCGCCACGGCGAGGGCTTCGAGCTGCTGCCGCGGGCGGCGGCGGAGAAGGTGCGCGAGCGCGACGCGACGCTGATCGTGCTCGACCACGGCCAGGGCGGCGACGCGGCGGCGTCCACCGGCAATGCCGAGGACGACGCCTACTACGCGCAGTTCGTGGTGCCCGACGACCTCATGTGGTGAATGGCGGCCATTGGGCCACCATGCAGGTCGATGCGCTAGGCTGGTTGCCGGTCAAGTCACCGGTCATTGGAGCAGCAGTCATGGCTACCGGCTGGGCGGGCGATACCGCCGTTCAGGATCAGATCGACGCCACCGTCGAGGACGCGATCAAGCGCGCCCGCAGCCGCATGCCCAGCGGTCCGGGCCTGGAACACTGCGAGGAATGCGACGCGCCGATCCCCGAGGCACGGCGCAAGGCGGTGCCGGGCGTGCGCCTGTGCGTCGCCTGCCAGCAGGCGCTGGACGAAGAGGCCGTGTTCGCCGGCTACAACCGGCGCGGCAGCAAGGACAGCCAGCTGCGTTGAAGCCGCCGCTCAGTGGCCGTGCAGTCGGAAACTGCCGCTCCAGCGCCGCATCGAGAACAGCCACCACAGCCAGCCGGCGGCGGCGATCAGGCCGCCGACCACGCCGATGTGGCCCATGCCCAGGCGCAGGCTGACCTGGCTGCCGACCAGCGCGCCGGCGCCGATGCCGATGTTGAAGATGCCCGAGAACAGCGCCATCGCCACGTCGGTGGCGTCCGGCGCCAGGTGCAGCACCTTGGACTGCATCGACAACGCGAAGCAGATCATCGCCACGCCCCATGCGGATGCCAGCGCGTACAGCGCCCAGGCATTGCCGGCGGCGCTGCGCAGGCCCAGCAGGCACAGCACCAGCGCGCCAATGGCGGCGAGCAGGAAGCCGCGCGGCCAGCGCAGGCCGAAGCGCGAGAACAACAGGCTGCCGACGAAGCCCATGCCGCCGAACAGCAGCAGCACCCAGGTGGTGACGTGGCCGCCGAAGCCGCCCACCTGCTGCACGAACGGCTCGATGTAGCTGTAGCCGGTGAACTGCGCGGTCACCACCACCATCACCAGCAGGTACAGCGCCAGCAGCGCCGGGCGGCGCAGCAGCAGCGGGATGCTGCTGGCCGAGCCGCTGTTGCGGCTGGGCAGCGGCGGCAGCAGGCGCGCCAGCACCAGCATGGCCAGCAGGGCGATGCCGCCGATGGCGATGAAGGTGGTGCGCCAGCCCAGCCATTCGCCGACCACGCGGCCCAGCGGGATGCCCAGCACCATCGCCACCGAGGTGCCGGTGGCCAGCAGCCCCAGCGCCTGCGGGCGCTTGTCGGCTGGCGCCACGCGCACCGCCAGCGAGGCGGTGATCGACCAGAACACCGCATGCGCCAGGGCGATGCCGATGCGGCTGGCCATCAGCACCGGGTAGCTCCCGGCCACGCCGGACAGCAGGTGGCTGGCGATGAACAGCGCGAACACGCCCAGCAGCAGCCTGCGGCGGTCGAAATTGCGGGTCAGCAGCATGCACGGCAGCGAGGTCAGCGCCACCACCCATGCATAGATGGTGAGCATCAGGCCGACCTGCTCGATCGGCTTGCCGAAGCTGGCGCCGATGTCGCTGAGCAGCCCGACCGGGACGAATTCGCTGGTGTTGAACACGAAGGCGGCCAGCGCCAGCGCGATGACGGCGAGCCAGCGCTGGCGGTCGCTGGGGGTGGGCGCGGCGGAAACGGGGGCGGCGGCGCCCGTCGCGGTGGACGGGCACGGGGAGGAGGCACGGGACATTGGGGGCAGGGCCGGTTCAGGCTGTCGCAGGCGTGGATTCTTGCATCTTTTCGCTGCACTGCAACAAAACGAATGCCTCGCCCGGACTTGCGCTCGTAGAGCGGGGCTTGCCCCGCTGGGCTTTGCCGGGAACGCCCCAGCGGGGCAAGCCCCGCTCTACGGGATGGTTTCCGTGCCCCCGTGCAATCGGGCGAAGAAAGGAACGTGGCCGGAAGGGCCGCCGCCTCAACCGTCGCCCAGCAGGCGGTTCCCGTCGATGCGCCCGCCCGGCCAGCGGCGCAGGCCGCGCTGGAAGAACAGGCTGTTGGGGATCTGCATCAGCGCGTCTTCGCTCGGGCCGCCGATTTCCTGCATCGTGGTGTAGATCAGGTTGATGTCGATGACCCGGCCCTTGAGGCCGGGTTTCTCGCCGTTCTCCAGCACCTCGATGTGGTCGCCGAGGCGGAATGGGCGGGTGGTGAAGATCAGGAGCGTGCAGAAGATGTTGGACAGTACGCTCCACGCCGCGAAGAACGCCACCGCGCCGACCGCGGCAAAGCCGGTGAAGGCGGTCCACAGCACCGTGGCCGACACGCCGACGCGGTCGAGGATGGCCACCAGCGTGCAGCTCCAGATGATGAAGCTGGACAGGCGCCGGATCGCCATTTCCATCGGCCTGGGCAGGGTGTAATGGCGGCCCAGCCGCGCCAGCAGGCGCCGGTTGAGCAGGCGCAGCAGCCAGGCGGCCAGCAGGATCGCGATGATCGACAGGGCGAGCTCCAGCGTGCCGACCCATTCGTGCATCCATTCCGGCAGGTAGTGCTTCATCGGGGTATCTCCTTGCGGGCCGCGGCCGTCGGCGGCGGCCCGTGGTGGTCAGGGGCGCAACGCGGCGGCGGTGTGGGCGGGGTCGCCGTCGTTGGCGCCGGGCTCGATGCCGAGCACGCGCGCAAGCAGCGGGTACACGTCGACGTTGTCGATGGGCGGGATCACCACGCCCTGCCGGAACGCCGGGCCGTGGGCGATGAACGGCGAGCGCATGTCCGGCAGCAGGTTGTCGTAGCCATGCTCGCCGCGCAGGCGGTGGCCCTTGCGCTGCATCTCCGTGCGGGTGGTGATCTGCCAGCCGGGTTCGCCGATGCAGATGTAGGCGGGCACCCGGCGGTGCCGGCCGTATTCGAAGCGGGCCGGGATCTGCCCGCGCGGCATGCATTGCATGTGCGCGTGCCGTCCCATCAGTTGGCGGGCGGCGGCCTCGCCGCCGGGCAGGGCGTCGAAGGAGGCATAGGCGCCGGTCCAGCCGAAGTCCAGGTGGCTCACGTCGACCAGGTCGTCGAGGAAGAACTCCATTTCCGGCCCGGTCGCGGCCATGCCGTGGTCGGACACCACCACCACGTTCACCCGCTGCCCCAGCCCGAGCGCCTCGATGCCCTGCAGCAGGTGGCCGATGGCGGTGTCCACCTCGCCCAGCGCCTGGTCCAGTTGGGGCGAGTCCGGGCCGTGTTCGTGGCCCATGCTGTCCACCCGGTCGAAGTACAGGGTGATGAAATGCGGGCGCTCGGCGGCGGGCAGCGCCAGCCACTCCAGCACCTGGCGGACGCGGTCCTCGGAGCTGACCGCGATGTCGAACGGGCGCCAGAACTCCGGGCGCGCGCCATGCACCGGCGCTTCCGACCCGACCCAGAACATCGCCGCGGCGCGGCCGCCCTGTTCGCGCACGCGGGTCCACAGCGGCGTGCCGTCGTCCCACCAGCGTTCGTCGCCGACGGTCGCCGGGTCGAACATGCTGAAGCGCACGCCGGATATCGACGGGTCGGTCATGAAGTTGGCGATGACGCCGTGGTGGTCCGGGCGCAGCCCGGTCACCAGCGTGTAGTGGTTGGGGAAGGTGATCGATGGGTACGACGGGCGCATGTACTCGGCGCGCACGCCGTCGTCGGCCAGCGCCGCCAGCGTGGGGGTGAGGCCGCGCTGCAGGTAGTCGTTGCGGAAGCCGTCGATCGAAATCAGGATCAGCGGCGAGGTGGCCTCGCGCGGCAGCGTGGCGGGAGTCGCGGTGGCGACGGGGGCGGCCGCGGGCACGCCGGCGCAGCCGGCCAGCGCGAGGGCCGCGCCGAGCAGGGCGGCGGAGAGTCGGAGCATGGAATCGCAGTGGGGAGTGGCGGAGGCCGATTGTCGGCCACCGGCCCGGCGCTGTCAGCCCGTGCCGGCGATGCGGGGATTCGTACGACCGGCTTTAAACCTTTTCGGCGGCGGTCGCATCCAATGGATATGCTCGCCGCCACCGTGACCGCCACCGCTTCCCATCCGCAGGCTGCCGACGACGCCACGCTGGCGCGTGCCGCTGCCGCGGGCGACGGCCATGCCTACGAATGCATCTACCGCCGCCATGCGCCGCGCCTGTACGCGCTGCTGTGGCGGTTGTGCGGCGGCAGCGCCGCGCGCGCCGAGGACGCGCTGCAGGAAACCTTCATCCAGGCCTGGCGCAAGCTGCCGCAGTTCCGCTTCGAGAGCGCGCTGGGTACATGGCTGCACCGGCTGGCGGTGAACACTGCATTGATGGAACTGCGCGCCAGCGCCGCGTTCGAGGCGCTGGACATCGGCGAGGACGGCATGGAGGTGCTGGCGGGGCTGCCGGCATCCATGCGCTGCAATGCCACCGGGCTGGACCTGGAGCGCGCGCTGGAAACCCTGCCGCCGCGTGCCCGCGCGGTGCTGGTGCTGCACGACATCGAGGGCTGGAAGCATCAGGAAATCGCCGAGGAACTGCGGATGGCCGTCGGCAGTTCCAAGGCACAGCTGCATCGCGCGCGTGGCCTGCTGCGCGCGCGTCTTGGAGAAACGCCATGAACCGACACGACGCCGACCACGACCACGACCACGACCACGAACACGAGCACGACGAACTGGCCGCGCGCCTGCGCCAGCTGCCGGCCGAACGCCTGCCGCCGGCCACGGCCTGGCAGGGCATCGCCGCGCGCCTGCGCGAAGAGCCGCGCCTCCGGCCAGCGGTCGCCGTCGTGCCCGCCCGGCGTCATCGCCGCTGGTTGCCCATCGCCGCGGCGGCCGCCGTCGCGGCCTTGGCGTTGCTGGGCACCGGCCGTTGGAGGGAACTGCACGAGCAGCCGCCGTCGCCGCCGGAATCGCCGCTGGAAGTGCAGGCCGATGCGCTCGCCGACCAATACCGGCAGGCGATCGCGGCGATCCCGCAGGACACCGTGCCCGCCGAACTCGTCCCCGCGCTGCACGAGCTCGATGCCAGCGCCGCCGGCATCCGCTCGGCGATCGCGCAGAGCCCCGACGCCGGCTTCCTGCTCGGGCAACTGCGGCGCACCTACGCGCTGCGCCTGGAACTCACCCGGCAGGGCCTCGCCGCCGCCGGTCTTGCCACCTGAAGGAGAACCACCATGAATGTTTCCATGCGATACCTGCTGGCCGCCGCTGCGCTGCTGGCCCCATCGGCGCCGGCACTGGCGCAGACCACGGTCAACGAACACCACGCGCTGTCCAGCGGCGGGCGGGTCGAGATCAGCAACGTCGCCGGCTCGGTGAGCGTGCGCGGCTGGGACCGCAACGAGGTGCAGCTGACCGGCACGCTCGGCGAGGGCCAGCGGCTGGACGTGCAGAACAGCGCCAACCGCGTGCAGCTGAAGGTGGTGTACCCGCAGAACGGCCGCAACAGCCGCGGCGCGGTGCTGGAACTGCGGGTGCCGCGCGGCAGCGAACTGCAGGCCGGCACGGTCAGCGCCGCGCTGGACGTGGCCGAGGTCGACCTGCGCCGGCTGCAGGCCAGCACCGTCAGCGGCGGCATCACCGCCGGCGGGCAGGCCGCCGAGGCCAGCTTCAACACCGTCAGCGGCGCGATCCGCTCGCAGCTGCGGACCCCACGGCTGGAATTGCGCACGGTCAGCGGCGCGATCAACGCGGCGGGCAGCAGCGGCGGCGACGTGGCCGCCAACTCGGTCAGCGGCGCGGTCGACCTCGACCTTTCCGCGGTGCAGCGGCTCAACGCCGAAACCGTGTCCGGCAGCCTCGGCGTGCGCAGCGCCGGCCTGCAGCCGGGCGGCCGCATCAGCCTGCAGACGGTGAGCGCGCCGATCTCGCTGACCCTGCCGGCGCGCACCTCGGCGCAGCTGAAGGTCAGCAGCTTCAGCGGCAGCATCCGTTCGGACGTGGGCGAGGTCGAGCGCCCGCGCTACGGCCCAGGCAGCCACCTCGACGCGCGCCTCGGCGGCGGCGATGGCGACATCTCCATCAACTCGCACTCGGGCAGCGTGCGGGTCAGCCTCGGCGCGCGCTGAGGCGGATCGAACGGAGGACGGGCGGCTACAATCGACGCTTTGCCACGTCTCTGGAGCCGCCATGCCCACTTCCTCCTGCCCGCAGTGTTCGCTGGAAAACGTCTATCCCGACGGCGCACTGTGGGTCTGCGCCGACTGCGGCCACGAATGGTCGCCGGACGAAGCGGCGGAAAGCGCGCTGGTGGTACGCGACAGCAACGGCAACGTGCTGGTGGCCGGCGACACCGTCACCGTCATCAAGGACCTGAAGGTCAAGGGCTCGTCGATCCCGCTCAAGCAGGGCACGGTGATCCGCAACATCCGCCTGGTCGAGGACGACGCCGAGCACATCGAAGGCAACTCGGACAAGATCAAGGGGCTGGTGTTGAAGACCTGCTTCCTGCGCAAGGCCTGAGCACCCCCGGGTACGGGGCGTGCCTCGTCATCGAGAAAGCCCCGTGTGGGGCAAGCCCCACACCTACGGCTTTCGCCCTGCTTTCATTGATGTGGGACGTGGAGGGGGGAGGCTTCGTGTGGGTGTGCCTTGAACCCGCGGCATTGCTTTCGTAGATGCGGGGCTTGCCCCGCATGGGGCCTTGCCAGGCAATCCTGACGCCTGTTGCGTGACTTCGCGGAAGCGTCAGCGCGACGCGTGGCGGGCGCTGATGCGGCGCAGGCTGTCGAGCTTGGACTGGTAGACCGCGCGCACCGGGTCGGTGCCGCCCAGTTCGCGGGCGCGCGCCATCTCGCGCATCGCGCGGCGGTTGTCGCCTTCGAGGAAATAGGCCCGCGCCAGCCCGAAATGGAACTGGTGGGCGCTGCCGTACAGGCGGATGGCGTGGCGGTAGGCGACCACGGCCTGCGCATAGTCGCCGCGGCGTTCGGCCGTCACGCCCTGCATGAACTGGTAGAACGGGTCGCGCGCGTGCACGCGCTGCAGGCGCATGGCCAGCCGCGCGGCCTGCTGCTCCCTGCCGATGCGGTGGTACAGCGCGCTGGTGTTGGACAGCGCCGAGGCCAGCATCGGGTCCTCCTGAAGGGCATTGTCGAGGGCGCGGGCGGCCGCGTCGAGGTCGCCTGCGCGGGTTTCCAGCACGCCCAGGTTGTTCCATGCCGGTGCGAAGTGCGGGTCCATCTGCAACGCCATCCGCAGGTGGGCGCGCGCGCCTTCGCCGTCGTGCGCGGCCATCAGCTCGGCGCCGCGGTTGTTGTAGAAGTGGGCCAGCGCGCGCTGGTCGGATATCGGCTGCGGGCCGCGGCGGTCGTAGAGCACGTTCTGGTCCAGGTCCAGCGTCGCGCGCCGGCCATCCACGCGCAGGCCGACGTTGACGTGGCCGGCGTTGTAGATCACGCCCTGTTCCTGGTACCAGCCGACCACCTGCCCGACTTCCTGCATGTGCGCCTCCAGCCCGGCCTCGCGCGCCAGCGCGACGAACAGCAGGGTGAAGGACAGGCAGTTGGCGCGCTGCTGCGCCCAGGTTTCGGCCACGGTCAGGGTGGCCGCGGTGTCGTACTGCAGGCTCGGCGTCTCCGGGTGCCGCGGCTGGAACACCAGTTCCACCAGCAGTTGCAGGCGCTTGTCGGATGCGTTGGCGCCGTGGACCACCTGCTCCTGCAACTGCTGGCGCAGTTCGGCCGGGATTGCCATCACCTGCTCGGGGGATGGCGGCACGGCGGGTGGGGCCGTGGTGATGGCGGCAAGCAGGGCGAAGGCATTCCAACCGATCATGACCGATACCCGGAAGGT
This sequence comes from Stenotrophomonas sp. NLF4-10, assembly GCF_022359915.1. Lineage (NCBI taxonomy): Bacteria > Pseudomonadati > Pseudomonadota > Gammaproteobacteria > Lysobacterales > Lysobacteraceae > Stenotrophomonas > Stenotrophomonas sp. NLF4-10. The sequence goes on from NZ_JAKSEE010000003.1 coordinate 1,851,851, forward strand.
TGCTGCGGCCCGGCCAGTGTATGCCTTTCGCCGGCGCCCGGAGGAAATCCACAGGCGGTGTGGATGGATGCCCGGCAAGGTTGTGGATAACCGTTGGCGGCGCCCATGCCGCGGGCGGTTGCGGACGCTGGCGAGGTTTTCGCCATGTCGGTGCGCGGCCGCTCCGGCGGTGGTCTGCTAGTATCCGCGGCCCCGACGCGATGCCGGCCACCTCCGGGCCTTTCCGCCAGCCGGCGCCTTCCGACCATGACGAAGTTCATTCCTTCCGCCGAGGCGCAGCTGTCGCTGGGTTTCGGCGGCGACATCCCGACCGAGCGCCTGTTCTTCGCGGTGATGCCCGATGCGGCCACCGCCGTGCGCATCGCCGAACTGGCCGACGGCCTGCGCGGGGAACACGGGCTGGATGGCCGGCCGCTGGCGCGCGAGCGCCTGCACGTCACCCTGCATCATCTGGGCGACTACGCTGGCCTGCCGCCGGGGCTGCTGGCCAGGGCGCAGCAGGCCGCGGCGCGGGTGCGCCTGCCTGCGTTCGAGGTTTGTTTCGACCAGGTGGGCAGCTTCAGCGGCAGCCGCCAGCATCCGTTCGTGCTGCGCAGCGAGCATGGCGCCGAACTGCTGCACGACCTGCACCGGGAACTGGCGCGCTGCATGCAGGGCGTCGGCGGCAAGCCGGAGCCGGCGTTCACCCCGCACCTGACCCTGCTCTACGACAGGCGCAGGCTGCCGCTGCAACCGGTGCAGCCGATGCGCTGGCTGGTGCGCGAGTTCGTGTTGATCCGCAGCTACCTCGGGCAGACCCGCTACCAGCTGGAAGGGCGCTGGGCGCTGGGTTGAAGCCGGCAACGAAGCATGTTTCCGTAGGAGCGACGTGAGCCGCGACCGGGGCTTTCCCGGTGAAACCCGGTCGCGGCTCACGTCGCTCCTACGCTCCCGGAATGCCCGCATGGATGACCTGATCCCGTTCCCCCTGCCTTCCGGCCAACTGGCCGAGATAGAGGCCGCGCACGCGCAGCCGCCACGCGCGTACCACCATTTCGGCCACGTGCGGGCGCTGCTGCGGCATTTCCACGACGTCGCCGCCGGCCCCGGCTGGCGGCAGCCGCGCGAGGTGGCGCTGGCGATGCTGTACCACGATGCGGTCTACGAGGCCGGGCGTGGCGACAACGAACTGCGCTCGGCGCAGCTTGCGCGCGAGTCGATCGCGCGCTGGCTGCCGGATGCCGGCATCGATGCCGGGCGGGTGGTGCAGCTGATCGAACTCACCGCCCGCCACGGCAGTCTGCGCGGCGACGAACTGGACGCCGACGCGGCGCTGTTCCTGGACAGCGACATGGCCATCCTCGGCGCGCCGCCGGAGGTGTTCGACGCCTACGACCGCGGCATCGCCGAGGAATATCGCGGCAAGGTGCCGGGCTTCCTGTTCCGCATCAACCGCCGCCGCTTCCTGAAGGGCGTGCTGGCGCAACCGCGCATCTTCTTCAGCGACTTCTTCCACGTGCGCCTGGATGCGCAGGCGCGGGAAAACCTGCGGCGGGTCTTGGGGGCCTGATTTCAGCTGCCTGACCTGTCTGTGTCTGCGCAACCAAGGGAACTTGACCGCCATCCAGGCAGCGGTGGGTCATTCGGTTACCCACGCTCGAAACCTTGGCGTTGCCTGATGACGGACAACCACCATGCGCCGTAGGATTGACGGGTACATCCTTCAAGGAACGAGGAGATATTCCCCATGCTGGGCTTGAAGTCACTGTTTCCCCCGGCCGACCCGTGGCCTTTGAAGTTCCGTTAGGGTTCACCCCCGTTTTCACGGACACTTACGAGAAGGCCGATCGAGGCCTGAGGAGTGTTCATGTCGAAGCGAAGGAAGTTCAGCGCCGAGTTCAAGCGCGGTGCTATTGAGCAGGCCAGCCAGCCGGGTGTGAGCTGTGCCCAAGTGGCTCGGGAGTTGGGGATCCGCGACACCCTGTTGACCCGCTGGAAGCGGGAAGCCCAGAGCCAGGGGGTGGTGGCTTTCGGCGGCAGCGGGACGCCCCGGGACGAAGAGCTGGCCCGCCTCAAGCGCGAGCTGGCCCGGGTGAGGAAGGAACGGGATTTTTTGCGAGAAGCGGCGACGTTCTTTGCCAAGGGATCATCCTGAGGTATCAGGTGATCGAACGTTGCCGCGACGCGTTTCCGGTTCGACTGATGTGCCGCTGCCTGAAGGTGTCGGCCAGCGGTTACTACGACTGGAGCCAGCGACTGCCCAGCGCCCGACAGCGCGACAACCAGCGCCTGGCCGCGCGAATCCGCGAGATGCACGAGGACAGCCGTGGCACTCTCGGCGCCGGTCGCATGCACGAAGACCTGGTCGATCAGGGCGAGTCGGCCAGCTTGAACCGCGTGGCGCGACTGATGGCGGCCGAGGGTTTGCAGGGCTGGCCGCGCCCGAAGCGGCGCGGTCAGCGCGGACGGCCGGCGCTCACGCCTCCGGGCGTGCGCAACCTGCTGGAGCGGGACTTCACCGCACTGGAGCCGGAGACCAAATGGGTCACCGACATCACTGAGATCAAAACAGGACAAGGCAAGCTGTATCTATGCATCGTGCTGGATTTGTTCGACCAGCGCGTGGTGGGTTGGTCGATGCACCACAGGCAGGACCGGCACATGGTGATCCGGGCGGTGCAGATGGCGGTATGGCAGCGGCAAGGCGCGGAGCCGGTGATCCTGCATTCCGATCGCGGCAGTCAATTCCGAAGCGGCGACTACCAGCGGTATCTGTCGAGAAACGGCCTGGTCTGTTCGATGAGCGCGGTGGGACACTGCGGCGACAACGCGGCCTGCGAAGGGTTTTTCGGCGTGCTCAAGCGCGAGCGGATCTACCGCACGAAGTACCTGACACTCGATGCAGCGAAGACTGATGTGTTCGAATACGTCGAGCGGTTCCATAACCCGAGGATGCGGCGAAGAGTCGCCAGGCGCGATCGGGAGTTCCAAGCTCTTTCACAACCGTCCGTGATTTCGGGGTAGAACCCCAATATCGACGATCAGATCAAGTATTTGGGCGAGAAGGATTCACAAATCTACATTCGTTATCTAGAAGGTCCGGGAACCCAAGGCAACCCGCTCACACGCACAATAGATGCAGTGCTTGGCTATACCTACGAAGAACGGCTGGAGAAGATGTATGCCGACTTGGTGGACAAAGCACAGGAGTGGAGGCGGGCGGACCCCAATGTCAATATCCGCGTGCTCAGCACTGGCTTCAGCCGTGGCGCCAGTCAGGCCGCCGGGTTCACCAATCTCCTGCATGAGCGCGGTATCGTCGATCCGACCAGCCGATCCTTCGATGCCAATGGCAAAATCATCTATATCCGCCACATCGCCCCACCCGGGATGACGCCCCAGGCCGTAGGCCTGTTCGACCCGGTTGCCACCGGCATCCCCGAGCGGTTCGACCGGCGCCTGGCGCCGTCGGTGGTGTCCGGCTTCCAGATCACCGCGCTGGACGAAACCCGCGCCAGGTTCCCCAGCGATCAATTGATGCCGCCAGACGTCTCCGCCGATGGCCGTTTCCTCAACGTGCAGGTGGGCGGTGCGCATTCGGACATCGGGGGCAGTTACTTGCGCGATGGTCTGGCCAGCCGCAGTTGCAACCTGATGGTGGACTACTGCAACGCCTTGCGCCCGGGCGTCTCCTTGCTGGAGAAGGTCCACGAACCCAGCGATCCGCGCCTGAACGTGGTGCACAACTCCCACGAAGGCATGGTGATTTACCAGTTGGACCGCCAGGTGGACCGGGCCACGGAAGGCGTGAGCGCACGCCTGGCGCCGGACAGGACCGTTGCCAACGATACCCTGCCGCACGCCCCCAAGCCGCTGTCGCCCGAGGTCGAGCGCGGCCCGTTGAACCGGGTGGCCATTGGCCCTGTGCCGGCGGAGCCGGGGGAGGTCGCGCTGGCGAACCTGCGCCGCATCGAAGCGGCCGAAGCGGCCGGTATCGGTCCAGTGCCGGGAGCGACCAAGCTGGCCCGCTCGCTGGGCCACGGTGCGGCGGTGGTCACCACGGGCATCGAGGTCGCCAAGACCGCCCACGACTACACCCGCCTGCGCAGTATGGGCAACCTGACCGCCGCCCAGGCAGCGGTGGGCCGTTCGGCCGGCACCGGCGCCGGGGCATGGCTGGGCTTCGAGGCGGGCTTGGCGGCCGGCAGCACGCTGGGGCCGGGCGCACTCGCCACGGGAGCGCTCGGGGCGGTCGTCGGTGGCGTGGCTGGCGACAAGCTGGCCGATGCCATCGAGCACAGACGCATCTATACCCAGCGCGGCAGCGACGGCCACACCTGGCAGGCCGACCCGGCCCATCCCGAACAGGGCTGGACGCGCACCCTGCCACCGCTGCCGACGGCACCGCAAGGGCAGCGCCTGACCGCCAGCCCGGCACTGGCCGACGAACTCAACTACAAGGCCGTGTCCAAAGCCACCGAACTGGGCCTGGCCGCCGCGACCGCGCGCGATCCGTTCAAGCTGCCGGCCAGTCGCGACGATACGTTCAGCGCCTACGGGGGCGACTGGATCCGCAACCCGGCCAACGGCGGCTGGCAGCGACAGCTCAACCACGACAAGCCCGGCCTGGGCTACACCGAGACCGCCCCGCCGGAACGGGCCACGCAACTGGACGCCCAGTCGCGCCAGATCATCGCCGACAATGCCGCGTGCAGCCCGACGACCCTCGCCGCCACGTTCGAGGTCCTGTATGCGCAGAACGACTGGCAGCGGCACGGCAAGGTACCGGAAGCGGTCGAAAACACCCTGGCGCACCCGGAACGGGTGGTGGCCTCCGATGGCCGGCACTACACCCGCGAAGCCGACGGCCAGTGGACGCATGACGGACTGCTGTGGGACAGCCACGCCGACGGCAACCTGCGCGCCGAACTGGATCTGGCCTTCGAGGCCCAGCGCACGCACGCCCAGAAGCTGCTGCAACCGGGCTTGGCTCCCGAGCGCGAAATCCCCACTCTGGAGACGCTCCGGGTCACCCCGTCGCCGGAACAACGGACCGCGGCGCCGGCGTCCGTCTCGGCATCCCTCAGGCTGGCCGAACCGCGGGCGACGCCATTGCCGGAGCGCCTGAGCGATGCCCAGCATCCGGGACACACTGATTTCCAGCGTGTCCTGATGGAACTCCACTACGCCGAGATCAACCGGGGCGTTCCCCACGGCCGGCACAGCGAGCAGGTGGCCGCCGCGTTGCTGGTGGAGGGCGAGCGCCAAGGCCTGCGCATCGACCGGGTGCGCATCGCCGCGGATGGTCAGGTTGAAGGCATCTGGCAGCTCAACGCCTTTTCCGACCCGAAGACGGTCCGGGTGGACCCTGGCAAGGCGCTGTCGATATCGCTGGAAGAACATTCACGGCAATGGGCGCATGCCCGTTCGCCGCATTTGGTCAGCAACGCTCCCGCCGCCGAACGCACGGTACAGCAGCAACAGGGGATCGCCTTGCTGTTGCCAGCCGATCAAGCCATGTTCGCCTGCATCCGTCAGGGCGTGCCGGGCCATATCGGCGACGACCAGGTGATGCGCGCCCTGCACGATGCCAAGCGGGCCGACATTGCTGGCCCCGACAAGATCGACCGGGTCATGATGGCCGAGAACCGGATCTGCATCGCGGGGATGGTACCGGGGTTTCGCTCGGTGACCGAGATTGCCCAGGCGGCACCGCCATTGCAGGAGAGCGTGGAGCAGGTGCAAGCGCTCAACCAGCAGCGCGAACAGCAGTTGGCGATGGGACAGCAACAGCGCCACCAGGACGGTCCCGGTGGGCGTGGCGCCCCGGGTATGGGGTAGGGAAGAAACACGACCGCAACGGCGACCATCCCCTCGGGTTTGATGGCCTAGAATCCATGGGTTCTGTCTTGCCTGATTGGTCGCAATGCCCGCCGTGGTGACTCCGATTCCCGTTATCGATCCAGATCCAAGGCCCTTGCCGCCGGAGGAACCGGGCCCCAACGAATGCTGCGGCAGCGGTTGCCCGTTGTGCGTGCTGGACCTGTATGCCGACGAGCTGGCGCGCTACCGGCAGGCGCTGGCCGAGTGGAAGCAGCGGCACCCGGAAGCGGAAGGCTGACCGCGCAACGGCCCGTCTTGCGGATAGGCTGGCATCTCCTTGCCGATTCCCGGATCACCTTGGACACGACTGCTTCCCTGCCCATGCGATTGAAGCGATATGCGGCCTTGTCCGCGCTGTCTGCGTTGCTGTTGTTCACAGCCACCGCGGTGTGCCTGCAATTCGCGCGCGACGACCTGGACTGGGTGCGCGCCACCCTCAGCCTGTACCTGCACGGGCCGCACGGCTTGCTGCTGCGTACGGCCTATTGCGTACTGGCGGCCGGCATAGCCGTATTGGCACTGGCCCTGTATCTGGACATGCAGGGACGGGCTCGCCGCGGGCTGCCGTTGGTGCTGTTCTGTACCGCCGGGCTGGGGCTGACCACGGTGGCGGTGGGCGACAGCTGGTTGCCGGAGCACGCGCCGCTGCTGGCGCCGCTGGTGCATGGGCTGGCGGCGCAGGCCGCGTTCCTGTGCGTCACCGTGGCGATGCTGGTGCAGGCCTGGTGCTTCGGCCGCGATGCGCGCTGGCATGGCCGGCACCGGCTGGCGTGGTGGTGGGCATGGCTGGCGTTCGCCGGCCTGTGGCTGCACGTGCTCTGGCGCGGCAGCCCGCGCGGGCTGGGGCAGAAGTTGGTGATCGCGCTGGTGGTGGGCTGGCTGGCGTGGGCCGCCGCAGGCCTGTGGCGGCAGGCGCGAAGTAACGGCTGAAACCGCCGCTTCGCGGCACAATGGCGGCCACATTCATCGGAGGCAAACCATGATCGAACGCTACGACACCGGCCCGCGCATGTCGGAAATGATCGTCCACCACGGCGTGGCCTACCTCGCCGGGCAGGTGCCGGAAGACACCGGCGCCGACATCGTCGGCCAGACCGAGCAGGTGCTGCAGGCCATCGACGACCTGCTGCGGCTGGCGCCGACCGACAAGAGCCACATCCTGCGCGCGGAGATCTTCCTGGCCGACATGGCCGATTTCGCCGGCATGAACGAAGCCTGGGACAAGTGGGTGCCGCAAGGCGCCACCCCGGCGCGCGCCACGGTGCAGGCCAGGCTGGCCAACCCGGAGTGGAAGATCGAGATCGTGATCACCGCGGCGGTGCCGTAAGCCGCTGATGACACCGTAGGAGCGCACCTTGGTGCGCGATGAAGCTTCCCCGGTAACGCCCATCGCGCACCAAGGTGCGCTCCTACAAGGGTTTCAGGTCGATGCAGTCCACCGGGCACGGCGGGATGCACAGCTCGCAGCCGGTGCACAGGTCGGCCAATACGGTGTGCATGAATTTGGCGCCGCCGACGATGGCGTCCACCGGGCAGGCCTGGATGCACTTGGTGCAGCCGATGCAGTCGGCCTCGACGATGACCGCCACCTGCGCCGGCTTGTGCTCGCCGCGGCTGCGGTCGAAGGGCACCGCCGGCAGGTGGAGGACGTGCGCCAACGCGCGCGCGCCCGCATCGCCGCCGGGCGGGCAGCGCTCCACGCCGGCCGCGCCGCGGGCCATCGCCTCGGCATAGGGGCGGCAGCCGTCGAAGCCGCATTGCCCGCACTGGGTCTGCGGCAGTATGCGGTCGAGGCGTTCGATCAGGTTTTCCGGCGTGTCCTGCATGCGTGGCGGTGGCTGCGCGTCTGTTGTGTCAGGGAAGCGGCTTGCCGCGATACCAGCGTTCGTGCGCCAGCGCCAGCATCGGCTTGTCCTCGCGGCTGTCGCCGTAGGCGTGGATGCGTTGGAAGCGATCCAGATCGAACCGCTCGCGGATGTGCGCGACCTTGCGCGGCCCGCAGTCGCCGCCGGCATAGCGGCCGGTGAGGCGGCCGTCCCGCGCTTCCAGCCGGTTGCAGATCAGCTGCAGGCCCAGTTCGTCGCACCACGCCTGCAGGTACAGGTCGATGGAGGCGGTCACCACCACCACCGTGTGGCCCTGTTCGCGGTGCCAATGGATCTGTTCCAGCATCTCCGGGCGCAGCATGCCGGGCAGGTGTTCGCGGGCATAGTCGCCCGCCATCTGCGTGATCTCGCCGGCATGGCGGCCGCTGAACACCTGCGAGGTGACGCGGGCGCGGATGCGCTCGGCCGAAATCAGCCGCAGCCGGTAGGCCAGCAGCCACGGCCCCACCCGCCACCACGCTTGCGCATGCTGCTCGGGCGTCGCCACCCGCTGCAGGAAGCGACTGTAGGTGTCGCAGCGGGTGACGGTGTGGTCGAAGTCGAACAGGGCCAGTTGCATGGGGAAGGGCAGGGAACGGGGGATGTGGGAACGGGGAATGACGCATCATCGGAGCAGTCGGCGTGATGCTGCGGCCGGCCATCAGGTTGCACTACTGCTGCATTCCCTGTTTCCCGTTCCCCAGTCCCCGCTTCACCGCACCGGCATGCCCGGCTGCGCGCCCGCATCGGCGTCGAGCAGCGCCAGCGCGCCGCCGTCGAAGCCGGCCGACAGGATCATGCCTTCGCTCAGGCCGAAGCGCATCTTGCGCGGGGCCAGGTTGGCGATGAACACCACGCTGCGGCCGACCAGCTTTTCCGGCTCGGTGTAGCTGGCGCGGATGCCGGAGAAGATCTGGCGCTGGCCGAGGTCGCCGGCGTCGAGCAGGAAGCGCAGCAGCTTGTCCGAGCCTTCGACGAAGCCGCATTCGAGCACCTTGCCAATGCGCAGGTCGAGCTTGGCGAAGTCGTCGATGCCGATGCAGGCGGTGCCGCCTTCGGCCTTCACCTCCGGCTTGGTTTCCGCTTTCACCGGCTTGGCGTCGGTGGCGGGTGCGGCGGCGAGGGTGTCCTTGGAGGCGTCGGTCATGGCGTCGATCATCTTCGGGTCGATACGGGTGAACAGCGCCACGTAGGGCGCGATGGTGTGGGCGGTGAGCGGGGCGGCGATGTCGTCCCAGCCATGCATCGGCGCGGCGAGGAAGCCTTCGGCCTGCTGTGCGGTGCGCGGCAGCACCGGCTTGAGCGCGGCCACCAGCACGCGGAACAGGTTCAGGCCCTGGGTGCAGACCGCCTGCAGTTCGGCATCGCTGCCGTCCTGCCTGGCGATCACCCACGGCTTGGTGTCGTCGATGTACTTGTTGGCCTCGTCGGCCAGCGCCATGGTCAGGCGGATCGCCGCGGCCGGGTCGTTGCGCTCGTAGGCCTCGCGCACCGGCGCCAGCGCGGCGACGAAGCGGTCGTACTGGGCCGGGTCCGGCAGCGCGTCGGCGAGCCTGCCGTCGAAGCGCTTGGCGATGAAACCGGCGCAGCGGCTGGCGAGGTTGACGAACTTGCCGACCAGGTCGGCGTTCACCCGCGCGGTGAAGTCGGACAGGTTCAGGTCGAGATCATCGACCCCGCCGGAGGATTTGGCGGCGAAGTAGTAGCGCAGCGCCTCCGGGTCCAGGCCGACGTCGAGGTAGGTGCGGGCCATCACGAAGGTGCCGCGCGACTTGCTCATCTTCGCGCCATCGACGGTCAGGTAGCCGTTGACGTGCAGCCGGGTCGGCGCGCGCAGGCCGGCGCCATGCAGCACCGACGGCCAGAACAGGCCGTGGAAGTTGACGATGTCCTTGCCGATGAAGTGGTGCAGTTCGGTTTCGCTGCCGGCGGCCAGCACCGCGTCGAAGTCGTCGCCGGTCTTGGCGCACAGGTTGCGGAAGCTGGACAGGTAGCCGATCGGCGCGTCCAGCCACACGTAGAAATACTTGCCCGGCGCGCCAGGGATCTCGAAGCCGAAATAGGGCGCGTCGCGCGAGATATCCCACGCGCGCAGGCCGCCCTCGGCGTCCAGCCACTCGGCCAGCTTGGCCTTCACGCCCGGCAGCGCGACGTCGCCGGCCAGCCATTGCCGCAGGAAATCCTGGAAGCCGCCGACCTCGAAGAAGTAGTGCTCCGAATCGCGGATCTCCGGCGTGGCGCCGGAGACCACCGACTTCGGCTCGATCAGGTCGGTGGGGCCATAGGTGGCGCCGCAGACCTCGCAGTTGTCGCCGTACTGGTCCGGCGACTTGCACTTCGGGCAGATGCCCTTGATGTAGCGGTCGGGCAGGAACATGCCCTTGGCCGGGTCATAGAACTGCGCCACCGAGCGGCGGCCGATGTGGCCGGCGACGTCGAGCTTGTTGTACAGCGCCTCGGTCAGCTCGCGGTTGGCGGCCGAGTTGGTCGAATCGTAGTGGTCGAAGGCGACGCCGAACGCGGCGAAGTCGCGCTCGTGGCTGGCCTGGATGTTGGCGATGAAGGTTTCCGGGGTCACCCCGGCCTTCTCGGCGGCGAGCATGATCGGCGTGCCGTGGGTGTCGTCGGCGCAGACGTACCAGACCTTGTCGCCCAGCAGCCGCCGCGCGCGTACCCAGATGTCGGCCTGGATGTAGCCGACCAGATGGCCCAGGTGCAGCGGGCCATTGGCATAGGGCAGGGCGTTGGTGACGAGTGCGGTACGGGTCATGGCCGTTGGGGAGAACAGGGGGACCGCGAATTATCGCATGCCGTGTCTTGCTGGCCGGGAAACCGGGCTTGAATGCAGGAAACCCGGCCGGAGCCGGGTTTGATGTTCGCAGGTGCGGGGCTTCATCGGGAAAGCTTCATGCGGGGCGAGCCCCGCATCCACGAGGCTTACATCCGCTCCCACACCTGCGACTTGCAGATGAAGGCGATGCAGCCGGACACCTGCAGCTTGGCGCCGCCCTCGATCAGCTCCATCTTGGACTTGTAGACCTTGCCCTCGTCGGGCTTGAGGATGCTGCCGCCGCTCCACTTGTTGGCGCCGTCGGCGCGCATGCCGCGGATGATCTCCATGCCGGTGATCGGCTTGTCCTTGCGGTCGTCGCTGCACTTGTCGCAGGTCGGGTTGGGGCGGCTGGGGTTGAGCAGCTCGACGATGCGGCCGTTCAGGGTGCCGTTGCCGGCGCGGCCGATCTCGACGATGGACTTGGCGCGGTGGGTGTCCGGGTCGATCTGGCGCCAGCGGCCTTCGGCACTGGCGTTGTCGGCCTGGGCGGCGGTGATGCCGGCCAGCGCCAGCGGCAGGGCGAGCAACAGGGTCGTGACGGTCTTGCGCATGTATCCCCTCCCAGGGCGTGTGTCGTGGTCCGGAAGATGCCGGTTGCCGGCGAATGTATACCCATTCGCCGGAGTACGGAATCCGCACCGCAGCACTCCCGGCCATGCCGGAGGCGTGGATCTCACTGGAGCGTGATCCGCTTGCGGTTGTCCGTCGAGACGCGGTCGATCAGCTTGTTGTAGGGGTCGAAGCCGGCTTCGTCCGGGCGGCCATCGACGGTCACGGTGAGTTCGGGCGCGGCACCGGTGATGTGGTGGCGTTGCAGGTACAGCACCTTCTCGTCGCGCTCCTTGCCCGAGGGCCCCTTGGCGAACACGCCGACCTCGATCCAGTCGTCCAGCACGCCGGGCGTTTCCTTGCCGATCCCGTCCGCGTAGCGCTTGTCGGCGTGCAGCTTCAGGGTCACGTCGTAGCGACCGTCGGCGCGCTGCTTCGCGGTCGCCTCGACCACGCGGTTGTCGTAGAAGCTGATCTTCTCGAACAGGTCGGTGATCAGCGCCTGCTGCTCGGGCTTGGCCTCGGCGCGGATGAAGTCCAGCAGCTCGGCCGAGGTGGTGTACGGCGGCTGCTGGAAGGCCTTGGCCTGCAGGAAGCGGCTCAATGCCCGGTTCAATGCTTCCTCGCCCATTTCCTCGCGCAGCCGGTAGAACACCACCGAGCCCTTGCGGTAGTGGATGTACTGCTGGTTTTCCACGCGATACAGCGGCAGTTCCTCCACGTCCTCGCCGCCACGCCCGGACAGGTAGCTGTCCAGCTCGTCCTTGAGGAACTGGCGCATGTGGCCGCGGCCGTATTCCTTCTCCATCACCATCAGCGCCGCATACTGCGACAGCGACTCGGACAGCACGGTCGCGCCCTGCACGTTGGCGCCGATCACCTGGTGCGCCCACCACTGGTGCGCGACCTCGTGCGCGGTCACGTAGAACACGTAGTCGATGTTGTCCTTGTCGCGCAGGTCGGCGATGAAGCCGATGGATTCGGAGTAGGGGATGGTGTTGGCGAAGCTCTGCGCGAACGACTGGTAGCCCGGGAATTCGATGATGCGCACCTGGCGGTGCTGGTACGGGCTGAAGTTCGCTTCGTAGTAGGCCAGCGATTTCTGCACGCCCTCGATCATCCGGTCCACGTTGTACGGGTGCTTGGGGTCGTAGTAGACCTCGATCGGGATGTCCTTGTACGCCGCCTTCTTCACCGCCCAGCGTGCCGACAGGTAGGCGTAGAAGTTGAGCATGGGCCGGTCCATGGCGTAGTCGAAGCAGCGGCGGCCATCGCGGCTGTATTCTTTCTGCAGGTAGCCCGGGGCCAGCGCGATATGGTCCGGTGCGGTGCAGATGGTGGTGCGGAAATCCAGCCAGTCCGCGTCGTTGGAGATGTAGGTGTTGGCACGCGCGGCCTCGTCCTCCAGCTTCGGCATGCGCGTGGGTTCGCCCAGGTCGCGCTTGCGGCGTTCGTTGCGGTCGCTGATCTCCACCCCGGTGTCATAGCCGAACGCCGGCAGCACGCGGCTGTTGAAGAAGCTGCCGTTGCCGACGATGCGGCTCTGTGCCTGGTCGGCGGTGATGCCGGTGGGGTGGATGTCCACGGTGAAGGTGACGTCGCGTTCCTCGCCCGGCTGCATCGGCGCATCCAGCGTGTAGATGCGGTAGCCGAGTTCCTCGTCGTGCGTGGTCAGCCTGGCGCCACCCAGTTCGATGCTGGCCAGCGTGCGGTCGTCGCCCATCGCCACGTGGATGGCCGGGATCGCGGCGGCATGGGTGTTGCGCACGCGGTAGCGGCCGTCGATGCGGACCGTCTGGGTTTCCGGATGCAGGTCGACGGTGTTGTCGACGGCGATGATGCGCGGCTGCGGCAGATCCTTGTACTTGCGGTACTCGCGCTCGTAGCGGGCCTGGCGGTCCAGCATCTGGTCCGGCGAGACGAACTCGTTGCGGATGTTGGTGCTCCAGTACAGCCAGGCGCCGCAGGCGGCGAAGGCCACGACCGAGGCGGCCAGCGCCACGCCCAGCCGGCCGCGCAGCCGCTGGCGGCCCAGCTTCAGGCGCTGGCGCAGGCCCGAATCGACGCCACGCACCCACAACGCGGCGCAGACCAGCAGCAGCGCCAGCAGGAACAGCGTCCAGTAACCCTGGAACGCCAGCTGCCCGGCCAGGAAGTGGCCGTAGCCGTTCATGTCCGAATACGGGGCGATCGGCCAGCTGCCGAAGTTGTACAGGTTCTGGGTGTAGTCGAGCATGCCCAGCACCGACTGCCCGATCAGCAGCAGGACCAGCAATGCATAGCCGAGGAACTTGTTGTTGCTCAGCACCTGCAGCACCAGCGCCATGCCGCCCATCAGGATGTACACCACCGAGTCCAGCGCCAGCGTCTTGAGGTACAGCAGCGGCTCGATCCGGGTGTAGCCCTTGCCCAGTTGGATGGCCACGGCGGTGAGCCCGCCCACGGCCTGGAACGCAGCGACCACGGTGACCAGGGTCAGGAACTTGCCCAGCAGCGGCACCCAGTTGGGCACCGGCATGGCATCGCTGATGCCGGCCATGCGCGCGCTGCGTTCGCGCCAGACCAGCTCGCCGGCGTAGAACAGCACGATGATGATCAACAGAAAGCTGTAGCTCTGCTGCAGGGCCTCCAGCATCTGCGAGGTCACCGGCCAGCTGGGCGTGCCGTACATGGTCTTGCGGAACAGCGCGCTGGGGATGAAGTTGGCCATGCCCAGCACCAGCAGCACCAGGAACGGCGCGCTGCGGAACACGCCGAAGGCATCGAAGCGCACCTGCCGCAGCAGCTGCTTCCAGCCGGTCGCGGCGTTGAACGCCGGCGTCACCATCGGCGCGGTGACCGCCTGGCGCTTCCCATCGGTGGTGGCGACGCTGGCGATCTTCCTGCCGCGCCTGCGCCCGGTGCCGCTGCGCTCGGTGCGGAACAGGGCGAAGGTGGCGGCGAACAGCGCGCCGGTCACGGCCAGCCACAGCAGGCGGTTCTCCAGCAGGTAGCCGGTGAAGGCGGGCAGGCCGCTGTTGCGTTCTTCGGCAGACCAGTAGCGCATCGCCTGCGCCATCGCACGGATGCCCAGCGGGTCGAGCAGCGAGGACAGGTGCAGGTTGTCGATGTCGGCCAGGATCGCGCGGCTGACGCCGTACAGCACGAAGAACACGATGACGCCGATGTATACCCACAGGATGTTGCGGGTGGTCACCGCCAGCACCGCCAGCAGCGCGGTGGTGAACAGCACGTTCGGCAGCACCATGCACACGAACGACCAGAAATAGGGCTGCAGCGACACCGGGCCGAGGCGGGCGGCGTCGATCCACGGCATGAACTGGGCGATGAACAGGCCGATGGCGATGATGGCGTACATCAGCAGGCTGGCCAGCAGCGCCGCGCCCAGCCGGCCCAGCAGGTAGTCGCGGCGCCTGATCGGGCTGGAGAACACCAGCTCGGCGGTACCCAGCTCGAAGTCGCGCAGCAGTGCATTGCTGACGAACAGCGTGACCACCAGCAGGCCGAGCAGGGTGAAGGAGGTCATGAAGGTGGCGATCACCGACGGCGCATTGCGGTGCACGTTGCCGATGCCGCCGCCGATCTGGATGGCGTCGCTGGAAGCGGCGCCGAAGGCGATCAGCGCGAACAGCGCCGCCAGCAGCCACAGCAGCGGGGAGCGTAGCTGCTCGCGCAGCTCGAAACGGAGGAAGGCGAAGGTCATGGGCCGGCTCCGTCAGGCGGCCTGCGCCTGCAGGCGCAGGCGCTGGAAATAGACGTCCTCCAGGCCCGGCTCCACCGGCGCGAAGCCTTCCTCCGGCTGCGAGGGGCTGAACACGTGGATCACCGGGTGGCCGCCGACCAGCCGCGTGGACAGCACGGTGAAACGCGCTTCGTAGTCGGCCAGCGCGCCCTTGCCCACCTGCTTGCGCCACACCTGCGCCTGCAACGCGGCGATGGCCTCGGCCGGGCGCCCGCTCAGCAGCACCTGCCCCTTGTTCATGATCGCCATGTTCGGGCACAGGTCGGTGACGTCCTCGACGATGTGGGTGGACAGGATCACCGCCACGTTCTCGCCGATCTCCGCCAGCAGGTTGAGGAAGCGGTTGCGTTCCTCAGGGTCGAGGCCGGCGGTGGGTTCGTCGACGATCACCAGCTGCGGGTTGCCGAGCAGCGCCTGGGCGATGCCGAAGCGCTGGCGCATGCCGCCGGAATAGGTACCGAGCTTGCGCTTGCGCGCGTCCCACAGGTTCACCTGTTGCAGCAGGCCCTCGACGACCTCCTTGCGCTGCCTGCGCGCGGTCAGGCCCTTGAGCACGGCGAAGTGGTCGAGCAGGTCCAGCGCGCTCACCTTCGGGTAGACACCGAAATCCTGTGGCAGGTAGCCGAGCCGGCGGCGCAGCGCGTCCTTGTCACGGAGGACGTCGATGCCGGCGCCGTCGGCGGTGGTCAGCGTCGCGCTGCCGGCGTCGGCTTCCTGCAGCGTGGCCAGCGTGCGCATCAGCGAGGACTTGCCGGCGCCATTGGGGCCGAGCAGGCCGAACATGCCGCGCGGAATGTCCAGGTCGACGTTCTTCAGTGCGTGCACGCCGTTGGCGTAGGTTTTGGACAGACCACGGATCTGCAGCATGGACGGATACCTCCCCGGAAGATGGGCCATCTTTCCGGCATCGGCCACGATCGTGCAATGCGCCGGAAGTCATCGGGACCAGGGACATGCCGGTGGCGGCGATGCGACCGGGGAGGACTCAGCCGGCTTCGTACAGTTCCAGCGGCAGCCCGTCCGGGTCGGCGAAGAAGGTGAAGCGGCGGCGGGTATGTTCGTCCACCCGCACCGGTTCGCAGGCCACGCCCTCGGCGTGCAGGTGGGTGATGGCCGCGTCCAGCGCGGCGACGCGGAAGGCAAGGTGGCGCAGGCCGCGGGCCTCCGGGCGGCTGGGGCGTGGCGGCGGGTCGGGGAAGGAGAACAGCTCCAGCTGCCCGCCATCGGGCAGGCGCAGGTCCAGCTTCCACGACTGGCGCTGCGCGCGGAAGTTCTCGGCGAGCACTTCCAGCCCGAGGATGCGGGTGTAGAAATCCTTCGCGCGCGGATAGTCCGAGACGATCAGCGCGACGTGGTGGATGCCGTCCAGCAGCTTCATCGTTCCGGGTCCAGCCAGCGTTTGGCGATGGCCAGCGCCAGCGGGTAGGGCTCCGGGTCGTTGCGGTTGCTCAGCACGATCACCGTCAGCTTCCGCTTCGGGTAGCGCACGATCACGTTGCGGAAGCCGATGCTCTCGCCGCTGTGCCACAGCATGTCGCCGTTGATGCGCCAGCCGAAGCCGTAGTGCGGCACGTCCGGCTCCGGCGTCGCCGTGGCCGGGCTGGACGCCAGCCGCAGCGACGCGCGGCGCAGCAGGCGTTCGTCGTACAGCGCCGCATCCCACCTGGCGAGGTCGTCGAGGGAGGAATAGATGCCGCCGTCGCCGAGCACGGCGCTGGTGGTGCTCTGGTCGGTGCGCTGCCAGTGGCCATCGATTTCGCTGTAGCCGTAGGCGCGTTCGGGTACCTCGTCCACGCCGTCCTGGTGGGCGAAGGTGGCGTGCATGCCCAGCGGCAGGAAGATGCGCTGGCGCAGGAAGCTGGCGAAGTCGCTGCCCGAGGCCTTGCCGACCACCAGCGCCAGCAGCGCGTAGCCGCTGTTGCTGTAGCGGTAGTCGCTGCCCGGTGCGAAGTAGGTGCGGTTCTCCTGCTCCAGCAGGTGCAGCACGTCGATGTCGTGTACCTGCCGGGTATCGGCCGGATCCATCAGGTCTTCGTAATCGAGCAGGCCGCTGGTATGGCTGAGCAGGTGCCGCAGGGTCATCGCATCGGCCACCGCCGGCAGGCCGGGCAGCCACTTCTTCAGCGGGTCGTCGATGGACAGCCTGCCGTCCTCGGCCAGCAACAGGATCGCCGCGGCGGTGAACTGCTTGCTCACCGAGGCCAGGCGGAAGTTGGTGGCGGGCGTGACCGGCGTGCCGTCCTCGACCACGGCCAGCCCGTAGCCGCGCCGGAATACCGGTTGCCCGTCCTTCAGCACCAGTACCGCGGCGCCGGGGACCTGCCCGTCGTAGCGCTGCATCAGGCCGTCGATGCCGGGGTCCGGCGGCGTGGGCGCGGCGGCGCCGGCCGCGCTGGCGAACGCGAGCAGGCACAACGGGGCGAATCGGGATTTCCACCGGCACATGGCGCTTCCTCCTGCGGGGTCAGGTCTTCTTGCTTGCGATCCAGCGGTCGATCTTGGCTTCCAGGATGTCCAGCGGCATCGAGCCGTCCTTCAGCACCTCGGCGTGGAACTCGCGCGGGTCGAAGCGTTCGCCCAGCTCGGCCTGCGCCTTCTCGCGCAGCAGCCGGATCTTGATCTCGCCGACGCGCCAGGCCAGCGTCTGCCCCGGCTGGGCCATGAAGCGCTCGACCTCGGCGGTGGCGTCGGCGGCGGAAATGTCGGCGTTGCCGACCATGTAGTCGATGGCCTGTCTGCGGCTCCAGCCGGCGGCGTTGACGCCGGTGTCGGCGACCAGCCGCACGGTGCGCAGCAGGGTGGTCTGCAGGTAGCCGAGGTGATCGTAGGGATCGGCGTACAGGCCCATCTGCTCGCCCAGCGATTCGGCATACAGCCCCCAGCCCTCGATGAAGGCGACGTCGCCGCCGAGCCGGCGGAAGCGCGGCAGCGTCGCCAGTTCCTGTTGCAGGCCCAGTTGCAGGTGGTGGCCGGGGATGGCTTCGTGCAGGTACTGCAGCGGCACTGCCCAGCGCTTGCGCGTGGGCAGGTCGGCGGTGTTGACGTAGAGCACGCCGGGTTGCTGGCCGTCCGCGCTCGGTGGCTGGTAACTGGCGGCACTGCTGGTCAGGGCGCGCCCGGGTTCGACCGGCCGGATTTCCAGCGTGGCCCTGGGTTGGAGCTCGAACAGGCCGGGCAGGGCCGCCTCCACCTGCCGGCCGACCTCGGCATAGCGCGCCAGCAGCGCGGCGTCGTCCTTGAAGGTGAACTGGCGGTCGTTGCGCATCGCGTTGAGTGTCTTGCGCATCGAGCCGCGGATGCGCGCTTCCTTCATCGTCGCGGTGATGCGCTTCTGCAGGCGCTGCACTTCCTGCGTGCCCAGTTCGTGGATTTCCGCCGGCGTGCGCGCCGGCGTGGTCAGGCTGGCGACGCTGTGCGCGTACCACGCCTGGCCGTCGGGCAGTGCGCCGAGCCCGTCGCTGTCGCGGGTGGCCGGCAGGTACTGGGTGGCGATGAAGCCGCGCAGCGAGCGGTAGGCCGGCATCAGCCGGTATTCGATCATCCGCTTGTACTCGGCGCCCAGCCGCGCCTTGTCCTCGTCGGAGAAATCCTCCGGCAGGTTGCGGATCGGCGCCCAGAAGATGCTTTCCTCGGCGGTCGGCTTGATTACCGCGTCCAGCTGCGGCAGCACCTTTTCCATCAGCGCGCGCGGCTGCACCACGCCGGCGGCCATGCCTTCGCGCATGTTGGCGATGGCCTGCTCGAACAGCGGCGGCACCCCCAGCGAGCGCCGCGACCAGTTCTCGTAGTCCCTGACCGTGTTGAACGGCTGCGCGCCGGTACCCGAGCCGAGCACGGCGATGATGCTGGCCAGGTTGTAGTACTGGTTGATCGGCAGCATCCACGACGGGTACTGCTCGGCGGCCAGCGAGATGCGCGCGTCGCGCACGAATATCTCGTAGCTGAGCAGGTCCTGGCCCTGCAGGCCGTCGCTGCCCACCGCCTCGACCTTGCCCAGCCATTCGACCATGAACTCGTGCGCCTGCTGGCGCGAGGCGGCCGACAGGAAGTTGGGCAACTGGTCGTTGAAGCGCGCGTCGCCCTGGAAGGTGGCCTGCAGCGGGTTCAGCCGCATCGAGGCGTCCCAGTATTCGTCGTAGATGCGGTTGAGCTGCGCCGCCTTGTCCTGCTTGAGCGGCAGCGGCGCCGGGCGGCTGGCCGCGCGCGGTTGCGCCGTGCGCTGGGTTTTCTTCTTCGCGGCCTCGGCAGGAGCGATGGCCGAGACCATCAGGGCCGTGGCAATGGCGAGCGCAAGCAGGCGTAGCGGGCTGGAGGACATCGAGGATTCCGGAAACGCACAAGCCGGGGAGAGTGCCCGATTACGCCGGGGACGACCAGCGTTGCACCCACCCCGTTCAGCGCTCTCCGGCGCGGGTGAACGGCACGCTGTCCGGCGCCACCGCGCCACCGGAGATGATGAAGCTCATCGCCTGGTCCACCGTCCAGTCGGTGGGGGTGAGCAGCTCCACCGGCACGATTTCCAGGTAGCCCGAGGTCGGGTTGGGGGTGGTCGGCACGTACACCGCGGCCAGCTCGCGGCCGGTGCCGTGCTCGCGGATGACGCGGGTGACCAGCCCCACCGACTTCATGTCGCGGTGCGGGAAGTCGATCAGCACCACGCGCTGGGTGCTGCCGGGCTGGGTCTGCAGGATGTCCAGCAGCTTCTTGGCGCTGTCGTAGATGACGCTGGCCAGCGGGATGCGGCGGATCACCGCGCCGAACCAGCGCAGCAGGCGCTGGCCGATCATCCGGCGGCTGAGCACGCCCACCAGCAGGATCACCAGCAGCGTGGCCAGCAGCGCGATGGTGGCCTGCATCCATTCGACCTTGATCCAGCCCAGCGAATCCGGGAACGAGGCGGCGACCCGCTCGGACAACGGCACCACCAGCGGGCTGCTGATGCCCGACAGCAGCACGAACACGAACTTGATGACCACCCAGGTCAGCCAGATCGGAAGCAGGGTCAGCAGGCCGGTCAGGAACAGGCGTTGCAGCGAAGGCCGGGACGCGGCAGGGGTATCGGGCGACATGGGCGGATTGTAGCGGTGCAGCATGGCGCCACACAGGCCGGCCGGGTGCCGGCGTGTTGGCGGCATCCGCTGCGTTGGCTATCGTTCATCGCTCGATTGCGCCAGATGGACGGCTCCGGAATGCGGGACACCATGAAACATCAGGGAAGCAGGGCGGTGGGAAAGGCGTTGTTGCGGGTGGCCGGGGGATTGGCGGGTTTGCTGTTGGTGGCAGCGGTGGTGCTGCTGGCCTCGTGGCTGTGGCCGGTGCCGGCGGTGCAGAAGCGCGCGCTGGCTGCATTGGAGGCGCCGCAGGAGCGTCCCGGCAGCAATGCCTACGCCACGCTGGCGCTGCTGGGCGTGGAGGGGCTGACACCGGAGCAGCGGCAGGCGCGGGTCGATGCGCATGCCCGGGCGTTCGAGCGGTGGTATGTCGCCGAATACGTCCCTCGTTTCAACGCCATCAGCATGGGCACGATGGATGAAGAGGCGGTGGCATTGCCGCCGCCCCTGCTGGCCGCAGGCGAAGCCCCGCCTGTCGCCAGCCCGGTACTGTGCAGTTTCGGCCAGGCCGCCGAGTGCCTGGGGCGGGTGCGCCGGCAACCGCAGGCCGTGGCCTCGGCCTTGGTCCCGCAGGCCGCCGTGTTGGCGCAGATGGACGAAATGGCGGCGCATGGCCATTACCATTCGCCGCTGACGCAGGGCGAAATGACGCCGTGGCCGGCGATGGGTCCCCTGCAAGTGCCGTTGAGCGCGCATGCGTTGGCCCACGTGCAGGGCGACAGCCCGCGCGCACTGGCCGGGCTGTGCCGTGACGCCGGCAGCGGCCGCATGTTGATGGCGCATGGCGACAACCTGCTGGCGACGATGGTGGGCAGCGCCATGCTGGTGGCGAATGAAGCGCTATTCGCGGCGGTGCTGGCCGAACTGCCGCTGGATGCGCCGTTGCCGGCGGCCTGCGCCACGGCTTTTGCGCCGCTGTCGCCCGACGAGGCCGGCACCTGCAATGGCATGCGTGGCGAGTTCGCGATGCAGCGTGGCCTGGCCACGCTGATGGACAGGAAGATCCAGGACACCCAGCGTCTGGGGGTGCTGTTCTACAGCGGCAGGAAGACCCTCGCGCGTACTGCCGAGACGCTGGGCGATGCCTGCCTGCCGGAGGCGCGGCAGGCCATTGCCGAGGATCGCCGGTTGCCCGCACCGCCTGCCCGGGTCCTGGCGTGGTGGCGGCCGGAATGCCTGGTCAACTCCATCGGCTGCATCCTGGGCAACATCGCCGCTCCCGCCTACGGCGGATACGCCAACCGGCAGCAGGACACCGCGGCGCAGGTGCGCCTGTTGGGTGCCGTGTTGTGGCTGCGCGAGCATGCGGCGCGGGATGCGGCCACGCCCTTGGCCGAACGGCTGGACGGCCTGCCGGCCGAACTGCGCAGCGCGCACCGGCCGATCACCGTGTCCGCCGACGGCACCGCGCTGGAAACCCCGTCCTACACCCGGCGGGACGACATGGAGATGCTGCGGGTGCCATTGCCGCAGGCCATGCTCGCCCGCTGATGCCCCCGTCGCTTACGGTTCCTGCTTCGGGTTCGCGCGCGCTTCCGGCTTGAGCCGCACGTAGACCTGCTTGCGCACGCGGGCGACCACCTCGCCCTGCGCATCGAGGATGTCGTTCTCGAACCAGCGCAGGTATTTCTCGCCGCTGGCGGTGGCGGCGCGGACTTCGTCGAGCAGGGCGTCGTCGAGCCGGAACTCGGTGGCGACCACGCCCTTGCCCGGCTTGACGAACTCGATGTCGCCGGCCTTGTCCCATACGTAATAGTCGCGCCCGAGGTTGTGCAGCAGGCACAGCATCCAGAACGGGTCGGTCATGGCGAACAGGCTGCCGCCGAAATGGGTGCCCACGTAGTTCATGTTCCACGGCCGCTGCCGCAGCTCGACGCGCACGTGGCGGTAGTCGGGGCGGATGGCGGTGACGTGGATGCCGGCCATCAGGAACGGTGGCCACAGGTTGATGCCGTGGCGGAAGGTGCTGGCTTTCATCGGCGAGGCAGGCGGAAGGATGGAGCGAAGCTTAGCATTCGCCTCCGTATGGTATGGCCGGTCCGGTCTGCGCGGGCGCGCAGCGATAGCCGTCCCGGCCAGCCTTCTTGGCCTCGTACAGGGCGGCATCGGCCGCTTCGTACAGTTGCGAAGGCGTGCTGTCCGGGGCCGGCACGCGGGTGCATACCCCGGCGCTGATGCTGGCCCGGGCCAACTGGCCGTGGTCGGCGGGGATGCCCATGCGGCGCACCTGCATGAGCAGCTCTTCGAGCAGGCGCACGGCGCCTGCCTGCGGCGTGTCCGGCAGGACCAAGGCGAATTCGTCGCCGCCGAAGCGTGCGGCCAGGTCGCGCGGGCGCCGCGCCAGGCTGTCGAGCGTGCGCGCCAGCTGCCGCAGCAACTGGTCGCCGGTGAGGTGGCCGTAGGTGTCGTTGCAGTGCTTGAAGTGGTCCAGGTCGACCAGCACCAGGCTCAGGGGACGGCCGCTGCGGCGGGCAGCGTCGTGTTCCTGTTGCAGCGTCCGCTCGAAGCGCATGCGGTTGCCCAGGCCGGTGAGCGGGTCGCGGCTGGCCAGCCGGCGCCAGTAGCGCAGCTGCCAGACGCCCGAGGCCAGCAGCAGGGCGGCGATGCCGACCAGGGCCGCGACCGGCGCGAACCACAACTGGAAGCCGCGCAGCAGCACCACGCCGAGCAGCAGCGGGGCCGGAAGCGCGAGCAGGGCCACCAGCCACTGCGGCAGCGGCAGGGCCAGCAGCAGCGCGCACAGCAGGACCAGCAGGACGACGAGGCCGGCCTGCAGGTCCGGCTGCAGTGGCAGCAATGCATGGCCGCCGAGCAGCATCGAGGCGACGTTGGCCTGGTATTCGCTGCCGCTCATCCAGTGTTCGTTCGAGGTGGGCGTGAGCAGCCGCGGGGCAATGCCGCTGGCGGTCATGCCGACGATCACCCACCGCCCGCGCAGCAGTTGCGGCGGCACCTTGCCCTCCAGCACGTCGATGTAGGACAGCTGCGGGAAGGTGCCGGGCGGGCCGGCGAAGCGCAGGCGCACGTAGTTGTTGCGGCGCCACTGGTACGGCGAGGGTGTGGCGGCGTCCGGGTCGGACAGGCCGGGCAGGGGCCCGCCGGTGTCGGCCAGTGCCAGCCCCAGCGCCGGCCAGTAGGCCGAGCCGACGCCGGCCTTCAGGTACAGGCCGCGGGCGATGCCGTCGCCGTCGATCTCGATGTCGGTATGGGCCAGGGTCGCGGCGGCCTCGGCGATGGCCGGCACCGGCAACAGTTCCACCGGCACCGCCTCGTCGCCGGTGGTGGCCGCCAGCACCGGCAGCACCACCTTGCCGCTGCGCGCGATGGCCGCGGCCAGTTCGCGGTCCTGCCGCGCGTCCTTGCGGTCCGGCTCGGGGAACAGCAGGTCGAGCGCGATGCGGTGGACGCCGGCCTGTTCCAACTGCTCGATCAGGCGGGCGTGGGTGCTGCGCGGCCACGGCCATTGCCCGAGCTGCTGCAGGCTGCGCTCGTCGATGGCGACGATGGCGAGGCGGGCGTCGGGCGGGTAGTCCCAGCCGCCGACCAGCCGGTCGTAGACGCCCTCGTCCGCCTGCCAGAACAGCCGGGCATGGCTGGCCCAGCCGCTCAACGCGGCGAGCACGGTGGCGAACAGCAGCCAGCGGTAACCGCGGCGGAGGTGGCGCGCCTTCACAGCGCCAGCAGCAACAGCGCGGCGGCGCCGGCGCCGTAGCAGAGCCTGCACGGCAGTTGCAGTTGCTGGACCGGCGAATAGGGGCCGGCATAGCCGTCGTCATCGATGTAGCGCACGCGCATGAACAGCGTGCCGCCGCGCCACGGCTGCTTCAGGCTGACCTCGGGAGCAGCCAGCTCTTGGTCCAACAGGGGCTGGCTGAAGTCGTCGCGGCGGTCGATCTGCACGTGGTAGCGCTGGCCGGGCAGGCCGGCCTGCCAGCGCAGGGTCAGTTGGCCGCGCGCGCTCTGCGGGGATTGCCATTGCGGGTCCACCGGGGTGTCGCTGATGTGCAGCGGCAGGGGCTGGCCGTACGCGCCGGTGCGGCCCTGCGCATCGCGCGAGGCCACGCGCCAGTAGTAGTCGCCGGCTGGCAGGTCGGTGGCCGCGCGCAGGCGGTTGCCGGTGCCGGCCTGCTCCAGCAGCGGCTGCCGGAACTGCGGCTCGCGCGCGACCTGCAGCACGCTGCCGCTGGCGCCGGGGACCACGGCCCATTCGAAGCGGGGGCGGGCCTGCTGCAGGTGTTGCCCGTGCAGCGGCCACAGGGTGACCGGCGGCGGCAGGGTATCGGCCACTTCGAAATCGTGTTCGGCGTCATGGCCTTCGATGCCCTCGGCGGTGACCGCGCGCACCAGCAGGCGCAACCGGCCGGGCGGCAGGGCGTCGATCTGCACCCGCGGCTCGTCGACGTTGCGGGCGAACAGCAGGATTTCCGGGGTGTCGGCGCGCACCACCTCCACCCGGTAGCCGCCGCTGGCCTCGGGCAGCGCCTGCCAATCGGCGAGCAGCGGCAGCGGTTCCACGCGCAGGGTGGCCGGCTCCAGGCGCGGTGCGGGGGGCAGTGCCTGCATGGGCAGGTCGCGCCCGGCGGTGCTGGCCGCGGCCTGGCCGGCGGCGACCAGCCGCTGGCCGCGCGGGTTGCCCACCTGCACCCGGCCCTGGACGACCTCGGTGGCCGCGGCAGGGCCGTCGCCACCGGCGCTGACCCGGAACACGGTGCCGCGCACGCTGCTGGTGGCGGTGGGGGCGGTGATGATGTAGCGCGAGGCCGGCCCGCGCGCCGGCGTCACCCGGTTGCTGCTGCGCCCGCGCTGCAGGCGCAGCCGGGTGTCGGCCATGCCGGTGGCGCCGTAGCTGCTGAGCTGGTCCAGGCGCAGCTGCGAGTTCTCGCGCAGTTGCAGGTGCGAATCGTCGGCGAAGGCCAGGGTGATGCTGGCATCGCTGCCGGTGCTGACCTCGCTGCCGATCTGCAATTGCATGCCCTGCCGCGCGGGCTGGCCGTGGCCGTTGCCATCGACGACCTGCACCGGCCCGCGCACGGCCAGCACCCGGGCCGGCGCCGGTTCCACCCGCAGCCAGGCGATGGGGAAGCGCAGCACCTGCCCGGTGGGCAGCCGGTAGGGGTCGGCGACGACGTTGTACGACTGCAGTTCCTGCCAGGAAATGCTCGGTTTCAGGTAACGCGTGCCCAAATCCCACAGGGTGTCGCCGGGGCGGGCGTGGTAGGTCCAGTCCTGGGCCGCGGCGCTGCCGGCGCAGGCCAGCGACAGCGCGGCCAGCACGATCCGCAACAAGGTGGTCAGGCGCAGTGCGCGCGGGGTGGGCAAGCTCACGGGTACCGGGGTCCTGGCAGGCGTGGGGCGGCGGCGCCTCGGGTCACCATGACGGTTGCGGCGCGTCCATCGAAATGACGGACGTCACATTATGCCGGGCCCGGCGGGGCGGGCCCAATGGTGGGTGCAGCGGTGGCGCAGCCCGGGTGGGGTCAGAACAGCAGCGATGCCATGCGGCGGCGGTAGCGGCCGACCAGGTCCTCGTCCTCGATGACGCGGAAGGCGTCGATCAGGGCCTTGCGCGGCAGCCCGTCGCCGAAGTTGCGGTCGCTGCGCAGCATCTCGATGAACTGCTCCAGCGCGGCCTCGTCCTCGCCGCCCAGCAGGTGGTGGATGCCGAGCAGGTGGCGGGCCTCCAGGTCGTTGCCGTCGGCCTGTACCCGCGCGGCCAGCGCATCGGCGGCCGGGGCGCCTTGCAGGGCGTTGCCGAAGTCCAGCCGCGCGCGGGCACGGATGGCGCGGTCGTCGGTGGACAGATTGGCCGGCAGCGCGTCCAGCAGCGGGCCGGCCTCGGCGGTGGCGCCGGTCTTGATCAGGGCCAGCGCCAGGTCGAGCTTGAGCTCGTCCTTGTCCGGCTCGGCGGCGATGGCCTTGCGCAAGGCGGCGACCTGGGCCTGCGGGTCCAGCGGCACCGGTTCGGCCTCGGCGGCGTCGGCGGGCGCCTCCAGCGGGGTGACGCCGTGCTGGGCGAGGAACTCGCGCAACTGGCCTTCCGGCAGCGCGCCGGGGAAGCCATCGACGATCTGCCCGCCCTTGACCAGGAACACGGTCGGCACCGAGCGGATCTGGAACGCGGCGGCGATCTGCTGCTCCTTGTCCACGTCGACCTTGGCCAGCTCGAACGCGCCGTGGTACTCGCCGGCCAGCTTCTCCAGGAGCGGCCCCAGGGTCTTGCACGGCCCGCACCAGGTCGCCCAGAAGTCCACCAGCACCGGGGTTTCCAGCGATTTCTGCAGGACCTCGGTCTCGAAGGTCTCGGTGGTGGCGTCGAAGACGTGGGGCAGGTCGGACATGGGGCAGGCTCGCAGGAAGAAGTCAGGGCCAAGATGGTGGCGGGGGCGATGCTTCTCAAGCCGGCGGGGAGGTGCGCGCGGACACGACAGTCGCGACAATGCCGGGTTCTGGACTGCAATGGATGACCACGGCGTGGCGATGAACTTCAGGGGCGTGGTGCGCTGGTCGGGATTGGCGGCGGCGCTGGCATGGCTGGCGGCAGTGGTCGGGTTCGGTGCGCGCCTCCCCGACTACGACCAGATGCGGCACCCGGTGGCGTTGCTCGGTGCGCACGGCGTGCCCGGGGCCATGCCGTTCAACCTGCTCGGCTTCATGCTGCCGGGCGTGCTGGCCGTGGTGACGGTGTCGGGGCTGGCGCGGCGCCTGCCTCCCGGGGCCGGTTGGCCGTTGCGGCTCGGCGTGCAGATGCAGATGGTCGCGGCGCTCGCCTTCATCGGCATGGGGCTGCTGCCACTGGATGCCGGCGACGTGGACGGCCCGGCCAGCGGGCTGCATGCCAGCATGTGGATGCTGTGGGCACTGGCGTTCATGCTCGGCGCGATGCTGCTGTCGTGGGGGCGGCAACCGGGATGGCGGCGCGTCGCCATCCCCGGGTGGCTGGTGGGCATGCTGGTGTTCGTCCTGGGTTTCGTGCTGGGCGGCCCGCTCGCGCAGCGCCTGTTGTTCCTGCTGTGGGGGCTGTGGTTGGCGCTGTTGCCGGTCGGGCGGGGCAAGTAGGAGACGGGCGTCGGACGCGGTCCCCGGCACCCGGCGAGGCAATGGGCCGGCCGGCCCGGAACCGGGGCAGGTGGAGACGCCTGCTGCACTGCGGTACCCTTTGCGGCTTTGCCGTCGCCCAGCCTCAGCCATGCCCAGCGTCGAGAACACCGCTTACGACCCCCAGCAGGTCGAAACCGCCGCCCAGCAGTACTGGGACGCCACCCGTGCCTTCGAGGTCGACGAGACCTCGGACAAGCCCAAGTACTACTGCCTGTCGATGCTGCCGTACCCGTCCGGGGCGCTGCACATGGGTCACGTGCGCAACTACACCATCGGCGACGTCATCAGCCGCTACAAGCGCATGACCGGGCACAACGTGCTGCAGCCGATGGGCTGGGATGCCTTCGGCCTGCCGGCCGAGAACGCGGCGATCAAGAACAACACCGCGCCGGCCAAGTGGACCTACGCCAACATCGACCACATGCGCAGCCAGCTCAAGTCGCTGGGCTACGCCATCGACTGGTCGCGCGAATTCGCCACCTGCACGCCCGAGTACTACGTGCACGAGCAGCGCATGTTCACCCGGCTGATGCGCAAGGGCCTGGCCTACCGCCGCAACGCGGTGGTGAACTGGGACCCGGTGGACCAGACCGTGCTGGCCAACGAGCAGGTCATCGACGGCCGCGGCTGGCGCTCCGGCGCGCTGGTGGAGAAGCGCGAGATCCCGCAGTGGTTCCTGCGCATCACCGACTACGCGCAGGAACTGCTGGACGGGCTGGACGAACTGGACGGCTGGCCGGATTCGGTCAAGACCATGCAGCGCAACTGGATCGGCCGTTCGGAAGGACTGGAGATCCAGTTCGACGTGCGCGACGCCGACGGCGCCGCGCTGGACCCGCTGCGCGTGTTCACCACCCGCCCGGACACGGTGATGGGCGTGAGCTTCGTCTCCATCGCCGGCGAACACCCGCTGGCGCAGCATGCGGCGAAGAACAACCCGGCGCTGGCCGAGCTGCTGGCCGAGCTGAAGCAGGGCGGCGTCTCCGAGGCCGAGCTGGAGACCCAGGAAAAGCGCGGCATGGACACCGGCCTGAAGGCCATCCACCCGATCAGCGGCGAGCAGGTGCCGATCTGGGTCGCCAACTTCGTGCTGATGGGCTACGGCACCGGTGCGGTGATGGCGGTGCCCGGCCACGACCAGCGCGATTTCGAATTTGCCACCAAGTACGGCCTGCCGAAGAAGCAGGTCATCGCGCTGAAGCACCCGAAGAACGACGACGAGCGCACTTACGACCCGGACCGCTGGCAGGACTGGTATGGCGACAAGAGCCGCGAGATCGAGCTGGTCAACTCGGCCGAATTCGACGGGCTGGATTTCCAGGGTGCGTTCGAGGCATTGGCCGAGCGTTTCGAGCGCAAGGCCCAGGGCCAGCGCCGCGTGAACTACCGCCTGCGCGACTGGGGCGTGAGCCGCCAGCGCTACTGGGGCTGTCCGATCCCGGTGATCTACTGCGGCCAGTGCGGCGCGGTGCCGGTGCCGGAAGAGCAGTTGCCGGTGCTGCTGCCGGAGGACGTGCAGTTCACCGGCACCGGTTCGCCGATCAAGGCCGACCCGGAATGGCGCAAGTGCGCCTGCCCCGAATGCGGCGCCGATGCCGAGCGCGAGACCGACACCTTCGACACCTTCATGGAGTCGAGCTGGTACTACGCCCGCTACACCTCGCCGGGCGCGCGCGAGGCGGTGGACAAGCGCGGCAACTACTGGCTGCCGGTGGACCAGTACATCGGCGGCATCGAGCACGCCATCCTGCACCTGATGTACTTCCGTTTCTTCCACAAGCTGCTGCGCGACGCACGCATGGTGGACAGCAACGAGCCGGCGAAGAACCTGCTGTGCCAGGGCATGGTGATCGCCGAGACCTTCTACCGCCAGAACGCCGACGGCTCGAAGGACTGGTTCAACCCGGCCGACGTGGACGTGGTGCGCGACGAGCGCGGTCGCATCACCGGCGCCACCCTGCGCGGTGACGGCCAGCCGGTGGTGATCGGCGGCACCGAGAAGATGTCCAAGTCCAAGAACAACGGCGTCGATCCGCAGGCGATGGTCGCCAAGTACGGCGCCGACACCGTGCGCCTGTTCTCGATGTTCGCCGCGCCGCCGGAGCAGTCGCTGGAGTGGAACGAGGCCGGCGTCGACGGCATGGCGCGCTTCCTGCGCCGGCTGTGGGCGATGGTGCAGAAGCACGCCGCCGAGGGCAGCGCCCCGGCGCTGGACGTGGCGGCATTGAGCGCCGAGCAGAAGGCGATCCGCCGCAAGACCCACGAGACCATCGGCAAGGTCGGCGACGACTACGGCCGCCGCCATGCCTTCAACACCGCCATCGCCGCGGTGATGGAACTGCTGAACGTGCTGGCCAAGTTCGACGACGCCGGCGCGCAGGGCCGAGCGGTGCGGCAGGAAGCACTGCAGGCCGCGGTGTTGCTGCTGAACCCGATCACCCCGCATGCCTGCCATGCGATGTGGCAGTTGCTGGGCCACGGCGAGACGCTGCTGGAGGACCAGCCGTTCCCGCAGGTGGACGCATCGGCGCTGGTGCGCGACGCGTTGACGCTGGCGGTGCAGGTCAACGGCAAGCTGCGCGGCACCATCGAGGTCGCCGCCGACGCGGCGCGCGAGCAGATCGAGGCATTGGCCCAGGCCGAGCCGAACACGGCCAAGTTCCTCGAAGGGCTGGCCATCCGCAAGGTCATCATCGTGCCGGGCAAGATCGTGAATATTGTTGCGGGGTGATTGGCTTTTCTCCTTCTCCCTGCGGGAGAAGGTGCCCGAAGGGCGGATGAGGGGCGAACGGAGTCCGTGATGGTCGACCATCCGTACTCCGTTCGCCCCGTGCCCCGGCCCACGCCAGCGGCGTGGGTGCTCCAAGGCACGCGCGCCAGTGGCGCGCAAGCCGTGCCCTCCCGCCCCGGTGGGAGGGGACTTAAAAGCTCACGCTGCCAGGTAGGTCGGGGCTACGCCCCCGACGGCATGGTCCATTCGGCGAAGAACCTTCCTTGGCATTGAACGCCGCGCTGGTTTCATCCCCACTCACGCGCGATGCGCGATGATGCCGGCCGATTCCTGTTGCCGCTCCCGGCCGGCTCCGCCAGACTTGTGTCCATGACCCGATACCTGATTGCCCTGTTCCTTGCCGCCGGTTTGTCCGGCTGCGGCTTCCACCTGCGCAACAAGCTCACGCTGCCCGACGACGTGCCCGCGGTCAAAGTGGAATCCTCGGTGCGCTACAGCGAGCTGGTGAAGCTGCTCAACCGCGGGTTGCGGACCTCGGGCGCCACGGTCGTCGAAGCGGACGAGGCGCTGCAGGGGGATGATGGCAAGGCGATGGGCGTGGCCAGGCTGAAGATCCGCTCCGAGCGCTGGGGCGACCTGCCCATCGCCATCGACGCGCGTGGCCGTGCCCAGGAATACAGCCTGCGTTACGCGGTGATCTTCACCTTCCTGCGCCCGGACGGCAGCGTGCTGGTACCCGAGCAGGCCATCGAGATGTCGCGCGACTACGTCTCGCAGCCGACCGACGCCACCGGCACCACCACCGAGCGCGAGATCCTCGCCGACGAGCTGCGCCGCGAAATGTCGGCCTCGATCCTGCGCCGCATCGACAGCGTGGCCCGTGCCGAAATCCAGCAGGGGCGTTCGCTGGATGGCGCCGCTACGGATGTCGATGACGACGATGCCGGCGGCAGCGATATCGATGGCAACGATGCGGACTGAGCCGGCAGCCTCGCCGCGGGCTTGCGGGCGCGGGCGCTGAACCTATGGAGCTTCGTCCGGAACAGCTTGCCACCCAGGCCGCTTCGCAGCCGCTGGCGCCGGTCTACCTGATCGCCGGGCCGGAACTGCTGCGGGTCATCGAGGCGGCCGACGCGGTGCGCGCCAAGGCACGCGCCGAAGGCATCGGCGAGCGCGAGGTGTTCGACGCCGATGGCCGCGATTTCGACTGGGGGCAGCTGTCCTCCAGCTTCAACGCCCCCAGCCTGTTCAGCTCGCGCCGGCTGATCGAACTGCGCCTGCCGAGCGGCAAGCCGGGCAAGGAGGGTGCGGAGGTCATCAGCGGGTTCTGCGCGCAGCCGCCGGCCGACGTGGTGCTGCTGGTCACCGCCGGCGAATGGAGCAAGTCGCACCACGGCAAGTGGGCCGATGCGGTCAACCGCACCGGCGTGCTGTCGGTGGCGTGGGCGATCAAGCCGCACGAACTGGGCGACTGGATCGAGCGCCGCCTGCGCGGCAAGGGCGTGCGCGCCGAGCCGGCGGCGGTGCAGCGGCTGAGCGAGCGGGTCGAAGGCAACCTGTTGGCCGCTGCGCAGGAGATCGACAAACTGGTATTGCTCGCCGATGGCGAGGTGCTGGACATGGCGAAGATGGAGGAACTGGTCGCCAACGCCGCGCGCTACGACGTGTTCCGGCTGGTCGAGGCCGCGTTCTCCGGGCAGCCGCAGGCGGTCGTGCGCATGCTGGCCGGCCTGCGCGGCGAAGGCGAGGCGGTGGCTGCGTTGACCCCCATCCTGATCCGCGAACTGCTGCTGACCGCGGGGCTGGCAAGGGTGCAGGCCACCGGCGGCAACCTCGGCGCGGAAATGAAAGCCCGCGGCATCTGGGAATCGCGGCAGGCGCCGTTCAAGCGCGCCTTGCAGCGGCACCCGGCCCCGCAGCGCTGGGAGCGCTTCGCCGCCGAGGCCTCGCAGGTGGACCGCATGGCCAAGGGCCGCGCCGCCGGTGATCCGTGGCTGGCGCTGGAACGCCTGCTGCTGGCGCTGGCGGAGGCGCAGGCGGTGCGCCTGCTGGCGCGTGGCACCCGCTGACGTGGCCGCCGGTTCCGCTCCAGGGCCGGCGCTGCTGCTGTTCTACGGCGGCACTTTCGACCCCATCCACAATGGCCACCTCGCCATCGCCCGCCATGCGCGCGACGAACTGGCGGTGCCGGTGCGGCTGATGCCCGCCGCCGATCCGCCGCATCGCCCGCCACCCGGCGCCGATGCCGCACAGCGCACGCGCATGCTGGAACTGGCGATCGCGGGCGAGCCGGGTTTGCAGGTCGATACCCGCGAACTGCAACGCGCCGCGCGCCAGCCGGGCGTGCCGTCATGGAGCGTGGACACGCTGCGCGAAATCCGCGCCGAAACCGGCGCCGCGCAGCCGCTGGCCCTGCTGATGGGTGCCGACAGCCTGCTTGGCCTGCCGACCTGGCACGAATGGGAACACCTGCTCGACCTGGCCCATATCGTGGTGGCCGATCGCCCCGGCAGCGTGCTGGAAACGGCGATGCCGGCGGTGCTCGAACGGCGCCTGCAGGGCGCCTGGGCCGATGCCCCGGCCTGCCTGCGCGAACGCGCCGCCGGCCGGGTCTGGCGCCTGCGGCAGCCATTGCAGGCCGAATCGGCCACCGCCGTGCGCCGGTTGATCGCCAGTGGCGGTGACTGGCAGCAACTGCTGCCGGCGGCGGTGGCCGGGTATGTCGCCGCCCACGGCCTGTACGGCTGCGGCGCCACGACGTGAATGCCGGCGATGCCCGGTTTCCCTATAATCGCCCCCTTCACTCACCGAGCCATGCCGCTTTGACCACCGAAGCCCAAGTCATCAAGACCCAGTTGCCCAACCCACCGCCGTCCGTGCCGGCCCTGCTGGCCTCCGTCAAGGCGGCGCTGGAGGAACTCAAGGCCAAGGATGCGGTGCAGATCGACGTGCGCGGCAAGTCCAGCGTCGCCGACTACATGGTCATCGCCTCGGGCACCTCGACCCGCCACGTCAAGTCCATCGGCGACGAAGTGGTGCGCTTCGCCAAGGACCTGGGCGTGATGCCGCTGGGCGTGGAAGGCGAGCGCGAGGCCGAGTGGGTACTGGTCGACCTGGGCGACGTCATCGTCCACGTCATGCTGCCGCGGGTGCGCGAGTTCTACGCGCTCGAACGCCTGTGGACCGTGGGCGACCAGGCCCCGGCCGACGACGACGGCGTGCAGGACGCCGGCTGACCGGCCGCACCGGCACTGCCATGACGGCGCCGCGAGGCGCCGTCTTCGTTTCAAGCCCCCGCAAGGAGCCATGCGCATGAAAGCCCGCCTGATCGCCACCGGTGAACGCGCCCCGTCGTGGGTGGCGCAGGGCTTCGCCGAATACCAGAAGCGGCTGTCGCACTGGCTGCCGCTGGAACTGGTGGAGATCGAGCCGGGCCTGCGCGGCAAGGGCCGCGATGCGAAGCGCGCGATCGACGACGAAGGCAGGCGCGTGCTGGCGGCGCTGCCGAAGAACCCGTACGTGGTGGCGCTGGACGTGCCCGGCCGCCAACTGAGCTCCGAACAGCTGGCGCAGCGGCTGGAGCACTGGCGCGCGCAGGGCCGTGACCTCGCGTTCCTGATCGGCGGCCCGGAAGGGCACTCGCCGGAGGTATCGGCCACCGCCGACGAAAAGTGGTCGCTGGGCCCGCTGACCCTGCCGCACATGCTGGTGCGGCTGGTGGTGGCCGAACAGCTGTACCGCGCCGCGGCGATGTTGGCCAACCACCCCTACCATCGCGCGTGACAGGCGTATAGAATGCGCGTCCCCGCCCGAATAGCTCAGCCGGTTAGAGCACTTGACTGTTAATCAGGGGGTCGTTGGTTCGAGTCCAACTTCGGGCGCCAGACAGTGAAAAAGCCGCGAGCGATCGCGGCTTTTTCGTTTTGCGGCCGGCTCAACCCAGCTTGAAATCGACCGGGATCAGACCATAGGCCTGCACCGGCCGGCCGTTGTCGATGGCCGGCTGGAACTTCCAGCGGCGCAGCACCTGCGTGCGGGCGGCGTTGTCCAGGCTGCGGTTGCCGCTGCTGTGCTCGATGCTCACTTCCAGCGGCGCGCCGTCCTGGCCGACCAGCACGCGCAGGGTCACCGTGCCCTGGATGCCGGCCAGCAGCGCGTCGCGCGGGTAGGCCGGCGCCGGTGCGCGCAGGTAACGCAACTGCACGCCCTGAAGCGGCGTGGCCGGGCCGTCGCCGCCGACGGCCAGCGGGGTATCGACGACGGGGGCGACATCGACCGGCAGGTTCATCACCGCCTCGGTGGCGAATACCGGCACCGGTGCGGTTTCCACCGGTGCGGGCAGGGCCGGCTGGCGTGGCGGCGGCGTGATGCGGGTGATCGGCACCGTGGGCGGCGCCGGTGGCGGCGTCACCGGTTTCAGCTCCGGCACCTGCCAGCGGGGCTCGCGGGCCGTGTCGTTGCGGACCGGCGCTTGCGAGAGGGGAACCAGCAACAGGCCCAGCGCCAGTGCGTGCAGGGCGATGGCCGTGCTGTAGGCGAGGATGCGCGAGGTATCGAAGCGGATCGGGGACGTGCCGGATTGCGTGCGGACCATGTGCCACCTCCATGCGTGGGCGTGTGCCGGGAACAACGCGCGATGACGCGGGCCGGGGTTGCAGGAAGTGGCCCGCGTGTGGGCAGTGCGCCCGCAAATGCGGGTTACGGCAAGCGGGGGCGGGATTTCCGGTCAGCCGGCAGACAGGAACTGGGGCAAGGTGGCGGGGTGTACAGGAGCGCACCCTGGTGCGCGATGGGGCATTGCCGGGAAAGCTCCATCGCGCACCAAGGCGCGCTCCTGCAGGCAGACGAACCTCAACGGCCCAGTTCGAACACCACGTCCAGGTTGACCGACAGCGTGGTTTCGCCCGGCGACACCGCCGTGTCCATCTCGGCCTTGGCCGAACGCGCCATCGCCATCATCGGTACCGGGCGGAAGCCGCCGCTGCTGCCTTCGGAGATGCTGACGATGCGGCGCACGCGCAGGCCCAGCGACTTGGCATAGGTCTCGGCGCGGGCCTGGGC
This sequence comes from Stenotrophomonas sp. NLF4-10, assembly GCF_022359915.1. NCBI lineage: Bacteria > Pseudomonadati > Pseudomonadota > Gammaproteobacteria > Lysobacterales > Lysobacteraceae > Stenotrophomonas > Stenotrophomonas sp. NLF4-10. Next base: position 1,886,703 of record NZ_JAKSEE010000003.1, read on the forward strand.
CTTCTTCAGCGCCGCCACGCGGGCCTCGTCGTAGACCGGCTCGGGCTGGTCGATCTCGAAGCTGGGGCCGTTGATCTGGTTGGCGCCCTGCGCGGCCAGGCTGTCCAGCACGCGGCCCAGCTTGGTGATGTCGCGGACCTTGAGGCTGACCGTGTTGCTGGCCTGGTAGCCGATGATCTTCGGCGCCTCGTTGTCGGCGTAGCGGTACTGCGGGCCGAGGTTGATGCCGCTGGTGCGGATGTCGCGCTCGGCGATGCCGGCGGCCTTGATCGCGGCCATCACCTTGTCCATCTGCACCGCGTTGGCGCGCATGGCGCTGTTGCCGTCGGCGGCCTGGGTGACCACGCCGGCCGACAGCGTGGCCACGTCCGGCACCCGCGTGGCCTCGGCCTGCGCGGAGATGTTGAGCAGGGTGGCGTCGCTGGCAACGGCGGTGGGGATGTTCTGGGCGTGGCTGGTCATCGGGGCTCCCAACGCGAAGGACAGGGCGAGCAGCAGCGGGGCGAGGGTGGTGTGGCGCATGGTGATCCTCCTTGGGTGGATGCTGAAGGTGAGACGGTGGCGATGAACGGGCAGTGAGGTCGGGTGGGGTCGGGTCGTTTCCGGTGGTGTTGCCCGGGGTTCAGGCCGGGGGCACAGGTTATGCTTCGACGATGCTCTACCTTGCCTCCCGTTCCCCCCGCCGCAACGAACTGCTCGCGCGCCTGGACGTTCCGTTCCGCGCGCTGGACCTGGAGGTGCCGGAAATCCGCGCCGCCACCGAGCCACCGGAAGCCTACGTGCGCCGGGTGGCACGGGACAAGGCGCGGGCCGGCTTCGCGCGGGTGGCCGGCGAGCCGCACGCCGTGGTGCTGGGCTCGGACACCGAGGTGGTGCTGGGCGAGCGCGTCTACGGCAAGCCGGCCGATGCCGCCGACGCGGCGGCGATGCTGCGCACGCTGGCCGGGCGCACGCACCGGGTCATCACCGCGGTGGCGCTGGTGGCGGATGGGCGCGAGGACGAGGTGGTGGTCGAGTCGGAGGTGACGTTCGTGGCGATGGACGAGGCCGAGATCGCCGCCTACGTCGCCGGCGGCGAGCCGATGGGCAAGGCCGGCGGCTACGCGATACAGGGCGGCGCCGAGCGCTGGATCAGCCGCCTGGCGGGCAGCTATTCGGGCGTGATGGGGCTGCCGTTGCAGCAGACCGCGGCGCTGCTGCGCGATTTTGGTGTTACCAAGGGTTGAACGGATGTCCGAAGAAATACTGGTGAACGTGACCCCGCGCGAAACCCGCGTGGCAGTGATCGAGAACGGCATGCTGCAGGAGCTGCACATCGAACGTGGTTGGCGCCGCGGCGTGGTCGGCAACATCTACAAGGGCCGGGTGCAGCGGGTGATGCCGGGCATGCAGGCGGCGTTCGTCGAGGTGGGGCTGGAGCGCGCCGCGTTCCTGCACGCCAACGACGTGGTGCGGCCGGCGCCGGTGGCCGCCGACACCGAGGAGACCGCGCCCAGCCTGCCGCTGCCGGCGTCGGTGCCGATCGTCGAGCTGCTGCGCGACGGCCAGGACGTGGTGGTGCAGGTGGTCAAGGACCCGATCGGCAGCAAGGGCGCGCGCCTGACCACGCAGATCAGCATTCCCTCGCGCTACCTGGTGCTGCTGCCGCAGTCGAAGATGGTGGGGGTGTCGGCGCGGATCGAGGACGAGGAGGAACGCGCCCGGCTCAAGGCGCTGGTGACCGAGATCTCGGCCCAGCACGGCGGCTACGGCTACATCGTGCGCACCAACGCCGAAGGCCAGCCGGCCGAGGCGCTGGCCGAGGACATCTCCTACCTGTCACGGGTATGGGCGGTGGTGGAGCGCCGCGGCCGCGAGGCGCCGCCGCGCAGCATCATTTACGAGGACCTGAGCCTGCCGCTGCGCTCGGTGCGCGACCTGATCCGCAAGGACGTGGAGAAGGTGAAGGTGGACTCGAAGGAAACCTTCGGCCAGCTGCAGGCCTTCGTCGCCAAGTACATGCCGGTGCTGGGCGAGAAGCTGGAGCTGTATACCGGCGACCGCCCGATCTTCGACCTGTACGGCGTCGAGGACGAGATCGTCCGCGCCCTGAACAAGCAGGTGCCGCTGAAGTCCGGCGGCTACCTGGTCATCGACCAGACCGAGGCGATGACCACCATCGACGTCAACACCGGCTCCTTCCTCGGCCAGCGCAACCTCGAGGAAACCGTGTTCCGCACCAACCTCGAGGCGGCGCAGGCGGTGGCGCGGCAACTGCGGCTGCGCAACCTCGGCGGCATCATCATCATCGACTTCATCGACATGACCGACCCCGAGCACCGCCGGCAGGTGCTGCGCACGCTGGAGAAGTCGCTGGCGCGCGACCATGCCAAGACCACGGTCTATGACTTCTCGCCGCTGGGGCTGGTGGAAATGACCCGCAAGCGCACGGTGGAGAGCCTGGAGCGGCAGCTGTCCGAGCCCTGCCCGGAATGCAGCGGCCGCGGCAGCATCAAGACCGCCGAGACGGTGACCTACGAGATCTTCCGCGAGATCACCCGCGCGGTGCGCCAGTTCGACGCCGCGCGGCTGCTGGTGATCGCCTCGACCAAGGTGGTGGCGCGCATCACCGAGGAGGAATCCACCGCGGTGGCCGAGCTGGAGGAGTTCCTCGGCAAGAGCATCCGTTTCCAGGCCGACGACCAGTACCTGCAGGAGCAGTACGACGTGGTGCTGCTGTGACCCGGCCGGTGCCGGGAGGCGGGGACGCAGGGGCTGGCATTCATTGCCGGTGTGGCAAGGTGGCTGGCCTTGCGTCCAGAGCCGGTGCCGCCGTTCCTCCTTGACGTCCGGCCCCCGTTTCCCGGCTTCCGACCCCGATGCCCACCCTGCTGCGCCACCGCCTGCGTCGCCTGCGCCGTTACGCGATCTACGCGACGGCGGGCGTGCTCGTGCTCGTGGCCCTGCTGGTGGGTACGCTCAACCAGTTGCTGCCGCTGGTCGAGCGCCACCCGGAGCGGGTGGCGGCATGGTTGAGCGAGCGGGCCGGGCAGCCGGTGGCGTTCGACACGCTGGACACCGCCTGGACCCGGCGCGGCCCGTTGTTGCAACTGGACGGCCTGCGCATCGGCGAAGGCGAGGGAGTGCGCATCGGCCGGGCCGAAGTGCTGGTGTCGCTGTATTCCGGCCTGTTGCCGGGCGCACCGCTGACCGAGCTGCGCCTGCGCGGGCTGGCGCTGACCCTGCAGCGCGCCGACGACGGTCGCTGGTCGGTACGTGGCCTGCCCAGCGCCAATGGCGGCGGTGACCCGCTGGAAACCCTGCGCCGCCTCGGCGAGCTGCAGGTGATCGGTGGCCGCCTGCGCCTGCATGCCCCGTCGCTGGGGCTGGATACCGAATTGCCGCGCATCGACCTGCGCCTGCGCGTGGATGGTGGGCGCGTGCGCGCCGGTGCCCGCGCCTGGATCGATAACGCTGCGCCGCCATTGACCGCGGTGCTGGATTTCCAGCGCCAGCGCGGCGACGGCACCGCTTGGCTCGCTGCCCCTTCTGCACTGGCGGCATGGGCGCCGCTGTTGCATTTCGGCGGCGTCGACGTGCGCGGGGGCAACGGCATGCTGCGCGGTTGGGTGGCGGTGCGCGACCACCGCGTCGCCTCGGTCATCGCCGATGCCGACCTGAAGGGCGTGGCGCTGGCCGGTGCCCCGTTCGTCGCGGGCGGGCCCGCGCCGGAGGCCGGCTTCGAGCGCCTGCAACTGCGCGCACGCTGGCGTCACCAAGGCGGCGACTGGCGACTGGACGCACCGCAGCTGAAGATTGCGACCGCGCAGGGCACGCAGGTGCTGGATGGCCTGCAACTGGCCGGCGGCCGGCAGTTCGCGCTGCGCGGCCAGCGGATCGACGTCACCCCGCTGCTGCGCATCGCCGCGTTGAGCGACAACGTGAAGCCGGGGTTGCGGCAGTGGCTGTACCGCGCCGCGCCGACCCTGCGCTTCGTCGACGTGGACATTGCCGGCCACGGCGATGGTTTGATGCGCGGCCACGGCGAACTGGAAGAGGCCGCGTTCGCCGCGGTCGGCCACAGCCCCGGCATGAGCGGCCTGCGCGGCCATTTCGAAGGCGATGGCCAGGCGCTGGCGCTGGACCTGCGGCCGGACCACGTGGTGCGCTTCGACTGGCCCACCGGCTTCGGCGTGCTGCACGAACTGAAGCTGGACGGTCGCGCCGTGGTCTGGCGCGAAGGCGCCGGCTGGCAGGTCGCCACCCCGGCGCTGCGGGTGCAGGGCCGCGATTACGCCGCCGACGTGCGCGGCGGGCTGTGGTTCCAGGGCGACGGCACGCGGCCGTGGATCAACCTGGCGGCCAAGCTCGACGACGTGCCGATGACCGCGGCCAAGGGCTTCTGGGTGCGCTCGAAGATGAGCCGGAAGGCGGTGGACTGGCTGGACGCGGCCTTGGTCGGCGGCCAACTGCGCGATGGCATCGGCCTGGCCGTGGGCGACCTGGACGACTGGCCGTTCGACGGCCGCGATGGCCGCTTCGAAGCCGGTGGCCATATCGACGACGGCACCATCCGCTTTGCCCACGACTGGCCGGAGATGCGCGGCGTCGATGGCGACATCGCCTTCATCGCCAACGGTTTCGAACTGCATGGCAAGGGCAACCTGGGCGGGGTCAAGGTCGATGCCTTCCAGGCTGGCGTCGCCGATTTCCACGAATCGCTGCTGCACGTGGACGCGCGCACGCGCGATGACAGCAGGCGCCTGCTGGCACTGCTGCGGCAGGGCCCGCTGCACGCCAGTCATGGCGAAACCCTGGATGCATTGGAAACCAACGGCCCGGCGGCGGTCGATTTCGGCCTGCGCCTGCCGCTGCACGGAGGCGAGGGCAAGGTCAGCGGCACGGTGGAACTGCGCGACGTCACCCTGGCCGACAAACGCTGGGACCTGCGCTTCGACAACGTGCGCGGCAAGGCCGAGTACGGCAGCGACGGTTTCCGCGCGCCGGCCCTGCAGGTCCGCCACAAGGAACATGACGGCGTGCTGTCGCTGGCCGCCGGCGCGCCGGTGACCGACCCGGGCAACGCATTCGAGGCCGAGTTGGCCGCGGAACTGGACGCGGCCGACCTGCTGGAACGTGCGCCGGAGCTGGGCTGGCTCAAGCCCTACATGCACGGCACCTCGCGCTGGCGCATCGGCGTGAGCCTGCCCAAGGCAGCCGAAGGCAGCGGCAGCGAACCGCCGACCACGCTGCGCCTGCACTCGGACCTGCAGGGCACGCGCCTGCAGTTCCCGGCGCCGCTGGACAAGCCGGCCGCCGATGCCCTGCCGACCCGGGTGACGGCCAGCCTGCCGCTGGGCAGCGGCACCACCGAGGTCGTTTTCGGCAAGCGCATGGCCCTGGCCGCACGCACCCGCAACGGCGGTACAGGCGTGCAGGTGACGCTGGGCAGCGAGCGCGTGAGCCGCGAACCGCCGGCCGATGGACTGGTGGTGGACGGCCACACGACGACGCTGGATGCGCTGGAATGGATCGCGCTGGCGCGCGGCCAGGGCAATGCCGGCGATGAAGGCATCGCGCTGAAACAGGTGGACGTGCTGGCCGACCGCCTGTTGCTGGTCGGCGGCCAGTTCGACCAGACCCGTCTGCGCCTGCGCCCGGGCAAGGATGCGGTGGCGGTGCAACTGGAAGGCCCGGCGCTGGTCGGCGACGTGCAGGTGCCGGTGGCCGAGGGCGGCACCGTCAGCGGCACGCTGGCGCGCGTGCACTGGCAGGCGGCACCGACGGCGGTGGGCGAGGCGGGCGACACCCCGTCCGACCCGATGGACCCGGCGAAGATCCCGCCATTGGCGCTGGACATCGACGACCTCGCGTTCGGCAAGGCGGTACTGGGCAGGACCACGCTGCGTACCCAGCCGCTGGGCGACGGCCTGCAGGTGACGCAGTTGCAGTTCCGCTCGCCGAAGCAGGCCATCGACATAACTGGGCAATGGCGCGGCATCGGCGCGCGGGCGCGCACCGATCTCGACGTGGCCGTGCGCAGCGAGAACCTCGGCGGGCTGATGGACAACCTGGGTTACGGCGGGCAGTTGCGCGGCGGGCAGGGGCAGATGCAGTTCAGCGCCGGCTGGGACGGCGCGCCGGCCGGGTTCAACCTGGCCGGGCTGGAAGGCACGCTGTCGTTCAACGCCCGCAACGGCCAGATACTGGAAGTGGAGCCCGGTGCCGGGCGCGTGCTGGGCCTGCTCAGCATCACCCAGCTGCCGCGCCGGCTGATGCTGGACTTCCGCGACTTCTTCTCCAAGGGCCTGGCCTTCAACCAGAGCGAAGGCCAGGTGCGGTTCGGCGACGGGCTCGCCCATACCGACGGGATCAACATGCAGGGCCCGGCGGTGGACATCGTCATCCGCGGCCAGGCCGACCTGCGCGCGCAGCGGTTCGACCAGACCATCGAGGTCAACCCGCGTTCGGGCAACCTGCTCACCGTGGTCGGCGCGGTGGCCGGCGGCCCGGTCGGCGCCGCGGTGGGCGCGGCCGCCAACGCCGTGCTGGGCAAGCCGCTGGGCGAGATCGGCGCGAAGACCTACCACGTCACCGGCCCGTGGAAGGACCCGCAGGTGGACGTGGCCGAGCGCGAGGAAGCGAAGAAGGGCGAGGCCCCCGGCACGCCGCGCTGAGAGCGTGCCGGCGGTGACGGTTCAGCCGTTTCCCTGTAGCATGCGTCCGGTCAGCGAGGGGCTGGCCGGATTCGACCGGGAAGCCCCTTCAGCTCAACGTCCAACCGGGGGTGCACTGGTTTCGACGGGGGTTGTGAAGTCGCTTGGCGCATGCCGAGGGGGTAGCTTTCCTCGTAAATCCAGCTGCAAAACTCATAGTTGCCAACGACGACAACTACGCTCTGGCCGCTTAAGGCCTAAGCCCCGAAACAGCTTGTGTCCGTGCTCGCTGCGTAGGGTCATCATCACGGAATCGCATGGGGTGGCTGCCCGCCAGCCTCAAGCTAGATAAAGCGGGCTGGCTCCGGGATGCGCTTTGCACGCCGTGCTGTCCCGGGGCGAGATTCAACGGCGAGCTAAGCATGTAGTGCCGGGGATGGAGTGCCTTCGGACGGCGGTTCGATTCCGCCCACCTCCACCATATAAAGGTCCCGCAAGGTACCGGAAACACCAAAAACCCCCGAGAAATCGGGGATTTTTCTTTTCCTGTTGTCTGGCGACATCTTTGCATGTCACTGGCGATCACCCAAGTTTGCGGGTACAAGTGCGGGTACGCGGTTACACGCAACGAGCCGTACCCTCAAACCAGATGCCCCCCCATGCCCAGGCTGACCTCCAAGCCACTATCACCCTCTGAAGTCGCAAACGCCAAGCCCGGCCCCAAGCCGTACAAGCTGCCTGACGGCGGCGGCATGTTCCTGTTGGTGAACCCAGACGGCTCCAAACTGTGGCGCTGGCGCTACCGCCGGCCTGTCATCGGGACGGAGAACATGCTGGGGCTCGGTACCTACCCTGAGGTGAAGCTGGCGCAAGCCCGCCAGCGGCGCGAGGAAGCCCGCACACTGGTCGCCCAAGGCACCGACCCCGGAGCGCAGCGAAAGGCAGAGAAGGCGGCCGGAGCCGAGCGGGCGGCAAAAAGTCTGGAGGTAGTGACTCGCGCTTACCAGGAGATGAAGGCCCGCGAGCGAACCAAGGGCACTTCCGATCGCTGCAAGGCGTGGATGGAGACACATGTTTTCCCCTACGTCGGGGCGCGACCAACAGCCGAGATCGAAGCCCCAGAGTTGCTGGCCTGCCTGCAACGACTGGTCAAGGCCGGCAAGCTGGAGAGTGCAGACCGCATCCGCTCGGAACTGTCTGCCGTATTCCGCTACGCCATCGCTGCAGGAATCGCCAAGCGCGACCCTGCCCATGATCTGCGTGGGGCGCTACCCAAGGCCGTCAAACGGCACTTCGCCTCCATCACCGACACCGGCCAGATCGCTGACCTATTGGGTTCTACCCCGAAATCACGGACGGTTGTGAAAGAGCTTGGAACTCCCGATCGCGCCTGGCGACTCTTCGCCGCATCCTCGGGTTATGGAACCGCTCGACGTATTCGAACACATCAGTCTTCGCTGCATCGAGTGTCAGGTACTTCGTGCGGTAGATCCGCTCGCGCTTGAGCACGCCGAAAAACCCTTCGCAGGCCGCGTTGTCGCCGCAGTGTCCCACCGCGCTCATCGAACAGACCAGGCCGTTTCTCGACAGATACCGCTGGTAGTCGCCGCTTCGGAATTGACTGCCGCGATCGGAATGCAGGATCACCGGCTCCGCGCCTTGCCGCTGCCATACCGCCATCTGCACCGCCCGGATCACCATGTGCCGGTCCTGCCTGTGGTGCATCGACCAACCCACCACGCGCTGGTCGAACAAATCCAGCACGATGCATAGATACAGCTTGCCTTGTCCTGTTTTGATCTCAGTGATGTCGGTGACCCATTTGGTCTCCGGCTCCAGTGCGGTGAAGTCCCGCTCCAGCAGGTTGCGCACGCCCGGAGGCGTGAGCGCCGGCCGTCCGCGCTGACCGCGCCGCTTCGGGCGCGGCCAGCCCTGCAAACCCTCGGCCGCCATCAGTCGCGCCACGCGGTTCAAGCTGGCCGACTCGCCCTGATCGACCAGGTCTTCGTGCATGCGACCGGCGCCGAGAGTGCCACGGCTGTCCTCGTGCATCTCGCGGATTCGCGCGGCCAGGCGCTGGTTGTCGCGCTGTCGGGCGCTGGGCAGTCGCTGGCTCCAGTCGTAGTAACCGCTGGCCGACACCTTCAGGCAGCGGCACATCAGTCGAACCGGAAACGCGTCGCGGCAACGTTCGATCACCTGATACCTCAGGATGATCCCTTGGCAAAGAACGTCGCCGCTTCTCGCAAAAAATCCCGTTCCTTCCTCACCCGGGCCAGCTCGCGCTTGAGGCGGGCCAGCTCTTCGTCCCGGGGCGTCCCGCTGCCGCCGAAAGCCACCACCCCCTGGCTCTGGGCTTCCCGCTTCCAGCGGGTCAACAGGGTGTCGCGGATCCCCAACTCCCGAGCCACTTGGGCACAGCTCACACCCGGCTGGCTGGCCTGCTCAATAGCACCGCGCTTGAACTCGGCGCTGAACTTCCTTCGCTTCGACATGAACACTCCTCAGGCCTCGATCGGCCTTCTCGTAAGTGTCCGTGAAAACGGGGGTGAACCCGTTACGAAAAACCCCGCGGATGCGGGGTTTTTCGTTTGACGATGACTCCAGCCCGGCACTTCGCTGGGCCACCTTGGTTCTATGGTCATCAATCTTGTCCAAGCTTCTGAAGGTAGGCGCAGAACATGTCGGCCATCGCATTGGCATAGGCTTCGATTTCCGCCTTGGTCCGCCGTGTTTGGGAAAAACTGCTGCCAACGGTGCTGAGCGTCGTGAAGATGAGATCGCCCGCCAACTCGCGGGTCGCAGCGGAAGCCTTTGGCAAGGCTTCCATCATGAAGGCATCGGCCATCCGGTCACCTTCGGCACGGGCTTGGTGCGCCTCCGGGCTGTTGCGATAGAGCGGGGCCGCGTCATTGAGCGCACCGCGAATCTCGGCTTCTTCGCACTCTGAGCGAAGGAAGGCATGCACGAGGGTACGCAGGCGTTCTGGGTACGGCGCACTCGCATCTTCGAGGATGTTTCGCAGCATCCGGGTCGTCTGCATCCACTCATCAACCTGGAGACGAAACAGGATCGACGCCTTGTTGGGGAAATACTGATAGATCGACCCGACGCTGACGCCGGCTTTCTCGGCGACGCGCGCGGTGGTGAATCGGGTGGCTCCTTCCTGGGCCAGGACTTGGGTGGCGGCTTCCAAGATGGCTGCGACCAGTTCGGTCGAACGTGCCTGTTGCGGCTGTTTGCGCGAGGCGATCTGCGGACGGCGGCGGGTAGTCATGGTGGAGTGGCGGTGCAAGGCTCAGGGCGCGGAAATCCGATCGGACTACCGCATCTTTTAATGCGATCAATTGTTCGCAAATTAGCGCGGCATGGGGCATCGCCTCAACCCATCGGTTGATGGCCAGCGTGATCCTCGTTGTCGCCGGGGCACGCACATATCGGTGATCCCCTGAGACCCCCTTGGGGGCGACCCTTCAAGGACACGCCGGATGGATGACCACTCTGCGTTGCAACGAAGCCCCGATCTTCCCTGACGAAAAACCTGAATGTTCTGCGCCCTCTTGGCCTCTGTGGATGCCGATGAATCTGCACGATCGCCGTGTTTCCAAGGCAAACACGGTGATTCGTGCCTCGGTTCGGGGTGGGGAAAACGCGAACTGGAACGCGAATTTCCAATGCGAGGGATTGATCATATTATTTCAAAAACGCGAATAATTAGTCGCGTTTATCCACCCCGCGGCGAGGCACTGCCTCCACCAACCCTGGACCGGACAACTCCATGACTTCAACACTGACCACCGCGCCATTGGCACCCTTGCTGGACCGCTTGTTCGAGCAGGCCGATCGCGCCACCAGCCCGGCAATGGCTGGCATTTCCCGCGAGGAAGGTGAGCGCCTGATGCGCAGCAAGACCGAATACCTCGACTTCTATCGCCGCGCCAAGGACATGTGGCTACCGGTTTCGCGCGAGACCGGCGTGCTGCTGTACCAACTGGCACGCAGCACGAACGCGCGCAACATCGTCGAGTTCGGCACCTCGTTCGGACTCTCGACCCTGTACCTGGCGGCGGCGCTGCGCGACAACGGCGGCGGCCGCCTGATCGGCAGCGAGTTCGAGCCCTCGAAGGTCGCCAAAGCCCGCCAGCATCTGGTCGAAGGCGGCGTGGACGATCTGGTCGAAATCCGTGAGGGCGATGCCCTGAAAACGCTGGCTGCGGACCTTCCCGAATCCATTGACCTGCTGCTGCTCGATGGCGCCAAGTCGATCTATTGCGAAGTTCTCGATCGGGTCGAGAGTCGCCTGCGGCCCGGCGCGCTGATCGTCGCCGACAACGCCGACTACAGCCCTGACTACGTGGCGCGCGTTCGCTCTCCGGGCACCGGCTACCTGTCCCTTGCCTTCGGTGAGGACGTGGAGCTGTCCCTCCGACTAATTTGAATCAACCAGCCGAACGGGAGATTTTGCAATGCACGTATTTGTCACTGGCGCCACGGGCTGGGTCGGCTCTGCCACGGTTGAGGATTTGCTCGCCGCTGGCCATCGCGTCACGGGCCTGGTCCGTTCCACCGACAAGGCGGCTTCGCTCACGGCCAAGGGTGCGAAAGCCGTACAGGCCACGCTCGACGACCTGGATACATTGCGTGCGGTCGCTTCCACGGCCGACGCGGTGATCCACACCGCATGGGGCAGCGACTACTCCAGATTCATCGAGAACTGCGAGCAGGACCGTCGCGTGATCGATGCGCTGGGTGCCGCACTGGAAGGCTCGGACCGTCCGTTGCTGGTGACATCCGGCCTGCTGGGGCTGCCAAGTGGGGCGAAGGAGTCAGATCTGCCCAATCCGGCTTCGCCCCGCAAATCGGAGGCCACCGCGCGCGCATGGGCCGAGCGCGGGGTACGTACGGCAACGGTGCGCCTGGCCCCGTCGGTGCACGGGCCTGGCGATCACGGCTTCGTGCCCATCCTCATCCGCATGGCGAAGCAGAAAGGCGTCTCGGCTTATCTGGGCGACGGCCAGAACTGCTGGGCCGGCGTATACCGGCTGGACGCCGCGCGCGTCTTTCGTCTTGCCTTGGAACAGGGCGTCACCGAATCGATTTATCACGCGGTCGCTGACGAAGCGATTCCCTTCAAGATGATCGCCGAAGCCATCGGTGGCCGCCTGAGCCTGCCGGTCGAGCCGCGCGAACCCGAGCATTTCGGCTGGTTCGGCCACTTTGCCCGCGCAAACATGTCCGCTTCCGGCGCAAGCACCCGTGAACGGCTCGGCTGGAAGCCCGAAGGCCCGAGCCTGCTCTCCGACCTGGGCCAGCCCGGCTACTACGCCGACTGATCTTTCGTGCTCAATCCCTGATTGTGTCCATGTCTCGACAACAGCCTCTTTCCCCGCAACGCAGTCATCATCTGTTGAGCCGATGATGAAGTGCCCGGCATGCAACCGACGCCTGAAGGCATCGGTCCGGGTGCTTGTCCTCGTTTCCGCCTGTCCCCGGCATTGCCGGGGACGGGCGGCGGGGCTTACTGGAGCAGGTTGAGCACGTTCTGCGGCACCTGGTTGGCCTGCGCCAGCATCGCGGTGCCGGCCTGCTGCAGGATCTGCGTGCGGGTCAGCTCGGCGGTTTCCTTGGCGTAGTCGGCGTCGCGGATGCGGCTGCGCGAGGCCGAGAGGTTTTCCGAGGTGGTGGCCAGGTTGGCGATGGTGGAGGTGAAGCGGTTCTGGATCGCGCCCATCTCCGCGCGTGAGCCGCTCACTGCGGTCAGGGCCTTGTCCACCATCTCCAGCGCGCGCTGGGCGCCGGCGAAGTCCGCGATGTCCAGGTCTTCCAGGTGGACCTGGGCGGTGCCGGCCGCCGCGGTGACCGGGCCGAAGGCGCTGAAGTTCACGGTGGCGTCGGTGTCGTTGGAGGTGCCGCCGGTGACCGAGTCCAGGTCCTGGCCCGACTTCAGCGAGGTCAGCTTGATCTCGTAGGTGCCGCTTCCCGCGGGCGTCTCGGCCAGTTCGGCATACAGGCCGGTCTGGTCCAGCTTGTCGTTGAACGCCTGGACGACCTTCTGCTGCACGTCCTTGGTGGTGTCGGTGTCGCCGACCTTGACGTCGTTCAACGTGACCGACTTGCTCTGGCCGGCGGTGCTGATGTTGACGGTGATGCCGCTGATGGTGCCCGAGGCCGTCGAGGCCGTGGTCACGCCGGCGCCGCTCACCGAATCGGCGAAGCCGGCCCGGCCCAGTTCGTTGATGTTGGCATCGACGATGCTGCTGATGCCGATGGTCTGGCCGGCGTCGGCGCCGACCTGGAACAGGGCGCCGGTGAAGTCGCCGTTCAACAGCTTGGTGCCGTTGAAGCTGGTCTGGTTGGCGACGCGGTCGATTTCGCTCAGCAGCTGCTGCACTTCGGCATTCAGCGCTTCGCGGTCGCTCTGCGAGTTGGTGGCGTTGGCCGACTGCACCGCCAGTTCGCGGATGCGCTGCAGGTTGTTGCCGATCTCGACCATCGCGCCTTCGGCGGTCTGCGCCAGCGAGATGCCGTCGTTGGCGTTGCGCACGGCCACGTCCAGGCCGCGGATCTGGGTGGTGAAACGCTCGGAAATGGCCAGGCCGGCGGCGTCGTCCTTGGCGCTGTTGATGCGCAGACCCGAGGACAGGCGCTGGATGCTGGTCGCCAGGCTGGTGCCGGTGGTGTTCAAGTTGCGCTGGGCGTTCAGCGACATGATGTTGGTGTTGATGACTTGTGCCATGGGACTTCTCCGTTGCTCTCGGGGTCGTGCGTGAAAGGGGAATCGGTGTGGGGCGGTGTCTGGATCAGCGGATCATGTTGAACAGCGACATGGACTGCATTTGCGTGAAGATGGTCTGCGCGGCCTGCAGCGAGGCTTTTTCGAGCTGGTACTGGCCGATGGCCTCGGCGTAGTCGAGGTCGCGCAGCTGCGACAGCGAATCCTTCAGGGTGATGGAGTTCGCTTCGCGCAGCGACGCTGCGTTGTCGATGGCGCTCAGCTGGGCACCGCCGGCTGCGCGGGCATCGATCATCTTTTCCGACGCGCGGGCGACGTCGCGCAGGCTGGACTGCAGCAGGTTCTGCTGCGCGGTGCGGTCGGCGCTGGTGGCCGTGTCCATGTTCAGCGCCTGCACCAGCCGGTCGATGGTGGAAAACACGTCGCGGTTGCCGGCCTGGCCGACGTTGAATTCGTCGCCGGCCACGGGCACGCCGGTCAGTTGCATGCGCAGGCCCTGGAACACGATGTCCTGGCCTTCGGAATAGGTGCCGCCGCCGACCGGGTTGCCCAGTTCGTCGAGGATGTCGTAGGTGTCCGGGCCGCTGAAGCGCACGGTGTAGGACTCGCCGTTCCAGGTGGCGCTGCCGTCGCGGCTGACGTTGGTCAGCACGCCCTGGCCGCCATTGCCGGTGGCGGCGCTGCCGTCGATGCTGCCGTCGCCGGTGCGGATGCGCATGAAGATCTCGCTGCCGGGCAGGGCGTCCTGCACGAAGCTGCCCGGCGCCACTTCCACCTGGCGCTGGGTCTGGTCGCCGTTGTAGACGATGCTGCCGCCGATGGAGGAGAACGGCGGCGCGCCGTCGTTGCTGCCGCCGAACAGGTAGCGGCCGCTGCCGTCGGTGCTGTTGGCCAGCGAGAGCAGCGCGTCGCGCACCGACTTCAGCTCGGCGCTGACGCTCTTGCGGTCCTCGGTGGACAGCGCGGCGTTGTTGGCCTCGAGGGTCAGCTCGGTGACGCGGGTGAGCAGTTCGCCGGCCTGGGCCAGCGCGTTTTCCTGCAGGCCCAGGCGGTTCTGCACGTTGGCGGCGTTGGCGCCGAGCTGTTCCAACTCGGCCAGCACGCGGTCCATGCCGACGGCGGTGCCGGCGGCGACCGGGTCGTCCTTGGCGGTGACCAGCTTCTGCCCGGTGGCGAGCTGCCGTTCGAGCTGGTTCATCTTGCTCTGCCGGGACAGCATCAGGAACACCGACTGGTCGTACATCATGTTGCTGGAGATGCGATTGTTCATCAGCCCACCGCTCGCAGGATCGATTGGAACAGGGTGTCGGCGGTGGAAATCAGTTGCGAGGCGGCCTGGTAGGCCTGCTGCAGGCGGAGCATGTCCGCCGCCTCCTCGTCCAGATTGACACCGGAAATGGCGTCGCGCGTGGCCTGCGCGTTCTCGTTGATGACCTGCTGCGCCTGCAGCGAATAGTCGGCCGCGCGCGCGGCGGCGCCGACCTGGGTGGTCAGCCCGCCCAGCGCGCCGTTGAGGGTGATGGTGCCGCCGTTGAAGGACTTGGCGTCCTCGACCGCAGCCAGCCGCGTGGCGTTGCCGTTGTCGCTGGAGCCGGCCTGGTTCGGGGCGACGATGAACTGGTCGCCGGCCGCCGGCTTGCCATCCAGCACCAGGCTCCAGCCATTGGCGCTGATGACCTGCCCGGGGACGTAGGGGAACGGGCCGGCGCCGTCGATGGTGTAGTTGTCGGCGTCGATGAACTCGATGCTGGCCTGGTTGAGCAGGGCGGTGTCGGTGGCGTCGGTCACATCCACCTTGCCGGCCACGCCGGTGCCGATGTTGCCCAGGTCGGCGCTGGCGCGCACCGGGTTGGCGGCGGCGATGCGCGAGGGGTCGGTGATCGCCACCGACAGGCCGTTGGTGGCCGTGGCGGTGGGTTGCAGCAGGAAGCGGTCGTTGAGCGACGGGGTGCCGCTGATCGTCAATTCGATGCCGTTGACCACGTAGGTCGGGCCGGTGCCGGTCATCGGCACCTGCACGCCGGTGTCGGTGCGGGTGGCGATCCAGTTGCTGCCGTCGAAGCGCAGCTGCAGGTTCTGGCCGTCGAGCGCGGCCAGGTCGTCGTAGCTGGCGCTGATGCTGGCGGTGCTGCCCGGGTCGTTGCCGCTGTGCGCGGACACCTTGGGCGGGGCCAGGTTGAAGAAGTCCACGCCCATGTCGCCGTACAGGTCCATGCCTTCGCGGTGGCTCTGGTTGAACTCCAGCGCCATGCCCACGGCGATGCGGCCCAGTTCGGCCTGCGCCGGGGCGAGGATGGTGTCGCGGAACTCCAGCAGGCCGCCGATGCTGCCGCCCAGCGCCTTGCCGTCCAGGGTGATGGTCTGGCCCTGGGTCACCAGCGCCAGCTGCAGGCGCTCGGGCTGGTACGGGTCGGCCACGGTGGTGACCTTGGAGGCGCTGGTGCCCACCACCAGCGCGTTGCCGCCGGCCGAGTAGACGTTGATGATGCCGCCGTCCTGGATCACCGCGGTGCCGCCGGTGTAGCCCACCAGCTGCGTGATCAGCTGGTCGCGGCGGTCGAGCAGGTCCGGCGCGGCCTTGGCCACGTTGCTGCCGATGACGCCGTTGATCTGGGCGATCTCCGCGGCCAGCCGGTTGACCTCGTCGGCGGCGGCCATCAGCCCGTTGTTGACCTCGCTGCCCAGCGATTCCAGGTTGGCCGACATGCTCTTGAAGCGGTTGACCAGGGTGTTGGCGCTGTCCAGCACGCTGCGCCGGTCGGCGCTGCCGGCGGCATTGGCGGACAGGCCGCTGATCGAGTCGAAGAAGTTCGACCACACGCCGCTCAGGTTGGTGGCGCTGTCGGAGAACAGGGAATCGACGCGGTCGGCCATCGCCGAGAGCTGCTGCAGGCGTGCCAGTTCGCCGTTGCTGTCGAGCAGGCGCGAGATCGCCAGCTGGTCGGCCACCCGGCGGATGTCGGTGATCTTGGTGCCGTTGCCGACCGTGGCGTAGCCGGCGTCGGTGGGCGAGCGCGTGGCGAAATCCACCTTCTGCCGGCTGTAGCCGTCGGTGTTGATGTTGGCGACGTTGTGGCTGGTGGTGGCCAGTGCGCGCTGGAAGGCGAGCAGGGCGCTGGTGCCGGTGGAAAGGACGCTGGGCATGGGCGGCTACCTCAACGACGGACCAGGCCGGACAGGCCGGTGGCGTTGGCGAAGGATTGGCCCAGCCGCGCGCCGGCTTGGCCGATGGCGGCCACGGCGCGGTCGATGGTGGGGCCGGCGGCGATGGCGGCGATCTTGGCGGCGTAGCCCGGGTCGGTGGCATAGCCGGCGCGCTGCAGGCCCTGGGCGAAGCCGCGCACGTCGGTGCCGGCCTTCAGCGCGGCCTGGTAGCGCGGGCTGTTCTTCAGCATGCGCACGTAGTCGCCGAAGCTCTCGGCCGGCGAGCCGTAGGCGCGGAAGCTGGCGGTTTCGTTGCGGCGCTGGCCGTCGACGTATTCGTGGGTGGCGGCGGTGGCGCTCTCGCCCTTCCAGCCGGTGGCCTTGATGCCGAACAGGTTGTGGCTGCTGCCGCCGTTGGCGCGCTTGATGTTGCGGCGGCCCCAGCCGGTCTCCAGTGCGGCCTGGGCGACCAGCGCGCGCGGGTTGACGCCCAGCTCGCGCGCGGCGCGCTCGGCATGCGGCCAGATGCTGGCGACGAAGCCTTCCGGGGTATGCGTGCCGAGCTGGTCGGCGGCGGCGTTGGCGCTGGCCGCGTCGAGCGCGCCGCCGTTGTCGGTGGCCGGGCCGACGCCGCTCCAGCGGTCGTTGGCGGCCGCCCAGTCTTCGGCCCAGTCCGCGGCGCCCGGCAGGGCGTCGGCGGAACGGGGGGCGTTGCCGCCCAGCGCCGCATGCAGGCTGGCGGTGTCGCGGCCGGCGATCAGGTCCAGTGCCTGCTGTTCAGGCGTGTCCGGGTGGTTGCCGGTCATGGCGTCCAACCCGTAGCTGCCGGGCTTGCCCGGCAGGGGGCTGGCCCCGCCGAAAGCCTCCTGCCGGGCAAGCCCGGCAGCTACATAGGCGCGCGCGGCTTTTGCCGGGTTCAGGCTGGTATCCAGCGCCGGCTGCGTGGCCTGTTCGCCGCCGCCGAGCTGGCGGGCGATCATCGCCGACAGGCCGAGGCCGCGGCCCTGGGTCATCGCCTCGGCGATCTTCTGGTCGTACATCTCGCGGAACATCTGGTTCTCGCCGGGGAACAGCGAATCGCCGAAGCTGGCCTCGCGCATGCTCTTGATCAGCATCTGCGCGAACTGGCCTTCCAACTGGCGCGCGACCTTGTCGATCTTCGCCGGGTCATTGGCGGAGACCGGGTTCAGCGCCAGCGGTTGCGCGGCGATGCGCATGGTCAGATCACCTCCAGCTCGGCGCTCAGCGCGCCGGCCTGCTTGAGCGCTTCCAGGATCGCGATCAGGTCGCCGGGGGCGGCGCCGACCTCGTTCACCGCGCGCACGATCTCGTCCAGCGTGGCGCCGCCGTCGAAGCGGAACATGCGGCTGCCCTCGTTGCTGGCGGTGATGGACGACTGCGGCGCGGCCACGGTCTGGCCGCCGGCGAAGGCGTTGGGTTGGCTGATCTGCGTCGATTCGCTGACGGTCACCGTCAAGGAACCGTGCGCGATCGCCGCCGGGCTGACCCGCACCTGCGAGCCGATCACCACGGTGCCGGTGCGCGAATTGACCACGACCTTGGCCGGGGCGGTGCCGGGCGACAGCTCGATGTTCTCGATGCGCGCCAGCAGGCCGATGCGCGCGCCGGGGTCGGTCGGCGCCTGCACCGCGACGGTGACGCCGTCGACCGCGCGCGCGGCGCCTTCGCCGAAGGTGTTGTTCAGCGCGCTGACCATGCGCGCGATGGTGGTGAAGTCGTTGTGGTGCAGGTTCAGGGTGATCTCGCCGCTGCCGTCGAACACGTCGGGCAGGGCGCGCTCGACCGTGGCGCCGTTGGGGACGCGACCGACGCTGGGCACGTTCACCGACACCCGCGAGCCGTCCTTGCCCTGCGCGCCGAAGCCGCCGACCACCAGGTTGCCCTGGGCGATGGCATAGACCTGGCCGTCGGCGCCCTTCAGCGGCGCCATCAGCAGCGAGCCGCCGCGCAGCGACACCGCGTTGCCGATCGAGGACACGGTGATGTCGATGGTCTGGCCGGGCTTGGCGAACGGCGGCAGCTCGGCGTGGATCGCCACCGCCGCGACGTTCTTCAGCTGCGGGTTGACGTTGGCCGGCACGTTGACGCCCAGCTCGCCGAGCATGTTCTTCAGGCTCTGCACGGTGAACGGCGCCTGGCTGGTGCGGTCGCCGCTGTTGTCCAGGCCGACGACCAGGCCGTAGCCGACCAGCGCGTTGCCGCGCACGCCGCCGACCTGGGCCAGGTCCTTGATGCGCTCGGCATGGGCGGGCAGGGCGCAGGTGGCCGCGACGAGCAGCACGACGGCGTGGCGGAGGAATGCGGGAGTCTTCATGGCCATGCTCAGTACGGCGACAGCCGCGAGTTGAAGAAGCGGCCCAGCCAGCCCATCGCGTTGGACTGCGCCACCGCGCCGCGGCCGCCGTAGGCGATGCGCGCGTCGGCCACCTTGCTGGAGGCGATGGTGTTGTCCGGGGCGATGTCGGCCGCGCGCACGATGCCCTGGATCTGCACCAGCTCGTCGCCCTGGTTCAGGCGCAGGTTCTTCTGCCCCTGCACGACCAGGTTGCCGTTGGGCAGGCGCTGGATCACGGTGACGGTGACGCTGCCCTGCAGCTTGTTGCTCTGCGCGCTGTTGCCCTTGCCGGCGAAATCGCGTTCGCCGCTGGCCGAGGCCGACAGGATGTCCTTGCCGCCCAGCGTCACCGGCGCGCCGAACAGGGTCGGCGAGCCGATGCCGATGCTCGAATCCTTGCTGATGGCGGTGCTGGCGCTGGTGCTGGCGGTGGTGCTCTCGACCAGGGTGATGGTCAGCAGGTCGCCGACGTCGCGGGCGCGGCGGTCGCCGTACAGGTTCAGGCCGGGGCCGGCGGCATAGATCGCGCCGGCGGAGGGTTCGGCCATCGGCGCCACCAGCGGCTGCATCGGCGCCAGCGCCGGGTAGGGGCGGATGTCGCCGGCCACGGTGCAGCCGCCCAGCAGGGCAATGCAGGCCAGGGCGGCGGCGGAAGGGAATGTGCGGGACGGGCGGGCCATGACGATTTCCGGAAGCGGTGCGGTCAGACGTTGTTGTTCAGGTAGCCGAGCATCGAGTCGGTGGTGGAGATGGCCTTGGCGTTCATCTCGTAGGCGCGCTGGGTCTCGATCATCGACACCAGCTCCTCCACCACGTTGACGTTGCTGCCCTCCAGCGCGCCCTGCACCACGGTGCCGAGGCCGTTGAGACCGGGGGTGCCGTTCTGCGCCGGGCCGGAGGCGGTGGTTTCCAGGTACAGGTTCTCGCCCTTGGCCTGCAGGCCGGCGGGGTTGATGAAGTCGGTCAGGGTCAGCGAGCCGATCTCCAGCGAGGCGGCCTCGCCGGCCATCTGCACGCTGATGGTGCCGTCGCTGCCGATGGTCATCGACTGCGCGCCTTCGGGGATCTGGATGCCCGGCTGCACCGGGTAGCCGCTGTTGGTGACCAGCTCGCCCTGCGCGTTGATCTGGAAGCTGCCGTCGCGGGTATAGGCCGAGGTGCCGTCGGGCATCATCACCTCGAAGAAGCCGCGGCCGTTGACCATCACGTCCAGCGCACGGCCGGTCTGCTGCTGGCTGCCCTGCTGGAAGTTCTTGGAGGTGGCGACCACGCGCACGCCGGTGCCCAGTTGCAGGCCGGTGGGCAGCTGGGTCTGCGCCGAGGAGGAACCGCCGGGCTGGCGCACCTGTTGGTACAGCAGGTCCTCGAAACTGGCGCGGTCCTGCTTGAACCCGGTGGTGTTGGTGTTGGCCAGGTTGTTGGAGACCACGGACATGCGCGTCTGCTGCGCGTCCAGCCCGGTCTTGGCGACCCACAATGCCTGATTCATGGTGCGGTTCCTCTGCGGATGACACCGGCCGCGATGGCCGTTGCCAGAGGCAATGCATGCGGCGTGCCAAAACGCGAGAAGTGAGTGGAGAGGGGTGAGGAGTGAGCGAAGGCGGGGCTCGCCGTAGGCACCGGGCTTGCCCGATGGTGCGGAGGCTTTTTCGGTAATGCCCCATGCGGGGCAAGCCCCGCATCTACGGTGGTCGGCGGTGTGGGTGCCGACCGTTGGTCGGCATGTTCAAGGCTGCCCGACCAACGGTCGGGCACCACCAAAACAGCCGAGTAGGTCGGGGCTATGCCCCCGACGTGCGACCTTGCACGTGTCGGGGGCATAGCCCCGACCTACTCGGCTACGAGCGCCGTGGAGGGCTTCAGCCGTTCAGGCGCAGCAGGGTGTTGGCGCTGCGCGCGTTCTCGTCGACGTTCTTGATGACCTTGACCTGCATTTCGTACTGGCGCTGCAGTTGGATCATCTGCACCAGCGCGCCGGCGGCATCGACGTTGCTGGCTTCCAGCATGCCGCTGTCCAGCGTCTTGCCCGCCGCCAGCGCGAACGGCTGCAAGGGTTCGGTGTTGCGGAACAGGCCGTCCAGGCCGCGTTCGAGCCGCTCGTCCGGGGCCTGCACCACCTTCAATCGGCCGATCGTCGCCATCGTCTGCGGGCCTTCGCCCAGCGGGATGATCGACAGGGTGCCGTCATGGCCGATCTCGATGGCCTGGTGCGGCGGCACCGCCACCGGGTTGTTGTTCTCGTCCAGCACCGGGTTGCCGCTGGGGGTGACCAACTGGCCGTTGGGGGTAAGCGTCAACGCGCCGGCGCGTGTGTAGGCCTCCGAGCCGTCGCGGGCCTGCACCGCCAGCCAGTTGCCCGGTTGCAGCGACAGGTCCAGCGCGTTGCCGGTGATCTGCTGCGCGCCGACGCGGCGGTTGAAACCGGCGTCGACGTGCATCGCGTCGATGCGCGAGGCATAGCCCGGCCCCTGGACCGGGAAGGCCTGGGTGTTGGCCAGTGCCTCCTTGAAACCGGGCGTGTCGGAGTTGGCCAGGTTGTGCGACACGGTGGCCTGCGCCTGCAGCGAGGCGCTGGCTCCGGTCATGGCAACGTAGAGGGCTTTGTCCATGAGGGGCGGGGACCGGGGAGTGGGGCGGGGAACAGGGAAGGGGGAACAGGGAATGACGCAGGGCCGGGGCGGAAGTTTCGGGAGCGAGGACGGCGAGCAGACATCCGTTTCGCCTCATTCCCCGCTCCCTGTTCCCGCATTCCCCGCTTTAACGGATATTGATGACCGTCTGCGTGATCTGGTCCTGGGTCGACACCATCTGCGCGTTGGCCTGGAAGTTGCGCTGGGCCACGATCATGTTCACCAGCTGCTCGGTCAGGTCCACGGTGGAAGCCTCCAGCGAGCCGGCCTGGATCTGGCCGAAGTCGGAGGTGTCCGGGGCACCGGTGCGCGGGGTGCCGGAGGCGTAGGTTTCCACCCAGAGGTTGTTGCCCTTGCTCAGCAGGCCCTGCGGGTTGTTGAAGGTGGTCAGCGCCACCTGGCCCAGCGGGCGGTCGGCGCCGTTGGAGTAGCGCGCGTAGACGATGCCTTCCTCGGAGATGCTGATCTCGTTGAGCTTGCCCGAGGCATAGCCGTCCTGGCGCACGTCGCGCATGGCGAACTTCTCGCCGTACTGGGTGGAGCCGGTCACATCCAGGGTCAGGTTCACCACGCCGGCGCCGGTGGTCGGGGTGAACGGGTCCAGCGCGATATGGCCCGGCGGCGGCGGGGTGACCAGCGCGCCGCTGTCGGAAAACTCCAGCGTGGTCGGCGCGCCGGCCGACTGACCGTCCACGTAGTTGTACATCTGCCACTGGTTGGGCACGTTGGTCTTGACGAAGTACGAGGTCTGGGTGTGGCCGACGCCCAGCGAGTCGTACACGGTCACGCCGCCGGTGGAGTGGTTGTAGCTGTTGGAATCGGCCGGGTCGAACGCGGACACCGGCTCGTCGGCATTGCCGGGCAGGGTGAAGCCGAGGTTGACCAGGGTGCTCTGCCGCGGCGGGCTGTCGGTGGTCAGCAGCTGCAGGTCGGTCAGCGCCCCGTCGAAGCGGGTGCCGTCGGCATTGGGCGCGTACACCTGCAGGCGCGCGCCCTGCGGGTTGACCACGTAGCCGGCGTTGTCGGTCTGGAAGTTGCCTGCGCGCGAGTAGACGCGGTAGCCGTTCATGTCCAGGGTGAAGAAGCCTTCGCCCTCGATGGCCAGGTCCAGGCTGCGGCCGGTCTGGTCGATGTTGCCCTGCGAGAACTGCTGGGCCACGTTGGTCAGGCGCACGCCGGCGCCGATGGCGTTGCGCGACAGGCCGTAGCTGGTGGCGCTGAACAGGTCGGCGAACTCGGCGCGCGATTCCTTGAAGCCGGTGGTGTTGACGTTGGCGATGTTGTTGGCGGTGACGTTCAGGTCGGCATTGGCGGCGTTGATGCCGGACAGCGAGATGTTGAAGCCCATGATGTCGGTACTCCCGGGGAATGGTGTGCGGTAGCTCAGCTGACGCGGAGCACGTAGTCGAGCGGGGCGGCGCCCAGCCCCTTGAGGTTCAGGTACAGCCCGTCCGAACCGACGGTCACGCTCTCCACCTCCGCCTGCACGTAGGTGCTGAGCGTGCTCTGCGCGCCCTCGCCGTCGGTGTAGGTGGCGGTGACGTTGTAGGCCCCGGCCGGCATGCGCTTGCCGTCGGCATCGGTGCCGTCCCACTGGAACTGGACCTCGCCGGACGCTTCGGCCGGCACGCTCAGCTGGGTGACCTTGACGCCGTTGGCGTCGGTGATGTCGATGGTGACGTAGCCGCTGCCGGGGGCGGCCACGGTGCCGCTGGCGCCGCCACCGTCCTCCAGCGAGAGCTTGGTCGAGGGCACCAGCACCTCGTGGCCGACCAGCGCCGCGCCCTTCAGGATCTGGTCGCCGGCCATCGCCTGCTGGAAGCCGGAGACGGTGTCGTTCAGGTCGCTGATGCCCTGCACCGTGGACAGCTGCGCCATCTGCGCGACCATCTGGCTGTTGTCCATCGGCTTGAGCGGGTCCTGGTGCTGCAGCTGGGTGGTCATCAGGCGCAGGAAATCGGCCTGGTCCAGGGTGTCCTTCTTCTTGCTGCTCTGCGAGGCCGCTGCGGTCAGGCCGAGCGAGCCGAACAATTCGTTGTTGGCGGGAACGCTGCTCATGGCGGGTGTCCTCAGCGGCCCATCGACAGGGTGGCCAGGGTCAGTTCCTTGGCGGTGGTGAGCATTTCCACGCCGGCCTGGTAATTGCGCGAGGTGGAGATCAGGTTGACCATCTGCGCCACCGGGTCGATGTTGGGCGAGTAGACGTAGCCGTCGGCGTCGGCCAGCGGGTGGTTGGGTTCGTAGCGCTGCAGCGGCGGCGCCTCGCTCCGGGTGATTTCCTTGACCTGCACGCCGGTCAGGCGCGGGTCCTCGCGGCTGGTGACGGCCTGGAAGATAGGCTCCAGCGGCTTGTAGGCGGCCTCGGCCGAGCCGGCCACCGAATCGGCGTTGGACAGGTTGGAGGCGATGGTGCTCATGCGCACCGACTGCGCCTGCAGGGCCGAGCCGGCGATGTCGAAAATGGGCAGGTTGCTCATGCTGTTCTCCCTTGCTGGCCGGCTTACTGACCGGTGATCGCGGTCATCATCGAGCGCACCTTGGACTCGACGAAGCTCAGCGAGGCGCGGTATTCCAGCGCGGCGCGACCGTAGGCGGCGCGCTCGGCGTCGGGATCGACGGTGTTGCCGTCCAGGCTGGGCTGCACGCCCTCGCGCAGCACCTGGAACGGGTTGAGGCCATCGATGCTGCCGGTGCGGTAGTGCTGTTCCGAGGTGGAGGCCAGCAGGCCGTTGCCGCCGCTGCCGGCGGCTTCGCGCAGGGCGGCGTCGAAATCGAGGTCGCGGGCCTTGTAGCCGGGCGTGTCGGCGTTGGCCAGGTTGCCGGCGATCAGCTTCATGCGCTGCTCGCGCAACGGCATGGCCTGGGCGTGGACCCCGAGATAGTCGGAAATCAGGTTGGACACGGCGGTCTCCCGCGGAACGTTGCCCGGGGAGTTGCAAGTGGTGTGCCAGAACCCCGCAATGGCCGGCGCGGCATCGGTCGGGCCGCGGCGGCAGGGCAGCAGGGTAGGCCGGGGTAACACCCCCGGCGGCTTCATGCCGATGCGCAAGGTGCCGGGGGCGTTACCCCGGCCTACGCCGCCTCGGCCACCTGGCGCAGGCGGTGCAGCACGAAGTCGGCCAGCTCGTGCGGGCTGTACTTGGCGACGAAGGCGTTGGCGCCCACGCGCTCGACCATCGCGTTGTTGAACACCCCCGACAGCGAGGTGTGCAGCAGCACGTACAGCCCGGCAAGCCCGGGGTGGCGGCGGATTTCCGTCGTCAGCGTGTAGCCGTCCATCGCCGGCATCTCGATGTCGGAGATCACCATCGCGTAGCGCTCGGCCGGGTTCTCGCCGGCCGCGTGGATCTGCAGCAGGTGGTCCAGCGCCTGCTTGCCGTCGGAGAGCAGGGTGGCGGTGACGCCGAGCTGGTCGAGCACGCTGCGGATCTGCTGGCGCGCCACCCGCGAGTCGTCCACCACCAGCACCTGCAGCGGCGGTGCGCCGGCCGGCAGGGCCATCGACGGGTCCAGCACCGCGTCCTTGCTGACCTGGGCGATGTCGGCCAGCACGCTCTCCACGTCGATCACCTGGATCAGCTCGCCCTGGAAGCGGGTGACCGCGGTCAGGTAGCTGGATTCGGCGCCCAGCTCCGGCGGCGGCTGGATGTCCTCCACCGCGATGTTGACGATGCGCTCCACGCCGCTGACCAGGAAGCCCTGCACCGAGCGGTTGAATTCGGTGACCACCAGGTAGCCCGGCGAAGTGTCGGCGTCCGGCTCGCGTTCCGGGTGGCCGATGGCCAGGCCCAGGTCCAGCACCGGCACCGAGCGCCCGCGCACGTCGGCGACCCCGGCGAACTGCACCGGCAGGCCGGGCACGAGGAACAGCGGCGGGCGCCGCAGCACTTCCTGCACCTTGAAGACATTGACGCCAAAAAGCTGACGCCCGCCCAGGCGGAACAGCAGCAGGGCCAGTCGGTTGTGGCCGGCCAGCCGGGTGCGCTGGTCGATGCGGTTGAGCAGGTCATGTGACATGCAGCCGGTATCGGCCGCACGCGCGCAGGACTTGAGTGCCGCTTCGGGCACGGGGATTGCATGGCCACCTGCGACCTTGTGAGGATTGCCGTGGAGAAGCCCATGCGCCCGTTCGTCCTGCTGTGCCTGCTGCTGGCGGCGCCCGCCTGGGCCGGCCAGTTCCAGAGCCTGGCCTCGATCCGCGCCGCCGCCCTGTCCACCCTGGACCCGTCCATCGAGGGCGAGGCCACGGTGGACGCCAACCTGCGGCTGGCGGCCTGCCCGGTATCGCTGCAGGCGCGCGCCACCGGCAACCGCGTCGTCGAGGTCGGCTGCCCGCAGCCCGGCGGCTGGAAACTGTTCGTGCCGGTGGAGATCCGCAACGAACAGGACGTGGTGATGCTGGCGCGCGGCGTGGCCGCTGGAGAAATCCTCGGCCCGGCCGATATCACCAGCGTCCGCCGTGACACCGCGCGCATTGCCGGCGCGGTGCTGTCCGATCCGCGGCAGGTGGTCGGCCGGGTGGCCCGGCGCGCGCTGGGGGCCGGTACCCTGCTGGGGGCCAACGACCTGGTCGCCCCGCGCGTCATCCGCCGCGGCGACAGCGTGGCGCTGGTGTCCCGGCGCGGCGGCGTGGAGGTGCGGATGGCAGGCAAGGCGCTGGGCGATGCCGGGCAGGACGAGCGGGTCTCGGTGGAGAACCTGTCCTCACGGCGGGTGGTGCAGGGTATCGTCGCCGCCGGCGGCGATGTGCTGGTCTCGCGCTAGATGATGCAAAAGGTACTAAAGGTTTCCCGGAAGCGGCCGTTATTCTTGTCGTACCGAAACAGGACTCCCATCACATGAGCCAGAAAATCGACGGTGGCATCACGGCTGGCGCCCCGGTGCGCCAGGTCGCCACGCCGACCCGGACCGCAGCGACCGGCGACGGCGCCGCCCGGCCGGTGGAAGCGGTCGACAGCCTGCGCCTGACCGGCGAGGCCACCAGCCTGCAGGCCCTGCAGCGCGAGCTTTCCACCGCCCCGGCGGTCGACAATGCCCGCGTGCAGGCGGTCCGCGAGGCGCTGGAAAACGGCAGCTACCGGATCAACCCGGACGCCATCGCCCAGCGCATGCTGGACCTGGACCAGCAACTGCAGGCATGACCGCCGCCATGACCGATCCGCTGCAGCAATTGAGCGATGCGCTTGATGGCGAGCGTCAGGCGCTGATCGATCACGACATCCCCGCGCTGATCGCGGCCACCGGCCGCAAGCTCGAAGCGCTGAGGGTGCTGGAAGCGCAGCCGCCGCTGGAACAGGCCGAGCGCCTGCGCGAGCTGGCCGAGCGCAACCGCGCCAATGGCGCGCTACTGTCGCGCCGCCGCCGCGAGGTCAGCTGGACCCTGCGCCAGCTCGGCCGCAGCGAGAACGCCTCGGCCTACGACGCCAAGGGCCAGTCGCAACAGCTGCACACGCGCCGCTCGCTCGCGGTCGCCTGAAGCCGGCCGTGCCCCGGCGGGGCGGTGGTATGGTGGAACGCCGTTCCCCGACCGCACGACCGCCGTGGCCGATTCCGAACCCGCTTCGTTCATTCCCTGCCCACCTTCCCACGTCCTGCGCGGCATCGCCGACCGCATGAACGACGGCATGCTGATGTTCAACGAACGCGGCGAGGTGTCGATGGCCAACCGCGTCGTCCGCGAGCTTTTCGGCGTCGCCGACGGGGACGCCACCGAGCTGGGCCGCCGCGTCGAGGAACTGCTGCCCGCCAGCGCGTTGTCGCAGGCGGCCGAGAGCGGCTGCTGGAGCGGCAGCCTGCCGCTGGACGAGCGGGTGGTGATCGTCCAGATCTACCACCACGGCGAGGGCGACGAGCAGGCGTGGCTGGCATTGTTCCGTCACATCGAGGGCCGCGAGGACTACGAGCAGGAACTGCAGCGCCGCCACGTCGAGCTGCGCCAGGCCTACCAGCGCCTCAACGGTGCGCAGGAAAAGCTGCTGCAGTCGGAGAAAATGGCCTCCATCGGCCAGCTCGCCGCCGGCGTGGCGCACGAGATCAACAACCCGATCGGCTACGTGCACTCCAACCTGGGCAGCCTGCAGGAATACCTGCGCAGCCTGTTCACCGTGATCGAGGCCTACGAGCGCGCGCTGCGGGCGCCGGACCCGAAGGCGATGATCGCCGAGATCGACGACGTCCGCGACCGCCTGGACATCGACTTCATCAGCCGCGACCTGCCGCAGCTGATGGCCGAGTCGCGCGAGGGCATCGAGCGGGTGACGCGGATCGTGCGCGACCTGAAGGACTTCTCCTATTCCGGGCGCGAGGAGTCGTGGAAGCTGGCCAACCCGCACGCCGGGCTGGACTCGACCATCAACATCATCTGGAACGAGCTCAAGTACAAGGTCACGCTGGAGCGCCGCTACGGCGAGCTGCCGATGATCGAGTGCCTGCCGTCCGAGCTGAACCAGGTCTACATGAACATGCTGCTCAACGCCGGCCATGCCATCGCCGAGCGCGGCAGCATCATCGTCAGCACCGGGGTGGAAGGCGAGGACGTGTGGATCGAGTTCCGCGACAACGGCTCGGGCATTTCCCCGGAGCTGCGCCAGCGCATCTTCGACCCGTTCTTCACCACCAAGCCGGTGGGCAGCGGCACCGGGCTGGGGTTGTCGATTTCCTACGGCATCGTCAACAAGCACCACGGCCGCATCGAGCTGGAAAGCACGGTGGGCGAGGGCTCCTGCTTCCGCATCGTGCTGCCGGTGCGGCAGCCGCGGTAGGTCGGGGCTACGCCCCGACGCTTCGTGCATGCCGCCGTCGGGGGTGTAACCCCGACCTACCTCAACAAGCACCACGGCCGCATCGAGCTGGAAAGTACGGTGGGTGAGGGCTCGTGCTGCCGGTGCGGCAGCTGCGGTAGGTCGGGGCTATGCCCCCGACGCTTCGCGGGTGTCGCCGTCGGGGACGTAGCCCCGACCTACCTCAACAAGCACCATGGTCGCATCGAGCTGGAAAGTACGGTGGGCGAGGGCTCGTGCTGCCGGTGCGGCAGCTGCGGTAGGTCGGGGCTACGCCCCCGACGCTTCGTGCATGCCGCCGTCGGGGGTGTAACCCCGACCTGCCTCATCGCGATGATGGCGGTTCGCCGCCGACGGGCTCGGCCGGCGCCATGCCGCCGCTGCCACGATGCTGCTCGTCGTGGGTACGGAACGCCTGGCGGATGTGCTCGCGCAGTTCGTCGTCGTTCCACGGCTTGGTCAGGAAGCGATAGATCGCGCCGCGGTTGATCGCGTCGGTGACGGTGGTCAGGTCGGTGTAGCCGGACAGCACCAGGCGGATGGTGTCCGGGTACAGCATCTTCACCCGGCCGAGGAACTCGGTGCCGCTCATGTCGCTCATGCGCTGGTCGGACAGGATCACCTGCACGTCGTTGATCGCCAGCAGCTCGAAGGCGTCGCGCACGTTGCCGGCGGCGAGGATGCGGTAGCCGTCGCGGCGGAACAGGCGCACCAGCGAGCGCAGCACGTTCTCCTCGTCGTCCAGCAGCAGCAACGTGCGGTCCGGGCGGCTCTCGGCGAAGGCTTCCGGGCGCAGGTAGCGGCGGCGCAGGGTCAGGCCGGCGGCGTCGGCCGACATCGGTTCGCCGAACAGGTAGCCCTGGAACACGTCGCAGTCGTTGCGGCGCAGGAAGCCCAACTGCGCCTGCGACTCGACGCCGTTGGCGATCACGCTCATGCCCAACTGGTGGCCCATGGCGATGATGGCGCGGGCGATGGCGGCCTCGCGGTCGGCGGCCGGGGCGCTCTTGATGAAGGTGCGGTCGATCTTGAGCTTGTCCACCGGGTAGCGCACCAGCGCGCTGAGGCTGGAGTCGCCGGTGCCGAAGTTGTCCAGGCTCAGGCTGATGCCCTCGCCGCGCAGGTGGGCCAGCGTTTCGTAGACGAAGTTGACGTTGTTGGTCAGCGCGCTTTCGTTGATCTCCAGCGTCAGCATCTGCGCCGGCACGCCGGTGGACTGCAGCAGCCCCATCACCTCGGCGAAGAAGCCCGGGCGCAGCAGTTGCAGGGTGGAAACGTTGACGGCGACGTTGAGGTCGTCGAAGCCCTGGTCGCGCCAGGTGCGGGCCTGGCGCAAGGTCATCTCCAGCACCCAGGTGCCGATCTGGACGATGATGCCCAACCGCTCGGCGGTGCGCATGAAGCGCTCGGGCACCAGCATGCCCAGCGTCGGCGATTGCCAGCGCAGCAGCGCCTCCATGCCGACCACGTGGCCGTCGCGGGCGCTGACCAGCGGCTGGTAGCGCAGGCGCAGCTCGCCGTTGTCGATGGCGTCCACCAACTGCCGGGCGATGATGCTCTCGCTGTGCGCGCTCAGCGGCCGGTGCAGCATGTGCACCTGCACGATGTTGCCGCCCTCGCGGGCGGCCTGGTGCAAGGCATCCTCGGCCAGGTCGAGCAGCCGGCTGGGGTCGGTGGCGTGCTCCGGGCACAGGGCCACGCCGATCTTGGCGGTCAGGAACAGGGTGTAGGGCAGCACCGACAGCGGCAGTTCCATCTGCTGGCGCAACTGCTCGGCCATGTCCTCGGGCAGCGGCACGCCGGCCGCGCGCGGGATGGCCAGCACGAATTCGTCGCTGCCGTGGCGCCACAGCCGGCCCTGTTCGGGAAGCTGTTCGCGCAGGCGCTGGGCGACCAGCACCAGCGCCTGGTCGCCGACTTCGGCGTTCATGTTCTCGTTGACCGAGGCGAAGTGGTCGATGTCCAGGTGCAGCAGCATCAGCGGGGTGCCGCCGCGGGCGGCCTCGGCGACCATCGCGGCCAGTTCGGGGTTGCCGGCGCCGAGGCGGGTGACCGTCGCCTGCGCCGCCGGCGCCGGGGGAGCGTTCCACATGGTTCTAGTGTCCTGCGCAGGCGCTGGCGGCCTGCGCTGCGCGATAGGGGAGGTGCAGCTCGATGCGGGTGCCTTCGCCCGGCCCGGTGTGGATCTGCAGGCGGCCGCCGGCGCTCTGCGCGCGCTCGCGCATGACGATCAGGCCCAGCCCGCGCGGGCCGGCGGGGTCGAAGCCCTCGCCGTCGTCGGCCACCTGCAGGTGCAGGCGGCCGTCACCGGCATCGGCCAGGCGCAGCCGCACCTGGCTGGCCAGCGCGTGGCGCAGGGCGTTGGTCAGGCTTTCCTGGGCGATGCGGAAACAGGCCTGTTCGATCTCGTTGTCCGGCCGCTGCGGCAGGTCGCCCACTTCCAGCAGCAGCTCCACCGGGGAGGCGCGGAACAGCTGCCCGGCCTGCCAGCGCAGGGCGGCTTCCAGCCCCAGCGCGTCCAACTGCGGCGGGCGCAGCAGCATCGACAGGTTGCGCAGGCGGATGACGGTGCTGTCCACCAGTTCCACGATCTGCCCGAGGTCCGCGTTGCGGCGCTGCATGTCGGCCTCGTCGATGGCGGCGTGGGCGGCCAGCTTGATCGCGGTGACGGCCTGGCCGATGTCGTCGTGCAGGTCGCGGGAAATGGCCCGGCGCTCGTCCTCCTGTACCGAGAACAGGCGCCCGGCCATCGCCTGCAGCTCGCGGTTGCCGGTTTCCAGCGCCGCCCGGCTGCATTCCAGCTCGGCCAGGTCGCGCGCCACCAGCCGCTCGAGCCGGCGCAGGCGCGGCAGCAGCAGGGCCAGGGCGACGCCGGCGAACAGCGCGACCAGGGCGACGGAGGTCACACTCCAGAGGGCGGTCGATCCGGCCAACCCCGGCCACAGCCGCGGCAGCAGCCCCCACAGCAGGATCAGTGTCCCGCCCACGCCGACCACCGCCAGTACCGCGCGCTGCAGGCGGGCCATCGCCGAATCCGTGGTGGGGGCGGGGTGGGCGCGGGGCTGGCCGGTCTCCATTGGTGCGTGGTGTGCCGGGTAGGGAACCGGGGTTCATCTTACCGGCAGCGGGGGTGATGACGCAGTCCTCAATTTTCGACGGGGCGCGCCGTTAACGATGACGTACCCGTGTCGCGGGAAGAGGATTGGGAGCGGTACTGCGTGGATCAAGGCGTCATCGCAGGCATGCTGAGCCACCCGTTGGCGGGGGCGATCGTGTTGCTGGACCCGGAAGGGCGACCATTGGCCGCCAATGCGGCTGCGCGCGGACAGGGGCTGCACCGCAGCCTGTCCACGCACCGCCTTGCCCTGGCCGGCGTGCGCCGGCTGGCCTGCGCGCAGGGCATGCAGCCGTGCTCCATCCCCGGCAACGGCGGTTGCCTGCAGGGTTTCCTGAGCGCGGTCCACGCGCCTGAAGGCGCGGTGTCGGCCTACATCTGCACGGTCGAGGCCGCCACCGTCGGCGAACCCTCGCTGCAGGCACTGCCGGGCAGCGACGAAGCCCGGGTGAAGGCGCTGGAAGCCGAACTGCACGAGCAGCAGGTGCAATTGGGGCAGGTCCGGCACATCGCCGGGCTGGGCGGGTGGCACTGGTCGCGGCGCGACGGGCGCTTCCTGTGGTCCCCCGAGTTGCATGCCGCCCTGGGCCGCGCGCCCGGCAGCCTGCCGGAAAACCGGCGCTGGCTGTCCCTGCTCGACCGGCCCGCGCGCCAGCAGGCAATGACGGCATGGCGGCGGCTGCACCGTGAAGGCCAGCCACAGCATTTCGAACTGGCGGTGCCGGCGGCCGACGCCGGCGAAGCCAGCCTGCAATTGGGGGTATGGATGCAGCCCGAGCCGGGAGACGGGGGCGGCATCGGCAAGGTGCGCGGGCAGGTGCAGAACATCACCGAGCAGCACCAGACCGATGCGCTGGTCCGCTGGCGCACCGAACTGCTGAACCGGGTGTCCGCGCTGGGCCGCATCGGCGGCTGCGAGATCGAGGTCGCCACCCGCAGCATGCTGTGGACCGAGGAGTGCTACCGCATCCACGGCCTGCGCAAGGAGCCGGTGACGCTGGAGCAGGCACTGGCCCTGTACACGCAGGATTCGCGCGACGGCTTCGAGGCCGCGCTGCTGCGCATTGCCGACGGCGGCCTGCCCGAGCAGCTGGACCTGTGCTTCTACCGCCATTCCGGCCAGCGAGTGTGGGTGCAGGTGCAGATCGAGCTGGACCGGCGCGAGGGCCTGCCCGAGCGCTTCGTCGTGCTGTTCCGCGACATCACCCGCGAGCGCGAGGCCAACGAGCGCATCGAACTGCTCGCCCACTACGACCTGCTGACCGGCCTGCCCAACCGCGTGCTGCTGCGTGAGCAGGCGCAGGCGGCCCTGCTCGAAGCGCGCCAGCACGGCACCGTGCTGGCGATGCTGTTCATCGGCCTGGACGGCTTCAAGGCGATCAACGACACCTTCGGCCACGCCACCGGCGACGTATTGCTCAAGGCGGCGGCCTCGCGGCTGCACCAGAACCTGCGCAACGCCGACCTGTTCGCGCGCTTCAACGGCGACGAGTTCATCGTCGTGCTGCGCGACCTGGCCGACCCGGAGGACGCCGGCCACGTCGCCCGCAAGCTGATCGCCTCGCTGGCCACGCCGCTGCACCGCGACGATGCCACGCTCAAGGTCGGGGCCAGCATCGGCATCGCCCTGCCGGACGATGCGCGGCAGGATTTCGACGCGCTGCTGCGCGCGGCCGACGCGGCGATGCACGCGGCCAAGGAAACCGGGCGCAACACCTTCCAGTACTACAGCCAGGACGCGCTGGCCCACATCCAGCGCCGCCTGGAAATCGAACACGCGCTGCACGGCGCACTGGAGCGCGAGGAATTCCACCTCGCCTACCAGCCGCTGGTCGGCAGCGACCCGAACCGCGCCCCGGCCATCGAGGCGCTGCTGCGCTGGATGCGCCCGGACGGCGAGCCCTGCAACCCGGCCGAGTTCATCCCGGTGGCCGAGCGCTGCGGCGAGATCGTCCGCATCGGCGAATGGGTGCTGGACGAAGCCTGCCGGCAGGCCTCGGTATGGCAGGCGGCGGGGCTGGAGTTCGAGCGCATCGCGGTGAACGTGTCGGCCATGCAGCTGCGCGAGCCCGGCTTCGCCGAACGGGTGGTCCGCATCTGCGAGCGCCACGGCTGGCCGCCGCAGCGACTGGAGCTGGAACTGACCGAATCGGCGCTGATCCGCGACACCGAGGTGCTGCGCCAGTGCTTCGACACCTTCGAGCGGCACGGCGTGCCGCTGGCGGTAGACGACTTCGGCACCGGCTTCTCCAACCTGCATTACCTCAACCGGTTCCCGGTGCAGCGGCTGAAGATCGACCGCAGCTTCGTGCATGGCATGCGCCAGGACGCCGGCACCGCCGAGGTGACCCAGGCCATCGTCCAGCTCGGGCATGCGCTGGGCATGCAGGTGGTGGCCGAAGGCGTGGAGACGCCGTTGGAGGAGGCGATGCTGCAGCGCCAGGGCTGCGATGAAATGCAGGGCTACCTGTATTCGCGGCCGCTGCCGCCGCGGGACATGGCGCAGTGGCTGCGCCGGCGCAACGAAGAGGGCAGGGAGCCGGCGTTGCCGGCCCGCCCGGACGCGCCGATCGTCACCCTCTGAGGTCCTGTCCACGGCGCGTTGCAGTCAGGCTTCCGTGACCTTCCTCGCAGGTGCCGGGCTCGCCCGGTAGTGCCTCATGCGGGGCGAGCCCCGCATCTACAAGGGCGTGGCAGGCATGCTGGGGATGGCGAGACTCCCCTCGCACGAATCGGCCCTCGCAGGTGCCGGGCTCGCCCGGCACGGGAGCTTGCCCGGCAATGCCCCATGCGGGGCAAGCCCCGCATCTACAGGGACATGCAAGAGCCGTCTTCCGCGGTCGCGCGGCGGCTACCGCGTTTCCGTCAACCCCAGGTCCCAGGCGAGCAGGGCGGCCAACGGGGCGATGGGGGGATCTTCGGGTTCCTGCTCCAGCTGCCGCCGCAGTTGCGCCAGTTCCTGCTGCGCCAGTACTTCCAGTGCCAGCAGCGCCGCCCCCGGCATGGCCGCCGGCCGCGCGGACGCAACCGCCGCGCTTGCCGGTTCCGACGGGAACGGCGTGGCGGGGTTGTCCTGGGTGGCGCGGAGGATCATGCGGCAGGAGATGGCGGTGGGCGGCGACAGCAAAGCCCCGGCCGGGGCCGGGGCTGTTCGGGATCACGCGGGCCGGGGGCTCAGAACAGCTCCACCGTCCCGCTGCCCATGCTCTGCTGCGCCACCGGCTTGTGCGGCGGGCGTTCCCACTCGCTGCGCATCTCGCGCAGGCGGCTGCCGGTGCGCTGCAGTGCGGTCACCAGTTCGCTGTCGAGCACGCCGCCACTGCGGTGCAGCAGCTCCTGCAGGGCCACGGCTTCGCGGTTGATCGCGGTCAGGCGGTCCAGGTGGGTATGCACGCCGCCCAGCGCCTGGGTGGCGATGTCCTCGAACTGCAGGGCGCGCACCGCCTCGGCGACGCTGCCGTCGATGGCGCGGCCGCACTCGGAGATCTCGCGCATGCCGTCGCCCAGCGAGGCATTGATCGCGGCCACGCTGTCCAGCATCGCCGCCGCTTCCTGGCGCGCCTCGCGGGAGCGGTCCATGTCGCGCGAAGCCATGTGCGAGACGGTTTCGCGGACCTTGGCGATGGCGTCCTTGGAGCTGTGCGCCAGCTTGCGGATCTGCTCGTTGAAGGTGGTCGAGCGCTCGGACAGGTTGCGCACCTCGTCGGCGACCACCGCGAAGCCGCGACCGGCCTCGCCGGCACGGGCCGCCTCGATGGCCGCGTTCAGCGCCAGCAGGTTGGTCTGGTCGGCGATCGACTTGACGTCCTCCAGCAGCGCGAAGATGCCGTCCAGGTGCTGCGCCATCTGGTCGATGTGCTGTACGGTATTGCTGCTCTGGCCGCTGACCTGCTCCAGCGCCTCGACCAGCTGCTCCATCTGCTGGCTGGCGTTCTGCGCGAAGCGGGCCACGTCCACGCCGCCGCCGCCGTCTTCACCGGCACGGTCGACGATGCGGGCCAGCGCCTGGCTCTGCTGCCGCGACTTGCGGCTCATCGCGTCGAAGCTGCCGCCGAGGCCGGCCACCGCCTGGCGGATCAGCTCGCGGGCGCGCTCGATCTCGCCGCGCGAACCGTCGATCTCGTTGCTGACGAAGCTGCGCAGCTCGTTGAGCAACTGGTCCTGCTCCTTGAGCACGCGGGCGTGTTCCGGGGAGCGTTGGGCCTGGCCATGCACGCTGTAGTAGGCGAACACCAGCCAGCTCAGGACCATCGTGGTCAGGATCGCCCATACCGCGGCGGAGGGCCACGCGAACGCGGCTGCCACCGGGAGCAGGAAAGTCAGGGCCAGCGGGGCGGCCAGGCGGATAGCAATGCGTGAATACATGGACGTTCTCGGCAGTGTCACGATTGCAGTATCGGCCGGGTGGGGTGGGTCTTTAGCCGCCCCCGCGCAATTGCCGTTCGATGGTTTCCAGCATGCCTTTGCGCGAGAACAGGAAATCCCAGTAGCTGCCGCCGAGCTGGCGCCACAGCACCGCCGAGCGCACCGCGGCCAGCAGCAGGGCGCGGATTTCGGCCACCACCCCGGCCTGGCCCAGGTAGTGCGGGTTGCCCTGCACCATGATCCGCGGCTTGAGCTGGCTGATGGTGTCCGCGTACAGGCCGCCCATCGCCGCCAGCACGTCGGGGTGGGCGCTGTCGCCGAGTTCGCGCGCCAGCCCGGCATTGCGCTGGACGCCGGCCTGCACCTTGGCGATGGCCGCGTCCTCGCGCACGAAGCGGCGCTCCAGCTGCATCACCGCCAGCGCCAGCCGCGGCAGCAGCTCGTCCTTGCCCTGGTTGCGGAAGTAGTCGCGCAGCAGGCGCAGGCCCGGCTCCAGTTGCCGGGGGTCGCCGTATACCGCGGCCGGGGTGGGCGCGTCGATGCGCATCACGCTGTCCATCGCGGTATGCACCACGGCGGCGTCGGAATGGCCGGTCTCGGCGATGCGCCGCACCTGCTGCAGGGCCTGGGCGATGCCGGCCAGTGCCAGTACGCGGTCGTCGAACGAAGAACTCATGCTTGCCTCTCGGGGGATACGGGCTGCCGGGTGCGCTGCTCCAGCGGTGCATCGGTGGCGGCGATCACCGCGCCGCCCAGGCATTCCATGCCGTCGTACAGCACCAGCGACTGGCCGGGGGTCACCGCGCGCTGCGCATGCGCGAAGCGGACCTCCAGCGTACCGTCGTCGCGCACGTTCACCGTGCACGGCTCGTCGGGCTGGCGGTAGCGAGTCTGCGCGGTGCATTCGAAGGTGGCGGCCGGCGGCGCGCCGGCGATCCAGTGCATGGCCTCGCTGCGCAGCCAGTGCGATTGCAGGTAGGGGCTGTCGTGGCCCTGGTCCACGTACAGGATGTTGCGCGCCACGTCCTTGCCGACCACGTACCACGGCGCCGCCGGGCGGCCGCGCACGCCGCCGATGTTCAGCCCCTCGCGCTGGCCCAGGGTGAAATAGAACACGCCAGGGTGGCGGGCGATGGTGCGGCCTTGCGGGTCGTGGATCTCGCCTTCGCGCGCGGGCAGGTACTGGCCGAGGAACTGCCGGAAGTCGCGCTCGCCGATGAAGCAGATGCCGGTGGAATCCTTCTTGGCATGCGTCGGCAGCGCCGCCTCGCGGGCGATGCGGCGCAGCTCGCTCTTTTCCAGATGGCCGATCGGGAACAGGGTGGCGGCCAGCTGTTCCTGCCCCAGCTGGTGCAGGAAATAGCTCTGGTCCTTGCCGCGGTCGGCGCCGCGCAGCAGCCGCCAGCGGCCGCCGGCCTGCGCCACCTGCGCGTAATGGCCGGTGGCGATGCGCAGCGCGCCCAGTTCGCGGGCCGCATCGAGGAAGTGCTTGAACTTGACCTCGCGGTTGCACAGCACGTCCGGGTTGGGGGTGCGCCCGGCGGCGTACTCGGCGAGGAAGTGCTCGAACACGCCCCGCCAGTATTCGGCGGAGAAGTCGCGGAAATGGAACGGGATGCCGAGCCGGCCGCAGACCGCCACCGCGTCGCGGCGGTCATCCTCTGCCCGACACTCCCCGGAACCATCGTCGGCCCAGTTCTGCATGAACAGGCCGGCGACCTTGTGCTCCTGCTGCACCAGCAGCAGCGCGGCGACCGAGGAATCCACGCCGCCCGATACTCCGACAATGACGTCAGCCACCATCTTTCACCTTCCCCGAGTCCAATCGGAGCCGATTGCGCATGGCACGACGCCACCTCTTCCGCTTGCGGGGGAGGATGGGAGGGGGGAGACCAAGGTCCGCGCGATGCTCACGGCACCTGCCTCACCAGCGACAGCGGATGGCGCTGGCCGGCCAGCCAGTCCGACAGCGTCTGCCAGACCAGCGGGCTGCGCAGCCGCGCCATGTCCGCCTGGATCGCCGCCGGCGTCAGCCACAGCGCCTGCACGATGCCGTCGTCCAGCGCCTGTTCGGGATGATGAAGCACCGGTTCGGCGGCGAAGGCGAAGCGCAGGAACGGCGTGCCATCCGGCGCGGCCCACTGGTAGCTGCCGATGAAGGCGGTCAGGCGCACGTCCCAGCCGGTTTCCTCGCGGGTTTCGCGCACGGCGGCTTCCAGCAGGCTTTCGCCGGGTTCCAGGTGCCCGGCCGGCTGGTTCAGCACCCGCCGGCCGGCCTTTTCTTCCTCGACCAGCAACAGCTGCCCGGCGCGGGACACCACGGTGGCCACGGTGACGCGTGGCGCCCAGCGCTCGGACCGCATCGCATCCACGCTCAGAAGTCGTCCTTCGAGGTCAGTTCCAGCTCGATCGCGTCGGCGCTCCTGATCGCCGCGTCGATGGCGTCGCTCAGCATTTCCGCGCCGGCGTCGGCGTCGATCTTGACCACGAACATGGCCGCGTCGCCCTGCTTGACCCAACTGCCCAGCTTGGAGTCGTTGGAGTCCTCCAGCAGGCGGTTGGCGATCAGTGCCGGGAACTGCGTGCCGGGCGACTTGTAGCCGGGCGACCAGATCTCGCGGACACGGTGGTTGCCGTAGGTTTCGACCGTCGAACGCACGAACACCAGCTGGGTGCGCTCGTCCTCCATGTCGAACACCATGCGGTAGTCGCCGTCCTCGTCGACTTCGTAGGCGTACTCCAGCGAATCGAGCTGTGCCTTGATGCCCGGGTCCGGTTCGCCGGCGCCTGCGGTTCCGGTCATGCCGGCCATCAGGCCGGCCATTGCCACTGCGATTGCGATCTTCTTCATGCGGTCCCTGCGGGGAATGTGGGCAGGCGGGAATTGTAGCGGCGACCGGGGCGGGCCGGGCGCGGGCGGCCGGGGCCAACCGCTATAATTCGCCGATGCCACGCAAGCTCCAACACGAAAACGACCATGCCCTGCTGGTGGAGACCGGCAAGCCCGAAGTCGCGCCGCCGCCGCTGTACCAGGTGATGCTGCTCAACGACGACTACACCCCGATGGATTTCGTGGTGACCGTGCTGCAGGATTTCTTCGGCATGGACCTGGACCGCGCCACCCAGGTGATGCTGCACGTCCACACCCGCGGCCGCGGCATCTGCGGCGTCTACAGCCGCGAGGTGGCCGAAACCAAGGTCGCCCAGGTCAACGAATTCGCGCGCATGAACCAGCACCCGCTGCTGTGCACGATGGAAAAGGCCTGAGGCCGGCATGGCCGATCCCGACGCCTGCCTGAACGGCCATATCCGGCCGGGTTGTGGAAATCGTGCGGCAAGGCCGCATATTGTCTGCAACCGCAGTCGGAGCCCCCCATGTTCAGCAAAGACCTCGAACAGACGATTGGCCAGTGCTACAAGCGCGCCCGCGAGGCCCGCCACGAATTCATGACCGTCGAGCACCTGCTGCTGGCGTTGCTGGAAAATCCGTCCGCGCAGGCCGTGCTCAAGGCCTGCGGTGCCGACCTGGAGCGCCTGCGGCAGGAACTGGAGCAGGCGGTGGAAACCTCGGTGTCGCGGCTGGCCGACGACGACGGCCGCGACACCCAGCCCACGCTCGGCTTCCAGCGCGTGCTGCAGCGGGCGGTCTACCACGTGCAGTCCTCGGGCAAGAAGGAGGTCACCGGCGCCAACGTGCTGGTGGCGATCTTCGGCGAGAAGGACTCGCACGCGGTCTACTACCTGAACCAGCAGGACGTGACCCGGCTGGACATCGTCAACTACCTCTCGCATGGCATCGCCAAGGTCGGCGAAGAGGGCGAGGCCGCACCTTCCATCGACGGCGAGGGCCGGGTCGAGGGCGGCGAGGGCGAGGCCAAGGGCGACGCCCTCGCCGAATACGCCAGCAACCTCAACGAACAGGCCCGCGCCGGCCGCATCGACCCGCTGGTCGGGCGCCGCGACGAGATCGAGCGCACCATCCAGGTGCTGTGCCGCCGCCGCAAGAACAACCCGCTGTACGTCGGCGAAGCCGGCGTCGGCAAGACCGCGATCGCCGAAGGCCTGGCCAAGCGCATCGTCGACGGCGAGGTGCCCGAGGTGCTGGCCGACGCGGTGATCTATTCCCTGGACCTGGGCGCACTGGTGGCCGGCACCAAGTACCGCGGCGATTTCGAGAAGCGCCTGAAGGGCGTGATCACCGCGCTGAAGAAGGTGCCCGGCGCGGTGCTGTTCATCGACGAGATCCACACCATCATCGGCGCCGGCTCGGCCTCGGGCGGCACGATGGACGCCTCCAACCTGATCAAGCCGGCGCTGGCCTCGGGCGAGCTGCGTTGCATCGGCTCGACCACGTTCCAGGAATACCGCGGCATCTTCGAGAAGGACCGCGCGCTGGCGCGGCGCTTCCAGAAGATCGACATCGTCGAGCCGACCGTGGGCGAGGCCTACGAGATCCTCAAGGGCCTGCGCCCCAAGTACGAGGCGCACCACAGCGTGACCTACGCCGACGACGCCTTGCAGGCGGCGGTGGACCTGTCGGTCAAGCACATCGGCGACCGCCTGCTGCCGGACAAGGCCATCGACGTGATCGACGAGGCCGGCGCGCGCCAGCGGCTGCTGCCGGAGGACGAGCGCAAGGCGACCATCGACGTCGAGGAGGTCGAGGCCATCGTCGCCAAGATGGCGCGGATCCCGGCCAAGCAGGTCACCGCCA
Source organism: Stenotrophomonas sp. NLF4-10 (assembly GCF_022359915.1). Lineage (NCBI taxonomy): Bacteria > Pseudomonadati > Pseudomonadota > Gammaproteobacteria > Lysobacterales > Lysobacteraceae > Stenotrophomonas > Stenotrophomonas sp. NLF4-10. The sequence continues at coordinate 1,927,174 of NZ_JAKSEE010000003.1, forward strand.
CCGACAAGGACGTGCTGCAGCACTTGGAGCGCAACCTGAAGATGGTGATCTTCGGCCAGGACCCGGCGATCGAATCGCTGGCCTCGGCGATCAAGCTGTCGCGCTCGGGGCTGGGCAACCCGGAGAAGCCGATCGGCAACTTCCTGTTCGCCGGCCCCACCGGGGTGGGCAAGACCGAGGTCACCCGCCAGCTGGCGTTGCAGTTGGGCATCGAGTTGGTGCGCTTCGACATGTCCGAATACATGGAGCCGCATTCGATCAGCCGCCTGATCGGCGCGCCCCCGGGCTACGTCGGCTTCGACCAGGGCGGCCTGCTGACCGAGAAGATCGTCAAGACCCCGCACTGCGTGCTGCTGCTGGACGAGGTGGAGAAGGCGCACCCGGACATCTTCAACATCCTGCTGCAGGTCATGGACCGCGGCATCCTCACCGACACCAACGGCCGCGAGGCCAACTTCAAGAACGTGATCCTGGTGATGACCACCAACGCTGGCGCGGTGCAGGCTTCGCGGCGCTCGATCGGCTTCACCAAGCAGGACCACGCCACCGACGCGATGGAGGTGATCCGCAAGAGCTTCACCCCGGAATTCCGCAATCGGCTGGATGCGGTGGTGCAGTTCCAGGCGCTGGGCTTCGAGCACATCCTGCGGGTGGTGGACAAGTTCCTGATCGAACTGGAAATGCTGTTGCAGGACAAGCACGTGGCGCTGTCGGCCACGCCGGCCGCGCGCGACTGGTTGGCCCAGCACGGCTTCGACCCGGACATGGGTGCGCGGCCGATGGCGCGGGTGATCCAGGACAGGATCAAGCGCCCGTTGGCCGACGAGCTGCTGTTCGGCAAGCTGGTGGGCGGCGGCAAGGTCGGCATCGACGTGCGCGACGGCGAGCTGGTGGTCGAGGCCACGCCCGAGCCGGAGCGCCTGTTGCCGGCGACGGTGGAGTGAAGCAGGGAACGGGGAATGGAGGTGCGGCGCGGGCTGATGCCGCGCCGTTTTGTAGCGCCCGGCCTTGGCCGGGCGATGGCAGATAGTGCCGACCAACGGTCGGCACCCACCACACCTATCGGCATCAACGCACATGCTCTGTAGCACCCGGCCTTGGCCGGGTGTCATTCCAACCCAACGCAAAAAAGCCAGCACAACGGCTGGCTTTTCAGGCAAGCCCGAATCCGCTTATTTCATGCGGTAGGTGATGCGGCCCTTGGTCAGGTCGTACGGCGTCATTTCCACCTTGACGCGGTCGCCGGTGAGGATGCGGATGTAGTTCTTGCGCATGCGGCCGGAGATGTGGGCGATGATCTCGTGCCCGTTTTCCAGCCGGACGCGGAACGTGGTGTTCGGAAGCGTCTCGCTGACGGTGCCTTCGAACTCGATGGAGTCGTCTTTCGACATGTAATCCTGTGCGGTTCTGCGGGTGGCCTTTTCAGGCCCGGAAGCCGGGTATTTTACCCCGCGTCGCCCGATCATGCAAAGTTTGCGTTAAACGATCCATTGAAAGGCCCGTTCAGGCCAGCTCCGCCGCCGCCCGTTCACCGAAACGCCGGGTCCAGCTGCCCGCCGGCTCCGGAAGCCGCACCAGTTGCCGGACCTGGGACAGGAAAGCGTCGCGCGGCAGGTGGGTGGCGCCCATGCGCAGCAGGTGCGGGTTCTCGACCTGGGCGTCGATCAACGGCCAACCCCAGTCGTGCAATGCCTGCGCCAGCGAGGCCAGCGCCACCTTGGAGCCGCCGCTGCGGGCGCTGAACATGCTCTCGCCGAAGAACATGCGGCCGATGGCCACGCCGTAGATGCCGCCGACCAGTTCGTCGCCGTCGCGGACCTCCAGCGAATGGGCGTGGCCGAGCCGGTGCAGTTCGACGTAGGCGTGGAGCATGTCGTTGGTGATCCATGTACCGTCCTGGCCCGGGCGTGGGGCCTGTGCGCAGGCCCGCATCACCGCGGCGAACGCGGTATCGGCGGTGATGCGCCACGTGCTGGCGCGCAACCCGCGGCGGAAGCGCGAGGACAGGCGCACGCCATCGGTGCGGAACACCATGCGCGGGTCCGGCGACCACCACAGCAGCGGCTGGCCTTCGGAAAACCACGGGAACACGCCGCCGGCATAGGCGTTGAGCAGGCGCGCCGGGGACAGGTCGCCGCCGACGGCGAGCAGGCCGTCGGGTTCGTGCAGTGCCAGTTCGGCCGGCGGGAACGGCGCGTCAGGGGCAGGTGGCAGCAGGAACGGGGGGCGGCTCATGCACCGCATTGTAGGTGCGGGGCTTGCCCCGCACGGCGCTTCACCGGGAGTGCTGCATGCGGGGCAGGTCCCGCATCCACGGCATGACCATTCGCAAAAATCTCGTAGGTGCCGGGCTTGCCCGGCACGGGGCTTGGTCGGGAAGGCCTCATGCGGGGCAAGCCCCGCATCTACGGCTTGAACGGTGAGTGGGCCGCCAACTGCCTTGCGTAGCGCGCCACGTCCAACCGCTCCTTGCCGCACCAGTCCGCCAGCGCCTGCCGGAATGCCGGGTCGCCGATCCAGTGACGGCTGCGCACCTCGGTCGGCAGGAAGCCGCGCGCCAGCTTGTGCTCGCCCTGCGCGCCGGGCTCGAAGCGTCGCAGGCCTTCGCGCAGGCAGTAGTCGATGCCCTGGTAGTAACAGGTCTCGAAATGCAGGCCGGGCAGGGCGGTGCCGCCCCAGTAGCGGCCATACAGCGTGTCGCCGCCGCGCAGGCACAGGGCGCCGGCAATCGGCGTGTCGTCCTGCATGGCGAGGAACAGCACCAGTTGCCGCGGCATCCGTTCGGCCAGATGGCGCAGGAACGGCAGCGTCAGCGCCGGTGCGTTGCCGTATTCGGCGAAGGTCTGCAGGTAGAAGCCGTGCATCGCGCGCAGGTCGTCGTCGCCGGCCTCGTCGCCGTGGACGATGCGGAAGCCGATGCCGGCGCGGTTGATCTTCGCCCGCTCCTGGCGGATGTTCTTGCGGTGCTTGCTGTCCATCGCCGCGAGGAAGTCGCCGAAGCCCTCCCAGCCGGGCCGGCGCCGCCACTGGAACTGCACGTCCAGCCGTTGCAGCCAATCGTCGTCGAACAACTCGTCCTCGGCGGCTTCGTGGAAATTGACGTGGGCCGACGACAGCCCGGCGGCCTGCACGTGCTCGACGATGGCATGCAACAGGGCGCGGCGGTCGTCGTCATCGCGGGCCAGCAGGCGCGGGCCGGTGACCGGCGAATAGGGCACGGCGCCGAGCCATTTGGGGAAGTAGTCCAGCCCATGCCGCGCATAGGCGTGCGCCCAGGCGTGGTCGAAAACGAACTCGCCGTGCGAGTTTTCCTTCAGGTAGCCCGGTACCGCGCCGACCAGCTCATCGCCGCGCCACAGGGTCAGGTGCTGCGGCGTCCAGCCCCATTCCGGGCGCAGGCAGCCGTGCTGTTCCAGGCCGGCGAGGAAGGCGTGGCTGATGAAAGGATTGCAACCGTCGTGCAGGCCATCCCAGCGTTCGGCCGGGATGGCCCGCAATGAATCCAGCCAGCGGATGCGCGCCATGCGGTGGCGACCCGGCGACAGGGCCGGCCTCAGCCCTGCTGGTCGAGGAAGCGCTCGGCGTCCAGCGCCGCCATGCAGCCGAAGCCGGCCGAGGTGATGGCCTGGCGGTAGTGCTGGTCGGTGACGTCGCCAGCGGCGAACACGCCTTCGATGTTGGTGGCGGTGGCATTGCCGGCGATGCCGGAGCGGATCTTCAGGTAGCCGTTTTCCATCTCCAGCTGGCCGTCGAACAGGTTGGTGTTCGGGTGGTGGCCGATGGCGACGAAGAAGCCGTGGGCGTCGATGTCGCGGGTGCTGCCGTCCTGCGTGGACTTGACCCGCACGCCGGTCACGCCCATGCCGTTGCCCAGCACTTCGTCCACCTGGTGGTGCCAGACGGTCTCGATCTTGCCGGCGGCGACCTTGGCGAACAGCTTGTCCTGCATGATCTTTTCCGCGCGCAGGGTGTCGCGGCGGTGCACCAGGTAGACCTTGCGGGCGATGTTGGACAGGTACAGCGCTTCCTCCACCGCGGTGTTGCCTCCACCGACCACGACCACGTCCTGGTCCTTGTAGAAGAAGCCGTCGCAGGTGGCGCAGGCCGACACGCCACGGCCCTTGAAGGCTTCCTCGGAGGGAATGCCGAGGTACTTGGCGGTGGCGCCGGTGGCGATGATCAGCGCGTCGCAGGTGTACTGTGCGTTGTCGCCGGTCAGGGTGAACGGGCGCTTGGACAGATCGGCGGTGTGGACGTGGTCGAACACCACTTCGGTGTCGAAGCGCTCGGCATGGGCCTGCATGCGTGCCATCAGGTCCGGGCCCATCAGGCCGTGGGCATCGCCCGGCCAGTTGTCCACTTCGGTGGTGGTCATCAGCTGGCCGCCCTGCTGCAGGCCGGTGACCACCAGCGGCTTGAGGTTGGCGCGCGCGGCATAGACCGCGGCGGTCCAGCCGGCGGGGCCGGAGCCGAGGATCAACAGACGGGTGTGCTTGGTCGGAAGGCTGGAAGTGCTCATGCAGGCTCGTGGCAGGGGGAAGAGGCGGGCGATGGCCCGGGCTGCGTAATAGAGTGGTGCCCGCTGCTGGGTGAATCAAGGCGCTTTCCTTCTCCCGGCGGGAGAAGGTGCCCCGCAGGGGCGGATGAGGGGTGAGCGGAGCCAATGATGTCTGAACCATCTGGACCCCATTGCCCCTCACCCCAACCCCTCTCCCGGAGGGAGAGGGGCTTTCCCTTTCCCTGTGCGGATGAAACAGGGGCAGCCGTCGTTTAATATCAAGCGCTAACCATGCATTTCTCAAGGTCTGGTCCAAGGTGGCGAAACAGCTCCCGGAACGTGACAGGAACACCAGCGCCGCCGCGCGCAAGCAGGCCGCGGCGGCGGACAACACGCGCCGCAACAAGCTGTGGCGCGACCTGGCATTGATCGCCATCGCGCCGGCGCTGCTGTACCTGCTGGCCAGCCTGTTCACCTATTCGCCGCAGACCGACCCGGGCTGGACCAGTTCCGGCTCGGTGGTCGCGCCGGTGCACAACATGGGCGGCAAGGTGGGGGCGTGGATCGCCGACGTACTGCGCCAGCTGTTCGGCCATGTCGCCTACCTGATCCCGCTGATGCTGGGCGCGGTGGCGTGGATCGCGATGTTCGGCCTCAAGCGCGAGGACCGCGGGCAGGACGACCTGGGCCCGGCGTTGCGGCTGGTCGGCATCGTCGGTTTCCTGATCGGCGCCACCGGCTTCCTGTACCTGCGCATCGGTGGCGCCGACGTCGCCAATGCCGGCGGCGGCCTCGGCGTGCTGGTCGGCAAGTCGCTGAAGAACGGTTTTGGCGAACTGGGCGCCAGCCTGTTCCTGCTGGTGCTGCTGCTGACCTCGGTCACCCTTGCCACCGGGCTGTCCTGGTTCTGGCTGATGGAGAAGATCGGCGGCTGGGTGCTGGCGCTGGGGCCGTTGCTGGCGCAGAAGAAGGAGCAGGCCAGCGAATGGCAACAGACCCGCGCCCTGCGCGAGGAACGCGAGGAAGTGCGCAAGGTCGATGCCGAAGTGCGTGCCAAGCGCGAGCCGGTGAAGATCGAGCCGCGGCCGGTGCCGGTCATCGAGAAGAGCGAGCGCGCCAAGCGCGAGACGCAGATCCCGATGTTCCAGGGCGTCAACGGCGACGGCTCGGACCTGCCGCCGCTGGCGTTGCTGGACGATCCCAAGCCGCAGCCCAAGGGCTACGACGAGCAGACCCTGGAAACCCTGTCGCGGCAGATCGAGTTCAAGCTCAAGGATTTCCGCATCGACGCGCAGGTGGTCGGCGCCTATCCGGGCCCGGTCATCACCCGCTTCGAGATCGAGCCGGCGCCGGGCATCAAGGTCAGCCAGATCAGCTCGCTGGACAAGGACATCGCCCGCGGCCTGTCGGTCAAGTCGGTGCGCGTGGTCGACGTGATCCCCGGCAAGTCGGTGATCGGCCTGGAGATTCCCAACGTCACCCGCGAGATGATCTTCCTGTCCGAGCTGCTGCGCTCGAAGGAATACGACAAGTCGGCCAGCGTGCTGACCCTGGCGCTGGGCAAGGACATCGCCGGCCGCCCGACCGTGGCCGACCTGGCGCGCATGCCGCACCTGCTGGTGGCCGGCACCACCGGCTCGGGCAAGTCGGTGGCGGTCAACGCGATGGTGCTGAGCCTGCTGTACAAGGCCAGCCCGAAGGACCTGCGGATGCTGATGATCGACCCGAAGATGCTGGAACTGAGCGTCTACGAGGGCATCCCGCACCTGCTGGCGCCGGTGGTCACCGACATGAAGGAGGCCGGCAACGGCCTGCGCTGGTGCGTGGCCGAGATGGAGCGCCGCTACAAGCTGATGAGCGCGGTGGGCGTGCGCAACCTGGCCGGCTTCAACAAGAAGGTCAAGGACGCCATCGACGCCGGCCAGCCGCTGATGGACCCGCTGTTCAAGCCGAACCCGGAAATGGGCGAGGTGCCGCGCCAGTTGGAGCCGCTGCCCTTCATCGTCATCTTCATCGACGAATTCGCCGACATGATGATGATCGTCGGCAAGAAGGTCGAAGAGCTGATCGCGCGGCTGGCACAGAAGGCGCGCGCGGCCGGCATCCACCTGATCCTCGCCACGCAGCGGCCGTCGGTGGACGTCATCACCGGCCTGATCAAGGCCAACATCCCGACCCGCATCGCCTTCCAGGTCAGTTCAAAGATCGACTCGCGCACCATCCTCGACCAGTCCGGTGCCGAGGCGCTGCTGGGCAACGGCGACATGCTGTACCTGCCGCCGGGCACCGCCATGCCCGACCGCGTGCACGGCGCCTTCGTCTCCGACGAGGAAGTGCACCGCGTGGTCGAGCACCTCAAGGCCAGCGGCCCGGTCGAGTACATCGAGGGCGTGCTGGACGAGGTACAGACGATGGGCGACGGCGTGGTGGTCGGCGCCACCGGCCTGCCCGAGTCCAGCGCCGCCGGCGACGAATCCGACCCGCTGTACGACGAGGCCCTGCGCATCGTCACCGAAACCCGCCGCGCCTCGATCTCGGGCGTGCAGCGCCGCCTGAAGATCGGCTACAACCGCGCCGCGCGCCTGATCGAGGCGATGGAGGCGGCCGGCGTGGTCAGCGCGCCGGAACACAACGGCGACCGCACGGTGCTGGCGCCGCCGCCACCCAAATAAGGGCAGGGCGGCGCGTCCGATGATGATTGCCGCCCATTCAGTTCCATCAGGGCAGACTCTGCCTACCTTCCACGCCAGCACGCCATCGCCATGAATGCCACCCTGCGCCACACCCTGATTGCCGTTGCCCTGGCCGGTGCCGGGTTCGCCGGCAGCGCCCATGCCGGCGCGCGCGACGACCTCGATGCCTTCACCAATGGCCTGCGCGGCCTGGACGGGCAGTTCAGCCAGCAGGTGTTCGACACCCGCGGCAAGCTCAAGGAGTCGTCCAGCGGCCATGTCGCGCTGTCGGCGCCGCGCCTGTTCCGCTGGGAATACACCAGCCCGCACCCGCAGCTGATCGTCGCCGACGGCAGCAAAGTATGGGTCTACGAACCCGACCTGGAACAGGCCACGGTGCGCAGCCAGGGCGAGGAAGAGCAGAACAGCCCGCTGACCGCGCTGGTCAACCCGGCATTGCTGGACCGCCAGTACGACGTCAGCGAGGAAGCCGCGCCGCGCGACGGCATGCAGTGGCTGTCGCTGAGTCCCAAGCGCGAGACCGAGGCCAGCTTCCAGTACGCCGCACTGGGCTTTGGCCAGAACGGGCTGGCGCGCATGGAAATCATCGATGCGGTGGGCCAGCGCACGGTGATCGATTTCAGCGGCTGGAAGAAGAACCCGAGCTTCGCCAACGGCACGTTCCGCTTCGTTCCCGACAAGAACGTGGACGTCATCGGCGAACGCTGAATGGATGCCGATGGGTAGTGCCGGCCAGCGGCGGCGCTACCCATGACACACCCGTAGGTCGGGGCTGCGCCCCCGACGCACCCCGCATGCAGCACCTGCATCTCAATGGCCGAGACGCGCCCCCGCTAGAATGCCGCCGTGGCCAGATCCCGAAACACCTTTTCCGAACCGCCCGCCGATCTGCTGAGCGCGGACCGCGAAGGCATGCGCCCGCTCGCCGAGCGCATGCGCCCGCGCACGCTGGACGAGATGGTCGGGCAGAAACGCCTGCTGGCGCCCACTACCGCGCTGCGCCGGGCGATCAAAGCCGGCCGCGTGCACTCGATGGTGCTGTGGGGGCCGCCGGGTTGCGGCAAGACCACGCTGGCGCTGCTGCTGGCGCACTATGCCGACGCCGAGTTCCGCGCCATTTCCGCGGTACTGTCCGGGCTGCCGGAAGTACGGCAGGTGCTGGCCGAGGCCGCGCAGCGCTTCGCCGAGGGACGGCGCACCGTGCTGTTCGTCGACGAGGTACACCGCTTCAACAAGAGCCAGCAGGACGCCTTCCTGCCGCACATCGAGCGCGGCACCATCATTTTCGTCGGCGCCACCACCGAGAACCCCTCGTTCGAGCTGAATTCGGCGCTGCTGTCGCGCTGCCGCGTGCACGTGCTCGAAGCGGTGTCGCCCGAGGACGTGGTCGAAGCGCTGCAGCGGGCACTGGACGACGAGGAGCGTGGTCTTGGCGGCGAGGACATCAGCATCTCGCCCGGGTCACTGCTGGAAATCGCCCGCGCCGCCGATGGCGACGTGCGCCGCGCGCTGACCCTGCTGGAAATCGCCGCCGAGCTGGCGGCCGGCGAGGGCGGCGAAATCACCCCGGAGACGCTGTTGCAGGTGCTGGCCGACCGCACCCGGCGCTTCGACAAGGGGGGCGAGCAGTTCTACGACCAGATCTCGGCGCTGCACAAATCCGTGCGCAGCTCCAACCCGGATGGCGCCATCTACTGGCTGGCGCGCATGCTCGACGGCGGCTGCGACCCGTCCTACCTCCTGCGCCGGCTCACCATCATGGCGGTGGAGGACGTGGGGCTGGCCGACCCGCGCGCGCTGGAAATGGCGATCAACGTCTGGAATGCCTATGACCGCATCGGTGCGCCGGAAGGCAACATCGCCCTGTCCAACCTGGCCATCTACCTGGCCAGCACCGCCAAGTCCAACGCCAGCTACAAGGCACTGGCCGCGGCGCAGGCCGACATCGCCGAACTCGGCACCCAGCCGGTGCCGATGCACCTGCGCAATGCCCCGTCGCGGCTGATGAAGTCCCTGGGCTACGGCAAGGGCTACCAGTACGACCACGACGTCGAAGGCGGCATCGCCCTCGACCAGACCGCCTTCCCCGATGAAATGGGCGAGCGCGTCTATTACCAGCCGGTCGAGCGTGGGCTGGAAATCAAGCTCAAGGAAAAGCTCGACCGCCTGCGCGCGGCCCGCGAGCAGGCGCGCGCGAAGAAGGGCACACCGGGTGCCTGAGCCGCCGGTGACACCAGTGGTTTCCACGGCCCCGGCGATACCGCATGATGCGCCTCCCTGAAGAAACGGATCGACACATGCAGGCAGGACGGGAAAAGCGATGAGCAGCCCGATGGCGACCCCGTGCCACGAGGTGGCTGCCGCCTACGCGGTCATCGGCGCCGACGTCGGCGGCACCTACGCCCGTCTGGGATGGATGCCCGCGTCCGGCGGCGACAACGCGGCCGTCGATGTGCGCGACTTCCACGTCTATCACTGTGCCGAGCATGCCGGCCTGGGGGCGATCCTGTGCGATTACGCGGACCGGCTGCGCAGGGACCCGGCAATACCGCCGGTGACGCACGCCACGGTCGCCATCGCCGGCGTGCTGGACGGTGACCGCCTGCTCAACACCAATCTGGCCTGGCCGGTGTCGCTGGCCGATACCCGGCGCGAAACCGGGTTGGAGACGCTGGAAATCATCAACGACTTCGCCGCCGTCGCCGGGGCCATCCTCCATGCCGCCCCCGGCAGCCGGCACCGCTTGTCCACGCATGCCGAGCAGGCGGCACCGGGCCCGGCGCTGGTGCTGGGCCCTGGCACCGGGCTTGGCGTGGCGGTGCGCTTGCAGGGTGGCCACCCGCCGGTATTGGCCAGCGAAGCCGGGCACGCGGCGCTGGCCGCTGGCACTGCATTGGAAATGGAGGTGCTGCGCCTGCTGCAGCAGCGCCACGGTCACGGCCATGTCGACAACGAGCAGGTGCTGTCCGGTCCTGGTCTGGTCACGTTGTATGCCTGCCTGTGTGAATTGGAAGGCGGCACGCCGCGCTGGAACACACCGGCCGAAATCGTCGCCGCGGCTTCCACCGGCCACGACCCGCTGGCCGTGGCCAGCATCCGTACCTTCTGCGGTTGGCTGGGCAGCTTCGCCGGCGACATCGCTCTCACTTTCGGCGCTCGCTCGGTACACCTGACCGGCGGTATCACCGACCACATCGCCCGCTGGCTGCACGAGGGCGACTTCATGCAGCGCTTCCTCGCCAAGGGCAGGCTCTCGCCGATGTTGCAGCAGGTACCGGTATGGCGCATCGAGCACGGCCAATTGGGGGTACTGGGGGCATTGGCCTGGAATGTGAGGCAATGACTCATATTTTTCCAACAACCAACTGATATTATTAATATTTTATAGAAATGGAGTCGCATTGCCGAAGCCATCGAAGGCGACGACCAACTGATTTGTGTTGACAACTACTACACGTAGATCCAGCATCCGTATATCTTTTGTATATCGGAGGAGCCATGCGTGCTGCTGCCATCAACCTGCGTGCCTTGCCCGAGCAGCGCGACCTGATCGACCAGGCCGCCAGCCTGCTGGGCAAGAGCCGCTCTGATTTCATGCTGGAAACCGCCTGCGCACGCGCGCAGGAGGTGGTGCTGGATCAGGTGTTCTTCACCTTGGACGAAGAGAAGTTCACGCGGTTCATGGCGGTGCTGGATGCGCCGCCGAAGCCGAATCCCGGCCTTGAGCGGCTGCTGGTGCGCAAGCCGATTTGGGAAAAGGCGTAATGCGCCTGCCGCTGGCCGAGCCGGTGCCGCTGGCGGCCATGCACCGGCTGGACGGCTTCGACTGTGGTGAAAGCGAACTCGACGATTGGCTGCGCCGGCGTGCCTTGGTCAACCAGTTGGGCGGTGCCAGCCGTACCTTCGTGGTGGCCGATGCCGACAACGTCGTGCGTGGCTATTACGCGCTGGCCGCCGGGGCGATTTCGCATGGGCTGGCCTTGGGCAAGGTCAAGCGCAACATGCCCGATCCGGTGCCGGCCATCGTGCTGGGCCGCCTGGCGGTGGACAGGCCGGCGCACGGCCTCGGCTTGGGTGGCGACTTGTTGATGGATGCCGTGCGGCGCGTGATCGGCATTTCCGAGCAGGTCGGTGTGCGCGCGATGCTGGTGCATGTGCTGCACGAACGCGCCCAACGCTTCTACGAGCACTTCGGTTTCGAGTCTTCGCCGTTGCAGCCCTTGGTGCTGATGCTGCGGTTGGGTGGCGAGCGCAACTCCTGAAGCGCATACCCGTAGGTGAGGGGCTTGCCCCACACGGGCTTTACCGGGAACGCCGCATGCGGGGCAAGCCCCGCATCTTGTGTCTTGAAGCCTGCCCCGATCAGGCAGACTTCCCCGGAGTGATCCGGGAGGTTCCGATGATGCCGTCTCCGCACTTGAGCCTTCGAGCTCGCACCGTAGATCCGGCACATCGGAACCCTTTTCCGCCCTGGAGCTTGAACGGTATCTTCGGCCCGCTTTTGCGAGAGCCAGCACGAACAAGGGCAAGCCAGGCGGTCACTGTATCCGGTTCGACAGCAGGAGACAGAGACATGCAGGTGATAGGCATCGACGTGGCCAAGGCCACCTTCGACATCGCCCTGCCACTGGGGCAGGGCAAGTACCGCACCCGGGGCAAGCTCGGCAACACCGCCGCGGGTTGGGAACAACTGCTGGCCTGGAGACAGGCTCACGCCCCGGAAGCGGCGGTGGGCATGGAAGCCACGGGTATCTACCACGAGGCGCTGGCCGAGCGGCTGGTCGCGGCCGGGGTCACCGTCTACGTGGTCAATCCGGCGCAGATCAAGGCTTACGGCCAGAGCGAGTTGCTGCGGACCAAGACCGACCGGACCGATGCCAAGCTCATCGCCCGGTTCTTGCAGTCGCGCCTGCAGGAGCCGGACCGGCTTCATCCCTACGTGCCGCCGACACCGGTCGAGCGCACGTTGCGGGCCTTGGTGCGCCGACGGGACGAGCTCAAGCAGATGCGGCAGATGGAGCTCAATCGGCTGGAGAGCACCCATGCGGCGTTGGCCGCGAGCATCGGCCAGGTCGTGGCGACGCTGGAACAGCAGATCACCCAGATCGAGAAGGCGATCAACGAGCACATCGACAATGACCCGGACCTGCGCGGACGGCGTGACCTGCTTACCACCATCCCGGGCATCTCCGGCACCACCAGCGCCTTCCTGCTGGCGTGTCTGGGCGAGCTGAACCAGTACAGCGACGTGGGCCAGATCGTGGCCCATGCCGGGCTGAATCCAGCCCGCCGGCAGTCCGGCACGCACGAAGGCAAGGTCCGCATCTCGCGTGTCGGCAATGCCACACTGCGCGCCAAGCTCTACATGCCGGCCCTGGTGGGCAAGCGCCACACCCCCGTGCTGGCCGCCTTTGCCCAGCGACTGGCCGAACGGGGCAAGCCACCCAAGCTCATCCTCTGCGCCTTGATGCGAAAGCTCCTGCACATCGTCTGGGGGGTGCTCAAGTCCGCTACGCCCTTCGATCCCCGAAAGGCCATTGCACACGCCTAAGCAAGACGGTATCTACGGAAGCGGGTTCAGCGCTCGCAGGCCAGCAGCTGGCCGGCGTCGAGCAGGATCATCGGCCGCTGGCCGAGGCGGGCGACGCCGCGGAACAGGGTGTTGGAGATGCGGCAGATGCGCACCGTGTCCGGTGGCTCGATCTGCGATTCGGTCAGGTTGGTCACGTCCTCGACCGCCGAGACGCGCAGGCCGAGCACTTCGCCGTTTTCCTCCAGCACCACGATGCGGGTCTGGCTGTCCTCGACGACCGGGGTCAGGTCCAGGTGCAGGCCGAGGTCGATGACCGGCACCACCTGGCCGCGCAGGTTCATGATGCCGAGCATCGAGGGACCGGTGCCGCGCAGGCCCAGCAGCGGCACCGGCAGCACCACTTCCTGCACCTTGAGCAGTTCCAGCGCATAGGCCTGCGCGCCGCAGCGCAGCCGCAGCCAGCGCGAGGTGCGCTCGTTGGCGCGGCGGTGGCGCGGTTGTTCGGGCTCGCGGGCCTGCGCCTGCAGGGTGGCCCAGACGTTGTTGCCGGCCACGGCGGGGGCCGTGACCTCCGGCGCCGGGGCGGGTGCAGCAGGGGCGGGCGCGGGGCGCGGCGCCGGTGCGGCCTTGGCGACGGCGGGAGCCGGGGAGGGGGCGGCGGGCATGGGCGATTCCATGACGGGGGCAGGCATGGCGGGGGCAGTGGCGGTGTCCGCGGGTTCCGCCGCTGCCGGCGCGGGGGGCGGAGCAAGGGCCACGACGGTCGGCGCGGCCTGCCGCGGTTCGCCGGCCTCGGCCTTGGCTTCGACCACGGTTTCCCCGGTCATGGCCTCGGCCACGGCGGTGGGCGGCACCACGGCGACCACGCCGGGTTTGGGTGCGGGGGCGGCCGGGGCAATGTCCAGCAGCAGTTCGCCGAGATAGTCGTCGAGCACGTTGGTCGCGTTCATGCCGCTTTCTCCAGTTGCGCGGCGTCCTCGGCGCGCAGCCAGTCCAGCGCGTGGCGGTAGGCGGCCAGGCCGCGGCCGGGGTAGCCGTCGTCCTGGACCGGCGCGGTCAGGGTGGCCGGGTTGCTGATGCGGGTATCCACCGGGATGGCGTCTTCCCAGACGCGGGTGCCGTAGCGGTCCTGCATTTGCTTCAGGGTTTCGTTGCCGGCGCGGGTGCGGCGGTCGAACAGGGTCGGCAGGATCGAGATCGGCAGCGGTCGCTGGCGCGAACGCTCGACCATCTCGCCGGTGCGCACCATGCCGTCCAGCCCGTGCAGCGCCAGCGGCTCGGCCTGGGTGGGGACGATCAGGCGGTCGGCGGCTGCCAGCGCGTTGATCATCAGCAGGCCCAGGGTGGGGGCGCAGTCGAGCAGGATGTGGTCGTGGCGTTCGCCGTGGCGGGCCAGCGCCTGTTGCAGGGCCAGGCCGAGGCCGGGCTGGCTGGCGCTGCGCCGTTCCAGCGTGGCCAGCGCGGCCTGCGCGCACAGGTAGTCCAGCCCGGGGATGTCGCTGGGGCGGGCCAGCGCGGCGATTTCCTGCGGCGGGGTGGCGAACAGTTCCAGCACGCCGCTTGGCGGCGGGTCCAGCGGCACGCCGAAGGAGCGGGTCAGCGAGGCGTGCGGGTCGAGGTCGACCAGCAGCACGCGCTGGCCGAGCGCGGCCAGGCCGCGGCCCAGGGCCAGGGTGGTGGTGGTTTTGCCGACGCCACCCTTCTGGTTGGCAATGGCCCAGATACGCATCAGTGCACTCCTCTTGTTGCGGCCGGCTGGCCCGCCTCGGGGGCGGGCGCCGGGGTGGCGCTGTCGGTCGCCGCCGCGGCCTGTTCGGCGGCGGTGGCGACCACGTCGTCGGCCAGCGCGTCGGCGCTGGCGGCCGAGTCGGCCAGGATGATGACCATCACCCGCCGGTTGCGGTTGCGGCCTTCGGGCAGGTCGTTGCTTTCGCGCGGGCGGAATTCGCCGTAGCCCATCATCGCCAGCCGCTGCGGCTGCACGCCGTGGTCGGCGAACAGGTGCACCACGCTGGCCGCGCGGGTGGCCGAAAGCTCCCAGTTGGACGGGTACTGCGCGGTGGCGATCGGCACGTTGTCGGTATGGCCTTCCACGCGCACGCCGTTGGGTACGTCCCGCAGCACGTCGGCCAGCGTGCCCAGGGTCTGGCGGGCGCTGGCCTCCAGCGTCGCCGAGCCGGTCGGGAACAGGATGTCGCTGTTGATCTCCACCTCGATCCACAGCTCGGTACGGCGCACGTTGATCACGCCCTTGTCCACCAGCGGCGCCAGCGACAGGTTCAGCCGCTCGGCGATGCGGCTGAGCTGGCGCTCGGCGCGCTGCAGGTGCTCGCGGTCGCGCAGCGACACCGGCTGGGTCATCTGCGAGGCCATCGACGGCAGCCGGGTGGGGTCGGACATCGCCCCGCCGGTCATGCTCGGCGCGCGGATCACCGACGGGCTGTCGTGGCCGCCGCCCTGCACCTGCTGGTTGCCCACCTGCACCTGGGTGATGGTGCGCGGGGCGCCGCCGAAGGCGGTGGTCAGGGCGTCGGCCATGACCCGGTACTTGCCCTCGTTGAGCGAGGAAATGGCGTACATGACCACGAAGAACGCCAGCAGCAGCGTCATCAGGTCGGCATAGGGGATGGCCCATGCCTCGTGGTTGGCGTGCTCTTCGTGGGCGGTGCGGCGGGCCATGATCCGAACCTCAGCCCAGGAAGCCGGCCAGGCTGGTTTCGATGTTGCGCGGGTTCTCGCCCTGGGCGATCGCGATCAGGCCCTCGATGATCATCTCGCGGTCGCGGCTGTTGTGCGCGATCACGCTCTTGAGCTTGGCGCAGACCGGCAGGAACAGCAGGTTGGCCGAGGCGATGCCGTAGATGGTGGCGGTGAACGCGGCGGCGATGCCGTGGCCGAGCTTGCTCGGGTCGGCCAGGTTCTTCATCACCGCCATCAGACCCAGCACCGCGCCGATGATGCCCAGCGTCGGCGCGTAGATGCCCATGCCCTCGAATACCTTGGCCGCGGCCAGGTCGCGGTGCTCCTGGCCGCTGAGCTCGATCTCCAGCATGCGCCGGATGGCGTCCGGCTCGACCCCGTCGACTACCAGTTGCAGGCCCTTGCGCACGAACGGGTCGTCCTGCTGCTCCACATGCGGCTCCAGCCCGAGCAGGCCCTGGCGGCGGGCGATGTTGCTCCATTCCACGATCTGCCGGATCAGCAGCTGGCGGTCGCTGGCCGGCGGCCGCACCACCCAGCGCACGATGCGGAAGGCATGGCGGAAGATCGCCGGCGAGGTGTGCAGCAGGATCGCGGCGATGGTGCCGAGGATGACGATGACGAACGCGGCGGGCGACCACAGCGAGGACAGGCCCGCGCCCTTGAGGATGCTGCCGCCGACCAGCGAGGCCAGGGCAAGGAAAAGTCCGATGATGCTGAGTCTGTCCATTGATGGTGTATCGGCTTTTGCAGGGGGGACTTGAACCGGCCGGTGCTCAGTCCTGGCTGCGCAGGCCGTCCACGTCGAGGATCAGCGCCATGCGGCCGTCGCCGATCAGGGTGGCGCCGGCGTAGCCGTTGAGCCCGCGCAGGGCCTTGGGCAGCGGCTTGATCACCACTTCCTCGCGGCCGCGCACCTGGTCCACGACCAGGCCGAAGCGGGCCTCGCCCATCTGCAGCACGACGATGGTCAGCAGGCTGGCCTGTATCGGCTCCACGTCCAGCCACTGGCGCAGGTCCAGCAGCGGCAGGGTGTGCGACTTGCGGTCGAGCACGGCGCGGCCGTCGAACCAGCCCAGCGACGAGGGCGGGGCGTGCAGCACTTCCATCACCCGCGCCAGCGGCAGTGCGTAGATGTCCTCGCCGGCCTGCACCAGCAGGGTCGGCAGGATCGCCAGGGTCAGCGGCACGCGGATCAGGAAACGGCTGCCGCGGCCGAGCTCGGACTGGATCTGGATCTGCCCGCTCAGTTCGCGGATGCGCGACTGCACCACGTCCATGCCGACGCCGCGGCCGGAGATGTCGGTGACCTCCTGCTTGGTCGAGAAACCGGGCAGGAACACCAGGTGCAGGCATTCCTCGCTGCTCAGGCGGGCGGCGGCCTCGGGGTCGAGCAGGCCCTTCTCGCGCGCCTTGGCGCGCAGCCGCTCGGGGTCGATGCCGGCGCCGTCGTCCTGCACCTCGATGCTGACGTAGTCGCCTTCCTGGTGCGCGGACAGGCGCACGTGGCCGCTGCGCGGCTTGCCCTGCGCCTCGCGCAGGTCGGGCATCTCGATGCCGTGGTCGATGGCGTTGCGCACCAGGTGCACCAGCGGGTCGGCCAGTGCCTCGACCAGGTTGCGGTCGAGCTCGGTCTCGGCGCCGATCAGCTCCAGGTCCACTTCCTTCTTCAGGTTGCGGGCGACGTCGCGGGCGACCTTGGGGAAGCGCGAGAACACCTTGCCCACCGGCTGCATGCGGGTGCGCATCACCGCCGATTGCAGGCGCGCGGTGGCGATGTCCAGCACCGAGACGGCGCGGTCCAGCTCCTCGTCCTTCAGGCGCATGCGCAGGGTCTTGAGGCGGTTGCGCGACAGCACCAGCTCGCCGATCAGGTTGACGATGGCGTCCAGCCGCTTGGTGTCCACGCGCACGGTGTGCTCGGGCTCGACGGCCGGCTTGCCCGGGGCGGCGGCGGGCTTGGGCGTGGCCGTCGTGCGCGGCGCCGGGGCCGGCGCAGCGACGGTGGCCGCGACCGGCTTGGCGCCGGGGGCGGCACCGCCATGCAGTTCGTCGAGCAGGGCTTCGAATTCGTCTTCGGTGATCAGGTCGTCGCCGGCCTTGGCCTTGGCGGCCGGCGCGGCGGCCGCGACCGGCTTGGCGCCGGGAGCGGCACCGCCGTGCAGTTCGTCGAGCAGGGCCTCGAATTCGTCCTCGCTGATCAGGTCGTCGCCGCCCTTGGCGGGCTTTGCCGCGGCGGCCGGTTTGGCGCCGGGTGCGGCGCTGCCGTGCAACTGGTCGAGCAGGGCCTCGAATTCGTCTTCGTCGATCAGGTCGCCGTCGGCCGCGGCGGCGGCCACCGGGGCGGCGGCCGGGACCGCGTCGACGTCGAACAGGGCGATCAGCGCCGGCGGCGCGTGCTCCGGTTCGGTGCCGGCGGAAACGGCGTCGAGCATGGCCTGCAGCCAGTCCAGCGACTGCTGCGCGGCGTCGAAGTGGTGCGCCTGCAATACCGCCTTGCCCGAGCGCGCCATGCCCAGGGTTTCCTCGGCGGCGTGGCACAGTTCGACCATCGCGTTGATGCCGAGGAAGCCGGCGCCGCCCTTGAGCGTGTGGAAGCCACGGAACACCGCGTTGAGCTGGTCGCCGTCCTGCGGCGCCTGCTCCAGCGTCACCAGCTGCTCGCCGAGGCGGTCCAGAATTTCCTGGGCCTCGAGGATGAAGTCGGCGGCGATGTCCTCGTCGAAGGCGCTCATGGCGTCACAGCCCCAGGTCGGAGAGCAGGTCGTCGGCGTCGTTCTGGGAAACGGCGTGGCGGTCCAGCCCGGTGACGGCGGGGCCGGCCAGGCCGTCGCGGCTCTCGTTTTCCGGCGGCGGCAGGCCGAGCGCGCCGAAGCCCTCGTGCACGCGGCGGACGATGCCGACCACGCGGCGGATGATCTGCCCGGTCAGGTCCTGGTAGCTCTGGGTCAGGGCGATCTCGGTCAGGTTGTGGCGGATGCGGTCCAGCACCTGCTGCTGTTCCTCGGCCGGCAGCGCGCCTTCGTGCAGGTGCGCGGTCAGGGTGCGGCATTCCTCGGCCAGGTCGAGGGTGCGGTGGGTGGCCTTTTCGGTCATCTCCACCACGTGGTCCAGGCGCGCGCAGGCATCGGTCAGCTCGCCGGCCTCGGACGGCAGCGTCGGCAGTTCGCCCAGCGCCTTGCCCAGCTCGCGCGCCAGCCGGCCGAGCCCGGCCACCATCGGTTTCTCGCGCGCCGCGGCAAGGGCGTCAATTTCCCGGCGCCAGCCGGTTTCGTCGCCGCTTTCCAGTGCCGTCAGCGCGTCCTGCAGGCGTTGCGCCAGCAGGGCCCTTTCGTTTGCGGTGCCCGCGGAGGCGTTCATCAGGCGCTGGCCCCCAGCCGCTCGAAGATCTTGCCCAGCTTCTCCTGCAGGGTCTGCGCGGTGAACGGCTTGATGATGTAGCCGTTCACGCCGTTCTGCGCGGCCTCGATGATCTGCTCGCGCTTGGCCTCGGCGGTGACCATCAGCACCGGCAGGGTCTTGAGCCGGACATCGGCGCGGATCGCCTTGAGCAGCTCGATGCCGGTCATCACCGGCATGTTCCAGTCGGTGACCACGAAATCGAACGGCTGGCTGTTGAGCAGCGCCAGCGCGGCGTGACCGTCCTCGGCTTCGGCGGTGTTGGTGAAGCCCAGGTCGCCCAGCAGGTTCTTGACGATGCGCCGCATGGTCGAGAAGTCGTCGACGATCAGGATCCGCATGTTCTTGTTCAAAAGGTGTTCCTCTTCATGGTTCGTCGAGGCCGGCGTCGGCCGCCTCGAAAATCTTCAGCCGGCCGCGCAGGCGCAGCATGGCCTGGCCGTGGATCTGGCAGACGCGCGACTCGCTCACGCCGAGCACCGCGCCGATCTCCTTCAGGTTCAGTTCCTGCTCGTAGTACAGCGACAGCACCAGCTGCTCGCGTTCGGGCAGCACGGCGATGGCCTTGCCCAGCTCCTCGCCGAACTGGCTGCGTTCGAGCATCTGCTGCGGGGTCGGGCCGCCGCTGGTCGGGGTGTCCAGTTCGCCCTGGTCCTCGATGCGCGATTCCAGGCTCAGCACCTGGCCGCGCGCGGCGTCCTCGATCAGCCGCAGGTAGTCCGGCAGCGGCATCTCCATCGCCTCGGCCACTTCGCTGGCGCTGGCGGCGCGGCCGGTTTCCTGCTCCAGCCGGCGGATGGTGGCGGCGGCGTCGCGGGCGCGGCGGTGCACCGAGCGCGGCACCCAGTCGCCACGGCGGATCTCGTCGATCATCGAGCCGCGGATGCGGATCGAGGCATAGGTTTCGAAGGAGGCGCCCTGTTCGGCGTCGTAGCTGCGCGAGGCCTCGATCAGGCCCATCATGCCGGCCTGGATCAGGTCGTCGATCTCGACGCTGGCCGGCAGCCGCGCGGCCAGGTGGTGGGCGATGCGCCGCACCAGGTCCGAGTGGCGGACGATGACGTCGTTGGCGCTGGCGCGCTGCACTTCGCGGTAGTGGGCGGCGGCCGCGGGTTTCATGTGGCCACCCCGCGCTGCTGCAGGATGCGCTCGAGGAAGAACTCGACGCCGCCGCGCGGCTCGGTGGGCGCCTGCCAGCGCGCGGTGCGGCGGGCGATCTCCTGGATGGCCTGCGCCGCCGGCGAGGCCGGGTACAGCTTGACCACCGGCTGCTGGCGCTGCACCGACAGCCGCAGCCAGTCGTCCTGCGGCACGCAGCCCAGGTAGTTCAGCGAGACGTCGGCGAGGAACTTGTCGCAGACCCGCACCAGCTTCTCGTACAGCACGCGGCCCTCGTTGGGGTCGCGCACCATGTTGGCCACCACCTGCATGCGGTCCACGCCGCGCTCGCGCGAAAGCACCTTGATCAGCGCGTAGGCGTCGGTGATGGACGCTGGTTCGTCGCAGACCACCACCACGGTGTCCTGCGCGGCCTGGCAGAAGGTCAGCACGCTGTCGGTGATGCCGGCGGCGGTGTCGATGATCATCACGTCCAAGTCGCGTTCCAGCTCGGAGAACACGTTGACCAGGCCGACGTGCTCGGCCGGCTGCAGCTCGGCCATGTGCCGGCGGCCGGATGCGGCCGGCACCACCAGCACGCCGCCGGGGCCTTCGATGATCACTTCTTCCAGCGTGCAGCGGCCGGCGACCAGGTCGGCCAGGGTGTTCTTCGGCTGCAGGCCGAGGATGACGTCGATGTTGGCCAGGCCCAGGTCGGCGTCCAGCAGCAGGGTGCGCTTGCCCATGCCGGCCAGCGCCACGGCCAGGTTGGCCGAGACGTTGGTCTTGCCCACGCCGCCCTTGCCGCCGGTCACCGCGATGGTGCGCACCGGCCCGGCCGGCTGCAGGCGGGTGGCCGACAGCGGGAAGGCGTTGGTCAGTTTGGCGTATTCACGCGACGGCATCGGTCAACTCCGGAGTACTGCATGGCATATCGGCCGCTCGGCGCAAATCTTCAAGGCGAAGTACCAGATTGGCCGCCGAGGCCCGGTGCAGATCTTCCGGCACATCCTGCCCATCCGTCACCCACGTGATCGGCAAATGGTGATCCACTGCCACCGAAAGCGCCGAACCCAGCCGCCCGGTCTCGTCCAGCTTGGTCAGCACCAGCCCCTGCGGGTTGGCTGCGCCGAAGCGGCGCACCACCTCGTCCATGTCCTGGAAGCCGGTGTTGGCCGGCAACACCAGCAGGGTACGGATCTGCCCGGCCGCGCGCAGCCACTGCAGCTGGGCGGTGAGGGCGCGGTCGCGCTGGCCGAGGCCGGCGGTGTCGATCAGCACCAGTTTGTAGTCGGCCAGCCGCTCCAGCAACTGGTTCAGGTTGGTGCCGCTGTGGGCCTCGTGCACGGCAATGCCGAGCTGGCGGCCGAAGCCGTACAGCTGCTCGCGGGCGCCGATGCGCTGGGTGTCGGTGGTGACCAGGGCTACGTCGCGCGGGGCGTGGGTTTCGGCGAAGCGCGAGGCCAGCTTGGCGATGGTGGTGGTCTTGCCGGCGCCGGTGGGGCCGACCAGGGCGATGACGCCGCCGGTCTCGATCGGGTCGGCCGGGGTGATCGGCAGCTTCTTCGAGATCAGCCCCAGCATCAGGCCACGGGCGCGCGCCGGGTCGGTGTCGGCCGGGATCTGCATCGCCACGTCGCGGGCCAGGCCGGCGTCGAAGCCGTATTCGTCCATCAGGTCCAGGGCGCTGGCGCGCACCGGGTTGCCGCGCAGGCGCTCGTCGTTGAGGCGGTGCATCTCGCGCTCGATCAGCTGGCGCATGCCGGTCATTTCCTGGCGCAGCTGGGTCAGCTGCTCGTCGTCGCGCGGGGCGCTGGCGACCACGCTCAGCGCCGGGGCGGCAGGCCCCGGCATCTGCACCGGCGCCAATTCTGGTTGGACCGGCTGGACCGGCGCGATAGCCAACGGGGCGGGTGCGGGCTCTTCCAGCGGCGGGTCGATGACGAAGCGGGCGCGGTTGACCGGCGCAGGCGCCGGTGCCGCCGCGACGGTTTCCCGCGGCGGCAGGGCCGTGGCGGCCTCGGCGTTGCCGAGGAAGTTGGCGAACACCTGCTCCGGCACCGTCGCGGCCGGGGCCTTCGGCTGCGGCCGCGGCTGGGCCGGGAAGCGGCTGCCCGGGGCCAGCTCCAGGCTGCTGTCGATGGAGCGGCCGGTGGCACCCACCGCCGAGCGCGCCAGTTCGGCCACCGCCGAGGTGGTGGCGGCCACCGGCTCGGCTTCGGTTTCCGGGGCCCTGCGGCGGGTGACCGCGGCGATGATGGCTTCGGCGGCGCTGCGCGGCTTGGGCGCGGCGGCCGGGGCCGGGCGCGCGGCTTCCAGGGCGCGCTGCACCACGGACTCGTCGTAATGGGCGGCCGCCACGATCTCGACGCCTTCCTCGATGCGCCGGTTGGAGAGGATCACGGCATCGGGGCCATGTTCCTTGCGCACCAGGTTCATGGCGGTGCGCATGTCGGCGGCGACGAAACGTTTGATCTTCATGCTGGCGGCTCGGGAATCGGAATGGGGGGGCAGGGAAGGAGCGGGGGCAGTGGCGGTGTCGTGCATGGCGGTGCGTGCTCCTTACGTGCTTCGTGGCAGTGGCGGTTTTCCGTCGCCGGTGCCGGTTGCCAGGAGCCTTCAGCTGATCGTGCCGACCAGTTTCAGGCGCTTGTCTTCCGGTACCTCGCTGTAGGCCAGCACCGACAGCGAGGGGACGCTGTGGCGGACCATGCGCGCGAGCGCGGCGCGGACCGGGCCCGGTACCAGCACCACGGCCGGCTCGTTGCGCGCCTCCTGCTTGCCGACGCAGTCGGCAAGACTCTGGTGGAGGCGCTCGGCGAGACCGGGTTCCAGCGCGGCACCGTTGCCCTGCGTTGATTCCTGCAAGACCCGTTCCAGTTGCGGGTTGAGGGTGAACACCGGCAGCTCGGGCGACATGCCGGCGATCTCCTGCACGATGAAGCGGCCCAGCGCGTTGCGCACCGCGGCGGTCAGCACCGCCGGGTCCTGGCTGAGCGGGGCGTTCTCGACCAGCGCCTCGGCGATCTTGCGCAGCTGGCGGATCGGGATGTGCTCGATCAGCAGGTTCTGCAGCACGCGCGCGATCACCGGGATCGGCAGTGCCTTCGGGGTGAGGTCCTCGGCCAGCTTCGGCGCGCTCTTGGCCAGCGTCGCCAGCAGCTGCTGCACTTCCTCGTGGCCGAGCAGCTCCGGGGCGTGCTCGCGGATCAGGTGCGACAGGTGGGTGGCGACCACGGTGGCCGGGTCGACCACGGTGTAGCCCAGCGATTCGGCATGGGCGCGCTGGTGCGGCTGGATCCAGGTGGCGTCCAGCCCGAACGCCGGGTCCTTGCCGGGGATGCCTTCCAGTTGCCCCATCGCGCTGCCGGGGTCCAGCGCCAGCTCGCGGTCGGGGTGGATGTCGGCGCTGGCCACCGGCACGCCGTGCACCAGCAGCCGGTAGCCGGCGGCGGGAAGTTCCAGGTTGTCGCGGATGTGCACCGGCGGGATCAGGAAGCCGACGTCCTGGGTGAGCTTGCGGCGCACGCCCTTGATCCGCGCCATCAGCTCGCCGCCCTGCGCCTTGTCCACCAGCGGGATCAGCCGGTAGCCCACTTCCAGCCCCAGCGGATCGACCGGGCGCAGTTCGTCCCAGCTCAGCTCGGCGGTCGGCGCGGGCGCCGGTACGCCGAGGGCGGTCATTTCGCCCGGTGCGGCGGTGGCGTCGCCGGCCGGTGGCCTGGCGCCGCCGCCGGCCTGTTCGCGCTTCCACAGCTTCCACGCGAGGAAGCCGAGGATGGCCGCCAGGGTCAGGAAGGCGAGGTTGGGCATGCCCGGCACCAGCCCGACCAGGCCGATGATGCCGGCGGCGATCGCCAGCGCCCGGTACTGGCCGAACACCTGGCCCATCATCGCCTCGCTCATGTCCTGCGAGCGCGAGGCGCGGGTGACCAGCATCGCCACCGCGCTGGACACCAGCAGCGCCGGCAGCTGCGCCACCAGGCCGTCGCCGATGGACAGCAGGGTGTAGGTTGAGGCGGCGTCGCCGAACGGCATGCCGTGCTGCAGCACGCCCACGGCCAGGCCGCCGAGCAGGTTGATGAACAGGATCAGGATGCCGGCGATGGCGTCGCCGCGGATGAACTTGCTGGCGCCGTCCATCGCGCCGTAGAAGTCGGCTTCCTCGCGCACTTCCTCGCGGCGCAGCTTGGCTTCCTCGCGGGTCAGCAGGCCGGCGTTGAGGTCGGCGTCGATCGCCATCTGCTTGCCGGGCATGGCGTCGAGGATGAAGCGCGCGGTCACTTCCGACACGCGCCCGGCGCCCTTGGTGATGACCACGAAGTTGATGATGGTCAGGATCGCGAACACCACGATGCCGACCGCGTAGTTGCCGCCGATCACGAACTCGCCGAACGAGGCGATGACCTTGCCGGCGGCTTCGTGGCCGTTCTGGCCGTTGAGCAGGATGACGCGGGTGGAGGCCACGTTCAGGGCCAGCCGCAGCATGGTGGTGACCAGCAGCACGATCGGGAAGATGGTGAAGTCCAGCGGCCGCTTCACGTACACCACCGCCAGCAGCACCAGCAGCGAGATGGCGATGTTGAAGGTGAACAGGGCGTCGAGCACCGGCGCGGCCAGCGGCACCACCACCATCGCCAGCAGCGCCAGCACGATCAGCGGCGCGCCCAGCCCGTGGCGCAGCAGGTCCAGTATCCGGCGGGCGGTGTTGGGCAGCGGCTGCGCGCTCATCGGCGGGCTCCCTTGCCGAATTCATCCACGTCCAGGGCGGGCAGGGCCGGCATCGGCCCGCTGCGCCAGGTGCGCAGCTGATAGACGTAGGACAGGACCTGGGCGACGGCCGAATACAGTCTCACGGGGATTTCCTTGCCGAGTTGGCTTTCCCTATACAAGGCGCGTGCCAGCGGTGGCGCCGAGACGATCGCCACGCGGTTGCCGTCGGCCACCTGGCGGATGCGCAGGGCCAGCTCGTCCACCCCGCGGGCGACCACAGTCGGCGCGTTCATGCGCCCGGCCTCGTACTTCAGCGCCACCGCATAGTGGGTGGGGTTGACCAGCACCACGTCGGCGGTGGGCACCGCCTCCATCATCCGCCGCTGCGACAGCTGCATCTGCATCTGCCGGATGCGGCCCTTGACCTCGGGGCTGCCCTCGCTTTCCTTCATCTCGCGCTTGAGCTCCTCACGGGTCATCTTCAGCTTCCGCAGCCAGTTCCATTTCTGGTACGGGGCGTCGATGGCCGCCAGCAGCGCCATCGCCCCGGCCGCGGCCAGCAGCAGGCGCAGGGTGAAGCCGAGGCCATCGTGGACCGCGCTCTCCAGCGGCAGCCGCAGCAGGCTGCGCAGGCCGCCGATGCCGTGCCAGACCACCAGCGCGACGGCACCGCCGACGAAGACGATGCGCAGCAGGGACTTGGTCAGCTCGGCCAGCGATTCGGGGCCGTAGATGCGCTTGAGCCCGGTCATCGGGTTCAGGCGGTTCAGGTCGGGCATCAGCGCCTTGTTGGAAAAACGCAGGCCGCCCATCAGCACCGGTGCGACGAAGCCGGCGGCCAGGCACACCAGCAGCAGCGGCGCGAACACCAGCATCAGCTTCAGCAGGGTCCAGCCGGCATGGCCGAACAGCGCCTGCGGGGCATGCAGCAGGCCCGGGTCCGGGCTCAGCGCGAGCTTCATCCACTGCCGCGCGGCGCCGCCCATGTAGCCGGACAGCGCGTACAGCGACAGCACCGCGGCGACGAACACCGTGGCGGTGGACAGTTCCCGCGACTGCGGGACGTTGCCCTTCTCGCGGGCATCGCGCAGGCGTTTGGCTGTTGGCTGTTCGGTTTTTTCGGTGCCGTCTTCGTTTTCCGCCATGACGCGCCGCGCAAGGGAAGGTCAGCCGCTTGCGTGCAAGAACCGTTCCGGCCGGTCTCAGTGGCTGCCGTACAGGCGGATGAACTGCTCGGCGCTGGCCGGGCGGCCGATCTGGTGGCCCTGCAACTGGTCGCAACCCAACTGCTCGACGTGGATGCGCTGGCGCGGGTTCTCGATGCCCTTGGCGCCGACTTCCATGTCCAGCGCATGGCCAAGGGTGACGACGGCCGCAAGCAGCGTGGCGTCCTCGTCGCGTTCCTCCAGCGGCTGCACAAAGGCCGGGTGCAGCAGGATGCGGCTGGCCGGCAGCCGTCGCAACTGCAGCAGGCCGGCGTTGCCGCCGCCGAAGTTGTCGATGGCGATGCCCACGCCCAGCGCGGCGAGGGCGTGCAGGGGGCCCGGCGCGTCGGCGCCGGCGTGCACCGCGCTGGTTTCGTCGATCTCCAGCAGCAACTGGGCGGCGGGCAGGTCGTTCTGCTGCAGGCACTGGCGCACGGTATCGGCCAGGGCGGGCGAGGCCAGCTGCTGCGCGGACAGGTTGACCGACACCTGCCAGTCGCGGTGGCCGGCGTCCCGCCAACTGCGCAATTGCCGGCAGGCCTCGTCCAGCACCCATTGCCCGAGTGCGTCCATCAGCCCGTGCCGCTCGGCCAGGCGCACCACGCGCTGGCTGGGCAGTGGCCCGTGTTCCGGATGGCGCCAGCGCAACAGCGCCTCGGCGCAGCAGACCCGGCCGTTGTCGGCCCACACCCGCGGTTGGTAGTGCAATGACAGCTGCGGGGTGCCGATGGCCGCGCGCAGGTCGTCGAGCAGGTGCTGGTCGTGCGCGGCGCCGGCATCCATCCATTCGGCGTAGTGCGCATGGCGGTTGGGGCCGGCCTGGCGGGCGTGGGCAAGCGCGGTTTCGGCCTGCGACACCCGCTGGGTGGCGCAGTCGCCCGGCAATGGCTGCACCGCCATGCCGAGGCTGCCGCTGACGTGCAGGCCGCGCCGGCCACCTGCACCGCCGCGAGCGTGCCCAGCAGGCGTTGCGCCAGCGCGGTGGCGGCGTCGGCATGCTCCAGCGACGCGGCGGCCACGTAGCGGTCGCCGCCCAGCCGGCCGACCACGCCGCCGGCCGGCAGTGCCTGTCGCAACCGCACGGCGACATCGGCCATCACCGCATCGCCGGCCTGCGGGCCGAAGGCGCGGTTGATGTGGCCGAAATCGTCCAGGTCCAGCACCATCACCGCGCAGGTGCGCCCCTCCCGCGTGCATTGCTGCAGCAGCAGGGTGATGTGTTCGTGCGCCAGCTGGCGATTGGGCAGGCCGGTCAGGGCGTCGTGCCGGCTGGCATGCAGCAGCTCGCGCTGGGCCTCGTCCAGCGAGGCGGCCAGGGTGGTGTTGCGCAATTGCAGCAGGCGCGCCTGCCGGCGCTGCTCGAACAGCGAAACCAGCAGTACCACCAGCATCACCGCCACGGTCAGCAGCACCACGCCGGCGGCCAGCCAGCCGCCGCCGATGCCGCCCCGCTGCGCCGCGCCGCATACCGCGCCGGCCGGGAAGCGCGCGGCGGCCATGCCGGTGTAGTGCATGCCGACGATGGCCAGGCCCATCACCGTGGCGGCGGCGAACCGCAGCGGCAGCGCCCGTTGCGTCGCGCGCAGGCGGAAGGCGATGAACAGCGCGGCCCATGCGGCGGCCACCGCCACCAGCACCGACAGCACGAAGCGGACCGGTTCGTAGTCGATGGCCGGCTGCATGTGCAGCGCAGCCATGCCCACGTAGTGCATCCAGGCGATGCCCAGCCCCATCAACAGCCCGCCCAGCACCAGCCGCAGCCGCGGCGGGGTCGGCAGCGATACCAGCCACAGCGCGAACAGCGCGGCCGCCACGGCGGCCAGCAGCGATTGCAGGGTGGTCCACGGGTCGTAGGCGAGCGGGATCGGCAGGCTGAAGGCGAGCATGCCGACGAAGTGCATCGACCAGATGCCGGTGCCCATCGCGATGCCGCCGGCCAGCAGCCACGGCAGCGCGGCGCGGCGCGAAGGCGCGGCGTTGACGCGCGCGGCCATGTCCAGCGCGGTGAACGAGGCCAGCACGGCGACGACCACCGACAGCGTGACCAGCAACGGGTCATGGCTTCCTGCGAGCACCTCGTTCCCCCGGTACTGTCGCGGCGGATGCCGCGGGCCGAACTCCCTGGTGCCGGCGGCCTTTTCCCCGCCGCCGGTGGGTGGACTATCGCGGGCTTTGGCGGCACTTGCAATGGCATCCCGGCGCATGCCGCGGCGGCCGGCGGGGCCTACATCGTGACCTGGCGCATGCTGTCGAAGGCGGTGTCGAACAGCCGCTGCACCGGCCCGGCCATTTCCCCGGAAAACAGCGTCAGCAGGACCAGCCCGAGCAGCAGCGAAACCGGCAGGCCGAACTGCATCGGGTGCAGCGCCGGGGCCGCCTTGGCCAGCACGCCGAAGGCCAGGTTCATGGCCAGCATCGCCACGGTCATCGGCAGCGCCAGGGTCAGCGCGCCACGGAACAGCTGCAGCATCAGCGTCGGCGCCAGCGCCGCCATCGCATGCGGGTCGGGCAGGGCGGTGCCGACCGGCAACGCCTTGTAGCTGTCCACCAGCAGCGAAATCAGCGCCAGGTGGCCGTTGCTGGCGAAGAACATCAGCCCGAACAGCAGATAGAACCACTGCCCGATCACGCCGGAGCTGCCGCCGCGCAGCGGGTCGCTCATCTGCGCGAAGGCCAGGCCGGTGCCCTGCGCGATCAGTTCGCCGGCCATCGAGCCGGCCTCGAAGATCAGCCGCAGCAGGAAGCCGATGACCACGCCCACCGCCAGTTCGCGGGCGATGGTGAGCACCGCGGCCGCGTCGAACCCGTTCCACGCCGGCACCGGCGGCAGGATCGGCGCCAGCGCCATCGACAGGACCAGCGCCAGCATCGCCCGCACCCGCGCCGGCACCGAGCGGCTGCCGACCATCGGCATGGCCACCAGCATCGCGCCGATGCGCAGCATCACCCACAGCACGGTGCCGATGATGGCAAAGGCCTGCTGGCCGTCGATGACCACCCGGGTGACGGAATCCACGGCGGGCCTATGTGCCGGCGGGCCTTTCCCCGGTTCGGGGAAGGGCCTGCGGGAAGAGGGAGCGGGCGGGGGCGGGCATCGGGACGCCCGCCTAGCCGATCAGGTGCGGTATGCGCTGGAACAGCAGCGTGGTGAATTCCACCAGGTGCCCGACCAGCAGGCTGCCCAGCGCGAACAGGGTCACGGTCAGCGCCGCTGCCTTGGCGACGAAGGCGATGGTCGGCTCGTTGAGCTGGGTGGCGGCCTGCACCACGCCGACCACCACGCCGGTCACCAGCACGGCGAGCAGCAGCGGGCCGGCGATCCACAAGGTGGCGACCAGTCCGCCGCGCAGTTCGGTAAGGGCGAGTTCGGGAGACATGGGGAAAGGCCGGGAACGGGGGAATGGGGAACAGGGAATGGAAGGTGGTCGGACGGCGGGGAGGGGGACGAAGGACGGGAAATCCGCATTCCCGGTTCCCTGTTCCCCGCCTCAAACAGCATTGAAGCTGGCCGCCAGGGTGCCGACCACCAGCACCCAGCCGTCCACCAGCACGAACAGCAACAGCTTGAACGGGGCCGAGATCAGCATCGGCGAGAGCATCATCATGCCCATCGACATCAGCACGCTGGCCACCACCAGGTCGATGATGACGAACGGAATGAAGATCAGGAAGCCGATCTCGAAGGCGGTCTTCAGCTCGCTGGTGACGAAGGAGGCCACCAGCACCGGGAACGGGATCGCGTCCGGGCCGGCGTAGGGGCCGTGGCCCGCGAGCCCGGCGAAGGTCAGCAGGTCGGTCTCGCGCACCTGCGCCAGCATGAACGCGCGCAACGGCTGGGTGGTCAGCGTCCACGCGGTCTGGAAGTCGATCTCGCCGTTGAGGTAGGGCGACATGCCGGTGGACCAGGCCTTGTCCCATACCGGCATCATCACCATCGCGGTCAGGAACAGCGCCAGCCCCAGCAGCACCTGGTTGGAAGGCGTCTGCCCGGTGCCCAGCGCCTGCCGCAGCAGGCCGAGCACGATGATGATGCGGGTGAAGGCGGTCAGCATCAGCAGCATCGACGGCAGCAGGGTGATCGCCGTCATCAGCAGCAGCGTCTGCAGCGGCAGGCTGACCGGCTGGCCGCCGATGCGGCCGACGTTCACGTCCGGCAGCGCCGGCAGCTGCGGCGCGCCGGGGGCGGCCAGCGCCAGCGCCGGCAGGGCGAGCAGGGCCAGCAGCACGAGCAGTTGCAGGCAGGTGGAGCGGTTCAGGCGATGGCCCGGCATGGTCAGGGATCCTTGCGCAGCTTCTGCGACAGCAGGTGCGCGAAATTCGGCAGTTGCTTGAGGTTGGGCGCGGGCGTGGCCGGCAGCGGCTCGGGCAGCACGTGCAGGGTGCTGATGCCGCCGGCGCCCACCCCCAGCAGCAGTTGCTGGCCGTTGACCTCGACCACCACCACCCGCTCGCGCGCGCCCAGGCTGAGGCTGGCGACCAGCTTCATCCCCTCCGGCGGGCGGAAGCCGCTGCCCGGCAAGCGCTTGAGCAGCCAGCCCAGGCCGACGATCAGCGCCAGCACCAGCAGCAGCGCCAGCACCGCGCCGAACAGGCCCGGCGTGGCCGGCGCATGCTGGCCCACCGGCATCGCGGCCTTGGCCAGCGGCGCGGCGGCGGTGGCGAGCGTGGCGATCAACGCAGTCTCCGGATGCGCTCGCTGGGGCTGACCACGTCGGTCAGGCGCACGCCGAAGCGGTCGTTGATGACCACCACCTCGCCGTGGGCGATCAAGGTGCCGTTGACGAACACGTCCAGCGATTCGCCGGCGCCGCGTTCCAGCTCCACCACCGAGCCCTGGTTGAGCTGCAGCAGGTTGCGGATCGGCACGCGCGCGCGGCCCACTTCCAGCGACAGCGTCACCGGCACGTCGAGGATCACGTCCAGGTCCAGGTCGGAATGCTGCTCGCCGTCGGCCTGCAGGTTGGCGAACTGCGCCGGGGCGGCGGCCGGCACGTCGTTGGGGTCGTTCTCAGTCATTGGCGTCTTCCTGGATCAGGGGGGAGCGCTGGCGCGTGCCCGGCGGCTGGGTGGCGAGGATCTTGATGGCGTTGCGGTCGTTGGCCACGCCGAATTCGCCGGTGAACACGGGGATGCCCTCCACGCACAGGGGTACTTCCTTCATCAGGTCGATGGGCAGGATGTCGCCGACCTTCAGCTTGGTCAGGTCGCGCAGGCTCAGGCGGCGCCGCGCGATCACGCTGGACAGCTCCAGCTCGGCATTGTCCAGCTGCTCGCGCAGGGTGATGCCCCAGCTCTCGTCGCGGTCGTTGCGGTCGCTCTGGATGCCGGCGTCGAGCACGTCGCGGATCGGCTCCAGCATCGAATAGGGCAGGGTGATGTGGATGTCGCCGCCGCCGCCTTCCAGCTCGACGTGGAAGCGGCTGACCACCACGTACTCGCGCGGGGTGACGATGTTGGCGAAGTGCGGGTTGATCTCGGAGTTGATGTAGTCGAAATCGACGTTCATCACCGGGCTCCAGGCCTCGCGCAGGTCGGCGAAGGTCTGCTTGAGCATCAGCTGGATCACCCGCATCTCGGTGGCGGTGAACTCGCGGCCCTCGATGCGGGTGGGGTAGCGGCCGTCGCCGCCGAAGAAGTTGTCCACCACCGCGAACACCAGGGTCGGCTCGAACACGATCAGCCCGGTGCCGCGCAGCGGCTTGAAGCGGATCAGGTTGAGGTTGGTGGGCACGTACAGCGAGTGCATGTAGTCGCTGAACTTGATCAGCTCGATGCCGCGCACCGACAGCTCCGACGAGCGCCGGATCAGGTTGAACAGGCCGATGCGCCACAGCCGCGCGAAGCGCTCGTTGACCATCTCCAGGGTCGGCATGCGCCCGCGGATGATGCGGTCCTGGCTGGCGAAGTCGTAGGCGCGCGCTTCGCCGGGCGGCGGCGCCGGCTCGGCGGTATCCACCGAGCCCGAATCGACGCCATGCAGCAGGGCATCGATTTCGTCCTGGGACAGCAGGTCGTTGATCATCGCCAGTGCCTTACTGGGTGACGAAACTGGTGAAGAGCAGGTCGTCGGCGGTCTTGCTGCCGGTCTCGGTGGTCATCAGCTTCTGCACCTCGGCCAGCGCCGACTGCTGCAGCTTTTCCTTGCCGGCGCGGTCGGCGATCTGCGCCGGCTCGACCTGCGAGAACAGCATCAGCAACCGCGCGCGGATGGCCGGGGCGTGGGTCTGCAGCGCGGTCAGCGCCTGCGGGTCGCGGGTCACCAGCTGCACCTCGACCTGCAGGTAGCGCGGGCCGTCGAGCGGACCGTTGAGGTTGACCACGAACGCCGGGTCGAGCGCGAAGTACTGCGCCGGGGCCGGCATCGCGGCCTTGGCCGTCGCCGCCTTGGCGGCGGCCCCGTCGCCGGCCTGGTGCTGGGTGAAGTACCACATGCCGCCGCCTGCGGCCGCGGCGGCGATCAACGCGATCAGGGCGACCATCAGCATCGACCGCTTGGGCTGCGGGGTGGTGCTGTCCTTTTCCTTGGGGGTGTCGGTCTTGCGGTTCTTGTCGGCGGCGGCGGCCACGGTGTGCTCCCTGAAGTGCTTCCCGAAAGGATGCAATACACGTGCCGGAGGTGCCAGCGTTCAGTTGTGCCGGGAATTTGACGGGAATGGGGAAGCAACCGTGCCGGTGCGCCCTTGTAGATGCGGGGCTGGCCCCGCATGGTGGCTTTACCGAGGGTGCTCCGCGTGGGGCAAGTCCCACGCCTACGGGGGCTTGCCTCGGGCACCGATGCGCTCAGGCATAGGCGTCGAGCAGGCCCCGCAGGCGGATGCCGTGCGCGGTGATGGCCGGCAGCTCCGTGCCCGGGGCACCCGTTTCGGCATCGCCGCCACCGGCCCCGGCCTGTCCGTCGCCGCCGTTCGCGCGCGGGTCCGAATGCTGGCCGACGTCGGCATGGGCCAGCTGCATGCCCTGTTCGCCAAGCATTTCGCGCAGCTTCGGCAGGCTGTTCTCCAGCGCGTGGCGCACGTCGGCGTGGGCGCTGGTGAAGCTGGCGTGGACGCGGTCGCCTTCCAGTTGCAGGCGCACTTCCACCGGCCCGAGGTCGTTCGGGGTCACGCGGATGTGGGCATGGCCGATCTTCTGCTCGGCCAGCCAGCCGATGCGAGCACCGATGGCCTCGTCGAAATCCGGGGTGTGGACGGCAACGGGCTTGGCCAGTTCGCCGGTGAACGGGGTGGCTTCGACCCGCACCGGTGCCGGTGTCGCGCCCTGCAGCAGGTGGCCGAAGTTCGGCAAGGGCGTGGGGGCGGCATCGCTGTCGGCATTGGCCACGGCGGTATCGCCGGCCAGCGATGCCAAGGCTTCGGCCACCGGGGCGGGAGCCGCCTCCTCGTTGATGGGCAAGGCCGGCAACGTGGCGGCGGCAGTCGTTGTACCGAGCGGCGGTGCCGCTACTTTGGCGATGGGCGCGGCCTGCAACGTGGCCGTGGTGGCCGTTGGGGTGGGTAGTGGTGGTGCGGTGGCGGCCAGCGTTGCGGTTTCCGCTGCCGGCGGGGGCGCCGGATTCGTGGCCGTGGGCACGGCCGGGATGACGGCGAGCTGGGTATCCGCGCCGGGGGCGGGCGCCGGGTCGGCCGGCGCGAGCATCGGCAGGCCCGGCGGCGGCCAGGGCGCTTCGCCCTGGGTGTCGTCGTTGGCAGCGGCGTCGGCGTCGCCGCGCGTGGCGGTGTCGGTGGGCTTGCCGGTGGTTTCTTCGGTGGCAGCGGTGTCGTCGGCCGCGTCGGAGGCGCGGCCGGGGGCCGGCCGCGGCTTGCCCGCGGTTTCCTTGCCGCTGGCCTTGGCCGGGCTGCCGGCGCCGTCGAGCAGGTGCTTGAAGGCATCGCCGCCGGCCTTGTCGCCGCCGTTGCCGGTTGCCTGCGCGGTGGAAGCGGTGGATGCCGGTGCCGGGGCGACCGGGAAGGACAGGCCGTTCATGACGATTTGCCCTCGTCGGCGGCGGCCTGCTGCGCCAGGCGCACGCGGCGCGCGCCGAGGTCGTCCATCTCGCGCTGGTCGCGGCGGTCTTCGACCTTCTGTTCCTGCGCACGGTAGCTGGCGGCGAGCTGTTCCAGCACCTGCTTGTCGCGGCTGGCCAGCAGCAGCCGCGCGCGCTCGGCATCGACGCGCTCGCGGTTGTGGTCCACGGTCTGGCTCTGCTGCTGCACGGCGCTGTCGAGGCGGTCGAGGAAGGCACGGCGGTTCATCAGCTGCGCCGGGCTGGTCGCGGCCATCTGCGCGCTGGCCATCTGCTGGTTGGCGTATTCCTCGGCGTAGCGGCGCAGCTCCTCCAGCCGCGATTGGTGCATGTCCAGCGATTGCTGGCGCTCGGCCAGGACACGGGCGACTTCGTCCTCGTGGTCCTGCGCGCGGCGCAGCAACGGGTCCAGGCGACGGGATTGCTTCATGGGACGTTCTCGCTTTCGACCAGTTGTTTCAG
This sequence comes from Stenotrophomonas sp. NLF4-10, assembly GCF_022359915.1. Taxonomy (NCBI): domain Bacteria; kingdom Pseudomonadati; phylum Pseudomonadota; class Gammaproteobacteria; order Lysobacterales; family Lysobacteraceae; genus Stenotrophomonas; species Stenotrophomonas sp. NLF4-10. The sequence continues at coordinate 1,961,477 of NZ_JAKSEE010000003.1, forward strand.
TGCGGCAAGGCTGTGGGGCAGATCGGCGGCCAGGCTGACGTCCTGGCCGAGGAAGTCGAGGATTTCCGGCCAGCGCTCCAGCGCTTCGTCGGTGGCCGGGTCGTTGCCGCGCTGGTAGGCGCCGATGGCGATCAGGTCGCGGTTGGAAGAATACGCCGCCACCAGCCGCTTGAGCTTGCGGATGCGGGCGCGCCACGCGTCGTCGGCGATGTCCTGGACCACGCGGCTGACCGAGGATTCGACGTCGATGGCCGGGTACAGGCCGGAGTCGGCCACCCGCCGCGAGAGCAGGATGTGGCCGTCGAGGATGGCGCGGGCGGCGTCGGCGATCGGGTCCTGCGGGTCGTCGCCCTCGGTGAGCACGGTGTAGAAGGCGGTGATCGAGCCGCGGCCCTTGGCGCCGTTGCCGGCGCGTTCGACCAGCGCCGGCAGCTTGGCGAACACGCTGGGCGGGTAGCCGCGGGTGGTCGGCGGTTCGCCCACCGACAGGCCGATCTCGCGCTGGGCCTGGGCGAAGCGGGTCAGCGAATCCATCAGCAGCAGCACGTTCAGGCCCTGGTCGCGGAACCACTCGGCGATGGCGGTGGCGCGGTAGGCGCCATGCAGGCGCGCCAGCGGCGGTCGGTCGGCCGGGGCGGCGACGACCACGGCGCGGCGCAGGCCTTCCTCGCCCAATGTGGTCTCGACGAAGTCGCGCACTTCGCGGCCGCGCTCGCCGATCAGGCCGACGACGATGACGTCGGCCGAGGTGAAACGGGTCATCATGCCCAGCAGCGTCGATTTGCCGACGCCGGAGCCGGCGAACAGGCCCACGCGCTGGCCGCGGCCGATCGGCAGCAGCGCGTTGATCGCGCGCACGCCCACGTCCAGCGGCTGGATGATGGGTTCGCGCGCCAGCGGGTTGATCGAGGCGCCGGCCATGCTGGCGCTGCCTTCGGCGCGGATCGGGCCCTTGCCATCCAGCGGCACGCCGTCGCTGTCGATGACGCGGCCGAGCAGGCCTTCGCCGACCTCGACGCCGCCGCGGCGGTAGGAGGGCACCACCCGTGCGTTGGGCAGCAGGCCGTACAGCTCGGCGCTGGGCATCAGGTAGGTGCGGTCGCTGGCGAAGCCGACCACCTCGGCATCGACCCAGCCATCGGCCACCTCGACCTTGCAGGTGGCGCCCATCGGCGCTTCGCAGCCCACCGCTTCCAGGGTCAGGCCGACCGCGCGGCGCAGCACGCCTTCGCGGATCAGGCCGCGGCCGTGGCCGGCGTCCAGCGCGATGGCGTCCAGCCGCGCGGCCAGCCGCAGGTTGCGCGCGGCGGCCCAGTCCGAGGGCAGGGGCGCGGCACTGTTCATGAGGTGGCCCCGGCCTTGCGCATCACCGTCGACAACGCCGCGCGCAGGCGCGCGTCGAGGGTGCCGTCGATGCGCACGCTTTCGGCGTGCACGCGCAGGTCGCCGCGGCTCAGGCCCGGGTCCGGGCTCAGCCGCTGGCCGGGCGCGAGCGACAGCAGCGGCGCCAGCGCGGCGATGTCGTCCGGGTGCAGGCGCACTTCGACGTCGCGGCTGCTGCCGCCGACGGCATCGAGCGCTTCGCCGACCAGGTCGCGCAGCAGCGCCGGTTCGGCCTCGTAGGCGCGGCCGACCAGATGGCCGGCGATGCGTACCGCCAGTTCGCCCAGCGCGGCCACCACTTCGTCCTCCAGCCGCACCAGCGGGCGGCCGAAGTTGTCGAGGATGCCCTCGATCTGCGCGGTGAGCCGGCGCACTTCGGCCTGCCCCTGGGCGTGGCCTTCGGCGCGGCCCTGTTCGAGGCCCTCCTGCCGGGCGGCGTCCTGGATGGCCTGGATTTCCTGCAGCGTCGGCAGTTGCAGCAGGGGCGGCGGCGGTTCGACGGGCGCGGGCGGGCGCACCTCGTCCGGCTCCGGCATGGCCGGTTCGGGGGCGGTGAGGTCCGGTGCGATCCAGCGCACGACGCCGCTCACAGCATCGCCTCCGTGCTGCCGCCGATGCTGACCGTGCCTTCATCGGCCATGCGCTTGACGATGGCGAGGATCTCGCGCTGTGCGGCCTCCACGTCGGACAGGCGCACCGGGCCGCGTGCTTCCATGTCTTCGAGCAGGATCTCGGCCGCGCGCTGGGACATGTTGCGGGTGATCTTGTCGCGCACCTTGATGTCGGCGCCACGCAGGGCCAGGCCGAGGCGCTCGCCGCTGACCTCGCGCAGCACCAGCTGCATCTCGCGGTCGTCCAGGTCCACCAGGTCGTCGAACACGAACATCAGGTCCTGGATGCGGCCGCCCAGCGGCGCGTCGATCTGGGCGATGGCGCCGAGGATGGCCTGGTCCTGGCCGCTGTCCATGAAGTTGAGGATGCTGGCCGCGCACTGCACGCCGCCGATGCTGGACGACTTCAGGTTCTGATTGCCGGCGAACTGGCGCTCCATGATCTCGTTCAGTTCGTTCAGCGCGTTGGGCGGGATGCCGTCGAGCGTGGCGATGCGCAGCAGCACGTCCACGCGGGTGCGCTCGGGCAGCAGCTTCAGCGATTCGGCGGCCTGGTCCGGCTCCAGGTGCGACATGACGATGGCGATGATCTGCGGGTGCTCGTTGCGCACCAGGTCGGCGACCGAGCGCGGGTCCATCCACTTCAGCGTGTCCAGCCCGGTGGTGTTGCGGCCGAGCAGGATGCGGTCGATCAGGCTGTTGGCTTTCTCGCTGCCCAGCGCCTGCACCAGCATGTTGCGGATGTAGTCGTCCGAACCGACGCTCAGCGAGGTCTTGCTGCCCAGCTCGGCGCCGAAGTCGTCCATCACCTGCTGTACCTGCTCGCGGCTGACGTCGCTGAGGGTGGCCATGGCGATGCCGATCTTCTGCACCTCCTTGGGCTCCATGTGGCGCAGCACCTCGGCGGCGTCGGCCTCGCCCAGCGACAGCAGCAGCACCGCGGCGCGTTGCACGCCCGTCATCGGATTGACGGTGTTGTCAATCATTGGCCACCCATCCCCTCACCACTTGCGCCACGCGCTTGGAGTCGGTCTTGACCGCCTCGCGCGCCATGCGCACGCGCTCTTCGTAGGCGTCCAGCGGCAGCGCCAGCGGCGAGGCCGCGCCCAGTTGCAGCTGGTCCTCGGACATCACCGGCAGGCCGTCCTCGTCCTCGACCACCTGCACGTTGGCGCTGAGCGGGTCCTCGCCGATCATCGGGCCTTTCCTCGGCGGGCCGGCGATCTGGCGCAGGGCCGGGCGCAGCACGCCGAACAGCAGCGCCAGCAGCACCACCGCGCCGAGCACCAAGCGCAGGGCGTCGCGCACCTGCGGGTTCTCCCACCACTGCTGCCACCACACCGGCTCCTCGACCGGCACGGTGTCGCGCACGAACGGGGCGTTCATCACCGACACGGTATCGCCGCGCTCGGCGTCGAAGCCCACCGCCTGCTTGACCAGCGCTTCCACGCGGGTCAGCTCGGCCGCGCTCAGCGGCTGGTCGCTGAGCTTGCCGTTGGCGCCGGGGCGCGGCACGTGGTCCACCAGCACCGCCACCGACACGCGCCTGACCCGGCCGGCCGGCTGGCGGGTGTGCTGCAGGGTGCGGTCCAGCTCGTAGTTGCGGGTGGCGTTCTTGCTGGTCTCGGTGGGCGTGGCCGCGGTGGCCGGGGCCGCGCCGGGGCCGGGGGGGGTATTGCTGGCCGCGCCGGGCACGCCCTGTGGCCCCTGCGTGGTGCTGGTGTTCTCGCTGATCTGCTCGCTGCGCACCTTCTGCGGTTCGCCGTTGTACAGCTCGCGGGCTTCCTCGGTGACCGAGAAATCCATGTCGACGCTGACTTCCGGGTTGACCCGGCCCTGCCCGGTCATCGGCTCCAGCAGCTCGCGGATGCGCTGGTTGTAGGAGGTCTCCAGCCGCCGCACCTGGTCGAACTGGGCGGCGTTGAGCGCCGCGTCGCTGTTCGGGTCGGCGATGGTCAGCATGCGCCCGCTCTGGTCGACCACGGTGACGCGCTCGGGGGCCAGGTCGGGGATGCTGGAGGCGACCATGTGCACGATGGCGTCGACCTGGTTGCGCTCCAGCTGCTGGCCGCCGCGCAGCTCCAGCACCACCGAGGCGCTGGCGACGTCGCGCTGGCGGGTGAAGGCGCTGGGCTTGGGGATGGCCAGGTGCACGCGCGCGTCGCGCACCGGGCGCAGCGTGGTGATGGTGCGCACCAGCTCGGTTTCCAGCGCGTGCTGGTAGCGCGCGTTCTCGACGAACTGGCTGACGCCGAAGCCGGGGTCGCGTTCCATCAGCTCGAAGCCGAGCCGGCCGCTGTCGGTCAGGCCGGAGCCGGCCAGCTTCAAGCGGGCGTCGTGGACGTTCTTTTCCGGCACGCTGATCGCGCCGGTGACCGCGTCCAGCTCGAACGGGATCTGCGCGGTGCGCAGCAGGTCGGTGGCCTCGGCGGTGGCCTTCTGGTCCAGCCCGGTGTAGAGCGGCACCATCGCCGGCTTCTGCGCCCAGAAGAACACGAACAGGCCGGCCGCGACGGCAATGGTGATCATCGCCATCAGCCCGAGCCGACGGGTGATCTGCAGGCTCTGCAGCCGGTCGAACCAGGCGCCGGCCTTTTCCGAATTGAACGTCTCACTGGACAACGCGAGTGGCATGGCGGGCTATTCCTTACAGCGGCATGTTCATCACGTCCTGGTAAGCCTGGACGAGACGGTTGCGGACTTCGACGGTGGCGCGGAACGCCAGCTGGGATTGTTGCGAGGCGACCATGACCCGGGCCAGGTCGGCATTGGGGTCGCCGCGCTCGAACGCGGCGGCCAGCGTGCTGGAGGTCTGCTGGGCCTGGTTGACCCCGGCCAGCGCGCCCTGCAGGGTCTGGCTGAAGCTGGGCGCGGCGGTGGGCTGGGTACCGGACAGCCCGCCCAGCCCGCCGATGGCGTTGCCGCGCGCCACATCGCCGGTCGGCGCGGCCTGCGCCACCTGCGACTGGTAGCTGCGGATCTGGGACAGGATCGAGTTGACGGAGTGGGACATCGCCGGATTTCCAGGGCAGGAGGTTGCCTGCCTGTTCATCTGCAAGACCCATGCCGGAACCGCGATACCGGGCAGATGAACAGTGGCGCCACCTTACTCCTGATTTCCTGCCGCGGCGTGACGGTTTTCCGGCGCGTTCCACTGTGGGAGGAGCGGATCAGGTGATGATGGCAGTCCATCCATTACGGGGTCGATACATGGTCGTCATGGCGAAATATCCAAGTTGTTGTATATTTCGACCATGAAGGAACTGTTCTGGCTGGGTACCTCACGGGATGACCTGAAGGAATTTCCGTTTGAGGCGCGAAGGGAAGCGGGTACCGACTTGCGCATGGTCCAGCAAGGTGTGGATCCGCGCGATTGGAAACCCATGCCGACGGTGGGCAAGGGCGTGCGGGAGATCCGCGTCCGGATCCCGGATGGCGCATACCGGGTGTTCTACGTGGTGGAAAGCGCAACGGCCGTCTATGTGCTGCATGCCTTCCAGAAGAAGACCCAGCGCACCAGCCAACAGGACCTGGACAAGGGCAAGGCCCGCTACAAATTGATTTCATAGGTGGAGACAGCCCATGTGCAAGAGTGCCGGGGACGAAAACAGGGTCGAGGCTTCCAGCGGCAACGTGTTCGCCGATCTGGGCTTTGACGATGCCGAGGCGCAGGTGCTGGCGCTGCGCGCCGACCTGATGGCTCAGGTGGAGAGGACCATCCGGGAGCGCAGAATGACGCAGGTCGCGGCGTCCAAGGTATTGGGTGTCAGTCAGAGCAGGGTGTCCGATCTCAAGCGGGGCAAGGTCGAAAAGTTCAGCTTGGATATGCTGGTGACATTCGCCGCCAGGCTTGGCAAGCCAGCGGAAATCACACTGGCAGTGTGAGGCCCGCAGGCAGGTTGGCTGCAGGGTGGGCAAAAGTCAGGAGCCGCCATTCACGCTTGCGCGGAGATGACGGCATGTGATGTCCCTGGAGTGACATGAGCCTTCACGGCAACCAAGCCGCCCGCCACTCCTCCAATCCCGCATCGGCCAGCATCCAGTCACGGTGTACCACGGTCCGCAGCGCATCGCCGGTGGCGGCGCGGGCATCGGCGTCGGCCAGATGCCCGCGGATAGCGCCCACCCAGTCGCGGTGGCGGTTGCGCACGCGGGTTGCCGGCAGGTCGTCGCCACGGTAGGGGCCGACGTCGCTGCATACCACCGGCACCGCGCATGCCCCGTATTCGAGCAGGCGCAGATTGCTCTTGCACTCGTTGAAACGGTTCTGCTCCAGCGGGGCGATGGCCAGGTCGAGGTTCAGCCGGGCCAGCGTGCGGGGGTAGACGGTGATGTCGACGCCGGGGTGGAACTCGGCCACGCATGGCCGCAACTGCTCCGGGCACATGCCGAGGAAGACCCAGTCCACCTCGCCGGCCAGTTCGGTGATGACGCCGGCAATCATCTCCAGGTCACCGGCGTGGCTCACGCCACCGGCCCAGCCCACGCGCGGCTTCGTGCCCGTGTTGCGACGCGGTGCAGGCAGGTTCCGCCACCACGCTGGCGGCAGGCGGTTGCCGGCGATGCGGATGTCCGGGTGCATGCCGGCGAAGGCTTCGGCCAGCGCCGGCGTGGAGACCACGACGCGATCGACCAGCGCGAAGGCACGCCGCAGGCTGCGCAGGATGTCGCGTGGCATGTGCTCGCGGTGGATGTTCTTGACCGGCAGGTTGGGCAGGTAGTCGTCGAGCTCGAAGACCTTGAGCGCCCGCGAGAAGCGCGGCATGCGCCGCATGCGCTCCAGCTCCTCGTCGGTGACCCGGCGTTGCAGCACCACCACGTCCGGATCGATGCGCGCCTGTTCGACGGTGTCGAGCAGGGTGGCATAGAGCGCGCCTTCGGCCTGGCCGGCGGCCTTGAGCGCCTCGAATGGCTGGATTACCCGGTAATGGCCGCTGCCCCACGGATCGGCGGGGTGCGCAAGCACGCGCGGGATGGGCCGCCACGGCAACGGCTGCCACGAGAAATCCGACTCGCCCAGGCGGAAGCCGCCCGGCACGTCCAGGCGCAGGCTGGGGTTGTAGGCCGGATCATGGGCGAGGGCGGGGAGCCAGCGTTCCAACAGTGCATCGTTGGCAGATTCCGGCAGGGGTACGGCTTCGACCGAATGCAGCAACAACGCGTGTGGCGTCCATATCGTGAGGTAGCCCCGCTGGCGTGCGCGCAGGCACAGGTCCACGTCGGCGCCCTCGTCGGCGAACGTGGCGTGGTCGAAGCCGTCGAGCTCCATGAACAGCGCCTTGTCGATCAGCAGGCAGCTATCGGCCACCGCCGAGTAACTCTGCGCCACTTGCAAGCGGTTCATGTAGCCTGGCGCGTCCATCGGTTGGCCGGCGAAGGCGCGGCCGCCGCTGCCCGTCAGACCGGGAACAAGGCCGGCATGGGTGATCTTGCCATCGGCAGAAATGGTCTTCGCGCCGACCACGCCCACCTCCGGGCGCAGGCCGTGGTTGAGCAGCTCGTCCAGCCATTGCGGCTGCAAGGCCGCCACTTCCGGGCGCAGGAACAGCAGGTAGTCGCCCGCGGCCTGCGTGGCGGCCACGTTGCAGGCGGCGCTGTGCGCCAGCGGCGGGTCGAAGGCGAAGGCGCGCACGCGGCCGGCGGCCAGCGTTTCGACCTGCTGCATCCACTGGCTGATGCTGGCGGCGGCGCCGTTGTTGATCAGCAGCAGTTCGTAATTCGGGTAGCGGGTTTTTTCTAGTACCGAAACCACGCAGCGCTCCAGCGCGGCCAGCGTGGTGCCTGCCGGGACGATGACCACCAGTGAAACCGATGGTTGCTGGTCGTGGCCGTAGTCGATGCGATACAGGCCGCTGCCGATGCCCACGACCGCGGCATTGGCGTAGCCACGCGCGTGCAGGTGGCGGGTGATGACGCGCTGCTGGGCCTGTGCATCGAAACGCGGCGGTGCGCAGGTCAGCAATGGTTCGGGCAGGTGAGCGATGCCGTCGAAACCGCCCTGCTGCACCAGTCGCAGGATCAGGTCCAGTTCCGCCGCGTTGCCGGCTTCCGGGTCAAAGCCACCGGCTTCGAGCAGCGCCTCGCGGCGGAATACCCAATGCCCGGCCAGCATCGCCGGGTTACCGAGTAATTGGTCGATGTCGAAGTCTGAGCGCATCACCGGGGCCAATGCGCCGTTGTCGTCGCGGTACCACTCGTCGGCATGAAGTGCGCGCAGCCCGGGGGACGCCTCGGCGATTTCCAGCATCAATTTGGGCAGGCCGCCGAGGCTGAATTCCGTTCCCGCCTCGACCATCAGCAGCCAATCCACGTCCCAGTCCGCGACGGCCTCATCAAGGGAGGGAGCATCGTCGTATCGCCCCCTTGCCTCCGTCACCATGAATGCGTCGGCGGGAGTGGGCAGGGGATGACCCAGTACCCGGCAGGCAATCCGCGGGTAGATTTCCGGCGGCAACGGCAGCCGGACCAAGGTGCGTTCGATATCGTGCGGGCGCGTGTCGGGGCGGGGCCGGATCAGGATTCCCAGCCGTGTTGGACGCAGGGACGCGGCATCCGCCAGATGGTGCGCGAACGGGGCGGCCTGGGCTGGGAGCAGTTGCCGCCGAACCAGCCATTCGTGCATCTGCATGTGGGTGTGGGCCAGCGCGAATGCCTGTTCGAGCCGCTCGCGCAGATCGATGGTTTCCGCGGGTCCGGAAGCATCCAGCGAAGTGACGGTCACCTTGTCGGCGGTGCCGTCCCCCGTACTCCGGTACCACCCGAGGCCACGGATGCTCTGGCGAAAATCGGCGTGTCCCTGTTCGCCCACACCGGGCTGGTCCCGGCCGATCTGGCTGAACTGCCGTGCCGAAACCCGGAAGTTGGTCAACGGTGCCGCCAGCATCGCCAGGTCGCCGTGGCGCAACAGCTTTGCATACAGGGCCAGGTCGCCCACCCAATGGATCACCTTGCCGTCGAGCGACATCAATTCGTCGCCGATCTCCAGCAGGTCCTCCCGCCGGCACAGCACGCAACTGGGCTCGCCAATGAAGTTGATGGTGTGGTCGGCGAGGAAGGACACCAACTCCTGGCCGTTGACCACCACGTCGCGGTCGAACGGAAACACGGTTGCGCCGATGTCCGGCAGCTTGCGGCCAAGCCCGCCGATGCGTTGCCTGCGTGACGACGCCAGCGCGATTCCCGGCCGGCTTTCGATAGCGGCAACGAGCGAGGCCACGCATTCCGGTTCCAGCACGTCATCATCGTGCAGCAACTTGATGTAGCGCCCACGCGCCAGGGCAATGCCCCTGGCCGTGCTGGCAAGCTCGCCTAGGCGCGTGGCGTTACGCGAATACAGGATCGGGAACCGTGCGGTTCGGTGTGCCTGCTCGACCATCTCCGCAATGCTTTCGTCACCGCTGTCGTCGCACACGATCAGCTCCAGCTCAGGCCATGTCTGCGCCAGCGCGCTGTCCAGCGCCTGTCGGAAAAATTTGGCCTTGTAGGCGGGAACGAGAATGCTGGTCAGCGCTGGATCGGTAGGCATCGGCTGCAAAGAGGTGCGCGCATGGAAAGAGATTCCACGGGAAATGGAGGGGCCGGTGCCATGTCGCCGGCACGGCACCGCCCAACTGCATCATTCGACGTAAAGGATGGTGTCGTAGAAATATAGCGAGTAATGGCGCAGGCGCAGATGGGCGTCGGGCAGGAGGGTGTCGATTGTCTCGACGATGTCCAGCAGGTCCCGGACATGGTGGTAGCAGGTGATGGCCATGCGTGGCCGGCAGGCGCGGATCAGGTTGCCGGCGCCGCGAAGGACGCTGGCTTCGTGGCCTTCCACGTCCATTTTCAACAGGGTGACGTTTTCTAGGATGTCGTCCAGCCTGACACTGGGGACGTGGATGTCTCCGTCGGCCTGCACCCGGCTTCCCATCGTCCCCTTGGCCGAAAAGCGCAGAGGGGTGTTTGTGTCCGATGCCGCCAGATTGTGCAGCACCAGGTTTTCCTTCCCTTCCGGGAAATTGCGCTGCAACACCGCAAAATTGGCCGGGTCGGGCTCGAAGGCGTTGATGGACGCGTATTTGCCACGGCTGGCGAGAAGGAATTTGCGCAGCGTGTCGCCATCGTAGGTACCGATATCGACGTAATGCTCGTCATTGCCCAGGCCGATAGGGTGTTGCACGGTGCGGTAGAAGGAAAAGTATTCCTGCTCCGCCGGGCAGAGTACGTCGAGCAGGCTGTCCCGGCGCCCGCTCTCTCGCATCGCCATGATGGCGTCGAGCGTTTTTCGGCTCAGTTCATCGGCCAGCCGGCTACGCAATGTCAGCAGCTGGGGGGATGCCTGGGCCGCCAGCGTACGCGTGGTGCGCCCTGTTTCATAGACCAGCGGGATGTCCAGCGCGTAAAGCATTTCGGGCAGGTCCCATGCCTGGATTCCCGCGTTACCGGCCAGCGACTGGAAGGTCAGCCATGTGTTGGGCGAGGCCCCGAAATTCACGGCTGCCAGGCCGGCATGCGCCTCGGCCGCGAATGCGTGGCTGGACAGCAGGCGGTGGATGCCGGGCAGGACGCGGCCATCGCGCGCATACAAGTCGTCCACGGCCACGATTTCCAGCACGGGAACGCGTTGCCGGAGCGCGGCGAGGATGGGAGGGATAAACAAGAGCCCGAGGTGCGAGCTGGGGGCCAGCAGGTACAGGCTGCCGCGCTGCTGCAACAGGCCGATGATTTCTTCGAAGCGGGTGGAGGATGAGGAAGTCATTGCGGCGCCTGGGAGTGAAGTGGCCGGGACGGGACCGGAGGAATCAAGCGATGTGGCGTTGCAGTTCCTGCATGTCCAACAGGTCTGTGTGAACGCCGTGGGCATCAAGCAGTGCAACGACCTGCTCCAAGTCATACTTGAAAAGCTTGCGTAAGCCGTCGAACTGGCTCGTGGAAAAATCCGGCTCGGGCTCGTCGAAGCTCAGGTCGCGCGAGGTGAAAACGAAGTCCAGTTCAGAGCTGTCCTGTGGGGTGCCTGTCAAACGCCCGATGAGCGCTTTACGTTTTTCGGCGTCATGCAGCTGGTTCATCGTCAGGACGGTAACGTCTTCTGGAGGATACTTTTCCAGCACCATCCGCAGGCCACGATAGTAGTAGCTGCACCAAAGGATGGAGAGCAGAGGGAACTTGTGGCGCACCGTGAGAAATGCTGTTTCGTAGTCGGTCCGTTGCAGGAAGGAACCGGCCATGATGCGTTCGGCTTCCGCATCGAAGTACTTGTCGCAGAAGAACTCCGATTCGTGTGGGAAGTGCTTCCTGTTCTGCTCCTTCCAGCGCTGGTACGTCGTCGTTTCCGGCTCGGTGAAGTTTGTCCCGGCAGCGGAATGGACACGGCTCCGGATGTGCTCGGCTCCTTCGCCCTGCTGGACGACGAGCTTCTTCATCTTGTACGAACTCCACGTCCGCTCGAACGGATTTCTCATGCATACGACGATGCGAGTTCTCCGTGTGGGCAAACGGGACATTGCCAGTCTGTTGGTGAAATACCCGACGCTGGCATCGAGCGTGGGTAAGTTGCCCACGGGTAGCGGCGGTGCGGGTGCAAGGTTCGAATAGTGGTTGGGTTCCTTCATGCCGGGGAGGGCATAGGTGGCAAACCCGTTTTTCACCAGCCAACCTGCCAGAGCTGTGGTACCACCTTTTTCCACGCCAACGATGAAAATGTGGTCAGGCTTGGATGAATTCATGTGATTGTGAAATCCGGTTCAGTGGAGACAAGGGCTGCGGGAGTGCCTCTTTTCAGGCTTCCAAAATGCGTGCCCCTTGTGGCATCAGATGGTCGAAGAAGCTTCGCGAAGATAGTTGCATAGGGGTTGGGCCAGACAACAGCCATTCGCAGTGGCGGCCAATCTGGGCATTCATTGGAACGATGACCGCTTCGCCCAAGGTCGTTCCGGTACCTATCTGCGCCTTGGCACCGACCACGGTTCCGGCCTTCAACCAGATACCGGTGCCGGTGTGCGAGGCATCGCCCAGCATGACGCCGGCTTCCAGCCATGTGCCGGTACCCACGCGGCAATTGCCGCCGATGTACGCACCGGCGTCGGCCAGCACGTTGCCCAGCAGCCGCGCGCTGCCAGCAACGTGGGCATGGGGAGAGATCAGGTTGAAACCTGTGTATCCAGCCAGTCGCGCTTCTGCCAGCAGTTTGATCCGGGCGAAATTGACTGCGCGTGCGTCAAGCGCAATGAATACGGCAGCAGTTCCGGGGGCATACCGTTCCAGCAATGTCGTCAGGTCGAAATTGAAATGGTCAGCCGTGGCGAGTTCGAGGACATCGACCTGCAACCGGCAAGCAGCGGCAACCTCGCGTGCTTGTTCCAACGCGGTGCCGGCTCCTGCCACAACATGCACGGGAACGCTCATGCGCTTTCTCCCAGCACCTGATGCCGGTACCACTGATGCTGGCGAACCAGATGCACCTCGTATTCGCCATGCATGAACGGTGGGGAGTGGTTGCCGAACGAATCCTGCAAGCGTTCCAGCACCCGGGTGTCCTCGTCTATCACCGCGCGTTCGCCACGAATCAGAGTGGAGAGTAGCGCGGTGAAATCGGTGCGGTCGTCCTTGCGGCGGGCGGTCATCATCCACAAGTGATAATCGGTGACGCCAGGAGATACAGGGTCGTATTGCTGCAACAGGAAATGTTCGCCACGCACGCAGCAGAAATTGACGTTTGGGTACAGGAACCAGTTGTAATAAGCGTGCTCGTCCCGGTACAGGTCACATAGTGGGCGGAACCAGCTTTCATGTGGTTTCAACTCGGCGCGCGTTGGGTAGCTGAGTGAGGCCAATGCTGGCGGGGTGGCTTCGCTAATCATCGCTTTGATGAGCGAGGGTGTTTCCGGGTCGCCGGAAATTGAGCGTACCGGCGTGGCCATCGCCGGTAGGAAGGTGCGCGGATGGACGAATGGAACATGGTTGTAGTCCTTTACGTTCTCCATGTTGAGCTTCCAGTTGTAGCGCGCGGTGTGGCAGCTGTAGATCACCTGGGTGTCCAAGAGCAGGGAGACTTCCTCCAGTTCGCGCAGCAGCTCGGGGGAGAACTGCTCTTCCAGTGCGAGCGGCTGCTCGGAAAGGTTCACGAACAACATTGTCCCCACTTCGCGCAGGTGCAGCTTCCTCAGGCAGATGCCCTCACGCTCGGCCGCCGTGAACTGGTACAGGCCGGGGTTGGGCAGGCCGCGCAATTCCCCTTCCGGGCCGAACGACCAGGCGTGGTAGGGGCAGACCAGCGGGCGCTTGCCGTGGCTGTCCAGCTGGATGGCCGACAGGCGATGCGGGCATTGGTTGAGGAAGGCGCGGATGCCGGCGTCGGTGCGCTGCACCAGTACCGGCACGCCGGCCACCTTGCGGGTGAAGAAGCGGTTTTTCTCGGCCACCATGGATGCGAAGCCGACGAACGTCCACAACCGGCCGAACAGTCGTTCCCGTTCCAACTCGAACGTGGCCTGGCTCGTGTAATGCTCGGGGTTCAGGGCATGGCGCGACATGGTTCTCCGTCAGGCAAGAAGCGTACCGGGGTCATTTCTGGAACACGATGCGACCGGGGTTGCCGGCTACGGTGGCTCCGGCGGGAACATCCTTGAACACCACCGCACCCATGCCGATCACCGCGCCTGCGCCGATGCACACGCCGCGCGCGATCATCGCGCCGGGGTTGAGTACGGCTGCGTCCTCGATGTGGACGTGGCCGGCCACCACGCAGCGCGGCCCGATGTGGACGTAATCGCCAGTCACCACGTCGTGGCCCAACAGGGTTTGCTGGTCAATGTAGCCATAGTTGCCGATCCGGCAATCCACGCCGCAACAGACGTCGTAGCCGAAGAACGTCGAGCCGTAGGTGGTGCGCGCCCCCAGCTCGCAGCGCGTGCGTACCGGGATGAATTCGGCGCCACGCGCCAGCAGCGACGTGACCTGATGGCGGCGGCTGTCCGGGTCGCCGATGGCGGCCACGAAGATATGGCGTTCTTCAGGCTGAAACGTGGCTGGCTCCCCCAGCCACGGGTAATCCACGCCGGCAGGCATCGCCTCCGGGCCGCGTTCGTCGAGGAAACCGGCCACCTGCCATTCGCGCCCCATCCCGTAGTCGCGGAGCAGTTGTTCGAGCGCCTGCCGGCCAAGCCCTCCCGCACCCAGTATCACCAGTTCCTTCATCTCTGCCTCAACCGATGGTCAGGCCGCCATCCATCACCAGCGTGGTGCCGGTGATCCAGCGGCTGGCGCCGGACAGCATGAACACGGCGGCATTGGCTACGTCGGCGGGTTTGCCGAAGCCCAGTGGGTAACTGGCCCTTTGCGCCTCGATGGCTGCGTTGCCGGTAATCTGCACAGTTGCTTCGAACAAGGGGGTTTCGACCAAGGCGGGTGAAAGGCAGTTGACCCGGATGCCGCGTTTTGCCACTTCCACTGCCAAGCAACGGGCAATGGCAATCAGTGCCGCCTTGGTGCCGGAGTAGGCGCCCACACCTGCCACCCCGATATGCGCGGCGATGGAAGCAATGAACAGGATCGAGCCTTCGGCGGCGACGAGGTTGCGCTTGAGCAACTCCTGGGTCAGCAGCATCGGGCTTTCCACGTTGATCGCCTGCACTTCGCGCAGGTGGGCCTCGCTCATCATCCGCACCGGGCACAACCGGGAAATGCCGGCGCTGTGAACCAACCCATCGACTGCTCCGCCCACGTCCGACACCAATGCACTGCGTTCGGCGGCAAGCGTGAGGTCTGCACGAATCGCGCGGTGAGGCAGGTCGGAAATGCCGCGCAGTTCAGCGAGGCAGGCGTCGAGGCGCGCAGCGTCCCGGCCAGTCACGACCAACTCGGCGCCCATGCGCGCGCAGGTGCGGGCGATTTCCAGGCCGATGCCTGAGCTGGCACCGGTGACCAGGATGCGCTTTCCAGCCAGGCCGAAGGGGTTGAAGTCATTGCTTGGCGTCATGGGTCTGCTCGCTTCGACGGGGCATCAGGATTCGATCAGGTCGGGCAGGCAGGCGCCGTCGATCTCGAGCAGGCAGCTTCCCCATGACAGGCCGATGCCGAAGCCGGACAGCAGCAGTTGCTTGCGACCGCCGGCAAGCTCCTTGTTGAGGCGCACCGTCATCGTCACCGGCAGCGATGCGCCGCTGGTGTTGCCGAAATCGTGCAGGGTGGAAGGCACCTTCTCCACCGGCAGGCCGAGTTTCCTGCGGATGGTTTCGTTGATCATCCGGTTGGCCTGGTGGAACACGAAGTAATCCACGTCGTCCTTGCCGACATTGGCGTACTGGAGCAGCGATTCCACGGCCGGTGGCACGCGCTGGGTGGAGAAGCTCAACACGGCGGTTCCATCCAGTTGCAGGTCGGTGCCGCGCTGCCAGGGTTCGTCTTCGTTGTCGCGGAACGGCACCAGATGCTGGATGCCGATGGGTTCGCGGTGCCCACCCACCGGCAGGATGATCGCCTTGTAGCCACTGCCATCGCTGTTGAGGTCAAAGTGCATGGGCGGTGCGTCCGGGCAGAACTCCAGCGCGGTGGCGGTGCCGGCATCGGAAAAGATGGGGGATTCGTTGGTGGAACTGCGGTCGCCCACCAGCAACAGGCCTTTCTTCACGCCACCAGCGGCGACCATCGAGCCAAGCAGGTGCAGGCCGAACGGATAGGCCGAGCAGCCGAGGTTCACGTCGAAGGCGATCGTCGAATTGGGCAGGCCCAGGCGATCCTGCAGGATGATGGCGGTGGAGGGGATCGGGTAGTCCGGCGATTGCGTGACCACGATCAGCGCATCAATCTCCTCGCGCTTCCATTGCAGCCGTTCGAGCAGGGCTTCGGTGGCGTCGAAGGCCAAGTCGGAAAAGCATTGCCATTCCGCCGCCATGCGTCGCGTCTCGATGCCGATGTTGCGCACCAGCCGCTCGCGCTCCGCGCGGATGGCGGGGCGGCAATCGGTCAGGTTGGACACCACGCGCTTGGGAACGCAGGAGGCCATGCCGGCGAAACGGACGTTGTTCAGCGTGGAAGTGGCCATGATTCAAGCACCCGTCAGTGCATAGAGGTCGCCGAGCGTGCGGGTCTTCTTGAGGTCCTCGCCGGTGATGGTTTTGCCGTATTCCATGTCGAACATGACGATAACCCCCAAGGCGGCCAGCGAGTCCCACTCCGGCAGCTCGACCAGCACCGTATCCAGCGTGACCTCCACCGGGTTGCGGAAGTCGGTGGCGGCAAGGAAGTTCTCGATGAATTGTTCTTGGCTCATGGTGACCCTTTGTTGGAAGGCTGGCTTCAGGCATCAGCGCCGTGAAGCTTCCCGGATGAAGGTGGTGATGGTGTCGATTTCCGCGTTCTCCATATTCGGGAATATCGGCAGGCAAAGCACTTGGCTGGAGATGGTATTGGCTACGGGCAGGTTTTCGGCGGACGCTGATGGAAAATCTGCGTACATGGGGAAGGCGCTGATGAGCGGGTAGAAGTAGCGCCTCACCATGATTTCCCTTTCGCGGAACGAGTGGTAGAGCGCATCGCGCGTCAGCGGAAAATCTTCGTCCAGTAATATCGGGAAGTAGGCATGGTTGGGCCGCGTGCCAACGCTTATGGGCAGGCAGCGAACGCCTTTGATGCCTCTCAGCTGCTGCCTATAATGAGCGGCTACACGACCGCGTTGCTCCAGCGCGCTTTCGACATGCTGCAACTGGAGCAGGCCGAATGCTGCACTGACCTCGTTCAATTTGGCATTGATGCCGACGCAGGAAACGGTGGTTTCATCGACGAAGCCGAAATTGCGCAAGCGGGCAATCTGCGTGGCGATTTCGGGGTCGGGACAGACCACGGCACCACCCTCGAAGGTATTGAACACCTTGGTGGCGTGGAAGCTGATGATGCTCATGTCCCCGTGGCGCAGGATGGAGCCGCCTTCATCTTCGACGCCAAAGGCATGTGCGGCGTCGTAGATCACTTTCAGGCCGTGGTTGCGGGCAATGCTGTCGATGGCAGCCGCATCGCAGGGCGTGCCGTAGCAATGCACCGGCATGATGGCACTGGTGCGCGGCGTGATCGCCGCTTCGATCTTTGCGGGATCCAGGTTCAACGTCACCGGGTCGATATCGACGAATACCGGAGTGATGCCGCTCCACAGCAGTGAGTGGGCCGTCGCCACGAAGGAATAGGGCGTGGTGATGACCTCGCCGCTGATGCCAAGGGCCCGCAAGGCCAGCATCAAGGCTAAGGTGCCATTGGACGTAAGCGCCAAATGACTGATGCCCAGGTGCTGCTTCAAGGCGTTTTCCAGCGCCTGATGCATCGCACCGGCATTGGTTAGCATGCCGCTGGCCCACACCTGCTCCAAATAGGGAACGAAGTCCTCTAATGGCGGCAAGAGCGGGCGTGTCAGCGGAATCGTCATGGTGGTTTGTCTTCCTGATTCCGGCTGGGTGGGGCATGTGATGTTTGAAAGCAAGCATCATGCCTAGAGTAAGCATGGTGCGGAGTGGGCAACAATCACGAGTGTAGCCTGAGCTTTCGTGCGGCCATGGAGCACATGCTTCGGTGCAGGTTGGGCGAACAATCAGATCTGCCGATGCAACCCGGCAATCCTTGAGGTTTCTTCCTCATCCAGCCCTGCCAGTTCGGCATGTCGTGGCCAGCCGGCCACCGCCTTGCGCACGTCCTCCAGTGCGGTTCTGGCGTTCTGGATCGAAAAGCGATCAACCACGGCATGGAGGTCTTCCCGCGTCATGCCGTCGAACTTGCCATTGATGGACATGAGGTGTTGCTTGTTCCATATCGAATCCGGCTTGCAGGCGAAGATCAGATCATAGGCCGGTGCAAGCGCCCATCTGCCGCCTTCTTCGAGCATGAAGGCAAAATTCTTGGTGTGGTCGTCCTGGTTGCGGGCAATGACGTTGAAGGCCATCCGCCGGAAAAGCTGGGTCATGGCTTCCCCGTCAAGCCCCAGCCGGTGGGCCGCCAGGAACAGGGATTCGTAGGCGTGGGCCTGAAGCAGCTTGTAGTCCATGTGGGCAAGCGCACAGAGCGATTGCACGTGGATCTTCTGGTTGCCGTTGCGGTCGAACCGCTTGGTCATGAAGTGCGCGCGGTCGTTTTCCTCAAGCAACCGGCACTCGGCCATGTGGATGCCGGCGGCTTTGGCCATTTGCGAATAGGCGAACTCGATGCGGCCATATTTTTCGCTCGGCCCCAGCGCCTTGTCCTTGCCCATGCCGTCGAACTTGAGCAGCCAATGCTGGTAGCCATCGGGCAGGTCGAATTGGCCTGATACGAGGGCGTTGGTCTCGGGGTTCCAGCCCAAGACGGCCTTTGCCCTTGCGCCACCGGCGGAGGTGCCCACCGAAATGATGCGATTGAGCGATTCTGCCGACAGGTCATCGGTGGACAGGTCGCCTTCGATGGCTTTTCGTGCCGCTTCCACCAGGGAGGCCATTTGCAGTGGGGCCAGCGAAGCCTGCCCGGCGCCCGACCTGGCAGGTTTGAATTCCAGCGCGCCCATGCTGCGTTTGCCCATGTAGGCCAGGCGATCCAATGTCGTCGCGTGCTCGGCGGCGATGCCGCGCTTGGACATCCATGAGTCGATCAATGCATTGCCGAAGCTGTCTGGCAGGGCGTCGGCCAACATGCCCGGCAGGCCCATGAACGTCGCCTTTTCGAGTTGTGGAAAGACGAACAGGGGCGGGGTGCTCGATGTCGGCATGTGGAAGGGGGACAGTTCCACGCCTTTCTGCCTCCAGGAGCGGGCGTATTCGAAGACGTGGTAGCCGATGGCAGGATCCAGCGCCACCGCACCTACCAGTTGCCCCCAGATACGCACTTCAATCTGTTGGACGGTTTGATAGCCCGCCATCAGCGATACCCTCTTTTCCTGCCCTTTGCGGCGTTCAGCATGGACATGGGGCTTACCCGGGGCACAGGGATGGTGGTGGCAAGGTTGTCGTCCAGGCCCATGGCTTTGAGGACGCGGACAAATGTTTCGAGTTGGGAGCCACGACCGGCCTCCAGCTCAATCAGGGAACGCCGCGACACGCCGGCCTTGTCGGCAAGGGTGGCCTGCGTCAGCCCTTCGTGGAGCCTGCGCTCCTTGATCTTCTCGCCGATTTCCTGAAGCAGCTCATCGGGGCTTTTGATGGGGCTTGTGTTCACTTGTAAGCCTTTCTGCCCATTGTGTCCATTTTCGCACTATACATGTGAAAAGGTGAACTTTATGCATCACTAAATTAATGTGTGCATTTCAACACTTAATTATTGAAATCTGGAATTTATGTGATTTTTTCTGCACTTTAATTAGTGAATGGGGGTGCGGTCTTGGCCGCGATTGCTTTTCTCGGGAAAGCCCCACCGCGGCCAAGGCTGCTCCCACAGAGAGGAGAGGGCGATGCTTGCCCGGCCTTATTCCCGCTCGATCCCGTACTTCCGCAGTTTCTCCACCAGCGTGGTACGGCGCAGGCCAAGCAACTGCGCGGCATGGGCGACCACGCCCTGGGTACGTTCCAGCGCCTCGTTGATCAGCTTCAGCTCGATGCTGGCCATGTGGTCGCGCAGGTCCAGGCCGTCGTCGGGCAGTTGGGTCGGCGATTCCGCGACCTTGCCGTTGGCCGGCGCGGCCGGCTGGGTGGAGGCGGGGAGGCCGGACAGCGGGCGCTCCTCGTCCGCGCCGGTGGCCGCGGCCGCCGGTGGGTCGCCGCGGTAGCGGGCCGGCAGGTCCTGCACGCGGACCAGGCCGCCGGGGTGCAGCACCGCCAGCCGTTCGACCAGGTTGGTCAGCTCGCGCACGTTGCCGGGCCACGGGTAGCCGGACAGCGCCTGCAGGGCCTCGGGGGCGAAGCGCACCTCGCCGCGGCCGGTGCGGGCCAGTTGCGCGGCGATGGTCTCCACCAGCGCCGGGATGTCCTCGATGCGCTCGCGCAGTGCCGGCACCTCGATCGGGAACACGTTGAGGCGGTAGAACAGGTCCTCGCGGAACTTGTCCTCGCCGATGCGCTCCTCCAGGTTGCGGTGGGTGGCGGCGATCACGCGGACGTTGCAGCGGATGGTCTGGTTGCCGCCGACGCGCTCGAAGCTGCGCTCCTGCAGCACGCGCAGCAGCTTGACCTGCATCGGCAGGCTCATGTCGCCGATTTCGTCCAGCAGCAGGGTGCCGCCTTCGGCCATCTCGAAGCGGCCCTTGCGCGCGCTCAGGGCGCCGGTGAACGCGCCCTTCTCGTGGCCGAACAGCTCGCTTTCCAGCAGGTCCGGCGGGATCGCACCGCAGTTGATCGCCACGAACGGGCCGTCGCGGCGCGGCGAGCGCTGGTGGATGGCGCGCGACACCACTTCCTTGCCGGTGCCGGATTCGCCCAGCACCAGCACGGTGGTGTCGAAGCCGGCCACCTGCTCGATCAGCTGGCGCAGCGCGCCGATGGCCGGGCTGATGCCGGTGGGGCCGCTGTCCTCGCCGCCGCTCTGGTGCTCGGCGTCCAGCCGCTTGAGGCTGGCGCGGCGCAGCAGGGCCTCCATCTGCGCATGGCGCATGGGCTGCTCCAGCGGCCAGACGTTGGCTTCGTGCAGGCCGTAGTGGCGGGAAAAGGCCAGCGGGTCGCCCTCGGCCAGCAGCACCGGCGGCGGCATCGCGGTATCGCCCAGCCACTGGAAGAACGGCTCGGCGCGGGCCGGGTCCTCGATGGTGCCGACCACCAGCGCCATCCAGTCGCTGGCATGGTGGCGGCCGGTGTCGATGTCGCCCACGTCGGTCACCCAGCGCGGGTTGAGGTCCATGAATTCCAGCAGGGCGACGCTGCGCTCGGCGCGCACCGCCTCGCTGTCGATGACCAGGATGCGCGATTCACTCATGGCCGTCCGCCTTGCGGATGCCCTCCAGGATCGGCATCACTTCCTGGATGTAGGACAGCTTGCTGACGAAATTGTCGGCACCGGCGCGCTGGGCGTGCTCGCGGTGCTCGGCATCGTCGAAGTGGCTGGCGATGACGATGTAGGGCGGCTCGTCCTGGGTCTTGATCAGGCGCGTGGCCTGCAGCCCGCCCATTTCCGGCATCGCCAGGTCCATCAGCACCACGCGCGGGCGCAGGGCCTCGGAGCGCTCGATGGCCTCCAGCCCGTTGGCCGCGCTGCCGACGATTTCCAGCCAGTCGAGCTTGCGGAAATGGCGCATGGCCGCGTTGATGAAGCCTTCGTGGTCGTCGACCAGCAGAACGGTCAGCTTGCTCATGGGGGTCTCTCGGGTTCAGCCCGCGCGGGCCAACTGGGGACGTGCATTTTGCCGCTTCCGCGCGCGCGCCGGGGCGATGTCCAGTTGCTCACGATACTTGGCCACGGTACGACGGGCGATGTTGACCCCCTGTCGCGACAGCAGCAGGGCGATGGCGTCGTCCGCCAGCGGCCGTGCCGGCGGCTCGGATTCGATCAGCCGGCGTACCATCGCCTTGACCGCCAGCCCGGAGATGCTGGCGCCTTCCAGCCGCACCGCGAAGAAGTGCTTCAGCTCGAAGGTGCCGCGCGGGGTCTGCAGGTACTTGCCGGAGGTGATGCGCGAGACGGTGGACTCGTGCATGCCGATGGCGTCGGCCACTTCCTTCAGGGTCAGCGGCGCCATCGCTTCCTCGCCTTCGGCCAGGAACGCGGCCTGGCGTTCGACGATCACCCGCGCGGTGCGCAGCAGGGTGTCGTAGCGCATCGACAGGCCGCGGGTGAACCAGCGCGCTTCCTGCAGCATTTCGCGCAGCGGCTGGTTGGCGCCGGCGTCGCTCTCGCTCAGCACCTTTTCGTAGGCCGGGTTGATGCCCAGGCGCGGGGTGGTGCCGGGGTTCAGCGCCACGCGCCACTGGCCGTCGGCATGCCAGGCGACCACGTCGGGGATCACCGCGGTATCTTCGTGCGGCTGCAGGGCGTCGCCGGGGCGCGGCTGCAGCGACAGGACCAGGCGGAACGCCTCGTGCACGTCGGCCTGCTCCACGCCGTATTCGCGGGCGAGGGCGGCGTAGTCGTGGTCGGCCAGCAGGTTCAGGTCGCCGCCGAGCAGGCGGTTGGCCAGGTGTCGCGCCGGCACCGTGCCGGGCAGCGCGGCCAGCTGCACCTGCAGGCATTCGCGCAGGTCGCGCGCGGCCATGCCGATGGGGTCGCCCTGCAGCAGGTGCTGGCGGATGCCTTCCACGTGCGCGGCGTTGCGGTCGAAGCGGGCGCTGGCCAGCAGGGTCAGCTGCGCCAGCGGCGCGGCGAGGTAGCCGGCGTCGTCGCAGTGCTCCAGCCAGAATGCGGCGATGCCCAGGTCGGCTTCGTCCAGGTCCAGCGCCAGGGCCTGCAGGATGCGCAGGTGCGGGTCGCTGGATTCGCCGGCCGGCAGGCGCGCGGTGCGGTCCTCGTCGGCGTCGTTCCAGCTGCCGCCGGCCACGTCCCACATCGAGCTTTCCGGCAGTTCGTCGAATGCGGCCGTTTCCAGCTGCGCATCGCTGCCGGGGATGGCCTCGGCTTCGGTCGCCTGCTCTTCCAGCTCCAGCAGCGGGTTGTTCTCCAGCGCCTGGCGGATTTCCTGCTCCAGCTGCAGGCCGTTCAGTTGCAGCAGGCGGATGGACTGCAGCAGCGAGGGCGTGAGGTGGAGCTGTTGGCCGAGTTGGGTAGCGAGCGTGGCTTTCATGCGATTCCCCGGTGACGCGTGGTTGGCGTCGGCATGGAACGCATCTTGCTTTTGCGGTGCCGGGGGCTGAATCGGTCAAACCCCTACATGCGTAGGGAAATTACCTACATTGCAGCAATGTTTTCCTCGATTGCGTCATGCATTTGACGCTTGGCCCGCGGCTTTCCCGGTGGACAGGCCCGCGCGGGAAATTTGACGCGACGGGTGACGGATTTCCTGTTTCGTGATTTGCGTCACAAATTTCCCGTTGCCGCCATGCAGCCACAGGCAGCAGGCGGCCGCAATTGCGCGTCACATCAGCTCGTGCTGGTGGCGGGCGGCCAGCAGCAACAGGTCGTTGGCGCGGCGGCATCCCAGGGCTTCCATCATCCGCGCCCGGTGGGTTTCCACGGTCTTGGCGCTGATGCCGAGGTCGGCGGCGATCTCCTTGGTGCTCTGGCCGTTGCCGAGCCGGCGCAGGATCTGCCGCTGCCGCGGCGAGAGCGCGGCGATGCCGGTGGGGCGTTCGCGGCCCTGTGCCGGTGCCAGCATCCTTGCCGAGATCTGCGGGCTGAGGAAAACCTGTCCCGAGCAGGCTGCATGCAAGGCCAGTTCCAGTTCCTGCGGCGCCGCGTCCTTGACGACGAAGCCCGCCGCTCCCCGGTCCAGCGCATCGCGCACATGCTGGGTGTCGTCGTGCATGGACATCATCACCACGCGTGCCTGCGGCAGCCGGGTGCGGATGTCGGAAAGCGCTTCGAGGCCGCTGCGGCCGGGCAGGGAAAGATCGAGCAGGACCACGTCGGGGTGGTGTTGCAGGGCCAGTTCCAGTGCCTGCTCGGCATTGCTCGCTTCGGCCGCCACTTCCACCCCGGCAAAGCCCTGCAGCAACCGGCACAGGCCCGCACGCACGAGGGTGTGGTCATCGACAATCAGGACACGCACGGCAACAGGAGGGTCACGGCTGGAAGTGGTCGCACCATAGCCGAGCGTTGGCAGCGAGCCAACCGGCAATGGTCATGGGGGGGATGCCTTCGCGTGGCCTAGGCATGGGGCTTGTCCCATGCGTGGCTTTCCCGGTGAAGCCCCGTGTGGGGCAAGCCCCACACCTGCAACAAGGGCTGCTTTCACGTACGCCTGCTGTTGGCGATCTGCCGGCGGTGCAGGCGGAACAGGTGCCGCTCCAGTGCCATTTCCAGCGCGGTGCCGGGGTCGTTCAGGCGCAGCCACAGGTAATGGCCGCCGTTGCCGGAGGCGGCCTCGGCCAGTACCTGCACGGGTAGTTCGATGTGGTCGGGCAGCCAGTCCGCCGGCTGCAGGCGCACGATGCCCTGCGTACCGGGAGCGCTGCCGGTGCGCTGGCCCAATTCCATGCGCAGGCCGCGGCGCGACCAGCGCAGCGGACGCAGGGGCAGGGCGGTGGTGTCGGACTGGCGCAACAGCCGGCCCAGCAATACCAGCACCAGGTCCATGCGCGCTTCCAGCCGCTGTGCCTGCAGGCTGCTTTCGCCGCGTTCGTCGTTGTCTTCGGTGCTGCGCGAATCCTCCACCAGCGCGACGCTGCGCAACAGCATCTCGGCGGCACCGGGGTGGACCACGCTGCTGCCGGCCTCGAAGCCCGCCGGCAATGCCACGTCGCAGGTCAGCGTATCGGCGAACAGTTCGGTTTCCGCCGGGTGGTGCACGACGCTGGCACCGGGTTCGTTCATGCCAGCGTTCCGGCCTGCTGGTAGGCATTGGCGGCGCGTACCGACTGCCGGCCGCTGCGCAGGTGCGCGGCGGCGACGTCGCGGCGGGCCAGCATGTCGCGGGTCAGGTCGCGCTGCAGTTCCAGCAGCTTGCGCAGGCCGTTGGCGGCGGCCTGGGTGCCACAGGTCTCGATGAATTCGCGCAGGTGGCGGTCGTGCCTGACCGCGATCAGCGCGGCCTCGGCATGGTCCTCCTGCTCCACGGCGGTGCGCAGGGCGTCGAGGTCGGCGTGCAGGGCCTGCAGGGTGGCGTCGTGATCCATGCGTGTCTTCTCCTCAGGCACCGGCCGCCACCGGCATGTGGCGCTGTTCGCCGGGGATGGCGTTCCAGGCCGATTCGATTTCGCTCATCACCACCAGCGATTCCCGCAGTGCCTCGGCGTCGTTGTTCAGGTTGGCCTCGGTCAGGCGCTGGATGACGAAGTCGTACAGGGCCGACAGGTTGCTGGCGATCTCGCCGCCGGCTTCATGGTCGAGCGAACCGTTGAGGTGGCCGATGATGGCGCATGCCTCGCCGATCACCTTGCCCTTCATGGCCTGGTTGCCCTGGGCGAGGAAGGCCTCGGCGCGGCGCATGCGCTCGTTGGCGCCCTCGAACAGCATGGCCACCAGCTTGTGCGGGTCGGCATCCACAACCCGGGTCGAGATCCCGACCTTGCGATACTGCTCTGCGTGGTTGCGGCTGGAACCGTACATTGGGGGAGGTCTCCTGGAACCTGTCCGGCGCCACGGGGCATGGGCGGCCGGGATGATGGGGGGCTGTTACGTATATCGGCCGCGGGAAGCGCCTACTTGAGCCGCCGGTCAGCTCTTCGCCTGCTGCAGCGCGCTCAACTGCTGGGTCAGGTAATTGCTGGTGCTCTGCATCTGCGCCACCAGCGTGTCCATCGCGGTGAACTGCGCGGTGTAGCGCGCCGAGACCTTCTCCATGCGCGCATCCAGGTCGTCCAGATCCTTCTCCAGCTTCTTGATCTGCTTGTTGAGGGAATCGGTGCGCTGGGTCAGGGTGCCGGTGCTGTCCAGGTTGCTCTTGAGCACGCTGGACAGCGAGGAGGACAGCGTGCCGTCCTTGCCCAGCAGCGCGGACGCGGCGGCCGGGTTGTCGGCCATCGCCTTGTCGAAGGTGCTGGCGTTCAGCGTCAGCGTACCGTCGGTGCCGATGGCCAGGCCCAGCGCCTTCATGTCGACGACGTTGGCGCTCAATTGGCTGCGCAGCTGCTGTTGGAGGCCGCGCACCAGCGAATCGCCGGTCAGCGCGGAAGCCTTGTCGTTGGTCGCGTCGTAGGCGCTGGACGACTTGAGCAGGTTGACCGAGGCGTTGTAGGCGCTGACGAAGGCCTGCAGGTTGATCTTGAGCGGGCTGTTGTCCTGGCTGACGGTCAGGGTCTTGGTGGTGCCTTCCGCGGCCTCGGTCAGGTTCAGGGTGATGCCGGGGATCAGGTCGCTGATGCTGTTGCTGCTGGACTCGCGCTCGAACCCGTCCACCCGCACGCGCGCATTGGTGGCCTCCACGATCTGGCTCAGGCCGCCGCCGCTGCCGTCCCAGGTCAACGCGGACAGGCCGCCGTTGCCGCCGCTGGCCGAGATGGTCAGGGTGCCTTCGGTGCCGGCATCGACCGCGTTGAGCACCAGGTGCTGGCCGTCGTCGGCGGTGATGATGGTGGCGTTGACCCCCTTGCCGCCGGCGGCCTTGTTGATGGCCGCGGCGATGTCGGAGAGCTTGCTGTCGGGTTTTATCTCGACGTCGAGGGTTTCGTCGCCCCAGGCGATTTTCAATGTCCCGTCGCCCACCGCGGCATCGGCGGCGAAGGCCCCCGAGCTGAGCTTCTGCGATTGCGCCAGGCTCAGCACCTCGACGTTGTAGGTGCCGGCGCTGGCCTGGGTCTTGCCGGTGCTGGCATCGGTCACCACGGTGGCGTTGAAGCCGCTGCCATCGGGCACCGTGGTCTTGTAGGCAGGCGCGTCGGCGCTCTTGATCAATGCCGCCAGCGAGGACTGCAGGCTGCTCAGCGAGCTCTTGATGCTGCCGAACGCCGAAAGCTGGGTGGTGGCGGCCGTGCCCTGGGTGTTGATGCGGTCGGCCACCGGCTTGCGCTCGTTGGCCACCAGTTGCGAGACCAGGGTGGGGATGTCCAGGCCGGAGCCGACGGCAGCAAGGGAGGTGGCCATGTGGATTCCTTCGGTGGCAAGGAGATGCCTGTAGGGACACCTCCGGATATCGGCAGACGTCGCGGCGACTTTAGCGCGTTGCGCGTGATCCCCGGTTTGGATGCATGTTCCGTGCCATCCCCGGGTTCGCCGGCAGGTGCCGCATCCAGGCCATGACGAGGGGAGTAGGTCGGGGCTACGTCCCCGACGTTCGTGTCCCGATATTGCGTGCGTCGGGGACGTAGCCCCGACCTACCTGCTGCAAGAGCGGTGTCCCTGCGCAGGTGCCGGGCTTGCCCGGCACGGGGCCTTCCCGGTAAAGCTCCATGCGGGGCAAGCCCCGCATCTACGCGCGGTCCCGTTCCATATCCATAATGCAAAAGGCCCTGCCTTGCGGCAGGGCCCTTCTTGTTGCGGTGCAGCCCGGGATCAGCCCAGCAGGCTGAGCACGTTCTGGGTGGCGCTGTTGGCCTGGGCCAGCATGGCGGTACCGGCCTGCTGCAGGATCTGCGTGCGGGTCAGTTCGGCCGTTTCCTTGGCGTAGTCGGTGTCGCGGATGCGGCTGCGCGAGGCCGACAGGTTTTCCGAGGTGGTGGCCAGGTTGGAGATGGTGGAGCTGAAGCGGTTCTGGATCGCACCCATGTCGGCGCGCGAGCTGTTCACCGAGGTCAGGGCCTTGTCGACGATTTCAAGGGCGCGCTGGGCGCCGGTGAAGCTGGAGATATCCAGATTCTCCAAGTGATTGACGCCACCGCCATTGGCCGCCACGCCGTCCGCGGCATCGGTTGCGGCTAGATCGGCTGCCAAGCTCAGGGTTACGCCTGCCACCGTGCCGGAGCCATTGGTGATGCCGCCGAAGTCCTGACCGGCCTTGAGTGAGGTCAGCTGGATGTCGCCATCATCATTGACCGAGGCATGAAGGCCGGTCTGGTCCATCTTGTCATTGAGAGCCTGGACGATCTTTTTCTGGACAGCCTCGGCGTCATCGCCGTTTTCGACCTTCACGTCGTCCAGCGTCACATTGGTGGTGGTACCGGCTGCATTCTTCACGCTGACGCTGATGCCGCTGATGGTGCCCGAGGCAGTCGCAGTACCGGTAACACCGGCACCCTTCACGTCATCGGCGAAGCCGGCCTTGCCCAGTTCCTTGATGTTGGCGTCGACGATGCTGTTGATGCCGATGGTCTGGCCGGCGTCGGCGCCGACCTGGAACAGGGCGCCGGTGAAGTCGCCGTTCAGCAGCTTGGTGCCGTTGAAGCTGGTCTGGTTGGCGACGCGGTCGATTTCCTTCAGCAACTGGTTGACTTCGGCGTTCAGCGCGTCACGGTCGCTCTGCGAGTTGGTGGCGTTGGACGACTGCACCGCCAGTTCGCGGATGCGCTGCAGGTTGTTGCCGATCTCGACCATCGCGCCTTCGGCGGTCTGCGCCAGCGAGATGCCGTCGTTGGCGTTGCGGGTGGCAACGTCCAGGCCGCGGATCTGGGTGCTGAAGCGCTCGGAGATGGCCAAGCCGGCGGCGTCGTCCTTGGCGCTGTTGATGCGCGAGCCCGAGGAAAGGCGCTGGATGGTGGTGGCCAGGCTGGTGCCGCTCGTGTTCAGGTTGCGCTGAGCGTTGAGCGACATGATGTTGGTGTTGATGACTTGTGCCATGATTCTGATTCCTGATTTGGCGTTGGAACCGGCAGTTCGCCTGACCGGTACTGGGTGCAGTGGGGCGGGTGTAGGAGCCATAGCACCGCTGCTGATACCAATAACGGCAGCATGTCGTTCGGCTTTAGGGCGAAGTTGATGCGCCCGCGGCCTGCCCCCTCGGGGGTGGTATCGCCATATGGAAGCGGCGCGGTGGCACAGGCCACCGCGCCGCTGTTTTTTTGGAGTTTGTCGATTGAGCGCGTAGGCATGGGGCTTGCCCCATGCGGGGGCTTTCCCATTGAAGCCCCATGCGGGGCAAGCCCCGCATCTACGGGTGCGCGGTGCTGCCCCATGCAGGGCTTTCCCGAGTCACGCGTCGCGGTTGTGCGCACGCAGGGCGCGCTGCTTCTCGCGGGCCCAGTCGCGGTCCTTGGCGGCGTCGCGCTTGTCGTGGGCCTGCTTGCCCTTGGCCAGCGCGATTTCCAGCTTGATGCGGTTCCTGCTCCAGTACATCGCGGTGGGCACCAGGGTGTAGCCGTCGCGCTCGACGCGGCCGATCAGCTTGTCGATCTCGCGCCGGTGCAGCAGCAGTTTGCGCTGGCGGCGATCTTCGGGAACGGTGTGGGTGGAGGCCTGGATCAGCGGGGTGATCTGTGCGCCGATCAGGTAGATCTCGCCATCCTTCACGTAGGCGTAGGCGTCGGTCATGTTGCCGCGCCCGGCGCGGATGGCCTTGACCTCCCAGCCCTGCAGCACCAGCCCGGCCTCGACCCGGTCTTCCAGGTGGTATTCGTGGCGCGCGCGCTTGTTCAACGCGATGGTTTTGTCGGCCACCGCCTTCTTTGCTTTATCCTTGCCGGGTTTCTTGCTCATTCGCTTATTGTCTCCGATTCGGAGGCGTTCAGGACATCCAGCAGCAACCGCATGCCTACCATCCGCCGCAGTGCCCTGGTCGAACAACCGGCCGCGCGCATGTTCGACTTGGTCAATGACGTTGCCGCCTACCCGCGGCGTTTCCGTTGGTGCGACAAGGCGGAAATCCTGGAAGAGGGACCGGAGCGGCTGGTGGCGCGGCTGGACCTGGGGTTGGGTTCGTTCCGGACCTGGTTCATGACCGAGAACGTATTGCAGCGCCCGGCCAGCATCGACATGCAGTTGAAGGACGGCCCGTTCAAGCGCCTGCATGGCCGCTGGCAGTTCCTGCCGCTGTCCGATGCCGCCTGCAAGGTCAGCCTGGAGCTGGAATTCGAGCCGGCCTCGCGCCTGCTCGGGCCGGCGTTGGCGCTGGGTTTCCAGGGGCTGGCCGACCGCATGGTCAATGATTTCGTGCGCGTGGCCGAGCAGGGGGGCTGAGCCGTGCGCGTGGAGGTGGTGCTGGCCTGGCCGGACCGTTACCTGCGGCGCGAGCTGGAATTGCCCGAAGGCTGCAGCGTCGCCGAAGCGGTGGAAATGGCGGCACTGGATGTTGCCGGCGAGACCGTCGCCACCGCCGTGCATGGCGTGCTGGCGCGGCCCACGCAGGCATTGCGCGAGGGCGACCGGGTGGAGCTGCTGCGCCCGTTGCTGGCCGACCCCAAGGAAAATCGCCGCCGGCGGGCGCGCGGCGGCGATTGAGGCCTCAAGCCCGTGCGGTGCGGGCTCAGCGGCCCTTCTTCTTGTCCTTGGCGAGGTTGCGGCCGAACTGGCGCACGCTCTTCTTGGCCAGCTCCGCGTCCTGGTTGGGGAAGTAGTCGCCTTCCCAGCGCGTGACCCGGTCGTTCTCGAAGAACACGGTGAAGTTCTTCATTTCGGTCGTGCCCAGGCGGTTGGTCCGCTGGCTGGAGGTGTAGTCCCAGCGCTGGGCATGGAACGGGTCGGGAATGGACGGCGTGCCCAGCAGCGCATTGACCTGTTGCTTGCTCTGGCCCACCTGCAGCTGCGCCACGGCTTCGGCGTGGATCAGGTTGCCCTGGTAGATGGGCTGCTTGTAGATGATGCCGCAGGCGGTGGTGGACAGGGCGACGACGGCGATCAACAGGAGCTTGCGCATTAGGGACAGGCGATTGGGGAAATCCCGGCGATGATACACTCCCCGGCACCCAGCGCGATCCGACCGGAGGCAACTGGCGTTAAACCGCCAATGAACACGATGGCCATGGAATCCAATGACCTGCGCAAAGTCGGCCTGAAGGTGACGCATCCGCGGATGCGCATCCTGGCGCTGCTCGAGCAGAACACCCCGCACCACCACCTCACCGCCGAGGACATCTATCGCCAATTGCTCGATTGCGGCGACGAGATCGGCTTGGCCACGGTCTACCGCGTGCTGACCCAGTTCGAGGCGGCCGGGCTGGTGCTCAAGCACAATTTCGAAGGCGGGCAGGCGGTCTACGAACTGGACCGCGGCGGCCACCACGACCACATGGTCGACGTGGACACCGGCAAGATCATCGAGTTCGAAAGCCGCGAGATCGAGGAGCTGCAGAAGAAGATCGCTACCGACCACGGCTACGAGCTCGAAGAGCATTCGCTGGTGCTGTACGTGCGCAAGAAGCGGCGGTGAGCCTGTCCGGCGGCAGTGCCGTCGGAGCGTGTATCGAAGCGACACCGGCCTTGCGCCGGTGTCGTCGTTTTCGGGGCCGGCATCACAACGGCCATTCGCAAAAAATCTCGTAGGTGCGGGGCTTGCCCCGCACGGGGCTTTCACGGTGAAGCGTCATGCGGGGCAAGCCCCGCATCTACGATCAGGCAGCCGCCGGTGTGCTCAGGCTTCGGCCAACAGCTTGCGCGCGGCCGCCCGCGCCTCCTTGCTGACCTCGGCGCCGCCGAGCATGCGCGCCAGCTCCTCCTCGCGGCCCTTGCCGTCGAGCAGTTCCACCGCGCTCTGGGTCATGCCCTCCACCGGCGCCTTGCTGACCCGGTAATGGGCGTGGCCCTTGGCCGCGACCTGCGGCAGGTGGGTCACGCACAGCACCTGCCGGCGCTCGCCGAGCGCGCGCAGCTTGCCGCCGACGATGTCGGCCACCGCGCCGCCGATGCCGGAATCCACTTCGTCGAACACCATCGTCGGCACCGCGTCCAGCCCGAGTGCGGCGACCTCGATGGCCAGCGAGATGCGCGACAGCTCGCCGCCGGAGGCGACCTTGCGCAGGGCGCGGGGCGGCTGGCCGGCGTTGGCGGCGACGAGGAACTCGGCGCGCTCGGCGCCGTTGGGGTCCGGCCGCGGCTGGGCCTGGGGCTCCAGTTCGATCAGGAATTGGCCGCCGCCCATGCCCAGTTCGCCGATCAGCGCGGTGGTGGTGGCCGACAGCGCCTTGGCCGCCGCGCCGCGGCTGGCGCTGAGCAGCGCCGCCTGCGCCTGCCAGTGCGCGGCGGCGGCGTCGATCTCGCCGGCCAGCCGCGACAGGCGTTCGTCGGCGCCGCGCAGCTGTTCCATTTCGGCGTCGAGGCGGTCGCGGGTGGCGGCCAGCTTCTCCATCGGCACGCGGTGCTTGCGGGCCAGGTCATGCAGGCGGCCGAGGCGGCGCTCGATGTCCTCGAAGGCGTCCGGGTCGCTGTCCAGGTCGTCCTGCACGCGGTCCAGTTGCGCCAGGGCTTCGTGCAGCTGGATGCCGGCGGCGTCGAGCATGGCGTCGATCTCGCCCAGCCGTGCGTCGTGCTGGCTGACCCGCGACAGCTCGTGCCGCACCTGCTGCAGCAGGCCGAGCAGCGACGGGCCGTCGTCGCCGTTGAGGGTGCTGCCGGCCAACTGGCAGGCCTCGATCAATGCGGCCGAATGCGCCTGCCGGCGGTGGCTGGCGGCCAGCGCCGCCACCGCCGCCGGTTCCAGTTCCTCGCGCTGCAGCTCGCCGAGCTGGTGGGCGAGGAAGCCGAGGCGGTCGGAGACGTCGCCCTGCTGTGACAGCGCCTCGCGCTCGTCCACCAGCGCCTGCCAGCGGCCGGCGGCGGCGCGCACGGCGGCGCGTTCGGCATCGTTGCGGGCATAGGCGTCGAGCAGGGCCAGCTGGCTGGGGCGCGAGAGCAATGCCTGCTGCTCGTGCTGGCCGTGGATCTCGACCAGGAACGCGGCCAGTTCCGACAGCTGCGACACCGGCACCGGGCGGCCGTTGATGAAGGCGCGCGAGCCGCCATCGGCACGGATCACCCGGCGCAGTTGGCATTGCGCGTCGTCGTCCAGCTCGTTGTCGCGCAGCCATTGCCGCGCCGGGGCGTCGTCGGCCAGGTCGAACTCGGCCGACAACTCGGCGCGGCCGGCGCCGTGGCGGACCACGCCGCTGTCGGCGCGCAGCCCGGACAGATAGCCCAGCGCGTCGACCATCAGCGACTTGCCGGCGCCGG
The DNA here is from genome assembly GCF_022359915.1 of Stenotrophomonas sp. NLF4-10. Taxonomy (NCBI): domain Bacteria; kingdom Pseudomonadati; phylum Pseudomonadota; class Gammaproteobacteria; order Lysobacterales; family Lysobacteraceae; genus Stenotrophomonas; species Stenotrophomonas sp. NLF4-10. Next base: position 1,993,924 of record NZ_JAKSEE010000003.1, read on the forward strand.
TTTCGCCGGAAACCACGGTCATGCCCGGCCCGAATTCCAGTTCGGTGGCGCGGACGACGGCAAAATCCTTGATCGAAAGATGTCTGAGCATGGCGGGCAGGGAATGGGGCCGCGCAAAACTAGCATGCGCATGCGGCAGGTCAATGCGGCGCAGGGTGGCCGGCGCCCGTCTCACCGGCTGCGCCGGCCTTGAAAGCGGCGGCAGCGCCCACATACGGGGCCGGGTGGGCGGCAGAACGACCGCCAGGAAACAGGAAATGAACCAAGACCACCCCGAATTCGAGACCATGCCCGGTGCCGAAGATGTCGCCGGACAGCACGAGGCGCAGGTCCAGGCCCTGCAGGCCGAGATCGAGCAGCTCAAGGGCGAATCGCTGCGCGAGCGCGCCGACCTTGAGAACCAGCGCAAGCGGCTGGTGCGCGACGTCGAGCAGGCCCGCAGGTTCGCCAACGAAAAACTGCTGGGCGACCTGCTGCCGGTGTTCGACAGCCTCGATGCGGGGCTGGCCGCGGCCGGCAACGAACCCAGCCCGCTGCGCGAAGGGCTGGAGCTGACCTACAAGCAACTGCTGAAAGTGGCGGGCGACAACGGCCTGACCCTGCTGGACCCGACCAGCCAGCCGTTCAACCCTGAGCACCACCAGGCCATCAGCCAGGTCGATGCCCCGGCGGGCGTGGCCCCGGGCACGGTGGTGACGGTGTTCCAGAAGGGCTACCTGCTCAACGAGCGCCTGCTGCGGCCGGCGCTGGTGGTGGTGGCGAAGTACGACTGACGGCGGGGCGGGGAAGGCGATTCCCGGGGCAATGCCCGGCCGTCCTCCCTTGAAAGCCCGCGCGGCGTCCTTACATCACCCACATCGGCGGCGTGGCCGCCCCCCAGATTGAATTCCAGAGGAAACCGGCAATGGCAAAGATCATCGGCATCGACCTCGGCACCACCAACTCGTGCGTGGCGATCATGGACGGCGGCAAGGCCCGCGTCATCGAAAACTCGGAAGGCGACCGCACCACGCCCTCCATCGTCGCCTACACCAAGGACGGCGAAGTGCTGGTGGGCGCCTCGGCCAAGCGCCAGGCGGTCACCAACCCGAAGAACACCTTCTACGCGGTCAAGCGCCTGATCGGCCGCAAGTTCACCGACGGCGAAGTGCAGAAGGACATCGCCCACGTGCCGTACGGCATCCTCGCCCACGACAACGGCGACGCCTGGGTGCAGACCAGCGACGGCAGGAAGATGGCGCCGCAGGAAATCTCCGCCAAGGTGCTGGAGAAGATGAAGAAGACCGCCGAGGACTTCCTCGGCGAGAAGGTCACCGAGGCGGTCATCACCGTGCCGGCCTACTTCAACGACAGCCAGCGCCAGGCGACCAAGGACGCCGGCCGCATCGCCGGGCTGGACGTCAAGCGCATCATCAACGAGCCGACCGCCGCGGCGCTGGCCTACGGCCTGGACAAGGGCGACAACAAGGACCGCAAGATCGTCGTCTACGACCTGGGTGGCGGCACCTTCGACGTGTCGATCATCGAGATCGCCAACGTCGACGGCGAGAAGCAGTTCGAGGTGCTGGCCACCAACGGCGACACCTTCCTCGGCGGCGAGGACTTCGACAACCGCGTCATCGAGTACCTGGTGGACGAGTTCAACAAGGACCAGGGCATCGACCTGCGCAAGGACCCTCTTGCTCTTCAAAGGCTCAAAGACGCGGCCGAGCGCGCCAAGATCGAGCTGTCCAGCGCGCAGCAGACCGAGGTCAACCTGCCGTACGTCACCGCCGACGCCAGCGGCCCGAAGCACCTGAACATCAAGCTGACCCGCGCCAAGCTGGAAGCGCTGGTCGAGGACCTGATCAAGAAGTCGATCGAGCCGTGCCGCACCGCGCTGAACGATGCCGGCCTGCGTTCGAGCGACATCAACGAGGTGATCCTGGTCGGCGGCCAGACCCGCATGCCCAAGGTGCAGGCGGCGGTGGCCGAGTTCTTCGGCAAGGAGCCGCGCAAGGACGTCAACCCGGACGAGGCCGTGGCCTTGGGCGCGGCGATCCAGGGCGGCGTGCTGGCCGGCGACGTCAAGGACGTGCTGCTCCTGGACGTGACCCCGCTGAGCCTCGGCATCGAGACCCTGGGCGGCGTGTTCACCAAGATCATCGAGAAGAACACCACCATCCCGACCAAGGCCTCGCAGACCTTCTCCACGGCCGAGGACAACCAGTCGGCGGTGACCGTGCACGTGCTGCAGGGCGAGCGCGAGCAGGCCCGCTACAACAAGTCGCTGGCCAAGTTCGACCTGACCGGCATCGAGCCGGCGCCGCGCGGCCTGCCGCAGGTGGAGGTGTCCTTCGACATCGACGCCAACGGCATCCTGCACGTGTCGGCCAAGGACAAGAAGACCAACAAGGAACAGAAGGTCGAGATCAAGGCCGGCTCGGGCCTGTCCGAGGACGAAATCAACCGCATGGTCGCCGACGCCGAGACGCACCGCGAGGAAGACAAGAAGTTCCAGGAACTGGTGCAGGCCCGCAACCAGGCCGACGGCTTGATCCATGCCACCCGCAGCGCCATCACCGAGCACGGCAGCAAGGTCGGTGGCGACGTGATCGGCAAGGTCGAGTCGGCGCTGGCCGACCTGGAAACGGCGATGAAGGGCGACGACAAGGCACAGATCGAGGCCCGCTCGAAGGCGCTGGAAGAGGCCGGGCAGTCGCTGTACGCGGCCGCGGCGGCCTCCGAGCAGGGGGGCGATGCCGCGCAGGGTGCGGGCGCCTCCCCGGGCCCGGCGCACGACGACGTGGTGGATGCCGAGTTCACCGAGGTCAAGGACGACAAGAAGTCCTGACGTCCATGGCCCCTCTCCCGCCGGGAGGGGGGTGGGGTGAGGGTTCGGGGTTGCCATGCGGCCCCGGACCCTTGTCTTGTAGCCAACCCGCACCCCAGCCCTCCCTGGAGGGGGAGGGAGAGGTAAAGCATGAGCAAGCGCGATTACTACGAAGTCCTGGGCGTGGCCCGCGACGCCGGCGACGATGAGCTGAAGAAGGCCTACCGCCGCTGCGCGATGAAGTTCCACCCGGACCGCAACCCGGGCGACGCGGCTGCCGAAGCCTCCTTCAAGGAGTGCAAGGAAGCCTATGAAGTCCTGTCCGACGGCAACAAGCGGCGCATGTACGACGCCCACGGCCACGCCGCGTTCGAGCACGGCATGGGCGGCGGCGGTGCCGGCGGCCCGGACATGAACGACATCTTCGGCGACATCTTCGGCAACATCTTCGGCGGTGGCGGCGCGCGCCAGCCGCGTCGCGGCGCCGACATCGGCTACGTGATGGAGCTGGACCTGGAAGAAGCGGTGGCCGGCGTCGAGCGCCGCATCGAGATCCCGACCCTGGCCGAGTGCGGCGACTGCAACGGCAGCGGTTCGGAAGACGGCAAGGTGGAAACCTGCAACGTCTGCGGCGGCCGCGGCCAGATACGCATGCAGCGCGGCATCTTCGCCATGCAGCAGGCCTGCCACAACTGCGGCGGGCGCGGGCAGATCATCGCCAGGCCGTGCAAGACCTGCCACGGCAACGGCCGTGTCGAGGAAGACAAGGTGCTGTCGGTCAAGGTGCCGGCCGGCGTGGACAGCGGCGACCGCATCCGCCTGCAGGGCGAGGGCGAGGCCGGCCCGCCGGGCACGCCGCCGGGCGACCTGTACGTGGAAGTGCGCGTGCGCGAGCACCCGATCTTCACCCGCGACGGCGACGACCTGCATTGCGAGGTGCCGATCCGCATCTCGCAGGCGGCGCTGGGCGATACCGTGCGCGTGGCCACGCTCGGCGGCGAGGCGGAAATCCGCGTTCCCGCCGAAACCCAGACCGGCAAGCTGTTCCGCCTGCGCGGCAAGGGCGTCAAGTCGGTGCGCAGCCGCACCGAGGGCGACCTGTACTGCCGCATCCTGGTGGAAACCCCGGTGAACCTGACCGCCGAGCAGCGCAAGCTGCTGGAGCAGTTCGAGGCCACCTTCGCCGGCGAGGAAGCGCGCAAGCATTCGCCGAAGTCGGCCACCTTCATCGACGGCGTCAAGGGCTTCTGGGACCGGATGACCTCGTCCTGAAAAGCCCCTCTCCCCATGGGAGAGGGGTTGGGGTGAGGGGCGAACGTAGTCCATGATGGTCAACCATCTGGACTACGTTCGCCCCTCATCCGCCCTTCGGGCACCTTCTCCCGAGGGGAGAAGGGGAAAGCCAAGGCGTGCCCTTGCAGTTCGTCGTCCCCGCATTGGTTGCGCGCGCATCCATGCAGCCGGTCGCCATTGCCGCGGGCGTAAAATGCGGCGATGAACGATATCGACCACAGCCACCTCGTGCACGGTCGTCGGCAGCGGCCCGAGGGGCCGTCGCCGGTGGACGTGATTTCCGTGCAGTCGCAGCTGGTCTACGGCCACGCCGGCAACAGCGCGGCGGTGCCGCCGCTGCGCGCGCTGGGCATGCGGGTGGCGGAAATCCCCACCACCCTGCTGAGCAATGCGCCGTTCTACGACACCCTGCGCGGGCGCGTGCTGCCGGCCGACTGGTTCACCGATCTGCTGCTGGGCGCCAGCGAGCGCGGCCTGCCGCAGCGCGCCGGGGCACTGGTTTCCGGCTATTTCGGCAGCGTCGCCAACGGCACGGCATTTGCCGATTGGCTGGACGCGACGCTGCCGTCCTGCCCGGGCCTGCGCTATTGCCTCGATCCGGTGATCGGCGACACCCATACCGGCCCCTACGTCGAACCGGGGCTGGAAGCGATCTTCGCCGAGCGGCTGTTGCCGCATGCGTGGCTGGTGACGCCCAACGCCTTCGAGCTGGGCCGGCTCACCGGCATGCCGGCGCTGGAACAGGACGACGCCATCGCCGCTTCGCGCAGGCTGCTGGAGCGTGGCCCGCAGTGGGTGATCGCGCATTCGGTGTCCGGCGATCCCGGCGAACTGGTGACGCTGGCGATTGGCCGCGATGAAGTCTGGCGCTGGACCTCGCCGCACCTGCCGGTGGACGTGGCCGGCACCGGCGACGTGCTGATGTCGCTGCTGGTCGCCTTCCTGCTCAAGGGCCATGCGTTCGCCGATGCCGTGGGCCGCGCCATCGCCGGCGTGCATGCCGCGCTGGAGGCGACGCTGGCGCAGGGCGTGGAGGAGTTCGACGTGCTGGCCGCGGCACCGGCTGCGCTGGGCACGCCGCACCGGTTCCGTGCCGAGCGCTTGGCGTGAGCCTGCCCGCGACCACTTCGCCGGTCATCGGCATCGTCGGCAGCGGCGGCGCCTATGGCCGCTGGCTGCGCGGCTTCTTCCAGTCGCGCATGGCGCTGGAGGTGATTGGCCACGACCCGGTCGACAGCGACTCGCACACGCCCGAGCAGTTGCTGGAACAGGCTGACGTGCTGCTGTTTTCCGCGCCGATCCGGCATACGCCGGGGTTGATCCGCGACTACATACGCCAGTCCGGCGGCCGCGAACACGGGCGGCTGTGGCTGGACGTCACCTCGATCAAGACCGCGCCGGTGGCGGCGATGCTGGAGTCGCAGGCGGCCGTGGTGGGCCTGCACCCGATGACCGCGCCGCCCAAGGCGCCGACGCTGCGGGGGCGGGTGATGGTGGTCTGCGAAGCGCGGCCCGATGCGCGCTGGCAGCCGTGGCTGGCGCGGTTGTATGCCGCGCTGGAAGCCGATTGCGTGGCGGCCACGCCCGAGCACCACGACCGGGTGATGGCGCTGGTGCAGGCGATGGTGCATGCCACCCATCTGGCGCAGGCCGGCGTGCTGCGCGAGTACGCGCCGCTGCTCGGCGAACTGCAGGCATTGATGCCGTACCGCTCGACCGCGTTCGAAATGGACGCGGCGGCGATCGCCCGCATCCTGTCGCTGAACCCGGCGATCTACGAGGACATCCAGTTCGGCAACCCGCATACGGTGGAGATGCTCGACCGGCTGCTGCGGCAGCTGCAGCAGCTGCGCGCGCTGGTGGGCGCCGGCGACGATGCGTCGCGCGCCGCCTTCCGCCGGCAGTTCCTGACCGGCAACCGCGAGGCGATCGACGCGGCGACCCTGCAGGAAGGCAACTACAGCTTCGAGCGGCTCGGCTACCTGCTGGCCGACCTGAGCGAGCGCCGCGCGATCAGCGTGCACCTGCCGGAGGACCGCGCCGGCTCGTTGCGCGAACTGCTGCACGTGTTCGAGCGCCACGGCATCAGCCTGGCCTCGATCCACTCCTCGCGCACGCCGGCCGGCGAGGTGCATTTCCGCATCGGCTTCGACCACGAATATGCGGCGGAAATCGTCGAAGCGGCGGTGGCCGAGATCGACCGCAGCGGCATCGGCCGGGTGCTGGAACGCTGAGCGCGCGCATTCATCCACAGCCGGTGTGGATGAACTGCGCACAAACCTGTGGATGAATGCCGGCGGCCGTTGCGGCGCAAGGCTGTCAAGAGGGCTGGTGAATTATTCGCCAGCCACGATGCAGGAGCGCACTTTGGTGCGCGGGAGGCTTTCCCGGTAATGCCCGTTCGCGCACCAAGGTGCGCTCCTGCGCAGGTTCGTTCAGATCCGCAGCGTCAGCTCGCCGTCGACGGTAGTGAATTCGCGGGCATTGCGCCGCAGGTGGCGGCCGTCGTCCAGCTCGTAACGCGGGCCGCTGTCGGCGGCATTCTGCGTGTCGCCGGGCTCGGGCTTGAACTCGATGATGATGCGGCTTTCGCCATTGGTGTCGGTGGCGGGGAACTGGCGGAACGACATGACGAACCTCCTGCTTGGCATGCAACCCGGTGTGACGGGGCGAGCATGCGCCCGGCAGCGTTAGTCGCGCGTTATCAGTCGATGAACTGCAGCCGCGCCAGCTCCGCGTACAGGCCACCTTCGCGCAGCAGCTGCTCGTGCGTGCCCTGGGCGACGATGCGGCCGTGGTCCATCACCACGATGCGGTCGGCCTTGAGCACGGTGGCAAGGCGATGCGCGATCACCAGCGTGGTGCGCCCGGCCATCAGCCGCTCCAGCGCCTGCTGCACCGCACGCTCGCTCTGCGCGTCCAGCGCGCTGGTGGCTTCGTCCAGCAGCAGCACCGGCGCGTCCTTGAGCAGTGCGCGGGCGATGGCGATGCGCTGCTGCTGGCCGCCGGACAGGCGCGCGCCGCGTTCGCCCAGTTCGCTGGCATAGCCTTCGGGCAGGGTACGGATGAATTCGTCGGCCTCGGCGGCGCGGGCGGCGGCATGCAGTTGCTCGTCGCTGGCTTCGAGCCGGCCGTAGCGGATGTTGTCGGCGGCGCTGCTGGCGAACAGCGCCGGCTGCTGCGGCACCAGCGCCACCTGCTCGCGCAGCGCGGTGGGGTCGGCATCGCGCAGGTCGACGCCGTCGATGCTGATCGTGCCGCCGTCCGGGTCGTGGAAACGCAGCAGCAGCGACAGCACGGTGCTCTTGCCGGCGCCGGAGGGACCGACCAGCGCGACGGTTTCGCCCGGCCTCACGTGCAGGGTGAAGCCTTCCAGCGCGGCCTGGGTGGGGCGCTGCGGATAGTGGAACACCACGTCGTCGAAGCGGATGTCGCCGCGCAGCGGTACGGGCAACATCTGTGGCGATGCTGGGGCACGCACGCCGGCCGATTCCTGCAGCAGCTCGGCGATGCGGCCCATGCCGCCGGCCGCGCGCTGCAGTTCGTTCCAGACTTCGGCCAATGCGCCGACCGAGCCGCCGCCGATCAGCGCATAGAACACGAACTGGCCGAGCTCGCCCTTGCTGATGCGCCCGCCGATCACGTCGTGCGCGCCGGACCACAGCACCAGCACCACCGCGCCGAACACCAGGGTGATGACGATGGCGGTGACCAGCGACTGGGTGCGGATGCGGCGCCGGGCGGTATCCACCGCCACGCGCACGGCGGCGGCGAAGCGGCCGGTCTCGTAGCCTTCGCGCGCATGCGCCTGCACGGTGCGGATGGCGCCGAGGGTTTCGCTGGCGAGGTTGTTGGCGTCGGCGACGCGGTCCTGGGTGGCGCGCGAGGCCTTTTCCAGCCGGCGCGCGCCGAGCACGATCGGCAGCACCGCCAGCGGGATGCCGACCAGGGTGAAGGCGGCCAGCCGCGGGCTGGTGACGAACAGCATCGCCAGGCTGCCGACCACGGTGACGGTGCTGCGCAGCGCCACCGACATGCTGCTGCCGACCACGCTGCGCAGCAGCTCGCTGTCGGCCGACAAGCGCGACACCAGCTCGCCGCTGCGATTGCGGTCGTGGAACTGCGCGTCCAGCGCCACCAGGTGCGCATACAGCTGCCGGCGCAGGTCGGCCACGACCTTTTCGCCCAGCAGCGAGACGAAGAAGAAGCGCGCCGCGCTGGCCAGCGCCAGCACCACCACCACCGCGAACACCAGCAGGAATACCTGGTCGATGTTGCCGCCGCTGCTGAAGCCGTCGTCGATCATGCGCCGGAACGCGACCGGGAAGCTCAGCGTCGCCGCCGAGGCCACCGCCAGCGCTGCCAGCCAGGCCACGAACAGGCCCATGTGCCGGCGCACGAACGGCCACAGCGCGCGCAACGTGCCGAGCTTGGCCTTGTTGCGGCCGGGGGTGGGTTCGGTGGCGGACGTGTCGGTCATCGGGGAGTGGCTGCGTGGGAGAAGAGGGAAGTGCAGGCCGGCAATGGCCGGGAGGACGGTGGAGGGGAAAATCGACAACCCCCTCCCGGTCGTTCACTCGTCGCTCCACCGCACCCTGTCACGGGTGGCGTCGCGCAGGCGGGTTTTCAAGTCATCGACGCGTTCGGCCGGCAGTTCGACGTGCAAGCGTGCGCCATGTTCGTCGAAGCTTTCGCCGAGCTTGTCCACCACATGCGCGGCCAGCAGCGTGTGCACGCTGCCGAGCGCATCGAACGGGCAGGCCAGATGCAGCCGCTTCATCGCGATCAGCGGCAGCCGTGGCGCCAGCCGCAGGCATTCGGCCGCGGCGCCGCCATAGGCGCGTACCAGCCCGCCGGCGCCAAGCTTGATGCCGCCGAACCAGCGGGTGACGACCACGACGATGCGGTCATAGCCCTGTCCATCGATGGCGGCCAGGATCGGGCGCCCGGCGGTGCCGGCCGGTTCGCCATCGTCGCTGGAACGGTATTCGCCGCCGTGGCGGTAGGCCCAGCAGTTGTGGGTGGCGTCGGCGACCGATACCGACGCGACGAAGGCCAGTGCATCGGCGGCGTTGCCGATGGGGGCGGCATGGGCGAGGAAGCGGCTGTGCTTGACTTCCAGCAGGTGGCTGGCGGGCGTGGCGAGGGTATCGGGCATCCCGGCCATTCTAGGCGAGAGCCCAGCGGCGGATTGGATGTCTTGCCATGTCCGGTCGGGAGAATGGGGCTTGCCGTAGATACCGTCTTGCTTAGGCGTGTGCAATGGCCTTTCGGGGATCGAAGGGCGTAGCGGACTTGAGCACCCCCCAGACGATGTGCAGGAGCTTTCGCATCAAGGCGCAGAGGATGAGCTTGGGTGGCTTGCCCCGTTCGGCCAGTCGCTGGGCAAAGGCGGCCAGCACGGGGGTGTGGCGCTTGCCCACCAGGGCCGGCATGTAGAGCTTGGCGCGCAGTGTGGCATTGCCGACACGCGAGATGCGGACCTTGCCTTCGTGCGTGCCGGACTGCCGGCGGGCTGGATTCAGCCCGGCATGGGCCACGATCTGGCCCACGTCGCTGTACTGGTTCAGCTCGCCCAGACACGCCAGCAGGAAGGCGCTGGTGGTGCCGGAGATGCCCGGGATGGTGGTAAGCAGGTCACGCCGTCCGCGCAGGTCCGGGTCATTGTCGATGTGCTCGTTGATCGCCTTCTCGATCTGGGTGATCTGCTGTTCCAGCGTCGCCACGACCTGGCCGATGCTCGCGGCCAACGCCGCATGGGTGCTCTCCAGCCGATTGAGCTCCATCTGCCGCATCTGCTTGAGCTCGTCCCGTCGGCGCACCAAGGCCCGCAACGTGCGCTCGACCGGTGTCGGCGGCACGTAGGGATGAAGCCGGTCCGGCTCCTGCAGGCGCGACTGCAAGAACCGGGCGATGAGCTTGGCATCGGTCCGGTCGGTCTTGGTCCGCAGCAACTCGCTCTGGCCGTAAGCCTTGATCTGCGCCGGATTGACCACGTAGACGGTGACCCCGGCCGCGACCAGCCGCTCGGCCAGCGCCTCGTGGTAGATACCCGTGGCTTCCATGCCCACCGCCGCTTCCGGGGCGTGAGCCTGTCTCCAGGCCAGCAGTTGTTCCCAACCCGCGGCGGTGTTGCCGAGCTTGCCCCGGGTGCGGTACTTGCCCTGCCCCAGTGGCAGGGCGATGTCGAAGGTGGCCTTGGCCACGTCGATGCCTATCACCTGCATGTCTCTGTCTCCTGCTGTCGAACCGGATACAGTGACCGCCTGGCTTGCCCTTGTTCGTGCTGGCTCTCGCAAAAGCGGGCCGAAGATACCGTTCAAGCTCCAGGGCGGAAAAGGGTTCCGATGTGCCGGATCTACGGTGCGAGCTCGAAGGCTCAAGTGCGGAGACGGCATCATCGGAACCTCCCGGATCACTCCGGGGAAGTCTGCCTGATCGGGGCAGGCTTCAAGACACAAGATGCGGGGCTTGCCCCGCATGGAGCATTACCGTGGAAGGCTCCGTACCGGGCAAGCCCGGCACCTACGAATCTTCCAGCAACGGGCGCAGGTCGCGCGGGATGCGGGCCTTCGGATGAACCTCGACGAAGCGACGCAGGCTGGCGCGCGCGCCCTCGTCGTCGCCGTCCCCGTGCCGCTGCCGGATGCGTTGCAACCATCGCCGCGGGGGCAGGGCGGCATCGGCGTCCAGGTCAGGGGATGCCGCCGTGGCGGCGGGTGCATCCAGTTTTGCCGGCGCCGGTGTTGCAGCCAGCCGTGCCGGTGCGGCACCGGCAGGGGCGGGCAGGACGATATCGGCCTGTGCTGGGCTGGCCGGCAATGGCGCGGGAGGAGCCGGCGGCGAGGGTGGCACGATTCTCGCGGAAGCCGCTTCCACCGCCCGCGACGATTCCTTGCGTGCGCGCTCGGTACGGGTCGCGGCATCGGACGCCGCGCTTGCACGAGGAGGTGGCGCCTCTGCCGGGGCAGCCATGCGGACGGCGGGTGCCACGGGTTCGATGGCCGCTTCCGGCATCGGCACGTCGGCGGCAGGGAGCGGTACGGCTGCCGGCGGCGGAAGCGCCTCGGCGAGCACGGGCAAGTCCAGCGGCGGCGGAGTGGGCCGCAGTTGCCATGCCAGACCCACCACCAGCACCAGCGACGCGGCCACGGCCAATGCCGGCACCACGGCGCGGCGGCGCCGATGCCGCGCATGCGGCGTGACGAAGGGCGCCGGCGCCGTGGGTCGCGTCGGCGCCGGTGCGGCCGGTTGCCGCGCCAGCTCGGCAATCGCGGCATCGACGCGCGGATCGGGCGCCGCGGCCGCGGGGCGACCCAGCAGCCGCGCCAGCGCGCGTTCTTCGGGGCTCAGGCGATCGGGGGTGTTCATTCGTTCAACCTCGCGCGCAGCTTGTCCATCGCATAGCGCAGCCGCGACTTGACGGTTTCCCGGCCGACGCCGGTGATCTGCCCGATCTCCTCCAGGCTCAGTTCCTGCTCCAGGCGCAGGATCACCACCTCCTGTTGCTCCGGCGGCAGCTCGGCCAGCGCGCGATGCAGCTGCAGCCGTTGCGCCTGTTCGTCGGCCAGCAGCTCCGGGGTGCGGGTATCGGCCAGCCGCGCGGTGCGCGCGTCGGCATCGTCCGGGGCGGCCGGGCGGTGGCGGGCGGCGCGCCAGTGGTCGTTGAGGCGGTTGTGGGCGATGCGGAACAACCAGGTGGCGAACGCCGCCTCCGGCTTCCAGCCCGCACGGGCATGGATCAGGCGTTGCCACACGTCCTGGAACAGCTCCTCGGCCAGCGCGCGGTCGCGCAACTGCCCGAGCAGGTAGTGGAACAGCCGGGCACGGTGGCGCGCGTACAGCTCGGCGAACGCCTCGCCGTCGCCGGCGGCATAGGCCAGCATCAGCGTTTCGTCGGTCGGTGTCTGCACGGCGGTATCCACGCGCCGCAGCCTAAGCATTCGCCGCGCCCGTGCCTAGCCGGGCATCGCCGGCACCGGAGTGCGGGTTCAGGAAATGTCGACCCGGACACCTTGGTCACGCCGCGGGGCGTTATGCTGCGGGCGGGGGGAGTTCCGGGTACCGGAACCGGATAGAGACGGAAGGCATGGCAGACGAACCGCGCCAAAGCAGTGCCGAAAACATGCCCGCACAGGCCAATGCGTCGGTCAACGACGTGGTGACGCCGCTGCATGGCCTGTTGCCTGCCGGCAGCACGGTGGTCCTTGCCTGGGATGATGCCGTGCTGGGGACCGGCTGCCGTACCAGCCCGGCCGAGGACACGCGGTTGCGCGAGGCCGCCGGCGTGCTGCTTGGCGGCGGCAAGCTGCCGGCCGGCCTGCACCAGCCGCTGTGGGAGTGCTGGACCCACGCCGAGAGCGGCGCCCGCATCGTGGTGCTGGCCGAGGTGTCGGCCACGTTCTCGGAAACGCAGCGCCGGGCATGGCTGAGCACCGCGCGGGCGCTGGTCGCCGCGGTGCTGGTATCGATGCGGCAGGGGCGGCAGATCGAGCAGCTGGAGCGTTCCAAGCGCCTGCAGCAGGCCCTGTTCGAGATCGCCGACCTGGCCGGCAGCGACCTTGAAATGTCGGAAATGCTCGGCAATTTCCATCGCATCCTGTCCACGTTGATGTACGCGGAAAACTGCTACATCGTCGAATGCGACGAAACCCAGAGCAGCCTGCGCTTCCTGTACTTCTTCGATACCCAGGACAGCTTCGCGCCGGACCCGGAGCAACGCATCCACTACGAGGACATGCAGGACAGCCTGACCTTCGCGGTGATGCGCAGCGGCCGGGTGATGCATGGCCCGTCGCGGGTCCTGCTCCGCGAACTGGACCCGCGGCACTCGGTGCCCAGCGGCCCGGACAGCACCGACTGGCTGGGCGTGCCGATGTGGCGCGACAACGTCGTGTGCGGCGCCATCGTGGTGCAGAGCTACGAGCCCGGCGTGCAGTACGACGACGAGGACCGCGCGGTCCTCAACTTCGTCACCACCCACATCCTGACCGCGATGGACCGGCGCCAGGCGCACGTGCAGCTGGAACAGCACGTGCAGCGGCGCACGCTGGAGCTGGAGCACGCCAACGCCAGCCTGCGCGGCGAAATCGTCGAGCGGCAGCGCGCCGAGGCATTGCAGGCGGCGCTGTTCAACATCTCCGAACTGGCCATGAGCTGCGGCAGCCAAGCCGAGTTCCATGCCGAGCTGCACCGGGTGATCGGCGGCCTGCTCGATGCCGGCAATTTCTACATCGCATTGATCAACGAGGCCGGCGACGGGCTGGAGTTCGTCTATTCGGTGGACGAATTCAACCGCGAGCGCCCCCCGCGCAAGTTCGGCGGCGGCCTGACCGAATACACCATCCGCACTGGCCAGCCGCTATTGGCCACGCGCAGGCAGATCGACCAGTTGCTCGCCCGTGGCGAACTGCACGAGTTCGGCGCCAAGTCGCAGTCCTGGCTCGGCGTGCCGCTGTTCAGCGATGGCGAGGTGGTGGGCGTGATCGCGGTGCAGAGCTACAACCCGCAGGTCGTGTACACCCCGGACGACCAGCGCCTGCTGGCCTTCGTCGCGCACAACATCGGCAACAGCCTGGCGCGGCAGCGCGACCAGAACCGGCTGCTGCAGGCGCATGCCGAGCTGGAGCGGCGCGTGGCCGAGCGCACGCACGAGCTGGGCGAGGTCAACCAGAAGCTGCTGGCGCAGATCGGCGAGCGCATGCGCATCGAGCAGCGCTTGAGCCACCAGGCCATGCACGATTCGCTGACCGGGCTGCCCAACCGCCTGCACCTGCTGGAGCGGCTGGAGGAGGCCATCGAGCACGCGCGGCTGGGCATCGGCCCGGTATTCGCGTTGCTGTTCCTCGACCTGGACCGCTTCAAGTGGGTCAACGACAGCATCGGCCACGCCGCCGGCGACCGGATGCTGGTGGAAGTGGCGCGGCGGCTGGTCGGCCTGCTGCGTGGCAACGACGTGGTGGCGCGGCTGGGCGGCGACGAGTTCGCCATGCTGGTGCGCTGCGAGGGCGGCGCGGACGAGGCGATGGACGTGGGGCGGCGCCTGCTGCATGCGCTGGAATGCTCGATGTGGGTGGAAGGGCGCGAGTTGTTCCCGTCCGGCAGCATCGGCATTTCGCTGTGGAACCCGCATTACGAATCCGGCGCCGAGCTGCTGCGCGACGCCGACGCGGCGATGTACCGCGCCAAGGGCATGGGCCAGGACCGCTGCGTGGTGTTCGACGAGGTGATGCGCGAGCAGTCGCTGCAGAGCCTGGAGCTGGAAGCGGACCTGCGCCGCGCCATCGGCAACCGCGATTTCCTGCCGTTCTACCAACCCATCGTCTCGCTGCGGGACGGCAAGGTGGTCGGGCACGAGGCGCTGCTGCGCTGGCAGCACGAAGGACGCGGGCTGCTGCTGCCGGGCGACTTCATGCAGCTGGGCGAGGAGAGCGGCCTGATCGAGCAGGTGGACTGGCTGATCTACGAGCAGGTGGCGCACGATCTTGCGGCGACCACGTCGGGCTACATCTCGGTCAATGTCTCGCCGCGCCACTTCCACGTGCCGAAGTTCGCCAGGCGCCTGTTCGGGCTGCTGGACGCGGCCGGCGCGGACCCGTCGCGGCTGCGGGTGGAGCTGACCGAAACGGCGCTGCTGGAGGATGCGCCGCGCACGCTGCGCATCCTGCGCCAGTTGCGCGAGCGCGGCATGGTAGTGCAGCTGGATGACTTCGGCACCGGCTATTCGGCGCTGTCCTACCTGCACCGGTTCCCGATCAGCACGCTGAAGATCGACCGCAGCTTCATCTCTGGCTTGCACACCGAGGGCGGCAAGAACACGCAGGCACTGGTGGAAGGCGTGGTGTCGCTGGCGCGCACGCTGGGCATCGAGACCATCGGCGAAGGCATCGAGAACGAGCGCCAGCGGCAGGTGCTGCTGGAAATGGGCTGCAACTTCGGCCAGGGCTATCTGCTGGGCTACCCGATGCCGCGCGAAGCGACGTTGCACAAGATGGTGTAGTGCCGGCCGCTGGCCGGCAACCGCGCATGACCTGGTTTCCTGGCGGATGCCGGCCGGCGGCCGGCACTACGTGCCCCCGTCGGGTGGTGCCCGACCGTTGGTCGGGCATGGGCGCGCAGCGCCGAGGGGCATTGCAGGCTGGCTGCCAGTGCCGACCAACGGTCGGCACCCACTGGGATAGGGAGTCAGCGCAACGCATTGCGCTTTTCTCGTCGAACCGTGCCGCGCCGCGCTATGCAAGCAACAAGGCGCCGGCCATGTTCGCCGCGTCGCCACGCGCCGGTGACTTATCGCAATGCGTTGCGTTTCTTCTCGTCGAACCACTTGTCCGCCTGCGCCGGCGAATACGCCCGCATCCACTCCAGCATCCGCGTGGGGTCTTCGCCGTGCCACAGGTCGTCGCGCTGCTCCGGGTGCAGGAAGCGCTCGGCCACCATGTGGTCGATCATGCCGATCAGCTGCGTGTAGAAGCCATCGATGTCGAGGAAGGCGCAGGGTTTCTTGCCGATGCCGAGCTGACGCCAGGTCAGCATCTCGAAGATTTCCTCGGCGGTGCCGAAGCCGCCGGGCAGGGCGACGAAGGCGTCGGACAGGTCGAACATGCGCGACTTGCGCTCGTGCATCGAGCCGACGACTTCCAGCGTGGTCACGCCCTTGTGCGCCACCTCCAGGTCCACCAGGTGCTGCGGGATCACGCCGGTGACCTCGCCGCCGGCGGCGAGCACGCCATCGGCCACCGCGCCCATCAGGCCAGTGCGGCCGCCGCCATAGACCAGCCGCAGGCCTTCGGCGGCGATGCGCCTGCCCAGTTCGGTGGCGCGTTCGACGTAGACGGGCTTGGCGCCAGGATTGGAGCCGCAATAGACGCAGATGGATTTCATGGAGGCGGGGAACAGGGAAGGGGAAAGGGGGAATGAAAGGAACGGAGGAAGCAAAACGCCGGCATCGCTGCCGGCGTTCGTGGAGGGCAGGGCGCGGGATGTTTCATTCCCCGTGCCCTGTTCCCGCATTCCCCGCTCAGTTCGCCTTGTGGATGGCGCGCTTGCTCACCGCCATCGCCGCATCATGCACGGCTTCGGACAGGCTCGGGTGGGCGTGGCAGATGCGGGCCAGGTCGTCGGCGCTGCCGCTGAACTCCATCGTCAGCACGCCCTCGTGCACCAGCTCGCTGACGTTCGGGCCGATCAGGTGCAGGCCGAGCACGCGGTCGGTTTCGGCATCGGCGATCACCTTGACGAAGCCGGTCGGCTCGGCCATCGCCACCGCGCGGCCCACGGCGGCGAACGGGAAGCTGCCGGCCTTGTAGGCCACGCCATCGGCCTTGAGCTGCTGTTCGGTCTTGCCGACCCAGGCGATTTCCGGGCTGGTGTAGATGACGTAGGGAATGGTGTCGAAATTGACGTGGCCGGGCAGGCCTGCGATCAGTTCGGCCACCGCGATGCCTTCCTCGAAGCCCTTGTGCGCCAGCATCGGGCCGCGCACGCAGTCGCCCACCGCCCACACGCCGTCGACGCCGGTGTGGCAATGGTCATCGACCACGATCTGGCCGCGCTCGTTGACCTGCACGCCGGTGCCGTCGGCCAGCAGGCCACGGGTGGCGGCGCGGCGGCCCACGGCCACCAGCAGCTTGTCCACGGTCAGGGTCTTTTCGCCTTCACCGTCGGTGTAGGTGATGACTACTTCCTTCTTCTTGCCCTTGCCGGTGACCTCGGTCTTGCCGACCTTGGCGCCGAGCTTGATGTCCAGGCCCTGCTTCTTGAATTCGCGCGCGGCGAGCTTGGACACCTCGGCATCGGCTGCGGCGAGGAAGTCCGGCAGCGCTTCGAGGATGGTGACCTCGGCGCCGAGGCGCTTCCACACGCTGCCCAGCTCCAGGCCGATCACGCCGGCGCCGATCACCGCCAGGCGCTTGGGTACTTCGGTGAAGTCCAGTGCGCCGACGTTGTCGACGATGGTGTCGCCGTCGAACTTGGCGAACGGCAGTTCGATCGAGTCCGAACCGGCGGCGATGATGACGTTGGTGCCCTTCAGCTCGACCTCGCTGTCGTCATGCTGCTTGACCTTGACCACGTTGCCCGGCTGCAACTGGGCGAAGCCGTAGTAGGCGGTGACCTTGTTGGCCTTGAACAGCTGCGCGATGCCGCCGGTGAACTGCTTCACGATGGCGTCCTTGCGGCCGACCATCTTGCCCACGTCGATGCCGGCGTCCTTGAAGCTGATGCCGTGCTGCGCGAACTGGTGCTGCATGTTGTGGTACTGGTGCGAGGAATCCAGCAGCGCCTTGGACGGGATGCAGCCCACGCGCAGGCAGGTGCCGCCGAGGGCCGGCTTGCCGTCCTTGCCCAGCGCCGCGTCGATGCAGGCAGTCTTCAGGCCCAACTGGGCGGCGCGGATGGCGGCGTGGTAGCCGGCCGGGCCGGCACCGATGACGACGACGTCGAATTGTTCAGCCATTTGAGGTTCCTTGGTACCAAACCCTTCTCCCTGCGGGAGAAGGTGGCGCGAAGCGCCGGATGAGGGTGTGCCGCAGTCGCAAACCGTCGCGAGTGAAGCAGGTGAACAGCCGATGGTTTGCCAGCGCGGCTCGCGGCGGCTCGTTCATCATGGTGGCGCCTGATGTGGCAGCTTGGCGCCCCCAACCCCTCTCCCGGTGGGAGAGGGGCTTTCGGGCATTACAGGCCGAACAGCATGCGGCTCGGGTTTTCCAGCTGGTTCTTGATGTCCACCAGGAACTGCACCGCGTCCTTGCCGTCGATGATGCGGTGGTCATAGGACAGCGCCAGGTACATCATCGGCGCGATCACGACTTGGCCGTTCTCGGCGATCGGGCGCTCCTTGATGGTATGCATGCCGAGGATGGCGCTCTGCGGCGGGTTGACGATCGGGGTGGACAGCAGCGAACCGAAGGTGCCGCCGTTGGTCACGGTGAAGGTGCCGCCCTGCAGGTCATCGAGGCCGAGCTTGCCGTCGCGCGCCTTCTTGGCGTACTCGGCGATGCCCTTCTCGATGTCGGCGAAGGACATGCGCTCGACGTTGCGCAGCACCGGCGTCACCAGTCCCTTCTCGGTGGATACGGCGATGGAGATGTCCGAATAGCCGTGGTAGATGATGTCGTCGCCGTCGACCGAGGCGTTGACCACCGGGAAGCGCTGCAGCGCGTTGGCGGCGGCCTTCACGAAGAAGCTCATGAAGCCCAGCTTGATGCCGTGGGTCTTCAGGAAGTCCTCGCCCAGTTGCTTGCGCGCGGCGGAAACCTTGGCCAGGTTGACCTCGTTGAACGAGGTGAGCATGGCGATGGAATCCTTGGACTGCATCAGGCGCTCGGCGATGCGCTTGCGGATGCGGGTCATCGGCACGCGCTCTTCCGGACGCGCGCCGCCGGCCTTGCCGGCGCCGCCGTTGCGGGCGAAGTTGACGATGTCTTCCTTGGTCACCGCACCGCGGCGGCCGGTACCTTCGACGTCGGCCGGGTTCACGCCTTCGGTGATGGCGCTGAAGCGGGCGCCCGGCGGCAGCGCGTCGGCCGGCGATTTGGCGGCGGCCGGTGCCGGGGCGGCTGCGGCCGCCGGAGCCGCGGGGGCGGCGGCCTTCGGCGCTTCGGCGGCAGCCGGGGCCGGCGCGGCTGCGACGGCGCCTTCCTCGATGATCGCCACGACCTGGCTGCTGGTGACGGTGTCGCCTTCCTTGAACTTGATTTCCTTCAGCACGCCGTCGACCGGGGAAGGCACTTCCAGCACGACCTTGTCGGTTTCCAGATCGAGCAGGTTCTCGTCGCGCTTGACGGCTTCACCCACCTTCTTGTGCCAGGTGGCGATGGTGCCGTCGGCGACGGATTCGGGCAGTACCGGGGCTTTGACTTCGGTGGCCATGCGTGGGCTTCCTGGTTCGTATCTATTCGTGAAAGGGGGAGGTTATTCAGCGACCTGGTCGTTGAACGGGTTGACCAATGCGTCGGCGATCAGCTGCTGCTGCTCGCGGACGTGGTCGGCCATGTGGCCGACGGCGGGCGAGGGCGAGCGCGAACGGCCGGCGTAGTGCAGGGCCTGGCCATCGGCCAGGCAGGCCTGCAGGTGGTGGCGGATCTGGTACCACGCACCCTGGTTCATCGGCTCTTCCTGGCACCACACCACGTCGGTGGCCTTGCCGTACTTCTTCAGCTCGGCGGCCAGCTGCGGGCGCGGGAACGGGTACAGCTGCTCCACGCGCAGGATGGCGACGTCGTCCTGGCCGCGCTTGGTCTGGTCTTCCAGCAGGTCGTAGTAGACCTTGCCCGAGCACAGCACCACGCGCCTGGTCTTCTTGACCTCGGCCGAGGCGTCGCCGATCAGGTGCTGGAACTCGCCGTTGGCCATCTCGTCCAGCGACGACACCGCCAGCTTGTGGCGCAGCAGCGACTTGGGCGACATCACCACCAGCGGCTTGCGGGTGGTCATGCACAGCTGGCGGCGCAGCATGTGGAAGGCCTGCGCCGGGGTGGACGGCACGCAGACCAGCATGTTCTCCAGCGCGCACAGCTGCAGGAAGCGTTCCAGGCGCGCCGAGCTGTGCTCCGGGCCCTGGCCTTCGTAGCCGTGCGGCAGCAGCAGGGTCAGGCCGGAGATGCGGCCCCACTTGGCCTCGCCGGAGGCGATGAACTGGTCGATCACCACCTGTGCGCCATTGGCGAAGTCGCCGAACTGGCCTTCCCAGATGCACAGGGTGTTGGGGTCGGTGGTGGAGAAGCCGTACTCGTAGGCCATCACCGCTTCCTCGCTGAGCAGCGAGTCGATGATGGTGGCCTGCTCCGGCGATTCCACCAGCTGCCGCAGCGGCAGGTAGTAGTTGTCGGTCTTCTGGTCGTGCAGGATCGCGTGGCGGTGGGTGAAGGTGCCGCGGCCGACGTCCTGGCCGACCAGGCGCAGGTTGTGGCCCTGGTCGAGCACGGTGGCGTAGGCCAGGTTCTCGGCGAAGCCCCAGTCGCCCGGGATCTCGCCGGCGGCCATCTTGCGGCGGTCGTCGTAGACCTTGGCCACGCGCGAGTGCAGCTCGACGCCTTCGGGGATGGTGTTGATCATCGTGGCCAGCTGCTTGAGCTTGCCCATCTCGACGCGGGTGTCGACCGGATCGGACAGCTTGCCTTCCAGCAGCTTCGGCCAGTCCACGTACAGCTTGCTGGTCGGGGGGGTCTTCTCGACCTTGGCCAGCTCGGTGGTGACCTCGCCCGAATCGAGCTTGTCGCGGTAGGCATCGACCAGCGCGCGGCCGCCGTCGGCCGGGATCACGCCCTCGGCCTCGAGCTTGGCCGCGTACAGCTCGCGGGTGGTCTTGTGCTTGCGGATCACCTGGTACATCAGCGGCTGGGTGATCGCCGGCTCGTCGGCCTCGTTGTGGCCCCAGCGGCGGTAGCAGACCAGGTCGATGACGACGTCCTTGTGGAACTGCTGGCGGAAGTCGTAGGCCAGCCTGGCGGCGAACACCACCGCTTCCGGGTCGTCGCCGTTCACGTGCAGCACCGGCGCGCCGACCATCTTGGCCAGGTCGGTGCAGTACAGGGTGGAGCGCGAGTCGTCGCGGTTGGAGGTGGTGAAGCCCACCTGGTTGTTGATGACGATGTGCACGGTGCCGCCGACGGCGAAGCCGCGTGCCTGCGACATCTGGAACAGTTCCATCACCACGCCCTGGCCGGCGAAGGCGGCGTCGCCGTGGATCAGGATCGGCATCACCTGCTTGCGCGCGGTGTCGCCGCGGCGTTCCTGGCGCGAACGCACCGAGCCGGCGACCACCGGGTCGACGATCTCCAGGTGCGAGGGGTTGAACGCCAGCGCCAGGTGCACCGGGCCGCCGTTGGTGGCGACGTCGGCGGAGAAGCCCATGTGGTACTTCACGTCGCCGGCCACGGCGCGGTCGTCGTGCTCGAAGCGGCCTTCGAATTCGTCGAACAGCTTGCGCGGGCTCTTGCCCAGGGTGTTGACCAGCACGTTCAGGCGGCCGCGGTGGGCCATGCCGATCACCACGTCCTTGACGCCGTCGGCGCCGGCGCCGCGGATCACGGTGTCCATCATCGGGATCAGCGAATCGCCGCCTTCCAGCGAGAAGCGCTTCTGGCCGACGTACTTGGTGTGCAGATAGCGCTCCAGCCCTTCGGCGGCGGTCAGGCGCTCCAGCGTGCGGCGCTTGGTGTCGGCGTCGAGGTTGTAGTTGCCGCCGGCGTTCTCGAGCCGCTGGTACAGCCACTGGCGCTGGCCAACTTCGGCGATGTACATGAACTCGGCGCCGATCGAGCCGGTATAGGTGGCCTTCAGGCGCGCCAGCAGGTCGCGCAGCTTCATCCGCGGCTGGCCGCCGACGCCGCCGGTGCTGAACTCGTCGTTGAGGTCGGCATCGGACAGGTGGTGGAACGGCAGGCTCAGGTCGGGCGGGTTGACCGGCGGGGTCAGGCCCAGCGGGTCGAGCTGGGCGCCGAGGTGGCCGCGCGAGCGGTAGGCGGTGATCAGGCGGCCGACGTTGCGTTCGCGTTCATCGCCACCGCCAACGGCGGCAGCGCCGGAAACCGCGTTCCGGGCGGCCTCGGCGATGTGGGCGATGACGGCCGAATGCGGGACATCCCCGGCCTCGCGGCCCTTGAAGCCGTCGAACCAGGTCTTCCACCTGGGGTCCACGCTGTCCGGGGAAACGAGGTACTGCTCGTACAGATCCTCGATATAGGCGGCGTTGCCGCCGGCGAGTTGCGATGACTGCGCAAACTGCTTCAGGAGATTGTCCACGATGGGGAGTCGGATTCGCTTGATTATTGCTCAGGGAACCGGCGGTACCTTGCGGGGCGGGTGCCGCACGGGCGTGATGAATCCGCCGAATTATACGCTCGCATGGACAGGAAGGGGCAGTGACGCCTGTCCATTGTCTTAATGCTCGGCCACTGCATGTCCTGCCGGAATTACGCTCAGATGCCGAGCGCGCGCAGGCCCGGACAGTCGTGCGCACGCTCCCACATGCGCTGGAACCGTGTTTCGTGCGCGAGTGCCCGGGCCGGGGAGTCCAGCGACAACTCGCCGTCGGGGCGTTCGCCCATTGGACGAAAGTAGCAGTCGCCGGTGTCGTTGAGGATGGCCGCCGAGGTCGCTGCGGCATCGGCCGGATCGACCGGCCCGCGCAGCACGAACACGCTGGGCAGGCGCTGCATCAGCGCCAGCAGCGCGGCCGGCAAGGCCTGCAGGTCGCCGTCATGCAGCAACAGCAGGGCCTGCTTGTCGTGGCGGGCGCTGGCGAAGCGGCGCAGGGCCTGCAGTACCGGCGGCTGGCCGAGCAGGGGGGCATCGCTGCCGCGGCAATGCAGCAGCAGCCGGCGCCGGGCACGGTGGGCCACGGCGGTGGCCGCGGCCGTGCCCTGGGCCGGGTCCTGCACGCGCATGGGCCCGTCCAGCCGCCGGCGCATGGTCTGGTGGACGATGCCGGCCTCCTCGAATTCCGCGCCTTCGGGCAGGAAGCCGTTGCGGACGTAGAAATTGCGGGCGCCGAGCTGGGCGTGCAGCGCCACCTCGTTCCAGCCGCGGCGGCCGGCTTCGGCGACCAGTGCCTGCAGCAGAGCGGCGCCGACGTCGCGGTTGCGCCAGCCGGCGGCCACCGCCATGCGGCCGATGCGCCGCTGCGGCGTCAGCCGGCCGGTACCGACGACCTGGCCGTCCGCGTCCAGGGCAACGACGTGGTGGCTGAGCGGGTCGAGCGCGTCGGCTTCCAGTTCTGCCGGGACCCGCTGCTCGTCGACGAACACGGCCCGGCGCAGCGCATGCAGCTGTTCGTGCCGGTGCGCGTAGTCGGCAGCCTCGATGCGGATGGCGGCGGGGGCGTCCATCGCGACGGCTTACCCGCGGTCGTCCCCGTCGTCGCAGATCACCACGACCTCGACGCCTTCCTCGCTGACCTGCACGGTGTCGATGGCGGCGCTGGCCGGTTCGCCTGCGCCGGCCTCGGTGTATTCCATGACCTCGATTTCGAATTCCGGGGCGTCGGCATCCTCGTCGAACGCTTCCTCCATGACGTCCAGCGCATCCTGCTCGGCCAGCATCGCCGCCAGCGTTTCGGCATCCAGCAACTGGTAGTGGCCGCCGGCCAGCAGTTCCAGCACAGCGGCGCGGCCCTTGGCCGAGAGCCTGGCGAAGGCGGTGTCATCGAGTCGTTCGGCGGCGGCCAGCGTCTGCGCGTCCTTGACCGGCAGCGCGAAGTTGCGGCCGGAGCAATACAGCGATGCGCCACGGCTGGCGCGGCGCCAGGCCAGCCGCGCCCACGGGTGGCGTTCGAGCAGGCCGCCTTCGGCCAGCACGGTTTCCACTTCTTCCGGCGCGGGAGGCGCCTGCGAGGGCAGGATGTCGCCGGCGGCGCGGTAGGTGGTGATGAAGCGGCCGAACCAGTCGCCGAGGCGGTCCGGGTCGTTCATGCGCAGGGCATTGAGCGCGGCGACCACACGCGCCATTGCCGCCGCGTCTATCTCGTTGGGGTCGGCCGGCAGCTTCAGGTCCGGGTCCTGGTAGCGGATCGCCTCGTCGGCGTCGGCCACCAGGTCGTCCAGCCAGTCGCTGATCAGCTCGGCCGAGGACGGTGCGCGCATGCCGAAGGAGAAGGTCAGGCACGGGTCCACCGCGATGCCGTCGTGCGGCACGTTTGGCGGCAGGTATAGCATGTCGCCCGGCTCCAGCACCCAGTCGTGGGTGGGCTTGAAGCTCTTGAGCAGCTTCAGCTCCACGTCGTCGCGGAAGCCCAGCGGCGGGCGCTTGCCCTTGGTGGATTCGCTGGCGTCGATCTTCCAGCGGCGCCGGCCATGGGCCTGCAGCAGGAACACGTCGTACTGGTCCACGTGCGCGCCGACGCCGCCGCCGGTGGCGGCGAAGCTGATCATCACGTCGTCCATGCGCCAGCGCGGCAGGAAGCCGAAGTGGTCCACCAGCGCGCGCACGTCGGCATCCCACTTGTCCACGTCCTGCACCAGCAGGGTCCAGTCGTGGTCGGGCATGCCGGGGAAGTCTTCCTCGTTGAACGGGCCGGTGCGCAGCGTCCACGCGTCGGTCGCCGGGTCATGGCTGACGATGCGCGCCAGCGCGCCTTCCTCGCAGGCGAGCCCGGCGAGGTCTTCGGGCTGCACCGGGGTCTGGAAACCGGCGAAGGCGCCGCGGATCAGCAGCGGGCGCTTCTGCCAATAGTCGCGCAGGAAGCGCTCGGCGGGCATGCCCAGCATCAGGCCGGGGCGGGCCTGGACTTCGATGGGGAAGGTTTTTGGCTTGGCGGTGGCCATGGGGAAATCCTTGGATTGCGGGGTAGGAGCGCACCTTGGTGCGCGATGGGGCTTTGCCGGGAAAGCCAAGTCGCGCACCAAGGTGCGCTCCTACGGGAAAGTTCAGATGGCCTTGGCCAGTTCGGCGGCCAAACCGGTATAGCTGCCCGGCGTCATCGCCAGCAGGCGCTGCCTGGCGTCTTCCGGCAGTTCTAGCGATTCGATGAAGGCATGCATCGACCTGGCGGTGATGCCCTGGCCGCGGGTCAGCGCCTTGAGCTGCTCGTAGGGGTTGGGCAAGCCGTGGCGGCGCATCACCGTCTGCACCGCTTCGGCCAGCACTTCCCACGCCGCGTCGAGGTCGGCGTCCAGCCGCTGCGGGTTCACCTCCAGCTTGCCCAGGCCCTTGGCCAGCGAGTCCAGCGCCACTTGGGTGTGGCCGAAGGCGGTGCCGAGCGCGCGCAGCACGGTGGAGTCGGTCAGGTCGCGCTGCCAGCGGCTGATCGGCAGCTTGGCGCTGAAGTGCTCGAACAGGGCGTTGGCGATGCCGAAGTTGCCCTCGGCGTTCTCGAAGTCGATCGGGTTGACCTTGTGCGGCATGGTCGAGGAGCCGACTTCGCCTTCCTTGAGCCTCTGCTTGAAGTAGCCCAGCGAGACATAGCCCCAGATGTCGCGGGCCAGGTCGATCAGGATGGTGTTGGCGCGGCGGGTGGCGTCGCCGATCTCGGCGACGTTGTCGTGCGGCTCGATCTGGGTGGTGTAGGGGTTGAACACCAGCCCCAGCGATTCGACGAACTTCCGTGCGAAGACCGGCCAGTCCACGTCGGGGTAGGACACGACGTGGGCGTTGTAGTTGCCGACGGCGCCATTGATCTTGCCGGTCAGCTCGACCGCGGCGATCTGCCGGACCTGCCGTTCCAGGCGGGCAACGACGTTGGCGATCTCCTTGCCCAGGGTGGTCGGCGAGGCGGTCTGACCGTGGGTGCGCGAGAGCATCGGCTGCGTCGCCTGCTCGTGCGCCAGCTTGCGCAGCGTGGCGGCGATGCCTGCGTAGGCCGGCAGCAGCACCTTCTCGCGCGCTTCGGCCAGCATCAGGCCATAGGACAGGTTGTTGATGTCCTCGCTGGTGCAGGCGAAATGCACGAACTCCAGCGCCGGGGCCAGTTCGGTGTCGTCGCGCAGGCGTTCCTTGATGAAGTACTCCACGGCCTTGACGTCGTGGTTGGTGGTGCGCTCGATTTCCTTGACCCGGGCCGCGTCGGCTGGGCTGAAGCCTTCGGCCAGCGCGCGCAGCGTGGTCTTGCCGGCGGCGGAGAAGTCGGCCAGCTCGGCGATGCCCGGCTCGGCGGCCAGCGCCAGCAGCCATTCGATTTCCACCTTCACCCGGGCCCGGATCAGGCCGTACTCGGAGAAGATCGGGCGCAGCGCGTCCACCTTGGAGGCGTAGCGGCCATCGAGCGGGGACAGGGCGAGCAGGGCAGAGTCGGTCATGGGGGCCGGAGGGTGATGACGATGGGGGCCATATTCTACGGCAGGGTCGGGCGGCTGCTCGCCGGGCCCCGAAGCCCCCTGGAGCGGGGAGGCTGGCCTCCATCGCCTCGCGCGGCACCGCGGCGTATCCTTCGCGCAGCCGCCAGCCCGGGCCTTCGCGCCGCCAGCCGCTGACTTCCTTACCCACATCAGGAGATTGCGAATGAGCGAAAAATACCGGCTCGAACACGACAGCATGGGCGAACTGCAGGTGCCGGCCGAGGCGCTGTGGGGGGCGCAGACCCAGCGCGCGGTGCAGAATTTCCCGGTGTCGGGGCAGCGCATGCCGCGTGCCTTCATCCGTGCGCTGGGCCTGATCAAGGGCGCGGCCGCCGAGGTCAATGCCGGCCTGGGGCTGCTGCCCAAGGGCGTGGGCAGGGCGATCGCGGCGGCGGCGGCGGAAGTGGCGGCCGGCGCGCACGACGCGCATTTCCCGCTGGACGTCTACCAGACCGGCTCGGGCACCTCGTCGAACATGAACGCCAACGAGGTCATCGCCACGCTCGCCAACCTGGGCGGCAAGGCCGGCAAGACCCGCGTGCACCCCAACGACCACGTCAACCTCGGGCAGAGTTCCAACGACGTGATCCCCACCGCCATCCGCGTCTCGGCGCAGCTGGAAACGGTGGAAACGCTGCTGCCGGCGCTCAAGCACCTGCGCCGGACCATCGACAGGCGCGGGCGTTCGCTGGGCAAGGTGGTCAAGACCGGGCGCACCCACCTGATGGATGCGATGCCGCTGACCTTCGCGCAGGAGTTCGGCGCGTGGTCGGCGCAACTGGCATCGGCGCAGGGGCGCATCGAGGATGCGCTCAAGCGCCTGCGCCGGCTGCCGCTGGGCGGCACCGCGATCGGCACCGGCATCAACGCCGACCCGCGCTTCGGCGGCAAGGTGGCGCGCGCGCTTTCGGCGGGCACCGGGGTCAGGTTCGACAGCGCCGACAACAAGTTCGAGGGGCTGGCCGCGCAGGATGATGCGGTGGAGCTGTCCGGCCAGCTCAACGCGCTGGCGGTGGCGCTGATCAAGATCGCCAACGACCTGCGCTGGATGAACTCCGGGCCGCTGGCCGGCTTGGGCGAGGTGGAATTGCCGGCCTTGCAGCCGGGCAGTTCGATCATGCCCGGCAAGGTCAACCCGGTGATCCCGGAGGCGACGGTGATGGCCGCCGCGCAGGTCATCGGCCACCACACCGCGATCACCGTGGCCGGGCAGACCGGCAACTTCCAGTTGAACGTGACCCTGCCGCTGATCGCGGCCAACCTGCTCGATTCGATCCGGCTGCTGTCCAGCGTGATGACCCTGCTGGCCGACAAGGTGTTCGCCGGGCTGGTGGTCAAGCAGGAGCGGGTACGCGAGGCGCTGGCGCGCAATCCCATCCTGGTGACCGCGCTGAACCCGATCATCGGCTACGAGAAGGCTGCGGCCATCGCCAAGCGCGCCTACAAGGAGCAGCGCCCGGTGCTGGACGTGGCACGCGAGGACAGTGGGTTGCCGGAGGCGGAGCTGAAGCGGCTGCTGGACCCGGCGGCGCTTACCCGCGGCGGTATCCACGGGTGAGTACCGCAGGCGCGGGGCTTGCCCCGCGCAGGTGCATTCCCGGTATGGCTTGATGCGGGGCGAGCCCCGCATCCACGGCTTTCAGCGCACCGCGCGCAGGTTGGCCAGTGCCTCGCCGTATTCCTTGAATTCGGGAATGCCGGTGGCCAGGTCGGCCGGGAAGGGCGGCTGCCCGGGCGCGGGCTGGATCGGCACGCTGCGTTCGCCGGTGCCGTCGGTCGTGGCGGCGTCGGTCAGGGTGTTCTGGCGCAGGATCTGCAGCTTGACGAAGCTGTCCTGCAGCACTTCCTGCTGCGCCGGCTTCAGCGGGATCTCGATGTCGTCCACCCGCAGGTGGCCGCCGGGCAGGATGGTCAGGTTGGGATAGGGCGCACGCCGTATCGCCACCATGTCCGCGCTGACCTCGGTCTTGGGCTTGCTGCGCTCGGCGCGGTGGGCCGCGTACTTTTCGCGGTCGCCGCAGCCGCCGAGCAGGGTGGCGCAGGCGAACAGGACGGGCAGCAGCTTCTTCATGGCGGCGGTACGGGGACGAACGGCAGGGGCGGCATTCTACCGCCGCTGCCGGGTGCCGCGGCCTAGCGCAGCGTCACGCTGCCCTTGCGGCATTCCTCGATGTCGTCCTGGTCCATGGTGGCGTAGGGCTTGAACTCGGGGACGGCCGTGGCCAGCTGCTGCTGGGTGGCGAGCATGGCCGGCATCTGCTCGCAGATCTTCAGGGCGCTTTCTTCCAGCCGCTTCGCCTCGGCGTTGACCCGTTCCTCGATCTTGTCGGTATCGCCGGAGAAGATGCCCTTGATCGCCTCGCCTGCCGCGCGCATGCCGAGGTTGGCGCCCTGCACGCCGACGTCGATGCCGGCTTCGGCCACCTTCACGATCTGCGTGCGGTATTCCAGCAGCAGTTTGCGCTGGGCGTCGTCGATGGCGACCGCCTTGCCGTCGATCAACAGGTCGCCGGCCGGGGTGATTTCCGCCTTGACGCCGTTGTTGCGGGAAACGCTGATGTTCTCCGTGGCCAGCTTCCTGCGGGCCTCGTCGGTGGCCTCGCGCACCTTCTTGCCGAGCGTGGTGTCGGCGGTTTCGGTCGCGGTGGAGGAGGATGGCTGCCCGCCGCAGGCGGCCAGCGGCAGGCACAGCAGCAGGGCGAGCAGGCAGGTGTCGAGCTTCTTCATGGCGGCGTCCTTTGCGGGAAAGTGGAAGGGGTCAGTGCTTCTTCGGCAGGTCGACGCTGCCGCGGACGTCGCGGTGGTCGATCGAGCCGCTGCCGCGGCGGCGCACGCTCAGGCTGGCGGCGCCGCGCACGTCGAGGTCGCCCGACCCCAGCGTGCCCAGCGTCACCGCGCCCTGCACGCCGTCGAGTTCGACATCGCCCGAACCGATGCTGTCGATGCTCACCGCACCCTGCACGTCGCGCAGTTGCAGGTCGCCGGAGCCGATGCTGCCGACCCTGGCCTCGCCGCGCACGCCGCGGGCCTGGACGTCGCCGGAACCGACCGACAGCAGGTGCAGCGTGCCGACGTTGTCCAGCTCGACGTCGCCCGAGCCGACCGCGACGCTCGCCAGGCCGCCGATGTCGCGCACCTTGACGTCGCCGGAACCGACGTCGGCGCTCATCGCCCGCGCGCCGCCCAGCGTGGCGTCGCCGGAGCCGACCTTGAGCTGTACCAGCAGGGTGTCCGGCAAGGTGCCGGCGATGTCCAGCCAGGCATAGGTGCTGCCGAGGTTGAAGTTCAGCCCCGGCTGCTTGCGTTCCAGCGTGACGGTCAGTTTGTCGCCGCTCTTGTGCTGGCCCAGCGACAGCTGGCCCAGCAGGTCCTGGCTGGAGGCACAGGCGCGGCCGGACAATGCCCCCTTGGCGCCGGGGCCGGCCTGCAGGCGCAGGTCGTGGCTGTTGACTTCGAACACCACCGCCTTAACTCCGGCCAGGTCCAGCTCCAGTGCCTGCGGCTGGCTGAACTTGCAGTGTTCTTCGGCGAAGGCGCTGGCCGGCAGCAGGGCCAGGGCGAACAGCAGGGGCGTGATCTTCATCGGGATTCCTCGCGGGCGTAATTGGTCGGATTTTGCGGTCAGATTTCGTCGCGGCGCTGGCGCAGCCAGATGGCGGCGGCGATGAACAACGCGCCGACGACCACGCCGATCCACAATTGCGGGCTGGCCAGGGTCGCCAACTGGTCGGTCGGGGTGAAGCCATCCAGCACCGAACGCAGCGACTGACCCTGCGTGGACTTGGCCTGGTAAGCCACTTCGACGCCAGGGAAGGTGCCCAGCAGCAGGCGGCCGACCACGTGCGCCCAGAACCAGCCGGCATCCAGCGCGAACAGCTTCATCAGCCCGAACCAGCTGACGACGACCCCGGCGAACACCGGCAGCATCACCGCCCACAGGAACGGCTTGCTCCTGGCCCATGCCGAGCACAGCAGCAGCCAGCCGACGGTAGGCAGCGCCCACAGCGCGTAGACCGGCACCCAGCACAGCATCCCGGCGATGAGGGTGAACGGGCTGGACGGCGCCCAGACCAGCGTCACCGGGTTGCCGCCGTGGGCCAGCACCACGATGCTGATGATCGCGATGAAGCCGAACATGGTGAGGATGGCCGCCAGCGTCGCCAGCACCGGCGCGACGACCACCGCGCTGGCCAGTTTGGACAGCACCGTCTGCGTGTCGGACAGCGGCAGCGACTTCCAGAACAGCACGCTGCGGTCGCGGCGGTCGTCGTACAGCGCGCCCAGGCAATAGAAGAACACCACGAAGCCGAGCACCATGAACGGCCATGCCGAACTGAGCAGCAGGGTGAAGTTCATGCCTTCGCCGAGCTTGACCATGTCTTCCGGCGACATCTGCCGGGTGAGCATGCCCAGGTCCAGGCCGTTGACGTTGACGCCATCGATATGCAGGCCGCCATTGGCTGCGGCGCGGTGGGCGGCGAACAGCCCGGCGATGATCGCCATCACCGTCAGCAGCAGCGAGATGCCGCCGGCCACCAGCGGTGCGCGCAGGAAGCCGCCGCGGTTTTCCCAGTATTCGCGCTTGAGCAGCCACTTGAACTTGCCCAGAGGGGTGATGTGGTGGACGGCGTTCATGCGTAGGTTCCCTTCATGATGGCCACGAACAGGTCGGCGAGGCCGGGGTTGCGGGTTTCGCCCAGGGCGTCCAGCTGCGCGCGGGTCACGCCGGAGGGCGTGCCATCGGGCAAGGCGCCGTCGTACAGCAGCACGGTCTTGCCGAACGGCAGCGCGCGCTCGTCGATGGGGCGCAGTTCGCGCGCGGCCTGCAGCGTGTCGGCCGAGGCCAGCAGCTCGGTGTAGCGGCCGGACACGCTTTCCATGTCGGCCGACAGCACGATCCTGCCGTCGCGGATGAACAGCACGTCGGTGAGGATGTGCTCGATCTCCTCGACCTGGTGGGTGGTGATGAGGATGGTCTTCTGCTCGTCGAAGTAGTCCTCCAGCAGGCGCTGGTAGAACTCCTTGCGGTACAGGATGTCCAGGCCCAGGGTCGGCTCGTCCAGCACCAGCACGCGGGCGTCGATGGCCATCACCAGCGCCAGGTGCAACTGCACCACCATGCCCTTGGACAGCTCGCCCACGCGTTGCTTCGGCAGCAGCTTGGTGTTGGCGAGGAAGCGCTCGCAGCGGGCGCGGTCGAAGCGCGGGTGCACCCCGGCGACGAAGTCGATGGCTTCCTTCACCCGCATCCAGCGCGGCAGCACCGCCACGTCGGCGATGAAGCAGACGTCGTTCATCAGCGCATTGCGCTGGCTGCGCGGGTCCATGCCCAGCACCTGCAGCTCGCCCTCGAACGCGGTCAGGCCGAGCATGGCCTTCAGCGCGGTGGTCTTGCCCGCGCCGTTGGGGCCGATCAGGCCGACGATGCGCCCCGGCGCGATGGTGAAACTGGTGTCGTCCAGCGCCGGCTTGCGCTTGTAGGCCTTGCGCAGGCCGCGGGCGGATACGACGGTTTCGGCGGTGGCATTCATTGTTTGGTCCCCGATGGCAGCAAATCGTCCAGGCTCAGCCCCAGGCGCTGGATGCGCTCCAGCACGCCGGGCCACTCTTCGTTGAGAAAGCGCTCGCGCTCGCTGCCGCGCAGCTTGCGCGCGGCCTCCTCGGTCATGAACATGCCGAGGCCGCGGCGCTTCTCGACCAGGTTCTCGTCGGCCAGTTCCTGGTAGGCGCGCGAGACGGTGATCGGGTTGAGCTGGTATTCGGCGGCCACCTGGCGCACCGAGGGCAGGGCGTCGCCCGGCTTGATGATGCCGTCCAGCATCATCGCGATGACCCGGTCCTTCAGCTGGCGGTAGATCGGAGCGCCATCGCTCCAGTGGATGTCGCTCATGGTCAGCTCCGTGGGTTCAGCGGACGTGCGAACGAGAAATAGGGCAGGGACAGGCTGGTGCGCACCCGCCGCGCGTGGCGCCGGGCCTTCTCCGGCAGGTCGGCCTCGGCCTCGGCCGCTTCGCCGGCAAGGCCGGCATCGGGCGTCGGCGCGGCGCTGCGGCCGGCCGGCATGGACAGGGTGCAGCCGAGCAGCAGCAGCGTACCGGCGGCGGCAAGCGCTGGCAGGGCAGGGCGACAGTGCTTCAGGTCCATTGCGATCCCCCGTACAGGGTGTCTGGTGTTGTATGCAACTATAACACCGATACGCCGGCATGCAACTCCCCTGTAACCCAACTGATGGCCTAGTCTTTGCCGACGCCGATGGGCAACCGGGAGAACACAGATGGCACTTCGAAATTTCCTGCTGGGCATGGCGATCGCCGGCCTTTTCATGGCGCCGGCCCATGCCGGGGACCAATCCCTGCTGGACCGCGACTACCGCCCGCTGGCCGGCAAGGAGCCGGTCAACCTGAACCATGACTATGGCGGCAAGGTACTGCTGGTGGTCAACACCGCCTCCAAGTGCGGCTATACGCCGCAATACGAAGGGTTGGAGGCGCTGCACCAGGAACTGGGCGGCCGCGGCTTCGCCGTGCTCGGCTTTCCTTCCAACGACTTCAAGGGCCAGGAGCCGGGCACCGAGGTGGAGATCCAGGAGTTCTGCACGCTGACCTACGGGGTGAAGTTCCCGATGTTCGAGAAGGTGCACGTGGTCGGCGACGATGCCACCCCGCTGTACCGCGACCTCACCCGCCTGACCGGCGTCGCGCCGGGCTGGAACTTCCACAAGTACCTGATCGCGCGCGACGGCCGGGTGGTGGCGCAGTTCCCGAGCAAGGTGCGCCCGGACGATGCCGGGCTGCGCGCGGCGATCGAGCGCGAGCTTGCCGCGCCGGCCCCGCACCACCATTGAGCAGAGCCGCGCGCACCTCGACATCACCGGCACGCGTGCGACAATGGCGCCCCTCGCGCCGATGGCGGCGTTTGTTCACTTCCAGAGAATGCAGCGAATGAAGATGGGAAAGCGTGGCGCCACGGCGTCGCTTCTGATTCTGGCAATGGCCGCCACCGGTGTCGCCATCGCGCAACAACCCGCCGCCCCGGCGGCCACCAAGGAGAAGTCCGTTTTGACCTCGGAACGTGAAAAAGTCGGTTACGCCATCGGCGTGGATGTCGCCAGTTCGTTCGAGCCGGTTGCCGCCGACGTGGATGTCGCCGCGCTGCGCCGCGCCGTGGAAAACGCCTTCGCCGGCGGCCAGCCGCTGCTGTCGCAGGAAGAGGCGCAGCAGACCGACCAGGCGCTGCGCACGACGATGATGGTGCGCGCGGGGCAGCCGGTGCCGGGCATGGCGCCGGGCAGCCAGCCGCCGCCGGTGGACCGCGAGAAGGTCGGCCTGATGCTGGGCAGCTACGCCGTCGGCCCGTCGCTGGCGCCGATCAAGGACGAGATCGACCTGGACGCGACCTTCCAGGCCATCGCCACCCTCTTCGCCAAGGGCACCCCGCTGATGGACCGCCAGCAGGCGCAGGCCACGCTGCAGGCCTACAGCACCGCCAAGCAGGCCGCCGCCGCCGGCAAGAACCGCGAGGAAGGCGTCGCCTTCCTGGCCAAGAACAAGACCCAGCCGGGCGTGGTGACCACCGCCTCGGGCCTGCAGTACCAGGTGCTGCGCGCCGGCAACGGCGAGCGCCCGGTGGCCAGCAGCCGGGTGCGGGTGAACTACGAGGGCAAGCTGCTCGACGGCACCGTGTTCGACAGCAGCTACGAGCGTGGCCAACCGGTCGATTTCGGCCTGGGCCAGGTCATCAAGGGCTGGACCGAGGGCGTGGCGCTGATGCCGGCCGGTTCCAAGTACCGCTTCTGGATCCCGTCCGAGCTGGCCTACGGCAGCGAAGGCACCCCGGGTGGCCCGATCGGCCCGGACGCGACCCTGACCTTCGACGTCGAGCTGCTGAGCGTCCTGCCGTAACCCACCGGAGCCACCGTTTCCAATGCGCGTCGCTATTTTCGGCACCGGTTATGTAGGTCTCGTCACCGGGACCTGCCTGGCCGAAGTGGGGCATGACGTGGTCTGCGTCGACATCGACCCGGCCAAGGTCGATGGCCTGAACCGCGGCATCGTCCCGATCTACGAGCCGGGGCTGGAACCGATGGTGAAGGCCAACCACGCCGCCGCGCGGCTGGCCTTCACTACCGACGCGGCCGCTGCCATCGCGCATGGGCAGGTGGTGTTCATCGCCGTCGGCACGCCGCCGGACGAGGACGGCAGCGCCGACCTGCAATACGTGCTGGCGGTGGCCCGCACCATCGGCCGCCACCTACAGCGGCCGACCGTGGTGGTCAACAAGTCGACGGTGCCGGTGGGCACCGCCGACCGGGTGCGTGCGGCGATTGCCGGCGAACTGGCCGCGCGCGGCGCGGAAATCGACTTCGACGTGGTTTCCAACCCCGAGTTCCTGAAGGAAGGCGATGCGGTGGCCGACTGCATGCGCCCGGATCGCATCATCGTCGGCGCCACCGACCCCGGGTCGGTGGCGGTGATGCGCCGCCTGTACGCGCCGTTCAACCGCAACCACGACCGCGTGGTGGAGATGGACGTGCGCTCGGCCGAGCTGACCAAATACGCCGCCAACGCGATGCTGGCGACCAAGATCAGCTTCATGAACGAGATCGCCAACATCGCCGAGCGCGTCGGTGCCGACGTCGAGCAGGTGCGCCGGGGCATCGGTTCGGACCCGCGCATCGGCTGGCACTTCATCTATCCCGGCGCCGGCTACGGCGGCTCCTGTTTCCCCAAGGACGTGCAGGCGCTGGCGCGCACTGCCATGCAGCATGGCCACGTGCCGCGGCTGCTGGATGCGGTGGAGGCGGTCAATGACGCGCAGAAAGGACACCTGTTCGAGCTGATCCAGCGCCACTACGACCGCGGCGAGGACGAAGGCGTGCGTGGCAAGACCTTCGCGGTGTGGGGGCTGGCGTTCAAGCCCAATACCGACGACATGCGCGAAGCCTCTAGCCGCCGCCTGCTGGCGCAGTTGTGGGAAGCCGGCGCGCACGTGCGCGTCTACGACCCCGAGGCGATGCAGGAGGCGCGCCGCATCTTCGGCGAGCGCGGGGACCTGATGTTCTGCGAAACCGCCCACGATGCGCTGGAAGGCGCCGATGCATTGGTCGTGGTCACCGAGTGGAAGCAGTTCCGCAGCCCGGATTTCGCGCGCATCGCCGCGGCAC
Organism: Stenotrophomonas sp. NLF4-10; assembly: GCF_022359915.1. Lineage (NCBI taxonomy): Bacteria > Pseudomonadati > Pseudomonadota > Gammaproteobacteria > Lysobacterales > Lysobacteraceae > Stenotrophomonas > Stenotrophomonas sp. NLF4-10. Next base: position 2,028,962 of record NZ_JAKSEE010000003.1, read on the forward strand.
TGGGCGACGACGTGGTGTTCGACGGCCGCAACCTGTACCGGCCCGACGAGATCGAAGCGGCCGGGCTGGCCTATTACGGCATTGGCCGGGGGCGTTCACTGCATGTCTGAGTTGTTTCCAAACGAACGCGAGCAGGCGCTGGAAGCGCGCCTGGTCGAACTGGAAATGCGTGTTTCCTTCCAGGAGCATGCACTGGCCGAGCTGAGCGAAGCGCTGGCCGACGCGCGCCTGCAGGGCAGCCGCAACGCCGACGTGCTGCGCGTGTTGCTGGAAGACCTGGGCAAGGTGCGCAACGCACTGTATTCCGCCGATCCGGCGAGCGAGCCGCCGCCCCCGCATTATTGACGCCGCCTTGATTGGTGGCCGGGGCCGGGCTGGCGGGCGCAGGAGCGGCCCGTCCGCAAAGGCTGCCGCCACCAATCGTCACCTATCCCATCAGCCGACACTGCACCATGAGCGACACACTCCGCGACCAACTGCTCGGGTTGGGCTTCAAGTCCGCCCCCAAGCCTGAACGCAAGCCCGAAGCGCGCCGCGACAACCGCCCGCAGGGCAAGCATGGCCAGCAGCCCGGCAACAAGCAGGGCGGCAAGCCGGGGCAGGGGGGAAAGCCCGTGCGTGGCGGGCAACCGGCCCCGCGCAAGCCGCGCTCGCAGGAAGACATCGACCTGGCCAAGGCCTATGCGATCCGCGCGCAGCGGGAAAAGGACGAGCGCATCGAGGCCGAGCGGCAGAAGCAGGAAGAAGCACGCCTGCGCCGCGAGGCGCGTGCGAAGCTGGACGAACTGGTCAAGGACAAGGGGTTGAACGACCCCGCCGCCGACATCGCCCGCCACTTCCCGTATGGCGGCAAGATCAAGCGCATCTACGTCACCGCCGAGCAGCTCAGGGCGCTCAACGCCGGGCAGCTGGGCGTGCTGCAGCAGAACGGGCGCTACGTCCTGGTGACCGCCGAGCTGCTGGCCGAGGCGGAGCAGGTCTTCGCCCCGGCCGTGGCGTTGAAGGTGGACCCCGACGCCCCGGCCGGGGACGATCCCTACGCCGATCCGAAGTACCAGGTCCCCGACGATCTGGTCTGGTGAATCCGCTGGAAGCAAGCCCTCCATCGTAGGTGCCGGGCTTGCCCGGCACGGGGTCTTCTCGGTAAAGCCTCATGCGGGGCAAGCCACGCATCTACGATTGCTTTCTTTCGGGCACGAAGCAGAAGGCGATCAACGCGCCGGCCAGGGCAAAGCAACCGCCGGCGATGAAGGCCACCTTGCCGTCGCCGAAGTGCCACAGCTGGCCGGCGATCAGCGCGCCGAGCACGCCGCCCAGCCCGGACGAGAAACCGTAGAACAACCCTTGCCCGTGGCCGTTGAGGTTGCCGGGGAAATAGCGCGCCAGCAGTTGCATCGCCGAGGCGAAGAACGCGGCGAAGCCGAGGCAATGGGTGGCCTGCGCGGCCAGCATCACCGGCAGGTTCTCCGGCCACAGCGCGGTGGCCCACCAGCGCAGCGCGGCGCTGGCCATCGATACGATCAGCAGCCAGCTGGCGTCCCAGCGGCGGAAGAAGCCGGCGATCAGGAAGAACACCGCGACTTCGAACACCACGCCCACCGTCCACATCAGGCCGAGCATCGCCGCGCCGTAGCCGTGGTGCTCCATGTAGATGGAAAAGAACGTGTAGTACGGCCCGAACGAGAGCTGTTCGAGGAAGGCGGCGACGAAGAACGCCAGTACCGGTGGCCGCCGCACGATCGCCCAGAAGCCCTGCACGTGCGCGGCATGGGTGCCGATGTGGCGGGCGTAGCGGTTGCAGAAGGCCGTGCCGGTCATCAGCACGAACAGCGGCAGCATCCACCACGGCAGCCCGGCGGCGCCGTGGCGCTCGATCAGCCAGCCGAACAGCATCACCACCGCGATGAAGCCCAGCGAGCCCCACACCCGGATCATGCCGTAGCGGTGGCTGTCGCTGCCCAGGTGGGTGAGGGTGATCGACTCGAACTGCGGCATCACCGCGTTGTAGAAGAAGCAGAAACCCACCATCACCGCGTACAGCATCCACTGCGGTTGCGGCGGCAGGAAGCCGGCGAAGCTGACGACGGTCAGCACGCAGCCGATGCGCAGCCAGCGGATCGGCCGCGGCGACAACGCCGCCAGCGAGGTCCAGGTGCTGGGCGCGATGACGCGGGTGGCATACCACAGGCTCATCATCACGCTGATCGCGGTCACGCCCATGCCGCGCGATTGCAGGTACAGGCTCCAGTACGGAGTGAATGCGCCCAGCGCGGCGTAGTAGAAGAAATAGAAGCTGGACAAGCGGGCGACGGGGACCGGCGACCGTGGGCTGGCAACGGAAGTCATGGGCGTGCGCGTGGGGCGCGGGAGGACAGGGCGCGGTGTCTTGCCGCGGCGCCTATTGTGCCCTGTATGGCCGGGTCCAAACGGATCGGGTGGATGGATGCAACGGCGGCGGGATCCCTTGCCCCGTCGCCCGTGGCCGCCGTCTGCGGTGCCGGGGTCAGGGCGTCGCTTCGGCGTTCCAGGCCGCGACCTTGGCCTGGGCTTTAGCCACCGCGGCAATGGCAGCGGTGCGCCACCGCAGGGCGCACCGCATCGCCACGCCCGAATGCCGCCGCATCTGCGGGGTGGGTTTCATTCGGGGTCGTAATCGAGGTTGGAGGCCAGCCACCTCTCCGCCTGCGCACGGTCCACGCCCTTGCGCCGCGCGTAGTCGGCCACCTGTTCCTTGGACACCCGGCCGACCACGAAGTACTGGCTCCGCGGATGGCTGAAGTAATAGCCGGACACCGCCGCCGCCGGCAGCATCGCGAAGCCTTCGGTCAGGATCATGCCGGCGTTGCGCTCGGCGTCGAGCAGGTCGAACAGGGTGCGCTTCTCGCTGTGCTCGGGGCAGGCGGGGTAGCCGGGGGCGGGGCGGATGCCGCTGTATTTCTCGGCGATCAGCGCCTCGTTGTCGAGCGCTTCGTCCGCCGCGTAGCCCCAGAATTCGGTGCGCACGCGGTGGTGCAGGCGTTCGGCCAGCGCTTCGGCCAGACGGTCGGCCAGCGCCTTGAGCAGGATCGCGTTGTAGTCGTCGAACTCGGCGCGGAAGCGCTCCAGGTGCGGCTCGATGCCGAGGCCGGCGGTGACGGCGAAACCGCCGATCCAGTCCTGTTTGCCGCTGTCTTCGGGCGCGATGAAGTCGGCCAGGCAGAAATCCGGGCGCTCGGCGGGCTTGTCCACCTGCTGGCGCAGGAAGTGCAGGGTGGTGTGAAGCCCCTCTCCCTTCGGGAGAGGGGTTGGGGTGAGGGGCGAACGGAGTCCGGGTGGTTCGGACATTACTGACTCCGCTTGCCCCTCATCCGCCCTTCGGGCACCTGCATTCGGCATATCCATGTGCCTCTCCCTTAGGGCGGCTTCGCCGTGCGCTCCGGCTCCTGCCGGAGCGTCTCCCGGAGGGAGAAGGGAAAGCACAACATCGTCGCCGCGGCTGTTGGCCGGCCACAGCCCGAACACCGCCTTGGCGGTCAGCCACTTTTCCGCAATGACCTTGTCCAGCATGGCGCGCGCATCGCGGTACAGCTCGCTGGCCTGGGTGCCGACGATTTCGTCGGTGAGAATCGCCGGGAACTTGCCGGCCAGCTCCCACGCGCTGAAGAACGGCGACCAGTCGATGAACGGCAGCAGGTCGTCCAGCGGCCAGTCGTCGAACACGTGCAGGCCCGGTTGCTTCGGCGTTGGCGGATCGTACTGCGACCAGTCGCAGGTGAAGCGCTGGCCGCGCGCATGTTCCAGCGACACCAGCCGCTTGGCGTCGCCGCGGTTGCGGTGGCGCTGGCGGATCTCGGCGTAGTCGGCCTCGTTGGCGGCCACGAACGGGCCGCGCAGTTCCTCGGAAATCAGCGACTGCGCCACGCCGACCGCGCGCGAGGCGTCCTTCACCCAGATCGTCGGCGATTTGTAGTGCGGGTCGATCTTCAGCGCGGTATGCGCGCGCGAGGTGGTGGCGCCGCCGATCATCAGCGGGATGCTCATGCCCTGCCGCTGCATCTCGCGCGCGACGTGGCTCATCTCCTCCAGCGACGGGGTGATAAGGCCCGAAACGCCGATCAAATCGGCGTTTTCCGCCACCGCGGTGTCGATGATCTTCTGCGCCGGCACCATCACCCCGAGGTCGATCACCTCGAAGTTGTTGCAGGCCAGGACCACGCCGACGATGTTCTTGCCGATGTCGTGCACGTCGCCCTTGACCGTGGCCATCACGATCTTGCCATTGCTCTTGCCGACGTCGCCGGTACGCAGCTTCTCGGCCTCGATGAACGGCAGCAGGTAGGCCACCGCCTTCTTCATCACCCGCGCGGACTTGACCACCTGCGGCAGGAACATCTTGCCGGCGCCGAACAAATCGCCGACCACGTTCATGCCGTCCATCAGCGGGCCTTCGATCACGTCCAGCGGGCGCGTGGCCTGTTGCCGGGCTTCCTCGGTGTCTTCCTCGACCCACGCGTCCAGCCCGTGCACCAGCGCGTGCGCCAGCCGCTCGCGCACCGGCTTTTCGCGCCAGCCCAGGTCCTCGGCCTTTTTCTCGCCTTTCCTGCCCTTGTAGCGTTCGGCGATTTCCAGCAGGCGCTCGGTGCCGTCCTTGCGGCGGTTGAGGATCACGTCCTCCACGCGCTCGCGCAGTTCCGGGTCGAGCTGGTCGTAGATCGGCAACGCGCCGGCGTTGACGATGCCCATGTCCATGCCGGCCTTGATCGCGTGGTACAGGAACACCGAGTGGATCGCCTGCCGCACCGTCTCGTTGCCGCGGAACGAGAACGACACGTTCGACACGCCGCCGGACACGTGGCAATGCGGCAGCGTCTGCTTGATGATGCGGGTGGCCTCGATGAAGTCCACCGCGTAGTTGTCGTGCTCCTCGATGCCGGTGGCGACGGCGAAGATGTTGGGGTCGAAGATGATGTCCTGCGGCGGGAAGCCGACCTGCTCGACGAGGATGCGGTAGGCGCGGGTGCAGATTTCCACCTTGCGCGCGCAGGTGTCGGCCTGGCCTTCTTCATCGAAGGCCATCACCACCGCGGCGGCGCCATAGCGGCGCACCAGCCTGGCGTGTTCGATGAAGGCCGCTTCGCCTTCCTTCATCGAGATCGAGTTGACCACGCTCTTGCCCTGCAGGCATTTCAGGCCGGCCTCGATCACGCTCCACTTCGACGAATCGACCATTACCGGGATGCGGGCGATGTCCGGCTCGGACATGATCAGGTTGAGGAAGCGGGTCATCGCCTTCTCGGAGTCGATCAGGCCCTCGTCCATGTTGACGTCGAGGATCTGCGCGCCGCTGGCCACCTGCTGGCGCGCCACTTCCACCGCTTCCTCGTAGCGGTCTTCCTTGATCAGCTTCTTGAACTGCGCGCTGCCGGTGACGTTGGTGCGCTCGCCGACGTTGACGAACAGCAGGTCGGGGGTGATGACCAGCGGTTCCAGCCCGGACAGGCGGGTATGCGGTTGCGTGCTCATGCGGCCTGCTCCTGCGCCTGTGGCAATGCGCGCGGCGGCACCCCGGCCACCGCCTCGGCAATCGCCTTGATGTGCGCCGGGGTGGTGCCGCAGCAGCCGCCGACCAGGTTCAACAAGCCGGAGGTGGCGAACTCCTTCAGCGTGGCGGCCATTTCCTCCGGCGTCTCGTCGTATTCGCCGAAGGCGTTGGGCAGGCCGGCATTCGGGTGGGCGCTGACGTAGCCGCTGGACACCTGCGCCAACGTTTCCACGTGCGGGCGCATGTCGGTCGCGCCGAGCGCGCAGTTGAAGCCGATCGACAGCGGCTGGCCATGCGCGACCGAGGCATGGAAGGCTTCGGCGGTCTGCCCGGACAGGGTGCGGCCGGAGGCATCGGTGATGGTGCCGGAGATCATCACCGGCAGGCGGCCGCCGCGCGCGTCGAAGGCTTCCTCGATCGCGAACAGCGCGGCCTTGGCATTGAGCGTGTCGAAGATGGTTTCCACCATCAGCGTGTCGGCGCCGCCGTCGATCAGGCCGTCGATGGCCTCGCGGTAGGTGGTGCGCAGCTCGTCGAAGCTGGTGTTGCGGAAGCCGGGGTCGTTGACGTTGGGGCTGATCGAGGCGGTGCGGCTGGTCGGGCCGAGCACGCCGATGACGAAGCGCGGCTTGTCCGGCGTGAGCGCCTCGATGGCGTCGCAGCATTGCCGCGCCACCTGCGCGCCGGCCTTGTTCAATTCGTAGACCAGGTGTTCGAGATGGTAGTCGGCCTGGCTGACCGAGGTGGCATTGAAAGTATTGGTCTCGACCAGGTCGGCGCCGGCTTGCAGGTATTCGGTATGGATGCCGGCGATGACATCGGGCTTGCTCAGCAGCAGCAGGTCGTTGTTGCCTTTCAGGTCATGGCCGCAGCCGGGGCCGTGCACATGGGCGCTGTCGAAGCCATCGACGAAGCGCTGCCCGCGATAGTCGGCTTCCTCCAACCCGTGGCGCTGGATCATCGTGCCCATCGCGCCGTCGATGATCAGGATGCGCTGCTCAAGGGCGCGCAGCAGCTTGGCGACGCGGTCGGGGTGGAGCCAGGGGAGGGCTTGCATGGGGCGGGCCGTGAAGTTGGGGCGGGGGAGGTGCGTGGACAGCGGCGGTGCTTCGATGGGTCAGGGGCGGTGGGCGATCAGCGAGATCACCTCGAAATGCGGCGGGCGCTTCTCGCGGGTGACGGTTTCCAGGCTGGACACGTCCAGCCCGGCCTTCTCGACGAACCTGCGCAGCTCCTTGCCGGTGAAGCCGAGGTTGACGTGGCCATAGGCTTCCACCGCGGCCTTGTGCTCGTGGCGGGCAAGGCTGCACAGCATCAGCCGGCCGCCCGGGCGCAGCACCCGCGCGCATTCAGCCACGGCCTTGGCCGGCTGGTTGGCGTAGGTGAGGGCATGCATCAGCACCACGAGGTCGAAGCTGCCATCGTCGAATGGCAGCTTGTGCATGTCGCCTTCGCGGACCTCGACGTTGGGCAGCTTGCGCAGGCGCTCGCTGGCGGCGGCGACCACGCGGGCGCTGGTATCGACGCAGACGTAGCGCTGCGCATGCGGCGCCAGCAGTTCGGCCAGCACGCCGTCGCCGGAGGCGATGTCGAGCACGTCGCCGGTTTCCAGCAGCGGCAGCGCGCTGCGCGCCATCGCTTCCCAGGTGCGGCCGGGCGAGTAATGGCGCTCCATGTCGCCGGCCACGCTGTCGGCCCAGTTCTGGTCGGCGGCGCGCATCGCCAGCACCGACGGCACGCGCTCGGCGTCCTGGCGCAGCAGCGGGTCGTCGCTGCCGGTGCTCAACGCATGCCACAATGCGCGCTGCGCCGGGTCCAGCGCGGCCTCGTCGAAGCGGTAGTAGGCCGACACGCCGGCACGGCGGTCGCGCACCAGCCCGGCTTCCTTCAATCGGGCCAGATGGGTGGAAACACGCGGCTGCGCCAGCGTGGTGATGGCCGACAGCTCGGCCACGGTCAATTCCTCCTGCTCCAGCAGGGTCAGCAGGCGCACGCGGGTGGCGTCGGCGAACACCTTCAGGCGGGTCGACCAGTCTTCCAGATCCATAAATATCTACCTATCGCGATATAGAGATATTCTGCTGCCGCGGTGCGGCAAGGTCAAGGCGCGCATGGGCCAGCGGCGGTTGCGATGGTTACAATCGCAACTTCGCAATGCCCTGGGAGGGGTGCAGTGGATTTCAGCTTCAACGAAGAACAACTGATGTTGCAGGACGTGGCCCGCCGCATCGCCCAAGAGAAGATCGCGCCGAGCGCCGAACATCACGACGCCACCGGCGAGTACCCGCTGGAGAACATCCGCCTGCTCGGCGAGAACGGGCTGATGGGCATCGAGGTGCCGGTCGAGTACGGCGGCGCCGGCATGGACCCGGTGTCCAGCGTGCTGGCCATCGTCGAGGTGTCCGCCGCGGACGCCGCGCACGCCACCATCATGTCGGTCAACAACTCGCTGTTCTGCAACGCCGTGCTCAACCACGGCAGCGAGGAGCAGAAGCAGCTGTACGTGCGCGCGATCGCCGAGGGCCGCGAGATCGGCGCGTTCGCGCTGACCGAGTCGCAATCCGGCTCGGACGCCACCGCGATGCGCTGCCGTGCGGTGAAGCAGGCCGACGGTTCCTACGTGATCAACGGCCAGAAGAGCTGGATCACCTCCGGCCCGGTGGCGCGCTACATCGTGCTGTTCGCGATGACCGACCCGGCGCAGGGCGCCCGCGGCGTCACCGCCTTCATGATCGACGCCACCCGCCCGGGTTTCGGCCGCGGCAAGACCGAGCCGAAGCTGGGCGTGCGCGCCTCGGCCACCTGCGAGATCGAGTTCCAGGACTACGTGGCGCGGCCCGAGGATGTGCTGGGCGTGGAAGGGCAGGGCTTCAAGATCGCGATGAGCCTGCTCGACTCCGGCCGCATCGGCATCGCCTCGCAGGCGGTGGGCATCGCCCGCGCCGCCTACGAGGCGTCGGTGGCCTATGTGCGGGAGCGCAAGTCGTTCGGTGCACCGATCGGCAGCTTCCAGATGATCCAGGCCAAGATCGCCGACATGAAGTGCAAGCTCGACGCGGCGTTGCTGCTGACCCTGCGCGCGGCGTGGACCAAGGCGCAGGGCAAGCGCTTCTCCACCGAGGCCGCGGTGGCCAAGCTGACCGCCTCGGAAGCGGCGATGTGGATCGCGCATCAGGCCGTGCAGATCCACGGCGGCATGGGCTATTCCAAGGAAATGCCGCTGGAGCGCTATTTCCGCGACGCCAAGATCACCGAGATCTACGAAGGCACCAGCGAGATCCAGCGCATGGTCATCGCACGCAACGAAACCGGCGTGCGCTGAGGCCCGTAGGAGCGCACCTTGGTGCGCGATGAAGCTTTTGCTTTTCCGGTAAAACTCCATCGCGCACCAAGGTGCGCTCCTACATGAAAAGAAGCCCCAGCATTGCCGGGGCTTCGTCGTTGCGGGGCTGCGTTTCCGCTCAGCGATCCTGCTGCACGGTGCGCACCTTGTGCTGCTCGATGTACTGCTTCGACTGTTCGTCCAGCTTGTCGCCCAGCACGCGGCGCACGGTGACGAAGAACAGCGGGATCAGCAGCACGCCGATGATGGTGGCGAACAGCATGCCGCCGATGACGCCGGTGCCCAGCGAATGGCGGGCGTTGGCGCCGGCGCCGCTGGAAATGGCCATCGGCAGCACGCCGAGGATGAACGCGAAGGAGGTCATCAGGATCGGGCGGAAGCGCAGGTGCGCGGCCTCGATCGCCGCCTCGCGCAGGGTCTTGCCGGCGGCGCGCTGCTCGACCGCGAATTCCACGATCAGGATCGCGTTCTTCGCCGCAAGGCCAATCACCGTGACCATGCCGATCTTGAAGTACAGGTCGTTCGGCAACCCGCGCATCAGCGAGAACACCACCGCGCCGAGGATGCCGACCGGCACCACCAGCAGCACCGACACCGGGATCGACCAGCTCTCGTACAGCGCGGCCAGGCACAGGAACACCACCACGATCGACAGCACCATCAGCAGGGTGGCGGCGTTGCCGGCGAGGATTTCCTGGTAGGACATGCCGCTCCAGTCGTAGCCGAAACCGGCCGGCAGCTTGTCGTGCACCAGGTTCTCCATCGTCGTCATCGCCTGCCCGGAGCTGCCGCCCGGTGCCGGCGAGCCGACGATGTTCACCGCCGAATAGCCGTTGTAGCGGCTCAGCGCCGGCGGCGCGTAGATCCAGTCGGACTTGACCACGGTGCTGAGCGGGATCATCGCCGGCTGGCCGTCGGCGTCGGTGCTCAGCGAGCTGGGCACGTAGTAGCTGCGCAGCGATTCGGGGCCGGTGCGGAAGGCGGCATCGGCCTGCATGTTCACCCGCTTGATGCGGCCGCCGTAGAAGAAGTCGTTGACGTACACCGGCGCCAGCATCATCTGCAACGCGGTGTAGACGTCGTTGACCGCCACGCCCATCGCCTGCGCCTGCACGCGGTCCACCTTCAGCTGCAGCTGCGGCGAGTTCTCCAGCGTGTTCGGGCGCACGCCGACCAGTGACTTGTCGGCGGACGCGGCGCCGAGCAGGGTGTTGCGCGCGTCCATCAGCGCGTCCTGGCCGGCGCCGGCGCGGTCCTGCAGCCACATGTCGAAGCCGCCGAACTGGCCCAGGCCCTGCACGGTGGGCAGGTTGACCAGGAACACCTGCGCGTCCTTGATGCCGCCGAAGGCCTTCATGTTCATCTTCTGGATGAACTCCGGCGCGGTCTCGTCGCGCTCGCCCCAGTCCTTGAGCCGGATGAAGGCCATGCCGACGTTCTCGCCGGAGCCGACGAAGCTGAAGCCGGTGACCTGCATCATGCCCTCGAACGACGGGTCGTCCTGCATCAGCCCCAGCAACTGGTCGAACACCACGCCGGTGCGGCTCTTGGTCGCGCCCGGTGGCAGCTGCACGATGGCCAGCGCATAGCCCTGGTCCTCTTCCGGCAGGAAGCTGCCCGGCAGGCGGGTGAACAGCAGGCCGCACAGCGCGACCAGCAGCGCGAACACCATCAGCCAGCGCGGGCTGTGCCTGAGGACGCTGCCGACGGTGCCGACGTAGCCCTTCTCGAGCCGGCCGTAATAGGTGTTGAAGGTGCGGTAGACCCAGTTCGGGTTGTCGTTGTGGGTCGGCTTGAGGAAGGCCGCGCACAGCGCCGGGGTGAAGCTCAGCGCCAGCAGCGCCGAGAAGCCCATCGACATGGCGATGGTCAGCGCGAACTGCTTGTAGATTTCGCCCGAGGCACCGGGCTGCATCGCGCTGGGGATGAACACCGCCGCCAGCACCACGGTGATGGCCACCACCGCGCCAGTGATCTGGCCCATCGCCTTCTGCGTGGCCGGCTTCGGGTCGAGCTGGTCTTCGCTCATGATGCGCTCGACGTTCTCGATCACCACGATCGCGTCGTCGACCACGATGCCGATCGCCAGCACCATCGCGAACAGCGTGAGCTGGTTGATGGTGAAGCCGATCGCCAGCATGCCCATGAAGGTGCCCAGCAGCGCCACCGGGATCACCAGCGTCGGGATGATCGTCGCGCGGAAGTTCTGCAGGAAGATCAGCATCACCAGAAACACCAGCACGATGGCTTCCACCAGCGTGTGGATCACTTCCTTGATCGAGATGTTGACGAAGGTGGTGCTGTCGAACGGGGTGAACCAGCTCACGCCCTGCGGGAAGCTGCCGGCCAGGTCGTCCATCTTGGCGCGCACCGCGCGGGACACGTCCAGCGCGTTGGCGCCGGGCAGCAGCTGGATGGCGAAGGCGGCCACCGGCTTGCCGTTGTAGCGGGTGTCGAAGCCGTAGTTGGAGGCACCGAAGGCGACGCGGGCCACGTCCTTCAGCCTAACCACGCTGCCGTCGGCGTTGGCCCGCAGGATGGTGTTCTCGAATTCCTCCGGCGTGCTGTAGCGGCCTTCGGCGGCGACGGTGGCGGTGAACGCCTGCCCGTTCGGGGCCGGGTCGCCGCCCACCGAGCCGGCGGAGAACTGCAGGTTCTGGGTGCCGATGGCGTTGTACACGTCGGTGGCCGACAGGTGGTAGCCCTGCAGCTTCTCCGGGTTCAGCCAGATGCGCATGGCGTACTCTGAGCCGAACTGCTGGGTGCTGCCGACGCCGGGCACGCGCGAGATCTGCTCCAGCACGCGCGAGCCGACGATGTCGTTGAGCGCGTCGCGGTCCACCGTGCCATCGTCCGAACGCACGCCCACGGCCATCAGGAAGCCGGCGTTGGCCTTGGCCACCACCACGCCCTGCTTGGTCACTTCCGAGGGCAGGCGCGGGGTCGCCAGCGCCACCTTGTTCTGCACCTGCACCTGGGCGATGTCGGCATCGGTGCCGCTGTCGAAGGTGAGGGTGATGTTCACCCGCCCGGTGGAGGACGAGGAGGAGCTGAAGTAGACCAGATTGTCGATGCCGGTCAGCTGCTGCTCGATCACCTGGGTGACCGACTTCTCGGCGGTGGCGGCGCTGGCGCCGGGGTAGTTGGCCGACACGGTGACCTGCGGCGGCGCCACGCTGGGGTAGGACTCCACGCCCAGGTTGAGGATCGAGATCACGCCGCCAAGCGAGATCAGGATGGCCACCACCCACGCGAATACCGGGTGCTCGATGAAGAATTTGGGCATGGGGAAGCTCCGTCAGTCCTGCTGCGGCTGCGCCGGGACGGCGGCGGGCTTGGCCGCGGCCGGCTGCCACGGCATCGGCTTGGCCGGCTCGCCCGGCTTGACCTTCTGCAGGCCCGAGGCGATCACCTGGTCGCCGGCTTCCAGCCCGGCCGACACCAGCCAGTTGCCGCCCTGCTGGCCGTCCAGCACCAGGTCCTTGCGCACCACGTTGCCGTCCTTGCCGACCACCAGCGCGTAGCCGCCCTGCGCGTCGCGCTGCACCGCCTGCTGCGGCACCAGGAAGGCGTTGTTGCGCTGGCCGAGGTTGGCCTTGAAGCTGACGAACGAGCCGGGCAGCAGGATGTGCTCCGGGTTGGGCAGCTGCGCGCGCAGCGACACCGCGCCGGTGGCCGGGTCCACGGTGGTCGCCGAGAAGTCCAGCGTGCCCTCGTGCGCGTACGGGGTGCCGTCGGGCAGGTTGACCTGCACCGTGGTCTTGCCGTCGCCGGCCAGCGCCACCGCGCCCTTGTCCTGTGCGGCGCGCAGCCCGCTCAGTTCGTCGGCGGTCATCGAGAAGTTGACGTACAGCGGGTCGATCTGGTCGATGGTGGTCAGCAGCGTGGCTTCGTTCTGGCCGACCAGCGCGCCCTCGGTCACCTGCTGCTTGCCGGCCAGGCCGGCGATCGGTGCGGTGACGTTGGCATAGCCGAGGTTGATGCGGGCGCTGGTGACCGCTGCCTGCGCCTGCTGCACGGCGGCGGCGCTACTGCGCTCGGCGGCTTCGGCATTGTCCAGGTCCGAGCGCGATACGTAGTTCTGCGGCGCCAGCGTGCGGGCGCGCTCGGCGGTGGCCTTGGCGTTGGCGTGGGTGGCGCGGGCCGAGGCCAGCGCGGCTTCGGCCGAGGCCAGCGACGCGCGCAGCGGCGCCGGGTCGATCTGGAACAGCGCCTGGCCCTCCTTGACGCTGCTGCCTTCCTCGTAGACGCGCTTGAGCAGCACGCCGGAAACGCGGGCGCGCACGTCGGCCGAGCGGAACGGCGATAGGCGCCCGACCAGCTCGCGCTGCAACGGCAGCGTCTGCGGCTTGGCCTCGATGACGCCGACCTCCGGCGGGGGCGGGGCCTGCTGTTCCTGTTGGTTCCTGCAGGCGGCCAGGCCCAGGGTCATGGCGCCGGCGAGGGCGAGGATGCGCAGCGGAGAGGTCATCGGGGGAGCTCCGGGAGGTTGTTCAGCGGGTGCCGGGGATGCCGGCCGGCGGTGCCGGGAAGGCACGCAGGAAGGCATCGACGGCGAATTCGGCCCAGCGGCGGCGCTGCTTCGGATCGTCGCGACAGGGGGCATGGAAACGTTGGCGTTCGAAATCCTGACCGGCAATCATGCTGACCAGCATCTCGGCGATGAAATGCGGATCGTCATGGATGATGCGCCCGCGCGCCATCTCGGTTCGTATCCATTCAGCCAACTGCCCGCGCAGGGCCTCGGCCCCGCCCTGGTACAGCGAGCGGGCTTCTTCGCGGAACTCGGCGGCGCCGGTGGCGATCAACTGCGCGGTCTGGCGGTTGCGGGGCTGGTTGCGATGTTCCAGATAACGCAGCGCGAAATCCAGCAGGACCTCGCGCAGCGGGCGTTCGTCGCCGCTGGCCAGCGGCGCGGCGGCAGCCGACATGCTCTGCCGCACAACCTGGCCGAGCAGTTCGCGCCTGCTGCCATAGCGGCTGTAGAGGGTCTGCTTGGAGCAGCCCACGTGCGCGGCCACCGCATCCATGCTCAGGTGCATGCCGTGCACCGCCAGCAGTTCGCGTACGGCATCGAACACGCGCTGGTCGCGTGCCTCGATGGGCGTGGAATCGGAGATCTCTGGGTGCACGAATTGGACTATACCGTCCAGTTCAAAATTTGTAAAACAGCGCGAAAACGTGGCTTTGGCAGTAATGCCGGGGAATATCCTCAAAATGTTTTCCTATGGGAAATATTCAATGAAAACATTCGGTTGGATGTGTTCCGGATGCGGTTTCAGGGCCTGTATTGCGGCCTTGCAGCAATGCCGTGGTGGTTGCGGGGGATACAATTTCGGTCTCCCCTGGAGCATCACTGAAGCTCAATCATGAAACCGCAAAAAAACGCTGCCAAATCCGCAAGAACGAAATCCCCATCGGCCACCAAGCCGAGTGTTTCCGAAGCCGGTCTGTCGCTGGAGCCGGTTTTTGCAGCGTTGCGAACGCGATACCCGGCCGCCGGCCGGGCCGAGGCGGAGGCGTTCGCCTCGGCGTTCTACCGCCGCATGGAGAGCGATGAATTCAGGCTGCACCCGGCCGAGGACTGGGCGGTGCTGGCCGCCGGCATGCTGGAATTCGTGCGCGTGCGCAAGCCGGGCAAGGCCAACGTCCGCGTGTTCAACCCGACCTTGAAGGGCGATGGCTGGGAGTCCAGCCACACCGTGCTGCAGATCGTCAACGACGACATGCCGTTCCTGGTGGACACCGTGTCGCTGGCGCTGGCCGAGCAGGGCATCGGCGTGCACGTGCTGGGCCACCCGGTACTCGACATCGCCCGCGACAAGGCCGGCAGGCTGACCGGCGTGGGCGAGGGCAGCCCGGAGTCGGTGATGCTGTTGGAAATCGATCGCCAGCCGGCCGAGGCGCTGGCGGCGGTGGGCAAGCGCGTCGCCGCCGCGCTTGACGACGTGCGTGCCATCGTCAAGGACTGGGCGCCGATGCGCGACAAGGCGCTGGCGCTGGCCGACGACCTCGGCAGCCGCCCGCTGCCGGTGGGCAACGACGCGCGCGCCGAGGCACAGGAATTCCTGCGCTGGGCCGCCGACAACCATTTCACCTTCTTCGGCTACCGCGAATACAAGGTGGAGAAGCAGGGCAAGGAAGAAGTGCTGGTCGCGCAGAACGGCACCGGCCTGGGCCTGATGCGCGGCAAGGACACCTCCATCGCGCGCCCGGTCAAGGGGCTGGCGGCGCAGGGCCTGAACACCAGCGGCAACCTCGCCGACGCGCTGATCCTGACCAAGACCAATGCCCGCTCGCGCATCCACCGCGGCGGCTACATGGATTACATCGGCGTGCTGGAGTTCGACGCCAAGGGCAAGATCATCGGCGAGAAGCGCTTCCTCGGCCTGTTCACCTCCAGCGCCTACAACCGCCGTCCGTGGGAAATCCCGCTGGTGCGCCTGCGCTACGAGAACGTGATGAAGCACTCGGGCCTGAGCCCGTCCAGCCACAGCGGCAAGGCGCTGCGCCACATCCTCGAATCGCTGCCGCGCGAGGAACTGTTCCAGTCCAGCGAGGACGAACTGTTCCGTACCGCGATGGGCGTGCTCGGCCTGCAGGAGCGCGTGCGCAGCCGCCTGTTCCTGCGCCGCGACAAGTTCAGCCGCTTCCTGTCGGCGCTGGTGTTCCTGCCGCGCGAACGCTTCAACACCGACGTGCGCCTGCGCATCGAAAGCATGCTGCGCGACGAACTGCAGGGCGAGCACGTGGATTCCAGCGTGGTGCTGGGCGATTCGCCGCTGGCGCAGGTGCACCTGATCGTGCGCCCCAAGGCCGGGCAGAACCTGGAACTGGACATCGACAACCTCGAAAAGCGCCTGGCCCACGTGCTGCGCAACTGGCAGGACGACCTGCGCGAAGCGCTGGTCACCAGCCACGGCGAAAGCGAAGGCCTGCGCATCGCCTCGCGCATCGGCAAGGCACTGCCGGCCGGCTACATCGAGGACTCCAGCGCCGAGATCGCCGCCGCCGACGTCGCCCAGCTCGACGCCCTGACCGGCCCGGACGACCTGCGCCTGAGCCTGCAGCCGATCCGCCGCGACGGCGTCGATGGCCTGCGCATGAAGCTGTACCGCCAGCTCAAGGACATCCCGCTGTCCGACGTGCTGCCGATGATGGAGAACATGGGCCTGCGGGTGATGGCCGAGCGCCCGTACCGGCTGGTGGTCGACGACGCGCCGGTCTACGTGCAGGACTTCGAGGTCGAATCGATCGTCGGCGCGATCGACGCGGCCGCCGCCAGCACCGGTTTCAGCGACGCGTTCGCCCGCGTCTGGCACGGCGAAGCCGAGAACGACGGCTTCAACCGCCTGGTGCTGGCCGCCGGGCTGGACTGGAAGCAGGTGTCGGTGCTGCGCGGCTACTGCAAGTACCTGCTGCAGATCGGCGTGCCGTTCTCGCAGGCCTACGTCGAGGGCACCCTCAACCGCTACCCGCTGCTGGCGCGCCTGATCGTCGAACTGTTCGAGGCCCGCTTCGACCCGGCCCCGGCCACCGACAAGGCGACGCAGGACGCGCAGCTGGCGCAGTTCAAGGCGCTGGCCGGCGATGACGCGGCCACCGGCAAGCTGCTCGACGGCGTGGTCAAGGCGCGCGCCGGCAACCGCGACGCGCGCATGGCGCTGGTGCACGAAGCACTGGTCAAGCTGCTCGACGGCGTTTCCAGCCTCGACGAAGACCGTATCCTGCGCAGCTTCATCGGCGTGATCGAAGCCACGCTGCGCACCAGCTATTACATGCCGCGCAAGGACGGCCTGCGCGCCGACGGCGGCCCGGCCGACTACATCAGCTTCAAGCTGGACGCGGCCAAGGTGCCGGACCTGCCCAAGCCGCGCCCGTACCGCGAAATCTGGGTGTGCGGCCCGCGCGTGGAAGGCACCCACCTGCGCTTCGGCCCGGTGGCGCGTGGCGGCCTGCGCTGGTCGGACCGCCGCGAGGACTTCCGCACCGAGGTGCTGGGCCTGGTCAAGGCGCAGATGGTGAAGAACACCGTCATCGTGCCGGTCGGCTCCAAGGGCGGCTTCTTCGCCAAGCAGTTGCCGGACCCGTCCGTCGATCGCGACGCATGGTTCGCCGAGGGCGTGGCCTGCTACAAGCGCTTCATCAACGGCCTGCTCGACATCACCGACAACATCGTCGGCAACAAGATCGTGCCGCCGCAGGGCGTGGTGCGCCACGACGGCGACGACCCGTACCTGGTGGTCGCCGCCGACAAGGGCACCGCGACCTTCTCCGACACCGCCAACGGCATCGCCCGCGCGCACGGCTTCTGGCTGGACGACGCGTTCGCCTCGGGCGGCTCGGTCGGCTACGACCACAAGGGCATGGGCATCACCGCGCGCGGCGCGTGGGAGTCGGTCAAGCGCCACTTCCGTGCGCTGGGCCGCGATTGCCAGAAGCAGGACTTCACCGCGGTCGGCATCGGCGACATGTCCGGCGACGTGTTCGGCAACGGCATGCTGCTGTCCGAGCACATCCGCTTGGTCTGCGCATTCGACCACCGCCACATCTTCCTCGACCCGAACCCGGTGGCGGCCAGTTCGTTCAAGGAACGCGCGCGCATGTTCAAGGTGCCGCGTTCGAGCTGGGCGGACTACGACGCCAAGCTGATCAGCAAGGGCGGCGGCATCTACCCGCGCTCGCTGAAGTCGATCGAGATCACCCCGCAGGTGCGCGAGGCGCTGGGCATCGACGCCGGCATCAAGGCGCTGGCCCCGACCGACCTGATCAACGCCGCGCTGAAGGCGCCAGTGGACCTGCTGTGGAACGGCGGCATCGGCACCTACGTCAAGTCGGCGGCCGAAACCAACGCCGACGTCGGCGACCGCGCCAACAACGCGCTGCGCGTCAACGGCGGCGAACTGCGCTGCAGGATCGTGGGCGAGGGCGGCAACCTGGGCATGACCCAGCTCGGCCGCATCGAGGCCGCGCAGAACGGCGTGCTGCTCAACACCGACTTCATCGACAACTCGGCCGGCGTCGATACCTCCGACCACGAAGTCAACATCAAGATCCTGCTCAACGACGTGGTGCGGGCGAAGAAGCTGACCGTGGACCAGCGCAACAAGCTGCTGGCGTCGATGACCGACGAAGTGGCCGAACTGGTGCTCAACGACAACTACCGCCAGAACCAGGCGCTGAGCCTGATGGAGCGGATGAGCACCAAGCGCCTGGGTTCCAAGCAGCACTTCATCCGCACGCTGGAACAGCAGGGCCTGCTCGACCGCCAGATCGAGTTCCTGCCGTCCGACGCCGAGCTGTCCGCGCGCAAGCTGCGCGGGCAGGGCCTGACCCGCCCGGAGCTGGCGGTGCTGCTGTCCTACTCCAAGATCGTCGCCTTCCAGCAATTGCTGGAGTCGGACATCCCGGAGGACGCCTACCTGTCCAAGGAACTGCTGCGCTATTTCCCGCAGCCGTTGCAGAAGAAGTATGCCGACAGCATGCAGGGCCACCGCCTGAAGCGCGAGATCATCGCCACCGCGGTGACCAACCAGACCATCAACCGCATGGGCGCCACCTTCCTGATGCGCATGCAGGAAGACACCGGCCGCAGCGTGGCCGAGGTCGCCAAGGCCTACACCATCAGCCGCGAGACGCTGGATGCGCGTGCGCTGTGGACGCAGATCGACGCGCTCGACGGCACCTTGCCCGAAGCGGTGCAGGTCGATGCGCTGGAAGTGATCTGGAAGCTGCAGCGTTCGTTCGTACGCTGGCTGCTGAACCGTCCGGGCGCGATGCCGGGCATCACCGCCGCGGTCGAGCGTTACCAAGGGCCGTTCAACGACATCCGCGTCGCCTCGGGCGTGCTGCCGGATTCGCAGCGCCCGGCCTACGAGGCCAGCGTCAAGCAATGGAAGGAGAAGGGCCTGCCGGCGGCGCTGGCGCAACAGCTGTCCGAGCTGCAGTTCCTGGAACCGGCGTTCGACATCATCGAACTGGCCCGCACCCGCAAGCTCAAGCCGGTGGACGTGTCCAAGGTCCACTTCCGCCTCGGCGAGGCCCTGCTGATGCCGTGGCTGTTCGAGCAGATCGACGCGCTGGAGGTCAACGGTCGCTGGCATGCGGTGGCCCGCGGCGTGCTGCGCGACGAACTGGCCTCGCACCAGCGCGTCCTCACCGGGCAGGTGTTGTCGGTGAAGGGTGGCAGCGCCGAAGCCAAGGTGGCCGCATGGCTGGGCCGTGACGACAGCAGCCTGCGCTTCACCCTGGCGATGCTGGCCGAGCTGGCCGAGCAGAAGACGCTGGACTACCCGACCGTCTCGGTTGCGGTGCAGCGTCTTGGCCAACTGGCGATGCACGGGGTCTGACCCCGTGGTCGGGCCTGCGTGGCAGGCCCGACCCGAAAGTTTGCAGCGCAAACTTTCGGCACCGCCCTCGGGCTTGCCTATCCCCGCGGCTGTCGCCGCGCCCCCCTTAACAGAAGGGGGGCTTTGCTCCAGAAAGATGAAGGGTGGGTGCCGACCATTGGTCGGCACTTCCCGTTTGCAACAGCGGAAGAAGGCCCGCGTTACCGTAGGAGCGCACTTCGGTGCGCGATGGGGCATCACCGGGAAAGCCTCTCGCGCACTGAAGTGCGCTCCTACGGGGCAGGGCAGCACGCTTCAGCATTGCGGGTTATCCTCGGCAGCCCGACCGCAACCGACGATGGCCATGTCCCCCCGCATCGCCTTTCTCGCCAGCAACACCGAGGCCGCGCAGCAGGCCCGCGTGCAGATGGCCGCGCGCTATGGCGACCACAAGCCCGACGCCGCCGACGTGCTGTGCCCGCTGGGCGGCGACGGCTTCATGCTGCAGACCCTGCACCGCCACGGCGACAAGGGCAAGCCGGTGTTCGGCATGAAACTGGGCACGGTCGGCTTCCTGATGAACCACTACCGCGACGACGACGACCTGGTCGAGCGCCTGGCGCTGGCCGAGCCGGCGCACCTGCGGCCGCTGGAAATGCTCGCGCTGACCGAGTCGGGCACCAGCACCGGCTCGTTGGCCTACAACGACGTGTCGATGCTGCGGCAGACCCGGCAGGCCGCGCACATCGGCATCGACCTCAACGGCCAGCAGCGCGTGGAAGAGCTGATCTGCGACGGCGTGCTGGTGTCCACCCCGGCCGGCAGCACCGCCTACAACTACTCGGCGCGCGGGCCGATCCTGCCGCTGGGTTCGAACACCATCGCGTTGACGCCGCTGGCACCGTACCGGCCGCGACGCTGGCGCGGGGCCATCCTCAAGGCCGACACCGAGGTGTGCTTCCGCGTGCTCGACCCCTACAAGCGCCCGGTCAGCGTCACCGCCGATTCGCACGAAACCCGCGACGTGGTGGAGGTGACCATCCGCGAATCGCGGCAGCGGCAGGTGACGTTGCTGTTCGACCCGGAACACAACCTGGAAGAGCGCATCCTCAGCGAGCAGTTCGAGTTCTGATGCTGCGTAGGTCGGGGCTACGTCCCCGACGGCCGTGCGCACGAAGCGTCGGGGGCATGGCCCCGACCTACCGGGCCTTCCGGTTAGACTCCCTCCATCAATCCGGCATTCCGTCAGGTCCGTCCCAATGGGTGACAACACTCCCCGGCTGCTCACCGTCGCGGTGACCTCGCGCGCCTTGTTCGACCTCGAAGAAGGCCATGTGCTGTTCGAGCAGCAAGGCCTGGAGGCCTACGCCGCCTACCAGCGCGAACACGAGGACGACGTGCTCAAGCCCGGCGTGGCGTTTCCGGTGGTGCGCAAGCTGCTGGCGCTGAACCAGGGCACCAGCGCGGAGGACCCGCGGGTGGAGGTGATCCTGCTCTCGCGCAACTCGGCCGACACCGGCCTGCGCATCTTCAATTCCATCCAGCACCACGACCTGGGCATCGTCCGCGCCACCTTCACCGCCGGCGAGCCGACCTGGCCCTACGTCAAGCCGTTCGGCACCGACCTGTTCCTGTCGGCCAACCCCGAATCGGTGCGGCGCGCCCTGGTGCACGGCATCGCAGCAGCAACGATCCTGCCGCGCAGTGGCGCCGAGATGTCCATCGCCCCCACCGATACCGGACACCCGGCGGGGCAGTTGCGCATCGCCTTCGATGGCGACGCGGTGATCTTCGGCGACGAGAGCGAGCGCATCTCGCGCGAGCAGGGCGTGGAGGCGTTCGGCCGCCACGAGCGCGAGCGTGCGCACGAGCCGCTCAGCGGCGGGCCGTTCCGCAATTTCCTGTCGGCCTTGCATGCCTTGCAGGCAGCGTTCCCGGCCGGCGAACAGGCGCCTATCCGCACCGCGCTGGTCACCGCGCGCTCGGCACCGGCGCACGAACGGGTGATCCGCACCCTGCGCGAGTGGGGCGTGCGCCTGGACGAGGCGCTGTTCCTCGGCGGCCGCCACAAGGGGCCGTTCCTGGAAGCGTTCGGCGCGGACATCTTCTTCGACGACTCGCAGCACAACATCGACAGCGCCCGCCAGCACCACAGCGTCGCCGCCGGCCACGTGCCGCACGGCATCGCCAACGCCGTGCGCACCGAATGAGCGGCGGCGCCCGCATCCGGCGCAGTTGGCGGCACGTCGAACTGCAATTCTGTGGCGACACCATCCAGACGCGCATGTCGCGCTGGTTCCCGCAGCGGCTGCACGTGGGCTACACCCGCAGCATGCTGGCCGCACTGTGGCTGCAGCCGGCCCCGCGGCGCATCGGCATCGTCGGCCTCGGCGGCGGCTCGCAGGCCAAGTTCTGCCATCGCCATCTGCCGCAGGCCCGCATCGAGGCGGTGGAAAGCGACCCGGACGTGATCGCGCTGCGCGGGGTCTTCCACGTCCCGATGGACGACGAACGCCTGCAGGTGGAATGCGCCGATGGCGCTGCCTGGCTGCGCACCCGGCGCGGTTGCTTCGACCTGCTGCTGGTGGATGCCTACGATGTGCATGGCATTCCGCCGGCATTGTCCACGCAGGATTTCTACGACGACTGCCGCGCCGCACTTGCTGCCAACGGCGTGATGGCCGGCAATCTCTACAACACCGATACCCGCAGGCACCTGGTGCGGCTGCGCCGCAGCTTCGATGGCCGTGTGCTGAAACTCGACGAGCCGGGCATGAGCAACAAGGTGGTGGTCGCGTGGAACGGCTCGCCGCAACCGGAGCCGGTGGCGGAGGCCCTGTCGCGGCTGCCGTGGGGCGCGCGCGGGCAGTTGCGGGCCGGGTTCAGGCGGTTGGCGAAGGCATGGGAGGGCCAGGCTTCGCGCTGACCGGCGGCAGGAACCGCTTGGGGCCGGCCGGGGTCATGGACCCCGGCGGCGGCATGCCTGGAGCAGGCGCGGCGGCGTCACTAGGCGGATGCCGGCGGTTCGCCTGCGTCGGGAGAGGCGGTGTCGCGGCCGGAGCGCTTCTTCGCCAGCTTCGCTTCCTTCTGCTTCTTCTTTGCCAGCTCGCGCTGGCGCTTCTCGAACGAGTAGTTGACCTTGGCCAAGTGGGTTGCTCCGTCTTTCGGGGAAGTGGGTCAGTTCTTGCCGGATTGGCTGGTGCCGGCAGGCGTTTCCGCAGCGGGCTTCAGCACGCCGTCCCTGCCGCGCAGCGGCGTGTTGCCCAGCACTTCGATCTTGCCGCCGGCCTTGTCGAAGGCCGCCATGTCCCGGGCGATGCGCTCGCGGGTCAGGTGTCCCTGCTGGGTGCCGGAAGCGAAGGTCGAGCTTGTCCTTCTCGGGGCGGTGGCGGTGGACTTGCGGATGGATGTCATCTCTTTTCCTCATGTCGGTGCCAGCCGGATGACGGGGTTCCCCGATGCGCGGACGGGCGCGATGCGGCTGCCCTGATGAACGAGCTGCATGGAACCGGCAGTTCATTCCTCGCACCATGCCGTTCCGTCCGCGGTACGGGTCATGGCGGGCAATGCGGCAGGAGGCTGCCGCGGAAACGCGCATCGCCACCACGCAACGGGTGGGGCATCGGCATTCGTGCGAATGCACGCGTCATTACGACTGGGATATGCGGGCAATGGGCGCTCTCGGCGAGCGGTTGCCACATGAAGGGAAGCGGAGCGTGCAACTGCAAAGGCGGCTGCGCGGAACGCGCGGAGCAGGCATCGCCTGCGTGGGACATGCTAGCACTTTGCGGATGTTGGCGGGTTCATGCACGCATCGGTGTGCCGGCGTTGCCTCATCGATGCAACGAAGCGAGGCGTTCCCGCTCGGGTGGCGGCCGGCCGGAGGGCGCAATGCCATGCAGCTTTCCGGCAGCGGCCATCGTGTCGCGTGCCGTTCAGAACTCCAGGTCCAGCGCGGCGCACAGGTAATCGACGAAGGGGCCCAGCGCGGCGAGGTCGGCGGCAATGGTCTGGCGCAGGCGCGGGCTGGTCATGCCGGCGTCGTCCACGTGGCGCAGCAGCACCCAGTTGCGGTGGCGCAGGTCGTCGATGAACTCGAAGTCGGCGGGAAAACCGCGCGGTGGCCGCACCAGCATTTCGCTGTCCTCGAAACCGTAGCGCCTGCGCAGCGCCGGGGCATGCGCGGTGGCTTTCCAGGTGCCGGGGTTGTCGAAGATGAACTGGCGCACGCGGCGCTGGATGTCCGGCTCCTGGTGCCACAGGCCGGCGCCGATGAAACTTGCGCCCGGTTGCAGGTGGACATAGAACGAGGGCGCGGGCACCTGCTTGCGGCGCTCGTGGTACAGGCGCGCGCCCTGCCACGGCTTGTACGGCGCCTTGTCGTTGGAATAGCGGGTGTCGCGGTAGATGCGGTACAGCGAGCCGCCGACGGTGCGCGGGTCGGCCAGGTAATGCGTGCTGACCTGCGCCAGGTCGGGTTGCAGGTCGGCGATCAGGCGCAGGAACGGTTGCCGCACGTGTTCCTCGTATTCGTGCTTGTGCTCGGCGAACCACGGTTTGTCGTTGTGGCGGTCGAGGTTGCGCAGGAACTTGAAGCTGGCGTCGCTGAAATATCGGCTCATGGCGATGGCTGCAGTTGCTGGCCCCATTGTTCCAGTGCGTCGAGCAGGGCCAAGGGAGCGGGGGTGTCGTGGTGTTCCTCGCGCAGCGTGCGGATCTGCGCGAAATAGTCGGGCAGGCTCTGCTCGCCGAGACCCGGTTGCAGCAGGCGATGGCGGCGGTAGTCGTCCCAGCGGGTGCGTTCGCCGGCATCCAGCGTCTGCGGGTAGTTGCGCGCACGGTAGCGGAACAGCAGCTCCGGCAGGCGCGGGTCGCGGAAGCGATTCTCCAGTTCCGCCAGCGCCTCCGGCGGGCTGGTCCGGACCTTGGCCAACAGCGGCTTGTCGCCGTCGGCGAGGAAACCGCCGTACAGCGCGCCGTCGGCATCGGCCGGGCCGTCTGCGGGGCGCTCGCGGGCGAAGACCCGGCGGACCTTTTCGGCCAGTTGCGGGCCGGCCGCGCGCAACTGTGCGGCGCGGGCTTCGACCGCGTCCGGGTCGATGCCCAGCCGCTGGAAATCGGCAGCGCGCAGGTGGTTCCACGCGACCAGCGCCGGTACCTTGTTGAGGTGCACTTCCTTCAGCGGCACCCGCTGCTGGCCTTCGGGCAGGTCGGCGGCGCGGGTGTAGAGGCGCTGCGCGATTTCCTCCGGCGACAGCTCCAGCAGCGGCTGCGGGTCGCTGTCCAGGTCGTACACGATCACCCGGTTGTTGATGTGCGGGTGCGTGGCCAGCGGCAGCACCGGTGCCGCGCACAGGCGGGTGGCGGGATAGCGCATGGAGATGTGCAGCGCCGGCTGCATCGCCACGCCGTCGAGCAGCCCGGCGACGAAGCGCTTGTCGCGCAGCTTCAACGCGTAGTCCCACATGCGCGGTTGCGCCTGCTTGAACTTCCGTGCCATGCCGATGGTGGCGTAAACGTCCGACAACGCTTCGTGGGCGTCACCCTCGCGCACGCCATTGGCGTCGGCCAGGTGTTCCAGCTTGAACGAGGTGCCGCCGTCCTCGCGCTGCGGCCAGACGATGCCGTCCGGGCGCAGCGCGTGCACCAACCGCAGCATGTCCAGCAGGTCCCAGCGCGAGTTGCCGCCGCGCCACTCGCGCTCGTAGGGATCGAAGAAATTGCGGAACAGGCCATGGCGGACGAACTCGTCGTCGAAGCGCAGGGTGTTGTAGCCCAGCGTACAGGTCTGCGGGCGCGCCATCAGCTCGTTGATGCGGGCGAAGGCCTCAGCCTCGCTGATGCCTTCGGCCAGTGCGCGCTGCGGGGTGATGCCGGTGATCAGCGTGGCGATGGGCGAGGGTAGCAGGTCGTCGGCGGGCTTGACGAAGAAGCTGACCGGCTCGTCGATCACCTGCAGCTGCGCGTCGGTGCGCACCGCGGCGAACTGCGCGATGCGGGTGCGGCGCGGGTCCTGGCCGAAGGTCTCGAGGTCGTAGAACAGGAAGGTGTCAGGCATGGCCGGAGGAATGCAGCGTCAGACAGGGAAAGGATGCGTTGTTTCGCAGGTCGGGGCTACGCCCCCGACGGCTTTCGCCATGCCGGTGCGCGGCGTCGGGGGCGTAGCCCCGACCTGCGGTGGGCAGGGTCTTCAATGGGCGCCTTCGAGTATTGGCAGGCGTGCATGGATGATGGCTTCCAGCGCGGCCCAGTCGATGCGTTCCAGCGTGGCGTGGCCGGCGGTGGCTTCGGCGAGGATGCGCTGTTGCAGCCGTGTGCGTTGCAGCGCCACCGCGTAGGGCGTGTGCAGGAAGGTGACCATCGTGTAGTGCGGCACGAAGCGGGTCGGCCAGCGCCGCTGCAGTTCATGCTCCAGCTCGCGTTGCAGCAGGAACGCGGGATCGGCGACGTGGTCGCGCATCTCCAGGTAGTTGTCCAGCGCCATCTGCTGGATCGCCGCGGCGTTGGGCTTGCGCTCGGCTTCGAACGCGGCGAAGGCGTGCGCGGTGTCGTCGTGCGCTTCCAGCAGGTTCGCCAGCGCCACGCAGTCCTCGAACGCGCAGTTCATGCCCTGGCCGTGGAACGGCACCATCGCGTGCGCGGCGTCGCCCAGCAGCACCGCCTTGCCGCCGAGGTGCCAGCGGTCCAGGTGCAGGGTGCCGAGCAGGCCGGGCGGGTGCCGCTCCCAGTCGCGACGCAGATCGGGGATCAGCGGCAGGGCGTCGGCGAACTCGCGGGCGAACAAGGCCTCGGCCTCGGCGCCGCTGCGCACCGTGGCGAAGCCGGGGTCGCCTTCGTTGGGCAGGAACAGGGTGACGGTGAAGGTGCCCTCGTCGTTGGGCAGGGCGATGCACATGTAGCGGCCGCGCGGCCAGATGTGCAGCGCGTTGGCCTCGATCATGAAGCCGCCATCGGCCGCGGGCGGGATTTCCAGTTCCTTGTAGGAATGGTCGAGGAATTCGGTGCGCTCGCCCAGCGGCGACTTGCGGTTCATCGCCGCGCGCAGCGCCGAGCCGGCGCCGTCGGCGCCAACCAGCGGCGTGTCGAAGTGGATGTCGTGCGGGCTGTCGTCGCGGTCGTCGATGAAGCGCGCATAGCCGGCGTCGAAATCCACCGTGTGCAGGCGGCGGTGGAAATGGAAGCGGGCGCCGGCGTCCTCGGCCAGTTGCAGCAGGGTGATGTTGAGGTCCCTGCGGTGCACCGACCAGATCACTTCGCTATCGTCGCGACCGTAGCGCTGCAACTGCGGCGTGCCGCCGTCGCGCGGGTGCACCATGCGCCCGCGCATCATCACCGTGCGTGCCATCACCGCTTCTTCCACGCCGGCCTGGCGCAGCGCGTTGCGGCCGCGCTCGGCCAGCGCGAGGTTGATCGAGCGGCCGCTCTCGTAGTCGGCGACACGCGGATCGCCGCGGCGCTCGTAGACGGTGATGCGCCAGCCACGGCGCGACAGCAGGATAGCGAGCAGGGAGCCGGCCAGGCCGGCGCCGATCAGGGTCAGGTGACGCGGGGGGGAAGCGGTCAAGTCGAGGGTTCCGTGGGTTCAGAGGCCTGCCCAGGCTTCCACCTCCGCGACGAAGCGGAGGATGTCGTCGTGGCGGTTGTACATGGGGGTCGGGGAAATGCGGATCACGTCCGGCTCGCGCCAGTCGCCGAGCACGCCCTTCGATTGCAGGTGCTCGAACAGGGCCCGGCCCTGCGCACGGCCACCGGCCACGCGCAGCGACAACTGGCAGCCGCGGCGTTCCGGTTCGGTGGGGGTGACGATCTGCAGCACGTTGGACAGGCGCGCCAGCACCAGCGCTTCCAGGTGCCCGGTGAGCTGCAGCGACTTGGCGCGCAGCGCCGGCATGCCGGCTTGGTCGAACAGTTCCAGCGAGGCGCGCAGCGGCGCCAGCCCCAGCACCGGCGGGTTGCTCAGCTGCCAGCCCTCGGCGCCCAGTTCGGGCACGAACTCCGGCGCCATCTGGAAGCGCGTGGCCTGCTCGTGGCCCCACCAGCCGGCAAAGCGCGGCAGCGATGCATCGCGCGCGTGGCGCTCGTGCACGAAGCAGCCGGCCACCGCGCCGGGGCCGCCATTGAGGTATTTGTAGTGGCACCACACCGCGAAGTCGGGCGCGGTATCGTGCAGGGTCAACGGCACGTTGCCGACCGAATGGGCGAGGTCGAAGCCGACGTTTGCGCCCTGCGCGCGTGCGAGTTGGGTGATCGCGTCCAGGTCGAACACCTGCCCGCTGCGGTACTGCACGCCCGGCCACAGCACCAGCGCCACGCGTTTGCCGTGCTCGGCGATGGCGCGCTCGATCGCGCCCATCGAGATCGTGCCGTTGGCCTCGTCCGGCTGCACCTCGATCAGGTCGGCGGCCGGGTCGAAGCCGTGGAAGCGGATCTGCGACTCGACCGCATGGCGGTCGGTGGGGAAGGCGCCGGCTTCCATCAGGATCGCCGGGCGCGCGGCCGTGGGGCGGTAGAAGCTGACCATCATCAGCTGCAGGTTCACGCTCAGCGTGTTCATCGCCACCACTTCCACCGGCAGCGCGCCGACCACGCGCGCCAGCGAGTCGCGCACCAGCCGGTGGTAGTTCATCCAGTGCGTGGGGCCGGTGAAGTGGCCTTCGACCGCGATCCGCGCCCACAGGTCCAGCACCTCCTGCACCATCGCCTGCGCACCGCGCGGCTGCAGGCCGAGCGAGTTGCCGACGAAATAGGCCTGGTCGGCGCCGTCGTGCTGCGGGATCAGGAACTGGTCGCGCAACTGGCGCAGCGGATCGGCCGCATCGAGCGCGGCGGCATGGGCCGGGGACAGGAGGTCGTTCATTGCTGCATGGGCATCGAGAATGATGCGGCAGTGTAACGCTGGGAGTGCGAGGTAGCCCCTCTCCCTGCGGGAGAGGGGTTGGGGTGAGGGGCAACGGAGTCACGATGGTTCAACCATCATGAACTGCGTTCGCCCCTCATCCGCCCTTCGGGCACCTTCTCCCGGAGGGAGAAGGATGGGTCATGGCAACGGATGCACCGCGCCACATTCCTCACAGGTGCGATGTTGCAGCGAAGAGTAAAAGCGCTCGAACACCAGCGGCAGATCCATCTCGATGTTGCCGAGGTGGAAGAACTCCTCGTACAGCTTGTGGTTGCACTGCTCGCAATGCCAGGTCACGCCGTCGAGTTCGTGCGGCAGGCGCTTGCGTTCGACCACCAGGCCGATGCCGCCGGGCGGGCGCCGCGGCGAATGCGGCACCCGCGGCGGCAGCAGGAAGATCTCGCCGGCGCGGATCGGGATGTCGCGCACCGCGCCGTCCTCCTGCACCTTGAGCACCATCTCGCCTTCGAGCTGGTAGAACCACTCCGGGCCTTCGTCGTAATGGAAGTCGGTGCGTGAGTTGGGGCCGCCGACCACCATCACGATGAAGTCGCCGTTGTCGATCATCCGGTTGCCCACCGGCGGCTTGAGCAGGTGGCGGTGTTCCTCGATCCAGCCCTGCAGGTTGATCGGCGAGGCAAGCATGGTCGGCTCCGGGCAGGGAAGGGTCAGTCGCGGCGGCCTTGGCGTGGCACGAAGGACAGCGCCCGTTCGTAGGCCGGCTGCAGTTCCTCCTGGCCGCCGACGTCGATGCCCATCTCGCGCACGCGGCCGTCCTTCAGGCTGTAGACCCAGCCGTGCACCATCAGCTTCTGTCCACGCGCCCACGCGTCCTGCACGATGGTCGAGCGGCAGGCGTTGACCACCTGCTCGATCACGTTCAGCTCGCACAGGCGGGCATGGCGCAGCGTCGGGTCGTCGATCGCGTCGAGGATGGCCGAGTGCTTCTGCGCGACGTCGCCGACGTGGCGCAGCCAGTTGTCGGCCACGCCGATGCGCACGTCGTTGAGGCTGGCATGCACGCCGCCGCAGCCGTAGTGGCCGACGATCAGGATGTGCTTGACCTTGAGCTGGTCCACCGCGTACTGGATGACGCTCAGGCAGTTCAGGTCGGTATGCACCACCACGTTGGCGATGTTACGGTGGACGAACACCTCGCCGGGCGCCATGCCGATGATCTGGTTGGCTGGCACGCGCGAATCCGAACAACCGATCCACAGGTACTCGGGGTGCTGCTGCCGGGACAATTGGCTGAAGAACTCCGGGTCTTCCTGCTCGATGCGGTCGGCCCAGTCGCGGTTGTTCTGCAGCAGCATGCGGATGTCTTTCATTGTCGATTGTCCCTGTGGTGGGGTGGGGGAATGGCGCGGCACACCCGGTCGCGTCGTCGTGGGAGAGCGCTCCGGTTTCAGCCGGTGCTCTGGTGCCAGCGCATCCATTGCGCCAGTTCGCGGGAAGCAGGGGCCGGCTGTCGTTCCAGCGCGGCGATCACGGCCTCCCGGTTGGCGTCCGGATGGTTCTGGCTCAGCTTCAGCTTGACCTGGGCCTGTTCGACCCGGAAGCGGAAACCGACGATGCCGCGCAGTTGGCGACGCTGGTCGTCGCGTTCGGGCTCGAAGCGCCAATGCTGGCCGACGCTGGCCTCGAAGCGGTCGCTGAGCGAGGCGACCAGCGTCGCCAGTGCATCCTCGTCGTCGAACGGCTGCAAGTGGCCACGCAGCTCGGCGCTGGCGTAGTTCCAGGTCGGTACGCGTGCGGCCGCTTCCTTGTCCGGATACCAACTTGCGGACACGTAGCCATGCGGGCCATCGACCAGCACTTTCGCGATGCCGGCATGTCGGGCCTGCGGATTGGCCCGGGCCCAGTGCCCCTGCAGCTCGATGTGCTCGCCATCGCGCCGGTACAGCACCGGCAGGCGGGTCAGCTCCGGCAGGCCATCGGCGCCGGTGGTCAGCAGGGTGACGAACGGGTCGCGTGCCAGCAGGCGGTCCAGCCAGGCCAGGTCATGCTCGACGAAGGCGCGCGGGGTGAACATCGGCCGTCAAGCGCGCCCACCCAGCGACTGCACCATGCGCGCGCGCAGTTCCTCGTCGCTGGCGGCCCGCGGCGGCTGCACTTCGTGCAGCGAGAAGCCGCGCATCAGCGCGTCTTCCTCGTCCAGGCCGTCGAAGGCGACGAACTCGGCGTCGAACAGCTGCGCGCGGGCGGTGTCCTCGCTGTCGTAGCTCAGGGTGGTGCCGTCGCTGTCCAGCACCTCGGCGGTGCCGGCCGGGCGCACGCGCAGGCGGGCCCAGACCAGGGTGGTGCCGAGGCTGGCCAGCCACCACTGGTCGGTGGAGGTGTCGGAATCGTTCATTTGATTAC
The DNA here is from genome assembly GCF_022359915.1 of Stenotrophomonas sp. NLF4-10. Classification (NCBI taxonomy): domain Bacteria; kingdom Pseudomonadati; phylum Pseudomonadota; class Gammaproteobacteria; order Lysobacterales; family Lysobacteraceae; genus Stenotrophomonas; species Stenotrophomonas sp. NLF4-10. The sequence continues at coordinate 2,059,417 of NZ_JAKSEE010000003.1, forward strand.
CTGCGAAAGGATCCACAACAACAGGGCCATGCCCAGCCCGCCGAGCATCACCAGCAGCGCGATGCGCGCGGGGGTGGCGAGGCCACTCAGCGAGCGGTCGGCGACTGCCTTGAAACCGCCGGCCAGCAGCCAGCGCAGGCAGCCGGGCTTGAGGAAGGCGCCTTCGCCGAATTCGCTGGCCAGGACGGGATGGCGGTCGCGGACATGGACCAGCGTCAGCGGCCAGAAGATCAGGAACGCGCTGAAGCCGGCGATGGCGACGCCGACGAAGCACAGGGCGAAGAACAGGACCATCAGGGCAGCGGTGAGTGAAGGAGAACGAGGAGCGAAGAACAGCCGGGGCTGCTCACGGGTGCAGGGTTCGTATTCCTCTCACTCCTCACGTTCAATTCCTCAGAATTCCGCCGAACCCGGCGCGCGCGGGTAGGGGATGGCGTCGCGGATGTTGCTCAGCCCGCACACGTAAACCACCAGCCGCTCGAAGCCGAGGCCGAAGCCGGCATGCGGCACCGAGCCGTAGCGGCGGAAGTCGCGGTACCACTGGTAGTGCTCGGGATCGAGGCCGAACTGCGCCATGCGCGCGTCGAGCACGTCCAGCCGCTCCTCGCGCTGGCTGCCGCCGATGATCTCGCCGATGCCCGGGGCCAGCACGTCCATCGCCGCGACGGTCTTGCCGTCGTCGTTCAGGCGCATGTAGAACGCCTTGATGTGCTCGGGGTAGTTGGTCACCACCACCGGGCGGCCGACGTGTTCCTCGGTGAGCCAGCGCTCGTGCTCGGTCTGCAGGTCCAGGCCCCATTCGACCGGGTAGTCGAACTTCCGGCCGGACTTCTGCAGCAGGGCGATGGCGTCGCTGTATTCGATGCGCTCGAACGGCGCGTTGACGAACGCCTCCAGCCGGGTGATGGCGTCCTTCTGCACGCGCTCGGCGATGAAGGCCATGTCGTCGCCGCGCTCGGCCAGCACCGCGCGGAACAGGTACTTGAGGAATTCCTCGGCCACCCGCGCGTCCTCGGCCAGGTCGGCGAAGGCGATTTCCGGCTCCACCATCCAGAACTCGGCCAGGTGGCGGGTGGTGTGGCTGTTCTCGGCGCGGAAGGTCGGGCCGAAGGTGTAGACCTTGCTCAGCGCCAGCGCGTAGGCCTCGACGTTGAGCTGGCCGGACACGGTCAGGAAGGTTTCCTTGCCGAAGAAGTCGCGGCTGAAGTCGATTTCACCATCGCCGGTACGCGGCAGGTTGGCCATGTCCAGCGTGGAAACGCGGAACATCTGGCCGGCGCCCTCGGCGTCGGAGGTGGTGATGATCGGCGTGCTGATCCAGTAGTAGCCGTTCTCGTGGAAATAGCGGTGCACCGCCTTGGCCAGGCAGTCGCGGATGCGGGTGACCGCGCCGAACAGGTTGGTGCGCGGGCGCAGGTGGGCGACCTCGCGCAGGAATTCCGGCGACATCGGCTTGGGCTGGATCGGGTAGGTCAGCGGGTCCTCGACCCAGCCGACGATCTCCAGGCTCTCGCCCTGGATCTCCAGCCCCTGGCCCTTGCCCTGCGACTTGACCAGCCTGCCGCTGGCGATGACCGAGCAGCCCGGGGTCAAGCGCTTGATGTCGTCGAAGTTGGCCAGCGCATCGGTGGCCACGACCTGGATCGGGGCGAAGCCGGAGCCGTCGCCGACGTTGACGAAGGCCAGCCCGGCCGAGCCGCGCACCGTGCGCACCCAGCCACGGACCGTGACTTCTCCGCCTTCCGGGATCTTCCCGGCCAGGGCATGTGCAACGCTGACCACCGTCATGACTTGAATCCTCTGCTGAACGACTCGATCTGTAGAGGCAGGATTCTAGCGGTTGCGTGGCCGGGCAGGCGAGGTGTTTCCGGTCCGTTGGGCTTGTGGCCGCCGGCTTTTCCTATAATTGCCACCTCATTAGCTGGAGTCGTTTGCTCATGGCCGTCCGCCTGACCCCCGTCGCCTTCGCCCGCGTGCAGCGTTTCATCGAACAGACGCCGGGCGCGCTGGGCCTGCGCTTCGGCGTGGCCCGCACCGGCTGCTCGGGCTGGGGCCACGTCACCGACCTGGCGCGCGAGCAGCGCGAGGGCGACACCGTGTTCGAGCAGGACGGCGTGCGCATCTACGTCGATGCAGACAGCCTGCCGCTGGTGGACGGCACCGAGATCGACTTCGGCAAGCAGGGGCTGAGCGAGGCGTTCACCTTCAGCAACCCGAACGCCTCGGCCGAGTGCGGGTGCGGCGAAAGCTTCACCACCGACGCCGCCCACCGCTAGGGCCGGGCGCGAGCCGGCAATGCCGCCGGCCCGGCGAACTTGCCTGGAACCACTTTCCAGTGGATAATTACCGGCTTCCTGCGCCCCGGTGCGGGAGTCCTTGCCCCACCGCGATCCACGGCGGGGGGCTGTCCGGCCCGCGCGGGCCACATCCGAAAGGTAGAAAAACATGAGTCGTCATTACGAAATCGTGTTCCTGGTCCATCCGGACCAGAGCGAACAGGTCCCGGCCATGATCGAGCGCTACAAGGCGCTGGTCGAGAACGGCAACGGCACCATCCACCGTCTGGAAGACTGGGGCCGCCGCCAGCTGGCCTACCCGATCCAGAACCTGGTCAAGGCCCACTACGTCCTGATGAACATCGAGGCCGACCAGTCGGTGCTGAACGAGTTGACCGAAAGCTTCCGCTTCAACGACGCCGTGCTGCGCAACCTGGTCATGAAGCGTGACGAGGCCGACACCGAGCAGTCGTTGATCATGAAGAGCAAGGACGAGAAGGGCGACAAGCCCGAGCGTGGCGAGCGCCGTCGTCGCGACGACGAAGAGGGTGCCACTTCCTCCACCAATGACGAAGCCGGCGAAGAAGCCGCTTCCGCCGAATAAGGAGCACACCCATGTCCAAGTTCTTCCGTCGCCGCAAGTTCTGCAAGTTCACCGCCGAAGGTGTGAAGGAGATCGACTACAAGGATCTCAACACCCTGCGTCAGTACCTGACCGAGAACGGCAAGATCGTGCCGAGCCGCGTCACCGGCACCAAGTCCAAGTACCAGCGTCAGCTGGCCACGGCGGTCAAGCGTGCCCGTTTCCTGGCGCTGATCCCGTACACGGACAACCACGACGTCTGAGTGCGGCAACGAGAGGCGGGGCATTGCGCCTTCCGTCTCCCGTGCATCTTTCCCCGTCCATTCGGACAGCAAGCGTTGCGGGGTCATGCGCCCCGCTAACGAATAACGGAGCACCACCATGAAGCTGATTCTCCTGCAGAAAGTGACCAACCTCGGCAACCTCGGCGACCTGGTCGACGTGAAGCCGGGCTACGGCCGCAACTTCCTCGTGCCGCAGGGCAAGGCCGTGCCGGCCACCGAGGCCAACGTCGCTTCCTTCGAGGCCAAGCGTGCCGAGTACGAAGCCAAGGCCAAGGCCACCCACGACGAGGCCGAGGCCCGCGCCGCCAAGTTCGCCGATGCCAGCGTCACCATCGGTGCGCACGCCTCGACCGAAGGCAAGCTGTATGGCTCGGTCGGCCCGCGCGACATTGCCGAGGCCTTCACCGCCGCCGGCCTGCCGCTGGAAAAGAGCGAAGTCATCCTCGGCGAAGGCGCTTTCCGTGCCGTCGGCGAGTACGACGTCGTCATCAAGCTGCACGCCGACGTGGAAGCCACCGTCAAGGTCATCGTCGAAGCCGACGCCTGATCCCCGCGGAAGCACGCTGTACCGGAACGGGCGCCGAAAGGCGCCCGTTCTTTTTATCCCTTCTCCCTCTGGGAGAAGGTGTCCCGAAGGGACGGATGAGGGTTGGGGCGAAGCCCGTGTAGCGGGCATTGCGGGGCTTTGCCCGTACCCTCACCCCAACCCCCGCTCCGCGCCCCGGCCCACGCCAGCGGCGTGGGCGCTCAACCGCACGCGCACCTCTTGGTGCGCAAGCCGTGCGGCCTCGCCCCGGCGGGAGAGGGGCTTATACTCCCTGCAGACTGCTGTTTCCCAAGCCCTGATTCCCCCCGGAAAACCCAACGGTGCCGCCCGACCGGCCCGGCACTGGAACCCTGTTGCCCCATGCGCCTATCCACGATCAAGCTTTCCGGTTTCAAGTCGTTCGTCGATCCCACGACCCTGCACCTGCCGACCAACATGACCGGCGTGGTCGGCCCCAACGGCTGCGGCAAGTCCAACATCATCGACGCGGTGCGCTGGGTGATGGGCGAAAGCTCGGCCAGCCGCCTGCGCGGCGATTCGCTGACCGACGTGATCTTCTCCGGCTCGGCCGGGCGCAAGCCGGTGTCGCAGGCCACGGTCGAGCTGATCTTCGACAACTCCGACCACACCATCGCCGGTGAGTACGCTTCGTTCAACGAAATCTCGGTCAAGCGCCTGGTCAGCCGCGACGGCAGCAGCAACTACTACCTCAACGGCACCAAGTGCCGGCGCCGCGACATCACCGACCTGTTCCTCGGCACCGGCCTCGGCCCACGCAGCTACTCGATCATCGAGCAGGGCATGATCAGCCAGATCATCGAGGCCCGGCCCGAGGACCTGCGCGTCTACCTGGAAGAGGCCGCCGGCATCTCCAAGTACAAGGAGCGGCGCAAGGAGACCGAAACCCGCATCCGCCACACTCGCGAGAACCTCGACCGACTCAACGACCTGCGCGAGGAGATCGGCAAGCAGCTCGAACACCTGCGCCGGCAGGCCAGGCAGGCCGAGCAGTACCAGACCCTGCAGGAAGAACGCCGGGTCAAGGACGCCGAGTGGAAGGCGCTGGAATACCGCAACCTGGATGGCCGTTTGGGCGGCCTGCGCGAAGCCCTGTCGCGCGAGGAGACCAAGCTCCAGCAGCTGATCGCCGAGCAGCGCGATGCCGAGAGCCGCATCGAGACCGGGCGCCTGCGCCGCGAGGAGGCGTCCGAAACCCTGGCCCGCGCGCAGGCCGACGTCTACCAGGTCGGCAGCACGCTGGCGCGGCTGGAACAGCAGATCCAGCACCAGCGCGAGATGGCGCAGCGCCTGCACAAGGCGCGCGACGAAACCCGGCAGGCGCTGGCCGAGCTGGGCCAGCACATCGGCAGCGACGAGGCGCGGCTGGTGGTGCTGCGCGAGGCGGTGGCCGATGCCGAGCCGCAGCTGGAGCAGTTGCAGGAAGAGAACGAGTTCCGTCAGGAAGGGCTGCGCGAGGCCGAAACCGCGCTGCATGACTGGCAGCAGCGCTGGGAGGCGCACAACCGCAATGCGTCCGAGGCCACCCGCTCGGGCGAGGTGGAACGTACCCGCGTCGATTACCTCGACCGGCAGATCCTCGAAGCCGACCGCCGCCGCGAGGCGCTGGCCGGCGAACGCGCCGGGCTGGATGTTGACGCGCTGGCCGAGGCATTCGAGCAGTTGCAGTTGCAGCACGAGTCGCAGACCGCGGCGCTGGACGAGCTGAACGAGCAGGTCGAGCAACGCAAGGAAGCGGCCACGGCATTGCAGGAACGGCAGCGTGCCAGCCAGGCCGAACTGGCCGAGGTGCGCAAGCAGGCGCAGGCTGCACGCGGCCGGCTGTCGTCGCTGGAAACCCTGCAGCAGGCCGCGCTGGGTCAGGAGCAGGGCGCGGCGGTGGCATGGCTGAAGGCGCGCGGGCTGGATTCGGCCGCGCGCGTCGGCGAGCGCATCAGCGTCGAAAGCGGCTGGGAGAACGCGGTGGAAAGCGCGCTCGGCCAGTTGATCGAGGGCGTGCTGGTGGATGCGCCGGAAACCCTGGTCGATGCACTGGGCGAACTCGGCGAAGGCCGCATCGCGCTGGTATCCGGCGCCGAGGGCGAGGCCGACTTCGTGCCGACCTCGCTGGCCGCGCGGGTGCAGGGGCCGCTGGCGATCCGCCGCCTGCTGGCGCGCCTGCATGGCGCCGAGGACCTGACCGCCGCGCGCGAATTGCAACGCACGCTGGGCGAGAACGATTCGGTCATCACCCGCGGTGGCGAACGCCTCGGCGAAGGCTGGGTGCGGGTGTCGCGCTCGGGTGCGGCCAAGCAGGGCGCACTGCTGCGCGAACGCGAGATCGTCACCCTGCGCGAGCAGATCGAGGGCCTGCACGAGCGCGAAGGCGAACTGGAGCGCCAGCTCGGCACGTTCCGCGAACAGTTGCTGGCCGCCGAGCAGCAGCGCGAGGAAGCGCAGCGCACCTTGTACCTGGCCCATCGCGGCGTGTCGGAACTGGCCGGGCAGTTGCAGGGCCAGCGCGGCAAGCTGGAATCGGCGCGCGCGCGCATCGACCGCATCGAAGGCGAGATGGCGCAGGTGCTGGAAACGCTGGACAACTGCCGCGAGCAGGCCGGCGAGGCACGGGTGCGGCTGGAGGACGCCGTCTCCAGCATGGGCGACCTGGAAACCACCCGGCAGGCGCTGGAGGCTGAGCGCCGCCAGTTGACCGAGGCCCGCGACCTGGCCCGCGACGCCGCGCGCAACGTGCGCGACAGCATGCATGCGCTGGCGCTGACGCTGGAATCGCAGCGCGCGCAGATCACTTCGCTGGCGCAGTCGCTGGAGCGCATGAGCACCCAGCGCGGGCAGCTGGATTCACGGCTGGGCGAACTGCACTCTCAACTGGACCAGGGCGATACCCCGGTGCAGGCGCTGGAGGTCGAGCACCAGAACGCACTGGGCGAGCGCGTGCGCGTGGAGCGGGTGCTGGCCGAGGCGCGCACGCAGCTGGACGGCATCGACGCCGAACTGCGCGGGCTGGAACAGACCCGCCACCAGCGCGACGAACAGGCGCTGGCGCAGCGCGAGCGCATCTCCCAGCGCAAGCTCGACCAGCAGGCACTGGTCCTCAGCGCCGAGCAGTTGCAGCAGGCGGTGGAGAAGGCCGGCTTCGTGCTGGAAGACGTGGTCAACACGCTGCCCGACGAGGCCCGCATCGGCGAGTGGGAACAGGCGGTGCAGCAGATCGATGCGCGCATGCGCCGGCTGGAACCGGTCAACCTGGCGGCCATCCACGAATACGGCGAGGCCTCGCAGCGTTCGGAATACCTCGAATCGCAGAACGTGGACCTGACCACCGCGCTGGAAACGCTGGAAGAGGCCATCCGCAAGATCGACCGCGAGACCCGCGGCCGTTTCAAGGACACCTTCGACCGCGTCAACGCCGGCGTGCAGGCGCTGTACCCGCGTCTGTTCGGCGGCGGCCACGCCTATCTGGAGCTGACCGGCGAGGACCTGCTCGATACCGGCGTGGCGATCATGGCGCGGCCACCGGGCAAGCGCGTGTCCAGCATCTCGCTGCTGTCCGGCGGCGAGAAGGCGATGACCGCGGTGGCGCTGGTGTTCGCCATCTTCCAGCTCAACCCGGCCCCGTTCTGCCTGCTCGACGAGGTGGACGCGCCGCTGGACGAGGCCAACGTCGGCCGCCTCGCCAACATGGTCAAGGAGATGAGCGAGAAGGTGCAGTTCCTGTTCGTCAGCCACAACAAGGCGACGATGGAGGCCGCGCACCAGCTCTCCGGCGTGACCATGCGCGAGCCGGGCGTCAGCCGCCTGGTCAGCGTCGATCTGGAAGAGGCCGCGCGTTTGGCGGGCGCGGCCTGACGTGCCATTCTTTGCCGACCTGAACACGTTCACCGGAGACACCACCGCATGTCCGACATGGCTCTGTTGCGCATCGGCATCCTGGCTGCCGGGCTGCTGCTGATCGCGGCGATCTTCCTGTTCGGCCGGCCGAAGAAGCCGGCGCAGGGCAAGCGCCGCGAGCCTGCCGAAAGCGAGCGGACGCGCCGCGAGCCGATGTTCGCCGGCGACGGCGATGGCGAACCCGCCGAAGGCGGGGAAGGTGCCGGTCCGGACGGGGACGTGACCCAGCCCGAACTGGGGCTGCCGGAAGTGGAGCCATCCGGGGGCAGCGAGCTGGGCAAGCGCGCCAACCAGGATTTCGACAAGATCGTCTCGTTGTACGTGGCCGCGCGCGCCGGGCAGGTGCTGCGTGGCGAGGACATCGTGGTCGCCGCGGAGAAGACCGGGCTGGTGTTCGGCTACATGAACGTGTTCCACCGGCTGCTGGAAGGCCATCCCGAGCGCGGGCCGGTGTTCAGCATGGCCAGCATCATGAAGCCGGGCAGCTTCGACATGGCCCGCATCCGCGAGATGGAAACCCCGGCCATCGCCTTTTTCCTGACCCTGCCGGCGCCGCTGACCGCGCTCGACGCCTGGGAAAAGATGCTGCCCACCGTGCAGCGCATGGCCGAGCTGCTCGACGGCGTGGTGCTGGATGACAGCCGCAATGCGCTGGGCCGCCAGCGCATCGCCCACATCCGCGACGAACTGCGCGCCTACGACCGCCAGCACCAGGCGCCGCCGCTGAGCAAGCCGCCGCGCTGGTAGGGCCGGGACCGGCCCCCATGCCTGATGCCCGAGTAGGTCGGGGCTACGGCCCCGACGCTCTGCATATCGGACATGGAACGTCGGGGCCGTAGCCCCGACCTACGCCGTGGCCGATGCATCACGCCGCGCGGTTAAAATCGGCGCATGACTTCCGACGCCACCGCCCGCCAGCGCATCAGCGAGCTCCGCCAGCAGCTTTCCACGGCCTCGCGCGCCTACCACGAGCGCGACGAACTGCTGATCCCCGACGCCGAATACGACGCGCTGATGCGCGAACTGGAAGCGCTGGAAGCGGCGCACCCGCAGTTGGACAGCGTGGAATCGCCCAGCCACCAGGTCGGCGGCAGGCCGTCTTCGCGCTTCGCCGAGGTGGTGCACGCGGTGCCGATGCTGTCGCTGGGCAATGCCTTCAGCGAGGAGGAGGTACGCGATTTCGTGCGCCGCATCGACGAGCGCCTTGGCCGGGCGCAGCTGCTGTTCTCGGCCGAGCCCAAGCTCGATGGGCTGGCGATCAGCCTGCGCTACGAGAACGGCGTGTTCGTGCAGGGCGCGACCCGCGGCGATGGCAGTACCGGCGAGGACGTCAGCGCCAACCTGCGCCAGATCAGGGTGATCCCCGACCGGCTCGACGGCGAAGGCTGGCCGGCGGTGCTGGAGGTGCGCGGCGAGGTCTACATGCCGCGCGCCGACTTCGAGAAATACAACGAGCAGGCGCGCCTGCACGGCGGCAAGGTGCTGGCCAACCCGCGCAACGGCGCGGCCGGCTCGCTGCGCCAGCTCGATCCGAAGGTCAGCGCGCAGCGGCCGTTGAGCTTCTATGCCTACGGCACCGGCGAGGTCGGCGGCGGCGAGCTGCCGGCCACGCATTCGGCCACGCTGGCGCAGCTGGACCGCTGGGGCTTCCCGGTCAGCGACCTGTGCCGGGTGGTCGAAGGCGCGGATGGTTTGCTCGACTACTACCGCGACATCGGCGCGCGCCGCGATGGCCTGCCGTTCGATATCGACGGGGTGGTCTACAAGCTGGACGACCGCGACGGCCAACAGGCGATGGGTTTCGTCGCCCGCGCGCCGCGCTGGGCCATCGCCCACAAGTTCCCGGCACAGGAACAGACCACCACGGTCGAGGCCATCGAGATCCAGATCGGCCGCACCGGCGCGGCCACGCCGGTGGCGCGCCTGCAGCCGGTGCAGGTGGCCGGCGTCACCGTCACCAACGCCACCCTGCACAACGCCGACCAGATCGCGCGGCTGGACGTGCGCGTGGGCGATGCGGTGATCGTGCGCCGCGCCGGCGACGTGATCCCGGAAGTGGTCAGCGTGATTGCCGAACGCCGCCCCGAGGGCACGCAGCCGTGGACGATGCCGGCGGCCTGCCCGGTATGCGGCGCGGAGATCGTGCGCGAGGAGGGCGCGGCGGCGTGGCGCTGCTCGGGCGAGCTGAGCTGCCCGGCGCAGCGCAAGGAAACCATCGCCCATTTCGCCTCGCGGCGGGCGATGGACATCGATGGGCTGGGCGACCGCTACATCGAAACCCTGGTCGATGCCGGCATCGTCCGCGGCGTGGCCGACCTGTACCGGCTCAGCCGTGACCAGCTGCTGCACCTGAAGCTGGTGCTCGATGCCGCCGATCCGTCGGCGCTGGCGGCCAGCCTCAAGCCGCACCTGCCGGCCGAAGGCAGCGGCGCGGTGCTCAACGCCGTTCTCCGGCTTGACGGCGACGCCGCCAACTGGCGCGCGCAGGCATTGGCATTGCCGGTGGCCTTCGAATGGAACACGAAGAAGATCGCCACCAGGTGGGCCGACAACCTGATCGCCGCCATCGACGCCAGCCGCGACGCCACGTTGGAACGGCTGCTGTTCGCGCTCGGCATCGAGCACGTCGGCGAAAGCACCGCCAAGGCGCTGGCGCAATGGTTCGGCGACCTGGAGCTGATCCGCCAGCTGCCGTGGCCGCTGTTCAAGCGCGTGCCCGACATCGGCGGCGAGGTGGCGCGTTCGCTCGGCCATTTCTTCGAACAGGAAGGCAACCAGCAGGCCCTCGACGCGTTGTTGAAGGTCGGGCAGGTGCGCATCCGCGACAGCCACCTGCCATCGGCGAAGCTGCGCGACGGGCTGGACCTGGCGCAGTTGCTGGTCGAGGCCGAGATCCCCGGCATCACCCGCCTGCGCGCCGAGAAGCTGGTGGCGGCGATGCCGTCGGCGCAGCAGATACTCGACGCCGAGCCGGAACATTTCGTCGCCGCCGGCCTGCCCGAGGACACCGCGCGCGGGCTGGCGCAATGGCTGGAGGGCGACAACCACGGTCAGTTGCTGCTCAAGGGCGAGGAAAGGATGCGGGAACTGCTGCAACTGGCGCCGGAACTGGCCGCGCAACCGGCCGGACCACTGGACGGCAGGACCGCGGTGCTGACCGGCACGCTGGTGCGGCTGACCCGCGATGCCGCCAAGGCGCGGCTGGAGGCGCTGGGCGCCAAGGTCGCCGGCAGCGTGTCGAAGAAGACCGCCTTCGTCGTGGCCGGCAGCGAGGCCGGCTCCAAGCTGGACAAGGCCGTCGAGCTGGGCGTGGAGGTGTGGGACGAAGAGCGCCTGCTCGCCTTTCTCGCCGAACACGGACAACAACCATGAACCTGCGCTTCCGGCTTGCCGCGCCTGCGGATTTCCCGCGCATCATCGCCATGCTGCGCGCGTTCTACGACGAGGACCGCATCGCCTATGACCCGGTGCTGGTCGAGCCGGGCCTGCGCCAGTTGCTGGCCGAACCGGCCTGCGGCGCGGTGCTGCTGCTGGAAGGCGACGACGTGGCCGAGGCCGGCTACATCACCCTGGGCTGGTGCTTCAGCGTGGAGCAGGGCGGCCGCTTCGTGCTGCTGGACGAGCTGTACCTGGCGCCGGCCGCGCGCGGCCGTGGCTGGGGCCGGCAGGCACTGGCGCTGGCGCGCGACTGGGCGATCGTCGAGGGCGCCAGCGTGATGCGGCTGGAAGTGAACCACCACAATGCGCGAGCCAAGGCGCTGTACCTGTCCGAGGGCTATCGCGACGATGCACGCGACATCCTCACCCTGCCGCTGGCCGCCGTGCCGAAGGGGCTGCACCCATGAAAAAAACAGCAGGACAGCTGTTTTTCACGGCGAAGCCGCCCGAAGGGTGGCGCACAGGGAGGTGCGCCATGAAAAAACGACAGGACAGGCGTTATTCACGGCGAAGCCGCCCGCAGGGTGGCGCACGGCCGGTTTTTGCTCCTGCAAAACCGGCATTCCCGCCATCCGTGGCGGTCAGGTGTGCGCCATGATCGAGGCCCTGCGCCGGCGCGCACGGCTGAATGCGCTGATCCGCGACTTCTTCGCCCGCCGCGACGTGCTGGAAGTGGAAACGCCGATCATGTCGGCCGCCGGCAACACCGAGCCGAACATCGACAGCTTCCAGACCCGTTTCAGCGGCCACGTCGATGCCGGCTCGCCGGTGCGCTGGCTGCGCACCTCGCCCGAGTACCCGCTCAAGCGTTTGCTCGCCGCCGGCGTCGGCGACTGCTACGAACTGGGCCGGGTGTTCCGCAATGGCGAGGCCGGCGGCCGCCACAACCCCGAGTTCACCATGCTGGAGTGGTACCGGGTCGGCTGGGACCACCATCGCCTGATCGGTGAAACGGTCGAGCTGGTGCGCGCGGCATTGGCGATGGTCGGGCGCGAGGCGTCGTTGCAGGTGCTGACCTACCGCGAACTGTTCATCGACACGGTGGGCGTGGACCCGTTTGCCGCCGACGAAGCGCAACTGCGCGCGCCGCTGGCCGGCATCGGCATCACCCCCGACGGACTGACCCGCGACGATTGGCTGGACCTGCTGATGACCCACCGCATCCAGCCGTTTTTCCCCGCCGACCGCATCACCGTGATCCATGACTGGCCGGCCACGCAGGCGGCGCTGGCGAAGGTCCGGCCGGGCGAGCCGTCGCTGGCCGAACGTTTCGAGCTGTACCTGGGCGCGGTGGAGCTGGCCAACGGCTACCACGAACTGGACGATGCCGACGAACAGCGCCGGCGCTTCCAGCGCGACCTCGCCGTGCGCACTGCGCGCGGCGACGTGCTGCCGCCGCTGGACGAACCGCTGCTGGCCGCGTTGCCGGCATTGCCGCACTGCGCCGGCGTGGCGCTGGGCGTGGACCGGCTGCTGATGGCGCTGGCCGGCACCGGCCGCATCGCCGACGTGCTGGCCTTCGACTTCGCGCATGCCTGAACCGGCATGCGGCCGTACCGGCTTGCCATGTCGTCGGCATTGATGCTCTGATCGTTCCAGCGGGCGCGCCTGTGCCGCCTGCGATGTTCGTCATGGTTGCCGGGGTGGGACTTCGGATGAAACGTGTGTGTGGCCTGCTGCTGTCGCTGGCGCCCGTGCTGGCGTGGGCGCAACGCGAGACCCCCGATGCCGGGGTGCAGGTGGTGCGCTGCGAATCCGATGGCGCCCTGGAGCGTTGCCCGATGGACGTATCGCGCGGCGTGCAGCTGGTCCGGCAGGTTTCCGAGGCACCCTGCATCCGCGAAACCAGCTGGGGCGTGGACGATGGCGGCATCTGGGTCAGCCGTGGGTGCGATGCGGAGTTCTCCGCCGTGGCGGCTTCGTCCACCAATGGGCGGAAGGTGCGGCGCGTCGTCCGCTGCGAGTCCAAGGGGCGCGTGGTCAATTGCCCGGTCCTGCTGCGCGGTGCGCCGGTGCGCCTGCTGCGCCAGCAATCGCTGCTGCCGTGCAGGGAAGGGCACACCTGGGGGTATGGGCGCAACGAGATCTGGGTGAGCCGTGGCTGCCAGGGGCAGTTCGAGGTCGGCGCCGAGGACGGCTCCGGCTTCGTGGACATCCCGCGCCAGGTCACCTGCGAATCGAAGAGCGAAATGCGCCGGGAATGCGGGGTGACCATCGAACGCAGGGCCACCCTGGTCAAGCAGTTATCGAACGCCCCCTGCGAAGAAGGCCGCAGCTGGGGCTGGAGCCGCAACGGCATCTGGGTGGACAAGGGCTGCCGCGCCGAGTTTTCCGCCGATTGAACATGCCCGGCGGCCACTGGCCGGCAAGCGCAGGAACGCCGGGAGATGCGAGGTTTCCGGCCGGCTACAATGGCGCGATGAACGACACCACCGCCATCGATTACGCCCGCTACGACCACATCCGCCCGATCCGCTGGACCGGCGATGCGCTGGAACTGCTGGACCAGCGCAAGCTCCCGTTCGTCGTCGAGCACGTGGCCTGCCACGACAGCGACGCGGTGGCCGCGGCCATCCATTCGCTGGCCGTTCGCGGCGCACCGGCCATCGGCATCGCCGCGGCCTGGGGCATGGTGCTGGCCGCGCGTGAAGTCGAGGCTGGTGACGGCGGCAGCGCGTTGCAGGCACTGGAGCCGGCGATGGCGCGGCTCAACGCCGCCCGTCCGACCGCCGTCAACCTTGCATGGGCGCTGGCGCGCATGCGCCGCGCATTGGCCGGGGCAGGGCAGGACTGGAAGCAGGTGCTGGCGCTGGAAGCGCAGGCCATCGCCGACGAGGACCTGGCCGCCAACCGCCACATGGGCATGCTCGGCGCCGGCCTGATCGCGCCGGGCAGCGGCGTGCTGACCCACTGCAACACCGGCTCGCTGGCCACCGCCGGCTTCGGCACCGCGCTGGGCGTGATCCGCGCCGGCGTGGCGCAGGGGCACGTCGAGCGCGTGTTCGCCGGCGAGACCCGGCCGTGGCTGCAGGGCGCGCGGCTGACCGTGTGGGAACTGCAGCAGGACGGCATCGACGCCACCCTGGTCGCCGACTCCGCCGCCTCGCACCTGATGAAGACCGGCGCGGTGCAATGGGTGATCGTCGGCGCCGACCGCATCTGCGCCAACGGCGACACCGCCAACAAGATCGGCACCTACCAGCTGGCGATTGCAGCGCGCCACCACGGCGTGAAGTTCATGGTCGTCGCGCCGTCCTCGACCGTGGACATGGACACCGCGCATGGCGATGCGATCGAGATCGAGCAGCGCGATCCCGGCGAGTTGTTCGGCGTCGGCGGCGTGCGCACCGTGGCCGAGGGCATCTCCGCCTGGAACCCGGTGTTCGACGTGACCCCGGGCGGGTTGATCGACGCCATCGTGACCGAGAAGGGCGTGATCCAGAACCCGGACCGGGACGCGATGCAGGCCGCGTTCGGCGGCTGAAGCCGGGTGCGGCGGGGCCTTGCCGCCGACACCGTTTGCCACTGCTCTGCAGGCTGCCGGGTGTGGCTGCTAAATCCTTGGTTCATGCAGGCAAAACCCCTGCAAATACAGGCGTGAAAGCGGCCGTTGTGATAGAATCCGTCGCTTGAATCGAGCATCGGCGCAGTGGCCCTCCGGGGCGCCCGCGCGCCGGGCCGGACCGCTACCAGAAGACGGAATCCGAATGGCAGAAACCGCCAAGGAAATCATCCAGGTCAACCTGGAAGACGAGATGCGCAAGAGCTACCTCGATTACGCCATGAGCGTGATCGTGGGGCGCGCACTCCCCGATGCACGTGACGGCCTCAAGCCGGTCCACCGCCGCGTCCTTTTTGCGATGCAGGAGCTCGGCGCGCATGCCAACAAGCCGTACTACAAGTCGGCGCGCATCGTCGGCGACGTCATCGGCAAGTACCACCCGCACGGCGACAGCGCGGTCTACGACACGCTGGTGCGCATGGCGCAGCCGTTCTCGCTGCGCTACATGCAGATCGACGGCCAGGGCAACTTCGGCTCGGTCGACGGCGACAGCCCGGCGGCGATGCGTTACACCGAGTCGCGCCTGTCGCGGATCAGCCACGAGATGCTGGCCGACATCGACAAGGAAACCGTCGATTTCCAGCCCAACTACGACGAGAAGGAACTGGAGCCGACGGTCCTGCCGACGCGCTTCCCGAACCTGCTGGTCAACGGCTCGGCCGGCATCGCGGTGGGCATGGCCACCAACATCCCGCCGCACAACCTGACCGAGTCGATCAATGCCTGCATCGCGCTGATCGACAACCCGGCCATCGACGTCGATGGCCTGATGGAATACATCCCCGGGCCGGATTTCCCGACCGCCGGCATCATCAACGGCACCGCCGGCATCATCGCCGGCTACCGCACCGGCCGCGGCCGCGTGCGCATCCGCGCCAAGGCCGACATCGAGGTGGCCGACAACGGCCGCGAGTCGATCATCGTCACCGAAATTCCCTACCAGGTGAACAAGGCGCGGCTGATCGAGAAGATCGCCGAGCTGGTCAAGGAGAAGAAGCTCGAAGGCATCAGCGAGCTGCGCGACGAGTCCGACAAGGACGGCATGCGCATCTACATCGAGGTCAAGCGCGGCGAATCGGCCGAGGTCGTGCTGAACAACCTGTACCAGCAGACCCAGATGGAGTCGGTGTTCGGCATCAACATGGTGGCGCTGGTCGATGGCCGCCCGCAGTTGATGAACCTCAAGCAGATGCTGGAGGCGTTCGTCCGCCACCGCCGCGAGGTCGTCACCCGCCGCACCATCTACGAACTGCGCAAGGCGCGCGCGCGCGCCCACGTGCTGGAAGGCCTGACTGTCGCGCTGGCCAACATCGACGAGATGATCGAGCTGATCAAGACCTCGTCCAACCCTGCCGAGGCCAAGGAGCGCATGCTCGCCAAGGTGTGGGAGCCGGGGTTGGTCGGCGCGTTGCTGGGCGCCGCCGGCGCCGAGGCGTCGCGCCCAGAGGACCTGCCCAAGGGGATTGGCCTGGTCGACGGCAACTACCAGTTGTCCGACGTGCAGGCCACGCAGATCCTGGAAATGCGCCTGCACCGCCTCACCGGGCTGGAGCAGGACAAGCTCACCGAGGAATACAAGCAGCTGCTGGAAACCATCGCCGGGCTGATCCGCATCCTGGAAAACCCGGACGTGCTGCTGCAGGTGATCCGCGAGGAACTGGAGGCCGTGCGCGCCGAGTACGGCGACGAGCGCCGCACCGAGATCCGCCACAGTGAGGAAGACCTCGACATCCTCGACCTGATCGCGCCGGAAGACGTGGTGGTGACGTTGTCGCGCGCCGGCTACGTCAAGCGCCAGCCGGTATCGGCCTACCGCGCGCAGAAGCGCGGCGGCCGCGGCCGCAGTGCGGCGGCGACCAAGGACGAGGATTCGATCGAGCAGCTGTGGCTGGTCAACACGCATGACACGCTGCTGACCTTCACCAGTTCCGGCAAGGTGTTCTGGCTGCCGGTGCACCAGTTGCCGGAGGCCGGCTCCAACGCCCGCGGCCGCCCCATCATCAACTGGATCGCGCTGGAGAACGGCGAGCGCGTGCAGGCGGTGCTGCCGGTGCGCGAGTACGACGACAACCATTTCGTGTTCTTCGCCACCCGCAACGGCACGGTCAAGAAGACCCCGCTGAGCGAATTCGCGTTCCGCCTTGCGCGCGGCAAGATCGCCATCCACCTCGACGAGGGCGATGCGCTGGTCGGCGTTGGCCTGACCGACGGCGAGCGCGACATCCTGCTGTTCGCTTCCAACGGCAAGACCGTGCGCTTCGGCGAGGACCGCGTGCGCTCGATGGGCCGTACCGCCACCGGCGTGCGCGGCATCAAGATGGCCAAGGGCGAGGAAGTGGTCAGCCTGATCGTGGCCGAAAGCGCCGGCGGCGCCGAGGACGAGAACGAAGACGACAACGGCGTCGAGGACGTCTCGGGTGAGAGCCTGGCGGGCGAGGGTGGCGAGACCATCGATGCGGGCATGGACGATGCCGGCGTGCAGTACATCCTCACCGCCACCGAGAACGGTTACGGCAAGCGTACGCCGCTGGCCGACTACCCGCGCAAGGGCCGCGGTACGCAGGGCGTGATCGGCATCCAGACCAGCGAACGCAACGGCAAGCTGGTCAGCGCGGTGCTGCTGGGCGACGGCGACGAAGTGCTGCTGATTTCCGACGGCGGCACGCTGGTGCGTACCCGCGGCTCGGAGATCTCGCGCGTGGGCCGCAATACCCAGGGCGTGACCCTGATCCGACTGTCCAAGGGCGAGAAGCTCCAGGCGGTCGAACGGCTGGATGCCTCGCTGGAATCCGGGGATGACCTTGCCGACGAGGAAGCCGTGGAGGAGAGCGGTGCCGAACAGCCCGCCACGCCACCTGAAGCCTGATCCACGGGCTTCGCGATGACAGAAGAAAGCGCCGGCATTGCCGGCGCTTTCTTCATCCAGCCGCTCGGATTTACGGCTTGTCCTTGTCCTGCCCGGTTCCGGCCTTGCGCCTGGCCAGCAGGTTGGCGGCCGGGTTGTCGGTCACGCTGCCGGCCTGGAAATAGCCGACCACGCTGGCGACGGAACGGTGGTCGGTCATCGCCATCAGCGCGGGTAGGGCGACGCCCTGGCGCGCACCTTCGGTGACGAAGCCGGAGCGCAGGCTGTGTCCGCCGAAATCCCCGTCCAGTCCGGCCAGCGCTGCACGGCGCTGCACGATGTCGGCCACCGCCCGTGGCGAAATGCCGGGGCCGATGGTGTCGCCCCACAGACGGCGGAAAATGGGGCCTTCCTGCAGACCGCTGGCCTCCAGCCACGCGGTGAGCGCATCGGCGGCGACACCGAGGATCGGCTTGTCTGGCGTGGCGTTGGCCTTGGGGCCATCCTGCAGCGTCTTGCCGTGTTCCAGACGGTAGAGATAGGCATCCGGGGCAATGCGACGCAGGTCGGCCAGATCGGCCGCGGCGACTTCGCTGCGGCGGCGCCCGCCGCTGGCGAAGGCGAAGTAGAGCAGGGCGCGGTCGCGCAGCCCTTCCAGCGTGTCGTCGCAGGTGGCGATCAGGGCTTCCAGTTCGTTGCCGGTGATGGCGGTCTTCTTGCGCGGACGTTCGCCGCGCTTGTGGGCCGCGCGGCGGCCTTTGGCAAGCAGCTGGCGAACTTCGGGCGTTTCGCAGGGATTGGGCAGCTTCTTGAACTGGTGCGCGGCCGACAGTACGGCAATGCGGTGGATGATGGTGCTGAGCTTGAATGGTCCGGGGCGCTGTTTCAGTCCGGCCGCAACCAGTTTTTCATCAAGCGTCTCCGGCAGCTCCCATGTCAGCCCGGTTTTTCCCTTGCGGGCCAGGTGGTCGACGATGAACTGCACGACCGTGCTCGAATGCATCGGCAATTCGATCGTGCGACCGTAGCGGCCCTGATACCACGCGGTCCAGTAACGCAGCGCGGTCTGGTAGCTGCGCGCGGTGTTGACCGAAGCCGCTTCGTCGAAGATTTCCCGTACGGCTTCGGCGGCACTGCTGGCCAGCTGTTCGGGTAAAAGCGCGGAAGGAAACAGATCGAGAGCGGCGGATTTCATGGACGTGGACAAGGCGGGGTCAGGGCTGTTTTTCGACTCTACCATATAATACTTCCGATAACTATCACTTATCGGAAGTATCGAAATGGCGGAAATTTGCAGCCATCTTTCGGTTTATCGCGCGTATCTTTGGAGAAATCAGGTCCGCATGGTGGAAATCTTTGCCTCGGAAACACTTCACATGGGCCTAACATCCTGTCGATAGACGCGTCTCCGATGATCGCGTCACCGCCGGGGCCTCGGCCCCGGCACCCCGGCTAGAATGCGCGCAGGAAGCCATTCAGGGGGAAACATGGACCGGCAAGAACCGAAATTGGGCGATCTGACGAACATCGAGTTCAGGCCCAAATCCTACCGGGGACCAAGCCGACCGCCACAACAGCAAGGCGGAAACGGGATCATCTGGAAAATTGCCCTGGGCGTGTTCGCCGGGCTTTGCCTGTTCGGCCTTGTTACCTGTAGCGGCTTGATCGTGATCGGCAGTGCCGTACAACAGGAACAAGCTCGGCAGGCAGAAGAAGCCATGAAGGAATTCCAAAAGGCAATCAATGATCCCGACCCTATGGGCTGGAGAAAAGCCCAAATGGAACGCCAGCGGCAAGAAGCAAGAGAACGAGCGCTACAGCCCGGTGAACGATGCATCAGCGGCAAGAGGTTCCGGCGAGTAGACAATGGATGGGTGCAAGTGCAAAAGCCCTGCTAGAAGCAACAAGTGCACCGCGTAATAGCCGTAGAACGCCCAGCGCATGCGCCTGATCGCCGGCAAGCGCCTGAGCGGATCGGATAGCCAACCCACAAGAAAGAAGGCAACCAAGGCCCAACCATTGCCGTTATACAAGAGCAACGGCCCGTAAGCAGCAACTGCAAGAAGCCCCCGGAAGTAGACAACCCAGATTGAGTTATCCCCTCGAATAACCGGTGGCGAACTTAGAGCCCACCACCAGGCGAGAACGAAGAAAAGACCAGCCCATTGATAATCCACGAACAGCGGCGCAGGCCCGGCCAGCAGCGCGAGCAGCCACCAGCGGCCGCGCTGCATGCACAGGATGCACGCAGCCGCCAGCGCGAACGACAGCAGCACGTTCAGCGGCAGCCAGTAGCCGAACGCCAGAGCGTGGGCGGGCTGCGCAATGACGCCCCACAGCGCCAGCCGCTTCACCGACTTGGAAACGTCCGCCTGCGGCTGAGCAAGGTTGTAGGCCATGACCAGCGCGAACGCAGGGAATGCAACGCGGCCCAGCTCGGACACCACCGGCACGTATCCGCCGAAAAACACCTTGGCAACGTGGTCCCCGGTCATCAGGACCAGCGCGATCCACTTGACCAATTCGCGGCCGCTACTGGTCACAGGTCGATCCCCGTTGCCGGCGTCACTGAACTGCTGGCGCTATAGCTCGGGTTAGATGGGAACGTGCCTTGAACGCGCGTACCACGGCCAATAGCAACACCCGGCAGCACCGCCCCACCCTGCGCAACTCCGGGCTGCTGCTGGAACTGCTGGGATTGAAACTCGCGCCGCTCCTTATAGGGGTTGTAGACCGATCCATACCGGGCCAACGTGCGGCATTCCGGCTGGCTCAATTCGTAACGGGTGCCCTGCTCCGTCAAGCATGTGCAAGACGGCTCCGAGTGATTGCCGTATGCATCCGCGCCACCAAGCGAGGACATACAAACCAGCTGCGGATCGGCCGTCACTTGCCGATCATCGAAGATCGGCGCAGTCCAGGGCATGGTGCCAAACCGGGGAAGGTGTTGCCGGGCGTAATCCGTGGCGTTCTTGAACCTCGACTCCCTCGGCTGTTCACCCTGCGCAGCGGTTGAAGGGGTCGGGACGCCGGCTTGCGCCGTCGTTCCCGGCCCCTTCAACTTTTCGGCGTAGGCATCAGGCTTAAGATTGCGATAGGCAAAAAACACGAAAATGGCAGCGGCCACGACCATCGCCGGCAATGCCAACACCTTGAACGGCACGCGTGGCTTGATTGTGTGCACCTCGGCAGACTTGTACGAACCGAACGCACCAGAGGGAAGCAAACGCGTAGTGCGTTGAGCAATGCCACGTTTCGCCGACGACTTCACTTCCTCGTTAAGTTCACCCCAACGGAATACATCAATCATCTTGGTTCCGAAACGGCGGACCACGTGCGAGTGCGAGCCGATCAAACCCCGAACGAAAGGATAAAGCTGGTTGGGCTGCTGGGTAGTCCAAACGAAGTCCAGGCCGCGATGCCGATGCTCGGCAAGGTCAAGAACATGTTTAGGTGTCGCCTGCCGACCTGCATCATGCAAATGACCGAACCACTTCCAAGCTTCGTCAACGAAGATAAGCGAGCCGTCCGGGATGCGATGCGCATGCAGTTGGCCGTCGCCGTGGCAGTTGCACGTGGGATCGCCATCAGGATCGTGATCGTTCCACTTGCGCGGATCGTCCAGAACGGTTGCAAGGCCCGGCTGCAAACCATCAATGCCAGCAGCGAAGATCGGCCGCTCACCGCGCTTCGCTTCATCGAGAAGCCGCTCCATCATCAGCGCGGTTTTGCCGTTGCCAGGCTGGCCGGTGTAAAGCTCAATTGGCATATTAGGCCCTCTTCACCAAAAAAGCCTTGGCAGCACCAATGGCGAATTTCGCAGCGACTGCCGACGCAATCATGGTGCAAGCCTGATCGAATTTCATGATGCCGAGATAAGCGACAAGCACACTGCCCCACTCGCCCCCCGGAACGCCGCTTTGGATATGCTGGCGCATGCTGTCAATCCACGGTTCAACTGCAAATTCATGCGTTGCCCAAGACAACCCAAACCACGCCAGCGCGCCAGCAATCCACGAACCAAGGCGGGACCGAAAAACCCACGCGAGACCCGATATAAGCCCACTCAACAACGGCGCAAGAAACGGCACGATCAAGCCTCCTTCGACGCAACAATGCGCAACGATGCAAGCGCAGCCAGACCCAGCACGAAGTAGCTGCCAAGCCCGAGCCAATTGCAGACAGGCGTCGCATCGAACTGAATGACAGCACCTAGAACGGTGATCGCGGGAGGACTCGGGCAGCTGCCGCCACCCCAGCCATAGCCCGACGTATCCGGCTCAATCGCACTCCCATTGCCGCCGCTACTGGCCCACGAATCGGCCGGATTACCTTCGGCACCAATGTCGGGCGAACCACCATCACCTGTAAGGGCATTGCGGATGGCTGCAACATCCTCGCCACTACCATCACCACCATTACCACCACCGATGGACAGCTTTTCAAGCGCACAGGCCGTGCGCCATTGCATCAGCAGCTGGGTATATTCCACGGCATCGCAGTTCTCACCCGTACAGATCGGGATTGCGTTGCACGTGCCGCCAGTGATGTTGCGATTCTTGCGGGTATTGCAATCAATGCGCCATTGAATGCGCGCCTGACCGCACAGGATTGGCGAACCGCTACACGATGGCGGCGCATTGCAGTTATCGCCGCCGGCGAAAGTTTCGTCGGTGTCCCCCTCATTCTCACCATCATCCGGCTGGCCGTCGCCATCGGCGTCACGCTTGCAAGTGCCGTCCTTGCCGCGCGCTTCGCCCTGGGCGCACTGGCCGTCACCGGGCAAGCATTCGCCAGATGGAGCCTTCACGTTACCGGCTGGACACTCGTTCTTTTCCGAATCGCACGTACCTTGCGAACTCAGCACCATGCCGGCCGGACAAGATTGCTTTTGACAGCCGCCCGCGCCATCTGGCTCTTCACCAGCGTCGCAATCTACCTGCGGCAGCTCGCATGCCTGCTGATACGCGTTCCAGTAGTAACCGGACGCGGCGAACTTGTCACACATTGCCTCGCCGCCAATGTCACTGCACACCTGCCCGGAAATCGAAGTAGTAGCATTCCACGTGCCATCCGAGTTCCGCAGATAGCCAGTTTCGCACCCCTGATTACACTGGATCGAACCATCGCGCGCACCGCTACCCATTGTTCCGGCCCACTGCAAACTTCCAGAAGTTGTTTGATCCGGACGAGAAGAGCAAGACTGGTCGTAGCGGAAAGACGCATTGGTTCCGTTATGCCAAGTGGGGGTGCCCGAGCATCGACCGGGCGAAACTGTGCCAGCAGAGTAAACACCGAAAGTAGACGTGCCATTCTGAAGAATGCAGCGCTCCCTTGACTCATTTTCAAGCAGCGTAGAAACGTGAGCGAGAGCCTGCGAATAAGCTTCGCCTTGATCGCAATGATCACTTTGCAGCTTGCAGTTAGCAGCGGCAGCAGAGCCGACACCCACCCACGCCAATGCAGCCGCAACCAGCAGCGCAGCCACGCGCCGCGCAATCGCATTGGCGAAAATGCGAGCAACCCACCGCATTAGTCGAAATCCACGAAGATGATGGCGAGCGCGAGAACCCACGCGACCAAGACGATCCAACCTTCCATACCGTTCCCCGAAAAAGATGGGCGGGAGGGTGTCGGCCCTTCCCGCCCTGGTGGTTACAGCGCGCCACGCACCCACTTGTAAACCTTGATGCCGACCAGCACGGTCAGCACCGCCGAGCCGATGCTGGCAATGGGCACCGCCGCAGCTGAAATTGCGGAAATCACCTCGCTCACATCGACGCCGCCGCCGCCCGACGCGAACGCCGAACCGGTGGCCAGCGCGGCCGAACCCACACCGGCAACGGCCGGCAACTTGCCCCGCAGGGCGTTCTTGAACTTCTGCATGCTGTCCTCCTAGGACTGTTTCAGAGCTTTGCGGATGAGCCGGAACACATACGCCACGGCCAGCAGGTAGGCGATTGCCGACCCAATGGCATTGGCATCCTCAACCGCCAGTTCCGGCAGCAGTGACGGTTGAGGAATCCAGATCACGGCCGTGCACTCGCCCGTCGCCGCGTTGAAATCGGCTTCCAAACAGGCGGGCACAAGCACGGCCACGAATCAAGCCGCCTTGGATTGCGGTTGCTGCGGTTGCGGCTTCGACGCCGTCGCCGGATCGACCAGCGTCATGCGGCGCGCCAGCTCGACACCGAAACGGCCCGGGACAAGATCGCTGGTGACGTCCCATGCCTTCACCGCACCGACCGCATAGCCCTTATCCAGGCCGTCCACTTCGACGTCGATCTGGATGCGCATGGCTTCCGTTTCCAAACTGGCGCGCTGGCTGTAGATGGCCTTCTGCATGCCCTTCGACGTGGTGACGGTGCGGGTTTCGACGCCGGACAGAATCGTGATCTTGGGAGTGTTCATTTCGTTTTCTCTCTTCGTTGGTTTGATCGGCTTGCGGTGAGGTGTGCTGAAAAATTCGGGCGGTACTGTGGGGTCAAGCTAAGACCCCCCCTTACCCCCCCTCACGGAGGACGTCGGTAGAGCCTTGCTTTGTCCCCGTTGCGCGATGCTTGCATCAGTCCGCCCGGTCGCCGGGTGTTGCTGGTTCGGCTGGCGAGGCCGTGTTTCCAACCATCCGAAAACCAAAAGCGGGTTTTCAGTGGATGGTTGTCTGCCCTCGCCGGCCGTCTGGGCATGTCGTCCAGGTGGCCGGCTTCCGGCACCGCCAAGACCGCTGGCGGGTGTTGCAATGGCCGTGGATCGATCCCCGGCTGTTCCGCTGTCCAGACCGTAGGGGCTCGCCCCTACACCCCGGTCATGGCGTCCTGCTCTGGTCGGCGGGTGTAGTCGATCGGTGGCGGCTGCCACGCGCCGAAATTCCGGCTGAAATCGACTGTCCCGCCCTTGGTTACGTACTTCGACACGTAGCCGGTGATATCCATCTGGCTGCGTGGTGCCTCTATTCGGTTCCGCCCGAATTCCCGATACCAGAACTCGTGCCACTGATAGCGGTTCATCAGACGGTTCAAATCGTCAGTCGCAGTTGCTGCGACGGCGTGGAAGTGCAGCCGGCCGTCGCGGTGGAACTCTTGCCCTCGCGCCCACTGGATGCCGCCATGCCATCGCGTGGCCCACTTCGGGCCGAACAGTTCGCGGTTGATGCAGCTGACGAAGTAGCGAAACGCTTTATCAGCCGCTTCCTCGTGGACACCACCGTTACGCCCTGTTTTGTTGAGCCGAAACGTGAGCGTCCAGAACTGTTGCCAGGGGATGCGCTGGAGTAGCTCGGCATATCCCTGCGCTTGCAAATCAGCAGGCCGCAGCACGTGCAGACCGTCAGGTGCGCATCCGTCGCCCGCAGCGTCTGAATGCTGCCCCCGCAGTGGTAACAAGGGCGGTTCGAGTGGTGCTCGTTCATGGCCCATCACCCTGCCCTGCCAATGCACTACGCAGCGCGGAGCATTCGTCCAAATGCTCCTGCGAAACGCGCTTGATCCCCAGCCAGAGTTGGCGTTGCTTGGCGGTCAGGCGCTGCGGAAACAGGTCCGAGCCATCGGCCGATGCCAGCACTTCATTGGCATGCCGGAACGCGATGCGCGCGCCGCGTTCGGTGTCGGCAATGCGGCTCATGGGCGCGGCCTCAACATCGCCCTGGACGCAACCAGCAGCTGTTCAGCGCGGAATGCAGCAAGGCGGCGCGCGTCGCGCCAGTCCAGTACCCACACATACAGCCGCGCCACACCGATGCAGATCAGCGCGACGCAGCAGAAAAAGAGGAACGGGCCGATCATGACGTGGCCCGCGAAGTGATGCGGCGCTTTGCCATGCGGGCCTGCCACATCGCGTTGTCACGGTCACGCTTGGCGGCATAAGCCGAGTATTCCAGCCCCAGCCGGCGAAAGAGCATGAAGGCGTTATGCAGGCGGATGGCCTTGGCGACGGTGCGGCGCAGGCCCTTTTCGGTGGCGATCATGCGGCCACCTGCGCAGCAGCGGGGAACACGACCGGCGAGCGGCGCACGATGGCGTGGCGGCCCGAGTGGCAAAGATCGGCAGCATCCCGATTCGCTGCGCTGTAGGTGTCGTAACCGTCGCTCCAGACTTCCCAAGCTTGCGCTAGCGTATTCCAGACAAGAACCGCGAACTCCGACATGGCGTAACCCCCTGCCCCCGTGCCGTAGGTGCCGCCCCTGCCCCTCCCGTCGGAGGGGCCCGGCCGGGGGAGCCGGTGGGCGGTGTCAGGCCTGCGCCAGACAATCCCAGTATATGGTATTTGCCTGACACTGCAAGGCATAGGCCTGACAAAATGCACGTTAAAACGCTTATTGCGCTGGCTGTTCAGCGATCATTAAGGAACAGCATGCGGGGACTCGCTGAGCAGATCGGGGTGACGGTCGCGTCGCTCAGCGAATGGAACACAGGTAAGCGCCCGATCCCTGATGACCGCATCCAGCAGCTGGCCAAGATCGCCGGACAGGACGCCGGCCCGTGGCTGCTGCTGATCCATTCGGAGCAAGACCAGGGCGAGCTGGGACGCGAGTGGGCGAAGCTCTACAAGCGCCTGGCATCGACGGCACTGGTGGTGGCAATTGCGGCCGGGACGATTTCACCGGCATTCGCAATGGACCCGATGCAGCTGGGCATCGAGGTGACGCAAGGGGCGAAAATCACTGAAAAAGCACCGCCCCGGCTAATTTCGGACGTCTATCACTTATCGGAAGTATATAAATGACCGGAAATTACCGGAAACGTCGCCTAAATTGCACGCTTTTATGGCTGATTGGATGTCTTCTGGACAGCCTTCAACGGCGCCCACGCTCGCTACGCCGCAACTCCGCCGGAATCGCAATCTCCACCTTGGCCGGCAACGTCATGATCCGCAGTTCGTTGCCATCCCACTCGAGGGGTTCGCCGTTGATGGTCGCCGCGCCGGGGGCACCTTCGTAGGGCCACGGCAGCACCAGCCCCCCCGTTGGCGGTTGCAGGCCGGCGGCGATCTGCAGGGTCAGCTGCCGGTCGCCGCGGGCCAGCGAATACCCAAGCAGGCCGTGGGTGGTGCGCAGGCCGTCCAGGGCGATGCCCTTGCCCGCCAGCCACGCCGTGGGCACGCCGGCGGCGAGCACGATGCTGGCGTCGATCTCGCGCTCGTAGGCGAACATGTCCAGCGCCGAGCGCACGAAATCCGAGGCCACCCAGGCGTGCGGCAGGTCGCCGAGGAAGAAGGGTTCGCGTGGGGTGTGCGAGACCACCTCGGCCCATTGGTTCCATGCCGGCGGCGCACGGTCCTTGAAGAAGAACTCGCTGGCCTCCCAGGCGCGTTCGCGCCAGCCCAGGCGCACGAACGCGGCAACGTTGCGCCATTCGTAGGGCGTGTAATCCTTCCATTCACGCTTGCCGTCGCGGCGCGCGACGAACTGCTGCCAATAGCGCTCGAAGGTGTTGTCCAGCGCCGGTTGCGGCAACCTGCCCTGTTCGCCGCCCGGCGCCAGCGCGATGGTGGTGGAGGTGGCGTCGAAATCGCCCAGTTCCACCGAGCCCGGCAGGAAGTCGATCCTGTGCGCAGCCATCGCCGAGCGCAGCGAGTCGTCCAGGTCCTGGCGGAATTCGTCGCGCGAGGCCGCCATTGCGAGGGCTTCTTCTTCCAGCCCCAGCGCAGTGGCCAGGTCGGCGGCATCCTTGTAACCACGCAGCGCCCAGAAATCGTCCCAATACGAATGCACCGGCTTGGCCGAATAGCCTTCGTGGCTGATCGATGCCGGCATCATCCCGTAGAAGCCGGGGTTGCGCGCATGGTTCTCTTCGGTGCGCTCGTCCAGGCGCAGCTTTTCCATGTAGCGCCACGCGCCCTGCACGTGCGGCCACATGCGTTGCAGGAAGGCGTCGTCGCCGGTGTGGCGCCAGTACTCGGCAATGGCGTGGATCAGTTCGCCGTGGCTGTCGTTTTCCGGCACCGGGTCGCTGCCGCGCGCGTCCACGCAGCACGGCACCATGCCGCTGTCGAACTGGTACGGCGCATACCATTCCAGATACTGGCGCACCGCATCCCCGCGGCCCAGCCGCAGCAGCGCTTCGGAAATCATCGCGCCATCGCGTATCCAACTGCGGGCATAGGAACGGGTGCCCGGTTGCAGGCTCGGGCCGACGCGCGAAATCAGCATGTGCGCCAATGCGGTGCGCAGCGTGTCGGCGAGCGGCTGGCCGGCCTCGGGCAGTTGCAGCTTGACCCGGTCGAGCTTCTGCCGCCACATCGCCGCCACCTGCTGCTGCGCGGTGTCGGCGTCGAAGCCGGCGGCCGGCGCGGCCCAGGTGCCGGTCTGCGGCAGCACCAGCACCACTTCCCTGCTCTGCCCCGGTTCCAGCTTCCAGTCGTAGACCAGCGCGCCGGACGCCAGCCCGGTGGCGTCACGGACTTCATGCATGCCCGGCAGGCGCTTGTCCGCCAGATGGGTGACGGCGAGCTTGCTGTCGAAGGCCGTGGCGAATGCGGTGTCCGGAGGCGTCTGCGCGAACACGCGGGGCTGGCCGTTGACGCTGACCGTGCCGTTGTCGATCGCCAACCGCTCGATGCGGCTGACGCCGCCAGGCGTAGTGAGGAACTGCCGCGGTGGATTGACCTGCAATGGGCGCACGGCCAGCGCCAGCCGGTAGTCGCGCGTCACCTTGCCGGTGTTGTGCAGGCGGTAGCGGGCGACCAGTTGCGCCTGCTCCGCCCTGCCCTGCACGAAGCCGGTGACCTGCAGGCCGAAATCGTCGTGTTGCCATTGCACCGTGGGAACCGGCAGGTAGCCATCGAGCAGGCTCTGGCTGGCCTTCGCGTCGGCCCAGCCCAGCACCTTGCCGTCCAGCACCACGAACGGCTCCACGCTGAACCCGGAACGCACCGACTCCAGCGCGCCGTCCTCGCCCATCAAGGCCTGTTCGCGGCCGCCATCCAGACCCAGCAGGGTCCAGTACGGCTGCTCGTCGCTGAAGCCGCGCGGCAGCGAGCCGCGTGGCAGGTCGCGCCCCACCGAGTGGATGAAGTCATTGGGCGTGGCGGCGAAATCCAGCGGCTTGAGGCTGATGTCGCGGATGCCGTAGCGCCAGTTGGGGCCGTCGACCAGGTCGAAGCGCAGGTAGCGCGCCTCGGTCTCCGGCAGCGCCAGCCAGTCGCGGCCGCCGCCGCCGGCCGTCACGTCGCGCAGTTTGCGCCAGTCGCGGCCGTCGCTGGAGGCCTGCACCACGTAGCGCGAGGCTTCCAGCCCCGGCGCCCACTGGATCACCGCGCCGCCGAACTCGCGCACCTTGCCGAGGTCGAGGCTGACGGTCTGCTGCTTGACCCCGCCGCTGATCCATACCGTGTCCGGCCTGCCGTCGGCGATGCGCTGCTGCAGGGCGGTGGCGGTGTCGGCGATGACGGTGGTGGTCAGCGCCGAGGTGTCTTCCTTCGGCAAGGGCCGCAACGTGAGCTGGTCGAAGCAGACCGTGCCCCTGCCGCCCACCTTGCTGTAGACGATGAATTCCACCGAGGCGCTGCGGCGCAGGCGCGTGTCCGGGTCGGGGCCCCAGGCTTTCCCGATGTGGCGCTTGCGGTAGCTCACCCGCGTCCAGTTCTTCGGGAAGTCGTAGCCGGTGCGGTTCACCCACCACACGTTGTCGCCGCTGGCGTCGGCCAGCTTGAACTGCAGGTCGTTGGCCGGCGAATCACCGCGCAGGTTGAACGACACCTGGTAGTTCTCCGGCCAGGTCACATCCAGCGGGCGGCGGATGCCGGCGTAGCCGGAGACCTCGTGGAAGTCGTAATCCAGGCACAGCGCCCGGCCATTGTTGCCGCTCACGGGCCGCAGCGAGCCGCTGACCTGCGGCGAGGTGATCAGCTGCCATGCGCCGATGTCGTCGAATTTCGCCAGCACCCTGCTTCCGCCGTCGGCCGCTGGCGCATTGCCGGCGAGGACGATGGTGGGGAGCAGCAAGATGGCGAGGAGGTTCTTCATCGCGGGGAGTCTTGATACGGCGTCGCAGGATTCTAGTAGGAGCGCACCTCGGTGCGCGATGGGATTCGCCGGGAAAGTTTCATCGCGCACCAAGGTGCGCTCCTACCCTTTCACGCTGCCCAGCAGCAGGCCCTGGATGTAGTAGCGCTGCAGCAGCAGGAACAGCAGCAGCACCGGCAGCACGGTGATGACCGCGCCGGCCATCATCATCTCCACGTCCATGATGTGCTCGCGCGAGAGCGAGGCCAGCGCCACCGGCAAGGTGTAGTGCTGCTGGTCGGTCAGCACGATCAGCGGCCACATGAAGTCGTTCCATGCGCCCATGAAGGTGAAGATCGCCAGCGTCACCAGCACCGGCTTGAGCATCGGCAGCACGATCCGGAAGAAGATGCGCGCCTCGCTGGCGCCGTCGATGCGCGCGGCCTCCAGCAGTTCGTCGGGGATCGAGCGCGCGTACTGCCGCACCAGGAAGATGCCGAACACGCTGGCCAGCGCCGGCACCACCACCCCGCCCCAGGTGTTGACCAGCCCCAACTGCTTCATCAGCAGGAACAGCGGCAGCATCGCCACCTGCGAAGGGATCACCAGCGCCGCCAGCAGCAGCTGGAACACCCGCTCGCGGCCGGCGAAGCGCAGCTTGGCGAAGGCATAGCCGGCCAGCGTGTTGAGCAGCAGCGAGCCCAGGGTGATGCCCAGCGACATGCCCAGGCTGTTGAGGAAGTTGCCGGCCATGCCGGTGCGCGCGAACAGCTCGCGGTAGTTGTCGGCGGTGATGCGCGAGGGCAGCAGCGGCGGCGGGAACTGCGACGCCTGCCCGCCGGGCATGAACGACACCGACAGCATCCACGCCAGCGGCGCCAGGCTGACGACGGCCAATACCAGCAATGCGCCGTTGACCCACCAGCCGTATCCGCGCGATTGGCCGATCTCGCGGCTCATACCAGCTCCTTGCGCCGGCCAAAGCGCAGCATCAGCGTGGTCACGCCGAGGATGATCAGGAACAGCAGGAACGCCACCGCCGAGGCGCGGCCCAGGTTCCACCACTTGAAGCCTTCCTCGAACATGAAATACAGCACGCTCACCGTGCTCTGCAGCGGGTCGCCGCGGGTCATCACGTAGGGTTCGGCGAACAGCTGGAAGTAGCCCGAGACGGTGATGACGCCGACCACCAGCAGCACCGGCCCGAGCATCGGCAGGGTGATGTGCAGGAACTGCTTCCAGCGCGAGGCGCCGTCGATGCGCGCGGCCTCGTACAGGTCCTTCGGGATCGCCTGCAGGCCGGCCAGGAAGATCACCATGTTGTAGCCGAAGTTCTTCCACACCGCGAACAGGATGATGGTCGGCATCGCCCAGTGCGGGTCGCCCAGCCAGTCCACCGGGTCGATGCCCGCCTGCCCCAGCGTCCAGTTCACCAGCCCGTAGCGGGTGTGGAACAGGTAGCGCCAGATCACCGCCACCGCCACCAGCGTGGTCACCACCGGCGCGAACAGCGCGGTGCGGAACAACGCCTTGCAGCGCGTCACAGGTGCGTTGAGCAGCATCGCCGCGCCGAGCGACACGGCGATCGACAGGGGCACGCCGATCGCCACGAAGTACGCGGTATTGCCCAGCGACTTCCAGAATATCGGCGTGCGCAGCAGGTCCAGGTAGTTGTCCAGGCCGATGAAGCGCAGGTTGTGCGGGTCGGCCAGCGCGTACAGATCGAAGTCGGTCAGGCTCAGCGCCAGCGCCGACAGCACCGGCAGGCCGAAGAACACGCCGATGACGATCAGCGCGGGGGCGGCGAATACCCAGCCGGCGAGCCTGCCACGCTTCATCGTGGCGTCTCCTGCGCTTGCTGCTCGACGATCCAGCGCCGCTTGGCGAGGATGTCATCCACGCGGTCATCCAGTTGCGCGGCCGCGGCGTCCTGCGCCAGCCCGCCGCGCACCACCTGCTCGGTGACGATGCGCATCTCCTGCGCGATGCGCTCCCATTCCAGCACCTTGGGCGTGGGCTTGACCCGCTCCAGCTGGTCGCGGAACGCCGCGGCCAGCGGGTCGTCGGCCAGTTGCGGCGAATGCCAGGCGCTGCGGCGCGGTGGCAGGTCGCCGATGATGGCGTGCAGGCGTTGCTGCATCGCCGGCCGCGACAGGAATTCGATCAGCTGCCATGCCGCTTCCTTGTGCCGCGAGGAGCGGAACACCACCAGGCTGGTGCCACCGGCGATGCCGGCGCCGGGGCCATCGGGCCCGGGCAGCGGCGCGGTGCCCCACTCGCCCTGCAGCGACGGCGGCTGGCGCTTGTTGAACTCGCGGATGTTCCACGGCCCGGACAGGTAGAACGCGGTGAAGCCGCGGAAGAACTCGTCCCAGACGTTGGAGATCTGCGTCTCGGACATCTTCGGCGCCCAGCCCTGCTGGTACATGTTGGCGTAAAAGCCCAACGCGCGGCGGAAGCCGGGGCTGCGGAAGTTGCCGCGCGTGTCATCGTCGCGCAACAGCGGGTCGTCCTGCTGCAGCGCCAGCGACAGCTGCGGCTCGAACTCGTTGAGCGGCATCAGCACCGGGTAGCGGTCCGCCCCCATGCGCTGCTTCAGCGCGGCGTTCATCCGTTCCCACTCGGCCCAGTCGCGCGGCGGGTGGTCGTAGCCGGCCTCGCGCAGCAGGTCCTTGCGGTAGAACAGCAGCCGCGTGTCCACGTACCACGGTATGCCGACCAGCTGCCCGTCGATGACATTAGTGTTCCAGATGCCGGGGAAATAATCCTGCGGCGCGACTTCATCGGAAGCATCCACCCAGGGCTGCAATGGCGTCAGCGCCTGCAGCGTGGCGAATTCGGGCACCCAGGTATTGCCGAGCTGGCACAGGTCCGGCAGGCCGTCGGCGGCATAGGCGGTCAACAGCTTCTCGTGCGCGGCGGTCCACGGGATGTTCTGCACCTCCACGCGGATGCCGGGATGCTCGGCCTCGAACTCGCGCACCAGTTCGCCGACCACCTCGGCCTCGCGCCCCATCGCCCAGAAGCGCAGCGTGGTGCCCTGCTGCGGCCGCGCGCAGGCGGCCAGCAGGGCGAGGCACAGCAACGTGGCCAGGCGCAGCATCGTCATTCCCTATTGCTGTGGCCGTGGCGTGGCCGCTTTCTGCTCCTGCGCGGCGGCCGCGCGCGACTCGGCGATGCCCACCGCGCGCGCCGAGGCGGCCTTTTCGTCCTTCTGCAACGGCTGCCAGTCCTTGCCTTCCGGCAGCAGCCAGCCGCCGCTGAAGCCGGCCCGCTCCATGCCCTTGCGGATGTACGGGTTCTTCTTCATCACGTTCCAGACGAATTCGTCGCGGTAGTTGGCGATGCCGGCCAGGATCGGCCCCTGGTCGATGGCGATGTAGTCGCTGGCCACCCAGCCGCGGTCCGGGATCAGCCGCCCGGTCTTGAGCGGGATGTCGTAGTTGAAGCTGGGGTTGAACGAATCGAGGAAGCCGTAGCTGGAATACAGGTAGTCGCCGTAGCGCTTGTGCATTTCCTGCGTGGCCGGGATCACCACCTCCGGCGCGAACGGCAGCGAGGAGATCGCCGCCGAGGGCACGATGGTGCCGTCGTCGAAGTTCTCGCGCAGGCCGGCGCCGCGCGCCGAGTAATGGCGGAACTGGCGCTGCTCGCCCTTGTATTCCTGGGTGGTGTTCTGCGGGCCGTCGCCGGCGGTCAGGCCCCACACGTTCTCGCCGTAGTCCTTCCACTGCATCGGGTTGGCGATGGCGTACTCGCGCTGGGCCAGGGTGGCGCGGCGGCTGTTGAGGAAATAGTCGATGCCGCGCTCGCGCATGTAGGCGTCCTGCAGGTCGCGGAAATCGATCCATACGTGGCTGTACTGGTGCCCGAACAGCGGCCCGAAGGAAAGGTATTCCTGGCCCTGGAACACGCCCCAGTCGTTGTCGTAGGTACGCGTCCACACCGTCCACGCATCCGGCCCGACCGGGTGCGTCGGCGAGCCCAGCGCCAGCACGTAGAGCATCATCGCCTCGTTGTAGCCCATCCAGTCGTGCTGGATGAAGCCGCTCTCGGGGAACCAGCCCATCGACACCAGCGGCTTGTTGCGTTGCAGCCACTGCCAGTCCACGCGCTTGTAGAGCGTGTCGGCGACCTGCCGGATCTCCTTTTCGCGCGGGTCGTTGCCGTCGTAGTACGACTGCGCGAACAGCACGCCCATCATCAGCAGCGCGGTGTCCACGCTGGAAAGCTCCACCCAGCTGTCGTAGCGGCGGCCGTCGCGCATGTCCAGGAAATGGTAGTAGAAGCCCTTGTAGCCGGCCTTGCCGGTGGATTGCGGGCCGGTGGGCACGTCGCGGAAGAAGCGCAGCGTGGCCAGGGTGCGGTCCACCGCCTGGGTGCGGCTGACCCAGCCGTTCTCGATGCCGATCGGATAGGCGGTCAGCGCGAAGCCCACCGAGGCGATGGACGCGAACGGCCGCGACGGGTAGCGGTCCGGGGTCAGCCCGTTCTGCTCGTTGGTGGTGTCCCAGAAGAACTGGAAGGTGCGCCGCTCGATGTCGTCGAACAGCGGCGGCAGCTCCGGCTTCATCGGCCGCGGCGGCAGGTCGGCCTCGATCAGGATCACCTGTGGCGGCACCTTGGGAGTGGCCGGCTCGGGCGGTGGCTTGCCGCACCCGCCGAGCAGGCCCAGCGCGAGGCCGGCGGCGGTACACGACAGCAGTTGGGTGGTGCGCGGGTTGCTCAAGACGCTTTCCGTTGGGTGGAGCCGTTGGAGAATGCCGATGCCGGCAGGCGAGCGCCCCGGCCGCCGCCAAGGGCGGCCGGGCGCCGGGCCTTACCAGTCCAGGCCGAAGGACAATTTGAAGGTGCGGGTCGCATACTGGTCCCAGCTGTTGATCACGCCGGTATTCCAGTTGATGCCATAGCCGCCCCAATTGGTCCAGTTGAACACGTTGATCACGTCGGCACGGACCTTCAGCTTGAGGTCGGTGCCGGTATCCCAGGTCTTGGTCAGCGACATGTCGAACTGCTTGAAGCCGAGGTTGCCGTCCGGCTCCCAGCT
Organism: Stenotrophomonas sp. NLF4-10; assembly: GCF_022359915.1. Classification (NCBI taxonomy): domain Bacteria; kingdom Pseudomonadati; phylum Pseudomonadota; class Gammaproteobacteria; order Lysobacterales; family Lysobacteraceae; genus Stenotrophomonas; species Stenotrophomonas sp. NLF4-10. The sequence continues at coordinate 2,093,846 of NZ_JAKSEE010000003.1, forward strand.
GCGCGGGTGTTCGTAGCCGCCGGTGCCGTCGACGTCCCAGCGCTTGATCTTGCTGGCCAGGGTCAGCTTGCCGGACACGTTCATGCCCCACGGCAGGTCGGTGAAGCCGCTCATCACCAGCCGGTGGCGGGGCGCCCACGCACCGTCGTACCAGCCACCGCCCGGGAAGTACCAGCCGTACACCGGGTCCTTCTCGTGGATGTTCTGTTTGGCATCGGTGAAGGTATAGGCGACGTTGAAATTCCACGGGCTCTCGGCCGTGTAGGGCTTGTCGGCGCTGAGCAGCAGTGCGTTGCTCTTCGACTCGAAGCCGTTGGTCGCCAGGATCAGCCCGCCCAGCCCCGGCGGGTTGGCGCCGCTCCACGGGCTGCCCGCATCGTTGTAGTAGCTGCCGTCGCCGCGGCGGTTGCCGCGCATGATCAGCAGGCCGTTCTTGTAACGGATGTGCTGCAGGGTGGCCGAGGTGTTCCAGTCATGCCCCATCAGCGCGAAGGTGTTGCGCATGCCGAGGCTGATCTGGTCCGAGTACGGCGTCTTCAGGTCGTTGTCGAACATCCACACTTCGCGGCCGGCCTGCGACGAATCCACCAGCGACATCAGGTAGTCGCGGTCTAGCAACTGCGTGCTCCAGTCCAGGCAGTCGCTGGCCGCCGGGTCGCAGGCATGGCCGGGCGAGTTGATCTTGAACTCGCGGGTCGGGAACGTCGCCTTGGTCAGTTCCAGCTGCAGGTAGTCGAACAGGTTGCGGTCGTAGGAGCGGCCGATGCCGCCGAACAGCACGTGGCGTTCGTCGCCGGTGAAGTCGTAGGAGAAACCGAGGCGCGGCTGGATGGCATCCTTGAACGCCTTGCGGTTGTTGCCGGTGCTGATGAAACGGTTGATGTCGATGCCGCCCAGCGCCAGCGTCTGCGCATAGGTCTGGCCCGCCGCCGCGCCGTCCTGCGGGTCCTGGGTGGCGAGCGCGGCCAGCACGTCGGCATCGGTGGCGTAGTCCAGGTACGACGGGGTTTCCTCGTAGTCCCAGCGCAGGCCGAGGTTCAGGGTCAGGCGCTCGGTGACCTCCCAGTCGTCCTGGATGTAGAGGCCGAACTGCTTGTTCTTCGAGGTGACCGTGCCGCCGCTGGTGCCGGCCGCCGGGCTGCCGAAGCGGACGAAATACGGCACCGCCCCGCCCTGGTTGATGTCGTAGTAGAACTGCGGGTTGTAGGGTTGCTGCTCGGTGGTGTCCAGGTCCACCTGCTTGTACTTCACGCCGGCCTTGACGGTATGCCCTTCCCAGCCGAAGAAGGTGGTGTCGTTCTGGAACGACCAGCCCTTCTGCCCCTTGTCCTGCAGGCCGCCGTTGCCGGCGCCGATGCGGAAGATCTGCTTGCCGTCGTTGGACGAGCCGTCGGTCAGCACCATGCCGTTGCCGTAGTTGGCCGGCGCCATGCTCCAGAACGCCTTCTCGTAGGTCAGGTGGGCGTCGTTGAGCCAGTTGGTGTTGGAGAACTGCCAGTGCAGGTCGTAGCGGTCCTCGTCGACGCCGGCGTCGGTACCGTAGCTGCGCGCGCTCTGCCCGCCGACGTTGCCGATGTCGCTTTCCTCGCGGCGCTTGTAGCTCAGGTCGACCAGGTTCTCGTCGTTGATCGACCAGTCCAGCTTGCCGAAGTACAGGTCTTCCTTGAACGGCGTGCTGGCCGCGCCAAGCTGGTCGCGCCATGCCGGCGGCAGGTCCGCCGCGGCGAGGCCCTCGCCCGGCGTCAGGTCCTGCGGCGCGTTGTATTCCTTGGCCTCGTAGGTGACGAAGAAGTGCGCCTTGTCCTTGACGATCGGCCCGCCGAACGCCGCGCCGTACTGCTTCTCGCTGGAGCGGGTCTTGCCGACGCCGTTCTTCTCGCTTTCGCGTGGCTCGCGCCAGTCCTGGTTGGTGTAGTCCCAGAAGAACGAGCCGGAGAAATCGTTGCCGCCGGAGCGGGTCGCCGCGGTCACCGCCGCCGAGCTGATCTGGTCGTACTCGGCCTTGTAGTTGGAGGTGATGACCTTGTACTCGCCGATGGCCAGCTGCGGGAACGGATTGCCGCGGCTGGAATCCTGCCCGGTCAGGCCGCCTTGGGTGACGTAGTTCTTCTGGCCGATGCCATCGATGTAGACGTTGACGTTGTTGGCGCTCTGCACGCCGCCGCGCAGCTTGGTCGCGCCGTTGGACGGGTTCTGCTCGAAGCTCATGCCCGGCACGGTGTCGGCGAAGGCCAGGAAGTTGCGCGTGCCCTGCGGCAGCGCCTGGATCTGCTGCGGGGTGATGTAGGTGGCGATTTCCGAGGTGCGGGTCTCGATCGGCGCCTGCGCCGTCACCTGCACCGCATCCAGCGTGGTGGCCGCCCCGCCCTGCCCGCTTTCGGCGACGCCGCCGACGCCGAGGTTCATGGTCGCGGTCTGGCCCACCTGCACGGTGACGTTCTGGCTGCTGCTCGCGCCGCCGGCCTCGACGTCCACGCGATAGGTGCCCGGCGGCAGGCCGGCCAGCGCGTAGTTGCCGCTGGCCGTGCTCTGCACGCTGCGGCTCAGGCCGGTGGCGAGGTTGGTGGCGGTCACCCGGGCCTGCCCGGCCGGCGCTGAATCGGCCGTCACCTGGCCGCGGATGGTGGCGCCGGTGCTTTGCGCGAACGCGGGTGCGGCGCCCAGCAGCAGGCAACTGGCCAGCGCGCAGCCGAGCAGCTTGCGGGACGGACGGGTCTTGCGGGTGGTGTGACGGTTCATGTGCTGCTCTCCGGGTGCGGCAGCAGGGCTGCCATTCGGTTCGGTGGTGCGGTGCCCTTGGCGGGCACCGGCTCAGGGCGGTCCTTGGACAGCCGTCGAGTCGCGCGTGACCAGGGTCGGAACCATCGTCGCGGCGGGGACGGGCGGCATCGCTGCGCCATCGTCGATCAACTGCAGCAGGTGCGAGGTCGCCCGCTCGCCGAGATCGGCAATGCTGATCCGCATCGTGGTCAATGACGGGTGAACGAAACGTGCCAGCGGGATATCGTCGAAGCCGGCCAGCGCCACCTGCGCGGGCACCTTCACCCCGGCCTGGTTGAAGGCGTACAGGCAGCCGAGCGCCATCATGTCGTTGGCCGCGAACACCGCATCGGGCAGCGGCCCGTCCTGCAGCAGCGCCAGCCCGGCGCGGTGCCCGGAGGCCTCGTCGAAGCCGCCGGGCAGCACCCGGCCTTCCGCGTCCGCGCCTGCCGCGGCCATCGCATCGCGGAAGCCGCGCAGGCGCCCGCGGGCGTCGTGGTTGTGGCCGGGGCCGGCGATGAAGGCGATGCGGCGGTGGCCGAGGTCGAGCAGATGGCGGGTCATGGCCATCGCGCCGGCATGGTCGTCGATCCCGAACACCGGGTATTGCCCGTCCGGCATCGGCGTGTTGATCAGCACCGTGGGCAGCGCCGGCAGGTTGTCCACCAGGAAACCGGGGGCGGCGGTGCCCGGCGACATGACCAGCAGGCCATCGACCCGCCCGCGCATGGCCTGCAATGCGGCGCCCTGCTGCTCCGGATCGCCGTGGTAGCTGGATACCAGCAGGTGCCGGCGGTGCGCACGCGCCACGCCGTCGATGCCGCGCATCAGTTCGGAAAAGAATTCGCCGTGCAGGTCCGGCAGCACCAAGCCGAGGGTCTGGGTACTGCGGCTGCTCAGGCTGCGCGCGGCGGCATGCGGGGTGTAGCGCAGCCGGCGGGCCACCTCCAGCACCGTCTGACGCACCGGCGCGGCGACGTTGTCGTGGCCGTTGAGCGCGCGCGACACGGTGGCGACCGAGACTTTCGCCTCGCGGGCAACATCCTTGATGGTGATTGCCGGTTTCGCCACCGCTGTGCCCTCCGCAGGCCGGGGTCGCGGCGACTGTAATCGTTTCCAACGCAGGTTGTAAACGATTCGTTACACGCTGAAGTCACGAGGAGGACGCATTTTGTCCCGACAAGGACAAATCTGTCTCTCCCTCGCGGACCGTGGATGCGGGGCTTGTCGCATGACGCTCTCCCGGCAAAGCGCCATGCGGGGCGAGCCCCGCATCTACAAGATTGCTTCGCAGGTGCCGGGCTTGCCCGGCACGGGTTTTCCCGGGAATGCCCCATGCGGGGCAAGCCCCGCATCTACAAGACGGGTCAGGTCCCCGCTTCCGCCGGGGTCTGCGCCTTGATCGCCAGCGCATGGATATCGGTCTGCATCATCTCGCCCAGGGCCGCGTAGACCGCGCGGTGGCGCGCCAGCGGCGCCTTGCCGGCGAAGGCCTCGCTGACGATGCTGACGTTGAAATGCCCACGCCCGTCGCGTGCACCGGCATGGCCGGCGTGGCGGTGGCTGTCGTCCTCCACTTCCAGCCGTTGCGGCGCGAAGGCCGCGCGCAGGGCCGCCTCGATCCGCTCCACCCGGCTCACGGCAACACCTTGCGGAACGGGCGCACGTCCACGCGGTGGTAGACGCCGGCGGCAACGTAGGGGTCGGCATCGGCCCAGGCGCGGGCGGCGGCCAGGTCGTCGAAGCTGGCGATCACCACGCTGCCGCTGAAGCCGGCCTCGCCGGGGTCCTCGGCGTCGATGGCCGGGCACGGGCCGGCCAGCAGCAGCCTGCCCGCGTCCAGCAGCGCCTGCAGCCGTTCCAAATGGGCGGCCCTTGCCTGCATGCGCGCGGCCAGCACCTGCTTGCCGTCACGCCCTTCGATCACGTACCACACCGGTCCACTCTCCTTGCCACTGATGAATGCGAAGGCGGCCAGTCTAGCGCCAAGGCTGGACACCGGCGGCCCGGGGCGATTACTCTTTGCAGCATTGCACGCAGCCGGCCCGTAGCGGCCCGGTGCGGCGGCAGGCAAGGCCACCGCCGTCCGACCGTTCCGCCTCCCTCCCCGGCCTGCGTATGACGACCTCCTCGTGATGACGTTGCCGCATTGACCCAGCGGCATGTCGCGTTGTTGATGTGCACGCGCGCCGGCCGGTGCGCACGATTCGCAATTGCTGAAGGCAGGACCCTGCTCCGGGCGGGAACCCGGAACACTAAGGCTCGCAACACCCGATGTCGCCCTGATGACTTCCGAACTCGCGTCCGTCGCGAATCCGCCAGCGCCGCCCACCGCTCCGCAGCAGCAGGAAATGCCGCTGGCGGTGGTGCATGGCCAGCCGGTACTGCAGATCCCGCAGGACCTGTACATCCCGCCGGATGCGCTGGAAGTCATTCTCGACGCCTTCGAGGGCCCGCTGGACCTGCTGCTGTACCTGATCCGCCGGCAGAACCTGGACATCCTCGACATCCCGGTGGCCGAGATCACCAAGCAGTACGTCGAGTACATCAACGTCATGCAGGAGCTGCGCTTCGAGCTGGCGGCCGAGTACCTGGTGATGGCCGCGATGCTGGCCGAGATCAAGTCGCGGATGCTGCTGCCGCGCCCGCCCAGCGAGGACGGCGAGGAAGCCGACCCGCGCGCCGAGCTGGTGCGGCGCCTGCAGGAGTACGAGCGCTTCAAGCAGGCCGCCGAGGACATCGACGCCCTGCCCCGGCAGGACCGCGACACCACGCTGGCGCATGCCTTCGTGCCCGACCGCGCCACGGTGAAGCTGCCGCCGCCGGTGGACCTGAAGGAAATGCTGTTGGCCCTGCACGACGTGCTCAAGCGCGCCGAGCTGTTCAGCGGCCACGCGATCAAGCGCGAGGCGCTGAGCGTGCGCCAGCGCATGGGCGAGGTGCTGGAACAGCTGGAGGATGGCCGGTTCCACCGTTTCGAGAGCCTGTTCACCGCCGAGGAAGGCAAGCTCGGCGTGCTGGTCACCTTCCTGGCGCTGCTGGAGCTGGCCAAGGAGCAGTTGCTGGACATCGTGCAGGAGCACGCCCCCGACGTTCAGGGTGAACGGCAGCCTTTGGCGCCGATCTACGTGAAGTCGCTGGCTTCCGGCAACACCAACGCACCGCTGCAGTTTTCGAGCGAGTTCGACGACAACGACACCCCCGACGCCACCTGAGCCCATCCCCGACACATGGATCAACCGCTGATCAACCGCATCGTCGAAGGCGCGCTGCTGGCGTCCAGCCAGCCGCTGACGCTGGCGCAGTTGCAGGAGCTGTTCCCCGAGGAGCAGCCGGCGCCGCCGGGCAGCGTCGAACGCGCCCTGGAACAGCTGCGCGAGGCCTGCGACGGGCGCGGCGTGGAACTGGTCGAGGTCGCCTCCGGCTTCCGCTACCAGGTCACCCGCGAGGTGCATGGCTGGGTCAGCCGCCTGTGGACCGAGCGCAAGACCCGTTACACCCGCGCCACGCTGGAAACGCTGGCGCTGATCGCCTATCGCCAGCCCATCACCCGCGGCGAGATCGAGCAGGTGCGTGGCGTGGCGGTCAGCAGCAACATCATCCAGGCGCTGGAAGAACGCGAGTGGATCCGCGTGGTCGGCCACCGCGACGTGCCGGGCCGGCCGGCGCTGTTCGGCACCACCCGCGGCTTCCTCGATTATTTCGGCCTGAAGCGGCTGGACGAACTGCCGCCGCTGTCCGAACTGCGCGACATCGGCGAGCTGGAACCGCAGTTGCCGCTGGGCGACGACGGCCAGCCGGCCGCGCCGCTGGCCGCCGGCGCGGGTACGCCGGAAGACGCCGGTACGGACACCGACGCCACCGGTCAAGCCGATGACGATACCGAGGCCACCCCGCCCGCCGGGGATGCCGATGAAGACACCGCCCCCACGGGCGAACCCGACGCCGCGCCGGGAGAGCGCGCGGCGGAAGTGGAAGACACCGGAAACAACGCCGTCGCGACGACGACCGTGGCTGTTGACGAAGCCGATCCCGAACCAGAGGCCGAGCAGACAGATGCCGGCCGGAGCCAAACAGAATGAGTGACACCCCCCGCAAGCTGTCGTTGAACAAGCTCTCGCTCAAGCGCGAAGCCGCCGCCGAACAGCCCAGGCTGGAAGAACGCCTGCACAAGGTGCTGGCGCAGGCCGGCCTCGGCTCGCGCCGTGCGCTGGAACAGCGCATCGCCGACGGCCTGGTCAAGGTCAACGGCGAGACCGCGCAGACCGGCATGTCGGTCAAGAGCGGCGACAGGATCGACCTCGACGGCCGCAGCTTCGTCGCCAGCGCGCTGACCGAGCCGGCGCGCGTGCTGATCTACAACAAGCCCGAAGGCGAAGTGACCACCCGCGAGGACCCCGAAGGCCGCCCGACCGTGTTCGAGGCGCTGCCGACGCTCAAGGGCGCCCGCTGGATCGCCATCGGCCGCCTCGACATCAACACCACCGGCCTGCTGCTGCTGACCACCGACGGCGAGCTGGCCAACGCGATGATGCACCCGTCCTTCGAGGTCGAGCGCGAATACGTGGTGCGCGTGCGTGCCCCGGAAGGCCAGGAGAAGGTGCCGGACAACATCGTCGACCGCCTCGCCCGCGGCGTGGCGCTGGAAGACGGCCCGGCCAGGTTCGACGAGATCGAGCGCATCGGCGGCACCGATTCGCACGACTGGTTCCGCGTGGTGGTCAAGGAAGGCCGCAACCGCGAGGTGCGCCGCCTGTGGGAGTCGCAGGGCTGCCAGGTCAGCCGCCTCAAGCGTACCCGCTACGGCAAGGTCGGCCTGCCGCAGCCACTGCTGCGCGGCCAGTCGCAGGAACTGCCGGCCGCCCAGGTCGAGGCACTGCGCGCCGAGCTGAAGCTGGAGGAAGGCACGCCGTCGGCGCTGACCCTGCAGCCGGTGATCGGCCAGCGCAGGGCGGCCAAGACCACCGTGCGCGTCGGCCGCGAGGGTGGCCACGGCAATGCCTACGTCAACGGCCACAACACCGCCGACGAAGGCCGCGAGCTGCGCCGCTTCGACAATGTGCGCGAGGACCGCGGCCGTGGACGCGGCAAGGGCGGCTTCAAGGGCGGCCTGACCGTCAGTGGCGAAGCGGCGGCCAAGCAGTCGCAGAAGCCGTTCAAGCAGCGCAAGGTCAAGGGTGACCGCAGCCTGCCGGAAGGCAACCCCGCCGCATTCCGTACCTGGTACGTGCCCGAGGGCGTGAGCACCGGCCCCAGCGGCCACCGCAACGCCGGTCCCGGCGCACGCGGCACTGGCCGTCCGGGTGGCGGCAAGGGTGGCAAGCCCGGTGCCGGTGGCGGCCAGAGCCGTGGCGGCTTCGCCGGTCAGGGCCAAGGCCAGGGCAAGGGGCGCGGCCCCGGCGCCGCAGCCGGTGCGCAGCAGGGCCAGCGCAAGCATCCCTATGGGCATCCGGGCAATGCCCCGAGCTTCCCGTCCGACCATGCCACCCCGGCGTTCAGTCCATATGGCGCGCGCCCGGCGGGCGGTCGTCCCGGCGGCGGCAATCGTGGCCCGGGTGGCCCGCGCGGTGGCAACCGCCCGAATGGCGGCCCCGGTGGCCGTCCGCCGGGCGGCGGCAATCGCCGTGGCGGCCCGCGCGGCGGCTGACCCGCATGCGAAAAGAAGCCCCGGAAACGGGGCTTCGTTTCATGCATCTGCTTCTGTGTTTGCAGGAGCGACGTCAGTCGCGACGAAGCTTTTCCGGTGAAGCTCCGGTCGTGACGTCGCTCCTACAAAAGCACAAACAAAAAGCCGTGAACGAAAAAGGCCCGGGAAGAATCCCGGGCCTTTTCGTTTCGCGTTGCCGCTGGATTACTTGATCAGGCGCAGCGCGAACGGGTAGCGGTAGGCTTCGCCGTTGTTGGCCTTCATCGCGGCCAGGATGCACAGCACCAGGTTGGCGATGCCGATGGCCACCAGCATCAGGAAGCCGATCAGCACCAGCGTCAGGATGCCGGAGACGAAGGAGGCGATGATCAGGGTGATCTGGAAATTCAGCGCCTCCTTGGCCTGGTCGGTGACGAAGCCCTTTTCCGGGTTGTCCTTGTTGACCAGCCAGATGATCAGCGAGCCGATGAAGCCGGTGAAGATGCCGAGGATGTGCGCCAGCAGCGCCATCGTGCGCTGGTCCTGCGGCACCTCGCCCTCCGGTGCCGGTGCCGGCGGCGGCGTGGTGAGGTTGTCGAAATCGCTCATGAAACTCCCCTTTTCCTGTTGGTCCGTATGTGGGTGGTGAACTGCAATCTCCCGCGTACCGATCATGCTGGTTCCGCAGCAGCGAAAGGATACTTCAATCGTTGCCCGCCACGGTCATCTTTCCGATCAATATCGAGCCGGTGGCGACGTGCGAGCGCGGATCGACGTCGCTGCCCACCGCCTCGATGCCGGCGAACATCTGCTTCAGGTTGCCGGCAATGGTGACGCCGTCCACGGAATAGGCCACCTGCCCGTTCTCGACCCAGAAGCCGGCGGCACCGCGCGAGTAGTCGCCGGTCACGCCGTTGACGCCCTGCCCCATCAGTTCGGTGACCAGCAGGCCGCTGCCCATGCCGGACAGCAGCGATGGCAGGTCGCCGGCGTTGGCCGCCACCTTCAGGTTGTGCACGCCACCGGCATTGGCGGTGGTGTGCAGGCCCAGCTTGCGCGCCGAATAGCTGCCCAGCACGTAACGCTGCAGCACGCCGCCGGTCACCAGCGCCGAATCGCGGGTGGCCACTCCCTCGCCGTCGAACGCGGTCGAGCGCAGGCCATGGCGCAGCAGCGGTTGCTCGTCGATCGCGAACCACTCCGGGAACAGCCGCGTCCCCACGCTGTCGAGCAGGAAGCTGGCGCGGCGGTACAGTGCGCCGCCGGAAACGGCCGAGAGCAGGTGGCCGACCAGCGAGCGCGCCACCTCGGCGGCGAACAGCACCGGCACCTGCCCGGTCGGCAGCGAGCGCGGTTGCAGGCGGGCGACGGTGCGCTCGGCCGCGCGCCGGCCGATGGCCTGCGGGTCCTGCAGGTCGGCATGGGCGATCGCGCTGCTGTACCAGCCGTCGCGCTGCATGCCGTCGCCCTGCCCGGCGATCAGCGCGCAGCCGATGGAATGGTGGCTGCTGCGCTCGCGGCCGATGAAGCCGTGCGAATTGGCATAGACCGACAGGCTCTGCGCGGTCGCCACCGAGGCCCCATCGGAGTTGCCGATGCGGGCATCGGCCTCGCGCCCGGCCGCCTCGCAGGCCAGCGCCAGGTCGACCGCGTGGCGTGCGTCCAGCGCCCACGGGTGCCAGGTGTCCAGGTCGGGGAATTCGCGCGCCATCAGCGCGGCATCGGCCAGCCCGGCGGCCGGATCGTCCTCGGTATGGCGGGCGATGGCGCAGGCCTGGGCGACGGTGGCGTCGAGGCTGGTTTCCTGCAGGTCGGCGGTGCTGGCGCTGCCCTTGCGCTGGCCGAAATAGACGGTGACGGCGATGCCGCGGTCATGGGTGGATTCGACCGTCTCCACCTCGCCCAGGCGTACGTTCACGTCCATGCCGCGGTCTTCGCTGCAGCTGACTTCGGCCTGGCTGGCGCCGAGCGCACGGGCCTTTTCCAGCAGCCGCTGCGAGATGCCGGCCAATTGCTCCAGCCGTTGCAGGCTGTCGTCGGTGGCGCGGGTTTCGGTGGGGTTGGTGTTCAATGCTTTATCCTTTCGAAAATCCAGCCGAAGCCGATGATTTCCTTCTCCTCTCGGGAGAAGGTGGCGCGAAGCGCCGGATGAGGGTACGGGCGAAGCCTCGCACTACCTGATGGCACGAGGCTTCGCCCGTACCCTCACCCCAACCCCTCTCCCGGAGGGAGAGGGGCTTTCCAAAGCAGGCTGCGGTACACACGAACTTTAATCGAGTAACAAGGCAATGCGCGGACGTGACGAGGAAACCGGCGAATTTTTCAGCGAGAGCCGCAGCCAGAACCGGCGCGAGGCGCTGGAGGTACTGGCGCTGGGCGAGAAACTGGTGGAGCTGACCGCCGCGCAGCTGGCGCGCCTGCCGATTCCCGAGGACCTGCTGGAGCACATCGAGTACAGCAAGCGCATCACCGCGCATGGCGCGCGCAAGCGCCAGCTGGCGTTCCTGGCCAAGCAGATGCGGCGCGAGGACGACGCGGTGCTGGAAGCCATCCGCGACGCACTGGAGGCCAACAGCGAAACCTCCAAGCGCGCGGTGGCGCTGATGCATCGCATCGAGCACGTGCGTGAGCGCTTGCTGGCCGAAGGCGACGCGGCGCTGGCCGAATTGCTGGACGAATACCCGCAAGCCGACCGCCAGCAACTACGTACATTGGTGCGCAATGCGCTGGCGGAAAAAGCGAAGAACAAGCCGCCGCGCGCGTTCCGCGAGATTTACCAGGTGCTGCGCGAGTTGATGCTGCCGGCGCAGGCGGCGGTCGGACTGGATGACGAAGACGCCGGGCACGACGTCGATGACGAGGCCGACGAATCGTAGGTATGGGGCTTGCCCCACACGAGGCTTTCCCGCGGATGCGCCATGCGGGGCGGGCCCCGCATCCACGACAGGCGGCCTACGCCTGCGTACCACCCACGGTAAGCCCGTCGATCAGCAGCGACGGCTGGCCCACGCCCACCGGCACGCTCTGGCCGTCCTTGCCGCAGATGCCCACGCCCTCGTCCAGCGCCAGGTCGTTGCCGACCATGCGCACCTTCTGCATGGTTTCCGGGCCATTGCCGATCAGGGTGGCGCCCTTCACCGGCGCGGTGACCTTGCCGTCCTCGATCAGGTAGGCCTCGGTCGCCGAGAACACGTACTTGCCGCTGGTGATGTCCACCTGCCCGCCGCCGAAGTTCACCGCGTACAGGCCCTTCTTCACCGAGCGGATCATTTCCTGCGGGTCATGCTGCCCGGCGCGCATGTAGGTGTTGGTCATGCGCGGCATGGTCATGTGCGCGAACGACTCGCGGCGGCCGTTGCCAGTGGGCGCCACGCCCATCAGCCGCGCGTTGAGCGTGTCCTGCATGTAGCCGACCAGGATGCCGTCCTCGATCAACGTGGTGCACTGGCTCGGGGTGCCCTCGTCGTCGATGTTCAGCGAGCCGCGGCGGCCGTCGAGGGTACCGTCGTCGACGATGGTCACGCCCTTCGACGCCACCCGCTCGCCGATGCGGCCGGCGTAGACGCTGGTGCCCTTGCGGTTGAAGTCGCCCTCCAGGCCGTGGCCGACCGCCTCGTGCAGCAGCACGCCGGGCCAGCCCGGCCCCAGCACCACCGGCATCACCCCGGCCGGCGCCGGGATCGCGTCGAGGTTGACCAAGGCCTGCCGCAGCGCCTCGCGGGCGAAGGCCTCGGGGCGGTCGCCCGCGAATAATTCCTCGTAGCCGTAGCGGCCGCCGCCGCCGGCATAGCCGGATTCGCGGCGTCCGTCCTGCTCGACGATGACCTGCACGTTCAGCCGCACCAGCGGGCGCACGTCGGCGGCCAGCACGCCGTCGCTGCGCGCGACCAGCACCGTGTCCACGCCGCCGGACAGGCTCACCATCACCTGCTGCACGCGCGGGTCGGCCGCGCGCAGGTAGCGGTCCAAGCGCTTGAGCACCTGGACCTTGGCCTCGTTGCCGAGGCTGTCCACCGGGTCCAGCGCCGGGTACAGGGCGCGGCCGTTGCCGCGCACCAGCGTATTGGCGTTGCAGGTGCCGCCATCGCGCGAGATCGCCCGCGCCGACTGCGCCGCCGCCAGCAGCGCCGCCGGCTGGATGTCGTCGGAATAGGCGAAGCCGGTCTTCTCACCGGCGATGGCGCGCACGCCCACGCCCTGTTCGATGGAGTGCGCGCCGTCCTTGACGATGCCGTCCTCCACGCTCCAGCTCTCGCGCCGCGAATGCTGGAAATACAGGTCGCCGAAGTCGATGCCCGGCCCCAGCAGGGTGCCGAAGGTGCGTTCGAGGCGGTTGGCGTCCAGCCCGGCGGGCAGCAGCAGGCGGGATTCGGCGAGGGCAAGGGCGTTGTCGGTCATGGCACCAGCATGGGGATGATGGACGGGCGGCACAAGCCGCGCGGGGGTCAGTGCGTCGCGGGCGGCGGTGACCAGTGGCGGCGGAACATCAGCGCGTGCACGCCGCAGACCCAGGCCAGCGCCGCGCACCAGCCGCCGAGGATGTCGGAGGGGTAATGCACGCCCAGGTGGACGCGCGACAGCCCGACCAGCGGCACGAACAGCACGGCGGCCAGCAGCGCCGGCCAGCGCCAGCGCGTGGGCCAGGCCAGGAACACCACGGTGGCGGCCAGCGTCATCGCGCCCATTGCGTGCCCGCTGGGGAAACTGAAGGTGCTCTCCGGCGCGATCGATTCCCACAGGCCCGGGCGCTCACGCTGGAACAGCTGCTTACTGCCGAGGTTCAGCACCGCCGAACCGACGAAGGCGGTGGCGGCGAACAGGGCATTGCGCCAATGCCGCTGCCACGCCAGCAGCGCCACGACCAGCACGTCCAGCGGAATCACGCCCCACTGGTAGCCCAGCTTCGACACCAGCACGAAGAAGGCGTCCAGCGGCGGCGATGCCAGCCCGCGCATGCGCCACAGCAGCGCATCGTCGAAATGCAGCGCTTCGGCCTCGTGGATTTCCTCGGCGAGCATCACGAAACCGGCCAGCGGCAGCAGCAGGCCGACGAACAGCACGGCGATGCGCCATGCGTTGTGGGCCAGCCAGTCGCGCAGGCCGGCGGCCTCGCGGCGCGACTCAGCCGGCGTTGCGCGCATAGCGTGTCTCGACGTAGTCGTCGATCAGCGCCACGAACTCCTGCGCGATGTTTTCGCCCCGCAATGTCACCTTCTTTTCGCCATCGACGAACACCGGCGCGGCCGGTGCCTCGCCGGTGCCGGGCAGCGAGATGCCGATGTTGGCCTGCCGCGATTCGCCGGGGCCGTTGACCACGCAGCCCATCACCGCCAGCGTCATGTTCTCCGCGCCGGGGTGGCTGACGCGCCACACCGGCATCTTCTCGCGCACGTGGTTCTGCACCACCTTCGCCAGTTCCTGGAAGAACTCGGAGGTGGTGCGGCCGCAGCCCGGGCAGGCGGTGACCATCGGCGTGAACGCGCGTTGGCCGGTGGTCTGCAGCAACTCCTGCGCGACGATCACTTCCTGCGTGCGCGGCTGGCCGGGTTCGGGCGTCAGCGAGATGCGGATGGTGTCGCCGATGCCTTCCTGCAACAGCACCGCCAGCGCCGCCGACGAGGCGACGATGCCCTTGCTGCCGATGCCGGCCTCGGTCAGGCCCAGGTGCAGGGCGAAATCGGAACGACTGGCGAGGTCGCGGTACACCGCGATCAGCTCCTGCACGCCGCTGACCTTGGCCGACAGCACGATGCGCTCGCGCGGCAGGCCCAGCTCCACCGCGGTATGCGCCGAATCCAGCGCCGAGCGGATCAGCGCCTCGCGCAGCACGCGCGCGGCGTCCAGCGGCTGCGCAAGGCGGCTGTTCTCGTCCATCAGCTTCGCCGCCAGCGACTGGTCCAGCGAGCCCCAGTTGGCGCCGATGCGCACCGGCTTGTCGTACTTGATCGCGAATTCGATCAACTGCGCGAACTGGGTGTCGCGCTTCTTGCCGAAGCCGACGTTGCCGGGGTTGATGCGGTACTTGGCCAGCGCCTCGGCACAGGCCGGCTCGCCGGCGAGCAGCTGGTGGCCGTTGTAGTGGAAATCACCGATCAGCGGCACGTCCACGCCCATCATCCGCAGCTTCTCGACGATGCGCGGGATGGCCGCGGCCGACTCGGCATTGTTGACGGTCAGCCGCACCATTTCCGAACCGGCGCGCCACAGCTCGGCCACCTGCTTGACGCTGGCGGCGACGTCGGCGGTGTCGGTATTGGTCATCGACTGGACGACCACCGGGTGGCCGCCGCCCACTTTCACCCCGCCGATGTCCACGGCGTGGGTGATGCGGCGGGGCCAGGCGCTGGCGTCGGCGGGCGGTGTCGGGCGGGTGACGGCGTCGTGCATGGCGCGCATTTTAGCGCGCCGCTTCCGCCCGCGGCATGAACCCCGCGCGGCGCGGGCCGCAAGCGCATACGATAGTACGGATGGATTCCCCGGACACCTCCTTCCTGCGCACCCTGTGCAGCCTGCGCTGGCTCGCCACCGCCGGCCAGGCCATCGCCATCGTCATCGCCACATGGCTGCTGGGGCTGGACCTGCCGCAACTGCCGCTGTGGAGCGGGGTCTGCGCGCTGGCGCTGTTCAACCTGTACGTGCAGCTGCGCGTGCACGGCAGCAACCCGGCGCCGCTGACCGCCTTCGGCCACATCCTCGTCGACGTCATCATGCTGACCTGGATGGTGGGCTGGAGCGGCGGCATCGCCAATCCGTTCGGCTCGCTGTTCCTGATCCTGATCGCGCTGGCCGCCCTCGCCCTGCCCCGGCGCTGGACCCACGCGGTGGCCGCCACCTGCGTGGCCGGCTATGCGGCGAGCGCGGCGTTCGGGCGGCCATTGCACGGCGGCCATCTCGACGCGGTGCACCTGCTGCTGTGGGGCACGGCGACCAACTTCCTGCTGTCCAGCGTGGTCGTGCTGGTGTTCGCCACGCGGCTGGCCGCGGCATTGCGCGAGCGCGAGAACCAGTTGGCGCTGCTGCGCGAGCGCTTCGTCCGCAACGAGGGCATCGTCGCCCTGGCCACCCACGCCGCCTCGGTAGCGCACGAGCTCAACACGCCGCTGGCGACGATGACCCTGCTCACCGACGACATCGCCGAGCAATGCGCCGACACCCCCGAACTGCGCGACGACCTGGAAACCCTGAGCGGGCTGCTGGTGCAATGCCGCGAACGGGTGCTGGCGCTGGCCGCGCCGGCCGAAGGCGCGCGCAACCGCGCCCGCACCACCATCGGCAACGTGCTGGAGCAATGGCGGCTGGTGCGGCCGACCGTCCAGCTGCAGCGCAACGCCGACGCACCGCTGCAACTGACGCTGGACGCCAGCGTCGGCCACCTGCTGCAGGTGCTGCTGAACAACGCCGCCGATGCCGGCGAACAGGCCGGGCAGGCGCAGGTAGACCTCGACATCCGCGTGCACGACGGTCAGCTGCACGGGCAGGTGCGCGACTATGGCCCCGGCTTCAACGCCAACCAGGCCGCCCTGCCCGGCACCCTGTTCAACAGCGGCAAGACCCACGGCATGGGCGTAGGCCTGGCGCTGTCGCATGCCACCATCGAACGACTGCATGGCGAGTTGTGGATGCGCCCGGCCGAAGGCCGCGGCACCCGCGTCGGCTTCCGCCTGCCCCTTGCCAACCTGGAAGCGAACGCATGACCGACCTGCCCACCCACGGCCTGCTGGTCGATGACGACCCGCTGTACCTGCGCACCCTGCAACGCAGCCTCGCCCGGCGCGAGATCGAGACCGTCACCGCCCACGACATCGCCAGCGCGCTGGAACAGGCCACGCAGGCGCCGCCGGCCTTCGCCCTGATCGACCTGAAGCTGGGCAGCGAATCCGGGCTGGCGCTGATCCAGCCGCTGCGCGAACTGCGCGCGGACATGCGCATCCTGCTGGTCACCGGCTACGCCTCGATCGCCACCGCGGTGGAGGCGATCAAGCTCGGCGCCGACGACTACCTGCCCAAGCCGGCGACGGTGCAGATGATCCTGCGCGCCCTCGGCGAAACCGACGAGGACGGCGGCGAGGAGCACGAGGAAGTCGAGCCCCCCGACGCGATGACCCCGATCAGCCGGCTGCAGTGGGAACACATCCAGCAGGCCCTGCACGAAACCGGCGGCAACATCTCCGCCGCCGCGCGCCTGCTCGGCATGCACCGCCGCTCGCTGCAACGCAAGCTGCTCAAGCGGCCCAGCCCGGAGCGCGATCCGAACCGCTGACGGCACCCGTCTCCGGTGCAGGCGGGTGCCGCCGCGGAGCGCGCGGCTCAACCGCGCTGGACCGACACCCCGCCATCGACCCGCATCGCGCTGCCGGTGACAAACGAGGATGCCGGCGATACCAGGAACAATGCCGCGGCCGCGATCTCCTCCGGCCGGGCCAATCGCCGCAGCGCATGCAGGCGCGCGACCGCGCCCAGCGCGGCCTCGTCGGGGTTCATCTCGCGTGCCATCGGCGTGTCGGTGCCGCCGGGCAACAGCGCGTTGACCCGCACGCCGGCCGGCCCGAACTCGGTCGCCAGCGCATGCACCAGGCCGATGACGCCGGCCTTGCTCGCCGCATAGGCGGCCGTGCACGGGAAGCC
Source organism: Stenotrophomonas sp. NLF4-10 (assembly GCF_022359915.1). NCBI lineage: Bacteria > Pseudomonadati > Pseudomonadota > Gammaproteobacteria > Lysobacterales > Lysobacteraceae > Stenotrophomonas > Stenotrophomonas sp. NLF4-10. The sequence continues at coordinate 2,110,857 of NZ_JAKSEE010000003.1, forward strand.
CGTGGTGTGCCCGACGACGGTCGAGGTGAATACCAGGCTGCCGCCATTGCCATTGCGCAACAGTGACGGAATCTGGTGCTTCGCGCCGAGGAAGGCGCCGGTCAGGTTGACGTCCAGCGCGTTCTGCCAGTCGTGCAGCGCGACGTCGGGCGTGGGCTGCAGCGGCCCGAGCGTGCCGGCATTGTTGAACGCCGCGTCGAGGGGGCCATAGGTTTCCTCGGCATGCCGCACCAGCGCCTGCGCATAGGCCTCCTCGCGCACATCGCCGGCCAGCCAGGTGGCCGAACCTCCCTCGGCCCGGATCCGCGACGACAGCGCTTCCAGCCTGTCGCCACGCCGCGCGCCGAGGACCACGCGTGCGCCCTCGGCGGCGAACAGCAACGCCGTGGCGTGGCCGATGCCGGAACTGGCGCCGGTGATCAAGATGGTCTTGCCGTGCAATGCCTTCATGTCCTGCTCCTTGGTGATGGAGTGCGGAGACTGGCCGGCAACCGCGCGCCGCGCTCGCCGGTATCAGACCTGGCAGTGGCGGCGGAAACGACGAAGCCCGGCGTGCGCCGGGCTTCGTCGTTCAGCAGTTGCCGTGGATCAGGCGGCCACGGTATCGGCGACTTCGCGGTATTCCTCGATCTGGTCGAAGTTCATGTAGCGGTAGATGGTGTCGCCGTTGGCGTTGATCACGCCGATGTCCGCCATGTACTCCTCCTTGCTCGGGATGCGGCCCAGGCGCGCGCAGATCGCCGCCAGCTCCGCCGAACCCAGGTACACATTGGTGTTGCGGCCCAGCCGGTTCGGGAAGTTGCGGGTCGAGGTCGACATCGCGGTGGAACCTTCGCGGATCTGCGCCTGGTTGCCCATGCACAGCGAGCAGCCGGGCATCTCGGTGCGCGCGCCGGCGTTGCCGAAGGTGCCGTAGTGGCCTTCCTTGGTCAGCTCGCTGGCGTCCATCTTGGTCGGCGGCGCGATCCACAGGCGTGTGGGCAGATCGCGCTTGCCTTCCAGCAGCTTGGCGGCGGCGCGGAAGTGGCCGATGTTGGTCATGCACGAACCGATGAACACTTCGTCGATCTGCGCGCCGGCCACTTCGGACAGGGTCTTCACGTCGTCCGGATCGTTCGGGCAGGCCACGATGGGTTCATGCACGTCGGCCAGGTCGATCTCGATGACCGCGGCGTATTCGGCGTCGGCGTCCGGCTCCAGCAGCTGCGGGTCGGCCAGCCACGCTTCCATCTTCTCGATGCGGCGCGCCAGCGAACGGGCGTCGGCATAGCCCTCGGCGATCATGTTCTTCAGCAGCACGATGTTGCTGTTGAGGTACTCGATGATCGGCTCCTTGTTCAGGCGCACGCTGCAGCCGGCGGCCGAGCGCTCGGCCGAGGCGTCGGACAGTTCGAACGCCTGCTCCACCTTCAGGTCCGGCAGGCCTTCGATTTCGAGGATGCGGCCGGAGAAGATGTTCTTCTTGCCGGCCTTGGCCACGGTCAGCAGGCCCTGCTTGATCGCGTACAGCGGGATCGCGTTGACCAGGTCGCGCAGGGTCACGCCCGGCTGCAGCTGGCCCTTGAAGCGCACCAGCACCGACTCGGGCATGTCCAGCGGCATCACCCCGGTGGCGGCGGCGAAGGCGACCAGGCCGGAGCCGGCCGGGAACGAGATGCCGATCGGGAAGCGGGTGTGGCTGTCGCCGCCGGTGCCGACGGTGTCGGGCAGCAGCATGCGGTTGAGCCAGCTGTGGATCACGCCGTCGCCCGGGCGCAGCGAGATGCCGCCGCGGGTGGAGATGAACTCCGGCAGGGTGTGGTGGGTCTTCACGTCCACCGGCTTCGGGTAGGCGGCGGTGTGGCAGAACGACTGCATCACCAGGTCGGCCGAGAAGCCCAGGCAGGCCAGGTCCTTCAGCTCGTCGCGGGTCATCGGGCCGGTGGTGTCCTGCGAACCCACCGAGGTCATCTTCGGCTCGCAGTAGGTGCCCGGGCGCATGCCCTTCCCTTCTGGCAGGCCGCAGGCGCGGCCGACCATCTTCTGCGCCAACGAGTAGCCCTTGCCGGTATCGGCCGGCTGCACCGGCAGGCGGAACAGGTCGGTGGCCGGCAGGCCGAGGGCCTCGCGCGCCTTGGCAGTGAGGCCGCGGCCGATGATCAGCGGGATGCGGCCACCGGCGCGCACTTCGTCGAACAGCACGTCGGACTTGACCTGGAATTCGGCGATCACCTCGCCGTTCTTCAGCGCCTTGCCTTCGTACGGGCGCAGCTCGACGACGTCGCCGTGCTCCATCTTCGACACGTCCAGCTCGATCGGCAGCGCGCCGGCGTCTTCCATCGTGTTGTAGAAGATCGGCGCGATCTTGCCGCCCAGGCAGACGCCGCCGGCGCGCTTGTTGGGAATGTACGGGATGTCGTCGCCCGTCCACCACAGCACGCTGTTGGTGGCCGACTTGCGCGAGGAACCGGTGCCGACCACGTCGCCGACGTAGGCGACCAGGTGGCCCTTGTCCTTGAGGTCGAGGATCTGCTGGATCGGGCCGCGCTTGCCGTCTTCCTCCGGCTGGAACGGGGCGTCCGGGCGCGCGTTCTTCAGCATCGCCAGCGCGTGCATCGGGATGTCCGGGCGGGTGGTGGCGTCCGGGGCCGGCGACAGGTCGTCGGTGTTGGTCTCGCCCGGCACTTTGAACACGGTGATGGTCAGGCTCTGCGGCACTTCCGGCTTGCCGGTGAACCACTCGGCATCGGCCCAGCTTTGCAGCACGGCCTTGGCGTTGGCGTTGCCGGCCTTGGCCTTCTCTTCCACGTCGTGGAAGGCGTCGAACACCAGCAGCGTGTTCTTCAGCGCATCGGCGGCGATGGTGCCCACCTCGGCGTCGTCGAGCAGCTGGATCAGCGGGGCGACGTTGTAGCCGCCGAGCATGGTGCCCAGCAGTTCGGTGGCGCGCGCGCGGCTGATCAGCGCGTTCTTCTCGCTGCCGAAGGCGATGGCGGCCAGGTACGAGGCCTTGACCTTGGCGGCGTCATCGACGCCGGCCGGCACGCGGTGGGTGAGCAGGTCGAGCAGGAACCCGGCCTCGCCGGCCGGCGGGTTCTTCAGCAGCTCGATGACGTCGGCCGTCTGCTGTGCGGACAGCGGCAGCGGCGGGATGCCGAGGGCGGCGCGCTCGGCTACGTGGTGGCGGTAGGCTTCCAACATGACAACTCCCGGTGGTACGGACAGGTAAAGGATGGGGCTAGGCTTGCGGCACGATCAGCTTCAAGCCCTTGAAGTAGTCGCGGTAAAACGTGTCGTTCCAGGTGATCAGGCCGTCGCATTGCAGCAGTGCGTGCGAGCCGACCATGAAATCGTCGATGCGGCGGGTGTCGCCGGCGTTGCGCTGGCGGTGGCGGCGGTGCATCTCGCCGGCGCGCAGCGCGGATTTGGCTTCCAGCGGGCTGAAATGGATGCCCATTTCCTCCAACGCCTCCTGCACCTGCGCGCCGCCGCGCAGCGAGGCGCAGATCTCGGCCAGCGTGGTGCCGCAGACGACCACGCGGCCGCCGACCAGCGCCTGCCGCAGGCAGGATTCCACCGCGTCGGCGCGCGCACCGTCGCTGAGCAGCTCGATCAGCACCGCCGAGTCGATGGCGATCATGCCTCGCCGGCCTCGTCGCGGACGGTGCGCACGGCGGCTTCCGCGGACTCGAAGCCATCCAGCGCGAACTTGCCGCGGGCACGGGAAATGGCGTCGTCCACGCTCTTGCGCAGGATGATGCGGCTGCCGTCCAGCTCGACCTTCAGCAGCGTGCCCTTGGTCAGGCCCAGCGCGTCGCGCACGGCCTTGGGCAGGGTGATCTGCCCGCGTTCGGCTACGGTGGCTTCCATTGGCGGCCCTCCAAAGTATGCGAAAATTATACATACTTTCACACGCATACCCTGACTGAATGCCGGCTGGCGCATGGATTCCATGGGTGCGATGGCCCGATGGGTGCGGACCGTTGGCCCGATCCGGCAATACCCCGGCTCCACGCACCGCCGCCACGACCAGCGGTCGGGCGCTACCGCCGTCGTAGGTGCCGGGCTCGCCCGGCACGGGGCTTTGCCGGTGAAGCCCCCCATGCGGGGCAAGCCCCGCATCTACGGCTGCGGGTTTTGCCGGCCCTACCTCGAACGCAAATTGGCCCGGTAACGGCGGCTGCACGGCAGCACGGTGGCGTCGCGCAGGTGGACGCGGGCATCGCCGCTGTCCAGCGGCTCGATCGAGGCCACCTGTGCGAGGTTGACGATGTAGCTGCGGTGGATGCGCACGAAGCGCTCCGGGTCGAGCCGCGCCTCGATGCCGGTGATGGTGCTACGCAGCGGGTAGTCATGGCCGCGCACTCGCAGGTTGACGTAGTTGCCGGCCGCCTGCAGCCATTCGATGTCGGCGGCGGCGACCAGGAATTCGCGGCCGAGCTTGCGCACCAGGAAGCGCTCGGGGCGCTCCACCGGCTCCACCGGCGGGCCCTCGTCGGGCAGCGACAGCAGCATGGCCTCGCCCTGCAGGCGGCGCAGCAGCAGGCGGTAGCCCTCGATGGTCAGCACCATGCCGGCGTAGGAGCGCACGTCCTTCAGGTATTCGTAGCCGGACTCGCGCCACCACGATCCGAAGTCGTAGCTGTCGCCGACGCTGGCATAGGCCAGCTTGCGGATCGCGACCATCCCGGCCACATGCAGGACTGACCAGGCCAGGCTGCCCAGCAGGTGCAGCGGCAACAGCCGCCGCCAGTCATCCAGGTGCAACGGGAAGCGGCGGGTGAACCAGACCACGGCCGGCACCAGCGCCAGCGCCGTCACGGCAGAGCTGGTTTCCCACACGACCGGCTGCCAGGCGCTGAAATCCAGATGCCCCCGGCGCACGTCCATGTTCACGGTGATGCTGTTGGCCAGTGCGCCGACGAGGTACTGGACGACCCAGAACCCGATCTCGAAGGAGCGACGCCACGGCCGGTAGCGCTGGTACAGGTTCGGGGGCGTCGGATCCATCCGCGCATTGTAGGGGCGGGCCTGCGCCGCCCGCCCCCGGCTCGTCCCTTCTATCCACGACTTGTCCCAAACCCTTGTCGCACGGTCACTTCCCGGTGGCAGGACGGCCCGCGAACGCGAACGCTGGCGGCACTCCCGCTACCGGCCCTGCCGCATGCAACGCCGCCACGACATCGACGCCCTGCGCGTCATCGCCTTCTCCCTGCTGATCCTCTACCACTCGGCGATGGTCTACGTGGCCGACTGGGACTTCCATATCAAGAGCACGTACCAGGCCGAATGGCTGCAGTACCCGATGATCGCGCTGAACCGCTGGCGGATGTCGCTGTTGTTCATGATCTCCGGCATCGCCCTCGGCCTGGCCGGGATCGAAGGCCGCCGATGGCGCTTCGCCGGATCGCGCAGCCTGCGCCTGCTGCTGCCGCTGGCATTCGGCATGCTGGTGGTGGTGCCGCCGCAGACCTTCTTCCAGATCATCGCGCAATACGGCTACACCGGCAGCCTCGCGCACTTCTACCCGCTCTACCTCACCCACGGGCTGTGCCGCGCCGGCCAGTGCATGCTCACGCCGACCTGGAACCATCTGTGGTACCTGGCCTACCTGTTGCCCTACACCCTGCTGTTGCTGGCGGCGGTTCCACTGCTGCGATGGGTGCGGGAACGGTTGGGGAATGCGGAGCCCACGCGGCTGTCGGCCGTTCTGTTGCTGGTGCTGCCGATCCTCTGGCTGCTGGGCGTCCGCCTCTGGCTGGCCCCGCATTTCCTTGAAACCCATGCCCTGTTCGATGACTGGACCGTCCATGCGGAATCGCTGCCGCTGTTCCTGCTGGGCTACGTGCTGGCGACCCGCACGGGGTTCTGGAACTGGGCGCGGCGGCTGCGCTGGCGAACGCTGGGGGTGGCGATGGTGGCGATCGGCGTGGAACTCGGCCTGCGCTGGCTCGGCCATCACCCGCCCGCCGGGCCGATGCCGGAATGGGCACCGCACGTCCCGTGGTACACGATCGAGCGCATCGCCCGCGTCACCTACACGTGGATGGCGCTGCTGGCGATCTTCGGCTGGGGCCGCGCCCTGCTCGACCGCCCGTTCCGCTGGCTGCCCTATGCCAGCGAGGCGGTGTTCTCCTGGTACATCCTGCACCAGACCCTGATCGTCGCCCTCGCCTACTGGCTGATGCCGGTGAAGCTTGGTGCGGCCACCGAAGCCTCGCTGGTGGTCGCAGGCACGGTTGCCGGCTGCCTGCTGCTGCACGAATGCCTGATCCGCCGCACCGGCTGGCTGCGGCCCTTGTTTGGCCTCAAGCGAAAGCCATCGCCCCTCCGCAATCCGCAGGTTGAGCCGATACGACTTGCCTCGCTCCATACGGAGGAATGATGGCCCGGCCGTTGGTCGGTTGCGACAATGCCCCGGCGCCGCGCACCGTCGCCACGACCAACGGTCGGGCGCTACCATCTTCGTAGGTGCCGGGCTTGCCCGGCACGGGGCTCTACCGGTGAAGCCCCCATGCGGGGCAAGCCCCACCCTATGCTGGCGCGCAGTGCTCGACGATCAACTGGATCGCGCCACCGCCACGGTAGTCGTCGCTGACCAGCCGATAGGCCAGGTGCACGTGGCGGCCCGGATCGTTGCCGGTCCAGCCGCCGAAGTGGATGGCGTTGAGCGGCGCGGCCATGCCCGGCAAGCGCAGCTCCAGCTTCAGGTGGCGCTCCTTCAGCACGCGCCACTTCAGCACCTCGAAGTGGCCGTCGAACAAGGGTTCGGGAAAGCCCTGCCCCCACGGGCCGGCCAGACGCAGCGCCTCGGCATGGCGGAAGTCGAGTTCGGCCGCGGACAGTTCACCGTCGCTGAGCAGTTGCCGTTGCAGCGACGCCGGGTCCAGCGTCGCCAATACCTGCTGCTCGAATGCGCTGCGGAAGGCGTCCAGCCGCTCCAGCGGCAGGCACATGCCCGCGGCCATCGCATGGCCGCCGAACTTGTCGATCAGGCCGGGATGGCGCGCATCGACCGCCGCCAGCGCGTCGCGGACATGGAAGCCGGGAATCGAGCGCGCCGAACCGCGCAGCATCGCCGCGCCGGGTTCGGCCGGGGCGAAAGCGATCACCGGGCGGTGCAGCCGGTCCTTCATCTTCGAGGCGACCAGCCCGACCACGCCGGGATGCCATTCGGCGTCGAACAGACACGCAGCGACCGGACATTGGCCATCGTCGGCCAGCAAGGCGCGTGACACCGCCAGCTCGGCGTCGTCGGTCATCAGCTGCTGCATCGCGCGGCGTTCGCTGTTGATTTCCTCCAGCAGCGCGGCGATCTCGCGCGCCTGCGCAGCATCCTCGGTCAGCAGCAGTTCGATGCCCAGTGCCATGTCTTCCAGCCGCCCGGCGGCGTTCAGGCGCGGCCCCAGCGCGAAGCCGATGTCGCTGGCGGTCAGCCGGCGCGCATCGCGGCCGCTGGCCTCGATCAGGGCGCGCAGCCCGACGCAGCCCTTGCCGGCGCGCAGGCGGCGCAGGCCGGCGGCGACCAGAGCGCGGTTGTTGTCGTCCAGCGCAACCAGATCGGCGACGGTGCCGACCGCGACCAGGTCGAGCAGGGCCAGCAGGTCCGGCTCGGGCTGGTCGGCGAACGCGCCCTGTTCGCGCAGGTGCCGCCGCAGCGCCATCAGCACGTAGAAGATCACGCCGACGCCGGCCAGCGCCTTGCTCGGGAAGGCGTCGCCGCCGAGGTTGGGATCGACGATGGCGTCGGCCGGCGGCAACTGCTCGCCGGGCAGGTGGTGGTCGGTGACCAGCACCTGCCAGCCCAGCGCCTTGGCCGCGGCGACACCGGCATGGCAGGCGATGCCGTGGTCGACGGTGACCAGCAGGTCCGGCTCCAGTACGGCCAGTTCGGCCACCAGCGACGGCGACAACCCGTAGCCGTGCACCATGCGGTTGGGCACCGCGTGCACCACGTCGCGCGCGCCGAGCAGGCGCAGGCCGCGCACGCCGACCGCGCAGGCGGTGGCGCCATCGCAGTCGAAGTCACCGACGACGAGGATGCGCTTGCCGCCGGCGATCGCGGCGGCAAGCAATTCCACCGCCGCCGGCATGCCGCCCAGCAGTTCCGGCGCATGCAGTCGCGCCAGCTTCGGCTGCGCCTGTTCCGGCGACAGCGCGCCACGCGCGGCGTAGATACGGCGCAGCAGCGGCAGGGTCTGCTCGTCCCATTGCCCGCCCTCGACGCTGGCGCGGCGGACGATCTTCAACGCGTCAGTCATTGGCCAGCGTCGCCAGCGGTTTCTTCCAGAAGCGCCAGCGCTGGCCACGATGGATGCGGTATTGCGCGCCATCCTCGAAATCCAGCCGCAGTTCGCGCAGTTCGCCACGGGCGATGGCGTCGAGCAGCGGCGTGATGGCATCGCGGGTGAGTTGTTCCAGCGAACGCAGCTGGCGCAGGTCCACCAGCGCATCGACGGCATGCTCGCCATCGACGCGCACGCCGGCCAGCTGCGCCAGCGCCTGCAGCAGCGCGTCGCGGCTGCGTACCTGTGCGTGCCCGGTCTGCACCGATCCGGGCAGACGACCCGCGCCCCAGAACCACAGCGAGTTGACCGGACGTTTGCCCTGCGCGCTACGCTGTTCATTCCACGGATGCTGGTGCAGCAGCACCTGCGCTTCGGTCAGCAGGCTGCGCCAACGGCGGCCGTGCTCGCCTTCAGGCAGGTGTTCGAACAGATCGTCGCCGAGCACGGTTTCCGGCGCGGCGAATGCAGGCAACGGCGTGTCGTCGGGCAGGCGCAGGTACCAGCGCGAGGGCGTGGGCGCGTCGAGCCGGAAACCGAAGCCGGCGAACAGCGGCTGCAGGGCCGGCACCAGCGCATCCACGTCGTCCTGCTCCAGCCGCAGGGTTTCGGCCGATGCCATCAGGCGCGCGCCCTGCATGTCCGGCGCCACGTTGGCCGGGTCGGCGCGCAGCCACAGGCTGTCGCCGGCGTCGTTGGCATCGTGTTGGCGGGTCAGCGCGGCGGCGGACCATGCCTGCGGACGCACGTCGAAATGCCGGCGCAGCTGCGCCGGTTCGCCGGCTTCGCCTTCGCTGTGGTCAGCACGACCGAGGGCATTCGCCACCTGTGCCGGCAATGCACCGTTCGGGAAACGGTTGCGGGCGGGAAGCAGCAGGGTGGCTTTGGCGTGGGTCATGGCTGGCTCTGCTTCCCGTCGGGACACTCAATGTAGATGCGGGGCTTGCCCCGCATGTGGCGTCACCGGGAAGGCGTCGTGCGGGGCAAGCCCCGCACCTACCGGATCAATCAAGGTATTCGACGCTGACGATCTCGTACTCGCGCTGGCCGGCCGGGGCGTCGATGGCGACGCTGTCGCCTTCCAGCTTGCCGATCAGCGCCCGCGCCACCGGCGAGGAAATGGCGATCAGCCCCAGCTTGATGTCCGCCTCCAGGTCGCCGACGATCTGGTAGCGCTTCTCCTCGTCGGTTTCCACGTCGGCCAGCGTCACCGTGGCGCCGAACACCACCTTGCTGCCGGCGTTGAGCTTGCTGATGTCGATGACCTCGGCATGCGACAGCTCGCCTTCCAGCTGCTTGATGCGGCCTTCGATGAAGCCCTGCTCCTCGCGCGCGGCGTGGTACTCGGCGTTCTCCTTCAGGTCGCCGTGCTCGCGCGCCTCGGCGATCGCGGCGATCACCTTCGGCCGCTTCACCGACTTCAGGTGTTCGAGCTCTTCGCGCAGGCGCTGCGCGCCTTTCAGGGTGATGGGGGCTCTCATGCGTTCAGTTCCTTGTGCAGTTCCTGCAGCGACCACACCGGGCCGGTGCCGCGGAATTCCAGCGATTGCACCAGCGCCTTGGCGCCGGCCACCGTGGTCGAATAGGTGATGCGGTTTTGCAGGGCCTCGCGGCGGATCGAGAACGAGTCGTTGATCGCCGCGCGGCCTTCGGTGGTGTTGACGATGTAGACGATCTCGCCGTTCTTGATGCTGTCCACGATGTGCGGGCGGCCTTCGACCACCTTGTTGACCACTTCGCAGGCCAGCCCCTGCTGCTGCAACCACGCGGCGGTGCCACGGGTGGCGACCAGCGAATAGCCGCGCTCAACCAAACCTTGCGCCGCCGGCAGCACGCGCAGCTTGTCGGCGTCGCGCACCGAGATGAAGGCCTTGCCCAGCGGCGGGGTCTTGATGCCGCCGGCTTCCTGCGCGCGCGCGAAGGCGGCGCTGAAGCTGCGGCCCACGCCCATCACCTCGCCGGTGGAGCGCATTTCCGGCCCTAGGATCGGGTCCACGCCCTGGAACTTGGCGAACGGGAAGATCGCCTCCTTCACCGAGTAGTAATCCGGCACCACCTCAAAGGTCGCGCCCTGCTCGGCCAGGGTCATGCCGGCCATGCAGCGGGCGGCGATCTTGGCCAGCGCCACGCCGGTGGCCTTGGACACGAACGGCACGGTGCGCGAGGCGCGCGGGTTCACTTCCAGCAGATAGATGACGTCGTTGCCGTCGGCATCGGTCTGGATCGCGAACTGGGTGTTCATCAGGCCGACCACGTTCAGCGCCTTGGCCAGCTCGCGCACCTGCCGGCGCAGTTCTTCCTGCGTGGCCGGCGACAGCGAGTACGGCGGCAGCGAGCAGGACGAGTCGCCCGAGTGCACACCTGCCTCCTCGATGTGCTCCATCACCCCGCCGATCAGCACGTTGCCGTCCTTGTCGCAGATGACGTCCACGTCGGCCTCGACCGCCGCGTCGAGGAAGTGGTCCAGCAGCACCGGCGAATCGTTGGACACTTTGACCGCATCGCGCACGTAGCGCGCCAGGTCGGCCTCGCCGTAGACGATTTCCATCGCGCGGCCGCCGAGCACGTAGCTCGGGCGCACCACCAGCGGGTAGCCGATCTCGCGCGCCAGCGCCAGCGCCTCGTCGGCGGTGCGGGCGGTGCGGTTCGGCGGCTGTTTCAGGCCGAGGTCCTGCACCAGCTTCTGGAAGCGCTCGCGATCCTCGGCCAGGTCGATGGAGTCCGGGCTGGTGCCGATCACCGGTACGCCGTTGGCTTCCAGCGCACGGGCCAGCTTGAGCGGGGTCTGGCCGCCGTACTGCACGATCACGCCCTTGGGCTGTTCCAGCTCGACGATCTCCAGCACGTCTTCCAGCGTCAGCGGCTCGAAGTACAGGCGGTCGGAGGTGTCGTAGTCGGTGGAAACCGTCTCCGGGTTGCAGTTGACCATGATGGTTTCGTAACCATCCTCGCGCAATGCCAGCGCCGCGTGTACGCAGCAGTAGTCGAACTCGATGCCCTGGCCGATGCGGTTGGGGCCGCCGCCGAGGATCATGATCTTGTCGCGGTCGGTCGGGTTGGCCTCGCACTCGTCCTCGTAGGTCGAATACAGGTAGGCGGTGCCGGTGGCGAACTCGGCCGCGCACGAGTCCACGCGCTTGTACACCGGGCGCACCTTGTGCGCGCGGCGCAGGGCGCGGATCGCGGCCTCGTTGGTGCCGGTCAGCTGCGCCAGCCGCGCGTCGGAGAAACCGGCGCGCTTGAGCGCGCGCAGGCGCTTGCCATCCAGCGCGTCGATGCCCTCGGCCTGCACCTGCTTCTCGTCGGCGACGATGTCCTCGATCTGGTCGAGGAACCACGGGTCGATGAAGGACAGGCCGTAGACGTCATCGACGTTCATGCCGGCACGGAAGGCGTCGCCGACGAAGAACAGGCGTTCCGGGCCGGGGGCCTTCAATTCGCGCTTGAGCGTGGTGATGTCGTCCTCGCTGGACAGGTCCAGCCCGGTCGGGTCCAGCCCGATCTTGCCGGTTTCCAGCCCGCGCAGGGCCTTCTGCAGGGATTCCTTGAAGGTGCGGCCCATCGCCATCACCTCGCCCACCGACTTCATCTGCGTGGTCAGGCGCGCGTCGGCCGCCGGGAACTTCTCGAAGGCGAAACGCGGGATCTTGGTGACGACGTAGTCGATGCTCGGCTCGAACGAGGCCGGGGTCAGGCCGCCGGTGATCTCGTTCTTCAGTTCGTCCAGCGTGTAGCCCACCGCCAGCTTGGCCGCGACCTTGGCGATCGGGAAGCCGGTGGCCTTGGAGGCCAGCGCCGAGGAACGCGACACGCGCGGGTTCATCTCGATCACCACCACGCGGCCGGTGGTCGGGCTGATGCCGAACTGCACGTTGGAGCCGCCGGTGTCCACGCCGATCTTGCGCAGCACCGCGATGGAGGCATCGCGCAGGCGCTGGTATTCCTTGTCGGTAAGCGTCTGTGCCGGCGCGACGGTGATGCTGTCGCCGGTGTGCACGCCCATCGGGTCGAGGTTCTCGATCGAGCAGACGATGATGCAGTTGTCCGCGGTGTCGCGCACAACCTCCATCTCGAACTCCTTCCAGCCCAGCACAGATTCTTCCACCAGCACTTCGGTAGTCGGCGACAGTTCGAGGCCGCGGTTGACGATTTCGACCAGCTCCTCGCGGTTGTAGGCGATGCCGCCGCCGCTGCCACCGAGGGTGAAGCTCGGGCGGATGATGGTCGGGTAGCCGACGCGGGTCTGGATTTCCAGTGCCTCTTCCAGCGTGTGGGCGACGGCCGCCTTGGGGCATTCCAGCCCGATCTCGCCCATCGCCACGCGGAACAGCTCGCGGTCCTCGGCCATGCGGATGGCCTCGCGCTTGGCGCCGATCAGCTCGACGCCGTACTTCTCCAGCACGCCGTTGTCGGCCAGGTCCAGCGCGCAGTTCAGCGCGGTCTGCCCGCCCATCGTCGGCAGCAGCGCGTCGGGCTTCTCCTTGGCGATGATCTTCTCGACCGTCTGCCAGTTGATCGGCTCGATGTAGACCGCGTCGGCCATCTCCGGGTCGGTCATGATCGTGGCCGGGTTGGAGTTGACCAGCACCACGCGGTAGCCCTCCTCGCGCAGCGCCTTGCACGCCTGCGCGCCGGAGTAGTCGAACTCGCAGGCCTGGCCGATGACGATCGGGCCGGCGCCGATGATGAGGATGGTCTTGAGGTCGCTACGCTTTGGCATGTCAGTTCTTCTCCATCAGCGCGACGAACCGATCGAACAGCGGCGCGACATCGTGGGGGCCGGGGGAAGCTTCAGGGTGACCCTGGAAGCTGAAAGCGGGGGCATCGGTACGCTCGATGCCCTGGATGGTCTGGTCGAACAACGAGCGATGGGTGACGCGGACGTTGGCCGGCAGCGTGGCCTCGTCGATGGCGAAGCCGTGGTTCTGCGAGGTGATCATCACCCGGCCGCTGTCGAGGTCCTGCACCGGATGGTTGGCGCCGTGGTGGCCGTGGCCCATCTTCATGGTGCGCGCGCCCGAGGCCAGGCCCAGCAACTGGTGGCCGAGGCAGATGCCGAAGGTCGGGATCTTCTTCTCGACGAACGTCCTGATCGCGGCGATGGCATAGTCGCACGGCTCCGGGTCGCCGGGGCCGTTGGACAGGAACACGCCGTCGGGGTTCATCGCCAGCACCTCGGCGGCCGGGGTCTGCGCCGGCACCACGGTGAGTTCGCAGCCGCGCTCGGCGAGCATGCGCAGGATGTTGGTCTTCACGCCGAAGTCGTAGGCCACCACTTTGAACTTGGGTTCGGCCTGCACGAACTGGCCCTTGTCCAGGTCAAGCTGGCCTTCACGCCACGGATAGGGCTTGTCGGTGCTGACCACCTTGGCCAGGTCCATGCCCTTCAGGCCGGGGAACTTGCGCGCCGCTTCCAGCGCCTTTTCCACGTCGATGTCGTCGCCGGCCATCAGCGCGCCGTTCTGCGCGCCACGCTCGCGCAGGAGGCGGGTCAGCTTGCGGGTATCGATGCCGGCGATGGCGACCACGCCGCGCTGGACCAGCCAGTCCGGCAGCGATTGCCGGTTGCGCCAGCTGCTCGGGCGGCGCGGCACATCGCGCACGATCAGGCCGGCAGCCCAGACCCGCGACGCCTCGTTGTCCTGTTCGTTGGTACCGGTGTTGCCGATGTGCGGGTACGTCAGGGTGATCATCTGCCGCGTGTAGGACGAATCGGTCAGCATTTCCTGGTAACCGGTCATGGCGGTGTTGAACACCACCTCACCCACGGACAGGCCGGGCGCGCCTGCGGATTCGCCCTCGAATACGGTGCCGTCTTCGAGCACGAGGATTGCGGCTTGGGTCACGGGAATCTCACTTTGGCTACCGAGGGGGCTCCGAAGCCACGCCTGCGCTCACGGCAAAAACCGGTTGCAAAAAAGCGCGGACGGCGGTGTTAAACCGGTCCGGCTGACGTGATTCGGCGAGCGGGAATTGTAAAGGCAACGGCGGCCCCTGCGCCAGCGCCGCAATGCGGCGCATTCACTTCGTCATGCAACCATTTGAACCCGCGGGGGACGGCCGACCGCTCAGGCGCCGACCAGGTCGCGCACCCGGTAGCGGCCGGGCGCACGGCCGGAGAGCTGGCGGGCCACGTGCAGCGCGCCGCGGGCGAAGATGTCGCGGTTGCTGGCGCGGTGGACCAGTTCCACCCGCTCGCCCAACCCGCTGAACTGGACGAAATGCTCGCCGATGATGTCGCCGGCGCGCAGGCTGGCGTAGCGCGGCGCGGCCCCGCCCTGCACCGCCGATTCGCCCAGGGTCAGCGCGGTGCCCGAAGGCGCGTCCTTCTTGTGCACGTGGTGCGATTCGACGATGTCGCAGTCCCAGCCCGGCAGGCTGGCGGCCGCGCGTTCGACCAGCTCGGCCAGCACCGCCACGCCGAGGCTGAAGTTGGTCGCCCACACCAGCGGGATGCCGGCCGCCGCCGCGTCCAGCGCCGCTTGTCGGGAGGCGTCGATGCCGGTCGTGCCGGAGACGAAGCCGGCGCCGCGCGCCACGCACAACGCCAGCACCGGGTCGAAACCTTCCGGCAGGCTGAAATCGATGGCGACGTCGAACGGCGGCACGCCGGACAATTCGCTGGCGGCGAAATGCGGCACGCCGTCGATCACGCGCTGCGCGGGCGGCCTGCGCACCACCGCGGCCACCACCTGCAACGACGGGTCTTCGGCCGCCAGCCGCAGCAGGGCCTGGCCCATGCGGCCGGAAGCACCGTGGATCAACAAACGCGTGGGGGTCTGGTTCATGCCCGGAACGCTACGTTCAAGCGCGGCGGGAAACAAGTAGTGCCGGCCGTTGGCCGGCATCCGCAAGGATGTTGGAAAGGAGGCCGGATATGCGAAGTTGCCGGCCAGCGGCCGGCACTACCGGGGCTTCGGTCCACAGCTGTAGGCCGGGGTTACATCCCCGGCGCTTTGGATTTCCGCCGTCGGGGACGTAGCCCCGACCTACCCATCGACGAGCCGCCGCCACGTCCCTCGGCGTCAATGCTGCTTGGGTGGACTCGGCCCGCAGCCGTCGCAGCCGCCGCAGGCGCTGTCGCCGCCCGATGCCGGCGGTGCCAGCCGCTGCCCAAGCGCCTGCAGGCGCGGCGAGCGCTGCGGTTTCAGCAGCCACAGCGCCAGCCTGCCACGCAGGCGCCGCACCACACCGGGGAACTGCTTCTTCAGCACTACCCACGCACTGACCAGCACGGCCAGCGCGATGATCGCGTACTGCAGCAGCAGCCCCCGCTGCATCAGCCGCCTCCCAGCGCCACGGTCAGCTGGTAGGTCACCAGCGAGGCCAGCCACGCCGCGGCGAACAGGTAGAAGGTGGCGAACGCCATCTGCTTCCACGAGTTGGTTTCGCGCTTGATGGTCGCCAACGTCGAGATGCACATCGGCGCGTAGATGTACCAGACCAGCAGCGACAGCGCGGTGGCCAGCGACCAGCCGTCGCTGATCAGCGGGGTCAGCGCCTGGGTGGCGGCATCGTCGTCGGCCGCCGACAGCGCGTACACCGTCGCCAGCGAGGCCACCGCCACTTCACGCGCGGCCAGACCGGGGATCAGCGCGATGCAGATCTGCCAGTTGAAGCCCAGCGGCGCGAAGAACACCGCCATCGCATGGCCGATCTGGCCGGCGAAGCTGTAGTCGATGGCCGGCAGCGTCGCGCTCTCCGGCGCGCCGGGGAACGACAGCAGGAACCACAGCAGGATGGTCAGCGCCAGGATGATGCCGCCCACGCGCTTGAGGAAGATCATGCCGCGTTCGTACAGGCCCACGGCCAGGTCGCGCGGGTGCGGCAGGCGGTAGGATGGCAGCTCCAGCAGCAGCGGGTGCTCGCTCTTGTCGCGGCGGAACTTCTTCATCGTCCACGACATCGCCAGCGCGCTGACGATGCCGGCCACATACAGCCCGAACAACACCAGCCCCTGCTGGTTGAACACGCCCCACACGGTCTTTTCCGGGATGAACGCACCGATCAGCAGCGCGTACACCGGCAGCCGCGCCGAACAGGTCATCAGCGGCGCGACCAGGATCGTCGCCAACCGGTCGCGCGGGTCCTGGATGCTGCGGGTGGACATGATGCCCGGCACCGCGCAGGCGAAGCTGGACAGCAGCGGGATGAACGAGCGCCCGGACAGGCCGGCGGCGGCCATCATCCGGTCCAGCAGGAACGCCGCGCGCGGCAGGTAGCCGGACTCCTCCAGCGCGAGGATGAAGAAGAACAGGATCAGGATCTGCGGCAGGAACACCACCACCCCACCGACGCCGGCGATGATGCCGTCGGTGAGCAGGCTGGCCAGCGGCCCTTCCGGCAGGTGTTCGCCGACCATTTCGCCCAGCCAGCCGAACGCGGCCTCGATGCCGTCCATCAGCGGCGTGGCCCAGGCGTAGACCGCCTGGAAGATCAGGAACATCACCACCGCCAGGGTCAGCAGCCCGAACACCGGGTGCAGCAGCCAGCGGTCCAGCGCATCGTCGATCTTCGCCGTGCGGCTGGGCATCTTCACCGCGCTGGCGAGGATGTCGCGCACCTGCGCATGGTGGTCGCCGCCGGCTTCCACCACCGGCGGCTGCATCGCCGCCGGCTGCGGCATCAGCGCGTCGATGCGCCTGACCAGTTCGGCGGCACCGTTGCGGCGCACCGCCACGGTTTCCACCACGGGCACGCCGAGCGCCTGTTCCAGCGCCGCCACGTCGATCTCGATGCCGCGGCGGCGCGCGGCGTCGACCATGTTCAGCGCCACGATCATTGGTTTTCCCAGCTCGCGCACTTCCAGCGCGAAACGCAGGTGCAGGCGCAGGTTGGTGGCGTCGATCACGCACACCAGCGCGTCTGGCGCGGCCTCGCCGGGGTAGAAGCCGCGGCACAGGTCGCGGGTGATCGCCTCGTCGAGGCTGGCCGGCTGCAGGCTGTAGGCGCCCGGCAGGTCGAGCACCGCGTATTCGCGGCCGGACGGCCCGCGCATGCGCCCTTCCTTGCGCTCCACGGTCACGCCAGCGTAGTTGGCCACCTTCTGGCGGCTGCCGGTGAGCTGGTTGAACAACGCGGTCTTGCCGCAGTTCGGGTTGCCGACCAGGGCCAGCCGGGTCACCGCCGTCGCCGCGTTCATGCCGTGCCTCCGTTGCGTACCCGGATGCGCGCGGCCTCGCTGCGCCGGAGCGCGAAACGGGTGAAGCCGACCTGCACCAGCAGCGGTTCGCCGCCGAGCGGCCCCCGGGCCACCATGCGCACGTCCTCGCCACCGACGAAACCCAATTCGCGCAACCGCCGGGCGATCGCATCATTGGCATGCATGTCCTGCACTTCTTCCACCTGCGCGGCGGCGTGCAGTGGCAAATCCGACAACGTCACTGGATGGGCGCTCATGTTGCTAATCAAGAATGGTTATCAATAGTACCATCGCCGCGCCGCGTCATGGCGCCCGCCGGCCGCCCCGCTATCATTCGTTGCATTGCAAACAATCCGCGGAACTGCCTGATGAGCAATGCCTTGCGCGTGGACCACGACGGTGCGGTGGCCACGCTGCGCCTGAACCGGCCCGAGCTGCACAACGCCTTCGACGCCGGCCTGATCGCCAGCCTGACCGCCAGCCTCGAAGCACTGGGCGCCGACCCGGCGGTGCGCGCGGTGGTGCTGGCCGGCGAAGGCCCCTCGTTCTCGGCCGGCGCCGACCTGCAATGGATGCGGGCGATGGCCAACGCCTCGCAGGAGGAGAACCGTCGCGACGCGCTGGAGCTGGCGCGGCTGATGCGCACGCTGGACGAACTGCCCAAGCCGACCATCGCCCGCGTGCATGGCGCCGCGTTCGGCGGCGGCGTCGGGCTGGTGGCCTGCTGCGACATCGCCATCGCCGCCGAGGGCGCGCGCTTCGGGTTGACCGAAAGCCGCCTCGGCCTGCTGCCGGCGGTGATCTCGCCCTACGTCATCACCGCCATCGGCCCGCGCCAGGCGCGGCGCTGGTTCGCCAGCGGCGAGCATTTCGACGCCGCCACCGCGCAGCGGATCGGGCTGGTGCACCAGGTGGTGGCCGCCGATGCGCTAGACGCGGCGGTGCAGGCGCAACTGGCGCTGCTCGGCAAGGCCGGCCCGGTGGCCGCCGCCTCGGCCAAGGTGCTGGTGCGCGACGTGCTGGCACTCGGCGCCGACCGTGACGCGCTGGACGGCGCCAACGCCGGATTGATCGCCGTATTGCGCGCTTCGGACGAGGGCCGCGAGGGCCTGTCGGCCTTCCTCGAAAAGCGCGCGCCGCGCTGGGCGGCGCACTGACATGAACGATTTCGTCCGCATCGTCGAGGTCGGCCCGCGCGACGGCCTGCAGAACGAGAAGCAGCAGGTCGCCACCGCCGACAAGATCACGCTGATCGACCGCCTCTCGGCCACCGGCCTGCGCAGCATCGAGGCCACCAGCTTCGTCAGCCCGAAGTGGGTGCCGCAACTGGCCGACGCCGCCGAGGTCATGGCCGGCATCCACCGCCGCCCCGGCATCGCCTACCCGGTGCTGGTGCCCAATGAACAGGGCTACGCGCGCGCACTGGCGGCCGGCGCCGACGAAGTGGCGGTGTTCACCGCCGCCTCCGAGCAGTTCAACCGCACCAATACCAATGCCGGCATCGACGAATCGCTGCAACGCTTCGCGCCGGTGCTGGCGCGCGCCAAGGCCGATGGCGTCAAGGTGCGCGGCTACGTCTCCACCGTGCTGGGCTGCCCCTATCAGGGTGAAGTGCCGCTGGCCGACGTGGTGCGGGTGGCGCGGGCGCTGCACGCGATGGGCTGCCATGAAATCTCGCTGGGCGACACCATCGGCGTCGGCACGCCGCTGAAGGCGCGCGCGATGCTGCGCGCGGTCGCCGCGGAAGTGCCGATGGCGGCGCTGGCGGTGCATTTCCACGACACCTGGGGGCAGGCGCTGGCGAACATCGCCGCCTGCCTGGAGGAAGGCGTGCGCGTTGTGGACTCGGCAGTTGGCGGCACCGGCGGTTGTCCGTATGCACGCGGCGCCAGTGGCAACGTTGCCAGTGAGGACGTGGTCTACATGCTGCACGGCATGGGTATGGACACCGGCATCGACCTGCCGGCGCTGGCGGAAACCGGGCGTTGGCTGGCAGCGGTGCTGGGGCGCGACAACGGCAGCAAGGTCGGCAAGGCGATGGCGGGGTGACGTGTCCTCCCCATTGCCACGGGGAGGAGAAGGTTTCTGGTAGGTCGGGGCTACGCCCCCGACGGCTGTATGCATGAAGCGTCGGGGGCGTAGCCCCGACCTACGATCGGTAGCTCAGCATCACCGGCCCTCTCCGCGAAGGAGGGGGCTTTGAACCACCATCGGCTAGAATTGCCGCTTTCATCCACCGCAGGATCGTCCCGATGCAGCTGTCCTCCGTCCGCGCCGTCGTCACCGGCGGTGTCTCCGGCCTCGGCCTTGGCGTGGCCCGCTTCCTCGTCGCCAACGGCGGCAAGGTCGCGCTGTTCGACCTCAACGAGGAGAAAGGCACGGCCGCGGTGGCCGAACTTGGCACCGGCAATGCCCGCTACTTCACCACCAACGTCACCGACGAGGCCGGCGTGGCCGCCAACCTGGCCGCCGCGCGCGAGTTCCTCGGCGGGCTGAACATGGTGATGAACTGCGCCGGCATCCTCGGCGCCGGCCGCGTGCTCGGCCGCGAGGCACCGATGCCGCTGGCCAATTTCCAGACCACGGTGATGGTTAATCTGGTCGGCAGCTTCAACGTCGCCAAGGCCGCCGCCGACCTGATGCAGCACAACGAGGCCAACGCCGACGGCGAGCGCGGGGTGATCGTCAACACCGCCTCGGTCGCCGCCTACGAGGGCCAGATCGGCCAGGCCGCCTATTCCGCGTCCAAGGGTGGCGTGGTCGGCATGACCCTGCCGATGGCGCGCGAGCTGGCGCGCTTCGGCATCCGCGTGGTGACCATTGCGCCGGGCGTGTTCTGGACGCCGATGGTGGACGGCATGCCGGCCAACGTGCAGGAGTCGCTGGCCGCCTCGATCCCGTTCCCGTCGCGGCTGGGCCAGCCGGAGGACTTCGCCACGCTGGTCGGCCACATCATCTCCAACCCCTACCTCAACGGCGAAACCATCCGCCTGGATGGCGCCGTGCGCCTGGCGCCCAAGTAACCCACCCGCGGGCGCCCACAAGGCGCCCGTTTCAATTCACCCCTTACCCCAACCGACTTTCCAAGCATGAAAGCCTCCGACATCAAGAAAGGCAACGTCGTCGAATACAACAACGGCGTCTACCAGATCCGCGACATCGAGCGCAGCTCGCCGCAGGGCCGCGGCGGCAATGTCCGCTTCCGTTTCATCATGTACAGCGTGCCGGGCGGCAACAAGCTCGACGCCAGCTTCGACGCCGACGACAACCTGCCGGAAGTCGAGCTGCTGCGCCGCCAGTCCACCTTCTCGTACATGGACGGCGACGCCTTCGTGTTCATGGACGACGAGGACTACACCCCGTACACGCTGGACGCGGACGTGGTCGGCGATGACGCCGGCTACATCACCGAGGGCCTGGCCGGCATCTACGTGCAGGTGATTGACGAGCAGCCGGTGGCGATCCAGTTGCCGCAGCACGTCACCCTGGAAGTGGTCGAGACCCCGCCAGAGCTGAAGGGCGGCACCGCGACCAAGCGCCCGAAGCCGGCCAAGCTCAATACCGGCATCGAGATCATGGTCCCGGAATACATCGCCAACGGCGAGCGCATCCTGGTCAACACCACCACCGGTGAGTTCGGCGGCCGCGCCGACTGACCGGGCGATACCCGCAAGGCAAGCGACGGCGCCCACAAGGCGCCGTCGTCGTCTGTGAAGATCGGCCGTGCCATGCCGATAAGCCGGCATGGCCCCGCCCCTCCGCCACCTGCTGCCGCTCCTGCTGGCCCCGGCCTTCGCCCCCGCCTTCGCCGCCGAGCCGCAGCCGGCGCAGGACCTGCGGCAGATGTTCGGCCAGGGCCATGTGGACGCCAACCTGCGCGGCCTGTACTACGCCACCGGCAATGCGTTCTTCGCCGAAGGCGTCGATCGCGACACCGTCGCGGCCGGCGGCCGGCTCGGCTTCATCACCGCGCCGCTGCATGGCGTTTCGCTGCGCGCCAGCGTCTACCTGCAACGCAACCTGGTGCACGCCGGCACGGGCCGCGAACGCGACCTCGGCCGCAATCTCACCGCGATGGGCGAAACCTGGCTGCAATGGCAGGGCGAAAAGCTGTCGTTGCGCGCGGGCAACCAGCGACTGGACGAGGTGCCCTTCACCGCCAGCTTCGATTTCCGCATCGTGCCGCAGCTCTATCAGGGCGTGCGCCTGCGCCTTGGCGAAGGCGGCAACCATTTCACCGCGGTGCGCATGTTCCGCTACAAGTCGCGCATCGACGAATCGTTCTCACGCAGCACCAACTACAACCGCCGCTTCTCGCCCCATCCGCCCAATGCCGGCGATGCCGCCACCGACGGCTTCTGGGCAATGGGCGGCGCAGGAAAGACCACGCTGGGCGCGGCCGATGCCAGTGGCCAGATCTGGCTGATCCGCTACCTGGACTATGCCGACCTGTATTTCGGGCAGGCCGAACTGGCCGCCGGCCACGGCCCGCTGCGCCCGTTCGCGGCCGTGCAGTTCATCGCCCAGCACGAACAGGGCGCGGCCCTGCTGGGGCCGGTGGACAACCGTACCTATGGCCTGCGCGTGGGTATGCGCAGCCCCCGGCTGACGGCCACGCTCAACCACAACCACATGCCGCACCGGGCCGGCGCCTTCCACAATGGCGCGGTGGCGACGCCCTATGCCAGCTACCAGACCTCCGGGCCGCTGTTCGCCCAGCCTTACCTGACCAGCACCCAGGACCTGGGAACCGGCGATGCGTGGTCGCTGGACCTGGAGGTGGCGGCCAGCCGGCAACTGCGCTGGGGCGCACGCTGGTCGTACATGGACCTGAGCCCGGCCGCAGGCCAGCCGTCCATCGGCCAGCGCGAATACATGGTCTTCGCCAGCTACCGCTTCGAGGGGGCATTGAAGGGCTGGAGCGTGCACAACGCCTTCGCGGTCCAGCAGCAACGCCGGCACCGTGTCGATTACCGGGAAAACCGGCTGACCCTTAACTACGACTATTGAGGCGGCCCGCCCGGCGGCCCGCCTTTCACGCGCGGCAAGCCGACCGCCGCAGGCCGGCTCAGGCCAGCGGACGGACCTGGATCACCGCCGGGTCGTTGGCATGTTCGAGCAGCAACCGGCGCACCCTGCCCTGCCAGACCCGGGCGAATTCGGCCCGGGTGGCGTCGCTGGCATCGTCGGCCAGCGCACTGGCCAGCAGCGGCCGCAGCGGCACGTCGGCCGGCACCCCGGACAGGTCCATGCCCACCTCCACCGCCGCGCCGCTGTCGATGCGGGTGAAACGGGCCGTGCCGCTGCCCCCGGCGCCGTGACGCAGCAGGTTGTGGCGCGAAAATTGGCCGCCCACGCCCTGGAAGCCATTGCCGGCCGCCGCACCGGTAATGAAGGTGAAGACCTGGGCGACGACGCCGGTGGTGCCGGCATCCTCGGCTTCGGCCATATCCACCCGGACCCCGCCGCGCTCGGGCAACTGCCCGCGGTACAGCGCCTGCAGCGCCGCGCGCACCATCAGCCAGGCCCCGGCCACGGTCGGGCAGGAATGCCCGGCCAGCTTCACCGCATCGGCGTAGCCGTATTCGATCCGGCCGTCGTCGCTGGCGCCGAGGAGGCGCGCCAGTGCGTCATGCACGGCGATGCGCGGGGCCTGTTCGAAGAACTCGGGGAAGGCCACGGCTCACTCCTCCGGCAGGCCCTGGATGCCGAAGTCGATCACCACCGCCTCCGGCCCGCGCTGCAGGTAGTTGATCGACAGGTGTTCGCCGAAGCGCTGGGTCAGCTGGCCCAGCAGCGGGATCGGGTCGTGGTCGTTGACGAAGCGCATGGTTTCGCCGTTGCGCAACGCGCCCAGCGCGCCAAAGATCGCAGAATGGCGGAAGCGGCGGGCCACGCCGCGGGCATCGAAGACATGGACGTTGGGAGCGGGATCAAGCGAGGCATTCATCGGGAACTCCAATCGTGGGAAACGCGTTCCATGCTAGGCCGCGCTCCGGCCATCGCCCTGACCAAGGTCAAGAACGCCGCTGATGCCGCCCGTCCCCGGCCTCAGTCCGCCGCGGCGGCCAGTTGCCGCATGCGCGTGGCCAGCCACTGCACGCGCTGCCGAGCCTGCTCCAGTTCCAGCCGCTGCGCGCGCGGCAAGGCCTGTTCGGCGGCTTCGTGCAGGCCTTGCCAGCGCGCCTGCGCCTCCTCGCCGTGCCGGGCCAGTGCCTGTTCCAGCGCGGCCAGTTCCTCGGGCTGGACGATGCCGTAGCCTGCCGCCGGCAGCAGCGATGCCGGCGCGTCGAACAGGCCGCTGAAGTGTTGCCAGTCGGTCAGCCGTGCCTGCAGCTCTGGGGCGCCCTGCCCCAGCCGTCGCTTCAGCTGTGCGAGCGTGCGCAGCTCGGCCCGGCGCAGTGCGGCGGTTTCCAGCACCCACCACGCCGCGGTCGGCTGCAATGGCAGGTCCGGCGGCAGCGTGCCGCGTTGCCGTGCCGGGCTGTCCAGCCAGCGCTCCAGCGGCAGTGGCGGCGCCAGCCCGGCCTGTTGCAGGCCATGCAGCAGTTGCCGGTAATCCTCGCGGGCCGAAGCGAAATACAGGCCGTCCCCGCTGCGCGCCGATGGCGGTTGCACGTCGGCCAGGCCGGCAGCCTGCAGCCGATGCAACACGCCGCGCGGGGTGATGGCCTGCAAGCGCCGCCGTTGCGGCGTCAGCGCCAGATCCAGCAGTCGTCCGCTTTCCACCGCGCAGTTGTTGCCGATGAAGCGGTAGCGGCCGTCGTAGCTCCAGTGCGCGCGGGCAGCCAGTTGCAGCAGCGCGTCGATCTGCGCCGGCGACAAGGCCAGCGGCCAGGCCTGCAGGTCGCGCAGCTCGGTGCGGGTGTATTCCTCGATCACCTGGTCCAGCGGCAGCACGAACAACCGCGCCGGATAGGCACCGCTCAACCCGAGCCAGTTGGAAATCTGCACGTCGTTGACGAAGGCGCGGAAGGACAGCACCCGGTGGTAAGCCAGGTCCATCCGGCAGCGCGGGCCGGGAATGCGGCCCGGCGCGCAGACCACCAGCCGCAGCATGGCGTGGCCGAAGCGGCTCATCGCCGCGTCGCCGCTGCCGGCCAGCAGGTAATCCACCGCGTACACGCGGGTCGGGTCCAGTGTTTCCAGTTCCAGTTGCGCCGCGCCGGTGCCGGCCACCAGCAGCGGCAGCGCATCGGTGCAGGCCGCTTCCGGCAGCGGCGCCGGCCCCAATTGCTGGCGATACCACGCCGCCAGCGCCGGCCGCCGGCAGCGGTACTGCGGATCGAGCAGATACCACTCGAGGTTGACCGCGAACGCCTCGGCCGGGCTGTGGCGCTCGTAGTCGTCGGGGCTGCGCAATGCGTAGGGATTGGCGCCGCGCCGATCCCAGCCGGCAAGGCGGCGGAACTGCGCTTGCCGCGACCAGCCGCCGCCTTCGCCGCGGTCGAAGGCATGGGCGATTTCATGCAGCACGGTGGCGCGCGCCAGATCGTGCGTCTCGCCGGCGGGCGTCATTTGCAGCAGATTCGGCGACAGCCGCAGGTCGCCGCGCCGGTGCCTGCCGGCGACGTCGGCAGGCAGGTGTGGATCGAAATGCAGCGAAAAATGTCGCGGATCGGCGCGCCAGCGTTCAGGCAACGTCGCCTGCGCGCGCGCCAGCAAGTCGCTGGCCTGCCGTTGCTGGAGCGGGTTCAGGCCCGCCGGGTCCAGCCGCAATTCCAATGCATGGCCGCTGCCGCTGGCCAGCAGCAGCGCGACGGCCAGCCATGCGCTCAGGCGCATTTCAGCGGGCGAGGATCGCCCGCGCCAGTTCCATGTCGCTGGCAGTGGCGGCATCGGCATCGTGCTGGCGCAGGTGCAGCAGCGCCGCCTGCAGGCGCGCGCCGCGCAGTTGGCCATCGCTGGCAACGAAACCGGCGGCTTCCTCGCGTGCGGCCTGGACGACCTTGTCGTCGTCCGACGAACTGCTCGACCCCTGCGACGAGGCACCGCTGGCCGAGCCGGCGGTGGTGCCGGCGAAGCTGGAGGCCAGCAGCGGCAGCGGAGCGGAGGCGGCAAGCAGGGTGCAGAACAGGAGCGGACGGATCATCGGCGGTCGGGAATCGATGGGAAGGCAGGCAAGCGTAGCGGCTGCCGGCTCAATCGAACAGCTTGCACGGCCCAAGACGACGTCAAGCCTGCCCCGCCATTTCGATCGAGGCGGCAATGTCCGCCATCGAACGAAACAGCATCCACGGATCATCACGGGTCGCCACGAATCCACGCCGCCGCCAGAACGCGGCGGCCTCCTCGTCGATGGCATTCACCAGCAATGCCCGTCCACCCACCAGGATGGAAGCCGCCACGCAGCGCTGCAACGCATGTTTGAGCAGGCCGGTACCGATGCCCTGCCCGGCCCAACCGGTATCGGTGGCCAATTGCCCCAACAGCAGGCATGGCACCGGATCGGGTGGCTGCCCGGTGCGGATCGAACGCGGCAGCCGCCCCGGCACGATGGCGGTCGGGGCAAGGCCGTAATAGCCCACCACCCGCAGGCTTTCGTGAACCACCATTACCGCTGTGAAGCCCTTTTGCTGATTGCCCAGCGCCCGCGTCCACAGCCAGTGGTCCAGCCCCGGCTTGCCACAGGAGAACGAAGCCATGTCATGGGCTTCGGTCAATGGCTCCGGCGCGGACAGCGCCACGCCTCAAGCCTCGTGCCCGGTTTCGCCCTGCCGTTCCCACGGCGCGGGCCGCTGCAGCACCTCCATCATCTCCGGCACCGCCTGTGCCGGGCTGGACAGCGTCTGGATGAACGCTTCGAAGCCTTCGGCGGTCATCCGTACCGGCATGGCTTCCATCAGCACTTCCTCGGCCGCACGCACCGCCGCCTCGCGCACGAAATCGGTACGCGAGCGCCCGCGTAGATAGGCGGCGCGGTCGATCACCGCGATATCGGCATCGGGTAGGCGCATCGACAAGGGGTGATCCCTGCGATCGGTGGCAAAGGACATGGCACGCTCTCCGGTGGATGACGAAATTGTAGCGCATTTTGCACTACATGCCGTGTTCGCTTGTGACAGCCCGCGCTTTACTCCTGCTCACGACGAAGTGAGGCAGTCGGACATCGAAATGCAGGGGGTTGGAAACTCAATCGAACAGCTTGCCCGGGTTCAGCAGCCCGTTCGGGTCGAACGCCTGCTTCACCCCGCGCATCAGCGCGATTTCCGCCGCGTCACGGGTGCTGGACAGGTAGGGCTTCTTGACCAGACCGATGCCGTGCTCGGCCGAGATGCTGCCGTGGAAGCGCTGCAGCACCTGCGCCAGCAGCTTGGTGACGTGCTCGCACTGGCCGAGGAACTCGGCGTCGCTGGTGTCGTCGGGCTTGAGCACGTTGATGTGCAGGTTGCCGTCGCCGATGTGGCCGAACCAGACCACGTCGAAATGCGGGTAGGCATCGCCGATCAGTGCCTGCGTTTCTTCAAGGAACGCAGGCATCGCCGAGATGCGCACCGACACGTCGTTCTTGTACGGCTTGTAGCGCGCCAGCGATTCGGTGATGCCCTCGCGCAGGCGCCATAGCTGCTGCGCCTGCGCCTCACTGGTGCTGATGACGCCATCGAGCACCCAGCCCTGTTCCATGCAGTGCTCGAACGCGGCCAGCGCCGCGGCCTCGCCGGCCTCGTCGGCCACCGCGTACTCGGTGACCACGTAGTACGGGTAGGTTTCGGCGAACGGGTATTGCGCGCCGTGGGCGGTGACGTGGTGCACCGCGCGGTCGGTGAAGAACTCGAACGCCTCCAACCGCATCCGCTCGCGGAACGCGGCGAACACCTGCATCAGCACCTCGAAGCTGGGCAGCGCCAGCAGCATCACGTTGCTGGCCGGCGGCGGGTCGGTGAGCTTCAGAGTTGCTTCCACGACGACGCCGAGCGTGCCTTCCGAGCCGACCAGCAGCTGGCGGAAGTCGTAGCCGCTGGAGTTCTTGATCAGGCCCTTGTTGAGTTCCAGCAGCTCGCCATTGCCGGCCACCACCTTCAACCCGGCGATCCACTCGCGGGTGTTGCCATAGCGGATCACGCGGATGCCGCCGGCATTGGTGGCGATGTTGCCGCCAATGGTGCAGGAACCGCGCGCGGCGAAATCCACCGGGTAGATCAGGCCGTGCTCCAGCGCCGCGTTGTGCACCGCTTCCAGCGGCATGCCGGCCTGTACGGTCAGGGTGCGGTCGACCGCGTCGAAGTCCAGCGCCTTGTTCATGCGCTCCAGGCTCAGCACCAGCTCGCCGTTGGCCGCCACCGCGCCGCCGGACAGGCCGGTGCGGCCGCCGGACGGCACCACCGCCACCTTGTGCGCGTTGGCCCAGCGCAGCACCGCCTGCACTTCCTCGACGCTGCCCGGCAATGCGATCGCCAGCGGCGCCGGCGTCCAGCGCCGGGTCCAGTCGCGGCCGTAATGCTCCAGGTCCGCCGGCTCGGTCTTCAGGCGCAGCCCGGGGCAGGACTGCAACAGGGTTTCCAGGCGCGGATCGGTCATGGCGGTGGCAGAGGCATGATGGGGGACCGGAAAGCCTGACAGCCACGACGCGGCACGTCCAGCAGCCGTAACCGGACGCAATCGATTCACCTGAAACCTTCGGGTTATCAAGACATTACCAACTGTCGCAGTGCACAAAACCCCTTCCCTTCTGGCATAGTCGGCAACTCCCTTCCCCCACCAAGCCGCCACTGCCATGTCGCCCAAGAAGACCTCGTTCCCGAAGCAGGACATCCGTGTTTTGTTGCTGGAGGGCGTCAGTCAGACGGCGGTGGATGCGTTCAAGGCGGCCGGTTATTCGCAGATCGAATACCACGCCAAGGCGCTGCCGGAAGACGAGTTGAAGGCGCGCATCGCCGAGGCGCACATCGTCGGCCTGCGCTCGCGCACCCAACTCACCGCCGAGGTGCTGGCACAGGCCAAGCGCCTGATCGCGGTGGGCTGCTTCTGCATCGGCACCAACCAGGTGGACCTGGAGGCGGCCGAGCTGGCTGGCATCCCGGTGTTCAACGCGCCCTACTCCAACACCCGCTCGGTGGCCGAGCTGGTGATCGCCGAGGCGATCCTGCTCACCCGCGGCGTGCCGCAGAAGAATGCCGAATGCCATCGCGGCGGCTGGTCGAAATCCGCCACCGGCAGCCACGAGGTGCGCGGCAAGACGCTGGGCATCGTCGGCTACGGCCACATCGGCACCCAGGTCGGCGTGCTGGCCGAGGCGATGGGCATGAACGTGATCTTCCACGACATCGAGGCCAAGCTGTCGCTGGGCAACGCGCAGGCGGCCGCCAGCCTGGACGACCTGCTTTCGCGCTCGGACATCGTCACCCTGCACGTGCCGCAGACCGCCTCCACGCAGTGGATGATCGGCGCGGCGCAGCTGGCGAAGATGAAGCCCGGCGCGCACCTGATCAACGCCGCGCGCGGCACCGTGGTGGTCATCGATGCGCTCGACGCGGCGCTGCGCTCGGGCCATATCGGTGGCGCGGCGGTGGACGTGTTCCCGGTCGAGCCCAAGGGCAACGGCGACCGCTTCGAATCGCCGCTGACCGCGCACGACAACGTGATCCTGACCCCGCACGTGGGCGGCTCCACGCTGGAGGCGCAGGACAACATCGGCCTTGAAGTGGCCGCCAAGCTGGTGCGCTACAGCGACAACGGCAGCACCCTGTCGGCGGTCAATTTCCCCGAGGTCACGCTGCCCGAGCACGCGCAGAGCCAGCGCCTGCTGCACATCCACCGCAACGTGCCGGGCGTGCTGTCGAAGATCAACGAGGTGTTCTCGCGCCACAACCTCAACATCGACGGGCAGTTCCTGCGCACGGACCCGAAGCTGGGCTACGTGGTCATCGACATCGCCGCCACCGAGGAGCAGGCCAACGCGATCCGCGACGAACTGGCGGCCATCGAGGGCACGCTGCGGACCCGCATCCTGTATTGAACGTGGGGGCTTCTTGAAGGTGGCGCCCGGCCGTTGGCCGGGCGATGGCGGCACATGGCCCGGCAGTGCCGACCAACGGTCGGCCCCCGCCTTGTTGCAGTGCTGCCGCCCCCGGGTAGGGCCGGACGCTGGCCGGCAACCGCAGAATCATTGCCATTGCAGTTGCCGGCCAGCGGCCGGCACTACCGGTATCCCGCGCCGTCGGTTCAGCGGCGCTTGATCTCGAACTTGCCGAAGCCGATGCCCAGGTCCCAGCCGCGGCCGGTGCCGGCCAGCGCCAGCGAGATGTCGCCCTTGGTCACCACCTGCGCGTTGCTCGAACGCGACGCGCCGGCATGCACCTCGGCGCCGCCGTAGGTGCCGATCAGGTCGTTCAGGCTGTAGGCGCCGGTGAACTTGCCGCGGCCGTTGATGACGTTGGACTTGCCCACGGTCAGGCCGCCGCCCTTGGCGCGGATGCTGACCGGGATCGACGCGCCGTTGTCGCAGGTGATGGTGCCCTGCCCGGAGGCAGTCTTGTAGAAGATCGACCAGCCGCTCAGGTTGAAGTTCAGTTCGCAGTCGATGTTGCCCGCCGCCTGCGCGGCCGGTGCCGCCAGCATCGCGGCCAGCACCAGCAGTGCCGTCGTTGTTCTCTTCATGGTTGCAACTCCCTTCGTCCGTCGAAGATGCGCCGAGCCTAGCAGCCCGCCGGTGCAGCGCATGCGATGGCGCGGCGCCGCGTCCGGATTCCGTTCAGCCGGCCGCGGGGCCGGCCAGTTCGAACGCGTCGGCATCGAGCATCGCCGGGAAGCGCTCGCGGTGGGCGGCCAGTGCGGCGGCGGAAATGGTGGTGGTGACCACCTGCTCGCGCTCGCGGACCTCGACCTGCGGCTGGCCAAGGAAATCGATCACCGCGCTGTCGCCCGCGTAATGCAGGCCGTTGCCATCGGTGCCGACGCGGTTGACCACCGCCACGTAGCTCAGGTTCTCGATCGCCCGCGCGCGGGCCAGCGTGCGCCACGCATGCGCGCGCACCGACGGCCAGTTGGCGACGAATATCTGCAGGTCGAAATCCATCTGTCCCGCCCGCTCCACGTCGAAGCGGTTGCGGCAGAACACCGGGAAGCGCAGGTCGTAGCAGACCTGTGGGTTGATCCGCCAGCCCTTCCACTCCACGCACAGGCGTTCACGGCCGGCGGCGTAGCGCTTGTGCTCGCCGGCATAGCGGAACAGGTGGCGCTTGTCGTAGTGCCGCAGCCCGCCGTCCGGCGTGGCCCACAGCAGGCGGTTGAACACCTCGCCGCCGACGCGCAGCTGCACGCTGCCGGTGACCGCCGCGCCCAGCACGCGTGCCTGCTCGCGGATCCAGGCCACGGTCGGGCCGTCCATGTCCTCGGCCTTGTCGATGGCGTCGTTGGAGAAGCCGCTGGTGAAGGTTTCCGGCAGGATCACCAGGTCGGTAACACCGGCCAGTGGCGCCAGCAGTGCGGCGTAGTGCTCGCGGTTTCCGGCAGGGTCGTGCCAGCGGGTGTCGCCTTGCACGAGGGAAATGCGGAGGTCGTTCATGGAGGCCGTGATTCGTTATGGGTGATTCGTGATCTGAAAAATCCGGGTAGGTCGGGGCCATGCCCCGACGCCGTGATGCACGGAGCGCCGGGGGTGTAGCCCCTGCCTGCGGGGATCAGAGCTTTTGCAGCTGCTCGATCGCCGCGTCCAGCGTGGCCTCGTTCTTGGCGAAGCACAGCCGCACCAGCCGCTGCCCTTCCGGCGGGTTTTCGTAGAACGGCGACAGCGGGATCGCGGTGACGCCCTTCTCGATGGTCAACCACTTGACGAATTCGTGGTCCGGCAGGTCGCTGACCGCCGAGTAGTCCACCAGCTGGAAATAGCCGCCCGGCACCGGCAATGGCTGCAACCGCGTGGTCAGCAGTTGTTCGCGGAAGCGGTCGCGCTTGCTCTGGTAGAACGCGCCCAGTTGCAGATGGTGCTCGGGCTCGTCGCGGATCATCGCCGCAAACCCATACTGCGCCGGGCCGTAGGTGGTGAAGGTGTTGTACTGGTGCACCTTGCGGAACTCGGCGCTCAGCGCCGGCGGCGCGATGGCGTAGCCGATCTTCCAGCCGGTGCAGTGGTAGGTCTTGCCGAAGCTGGAGATGACGAAGGCGCGCTCGCGCAGCTCCGGGTAGCGCAGCGCCGATTCGTGGCGGGCGCCGTCGTAGACGATGTGCTCGTACACCTCGTCGGAGATCAGGTAGATGCTGGTGCCACGCAGCAGGTCGGCCAGCGCCTGCATGTCGGCCGCGCCGAGCATCGCCCCGGACGGGTTGTGCGGGGTGTTGACCATCAGCATCCGGGTCTTTGGTGTGATCGCCGCGCGCACCTTGTCCCAGTCCACCGCGAAAGTCCGCGGGTCCAGCGCCACGTGCACCGCGCGCGCGCCGGCCAGGTCGATGGCCGGTTCGTAGCAGTCGTAGGCCGGGTCGAGCACGATCACTTCATCGCCGGCGCGCACCACCGCGTGGATGGCGTTGAAGATCGCCTCGGTGCCGCCCGAGGTCACCGTGATTTCGCTGTCGGCATCGACCTGCGCGCCGTAGCAGTCCAGCACCTTCCGCGCGATGGCCTGGCGCAGCGGCGCCACGCCGGTCATCGGCGCGTACTGGTTCAGGCCCTCGCGCATGGCCTTGGCGGTTTCGTCGAGCAGCCGCTGCGGCGCGGGGAAATCGGGAAAGCCCTGGCCAAGGTTGACCGCGCCGTGCTCGGCGGCCAGTTGCGACATCACGGTGAAGATGGTGGTGCCCACCTTGGGCAGCTTGGTCTGCGGTTGCATCGTTGCGCGGGTGCCGGGGAAGGAGTGGCGAGTGTACGCAATGCCGGCCGCGCGGGCTGCGCGCACCTATAATGGCCGGCCCGATGCGCCAGCCAGCCCGCGCTTCCCCACCCGAGGACGGATGCGCCCGATCCGATGAGCCAGACCACGAACGCCCAGCCGCTGCTCGCCGCGCGCGCACTGCGCTTCACCCGCAACGACGACCCTGTGTTCGGCCCGCTCGACCTGCATGTCGATGCCGGCGAGGCACTGCTGGTGCAGGGCGGCAACGGCGTCGGCAAGACCACCCTGCTGCGGGTGCTGGCCGGGCTGCTGCGTGCGGACAAGGGCACGATCGAGATCGACGGGCGCGCGGCCGGGCACGAGGAGCGGTCGCGCTTCATCGCCTACCTCGGCC
The DNA here is from genome assembly GCF_022359915.1 of Stenotrophomonas sp. NLF4-10. Taxonomy (NCBI): domain Bacteria; kingdom Pseudomonadati; phylum Pseudomonadota; class Gammaproteobacteria; order Lysobacterales; family Lysobacteraceae; genus Stenotrophomonas; species Stenotrophomonas sp. NLF4-10. Next base: position 2,143,428 of record NZ_JAKSEE010000003.1, read on the forward strand.
ACCTCCCCGCGTTGAAACAGGACCTGGGTGCGCTGGAGAACCTGCACGTGCTGTGCGGCCTGCACGGGCGGCGCACGCGGCAGATGCCCGGCGACGCGCTGGCCATCGTCGGCCTGGCCGGCCACGAGGACGCGCTGGTGCGGCAGCTCTCGGCCGGGCAGAAGAAGCGGCTGTCGCTGGCCCGCATGTGGCTGTCGCCGGCACCGGTATGGCTGCTCGACGAACCCTACGCCAACCTCGACCTGGACGGCATCAATCTGGTCAACCGGATGATTTCCGCGCACCTGCGCAGTGGCGGCGCGGCGCTGGTCACCACCCATGGCGCCTATGCCGCGCCGCCGGTGCGCAACCGCACCTTCACCCTCGGCCGCGCCGACGCGGCGGAGGCCGCGGCATGAACCTGCCCGGCCCGCGCCCTACCCTGGCCAGTGCTGCCGCCGCGTTGCTGGCACGCGACCTGAAACTGCTGTGGCGCCGCCGCGGCGATGCTGCGCAGCCGATCCTGTTCGCGCTGCTGGTGGTGGCGCTGTTCGCCCTTGCGTTGGGCGGCAACCCGGAACTGCTGCGGCGGGTGGCATCGGCGGTGCTGTGGCTGTCGGTGCTGCTGGCCGGGCTGCTGTCGCTGGATACGCTGTTCCGCGGCGACGCCGAGGACGGTTCGCTGGAGCAGTGGCTGCTGTCGCCGGTGCCGCTGGCATGGCTGGTGGCGGTGCGGGTGTTCTCGCACTGGCTGACCACGGCATTCCCGCTGGTGCTGGTCAGCCCGTTGCTGGCCGAGCTGATGGGCCTGCCGCACGCGCAGCTGCCGGTGCTGCTGGCCTCGCTGGCGCTGGGCACGCCGCTGCTGAGCCTGCTCGGCGCGGTGGTGGCCGCGCTGACCGTGGGCATGCGCCGCTCCGGCATCCTGCTGGCACTGCTGGTGCTGCCGCTGTACGTGCCGGTGCTGGTATTCGGCGCCGGCGCGGTGGCTGCTTCGGCGCAGGGTTTCGATGCCAGCGGTGCGCTGCTGCTGCTCGGCGCCGGGCTGGTGGTCAGCACATTGCTGGCGCCGCTGACCGCCGCCGCGGCGATCCGCATCGCCAATTCCTGAGCGGGACGGCCGCTTCGATCCCGCATGATGGGTAGGTCGGGGTTACATCCCCGATACTCAGCAGGAGCGTCGGGGGCGTAGCCCCGACCTACGCCCAATCCGCATGACACGATGACGAACCCGGTGGGTGCCGACCATTGGTCGGCACCATCGCCCGGCGTGCGGCAAGCCCCGCCCGACCAACGGTCGGGCGCTACCGTGGCTGGGTGCCTGCGACATTGCGTCACTTGCCTGCCGGCAACGCCGGTCGCAGCATTGTCTGCTGCCCGTTCACAGGGCAAACCCGTCGCAACAGGAGTCTTCCCATGTTCCGCAAACTGATGATCGCCTCCACCCTCGCCCTTGGCGCCGCCGGCGCCGCCCATGCCGCCGACGCCTGCTCGGTGAACGTGGAGGGCAACGACGCCATGCGCTACAACGTCGCCAACATCGACGTGCCCAAAAGCTGCGCCAACTTCACCATCAACCTGAAGCACGCCGGCAAGATGGCCAAAAACGTGATGGGCCACAACGTGGTGGTGGCCAGGACTGCCGACATGCACGGCATCGACGCGGACGGCATCAAGGCCGGGCTGGCCGCCGATTACGTCAAGGCCGGCGACGCCCGCGTCATCGCCCACAGCAAGGTGGTGGGCGGCGGCGAAACCACCAGCGTCAGCGTGCCGGTCGCCAGGCTCGTCGCCGCCGGCGCGCCGCTGTCGTTCTTCTGCAGCTTCCCCGGCCACTCGGCGCTGATGAAGGGCACGCTCACCCTGAAGTAAGCGCCGCCCTGCGGCCCTCACGGCGCCGGCTGGCAGTGCCAACCGCGCCGTCTTCGGCTAATCTTCATGGGCTGCAAGCGCCCGTGCTTCGCGGTGCCCGGTAACCGGATGGTCGGGGTCCACCCCACCGTCGTTTTTCCCAGCGAGCGAGCGGATGTTCAAAGGTTTGGCAGGTTGGTTCCATCGGCTGGGTTCCCCGGCCCACTTCGATGCCTTCGCCGCCCGCTGGTCGCCCTGGTGCTACCTCGCCTCGCTGCCGCTGTTCGCCTTCGGCCTGTGGCAGGCGCTGGCGGTGGTCCCCGCCGATTACCAGCAGGGCGACAGCTTCCGCATCCTCTACATCCACGTGCCGTCGGCATGGATGAGCCTGTTCGTGTTCGGGCTGATGGCGTTCTACGGCGCCATCGCGCTGGTCTGGCGGATCAAGCTGTGCGAAATCCTGGCAATGGCCTGCGCGCCGATCGGCGCGGCCTTCACCCTGATCACCCTGCTCACCGGCAGCATCTGGGGCAAGCCGATGTGGGGCACGTGGTGGGACTGGGACCCGCGCCTGACCACCGAACTGATCCTGCTGTTCCTCTACCTGGGCGTGATGGGCCTGTACGGCGCCATCGACGACCGCCGCGCCGCCGCGCGCGCCGCCGCCCTGCTGTCCATCGTCGGCGTGGCGCTGCTGCCGATCATCCGCTACTCGGTGGTGTGGTGGAACTCGCTGCACCAGGGGCAGACCATCCGCCTGTTCGGCGAATCCAGCATGGACGGCAGCATGGTGCTGCCGTTGTGGCTCATGGTATTCGCCACCAAGTTCTGGTTCGCCGGCTCGCTACTGTCGCGCGCGCGCGCCGACAACCTGCGCCGCGAGGCCGGCAAGGCCTGGGTACGCGAGCGCGTGGAGAAACTGTCGTGAGCTATTTCCAGTACGTGGCCTTGGCCTACGGCGTGTTCTTCGCCGTGCTGGCGTGGGATTTCGCCGTGCCGCGCCTGCAGGTGCGCCGGCAGCTGCGCGAGGTGCGCAAGCGGCTGGCGCGGGCACGGCGCCAACAGGCGGCCGCGGCCGTTGCCGATGATGGAGAGCTGAGCCGATGAGCCCCACCCAACGCAGGCGCCTGTTGCTGGTGCTGTTGGTCGTCGCGGTGGCCGGCATCGCCACCGCGCTGGTCGCCACCGCCCTGCAGCGCAACATCGCCTATCTCTATACCCCGGCCGAGGTGAAGGCCGGCAAGGTCGCACCGGATTCGCGCTTCCGCCTCGGCGGCATGGTCGCCAAGGGCTCGTTCAAACGCGACTCCGGCGCGCTGCTGGCGCGCTTCGAGGTGACCGACGGCGACGCCGAGCTGCCGGTGACCTACGACAAGATCCTGCCGGACCTGTTCCGCGAGGGCCAGGCCGTGGTCGCCACCGGGCGCATGGCCGATGGCGTGTTCGTCGCCGAGGACGTGCTGGCCAAGCACGACGAGACCTACATGCCCAAGGAACTGGCCGACAAGATGGGCATGGCCCACGACAAGCACCAGGTGCCTGCCGCGCCCGCAACCACGGAAGCGCCCTGAGTGCTTGGCGAAACCGGACAAATCCTGCTGATCCTGGCGCTGCTGGCGGCCCTGCTGCAAAGCGCGCTGCCGCTGGTCGGGGCGCAGCGCAACCTGCCGTCGCTGGTCGCCGTGGCCCGGCCCGCGGCGCTATTGCAACTGGCGATGGTGCTGGGCGCTTTCGTGGTGCTGACGCTGGCCTTCGTGCGCCAGGATTTCTCGCTGCGCTACGTCGCCGACAATTCCAACTCGCTGCTGCCGGTGATCTACCGCTATTCGGCGGTATGGGGCGCGCACGAGGGCTCGCTGCTGCTGTGGGCGCTGGTGCTGGCGTTGTGGACCGCGGCGGTGGCCGCGTTCTCGCGGCACCTGCCGGCGGTGGTGGTGGCGCGGGTGCTGGCGGTGATGGGGCTGGTCAGCGTCGGCTTCCTCGCTTTCCTGCTGTTCACCTCCAATCCGTTCGAACGGCTGCTGCCGGCGCCGCTGGAAGGCCACGACCTCAACCCGCTGCTGCAGGACCCCGGGCTGATCCTGCACCCGCCGATGCTGTACCTGGGCTACGTCGGCTTCGCGGTGCCCTTCGCCTTCGCCATCGCCGCGCTGCTGGACGGCCACATCGACGTGCGCTGGCTGCGCTGGACGCGGCCGTGGACCAACGTGGCCTGGGCGTTCCTGACCCTGGGCATCGCGCTGGGCAGCTGGTGGGCCTACTACGAGCTGGGCTGGGGCGGCTGGTGGTTCTGGGACCCGGTGGAGAACGCCAGCTTCATGCCGTGGCTGGCTGGCGCGGCGCTGCTGCATTCGCAGGCGGCCACCGAGAAGCGCGGCGTGTTCATCGGCTGGACCCTGCTGCTGGCCATCGCCGCGTTCGCGCTGTCGCTGCTGGGCACCTTCCTGGTGCGCTCGGGCGTGCTGACCAGCGTGCATTCCTTTGCCGCCGACCCCGCGCGCGGGTTGTTCATCCTCGTGTTCCTGGCGCTGGTGATCGGCGGCTCGCTGCTGCTGTATGCGCTGCGCGTGCCCGGCCTCGCCGGCAACACCGGCGACGCCCGCCGCGGCTATGCGCTCAATTCGCGCGAAGGGCTGCTGCTGGCCAACAACCTGCTGCTCAGCTGCGCCTGCGCGATGGTGCTGCTGGGCACGCTGTACCCGCTGCTGGCCGATGCGCTGGACCTGGGCAAGGTGTCGGTCGGCCCGCCCTACTTCGGCACCCTGTTCCTGCTGTTGATGGCGCCGCTGGTGCTGCTGCTGCCGTTCGGCCCGCTGACCCGCTGGCAGCGCGAGCAGGGCCTGCGCCCGCTGGCGCTGCTGGCGCCGTGGGCCGGGCTGGCGCTGCTGCTGGGCGTGGTGGCGTGGTTCATGGCGCCGCAGGGCAGGCTCAAGACCGCTGCCGGCATCGCTGCCGCCGTGTGGGTGGCGGCGGGCACGCTGTACGTGCTGTGGCAGCGCCTGCGCGGCGGCGGCCGGCCCAGTGCCGAAACCACCGGCATGCTGCTGGCGCACTTCGGCATCGCCGTGTTCGTGGTCGGCGCGCTGCTGGTGGAGGCGCTCAGCATCCAGCACGAAGTGGCGCTGGCACCGGGCAAGTCGGTGCAGGCCGGCCCATACGAACTGCGTTTCGAGGGCGTGGATGCCAGCAACGGCCCCAACTACCACTCCGACCGCGGCCACGTGCGGGTGCTGCGCAACGATGCCGAAATCGCGCTGCTGCACCCGGAAAAGCGCACCTACGCCAGCGGCGGCATGCCGATGACCGAGGCCGGCATCCACCCCGCGCTCGGCGGCGACATCTACGTCGCGCTGGGTGAACCGCTGGGCGACGGCGCCTGGGCGGTGCGCGTGCAGGTCAAGCCCTTCGTCCGCTGGATATGGCTGGGCGCGATCCTGATGGCCCTGGGTGGCTTCGTCACCGCCGTCGATCGCCGCTTCCGCAAGTTGCCCGGGAGATCATGATGTCCGACTTGAACCCCACCCCGCCCCGCCGCCTGCCACCGGTCGCCGTCTTCATCGGCGCCCTGTTCTTCTTCGGCCTGGTCGCGCTGATGCTCTATGGCGTGGCGCGCTCGGACCGGCCGGACCGCGACACCCTGCCCTCGGCCCTGATCGGCAAGCCCGCGCCCAGCTTCGTGCTGCCGGTGCTGCACGACTCCAACGTCAAGGTGAAAAGCACCGAGCTGCTCGGCGCCCCCTACCTGCTCAACGTCTGGGGCAGCTGGTGCCCCACCTGCCGCGACGAACACCCCATCCTCACCCGTTTCGCCGAGACCAAGCGCGTGCGCGTGATCGGCTACAACTGGAAGGACGAACGCGCCGACGCATTGCGCTGGCTGGAACAGTTGGGCAACCCGTACATGCTGGTGCTGGCCGACGAGGAAGGCCGCACCGCGCTGGACTGGGGCATCGCCGCCGCGCCGGAAACCTTCCTGGTCGACGACCACGGCATCGTGCGCTGGAAGTACAGCGGCGCCATCACCCAGGACGTGCTCGACCGGCAGCTGATCCCGGCGCTGGAAAAGATCGAAGCCGCCGGCAAAGGGAAGGCGCAGCGATGATGAAACGGCTGGCCGCGCTGCTGCTGTCGCTGTGCCTGCCGCTGGCCGCGCCGGCGCAGCCGATGGGCGACCCGACGCCGCTGCAATACCGCGACCGCGCCGAGGAAGCCCGCTTCCACGCACTGACCGCCGAGCTGCGCTGCGTGCAGTGCCAGAACCAGTCGCTGGCCGACTCCAACGCCCAGATCGCCCACGACCTGCGCCGCGAAGTGCTGGTACTGATGCACGAAGGCCATAGCGACGCCGAGATCAAGCAGTTCCTGGTCGAGCGCTACGGCGAGTTCGTGCTGTACCGCCCGCGCATGCAGGGCAGCACCCTGCTGCTGTGGCTGACCCCCGGCGTGTTGCTGCTGGCCGGCGCCGCGTTGCTGGTCGTGCAGGTGCGCAGGCGCCGGCACGCCGCGCCGCTGCCGGCGGCCGAAGACGCCAGCCAGGAGGACCGGCAATGGTGAGCACGCCGGTGTTCATGGCGCTGGCCGGGCTGTTGGCCGCGGTGGTGGGCGGCGTCACCCTGCTGCCGTTGCTGCGCGCCGGCAAGCGCGGCATCTGGGGCACGCTGGTGGCGGCGATGGTGGTCGCCACGCTCGGCCTGTACCAATGGAAGGGCACGCCAGCCGCGTTGCAGGTGCAGTCCATTCCGGTGCCGGCCAGCCTCGCCGAGGGCATCGAGCAATTGCAGGAAGCCATGCGCAGGAACCCGGACCGCGTCGACGGCTGGGTGCTGCTGGCGCGCTCGCAGCAGGAGCTGGGGCGCATGGCCGATGCCGCCGCTTCCTACGAGCGCGCCCTGCAACTTGCCCCCGACGAACCCGGCCTGCTGGTCGAGGCCGCGCAGGCCCGCGCCCAGGCCGATCCCAAGCTGCTGTTCGACGATACCGGCCTGCAATGGCTGCAACACGCCCGCGAACTGGCCCCGGACAACGAACGCGCCATCTGGCTGATCGGCATCGTGCAGCGCCAGCGCGGGCAGGCCGAAGCCGCCGCGCATACGTGGGAGACCCTGCTGCCGCGCCTCAAGGATGGCGCCGCCACCGCGCTGCGCGAGCAGATCGACGCCGCCCGCGCCGACGCCGGCCTGCCGCCTTCCGCGCCTTCCGCGCCTGCTGCCCCGGCTGCGACCGGCACCACCCTCACCGTGCGGGTGACGCTGGCGCCGGCCCTGCAGGCGCGCGTGGCCTCGGGCGCGGACACCCTGTTCGTCATCGCCCGCATCCCCGGCGGCCCGCCGATGCCGGTCGCGGTCGAGCGCCATCCGGCGCAGGCCGAACCGCTCACCGTCACCCTCGACGACGCCGACAGCCCGATGCCGACGCAGAAGCTTTCGGCCTTGCAGGAAGTAGAGGTGTTCGCGCGCCTGTCGGCCAGCGGCAACGCGATGCGGCAGGATGGCGACGTCGAATCGACGCCGGTGCAGGTCAAACTGCCGGCAGGCAAGCCGCTGGAAATCATCCTCGGCCCCTCGTAAGAGCGCCGCCCAGCACGCAATGCCATCACCGTAGGTCGGGGCTACGCCCCCGACGCTTTCCGCAGGCATTTCGGTGCAGGGCGTCGGGGGCGTAGCCCCGACCTACGTTTCGTGCCCTGCTTATGCCTCCATCGCATGACGCACTCTTTGCTGCACTTCGAACACCCGCAAGGGAATAGCGAGATAACCCCGCATCATCACGCAGCGGCCACACCATGTCGTTGCGCCGCTAGAATCGGCGGATGACCGAATTCATCCCCGAAGGCAGCCGTTTCCACGCGCTGTCTTCGCCTTTCCCGATGAAGCGTGGCGGCCAACTGCACGGCGCACGCATCGCCTATGAAACCTGGGGCACGCTGGCCGCCGACGCCGGCAACGCGATCCTGATCGTCACCGGCCTGTCGCCCGACGCCCACGCCGCCAGCCACGCCGGCAACACCGCGCCGGGCTGGTGGGAACCGATGCTCGGCCCCGGCAAGCCGATCGATACCGAGCGCTGGTTCGTCGTCTGCGTCAATTCACTGGGCAGTTGCAAGGGCTCCACCGGCCCGGCCTCGCCCGACCCCGCCAGCGGCCAACCCTACCGCCTGTCGTTCCCCGAACTGTCGGTGGAGGACATCGCCAACGCCGCCGCCGAGGTGGTGCATGCGCTGGGCATCGGGCAACTGGCCTGCCTGATCGGCAACTCGATGGGCGGCATGACCGCGCTGGCCCTGCTGCTGCACCACCCGGGCATCGCCCGTGCGCACATCAACATCTCCGGCAGCGCGCAGGCCCTGCCCTTCTCCATCGCCATCCGCTCGCTGCAACGCGAGGCGATCCGCCTCGACCCGGCGTGGAACGACGGCACCTACGACGAAGCCCATTACCCGGAATCGGGCATGCGCATGGCGCGCAAGCTCGGCGTCATCACCTACCGCTCGGCGCTGGAATGGGACGGCCGCTTCGGCCGCGTGCGGCTGGATTCGGAGCAGAACGGCGAAGACCCGTTCGGCCTCGAATTCCAGGTCGAAAGCTACCTGGAAGGCCATGCGCGCCGCTTCGTGCGCAACTTCGACCCGAACTGCTACCTGTACCTGGGCCGGGCGATGGACTGGTTCGACCTGGCCGAATACGGCGGTGGCGAGGTGATGGCCGGGCTGGCGAAGATCCGCGTGCAGCGGGCGCTGGCCATCGGCGCCAACACCGACATCCTGTTCCCGGTTGAGCAGCAACAGCAGATCGCCGATGGCCTGCGCGCAGGCGGCGCACAGACGCAGTTCATCGGCATGGATTCGCCGCAGGGCCATGACGCCTTCCTCGTCGACTACGACCGCTACGGCCCGGCCGTGCGCGGTTTCCTCGACACGCTGCCGCCGCATTGAGCGGCGGCGCCGTGCCATCGTCCCCATGCGCGGGTCGTTCAGTTTCGAGCAAGCTACCGCGGCGCCATCCCGCTAGCCTTCGCGCCTCCCTCCACAGCCGGCCCTTCCCTTGAGCGAACCCTCCTCCCTGCAGCACTCGCGTGCCGCGGTGCCGCTGGCGCCTGCGCTGGACACGACGCTTTTCGATGCGCGCATGCCACGCCGCTTCCGCCCGCTCGACCGCCGGGTGCTGTGGATCGTCGCCGTCGCCGCGGTGCTGGCCGGCGTGGTCGGCGTGGTCGCGCGCCTGCTGACCGCGCTGATCGGCCTGGTCACCAACCTCGTGTACTACGGCACGGTCGACGCGACGCTGCGCAGCCCGGCCGACCACCACCTCGGCGCATGGGCCATCCTGCTGCCCGTAGCCGGCGGGCTGGTCGTCGGCGTCATGGCCCGCTTCGGCTCGCGTGCGATCCGCGGCCACGGCATTCCCGAGGCGATGGAGCAGGTGCTGCGCAACGAAAGCCGCATCCCGCCGATCATCACCTGGCTGAAGCCGGCCTCCTCGGCCGTGGCGATCGGCACCGGCGGCCCGTTCGGCGCCGAAGGCCCGATCATCGCCACCGGCGGCGCGATGGGCTCGCTGCTGGCGCAGCTGATGCACGTCACCGCGGACGAACGCAAGACGCTGTTGGCGGCCGGCGCGGTGGCCGGCATGGCGGCCATCTTCGCCACGCCGATCGCCGCGGTGCTGCTGGCGATCGAGCTGCTGCTGTTCGAGCGCAAGGCGCGCTCGCTGATCCCGGTGGCCACGGCGGCGATGATCGGCGCGGCGGTGCATGCCTGCTTCGAGGGCGTCGCCCCGGTATTCCCCATGCCGGCGCTGGCCGCGGCCCCGGTCGGCGCGCTGGCGGCCTACGTGGCGATGGGCGCGGCCGCCGGGCTGGCGGCGGTGGCCATCACCCGGCTGACCTACGGCATCGAGGACGCCTTCGAGCGGCTGCCGCTGCACTGGATGTGGTGGCCCGCCATCGGTGGGCTGGCGGTGGGCATCGTGGGCTGGTTCATGCCGCGCACGCTCGGCGTCGGCTACGACAACATCACCCTGGTGCTGGGCGGCGGCCTCGGTCTGGCCGGCCTGCTGGCGCTGGGCCTGATGAAGCTGTGTTCCTGGTCCATCGCCTTGGGCAGCGGCACGTCCGGCGGCACCCTGGCGCCGATGTTCACCATCGGCGGCGCCTTCGGCGGGGCGCTGGGCCTGCTGGTCGCCTCCGCCTTCCCCGAACTGGGCGTCGATCCGCGGATGGCGGCACTGGTGTGCATGGCGGCGGTCTTCGCCGGGGCATCGCGGGCGTTCCTCACCTCGGTGGTGTTCGCCTTCGAGGCCACCCAGCAGGTGCACGGGCTGCTGCCGTTGCTGGGCGCCTGCGCCGCCGCCTACCTGGTATCCGGCCTGCTGATGCGCAACACGATCATGACCGAGAAGATCGTGCGCCGCGGCGTGCGCGTGCCCTCGGACTACAGCGCCGACCACCTCGATTCGGTCCACGTCCGCGACGTGTGCACGCAGGATCTGGCCTGTTTCCTGGGCGAGGAACGCCTTGCCGACGCCTGCAAGGCGCTGGAGGGCGGGAACCCGCAATTCGACCACCACAGCTTCCCGGTGCTGCGTGACGATGGCGTGCCGTGCGGGCTGGTGGCGCGCCGCGACGTGCTGGCCCGCGCCGGCGAGGACGGACTATGCATCCGCGACGTCATGCAGCCGTCGCCCGCGGTGATCGGCGGCGACCACTCGCTGCGGGATGCGGCCGACCACATGGTCGAGTGCGGCGTGGGCCGGCTGCTGGTCATCGACGAAGCGGCCGCGGGGCAACTGCTCGGCATCGTGACCCGCGCCGACCTGCTCGACGCCCACCGCGGCCGGCTGCGTTCCGCGCGCCAGGCCGGGCGCCACCTCCGCTTCAACCTCGCCCCGGTCAAGCCGGAGTCCCCGCCCCCCGCTGCCGGGCGGCATTGACCGACGGCGCCGCGTCGCCACGTCCTACCGGCGACTGCGCCCTGCGCTGATCGCACGGCAGCGCGGGCATGCGCAGGCTGGCAGTTCCCACCGCATGGAGCTGCCATGTCACGCCTGACGATGCTGCTGTGCCTGTTGTTGCTGCCACTGTTGGCCACGGCCGCGCCGCCACCGCCGGTGATGCTGGCCGGCCAATGGCATGACGGCGCGGAGGTTTCCCGTTACTGGGTCAGCGAAAAGCTCGATGGCGTGCGCGCCCGCTGGGACGGGCAGGTGCTGTGGACGCGCGCCGGCAACCGCATCGCGGCGCCCGCGTGGTTCACCCGCCGCTGGCCGCGGCAAGCACTGGATGGCGAGCTGTGGGGCGGGCGCGGCAGTTTCGAAACCACCAGCGGCACCGTGCGCAGCGCCCCGGCCGACGACGACGGCTGGCGGCGGCTGCGCTTCATGGCCTTCGACCTGCCCGGTCATGCCGGCACGTTCAGCCAGCGTCTGGCCGCCATGCAGGCGCTGGTCGAGCGCGGTGCACCGGCGACGCTGGCGGTGATCCCGCAACGCCGGATCACCGACACCGCCACCCTGCACCGCCACCTGCAAGCCATCGTCGCCGCGGGTGGCGAAGGCTTGATGCTGCACCATCAGGACAACCGCTACGGTGCAGGCCGCAGCGACGGCCTGCTCAAGCTCAAGCCGTGGGACGACGCCGAAGCCCGCGTGGTCGCGCACTTGCCGGGCAAGGGCAAATACGCCGGCATGCTCGGCGCGCTGTTGGTCGAGCGCGACGACGGCGCGCGCTTCCGCATCGGCAGCGGCTTCAAGGATGCCGAGCGCGCCATGCCGCCGGCCATCGGCAGCCTCGTCACCTATCGCTACAACGGGCTGACGGCCAAGGGGCTGCCACGGTTCGCTCGATTCCTGCGGGTGCGGGACGAGACGCCACCACCGGAGCCGGTACAACACGCGCAATGACATTCGACGTCCACAGCGGCGCGCTCGGCAGGAGCTGTCTCCGTAGAGCGGGAGCATTCCCGGCCAAGCCTCAGCGGGGCAAGCCCCGCTCTACAACGGCGTTACGGGCGCAGGGGCGTCAACCTGCCCTGCTGCAACCGGTACTCGCGCTGCACCACGCCTTCGGGCAGGTGGCCATGGCTGATCATCAGCAGGCTGCGCGGCCCCAGCGCGGCGGCTAGGTCGGTCAACAAGGCGTTGGCGGTATCCACGTCCAGGCCCTCGGTGGGTTCGTCGAGCACCAGCAGCGGGGCATCGCGCAGCAGGGCGCGGGCCAACGCCAGGCGCCGCGCCTGCCCGGCCGACATCGTGGCGCCGTTCTCGCCGAGCCAAGCCGACAGGCCGCCCTGCTGCCATGCCCAGCCGGTCAGCCTGACCTGCTCCAGCACCGCCCACATCCGTTCCTCGCCGGCCGCCGGATCACCCAGTCGCAGGTTGTCGGCGATGCTGCCGGCGAACACCGGCGCGCCCTGCGGCAGCCAGGCGATGCGGCGGTGCCAGTCGTCCTGCGCCACGTCGCGCAGGTCGATACCGCCATAGCGCACCGCGCCTTGCCGCGGGTCCCACAAGCGCAGCAGCAGCGCCGACAGCGTGCTCTTGCCGCAGCCGCTGTCGCCGCGGATGGCGATGCGCTCGCCGGGCCGCAGTTGCAGGTCGATGCCGTCGAGCAGGCGCCGGGATTCGCCCGGCCAGCCGAACACCACCTGCTCGAACGACACGGTGGCGGCCTGCGCCGGCAGCGCCACGGGCTGCACCGGGTCGGCCACGGCGGGCGGCTGCTCGACGATGGCCTGCAGGCGCGTGGCCGATACCCGCGCCGATTGCAGCGCCTGCCATGCTTGGCCGCAACCGGCGGCGGCTTCCAGCAGGGCTACGGTGAGGAACAACAGCGTGGCCGCCAACGGCGCGGCCAGCGCGCCGGCCTCGAATGCGGACAAAACCAGCCACAGCATCGCCAGCAGGCCGAGCCCGGCGCAGGCCGAGTGCAGCACGTTGCCGGCAACCAGCCGGGTGCGACGGCGCTGGTCGCCGCCCGCCACCTGCCGGGCGGCGGCATCGACGCGGGCGATCCAGTCGTCGCGCGCATCCAGTGCGGTCAGGTCGGCGGCACCTTCCAGCCCTTCGTAGGCCAGCGTGCGCAGGTCGGTGCGGTGGCGTGCGCGCGCGGCTTCGCCGGCATCGCCGTGGCGCACCGCCAGCACCGGCACGCCGATGCCGACCAGCAGCGACAAGGCAAGCAGCACCAGCGCCGCCGGCCAGTGGATCAGGGCCGCGGCCAGCACCGTCGCCAGCATCGCGCCGGCCAGCGCCAGCAGCGGCCCCAGTGCGCGCACCATCAGGCCATCGACCTCGCCGATGTCGGTCATCAACCGCGCCAGCAATTCGCCGGTACGGCTGCTGCCCAGGCGCGCCGGTGCCAATGGCAGGGCGCGGCGGAAGAACCACACGCGCAGGTCGCGGGCGATGCGCAGGGTGGCGTCGTGGCCGACCAGCTTTTCGAAATAGCGCGAGCCGATGCGTGCCAGCGTCAATGCGCGGATGCCGGCCGATGGCGAGAAGAAGTTGAACGTGGCCCCCGCGCCGAGCGCGCCGGCCAGCGCCGCGGCGGTGAGGAAACCGCCGGCCAGCCCCAACAGGCCGATGCCGGCCAGCATCGTCAGCAACAACAGGGCCACCGCCAGCAGCAGGCGCCAGCGGTGGCGGGCAAACACCTCGCGCAGGGTGTCGACGCGGTTCATGCGCAGGCCTCGCTGCCGGCGTGGGCCGTGCCGGCATGCAGCCGCACGATGTCGTCGCCCCAGCGCATCGCCGCTTCGCTGTGCGTGGCCATCAGCACGCTGCGGCCGCGCGTGAACGCGGCCAGCGCCTGCAGCAGATCGGCCTCGGTCTGCGGATCGAGGAAGGCGGTGGGCTCGTCCAGCAGCAACAGGTCCGGATCGCGCAGCAGCAGCCGCGCCAGCCCGATGCGCCGCGCTTCGCCGCCGGACAGGCCGAAGCCGCGCTCGCCGATCACCGTGTCCAGCCCCTGCGGCAACAGCCGCGCGAAACGCATCACCTGCGCCACTTCGGCCACCGCGTGCAGGCGCGCATCGCTGGCGGCCGGGTCGGCCAGGCGCAGGTTGTCGGCGATGGAGCCGTGGAACAGGTAGGGCCGCTGCCCCGCATAACCGACGCGCACGCCATCGCGCAGCACGATGCGCCCGCCGCGCGGCGGCAGCCAGCCGGCCAGCGCTTCGAGCAGGGTGCTCTTGCCACTGCCGCTGGGGCCGACCAGCGCCAGCCGCTGGCCGTCGGCGACGTGCAGCGAGAAATCCGCCACCACATCGTGGTTCGCCCCGTTGGGCCGCAGCCGCAGCGATTCGGCCACCAGCAATGGGGCGTGCGCCTGTGCCGGTTCCGGCGCGCGGACCGGCGCCACCGGTGCAGGAACGTATTCCGTTCCCCCCTCCAGCAGGCGCTCCACTTCCGTGGCGGCGGCCAGCGCATTGGCGCGGTCGTGGTAGTGCGCGGCGAAACGGCGCAGCGGCGCATAGAACTCCGGCGCCAGCAGCAGGCAGAACACGCCGGTGCCCAGCGTCGGCGCGCTGGCGTGCAGCGACAACATGCCGAGGTAGCCCAGCCCGAGGTACAGCGCCACCATCGCCACGCTCACCGAGGCGAAGAATTCCAGCACGGTCGAGGAAAGGAAAGCGATGCGCAGCACCTTCATCGAGCGCAGTCGCACGCCTTCGGCAGCGGCGCCGATGCCGGCCAGCTCGTCGTCGCCACGTCCATAGAGCCGCAGCAGGCCCAGCCCCTTGATGCGGTCGGCGAAGTGCCCGCCCATGCGCGCCAGTTCCTGCAATTGCTCGCGGCCGGCGTTCTCCGCGCCCATCCCGACCAGCATCATGAACAGCGGCACCAGCGGTGCGGTGCACAGCAGCACCAGCGCCACCACCCAGTCCACCCAGGCCACGGACGCGGCGATCAGCAGCGGCACCACCACCATTTCCACCCGCACCGGCTGGAAGCCGGCGTAATAGCCCTCGATGGCGTCGCCGTGGGCCAGCAGCAATTCGCCGAGTTCGCCGCTGCGCTGCCGCCGCAGCCACAGCGGGCCCTTGCCCAGCAGGCGTCGGTAGACTTGCTCGCGCAACGCCAGCCGCGCTGCGTCGGCTACATCGCCCGCCGCCTTCTGCGCGAGCCCGCCCAATACGCTGCGCGCCAGCAGCACCAAGGCCAGCACGGCGAACACCTGCCCGGCCTGCGCCAGCGGCCGGTGTTCGACGAACACGCCTTGAAGCAGCCACGCGATGGCCCAGGCCTGCACCACCAGCAGGCCGCCGGACACGCACACCGCGATGGCCGCCAGCCGCTGCCGCGAACGCGCCGCATGCGCCAGCCCGGCCAGCCACTGCTGTTGCCTGCGGCGCCGTTGACGCGGCGTTTCGGCAGAATGTGGAACATCACTCAAGGCGGCGGGCTCTGCTGGGCGTGGAACGGCGTGATTGTAGGCCGGCGGCGGATTGCGCAGCCATGCGGACTTTTGCCGCTGCGACAGTCCGTCACATTGATCCACGTCATGGACAGGCGCAGCATGATCGCAGGCGTTGCCGATGGCGCCTGCCCACAACCGAGGTAACCGGCCATGATCGATACGACCGTCGTGGACCTGTCGCGCCTGCAGTTCGCGCTGACGGTGATGTACCACTTCCTGTTCGTCCCGCTGACGCTGGGACTCTCCTTCCTGATCGCGATCATGGAGAGCGTCTATGTCATGACCGGCAAGGAGGTCTGGCGGCGGATGACGTTGTTCTGGGGCGTATTGTTCGGCATCAACTTCGCGATGGGCGTGGGCACCGGGCTGGTGATGGAGTTCCAGTTCGGCATGAACTGGTCCTACTACAGCCACTATGTCGGCGACGTGTTCGGTGCGCCGCTGGCCATCGAGGGACTGATGGCGTTCTTCCTCGAAGCGACCTTCATCGGCCTGTTCTTCTTCGGCTGGAGCCGGCTGTCGAAGGTGCAGCACCTGACCATCACCTGGCTGATGGCGCTGGGCACCAACCTGTCGGCGCTGTGGATACTGATCGCCAACGGCTGGATGCAGCACCCGGTGGGCGCGGTGTTCAACCCGGAGACCATGCGCATGGAGGTGACCGACTTCATGGCGGTGGTGTTCAACCCGGTGGCGCAGGCCAAGTTCGTGCACACGGTCAGCGCCGGCTACATCACCGGCGCGGTGTTCGTGATGTCGGTCAGTGCGTTCTACCTGCTGCGCAACCGCCACCTCGACGTGGCACGGCGCTCGTTCGCGGTGGCCGCCGCGTTCGGCCTGCTGTCCTCGGTGTCGGTGGTGGTACTGGGCGACGAGAGCGGCTACGCCGCCAACGAGCACCAGAAGATGAAGCTGGCCGCGATCGAGGCGATGTGGGAAACCGAGCCGGCGCCGGCCGATTTCACCGCCTTCGGCATACCCAACCAGCAGACCCACCGCAACGATTACGCGATCAAGGTACCCTACCTGATGGGCCTGATCGCCACCCGCTCGCTGCACCAGCCGATCCCCGGCATCCTCGAACTGGTCGAGCGCGCCGAGCACCGCATCCGCGGCGGCCAGCTGGCCTATGCCGCGCTGGAACGCATCCGTGCCGACAAAAGCGACCGCGAGGCACGCGAGATGTTCGACCGCCACTGGCAGGACCTTGGCCACGGCCTGCTGCTCAAGCGCTACCGCGCCGACATCCTCGACGCCACGCCGCAGGAGATTTCGCAGGCGGCGATGGACACGGTGCCGACGGTGCTGCCGCTGTTCTGGACGTTCCGCATCATGGCCGGGCTCGGCTTCTACCTGATCGCGTTCTTCGCGGTGGCGTTCTACTACTCGTGCCGGCACAACTTCGAGCACAAGCGCGGCTTCCTGAAAGTGGCGCTGTGGACGCTGCCGGCACCGTGGATCGCCATCGAATGCGGCTGGTTCGTCGCCGAATACGGCCGCCAGCCGTGGGCGGTGGACGGCGTGCTGCCCACGTTCTACGCCGCCTCCGGGCTGGCGCTGCACCAGATACTGCTGACGCTGTGCGGCTTCGTCGCGCTCTACACCGTGCTGATGGTCATCGAGATCAAGCTGATGCTCAAGGCCATCCGCAAGGGCCCCGACGAGATGCTGCCGAGCCTGCAGCAACCGGCATCCGACTCCGCCGCGCAACCGGCCTGACGCAGGAGAACCCGCATGGACTTCATCCTTCTGGACTACACCACGCTGCGCCTGGTCTGGTGGCTGCTGCTGGGCGTGCTGCTGATCGGCTTCGCGGTGATGGACGGCTTCGACCTCGGCATCGGCACCCTGCTGCCGTTCGTGGCGCGCACCGACGAGGAGCGCCGGCTGGTCATCAACACCGTCGGCCCGGTATGGGAAGGCAACCAGGTATGGCTGGTGCTGGGCGGCGGCGCGATCTTCGCCGCATGGCCGCCGCTGTACGCGGTGAGCTTCTCCGGCTTCTACCTGGCGATGTTCCTGATCCTGTTCGCGCTGATCCTGCGCCCGGTCGGCTTCAAGTACCGCGGCAAGCTGCCCGGCCAGCGCTGGCGCGACAACTGGGACCGGGCGCTGTTCGTCGGCGGCTTCGTGCCGGCGCTGGTGATGGGCGTGGCGATGGGCAACGTGCTGCTGGGCGTGCCGTTCCATTTCGACGACAGCCAGCGGGTGTTCTACACCGGCGGCTTCTTCGGCCTGCTGACCCCGTTCGCGCTGCTCGCCGGCCTGCTGGCGGTGGCGATGTTCGTCGCTCACGGCGCGGCGATGCTGGTGCTCAAGACCGACGGCGCGGTGGCCGAGCGCGCGGCCCGCTATGGCAGCGTCGCCGCGCTGGCGGGGTTCGCCCTGTTCGCCGCCGGCGGCATCTGCGTGGCGTTGCTGCTGCCCGGCCACGCCATCACCTCGCCGCTGGCCACCGACGGCGCCAGCAACCCGCTGCTGAAGACCGTGCAGGTCACCGCTGCCGGCGGCTGGATGTACAACTACAGCGCGATGCCGGCCACGCTGCTGGCGCCGGCCGCGGGCCTGCTCGGCGCGCTGGCCGCGGCGCTGCTGCTGCGCGCGCGCCGTGGCGGGCAGGCCTTCGTCGCCTCGGGCGTCTCCATCGCCGGCATCATCCTCACCGTGGGCCTGGCGATCTTCCCGTTCCTGCTGCCCTCCTCCACCCAGCCCGGCGCCGGCCTGACCGTGTGGGACGCCTCCTCCAGCCGCCTGACGCTGTGGGTGATGCTGCTGGTCACCGCGGCGCTGCTGCCCATCGTCATCGCCTACACCAGTTGGGTCTACCGCGTGCTCAAGGGCAAGACCACGCTGGAAGAAATGGGTGGCAACCCCAACGCCTATTGACCCACCACGACAGCCAAGGAGTCAACGCATGTGGTACTTCGCCTGGATACTCGGTGCCGGCCTGGCCTCCACCGTCGCCATCCTCAACGGCATGTGGTTCGAGGCCCGCGAACAACGCCGGACCGAAGCACGCCGATGACGCATTCCGCGCTTGCCAGAAACGCGGGCCGGGAGTATCTTTCCGCCTCCTTCGCGGGGTGTAGCTCAGTCTGGTAGAGCGCTACGTTCGGGACGTAGAGGTCGCAGGTTCGAATCCTGTCTCCCCGACCAAGGTCGAAATCCGGAGCCCGGCAGGCGCATGCGCCTGCCGGGTTTTTTCGTGGCTGCGTGACAAGGACTGCGCGCCCTGATCCGTACAAACCCGGCCGTAGATGCGGGGCTTGCCCCGCATGAGGCCGTATCGGCAGGCCCCCGTGCCGGGCAAGCCCGGCACCTACGAGAGCGCGGCCGTCAGCGCACGATCAGGTCGATCAACCACTGCGCCTTCTTGTAGGGCGGCTTCAGCAGGTCGCCACCGGTGCGGCGTGCCTGCCACAGGACCGGCAACTGCTTGCTCATCGCGTCGAAACCGATGCGGCCGTGGTAGGCGCCCATGCCGCTGGGGCCGATGCCGCCGAACGGCAGGTTGTTGATGGCGAAGTGGAACAGCGTGTCGTTGACCGAGACGCCGCCGGCCAGCGTGCCGCGCAGGATCTTCTCCACGCTGGCACGGTCGTGGCTGAACGGGTACAGCGCCAGCGGGCGGTCATGGGCGTTGACGTAGGCGATGGCCTCGTCCAGCGAACCCATGCTGCGGATCGGGAACACCGGGCCGAAGATTTCCTCCTGCATCACCTTCGCGTCGTCGCCCGGCTCCAGGACCAGGGTCGGCGGGAACAGGCGCTGCGCCGGGTCGGCCTCGCCCAGCGCGATCACCTCCAGCCCGCGCGCGCGGGCGTCGTCCACGTAGCCCTGCAGGCGCGCGTACTGGCCGTCGTTGACGATGCGGCTGTAGTCGCCGGTATTGCCGAAATCCTCGCCATAGCGTGCGCGTACCTGTTCCCGCAGCGCCTGCACCAGCGCATCGCGGCGCGCGGCGCCGACCAGCACGTAGTCCGGCGCGATGCAGGTCTGCCCGCAGTTGAACCACTTGCCGGTCGCCAGCCGCGCCGCGGCCTGCTGCAGCGGATAGTCGTCGCAGACGATGGCCGGCGACTTGCCGCCCAGCTCCAGCGTCAGCGGGGTCAGGTTCGGCGCGGCGGCAGCCATCACCTTGCGCCCGACCGCGGTGGAGCCGGTGAACACCAGATGGTCGAACGGCAACGCGGCGAACGCGGAAGCCACCTCCGCGCCGCCCTCGGCGACGACGACGCGGTCGGCGGGGAACACTTCGGCCAGCAGTTCGCGCAGGAAGGCGCTGGTGCGCGGGGTGTGCTCGGAAGGCTTCAGGTAGACGTGGTTGCCGGCGGCGATGGCGGTCGCCAGCGGGATCAGCGCGAGGTTGACCGGGTAGTTCCACGGTGCGATGACCCCGACCACGCCGACCGGCTCGGGGCGGATCTCCGCGCGTGCCGGCCAGAAGCGCCAGCCCACGCCGACGCGGCGAGGCTTCATCCAGCCGCGCAGGTGCCGGCGCAGGTGGTCGATCTCGTTGAGCACGGTCATGCCGTCGGCGATGCGCGATTCGTGCGGCGAGCGATGGCCGAAGTCGGCGGCGATGGTCTGCGCCATCTCGTCGAGCCGCCGCTTCAGCGCCTCGCGCAGGCGCAGCAGGTCGGCGCTGCGCTGCGCGCGGTCGGGCTTGCGCGCCTGCCAGGCGGTGCGCAGGCGCTCCAGGGTCGGGCGCAGTTCGGGAACGGGCGTGGTGGTGGTGTCCATGCGATGAAGTTTATGCGGTGTCATCGAATCCGACGTTGAATACGGCCCGTGCATCCACCGTGGATGCGGGGCTTGCCCCGCATGGGGCTTCATCGGGAAAGCTCCTGCCTGTCCCGAAAAGGGATGCAAGCACAAGCCCGGCAGCTACGGGAGATGTGGCACTGGATCAGAACCGGTACATCAGCTCCATGCCGTAGAAACGCGGCTCGCTGATGCCGGCGGCGGTGCTGCCGACCACGGTGGTGCCATAGGTGTGCAGGCCGTTCACGTAGCGGTTGTCGAACAGGTTGTTGACGTAGGCGGCCACGCTCCACTGCGTGGACGGCGAGCGCCAGCGCAGGTACAGGTCGGTGCGGTTGCGCTCCTCGCCGATGGTGAAGTTGGCGTAGCGCCCGCAGGTGCCCTGGCTGGACGAGCCGGAATTGCAGCGGTTGCGGCCGGTGTAGGAATGCCGCGCCGAGACGGTCAGGTCGCCGTGCCCGGCCAGCGGCAGCGTGTAGGCGGCGCCGGCGGCGAACGACCAGTCCGCCTCGCCGGTCGGCTCGCCGCCGAGGTCGATGCCGTCGGGGGTGACGAAGTCCTTGTAGGTCGAGTCGATCCACTCGGTGGCGAAGTCGATGCTGAGGCGGTCGCTGGCCTGCCAGCGCGCACTGAAGTCCACGCCGCGCGCGGTCAGGTCGCTGGTGCTGATCACGTAGCGCGGGATGTCCGCCGTGGTGTCCAGCCGGATCGCCTGGCGGTTGTCGTAGACGTAGTAGAACGCCGAGGCCTCGTACTGGATGCGCAGGTCGCGCAGGTCGCGCTTGATGCCCGTCTCGAAGTTCCACACGCCCTCGTTGTCGAAGCTGGCGCCGGGCGAGAACACGTTGTAGCCGCCGGCCTTGTAGCCCTTGGCCACCGAGGCGAACAGCATGGTGTCATCGGACGGGTGGTAGTCGACGACCAGGCGCGGGCTCCAGTCGCTCCATGCGTTCTTGGCGCGGTTGGTGACGCCCTTGTTGGCCATCGAGATCGGGTCGCTGAAGGCCAGGTCGAAGCCGGCCAGGAACGCCGCGTCGAGCGGGATCAGGCCATCGCCGTCCTCGTCGATGGCGCACAGGCCCAGCGCATCGCACGGCACCGGCTGCGGCAGCACGCCGTACTGTTCCAGCGTCTGCAGCGCTTGGTTCAGCGCGTCGGCACGGTGGTAGTCGTTGAACCAGGTGAATTTCTTCTCGTCCCGTGTGTAGCGCAGGCCGAAGGTCAGGTTCAGCTTGTCGGTGGCGTGCCAGATCACGTCGCCGAACACCGCGTAGGCGGTGGAATCCACGGTGTTGTCGTAGGACTCGCGCCACGGGTTGCCGAACAGCTGCACCGGGATGCCGTAGAAATCCGCCGCGTCCTGCAGCATGCCGAACAGCGGCATGCCGTACAGGCCAGCCGCGGCGGTGTTGATGCTGTCGCTGGTCAGGTCGACCACGCTGGACTGGCTTGCCTCCTCCTTGAACCAGCTGGCACCGGCCACCCAGTCCAGCCGTTCGGTGTTGCCGCTGAACTTGAACTCCTGGTACCAGGTGCGGTTGTCCTCGATGTTGATGGTGTCCAGGTACAGGTCGCGGCGGTTGCTGCCATCTTCCTCGGCGCGGTTGTAGGTGTCGAAATCGCGCCATGCGGTCATCGAGCTCAGGTGGCCCCATTCGAAGGCATGGTCGAGGATCAGTGTCGCGCCGTCGAACCGGCGCGTCTCGTCGTTGTCCGGCACGTCGGTCCAGGCAGCGCGGCCGATCGGGTTCTGGTACTGCGCAGGATCTGCGGGCACCGGTGGCAGGCCCGGCGCCGGCGGCAGCTCGACGATGCCGATGGTCGGGTGCGAGCGCTGGTCCAGGTCCTCGTGGTCCCAGCTCAGCAGCATCTGCGTGTTGTCGCCGATGTCCCAGCGGAACGCCGCGCGCGTGGCCCAGTTGCGGCCGTCGTTGAGCGACTTGCCGGTGGCCGCGTCGTCCAGCCAGCCATCGGTGCTGCTGCTCATGGCGTTGATGCGCAGCGCGGTGGTCTCGCCGGTCGGCAGGTTGAGCATGCCGTCGAAGTACTGCTTGCCGTAGTTGCCCACGCGCAGCCGCGCGCGGCCTTCGAGGTGGTCGCTCGGGCGCTTGGTCACGATGGACACCGCGCCGGCGGCGGTGTTGCGGCCGAACAGCGTGCCCTGCGGGCCCTTCAGCACCTCGATGCGCTCCACGTCGAGGAACGGCAGCACGGTGCCGCCGCCGCGGCCGGCATAGACGCCGTCGACATACACGCCGACGGTCGGGTCGGTACCGATGCCGAAGTCGCCTGTGCTCAGGCCGCGCAGCTTGAAGCCGGCCTGCGTGGGCTGGTTGTCGTCGATCGCAAGGCCGGGGACGAAGCTGTCGAGGTCGCCGAGGTTCTCGGCCATCGTCTGCTCGATGACGTCCTCGCCGACCACCTGCAGGGCGATGGGCACGTCCTTGAGCTCCTGCTCGCGGCTCTGCGCGGTGACCACGATCCGGTCCAGTTCCACCGCCGCCGGCCCGTCCGGCGGCTGCTGGGCCTGCGCGGCCAGCGCCGGCGATCCCAGCAGCGAAGCCAACAGCGCATTGCGGATGCCGCAGGTCAATCTGTTGTACGTCATCGAGTGCCCCCTAGCCATTGCGTTCCCCTTGAGTCGTCGGTTTCGCGCGGCGGTGCCCAGGCCGCGCCTTTCCATTCCCTGCCCGCGCTATGCGCCGCACTCCTGCGCGGACATGGCGGCGATCCACTGCCTTATCAGTTCCACGCCCTCCTCGTGGACGATGCTGCGCCCCAGCTCCGGCATCATCACGCCCGGGTCGGTGCTCTCGATCCGGTAGGTCAGGATCGAATCGTCCGGGGCGCCGGGCATGATGTCCCAGGCCCGGTTGCCGGTGCCCTGCCCGGCGGCGATCGGCAGCTTGCAGCGGCCCAGCCGTAGCGGGTCGTGGGTGTTCGCGTCCAGCCACATGCCGGAAGTGCGTGCCGCGCCCTTCTGGCTGTGGCAATGCCCGCAGTTGATGTCCAGGTACGAACGGGCGCGCGCTTCCAGCGGTGCCTGCGCGTCGTTCCAGGCGGCATTGCGCGGCAGTTCGCCTTGCGGCACCTCGCCCAGGTAGCCGATCCGCTGCCAGTGGTCCAACTGGTTGGCCGGGCCGTCGGCGTAGGCGAAGTCGTGGTTGAGGTGCCGCGCCTTCGGCCCGATCGGGAAAATCTGCCTGGACTTGAGGTCGGTGCCGTGGCAGCCGGCGCACTGGTTCTCGTCCGGCACCATGTACTCCACCTGCTCGTGCTTGCCGTCCGTGCCTGCGAGGGTCAGTGGCACCAGTTCGCCGGTGCGCATCAGTCGCGCCTCGTTCTGTTCGGCGTTCCACACATACGGCAGCGCGATCCAGCCGGCCTCGCGGCGCACCAGCAGCCGTGTCTCCACCAGCCGCACCTTGCCTAGCGTCAAGCCGCCGTCCGCTTCCGGGCCGGCGTCGTCGCTGCGCAGCACCGTATCGCCTTCGCCGCGGGGGTAATAGAAGGTCTTGCTGATGATGGTGCCGACCGGGAAATCCAGCGCCTCGTCCGGCTGGTAGCGCGCGGAGGTGCCGGCCGGCATCCATACCGTGCGCAGCTTGTGCGCGTAGTCGGTGAACAGCGCCGTGTCCAGGTCGTAGGGTTGCACCTGCGCGTTGAGCCGCAACCTGCCGTCGTCCACGTACAGCACGTTCCAGTCGGACAGTCGTTCGGGCATGCCTTCGGCGAAGAAATGCACCGGCCCCGGCGTCCGCGTGCCGGAACAGGCGGCCAGCGCCAGCAGTGCGGCCATTCCCATCAGCCATCGATGCAGCGACATGCGCGCCACCTCAACCGCGCTTCAGGTCGATCGCGGGCAGCGACGGCAGCGTGCAGTCGTAGGGTTTGGTGTCCTTGCTCGGATTCTTGTAGCCGCCGGGGCCATCGGCGTTGAGCACGCCGGACACGTCGCGCAGGCAGATCTGCGGGCCGTCCTTGCGCTGCGGGTTGACGTAGCCGTCGAACAGCACGTCGGGGAAGCTGCCGCGCAGGCCATACATCGCCACCTTCAGCGCCTTGAAGTCCATCCGGTCGGGCGAATCGCCGCCGCCGGACAGGCGGTTGTCGTGCACGTAAATGCGCTCCGGGTACGGATCGAACTCGCCCGAGGCCTTGTCGTCCTTGTAGCCGGTGGAATACACGCTGGAGACGATGATGTTGGCGGTGCGGTTGTCGGCGATGTCGTTGTCGAAGATCTCGATGTTGTCGTTGGAGTTGATCACCACGCCGCTGCCGGCCGGCACGCTGGCCACCGGCGTGCCCTTGGCGCCGAAGTTGTCGTGGTTGTTCTCCACCACCTTGTTCCTGAACACGCGGATCGCGTCGCCCTGCTGGGTCAGCGCCGGCATGTTGAACACCAGGATGCCGCCGGTGTTGCCGGTAGCCACGTTGTCGTGGACGTCGGCGTTGATGGTGTTCTCGATCTCGATGCCGGCCACGTTGCGCTCGGCGCGGTTGTTGCGCAAGATCACGTCGCGCGACTGGCCGACGTAGATCCCCGAATCCGAGGCGCCGATCGCCACCGAGTCCTCGATCAGCACATTGCGACACAGCACCGGGTACAGCCCGTAGCCGCCGTTGCTGGTCTTCGGCCCGCCGGTCCATTCCACGCGCACGCCGCGGATGGTGACGTTCTCCGACTCGCTGATCTTGAAGCCGTCGCCCTTGCTGTCTTCGATCGCCAGGTTTTCCAGGGTGAAGCCGTTGGCGTTCACCAGCAGGCCCTCGGCGCCGGCCTTCTGCCCCTTGAAGCTGAGGATGGATTTGTCCATGCCCTGCCCGCGCAGGGTGACGTCGTCAACCCGCAGGCTGAGGCTGCGGTCGAACTGGAAGGTGCCTTCCGGCACCTCGATCACGTCGCCGGGCTTGGCGTCCAGCAGCCGCTCCTGCAGGGTCCGGGCGAAGCCGGCATCGCCCGCCGACGGTGCCGGCGCGTCGGCGGACTGCTGCTGGCAGGCGGACAGGAGGAGCGCAAGAGCGCCGATCGTGCCGACAAAAATGCTGCGTTGCATGAATTCTCTCCCGTACGTGCTCGCCAAGTCTGCGTCGCAGTCTGGTGCGCGCCGATGCGTTGCGCGAAGGGCGGAAGCGGCATACAAAGGGGGGCAAAACGGACAATCGGGAGAAGTTCGGATGCGTTTGAACACCGCAATCGGCGATCGTCTGTCCGTCGCCGACCGGCCCACCAACATCCTCTGCGGGCTGATGCAGCTGGCCGCCGAGATGGAGGTGGACTGCGATGGCTGGTTCGCCGGAACCCGCCTGCAACCGGCGGAAATCAGCAATCCCGACACCCGCATGTCCTACCGGCAGGCCAGCACCGTGATCCGCCGCGCCCTGCACGCCCTGCCCGTCGAGGGCCTGGGGCTGGTGCTGGGCGACCGGCAGAACCTGGGCAATTTCGGCCTGCTCGGGCTGGCGATGAAGACCGCCCCCGATTTCGGCGAAGCGGTACGCATCGGCATGGCCTACCAGCGCAACAGCGGCGCGCTGATGGACATGTCGCTGACCGAGCGCGACACCGACTGCCTGGCCGCGGTCGCCACCGCGCCGGACGAAGCCTGTGACCTGCTGCCATTCCTGTGCGAGGAACTGTTCTCCAGCGTGTTGAAGCTGATCCACGAGCTGGTCGGCCCCGAATTCCGGCCCCTGCGCCTGGAACTGGGCTACCCGGCGCCGCCCTATGCGCAGCGCTACCTCGACCTGTTCGGCTGCGAGGTGCGCTTCGGCCAGCCGCAGCACGCGATGGTGATCGAACGCTGCTGGCTGGAACTGCCGTTCGCCAGCTACAACCCGGTGACCTCGAACCAGGTGCTGACCCTGTGCCGCATGCAGCTCGATGCCCAGCCGGCCTGCGGCGAAACCACCGCCGCGCTGGAAAATCACCTGCGCATGCGCCTGCGCGACAACCCGCAGATGGCCGAAATGGCCGCCGAGCTGCACCTGAGCGAGCGCACCCTGCGCCGACAGCTGGCCGAGGAAGGCACCTCGTTCAGTGCGGTCCACGACCGCGTGCGCACCAACCACGCGATGGAGCTGCTGCGCGACCCGAAGCTGAGCATCCTCGCCATCGGCGGCCAGCTGGGTTTCAACGACGCCCGTGAATTCCGCCGTGCATTCAAGCGCTGGACCGGGCGCGCGCCGAGCGAGGCGCGGCGCTCCAGCGGCTGACCGCCTTCCCGTAGATGCGGGGCTTGCCCCGCATGAAGCATTCCCGGTAAAGCCCCAGCGGGGCAAGCCCCGCTCTACAAGGCATATCGGCGAAGGGGCAAACAAAACGCCGCGCATCACTGCGCGGCGTTCGTCGTTGCCCCCGTCGCGCCGGTCAGGCGCGCAGCAGCGCCAGCGCCTCGCGCGTCATCGGGTCGGCGATCTCCACCGCCTCGCCCTGCAACGCCGGCAGCAGCTGGTTGGCCAGCTGCTTGCCCAGTTCCACGCCGAACTGGTCGAAGGCGTTGATGCCCCACACCAGCGACTGCACGTAGACCGCATGCTCGTACATCGCGATCAGCGCGCCCAGCGCGTGCGGGGTCAGCGCGTCGAGCAGGATCAGCGTGCTCGGGCGGCCGCCGGGATACTGGCGGTGCGGGTCGCTGCTGTCCTGCCCGTTCGCCAAGGCCTCGGTCTGCGCAAGCAGGTTGGCCAGCAGCGCCTGGTGGTTGATTTCGTAGGGATCGTCATTGCGCACGCAGCCGATGAAATCGGCCGGCACGATGCTGGTGCCCTGGTGCAGGGCCTGGAAGAAGCTGTGCTGCACGTCGGTGCCCGCCCCGCCCCACCACACCGGCACGGTGTCGCCGTCCACCGGGCTGCCATCGAGCTTGACCCGCTTGCCGAGACTCTCCATTACCAACTGCTGCAGGTAGGCCGGCAGCAGCGCCAGGCGCTGGTCGTAGGTCATCACCGCGTGGGTGGCGCAGCCGAGTACGTTGCGGTTCCAGATGTCGGTCAGCGCGTGCAGCACCGGCAGGTTGCGCTGCAACGGCGCGCTGGCCGCGTGCGCGTCCATTTCCGCCGCGCCGGCCAACAGTTGGCCGAAGCGCTCGAAGCCGATTGCCAATGCGATCGGGAAGCCCACCGCCGACCACAGCGAATAGCGGCCGCCCACCCAGTCCCACATCGGCAGCACGCGCGCGGCGGCGATGTCGAACGCCTTGGCGGCGCGCTCCGGGTTGGCGCTGACCGCGTACAGGCGCTCGCTGCCACCCAGCCAGTCGCGCAGGATCGCGCCGTTGAGCAGGGTTTCCTGGGTGCCGAAGGTCTTGGAGATCAGGATGCCGGCGGTGGTCGCCGGGTCCAGCGTGGCCAGCGTGCGCTGCATCGCCGCGCCATCGACGTTGGAGACGAAGTGCACGCGGAAGCGCGCGCCGCTGGCCGGGCGCAGCGCGTCGGCGACCAGCCGCGGGCCGAGGTCGGAACCGCCGATGCCGACGCTGACGATGTCGGTGACGGCGCTGGTTTCCAGCGCCTCGACCAGCTTGCCCATGCGCTGCTGCACGGCCACCGCTTCGGCATGCTCGGCCGCCGCCTTGGGGCTGGCGTCGCCGCGCAGGGCGCTGTGCAGCACCGCGCGGCCTTCGGTGATGTTGATCCTTTCACCGCCGAACAGGCGCGCGAAGCCGCCGGCGACGTCGCGCGCGGCGGCCAGCTCCAGCAATGCATCGAGCGCGGCGCGGTCGTATTTCTGCCGCGCGAAGTTCACGTACAACGGACCGACCTTGAGTGCCAGGGTTTTCACCCGGTCCGGCTCGGCGGCCAACAGCGAGGGAATACCCGTGCCCTGCAGACGCTGGGCGTGGGCGTGCAATGCGGTCAATCCGTTGTTCGTGGTCATGCGGCCTGTGTGGGGATGGAGTGGTTGGTGTGGGTGATGCGGTTGTTGCCGTCGACGTAGACCAGCTTGGGCTGGAACGCGTCGGCCTCGGCTTCGCTCATGCTGGCGAAGGCGGCGATGATGACCACGTCGCCCACCTGCACGTGGCGCGCGGCGCCGCCGTTGAGCGAGATGATGCCGCTGCCGGCTTCGGCGCGGATGGCATAGGTGGAAAAACGCGCGCCGTTGGTCACCACCCAGATGTTCACCTGCTCGAACTCGCGGATGCCGGTGGCTTCCAGCAGGTCGCCATCGATCGCGATGGAGCCTTCGTAGTTCAGCTCCGAATGGGTGACGGTGGCGCGGTGGATCTTGGTCTTGAGCAGGGTGAGTTGCATGACGGTGCCGATACTGCTTGATGAAAGTACGCAGTCTAGCACCCGTGCGGGGCTTTGCTTGCACTGCAACATGGGCGACCGTGCGATTCAGGCAGGCAAAGAAATGGGCGTCACGAATACGCCATTGCAGGTCATTTCAGGGTAACGACAGGACACCGCAAGTCCGTAGGCACCGGGCTTGCCCGGTGCGAAGCTTCATCGGCAAGGCTTCATGCGGGGCAAGCCCCGCATCTACGAAATTCGTGGTTTCCCGCACAGCCTGCACCTGCTCGACACGCCCAAGGCGCGGAGCATGACTCCCGTAGGCGTGGGGCTTGCCCCACGCGAGGCTTCATCGGTAAAGCTTCATGCAGGGCAAGCCCCGCATCCACGGGAAGCTTGCCATTTACACGCAGGTGCCGGGCTTGCCCGGCACTGGTGCTCAGAACTCGATGTTGTCGATCAAGCGGGTGCTGCCCAGCTTGGCCGCCACCAGCGCCACGCGGGCGCCGGCCTCGTCCTCGCCCGGCTCGCCCAGGTCCGGCAGCCGCACCACCGCGTAGTCCACATGGAAACCGGCCGCCTGCAGCTGCGCGACGCCGTCGGCCTCGACCTTCGCCCGTGGCGTGCCGGCCAGGCTGGCATCGCGCATGCCCAGCAGCACGCGCCGGATCGTCGCCGCCTGCGGGCGGGTTTCGGCGGTGAGGTACTGGTTGCGCGAACTCATCGCCAGGCCGTCGCCCTCGCGCACGATCTCGCCGCCGACGATCTCGATCGGGAACGCCAGGTCGGCCACCATCTGCCGGATCACCGCCAGCTGCTGGTAATCCTTGCGGCCGAACGCGGCCATGTCCGGCTGCACCTGGTTGAACAGGCGCGTGACCACGGTGCACACGCCATCGAAGTGGCCGGGACGATGCGCCCCTTCCAGCAGCGCGCTCACGCCCGGTACGTGGACATTGGCGGCCAGCTCGACGCCAAACGGGTACATGGATTCGACCGTGGGCAGCCACAGCACGTCGCAGCCGGCCTGTTCAAGCCCGGTGGTGTCGGCCTCGGGCGTGCGCGGGTAGCGGGTGAAGTCCTCGTTCGGGCCGAACTGGGTCGGGTTGACGAACACGCTGGACACCACGCGGTCAGCGTGGTGCCGCGCCAGGGTCACCAGCGAATAGTGGCCGGCGTGCAGGTTGCCCATCGTCGGCACGAAGCCCACGCGCAGGCCCTCGCGCTTCCAGCCGGCGACGATGGCGCGCAGCCGGGAAAGTTCGGTGACGGTCTCGATCATGATGCGTACGCATGCTCCGCGTCGGGGAAGGTGCCGGCGCGCACGGCGTCGGCGTAGGCGCGCACGGCGCCGGCCACCGAGCCGCCCTCGGCAAGGAAATCCTTGACGAACTTGGGCCGGCGGTGGCCGCTGTCGAGGCCGAGGAAATCGTGCATCACCAGCACCTGCCCGTCGCAGCCGGCGCCGGCACCGATGCCGATGGTCGGCACCGGAATGTCGGCGGTGACCTGCGCGGCCAGCGGCGACGGCACGCATTCGAGCACCAGCAGCGACGCGCCCGCTTCGACTACCGCGCGCGCATCGGCGCGCAGGCGTTCGGCCGCTTCGCCACGGCCCTGCACCTTGAACCCGCCCAGCGTCAGCACCGACTGCGGGGTCAGGCCCAGGTGCGAGCAGACCGGGATCTCGCGCTCGACCAGATGGCGGATCACGTCCAGCTTGAAGCCGGCACCTTCGATCTTGACCATCTCCGCGCCGGCCTGCAGCAGTCGCAGCGAGGCCTCGAACGCGCGTTCGGGGGTGGCGTCGGCGCCGAACGGCAGGTCGGCCACCAGCAGCGCACGCTGCAGCACCCGCGCCACCGCGGCAGTGTGGTAGGCGATGTCGGCCACGGTGACCGGCAGCGTGGAATCGTGCCCCTGTACCACCATGCCCAGCGAATCGCCGATCAGGATCAGGTCGACGCCGTTGGCGTCGAAGGCGCGGGCGAAACCCGCGTCGTAGGCGGTCAGCATCACCAGCTTGAGGCCGTCGCGCTTGGCCTCGGCCAGGGCCGGGACGGTCCAGGGTTTGCTGTCTGCATGGGTGCTCATGAGGAAACGACGCTCGGTGATGAGCCGCGCATTATCCGCCTATCGGCTCGATGCCGCAGGTTTTCATCGCTGCCAGTGCGCCACGCACCGTTCCACGGCCGGGAATCACCGCTTCCGGCGCGACGTCGGCCAGCGGCAGCAGGGCGAAGGCGCGTTCGTGAAGATAAGGGTGCGGCACTTTCAGCTGTGGCAGGTCGATGACCTGTTCGCCATACAGCAGCAGGTCGAGGTCGAGCGTCCTCGGCCCCCAGCGCTCGTCGGGCAGGCGCACGCGGCCGAAGTCCTGTTCGGTCCGCAGCAGGTGTTCGAGCAGGGTTGGCGCCGGCAGTCCGGTTTCCAGCGCCACCGCGGCATTGATGAAGTCCGGCTGGTCCTCGTTGCCCCAGGCCGGTGTGCGGTACAGCCGCGAGGCGGCCAGCAGGCGGCAATCGGGCAGCCGTGCCAGCGCCTGCATCGCCGCGCGCACGGTGGCCGGCGCATCGCCGAGGTTGGCCCCCAGCCCGATGCAGGCCACGACCATGCGCTTCATTCGCCCGCGGCGGTGCCGCTGCGCCGGCGGCGACGGCGACGCCGCCGGGGGGCTTCATCCTCCATGCCTTCGGCATGCGCCGCGTCCAGCGCCGATTCCAGTTCGTGGCCGGACTGCTGTTGCGCCTCGCGCCAGAACGCGATGTCGGCCTCGTGCTCGCTGGAGGCCACTTGGCGCAATACGAGGAAGTCGAACGCGGCGCGGAAACGCGGGTGGGTCAGCGTGCGCAGCACGCGCTTGCGCTGGCGCGAGGCGAAGCGCGACTGCAGCAGCCAGATTTCCTGCATCGGCAGCGAGAACCGGCGCGGCAGCGCGATGGTGGTGAGCTGGTGCAGCGTGACCCGGTCGGCGGCACGGCGCTGCGCCTCCTCCGGCGCCACCCCCTGCCGTTGCAGCGCGATCAGAGCACGGCAGAACGCCGGCCACAGCAGCAGCGCGAACAGGAACGCCGGCGATACCGGCTCGTCGTTGGCCACGCGCGCATCGGTGCTGCGCAGGCCTTCGACCACGAACCGGCGCAGGGCGCCGCTGCGGTTGCTCTTCAGCGCCGCCGCGCTTTCCGGGAACAGCGCCGGCAACAGGCCGTGCCGCTCCAGCCCCTCGAAGCTGGCCACGCCGTGGCCGGACAGGAACAGCTTGAGCACTTCCTCGAACAGCCGCGCCGGCGCCGCTTCGTCGAGCAAGCCGGCCAGCCGCGGGATCGGCGCGGCGGTGGCCGGCTCGATGTCGAACGTCAGCTTGGCCGCCAGCCGCACCGCGCGCAGCATGCGCACCGGGTCCTCGCGGTAGCGCTGCTCGGGGTCGCCGATCAGCTTCATGCGCCGCGCCAGCACGTCCTCGAAGCCTCCGGTGTAGTCGCGCACCGAGAAATCCTCGATCGCGTAGTACAGGGCGTTGCAGCTGAAATCGCGGCGCACCGCGTCGTCCTCGATGCTGCCGTAGACGTTGTCGCGCACCAGCATGCCGTTCTCGACCTCGCGGTCGCCGCTGCCGTCGTCGCTGTTGGCGCGGAAGGTGGCGACCTCGATGATCTCGCGGCCGAACACCACGTGCGCCAGCCGGAAGCGGCGGCCGATCAGCCGGCAGTTGCGGAACAGTTGCTTGACCTGTTCGGGCGTGGCGTCGGTGGCCACGTCGAAATCCTTGGGCCGCCCGCCCACCAGCAGGTCGCGCACCGCGCCGCCGACCAGGTAGGCACCGAAACCGGCTTCGCGCAGGCGGTAGAGCACGCGCAGCGCGTTCGGGCTGATGTCCTTGCGCGAAATGGTGTGCTGGTCGCGCGGAATGACGCGCAAGGTGAATGGCGTTGCAACTGGGGAGTTGATGGTGGCGATTCCGGTTGGTGATACGGGATTGCCGAACGGCAAACAGGCGCCTATACTAGCGCGCTCGCCGGACAGCGACAAAACGCTCCCTTCGTCTAGTGGTTAGGACGTGGCCCTCTCAAGGCTAAAACAGGGGTTCGAGTCCCCTAGGGAGCGCCAACTCAAGTCCGCGAATCAAAACACCCCGCATCCGCGGGGTTTTTTGTTGCCCGCATGAATCGCTGCAGGAGCGACGCGAGTCGCGACCGGGCTTTCCCGGTGAAGCCTCGGTCGCGACTCGCGTCGCTCCTGCGGACGTACTCCGAATTGAGAATGCCTCCGCCCATCTTCTGCTTACTGCACTAGAATTGAGCGGTTCAAAGCCGGACC
Source organism: Stenotrophomonas sp. NLF4-10 (assembly GCF_022359915.1). Taxonomy (NCBI): domain Bacteria; kingdom Pseudomonadati; phylum Pseudomonadota; class Gammaproteobacteria; order Lysobacterales; family Lysobacteraceae; genus Stenotrophomonas; species Stenotrophomonas sp. NLF4-10. The sequence continues at coordinate 2,175,990 of NZ_JAKSEE010000003.1, forward strand.
CCGTCATGCCTTTCGTCGTCACCGAAAACTGCATCAAGTGCAAGCACACCGATTGTGTCGAAGTCTGCCCCGTGGACTGTTTCCATGAAGGCCCCAACTTCCTCGTCATCGATCCGGACGAGTGCATCGACTGCACCCTGTGCGAGCCCGAATGCCCGGTCAACGCGATCTTCCCGGAAGACGACGTACCGGCCGGCCAGGAGGGTTTCGCCGCGTTGAACGCAGAGCTGTCCAAGGAGTGGCCGGTGCTGGCCGTGCGCAAGGACCCGCCGCCGGATGCCGCCGAGTGGGACGGCAAGCCGGACAAGCTCAAGCTGCTGGAGCGCTGATAGGCGGCAGGGCCGCAAACGAAAACGGGCGCCGCAAGGCGCCCGTTTCGCATCCGTGGCCGGCCGGCATCAGCCGCCGAGCCTGGCCTTCAGCGCGTCGACCAGCTTGACCGCCGCCGCATCCGTGGCCGGGATGCCACGCGGGTCCACCGCCGACACGTAGGCGCCGGCGTCCACGGCCACCACGCGCACCAGGAAATTGCTGCCTTCGTAGGCCACGTCATAGGAACCCAGCAGCTGCGCGCGGCTGGCGATGGTCACGCCATCGATGGCTTCCAGCGCAGTGCCGACCTTGCCGAACACCTCGTCGCGGCTGCCGCCGACGGTGAAGCCACCCTGCGCCGGTGCGGCCTGTGCCGCCGGGCGCGAGGCCGAGGCCAGCGCCGGCACCTGCGAGGCGCCGGCGGTGTTGGGCAGGTTCAGGTCCGGCGGCACTTCGAGCGGGCGCATTTCCGGCGCCAGCGCATAGTCGCCACGCGCGCCGCGGTGGCAGCCGGTGGCGGTGACCGTGGTGGCGATGGCAAGCAACGCCAGCGAAAGTGCGCGGACAGCGGTTCGGGAATGACGCATCGTGGATCTCCAGGTTCAGGCCACTGCAGATTCAGTGGCTGGATAGTGCTTCCAGCGCGTCCACCGCGGCCGCCAGGTGGTCGGCGGCGGCATGGTGCGCGTCGGAAAGGGACAGCAACGGCAACCGCAACCCGTGGCCGATGCCCAGCCGCTGCAGCAGCGCCTTCACCGGAATGGGGTTGGGCTCGACGCCACAGAAGTCATGGTACGGCTGCAGGCGTGCATCCCAGGCTTCGGCAGCACCATGGTCGCCGGCCCGGGCAAGGTCGCACAAGGTGCGGAACGTCCCCGGCAGGACGTTGGACCCCACCGAAACCAGGCCGTCGGCACCGGCCAGCAGCGCACGCGCGGCGCTGCCGTCGTCGCCACTGAGGATGGCGAAGCCGTCGCCCTGCAAGGCCAGCAATGCCTTGAGCCGGGCCATGTCGCCGACCGCCTCCTTGATGCCGACGATGTTCGGGTGGCCGGCCAGTTCGGCCACGGTTTCCGGCAGCAGGTCGCACCCGGTGCGCGCCGGCACGTTGTACAGCACCACCGGCAGGCCGCCCTGCTCGGCCACCGCCAGGTAATGCCGTAGCAGGCCCTGCTGGGTGGGGCGCACGTAGGGTGGCGTGACCACCAGGGCATGGCTGGCGCCATTGCGCGCCGCGCGGCGGGTCGCTTCGATGGTCCGGGCGGTGGCCGAGGCGCCGGTGCCGGCCATCACCGGCATGCGCCCGCCGAGCATGGCCACGGCCGCGCGCAGCAGGGCGTCGTATTCCTCGTCGGCGAGCGCCGCCGCCTCACCGGTGGAACCGGCCACCACCACGCCCTGCACGCCTGCGGCCAGCTGCCGCGCCAGCAGGCGCTGCCATGCCTCGGCGTCGACCGTGCCATCGGCCCGGAAAGGTGTCGCCAAAGCGGTGATGAGGCCGGAAATGGACAAGGAGGCGCCGTTGCGGATGGGGGCTGGAAAACCCGCGGAAACGCGGGCTCGTGACCGGCCGCATGTTACTTGCCGGTCGAAAGCACGGGCAAGTATGCTGGACGCCAGCGAGCGCGCCGCCGTTGGCGTCGTTCAGACTCACAGCGCATCCCGGAACCGTCTTGACCAATACCACCCCGCGGCCGCAGCCGACCGAAAACCACCTCCTGATAAACGCCTACACGACGCATCCGGAGTCCCCCCTGCTGTCCGTCACCCGCCGCATCGCCGACAGCGGCTGCAACCTGGTCGACGCCCGGCTCTCCACCGTGGGCCGCGACGTCTCGGTCACCACGCTGGCCACCGGCTCGTGGGACGCGGTGGCCAAGCTGGAGGCGATGCTGGGCCGGCTGGAGCGCGAGGAAGGGCTGAAGCTGGTGTGGTACCGCACCGCGGCCAAGCAGGTGCAGTCCAACCTGCTGCCGTACATCGTCGAGGTCATCGCCGCCGACAAGCCCGGCATCCTGTTCCAGCTGGCCGACTTCTTCGACCGCCAGGGCATCACCATCGAAAACCTGCAGAGCACCCGCTACCAGGCGATGCAGACCGGGGCGGAAATGTTCTCGGCGCAGGTCACCATCGGCGTGCCGGCGAACATGCACATCGCCGCGCTGCGCGACGACTTCCTCGAATTCTGCGACCACCTCAACCTGGACGCGATCATGGACCCGATGAAGTTCTAGAAGATATTCGCGCGCCCGTCACCGGCGCGCGGCGTTTCATGCAGTTGCAACCGGAACACCCCAGGCTCGGAAGACATCGGATGAACATCGGCGATACCCTGGACCGCACCACCCTCGACCTGCCGCTGGCGCTGTCCGGCGGCGAGAACACCACCCTCGCCGCGCAGGCCGACCACTGGCTGGTGCTGTACTTCTACCCGAAGGACAGCACCCCCGGCTGCACCACCGAGGGCATCGACTTCAACGCCCTGCTGCCGGCGTTCAAGCGCGCCGGCGCGCGGGTGTTCGGCGTCTCCCGCGACTCGGTGAAGTCGCACGACAACTTCTGCGCCAAACAGGGCTTCGGGTTCCCCCTCGTCAGCGATGCCGACGAGGCGCTGTGCACCGCCTTCGACGTCATCAGGATGAAGAACATGTACGGCAAGCAGGTGCGCGGCATCGAGCGCAGCACCTTCCTGATCGCGCCCGACGGCACGCTGGTGCAGGCGTGGCGCAAGGTCAAGGTCGCCGGCCATGCCGGGGCCGTGCTCGATGCGCTGCAGGCCGCACGCTCCAAGTGACATCCCCCGCTCCCCACCCACGCCATCACCCTGCAGCGCAGGCGTGATGGCGCGTCCCTGTCCCGCCACCAGGAACCGACGATGACCCGAGGCAAGCGCATCTACGTGCTGGACACCAACGTGCTGATGCACGACCCCACCGCGCTGTTCAAGTTCGAGGAACACGACGTGCACCTGCCGATGCAGGTGATCGAGGAGCTGGACAACGGCAAGAAGGGTACCTCCGAAGCCAGCCGCAACGCGCGGCAGGTCAGCCGCTTCCTCAACGAACTGATCGAAGCGGCCGGCATCGGCAGCCTCGAACAGGGCATCCCGCTGGTGCGGCCGCAGGGCCTGCAGCTGCGCGGCGCGCAGAGCGCCGGCCGCCTGTACTTCCAGACCAGCCACTTCGATGCCGGCAAGAGCTTCGGCAAGGTCATCCCCGACAACGCCATCCTCGGCGCGATCCTGGCACTGAAGGAAAAGAGCCCCGAAGTGCCGGTGGTGTTCGTCTCCAAGGACATCAACCTGCGGATCAAGGCCGCCATCGCCGGCATCGACTCGGAGGACTACGAGAACGACCGCGCGCTGGACGACTTCAGCCTGCTCTACACCGGCGCCACCCAACTGCACGAAGACTTCTGGAAGAAGCACGCCAGCGACCTGCGCAGTTGGAGCGACAAGGGCCGCAGCAACTACGAGATCCACGCCGCGAACGACGAGGAATGGTTTCCGAACCAGTACGTCTACCTGCCCGGCGAGGACGAGGTCGAACTGAGGGTTACCCGAGTGGAGGCCGATGGCCGCGTCACCCTGGCGCTGGTGGACGACTTCCGCCACGGTTCGCATTCGGTATGGGGCATCACCGCGCGCAACCGCGAGCAGAACTTCGCGCTCAACGCCTTGATGGACCCGGAAATCGACTTCGTCACCTTGCTCGGCACCGCCGGCACCGGCAAGACCCTGCTGGCCCTGGCCGCCGGCCTGGCGCAGACGATGGACAGCCAGCGCTACCGCGAGATCATCATGACCCGCGCCACGGTCAGCGTCGGCGAGGACATCGGCTTCCTGCCCGGCACCGAGGAGGAAAAGATGACGCCGTGGATGGGGGCGCTGACCGACAACCTGGAAGTGCTCACCCACAACCAGGAAGGCGGCACCTGGGGCCGCCAGGCCACCAACGACCTGCTCGCCAGCCGCATCAAGATCCGCTCGCTGAACTTCATGCGCGGACGCACCTTCCTGTCGCGCTATCTCATCCTCGACGAGGCGCAGAACCTCACCCCGAAGCAGATGAAGACGCTGATCACCCGCGCTGGCCCCGGCACCAAGATCGTCTGCCTCGGCAACGTCGAGCAGATCGACACCCCGTACCTGACCGAAACCACCTCGGGCCTGACCTACGCGGTGGACCGCTTCAAGAGCTGGCCGCACAGCGCGCACATCACCCTGCGCCGCGGCGAACGCTCGCGGCTGGCCGACTACGCCTCCGAAGTGCTGTAACTCCATCCTGCCCGAACGAGCCAACCCCATGCCCCGCCACGAAATCGAGTGCAGCAAGTGCAATTCCCCGATGCAGCCCGGCTACCTGCTGGAAGAAGGCCACGGCAACGAACGCTCGATCACCGCCTGGGTCGAGGGACAGCCGCAGAAATCGTTCTGGATGGGGCTCAGGCCACCGCAGGAGAAACTGGAGACCTGCACCTGGCGCTGCATCCGCTGCGGCTATCTTGAAACCTACGCCCACGCCACCGCCTGATCCCCTTTCCTGCCCGGAGTTGCCGTGAAAGTCGTTCGCCTCCTGCCGTCGTTCGCAACCTGCCTGTTGGCGCTGGCCGCGTGCACGCCGGCCAACGTCAAGCCCGGCGCCCGCGTGCCGACCGCGCTCAAGGCCGGGCAGTCGTGGGTGGTCACCCGCCCGGTCGTCGCCGCACAGGTGCTCGACACCTGCTCGCGCGACAGCCCGGCGAAGCATGCCGACGGCATCGGCGGCTACTGGGCGCCGAGCCGCGCGCAGATCGACGAGCTGGAAAGCCGCCTGCCGCAACTGCAGCCGGCCATCGCCGAACCGGCGCAGTCCGGCCGCCAGTACGTGGGCTTCGTGTCCGCCGGGCGCCAGCTGATCTACATCAACGCCTTCACCCTGCCCGACCACCAGAAGATCAACCCGGCGCGCGAGGCCGTGCGCGTCTGCGACGGCGGCGCGGGCTTCTGGGGCGCGGTGTACGACCCGCGCAGCGGCACGTTCTCCGACATCGCCCGCAACGGCGGTTTCTGAGGCGGGCGCGCGCGGCCGATGGGCATACAGCTTCCCCGCTGGGTATGGATCGGCGCGATCGCGCTGTCCTGCGTGGCCGGCATGGTCAACGTGGTCGGCTTCCTCGGTTTCGAGCACCAGGCCATCACCCACCTCACCGGCACCACCAGCCAGCTCGGCATGGCGCTGGTGCAGCGCGACTGGCGCAACGTCGGCCACCTGTGGGGCATCCTGATCGCGTTCTGCCTCGGCGCCACGCTCAGCGGCCTGATCGTGCAGGACGCCACCCTGCGGCTCGGCCGCCGCTACGGCGTGGTGCTGCTGCTCGTCTCGCTGTTGCTGCTGGTGTCGATCCCGCTGTTCAAGCGGCAGCAGATATGGGGCGCGCTCGCCGCGGCGATGGCCTGCGGCCTGCAGAACGCGATGGCCACCACGTTCAGTGGCGCGGTGGTGCGCACCACCCACCTCAGCGGCATGTTCACCGACCTGGGCATCGGCCTGGGCCACCTGCTGCGCGGGCTGCCGCTGCCGATGAAGCGGCTCACCCTCAGCGGCCTGATCATCAGCGGTTTCCTCGCTGGCGGCGTCGGCGGCGCGTGGCTGTTCCTGCACTTCGGCTACGACGCCCTGCTGGCGCCGGCGCTGCTCACCGGCACCACCGGAGCCAGCTACATGGTCTACCGGCTGTCGCAGCGCCTGCGCGGGAACCACTGACCGCAGCGCATTCCCAAACACGGCACAATCCGGCCATGACTGCTTCCACGCCCGTTTCCGCCCTGACCATCGCCGGTTCCGACTCGGGCGGCGGCGCCGGCATCCAGGCCGACCTCAAGGCCTTCGCCGCCCACCGCGTGCATGGCCTGTCGGCGATCGCCGCGCTCACCGCGCAGAACACCCGCGGCGTCACCGCCGTGCACGTGCCGCCGCTGGATTTCCTGCAGGCGCAGATCGACGCCTGCTTCGACGATTTCGACATCCATGCGGTCAAGCTGGGCATGCTGGCCAATGCCGAAGTGATCCACCTCGTCGCCGACGCACTGGAAAAACACCGTCCAGCGCAGGTTGTGCTGGACCCGGTGATGGTCGCCACCAGCGGCGCCAGGCTGCTGGAAGACAGCGCCCTGCGCGCATTGCGCGAGCGCCTGCTACCGCTGGCCACCCTGCTCACGCCGAATACGCCGGAAGCCGAACTGCTGCTCGGCCGCTCCATCGGCAACGCCGCCGAGGCCGAGGAGGCCGCCACCGCGCTGCTCGACCTCGGCGCCGGCGCGGTGCTGCTCAAGGGCGGCCACCTGCACGAAGGCCCGCGCGTGATCGACCGCTATTTCGACGGCGTCACCGGCGAGGAATTCAGCCATGTCCGCCTGCCACTGGATGCGCATGGCACCGGCTGCACGCTGGCATCGGCGATCGCCGCGCAACTGTGTCGCGGCCTGTCCCTGCCCAACGCCTGCGAAGCGGCCATCGACTACGTGGCGCGCGGCCTGCGCGGCGGCTACCGGCCCGGGCGCGGCGGAGTCATGGTGCTCGACCATTTCGGCGCGGCCCACGCCGACCACGCCGGATGAATGATTCCATCCACCACGTGCTCACCACCGCGGACGGGCACCGTTTCGAACTGCTCCGGCATGTGCCGGCAGATCCCGTGGCTACGCTGTTGTGGCTGCCGGCATTGGGCGTGGCCGCGCGCCATTACCAAGGCTTCGCCGAAGCGCTGGCGGCGCGCGGCATCGCCGTGTTCGTGCACGAATGGCGCGGCAACGGCAGCAGCAGCCTGCGCGCCGGCCATGCGCAGGACTGGGGGTATCGCGAACTGCTGCAATACGACCTGCCGGCCGCGACAGCCGCGGTGCGTACCGCCTTCCCCGATCTTCCACTGCATCTGGGCGGACACAGCCTCGGCGGCCAACTGGCGTGCTGCCACGCCGGCCTGCATCCGGACGAAGTGCAGGGACTGTGGCTGGTTGCCAGCGGCACGCCGTGGTGGCGCGGCTTTCCGGCACCGCGCCGCTACCTGTTGCCGTTGGCCTACCGTTTCCTGTCGTGGCTGGCCCGCCGTTGCGGCGCCCTCCCCGGCCGCCGCGTGGGATTCGGCGGCAGCGAAGCGCGCGGCCTGATCCGCGACTGGGCCGGCGTCGGCCTGTGCGGCCGCTATGCCGCCGCCGGCCTGCCCGTCGACCTGGAAGCGGCGATGGGCAGGCTCGATGTTCCGGCGACGGCGTTGCTGTTCGACGCCGACTGGCTCGCCCCGCCCGGTTCGATGCGCCATCTGCTCGACAAGATGCCGATGGCGGAAAGCACGTTGCGGGTCATGAGCGCACGCGAACTGGGCACCCATGCCGATCATTTCAGCTGGATGAAATCGCCTGTCGCCGTGGCAGATGCATTGCTTGCGCAGGCATTACGGAAAATTCCACAAAAGCGTTGACGCACTGCCGCGACATCCGCATAATTCCGCTCCTGACAGCGCGCCCGTAGCTCAGTTGGATAGAGTACCTGGCTACGAACCAGGCGGTCGGGAGTTCGAATCTCTCCGGGCGCACCATCTTGAACATCGCAATGCGGCGTTCAATGTCAGGACAATCAAGTTGACATGCGCCCGTAGCTCAGTTGGATAGAGTACCTGGCTACGAACCAGGCGGTCGGGAGTTCGAATCTCTCCGGGCGCACCATCTTGAAAAGGAACAGCAGGCATTGCCTGCTGTTTTTTTATGCCCGCCATCCTCACCAGCAGGCGTCGTGGACACGGTTGTCCCAGTGGCTGGAGAGTTTGAAGCCACGCTTCAATCCCGCCTTCCGGTACGCGGCATCACGACCGGCTTTTGCCTTCTCGCAGGCATCGGGCGGTGGCCTGCGGACGGAAGCAGGTTCGCGTCTTCGGGTCCACTTGTTTCCCCCGCCATCGACCACCGCATCATGCGTCGGGGTTGCGGCAACCACCGGCGATGCTGCCGGCTCGGCGGCAACCTCCCAGCTCTTTTCCGTCACGCCCATGCAAGGCATCGACTGGTACGCCACCACACCGTCATCCACGCACTTGAACACCTGCTGCGCGGACACCGGCGCAACCATCGCCAGCAACAGGACACCCATGCCTCGAAACAATGCCATCCCCGCGCCTTTCATCGCACCGGCAGGCACGATGCCTTGGCTCTCCGCCCCGCGCCATCGGTGAAACAAGTCGCCCTGCATCGGGTATTTCCCTGTGTGCACGGACCTGAACATTTTTTTTCACGAACTGCTTGCCAGAAAAAAATGCCGCCGCTATCATTCCGCTCCTCGGCAACATCGGGGCCATAGCTCAGCTGGGAGAGCGCCTGCATGGCATGCAGGAGGTCAGCGGTTCGATCCCGCTTGGCTCCACCACTTCCGAACATCAGGCCGTTCGGAATGCCGGAAAAACTTGATGATTTACGCGTCCCCATCGTCTAGAGGCCTAGGACATCACCCTTTCACGGTGGCGACCGGGGTTCGAATCCCCGTGGGGACGCCATTCATCAAAATCGAAGACCCAGTACCAGCGGGTCTTTTTTGTTGGAAATCGCCCTCTTCGCAAGGTGGCGAGGAAAGCTGAAAACAGCTTCCCATCCAGCAGGAAGCCCGATAGAATGCCGGGCTCGACAGAGATACGGGGCCATAGCTCAGCTGGGAGAGCGCCTGCATGGCATGCAGGAGGTCAGCGGTTCGATCCCGCTTGGCTCCACCACTTTTTCGGACATCAGGCCGTCCGGGCAAGTTCAAAACCTGATGAAGTTTACGCGTCCCCATCGTCTAGAGGCCTAGGACATCACCCTTTCACGGTGGCGACCGGGGTTCGAATCCCCGTGGGGACGCCATTTCAAGTTCGAGAAAGCCCCGCGCATGCGGGGCTTTTTTGTGTTCTTCAACCATCAGGGAAAGCCCATCTCTGCATGCAGGCTTATCGTAGATGCGGGGCTTGCCCCGCATGGGGCATTACCGGGAAAAGCCCTGTGCCGGGCAAGCCCGACACCTACGCAGAGCCACACCCGCAATCGGGATGCCCTTGACCGGTACAAAACAAGAAAGCCGGGCATCGCTGCCCGGCTTTCCGCATGTGCTGCTGGTGCCGAAGGTGGGACTCGAACCCACACGCTTTTAAGGGCGGCGGATTTTGAGTCCGCTGCGTCTACCGATTCCGCCACTTCGGCTGGCAGGGGCGGAAGTATAGCGGACGGTGTTGCCGATGGGCAGGGGGTTTCACGCTCTTCGTGCGGGAAACGCTGCCTGTTGAAGCGTGCAGGAGAAGCGGCTCCCGCCGATGGGGAAAGACCCTGCATCGCAGGGCCTTCCGGGTGATCCATCAACTGTCTGAATCCTCAGCTCCCGCGCTTGGCACGCGCGAAGGCTTCGGCAAGCGCGTTGTTCGCCGGCGGCGCCGCGGCGCCGGGACGACCCGCAGCGGGCCGGGCATTGCGGTTGCCGCCATCGCGACGTGCACCGCTGCCCTGCCCTGCGCGTTCGCCGCGCTCGGAACGTGCGGCCGGCGCCGGGCTGTCGTCCAACCGGCGGGTCAGCGCGATGCGCTTGCGGGCGACGTCCACCTCCAGCACCTTCACCTTCACGATGTCGCCGGCCTTGACCACGTCGCGCGGGTCCTTGACGAAGGTGTCCGACAGGGCGGAGATGTGGATCAGCCCATCCTGGTGCACGCCGATGTCGACGAAGGCACCGAATGCGGCGACGTTGCTGACCACGCCTTCCAGCACCATGCCCTCGCGCAGGTCCTTGATGTCCTCCACGCCGTCGGCGAAGCGTGCCGCCTTGAACTCGGGGCGCGGGTCGCGGCCGGGTTTTTCCAGCTCCTTGAGGATGTCGCGCACGGTCGGCACGCCGAACGTCTCGTCGGTGAACTGCTCGGCCTTCAACCCGCGCAGGTAGCTGCCGTCGCCGAGCAGCGTCTTGATCGGCCGCTGCGCGGCGGCGACGATGCGCTCGACCACCGGGTAGGCTTCCGGGTGCACGGCCGAGGCGTCCAGCGGCTCGTCACCATCGGCGATGCGCAGGAAGCCGGCGCATTGCTCGAAGGTCTTGTCGCCGAGGCGCGGCACTTTCAGCAGCTCCTTGCGGCGCTTGAACGGGCCGTTCTCGTCGCGGTGGCGGACGATGTTCTCGGCCACGCTCGCCGACAGGCCGGATACGCGCGACAGCAGCGCCGCCGAGGCGGTGTTGACGAACACGCCGACCGCGTTCACGCAATCCTCCACCCGCGCGTCCAGCGCCCGCGCCAGACGGAACTGGTCGACGTCGTGCTGGTACTGGCCCACGCCGATTGCCTTGGGTTCGATCTTGACCAGCTCGGCCAGCGGATCCTGCAAGCGCCGCGCGATCGACACCGCGCCACGCAGCGACACGTCGAGGTTCGGGAATTCCTTGGCCGCGAATTCGGAGGCCGAATACACCGAGGCGCCGGCCTCGCTGACCACGATCTTCTGCAGCTTCGGGTTGTCGCAGGCCTTGATGACCTCGCCGGCCAGCTTGTCGGTCTCGCGGCTGGCGGTGCCGTTGCCGATGGCGATCAGCTCCACGTCGTGCTTGGCGCACAGGTGCCTGAGCGTCTGCAGCGACTGTTCCCATTGCCGCCGGGGTTCGTGCGGGTAGATGGTTTCGGTGGCCAGCAGCTTGCCGGTGGCATCGACCACGGCGACCTTGCAGCCGGTGCGGATGCCGGGGTCGAGGCCGAGCACGGTCTTCGGCCCGGCCGGTGCGGCCAGCAGCAGGTCCTTGAGGTTGTCGCCGAATACGGCGATGGCCTCGGCCTCGGCCTTTTCGCGGGCCTGGTTGAACAGGTCCAGCAGCAGGTGCATGTGCAGCTTGGCGCGCCAGGTCAGGCGGCAGGCGTCGAGCAGCCAGCGGTCGGCGGCGCGGCCCTTGTCGGCGATGCCGGCCTTGAGGGCGACGCGGCCTTCGGCGTATTGGTGGCCGCTTTCGGCCTCGCTGCCGGGGTCGAGTTCGAGGAACAGGATTTCCTCGCGGCGGGCGCGGAACAGCGCCAGCAACCGGTGCGAGGGAATCTTCGCCAGCGCTTCGGCGTGCTCGAAGTAATCGCGGTACTTGGCGCCTTCGGTTTCCTTGCCTTCGGCGACACGGGCGCGGATCACCCCGACCTCTCCCAGCCACTGGCGCAGTTCGCCGACCAGCGTGGCGTCCTCGCCCCAGCGTTCCATCAGGATCGCGCGCGCGCCTTCCAGCGCGGCCTTGGCATCGGCCACGCCCTTTTCGGCATCGACGAAGCCGGCGGCGAAGGCCTGCGGATCGAGCGCCGGATCGGCCAGCAGGCCGTCGGCCAGCGGCTCCAGCCCGGCCTCGCGGGCGATCTGCGCGCGGGTGCGGCGCTTGGGCTTGTACGGCAGGTACAGGTCTTCCAGCCGGCTCTTGGTGTCGGCGGCGAGGATGTCGCCGCGCAGTTCGTCGCTGAGCTTGCCCTGCTCTTCGATGCTGGCCAGCACCGCGGCGCGGCGCTCTTCCAGTTCGCGCAGGTAGGTCAGGCGCACTTCCAGGTTGCGCAGCTGGGTGTCGTCCAGCCCGCCGGTGACTTCCTTGCGGTAGCGGGCGATGAACGGGACGCTGGCGCCCTCGTCCAGCAGCGCGATGGCGGCCTTGGCCTGTGCGGGCTGGGCGCCGATCTCCCCGGCGATGGTCTGCGCGATCTGCTGCGCGAGCTTGGTGTCTTGCATTGCCTGCTGCGATTCACACGATGGTGGAATGCCGCATTCTGGCAATGCCGGCGCATGGGCGGTAGCCGTTGACAGCGCCGCCCGGACGTGGCCGAGGGTTCAGCCCAGGTGGCGGCTCAGGTGCTGCAGGGCGATGTCCTCGCGCAGGTTCTCCAGCACCATCACCCGCATGCGGCCGCGGCCGCCGGTGTCCAGCATGCGCTCGACGTAGATTTCCGGGCCGTTGTCGGTATCCATGCGGGTCTTGCTGAAGCCATAGGGCACCACGCCCTTGTCGCCGTCCTTGCTGCCACCGATGTAGAGAACGATTGCCATGACGGTGGGTACTCCTTGCGTACTCGTAACGGCGCTACTTTAGGCGCGCGGGTGTTACCGCTTCGTTCAAGACAGGTTGAAATGCCGTGACCGAGGGAGGGCACTCGGGCGACGGGCGCGGGCAGGACCCCATGCGGGGCAAGGCCCGCACCTACAAGATGCTCCGTAGGTACCGGGCTTGCCCGGTACAGGGCTTCACCGGGAAAGCCCCATGCGGGGCAAGCCCCGCATCTACGGCCACCAGCCGCGCCCCTGCAGCGCGTAGCGGTCGGCGGCGCGTTCCAATGGATTGCGCACGCTGACGCCACCGCACAGCAGGTAGACCGGCAGGAACAGCGGCCCCAGCACCAGGTACTGGAACACGTGCGCGCGCTCGTGGTCGCGCAGGCTGATGCGCGGGTGCCGGCAACGGCCAGCGCGGTGCTCGTAGGTATGGCAAGGCACGTCCAAGGTCGCGCCGGTGTGCAGGATCACCATGCCCAGCGTGACCGCCCCGCCCGGCCCCCACGGCCAGTGGTGGAACACCCAGGCGAAGTCCCGGCCGCTCCACCGCGGCCGCGCGCCCATCGGCATGCCCGCCAGCCCGGCCAGCAGCCCGGCCAGGGTGTTGGGCGACGTCCAGAGCGCGCCCAGCAGGCATGCGGCGGACAACGCCCCTCGGCCTGTTGGTGACTGCCCGGTCCCTTTCCGCATGGGTGCGCTCAGGGTCCGCGCAGCCCTGCCAGCTGCTGCCGGAACCACGGCGCCGCATCCTGCTCGGATCGGCCCGGGCAGGCCACCCGGTAGGGCTTGCCGCTCAGGCTGCTCCGCGATGCCGCGTTGTCGATGAACTGCTCGGCACTGCCGGCCAACTCGCGTTTGCGCAGGTAGTCGTACTTGCGTTGCAGGTGGTCACGCACCTCGGCCGCGCCATGCCAGCGGCCATTGCGCTGGAAACGGCAGCCGGACTGCTCCAGCGCCTGCATCAACCCCTCGATCTCGCGCTGCACCGTCGCGCCGGGCGCGGCCTGAATCGGCGCGGCCGCTCCGAGCAGCAAAGCGAGCAGGAGCCGGCGCTTCATGCGCGCGCGCTCAACCAGCCGTGGATCGCGGATGGCACTTCGCGTTGCGCGCGGCCGGAGACATAGATGCCGATGTGGCCGCCACGGAACCCCAGCTCGCTGTAGTCGTCGCTGCCGACCAGCCCGCGCAGTGCGCGCGATGCGGCCGGCGGCACCAGGTGGTCCTGCTCGGCATAGATGTTGAGCAACGGCATCGTCAGCCGGCGCAGGTCCACCGGCTCGTCGCCGATGCGGATGCGGCCGTGCACCAGGCCGTTGTCCTGGTAGAACTGCTTGACGAACTGGCGGAAGGCCTCGCCGGCCAGGTCGGGGGAGTCGAAGATCCACTTTTCCATGCGCAGGAAGTCTTCCAGCGCCTGCCGGTCGTCGAGGATGTCCATCAGCCCCACGTATTTCTGCACGTTCAGGCGGAACGGCTTCAGCATCAGGTAGCTGGCGTTCATCAGGTCGGCCGGGATGTTGCCCAGCGTGTCGACGAACAGGTCCACGTCCACGTGCCGCGCCCAGTGCGAGAGCATGTTGTCCGGCGTGTGGAAATCCACCGGCGCCACCATCGTGACCAGGTTGCGCACCTTGTGCGGGCGCAGCGCGGCGTAGCACAGCGAGAACACGCCGCCCTGGCAGATGCCCAGCAGGTTGACCGGCGCGCCGCCGTGCTGCGCGCGCAGGTGCTCCACCGCGCCATCGACGTAGCGCAGCAGGTAGTCCTCCAGCGTGAGGTAGCGTTCGGAACGGTCCGGGTAGCCCCAGTCCAGCACGTACACGTCCTGCCCGGAGGCCAGCAGCTTCTGCACCAGCGAACGGCCGTCCTGCAGGTCCACCATGTAGGGGCGGTTGACCAGCGCGTAGACGATCAGCAGCGGCGGCTGCCCGTTGCTGGCGCCGTCGCCGACGAAGCGGTACAGCTTGACCTTGCCGTCGCTCCAGACTTCCCGCCGCTCGGTGACGCCGTAATCGACGTCGGCCACGCCGGGCAGCAGCTTCAGGCCGTCGGCGAGCTTGCGCTGCCATTGCAGGGTTTCCTGCATCAGGTCGTCGGCGCCGAACCCCAGCGGACCCTTCATGCCTTGCTCCTGCCGCGCGGCGGAGCCTTTTTCGCCGCTGCCCTGGCCGGCTTCGGGGCCGCCTTCTTCTTCGGCGCAGGCCTGGGTTTTTCCGGCCCGGGCGTCGCCGACCGGGCGCTGCCGGCGGCCATCCGCCGTACCAGCCGTTCCAGTTCGGCGATGCGGCGATGGGCGGCATCCATTTCGGTGCGGGTCGGCACGCCCAGCAGTTCGCAGGCGCGTTCCAGTTCGTGCCGGGTCGCCGCCTGCAACCGCATCTGCGCGTTGGCCAGATCGGCGTAGATGCGCTGGAAATCCTCGGACAGCGCGACCGTGGCATAGGCCTCTTCGGCCGCGTCGATCCACAGGTCGAACATCGCGCGGGCGCTGGTCAGCTGGTTGCCCGGCGCCTCGTGCCCGGCCAGCTTGGCCTCGAAACGGTGGAAGGCATCGTCGAGTGCACCACGGATCGCGGCGACGTAGCGCTCCATCTGCAACTGGTGGTCGCGCTGCAGCTTCGCCAGCGCCTGCCAGCGCACCTGGTGCTCGCGCGCCGGGCCGAACACCGGCGCGTTCAGCCAGTCGGCATGGCCGAAGCCGGACTGGACGGCATGGGCGACGTCGCGCAGCCACGGCTGGTCGATTACCGCGCTGCCGCCGCGCGCGGCATCGAGCATCCAGCGCAGCATCGCATCGCCCTGCGCTTCCACCGCCTCGCGCCAGGCGCCGGCCACCTCGGCGGCGCTGCTGTCGCGGCCGGCGAAACCGGCGGCAACCTGCTGCATCGTGCCCAGCCAGTCACCGGCCTGGTGCTGGAAGCGCGCGCCCAGTTCCTGCACCTGCGCGGACGCATCGGTGCCGAGCAGCTGCGCCCATCGTTCCAGGCTTTCCCGCCACGGGAAGCTGGCGGTGCCGCCGGTCGGGTTCATGGCCTGCTGCCAGCCTTCCCAGCAGCGTCGCAGGCTGGCTTCAAAATCGTTGTCGCCACCATCGTTCACCATCGCCGCCCCCTGTTCGTACCCGTTGCGGCAGGATCATAGCAACCGCAAATCAAGGCTTGGGGATGCGCAGGGTCTTGCTGACCATCAGCGAACCGGAAAGCGCGAACAGCAGCACCAGCGGGTGCAGTTGCCACGGCCCCAGCTGCCATGTGCCGCCCCACAGCGCGTGGCCGACCGCACCGGAATGCGCGGCCACCGCCAGCACCACCACCAGCGCCAGGCTGCTGGGAATGGGGGTGCCCTCGAAGTACGGCACCTTGTCCGACTCGCCGGCGATTTCCTCGGCGGTGACGTTGTAGCGCGCCAGCCGGCTGACCCCGCAGCAGACGAAATAGCTCAGCACCAGCCAGTCCCAGCCGCCCTGCATGCCGCAGGCGTAGGCCAGCGCGGCCGGGGCGACGCCGAAGGAGATCACGTCGGCCAGCGAATCCAGCTCGCGCCCCAGGGTGGAGGACGACTGCCGCCAGCGGGCGATGCGCCCGTCCAGCGCGTCGAACACGAACGCCAGCGGGATCAGCGCCATGCCGAACAACAGGTAGCCGCGCTGGCCATCCTGCAGGAAGCGCATCGCGGCGAACACCGCGCCGGTACCGCAGAAGGCGTTGCCGAGCGTGAACCAGTCGGCCAGGCGGAACTCGCGCAGCATCGAGAAGTGGCGTTTCATGTTTCGGGTTTCCCGATCGGGTGCCGCGCCAGCGTAGCGCGCCGGAGGTGAATGCGGCCGCTTACAGGCGGGTGTAGTTCCACGACTGCATGCGGCCGTCGCGGTACGGCATCACCCCGTGGAACGGGCGCGGGTCGCCGTCGAACACCAGCGGCAGGAAGTGGCGGTCGCCCTCCCACAGCGGCAGCGATTCGAGCTTGTCCAGCGGCACCCATTCCAGCGTGCCTTCCGGGTTGGATTGCAGCGGCGTGCCGGTCCAGTCGTCGATGACGAAGACGAAGGCGAACCAGTCCTCGCCGTGCTTGCCGAAGCCGGGCCAGCTGATGGTGCCGCGCAGCCGCGTGGTGCCACATTCGATGCCGGCTTCCTCGCTGATCTCGCGGTGCATGCAGGCCAGCGCGTCCTCGTCGGTTTCCATCTTGCCGCCCAGCCCGTTGTACTTGCCCAGGTGCAGGTCACCGGGGCGGGTGTTGCGGTGGATCATCAGGGCCTGGCTGCGGTCTTTGGACAGCACGTAGCCCAGGGTGGCGAGGATTGGGGTGTAAGGCATCGGTATCGGGTGCGGCGGTGAAGGCGTGCAGTATGACCGAACGAAATCCCGCCGTAGACGCGGGGCTTGCCCCGCGTTGGCCTTGTCGGGAAGGCCACGTGCGGGGCAAGCCCCGCACCTACGAGCAGGCCATTTCCTCGCCGACACGCCGCAGCGTGGCCACGCCATGCCCGCGCTCGGCTAGGTATTCCAGCCACTTGCCGAGGAAGGTGTTCATGCGCAGGCGGTGGCCGACCAGCGCGTCGGCCGGCGGGTACATGCCCATCACGTCCTGCCAGCGCCGGCCGACGTAGCAGTGCGTCGTCTCCACCTGCCGCGCGTCGCGATACAGGCGCACGTAGGCCGACGGGTCGGGCTCGCCGGTCAGCGGGTCGCGGATGTCGTAGGTCATCCGCAGCTCGACCGTGTAGCGGTGGCATTCGATCACGTCCAGCCGCAGGTCCAGGCCATCGCCGATGGCGGACACGTGGCTGCCGGGGGCAAGCCGGTCGGGTGCGAACAGCCGCATCAGGTGCAGGTAGTTCTCCGCGTACAGGCCCATCAGCCAGCCGAGCCGGCTCAGGCGGGGGATGCGGTCGATGCGGGAAAGGGCCTGCGTCATGGGTCGATCGTACACGCCACGGCGTGCCCGCTGCAGTCGCCGCCCGGCGATACCGCCGCCGGCCTCAATACATTTCCCGCTGCAACCCCAGCGTGCCCATGACCTTGCTGGAGATTTCCTCGATGGAGGTATGGGTGGTGCTCAGGGTCGGGATGCGCTCCATGCGGAACATCGTCTCGGCCGCCGCCACCTCGCGCCGGCAGGTCTCGATGCTGGCGTAACGCGAATTGGCGCGGCGCTCCTGGCGGATCTGCTGCAGCCGCTCGGGGTCGATGGTCAGGCCGAACAGCTTGTTGCGGTACGGGCGCAGGCGCGGCGGCAGGCGGTCGCTCTCCAGGTCCTCGTCGGTCAGCGGGTAGTTGGCCGCACGGATGCCGTAGTGCATCGCCAGGTAGATGCAGGTGGGCGTCTTGCCGGCGCGCGACACCGCCACCAGCACCACGTCGGCCTCGTCGTAGTTCACCGCGATGCCGTCGTCGTGGCTGAGCGCGAAGTTCATCGCGTTGATGCGGCGGTGGTAGGTGTCGAAATCGACCATGCCGTGCGCCTGCCCCACCTTGGAATGGCGGGCGGCGTTCAGCTCCTGCTCCAGCGGGCTGATGAACGGCGCGAACACGTCCAGCACCAGCGCCCCGCTCTCCTCCAGCAGCCGCCCCAGGCTGGTATCCACGCAGGAGCTGATGACGATCGGGCGCACCCCGTAGCGCTCGCCCGCGGCACGGATGCGCATTGCCGCATCCTGCGCCTTGTCGTCATCGTCCACGAACGGCAGGCGATCGGTGACGAAACTGAAGCCGGTGAACTGGGTCAGCAGGCTGTGGCCCACGGTTTCGGCGGTGATGCCGGTACCGTCGGATACGTAGAACACCGGACGGGTCACCGTCATCTGCAAGCTCCTTGCGTAAAGAGGAAAGCCGCGGCCAAGCGATTGACCCGGCCTGTCTTGGGGAAGACAAGCACAAGACATGCCCGCGTCACAAGCGGTTCCGCTCGGCTGTGCAGTGCATCATAATGGCGGCTTCTTCCTACGGACGCGGCCATACCAGCCCGCCTCGGGTGATGGCCTCAACGGAGCATCGCGCTTGAACGAGAACATCCTCTGGTTGCATGAGCTGCGCCTGGCCGACCTGGCCCGCGTGGGTGGCAAGAATTCCTCGCTCGGCGAGATGATCGGCAATCTGGCCGGCCTGGGAGTCTCGGTTCCGGGGGGCTACGCCACCACCGCGGAGGCGTTCAAGGACTTCATCGCCCACAACGACCTGTCCAAGCGCATCTTCGACAAGCTGGCCACGCTGGACGTGGAGGACGTCGGCGCGCTGACCGCCGCCGGCAAGGAGATTCGCGGCTGGGTCATCGATGCCCCGCTGCAACCGGCGCTGGACACCGACATCCGCAGCGCCTACGCCAGGCTCTGCGCCGACAATGGCGGCGGCGACGTGGCGGTGGCGGTGCGTTCCTCGGCCACCGCCGAGGACCTGCCCGACGCCTCGTTCGCCGGCCAGCAGGAAACCTTCCTCAACGTCACCGGTGCCGACGACGTCGTGCACAAGGTCAAGGAAGTGTTCGCCAGCCTCTACAACGACCGCGCCATCGCCTACCGCGTGCACCACGGCTTCAAGCACGAGGACGTGTTCCTGTCCGCCGGCGTGCAGTTGATGGTGCGCTCGGGCGTGGGCTCCTCCGGCGTGCTGTTCACCCTGGACACCGAATCCGGCTTCCGCGACGTGGTGTTCGTCACCTCCTCGTTCGGCCTCGGCGAGATGGTCGTGCAGGGCGCGGTGAACCCTGACGAGTTCTACGTCTACAAGCCCACCCTGCAGGCCGGCAAGCCGGCGATCCTGCGCCGCTCGCTGGGTTCCAAGGCGATCCGCATGGTCTATTCGGACGTGCCGGGCGAACGCGTCAGGACCGAGGACACCCCGACCGAACTGCGCAGCACCTTCTCCATCAGCGACGAAGACGTGCAGGAACTGGCCAAGCAGGCGCTGGTCATCGAGAAGCACTACGGCCGCCCGATGGACATCGAGTGGGCGAAGGACGGCGTCAGCGGCAAGCTGTTCATCGTGCAGGCGCGCCCGGAGACGGTGAAGTCGCGCGCCAAGGCCACCCAGATCGAGCGCTTCGCGCTGGCCGAAAAGGGCGGCAAGGTGCTGGCCGAAGGCCGCGCCGTGGGTGCCAAGATCGGCGCCGGCGTGGCCCGCGTGGTGCGTTCGCTGGACGACATGAACCGCGTGCAGCCCGGCGACGTACTGGTCGCCGACATGACCGACCCGGACTGGGAGCCGGTGATGAAGCGCGCCAGCGCCATCGTCACCAACCGCGGCGGCCGCACCTGCCACGCCGCCATCATCGCCCGCGAACTGGGCGTGCCGGCGGTGGTCGGCACGGGCAATGTGCTGGACAGGATCACCGACGGCGAGGAAGTGACCGTCAGCTGCGCCGAGGGCGACACCGGCTTCATCTATGACGGCAAGCTCGCGTTCGAGCGCACCACCACCGACCTCGGCAACATGCCGGCGGCGCCGCTGAAGATCATGATGAACGTCGCCAACCCCGAGCGAGCGTTCGATTTCGGCCAGTTGCCGAACGCCGGCATCGGCCTGGCGCGTCTGGAAATGATCATCGCCAGCCATATCGGCGTGCACCCGAACGCGCTGCTGGAATACGACCGCCAGGATACGGCGACGAAGAAGAAGATCGACGAGAAGATCGCCGGCTACAAGGACCCGGTGAGCTTCTATGTGGACCGCCTGGCCGAAGGCATCGCCACCCTGACCGCCTCGGTCGCGCCGAACCCGGTGATCGTGCGCCTGTCGGACTTCAAGTCCAACGAATACGCCAACCTGATCGGCGGCAGCACCTACGAGCCGCATGAAGAGAACCCGATGATCGGCTTCCGTGGCGCCAGCCGCTACGTCGATCCGTCCTTCGCCAAGGCCTTCGCGCTGGAATGCCGGGCCGTGTTGCGCGTACGCAACGAAATGGGCTTGGACAACCTGTGGGTGATGATCCCGTTCGTGCGCACGCTGGAGGAAGGCCGCAAGGTGGTGGAAGTGCTCGCCGCCAATGGCCTCAAGCAAGGCGAGAACGGCCTGAAGATCATCATGATGTGCGAGGTGCCGTCCAATGCGCTGCTGGCCGACGAGTTCCTCGACATCTTCGACGGCTTCTCGATCGGCTCCAACGACCTGACCCAGCTCTCGCTCGGCCTGGACCGCGATTCGTCGATCGTCGCCCACCTGTTCGACGAGCGGAACCCGGCGGTCAAGAAACTGCTGTCGATGGCGATCAAGGCCGCGCGCGCCAAGGGCAAGTACGTCGGCATCTGCGGCCAGGGCCCGTCCGACCACCCGGACCTGGCCGAATGGCTGATGGCCGAAGGCATCGAATCGTTGTCGCTGAACCCGGACACCGTGGTCGATACCTGGCTGCGGCTGGCCAGGAGCAAGGCCTCGGCATAAGCGATACCGCAACGTCGAAACAAACGAAGCCCCGGACGAAAATCCGGGGCTTCTTTGTTTTGTCCCTTCTCCCTCTAGGGGTAGACGTGTTGCTTGCGAGCCACGGGCTCGCACACGCCTAAACGCGATGAGGGTTCGGGCGAAGCCTCGTGCAGCCAAACAGGCGAGGGCTTCACCCGACCCGCTCCGCGCGCCCGTCCTTGCGCTGGCGCATGGGCACTCAAGGGCAGCGAACCAATGGTTCGCAAGCTGCCCCTCTCACTCCGCAGGAAGAAGCGCTCGAAATTCTTACTGCCGGCTGCCCGCCGCATCCACCGCCGCGGTCTGCGTCACCACTTGGCCGTCGATGACCGGCAGGCGGTCGCTGGCCGGCTTCTCGTCCATGCGCAGCGTCTTTTCCTGGCCATCGTAGCGGTAGGTGACGTCATAGCCGACGGTGCGGGTGGCGTTGCCCAGCGCGACGCGGGTGCCCGGCTTGCTGTCCATGCGCATGGTGCCGGTGCTGCCGTCGTCGCGGCGGTAGGTCACGTTGTAACCGGTGACGCGCGAGGATTCGGAGGTCGCGTTCTCGGTGTGGCACTGGCGCTCGGTGCGCTCCACCACCTTGCCGCCGACATGGCGCTTGTCCACCTGGTTGCCGATCACGCCACCGGCCACGGCGCCGGCCGCGGTGGCCGCCTTCCTGCCGTTGCCCTTGCCGACCTGGTTGCCGAGCAGGCCGCCGATCACCGCACCGGCGACGGTGCCGCCGACGTTGCCGTCGCGCTCGGGCAGGCGTTCCTGCACCACCACGTCCTCGCAGACTTCGCGCGGCACCGTGGTCGTGGAGGTCTCGCGCACCGGCTCGCTGCCGATCACGCTGGCATAGGCCTGTTCGCTGCGGGTGACCGGCGCCACCTTCAGCACGTCGGCGTATTCCAGCTTGCCGGAGGGAGCGATGGCGCCGTCGACCGCGGCATCGTCGGCCAGCGGGGTGGTATCCAGCAGTGGTTGTTCTGCCTGCACCTCGGCCGGTGCGGCGGCCTTGTCGCGCCCGCTCATGAAGGCCGCGGTGGCGATGCCGCCTACCAGCAGCGCCCCGGCCGCGACCAGAATCATGGTGGTGTTGCTCTTCATGGTCCTACTCCCTGGCGGGTCGACCGCCCGTTGACTTCGCGCAATTCCAGCATGATAAAGCTGAACGAAGCCATTGCCCCGGCCTGCTTTCGCTCGAAAGCATCCGCCGCGCCCACATATCTTTATCCTGTCTGTCCACCATTGCAGGAACGCCGATGTCCAGCCCCATGCTGCTGCCAGTGTTGGAATGGGCGCGCAAGCTGCGCTACCCCACCCTGTTCAAGATCACCGCCGCGCTGTTCGTACTGGACACGCTGTTCCTCGACCCGCTGCCGTTCGTCGATGAAATCCTGCTCGGGCTGGGTACCCTGCTGCTGGCCAACTGGAAAAGCCGCAAGGAGAAGACCGCCGAGCCACCGGCATTGCCGCGCAAGCCCTGAGTCGTGCGCCTGACCGACAGCCACTGCCATCTGGATGCGTCCGGGTTCGACGGCGACCGCGCCGCGGTCATCGCCCGCGCCAAGGCAGCGGGCGTGGCGACGCAGGTCGTGCCGGCGATAACCGCGGCGTCATGGCCGAAGCTGCGCGAGGTCTGCGCCGCCGATGCCTCGCTGCATCCGGCCTACGGCCTGCACCCGATGTTCCTGTCCGAACACCGGCCCGGGCACCTGCCCGAACTGCGTACTTGGCTGGAACGCGAGCGCCCCTGCGCCATCGGCGAATGCGGGCTGGATTTCTTCGTCGAAGGGCTGGATGCCGATGCGCAGCGCCACTACTTCGATGGGCAGCTGCGGCTGGCACGCGAATTCGACCTGCCCTTGATCGTGCATGCACGCCGCGCAGTGGACGAGGTGATCCATGCCTTGCGCCGCACCGGCGGCCTGCGCGGTGTCGTGCACAGCTTTTCCGGCAGCCCGCAACAGGCACGGCAGTTGTGGGACCTCGGTTTCCTGATCGGGCTGGGTGGCCCGCTCACCTACCCGCGCGCCAATCGCCTGCGCACGCTGGCGGCGACGATGCCGCTGGACTACCTGCTGCTGGAAACCGACGCCCCGGACCAGCCGGATGCCGGCATCCGCGGCCAGCGCAACGAACCGGCGCGGCTGGCGGAGGTTGCCGCCTGCGTGGCCGAACTGCGCGGGCAGGCAGTGGAGGAAATCGCAGCGCAGACGACCGCCAATGCAAGGCGCCTGTTCAACCTGCCGAACCCCGATTTGCCGTAGGAGCGACGCAAGTCGCGATGAGGCTTTCCCGGCAATGCCGGGTCGCGACTTGCGTCGCTTGTGTCATTTATCCCGTTACCGTTGCAGGTGAGAGCGGAGTGCGGCAGCCCGTTCAGTCGCGGTGCCAAGCAAGCACGTGTAGGAGTCAGGGGCGCCGCACTCCGTGCTCCCATCCTCAGCCCGAACAGTTGATCGGATCACAGTCCGAAGCGAACAAGCATGGGACCGATGGGAGTGCTCTCGTCCCCAGCTTACTTCGGAGGCGTGATGAATACCTGTGTTGGCGTTGATGTTTCCAAGGATGAATTGGTCGTCCATGTCCTGCCCACGGAAGCGGCCCGCATGTTTCCCAACCATGCCCAAGGGCGGGCCGATCTGCTGGGCTGGTTGCTGCCGCAGCCCCAGGTGCGGGTCGTGTTCGAGGCCAGCGGCGGGTACGAGTGCGACCTGCTCGATACCCTGCACCGCGCCGGCCTGAACGCGGTACGCCTACCTCCCCGACGGCCACGCGAGTTGGCCAAGGCACTGGGCCTGAAGGCCAAGACCGATGCGATCGATGCCCGCGTCCTGGCAGTAGCCGCACAATTGCTGCCGGCCGCCCCTACCGTCCCGCTATCGGCAGCCACCCAAACCCTGCGCGAATGGTTGCACGTGCGTACGGCCCTGGTGAACGAACGCGACAGCCTGCGGCGGCGGCAGATACACCTGCACCAAGCATCGGTACGGGCTTGGGTGGAAGCACATATCGCCGACCTGCAAGGGCGCATCGTCGAGGTCAACACGCAGCTGGAACAGGCACTGGCCGCCTGCGACCTCTCCTTGCCCGCCGCTCCGGGGCTGGGGCCGATCCTGCGCGCCACACTGGCGGCCCGCCTGCCGGAACTGGGCCAACTGAATCGACGCCAAGTCGCCGCCTTGGTCGGCTTGGCCCCCTACAACCGTGACAGCGGTCGCTGGAAGGGCCAGCGCTGCATCAGCGGCGGCCGCCCCGACGTCCGCCGGGTGCTGTACATGGCCACCTGGGCCGCCATCCGGGCCCGCTCACCACTGGCCAGCACTTACCAACGGCTGGTCAACGCCGGCAAACCCAAAAAATTGGCCGTCACCGCCTGCATGCGCAAGTACCTCACCATGCTCAACGCCATGCAGCGCGACAACCTGCCTTGGAACCCAAAAGGAAGCTCTGCATGAAATGACAGTTGACTCCTACGTCTTTTCAGCGCACCTTCGGCTTGAGCAGCATTTCCAGCGCCTTGCCGGCCGTGGCGAAGGCGAACGCGCCAGTGATATGGGTCGCCGCCCCCAGCCCGGCGCCGCAGTCGAGCTTCAGCGCCGCGTCGGCGCCGAGGTTCGGACGCAGGCCGCAGACGCTGCCATCGGCCTGCGGGTATTTCACGTTCTCCAGCGAATACACCGCCGGCACGCCGAAATAGCGCTGCGGGTTCTTCGGGAAGTTGAACTCGCCGCGCAGCTTCCTGCGGATCAGCGCCAGCATCGCGTCGTGCTCGGTGCGCGAGACGTCGCGTACCCGCACCAGCGTCGGGTCGGTGCGGCCGCCGGCCGCACCTACAGTGACCAGCGGCAGCTTGCGGCGCCGGCACCAGGCGATGGTTTCCACCTTGACCCGGAAACTGTCGCAGGCATCGATGACCAGGTCGAAACCGCGGTCGAGCAGCTCGGCCATGTTGGAGCCGGTCAGGAAGGACTCCACCGCCTCCACTTCGGCATCGGGATTGATCGCGTGGCAGCGCTCTGCCATCGCCAGCGCCTTGTTGCGCCCGTATTGCCCGTCCAGCGCCGGCAACTGGCGGTTGGTGTTGGACACGCAGATGTCGTCGGCATCGATCAATGCCAGATGTCCCACCGCCGAGCGCGCCAGCGCCTCGGCCACCCACGAGCCGACGCCGCCCATGCCCACCACCGCCACCTTGCAGGCGGCAAGCCGCTCGATCGAGCCGGCGCCGTACAGGCGGTCGATGCCGGCGAAGCGTTCACGCAGTCGTTCTGTCATCCGCGCATTTTAACCGTGGCCGGGAATGGGCCGCGCGTCGTACCATCGGTGCTGATTCCACCGGAGCCAGGGCATGAACGACCCCAGCCGCACGCAGTCCCCCGCTTCCCGCTACCTGATCGTGCTGATCCTCGGCCTGCTCATCGGCGTGGTCGCCACCGTCATGCTGATGCGCGCCATCCAGGCGCGGCAGGACCCCTTCCCGGACAGCCTGATGCAGGTCATGGCGCGCCAGTCGCAACTGCTCGGCGAGAGCCTCAAGCAGAACCGCTGCACGATCAACGACAGCACCCCGCGCCTGCAGAGCCTGCGCGCCCTGTCCAACGACCTGGAGCTGGCCTTCCCCAGCCTGCGCGACGACGCGCGCTTCCAGCAGCATGCCAGCCGCTTCCGCGCCACCTTGAACGATGCGCTGGCCAACCCGCCGGCCGATTGCGCCACGCTGGCCGTCGTGACCGAGCAGGTCGGCAAGGACTGCAAGGCCTGCCATCAGGATTTCAGGTGAGCCCCGCCTCGCTCCGCACGTGATTGGCACGCCATTCACGCGCGAGGCGACACGATTCTCCCGCAGCGGGTGCCATGCCACCCGCCACCCACCTCGGCAAGGAGAACGACCATGAAAATCGCGTTGATCGCCGCAACCACCCTCGCCAGCCTCGCACTGGCCGGCTGCGCCACCTCACCGGGCTACAGCAATGGTGGCTATGGCAGTGGCGGATACAACAACGGTGGCTACAACAACGGCGGCTACAACACCGCGCGCTGCGCCGATTGCGGCATCGTCACCCGCATCGATACCGTCGCATCGGGCCGCACCGCGCCATCGGCGACCGGCGCCATCCTCGGCGGCATCGTCGGCGCCGTGGCCGGCCACGAGATCTCCGACAAGACCGGCGGCAGCAAGGGCAACCAGAACATCTCCGCCGCGGCCGGTGCCGCCGCCGGCGCGCTGGCCGGCAACAAGATCCAGCAGAACGTCACCGGCAACTCCTATGACATCCAGGTGCGCATGGACGATGGCCGGGTGATCGTGGTCAACCAGAAGGACCTGGGCGGCATCCGCGAGAACACCTACGTGCGCGTGGTCAATGGTCGCGTCGTGCTGCGCTGAGCCCGCCAACGGGCGCCGGAAAACGAAAAGGCCCGCTGACGCGGGCCTTTTCGCTGCCAGTGGCAGCCGGAATCAGTCCGGCTGCACGGCGTCGGCCTGCAGGCCCTTCTGGCCCTGGACGACGGTGAAGGTGACCTTCTGGCCTTCCTTCAGGCTCTTGAAGCCCTGGGTCTGGATGGCGCGGAAGTGCACGAACACATCTTCGCCATTCTCGCGGCTGATGAAGCCGAAGCCCTTGGCATCATTGAACCACTTGACGGTACCGGTTTCGCGATCGGACATCTCGACTGACTCCCTGTTGCTCTCTCAGTTGTTTGGATACGCCCGCAAGGACGGCTGACTGCAAGGGGGAAGCGAGGTGCAGCGATGTAAGCAAATCATGCGATCTACCCATCAGGCCACGATTCACGGTGACCTTGCCAAGCTCAGCGGCTGAAACTTAACCCGGCCATAACGAAAAATCAATCGGCGGAAAGGCCGGATTGTCAACCCTCAAAGGTACGAGCGTGGACTATTCATTCATCCTGTATTTGCTGGCGGTGATATTGGTCCTGGCCGGCATCGCCGGAATCGTGCTGCCCGCCCTGCCCGGGGTACCGTTGGTATTCGCCGGCCTGCTGGCGGCGGCCTGGGCCGAGGGCTTCACCCGGATCGGCTGGCCGACGCTGCTGGTGCTGGGCGTGCTGACCGTGATCTCCATCGTGGTGGACGTGCTTTCCACCACGCTGGGCGCGCAGAAGCTGGGGGCAAGCCGGCTGGCGATGGTCGGCTCGCTGGTGGGGACGGTCGTGGGCCTGTTCTTCATGCCGCTGGGGCTGTTCATCGGCCCGTTCGCCGGTGCCTTGCTCGGCGAATACCTGCATGGCCGCCACCTGGGCAAGGCCACCAAGGTCGGCATCGGCACCTGGCTGGGCATCGTGCTGGGGGTGGCCCTCAAGCTCGGGCTGGCGATGGCGATGCTCGGCGTGTTCGCCGTCGCCTGGTTCATGTGAGCCCGGCGGCTCCCCTTGCGTCGCGCGATGGCCGACAATTCCACCCGCGCCTCCCCACACCCTCCGGATGGACCGCTTCCACCATGCCTGACCGCCCTCTTCGCAGCGCCCTGCTGCTCGCCCTGTCGGCCCTGCTCGCCCTGTCGGCCCTGCCCGCCACCGCCCTCGCACAGGAATCCACGGCGCAGCCGCTCTCGCCCGAAGCCTGCTTCGCGCTGGACTCCGACGCCGTCCGCCTGAGCTGCTACGACCGCGTGTTGGGGCGCACGCCGGCCGACACCCAGGCCGCCGATGCCGCCGCCCTCGCCGCCCAGCAGCGGCGCCGGGAGGCCAGGGCGCTGGATGCCGAGGACCGGCGCGGCAAGGAGTTGTTCGCCCATGACGAGCTGGCGGCCGCGGCGGCCAACGCCGGGCGCGGCTCGCTGCTGGACAGCCGCTGGGAGTTGGCCAAGGACTCCAAGCTGGGCCGCTTCCAGCTGCGCGCCTACAAGCCGGTGTACCTGCTGCCGGCGTTCTGGAGCAGCAAGCCCAACGAAATGCCGCATTCGCCCAACCCCAACAACACCGTCACCCAGCCCGAGAAACTGGACGACACCGAGCTGAAGTTCCAGCTCAGCTTCAAGACCAAGGTGGCCGAGAACCTGTTCGGCGACAACGGCGACGTGTGGGTGGGCTATACCCAGAGCTCGCGCTGGCAGGCCTACAACAGCGAGCTGTCGCGACCGTTCCGCGAGACCAACTACGAGCCCGAGGCGATGCTGGTGTTCCGCAACGGCTACTCGCTGCTGGGCTGGAACGGGCGCATGACCGGCATCGGCCTGAACCACCAGTCCAACGGCCGCAGCGACCCGCTCTCGCGCAGCTGGAACCGGGTGATCCTCAGCGTCGGCCTGGACCGCGAGAACTGGGCGCTGGTGCTGCGCCCTTGGTACCGCATCCCCGAGAGCGGCAAGGACGACAACAACCCCGACATCGAGGACTACATCGGCCGCGGCGACGCCACGCTGGTGTGGAACCGCAACGGCCACGAGCTGTCGCTGACCGGGCGCCATTCGCTGCGCAGCGGCAGCCGCTCGCACGGCTCGTTGCAACTGGACTACGGCTTCCCGCTCAACAACCTGCTGCGCGGCCACGTGCAGGTGTTCGACGGCTACGGCGAAAGCATGATCGACTACAACCACCGCGCCACCTACATCGGCGTCGGCCTGTCCCTGCTGGAATGGTTCTGAGGCGATGAAAGCGACGATCTGGCACAACAACCGCTGCTCCAACTCGCGCGGCGCGCTGGCCTTGCTGCAGGAAGCCGGCGTCGACATCGAGATCGTGGACTACCTGGAAAACCCGCCCGACCCGGCCACGCTGCGCCGGCTGCTGGATGAAATGGGCATGCCGGCGCGCGACCTGCTGCGCAGCAAGGAAGCCGCCTACGCCGAGCTGGGGCTGGCGCGGAAGCTGGACGACGAGGCCGCGCTGATCGAGGCGATGGCGATGCACCCGCAGCTGATCAATCGCCCGATCGTGCGCACGGCCAAGGGCACCGCGCTGTGCCGGCCACCGGAAACGGTGCGCACGCTGCTGTAATCGCGGGGACTCGTGCCGGGCAAGCCCGGCACCTGCGGGATGGGGCCGTCCACCAATCCGTGGATGCCGGGTTGTTCCCGCATGCGCTTCCCGGCAACGGTGCGCGCGGGGCAGGTCCCATCGTCCCGGCAAGGTTGTCGTTCTTCGTCCCGTGCAGGCAGAATCCCGCCGTCCCGACAGGAAGTCCACGCATGGCCCGACCGCACCGCTCATTCTTCGCCTATTCGTCCGCGCTGCTGGGGCTGCTCAGCCTGCTGGCGGTGGCCTGCTTCCACTTTCCCGAACTGCTGACCAGCCGCGAGTTCCGCGCCGTCTACAACGAGCAGTTCGCACGCCACCTGCTGCTGGTGGGGCTGGCGGCGGCCTTCGTCATGGGCACGATGGCGATTCTGCGCGACCGCAACAAGCGCATCGCCACGATCGGCGTCGGCAGCGCGACGCTGGCGGTGCTGCTGGGCGGCACCAACGTGCAGTTCGACAGCATCGGCCAGACGCCTTATTCGCTGGGGCTGGACTGGTTCGTGCTGTCGCTGTTCTTCTCGGCGCTGGTGTTCGTGCCGCTGGAGCGCTACCTCGGCAAGCGCGCGCTGTCGCCGCTGCGGTCGGGCTGGCGCACCGACGTGGCCTATTTCTTCATGAGCCACGTGCTGGTGCAGTTCATCCTGATCCTGGTCACCGCCTCCACCTCCACCATCGCCGGGCTGGCCGTGTTCCCGTCGCTGAAGGCGACGATCCAGTCGCTGCCGGTGTGGGCGCAGTTCCTGATCGCGGTGTTCGTGGCCGACATGGCGCAGGCGCTGCTGCACCGCGCGTACCACAACATCCCGTGGCTGTGGCGCTTCCATGCCGTGCACCATTCCAGCCGGCACATGGACTGGCTGGCCGGCTCGCGCATCCACTTCGTCGAGATCGTGATGACCCGCAGCGCGGTGCTGCTGCCGCTGCTGGTGCTGGGCTTCTCGACCCCGGCGGTGAACGCCTACGTGATCCTGGTCGGCCTGCAGGCGGTGGTCGCCCACGCCAACCTCGGCATCCGCTTCGGCTGGCTGGAGTACCTGCTGGTGCTGCCGCGCTACCACCACTGGCACCACGCGCGGCAGCAGGACTACATCGACGTCAACTACGCCATCCATCTGCCGCTGGTGGACATGCTGATGGGCACCTTCAAGCTGCCGCGCGACCAGAAGGAATGGCCGCGGGAATACGGGGTGATGAAGCTGGAAACCGTGCCCAAGGGCATCGTCAAGCAGCACCTGATGCCGTTCCAGGGCGGGCGCAGGTTCGACGATTACGTGGACTGAGCGGGTTTCAGGTCCAGTCGCCGATGCCTTCGCGGCGGTAGACCTCGACCCGCGCCGGGCGGTCCTTCATCCGCCGCGCGTGCGCGGCCAGCGCCGGCCAGCCATCGCTCGGGCGCGGCATGTTGCGCGACCAGCGCATCAGCATGGTCAGCATGAAATCGACCACCGTCGGCCGCTCGCCCAGCATGTACGGGCCGCCGGCCTGCAGGTGGTCGGCCACCTGCTGCCATGCGGTTTCCAGTTGCAGGCGGGCCTGCTCCTTCACCGCGACAACATTCGACTCGCCTGCCGGCTCGTGCGGATAGAACCACGCGCGATAGGCCGGCATCAGCGTGTAGGTGCAGAAGCACATCCAGCGGTAATAATCACCGCGCGCCGGGGTGCCGGGCGCCGGCGCCAGCCCGGCTTCGGGGTGCAGGTCGGCCAGGTGCATGGCGATGGCGGCCGATTCGGTAAGCACCTGTCCGTCGATCAGCAGCGTCGGCACGCGGCCGGCCGGGTTGATCGCCAGGTATTCCGGCGACTTCTGCTCGCGCTTGTCGAAATCGAGCTGGCGCAGTTCGTGTTCGATGCCCAGCTCGATCAGCAGCCAGTGCACGACCAGCGAGGCGGTGCTTTGCGACCCGTACAGAACGACTGACATGCGGCGGTCCTCGGTGGAAGGGCGCCCATTTTATGCCGGCAGCCATTGCCGGGCATGCCCCGCATCACGATGTATGCCGTCAGTTGCAGCCGCCCATGCAACTGTCGAGGCGTTCGCCGCAGACCGCGTTGGACGAACGGTTCTGGCAGAACGCCTGCGAGGTCTGGCAAGCGCCGCGCAGCTCCGGGTCGGTGATCTTGTCGCACTGGTTGCGCGTGTTGCCTTCGCCGCAATCACCGTAGCCGTGCGGGTTGGCCATGCAGCCCTGGTAGCGGCTCTGGCAATAGTTCACGCAGGCGGCGGGATCGCTGCTCGGCGCATCGCGCCAGCCACCGCCGCCGCATCCCAGCAGCAGCGCCGCCAATGCCGGCATTGCGCCCCATCGCCCTGCGCGCATCGGTGTCTTCTCCCGGAACGACGATGGCCCGAGCATAGCCCGGGCCATCGTCGAAGCTCCAGCAGGTCGCAATGGGTTTACGCGACCACCACCGGGATCTTGCCGATGCGGGCCTGCCATTCGCGCGGGCCGGTCTGGTGCACCGATTCGCCAGTGGAGTCCACCGCCACCGTCACCGGCATGTCCTGCACGGTGAATTCGTAGATCGCTTCCATGCCGAGGTCGGCGAAACCGACCACCCTGGCCGCCTTGATCGCCTTGGATACCAGGTAGGCCGAGCCGCCCACCGCCATCAGGTAAGCCGACTTGTGCTTGCGGATGGCCTCGATCGCCGCCGGGCCGCGCTCGGCCTTGCCGACCATGCCCAGCAGGCCGGTCTGCGCCAGCACCTGCTCGGTGAACTTGTCCATGCGGGTGGCGGTGGTCGGGCCGGCCGGGCCGACCACTTCGTCGCGCACCGGATCGACCGGGCCGACGTAATAGATGAAGCGGCCCTTCAGGTCGACCGGCAGTTCCTCGCCCTTGTTGAGCATGTCCACCATGCGCTTGTGCGCGGCGTCGCGGCCGGTCAGCAGCTTGCCGTTGAGCAGCAGGGTCTGGCCCGGCTTCCAGCCGGCGACTTCTTCCGGAGTGATCGTGTCCAGATCGACGCGGGTGCCCTTGGAGGCGTCGTAGGTCAGCTTCGGCCAGTCTTCCAGCGACGGCGGGTCGAGCATCACCGGGCCGCTGCCGTCCAGGGTGAAATGCGCATGGCGGGTGGCGGCGCAGTTGGGGATCATCGCCACCGGCAGGTTGGCGGCGTGGGTCGGGTAGTCCTTGATCTTGACGTCCAGCACCGTGGTCAGGCCACCCAGGCCCTGTGCGCCGATGCCCAGCGCGTTGACCTTGTCGTGCAGCTCGATGCGCAGTTCCTCGATGCGGTTGGACGGGCCGCGCGCCTTGAGTTCGTTGATGTCGATTTCCTCCATCAACGCTTCCTTGGCCAGCAGCATCGCCTTCTCGGCGGTGCCGCCGATGCCGATGCCGAGCATGCCCGGCGGGCACCAGCCGGCGCCCATCGTCGGCACGGTCTTGAGCACCCAGTCGACGATGGAGTCGGACGGGTTGAGCATGGCGAACTTCGACTTCGCCTCCGAGCCGCCGCCCTTGGCCGCGACGATCACCTCCACCTTGTCGCCCGGCACCACCTTCACGTTGACCACGCCCGGGGTGTTGTCGCGGGTGTTGGTGCGCTTGCCGGCCGGGTCGGCCAGCACCGAGGCGCGCAGCTTGTTGTCCGGGTGGTTGTAGGCGCGGCGGATGCCCTCGTTGGCCATGTCCTCCACCCCCATCGTGGCGTCGTCCCAGCGCACGTTCATGCCGATCTCGAGGAACACGGTGACGATGCCGGTGTCCTGGCAGATCGGGCGGTGGCCCTCGGCGCACATGCGCGAGTTGATCAGGATCTGCGCCATCGCCTCCTTGGCCGCCGGCGACTCCTCGCGCTCGTAGGCGGCGGCGAGGCTCTTGATGTAATCGACCGGGTGGTAGTACGAGATGTACTGCAAGGCGTCGGCGATGGACTGGATGAGGTCTTCCTGCTTGATCGATGTCACGGCTTGCTCGAGGCTGGCGGGGGATGGGAGCCGGCCATTTTAGTGCAAAGTGCCGCTCCGGCCCTTCCGTCACGCTGGCACACGCTATTGCGTCCTTCCCGCATGGACATGACCGATATCTTCCAGAACCACCGCCCGCGCCTGCTGGCGCTGGCCTACCGGCTGCTGGGCAGCCGCGCCGACGCCGAGGACGTGGTGCAGGACGCCTGGCTGCGCTGGACCGGCGCCGACACCGCCGCCATCCTCGACCCGGAGGCATGGCTGGTCACCGCCACCACCCGGCTCGGCCTGGACCGGCTGCGCGCGGCCACCCGCCAGCGCCTGGACTACGTCGGCCCGTGGCTGCCCGAGCCACTGCACATCGCCGCAGAACTGCCGCCGGTCCCGGACCCGGCACAGGTCCACGCCGTCGCCGAGGAGGTTTCGCTGGCGTTCCTGACCCTGCTCGAACAACTCGGCCCCGAGGAGCGCGCCGCGTTCCTGCTCAAGGAGGCGTTCGGCCACGACTACGCCGGCATCGCCGAATTGCTCGGGCACAGCGAGGCCAACTGCCGGCAGTTGGTGCACCGCGCGCGCAAGCGTCTGCAGGAAGGACGGCCGCGCTTCGCCGCCGACGCCACTCAGCACCGGCGGTTGCTGGCGCGGTTCATGGAAGCCTCCCAGCGCGGCGACAGCGCGGCCATCCATGCCCTGCTGCATGCCAATGCGCGGTTGCTCTCCGACGGCGGCGGCGTGGTCACCGCGGCGCTGCGGCCACTGCTCGGCGCCGAGCGCATCGCCCGCCTATTCTGGGCCATCGCCCGCCGCGGCGGCAGCCATCCGGCACGGCTGGGCAGCGTCAATGGCGAGCCGGCGATCCTGCGTTTCGACGGCGACCGGCTGCATTCGGTGACCACCATCGAGATCGATGGCGGGCGCATCGCGCGGATCTACAGCGTGCTCAACCCGCACAAGCTGCGCGCCCTTGTCACGGCCGGCGACGTCGGCGCGTCCCTGCAATGAAGGTGGCCATGCCGGCCACCACTGGAGCCGTTCCAATGAGCAATACCTCTCCCCGCGTCCCCTACACCCGCCTGGCCGCCGATGCGTTCAAGGGCCTGCTCGCCGCCAGCAAGGCCGTGCACGAAGGCTCGGTCGAGCACGCGTTGATGGAACTGGTGTTCCTGCGCGTGTCGCAGATCAACGGCTGCGGCTACTGCATGGACATGCACGCCACCGCACTGCGCCAGGCCGGCATCGAGCCGCGCAAACTCGACACGCTGCCGGCCTGGCACGAGAGCCGTTTCTTCGACGCGCGCGAGCGCGCCGCGCTGGGCTGGGCCGAAGCACTGACCCGGCTGCCCGACGGCGCGCCTTCGCAGGCCGCGTTCGATGCGTTGGCGCCGCATTTCGACGAGAAGGGCATCAGCGACCTGAGCATGGGCATCGCCACGATCAACGCCTGGAACCGCCTCGGCGCCGGCCTGCTGCCGCCGCTGCCGTGATCCCCGCCGGTGCCGCCCCGCGCGGGCGGCTCCGTACCGGGCCCGATGGCCGCCACCGGTGGCAGGCCGCACAATACGGCCTCATGGAAACCCTGGTACTGATCCTCGACCTCATCGGCACCTTCGTCTTCGCCCTGTCCGGCGCGATGATGGGCGTGCGCCGCCGGCTGGACCTGTTCGGCGTGCTGGTGCTGTCCTTCGCCGCCGCCAGCGCCGGCGGCATGACCCGCGACGTGCTGATCGGCGCCACCCCGGTGGCGGCGCTGAGCGACTGGCGCTACCCGAGCATCTCGCTGGCCGCCGGCCTCGTCACCTTCCTGTGGAGCCCGTGGATCGAGCGCCTGAGCAACCCGGTGCGGATGTTCGACGCCCTCGGTCTGGCGGTATTCGCCGTGGCCGGCACGCAGAAGGCGCTGGCCTTCGGGCTGGCCCCGCCGATGGCCGCGGCGATGGGCATGCTCACCGGCATCGGCGGCGGCATCGCCCGCGACGTGCTGCTGGCGCAGGTGCCGCTGGTGCTGCGCGCCGAGCTGTACGCGATCGCGGCGCTGGCCGGCGCCGCGGTGGTCGCCGTCGGCCACTGGCTGCAATGGCCCGCCCTGCCCTGCGTGCTGGCCGGCGCCGGGCTGTGCTTCGGCCTGCGGATGATGGCGCTGCGTTACGGCTGGCACCTGCCGGTGGCGCTGCAATCCGGCGGCGACGGCGAGCCGCCGGGACCGATGCGCTGACGACTCCGCAGGAGCGACGCGGCACAATGCCCCGCATGTCCCCAGCATCCCCCGCCCGTCCCAGCCTGCGCGAACGCATGGATGCGCTGCGCAACCTGCCGCCGTTCCTGCGCCAGGTATGGCGGACCAGCCGCCTGCTGACCCTGGCCAGCCTCGGCCTGCGCCTGCTGCGCGCCCTGCTGCCGGTGGCGATGCTGTACGTGGGCAAGCTGATCATCGACGAGGCCGTCCACCTGGCCGGCAACGGCGGCATGCCGCCACTGCGCGAGGCGCTGGCCGGCGGCCAGCTCGACACCCTGCTGCAACTGCTGGCGCTGGAACTGGGCATCGCCATCGGCTCGGACCTGCTGGGCCGGCTGGTCAACTACGCCGACGCGCTACTGTCCGAATTGTTCACCAACGCCACCAGCGTGCGCCTGATGGAACATGCCGCCGAGCTGGACCTGGAGGACTTCGAGGATCCCGACCTGCAGGACAAGCTCGACCGCGCGCGGCGCCAGACCATGGGCCGGATGAACCTGATGGGGCAGCTGTTCGGGCAGGTGCAGGACGCCATCACCGTCGTCAGCTTCGCCGCCGGGCTGGTCGCCTATGCGCCGTGGTTGATGGCGCTGCTGGCGGTGGCACTGGTGCCGGCGTTCATCGGCGAATCGCATTTCAACACGCTCGGCTATTCGCTCAACCACAGCTGGACGCCCGAGCGCCGCCAGCTCGATTACCTGCGCCAGGTGGGCGCCAGCGTGGAAACCGCCAAGGAGGTGAAGATATTCAACCTCCATCGTTTCCTGATCGAGCGCTACAAGCTGCTGGCCGAGCGCTTCTACCGCGCCAACCGCACGCTGGCGCGCAAGCGCGCGTTCTGGGGCACGCTGCTGGCGGCGCTGGGCACGCTGGGCTACTACGCCGCCTATGCCTACATCGCCTGGCGCACCATCAGCGGCGATTTCAGCATCGGCGACCTGACCTTCCTCGCCGGCAGCTTCATGCGCCTGCGGCAGCTGCTGGAAGGCCTGCTCACCGGCTTCTCGCAGGTCGCCGGGCAGGCGCTGTACCTGGACGACCTGTTCTCGTTCTTCGCCATCGAACCGGAAATCCGCTCGCGCCCCGGCGCGCTGCCGGTGCCGCGCCCGATCCGCGAGGGCTTCGTGTTCGAGGACGTCGGCTTCCGCTACCCGGATGCCGAGCGCTGGGCGGTGCGCCACCTCGACTTCCGGCTGGAGGCCGGCGAGGTCATCGCGCTGGTCGGCGAGAACGGCGCCGGCAAGACCACCCTGGTCAAGTTGCTGGCACGGCTGTACGACCCGGACGAAGGCCGCATCCTGCTCGACGGCCGCGACCTGCGCGACTACGACCTGGACGACCTGCGCGCCAACATGGGCGTGATCTTCCAGGACTTCGTGCGCTACCACCTGAGCGCCGGCGAGAACATCGGCGTCGGCCTGGTCGAGGCCATGCGCGACGACGCCCGCATCCGCGACGCCGCGCACCGGGCGCTGGCCGACGAGGTGATCGAAGCCCTGCCCGATGGCTACGAACAACTGATCGGCCGCCGCTTCAAGACCGGCGTGGACCTGTCCGGCGGCCAGTGGCAGAAGATCGCCATCGCCCGCGCCTACATGCGCGACGCGCAGGTGATGATCCTCGACGAACCCACCGCCGCGCTCGACGCCCGCGCCGAGTTCGAGGTGTTCCAGCGCTTCAAGGAACTGTCCGCGCAGCGCACCGCGGTGTTGATCTCGCACCGCTTCTCCTCGGTGCGCATGGCCGACCGCATCCTGGTGCTGGCCGATGGCCGCATCGAGGCCAGCGGCACCCACGCGCAGTTGATGGAGGAAGGCGGCCGCTACGCCGAGCTGTTCGAACTGCAGGCCGCCGGCTACCGCTGAAACCGCGTCCGGAAAGATGAGATTAAATCTCATTTGATGGATTTCGGCTAGAATGGGCCGGTCAACCCATCCCCACGCAAGCCACCGCATGTCTTCCGCTTTCGGCACCGAGACGGTGCTCGACGTCCACCACTGGACGGACGCCTACTTCAGCTTCTCCACCACCCGCGACAGCAGCTTCCGCTTCGAGAACGGCCAGTTCGTGATGATCGGCCTGGAAAACGAAGGCGGCCGCCCGCTGCTGCGCGCCTATTCCATCGCCAGCGCCAACTGGGAAGAGCGCCTGCACTTCTTCAGCATCAAGGTGCCCGACGGTCCGCTGACCTCGCGCCTGCAACATCTCAAGCCCGGCGACAAGTTGGTGGTCGGCAAGAAGCCCACCGGCACCCTGCTGATCTCCGACCTGCACCCCGGCAGGCACCTGTACCTGCTGGGCACCGGCACCGGGCTGGCGCCGTGGCTGAGCATCGTCAAGGACCCGGAGACCTACGAGCGCTTCGAGAAGGTCATCGTCTGCCACGGCGTGCGCTTCGAGCAGGACCTGGCCTACCGCGAGTACTTCGAGAAGGAACTGTTCGAGGACGAGATCCTCGGCGACATCGTCCGCGACAAGCTGCTGTACTACCCGGCCGTCACCCGCGAACCGTTCCGCAACCACGGCCGCCTGACCACGCTGATGGAAACCGGCGCCATGCCGCAGACCCTCGGCCTGCCGCCGTTCGACCCGGCCAACGACCGCTTCATGATCTGCGGCAGCCCGCAGATGCTGGCCGACCTGCGCGGCGTGCTGGACGCGCGCGGCTTCGAGGTATCCCCGCGCATCGGCTCGCCGGGCCACTACGTGTTCGAGCGCGCCTTCGTCGAGAAGTAGGCCGGGGCAGTGCCCCGGTGGCAACCCCACGACGTGTCGGGGGACGTGGCCCCGACCCAGGCCGCCCAACGGC
This sequence comes from Stenotrophomonas sp. NLF4-10, assembly GCF_022359915.1. Lineage (NCBI taxonomy): Bacteria > Pseudomonadati > Pseudomonadota > Gammaproteobacteria > Lysobacterales > Lysobacteraceae > Stenotrophomonas > Stenotrophomonas sp. NLF4-10. Next base: position 2,213,675 of record NZ_JAKSEE010000003.1, read on the forward strand.
CGGATCCTGCCGATCCGGCCGTTTCCGTTTCCGAAGCCCTGCGATATGCATGTCGACCCATTTGTTGCGTGGTGCGCAACATGCTAGATTGCGCGACATGATCCAGTCGTTCCGGCACAAGGGGCTGCGCAGTCTCTTCGAGACGGGGGACACCTCCGGCATCCAGGCCAGCCATGCCAAACGACTGCGGCTGCAGCTGGCCGCACTGGATACCGCGCAGACCATCGAGGACATGGACATCCCGGGGTTTCGGCTGCATGCGCTGAAGGGCGAGCTGAAAGGACGCTGGTCCATCAGCGTCAACGGCAACTGGCGCATCACCTTCGAGTTCAAGGATGGCAACGCCCATGTACTGGACTACGAGGACTACCACTGATGACCATGCACAATCCCCCGCATCCCGGCGAATTCATTGCCGGCCTCTATCTCGAACCCAACAACATCAGCGGCCGGGAACTGGCCCAGAAGCTCGGTGTCGCCGCATCCACCCTCAGCCGCGTGCTGAACGGCAGCAGCCGGGTCAGCCCGGAAATGGCATTGCGCCTCTCCAAGGCTCTGGGCCGCAGCCCGGAAAGCTGGCTGGCCATGCAGGACGCCCATGACCTGTGGGTGGCGCGCCAGCAGGTCGATCTGGATGATGTGGGTCGGCTGGAGCTGGCTCCGATCTGATCCCGGGCTTCCGCCCGGTATGCAAGCCGCATTTCCGGGCAATGATCGGCACATGGCGAACCTCCCGCCATTCCCGGCAAGCCTTTGCCGACCGCGACGGCGCGAAAGCCGCACGCGGCATGCCGCGAAAGGCCTTTCGCCGCAACCCTGCCGTTCGACACACCCACGGACCTGCGCGCGCGGGGTACCCTGCGTGTTCAGTATTTCCCGGAGTTTCCGACTTGAATACCCGCCTCGCCCTTGCCCTCGCCGTGTCCCTGGGCCTTGCCGCACCGGCCTACAGCCCGGCCGCCGATGCCGCCACCCAGGCCGCCGAACAGGCCAATCCGTTCTTCGCCGAAAGCCCGCTGCCGCTGCACTACCCGCAGTTCGACAAGATCAAGGACAGCGACTTCGCCCCGGCCTTCGACGCCGGCATGGCGCAGCAGATCGAGGAAGTGGAGGCCATCGCCAACAACCCGGCCGCGCCGACCTTCGAGAACACGCTGGTCGCGCTGGAGAACAGCGGCGCCGTCCTCGACCGTGCCACCACCGTGTTCTTCTCGCTGAGCGGCGCGGACACCAACGACGCGCGCAAGCAGCTGCAGGCCGACTACTCGGCGAAGTTCGCCGCGCACCGCGACGCCATCAGCCTCAACGGCAAGCTGTTCGAGCGCATCAAGGCGCTGTACGACAAGCGCGACACGTTGGGCCTGGATGCCGAAGGCCTGCGCCTGGTCGAGAAATACCACGACAACTTCGTCCGCGCCGGCGCCGAGCTGCCCGACGCCGACAAGGCCAAGCTGAAGGAAATCAACGCAGAGCTGGCCAACCTGGGCACCAAATTCAGCCAGAATGTACTGGCCGAGGTCAACGCCGCCTACATCGTGGTCGATGACGTGAAGGAACTGGACGGCCTGTCGGCCGAGCAGGTCGCCGCCGCCGCCGAAGCCGCCAAGGCGCGCAAGCTGGACGGCAAGTACGTCATCGCCCTGCTCAACACCACCGGCCAACCGGCGCTGAGCAACCTGACCAACCGCGAGCTGCGCCGCAGGATCTTCGAGGCCTCGGTGGCGCGCGGCAGCAAGGGTGGCGAGTACGACAACACCGCGCTGGTCTCGCGCATCATGACCCTGCGCGCCGAGAAGGCCGCGCTGATGGGCTTCGCCAACTACGCCGCCTATTCGCTGGGCAACCAGACCGCCAAGACCCCGGAAGCGGTCAACGCGATGCTCGGCCAGCTGGCCCCGGCCGCGGTGGCCAACGCCAGGCGCGAGGCCGCCGACCTGCAGGCGATGATCGACGCCGAGCAGAAGGCCGCCGGCCAGCCGACGTTCGAGCTGCAGCCGTGGGACTGGGCCTACTACAGCGAAAAGGTGCGCCAGGCCAAGTACGACTTCGACGAATCGCAGCTCAAGCCCTACTTCGAACTGAAGAACGTGCTGGAGAACGGCGTGTTCTTCGCCGCCGGCAAGGAATACGGCCTGAGCTTCAAGCAGCGCACCGACCTGCCGGTCTACCACGACGACGTCAGCGTCTACGACGTGTTCGACGCCGACGGCAGCCAGCTGGCGATCTTCATCTTCGACCCGTATGCGCGCCAGTCCAAGCGCGGCGGCGCATGGATGAATTCCTACGTCTCGCAGTCGGCGCTGACCGGCAACAAGCCGGTGGTCGCCAACCACCTCAACATCCCCAAGCCGCCGGCCGGCAAGCCGACGCTGCTGACCTGGGACGAGGTGACCACCACCTTCCACGAGTTCGGCCACGCCCTGCACGGCATGTTCTCGAACGTGAAGTACCCGTACTTCTCCGGCACCGCGGTGCCGCGCGACTTCGTCGAGTTCCCCTCGCAGGTCAACGAGATGTGGGCCGACGAGCCGAGCATCCTGGCCAACTACGCCACGCACTACCAGAGCGGCGCGGCGATGCCGCAGGCGCTGCTGGACAAGGTGGTGGCCGCGGCCAAATTCAACCAGGGCTTCGCCACCACCGAATACCTGGGCGCGGCGATGCTGGACCAGCGCTGGCACCAGATCGGCGTGGAGCAGGTGCCGGCGCCGAAGGACGTGCTCGCGTTCGAGCATGAGGCGCTGGTCAAGGACGGCATCTTCTACGCGCCGGTACCGCCGCGCTACCGCACCACCTACTTCAGCCACATCATGGGCGGCTACTCGGCCGGCTACTACGCCTACATCTGGTCCGAGGTGCTCGACGCCAATACCCAGAAGTGGTTCCGCGACCACGGTGGCCTGAGCCGCGCCAATGGCGACCACTTCCGCAAGACCCTGCTGTCGCGCGGCGGCAGCGTCGATGCGATGGAGCTGTTCCGCAACTTCGCCGGGCACGAGCCGCAGATCGAGCCGTTGCTGGAGAAGCGCGGCCTGACCGAGGCCGAAGTCGGCAAGTAAGCCGCCGCGTCACACGTTGGATCGGAACCGCCCGGCTTGCCCGGGCGGTTTTGTTTCCCGGCCGGACTACTCGCGGACCATGCCGCGGCGACGCGAGCGGATCATCCATGCCTGAAGGACGAAGCCCACGATGAAGGTGGCGATCCATGCAAGCAGCGTGGTGCGCACCACCACGGACTGCGGCCCGTCGGCCAGGGGATGCGCCGACGGCAGCCGCGTCAAGGTTTCGGCGATGGCGGGCACCAGCAGCAGGAAGAAACTGAAGGAAATCCCGAACGTGGCCAGGTATGGCCGCAGCCGTCCCACGTAGGACATGCGGGGAACGAGCAGGCTGCCGATGGCCGCGAGGAGCGCGAGGATGCCCACCGCGTGCCCGGGATTGAAACCGCCCGTGCTGGACAGGCCGAACGCAGTGAACACCGATACGGCCAGTCCGGCCAGATAGATCCTGCCGGAACGGGTCGCCGGTTCGATCGCGCGGTGGCGGGCAAAGCCGTAGAAACCGGCCGCGACCGGTATCAGGCTGAGGGTGGTATGGATGGCGCCGAGAAGGGAGAGGGAATGCGTCATGGAATATTTTCTATCTATCAGTTGGTAGGTAATCGGAGCGAACGAAGAGATGGACTGCGGCCATCCGCACGGCTAGCGGGAAACCAGCCGGTCCGTGAGCGGCTGGACGATCCCCGCAAAGACTTCCGGGTCGCCATGCGCGCGGGCCGCCAGCATGGCCCCGTGCACCGCGGCCATGAAGGCCATCGCCTCCGCCTCGGGACTGGCCTGCAGGGAAAAGGCCCCCTGCGAAGCCCCCCAGGCCAGCACGGATGCGAGCCACGCGGCAAGTTCCCGGAAATGGCCCCGGACCTCGTCCGCCACCTGCGGCGGAATGGCCGGCAGCTCGGCAGCCAGCAAGGCGCAGATGCAAAAGGACGACGTACCGTCGCGGATGCACGCCGCCCAATAGCCCGTATACGCGCGAAGCTGCGCCAGCGGATCGGGAAACCGCTGTTCCAGCATCGCCAACCCCAGCCGCGCCTCCTCGCGGTAACGCGCCACGACCACCTGCACCAGCTCGGCCTTGCTGGGGAAATGGTGGTGGATGCTGGCCTTGCTGATATGCACCGACTCCGAGATGTCGGCGTAGCTGAAGCCGTTGTAGCCACCGCTGGCCAGGAGCGAACGCGCGCATGCGGCGATCTCGGCGGCTCTCGGGGAAAGGTCGGTATTCATGCGCACAATCTACCAACTAGTAGATAAAAGTCAAATCCAGTGGATCATGCCCCATCTGGGGTGCCATCAGACGCGGCGATACCGGCCTTCAAGCGCTCCCGACATTCCACGTGCGCCAAGGAGCGACAGGTCTTCAGCGCGGCGCGACATAGCCGCCCGGCACGCCCTGCGGCGACAGCACCAACTGCCACAGCTGCGCGTGGCGGGTACGGAAGCTGGCCATCGAGCCGGCCAGATAGAAGCGCCACATGCGCCGGAAGCGCTCGTCGTAGCGCGGGTCCAGTTGCTCCCATGCCGCTTCCACGTTGTCGCGCCAGGCCTGCAGGGTGCGATCGTAGTCGGTGCCGAAGTTGTGCCAGTCCTCCAGCACGAACAGCTCCTCAATCGCCGCGGCGATCTGCACCGCCGAGGGCAGCATCGAGTTGGGGAAGATGTAGCGGGCGATCCACGGGTCGGTGCGCTCGCGGCTGACGTTGCTGCCGATGCAATGCAGCAGGAACAGGCCGTCATCGCGCAGGCAGCGCCGCGCCACTTCGAAATAGGTGCGGTAGTTCTTGACGCCGACGTGCTCGAACATGCCCACCGACAGGATCGCGTCGAACGGCTCGTCCAGCTCGCGGTAATCCTGCAGGCGGATCTCCAGCGGCAGGCCGACGCACAACTCGCGCGCGAATTCGGCCTGTTCCTGCGAGATGGTGACGCCCACGCCTTCGATGCCATAACGCTCGGCCGCGTACCTGAGCGCCTCGCCCCAACCGCAGCCGATGTCCAGCACGCGCATGCCCGGGCGCAGGCCGAGCTTGCGGCAGATCAGGTCGAGCTTGGCTTCCTGCGCATCGTCGAGGTTGCCGGCGTCACGCCAGTATCCGCAGCTGTAGACCAGCCGCTTGCCGAGCATGGCGCGATACAGGTCGTTGCCGAGGTCGTAGTGGCGCCGGCCGACCTCGTAACCGCCCTGCCCGGCCTGCAGGTTGAACAGCTTCGCCTTGAGCGCGTCCCAGACTTCGCCGGCGCCGTGCACGCGCTCGTCCAGCCGCACCGCCAGCAGCCGGGAGAGGAAGGCATCGAGCGAACGCGCCTGCCACCAGCCGTCCATGTAGCTCTCGCCCAGCCCCAGCGAGCCGTCGCCCAGCACCCGCGCGTAAAAGCGCGGGTCGAGGATGTCGATGTCCTGCGGCCGTTCCCCGCCGGGGATGACGTCCGCCTCCTGCAGCAATGCCTCGACGCGTCGTTGCAATCCTGCTTCCATCGCCGGCCCTCCACGCTTCTACGGCTGCGCGAACAACTCCCGGTAATCGGCCGCCACGTGCGGCAGCAGCACCGCCGCCGGCACGTCGACGGTCCGGGTGCCGTCGGAATACGGGCCGACCTGGTAGGGCGGGAACACGAAGCGCAGCGCGGCGACATGCCCAGCCGCGTCCATCACCGGCTGGAACTGGGCGAAGTTGGCAGCATCCGGCGCCGTGCCCTCGTCGATCATCTTCGACAGGTTGCGCACCTGCGCCTGCTGTTCCTCCGGTGTCATGTCCTCGCCCTGGGCACGGACCATCGCCTGTTCCAGCAGCTTGTCGCCGGTGTAGTCGCTGATCGCCTTCCAGCCGGCGGGGGAATCGACCAGCGCCTGCGCCGTCAGCATCCGCTCCTGCCGCGGCAACCAGACGAAGCGCGCCACCAGCGGCTGCCCGTGGGCGCCGCCGGTGTAGCTGCTGCCCTCGGCCGCCACCGCGACGACCTGCGGCGTTTCCACCAGCAGGTCGAACGCCAGCGACAGTTCGTAGGGCGCGCGCGGCTGGTCGTTGCCAAGCTCGTCCACCGCCTTGAGCAGCTCGGCCCTGGCTTGGTCGGCATAGGCGCCCAGTTCCTGCGCCAGCCCCGGGTACTTGTTGACCGCCGGTGGGTAGCTGATGCCCACCACGTAGCGGGGATCGTTCTCGATGACGTCATGCAGCCCGGCCACGGTCGGCGCCTCGTCGGCGGGCGCGGGCGCAGTTGCCGCATCCGGTGCCGCGGGCGCCGCATCCGGCGCGCCGGCCTGCTGTTTCCCGCAACCGGCCAGCGCCAGCATCAACATCGCCACGCCCGTGCCTTGTCCCACTCTGTTCATGCCATGTGCTTCCTTGAAAGTGGCGCCGCATCGAACCGGCAGCGCAATCGGCCATACCCGGTTATTCCAACAGGTCCGCATATTCTCCATGACGCTGCATGAAGACCGCGACATAGCTGCATTCGGGTACCACTTTCAGCCCTTCGGCACGGGCATGCGCCAGCGCCGCCCGCACCAGCGCCGCGGCGATGCCGCGCCCGCCGATGGCGTCGGGCACCCGCGTGTGGGTGATGACCATCGCCCCGTCGCGGAGCCGGTACTCGAGCACCGCCCCGTGGCCGTCGAGGTCGAGCCGGAAGCGCAACCCGGCCGGGTCATGGGTGACGGGTGGCAGCACGGCATTGGAAGCGGACATGGCGGATTCCCCGGTATGGAATGTGGATTGTGCGGCGCCGGCACCGGCACGGCGTGAAACCCTGACGCGAACGGGCGGCAACGCGCGCCGCCCTGCGTCACTTTCTGACCGGCCCGAGCAGCCGGACCACGATGGTCCGGGCCGTTGCCGATGGCATGGCTCTTGCCTGAACAGGCACTGCGTACCACTGGCTTTCCCGCATGCCCGCCCCATTCCACGCACTGCCCTGCCCGCCCGACGACCACGATGCCCTGCTGCTGGAAGGCCTGTTCCAGCTCGCCGTCGCCGGCGACATCGACAGTTGCGAGTTCGAGAAGATCGAGCAGGAAGTGCACGCGCGGCTGCTGGCCGCCTACGCGGCCTGAAACGCGGGGGGCACCTGCAGGAGCGACGTGAGTCGCGATCGGAGCTTTCCCGGCAATGCCGGTCGCGACTCACGTCGCTCCTGCAAAAGCGGCATTCGCCTCAGCGCCCGAAGCGCGGGTGCATCACCTGTTCGAGGAAGGTCTGCAGCACCTGCGGCTCCATGAACAGCATGAACATCACGCCGAACGCGGCACCGGCCAGGTGCGCGCTGTGGTTGACGTTGTCGCTGCCCTTCCGGTCCATCCAGATGCTGTAGCCGACGTAGAACACGGCGTAGAGGATCGCCGGCGCGGGAATGAACATCACCAGGATGATCGTCCACGGCGACAGCAGGATGAAGGCGAACAGCACCGCCGACACCGCGCCCGAAGCGCCCAGGCTCAGGTAGTTGGGGTTCTTCTGGTTCTTCAGGTAACTGGGCAGGATCGAGACTGCCAACGCCGCCAGGTAGAACAGCGGATAGGTCAGGAAGCTGCCGGTCTGCCGCATCATCTCCGCCTCGATGCGCCCGCCGAAGAAGAACAGCGTGATCATGTTGAAGGCCAGGTGGCCGATGTCGGCGTGGATGAAGCCGTAGGTCAGCAGCCGGTCGTACTGGCGGTGGCGGTCGATGGCCGGCGGCCACAGCACCAGCCGGTCGGCCAGCTTGCGGTTGTTGAACGCCACCCACGAGACGATGACGGTGAGGGCGACCAGCAGCAGGTTGATGGGGGTCATGGCATGGATTCTCAAGCGGCGCGGTAGTTGTCCACCATCCGGTAGCGCCGCGCGTACAGGCCGAATGCCAGCGCCGCGACGAAGGCGAAGCCGGCGAAGAAGAACATCAGGAACGCGGCCTCGCTCAGCCCGGTGCTGGCGATGCGGTCGGTCACCGCGTGGTTGCGCACCGCCGCGTTGGACAGCAGCACCCACAGGTTGCCGATGGTGGTGGTCAGGTTCCAGAAGCTCATCACCACGCCCTTCATCGACGCCGGCGCCTGGCTGTAGGCGAACTCCAGCCCGGTGGCCGACACCAGCACCTCGCCGAAGGTCAGCAGCGCATACGGCAGCATCTGCCAGAAGATCGACATGGCATTGCCGCCGTCCATCACCACCTGGATGCCACCGACCACGATCCACGCCAGGCCGCTGAAGGCGATGCCGGCGGTCATGCGCCGCAGCGCCGTGGGCTCCCAGCCCAGCCTGCGCAGCGCCGGGTACAGCACGAGGTTGTTGAACGGGATCAGCAGCATCACCAGCAGCGGGTTCAGTGCCTGCATCTGCGAGGCGGTGAACCACGCCGGCATGGTCATCTGCTGGCCCTGCAGCACCCAGGTCGAGGCCTTCTGGTCGAACAGCGAGAAGAACGGCGTGGTCAAGGCGAAGATCACCAGCACCTTGAGCACCGAGCGCACGCCTTCCACCGACGCTTCCGGGTGCACGCCGCGGGCGCGGTCGAGCTGCAGCATGGTGCCGCCGCCGATGCCGGCCAGCACCAGCACCAGCGCGATGCACAGGCAGATCACGATGCCCAGCGACGGCACCAGCAGCAGCGAGGCCAGCGCCGCGGCCACGCCCGCCACCGCGATCACCAGGCCCGCGCGCCCCTGCCCCGGCGCGCGCGCCAGCAGCGCGGTGCGCACCACGTTGGCGAACGAATGCGGGTCCTTCGGCGGCAGCGGCACCAGCACGTAGCGCCTGCGGCCCAGCCAGAACACGAAGGTGGCCACGAACATCAGGATGCCGGGGATGCCGAACGCCCACTGCGGGCCGAGGTTCTTCAACGCCAGCGGGATCAGCAGCGAGGCGAACAGCGAGCCGAAGTTGATGATCCAGTAGAACGCGTCGAACACGATCTTGGCCAGGTGCTTGTTCGACTGGTCGAACTGGTCGCCCATGAACGAGGCCACCAGTGGCTTGATGCCGCCGGCGCCCAGCGCGATCAGGCCCAGGCCGAGGAAGAAGCCCTGGCGGCTGTCCTCGAACAGCGCCAGGCAGGCATGGCCGGCGCAGTAGACCAGGCTGAACCACAGGATCGTGCGGTACTTGCCGAAGAAGCGGTCGGCCAGCCAGCCGCCGAGCAGCGGGAAGAAATACACGCCGATCATGAAGCTGTGCATGATGTCCTTGGCCTCGCCGGCACGGCCTTCGGCGGTGACTTCCTGCAGCAGCAGCGAGGTGATCAGGAACTGCACCAGGATGTTGCGCATCCCGTAGAAGCTGAAGCGCTCGCAGGCCTCGTTGCCGATGATGAAGGGAATCTGGCGTGGCATCCGTGCCCTGAGAGTGGCGCTCGCGGCCCCGGCGGTGTTCGTCATCTGCTGGCGATCCTGTCGTGCAAAGGGTGCAAGCCTAACGCATCGGGCCGGGTCGCCGCCCCTGTCGAAGCGCCCATTGCAATGGCCGCGGCGGGCGCGCATTGGCCGCCGGCCGCGGCTCGGCTACAGTCGCGCCACGCCCCTCCGGAGTCGCACGGATGCCTCGCCTGCTGCCGCTGCTGTCGCTTCTCGTCCTGTGCCTGTCCGGCTGCAAGCCGCCTTCCGGGGCATCCACCGATGCCGCCGCCGCGCTGCCGGCCGATACCGGGGCACGGGATGGCACTGCGGCCATCGCGCCGCCCGCGGAGGCCCCCGTTGCCGAGGATGCCGCCACGCCGCTGTCGATGACCGCCGACGGTACTTACCAGCCACCGGCAAGCCCGGCGGAAGCCGCCGGCGATACCCGGCCCTTCGCGTTCTCTGCGCATCCGGCGCCAGCGCCACTCAATGCCTGCGGTTTCGACGGGCTGGCCATTCCGCACGGCACCAAGGTCTATGCCGCCGGCGCGTATTCCGGCCGCAAGCTGGCCTTCCAGATCGACGACAGCGGCCACGAGGCCACGCTGATGGAGGTGGCGGTCAACCAGCCGCAGGCGCCGGTGATCCTGATGCTCGGCGCCTACGAGCCGACGGTATGGAGCATCGGCTGGAGCCAGGGCACCACGCTGGTAGCGGTGTTCGTCAGCGGGTATCACAAGCAGGTGGTCACCGGCCTGCCGGCGACGGTACCGGTGCTGGTCAGCACCTACGACAATCGCGGCAGCTGTGGTTCCAACTACGTGAGCCCGGAGCGGGCCGAGCGGCTCAACCCGATGGCACGGCGCCTGTTCGGGCAGCCGGTGGACATGCTCCATCCCGCCCGCGACGGCAAGGTGGTGGTGGGCGATGCACTGTCCCCGGGTACGCAGTTGCAGACCCGCCGCGACGCACCGGGCGTGGAGAGCTTCCGCCTGCCCGATTCGCAGCTGGCCGGCCCGGCGGCGTTGCAGCATGCGGTAGCCCAAGGCGTGCTGCGTCCGGCCACGCTGGCCGACGTGCAGGCATGGAACACGGGCATGGCCGCGCAACGCGCGCAGCAGGACATCCCGCCCATCGCCGGTGGCGCACCACCCGCGCAGCGCGGCCTGCCGCACAATGGCTACGTGGTGCTCAAGCCGTTCCGTTTCCCCGCCGGCCTGTACGGCGCCAATTCAGCCACGTTCTATGTCCCGAAGGGGGTGCCCAAACCCACCGGGACGCCCGGCCATTCCACCGTCTACGACTTCAACACGCTCCAGTGCAGCGGCGTCGGTTGCCGCCGCGACTGAGCGATACCGTCGGAGCGATACCGTCGGGAGCACGCGCAACGGATTCCGGAAACGGCAACGGCCGGGCGACGATGCCCGGCCGTTGCCTGCAACCACCTCCGGCGAGCCCCGCGTGGCGGGGCCGCACGGTCAGGCGATGGCTTCCTGGTAGCGGCGCTCGACCTCGTTCCAGTCGACCACGTTGAAGAACGCGCCGATGTATTCCGGGCGGCGGTTCTGGTACTTCAGGTAGTAGGCGTGTTCCCACACGTCCAGCGCCAGGATCGGGGTGTTGCCGTCCATCAGCGGGCTGTCCTGGTTGGCCGAGGATTCCACGACCACCTTCTTGTCCGGGGTCACGCTCAGCCACGCCCAGCCCGAGCCGAAGCGGGTCAGCGCGGCCTTGGTGAAGGCTTCCTTGAACTTGTCGAAACCACCCAGCTGCGCGTCGATGGCCTTGGCCACCTCGCCGACCGGCGCACCGCCGCCGTTGGGCGACATCACCGTCCAGAACAGGCTGTGGTTGGCATGGCCGCCACCGTTGTTGCGCACCGGGCCCTGCAGGTTCTCCGGCAACGACTTGGTCTTCTTCACCAGTTCCTCGACCGGCAGGTCGGCGTACTCGGTGCCTTCCAGCGCGGCGTTGACGTTGTTGATGTAGGTCTGGTGGTGCTTGGAGTGATGGATTTCCATCGTGGCCGCGTCGATGTGCGGTTCGAGGGCGTCGTACGCGTAGGGCAGCTTGGGCAGGGTGTAGGCCATGAGGAATCTCCTGGGGGTTTTCGTCCGGCGACGGCCGGGCGTTGCACCTCCAATGGTAGGGACGAAGCCTCCACATACCAAGGGCGATGGCGGGAAAAACACTGTCCCGCGAACCCATCGGGCCGTGGCCTTGCGTTGTTGTTATTCCAGCGTGAACCCTGCCGTGAACCCGTCGTTCAAACATCGCCGCGCGCAGGCGCGATAATCCGGCATCCCCCGCAAGTTCCATCGCCATGCGCAAACCCCTGCTCCTGTTCGTCGCCCTGTTCCTGCTCGTGGCAGGCCTGTGGGGCATGCGCGAACTGCAACGCCCGGCCACGCCGCAGTTCGCCCCCGCGCTGGACGCCGGCGCCGCAGCGCAGGTCGAACAGGCGCCGGCGGCGGCTCCCGCAGGTGATGCGCTGCCGGCCTTCCTGCCGCGCGAAGCACGCGACACCATCGCCCTGATCCAGCGCGGCGGTCCGTTCCCGCACCGGCAGGACGGCAGCGTATTCGGCAACCGCGAGCAGCGCCTGCCGCAGCGCCCGCGTGGCCATTACCGCGAATACACCGTGGACACGCCCGGCCTTTCGCACCGCGGCGCACGCCGCATCGTCACCGGCGGCGACCCGCCCGACGCCTGGTACTACACCGACGACCACTACGAGAGCTTCCGCAGCTTCCACGTGCCGGCCAACGGAGAGCGCCATGAGTGACAGCGGTTTCGACATGGGGCTGGAAGACGCGGCGCAGGCCGGCGTCTATGCGGTGGGCCACGGCGACCTCGGCGGGCTGGCCGCGGCCGCCCGCGATGCCGGCCTGAAGGTGTTGCGCGTCGATCTTGAAGCCTGCACCGACAAGCGCACCCTGCTGCTGCGCATCGCCACCCAGCTGGACTTCCCGGCCGGCCTCGGCCGCAACTGGGATGCGCTGTCCGACGCGCTGCGCGACCTGTCGTGGTTGCCGGCCAACGGCTATGCGCTGCTGTTCGGCGAGGCCGGGGACCTGCGCCGGGGCAACCGTGGCGATTTCGACATGCTGCTGGACGTATTGGCCGAAGCGGCAGCCAACTGGGCCGAAGACGGTGTGCCGTTCTGGGCCTTCCTGGAATTGCCCGACGACATGATGGAAGCGTAGGTACGGGGCTTGCCCCGTACGCGCGTTGTCACGGCAAAGCCCCTGCGGGGCAAGCCCCGCAGCTACTGCCGCAGCTTTCAGCCGTCCAGCTCTTCCCAACGGGCGTAGGCGGCATCCAGCTCGGCCTGTGCCTTCGCCAGTTGCTGGGTATGGGCGGTGACTTCGGCGCTGGAGCGGGTATAGAACGCCGGGTCGTTCATCGCGCTGGTCAGGCCTTCCACGTCCAGTTCCAGCTTCTCGATCTTCACCGGCAGCTGTTCCAGCTCGCGCGCGTCCTTGTAGCTGAGCTTGCGTTTGGCCGCGGCGGGTTGCGGTTCGGCGGCGGGCGCGGCGACCGGCTTTTCCGGCGCCTTCGCCGCAACCGCCTGCGCCACCTGCGGGCGCTGCCGCAGCCAGTCGCTGTAGCCGCCGATGTACTCGCCCACCCTGCCCTCGCCCTCCATCACCAGCGTGGAGGTGACCACGTTGTCGAGGAAGTCGCGGTCGTGGCTGACCAGCAGCAATGTTCCGGTGTAGTCGCCGAGCAGTTCTTCGAGCAGCTCCAGCGTTTCCACGTCGAGGTCGTTGGTCGGTTCGTCCATCACCAGCAGGTTGGACGGCTGCGCGAACAGCTTGGCCAGCAGCAGGCGGTTGCGCTCGCCGCCGGACAGGCGGGTGATCGGCGCGCGCGCGCGTTCGGGGGTGAACAGGAAGTCCTGCAGGTAGGCATGCACGTGCTTGCGCTTGCCGTTGAGGTCGATGAAGTCCGCGCCCTCGGCGACGTTCTCGATCGCACTCCAGTCCTCGCGCAAGGTGGCGCGGTACTGGTCGAAGTAGGCGATCTGCAGGTTGGTGCCCTGGCGCACCTCGCCGCTGTCCGGCTGCAGTTCGCCCAGCAGCAGTTTCAGCAGCGTGGTCTTGCCGCTGCCGTTAGGGCCGACCAGGCCGATGCGGTCGCCGCGCAGGATGGTGGTTTCGAAATCCCTGACCATCATCCGCTCGCCGAAGGCAAAGGAGATGTTCCTGATGTCGATCACCTTCTTGCCGGAATTCTCCGCACCGGCCGCTTCCAGCCGCACGTTGCCGCCCAGCTCGCGGCGCCGGCTGCGTTCGTTGCGCATCGCCTTGAGCCGGCGCACGCGGCCTTCGTCGCGGGTGCGGCGGGCCTTGATGCCCTGCCGGATCCACACTTCCTCCTGCGCCAGCAGCTTGTCGAAGCGCGCGTTCTCCTGCGCCTGCGCGTTGAGCCGCTCCTCGCGGCGGCGCTCGTAGTTGGCCCAGTCGCCGGGCCAGCTGGTGACCTGCCCGCGGTCGATCTCGACGATGCGGGTGGCCAGCGCACGCAGGAAGCGGCGATCGTGGGTGACGAACACCACGCAGCCGCTCCAGCCTTTCAGGAAGCCTTCCAGCCAGTCGATGGCCTCGATGTCGAGGTGGTTGGTCGGCTCGTCCAGCAACAGCACGTCCGGCCCGGCCACCAGCGCACGCGCCAGCAGCACACGGCGCTTCATGCCGCCGGACAGGCGGCCGAACTCGGCATCGCCATCGAGCTCCAGCTTGGTCAGGGTCTCGGCCACGCGCTGGTCCAGCGCCCAGCCATCGGCGGCATCGATCCTTGCCTGCACCTTGCCCATCGCGTCGCCGTCGAACACCTCGGCATGGCTCAGGCGGTGGAACTCGGCCAACCAGTGGCCCAGTTCGCCCAGTCCATCGGCGACCACGTCGAACACGCTGCCGGCCGCGCCATGCGGCACTTCCTGCTCCAGCCGGGCCACGCGCACGCCCTGCTGCACGCGCACCTCGCCGTCGTCGGGCTTCAGTTCGCCGGCCATCAGCTTCATCAGGGTGGATTTGCCGGCGCCGTTGCGGCCGATCAGGGCGATGCGCTCGCCCGCGTCGATCGACAGTTCGGTTTTTTCCAGCAACAACGGGCCGCCGACGCTGTAGTCGACGTTCTGCAAGGTAATCAGGGGCATCCGCGCATTGTACGGGCTGCGCGCAGGTCGGGGTCACGTCCCCGACGGGGCTTGCCACGGAATGTGTGAAGCGCCGGGGACGTTACCCCGGCCTACGCAAGGACGTCCGGCGGCAATGCCAGCAACTGCCGCAGGCTGGCCGGCACCCGCTTGCCGGGGTGGCGCACCACCCACAGCTGACGCCGCAGCGGCGGCAATGGCGTGGCCAGCACGTGCAGCCTGCCGAGCGCGACGAGGTCGGCCACCGCATGCCGCGACAGGCAGGCCAGCCCCAGCCCGGCCACCGCGCCCTGCTTGATCGCCTCGGTGCCGCCCAGTTGCAGCACCTCAGCGAAGCCGTGCAGGTGCGGCAGCAAGGCCTGCTCGGCGGCCTCGCGGGTGCCGGAGCCGGGTTCGCGCAGCAACCAGCGTGCCCGTCGCAGCTGCGCCATGTCGACACCGGCGCGCAGTTCGGCCGCACGCCGGTGGCCCTCGCCGAACACGACCAGCAATTCGTCCTGCTGCCACGCCGCCACCTCCAGCCCCGGTGCGTGGCACGGGCCTTCGATCAGGCCGATGTCCACCTCCAGCCGCTGCACCGCAGCTACCACCTCGCGGGTGTTGCCGATCACCAGGTCGACCCGGGCCTGCGCGTTGCGCTGCTGCAGGCCGGCGATGCGCGCCGGCATCAGGTAATTGCCGATGGTGGTGCTGGCCCCCACCCGCCAATGCACCGGTGCGCGCAGTTCATCGGTGGTGCGGAAACGGCGCTCGATGTCGGCCATGCCGGCCAGCAGCGTGCGCGCCTCCGGCAGCAGCGCCTGCCCGTGGCCGTTGAGCACCAGCCGGCGGCCGATGCGGTCGAACAGTGCCAGCCCCAGCAGGTTTTCCAGTTCGCTCAGCGCGGCGCTTACCGCCGATTGCGACAGGCCGATGGCCTCGCCGGCCGCGGTGGTGGTGCCTGCCTCGGCAATGGCCGAGAAGATCTGCAATTGGCGCAGCGACAGGTACACGATTTACCCATTAAACAGATTGAATGCAGAAATATTATCCGTTTTACCAATAAAACAACCGGGATCAGCATGGGCCACCTTCTGATTACCCGTCGTCATGAACACTGTCACACAAGGGCTGGACCGCCCCGCATCGCCCCGCCTGCCCGGCCTGTTGCTGGCCGCCGCCATCGCCGGGCTGTCGGCCTGGCTGGGCAATCTGCCTCCGTTGCAGGCACATGGCATCGGCACGCTGACGCTGGCGATAGCGCTCGGCATCGCCGCCGGCAATGCCTTCCCTGACGCGCTCTCTTCCCGCGCCAGCGCAGGCGTGGACTTCGCCAAGGGCACCCTGCTGCGCGCCGGCATCGTCCTCTATGGCCTGCGCCTGACCTTGCAGGACGTCGCCCAGGTCGGCCTCCGCGGCGTGTTGGTCGACGCGCTGGTGCTGTGCTCGACGTTCGCCCTGGCATGCTGGCTGGGCTGCCGGGTACTGAAGCTGGAGCGCGGCACCGCCCTGCTGATCGGCGCCGGCAGCTCCATCTGCGGGGCCGCTGCGGTGATGGCGACCGCGCCGGTGGTCAAGGGCCGGGCCGAGCAGGTGGCCGTTGCCGTGGCCACCGTGGTGGTGTTCGGCACGCTGGCGATGTTCGCCTACCCGCTGCTGTACCGGTGGGGCGTGGGCGCCGGCTGGATGCCGCTGGACGAGGCCGGCTTCGGCGTGTTCACCGGCGCCACCGTGCACGAAGTGGCGCAGGTGGTGGCCGCCGGCCGGGCGATCGGCCCCCAGGCCGCCGGTGCCGCGGTGATCGCCAAGCTGGTGCGGGTGATGATGCTGGCGCCCTTCCTGCTGGGCCTGTCGCTGCTGCTGGCACGCGGGCGGAAGACGGTCGATGGCCCGCGTCCGGCAATCACCGTCCCGTGGTTTGCCTTCGGCTTCATCGGCATGGTCGCGTTCAACTCGCTGCGGTTGCTGCCGGCGCCGCTGGTCGAAGCGCTGGTCGGGCTGGACACCACGCTGCTGGCGATGGCGATGGCGGCGCTGGGCCTGACCACGCGGGCCTCGGCCCTGCGCCGCGCCGGCCCGCGGCCGATGCTGCTGGCGGCGCTGCTGTTCGCGTGGCTGCTGGGTGGCGGGATGCTGATCAACCTGGCCATCCACGCCCTCCCGTAGGAGCGACGCGAGTCGCGACCGGGCTTCCTCGGGAAAGCTCCATCGCGACTCGCGTCGCTCCTACATTCATCCGCGCCATCTGCGAAAATGCCGCATGACCGATTTCTCCACCCTGCCGCTGTCGCCGGCCCTCGCCCCCGGCATCGACGCGCTGGGCTACACCACCATGACCCCGGTGCAGGCGCGCAGCCTGCCGCCGATCCTGCAGGGCCGCGACGTGATCGCCCAGGCGCCCACCGGCAGCGGCAAGACCGCCGCCTTCGGCCTGGGCCTGCTCAACCGGCTCGACCCGGCCATGCTGCGCACGCAGGCGCTGGTGCTGTGCCCCACCCGCGAACTGGCCGACCAGGTCGGCAAGCAGCTGCGCAAGCTGGCCACCGGCATCCCCAACCTCAAGCTGCTGGTGCTCACCGGCGGCGTGCCGCTCGGCCCGCAGCTGGCCTCGCTGGAAGCGCACCACCCGCAGGTGGTGGTCGGCACCCCCGGCCGCGTGCAGGAACTGGCGCGCAAGCGCGCGCTCAACCTCGGCCAGGTGCGCTGCTTCGTGCTCGACGAGGCCGACCGCATGCTCGACATGGGTTTCGAGGAACCGATCCGCGAGATCGCCGGCCGTACCCATGCCGAACGCCAGAGCCTGTTGTTCTCGGCCACCTTCCCCGACGCCATCCGCGAGCTGGCGCGCGCGCTGCTGAAAACGCCGGAAGAAGTGACCATCGACGGCGATGCCGAGGCGCCGGCCATCCAGCAGTTGTTCTTCGAGGTCGAGCCGGCGCACCGGCAGAAGGCGCTGGCCGGGCTGCTGCTGAAGTTCACGCCCGAATCGGCGGTGGTGTTCTGCAATACCCGCAAGGACGTGGACGAGGTCGCCAACTCGCTGCGCCAGTTCGGCTTCTCGGCGTTGGCGCTGCACGGCGACATGGAACAACGCGACCGTGACGAGGTGCTGCTGCAGTTCTCCAACCGCAGCTGCAACGTGCTGGTCGCCAGCGACGTGGCCGCACGCGGGCTGGACGTGGAAGACCTCGCCGCGGTGGTCAATTACGAACTGCCCAACGATGCGGACAGCTACCGCCACCGCGTCGGCCGCACCGCCCGCGCCGGCCGCAGCGGGCTGGCGTTGAGCCTGGTCGCCGGCCGCGAGCGCCACCGCGCCGATGCGCTGGAAACCGAACAGGGCGGCGCGCTGAACTGGCAGAAGACGCCGCTGGCCACCGCGCGCCCGGCGCAGCTGCCGCAGGCGGCGATGACCACGCTGCGCATCGACGGCGGCAAGACCGACAAGCTGCGTGCCGGCGACATCCTCGGCGCGCTGACCGGCGACGCCGGGCTGTCGGGCAAGGCCATCGGCAAGATCGACATCTTCCCCACCCGCTCCTACGTCGCCATCGCCCGCGAGCAGGCCGGCAAGGCCGTGGCGCGGCTGGAAGCCGGCAAGATCAAGGGCAAGCGCTTCCGCGTGCGGAAGATGTAGAACGCGCCGGCCGTAGATGCGGGGCTTGCCCCGCATGGAGCCTTCCCGGTAAAGCCCCGTGCCGGGCATGCCCGGCACCTACGAAAAGCCGAAACCGCCGGCCCGCGCTCAATACACCAGCGTGGCCCGCAGCGGCAGGCCGTCGGGCCAGCGTCCACGGCCACCCAGCCCATCCAGTTCCACCAGCACCGCCGCGCCCAGCACCTCGGCTTCCAGCCGCTGCGCCAGCAACAGCGCCGCGGCCAGGGTGCCGCCGGTGGCCAGCACGTCATCGACCAGCAGCACCCGCGTCCCCGGCGCGACGGCCCCCGCGCAGACTTCGATGCGGTCGCTGCCATATTCCAGCGCGTACGCCTGCACCAGCGTGGCGCCGGGCAGCTTGCCCGGCTTGCGCAGCGGCACGAAGCCCGCGCCCAGTTCCAGTGCCAGCGCGGCGCCGAGGATGAAGCCGCGCGCCTCCACGCCCAGCACCGCCTGCACATTGGCGGCGCGCCAGGGTGCGGCCATCGCCGCGATTGCCGCGCGGAAGCCGGGGGCGTCGGCCAGCAGCGGCGTGATGTCCTTGAACAGGATGCCGGGCCTGGGGAAATCGGCCACGTCGCGGATCGCGCCAGCCCAGTCGGGATAGGTATCGGTCATGACGGCCATTGTGTCGCAAAGAGGATCAGGAGCTGCACGACAGCATCGAGCACCCGGCCCGTTCGCGCGCCCATTCCGGCCGGCGCTGGGCGAAGGCTTCGCGGCCGGGCTGCTCGTCGCAGGGATGGCGCAGCACGTCCAGCAGTTCGCCGATGCCGGCCACGTCGCCCTGCTCGGCACGGTCGATCGCCTGTTGCAGCAACCAGTTGCGCGGTACGTACTTCGGGTTGGCCGCCTGCATGGTGCGCCGGCGCCCGGCAGCGGGCAGTGCTTCATCGCGCACCCGCGCGGCGTGGCGCTGCAGCCAGTCGTGCAGCGCCGGCATCACCCGCGCGCGGCGTTCGGCGGAGTAGAACGCGCCTTCCAGCGCGGCGGCGTCGGGCCGGTCCGGATCGACGTCGGCCAGCGCCCGGAAGGCAAGGGTCATGTCCATCTCGCCGTCGTGCAGCAGTTGCAGGAACTGCGCCATCAATGCCTCGTCGCCCTCGCGGTATTCGCCGAGGCCGAGCTTGGCGAGCAGGTGCCGGCGCTCCTCCTCGGCGAAACGTGACTGGAACGCATCCAGCCCCGCCTGCAGCGGCGCCACCTCGTCGAACAGCGGCGACAGCGCCTGCGCCAGCCGCACCAGGTTCCAGTACGCCACCTGCATCTGCGTGCCGAAGCGATAGCGCCGGCCCTGTGCGTCGGTGGTGTTGG
The DNA here is from genome assembly GCF_022359915.1 of Stenotrophomonas sp. NLF4-10. NCBI lineage: Bacteria > Pseudomonadati > Pseudomonadota > Gammaproteobacteria > Lysobacterales > Lysobacteraceae > Stenotrophomonas > Stenotrophomonas sp. NLF4-10. The sequence goes on from NZ_JAKSEE010000003.1 coordinate 2,233,153, forward strand.
GCGTCCAGTCCGGGTCGTAGTCCTCCACCCAGCCGTAGGGGCCATAGTCCAGCGTCAGGCCGAGGACGGACATGTTGTCGGTGTTCATCACCCCGTGCACGAAGCCCACCCGCATCCACTGCGCGACCAGCGTCGCGGTACGCGTGCAGACCTCGGCGAACCAGTCGCCATCACGCGGCAAGCCGGGCGGCAGGTGCCGAAAAGCGGGGTCGAAATCGCGGTCGATGCAGAAATCCACCAGTTGCCGCAGCAAGCCGACATCGCCACGCGCGGCCGGCAGCTCGAAGCTGCCGAAGCGGATGAACGACGGCGCCACCCGGCACACCACCGCACCCGGCTCGGCGCGCGGATGGCCGTCGTAGAACATGTCGCGCACCACCGCCTCGCCGGTGCCGACCAGGCTCAGCGCGCGCGTGGTCGGCACGCCGAGGTGGTGCATGGCTTCCGAACACAGGAATTCGCGGATCGACGAACGCAGCACCGCGCGGCCATCGGCGCTGCGCGAATATGGCGTCGGCCCTGCGCCCTTGAGCTGCAGCTCCCAGCGCCGGCCATCGGCCAGCAACTCGCCCAATGAAATGGCGCGGCCATCGCCCAGCTGCCCGGCCCAATGGCCGAACTGGTGGCCGCCGTAATTGGCCGCCCACGGCTGCATGCCCGGATACAGTGCATTGCCACCGAACACCTCGGCGAACCCCGGCGCCTGCACGGTTGCCGCGTCGAAGCCCAGCAGCGCCGCCACTTCCGGCGAGTGCGCCAGCAGGCACGGCGCGGCCACCGGCATGGGTGATACCGACGACCACGCCGCCCCGGTCACCTCGCGGCGACGCGGGCCGGTTTCGGTATCGCCGGGCAGTTCACGGATGAAACGATTGTCGAATACGGGAGACATCATCGATGCGCGACGAACGAAAAACGCCGGAAGCTTGCGCTCCCGGCGTTCTGGCGACCTTGCGGTTGCGGGGGCTGGATTACAGCGCCTGCACCTGGTCGGCCTGCATGCCCTTCTGGCCCTGCACGGCGACGAAGGTCACCTTCTGGCCTTCCTGCAGCGACTTGAAGCCGTTGCCCTGGATGGCACGGAAGTGCACGAACAGGTCGGGGCCGCTTTCCGGGGTGATGAAACCGAAACCCTTGGCATCGTTGAACCACTTCACCGTGCCGGTCTGACGCTCAGACATTACGAACTCCTGGAACTATTGATTGAAAAAATCGCGGCCACCGGGATCGGGACCGAGACTGAGTTGCAGGCATTGGTAAAACGGAACGATGAGCGGATCGGTGAGATCAGCTGCATCAGGCCACGATTCACGGTGACCCTTGCAAGCACAGTGGGGCGAAAGATACGCGGCTTTCCGGCAAAAAGCGACAAATACCGCATTCAGCCGGTGCGACCAGCGCACGAAAACAAACAACTCCTTTACATTCAATCAGTTGAAACAAAAGCAAGAGGTTGCACATGCAGAATAAATACGCGCGCGCGCCGGGTTGCGCGCCATGACCCCGCATTCCCCCGCGCCCACGCCGCGGATATGGGTCGATGCCGACGCCTGCCCGGCCGCCATCCGCGACATCCTGTACCGCGCCGCCGAGCGCACCCGGACCGAGGTGGTGCTGGTCGCCAACCGCTGGCTGCAGACGCCGGCCTCGCGCTTCGTCCGCAGCCTGCAGGTGGGTGCCGGTGCGGACGCGGCCGACGACGCCATCGCCGAGCGGGTGGCCGCCGGCGACCTGGTCGTCACCCAGGACATTCCCCTCGCCGCCCGCGTGCTGGAAAAGGCGGCGGCCGCGATCGATCCGCGCGGCGTGCCGTTCGACCGCGACAGCATCGCCGAGCGCTTGTCGATGCGCGATTTCATGGCCGAGCTGCGCGGCGCCGGCATCCATACCGGCGGCCCGGCCAGCCTGCACCCGCGCGACCGCCAGGCCTTTGCCGCGCAACTGGACCGTTGGCTCGCCGCGCAGCGCTGAACACGCAATGCGACAACCGGCCCGCATGCCCGGCAAGGCTTATCATGGGCGGTCTTTTGCCCCGGTAACTTCATGGCCCTCACCGCCACCATCCGCAAGGCCGAGCTGCAGATCAGCGACATGGATCGCGGCTACTACGCCAACCACCACCTGACCCTGGCCCAGCACCCGTCCGAAACCGACGAGCGGCTGATGGTGCGGTTGCTCGCGTTCGCCCTGAACGCCGACGAGCGGCTGGAGTTCGGCCGCGGCCTGAGCACCGACGACGAACCGGACCTGTGGCAGCACGACTACACCTGCGACATCCTGCGCTGGATCGACCTCGGCCACCCGGACGAATCGCGTATCCGCAAGGCCTGCAACCGCAGCGCCCGCGTGCAGGTGGTCAACTACGGCGGCAACGCCTCCGACATCTGGTGGCAGAAGCAGGGCCGGCACCTTGAACGTTTCGGCAACCTGTCGGTGCTGGACCTGCCCGCCGGCTTCGTCGAGCTGTGGGGCGCGCAGATCCAGCGGGCGATGCGCTGGAGCGTGCTGGTCCAGGACGGCGAGGTGCAGTTGATCGCCGACCATATGCAGCTGGACGTGATCCCGGCCTGGCGCAAGCGCGCGGCGGAATAAGCGCGCAGTGGCCGGCGACCCGATCCGCTGCGACGTGCTGGTCATCGGCGCCGGTGCCGCCGGACTGATGTGCGCGCTCACCGCCGGCCAGCGCGGCCGCATCGTGCAGGTGATCGACCATGCCAACAAGCCGGGCAAGAAGATCCTGATGTCCGGTGGCGGCCGCTGCAATTTCACCAACACCGGCACGACCCCAGCCAACTTCCTTTCCGCCAACCCGCATTTCTGCAAGTCGGCGCTGGCCCGCTACGCCCCGGCCGACTTCATCGACATGGTCGAGCGGCACCGCATCGCGTACCACGAGAAGGAACTGGGCCAGCTGTTCTGCGACGTCTCGTCGAAGCTGATCGTCAGGATGCTGCTCGACGAATGCGCCGCCGCCGGCGCGCAGGTCCGCACCGATTGCGCGGTGGAAGGCATCGAGCGCGGCGCCGACGGCTTCCGCGTGCGTACCGGGCAGGGTCGGTTCCACTGCGCCTCGCTGGTCGTCGCCACCGGCGGCCTGTCGATCCCGAGCATGGGCGCCAGCGGCTTCGGCTACGAGGTCGCCCGCCAGTTCGGCCACGAGGTGCTGCCGACCCGCGCCGGGCTGGTGCCGCTCACCCTCAGCGGCAAGCACCAGCAACGTTTCTCCGACCTCAGCGGCGTGGCACTGCCGGTGGCGGCACGCTGCAACGGGCAGGACTTCCGCAACTTCATGCTGCTGACCCACCGCGGCATCAGCGGCCCGGCGATCCTGCAGGTTTCCTCGTACTGGCAACCCGGCGACGATCTGCGGCTGGACCTGCTGCCCGACCGCGACGCCGGCGACTGGCTGCGCACCATGAAGCGCGAGCGCGGCGCCTCGGAACTGCGCACGGTGCTGGCCGAGGCCATGCCCAAACGCATGGCGCAGCGCCTGTGCGAACACTGGCTGCCGGACCGGCCGCTGCGCCAGCTCGACGAGCGCCAGCTGCGCGACGCCGCGGCCCTGCTCGGCGATTTCCCGCTGGTGGCCAGCGGTACCGAGGGCTACCGCACCGCCGAAGTGACCCTGGGCGGGGTGGACACGGCCGCGATCTCGTCGTCGACGATGGAGTCGCGGCGGGTGCCCGGCCTGCATTTCATCGGCGAGGTGCTGGACGTGACCGGCTGGCTGGGCGGCTACAACTTCCAGTGGGCCTGGGCCAGCGGCCACGCCGCCGGGCAGGTGGCCTGAATGCGGCGGCCGGCAGCGCGCCCCGCCCGTACCCCGCCCCGCACACGACCGCTGTCACAGGCGGGCGATCCACGCATGGACGGCCATCGCGCCGTGTTGTATTAAACCCGGTCAAAGGGGAGTCCCGAATGCAGAACGGCAAAGAAATCACCCTGCGCCTGCTGATCATCGATGACAGCGCCGAAAGCGCCGAAGCCATCGCCAGCGCCTTGCGCAACAGCGGCATCGCCATCCGCCCATTCCGCCCGCAGACGCCGGCGGAACTGGTGCAGGTGCTGGCCGGGCAGGCCATCGACCTGGTGCTGTCGGCGCCGTCGCAGGTGATTCCGCAGGCGCTGCTGAGCCAGCAGATCGCCGCCAGCGGCAAGGACATCCCGGTGATCCTGCTGGCCGAGCACGTCGACGAACGGATGCTGGTGGAGTCCGGTGCCAACGGCATCCGCGCCATCGCCCTGCGCCAGCGCCCCGAGCACCTGCTGGCGGTGGTGCGCAATGAATGGACCGACCTGCAGGCGCGCCGCGGCCTGCGCCGGATTGAGGCGCAGATGCGCGAGACCGAGCGCCGCTGCGACGCGCTGATCGCCTCCTCGCGCGACCCCATCGCCTACATCCACGAAGGCATGCACATCCGCGCCAACGATGCCTATCTGGAAATGTTCGGCTACGCGTCGTTCGAGGACGTGGAAGGCATCTCGCTGCTGGACATGGTCGCGCCGCAGCACGTGGAGGACTTCAAGCAGTTGCTCAAGTCGCTGAGCAAGGGCGATGCGCCGCCGCCGCAGTACGAACTGCACGCCCGCAACCAGGAAGGCGACACCTTCCCGGCGACGATGGAATTCACCGCCGCCACCTACGAGGGCGAATCCTGCATCCAGGTGGTGTTCCGCCGCCGCGAGGAGTTCGACCCGGAGCTGGCGCGCGAGGTCGAGGCACTGCGCCAGCGCGACCAGGTCACCGGCCTGCTCAACCGCCCCACCTTCATGGTGCATCTGGAAAACGCGGTGGCCCAGGTCAGCCGCAGCGAGGGCCAGTACGGCTTCCTGCTGGTCGAACCGGACCACTACGCGCGGCTGCTGCCGACCATCGGCCTGGATTCGGCCGACGCGCTGATCGCCGCGCTGGGCCAGCACCTGGCCGCCGGCCTCGACCCGGGCGCCTCGATCGCACGCGTCGGCGAGCACAGCTTCGCCCTGCTGGTGCAGGGCGACTACCTGCACACGATGGGCGTGGCCGAAATGGTGCGCGAAGCCTTCGCCTCGCACGTGTTCACCGTCGGCGAGCACTCGGCCACCGTCACCGTCAGCATCGGCGGCGTGCAGGTCGGCGAGAAGATCGCCAGCGTCGGCCAGGTGCTGTCGCGCGCCAGCGACTGCATGCGCACCGCGGTCGAACTGGGCGGCAACACGGTCAAGGTGTTCGACCCTGGCGCCACCGACCGGCTGGAGGAAGAGCGCGTGCAGCGCTGGGTCACACTGATCCGCGAGGCGCTGGACGGCGAAGGCTTCCAGCTCGGCTTCCGCCCGGTCATCAACCTGATGGGCGAGCCGCTGCAGCTGTACGACACCACGCTGCAGCTGCTCAGCAACGACGAGCTGGTCGGCCAGGCCACCTTCCTGCCGATCGCCGAGGACCACGACCTGCTGGCGCCGATCAATCGCTGGATGGTCGGCCATGCACTCAAGGCGCTCGGCGAGCGCCAGCGTGCCGGCCACCGCACCCACCTGATGGTGCGCATCACACCGGAGTCGTTCTCCGACCCGCTGCTGCTGAAGGTGATCCGCGACGGCCTGCAGGCCGAGGGCGTGGCCGGCGAGCAGTTGTGGCTGCAGGTGTCCGAGGCGCGGGTGTTCACCCAGCTGCGCAATGCCCAGCAGTTCCTCGACGACGTCGCCGCGCTGGGCTGCAAGGTCGGGTTGGAGCAGTTCGGCTCGGGGCTGGATTCGTTCCAGTTGCTGAGCCACTTCAAGCCGGCCTTCCTCAAGCTGGACAGCAGCTTCACCGCCGACCCGGCGCAGGCCCGCGAACAGTTGCCCAAGACCCAGGAAATCACCGCGCGGGCGCAGGAAGAGAACATCCGCACCATCGCCGAGCACGTCGCCGATGCGGCGACGATGAGCCTGCTGTTCAATGCCGGCTTCGATTACGTGCAGGGCGATTTCGTCGGCCCCACCGGCCCGCGGATGGATTTCGAGTTCAACGCGTAAAGCAGTGTCGGCCAACGGCCGGCACCCACCGCAGCTGCGTAGATGCGGGGCTTGCCCCGCATTGGGGCTTTACCGACGGTCTGTGCCGGGCAAGCCCGGCACCTACGAAGATGTGGAAAGGCCGGCTTGCGCCGGCCTTTCGTGCTTCAGGTCAGGTCGACGAGGTTGTCGATCTTCACGTCCGGGTCGACGTCGGCGTCATAGTCCACGCCGTCCACGCCGAAACCGAACAGGCGCAGGAAATCAGCCTTGTAGCCGGCCAGGTCGCTGATCTGGTACAGGTTCTCGTTGGTCACCTGCGGCCACAGCTCGACCACCCTGCCCTGCACTTCCGGCGCCATTTCCTTGTAGTCGGCGCGCAGGCGGCCTTCCTCGTCGACCAGCGCGACGCCGCGGCCCTTTCCATCCACCCGTTCGCGGCGGATGTGGTCGGCGGCATTGGCGCCGCCCTGCGGGCCGTTGTAGAGGATGTCGTACAGCGTATCGAGCTGCTCGATGCAGCCCTCGTGGGTGCCCTCTTCCTTCATCACCTTGAACAGCAGCGACAGGTACAGCGGCATGGTCGGGATCGCCGAGCTGGCCTGCGTCACCACCGCCTTGAGCACCGACACGCGTGCGTCGCCGCCGATGCCCTGCAGCTTGCCGCGGATGGCCTTGACCTTGTCGTCCAGGTCCTTCTTGGCCGCGCCGATCGAACCGTTCCAGTAGATCGCCTGGGTGATCTCCTCGCCGACGTAGGTGAAGGCGGTGGTGGTCGCGCCCGGCGCCAGCACGCCGGCTTCCAGCAGCGCGTCGATCCACATCTGCCAGTCCTCGCCGCCCATCACCTGCACGGTGCCGGCGATTTCCTCGTCGGTGGCCGGCTGCAGCGTGGTTTCGGTCAGCACTTCCTTGTCGGTGTCCAGCCCGCGCAGGGTGATCGGCGCGCCGATCGGCTTGAGCGTGGAGCTGATGATCTCGCCGGTCCTGGGGTGCTTGCGGCGCGGCGCGGCCAGGCTGTAGACCACCTGGTCGACCTGGCCGAGGTCGGCCTTGATGATCTCGATGACCCTGGCCTTCACTTCGTCGGAGAACGCATCGCCGTTGACGCTGCGCGCGTACAGGCCGGCCGCGTGCGCGTGCTTCTCGAACGCGGCCGAGTTGTACCAGCCCGCCGTGCCCGGCTTGCTCTCGGTGCCGGGACGCTCGAAGAACACGCCCAGCGTGGCCGCGTCGCTGCCGAAGGCAGCCTTGATGCGCGCGGCCAGCCCGTAGCCGGTGGACGCGCCGATCACCAGCACCTTCTTCGGGCCATGCGCCAGCTTCGGCTGCGCCTTGATGTAGTCGATCTGTTCCTTGACCGCCGCCTCGCAGCCGGTCGGGTGGGTGGTGACGCAGATGAAGCCGCGCACACGCGGTTTGATGACCATGAAAACCTCGGATGGATGCGAAAAACCGGCGGCGCGATGCAATGGCCGGGCGCCGAACCGGAAGGATCGTAGTGTGCGCCCGCAGTGAACACAACCGACGCCCCCGCATGGATTCGCGCGTGGTGGCGGGCACGAAGACAAAAAGAAAGAGCCGCGTCATGCGCGGCTCTTCCGGGGCTGGGCGGGGTCGCCCGGTTACGGGCGGCGCGCCAGTTCCTCGACGTCGCGGGCCTTGGGCATCAGGTCCTGCTTGGACACCGCGAACTTCCCGATGCTCAGCATCGGCACGGCGACGATGACCGAGGACACCACCACGATGACCGCGCCGATCATGTGGGTTTCGGCCAGCCCTTCCATCGATTCGCCGCCGTACATGTACAGCGCCAGCGCCGACAGGAAGAACATCACCGCGGTGATGATGGTGCGCGACAGGGTCTGGTTGATCGAGCGGTTCAGCACTTCCAGCGGTTCCACCCGCAGGCTGCGGAAGTTCTCGCGGACGCGGTCGAACACCACGATGATGTCGTTGATGGCGAAGCCCATCACCGACAGCATGCCGGCCAGCACGGTCAGGTCGAACTCGCGGCCGAGCAGCGACATGTAGGCCACGGTCAGGATCAGGTCGAAGAACGCGGTGATGCTGGCCACCACCGCGAACTTCCATTCGAAGCGCGCGGCGATGTAGATCAGGAAGCCGACCAGCATGAACAGCGTGGCGTAGACGCCGTTCATCGCCAGGTCCCTGCCGACCTGCGGGCCGACGAACTCGCCCGGCTGCACCGTGGCCGGGTTGGCCTCGCTGGTCACCGCGGCGCGCACCTTCTCGGCCACCTTCTGCGCCGCATCGGCGGCGTTGTTGTGCTCGGCATCGGGCGGCAGGCGGACCATCATGTCGTTGCCGCCGCCCACGCTCTGCACCTGCACGTTCTCGAAGCCGGCCGCGGCCAGGCGTTCGCGCACGCTGTCGGCGTCGATGCTGTTCTGGAAGTGGGTGCGCACCACGGTGCCACCGGTGAACTCCAGCGCGTAGTTGAAGCCCTTGAAGCCGATGATGCCGATGGACAGCACCAGCAGGACCACCATCAGCACCAGCACCGGCTTGCGGTGGCGCATGAAGTCGATGGTGGTGTCGTTCGGGATGAGGTGAAGCGGGAACAGTTTCATGCAAGGGTTTTCCCTGGAAAACCCGCACCCGAAGGCGCGGGCTTTTGCAAAAGGATTCGCGTCGGAATCAGATGGCCACGGAGGTCAGCTTCTTGCGGCGGCCGTAGAGCAGCACCGCCAGCGCACGCGACACGGTGATCGCGGTGAACATCGAGGCGAAGATGCCGATGATCATGGTCAGCGCGAAGCCCTTCAGCGGGCCGGTGCCGAACGCGTACAGCGCCACGCCGACGATCAGGCCGGTGAGGTTGGCGTCGAGGATGGTGTGCGAGGCCTTCTCGTAGCCGGCGGCGATGGCCGCCTTGGCCGGCATGCCGGCGCGCAGCTCTTCGCGGATGCGTTCGTTGATAAGCACGTTGGCGTCCACCGACAGGCCCACCGACAACGCCAGGCCGGCGAAGCCCGGCAGGGTCATCGTCGCGCCGAACAGCGACATCACCGACACCACGATCAGCAGGTTGAACAGCAGCGCCACCGAGGTGATCGCGCCGAACACGCGGTAGTAGACGGTGAAGAACAGCAGCGTGAACACGAACGAGAACACCACCGCCTTGACGCCGCGGGCCACGTTCTCCGCGCCCAGGCTCGGGCCGATCACGTATTCCTCGACGAAGTCCATCGGCGCGGCCAGCGAACCGGCGCGCAGCAGCTTGGCCAGGTTCTCGGCCTCGGTCTTCTCCAGGCCGGTGGTCTGGAAGTTCTTGCCGAACACGCCGTTGATGTTGGCCACGGAGATGACTTCCTCCTTGACCCGGAAGCTGCGCACTTCCTTGCCGTCGACCATCGTCACCTGCGGGATGCGCTCGGTGTAGACCACCGCCATCGGCTTGTTCACGTTGCCGCTGGTGAAGTCGAACATGCGCTGGCCGCCGACGCTGTTGAGGGTGACGCTCACCGCCGGCATGCCGTTCTGGTCGGTGGCCGCATCGGCCTTGACCATCTGGTCGCCGGTGACGATGGTGCGCTTGTTCAGCAGCACCGGGCGGCCGCTGCGGTCGCGGTACAGCTTGGCTTCCGGCGGGATGCGGCCGGTGGCCAACGCGTCCTGCGCGTTGCCATCGACCACGGCGCGGTATTCCAGCGTGGCGGTGGCGCCGATCATGCGCTTGGCCTCGGCAGTGTCCTGCACGCCCGGCAGTTCGACCACGATGCGGTCCTCGCCCTGGCGCTGGATGATCGGCTCGGCCACGCCCAGCTCGTTGACGCGGTTGCGCAGCGTGCTCAGGTTCTGCTCGATGGCGCCTGAGGCGATCTGCAGCATCTCCGCCTGCGGCACGCTGACCGTGAGCCGCTCGCCGCTGCCCGAATAGGTCAGGGTCGGCTGCGCCTTGGCCAGCGCCACGCGCGCCTTGTCGGCGTCGGCGGCGTTGGACAGCACCACCTGGATGTCGCTCTCGCCACGGCGCTCGACCGAGCGGTAGCCGATGCGGCCGTCGCGCAGGGTGGTGCGGATGTCCTCGGCGAAGGCGTCGAAACGCTTGTCCACCGCGGCCTTCTTGTCCACCTGCAGGGCGAAGTGCACGCCGCCGACCAGGTCCAGACCCAGCACCATCGGCTTGCCGCCCACCCTGGCCAGCCAGTCCGGCACGGTCGAGGCCAGGTTCAGCGCCACGGTGTAGTTCTCGCCGGCCTTCTCGCGCAACGCGTCGTTGGCGCGGGTCTGGGCCTCGAGCGATGGCAGGCGGACGATGAGGTTGTTCTCGCCCTCCATCTCCACCGACTTGGGGGCGACCCCTGCTTCGTCCAGCACCGAGACGATGTGCTGCTTGAACGCGTCGTCGATCTGGCCGCCGCGGTTGGCGGTGATCTGCACGGAGGGATCCTTCTGGTAGACGTTGGGCAGCGCATACAGGGCGCTGACCGCCAGAATGATCAGAATCAGGAAGTACTTCCAGCGTGGAAATTCGAGCATTGCGGGATCCTGCGTGACGCCGCGCCGGCGTCACGTGGTGGCGGACGGAAATGGCGGGTTCAGGCGGCGGATTTCAGCGTGCCCTTGGGCAGCACGTTGCCGATGGCGCCCTTCTGCACGCGGATTTGCACGTTGTCGGCCACCTCGACGGTGATGAAGTTTTCGCCGATGTGGGTGACCACGCCGGCGATGCCGCCGTTGGTCAGCACTTCGTCGCCCTTGTTGATCTTCTCCAGCATCGCCTTGTGTTCCTTCTGGCGCTTCATCTGCGGGCGGATCATCACGAAATACATGACCGCGATCAGGACGATCGGCAGCAGGAAGGTACCCATGCCCGGGGCGGCCGGAGCGGCCTGGGCGACGGGAAGCAGGATTGCCATCGGGTTCATCATGTGTCCTTGGGAGTTGGGCGGCGCCGGCCATGGCCGGCGCCGCGAAACGGATTCAAGCGGGGAAGTATGCCATAGGGGCGGGAGGGGCCGATTGCAAGGCTTTGCCGCCAACGGCCTGAGGTCGGGGCCCTCTCCCCCGGGAGAGGATTTGGATGAGGATACGGGCGAACCCTCGCCGGCCGAACGCACGGGGCATTGCCCGCTCCCTACGCCGGCAAACACATGCCCCACGTAGGTCGGGGCTACCGCCCCGGCGCTCCCGGCGAATCCGACATGGCGCGTCGGGGGCGTAGCCCCGACCTACGCCGGGGCGGTCGCGCCGCGCGCCGCATAGAAGGACTCGCGGAAGGCCCCGAAGGTTCCCGCCTCGATGGCCGCGCGCATGTCGGCCATCAGCTTCTCGTAGTAATACAGGTTGTGCAGGGTGCCGAGCATCGGCGCCAGCATCTCGTTGCAGCGGTCCAGGTGGCGCAGGTAGGAGCGGGTGTAGCCACTGCTGCAGGCGTGACAGCCGCAGCCCGGTTCGATCGGGTCCATGTCGCGCTCGTAGCGGGCATTGCGGATGCGCACGGTGCCGAAGGAGGTGAAGTAATGGCCGTTGCGGGCGTTGCGGGTGGGCATCACGCAGTCGAACATGTCCACGCCGCGGGCCACGCCTTCGACCAGGTCCTCGGGGCGGCCCACGCCCATCAGGTAGCGCGGGCGGTCGGCCGGCAGGATCGGGTGCATGTGCTCGAGCATGGCGTTGCGCTCGTGCTCCGGCTCGCCCACCGCCAGCCCGCCGATGGCGTAGCCGTCGAAGCCGATCTGCTGCAAACCCTCGGCCGAGCGGCTGCGCAGGTCGGTGTGCACCCCGCCCTGGACGATGCCGAACAGTGCCGCGTCGTTGCCCAGCGCGTCGTGCGCGTCGCGCGAGCGCTGCGCCCAGCGCAGGCTCAGTTCCATCGACCTGCGCGCCACGTCCTCGGTGGCCGGGTACGGCGTGCATTCGTCGAAGATCATCACGACGTCCGAATCGAGCACCTTCTGGATCTTCATGCTCTCCTCCGGGCCGAGGAACACCCGCGCGCCGTCGGTCGGCGAGGCGAAGGTGACGCCCTGCTCGGTGATCTTGCGGCGGTGCGCCAGCGAGAACACCTGGAAGCCGCCGGAGTCGGTCAGGATCGGCCCATTCCAGCGGCAGAAGCCGTGCAGGCCGCCGTGGTCGGCGATCACGTCCAGCCCCGGGCGCAGGTACAGGTGGAAGGTGTTGCCGAGGATGATCTCGGCGCCGAGCGCGCGGACCTGTTCGGGCAGCACGCCCTTGACCGAACCGTAGGTGCCCACCGGCATGAACGCCGGGGTCTGCACGGTGCCGCGCGGGAAGGACAGCTGGCCGCGGCGGGCGTTGCCGTCGGTGGTCTGGAGGGTGAACTGCAGTCGGGACATGAGGAAAGCCGGGAACCGGGAACGGAGGGAAAGGAATGGGAGCGGAAGGCAGCTCAGGAATGGATTGGAGCGTCCGTCGGCGCGCCGGTCCTTTCCCTGCTCCACAGCAGCATCGCGTCACCGTAGCTGAAGAAGCGGTAACGCTCGGCGATGGCGTGGGCATAGGCCTCGAACACCCGCTCCCTGCCGGCGAAGGCGGAGATCATCATCAACAGGGTGCTTTCCGGCAGGTGGAAGTTGGTGACCATCGCATCGACGCTGCGGATGCGGTAGCCGGGGGTGATGAAGATCTGGGTTTCGCCGGCATACGGGTGCAGTTCGCCGTCGCGCATTGCACTCTCCAGCGCCCTTACCACGGTGGTGCCGACGCCGATCACGCGGCCGCCGGCGGCGCGGGTGCGGCGCACCTGCTGTACCAGTTCGGCACCGACGTTGAGCCATTCGCGGTGCATCACGTGCTGCGAGAGGTCGTCCACCCGCACCGGCTGGAAGGTGCCGGCGCCCACGTGCAGGGTGATGTGGCCGAACTGCACGCCGCGCCCGCGCAGCCGTTCCAGCAGCGGCTCGTCGAAGTGCAGCCCCGCGGTGGGTGCGGCCACGGCGCCCACCTGCCGCGCGAACACGGTCTGGTAGCGCTCGCGGTCGTCGGCGCCGGGCTCGCGCTGGATGTACGGCGGCAGCGGCAACCGGCCGGCATGCACCAGCCACGATTCCAGCGGCTCGGGGATGTCGAAGCGCAGCAGGTAGAACTCGCCGTCGCGCCCCAACACCTCCACCTCGCCGCCGGCATCCAGGGCAATGCGGCTGCCCGGTTTGGGCGACTTGCTGGCCCCGACCTGCGCGCGCGCCTGCTGGCCGCCGAGCAGGCGCTCGATCAGGATCTCGACCCGGCCGCCGCTGGCCTTCTGCCCGAACAGCCGCGCCGGAATCACCCGGGTGTCGTTGAACACCAGCAGGTCGCCGGGTTGCAGCAGGTCCGGCAGGTCGCGCACGTGGCGGTCGGCGAACGCGGCAGGCGCCGGCGGCACCAGCAGCAGGCGGCTGGCCGAACGCTCGGGCAGCGGCGCCTGCGCGATCAGTTCGGCGGGCAGGTCGTAGTTGAAATCGGACTTCTTCAAGGCCGGGGCATCGGGCGGGGAGCCGGACATTGTACCGGCAGCCCACCGGATGCCCGTAGATGCGGGGCTTGCCCCGCATGAAGCTTCACCGGCGGAGTCCCATGCGGGGCAAGCCCCGCATCTACGGTCAACGCTCGAACTTGGTCGAAAGGATGATCGCGCTGGTGGTGCGCTCGACCCCGTCGATGGCGCCGATGGCGTCGGTGGCCACGTCCATCTCCCCCACCCCGCCGACCACCACCATCGCGATCAGGTCGTGGTTGCCGCTGACCGAGTGCAGCGAGCGCACCTCCGGGATCTCGCGCAGCGCCTTGACCACCGCCGGCATCTTCTTTGGCAGCACGGTGACCAGCACGTGCGCGCGCACCTGCCCCTGCTCGTAGTCCTCATGGGTACGCACGGTGTAGCCGGCGATCACGCCCTGCTGCTCCAGCCGGTCGATGCGGCTCTGCACCGTGGTGCGCGACAGTCCCAGCCGCCGTGCGATCTGCGCGGTGGAGGCGCGGGCGTCCTCGCGCAGCACGGAAAGCAGGCGTTCGTCGGCGGGGGAAATCTTCATATCGCGAGGCGAATTCGTCGTTTCGACGAAATTACCCGGATTTTCGACCAAATGACAGCTGCCATGTGACCAGAATCTCCAGATAATGCCTATACGAAAACATTCTGGAGAGATGAGCATGACCGTACTCGGCCCCCTCGCCCCGCTTCGCGCGCATGCCGGCGCCCGCCTGACCCAAGGCCTGGACGATGCCGCCATCGAGCGCCTGGCCGCTGCCCATCCCGACCTGCCGCGCGCCATCGAGGCCGCCGCCACCGAATACGCCCGCATCAGGGACGAGGCCGCCGACCTGCTGGACCTGGACGAGAAGGACCAGATCACGGCGATGCAGTCCGGCTTCGTCAACTTCTATGCCGACGACGCGGTGGTGCCCTACGTCGCCCTGGCCGCCCGCGGCCCGTGGGTGGTCTCGCTCAAGGGCGCGGTGCTGTACGACGCCGGCGGCTACGGCATGCTCGGCTTCGGCCATACCCCGGCCGAAGTGCTGGACGCGGCCGGCAAGCCGCAGGTGATGGCCAACATCATGACCCCGAGCCTGTCGCAGCGCCGCTTCGTGCAGGCGCTGCGCAAGGAGATCGGCCACAGCCGCGGCGGCTGCCCGTTCTCGCATTTCATGTGCCTGAACTCCGGTTCCGAGGCCGTGGGCCTGGCCGCGCGCATCGCCGACATCAACGCCAAGTCCCAGACCGAACCGGGCGCGGCGCATGCCGGCGCCGCGATCAAGCGCGTGGTCATCAAGGGCAGCTTCCACGGCCGCACCGACCGCCCGGCGCTGTATTCGGACTCGACCCGCAAGACCTACGACCGCTACCTGGCCAGCTACCGCGGCGAGGACAGCGTCATCGCCATCCCGCCCTACGACGAGGCGGCGCTGCGCAAGGTGTTCGACGACGCCCGCGCCAACCACTGGTTCATCGAGGCGGTGTTCCTGGAGCCGGTGATGGGCGAAGGCGACCCCGGCCGCGCGGTGCCGGCCGGCTTCTACAGGCTGGCGCGCGAACTGACCCGCGCCCACGGCAGCCTGCTGCTGATCGATTCGATCCAGGCCGCGCTGCGCGCCCACGGCACGCTGTCGTTCGTCGATTACCCCGGCTACGAAACGCTGGACCCGCCGGACATGGAGACCTACTCCAAGGCGCTGAACGGCGCGCAGTTCCCGCTGTCGGTACTGGCCGTCACCGAACACGCCGCCAACCTGTACCGCAAGGGCGTGTACGGCAACACCATGACCAGCAACCCGCGCGCATTGGACGTGGCCTGCGCCACCCTGGCCCAGCTGACGCCGCAGGTGCGCGCCAACATCCGCCTGCGCGGCGAACAGGCGATGCAGAAGCTGGAAGCGCTGAAGGCGAAGCTCGGCGGCCTGATCACCAAGGCGCAGGGCACCGGCCTGCTGTTCTCCTGCGAGCTGGCCCCGCAGTTCAAGTGCTACGGCGCCGGTTCCACCGAGGAATGGCTGCGCATGCACGGCGTCAACGTGATCCACGGCGGCGAGAATTCGCTGCGCTTCACCCCGCACTTCGGCATGGACGAGGAAGAGCTGGACCTGCTGGTGGAGATGGTCGGCCGGGCGCTGGTCGAAGGCCCGCGCCGCGAGCAGGCCGACGCGGCCTGACCGCAGGCAGCAACGATGAAACGAAGAGGCGGCCATCGGCCGCCTCTTTCGTCGGGGCGATCAACGCACGCTGGCGACGGTTTCTTCCGGGCCGCGCTGGCCCCAGCCGCCAAGCGCCTTGTAGACCGCGACCACGCTGACGTTCACCGACGCCTCGGCCGCCGCCAGCGCATCGTCGGCGGCCAGCTGGCTGCGTTGCGCGTCCAGCAGCGCCAGGAAATCCTCCGACCCCTCGCGGTAGCGCACCTGCGCCAGCGATTCGGCGCGGCGCGCGGCCTGCGCCTGCTCGGCGACGATGGCCAGCCGCGACTGCTCCCTGGCGCAGCGCGCCAGCGCGTTCTCGGTGTCTTCCAACGCCAGCAGCACCGCCTTCTCGTACTCGGCGGCCGCGCCATCGGCCTGCGCCTTGCTGGCGCGCAGCCGCGCACGCACGCTGCCGAAGTCGAACGCGGCCCAGCTGATCGACGGCGTCAGCGACCACGCCTTGTTGCCGCCGTTGACCAACCCGTCGGCATCGCCGCCGAGGAAGCCGAGGAAACCGTCGAGGCGGATGCGCGGGAACAGGTCGGCGGTGGCGACGCCGACCCGCGCGGTGGCCGCGGCCAGCCGGCGCTCGGCGGCGCGCACGTCGGCGCGCTGGCGCAGCAGGCCGGTGGTGTCGCCCAACGGCAGCGCCTTGGCGAAGGCCGGCACCTCGCGTGGTTGCAGCAGTTCGTCCAACGCGCCCGGGCGCTGGCCCAGCAGCACCGCCAGCCGGTGCCGTGCCTGTACCTCGGCCACTTCCAGCAACGGGATGCCGGCCTCGATCGCCTTCAACTGCGCGCGGCTGCTCTGCACGTCCAGCTCGCTGCCGGCGCCCAGTTCGCGGCGCGTCTCGGTGAGCCGCTGGGTGTCGTGCAGGTTGGCCAGCGTCTGCCGCGCCACCGCGATGCGCTTCTGGGTGCCGCGCAGTTCGAAGTAGTTGCGCGCGACCTCGGCGGCGATGGTGACCTGCACGTCGGCGAGGTTGTCGCGCTCGGCACCCAGCTCGGCGCGCGCGGCCTCGGCGGCGCGGCGTTGGCGGCCGAACAGGTCCAGCTCCCAGCCGGCGTCGAAGCCGAGCTGGTAGCTCTCACCGAAGGTGCGCTCGCCGCCGCGTGCCGGGTCCGGCTGTTTGCGGCGGTCCTGGCTGCCAATGGCGGTCACGTGCGGCGCCTGCTCCAGCCGCTGTTCGCTGAAGACCGCACGTGCCATGCGCACCCGCGCCAGCGCGATGCGCAGGTCCAGGTTGTCGGCCAGCGCACCATGCACCAGTTGCGCCAGCACCGGGTCGTCGAACTGCGACCACCAGCTGACCAGCGAGGTGGCGGTGCTGAAGGCCGGATCGGCAAGGCCCTGCAACTGCACCGGCGGCTGCGGCGGCGCGTGGTAGTCGGGGCCGACGCTGGCACAACCGGCCAGCAGCACGCCAGCCATGGCCGCCGCCAGCATCCGCGGCACCCGGCGACGGGGCGCGCTCTTTTCGTGGAGGTTCATCCGTATTGCCTCGCGGGAATCAGTGGTGGAGGGTCGGTTCGCCGTGGCGCACCAGCTGGCCGCCGCCATTGCGGGTGACCAGCTTGCGCAGCGCGACGTAGAACACCGGGGTCAGGAACAGGCCGAACAGGGTGACGCCGAGCATGCCGGCGAACACGGTGATGCCGGTGACGCTGCGCACCTCGGCGCCGGCGCCGTGCGAGAGCACCAGCGGCACGGTGCCGGCGATGAACGCGATGGATGTCATCACGATCGGCCGCAGGCGCAGGCGGCAGGCCTCCAGCGCGGACTCGACGATGCCCTTGCCGCCCATCTCCAGCTCGCGCGCGAACTCGACGATCAGGATCGCGTTCTTGCACGCCAGCCCCATCAGCACCACCAGCCCGACCTGCACGAACACGTTGTTGTCGCCACCGGTCAGCCACACCCCGAACAGGGCGGACAGCAGCGTCATCGGCACGATCAGGATCACCGCCAGCGGCAGCGACCAGCTCTCGTACAGCGCGGCCAGCACCAGGAACGCCAGCAGGATCGCCACCGGGAACACGATGAAGGCGGCCCTGCCCTGGGTGGCCTGCTGGTAACTGAGGTCGGTCCATTCGGTGGTCATGCCCACCGGCAACACCTGCCCGGCGATCTCGGTCAGCTTGTTCATCGCCTCGGCCGAGGACAGCAGGCGCGGGTCGGCCTCGCCGGCCAGGTCGGCGGCCGGGTAGCCGTTGAAGCGCAGCACCGGGTCCGGGCCGTAGGTTTCGCGGATGCTCACCATCGAGCCGATCGGCACCATCTCGCCGCGGTCGTTGCGGGTGCGCAGCCGGCCGATGTCCTCGATGCTGTCGCGGAACTGGCCGTCGGCCTGGGCGATCACCTGCCAGGTGCGGCCGAACTGGTTGAAGTCGTTGACGTAGGCCGAGCCGAGGTAGGTCTGCAGGGTGTCGAACAGCTCGGTCAGCTGCACGCCCTGCGCCTTGGCCTTCACGCGATCCACTTCCGCGTCCAGCTGCGGCACGTTGGCCTGGTAGCTGGTGATCGGGAAGGCCATGCCCGCGGCCTGCGCGACTGCGCCCTGCATCGCCTGCACCGCGTTCTGCAACGCGCCATAGCCGAGGTTGCCGCGGTCCTCGACGAACATCTGGTAGCCATTGCCGTTGCCCAGGCCGAGGATCGGCGGCGGCATCATCGCGAAGGCGAAGCCCTCCTGCAGCCCGGCGATCTTCTGGTTGATCTCGGCGTTGATCTGCGCGGCGCTGCGGCCGTGGCGCTCGGCGAACGGCTTGAGC
The DNA here is from genome assembly GCF_022359915.1 of Stenotrophomonas sp. NLF4-10. Taxonomy (NCBI): domain Bacteria; kingdom Pseudomonadati; phylum Pseudomonadota; class Gammaproteobacteria; order Lysobacterales; family Lysobacteraceae; genus Stenotrophomonas; species Stenotrophomonas sp. NLF4-10. The sequence continues at coordinate 2,251,539 of NZ_JAKSEE010000003.1, forward strand.
GGGATGAAGGCCACGCCGGTGTTGGGCGTGTTGGTGAACTGCAGCGCGTTCAGGCCGGGGAACGAGATGGTGTGCGCGACGCCATCGGTTTCCTGCGCGATCTGCGCCACCTTGCGCAGCATGGCGTCGGTCCGCGCGATGGAGGAACCCTCCGGCAGCTTCACCCCGGCGATCAGGTACAGCTTGTCCTGGGTGGGGATGAAGCCCGGCGGCACCAGCTTGAACACCACGCCGGTACCGAGCAGCAGCAGCGCATACACCGCGAACACCGCGCCGCGGCGGCCGAGGATGCGCGCCACGCCACGCTCGTATTTCTCTGAGCCGGACTTGAAGAAGCGGTTGAACGGGCGGAACACCCAGCCGAACAGGCGCTCGATCAGGCGGCTGGGGCCGTCCTTCGGCGCGCCGTGCGGCTTGAGCAGGCGCGCGGCCAGGGCCGGCGACAGGGTCAGCGAGTTGATCGCCGAGATCACCGTGGAAATGGCGATGGTCACCGCGAACTGCTTGTAGAACTGGCCGGTGACGCCGGACAGGAACGCCATCGGCACGAACACCGCGCACAGCACCAGGGCGATGGCGATGATCGGCCCGGACACCTCGCGCATGGCCTGGTGCGCGGCGGCGGTCGGCGACAGCCCTTCCTCGATGTTGCGCTCGACGTTCTCCACCACCACGATCGCATCATCGACCACGATGCCGATCGCCAGCACCAGCCCGAACAGGCTCAGCGTGTTGATCGAGAAGCCCAGCAGGTACAGCGCGGCGAAGGTGCCCACGATCGACACCGGCACCGCGATCAACGGGATGATCGAGGCGCGCCAGGTCTGCAGGAACAGGATCACCACCAGCACCACCAGCGCGATGGCTTCGAGCAGGGTGGACACCACCGCCTTGATCGAGTCGCGCACGAAGATGGTGGTGTCGTACACCGCCTCGTACTTCACGTCGGCCGGGAAGCCCTTCTGCATTTCCTCCATCGTGCCGATCACCGCGTCGCGGATCTCCAGCGCGTTGGCGCCGGGGGCCTGGAAGATGCCGATGCCCACCGCGTTCTTGCCGTCCAGCTGCGAGCGCAGGGTGTAGTCGCCGGCGCCCAGCTCCAGCCGGGCGACGTCGGCCAGCCGCACCACCTCGCCGTCGGCGCCGCTCTTGAGCACGATGTCGCCGAACTCCTGCACGCTGCGCAGGCGGCCCTGGGCGTTGATCAGGGTCAGGAAGCGGCTGTCCGGCATCGGCTCGGCGCCGAGCTGGCCGGCCGAGACCTGCACGTTCTGCTCGCGCATGGCGCGCACCACGTCGCCGGCGGTCAGCCCGCGCGAGGCGATGCGGTCCGGGTCCAGCCAGGCGCGCATGGCGTAGTCGCCGCCGCCGAAGATCTGCGCGTCGCCCACGCCGGGGATGCGGGTCAGCGCGTCCTTGACGTGCAGGCGCGCGTAGTTGCGCAGGTACAGCGTGTCGTACTTGCCGCCGGGCGAGGTCAGGTGCACCACCATCAGGAAGGTGGGCGACTGCTTCTGCGTGGTCACGCCCTGCCGGCGCACGTCCTCGGGCAGGCGTGCCTGCGCCTGCGCCACGCGGTTCTGCACCTTCACCGCGGCGTCGTCCGGGTCGGTGCCGGGGCGGAAGGTCACGGTCATCTGCAGCACGCCGTCCGAGCCGGCCACCGACTTGAGGTACATCATGTTCTCGACGCCGTTGATCGCCTCCTCCAGCGGGGTGGCGACGGTCTCGGCGATCACCTTGGGGTTGGCGCCCGGATAGACCGTGCGCACCACCACCGATGGCGGCACCACCTCCGGGTACTCGCCGACCGGCAGGATCGGGATGCTGATCAGGCCGGCGGCGAAGATCACGATCGACAGCACCGCCGCGAAGATCGGCCGGTCGATGAAGAAACGGGAAAAATCCATCTGCGGAATCCTTGGAAAGGCCGGAGCCGGGGTGCAGCCGCCCTGCCCTCGCCCGGTCGGGCGAAGGCGGCGCGACCGGCACGGGCGCCGGCGTCAGGCGGGGATGCGGGTCAGTTCAGCGCGGCGGTGCGCGGGCCGGTTGGCGGTTCGGGCTGCATCGCCACTGGCCTGGCCTGCACCGGCATGCCGGGCATGAACACCTTCTGCACGCCATCGACGATCACCCTGTCACCGGCGGCCAGGCCCTGCTCGACGATGCGCAGGCCCTCGGCGCTGCGGCCGAGGCGGACGTCGCGGCGCTGCGCCTTGCCGTCCTTGTCCACCACGTAGACGTACTTGCGATCCTGGTCGGTAAGCACCGCCCTGTCGTCGATCAGCAGCGCCTGGAACTCGCCGCTGCCGAGCAGCCGCACGCGCGCGAACAGGCCCGGGGTGAACTGGCGGTCGCGGTTGTCCAGCAGCGCGCGCACGCCGATGGTGCCGGTGCTGCGGGCGACCTGGTTGTCGAGGAAATCGACCTTGCCCTCGTGCGGGAAGCCTTCCTCGCCGCTCAGCGCCACCTTCACCGGCAGCGCCTGCTCGCGCGCGCTCGGGCGCTCGCCTTCGCGGGCCATCTGCATGTAGCGCAGGAAGGTGGATTCGTCGGCATCGAAATGGACGTGCACGGTGTCCAGCGACACCAGCGTGGTCAGCACGCTGGCCGCGTCGCCGGCGGTGACCAGGTTGCCGGCGGTGACCAGTGCGCGCCCGGCGCGGCCGTCGATCGGCGCGCGCACCCGGGTGAACTCCAGGTTCAGGCGGGCCGCGTCCAGCGCCGCCTGCGCCGCCTGCACCTGCGCGGCAGCCTGCTCGGCGCTGGCGCGGCGCTGCTCGGCGGTTTCCGCGGCGATGGCCTGCTGCTCGGCCAGGCGGCGCGCACGCTCGGATTCGCTGTGCGCCAATGCGGCCTGGGTGCGGGCGCGGGCCAGTTCGGCGCGGGCGCGGTCGAACTCGGCCTGGTAGCTGCGCGCGTCGATGGTGAACAGCACGTCGCCCTTCTTCACTTCCTGGCCTTCGACGTAGTTGACCTTGTCGATGTAGCCGGACACGCGCGGACGCAGCTCGACGCTCTGCACCGCCTCGATGCGGCCGCTGAACTCGTCCCACTGGCTGACCTGCCTGGCCAGCACCGGCGCGGCGCTGACTTCCGGCGCGGGTGGTGCCGCGGCTTCCTGCGCATGGCCGCCGCTGCAGGCGGCGAGGATGGCGATGGCAAGCGCCGACACGCCGGCAAGGGCAGCACGTCGGGCGATTCGAGGGGAACGGGAGATACCTTTCATGTCATGCATCCAATGGGGAGGGGGAGAAGTTCGGAAGTGGCGGTCAAATTCGCGTGCGTGCCGGGCGGGGCCCGCAGTGTGCGGTCGTGCTGCTGACAGCCGGTGTCAGCAGCCGGTGGAGGCAGGAAGCGAAGCACGAAGATCCGGGTCGGTGCGCCCGCCCGCGCAAATGCCGTGGCCGCGCGCCTGCAGGCGCTCCGCGCGGCCATGTCCACTGTCCCGCTCACGGAAATTTTTCTCCCGCCGATGGGACAGTGCCGCTGCAAGGAATGCGGCCAGCCGTCGGAGCGCGGGAGGCCGTGTTCCCGCACCCGCCGGTTCGCGCACCTCGCGCAACGCGGCGAAGTGCAGTGGATTCAAGCTGTTGTCCCGCCTCGGGCCATGATCGGCATTGGCAAACGTCGGCTGGCGGCGTGTCGGCAGGAAACCCGGAAGGTGGCGCAGGCGCATGGCTGCAACTCGGTCTTGAACGAGGGGCGCCAAGGTACGCCTCCAATCCATACTTGATTAGTACGAATTGAAGGGAATAATCGTCCCGCCGCCGGCACAATCCCGTCTCCGCACGAGCCCCTCCCCAATGGCCAACGATCTCAACGACACCCTGATCTTCGTCAAGGTGGTCGAACAGGGCAGCTTCACCGCTGCCGCCCGCCTGCTCGGGCAGCCCAAGACCACCGTCAGCCGCAAGGTGCAGGAACTGGAGGCGCGGCTGGGCGCGCGCCTGCTGCACCGGACCACGCGCCGCCTCGGCCTGACCGAGGCCGGCAGCGTCTACTACGACCACTGCCAGCGCATCGCCCGCGAACTGGAACAGGCCGAAAGCGCGGTGAGCCAGCTGCAGTCCGGCCCGCGCGGCTGGTTGCGCTTCACCGTGCCCTATTCGGTGGGCATCACCTGGATCGCGCCGCTGCTGGGCCAGTTCCAGGCCCAGTACCCGGAAATCCACCTGGACATGCACCTGGGCAACGAGGTGCTGGACCTGATCGCCGGCGAGGCCGACCTGGCGCTGCGCATCGGCCCCCTGCCCGACTCCAACCTGGTCGCGCGCAAGCTCGGCAGCCTGCGCACGCAGGTGTTCGCCAGCCCCGCCTACATCCACCGGCACGGTGAACCGCACCATCCCGACGAGCTGCAGCACCACCGCACGCTGGCCGTGCGCAAGCACCACCAGGGCCAGAACAACCGCTTCGCCTGGACGCTGGCCGAGGACGGCGGCGAGATGCGCGAGTTCCCGGTCAACCCGCTGGTGGTCGCCAGCGACATCTCGGCGCTGAACTCGATGCTGGTGGCCGGCGACGGGCTGATGCTCAGCAGCGACGTGATGGCCAAGCCCTTCATCGAATCGGGCATGCTGCGCCGCGTGCTGGCCGGCTGGACCGGGCCGGAATACGACTTCAACGCGGTGTTCGCCGGTGGCGGGCTGGTGTCGCCCAAGGTGCGCGCGTTCGTCGATTTCCTGGTCGAGAAACTCAACTTCGACGCCAACTACATGCTGCTGCAATGCCCCAACGGCAAGCGGCTGGCCGAACACGAATCGCCGTATTGCCAGCGCGGGCTGGAGCGGCCCGCCGAGCTGCGCGTGCTCGAAGCACTCAGCGCCTGAGCGGTTGCCGGCAACGAAAACGGCGGCCACCGGCCGCCGTTTTCCATCGCTCCCGCCGCCGGCTCAGTAGCCGGTGACGCGGTAAGGCACCACCGGCACCAGCTGCACGCCCCGGCAACCGTCGTAGCGGCTGCAGCTGCCGAAATAACCCGGCCCCCAGTAGCGCTGGCGCGCGTCGCGGTTGTACGGGCTGTTGTAGAAATCCGGCCGGTACAGGTGGCCGGCGCCGTGGTAGCGCATCGGCGTGGCGCCCTGGCTGCCACGAGAAGTCTGCGCCACGCTCGGCGCGCCATCGTCGCCGACATAGCCGAATTCGTTGTCGTAGCGGACCAGGCGGTAGTAGACGGCCTCCCCGTCCTGCTGGCGGGTGTGCAGGCGCTCCAGCCTGCCGCCACCTGCATCGACATAGGGCTGCCCGTCCTCGAACACCACCTCGCCCGGATGCACCGCCTCTTCCTCCAGTGGCGGCTGCGCCCCTGCGCTCCACGCCACCGTGGCCAGCAACAGCGCCAGCCCCGTTCCGATCCCAAGCCTGCCTGCACGCATGTCGTTCCTCCCTGCCTGCCGTCCCGCACCGTCAATGCACGATGCGGGCGCCAGGATGCCGTCGTTGTCCTTCCTCGGCGCTCGCCCCGCGGCATGATGCCGCGGGCTGCACCGGTCCATGATCCGCCGTCCGGCGGTCACGGCGAGTATAGGTGCGCGCGGGCATCGACACCACGGACGGGCCCTGCCTTCAAGGCCGCGCGCATTGCGGCAGCTTCAGCGCCGCGGCGATGTCGCGCCAGTCGAAGGCGGCCACGCCTTGGTCCAGGTGCGAGGCGTAGAACACGCCCTGCGGGAAGCGCGCATCGCCGCGCGCATCCAGCCACACGCCATCGGTCAGGCCGGTGACCTTGCCGGCGAAGGAACCGGCATGGGCCAGGCTGATGCGGTCGAACAGGTGGAACACGGTGCGGTCGGCGAACTGGTCGCTGGCCACCCACCAGCCGCCGCCGTCGGCGCAGGCCATCAGCGCGATGCCCTCGGCCTGGGCCCTGTACTGGCCGGCGCCGACGTCGCGGCCGAGGTAGCGTCCCTGCAGATCGTACTCGCGCAGGCGGGTGCCGGTGGGTACGTCCTCCTCGGCCACCAGCAGGCGGCCGTGCGCCTCGTCGCCGAACAGCGATTCCGGTATGCGGATCGCGCCGGCCATGCTGGTGTCGCCGAAGCTGCCGGCATCGCGCGCCTGCCAGCCATCGCCACTTCGCGTCACCTCGTAGCGGCGGAAACGGCGGTCCAGTTGCGCCAGCGGCGGCACGACGTCGTCGCCGTCGGCATCCTCGCCGGCCATGTAGGCATCGCTGACCAGCACCTCGTAGCCCTCGCCCTTCGCCCGCACCCACAGGCCATAGGGCTGCCGCAGGGCGTCCTCGCCGAAGGCCAGCAGCGGCGTGAACTCCGGCAGCGCGAACATCTGCACGCGCTGGTTGTCGCGCTCGACCACGAACAGGTAGCGGTCGTCGATGGTCGCCACGCCATTGGGGCGCCGCAACTGGCCCAACGCCTTGCCGGGGCCGCCCACCGTGCGCAGGCGCCGGCCGCTGTCGCCGTCGTAGACCACCAGCGCATCGGTGGCCTTGGCCGTGGCCACCAGCATGCGCCTGCCGTCCTGCAGCCAACTGGCCGGCGAGTCGATGTTCTCCTCGGGGGTGGCTTCGGTCACGAAGGCTTCGCGCACCACCACGTGCGGCACGTCGTGGTCACGCAGCAGCACGTCGTCGGCGTCGTACTGGTCCGGTTCGCGGTCGGCCACGGCGGGCATGGCCGAACAGGCCACGAGCGGCAACAACAACAGCGCCGGCAACAGGCGGAATGAACAACGCGGCGTCATGGGGTTCCTCGATGCACAGGGGGAGTCGGCCGCGCATCGTATGACCCGGATGTGACAATCCGGAGAACCGGCACGCCACCGCCACCACGCGTCGTTCCTGTCACATCACTGCCATTCCCCGCGGTGAAAGTTCCGTTCATTTACAACCCACGGAACTTCCACCCGATGAAACGCAACACCTTGGCGCTGCGCCTGTCGCAAGCCCTCGCCTGCGCCGCCCTGCTTCCCGCCGGCGTCGCACTGGCGCAGGTTTCCACCCCGGATGGCGCGGCCGCGGCCAGCGGCGAGCCGAAGCAGCTGGACACCGTCGTGGTCCAGGGCGAGATCGCCTACCGCAACCGCAGCGCCGACATCGAGCCGGTGCTGTCCTACGACCTGGAGTACTTCCAGCGCTTCGAGCCGAACACCGTCGGCGACATGCTCAAGCGGGTGCCGGGCGTGACCTTCGTCGGCTCTGACATCATGGAGTTCGACGGCGCGATGATGCGCGGCATGGCCGCCGGCTACACCCAGGTGCTGATCAACGGCAAGAAGGTGCCCGGCGCGGGCGACGACCGTTCGTTCTGGGTGGACCGCATCCCCGCCGAGATGGTGGACCACATCGAGATCCTGCGCAGCGCCAGCGCCAACCGCAGCGGCGACGCGATGGCCGGCGCGATCAACATTGTCCTGCGCGATTCCTACCAGTTCGACGGAAGCTACCTGCGCGTGGGCGTCAACCGCTGGTTCGACGGCGAGGTCAACCCGACCTTCGGCACGGTGAGCAGCGGCCGGGCACTCGGCGGCCGGCTGCTGGCCGGCATCAACGTGCAGGACCGCTACCGCGGCAAGATCAAGCGCTCGGACCGCTATACAGACCCGGGCAAACAGGAGCTGCTCAGCTGGGAGGACCAGGACGAGGTGAAGGACGGCCGCGACTATTCGGGCAACGTCTCCTATACCGCCGACATCGGCGAAAGCGGGCGGCTGGACATCAACGGCTTCTTCGTCAAGACCGACCGCGACGTCACCGAGGTGTCGCACGAGGTGGAATACGACGACGGCGACGTCATCGAATCCAACGTCCCCGGCCTGAACCCGATCAAGCAGAAGAACTGGGGCATCGGCGCCGGCTATCGCTTCGACATGGCCGGTGGCACCACGAAATTCGACCTGGACTTCGCCCGTTTCGAGGACGACAGCGCCGAAAGCGAGGAAAAGCACGAATACGTCAACGGCGAATGGGACGCCTCCGAGGCCGAAGCCGAAGCGGTGGACGCCCGCGACACCGAAACCGGCTTCAAGCTCGCGCACCTGCGCCCGCTCGGTGCCGCCGAACTGGAGTTCGGCATCGACTACCGCCGCAAGAAGCGCGACGTGTCCTACACCACCCACGAATGGGAGGCCGAGAACGAAGGCGACCCGGTGGCCTACGAACTGGACGGCACCATCGGTTCGCTGATCGAGGAAACCCGGCTCGATCCCTACCTGATGCTGTCCGGCCGCGGCGGCGCACTGTCCTGGGAAACCGGCCTGCGCTACGAGACCACCCGCTCGGACGTGCGCTACCACGAGGACGGCGACGTCGAGGGCCAGGCTCGCCGCGACTACAACGAACTGCTGCCCTCGCTGCACCTGAAGTGGGACATAAGCGAACAGACCCGCATCAACCTGTCGCTGGCCCGCACCCTCAAGCGGCCCAATTTCAACGAACTGATCCCGGCAGTGCTGGACGGCGAATACGGCGACAACGACTACGTCGGCAACCCGCGCCTGCTGCCGGAAACCGCAAACGGCATCGATCTGGGCTTCGAACGCCGGCTCGGCAAGCACGGCGTGGTCGGCGTCAACCTGTTCTACCGCGACGTGAAGAACCTGATCGAGCTGGTCAACACCGGCGAATGGAGCGAGGACGCATTGGACAGCTACGCCAAGGACCTGAAGAAATTCCTCGCCGCCAACCCCGGCGCCAGCGAGCAGGATTTCGCGTTCGATCCGGAAAGCTGGCTGTTCACCTCGGCCAACGTCGGCAACGGCACCGTGCGCGGCGTGGAGTTCGACCTGGCCACCCCGCTGACCGCGCTGGGCCTGCCCGACACCGGCGTGTTCCTCAACTACTCCTGGCTGGACAGCAAGGTCGCCGACTTCATGGGCGAGCGCCGCTTCAACGACCAGGCGCGCAGCGTCTACAACGTCGGCTTCATCCACGACATGCCGTCGCTGGCAGCCAGCTTCGGCGCCACCTACCGCAGGCAGGGCGACGCCTACAGCCGCATCCTGTCCGAGGAGGTCACGGTCAGGTACGGTAACGACCTGGAACTGTTCGTCGAGAAGCGCTTCGGCAGGAACCTGTCCGTGCGCCTGAGCGCGGCCAACCTGCTGGACGCCTCCAAGGACGAGTTCTTCCACAAGTTCGACAACCTCGACGACCAGCTCGGCCGCAAATACGACGAATACGAGTTGGAAACCGAAGAAGCCGGCCCCAGCTACCAGTTGGTGATGCGCTGGGCGTTCTGAGCCGCGGCGGTGCATGCCGGGATGGGGAAACCGGCCGCGCGCCGGTTTCTTCTGTGTGGAAGCATGCTTTTGTGAAGACACGGGGTTCTGGTGCAGACTTCCCGCCATTCCATCGCCGCAGGCCGCCATGAAGATCGTCGAAGTCCGCCATCCCCTCGTCCGGCACAAGATCGGCCTGCTGCGGCAAGCCACGCTCAACACCAAGGATTTCCGCGAACTGGTCAACGAGCTGGGCAGCCTGCTGGCCTACGAGGCCACCGCCGATCTGGAAACAGAAGCGCACACCTTGCAGGGCTGGGCCGGGCCGGTCGCGGTGCAGCGCATCGCCGGCGCCAAGATCACGCTGGTGCCGATCCTGCGCGCCGGGCTGGGCATGCTGACCGGCGTGCTGGCGCTGATCCCCACCGCGCGCGTGAGCGTGGTCGGCCTGCAGCGCGACGAGGAAACCCTGCAGCCAGTGCCCTACTTCGAGCGCCTGACCGGCCGGCTGGAGGAACGCGACGCGCTGATCCTCGACCCGATGCTGGCCACCGGCGGCACCCTGATCGCCACCATCGACATGCTCAAGCGCGCCGGCGCGCGCCGTATCAAGGGCATCTTCCTGGTCGCCGCGCCGGAAGGACTGAAGGCGCTGGAAGCGGCGCACCCCGACGTGGAGGTCTATACCGCCGCCATCGACGAGCGGCTCAACGACAAGGGCTACATCCTGCCCGGCCTGGGCGATGCCGGCGACCGCATCTTCGGCACCCGCGTCGGCTGAGGCGCCGCAATGCCGGCGTAGCGACGCAGGGGCGACGCAAGTCGCGATGACGCTTTCCCGGTAAAGCCCGATCGCGACTTGCGTCGCCCCTGCACCAGGCGGATCACGCCATTCCGGGTACGTGCGCCCTCAGCTCCGGCAACTCGTGGGCGGTGCCGAAGCGGCCCCTGTCGTCGCGCACCACCTGCGCCATCGCGCACTGCGGGTCGTGGGTGAAGAACAGGTGCACGTTGCGCGCCAGCTTGTCCTCCAGGAACGCGCGCTTCTCGTCGATCAGCAGTTCCGCGTTGCGGTCGTAGCCCATCGTGATCGGCACGTGCACCCACGAACGGCCGGGGATCAGGTCGGCGCAGAACACCACGCCGCCATGCGGCTGGCCATCCACCTGCGCCGGGCCGACGATCTCGGCCAGCATCAGGCCCGGCGTGTGGCCGTCGCTGAAGCTGAAACGCACCGACTCGCCCAAGGCCCGCGAATGTTCGCCGGACACGATTTCCAGCCGCCCGCTGGCTTCCAGCAGGCCCGGCAGTTCCGGGATGAAGCTGGCGCGGTCACGCGGGTGCGGGTGCCGCGCGCGTTCCCAGTGCGCGGCGCCAATCACGAAGGTGGCGTTGGGAAACAGCAGTTCCGGCGCGCGTCCTTCCGACCACGGCGCCAGCAGGCCGCCGGCGTGGTCGAAGTGCAGGTGGCTGAGCACCACCACGTCGATGTCCTCGTGCTCGAAGCCGGCCTCGCGCAGCGAATCGATCAGGATGTGCCGCGGTTCCTGCACGCCGTAGCGCTCGCGCAGCTTCGGCTCGAAGAACGCGCCGATGCCGGTCTCGAACAGCACCGTCTTGCCGCCCAGCGGGCTGGCCAGCAGCGCCCGGCAGGCCAGTTCTATGCGGTTGGCCTCGTCGGCCGGCGCCCACTTGCCCCACATCGCCTTGGGCGCGTTGCCGAACATCGCGCCCCCGTCCAGCTTCTGGCTGTTGCCACGGATCGACCATAGTTTCATGTGAAAAATTCTAACGGCGTCGCGTTAAATATTTGCAAGCCGTCACATGAAATCGGCAAGGGAGAAACCTCGTGCAACCTGGCATCAAGAGGGCTTCGCCCCCGTCCCCTCTCCCCAACCCCGCTTCGCGCCCCGGCCCTTGCGCTGGCGCAAGGGCGTTCGAGGGACAGCGAACCGGTGGTTCGCAAACTGCCCCCCTCACCCCGAAGGGAGAGGGGCTTTGCATCACTCGCCCTGCCCGGTCCGGCGCACCTCGGCGCTGCCTACCGGGTTGCGCGGGTCGCTGCCACCGCGCAGGGTGTTGTCGCGGCGATCCCATTCCACCGTCTGCAGGTTGCCCCAGACGTGGCTGGAACCGCGGCCACCGGCGGCACTGTCGCCCGGCAGGTCGATCTTGTGGCCCATCTGTTGCAGCTGGCTCACCGTTTCCGGCGTGAACGCGCCGCTCTCGGCATCGATCACGTCCGGCAGCCACTGGTGGTGGTAGCGCGGCAGCGCCGCGACCTGCTGCGCGTCCAGCCCGGCGTCGTAGCCGAGGATGCCCAGCAGCACCATGGTGATGATGCGGCTGCCGCCCGGGGTGCCAAGCACGATGACCTTGTCGGCGTTCTCCATGAAGGTCGGCGTCATCGAGCTGAGCATGCGCTTGCCCGGCTTCGGCGCGTTGGCCTCGTAACCCATCACCCCGAACGCGTTGGGCGTGCCGGGCTTGAGCGCGAAGTCGTCCATCTCGTTGTTGAGCAGCACGCCGGTGCCGGCCGGGATGAAGCCCGAGCCGTACAGCAGGTTCACCGTCTGCGTGGCGCCGACGCGGTTGCCCTCGCCGTCGATGATCGAGAAGTGGGTGGTCTCGTCGTCCTCCAGCGGCGTCGGGTTGCCCGACAGCAGGTCGCTGGGGGTGGCCTTGTCCGGGTGGATGGTCGCGCGCAGGCCCTGCGCGTAATCGCGGCTGGTCAGCACCTGCTGCGGGATCTGCACGAAATCCGGGTCGCCGAGGAAGAAGGTGCGGTCGCGGTAGGCGCGGCGCATCGCTTCCACCACCAGATGGGCGCGGTGGGCCTCGTCCAGCGCGGCCAGGTCCCAGCCTTCGAGGATCTGCAGCATCGACGCCAGCGCGATGCCGCCGGAGGACGGCGGCGGCGCGGTGGTGATCTTCCAGCCGCGGTAGTCGAACACGATCGGCTCGCGCGCCTTGACCGTGTATCCGGCCAGTTCCTCGGCGGTCCACTGGCCACCGGCCTTCTTCACCCCCGCCAGCAGCTTCTTCGCGGTCTCGCCGCGGTAGAAGCCGTCGAAGCCCTTGTCCGCCAGCAGTTGCAGCGTGTGCGCCAGCTCCGGCTGCTTGAAGACATCGCCCTCGGCGATCGGGCGGCCATTGCGCAGGTAGACCTCGCGCGTGCCGGGGTAGCGCTCCATCACCTCGCGGCGCATGGCGTAGCCGCGTGCCATGCGCGCGTAGACCGGGAAGCCCTCGCTGGCGATGCGGATGGCCGGCGCCAGCGACTCGGCCAGCGGCAGGCGGCCGTGCTCGCCGGCAACCTTGACCAGCATCGCCGGCAGGCCGGGGATGCCGGCCGACCACGGGCCGTTGACCGAGCGGTCGCGGTCGAGGTTGCCGGCCTTGTCGAGGAAGCGCTCGGGCGTGGCCGCCGCCGGCGAGGTTTCGCGCGCGTCGAGCATCACGTCCTTGCCGGTGGCCGCGTCATGCAGCAGGAAGAACCCGCCGCCGCCCAGGCCGGAGCTGATCGGCTCGACCACCGCCAGTGTCGAGGACACCGCGACCGCGGCGTCGAACGCGTTGCCGCCCTTGGCCAGGATTTCCATGCCGGCCTGCGTGGCCAGCGCGTGGCCGCTGGCGATCGCCGCGCCATCGGGATGCTCGGCACGCGCGGGCGCACCCTCGGCGGCCCAGGCGGCGGGCGCCAGCAGCAGGGCGAACAGCAGCAGGGAACGGGCAGCGTGTTTCATTCCGTCGGGTTCTCCGGTTCGTAGAGTTCGGGATGGTCGCGCTGCAGGCCGTACAGCTTGGCCAGCAGTTGTTCGTGGGTTTCGACGATGTCCGGATCGGGGTCGATGCACTCCACCGGGCACACCACCACGCATTGCGGCTCGTCGAAGTGACCGACGCATTCGGTGCAGCGGGCCGGGTCGATCACGTAGATCGTCTCGCCCATCGAGATCGCCTTGTTCGGACAGGCTGGCTCGCAGACGTCGCAGTTGACGCAGAGCTCGTTGATTTTGAGGGACATTGCCTGGACTGCCGTTCCCGCCAACGCGGGAGGAACTGCGCGACGGGCGCGGGCCCGATGCATCGCTCCTGTTGTTTCGTGCCTGCCGCAGGCGCCTCCCGCTCGGTGCGGGGCGGCGCCGCGGCGAAGGCGGGGTCGCGCGAACGCGGCCCCGCCACTGCGTCACTTGGCTTCGACGAAGATGTAGTCGGCGCCGGTGGGCTTGACGATGGTCTGCACGCGGGCGTTGTCGGCGGCATCGCCGATGAACACCACGCGCACGCCCTTCATCGAATCGGCCTGCACGTCCTTGAACGCGGTCTCGATCAGGTCGGCCATCTTCGCCGAAGCCGACGAGCCGAAAGCCAGCATGTTGCCCGGCGACACGCCGCGGCCGATGGCGGCGGTGGCGCTTTCGACCTGGCGCTGGTACTTGGCGTCGAACTCCGGGTCCGATTCCGGCGACAGGTAGTACAGGAACGGGTTGTTGCTGATGTTGCCCATGTTCTGCACGGCCACGGCCTGCAGGTACTTGCGCCAGCCGGCGTCGTCGTCCTTGGCCGGCGCCACCAGCGCCTGCTGTGCGTCGGCGACCGGGGCGGCCTCCTGCTTGTTGCAGGCGGTGAAGCCCAGCACCAGCGAAGCGGCAAGCATCACGCGCATCGTGTTCTTCATGGTTCGTCTCCCTCTGACTTTCGGTTCGTTGTGGCTGTTGGGGGATTCAGTGGCCCGCGCGTGCCTGCCGGGCCTTGCGCAGGGCCTCCAGCACCGTGGCCGGCACGAAGCCGGACACGTCGCCCCCGAGCCGGGCGATTTCGCGCACCAGCGAGGAGGAAATGAAGCTGTGCTGTTCGGACGGGGTCAGGAACAGGGTCTCGACCTCCGGGATCAGGTGGCGGTTCATGCTCGCCATCTGGAATTCGTATTCGAAATCGGACACCGCGCGCAGGCCGCGCAGCAGCACGCCACCGTGCACCGCGCGCACGAAATGCGCCAGCAGCGTGTCGAAGCCGACCACCTCGACGTTGTCGTGGCGCGACAACGCCTCGCGCGCCAGTTCCACGCGCAGCTCCAGCGGCAGCGTCGGCCCCTTCGACGGGCTCTGCGCCACGCCCACGATGATCTTCTCGAACAGCGGCGCGGCCCGGTGCACCAGGTCGATGTGACCGTTGGTGATCGGGTCGAACGTGCCCGGGTAGACGGCGATGCGGGGGTTGGGCGAAGTCATGCGGACGGAGTCGCGTTCAGGTCACCGCGGAGTGTAGCAGTGGCGCGCCGGTACAGGGCATGGGCCACATCGCGGGTGCCGCCTTCGCGGTACGGCTGCCAGCCCGGCGGCAACTGCAGCATCGCTCCGGCCGGCGCCTCCACGTACAGCCATGCGCCTTCGGCGAGGTGGCGCGGCAGCAGCTCGAATACCGGCGCCCACAAGCCGGCGGCGAACGGCGGGTCGACGAACACGATGTCGGCCTGCATGGGCGGCGCGGTTTCCAGCCAGCGCAACGCATCGCCGGCGGCGACCTGCACCTGCGCCTGCGCGCCCAGCCGCTCCACCACGCCACGCAGCGCCGCCACCAGTGCCGGATCGCGCTCGACCAGTTGCGCCGACGCCGCGCCGCGCGACACCGCTTCCAGCCCCAATGCGCCACTGCCGGCGAACAGGTCCAGCACCCGCGCGCCCGGCAGCTTCGGCATCAGCCAGTTGAACAGGGTCTCGCGCACCCGGTCGCTGGTCGGGCGCAGGCCCTGCACCTGCGGTACCTGCAGCCGCGTGTTGCGCCAGCGCCCGCCGATGATGCGCACCTGCCCTGCTCCGCCATGAGCGGGGCGTGGCGGCGCGGAGCCGGAAGAACGGGGGGGACGGGACATGCGCGCCGGCAAGGTAGGTGGGCCGGCATGATAAGCCGAACCTGCCGCGGATCTTGAAATCCGCCGTCCGGCCCATACCCCGGGAGCCATCGGCCGCCATGCGGCCCGGGCAACCCACGGAGCAAACCTGACGATGACCGCCGCAACCCAGAAGGAAACCCGCGGTTTCCAGACCGAGGTGAAGCAGCTGCTGCACCTGATGATCCACTCGCTGTACTCGAACAAGGAAATCTTCCTGCGCGAGCTGGTCTCCAACGCCGCCGACGCCGCCGACAAGCTGCGTTTCGAGGCGCTGACCCGGCCGGAACTGCTGGAAGGCGGCGCGCCGCTGCGCATCCGCATCGAGGCCGACCCGGCCGCGCGCACCCTGACCATCGACGACAACGGCATCGGCCTGAGCCGCGAGGAAGCCATCGCCCACCTCGGCACCATCGCCAAGTCCGGCACCGCCGAGTTCCTGAAGAACCTGTCCGGCGACCAGAAGAAGGACGCCAACCTGATCGGCCAGTTCGGCGTGGGCTTCTATTCGGCCTTCATCGTCGCCGACCAGGTGGACGTGTACAGCCGCCGCGCCGGGTTGCCGGCCAGCGAGGGCGTGCATTGGTCCTCGCGCGGCGAAGGCGAGTTCGAGATCGAGGGCATCGACAAGCCCGAGCGCGGCACCCGCATCGTGCTGCACCTGAAGGAAGGCGAGGAAGGCTTCGCCGACGGCTGGAAGCTGCGCGGGCTGGTCAAGAAGTATTCGGACCACATCGGCCTGCCGATCGAATTGCAGAAGGAGCAGCACGGCGAGGACAAGCCCGAGGCGCCGGAGTGGGAAGCGGTCAACAAGGCCAACGCGCTGTGGACCCGGCCCAAGACCGAGATCACGGACGAGGAATACAAGGAGTTCTACAAGCACATCAGCCACGACTTCAGCGACCCGCTGGCGTGGAGCCACAACAAGGTCGAGGGCAAGCTGGAGTACACCTCGCTGCTGTACACCCCCGGCCGCGCGCCGTTCGACCTGTACCAGCGCGACGCCGCCAAGGGCCTGAAGCTGTACGTGCAGCGCGTCTTCATCATGGACCAGGCCGAGCAGTTCCTGCCGCTGTACCTGCGTTTCATCAAGGGCGTGATCGATTCCAGCGACCTGCCGCTGAACGTCTCGCGCGAGATCCTGCAGTCCGGCCCGGTGATCGACTCGATGAAGTCGGCCCTGACCAAGCGTTCGCTGGACATGCTGGAGAAGCTGGCAAAGGACCGGCCCGAGGATTACGCCGGCTTCTGGAAGAACTTCGGCCAGGTGCTGAAGGAAGGCCCCGCCGAGGATTTCGGCAACCGCGAGAAGATCGCCGGCCTGCTGCGCTTCGCCTCCACCTTTGATGCCAGCGGCGAGCAGGGCGTGGCGCTGGCCGATTACGTCGGGCGCATGGTCGAGGGCCAGGACAAGATCTACTACCTCACTGGCGAGAGCCACCTGCAGGTCAAGGACAGCCCGCACCTGGAGGTGTTCCGCAAGAAGGGCATCGAAGTGCTGCTGATGACCGACCGCATCGACGAATGGCTTATGAGCTACCTGCACGAGTTCGACGGCAAGTCGTTCGTGGACGTGGCGCGCGGCGACCTCGACCTCGGCACGCTGGATACCGAGGAGGAAAAGAAGGCGCAGGAAGAAACCGCCAAGGCCAAGGAAGCGCTGGCCATCCGCATCAAGACCGCGCTCGGCGAGGACGTGGCCGAGGTGCGCGTCTCCCACCGCCTGACCGACTCGCCGGCGATCCTTGCCATCGGCGAGCAGGACCTCGGCCTGCAGATGCGCCAGATCCTGGAGGCCAGCGGGCAGAAGGTACCCGAGAGCAAGCCGGTGTTCGAGTTCAACCCGGACCACCCGCTGATCGAGAAGCTGGACGCCGAGCCGGACCTGGATCGCTTCGACGACCTGGCCCGCGTGCTGTTCGACCAGGCCGCGCTGGCCGCCGGCGACGGCCTGAAGGACCCGGCCGCCTACGTGCGCCGGCTCAACAAGCTGCTGCTGGAGCTGTCGGCCTGATGCGTTGTGAGCCCCTCTCCCATCGGGAGAGGGGTTGGGGTGCGGGGCGAACGCAGTCCATGATGTCTGAACCATCTGGACTGCGTTCGCCCCTCATCCGCCCTTCGGGCACCTCGCTTCGTGCCCCGGCCCACGCCAGCGGCGTGGGCGCTCAACCGCACGCACGCCAGTGGCGCGCAAGCCGTGCGGCCTCGCCCCGCAGGGAGAAGGAAAACCATCGCGCACCAAGGTGTGCTCCTGCCGGTTTGCCTCACGCGAACGCGTCGAACAGACTTCCCAGCATCTCGTTCCCGCGGCGAATCACCACCGCATTGGCGGCGAAGGCCACTTCATAGGTCTTCGCCGCCAACAGGTCGGTGACCATGTCCGGTGCTTCATCGCCCGTGGTCACCTGCGCGGTGGCGCCGCCCCCCTGAATCGTCTGCACCGTCAGCACCTGCCGCGGCACCACCGGCCGCACCGGCTGCACCGCGACGTTGTGCGCCGACACGCGCATGCCCATCACGGCCACGCGCATGCCGGAAGCGGCAATCGGGGAAATCGTGTTCATGCCACCACATCGGCCGGAAACACGCGGACTTTAGCCCGTTTCCGTGCCGCCGTGGCCGGCCGCCGGCGGTGCCGGTGGTAGCATGTCCACCTGCCCCCTTCTTCGTTCCCCATGCTCAGTTTTTTCCGTCGCAAAAAGCCCCAGGACACCGCCACGGTCGGCCAGCCCCCGCAGTTCAGCGCCGAGGAGCTGACGTCCGCCGTGCCCACGTCCGGGGAGCGGGAGGCACCCATCGCGCCGGGGACCGATGCCGGGGCCACCGACGCGACCGACCTGACGGAAGAACCCTCCGGCGGCGACACTGCGACCATCACCACCGGGTTGCCGGAAGCCCTGTCCGCCACGGAAAGCGATGCCGGCCTGATCCCCGTCAATGCCGCACCGGCGGCCCCGGCCGGCAAGCCCGGCTGGCGCGACCGCCTGCGCAACAGCACCTTCGCCCGCAGCTTCGGCGGCCTGTTCTCGCGCAACCCGAAGCTGGACGACGACCTGCTCGACGAGATCGAGACCGCCCTGCTCACCGCCGACGTCGGCGTGCCGGCCACCACCGCGCTGGTCGAGGACCTGCGCAAGCGCATGAAGGCGCGCGAGTTCGCCGATGCCAACGCGCTGCTGGCCGCGCTGCGCGCCGACCTGATCGCACTGCTGCAACCGGTTGCCAAACCGCTGGTCATCGACCGCGACGCCAAGCCCTTCGTGATCCTCACCGTCGGCGTCAACGGTGTCGGCAAGACCACTACCATCGGCAAGCTCGCCAAGCGCTTCAAGGACGAGGGCCACAGCCTGATGCTGGCCGCCGGCGACACCTTCCGCGCCGCCGCGGTGGCGCAGTTGCAGGTGTGGGGCGAACGCAACGGCGTGGCCGTGGTCGCGCAGGGCCAGAACGCCGACGCCGCCTCGGTTGCGTTCGACGCGCTGCAGGCCGGCAAGGCCCGCGGCACCGGCGTGCTGATCGCCGACACCGCCGGCCGCCTGCATACCCAGGCCGGGCTGATGAACGAGCTGAGCAAGATCCGCCGCGTGCTCGGCAAGATCGACGCCACCGCGCCGCACGAGGTGCTGATGGTGATCGATGGCACCACCGGCCAGAACGCGCTGAACCAACTGCGCCAGTTCCATGCCGCGGCCAACATCACCGGGCTGGTGGTGACCAAGCTCGACGGCACCGCCAAGGGCGGCGTGGTGTTCGCGCTGGCGCGCGAGTTCGGCATCCCGATCCGCTTCGCCGGCATCGGCGAACGCCCCGAGGACCTGCGCGTGTTCGACCCCGAGGCCTTCGTCGATGCGCTGCTGCCGGAGGCGCTGGGAGCCTGAAATCTCCTGTAGGAGCGACGCCAGTCGCGATGGGCTTTCCCGACAAAGTCCGGTCGCGACTTGCGTCGCTCCTACGGTTCCAGCGTCATGATTGCCACCCGCCCCATGAGCCAGCCACCCGACACTTTCGCCGAGCGCCTGCTGGCCTGGTTCGACCACCACGGCCGCCACGACCTGCCCTGGCAGCATCCGCGCACGCCGTACCGGGTATGGCTGTCGGAAATCATGCTGCAACAGACGCAGGTGGCCACGGTCATTCCGTATTTCCAGCGTTTCGTGCAGTCGTTCCCGACGCTGCCCGACCTTGCCGCGGCCGACAACGACGCGCTGATGGCGCACTGGGCCGGGCTGGGTTACTACGCCCGCGCACGCAACCTGCACGCCGCCGCCAAACGCTGCGTGGAACTGCACGACGGCGACCTGCCGCGCGACCTCGACGCATTGCTGGCGCTGCCCGGCATCGGCCGCAGCACCGCCGGCGCGATCCTCAGCCAGGCGTGGAACGACCCGTCCCCGATCCTCGACGGCAACGTCAAGCGCGTGCTGGCCCGCTACCACGGCATCGCCGGCTATCCGGGCCTGCCCGCCATCGAGAAACAACTGTGGGCGCTGGCCGCGCAGCACGTCGAACAGGTGCCGCAGGGGCGCATGGCCGACTGGACGCAGGCGCAGATGGATTTCGGCGCCACCCTGTGCACCCGCGCCAACCCCGCCTGCATCCTGTGCCCGGTACGCGCTGGCTGTGACGCGCAGGCGCAGGGGCTGGTGGATTCGCTGCCCACGCCGAAGCCGAGCAAGGTACTGCCCGAGCGCGAGGCCAGCGCGCTGCTGCTGGAAGACACGCGTGGCCGCATCCTGCTGTGCAAGCGCCCGCCCGCCGGCATCTGGGCTTCATTGTGGACATTGCCGCAGGCCGACACCGATGCCGAACTGCGCCAGTGGTTCGCCGGCAACGTCGACGGCGACTACGACAATGCCGAGGAGTTGCCGTTGATCGTCCACACCTTCAGCCATTACCGGCTGCACCTGCAGCCGCTGCACCTGCGCAAGGTCGCCCTGCACGCGCGCGTGGGCGACAATGGCGACCTGCGCTGGGTGGCCCGCTCCGAACTGGATTCGCTGGGCCTGCCGGCGCCGATCCGCAAACTGCTGGAGCGCCACCCGGCGCGCTGACACGACAGGAACATCCCATGCCCCGCTCCGTCTTCTGCCAATACCAACAACGCGAAACCGAAGGCCTGGACTTCGTGCCCTACCCCGGCGAGCTGGGCCAGCGCATCTTCGCCAACATCGGCAAGCAGGGCTGGGCGGCATGGCTGGCACACCAGACCATGCTGATCAACGAGAACCGGCTGTCGCCGCGCGATCCGAAGCACCGCGCGTTTCTCGAGGAAGAACTGGTCAAGTTCCTGTTCGGTGGCGGCGCGGAAAAGCCGGCCGGCTACGTCGCCCCCGAGGCCCCGTAGGTCGGGGCTATGCCCCCGACGCTTCATGCATGCAACTATCGGGGCGAACCCCGGCCTACTCCTGCTCCTCGGCACGCGCCGCGATCTTGGCCTCGCGCAGTTCCTTCTCCGAAACGCGCAGCGCCTTCACGTCAAGCGGGCGGATGCTCTGGATCCGGCACGGGATGTGCTGGCCGGGGCTGCCGCCATGCACGATGACCCGGTCGAAGCGTGCCGAGACGCGGCCCATCATGTTGGTCACCGAGATCGCCGGCGCATAGGACAGGTCCATGCATGGCCCGCCCAGTTCCAGCAGCCATGCCTGGCTGGGGCGCGTCCATACCGCCAACGCGCTGTCGCCCAGCTCCGTCCAGCCGTTGAACGAGCCGAAATACTGGAAATCCCTGACCGGTTCGCCGGCATGCGCGCGATACAGTTCCAGCCGTTCGCCGCTGCTCAGTTTCCCGGCGGTCGCGCAGCCGCCCAGCAACACGGCAGCCATCATCGCAGCAAGCATCTTTTTCATGGCACTGCTCCTGTTTGCGGAAGAATCATCCGGACCACTACCCGAAGTAGCGATCATCCGCCGTCCGGCATGAACCGGGAAGCAAGGCCGGCGCGGCGTTCAGCCGCGATGCCGGATCACACTTCGGAATGCGCCAGCTGGTGCAGCCGCCCCTCGCGCAGTTCCAGCACCCGCTCCAGCTTGCGCGCCAGGCTGCGGTCGTGGGTCACCAGCACCAGGCTGGTGCGGTGCGCCCGGTTCAATTCCAGCATCAGCTCGAACACCGTCGCGGCGGTCTTGTCGTCGAGGTTGCCGGTGGGCTCGTCGCCGAGCACGCAGGCCGGCTGGTTGACCAGCGCCCGCGCCACCGCCGCACGCTGGCGCTCGCCGCCGGACAGTTCGCCCGGCTTGTGCTCCAGCCGGTGCCCCAGCCCCACCGATTCCAGCAGGGCCTTCGCCCGCTGCCCGGCGGCGGCCACGTCGGTGCCCCCCAGCAGTACCGGCATCATCACGTTTTCCAGCGCGGTGAATTCCGGCAGCAGGTGGTGGAACTGGTAGACGAAGCCCAGCGAACGGTTGCGCAGGCGACCACGCTGCGCGTCGGACAAGGCCGACATGCGCTGCCCGGCCACGTAGACCTCGCCGGCGGTAGGGGTATCCAGCCCGCCCAGCAGGTGCAGCAGCGTGCTCTTGCCGGCGCCGGAAGCGCCGACGATGGCGACGGTTTCGCCCGGCGCCACGTCCAGTTCCAACCCGTCGAACACCGGCGTGTGCATCTTGCCCTCGGCGTAGGTCTTGCCCAGCCCTTCTGCGCGGATCACCGATTCCATGCGAGTGTTCTCATTCATAACGCAGTGCCTCCGCCGGCTGGGTGCGCGCCGCGCGCCAGGCCGGGTACAGCGTCGCAAGGAAGCTCATCAGCAACGCGGTGAGCAGCGTGACGGTCACGTCCCATGCCTGCATGTCGGTGGGCAGCCCGGTGATGTAGTACACGTCCTCCGGCAGCAGGGTGATGTTGAACAGCTTCTCGATGCCGTCGAGGATGCGCTCCAGGTTCAAGGTCAGGGTCACCCCGCCGATGGCGCCCAGCACGGTGCCGATGACGCCGATCAGCGTGCCCTGCACCATGAACACCTGCATCACCCCGCCCGGGGTCAGGCCCAGCGTGCGCAGGATGGCGATGTCGGCCTGCTTGTCGGTGACCAGCATCACCTGCGAGTTCACCAGGGTGAAGGCGCCCATCAGGATGATCAGCGACAGCAGGATGCCCATCACCGTCTTTTCCATGCGCAGCGAGTGGTAGAGGTTGGCATTCTGCTGGGTCCAGTCCATCACCCGGTAGTAGCCGTCCAGGTTCAACGCGAGGTCGCGCGCGACGGTGTAGGCCTGGTCCATGTCGTGCAGCTTCAGGCGCACGCCGGTGGCGCCCTCGGTGCGCAGCACGCGCTCCAGGTCGCTCATGTTGACGAAGGCCACGCCGCGGTCGACTTCGTTGGAACCGGCCTCGAAGATGCCGCTGACCTTGAAACGCTTGGTGCGCGGCATCGCGCCGGCCGGGGTGCCCTGTATTTCGGCCAGCGTCGCCACTACGCTGTCGCCGACATCGACGCCGATCCACAACGCCAGCTCCTTGCCCAGCAGGATGTTGAACTCGCCCGGTTGCAGGCTGTCCAGCGAACCCTTCTGCATCTTCTCGCCCAGCACCGACACCTTCGGCTCCAGCGCCGGGTCGACGCCCTGCACCACCGCGCCCTGCACGCGCGGGCCGGCCAGCATGCCCTGTATCTCGATGTAGGGCGCCGCGCCGGCCACGCGCGGGTCCTTCATCGCCACGTCCACCGCATGCTGCCAGTCGGTCATCGGCTCGCCGTCGGCGCTGACCGTGGCATGGGCCGACATCTGCAGCAGGCGGTCGCGGATTTCCTTCTGGAAACCGCTCATCACCGCCAGCGTGGTGATCAGCACCGTCACCCCGAGCGCGATGCCGAGGATCGAGGCCAGCGAGATGAAGGAGATGAAGCCGTTGCGGCGCTTGGCGCGCAGGTAGCGCAATCCGATTGCGACGGGTAAGGGTCTGAACATGCGCATGTGCCGTTTAGGTCGCGCCATGTTGCCATTCCCGCGGGCTAACGGGAAACGGCGTGGGCACGCACGGCCAGTCGCAGTTCACGTCGCTGCGCGCGCGGCAGCGTGTCCGGCCAGAACGCCAGTTGCCCGCGGCGCTTCCCCGCGCGCCAGCGCAGGATTGCCAGTGGCCCGTATTCGAGAAGTTCCGGCATTTCCACCACCTCGCCATCGACGCTTGCCGATGCCGGTGACAACAGCAATTGGCAAGTGGGGTGATCGGCTTCGCGCCGTGCCAGTCCCAGACTGCCGGCCAGGGCAAGCAGCGCCAGCGGCCATGCCAGTGGCGCTTCCAACCCACAGTTCAACAACGAGAGTGCCGCCAGCAGACCCAGCAATATCAGCGCGCAGGTCAACCAGCGCGAAGGCCGCCACTCATGGCGGAAGGGTGCGGATGTATTCGAGAAGTCGCGCCTGCTGCGCATCGGGGCAAGCCTCGTAGCCCATCGACCAGCGCCACAGCTTGTCGTCTTCGGTTTCCAGCAACTGCAGGAAAACCGCGCGCTCCGGCGTAGGCGCCTGCCGCCAGCAACGGTCGAGGTAACGGCCGAACAACTGGTCCAGTTCGCGCATGCCGCGCCGGCAGCGCCAGCGCAGTTTCTTCAGTTCGATTTCGTCGTCGGTTTGCATTGTGTGCCGTGCCTTTCACCCTTCTCCCACCGGGAGAAGGTGCCCCGAAGGGGCGGATGAGGGGCAAACGTAATCAATGAGAACTGAACCATCATGACTACATCGCCCCTCACCCCAACCCCTCTCCCGTGGGGAGAGGGGCTAATCGTCCTTCCCCATCAACGGGAGAAGGGAATACAGCATCAGGCGCGGCGCGCCATCATCAGCTTCTTGATCTCGGCGATCGCCAGCGCCGGATTCAGCCCCTTCGGGCAGGTGCGGGCGCAGTTCATGATGGTGTGGCAGCGGTACAGCTTGAACGGGTCTTCCAGGTCGTCCAGGCGGGCGCCGGTGTCCTCGTCGCGCGAATCGATGATCCAGCGGTAGGCCTGCAGCAGGATCGCCGGGCCGAGGTAGCGCTCGCCGTTCCACCAGTAGCTCGGGCACGAGGTCGAGCAGCAGGCGCACAGGATGCACTCGTACAGGCCGTCGAGCTTCTTGCGGTCTTCCGGCGACTGCAGCCGCTCGCGGTCCGACGGCGCCGGGGTCTGGGTGCGGATCCACGGCTTGATCGAGGCGTACTGTGCGTAGAAGTGGGTCAGGTCCGGCACCAGGTCCTTGACCACGTCCATGTGCGGCAGCGGGTAGATCGGCACCTCGGCCTTGCCGCAGTCGCTGATCGCGCGGGTGCAGGCCAGAGTGTTGGTGCCGTCGATGTTCATCGCGCACGAACCGCAGATGCCCTCGCGGCAGGAGCGGCGGAAGGTCAGGGTCGGGTCGATCTCGTTCTTGATCTTGATCAGCGCGTCCAGGACCATCGGGCCGCACGCGTCGAGGTCGATCTCGTAGGTGTCGGTACGCGGGTTCTGGTCGTCGTCCGGGCTCCAGCGATAGACCTTGAAGGTACGCAGGTTCTTCCCTCCGCCTTGGGCCGGGAAATGCTTGCCCTGGGTGATCCGGGAATTCTTCGGAAGTGCAAATTCAGCCATGTTCGTAGGTTCCCCGGATCAGTAGACGCGCGGCTTCGGCGGCACGACGCCGACGTCGTCGGTGAGCGTGTACATGTGCACCGGCCGGTAGTCGAAGCTGCACTTGCCCTTTTCGTCGACGGTGACCAGCGTGTGCTTCTGCCAGTTGACGTCGTCGCGGTCCGGGTAATCCTCGTGGGCGTGGGCGCCGCGGCTCTCGTGGCGCTGCTCGGCCGAATTGATCGTCGCCACCGCGTTGAGCAGCAGGTTGTTCAGCTCGTAGGTCTCGATCAGGTCCGAGTTCCAGACCAGCGAGCGGTCGGAGACCTTGACGTCCTGGAACGAGTCGAACACCTCAGCCATCTTCACGCAGCCCTCGGCCAGCGTCTTGCTGGTGCGGAACACCGCGGCGTCGGCCTGCATCGTGCGCTGCATGCGGTCGCGGATGACCGCGGTCGGGGTGTCGCCGTTGGCGTGACGCAGCTTGTCCAGCAGGCCCAGCGCCTTGTCGCAGGCGTCGGATGGCAGCTGCTTGTGCGGCGCGCCCGGCTTGATCGTCTCGGCGCAGCGGTTGGCCACCGCGCGGCCGAACACCACCAGGTCGAGCAGCGAGTTGGAGCCGAGGCGGTTGCCGCCGTGCACCGACACGCAGGCGGCCTCGCCGATGGCGTACAGGCCCGGCACCACCGCATCGGGGTTGTCGCCGACCTTGCGCACCACTTCGCCGTGGTAGTTGGTGGGGATGCCGCCCATGTTGTAGTGCACGGTCGGGATCACCGGGATCGGCTGCTTGTGCACGTCCACGCCGGCGAAGATCTTGGCGCTCTCGGCGATGCCCGGCAGCTTCTCGTCGATCACGCCCGGGCCGAGGTGGGTCAGGTCGAGCAGGATGTGGTCCTTGTGCTCGCCGACGCCGCGGCCTTCGCGGATCTCGATGGTCATCGAACGGCTGACCACGTCGCGCGAGGCCAGATCCTTGTAGTGCGGTGCATAGCGCTCCATGAAGCGCTCGCCGCTGTCGTTGCGCAGGATGCCGCCTTCGCCGCGCACGCCCTCGGTGATCAGGCAGCCGGCGCCGTAGATGCCGGTCGGGTGGAACTGCACGAACTCCATGTCCTGCAGTGGCAGGCCGGCACGGGCCACGAGGCCGCCGCCGTCGCCGGTGCAGGTGTGCGCCGAGGTGGCGCTGAAGTAGGCGCGACCGTAGCCACCCGTGGCCAGCACCACGCCGTGGGCGCGGAACAGGTGCAGGGTGCCCTCGGCCATGTCCAGCGCCAGCACGCCGCGGCAGACGCCCTCGTCGTCGAAGATCAGGTCCAGCGCGAAATACTCGATCATGAAGCGCGCGTCGTGCGCCAGCGACTGCTGGTACAGCGTGTGCAGCATGGCGTGGCCGGTGCGGTCGGCGGCGGCGCAGGTACGCTGCGCCGACGGGCCTTCGCCGTACTTGGTGGTCATGCCGCCGAACGGGCGCTGGTAGATCTTGCCGTCTTCGGTACGCGAGAACGGAACGCCGTAGTGCTCCAGCTCGATCACCGACGGGATGGCCTCGCGGCACATGTACTCGATGGCGTCCTGGTCGCCCAGCCAGTCGCCGCCCTTGACGGTGTCGTAGAAGTGGTAGCGCCAGTCGTCCTCGCCCATGTTGGCCAGCGCCGCGGCAATGCCGCCCTGCGCAGCCACGGTGTGCGAGCGGGTCGGGAAGACCTTGGTGATGCAGACGGTCTGCAGGCCCTTCTGGGCCAGGCCGAAGGTCGCGCGCAGGCCGGCGCCGCCGGCGCCGACGACCACCATGTCGACCTTGTGTTCGGTGATGTTGTAAGCGGACATGTATCAGTTCCCAAGCGCGACGCGGGCGACCGCGAAGATGCTGACGATCGCGCCGAGCACGGCGACGAACTTGACCGTGGTCTGCAGGGCCAGGGCCAGCAACGAGTTGTGGATGTAATCCTCCAGCACGACCTGCAGGCCGAGCTGCGCGTGCCAGAACATGGCGACCAGGAAGCCGACCAGCGCGATTGCGTTCCACGGCTTGGCCACGGCGGTCACCGCGGTCACGTAGTCGGCGCCGACCAGGCTCAGCACGAAGCACAGGAACCAGATGGTCAGCGCGACCAGCGCGGTGGCGGTCAGGCGCTGGTGGATGAAGTGCACGGTGCCGGACTTGGCGCTGCCGAGGCCGCGTGCGTTCTTCAGGGGGGTGCGGTACTTGCTCATGCGGCGCCTCCGAAGCAGCAGACGTAGGCCCAGACCAGCGCGGTGATGACCAGCGAGCCGATCACCGACATCCAGCTGCTGCGGATGAAGGTCGCCTTGGCATAGCCGATGGCGAAGTCCTGCACGATGTGGCGGATGCCGTTGCACAGGTGGTAGGCGAAGCACCAGGTCCAGCCGAACAGGATCACCTTGCCGTACCACGCGCCGGCGTGGGTGGTGAAGCAGTTCCAGGATTCGGGGCCCATCATCAGGGCGAGCAGGCCGCCGGCAATGATCAGGGCGCCTACGGACAGTACGATGCCGGTGGCTCGATGCAGGATCGAGGTGGCCATCTGTATCTGCCAGCGATACACCTGCAGGTGCGGAGAAAGGGGGCGGGGTCTGTTCGCCATTCGCTGACTCGTTATCTCGGCTGGGCGGCGGGTTGCCGCGTTGGCTAACGCTGCTCAGAAATCGATGCAGCGACCGTTTTTCTCCCAATCACCGTATCGCACCGGATCCAGTCCGCCGCGACCGCCGATTTCCTCCGGCACCGTTGCAGCGCCGGGAAGCGGCTGCTTCTCCGGCTCCAGCGGAGCTTCGGCCTCGGGCTCGGGAGTTGGGGTTGTTTGGCCTATCATCATCGGTCTCGCAACGCACAAATTTTAGTCCTCGTTCACGTGTCTGACAACCTCGCCCCCGCTTTCAACGGTTTCCGCACACTGCGCCAGCCGCAGCTGCTGAGCCTTTCCGGCCCCGATGCCGTCGCCTTCGCCCACGCCCAGTTCGCCAGCGATGTGGGCACGCTGGCCGATGGCCATTGGCAATGGAGCACGTGGCTGACCGCCAAGGGCCGCGTGCTGGCGGTTTTCCAGTTGCTGCGGCTGGATGCCGGGCGCCTGCTGCTGGTGTGCCACGACGGCGAGATTGAGGCGATAGCCGAACAACTGCGCCGCTTCGTCTTCCGCCGCAAGCTGGTCATCGAACGGGCCGACGGCTTTTCCGTCGAGGGCGCATTCCAGCCCTCCGCCGCCGCAACCGGCGCTGCCCTGGCCCGGCTGGACGACGGCACGATCGAACTGGATGTCGGCAACCCGGCGTGCCCGCGCACGCTGCGCCTGTCCGCCACCGGCGATGCCGCGCACGATGCGGCGGCGGAACTGGCCTGGCGCCGGTCCGACCTGCGCTTCGGCCTGCCGCGGCTGGACCCATCGCAGCGCGAGCAATGGACGCCACAGCAACTGGGACTGGAACGGCTGGCGGCCTACAGCGTGAAGAAAGGCTGCTACCCCGGGCAGGAAATCGTCGCCCGCACCCACTTCCTCGGCAAGGCCAAGCGCGCGGCCACCCTGCTGGAAATCACCGCAGGCGCCGCACCCGGCGACGAGGTCCGCAAAGACGGACACGCCATCGGCACGCTGGTGAGCGTTGCCGGCGAGCTGGCGTTGGCGGTGCTGCCGCTGGATACCGGTGAAGAAGGGCTGAGTGTTGCCGGCAGTGCGGCGAAGGTGTTGCCGCTTGTCGAAGGCTTGGCGCGCTGATCTTCCGCAGGAGCGCACCTTGGTGCGCGATGGGGCTTTCCCGGTAACGCCTGTCGCGCACCAAGGTGCGCTCCTACAGCCGCACGCCGGTCGCCGCATCGAAGAAGTGCAGCTTGTCGGCGCGCAGCACCAGCGGCAGCTCGCCACCCACCGGCGGCAGCGGCCGCGGCGCCACGCGCATCACCAGTGGCGCGTCATCCAGCATCACGTTGACGAATATCTCGTTGCCCACCGGCTCGACGCCTTCCACCGTCGCCACGAACAGGGCGGCCTCGCCCTCGCCAGCCGGTTGCAGGTGCTCCGGGCGCACGCCCACCGCCACCTCGCGCCCCACCCCTTCCCGCGCCACCGCTGCGCCATCCAGCGCCAGCACGCGGTCGTTCCGCAATTGCAACCGCGGGCCATCGAGCAGCCGGCCGCGTAACACGTTCATCGCCGGGCTGCCGAGGAAACCGGCGACGAACAGGTTGGCGGGGCGCTCGTACAGCGCCATCGGCGTGTCGATCTGCTGGACCACGCCCTCGTTGAGCACCACGATGCGCTGGCCCAGCGTCATCGCCTCCACCTGGTCGTGGGTGACGTAGATCATCGTCGTGCCCAGCGTGCGGTGCAGCTGCGCGATCTCGGTGCGCACCGAATGGCGCAGCTTGGCGTCGAGGTTGGACAGCGGCTCGTCGAGCAGGAACACCGCCGGCTCGCGCACCAGCGCCCGGCCCAGCGCCACGCGCTGGCGTTGTCCACCGGACATCGCGCGCGGCAGCTTGTCGAGCATGCCGGCCAGCCCCAGCATGTCGGCGGCGCCCCGTACCCGCCGCGCCACCTCGGCCTTGCCGTGTCCGCGCAGCTTCAGGCCGAAGGCCAGGTTCTCGGCCACGGTCATGTGCGGGTACAGCGCGTAGCTCTGGAACACCATCGCGATGTCGCGGTCCTTCGGCGCGACGTCGTTGACCACGCGCCCGCCGATGGACAGCGTGCCGCCGGTGATCTCCTCCAGCCCGGCCACCATCCGCAGCAGCGTGGACTTGCCGCAGCCCGATGGCCCCACCAGCACCATCAGCTCGCCATCGGCTATCCCGAAACTGGCCCCGTGCACGGCCACCTGGCCGTTGTCGTAGACCTTGCGCACCGCATCGAACCGCACATCCGCCATCGCTTGCCTCGCTCTTTCGTGGCCACGGGCGGCGGCCGGGGCGATCTTCCGAATACGAATACAGTCGAAACATTCTGCCACGCGGACGTTTGGTCATGGCACCATCGGGGGTTCACGGTTTCGACCATGGGGACGCCAGCGGCCCGGCATGCGGACAGCGTGCGGCAGGGCTGCGGCCCCCGGCTCGCGCGTCGGCCACCTCTCGCGCCAGCGATCGCAACCGTGGACATGCCATTGGCGGAATACCCGCGGGAACACAAGAAAAAGGCGATTGACAACGATGTCACCAGCGCACGAAACTCGAGCCATGCACGACACCCTTCTCCTGTTCGGTGCCACAGGCGATCTGGCCCAGCGTTACCTGTTTCCTTCCCTGCTGCGCCTGCTCGGCGACGGCCTGCTCCCGGAGGATTTCCGGGTACGCGCGATGGCGCTTTCGCCGCATGACACGGAGAAATTCCACGACATCCTGCGCCCGCGCCTGGAACAGGCCCTGCCGCAGGCCAGCCGGGACGACGTCAACAACCTGCTGGACCGCATCGACTACCGCTCGGTGGACCTGCGCAACCCCGAATCCATCGCCGAGGCGGTGCGCGAGTTCAATAACCGCCGCTGCGTCAGCTACCTGTCGATCCCGCCGGGCCTGTACATCTCCACCTGCCAGGGGCTGGCGCTGGGTGGCGCGCTGTCGGCGCCGCACCGGCTGATGCTGGAGAAGCCGATCGGCTCGGACTCGGCCAGCGCCGAGGAAATCCTGCAATCGATCGGCGCGCTGATCGACGAGGACCGGGTGTTCCGCATCGACCATTACCTCGGCAAGGCCGCGGTGCAGAACCTGATGGCGCTGCGCTTCGGCAACACCCTGCTGGAGGCGGTGTGGAACCGCAACTACATCGAATCGGTGCACATTCTGGTCGCCGAGAGCGACGGTGTGGATGGCCGCGACTCCTATTACTCGCGCTCCGGCGCGATGCGCGACATGGTGCAGAGCCACATCCTGCAGCTGCTGTGCCTGGTGGCGATGGAGCCGCCGGCCTCGCTGGAGGCCGACCGCATCCGCGACGAGAAGGTCAAGGTGCTGCGCGCGCTGCGCCCGCTCGACGCCGCCCATGCCGCCCGCGACAGCGTGCGCGGCCGCTATGTCGCCGGCACCATCGACGGCCAGCCGGCGCAGGCCTACCAGCCGCCGGAAGGCAGCGAGGCGGAAACCTTCGTCGGCGTCACCGCGCGCATCGACAACTGGCGCTGGGCCGGCGTGCCGTTCCACCTGGTCACCGGCAAGCGCCTGCCCGAGCGCACCACCCGCATCGAGGTCAACCTCAAGCCGGTCACCCACTGGCTGTTCGAGCGCCCGGACCGCCACGCAGCCCAGCCCAACCGCCTGACCTTCCAGTTGCAGCCGCAGGAAAACATCCAGCTCGGCCTGATGAGCTCGCTGGCCGGCCCGGAATGGGGCGCGCTGGAACTGCAGCCGCTGGAGCTGGAACTGTCGGTGCCCACCGGCCTGCACCGCCGCATCGCCTACGAGCGCCTGTTCCTGGACGCCTTCAACGGCAACCACGCGCTGTTCGTGCGCGACGACGAGGTGCGCGCGGCCTGGGCGTGGATCGACAGCGTCAGTGACGCGTGGAAGGCCGCCGACCTGCCGATGCAGCCCTACCCGGCCGGCAGTTGGGGGCCGCAGCAGTCGCACGAGTTCCTGCCGGAAGCACTGGTCGCCGAAAACCGCGTGGAAACCGGTCTGTGAGTGCTGCCGCCAACCACGTGCTGGTTGCCGACATCGGCGGCACCAACGCCCGCTTCGCATTGGCCGATACCCGCGCCGCCACGCCGCTGGACCAGGACAGCATCGGCGAATACCCGGTCGCCCGCTTCCCGTCGCTGGCCGAGGCCGCCGCCTGCTACCTGCGCGAGCACGATGCCAGCGCGCATGCCGGCGTGTTCGCGGTGGCCGGGCGCGTGGACGGCGACGAAGCCCGCATCACCAACCACCCGTGGGTGATCTCGCGCTCGCGTACCGCCGCGCAGCTGGGCTTCGGCACGCTGCACCTGATCAACGACTTCGTCGCCCAGGCGATGAGCATCGCCCTGCTGCAACCGCAGGACGTGGTGCAGATCGGTGGCGCCCAGTGGCAACCGGCCGATGCCGGCCAGCCGCGCAACTACTGCGTGCTCGGCCCCGGCACCGGGCTGGGCGTGGGCGGGCTGCTGGTGCGCGATGGCCGCAACTACCCGCTGGCCACCGAAGGCGGCCATGCCAGCTTCGCCCCGGCCACCCCGGAACAGATCCGCATCCTGGAAATCCTCACCCGGCAGTTCGGCCGCGTCTCCAACGAGCGCCTCATCTGCGGCCCCGGCCTGGTCAACCTGCACCGCGCGCTGGCCGAAATCGCCGGGCAGGACCCGGGCCAGCTGCAGCCGGCGCAGGTCAGCGAGCGCGCTGCCGCCGGCGACCCGGTGGCGATGCGCGCCATCGAGGTGTTCATGGAAATCTTCGGCGCCATCGCCGGTGACGCCGTGCTGGTGCAGGGCGCCTGGGACGGCGTGTTCCTGACCGGCGGGCTGGTGCCGCGCCTGCTGGAACCGCTGCAGCATTCCGGCTTCCGCCACTGTTTCGAAAGCAAGGGCCGTTTCACCGCCACCTTGTCGCAGGTGCCCTCGCTGGCCATCGTCCACCCCTGCCCCGGCCTGCTCGGCGCCGCCGCCTGCGCGGTCGATGCGGAACGGGCGCACCCCGGAGCCCAGCCATGAGCGAACTCGTTTCCGACCGCCTCACCCTGACCCGCCATTCCGACGCGGAAGGCTGGAGCGAGAACGTGGCCAGGGAAATGGCGGCGATCCTCGCCGAGGAAATCCGCCTGCGCGGCCGCGCCCGCATGCTGCTGTCCGGGGGCACCACCCCGGCGCCGGTATACGCGCGGCTGGCCGAGCACCCGCTGGAGTGGGCGCGCGTGGAAGTGGGCCTGGCCGACGAACGCTGGCTGTCGCCGCAGGACCGCGACAGCAACGCTTGGCTGGTGCGCGAGAACTTCCTCAAGCTCGCCGAGGGCGCGCACTTCGACCCGCTGGTGCGGGTGGGCAAGCCGCTGGCCGAATGCGTGCACGACGCCAACCTGCTGGCCTCGCATTCGCAGCCGGCCTGCATGGTGGTGCTGGGCATGGGCAACGACGGCCATACCGCTTCGCTGTTCCCCGGTTCCAGGGATCTCGAACTGGCCCTGGGCAGCAAGCAGCCCTATGCCGCGCTGGACGCCACCGGCTGCCCGGTCGCGAACGACTGGCCCCTGCGCATCACCCTGACCCCGCGCGGCCTGGCGCCGATCGGCAAGCGCTTGCTGCTGCTGCGCGGCAAGCAGAAGCTGGACGTGCTCAACGCCGCGCTGGAATCCGGCGACGTGCACAAGTACCCCGTGCTGGCGGCGATCGACACACCCGGCGCCAAGCTGCACGTGCACTGGTGCGCATGAAACCGGGAATGCGGAACGGGAACCTTCCTGCTCCCTGCATCCGCCGTGTCTCCTCCCCCACTCTTCTCATAGCCGGTAGCCAATGAGCCTGCATCCGAAAATCCACGCCATCACCGAACGCATCCGCCAGCGCAGCGCCCCGTCGCGCGCGGCTTACCTGGCGGGCATCGAGGCCGCGCTGCGCGAGGGCCCGTTCCGTTCGCGCCTGAGCTGCGGCAACCTGGCCCACGCCTTCGCCGCCTGCGGCCCGACCGACAAGGGCCGGCTGCGCGGCGACGTGACGCCCAACCTGGGCATCATCACCGCCTACAACGACATGCTTTCGGCGCACCAGCCGTTCGAGCACTACCCGCAGCTGATCCGCGACGCCGCGCGCGAACTGGGCGCCACCGCGCAGGTGGCCGGCGGCGTGCCGGCGATGTGCGACGGCGTCACCCAGGGCCGCGGCGGCATGGAGCTGTCGCTGTTCTCGCGCGACATCATCGCCCAGGCCACCGCCATCGGCCTGAGCCACGACATGTTCGACGCCACCATCCACCTGGGCGTGTGCGACAAGATCGTGCCGGGCCTGCTGATCGGCGCGCTCGCGTTCGGCCACCTGCCGGCGGTGTTCGTGCCGGCCGGGCCGATGACGCCGGGCATTCCCAACAAGAAGAAGGCCGAGGTACGCGAGCGCTACGCCGCCGGCGAGGCGACCCGCGAGGAACTGCTGCAGGCCGAGTCCGACTCCTACCACGCGCCGGGCACCTGCACCTTCTACGGCACCGCCAACTCCAACCAGGTGCTGCTGGAAGCGATGGGCGTGCAGCTGCCGGGCGCCTCCTTCGTCAACCCGGAACTGCCGCTGCGCGACGCGCTGACCCGCGCCGCCACCGCGCGCGCGCTGGAAATCTGCGCGCTGGGCGACGACTTCCGGCCGCTGGGCCGGCTGATCGACGAGCGCGCCATCGTCAACGCCGTCGTCGCGCTGATGGCCACCGGCGGCTCCACCAACCACACCATCCACTGGATCGCGGTGGCGCGCGCGGCCGGCATCGTGCTGACCTGGGACGACATGGACCAGCTCTCGCAGATCGTGCCGCTGCTGGCGCGCGTCTACCCCAACGGCGAGGCCGACGTGAACCGCTTCGCCGCCGCCGGCGGCCCGGGCTTCGTATTCCGCGAGCTGATGGACGCCGGGCTGATGCACGGCGACCTGCCCACCATTGCCGAGGGCGGCATGCGCGCCTACGCGCAGGAACCGCGCCTGATCGACGGCAAGGTGGCTTACGTGCCGGCCGTGGCCGAGAGCGCCGATACCGAGGTGGTGCGCGCAGCCACCAACCCGTTCGAAGCGCAGGGCGGCCTGCGCCTGCTGCGCGGGAACATGGGCCGTTCGCTGATCAAGCTGTCGGCGGTCAAGCCGCAGTACCGCCACATCGAGGCCCCTGCGGTGGTGGTCGATGCACCGCAGGTACTGAACAAGCTGCATGCCGCAGGCGCCTTGCCGCAGGATTTCGTGGCGGTGGTACGTTACCAGGGGCCGCGCGCCAATGGCATGCCGGAACTGCACTCGCTGGCGCCGCTGCTGGGCTTGCTGCAGAACCAGGGCCGGCGCGTGGCGCTGGTCACTGACGGCCGCCTGTCCGGTGCTTCCGGCAAGATCCCGGCCGCCATCCACGTCACCCCGGAAGCGGCGCGCGGCGGCCCGATCGCCCGCATCCGCGAAGGCGACATGATCCGCCTCGATGGCGAAGCCGGCACCCTGGAGGTGCTGGTGGACGCCGCCGAATGGGCCGCGCGCGGCCTCGCCCCGAACACCGCGCCGGCCGGCAACGACCTGGGCCGCAACCTGTTCGCGGTGAATCGCCGCGTGGTCGGCCCCGCCGACCAGGGCGCGATCTCGATCTCCTGCGGCCCGGCCCGGCCCGACGGCAGCGTGTGGGAATACGACGCCGAGTACGAACTCGGCCACGATGCCGCCGCCGCTGCCGCCCCGCACGAAGCCAAGGATGCTTGATGCTGTTCCCTTCTCCCTTCGGGAGAAGGTGCCCGAAGGGCGGATGAGGGGCAAGCGAAGTCCATGATGGTTGACCATCCGGGCTCCGTTCGCCCCTCACCCCAACCCCTCTCCCGATGGGAGAGGGGCTTGAAAACATTACAACCGAGGACCGCATGACCATCGCCCAGCACCAGGATCGCGCCGAACACCTGCTCACCGCCGCCGGCATCCTGCCGGTCGTCACCGTCCACACCCTCGACCAGGCCCGCGCGGTCAGCGCCGCGCTGCTGGAAGGCGGCCTGCCGGTCATCGAACTGACCCTGCGCACACCGGTGGCGATGGAAGCGCTGGCCATGCTCAAGCGCGAACTGCCCGGCGTGGTGGTCGGCGCCGGCACCGTGTTGACCGTCGCGCAGATGCAGCAGGCCGTCGACGCCGGCGCCGACTTCCTCGTCACCCCCGGCACCCCGGCGCACCTGGCCGACGCGCTGGCCGAGGCGCCGCTGCCGGTGGTACCCGGCGCGGCCACCCCGACCGAACTGCTGGCACTGGTAGCGCGCGGTTTCCGCATCTGCAAGCTGTTCCCGGCCACCGCCGTGGGCGGACTGGCGATGATCAAGGGCGTGGCCGGGCCGATCGCCGAGCTCAAGCTCTGCCCCACCGGCGGCATCACCGAGGCCACCGCCGGCGACTACCTCAAGCAGAAGAACGTGGTCTGCATCGGCGGCTCGTGGATGGTGCAGGACGCATGGATCCGGGCCGGCCAGTGGGATGAAGTGAAGAAGTCCGCCGCCGCGGCCGCTGCCATCGTCCGCACGGCCCGCGCCGGCTGACCGCAACGGCACGCGTTGCCACCGGCAAGCGGGGCATGGGCTATGGTATCGGCCATTCCCTTGCTTGCCGGCATCCCGATGGACGAAACCCTCCCGCGCATGACCAACCTGTTCCTCCAGCTCGGGCTGGATGCCAGCGAACAGGGCATCGCGCAGTTCATCAGGAACCACCAACTGCCATGCGAAACCGGCATCGGTGAAGCGGCGTACTGGAACGAAGGCCAGCGCCAGTTCCTGCGCGAGAAGATCGACAGCGATGGCGTCTGGGCCATCGTGGTCGACCAGTTGAACGAGTCGCTGCACGAAGACGCGACCAAGGCCAGCACCACCCCCGCACCGTAGATGCGGGGCTTGCCCCGCATGTGCCCTTCCCGGCCAAGCCCCGTGCCGGGCAAGCCCGGCACCTACGTAAAGCGGCATCCCCCCATTCCGCGCACCCGTTCACGGAATCGCATCCCGGCCTTCACGCCGCTAAAGAACCCCGCCGGCTTGCCGCTATCTGGTCCAGTACCGTTTGTCCGGAGCAACGATGAGCACTGTGGCACTGGCCCAGGACCTCGGCATCGAGTCCACCAGCGAGTTGAAGCAACACCTGTCCGCGCACCTGGCGCAGGCCGGGGAACTGCGCGTGGATGCCGGCCAGGTCGGGCGCATCCACACTGCCGCCATCCAGGTGCTGTGCGCCTTCGTGCTGGCCCGCCGCCAGGCTGGCCACGGCACCGTCTTCGACAACGCGACCCCAACCCTCCGCGACGCCGCGCGCCTGCTCGGCGTCCTCCAGACCCTCGGTCTGGAAGCAACCCCTGACACAACGAAATCTGTGGAGAACGCTGTATGAGCGCACGTATCCTGGTGGTGGACGATTCGGCGTCGATGCGCCAGATGGTCTCTTTCGCCCTCACCTCGGCCGGCTATTCCGTGGAAGAAGCCGAAGACGGCGCCGTCGCCCTGGGCCGTGCCAAGGGTGCCAAGTTCAATGCCGTGGTCACCGACGTGAACATGCCGAACATGGACGGCATCTCGCTGATCCGCGAACTGCGCCAGCTGCCGGACTACAAGTTCACCCCGATGCTGATGCTGACCACCGAGTCGGCCGCCGACAAGAAGTCCGAAGGCAAGGCCGCCGGCGCCACCGGCTGGCTGGTCAAGCCGTTCAACCCCGAACAGCTGGTCGCCACCGTCCAGAAAGTCCTGGGCTGATCCCCCCGCCCCGCCTTCCCCACCCCTGACCCGGAACCCGCGCCGATGAGCATGGACCTGCAACGTTTCCACGCAACCTTCTTCGAGGAAAGCCGCGAAGGGCTGGATGCGATGGAAGCCGGCCTGCTGGAGATGGAGGGCGGGCAACAGGACCCGGAGGTCATCAACTCGGTGTTCCGCGCCGCGCACTCGATCAAGGGCGGCGCCGGCACCTTCGGCTTCGACACCATCGCCGGCGTCACCCACGTGCTGGAAACCCTGCTGGACGAGCTGCGCGCCGGCAAGCGCCCGCTGGAAGCCGCCGCGGTGGACGCGATGCTGGCCTCAGTGGACGTGCTGCGCGCGCTGCTGCGCGAGGCCGAGCACGGCCAACCCGCCGATCCCGCCGCCGTCGCGGCGGTCAAGGCACGCCTGGAGGCCGTGCTGTCCGGCACCGCCGCCGCGCCGGTCGTGGCCAAGCAGGAAGAAACGGCCGAGCCGGAAGGCTGGCAGATCGGCTTCGTGCCCGCACCGTCGCTGTTCATGAGCGGCAACGACCCGCTGCGCATCATCCGCGAACTGGAAACCTTCGGCCCGCTGCAAGTCGACGCGCGCATGGAGCGCCTGCCCGGCTTCGAGCAGATGGACCCGCTGGAAGCCTACATCGCCTGGGACCTGGGCCTGACCGGGCGCATCCCGCGCAGCAAGATCGAGGACACCTTCGCCTGGGTGGTCGACGACTGCGAGCTGGACATCCAGCCGGTCCTCGCACCGCCCAGCCTGGCCACCAGCGCGCCCGCGCCGGTGCAGGAAGCGGTCGCGGAAGCGGCCCCGCGCCCGTCGGCGGCCGGCAATGCCCCGGCCAACGCCGCCCACGAAGCCGAAAGCTCGATCCGCGTCAGCGTCGACAAGGTCGATGCGCTGATCAACCTGGTCGGCGAACTGGTCATCACCCAGGCCATGCTCAAGCAGGTTTCCGGCGGCCTCGACCCCAGCCACGCCGAGCGCCTGCTGGCCGGCCTGGACCTGCTCGAACGCAATACCCGCGACCTGCAGGAAGCGGTCATCGGTGTGCGCATGCTGCCGGTGGACGCCGTGTTCCGCCGCTTCCCGCGGCTGGTCCGCGACCTCTCCTCGCGCCTCGGCAAGCAGGTGCGGCTGCGCACGATTGGCGAGGGCACCGAGCTGGACAAGGGCCTGATCGAGAAGATCGCCGACCCGCTGGTGCACCTGGTGCGCAACTCCATCGACCACGGCCTGGAAATGCCCGACGTGCGCAAGCAGGCCGGCAAGGACGAGACCGGCACCATCACCCTGGCCGCCTCGCACCAGGGCGGGCACATCGTCATCGAGGTCAGCGACGACGGCCGCGGCCTGAACCGCGACAAGATCCTGGCCAAGGCGCACGAGCGCGGCCTGGCGATCCCGGACAACCCGAGCGACGCGCAGGTCTGGGACCTGATCTTCCAGCCCGGCTTCTCCACCGCCGACGCGGTCACCGACCTGTCCGGCCGCGGCGTCGGCATGGACGTGGTCCGCCGCAACATCCAGGCCCTCGGCGGCGAAGTGCAGCTGGAAAGCCACACCGGCGCCGGCACCCGCGTGCTGATCCGGCTGCCGCTGACCCTGGCCATCCTCGACGGCATGACCGTGTCGGTGGCCGGCGAAACCCTGATCCTGCCGCTGGCCTACGTGCTCGAAGCGCTGCAGCCCAAGGCCGAGGACATCCGCACGATGGCCGGCGAAGGCCGCGTGCTGCGCGTGCGCGGCGAGTACCTGCCGATCCTGTCGCTGGGCAATTACTACGGCTACCGCACCGACAGCCACGCCGACCCGCTCGTCGTGGTGGTCGAGGGCGACGGCCAGAAGATCGCGCTGGAAGTGGACGAACTGCTCGGCCAGCAGCAGGTGGTGGTCAAGAACATCGAGAACAACTACCGCCGCATCGGCGGCGTGTCCGGCGCGACCATCCTCGGCGACGGCCGCGTCGCGCTGATCGTCGACGTCGGCGGGCTGGTGCGCTCGCTGCGCGTGCCGCAGGCGGCTTGAGGGGTTTTTCCTTCTCCCTCCGGGAGAAGGTGCCCCGTAGGGGCGGATGAGGGTTCGGGCGAAGCCGCGCCGCAAAGAATTACCGGCGATCGTGATGACGAACGCGTCGCCACGCGCCCGGGGGGGAAGACAACCGGGATACCGCTGTTTGAATCAAGCCGCACGAGGGCTTCGCCCCAACCCCTCTCCCCAGGGGAGAGGGGCATTCACCTCGCGCCCTGTTGGGTAATGAGTCTTTGAATCCAAGGACACTCGCATGAAACGCATCGCCCCACTCGCCCTGCTCGCCCTCGCCGCCCCGGTGTTCGCCGAGACGCAGGCCAGCGCATGGCCACCGAAGCTGACCTTCGCCAACGGCACCGAGGTCGCGCTCGCCGGCAACTTCGCCTGGGACGTCAACCACTTCGACGCCGACGGCAGCGCGCTGGAAAACGACCACGACTGGCGCCGCAAGGAATTCGGCGTCGCGCTCAAGCGCAAGGGCCTGTACGACTTCACCGCCGCCTACGATTTCCAGTCCGACACTTGGATGGACGTGGCGCTGCGGCTGGACGGCAAGGGCCTGACCGGCCGCGACATCGGCAAGTGGCGCATCGGCCAGATGAAGCTGCCGCTGGGCTTCGAGGGCAACACCGCCACCCGCAACGGCGCCTTCATGGAAAACAGCCTGCCCACGCAGGCGTTCTACGAGGGCCGCCGCATCGGCATCAGCTGGGCGCTGGAACGGCCGCGCTGGCTGCTCAACGCCGGCGCCTACGGCCACGACCTGCAAGGCAACAACCGCGGCGACAGCCAGGCCGTGCGGCTGGCGTGGACCCCGTGGAAGGAAAGCACCCGCGTGCTGCACCTGGGCGCCTCCGCCACCCGCGAGCACCCCCATGCCGAAACCAATGGACTGGGCGTGGAAATCGCCCCCAACGTGCGCTGGCGGGCCAAGCCCGAGGCCTCGCTGACCGGCACCCGGCTGGTCGATTCGGGCCCCCTGCGCGACGTCGGTCGCATCGACCGCCACGGCCTGGAAGCGCTGTGGATCGAAGGCCCGTGGTCGCTGCAGGGCGAATACCTGCGCCAGACCACCCACCGCCACGCCCTGCCCGACTACCGCGGCGACGGCTGGTACCTGCTCGGCAGCTGGCTGCTCACCGGCCAGTCGCGCAGCTACGGCGGCGGCAACGTCGCCAATCCCAAGGCCACCGGCAAATACGGCGCGGTGGAACTGCTGGCCCGCTACAGCCACATCGACCTGGACGACGCCGGCATCGACGGCGGCCGCGAGTCGAACTGGACGCTGGGCGCCAACTGGTACCTCGGCAGCCACCTGAAGTTCCAGGCCAACTACATCCGCGCCGACGCCCGCCGCGGCGGCAACCACGTGCAACCGGAAATCCTGCAGTTGCGGGCGCAGCTGTACTTCTGAGGCATTGACGGCCGCCGGCGCTTCCCGGCTCAAGGTTTCCCCGGCATCGCCGCTAGTTGTCAAAAGCCCGGCGCCGGGCTCGTACCGTCCGCGCCGGGCAACCGTCACCGCTGCGTCTTCCCGTCCGCGCAGCGGCCGTCCCAGCCGCGATTCCATTGTTGCCCGGAGTTCCCATGTTCCAGAATCTTTCCATCGGCAAGCGCCTTGCCATCGGCTTCTCCGCGCTGGCCCTGCTGATCCTGATCACCGGCGGATTCGCCGCCCAGCGCATGGGCAACACCCAGAAGATGGCGCGCAAGGTCACCACCGACTCGGTGCCGGCGATCCGCGACCTGGGCCGGCTGTCCACCATGCTGGCCGAATACCGGGTCAGCGAGCGCGGCCTGGTGGCCAGCGTCGACGACGAGGCCAAGCGCGCCGAATACGCCGCCGAGCTGGAACAGGGCAGCCAGGAATTCTTCACCCTGGCCAAGGCCTACGAACGCAAGATCAGCGATCCCCGCGACCGCGCCCTGTACGGCGAGGTCATGGCGCGCGCAGACCGCTACTTCGACAACAGCAAGGCCCTGGTCGCCGCCCTCGAAGTCGGCGACATGGAACCGGCCAAGGCCGCCGCCGACCTGCGCCAGGCCACCGCCGACAAGCTGACCGAACTGGTGGAGCACAACATCCGGCTGCTCGACCAGTCGGTGGACGCGCAGGAGCAGAGCTACCGCTTCAGCCTGCTGGCGATCTCGGTGCTGGCCATCGTCGCCCTGCTGCTGGCGGCGACGGCGGCCGTCGGCACCAGCCGCTCGATCGTGCGCCCGCTGCACGACGTGGTGGACCTGGCCAACGCGGTCGCGCGCGGCGACCTCGAACGCAAAATCAGCCACGACGACGCCAGCGAGATCGGCACCTTGGCCCGCGCCATGCGCGGCATGGTCGCCACCCTCGGCGAATTCGCCGCCGCGCAGACGCGCATGGCCAGCGAACACGCCGCCGGCAACATCGACCATCGCATCGACGCCGAGCGCTTCCCCGGCGCCTACGGCAACATGGCCGAGGGCATCAACACGCTGGTCGGCGCCCACCTGGAAGACACCGCGCAGATCCTGGACGTGGTGGCCGCCTACGGTCGCGGCGACCTGTCGCGCGACGTGGCCCGCTTTCCCGGGCAGAAGGCGCAGGCCACCGCCGCGGTGGACGCGGTCAAGGCCAGCCTGCTCAGCGTCAACCACGAGCTCAAGAAGCTGGTGGACGCCGCCGTGGCCGGCGATTTCGGCCAGCGCGGCGACGCCGGCCGCTTCCAGTTCGTCTATGCCGAACTGATCGACGCCCTCAACAACCTGATGGTCACCGCCGACCACGGCATCTCCGAAATCGGCAGGACCATGTCCGCCGTGGCCGAGGGCGACCTGTCGCGGCGCAGCGACGACAAGCTGCCGGGCCGTTTCGGCGAACTCGCCGCCGACACCAATGCCACCATCGAACACCTCACCGGCATCGTCGGCCGCATCCAGAGCGCCGCATCCAGCATCAACCTGGCCGCCTCCGAAATCGCGCAGGGCAACAACGACCTGTCGCGCCGTACCGAGCAGCAGGCCGCCAACCTCGAAGAAACCGCCGCCTCGATGGAGGAACTGACCTCCACCGTGCGCCAGAACGCCGAACATGCGCGACAGGCCAACCAACTGGCGCAGGGCGCACATGGCGTGGCCTCGCAGGGTGGCGAGATCGTCGGCCAGGTCGTCACCACCATGTCGGCCATCGAAGCCTCGTCGAAGAAGATCGCCGACATCATCAGCGTCATCGACGGCATCGCCTTCCAGACCAATATCCTTGCGCTCAACGCCGCGGTGGAAGCCGCGCGTGCCGGCGAGCAGGGTCGTGGCTTCGCCGTGGTCGCCTCCGAAGTGCGCACGCTGGCCCAGCGTTCGGCCGGCGCCGCCAAGGAGATCAAGGGCCTGATCGAGGATTCGGTCGGCAAGGTCGCCGACGGCTCGCAGCTGGTGCACCAGGCCGGCAGCACGATGGGCGAGATCGTCACCTCGGTGCAGCGCGTGACCGACATCATGGCCGAGATCTCCGCCGCCTCGCAGGAGCAGAGCGCCGGCATCGAACAGGTCAACCAGACCGTCGTGCAGATGGACGAGACCACCCAGCAGAACGCCGCGCTGGTCGAGGAAGCCACCGCCGCCGCGCGTTCGATGGAGGAACAGGCCAACCAGCTGACCGAAGCGGTGGCCGTGTTCCGCATCGGCAACGCGCCGCCACCGGCCAGCCCGAAACCCGTGCCGAAGCCGGTAGCCGCCACTCCATCCAAACCCAAGCCCGCGGCAGCCATAGAACCGGCCGCGCGCGACGAAGGCGACTGGCAGGAATTCTGATCCCCCGGGAAGTTTTCATGCAGGAGCGACGCCAGTCGCGACCGGGGTATTGCCGACAAAGCCCGGTCGCGACTGGCGTCGCTCCTGCGATTTTCGTCACCGGTGACAGTTGAAACCACCCTCAAGAATCAGCCTCCAAAGCCGATGATGCGGGGGATACCACCGCCATCGGCTCCGCCATGTCCACACCGCCCCGCCGCCCCGCCTCCAGCGAGCAGAAGAGCAGCGTCGCCTCCCGCCTGATGCTGGGCATCGCCCTGATCGCCCTGGCCGCCTTCGGCCTCACCGCCGCCATCAGTTACTGGAAGAGCAGCCGCGCGCTGCTGGCCTCCTCGCAGGCCACGCTGGAGAACCTGGCCCAGTTCGAGGCGCAGCGCATGGCCATCGAGATGAGCCAGACCTACGACGCGACGCAGACGCTGGCCGAGAGCCTGCTGGTCCAGCGCGGCCAGATCAGCCGCGCCACCGTGGACCAGACCCTCAAGCAGCAACTGGTGGCGCACCCCGAACGCGCAGGCACCTGCGTGCTGTTCGAACCCGAGGCGTTCGACGGCAAGGACGCCGAGTTCGTCAACGCCCCGTCGCACGACGATACCGGGCGCTTCATGAGCTACTGGGCGCGGGTCGGCGACGAACTGGTCAGCGAGCCGCTGCGCGACTACGACGACCCCGAGCTGGGCGCGTGGTACGTCACCCCCAAGACCCTGAAGAAGCCGGTCATCATCGAGCCCTACCCGTACGAGGTCGGCGGCAGGACCCTGCTGCTGACCACCATCGCCATCCCGATCATGGAAGGCGACGAGGTGCTGGGCGTGGTCACCTCCGACTTCGAGCTTTCCCGGTTGCAGCAGCGCGTGTCGCAGCTCAAGCCGATGGGCGCGGGCCACGCCGAACTGCTGT
Source organism: Stenotrophomonas sp. NLF4-10 (assembly GCF_022359915.1). Lineage (NCBI taxonomy): Bacteria > Pseudomonadati > Pseudomonadota > Gammaproteobacteria > Lysobacterales > Lysobacteraceae > Stenotrophomonas > Stenotrophomonas sp. NLF4-10. The sequence goes on from NZ_JAKSEE010000003.1 coordinate 2,295,223, forward strand.
CGCCGATGGGCACGGTGGTGGGCTCGCCGGATGCCGGCCAGATCGGCAAGAAGCGCGAGGACGCCACCACCAAGGCGATCCTGGCCGCCACCGCCGAAGACAAGCTCTACACCGACTTCAGTGCCGACGCCAACGGCATGGTGAAGGTCTACGCACCACTGCGCGTGGGCGAGAACAACCGGCGCTTCGCGCTGGGCATCCACGTGCCGCGCGACCTGCTGACCGCGCAGGCGCGTTCGCTTCTCGGGCTGGTGGCGCTGGTCGGGCTGCTCGCCGCCGCCTCGCTCTGCGCCGGCCTGTGGCTGCTGCTGCGCGCGATGGTGCTGCGCCCGTTGGCCGACGCCGTGCGCGTCTCCGGCGACGTCGCCCAGGGCCGGCTGGACACCGTCATCCCCCAGCGCCGCAACGATGAACTGGGCCAGTTGCTGCGGGCGCAGTCGAACATGCGCGACCAGATCCGCGCGGTCATCCAGGCGCAGAACGAAATGGCCACCCGCCATGACGAGGGCAGCATCGGCTACCGCATCGACGCCTCGGGCTTCGCCGGCGACTACGGCCGCATGGTGCAGGAAACCAACGCACTGGTCGGCTCGCACGTACAGGTGCAGCAGCGCCTGATCGAGGTGATGAAGCACTACGCCGTCGGCGACCTGTCGGTGGACATGGACCGCCTGCCCGGCGAGAAGGCGGCGATCACCCAGGCGATGGACGAAACCAAGGCCAGCCTGTCGGCGATCAACGCCGAGATCAAGCGCCTGGCCGGCGCCGCGGCCGCCGGCGATTTCAGCCTGCGCGGCGACGAAGACCGCTTCCAGCACGACTTCCACGCGATGGTCGCCGGCCTCAACCAGTTGATGGAAACCACCGACGGCAACCTGGCGCAGGTGTCCAGCCTGCTGCAGGCCATCGCCCGCGGCGACCTCACCGCACACATGCAAGGCGACTTCCACGGCGTGTTCGCGACGATGCGCGACGACGCCGACAGCACCGTCGCGCAGCTGACTTCGATCATCGGCCGCATCCAGAACGCCGCATCCAGCATCAACACCGCCGCCGGCGAGATCGCCTCGGGCAACAACGACCTGTCGCGCCGTACCGAGCAGCAGGCGGCCAACCTGGAGGAAACCGCCGCATCGATGGAGGAACTGACCTCCACCGTGCGCCAGAACGCCGAACATGCACGCCAGGCCAACCAGCTGGCACAGGGCGCACACGGCGTGGCCTCGCAGGGCGGCGAGATCGTCGGCAAGGTCGTCACCACCATGTCGGCCATCGAAGCCTCCTCGAAGAAGATCGCCGACATCATCAGCGTCATCGATGGCATCGCCTTCCAGACCAACATCCTCGCGTTGAACGCCGCAGTGGAAGCCGCGCGTGCCGGCGAGCAGGGCCGCGGCTTCGCCGTGGTCGCCAGCGAGGTACGTACGCTGGCGCAGCGCAGTGCCGGTGCGGCCAAGGAGATCAAGGGCCTGATCGAGGACTCGGTCGGCAAGGTCGCCGACGGCTCGCAGCTGGTGCACCAGGCCGGCAGCACGATGGGCGAGATCGTCAGCTCGGTGCAGCGTGTCACCGACATCATGGCCGAGATCTCCGCCGCCTCGCAGGAGCAGAGCGCCGGCATCGAGCAGGTCAACCAGACCGTCGTGCAGATGGACGAGACCACCCAGCAGAACGCCGCGCTGGTGGAGGAAGCCACCGCCGCCGCACGCGCGATGGAAGACCAGGCCAACCAGCTGACCGAAGCGGTGGCCGTGTTCCGCACCAGCACCCGGACCGCGGCCCCGGCACCCTCGCCACGGCCGGCGGCCACGGGCGGCAGGCAGGCCGGCGCGGAGCCACGTCACGAACCCGCCACCATCGCCGGGAAGCAAGGCGCCACGACACCTCCCCTCCCTGCCGACGACAGCGACTGGCAGGAATTCTGAGACGGGTATCACGGCCATTGGCCGTTCCCGGGGCAGCGGGCTTCACCTCCGGCGTCCCGATCCCCGGTGCCGGAGGGCCGATCCGGTCACGGTTCGGCTTCCCACCGGAGGCGGCGCCTAAACCTTTGGCACTTCCCGCCGCTATCCCAGTCACGGGAGCGCCCGAATGCGGCACGCGAACACGCCCTTGGCGCCGCGCGGCACCCCTTGGTGCCGCCAACCCACTCCATCTGCCCTACCGAGAGTTCACATGAATCGCAAGAAATACCTGATCGCAGTGGCGGTCGCGCTGGCCTGTGCGCAAATGGCCCATGCCCAGAATGGCAGCGACCGCTTCACCCTCAGCGGCTTCGGCACGCTGGGCATGGCGCATTCCACCGAGGACAACGCCGACGTGCACCCGGACTTCCAGACCGGCAAGGGCGTGGGCGCCAGCCACTCCACCTCCGCCAACCTGGATTCGCGCTTCGCGCTGCAGCTCGACGCCAACTTCACCGACGACTTCACCGGCGTGGTGCAGGCGGTCAGCGAATACGCCGTGACCGAGTCCTACAAGCCGGAAATCTCGCTGGCGCACGTGAAGTACCGCTTCTCGCCCAGCTTCAGCGCCCGCCTGGGCCGCATCACCGCGCCGCTGTACATGCTCTCCGAATACCAGCGCGTGGGCTACGCCATGCCGTGGGCGCGGCCGCCGCAGGAGGTCTACAACTACCTGCTGGCGATGGACGGCATCGAGGGCCAGTACACCCTCAATGCCGGCGACACCCTGGTCGGCCTGCAGGCGTTCTACGGCCACATCGACTCCGAACTGGTCGAGGTCGATGGCATGTACGGCCTCGGCGTGCAGGTGGACCACGGCTCCTCCAGCTTCCGCATCAGCCATATCCGCGGCAAGGTCCATTACTCCAGCGACAGCATCGAGCAGCTGTTCGACTTCTACGCCACCCTGCCGATCCCGCCGCTGGTCGAGGCCGCCGGCAAGCTGGACCCGCGCAGCATGGACGGCAAGTTCAGCGGCATCGGCTACAGCTACGACCCCGGCAACTGGTTCCTGCGCACCGAGGCCATCCAGGCCGACTACGCGCCGTCGATTTCCGGCAAGACCACCTCCGGCTACCTGAGCGCCGGCTTCCGCCGCGGCGCGTGGACGCCCGCCTTCACCTATGCCCACGTCGACGTCAGCGGCCTGAAGGCGCCCGGCGCGCTGGACCCGGTCGGGCTGCTCAACCAGGCCGTGGCCGGCAACAACAGCAGCCGCCACAGCTACACCGCCTCGCTGCGCTGGGACGTGCGCGACAGCATCGCCGTCAAGCTGCAGGGCAGCCACGTCAGCAACCACGCCGGCTCCTATGGCTCGCTGGGCAACCAGCAGCCCGGCTTCCAGCCCGGCCGCAGCTACAACCTGATCTCGGCTTCCGTCGATTTCGTCTTCTGACCCGGAGCGCACGCATGAAATTCCCGTTCTTCCCGCGCCTGCTCCTGTTGGCGTCCCTGTCCACCGCCTGCGCGCTGGCGCATGCGGACGTGGTCGTCGTGATGGCGGCCGACAGCAACGTTTCCAGCCTCAGCCAGGCCCAGGTGTCGCAGATCTTCCTGGCCAAGTCGCTGGCCCTGCCCGGTGGCGACAAGGCCACGCCGATCGACCAGGACGAAGGCGCCGCGGCGCGCAACGACTTCTACAGCAAGGTGACTGGCAAGGACGCGGCGCAGATGAAGGCCTACTGGTCGCAGCTGATGTTCACCGGCAAGGCGCAGCGCCCGCGCAAGGTTTCCGGCGACGCCGCGGTCAAGAGCGCCGTGGCCGGCACCCCCGGCGCGATCGGCTACATCAGCGCCGGTGCCGTCGATGGCAGCGTCAAGGTCGTGCTGCGGCCCTGATCCCGATCGTTCCCGCCGCCACCGGCCGGTGGCGGCGTCCTTCGCCATCCATGAGCCGTACCCCATGAAGCGCATCCTCGCACTGCCCCTGTTCTGGAAAATCCTCGCGCCGGCCGGGCTGTCCATCCTGTGCCTGCTGGCCTACCTCGGCTTCAGCACGTTCGTGTTCAACAGCAACAACGACCGCCTGCAGGCCGTGCGCGACGTCCACTTCCCGGTGCTCGACACGATGACCCGCAACGTCGCCGCGCTGGACGACGTCATCAACGGGCTCAACGGCGCGGCCGCGGCCGGCGACCGCGACATGCTGGAGGCCACCCGCGCCACCGCCGCCAAGGTGGCCGAGTCCTACGTGCGCCTGCAGAAGATCGACCACGAGCAGACCGGCACGATGGCCGAGCTCGGCCGCGAGTTCGACGACTACTACACCACCGCCTATTCGGTGGCCGAGGACTTCGTCACCCAGAACCCCGACGCCGACCCGGACAAGGTCGGCGCGATGGCGCAGGCGCTGGACACCTACCGCAACCACCTCACCGCCGCACAGAAGAAGGCCGACGAGCGCTTCCGTGCCACCGTGCAGGGCGCGGTGGACAGCTCCAACCGCGCCATGCTCGGCGGCCTGCTGCTGGGCCTGCTGGGGCTGGCGGCCTGCATCGGCTTCGGCCTGCTGATCGCCCGCGCCATCAGCAAGCCGCTGCAGCGCGCCATCGGCATCGCCCGCGGCGTGGCCTCCGGGCGGCTGGACGCGGACATCGTGGTCGAGTCGCAGGACGAGGGCGGCCGCCTGCTGGCGGCGATGCGCGACATGCAGACCCAGCTCAAGTCGGTCATCAACGCCCAGAACGAAATGGCCCACCACCATGACCTGGGCAACATCAGCTACCGCATGGACGAGGCCGCCTTCCCCGGCGACTACGGGGTGATGGTCGCCGGCGCCAACCAGCTGGTCGCCAAGCACATCGCCACCAAGATGCAGATCATCGCGCTGGCGCAGCGCTACGCCATCGGCGATTTCAGCCAGGACATGCCGGAACTGCCCGGCGAGAAGGCCGAGATCACCGAGACCATGACCACGATCAAGCGCAACCTGAGCGCGATCAGCCAGGGCATCCGCCAGCTCGGCGATGCCGCCGCCCGCGGCGACTTCAGCCAGCGCGGCGATGCCGATGGCTACCAGTACGACTTCCGCGAGATCATGCTCAGCCTCAACCGGCTGATGCAGACCACCGACGACAACCTCGGCCAGGTTTCCGGCCTGCTGCGGGCCATCGCCAACGGCGACCTGACCTTGCGCATGGAGGGCGACTTCGAGGGGGTGTTCGCGACGATGCGCGACGACGCCAACGCCACCGTCGCACAGCTGACCACCATCGTCGGCCGCATCCAGGGTGCCGCGTCCAGCATCAACACCGCCGCCGGCGAGATCGCCTCGGGCAACAACGACCTGTCGCGCCGCACCGAGCAGCAGGCGGCCAATCTGGAAGAAACCGCCGCCTCGATGGAGGAACTGACCTCCACGGTGCGCCAGAACGCCGAACACGCACGCCAGGCCAACCAGCTGGCGCAGGGCGCGCACGGCGTGGCCTCGCAGGGCGGCGAGATCGTCGGACAGGTGGTCACCACCATGTCGGCCATCGAGGCCTCCTCGAAGAAGATCGCCGACATCATCAGCGTCATCGACGGCATCGCCTTCCAGACCAACATCCTTGCGCTCAACGCTGCGGTGGAAGCCGCGCGCGCCGGCGAACAGGGCCGCGGCTTCGCCGTGGTCGCCAGCGAGGTACGCACGCTGGCCCAGCGTTCGGCCGGCGCCGCCAAGGAGATCAAGGGCCTGATCGAGGATTCGGTCGGCAAGGTCGCCGATGGCTCGCAGCTGGTGCACCAGGCCGGTAGCACGATGGGCGAAATCGTCAGCTCGGTGCAGCGCGTCACCGACATCATGGCCGAGATCTCCGCCGCCTCGCAGGAGCAGAGCGTCGGCATCGAGCAGGTCAACCAGACCGTCACCCAGATGGACGAGACCACCCAGCAGAACGCCGCGCTGGTCGAGGAAGCCACTGCCGCCGCCCGTTCGATGGAAGAACAGGCCGCGCAATTGGCCGAGGCCGTCGCCCTGTTCCGCCTCGCCACCGGGCCGGCCGCCGGCAATACCCGCAAGAACACCGGCAAGGCCAAGGCCGCCGCCAGGCCTGCGCCCGCGCGTCCGGCTCCCGTCCGCAGCATCGAGCCGGTCACGGCCGGCGACGAAGGCTGGCAGGAGTTCTGAACTCCGCGAGCCCCGCCCGGCCTTTCGGCCGGGCACCAGGCCGGCCCGCAGCCTCGCGTGCCGGCATGCAGTGATCGCTCCCGCTCCCCCTACAGATACCGCTGCCGGCGCCGATAACCCGGCAGAATGCTGGACATCCCGTGACCCGGCGATGACAGGATGATGCCATCCCGCACGGCAACGAAGAGGGGACAGCCTGATGAACGGTCATGCGCTTTCGCGCGTCTTCAGCGACATGCCGCTGCGGCGGAAATTCCTGCTGATGCTGGGCATCCTCGCCGCCGGGATCGTGGCCCTGTGCGTGGTCACCGCCAAGCGCAACCATGACGAGCTGATCCACAACGAACGCCAGATGCTGCACACCCGCGTGGAGGCGGCGCTGGCGCTGGCCAACCGCTACGCCGACCGCGCCGAGGCCGGCGAGCTGAGCGACGAGGACGCCCGGCAACAGGCGCTGGCCGCCATCGAATCGCTGCGCAGCGCCAACGGCAGCGACTACCTGTGGGTGAACGACGAACACCCCACCATGCTGATGCACCCGTACCAGACGGCGCTGAACGGCAAGGACCTGACCGACGCCACCAGTACCGACGGCAAGAAGATCTTCGTCGAGATGGTCAAGATGGGGCGCGAGCACGGCGGCGGCTTCATCGACTACACCTGGCCCAAGCCCGGCGTCGATGGCTCGGTGCAGAAAATTTCCTACGTCGGCCTGCACAAGCGCTGGGGCTGGATCATCGGCAGCGGCGAATACACCGACGACATCGCCGCGCGCGCGTGGAGCTTCAGCAAGGTACTGGTCGTGGCCGGCGTGCTGGTGCTGCTGTCGGCACTGCTGTCGTGCTGGTTCATTGCCCGCTCCATCCTGCGCCCGCTGTCCGGCGCGCTCGGCGCGATCCAGGCGGTGTCCCGCGGCGAGCTGGATGCGCGCGTGGACCACCATTCGCGCGACGAGATCGGGCAGATGTACGCCGCCATCGGCGAGATGATCGTGCAGTTGAAGGCGCGCGCCGACCAGGACCGCGCCCGCGCCGCCGAGGACCTGCGCATCCGCACCGCGCTGGACGACGTCACCACCAGCGTGATGATCGCCGACGCCGACCTCACCATCATCTACGCCAACCGCCCGCTGTTCGGGATGCTGGGCAAGGCCGAGCAGGACATCCGCCGCGACCTGCCGCAGTTCGACATGGACAAACTGGTCGGCAGCAGCATCGACATGTTCCACAAGCAGCCCGCGCACCAGCGCAAGCTGCTGGGCGAGCTGCACGGCACCCACAGCGCGCAGATCAACGTGGGCAACCACATCATGCGCCTGATCATCAACCCGGTGACCGACGCCGACGGCAACCGCATCGGCTACGTGGTGGAATGGGACGACCGCACCGCGGAAGTGGAGATCGAGCAGGAGGTCAGCGACATCATCGCCGCGGCCGCCAGCGGCGACCTGTCCGGACGCGTCACCCTGGAAGGCAAGAGCGGCTTCCTGCTGCAGATTTCCGAACAGCTGAACGGCCTGCTGGCGGCCATCGGCAGCAGCGTCGAGCAGGTTTCCGGCGTGTTGCGCGCGCTCTCGCACGGCGACCTCACCGTGCAGATGGAAGGCGACTACCGTGGAGTGTTCGCCGGCATGCGCGACGACGCCAACGCCACGGTCATCCAGCTCACCGGCATCATCGACCGCATCCAGACCGCCGCGTCCAGCATCAACACCGCCGCCGGCGAGATCGCCTCGGGCAACAACGACCTGTCGCGCCGTACCGAGCAACAGGCCGCCAACCTCGAAGAAACCGCCGCCTCGATGGAGGAACTCACTTCCACCGTGCGCCAGAACGCCGAGCATGCCCGGCAGGCCAACCAGCTGGCGCAGGGCGCGCACAGCGTGGCCTCCCAAGGTGGCGAGATCGTCGGCAAGGTCGTCACCACCATGTCGGCCATCGAGGCCTCGTCGAAGAAGATCGCCGACATCATCAGCGTCATCGACGGCATCGCCTTCCAGACCAACATCCTCGCGCTCAATGCCGCGGTGGAAGCCGCGCGCGCCGGCGAACAGGGTCGTGGTTTCGCCGTGGTCGCCAGCGAGGTACGCACGCTGGCGCAGCGCAGTGCCGGCGCGGCCAAGGAGATCAAGGGCCTGATCGAGGATTCGGTCGGCAAGGTCGCCGACGGCTCGCAACTGGTGCACCAGGCCGGCAGCACGATGGGCGAGATCGTCACCTCGGTGCAGCGGGTGACCGACATCATGGCCGAGATCTCCGCCGCCTCGCAGGAACAGAGCGCCGGCATCGAGCAGGTCAACCAGACCGTCACCCAGATGGACGAGACCACCCAGCAGAACGCCGCGCTGGTCGAGGAAGCCACTGCCGCCGCCCGTTCGATGGAGGAACAGGCCAACCAGCTGGCCGAGGCCGTGGCCCTGTTCCGCACCCGCAGCGCATCGGCGCCGGCATCGGCAAGCCCGAAGCCGGCGCCACGACCGGCAACCGCCCCCCTTCTTCCACCCGCCGCGGCAGCCACGGTCATCGAGCCGGTGGCCGCCGACAACGACGACTGGCAGGAGTTCTAGACCACGCCGACCGGCAGCCCGCGTGGCCCTCCCCTAAAGAGCCACGCCGAACCGCCGATACCCCTTGATGGCCTGCGCGGTCCGCCGCTGCCCGGTGTCTGTCTTCACCTGTTCCAGAGATCATGTCCGAGCACGAACCCACGGAATCCTCGCAAACCTCGTTCGACGGCAACCTGTATGCCGACGAGAAGTACATGGTCCGCAACCGGCGGCAGATTCGCATGCTGATGCAGGCGCTGATCGACCAGCGCGCCACCCTCAGCGCGCACCCGGACGGGCGCGAGCAGTCCTTCCCCAGCGCGGTGCTGGAAGTGGACGAGGACGGCGTGCTGCTCGACGGCAGCCCGATGCCGGCGGTCAACCGCAGCGCCGCCAACGCCGGCTTCCTGCTCTGCTTCGCGCAGGTGGACAAGGTGATGGTGCGCTTCCGCGTGGAGCAGCCGCAGCAGCAGGAACAAGGCGGGCACGTCGCCTTCCGGGTGGAACTGCCGGAGGAGCTCTACCACCTGCAACGGCGCGAGCTGTACCGGCTGGAGACGCCGGTCGGCGACTCGCCGTGGTGCAGCGTCCCCGACCCGGCCGGCGGCGAGCCGCTGCGCTGGCGCGCGGTCGACATCAGCGCCGGCGGCATCGCCCTGCTGCTGCCGGCCGAGCAGCAGGTGTTCAAGCTGCAGCAGCGCCATGCCGGCTGCTTGCTGGAACTGCCCGACGGCACCGCGATCACCACCAACCTGGTGGTCTGCAGCCTGGTCACGCGCAAGCAGGCCAACGGCGTCGAGCAGGAGCGCGTGGGGCTGCGCTTCGAGGCGCTGCCGCGTGGCGCCGACGCCGCCATCCAGCGCTACATCTTCCGCATCGACCGCGAGCGCAAGGCACGCCTGAACGGCGATGGCTGAAAATCCCCGCCCTTCGTGCCCGCGGAGCCGAAGGAACGGCACACCCACCGTAGGTGCCGGGCTTGTGCTTGCATCCCTTTTCGGGACAGGCACGGGACTCTGCCGGTAAAGCCTCATGCGGGGCAAGCCCCGCATCTACGGGATTCGCCCCTAAAGTCCCGGCCATCCCGGCCGATATCCGCTGTGTCAGCTCTCCGCACCGGCAGCCCGCCAGGACCAGGAACCACCATGAACGATACTTCCACCACTGCCGCCGGCACGGGCGGCGAATACCTCAGCTTCACCCTCGGCAACGAGCACTACGGCGTGGACATCCTCAAGGTGCAGGAGATCCGCGGCTACGACGCGGTCACCCGCGTGCCCGACGCGCCGGACTACATCAAGGGCGTGATCAACCTGCGCGGCACCATCGTGCCGGTCATCGACCTGCGCCTGAAGCTGCGCCTGGAGCAGGCCCGCTACGACGCCTTCACCGTGATGATCGTGCTCAACATGGAGGACCGGGTGGTCGGCATCGTGGTGGACAGCGTCTCGGACGTGATCCCGCTCAGCGCCGAGCAGATCCGCCCCAAGCCGGAGTTCGGCGCCGCGGTGGACACCCGCTTCATCTCCGGCATCGGCACCCAGGACGAGCGCATGCTGATCCTGCTCGACATCGAGACGCTGCTGGACACCGCCGACCTCGGCCAGATCACGACCGGCGACGAAGTCGCCGCCTGACCGCACTGCGAAACGCATCACACTTCCAAGCATCCCGCTTTCAGCACGGACGGTTGCGGCCGATACGGATCGCGTGCCCGGCGCCTGGCCGGACGAACCAGACCCAAACCCTCCCGGAGTAAAACAGATGTCCAAGTCCCTCATTTCGCTGATGTCCGCGGCCCTGCTGGCAAGCGTTTCGCTGGCCGCCGCCGCCGACGAGATGATCCCGCCGGAAACCGCCACCCGTTTCGTCGGCAAGGACGGCATGGTCTGCGGCAAGGTCGAGAAGGCCCGCTACGCCGAAGGCTCCGAAGGCCAGCCGACCTTCCTGCACATGGGCGGCGCCTTCCCGCGCCACACCTTCTCGGCGCGCATCCCCGGCTCGGCCCGCGGCAGCTTCAGCTTCGACCTGCTGACGCTGGAAGGCAAGACCGTGTGCGCGATCGGCAAGATCGCCCGCGACGCCTCGCGCGCCGAGATCGAGGTCACCTCGCCGTCCAACCTGAAGCTGGCCAACATCAAGTAACCCGCACCCCCGTACCTCGCCACGCCGGCCCGGCCGGCGCTGGCCCCCGCCCAGCTCGCCGGGGAATGCCGCAGGAGACAACGCACCCATGCAGTGGATCAAGAACCTCAAACTGATGCCGAAGCTGATGCTCACCTTCGGCGTCGTCCTGTTGGTGATGCTCATCCAGGGCGTCGTTGCCTACCGCGGGCTGTCATCGCTGAACAGCGTCACCGAGAACCTCGGGCAGCAGCGGATGGAAAGCATCCGCCTGGCCGGCGAGCTCAACTCGCTGGTCAGCGAATACCGCAACACCTCCTACCAGAGCCTGGTGCGCGCCAGCGACGAAGTGAAGGCCGACGCGCGCAAGCGCACCGTGGAACTGCGTGGGGAGATCGACAAGGCCATCGCCCAGTACTCCAAGCTGATCGACGACGCCCAGCAGCGCAAGCTGTTCGACACCTTCACCGCCGACTGGAAGGCCGCGCTGGCGTCCTACGACAGCGTCAACGAGATGCTGGAGCTGGAGCTGCCGGACGACGCCATCGACACCTTCGTCGGCGAAACCCGCAACCTGCACGTCAAGGCCACCACCTCGATGCAGGAGCTGATCACCGACGAGGACCGCCGCGGCGACAATGCCGTGGTCGATGCCTCCTCCACCTATGCCTCGTCGCTGACCCTGATCGTCATCGGCCTGGTCGTGGGCATCGCCGCCGGCCTGGTGCTGGGCTGGCTGTTCGCCCGCTCGCTGGTGGGCAGCGTGCGCGGCGCCGTGGCCGTGGCCAACGACGTGGCCAGCGGCAAGCTCGACAGCAGGATCGACGTCTCCCGCCGCGACGAGGTCGGCCAGCTGCTCACCGCCATGCAGCGCATGCAGGCGCAGGTGCAGGCGGTGATCGCCGCGCAGGCCGAGATGGAGCGCCAGCACGCCGCCGGCATCATCAGCTACCGCATGGACGCCGCCCCCTTCCCCGGCGACTACGGGGTGATGGTCGCCGGCACCAACCAGCTGGTGGCCGGCCACATCGACGTGAAGATGCAGATCGTCGAGCTGGCCCAGCGCTACGCCGTCGGCGACTTCAGCCGCGACATGCCGCCGCTGCCGGGCGAGAAGGCCGAGATCACCGAGACGATGGCCACCATCAAGCGCAACCTCACCGCCATCAGCCACGAGATCCGCCAGCTGAGCGGCGCGGCGGCCAACGGCGACTTCAGCCTGCGTGGCGACGAGAGCCGCTTCGAGCACGAGTTCCTCGAAATGGTGCACAACATCAACACCATGATGGAGAGCACCGACCGCAGCTTGGGCGAGGTTTCCACCCTGATGCAGGCCATCGCCCAGGGCGACCTCACCGCACGCATGAACGGCGACTTCCACGGCGTGTTCGCCCGCATGCGCGACGACGCCAACGCCACCGCCGAGCAGCTGACCGACATCGTCGGCCGCATCAAGCAGTCCACCGTGTCGATAAATACTGCTGCCGGCGAGATCGCCTCGGGCAACAACGACCTGTCGCGCCGTACCGAGCAGCAGGCCGCCAACCTGGAGGAAACCGCCGCGTCGATGGAGGAACTGACCTCCACCGTGCGTCAGAACGCCGAGCACGCACGGCAGGCCAACCAGCTTGCGCAGGGCGCGGCCGACGTCGCCTCGCAGGGTGGTCAGGTAGTCGGCCAGGTGGTCACCACCATGTCGGCCATCGAGGCCTCCTCGAAGAAGATCGCCGACATCATCAGCGTCATCGACGGCATCGCCTTCCAGACCAACATCCTCGCATTGAACGCCGCGGTGGAAGCCGCGCGTGCAGGGGAACAAGGCCGCGGCTTCGCGGTGGTCGCCTCGGAGGTGCGCACGCTGGCCCAGCGTTCGGCCGGCGCCGCCAAGGAGATCAAGGAGCTGATCGAGGACTCGGTCGGCAAGGTCAGCGAAGGCTCGCAGCTGGTACACCGCGCCGGCACCACGATGGGCGAGATCGTCAGCTCGGTGCAGCGCGTGACCGACATCATGGCCGAGATTTCGGCGGCTTCGCAGGAACAGAGCGCCGGCATCGAGCAGGTCAACCAGACCGTCACCCAGATGGACGAGACCACCCAGCAGAACGCCGCGCTGGTCGAGGAAGCCACCGCCGCCGCCCGTTCGATGGAAGAGCAGGCCGCGCACCTGGCCGAGGCCGTGGCCCTGTTCCGCCTGGAGGAACAGGAGGACGCACCGGCGCCGGCGCCTGCCGCAAGCGCGGCCAGGCCGGCACCGGCCGTTGCCGAAGCCGCTTCCTTCGACATCCCCGCCAGTACGCGCCCACGCAGCGCAGAAAAGATTCCGGTGCTGGAAGAGGCCGAATCCGACTGGCAGGAATTCTGATCCAACCCACCGAAAACCCCGGCCCCGGCCGGGGTTTTTCTCAACTATCGCCGCCCCCTGCCGATAACGGCTTGGGAAGCTCCCGGTTGCATGCCGTCGGTTGGCCATGCCGCCCTTGCCAACCGCCCCATTGCCCGTCGCCCGCTCCCAAATGAATATCCTCCAATCGCTGTCGCGCGCCCTCGCCAACCTGTCCGTCCAGCGCAAGCTGATCGTGCTGACCCTGCTCAGCGCGATCGGCGTGATCGCCGTCGCCGTCATCGCCGCGCGCTTCCAGTACCTGGACGTCAACAAGACCCGGCAGATCGCGCTGGACATCCGCGTGCAGCTGGCCAACAGCGTGCTCGACAGCTACCGGAAGCAGGCGCAGGACGGCGCGCTGTCGCAGGATGAGGCGCAACGGCAGGCGCTGGCCACGCTCGGCACCCTGCACACGGACGACAACGACAACTACTTCTACGTCCTGGACACCGACAACAGGATGCTGATGCATCCGTTGCGGAAGGACCTGGTCGGGCAGGACCTGAAGGACTACCGCACCGAGCACGGCGACCGCCTGTTCCATGACCAGCTGGAGTCGGTCAGGCACGGCGACGGCTACACCACCTACCACTGGGCCAAGCCCGGGCATGGCGACAAGCCGGTGCTGAAGATGGCCTATGCCCGCATCTACCAGCCGTGGAACTGGGTGGTCGCCACCGGCGTCTACATGGACGACGTGCAGGCCCAGGCATGGCGGTTCACCGGCATCATGACCCTGGCAGGCGGCGTCCTGGTGGTACTGCTGTTCATCCTCGGCTGGTTGATCGGCCAGCGCATCGTCATCCCGCTGCGCCAGGCGACCGCCACCGCCGACGCCATCGCCCGCGGCCGGCTGGACAACGACATCCGCCAGACCTCGCGCGACGAACCCGGCCAGTTGCTGGGCAGCATGCGCCGCATGCAGGAACAGCTGCAGGCGGTGATCGCCGCGCAGCGCGAAATGGAAAGCCGCCATGAAGCCGGCTTCACCAGCTACCGCATGGACGCGGCCGCCTTCCCCGGCGACTACGGGGTGATGGTCACCGGCACCAACCAATTGGTGGCCGGCCACATCGACATGGAAACGCAGGTCATCGAGCTGGCCCAGCGCTACGCCATCGGCGACCTCAGCCGCGACATGCCGCAGCTGCCGGGCGAGAAGGCCGGGATCACCGAGACGATGGCCACCATCAAGCGCAACCTCGGCGCCATCAGCGAAGAGATCAAGCGCCTGAGCGGCGCCGCGGCCGCCGGCGACTTCAGCCAGCGCGGCGACGAAGGCCGCTTCGAGTTCGACTTCCACGACATGGTGCACAACCTCAACACCATGATCGACACCACCGACGGCAACCTGTCGCAGATTTCCACGCTGCTGCAGGCCATCGCCCGCGGCGACCTCACCATACGCATGCAAGGCGATTTCCGTGGCGTATTCGCGACGATGCGCGACAACGCCAACGCCACCGTCGCGCAGCTGACCTCCATCGTCGGCCGCATCCAGGGCGCCGCATCCAGCATCAACACCGCCGCCTCGGAAATCGCGCAGGGCAACAACGACCTGTCGCGCCGTACCGAGCAGCAGGCCGCCAACCTCGAAGAAACCGCCGCCTCGATGGAGGAACTGACCTCCACCGTGCGCCAGAACGCCGAACACGCACGCCAGGCCAACCAGCTGGCGCAGGGCGCGCAGGGCGTGGCCTCGCAGGGCGGCGAGATCGTCGGACAGGTGGTCACCACCATGTCGGCCATCGAGGCCTCCTCGAAGAAGATCGCCGACATCATCAGCGTCATCGACGGCATCGCCTTCCAGACCAACATCCTCGCGCTCAACGCCGCGGTGGAAGCCGCGCGTGCCGGTGAACAGGGCCGCGGCTTCGCCGTGGTCGCCTCGGAAGTACGCACGCTGGCCCAGCGTTCGGCCGGCGCCGCCAAGGAGATCAAGGGCCTGATCGAGGATTCGGTCGGCAAGGTCGCCGATGGCTCGCAGCTGGTGCACCAGGCCGGTAGCACGATGGGCGAAATCGTCAGCTCGGTGCAGCGGGTGACCGACATCATGGCCGAGATCTCCGCCGCCTCGCAGGAGCAGAGCGCCGGCATCGAGCAGGTCAACCAGACCGTCACCCAGATGGACGAGACCACCCAGCAGAACGCCGCGCTGGTCGAGGAAGCCACTGCCGCCGCGCGTTCGATGGAGGAACAGGCCGTCGCCCTGGCCGAGGCCGTGGCCGTGTTCAAGCTGGAAGCCACCCGCTCTCCGGCACGCAGCCTGCCGACGGCACGTTGAGGCCACCACCATCATGTCCCTGCCCGCCCCCGTCTCCCGCGACTTCGAGTTCAACGACCGTGACTTCCGCCGCGTCTGTGAGCTGATCCACCAGCGTGCCGGCATCGCCCTGGCGCCGGCCAAGCGCGACATGGTCTACGGCCGGCTGTCGCGGCGGTTGCGGGCACTGGGCATGCACACCTTCCAGCAATACCTGGACAAGCTGGAGCGCGACGGCGGCGGCGAGTGGGAGGCGTTCACCAACGCGCTGACCACCAACCTGACCTCGTTCTTCCGCGAGCCGCACCACTTCGAGAAGCTGCGCGAGGAACTGCAGGCGCGCGCCAACCGCGCGCCGCTGCAGATATGGTCGTGCGCGGCCTCCACCGGCGAGGAGCCGTACTCGCTGGCGATCACCGCCTGCGAGACCTTCGGCACCCTGGCCCCGCCGGTGCGCATCATGGCCACCGACGTGGACACCCAGGTGCTGGCCACCGGCGCGCAGGGCGTGTATGCGCTGGACCGCATCTCCGGCCTCGACCCGGCGATCAAGCGCCGCTACTTCCAGCGCGGCACCGGCCCCAACGCCGGCAAGTGCCGGGTGGTGCCGGCATTGCGCCGGCTCATCGAGTTCCGCCAGCTCAACCTGCTGGCGCCGCGCTACGATGTCGGCGGCCCCTACGATGCGCTGTTCTGCCGCAACGTGATGATCTATTTCGACAAGCCCACCCAACGCGCGATCCTGTCGCGGCTGGTGCAGCACATGGGCGACGACGGCCTGCTCTACACCGGCCATTCGGAAAACTACCTGCACGCGGCCGACCTGATCCAGCCCTGCGGGCGCACCCTGTACCGCCGCGCCAAGGGGGCCGGCGCATGAACATGCCCGCCGCCCCCGACCAGGTGATGCGCTACCGCGACGCGCGCTTCAACACCATCACCGCCAAGCTGCTGCCCACCCAGTACCTGGTGGTCGACGACGACACCGCGCTGACCACCACCCTCGGCTCCTGCGTGGCCGCCTGCATCCGCGACCCGGTACTGAAGATCGGCGGCATGAACCACTTCATGCTGCCCGACGGCAACGTCGGCGACGGCGCGCCCGCACGCTACGGCAGCTATGCGATGGAATTGCTGATCAACGACCTGCTCAAGCGCGGCGCCCATCGCAAGCGGCTGGAGGCCAAGGTGTTCGGCGGCGGCAACGTGCTCAAGGGCTTCACCAGCAACCCGGTGGGCACCCGCAACGCCGAGTTCGTGCGCGAGTACCTGCATGCCGAGCACATCCCCATCGTCGCCGAGGACCTGCTCGGCATCCACCCGCGC
Organism: Stenotrophomonas sp. NLF4-10; assembly: GCF_022359915.1. NCBI lineage: Bacteria > Pseudomonadati > Pseudomonadota > Gammaproteobacteria > Lysobacterales > Lysobacteraceae > Stenotrophomonas > Stenotrophomonas sp. NLF4-10. The sequence continues at coordinate 2,311,936 of NZ_JAKSEE010000003.1, forward strand.
AAGGTCTGGTTCTTCCCGCAGACCGGCAAGGTGATGGTGCAGCGCCTGCCGCACGCGCACGAGGCCGAAGTGGCCGCCGCCGAATCGGCCGTGCGCGCCCGCCTGTCCAAAGCCCCGGTCACCGGTGGCGTGGAGTTGTTCGAATGAGCCCGCAACAGCCCTGCCGTGTACTGATCGTGGACGACTCGGCGCTGGTCCGGCAGATCCTGAGCGACCTGCTGGCCCGCGACCCCGGCATCGAGGTGGTCGGCACCGCCTCGGACCCGTTGATCGCCCGCGACAAGATCAAGCGGCTGAACCCGGACGTGCTGACCCTAGACGTGGAAATGCCGCGCATGGACGGGCTGGCCTTCCTGGAAAGCCTGATGCGCCTGCACCCGCTGCCGGTGGTGATGGTGTCCTCGCTGACCGAGCGCGGCGCCGACACCACCCTGCAGGCGCTGGCACTGGGCGCGGTGGATTTCGTCGCCAAGCCCAAGCTCGACGTCGCCCGCGGGCTGGAGGGCTATGCCGAGGAAATCTGCGCCAAGGTCAAGGCCGCCGCGCGTTCGCGGGTGCGGGCGCTGGCCGCGCCGTCGCAGCCCAAGCGCACCCTGGACACGCTGCCGGCCGGCAGTTCCCCGTCGCTCAAGTTCCGCACCACCGACCGCCTGATCGCCATCGGCTCCTCTGCCGGCGGCACCGAGGCGCTGCGCGTGGTGCTGGAGATGATGCCGGCCGACGCCCCGGCCATCGTCCTCACCCAGCACCTGCCGGCCAGCTTCAGCAGCGCCTTCGCCGAACGCCTGAACCGCCACTCGGCCATGTCCGTGCGCGAGGCCAGCGACGGCGAAGCGATCCTGCCCGGCCACGCCTACCTGCCGGTCGGCGGCCGCCACCTGCGCATCATCCGCGACGGCGCCCGCTGGCGCTGCCGCATCGACGACAGCGCGCCGGTGAACCTGCACAAGCCGGCGGTGGACGTGCTGTTCCGCTCGGTCGCGCAGAACGCCGGCGCCAACGCGGTCGGCGCCATCCTCACCGGCATGGGCGACGACGGCGCCCGCGGCCTGCTGGAAATGAAGCAGGCCGGCGCTCGCACGCTGGTGCAGGACGAGGCCACCAGCGTGGTCTGGGGCATGCCCGGCGCCGCGTTCAAGCTCGGCGCCGCCGACGAAGTGGTGCCGCTGGAGCAGGTCGCCGCACGCCTGCTGGCCTGGTCGCAACAGGGCTGACCCACCCGCCCGGGAACAGGCATGACGGCAACCGATCCACCCGCCGCGACACCCCACATGCCCGACGCCGGCACGCCGGCCCCTGCCCCCGACGCCGGGCAGCAACAGCGGATGCGGCAGTTGTCGCAGGCGCTGGACTGCAGCGACAACGGCGTCGTCCTGTGCGACCGCAACGCCCGCATCCACTACATCAACGAAGGCTTCACCCGCATGTTCGGCCATCGCCCGGAAGAGGCGGTCGGCAAGCGCCCGCGCGACCTGATCCGCGGCCCGCACACCGAACCGGCGACGCTGGAGCAGCTCGGCGCCCGCCACCGCGCCGGCCACGCCCACCGCGAGGACCTGCTCGGCTACCGCAAGGACGGCAGCCCGCTATGGCTGTCGGTGGTGGCCACGCCGCTGGGCGGCGACGACGGCCTGCTGGTCAACGTCTTCACCGACATCACCGCCGCCAAGATCCACGAAGTGCTCAGCGGCAAGGTGCTGTACGCGCTGGTGCACGAGGAACCGCTGGCGGCGACCGCCGCGCTGGTGTGCCGCGAGATCGAGCGCGTCGCCCCCGACCTGCTGGTTTCCGTCGCCCGCCACGAGGCCAACGGCGAGCTGCAACTGCTCGCCGCGCCGGGGCTGCCGCCCGCGTTCGGCATTTCCGCCACCTGCCCGCTGGTCGCCCAGCGCGGGCGGCCGGTGGAAGTGCCTGATCTGGGCGCCGACCCGGCCTGCGGCAACTGCCATGCGCAGGCGTCCGCGCTGGGCCTGCGCGCGTGCTGGTCGTACCCGATCCGCTCGACCTCCGGGCAGGTGCTGGGCGTGCTCTCCTTCCACAGCCGCCACCCCGGCCAGCCCTCGCCGTGGCACCGCAAGCTGGCCGAACTCGGCCAGTACCTGTGCGCACTGGCGCTGGAACGCGAGCAGGCGCGCTCGCGCATGCACCGGCTGGCGTTCTACGACGTGCTCACCGGCCTGCCCAACCGGGTGATGTTCAGCGCCCTGTGCGAACAGCCGCTGCAACTGGCCGAGCAGCAGCCCATGCCGATGGCGCTGCTGTTCGTCGACCTGGACCGTTTCAAGCGCCTGAACGAAAGCCAGGGCCACGCCGCCGCCGACGGCCTGCTGCGCGACCTCGCCCACCACCTGCAGGAACTGGCCGGCGCCGAGGCCGTGGTCGGCCGCCAGGTCGGCGACGAGTTCGTGCTGCTGGTGCCGCAGTGCCCGCAGCACCGCGCCGCGCTGTTGTGCGAACAGCTGCTGGCGATGATCGCCGCCCCGCGCGTGGTCGGCAGCATCACCGTCCATGCCAGCGCCAGCATCGGCGTGGCGATGTACCCGGAGGATGGCCGCGGCATCGACACCCTGCTGCAGCACGCCGACCTGGCGATGCGCCGGGCCAAGGACGAGGGCGGCGCCCGCTTCCGCTTCTTCAGCGCCGACATGAACCGGCTGGCGCAGGAACGCCTGCTGCTGGAAGCCACGCTGCGCGACTCGCTGCGACACGGCGGACTGCGCCTGCACTACCAGCCACAGCTGCACGGCGACGGCGGCCTGTACGGCGCAGAGGCGCTGCTGCGCTGGAAGCACCCGCACCTGGGCGACATCCCGCCGGCCCGCTTCGTGCCGCTGGCCGAGGAATGCGGGCTGATGACGCCGTTGAGCTACTGGGTGCTGGAGGAAGCCTGCCGCCAGCTGGCCGACTGGCACGCGCGCGGCATCGCGGTGCCGCGCGTGGCGGTGAACCTGTCGGCCAGCACCTTCGAGCAACCCGGGCTGGTCGAGCAGGTGCGCGGCCTGCTGCAGCGCCACCACCTGCCCGCCACCGCGCTGGTGCTGGAAATCACCGAGGGCGTGATGCTCTCCGAACAGCCGCAGGTGCCGGCTAACCTGCACGCGCTGCATGCGCTGGGCGTGCAGCTGTCGCTGGACGACTTCGGCACCGGCTATTCCAGCCTCAGCCACCTGCACCGCCTGCCGATCAGCGAGATGAAGCTGGACCGCAGCTTCATCGGCGAGATCGGCCACGACCCGGCCGCCGCCGCGCTGATCCTGTCGGTGCTGCGCATCGGCGAGAGCCTGGGCAAGCACGTGGTCGCCGAAGGCGTGGAAACCGAGCAGCAGCGCCGCTTCCTGATCGACAACGGCTCGCCGGTACTGCAGGGCTACCTGTACGCCCCGGCCTTGCCGGCCGACGCATTCGAGCGCTGGCTGCACGAACGCGCATCCACCTGAGCGCGCGCAGGCGGGATAATGCGCGGCAGCAGCAACGCCGCCCAAGGAGCCCCCCCATGACTGCCACCGGCACGGACACCCCCACCCGCCACGACCAGCACGGGCGTTACCCGCGCGCGGAAACCGCCGACGACTTCCGCCACAACCTGGCCGCGGTCCGCGCCCGCATCGACGCCGCCTGCCAACGCGCCGGGCGTGATGCTGCCACGGTGCGCCTGCTGCCGGTCAGCAAGACCATCGACGAGGCGCGCATCCGCCAGGCCTACGCCGCCGGCTGCCGCTTCCTCGGCGAGAACAAGGTGCAGGAGGCCCACCACAAGTGGGAGGCGATGCAGGACCTGCACGACCTGTACTGGTCGGTGATCGGCCACCTGCAGACCAACAAGGCCAAGCTGGTGGCGCGCTTCGCCAGCGAGTTCCAGGCGCTGGACAGCCTGCGCCTGGCCGAGACGCTGGACCGCCGCCTGCAACTGGAAGGCCGCCAGCTGGACGTGTTCGTGCAGGTCAACACCTCGCAGGAGGACAGCAAGTACGGGCTGGCCCCGGCCGAGGTGCCGGCCTTCGTCCGCGAGCTGCCGCAGTTCTCCGCGCTGCGCGTGCGCGGGCTGATGACGCTGGCGCTGTTCTCCGAGGACACCGCGCGCGTGCGCGCCTGCTTCGTGCGCCTGCGCGAGCTGCGCGAGCGCCTGCGCCAGGACGCACCGGACGGCATCGGCCTGGACGAGCTGTCGATGGGCATGTCCGGCGACTTCGAGATCGCCATCGAGGAAGGCGCCACCGTGGTACGCGTCGGCCAGGCCATCTTCGGCGCGCGCGCGGTGCCCGACAGTCACTATTGGCCGGCTGCCGGCAACTGAACGCAATCCCGCTTTCACACCCTGCGATCATGCAAAATCACTAAACTTCTTCGCCGCATCCATTTCCGGAACGACCGATGTTTTCCTGGCTCCTGGCCCTGCTGCTTGCCCTGACCCTGTGGGGGCTGACCTCCGCCTGGCTGTGGCTGGTCAAGCGCCGCAACACCGAGAACCAGCACGGCCTGGCCGCGCTGGCCGGCATGCGCTGGCGCGAGTTCTCGCAGATCGTGCACCGCGCCATGAGCGAGCAGCGCAACCTGCACGAACTGGTCAACGACGAGGAAAGCGCGGACCGCCGCACCAGCAGCGACTTCCTGATGGAGGGCAAGGAACGCTGGTTGATCAGTTGCAAGCACGGCCGCGCCTACCGGCTGGGCGCGGCGGCCATCACCGAAATGGCCACCGCCCAGCAGCTGACCGGCGCCGGCCGGGGCGTACTCATCACCGAGGGCCGGGTCGAGCGCGATGGCCTGGCCGCGGCGCAGAAGCATGGCATCGAGGTACTCGACGAGCGCAACCTGTGGCGGGCGCTTGCCCCCTTCGTGCCCGATGACACCCGCCAGGCCGTCGTCGGCGTCGCCAGCCGCGAAGCCATGCGCCAAACCGGCATCGCCGCATTGGGCGCGCTCACCGTGGGCCTGCTGGCCGGGCTGGGCTACCAGACGACGCTGCACGGGGACGACGCGCTGCCGGCCCGTGCCGCCGGCGCTGCGGCCATCGCCCCCGACAAGCCTCCGGCTCCGGCCGCGCCCGCCGCTGCCGGAACCGAAACGGCCACGCCGGCCCCTGCCGTCGACGACACCGCGATGGCCGCCGAAGACCTCGTCCAGAACCCCGACGCAGCCACCTTGCTGCGCTACCAGCAGGCCGTCTCCAAGAAGCTGGCCGGCACCCCGGGCGTCATCAGCGGCATCTGGCTGACCCGCAGCACCCTGTCGATCGAACGCAGCGCCGACGACGCCACGGTATGGCCGCTGATTTGCCGCGAAGTCGAGCGCTACCCGGCCCTGCGCACCACCCGCATCCAGCTCAACCCCCGCCCCGGCACCGACGAACCGGTGCGCTGGCGGCAGTGCAGCACCATTTGAAGGCAGGAACGAATGGAGAGGAACGAGGAACAAGTAAAGGCAAGCGCAACTCCAATTGCGTGAAATCGATTGCTTTCACTCGTTCCTCTCCACTCGTTTCTCGCCTACAGCCCCGGTGCGAAACGCGCCACCAGGTCGTAGGCGTCGCCGAGGAACATCTGCCGCACCCAGGTGATGGGCTGCTCGCCGAGCCAGGTCTGGCGGTCGATCACCAGGCAGGCGGTACCCACCGGCACCTGCAGCAGCGCCGCCTCGTCGGCATCGGCGGCCACCGCGCTGATGCGGTGCTGGCCGCGCGTCCACGACACGTTCTGCAGCAGCCAGCTGCCCGGCGCGTGCCGCGAAAAATCCACGTCCAGCGTCTCCGGCACCGCCTCCGGGTTGATCAACCGCCGCTCCAGCGCCAGCGGCCGGCCATCGGCCAGGTGCAGGCAGCGCATCGCCAGCAGCTTGTCCTTGCCGACCAGCCGCACCTCCTCGGCCACCTCGGCGCGCGCCTTGCGGTGCGCGCGCTCCAGCAGGCGGAAGCCGTAGGCGTGGCCGCGCCCGCCCACCGCCAGCGCGATGTCGGGGATTTCCAGCGCCACCTGCTCCAGGTGCGGCGACTGCCGCGCCACGAACGAACCGGCGCGGCGGCGGCGCTCGATCATGCCGCTCTCGGCCAGCGCGGTGAGCACCTTGTTCACCGTCATCCGCGAGCAGCCGTACTGCGCCATCAGCTCGTGCTCGAACGGGATGCGGAAGCCCGGCATCCATTCGCCGCTGAGGATGCGGCCTTCGATGTCGCCGCGGATGCGCTGGTTGAGGCTGGGCGCCTTCTTCCTGATCTTGTCCACGCGCGCGTTCAGCCCAGTATCCGTTGCAGCGCCGCACGATAGCGCACGGCCACGGCGTCGCGGTGGACGTGGCGGCCATCGCGCACCCACTGCCGGCCATTGCGCCACACCGAGCGCACTGCGCCGCCGCGCGCGGCGAACACCCAGCTGTCGAGCAGCGCATCGCCTTCGCGGCCATGCAGCGAGGGGTGCGATGTATCCAGTTCGACCAGGTCGGCCGGTGCGTCCACCGCCAAGCCGGCCTGCACGCCCAGCGCCTGCGCCGCGCCGGCCTGCGCCTGCTGGTACAGCCAGCGGCCGCTGGACAGCGCGCCCGGCGACACCACGTTGCGCCCGCGCAGGGCAAGGCGCTGGCCGTATTCGAGCAGCCGCAGTTCCTCGGCCGCGTCGATCAGCACGTTGGAATCGGAACCGACGCCGAAGCGCCCGCCCTGCCCCACGAACTCGCGCATCGGGAACAGGCCGTCGCCAAGGTTGGCCTCGGTGACCGGGCACAGGCCGGCCATCGCACCGCTGGCGGCAATGCCATGCACTTCATCGGCTTCGAGATGGGTGGCGTGCACCAGGCACCAACGCTCGTCCACCGGCATGTTGCCCAGCAGCCATTGCACCGGGCGCTGCCCGCTCCACGCCAGGCAGGCGTCGACTTCGCGCACCTGCTCGGCGATGTGGATGTGGACCGGCCCGTCCACCAGTGCCGGCAGTGCCTGCAACTGCTGCGGCGTGCACGCGCGCAGGCTGTGCGGGGCCAGCCCCAGCACCGCGTCCGGCGTGTCGCGCAGCGCCTGCCGGCAGCCGTCCAGCAGCGCGGCGAAACCTTCGACGTCGTGCAGGAAGCGGCGCTGCGCCGGCAGCGGTGCGGCGCCGCCAAAATCGCTGTGGGCGTAGAACACCGGCAGCAGGGTCAGCCCCAATCCGGTCGCGGCCGCGGCCGCGGCGATGCGGCCGGACATTTCGGCGTGGTCGGCGTAACGCCGGCCGTCCGGCGCGTGGTGCAGGTAATGGAATTCGCCGACGCGGGTGAAGCCCGATTCCAGCATTTCCATGTAGGCCTGTTCGGCCACGGCCTGCAGGTCGTCCGGGGTCAGCCGGTCGAGGAAGCGGTACATCAGCTCGCGCCAGCTCCAGAAGCTGTCGCCCGAACGCCCGCCCACCTCGGTCAGCCCGGCCATCGCCCGCTGGAAGGCATGGCTGTGCAGGTTGCCCAGCCCCGGCACCACCACGCCCAGCGCCTGCGCATCGGCGCCGGCCGGCACGCCGGCCGCCACCGCGACGACCCGCCCGTCCGCGCAGTCGATGCGCACGTCGCGCGCCCAGCCCTGCGGCAGCAGGGCCTGCGCGGCATGGAAACGCTGCGGATTGGAAACTTCGTTCGCCATCGCTGGACACTCCCGGTAGTCGCTGATTATTGTATATACAAATAGACGCGAGAGACGCGCATGCACTGCGATACGGTCTGGCACAACGCCCACCTGATGACGCTCGACGACGCGACCGGCGGGCTGGGCATCGTCCGCGACGGCATCGTTGCCGCGCGCGATGGCCGCATCCTGTACGCCGGCCCCGCTGCCGGCGCCCCCGCGTTCGACGCCGCGCAGCGCATCGACTGTGGCGGCCGCTGGATCGGCCCCGGCCTGATCGACTGCCACACCCACCTGGTCTACGCCGGCAACCGCGCCAACGAGTTCGAGCAGCGCCTGCAAGGCGTGAGCTACGCTGACATCGCCCGCGCCGGCGGCGGCATCGTCTCCACCGTGCGCGCTACCCGCGGGGCCGACGATGCGGCATTGCTGAAGGCCACCCTGCCCCGGCTGGACGCGATGCTGGCCGAAGGCGTCACCACCGTCGAGATCAAGTCCGGCTACGGGCTGACGCTGGACGACGAGCGCAAGCAACTGCGCGTGGCGAAGCAACTGGCGCAGCTGCGCAAGGTCGAGGTCGTCCCCACCTTCCTCGGCGCGCATGCGGTGCCGCCGGGGCGGCAGGCGCAGGAATATCTCGACGAAGTGTGCAACGTGATGCTCCCGGCCATTGCCACCGAAGGGCTGGCCGAGGCAGTGGACGTGTTCTGCGAGAACATCGCCTTCTCGCGCGAACAGGCCGCGCAGGTGTTCGCCGCCGCCCATGCACACGGGCTGAAGATCAAGATCCACGCCGAGCAGCTGAGCAACCAGCACGGTGCCGAACTGGCCGCGCAGCATGGCGCGTTGTCCGCCGACCACATCGAGCATCTGGACGACGCCGGCATCGCCGCGATGCGCGCGGCCGGCACCGTCGCCGTGCTGCTGCCCGGCGCCTACTACTTCACCCGCGACACCACCCCGCCGCCTTTGCAGAAGCTGCGCGAGGCCGGCGTGCCGCTGGCGCTGGCCACCGACAGCAACCCCGGCACCTCACCGCTGACCAGCCCGCTGCTGGCGATGAACATGGCCGCCACCCTGTTCCGCATGACCGTCGACGAATGCATCGCCGGCTTCACCCGCGAAGCCGCGCGCGCACTCGGCCGCTTCGATCGCATCGGCCGGCTGGCCGCCGGCATGGACTGCGACCTCGCCCTCTGGGACATCGACGCCCCGGCCGACCTGGTCTACCGCATGGGCTTCAACCCGCTGCACGCGCGCGTGTTCCGCGGCATACCAACACCGTAGGTGCGGGGCTCGCCCCGCACATCACCAACAACCGTGCGGGGCAAGCCCCCGCACCTACCCTTGAAAACCTGGAGTAACCCGATGAATTCCCCCCTCGTGCTTCGCCCCGGCCACGTCCCGCTGGCGCAATGGCGACAGGTCTACCGCGGCGCCGACGTGCGTCTGGACGCATCGGCGCAGGCCGCCGTGCTGCGCAGCGCGCAGGTGGTCGAAGCCATCGTCGCCAAGGGCGAGCCGGTCTATGGCATCAACACCGGCTTCGGCAAGCTGGCCAGCGTGCGCATCGAGCGCGAAGACCTGGAAACCCTGCAACGCAACATCGTGCTGTCGCACGCGGCCGGCGTCGGCGAGCCGATGCCGGCCAGCGTGGTGCGGCTGATGATGGCGCTCAAGCTCACCAGCCTCGCACAGGGCGCTTCCGGCATTCGCCCGCAGACGCTGGCGCTGCTGGAAGCCATGCTGCAGCAGGACGTGGTGCCCGTGGTGCCGTGCCAGGGCTCGGTCGGCGCATCCGGCGACCTCGCGCCGCTGTCGCACCTTGCCAGCGTGATGATCGGCGTCGGCGAAGCCTTCGTCGGCGGCGTGCGCATGCCGGCCGAACAGGCATTCAAGCAGGCCGGGCTGGAACCGCTGGTGCTGGGCGCGAAGGAAGGCCTGGCGCTGCTCAACGGCACCCAGTATTCCACCGCCTACGCGCTGGCCGGGCTGTTCGAGATCGAGACCGTGTTCCAGGCCGCGCTGGTCACCGGCGCGTTGTCGGTGGAAGCGGCCAAGGGTTCGGACACCCCGTTCGACCCGCGTATCCACGGCATCCGTGGCCAGCGCGGGCAGATCGCCACCGCCGCCGCGTTGCGCACGCTGATGCAGGGGTCGGCCATCCGCGAATCGCACCGCGACAACGACGTGCGCGTGCAGGACCCGTACTGCCTGCGCTGCCAGCCGCAGGTGATGGGCGCGGCGTTCGACGTGATCCGCCAGGCGGCGACCACGCTGGAAATCGAGGCCAACGGCGTGTCCGACAACCCGCTGGTGTTCACCGACACCGGCGAAGCGCTGAGCGGCGGCAACTTCCACGCCGAGCCGGTGGCCTTCGCCGCCGACATGCTGGCGATGGCGATCTGCGAAATCGGCTCGATCAGCGAGCGCCGCGTCGCGATGCTGGTCGACCCGGCGCTGTCCGGCCTGCCGGCGTTCCTGACCCCGAAGCCCGGCCTGAACTCGGGTTTCATGATCCCGCAGGTCACCGCCGCGGCGCTGGTGTCGGAGAACAAGCAGCGCGCCTATCCGGCCAGCGTCGATTCGATCCCGACCTCGGCCAACCAGGAAGACCACGTGTCGATGGCCGCGCACGGCGCGCGCCGCCTGCTGGCGATGGCCGAGAACGCCGCCAATGTCGTCGGCATCGAACTGCTGGCCGCCGCGCAGGGCTGCGACTTCCACGCCCCGCTGCGCTCCAGCGAGGCATTGGAAAAGGTGCGTGCCACCCTGCGCGCGCAGGTGCCGACCTTGCAGGACGACCGCTATTTCCATCCGGACATGGTGATCGCCACCGGCCTCGTGCGCAGCGGTGCGCTGGCTGTTGGCCTGCATTCGGTGCTGCCGCAGGTGGAAATCTGAAAGCCCCTCTCCCACCGGGAGAGGGGTTGGGATGAGGGGCGAACGGAGTCCAGATGGTTCAACCATTACTGACTCCATCCACCCCTCATTCGCCCTACGGGCACCTTCTCCCGGCGGGAGAAGGGAAAAGCCATCACCTTCGCCACAACCTGCCGCTCCTGCCGAACATAGGTTTGCAGATGACCCCGATTCCCGACTGGCTCCACCTCCACCAAGGCGACGCTCCATTGATCGTCAGCTTCCCGCACACCGGCACCGACCTGCCCGGTGAACTGGCCGGCAATTTCGTCTCGCCCTGGCTGGCCCGGCGCGACGCCGACTGGTGGGTGCACGAGCTGTATGCCTTCGCCCGCGAACTCGGCGCCACCACCGTGCGCTCGACCCTGTCGCGTTCGGTGATCGACCTCAACCGCGACCCGTCCGGCGTGTCGCTGTACCCCGGCCAGAACACCACCGGCCTGTGCCCGACCACCACCTTCGATAACCAGCCGCTGTATCGCACCGGCCACGAACCGGACGAAGCCGAGATCGCGCGCCGCCGCGACACATATTTCGCGCCCTACCACGCCGCGCTGGCCGAACAGATCGCACGCCTGCGCCAACGCCACGGCACCGTGGTGGTGTACGACGCGCACTCGATCCGCTCGCGCATCCCGCACCTGTTCGACGGCGAACTGCCGCAGTTCAACATCGGCACGGCGGGCCCATCGGGAGCCGGCGACACCTCCTGCGACAACGCATTGACCGACGTGGTCGAGAACCTGTGCGCCCTGAGCGGCTTGGGCCACGTGCGCAACGGCCGCTTCAAGGGCGGCTGGATCACCCGCCACTACAGCAACATCCCCGGCGGCGTGCACACCCTGCAGATGGAGCTGGCCTGCCGCGGCTACATGCACGAGCCGGCCACGGTCGACGAAAACAACTGGCCCACACCTTACGACCCAACCCACGCCACGCCGGTACGCGACACCCTGCAACAGGTACTGCGCGCCAGCCTAGATTTCGCCTCCCGGAGAGACTCATGACCCGCCACGACCCCACCCGCAGCCCGCGCGCACCGCGCGGCAACACCCTCAACTGCAAGTCCTGGCAGACCGAGGCGCCGTTCCGCATGCTGCAGAACAACCTCGACGCCGAAGTGGCCGAAGACCCGACGTCGCTGGTCGTCTACGGCGGCATCGGCCGCGCCGCGCGCGACTGGGAGAGCTACGACAGGATTCTGGAAACACTGAAGCGGCTGGACGACAACCAGACCCTGCTGGTGCAGTCCGGCAAGCCGGTCGGCGTGTTCCCCACCCACCCCGACGCACCGCGCGTGCTGATCGCCAACTCCAACCTGGTGCCGCACTGGGCCAACTGGGAGCACTTCAACGAGCTCGATAAAAAGGGTCTGATGATGTACGGCCAGATGACCGCCGGCTCGTGGATCTACATCGGCTCGCAGGGCATCGTGCAGGGCACCTACGAAACCTTCGTCGAGATGGGCCGCCAGCACTACGGCGGCAGCCTGAGCGGCAAGTGGATCCTCACCGCCGGCCTCGGCGGCATGGGCGGCGCGCAGCCGCTGGCCGCCTCGCTGGCCGGTGCCAGCAGCCTGACCATCGAATGCCGCCAGAGCAGCATCGACTTCCGCCTGCGCACCCGCTACGTGGACGAACAGGCCAGCGACCTCGACGACGCACTGGCGCGCATCGCCAAGTACACCACCGCCGGCGAAGCAAAATCCATCGCCCTGCTCGGCAACGCCGCCGAAATCCTGCCGGAACTGGTGAAGCGCGGCGTGCGCCCGGACTGCGTGACCGACCAGACCAGCGCCCACGACCCGGTGCACGGCTACTTGCCGATCGGTTGGACGGTGGAACAGTGGCTGGCCGAACAGAAGGCCAACCCGGAGAAGGTGCGTGACGCCGCCAAGGCTGCCATGCGCGTGCACGTCGAAGCGATGCTCGCGTTCCACGCCGCCGGCATCCCTACCGTGGACTACGGCAACAACATCCGCCAGATGGCCTTCGACGAAGGCCTGGAGAACGCCTTCGACTTCCCCGGCTTCGTGCCGGCCTACGTGCGCCCGCTGTTCTGCCGCGGCGTCGGCCCGTTCCGCTGGGTGGCGCTTTCCGGCGACCCGGAGGACATCTACAGGACCGACGCCAAGGTCAAGGAAATCATCGCCGACGACCCGCACCTGCACCGCTGGCTGGACATGGCGCGCGAGCGCATCAGCTTCCAGGGCCTGCCCGCGCGCATCTGCTGGGTCGGCCTGGGCCTGCGCCACAAGCTCGGTTTGGCGTTCAACGAAATGGTGCGCAACGGTGAGCTGAAGGCACCGGTCGTCATCGGCCGCGACCACCTCGACTCCGGCAGCGTCGCCTCGCCCAACCGCGAGACCGAAGCGATGAAGGACGGTTCCGACGCCGTGTCCGACTGGCCGCTGCTCAACGCCATGCTCAACGTCGCCGGCGGCGCGACGTGGGTCAGCCTGCACCACGGCGGCGGCGTCGGCATGGGCTACAGCCAGCACTCCGGCGTGGTCATCGTCTGCGACGGCAGCGAGGCCGCCGACCGGCGCATCGCCCGCGTGCTGTGGAACGACCCCGGCACCGGCGTCATGCGCCACGCCGATGCCGGCTACGACATCGCCATCGACTGCGCGAAGGAAAAAGGACTGGACCTGCCCGGCATTCCTGGCTGATCCAGACAAGCCAATGGCTCTGCCTTTCGTGGAAGAGCGGTCGCGCCACATCAAGATGGCCTTCTCCAGCGGAAGGCCATGTTGTTTCTGAGTCACCGCTTGTGTGTAGGCATCGCGTAACGCTCGTCACCGGCCACCACCAGCAGCAACAGTCCGCCTGCTCGGCCGCACCTTGCCGCCGGCAGCCACCTGGATTTCCCGGCATGCGAATGCCCCTTGCTCCTCGACGCCCATGAACCTCTCTATCCGCAACGAGCAACCCAACGACGTGAACGCCATCGCCCGCCTCACCGAGGCCGCGTTCGCCAACGCACCGCACACCAGCCATACCGAGCACTTCATCGTCGCCGCCCTGCGCAAGGCCGGGCAGTTGAGCGTTTCGCTGGTGGCGGTGGAAGGCGACGACCTCGTGGGCCATGTCGCGGTATCGCCGGTGACGCTGTCCTCCGGCGACGCTGGTTGGCACGGACTAGGCCCGATCTCGGTGCGCCCGGACCGGCAAGGCCGCGGCATCGGCTCGGCGTTGATGCTCGAAGCCATCGAACGGCTCAAGGCGATGGACAGTGCCGGTTGCGTGCTGTTGGGTGATCCGGGCTACTACGCACGCTTTGGATTCAGGGCGTACGAGCAGTTGGTGCTGCCCGGAGTGCCTGCGGAGTATTTCCAGACGTTGCCGCTGGCTGGTGGAATCCCTGCCGCCGAAGTCAGCTATCACACTGCATTCCAGGCGAATGCCTGATGGGATTCGCCATGATGCCAAGCGGGCTCACGGCTGGCTTTCGCCACAAGCGGAATGGACCCGCGCAGGAATCAAGCTGACCAGCCGCGGTACTGCCTCGCACACCCAAGGTGATACTTCGACGCACGCTTCAATGGTGGGCGCGTCCGGCGCGTCTTCCACCATTTCCGGGCGCTACCGTGCGGCTTTGCACGAACTCCGGGAAGGTCTCGGCCAGCGGCGCCTTGTCCGGCAGGATGTAGAAAACCCCGCCCCGCTCGAACGTCTGGCGGACGACCTGCTCGTAGAACCCGGGCGAGACATTGATGCAGCCATGCGTGATGCGATTGTCGTCCGGCGAGGGCGATGCAAGACGCTCGGGGCGCCTCTCGGCAGGGACACCGGTAGCGGTAGGGTGGATGGAGACCGCGGAATCATAGTCCACCCACAGCACGCGCCCGGCATCTATCGACGGGCCGAAACCGCCCACGAAGCGACCCGCAGGCGTCGTGCGATCCCGCCCCGGAATCTCGCGAAGCGCCAGACCGGCGACGCCGGGGGCGATGTGATCGCCCGTCGCCGAGCCGAACAGCGCAGGCGCCGCGCCGCGGAGCCGGCCGTCGCCGCCGAACACCAGGATCTGTGCAGCGGCCTTGTCCATGATCGCGAAGGGATAACCTTCGCTGTCCCGGGTTGCGACAACCCAACCCGCAAGTTCGATCACCGTGTCGGACACGTCCTGGCCCTGCGGAAGCTGATCGACGGCGGCTACCGGTTGCGCGGCGGCATCCTCGGCGCTGGCCACGCCGATGCTCGCGCATGCCAGCGCCAATGCCAGCGCGCCATGAACGGCCCGGACTGCAGCATGTCTGTAAATACGGATGGGAGACTCCTTCGAAACGGAAGACTGCGTGACGAAGGGAAACCAGTGGCCCGCAAAGGCCACCGGGTTCCTGATTCAGGAATTCATCACGAATCGTGCAAGAGCGACTAGCCGCGCGCCGCGCGGCGGGGCGCCGTTTCGAGCTGCTGGACGCGACCTTCGATCTGATCCAGGCGCTGGTTGGCCCGCTGCGCGGACTGGTTGGCGGACTCGGCGCTCTGGGCCGCGCCCTGCACCTTCGCGTCGAGCTGATCCAGGCGGGTGTTGATGTTCGCGAACTCGTTTTTGTAGGTGGCACAGGCGCCAAGGCTCGAGGTGGCGATGATCGCGACGCCAAGCATGCCTGCCGTCTTCAGATGTTGTTTGGTCAGAAACATTCCACTCCTCCTTCGTCGGGGAGCTTGGAATATAGCGGCCTTTTTGCAGAGGCCATGACTCCGCCTTCAGCTGATGTTGGAACACGTGGATGGTTCGTGAAGACGGAGCGACGCGTGAGAGTTCCCGCGGAGTATTTTCTGGCGTTGCCGCTGGCGGGCGGAGCGCCGGCTGCCGAGGTGAGTTATCCCACTGCGTTCGGGTAAGCACCCGATACAACCCCGGGACATATCGTCTGGCCACCGTAAAGACATTGTCGGCTTGGGATATCCCCTTGCGATTCGTCCCTCAATCTGTCCGCAGCCGCAGCAGGTTTCCGGTCAGTAGCCCAACCGGACCGCCTTGATTTCGGTGAATGCCGACAGTCCGACATGGCCGTTCTCGCGCCCGAAGCCCGACTGTTTGACGCCACCAAAGGGCAACGTGGCTTCGCCACCTCCACCATTGACGATGACCTGGCCGGCTTGCAGCAGTCGAATCAGGCAATGCACCGTGCCGATGTCGCGCGCCCAGATCTTGGCGGAAAGCCCGTAAGCGGAATCGTTGGCCAGTGCGGCGACCTCATGCGGGGAGGCTGCGTCATCGAATGGCGTCACCACAAGCGCGGGCGCGAAGATTTCTTCGCGCGAAACACGCATGCCGGGGGTGGCATGCGTGATCAAGGTCGGCTCGTAGAAATAGCCAGGACCGGAGCGTGCATGGCCGCCACGCTGGACCACTGCGCCGGCCGCAATGCTGTGATCGATGATCTCCTGCGCACGCATGCGTTGCGCCGCAGAGATCATCGGCCCCATGTCCGTAGTCGCCAGATGGCCCGGCCCGATGGATATCCGGTCCATCGCAGCCTGCATCCTGTCCAGCAGCGCGGCGTAGACCGAGCGCTGTACGAACACACGCGACCCTGCCGCGCAATACTGCCCGCTCTTGAAAGTGATCTCGCCGACAATCGCCTTGGCCGCCTTGTCCAGGTCGGCATCGGCGAACACGAGCACTGGCGACTTCCCGCCGAGTTCCAGGACAACACGCTTGAGGTTGCTCTCCGCAGCAGCGGCCATGATCCGCTTGCCGACGGCCGTGGAGCCGGTAAAACTGACGACGTTGACGTCGGGATGATCGACAAGCGCCTGACCCGCCACAGCGCCCGTGCCGGTCACGATATTCACGACACCGGCAGGGATACCCACCTCGAGACACAACTGGCCGATGCGCAGCGCCGACAGCGGCGCAAGCTCGGCTGGCTTGATCACCACGGTGCACCCTGCGGCGAGTGCCGTCGCGACTTTCTGCAACACCATCAGGAACGGCGCATTCCACGGCGTGATGATTCCGGCGACACCGATCGGCTCGCGCAGGAAATAGTCCATGCAGGTCGTGTCGGCGGGTTGCATCGGCGTCTCGCCCGCGATCTTGGTCGCCCAGCCCGCATAGTCACGCAGCGAACGGATGCCGAGCGGCACGTCACCGTTGGCTATCGATCGCAAGCTGTGGCCGGCATCCATCGATTCGAGCAACGCCATTTCCGCCTGCTCGCGTTCGATCGCATCGGCCAGTGCAAACAGCATTGCCGCCCGGCGCGAAGCGGGCAGGCGCGGCCAGGGACCAAGCTGGAAGGCTCGCTGTGCGGCGGCCACGGCGAGGTCGATGTCCTGCTCGTCGCCTGCGGCGATCGTCGCGACGCGGCTGCCATCCGCGGGATCATCCACTTCCAGCGAATTACCCGCGGCGGGGGCCTGCCAGTTTCCGTCGATCAGCACGGCTGGCCGTACTTCGGCCAGCGCACGGCGCAACTCGTCATGTAGCGCGGTGGACTCCTGCCCCTCGCCATGCTTGGTCACTACGATGTTCATGGAAAGCCTCACAAATCCAAGGCTCCGCCAGGCGGGCGAAGTTAACTTTGTCAACTATTGCTAATTTGGTTGACAAAGTCAACTCATGGATTCTGATCTGCTTGAGTCATGCGGCGCAGCATGCGCTCCAGCGCATTGCACTCCTCAGGCGCGAGCCCCTCGACCAGCGCCTGCGCAACCACCGTCCGCAGCGCCTCGGCCTTGGCATGCAGCTTCGCCCCTGCCGGTGTGACCTCCAGGTGCTGCCGCTTCCCTCCCTCGATGGCTCTCTTCCGGATATCGCCACGCTCCAGCAACACCTTGGTGATGCGTGCGATCTGGGCCTTGTCGCGCCCGCTTTCGCGCACGATATCGTTCTGCGTGCAGCCTGGATGGCGGGCGATGAAGCGCAACGTTCTAGCCTCCATGGCGACGAGCCCGAGCTCGGTATCCCGCAGCGAACGTTGCATGGCGGCTGTCGCCTGGTGCGCCAGCGCATTGATGAGGTTGAGTATTTCGATGTCGCGGTTGTCCGGCATCCAGAGAATCCCTGATGCGGTATCGCTGTTTCGTACCGCTGCATGCGGTGGCACTCTACAGCAGCGTCTCGTCCGGAAGATATCTCCGGCGGGAACCCTTCCCCACCCTGACAGGGTATGTCGCATACCGGGACGACAGCTTCGTTCGACCTCGGTCATCCATGACTGACAGCGACTTCCACCGAACGCCTGCTTTGAATCCGCGGTCAGGACCATTGCGAAAAAGAGAAAAAGCCCGCTTGCGCGGGCTCCTTCGCGTTATGCGATCAACTCATCGCCAGCTCACTTGGCCGAAGCCGCCGGCGCCGGCGCGTTCTTCACGTAACGGTCGAACCACGCCAGCATTTCCGCCACCAGCTGTTCGTTGGATTCCAGCGCGGTGTACCAGTGCGGTTCGTGCGGCAGCATCACCAGGCGGGTGGTGCCGCCGTTGCCGCGGATGGCCTGGTAGAGCTTGCGCGACTGGAACGGTTCGGTGCCGGGGTTGGCGTCGTCCTCGCCGTGCACCAGCAGCAGCGGCAGCTTGATCCTGTCGGCATAGAAGTACGGCGAGGCCTTCAGGTATACGTCCTGCGCCTGCCACACCGAGCGGCGCTCGTTCTGGAAGCCGAACGGGGTGAAGGTCTTGTTGTACGAGCCGCTGGTGGCGACGCCGGCCTTGAACAGGTCGGTATGGGCGATCAGGTTGGCGGTCATCAGGCCGCCGTGGCTGTGGCCGGTGACGCCGATGCGGTTGCGGTCCACCACGCCCAGTTCCACCGCCTTGTCCACCGCGGCCCTGGCGTCGGCGGTGAGCTGTTCCAGGTAGGTGTCGTAGGCGCTCTTCGGGTCGCCGACGATCGGGAACGAGGCGTTGTCGATGATGGCGTAGCCGGCCAGCAGCATCAGCCGGTACGGCGCCAGCCGGGTGAAGGTCTGTTGCGAGCCGGACACCTGCCCGGCCTGCGCGCTGTTGGCGAAGTCGGCCGGGTAGGCGTAGAGGATCGCCGGCAGGCGCTCGCCTTCCTTGTAGCCCGGCGGGGTGTACAGGGTGAAGGACAGGTCGATGCCGTCGGCGCGCTTGTAGGTGACTAGCCGCTTCTGGATCTGCCGCACTTCCGGGGTGGGGTCGGCGATGCGGGTCAGCTTGCGGCCGTCGGCGGCGTACTGCGCTTCGCCTTCCTTGGCCGCCGCATCACGCGCGCCCAGTTCGCGCAGCCAGGCGTTGGGCGGGTCGATCACCGACTGGTGCCAGGTAAGGTAGCGGCCCGGTTCGGCGGTGAAGCCGAGGAACTGGTCGTAGGCGTCAGGAGCGCTGCGGAACAGGCGCTCGCTCTTGAGCGTGGCCAGGTCCAGGCGGTCAAGGAACGGGCGGTCGCCCTGCGGCGAGCTGCCCTGCCCGCGCAGGAACACCTTGCCGTCCTCCTCGCGCACCACGTAAGCGCCGTTGGGCAGGCGCTGGTAGACGAAGGTGCCGGGGTCGTCGTACAGCTCGTCGCTGGACAGGTCCCACAGCAGGCGCGCTTCCCGCTTCGGGTCGTCGATGTCGACGATGCGGGTCTGGCGCCAGTGGCGGTTCTCGTCGTATTCGTTGAGGAAGGCGCGCTGCGGTTGCGCGGTCCAGTCGAAGCCGGCGTAGCGCTGGGTGGTGCGGGCGATCTCGCGCGGCGCCGCGGTGAACGGCGCGGACTGCAGCATCAGCTTGTCGCGCTGCGGCACGCTGACGTTCCAGTCGCCCTTGTCCAGCGCTTCGGCCCAGACCAGCGTGGCCGGGTCGGTGGCACGCCAGTCGAAATCGCGCGGGCCTTCCGGCACACCGTGCACCGGCACGCGCTCGGCCAGCGGCAGCGAGGCGATGCGCACGCTCTTGCCGGTGGTCACGTCCAGCACGTCCACGTCGTAGGCGAAGCGCTGGTAGGTGACTGCGTGCGAGAACGGCGGCTTGATGGTCTCGGTCAGCACGTGCACGCCGTCGGGTGCGCCGTTGACGTCGTTGTACAGCTGCGGCGCGCCGACCGGATTCACCTTGCCGGAAGCGGCCTCGACCACCGCCAGCTGCGACTGGCCGTAGTAGGCGAACAGGCGTTCGTCGTGCTCGCTGGCGAGCGTATCGCGGGTTTCGTAGGTGCTGCTCACGCCCTTGGCGCCGAGCGATTCCTGCACGTCCGGGCCGTAGGCATCGTCGCCGGCCGGCGCCGGGCCCTGGTTGGCCGGCACCAGCTTGACCAGCAGGCGGTTGCCGCCATCCAGCCACTGCACGGTGCTGCCGAACATGGGGTTCAGGCGCGCGCCCGGGATCTGCCGGACCTGGCCGCTGGCGGCATCGCCCACCCACAGCTGTACGGAATCGGTGACGACGTTCTGGAAGGCGAAGCGCTGGCCGTCCGGCGACCACAGCGCGCCGCCGGCGCAGGCGTCCTTCGGTAGCGGCACGCGGGTTTCCTTGCCGCTGGCGATGTCCACCAGGGTGAAGTCGGCCACGCAGGCGGGGATGCCGTAGCCGCCCGGGGTGTCGTGGCGGCTGCGGTTGCCCGGCTCCAGGCGCAGGCCGGCCAGCTTCAGGTACGGCCGGGCGACGCGGCTGATCGACGGATAGGTCTGGCTGGTGGTCAGCAGCAGGCGCTTGCCGGTGGGATCGACGCTGGGCATCGGCGGCGGCGGCGCGGTCAGCACCTTCAGCAGTTCGGCCGGCGGCTTGGCGTACTCGGCGGACGCAGGCGTGGCGAGGAACAGGCTGCTGGCGCTCACCGCGAGCGCGGTGATGCAGGCGGTACGGTGGATGGACATGCGGCCTCCCTGATTATGCGGTACCGGCAGCGCCTCCCGCGCCGGCATCGGCCGAATCTAGCACCGCGCAGATGGTGCCCGGATGGGCCAGATGGCATGGATGGCGCAGACGAAAAGAGCCGCTTGCGCGGCTCCCTTCGTCACGATCGTGCGGACCGGCTCACGAACGCAGCGGGATCACCCGGATCTCGACCCGGCGGTTCTGCGCGCGGCCGGCCTCGGTGTCGTTGCTGGCGATCGGGTAGGCCTTGCCGGCGCCCAGCGTCTCGATGCGCTCGCGCTGCACGCCCTGCGCGCTGAGGTAGGCGGCCACGGCGTCGGCACGCTCCTTGGAGATGCGGTTGTTGACCGCGTCGGTGCCGATGCTGTCGGTGTGGCCGACCACTTCGATCATGGTCTGGTTGTACTCGGCCAGGGTCGAGGCCACGCCGTTGAGCGCGCCGTAGAACTGCGGCTTGAGCGTGGTCTTGTTGAAGTCGAAGGTGATGCCGTCGGGCAGGTTCAGGGTGATGTTGTCGCCCTGGCGCTGCACGTCGATGCCGGTGTTGGCGGTGCGCTCGCGCAGCGCGCGTTCCTGGCGGTCCTGGTAGTTGCCGACGGCCGCACCACCCAGCGCGCCGATGCCGGCGCCGATCATCGCGTGCTGGCGGCGCTCGGTGGCGCTGCTGCCGCTGAGCAGGCCGGCGGCGGTGCCGATGGCGGCACCGATCAGTGCGCCCTTGCCGGTACGGTTCTGCTGCTGGGTCGGATTGCCGTAGGGGTCGCTCTGCACATACGAGCCGCCGGTGGCGCAGGCCGACAGCATGGCGGTGGCCAGCAGGCCGAGGGAGACATTGCGGAAAGCGGTACGAGCAGTCATGGGACTCTCCTTGCATGGGCCGGCGCCGCCGGCATGGAATTCGCCGGCAGCATAAACAGCGCGGCGCGATAAGCGCATGACGATGCCGGCGCCGCCATGGCCTCCATTCATCTACCTGTCCGCGCATTCATCGATGCCGCTGGGAGTCATCTCGCTCAGCGTTCCCCGGCCGCGCTCCAGTCGGCGCTGTAGAGCTGCCAGTCACCGTCATGCTCGCGCCAGCCGCTGGTCACCTGCCAGACCTGCCCGCGCTCGGGCAGGAAGCGGCCGTTGCCGCCGGTCAGCAGCACGGTGAAGCGCACCGTGGCCGTGCCCTGCCCCATTTCCACCTCCAGCGGCCCGGTGCGCACGCCGACCTTGGCATTGAGCAGCAGTTGGCCGCGCAGCAGGCGTTCCAGCCCGTCGCGGTCCAGCCCGTCGTTGCCGATGAAGTCCGGCGCCACCCGTGCCATGAACGCCCTGGGCTGGCCGTTTTCCGCCGCTTCCTGCATCGCCGCCACCTCCGCACGCAGGCGCTGCTCCGGCGCCTGCCGGGTGCAGGCGGCAAGCGCGCAGGCGATCAATGCAATACGCAGGCAGTTCAACACCGTTCGGGCCATGCTCCCCTCCCTTCGCCTTTTCCATTCTGGACGGTATGCTGCCACCAACGGCGGCGCCGTGCCGGGCCGCACATTCGATACGAACCACATGCAAATCCTGGAGGGGATGATGAATCGGGAACGTCCGTGGCTGCAGAGTTATCCCGCCGGCGTGCCGGCGGAGATCGATGTCGAGGAGTTCCGCTCGGTCGTCTCGGTGTTCGACGCCTCCGTCGCCCGCTTCCGCGACCGCCCCGCCTATTCCAACTTCGGCAAGACCCTCACCTACGGCGAGGCCGATGCGCTGGTCAGCCAGTTCGCCGCCTACCTGCTGGGCGAGCTGCAGCTGAAGAAGGGCGACCGCGTCGCGGTGATGATGCCCAACTGCCTGCAGTACCCGATCGCCACCTTCGGCATCCTGCGCGCCGGCCTGACCGTGGTGAACGTCAACCCGCTCTACACCGCGCGCGAGCTCAAGCACCAGCTGGTCGACGCCGGCGCTTCGGTGCTGGTGGTGGTGGACAACTTCGGCGACACCGTGCAGCAGGTCATCGCCGACACCCCGGTCAAGCAGGTGGTCACCACCGGCCTGGGCGACATGCTCGGCTTCCCCAAGGGCGCCATCGTCAACTTCGTGCTCAAGTACGTGAAGAAGATGGTGCCGGACTACCGCATCCCCGGCGCCATCCGCTTCCGCGAGGCGCTGCGCCTGGGCGGCGGCCACACCCTGCCGCCGGTGGAGATCAGCCACGACGACATCGCCTTCCTGCAGTACACCGGCGGCACCACCGGCGTGGCCAAGGGCGCGATGCTCACCCATCGCAACCTGATCGCCAACATGCAGCAGGCCTCGGCGTGGATCTCCGCGTCGGGCGTCAAACCCGGCGAGGAAGTCATCATCACCGCGCTGCCGCTGTACCACATCTTCGCGCTGACCGCGAACGGGCTGGTCTTCATGAAGCTCGGCGGGCTCAATTACCTGATTACCAACCCGCGCGACATGAAGGGCTTCGTCAAGGAGCTCAAGGGCACCCGCTTCACCGCCATCACCGGCGTCAACACCCTGTTCAACGGCCTGCTCAACACCCCCGGCTTCGACGAGGTGGACTTCTCCGCGCTCAAGGTCACCCTCGGCGGCGGCATGGCGGTGCAGCGCGCGGTGGCCGAGAAGTGGAAGAAGGTCACCGGCGTCACCCTGGTGGAAGCCTACGGCCTGACCGAGACCTCGCCGGCGGCCTGCATCAACCCGCTGGACCTGGCCGAATACAACGGCGCCATCGGCCTGCCCATCCCTTCCACCGACGCCTGCGTCAAGGACGATGACGGCAAGACGCTGGCCACCGGCGAAGTGGGCGAACTGTGCATCCGCGGCCCGCAGGTGATGAAGGGCTACTGGCAGCGCCCGGACGAAACCGCCCAGGCCATCGACGCCGATGGTTGGCTGCATACCGGCGACATGGCGAAGATGGACGAGAAGGGCTTCTTCTACATCGTCGACCGCAAGAAGGACATGATCCTGGTGTCGGGCTTCAACGTGTACCCGAACGAGGTCGAGGACGTGATCGCGATGATGCCCGGCGTGCTGGAAGTGGCCGCGGTGGGCGTGCCGAGCGAGAAATCCGGCGAGGTGGTCAAGGTGGTCATCGTCAAGAAGGACCCCAACCTGACCGAGGAACAGGTCAAGGAGTTCGCCCGCGCCAACCTCACCGGCTACAAGCACCCGCGCATCGTCGAGTTCCGCACCGAGCTGCCCAAGACCAACGTCGGCAAGATCCTGCGCCGCGAACTGCGCGATGCACCGCCGCAGGCCTGATCCCTCCCATCACCAGGAACCACCCATGAGCGACCCCGTACTGGAAGTGGTCATCAAGCTGGCCGAGAACAGCCCCGAGATCGACATCCCGGTCACCCTGACCGTGGGCGGCCTGCTGATCTCCGGGCGCGTCATCAGCCGCGAGAACTACATGCAGGAGAACTGGCTCACCGCCAGCATCGAGGAAGGCATCAAGCAGGCGCTGGCGCAGATCGGCGAGGACCCCAAGCCCGCCGACGGCCACCGCCACTACATCCACCTGCGCGACGTGCGCTATTTCTCGCCGGGCCAGTCGCCGACCCCGAGCGTGGGCACGGTGACCTGCCGCATCGCGCTGGCACACGTCTCGGCCTTCCACTTCGGCTTCCTGTCGCTGGCCGAGGGCTGAGCCCCGGCTGGAGCGTGGGCGCGGGGCCTGTAGATGCGGGGCTTGCCCCGCATAGGGCTTCGCCGGGAAAGCCCTGTATGGGGCAAGCCCCATACCTACGAATCCCCGCTTGTAAGGAGAGGGCCTTGCCATGCCGGCAAGGCCCTTTCGTTTCCGCCATCGGCGATGCGCTCAGGCTTCCGGGCGCATGTACGGGAACAGCAGCACGTCACGGATCGAGGCGCGGCCGGTGAGCAGCATCACCAGACGGTCGATGCCGATGCCCAGCCCGCCGGTCGGGGCCATGCCGTATTCCAGCGCGCGGATGTAGTCGGCGTCGAAATGCATGGCCTCGTCGTCGCCGGCGTCCTTGGCCTCGACCTGCGCGCGGAAACGCGCGGCCTGGTCCTCCGGGTCGTTCAACTCGGAGAAGCCGTTGGCCAGCTCCTTGCCGTTGACGAACAGCTCGAAGCGGTCGGTATAGCCCGGCTCGCTGTCACTGGCGCGGGCCAGCGGCGAGACCTCGACCGGGTGGTCGGTGATGAAGGTCGGCTGCACCAGCTTGTCCTCCACCGTCGCCTCGAAGATTTCCAGCAGCAGCTTGCCCCAGCCGTACGACGGCTTGACCCGGATCTTCAGCCGCTCGCAGTGGCGCAGCAGCGCATCGCGGTCAGTGCAGTCGGCGGCGCTGATCTCCGGGTTGTAGTGGCGCACCGCCTCGTCCATGCGCCAGCGGCGGAAGGCCGGGCCGAGGTCGATCTTCGCGCCGTCCCACTCCACTTCGGTGGTACCCAACACCTGCCGGGCCACGTCGCGGATCACGCCTTCGGTCAGGTCCATCACCTCGTTGTAGGTGGCGTAGGCCTCGTACAACTCCATCATGGTGAACTCGGGGTTGTGGCGGGTGCTCACGCCCTCGTTGCGGAAGTTGCGGTTGATCTCGTAGACGCGTTCCAGCCCGCCCACCACCAGCCGCTTGAGGTACAGCTCCGGCGCCACGCGCAGGTACAGGTCCAGGTCCAGCGCGTTGTGGTGGGTGGTGAACGGCTTGGCCGTCGCGCCGCCGGGGATGTAGTGCATCATCGGCGTCTCGACTTCTAGGAAGTCGCGTGCGTCCAGCCAGGCGCGCATCGCGCGGATGATCTTCGAGCGCTTGATGAACACCTCGCGCGACTCCGGCGTCACGATCAGGTCGACGTAACGCTGGCGGTAGCGCTGCTCGACGTCGGCCAGCCCGTGCCACTTGTCCGGCAGCGGCCGCAGCGACTTGACCAGCAGCCGGATCGCCGAGGCCTTGACCGACAGCTCGCCGGTCCTGGTACGGGTCAGCCCACCTTCGACGGCGATGATGTCGCCCACGTCCCAGCCCTTGAACGCGGCATAGGCCTCGTCCAGCGCGGTGGCCTGCAGGAACAGCTGGATGCGCCCGGACTCGTCCTGGATCTGCGCGAAGCTGGCCTTGCCCATCACCCGCTTGGCCATCAGCCGGCCGGCCATCTTCACGGTGCGGCCGGCCGCTTCCAGCGCCTCGGCGCTCCAGTGTTCGGCATCGGCGAACTCGTCCTGCAACGCACCGGCGAACTGCTCGCGGCGGAAATCGTTGGGGAAGGCGATGCCCTGCTCGCGCAGCGCCTTGAGTTTGCCGCGGCGCTCGGCGATCAGGCTGTTCTCGTCGGCGGGCGGGGGCGTGGCGGTCTGGTCGGTCATGGCGGCGATGTTCGGTACGTGGGGAGTTTTCTGACTTTCTGCAGGAGCGACGTCAGTCGCGACCGGATTCACCGGTAAAGCTTCATCGCGACTTGCGTCGCTCCTACAGGGGCAAAACGAGGTGTTTACGCGTCGATGCGCTTGGAGCCGGCCTCCAGGCCGGACTTCAGGCTGGCCTCGACGAATTCGTCCAGGTCGCCGTCCAGCACCTTCTGCGTGTCGCTGCGCTCGATGCCGGTGCGCAGGTCCTTGATGCGGCTCTGGTCGAGCACGTAGTTGCGGATCTGGCTGCCCCAGCCGATGTCGGACTTGGTGGCTTCCAGCGCGTCACGCTCGGCATTGCGCTTCTGCACTTCCAACTCGTACAGCTTGGCCGCCAGCATCTTCATCGCGCGATCGCGGTTGGCGTGCTGGCTGCGCTCGGTCTGGCAGGCCACCACCGTGTTGGTCGGCACGTGGGTGATGCGCACGGCCGACTCGGTCTTGTTGACGTGCTGGCCACCGGCACCCGAGGAACGGTACACGTCGGTCTTCAGGTCGGCCGGGTTGATGTCGATGTCGATGCTGTCATCCACTTCCGGCGACACGAACACCGAGGTGAAGCTGGTGTGGCGGCGGTTGTCCGAGTCGAACGGGCTCTTGCGCACCAGCCGGTGCACGCCGATCTCGGTCTTCAGCCAGCCATAGGCGAAGTCGCCCTCGACGCGGAAGGTCGCCGACTTGATGCCGGCCACGTCGCCGCCGGAGACTTCCAGCAGCTCGGTCTTCCAGCCGCGGCTCTCGGCCCAGCGCAGGTACATGCGCAGCAGGATCTCGGCCCAGTCCTGCGCCTCGGTGCCGCCGGCGCCGGCCTGGATGTCGACGAAGGCATTGGCCGAATCCATCTGCCCGGAGAACATGCGCTGGAATTCCAGCTTCTCCACGTGGCTCTGGTACTTGTCCAGGTCGGCGACCACCGCCAGCGCGGTGTCCTCGTCCTGCTCGCTCTCGGCCAGTTCCAGCAGCTCGCTGCACTCGGTCATGCCATCGAGCACGCTGGCGATGCCGACCACGGTCTTCTCCAGCAGGGAGCGCTCGCGGCCGAGGTTCTGCGCGTATTCGGCGTTGTTCCAGATGTCCGGGTTTTCCAGCTCCCGGGTTACTTCCTCAAGGCGTTCTTTCTTGACGTCGTAGTCAAAGATACCCCCTGAGCGATACCACCCGATCGGTCAGATCGGCGATTCGCTGGCGGACGGGATTCAGTTCGATCATGGTCGGCTCGTGGCAATGCAGACAAGCTGGCGATTCTAGCATTCCACGCCCGCCCATCATCCCCCGGGCAGGCTGCCGGAACATGCGTGGCCGGCGCCTGCTTGCCGGTAGAATCGCGCCATTCCGCACCCATCGCGGTTTCCCGCCAAGCCAAAGGACTTACGCTTGAACACACGCCCCGCCCGCCTTTTCACCGCGATCTCCCTTGCCCTGGCGCTGGCCGCCTGCCACAAGCTCGGCAGCGGCGCCGGCGACGGCACCCCCGGCCTTGCCGTCGGCAGCAGCGTCACCGGTGAAATCACCTCGTCCAGCCGCCTGAACTACAACGACGGCAGCCGCCACCAGGGCTACAAGGTCACGCTGAAGAACGGCGAGGCCATCGCGCTGGAACTGGGCGGCTCGCTCAACGGCCAGCTGTCGGTATTCGACGGCCAGACCCTGCTGGCCACCGCCTCCGCCCGCGGGCAGGACGCGGAAAGCGGCAATGCCGGCACGGTGAGCCTGGCGTTCCGCGCGCCGAAGGACGGCACCTACCTGGTGGCGGTGAACAGCGCCGGCGCCGACGCATTCGGCCCGTTCAAGCTCGACAGCAGCAGCGTCACCCCGTACGACGGCAAGCCGCTGGTCGCCGACAGCGAAGCCATCGACTGGCTGGTGGGCGAAAAACAGGACTACACGCTCAAGGTCGACAAGGCCGGCATCTACACCATCAGCATGGAGTCGGGCGGGCTGGACACCTACCTGCACCTGAGCGGCCGCAACACCGACATCGAGGACGACGACGGCGGCGGCAACCTCAACGCCCGCATCCGCGCCTACCTCGAACCGGGCGACTACAGCATCGGCGCATCGGCGCTGAACGGCGGCACCGGCTCGTTCAAGCTGCGCGTGGGCCTGACCCCGGTCGACAAGGGCCTGGCCACCCGCGACGGCACCGCGCTGGCCATCGGCCAGACCACGCCGGGCATGATCGACTCGCGCGGCCGCCGCAGCTTCGCGCTCACCCTCGACGGCACCCGCCAGTTGCAGTTCGACGCCATCGCCGACAACTTCGACCCGGTGCTGCACGTCACCGGCCCGGGCATCGACGCCGAGGACGACGACGGCGGCGACGGCACCAACGCCCGCCTCACCCTGCGCATGGGCCCGGGGCGCTACACCGTCGCCGTTTCCAGCCTCGGCAGCCAGCAGGGCGTGTTCGAACTGGAAACCACCGACCTCGGCACCGACGCGGCCACCCCGGCCAACAGCAACCGCAAGGGCGAAGCGGAAGCCGCCGCTGCCGCGGCCGAGGCAGCCGCCGTCGAAGCGGATTGAGCAGGCACGGGCCGGTGGCTGCCACCGGCCCCGCAGTTCCCGACCGACCGGCTTGCGCTCCACGCGCGGCCGGCGCCCATCGCCACACCCCACCCAACCAAGGAAACCCCCAAGTGAAGCAACTCACAGCAGGATTGCTGGGCCTTGCCATCGCCGCCAGCCTGAGCCCGCTCGCCCATGCCGCCACCCCGATCCGCCCGCTGGCCAGCAATGGCGACGTCAGCGGCGAGATCACGTCCGCCGCCGCGCTGAACTACAGCGACGGCAGCCGCAGCCAGGTGTTCTCGCTGCAGCTGGCCGCCGGCCAGGCCGTGTCGTTGAAGCTGGACGGCCCGCTGAACGGCGCCCTTTCCGTGTTCCAGCGCGACACCCTGCTCAACCGCTCCAGCGGCTGCGGCTGCAGCGAAGGCAGCGGCACGCAACTGAGCTTCCGCGCCGACAAGGCCGGGCAGTACCTGGTCGCGGTCAGCGGCGCCGACGCTCGCGCGTTCGGCCCGTTCCACCTGAGCGCCGAGCCCATCGACGCCTATGACGGCAAGCCGCTGGCCGCCGGCCAGCGCATTACCGACTGGCTACTCGGCAGCAGCCAGGCCTACACCCTGCAGGTGGACCAGCCCGGCCTGTACACCATCAACCTGGAGTCGGACGCGTTCGACACCCGGCTCGAACTGTCCGGCGACAACCTGTCGCTGGAAGACGACGACGGCGGCAACCGCACCAACTCGCGGCTGGTCACGCCGCTGCAGCCGGGCAGCTACACCCTGACCGCGCGTTCCTTCTCGGAGGACAACGGCGCCTTCTACCTCGACGTGCGGCAGACGGCCATTCCCGAAGGGATGGCATTCGAGGACGGCAGCGCCCTGCCCGTCGATGGCACGGTCAGCGGCTTCATCGGCAGCGACGAGACCCGCAGCTTCGTGTTCAGCCTGCCCGAGCGCCGCCGCGTCCAGTTCGACGCCAGCGGCAGCGAACTGGACAGCTACCTGACCCTGCAGGGCCCCGACTTCACGCTGAGCGACGACGACGGCGGCAACGGCGTCGACGCGCGCCTGACGCAGGTGCTGGAGCCGGGCGAATACAACGTCTCGGTGCGCTCGATGAACAGCAGCGGCGGCATCTTCCAGCTCGCCACCAGCACCGCCCCCGCGCCGGATGGCCCGGCCCAGCCGGCGCTGGTGCTGGGCCGCGAGACCAGCGGCCAGCTGGTTTCCGGGCTGCGCAACCTCTACACGCTGGAAATCCCGCGCAAGGGCCGCTACGTCATCCGCATGACCGGCATCAACGGGCTGGACGGCATGGTCACGCTGATGCGCGGCGGCGAGGAAGTCGCCTCGCAGGACGATGGCGACGGCAGCCTCGACCCGAACCTGGAAGTCGAGCTGGAGCCGGGCCGCTACGTGCTGATGGCGCACAGCTTCGACGCCTCGGCCAGCGGCAGCTACCGCCTGCTGGTGCGTCGCAGGTAAGGCCTCCCGGAGCCGGCCACCCACGGCCGGCTCCGTCCCGCAAGGAACATCCATGACCTTCGCCCGCCCGTTGCTTTGCGCCATCCTCTTCCTCGCCGCAGCCGCCACCACCCGCGCGGCCGACAACGGCCTGGAGTTCTCCCACTCCGACTGGCAGTTGGTCTGCGACAACACCCACACCTGCCGCGCCGCCGGCTATGCCCCCGAAGGTGGCGAAGATGGCGCCAGCGTGCTGCTCACCCGGGATGCCGGCCCCGGCCAGCCAGTCAACGCCGAACTGCAGGTGAGCGATACCGACGAACCGGCCGCCGCCGACCTGCACCTGCACATCGACGGACGCGACCTGGGCGCACTGGGCGCCGACGGCGAACAGGGCGGCCATGCCTTGAGCCGGGCGCAGTCGGGCGCATTGCTGGCGGCGCTGCTGCGCGACAGCCGCATCCACGTCGCACACCGCGACGGCAGGCGCTGGGAGCTGTCCGACCAGGGCGCGGCGGCGGTATTGCTGAAGATGGACGAATTCCAGGGTCGCCTGGACACACCAGGCGCGCTGGTGCGCAGGGGGACCCGCAGCGAAGCCTCGGTACCGCCGCCCTTGCCGGCACCGGTGGTGCGGCGCCCCCCGATGTCGCCGCCGCACCCCGGTGACGACGCGCTGGCGCGTTCACCGGAATTGCGGGCCGCCCTGCGTGCCACGCTGGACGGCGCCTCCGGCGACTGCGAGCGCTTCGACGAGCTTCCCGCCGACGCCCCGTTGCAGGTGGACCGCCTCGACGACCACAGGGTGCTGGTTTCCACCCCGTGCTGGCTCGCCGCCTACAACGCCGGCTCGGGCTACTGGGTCGCCGACGACCATGCGCCGTTCCTGCCGCGGCTGGTGACCACCGACGGCACCGACTACGACGCCGGCCAGATCAGCGCCGACCACAAGGGGCGCGGGCTGGGCGATTGCTGGTCGCACGCCGATTGGACCTGGGACGGCGCCCACTTCGTGCCGACTTCCGAATACCAGAGCGGCATGTGCCGTGGCATGCCCGGCGGCTTCTGGGTGCTGCCGACGCTGGACATCGAGGTGCTGGACCAGGCAACGGCCGGGTGATCGAAGCACGCGGGCACCGCGGGCGGGTGCCCCCTGCAACCCTCAGGTGCGCGGCAGCGTCACCCCGGTCTGGCCCTGGTACTTGCCGCCGCGGTCCTTGTACGACGTCTCGCAGACGTCGTCGGCAGTGGCCTGGAAGAACAGCATCTGCGCCACGCCCTCGTTGGCGTAGATGCGCGCCGGCAGCGGCGTGGTGTTGGAGAATTCCAGGGTCACGTGGCCTTCCCACTCCGGCTCCAGCGGCGTCACGTTGACGATGATGCCGCAGCGCGCATAGGTGCTCTTGCCCAGGCACACCACCAGCGTGTCGCGCGGGATGCGGAAATACTCCACCGTGCGCGCCAGCGCGAACGAATTGGGCGGGATGATGCACTCGTCGGCCTCGATGTCCACGAAGCTCTTCGGGTCGAAGCGCTTGGGATCGACGATGGTCGAGTTGATGTTGGTGAACACCTTGAACTCGCGCGAGCAGCGCACGTCGTAGCCGTAGCTGGAGGTGCCGTAGCTGACGATGCGCCGGCCGTCGACCCCGCCGTTATCGGCGAAG
Source organism: Stenotrophomonas sp. NLF4-10 (assembly GCF_022359915.1). NCBI lineage: Bacteria > Pseudomonadati > Pseudomonadota > Gammaproteobacteria > Lysobacterales > Lysobacteraceae > Stenotrophomonas > Stenotrophomonas sp. NLF4-10. The sequence goes on from NZ_JAKSEE010000003.1 coordinate 2,343,219, forward strand.
CGGACCTGTCCCGGCTCGTACGGCTCGATCATGCCGTGCTGCTCGGACATGCGGCGGATCCAGCGGTCGCTCTTGATGCTCATTCGGGGTCCCAATGCCTGCAGGAGGCGCAATTCTAGCCTGTTGCGCGTGCGTCTTGGCGCGCGGCAAAGCCCCGCATTGACGTGGATGCGGGGCTTGTCCCGCATGGAGCCTTGCCGTGAAAGCCTCGTGCGGGGCAAGCCCCGCACCTACGAAGGAATTCAGACCAGCGACGAAACGATGGGAATCCCCGCGCGCGGGCGCTTGCCCAGCTCCTCCACCATCCGCTCCGCCGCCGCCACGTAGGCTCTGGCCGCCGCCGACCCGGGCGCGGCGGCCACGATCGGCGTGCCCACGTCGCCCTGTTCGCGGATGCCGATGTCCAGTGGCAGCGAGCCCAGCAGCGGCACCCCGTACTGCCCGGCCATGCGCTGGCCGCCGCCCTCGCCGAACAGGTGCTCGACATGGCCGCAGTTGGAGCAGGTGTGCACCGCCATGTTCTCGACGATGCCCAGCACCGGCACCTCGACCTTCTCGAACATCTTCAGCGCCTTGCGCGCGTCCAGCGTGGCGATGTCCTGCGGCGTGGTGACGATCACCGCCCCGGCCACCGGGATCTTCTGCGCCAGGGTCAGCTGGATGTCGCCGGTGCCCGGCGGCAGGTCGACGATCAGGTAGTCCAGGTCGTCCCAGCGGGTGTCCTTGAACAGCTGGGTCAGCGCCGAGGTCGCCATCGGCCCGCGCCAGATCATCGGCGAATCCTGATCGACCAGGAACCCGATCGACATGGTTTCCACCCCGAACGCGCGCATCGGCTCGATCGACTTGTTGTCCGGGCTCTCCGGCCGCCCGCTCAGCCCCAGCATCGCCGGCACGCTCGGCCCGTAGATGTCGGCATCCAGCACCCCGACCCGTGCACCCAGCTGCTGCAACGCCACGGCCAGGTTCACCGCGGTGGTGGACTTGCCCACCCCGCCCTTGCCGGAGCCCACCGCGATGACGTTGCGGATGCGGGGATGGGGGGAGAGACCAGGTTGAACACGGTGGGCTGCAGAACGGGAGGACATACGCAAATCTCACAGGAACTGCCGCCAGTGTCCCATACCTGCTTATTTCCATGCGTGCCAGACAAGCATGTCCGGCCAACGATAGCCACTGCAGCATGCGCCGCATATCTGCTACCTTTCCCGAGCTGTTCACATTTCAGTCAGCTTGAGTTTTCAAGTCGCTACCGCATCAGCCAAAGAGGTCGAGATATGCCCGTGAATATTGGCCGTTCCCTGCTTACCAGCGCCATCGCGTTTGTCATGGTAAACGGTGCCGCTGCCGCCCATGCCGCGCAACCCATTGCCATTGAGGATCTGGCCCGCTTGCCCGCGATTCAATCCGTTTCCATGAGTCCGGATGGCAAGCACTTGGTTGCCCTCATTCCTTCCCCGCAGAATCCTGAGGAAACCGCACTTGCAACATGGGACACCGATTCACTGACGGCGGGCCCCAAAGTCGTCACGCCCTCTGGCGACCGCATGAAATTCGTTGCCGCAGAGGCTCTGAAAGCAGACAAGATCCTGACCATAGGCCGTCAGGAATGGACCGGGCAGTTGGGTGGGTGCGGGGAAGGCAGCATCAATGGTGCCACCAAGACTTTCATGTTCAAGGCCTATCTCACCGGCGATGATCAGAAGAATTTCGAAGAAGCCTTTGCCGACAACACCCGCAAGGTTGGCGTCAGCGAGCAAACCCAACGCTGCATGGAACTTGGCGGCACCGCATCGCTGATGGATCGGCTTCCGCTTGATCCGGACAAAGTCATCATCCGCCAGCTCAACGAATTGAGCATGATGGCCAACTATTACCTCTACAACCTCAAGACCAAGCAGACAGAGCTGTTGTTCCGTGGCGGCACCCGTGCTTCACCCGCACTGTTCGATCGCCGCACGGGCAAGGTCCTAGCCAAGTCGCAGATCGAGCCTATCGGTAGCGATTACGAACAGCAGGTCCTCATTTTGGACGCAGCCAGTGGTGAATTCGTACCGCAGAAGCCGCTGACGACCAAGCTCTCCGAACGCAATTCGGTGGATGTTGCGGGCGTGGATGACAGCACCGGCAAGTACTACGTACTCACTGACCAGTTCTCCGACAAGGTCCAGGTGCGCCTGTATGATCCGAAACAGCAAAAGTTCGATGACGAACCTGCGCTCGCCGACCCCAATTTCTCCATCGGGGGCCTTCTCTTCAGTTCACGGGAAAGCAATTTCAACCAAGTGATCGGCTTCGTAGTTGACGGCCCCGCCATGCGGACTGTCTACATCGACCCCACGCTCAAAAGCATCCAGGAAACACTGGAACAGGCATTCCCAGGCGAGCAGGTCGATATTTCCCGCTATAACGACGACTTTTCCCGCATTCTCTTCCAGACAAACAGCTCCAGCCATCCAACCAATTACCACGTTCTGTTGGACAAGAAGAAAGTGGTCAATCTCGGCGGACAACGCCCTTGGCTCGACAAGGATGCCACCGGTGAAGAACGCTGGGTGACCTATACCGCCCGTGACGGCCTTCAGATCCCCGCCATCCTTGACCTTCCTGCCAACTGGAAGCAGGGGGACGCTCCGCTCCCGACCATCATCCACCCACACGGCGGCCCGTGGTCACGGGACCGCATGGGCTGGGATGGTTCCGGCTGGGTGCCATTCCTCACTTCGCGGGGCTATGCAGTCCTGCGCCCGCAGTATCGCGGGTCGTCGGGTCTAGGCCGCGCCCTGTGGATGGCCGGCGACCGCGAGTGGGGACAAAAAATGTCCGATGACAATGATGACGGCGCCGCCTGGCTGGTCTCCCAAGGCATCGCATCCAAGGATCGGATCGCCATCTTCGGCTACTCGTATGGCGGGTTTGCTGCGGCAGCCGCCACGGTACGCCCCGACTCCCCTTACCAGTGCGCCATTGCCGGGGCCCCTGTCACAGACTTGGCGCGGCTGGGCACGTCATGGAGCGACAACCGCCTGCAGCGCATTCTCCAGGGACAGACCGTCAAGGGTATGGACCCGATGAAGAACGCCGACAAGGCCAACATCCCGGTGATGCTGTTCGTCGGCGATCGTGACGTGCGCACCCCATCGTTCCACGCCCAGAGCTTCTATGAGGCGGTCAAGGGTAAGGTCCCGGCACAGTTTCACCTGATCGCCGATCAGCAGCACCAGATGCCTTGGTACCCACGGCAACAGCGGGAAACCCTGGGGCTGATCGAAGGTTTCCTGAAGAATGAGTGCGGCCCGGGGGGGCTCTAAAGGACAGGAACAGCAAAGCAACCCCGTCCCGGATGAGCTACCAGTGCAACTGTTGCGCCGGTAACATCTTTGCCCTTACATTTGCTTAACCGATACGTAACATCGGTCAGAACCGTGCACATCATTCAGGAGAGAGATACATGAACAAGTCCGTAAAGAGCGGGCTCCAGCGTCTACCACTGGCCATTGCGGTGATTGCTGCATTGCAAGCCATGCCTGCGTTCGCACAGGACCAGGCGGATGCCGAAAAGACCAGCACCAAGACCGAAAGCGCCAAGGACTTGGACACGATCACGGTAACCGGCTCCCTGATCAAGCGGCCGGAATATGAGACAACCTCCCCCGTGCAGGTGATCTCGGTCGAGAAGGGCATCGCCTCCGGCCAGATGGATACCGCCGATTTCCTGCAAACCTCCGCCATCGCGGCCGGCTCCACCCAGATCAACAACCAGTTCGGCGGCTACATCGTCGAAGGCGGCACCGGCGTGCAGACCGTTTCGCTGCGTGGCTTGGGCGCCAACCGAACCCTCATCCTGCTGGATGGCCAGCGCCCCGGCCCAGCCGGTACCCGTGGACAGGTCGGCGCATTCGACCTGAACGTGATTCCGCAGGCCATTCTGCAACGCATCGAGATCGTGAAGGACGGCTCGTCCTCGATCTACGGTTCTGACGCCCTTGCCGGCGTGGTCAACCTGATCACGCGCAAGAGCGTCGACCGACCGACGATGACCTACTCGATGAGCGTCCCGCAGCATGGCGGTGGTGAGCAATTCTCCGCCTCCATCGCCAACGGCTGGAATTTCGACAAGGGCAGCATCGTTGCAGCCGCACAGTGGGATCGCCTGAATGCCCTCACCTACGGTGATCGTGACTTCCTGCGTTGCAACCAGGACATGGTCTGGGGCACGGATGGCCAGCGTATCGACCGGGCTGACAAGTCCATCCTGGAAGGCACTGACTTGGCCGGGTGCAACAACCTCTACGCCAACACCATCATCAACTACTTCGATTCCACGATACGTTATGTCCCGACCAAGGACGGCAGCACCATCGGTCCGTTCCCGGGCTACAAGCCACGGCCGTACCCAAGTCCGACTTATGCCAACAACCCGAATGGTGCCTATTACGAAGACGTCCTGAACTACAAGTTCTGGGACAGCGCCGAAGTGATCAACCAGCGCGAGCGTGCCACGCTGTACGCGGCATCGGACTTCAGCTTCGATAATTTCAACTGGAAAACCCAGTTCCTGTATAACCGTCGCGAGACCAAAACGCATAACTATCGGCAGTTTTTCCCGGTTGTCTACAACGAAGCCGATGGCGAGTACTACGAACCGATCATGCCGTTCCCCAGTGACAACAAGGTGACGGTGGATTATTTCTATGGCGCGACCAAGCTTGACGGCCTGTTCAAGTCGACCGACAGCTGGGCGTGGGAAATCAACGGTACTTACAGCCGCTCCAGTGGTGACTACTCCAACCTGGCAATCGACAACTCGCGTACTGGTGACCTGACCAGGGCGAACAGTGGCGATGCATTGGTCGACTATTTCGATCCCGGCTTCCTCAGCGGCGAGCGCATGAGCGAACTGGTCGATGCCATTGGTCATTGGCATACGGGCAACACTGTCTACACGCAGGCCACTGCGAACGCCATTGCTACCGGTAATCTGTTCGCCCTGCCCGCTGGCGATGTCGCCACCGCGGTCGGCGTCGAATTCCGCAGGTACGAAATCAACGATACGCCATCGGAGTTCACGCGTAGCGGTTCGGTATGGGGCAGCAGCACCGCCGACATCACCAAAGGTACCGACAGGGTGAAGGAAGCCTTTGCTGAAATCGACGTACCGCTGCTCAAGGGTATCCCGGGTATCGAGTCGCTGTCGGCCAACCTGTCCGGTCGTGTATTTGAATACGACTCGGTGGAAGGCAGCGACCATGTGTGGAAGACCGGCCTGAATTGGCAGATCATCCCATCGCTGCGGGTCCGCGGCACGATGGGCACCTCGTATCGTGCACCGGGCCTGTTCGAACTGTATCTGGGTGACCAGACCGGCTTCCAGAACCAGGTGAACATTGACCCCTGCATCTTGTGGGGTGACAGCAACAATGATCTGCTGCGCGCGGGCTGCGCGGCAGCCGGTATTCCGGACAATTACGCAGGTACCGGCAGCAGTGCGACCATCCACTCCGGTGGCGGCAAGGGCTTCCTGAAGCCGGAAACCTCCAAGGCCAAGACGCTGGGCCTGGTGTGGACCCCGACTTTCGCCAATCTGAACGTCGCCTTGGATTACTTCGACTATCAGGTCCGTGGCGAAATCACCCAGTTGGACGAGTACGACATCGTTTACGGCTGCTATGCATCGGCGGTCTATCCGAACAATTTCTGTAACCAGATTGTTCGCAACAGTCCGACCGATCCGGCTGCTCCCAACTCGATCCGCGACATCTACAACACCTACATCAACATCGACCGCGAGCGTACCCGTGGCTATGACCTGCAGGTGAACTACGACAACGACTTCTCCTTCGGCAAGCTGTCCGCCGAGGCGCAGATCACGTACACCATCGAGGACACCACCCAGTACTTCGATTCGGCCTCGGCAAGTGGCAATTCCACGTCGAACCGGATCGGCTACATCGGTAATCCGAAGACGGTGGGCATTGCCAATGTCAGCTTGAAACGTGGCGACTGGACGTTCAACTGGCAGGGGCAATACGTGAGCAGCACGTCCAATCTGGATCTGAATCCCGCGTTCACCTATTCCGGCTATGAAGGGGCAACCCGCGATATCAAGGCCGGCTGGCAGTTCCGCCACAGCATTTCCACCGCCTACGACATGGGCGACTGGGCGATCATGGTGGGCGTGCGCAACCTGTTCGACAAGGCACCGGACCTGATTTCCGCAAGTGCGGGTACGGTCTATGGCAATGCTCCGCTGTACGCTTCGCAGTACGACTGGTACGGTCGTACCTTCTTCGCGCGCATGCAGTACAAGTTCTAAGCGCTAGAAAGGCTGTACCTTCAGAGGGAGGTGACGAATGTCACCTCCCTTTTCTTTTTCATCCACTGATATCCGTTCCTTGCAGATGGTCAGGCAGACAACACGGCCTTCGCCGCATTGTGCCCCGGCGCACCGGTCACCCCTCCCCCCGGATGGGTGCCGGAGCCGCACAGGTATAGGCCGGGAATGGCGCCGCGGTAGTCGGCCTGCCCCAGCATCGGGCGGGCGCTGAATAGCTGGTTGGGGCTCAGGGCGCCGTGGAAGATGTCGCCGCCGATCAGGCCGAAGCTGCGCTCCAGGTCCAGCGGACTCAGAACCTGCCGGCCCAGAATGGATGCGGCGAAGCCGGGGGCGTGGCGCTCGACGGTGGCGATCATCAGGTCGGCCACTTCCTCGCGGTGGTCGTCCCAGCTGCGCCCGTCCGGCAGCTGCGGGGCGACGTGCTGGCAGAACAGGCTGGCCACGTGCCGGCCCGGCGGTGCCAGCGAATCGTCCAGCGTGCTCGGGATCAGCATTTCCACCACCGGCTCGCGCGACCAGCCATGGCGGCGCGCATCCAGCCAGGCGCGGTCCATGTAGTCCAGGCTGGGAGCGATGATGATGCCGGCGGTGAGGTGATCGCCCGGCCCCGGCAACGCGCTGAAATCCGGCAGGCGCGACAGCGCCACGTTCATGCGGAAGGTCCCCGAGCCACAGCGCCAGTTCGCCATCCGCTCGCGGGTGGCGGCCGGCACTTCGTCCGGCGCCAGCAGGCGCTCGTACAACAGCTTCGGGTTGACGTTGGCGACCACGGCGCGGGCACGGATTACTTCTCCCGCCGACGTCACCACACCGGTTGCCCTGCCCGCTTCCACCAGCACCTTCTCGACACCCGCGCCGGTGCGTATCCCGGCACCGGCTTCGGTCGCCGCGCGCGCCATCGCCTGGGTGATCGCGCCCATGCCGCCGATGGCATGACCCCATGCGCCCTTTACCCCGTTGCTCTCGCCGAACACGTGGTGCAGCAGCACGTAGGCGGTACCGGGCGCATGCGGGCTGGCGTAGTTGCCGACGATGCCGTCGAAACCGAACAGGGCCTTGATCGGTTCGCTCTCGAACCAGCGGTCCAGGTATTCGGCGGCGGAGATGGAGAACAGGTCCAGCAGTTCCTGCTTCAGGCCGGCATCGAGTACCTGCAGGCGGCGGCCCAGCTGGCCGGCCTTCCACAGTTCAGGCAATGCCCGCAGCCAGCCGCCATCGGTCACGTTCGGCGGCGCCTGCAGGGCGGTGGCGCGCAACACGTCGGCGAAAATTTCCAGCCTGCGCTCATATTCGGGCAGGCGCTCGGCATCGCGCTGCGAGAACTTCGCCACTTCCCGTTGCGTGCGGCCGGCGCCGGCCAGCAGGTAGTTGCCGTCGGGCAGCGGCAGGAAGTTGTTGATCCGGCGCGGCACCACGCGCAGGCCGTGGCGTTCCAGTTCCAGCTCGGCGATCACCTTCGGCTGCAGCAGCGACACGGTGTAGGACGCCACCGAATTGCGGAAGCCGGGGTGGAACTCCTCGGTCACCGCCGCGCCGCCGACCACATCGCGCCGTTCCAGCACCAGCACCCGCTTGCCGGCCCTGGCCAGGTACGCCGCGCAGACCAGCCCGTTGTGGCCGCCGCCGACCAGCACCGCGTCCCACGGCCGTGAAGATTCGTTCGCCATGCCGGCTGTATAGCACCCACGGCGGCCGCCATGACCTTCGACACACCTTCGGTGACGGTTGCAGGCGTATCTTTCGACGCAAGGCCCCGTGGACGGGGCCTTGCTCATGCCCTGATTCCGGCCCGGAGGCCATTCACGTGATCGCTCGCAAACCCAAGTTCCTCCTGCTGACCCTGGCCGTCTCGGCCGCGCTGGTCGGCTGCAAGAAAGATGAAGCCACGGCCACCGATGCTGCCGCCCCGGCCGCGGCCGCCACCGAGCTGAAGCTGGACGAATCCAAGCTGCCGGCCTACAACGCCTTCACCGCGGCCGACCTGGACGCCGGCAAGGACGCCTGCACCGACTTCGGCGGCTACGTCAACGACAAGTGGCTGGCCGCCAACGAGATCCCCGGCGACCGCACCAGCTGGGGCGCCTTCACCATCCTCGACGAGCGTTCGGTCGCCGTGCAGCACCAGCTGGCCGAGCAGGCCGCGGCGATGAAGGATGCCACCGGCGTGGAAAAGATCGTCGGCGACTTCTGGGCCTCGGGCATGGATGAAGCCACGATCAATTCGCTGGGCATCACCCCGCTGAAGGCCGACCTGGAGGCCATCGACGCGCTGGCCGACAAGGATGCCATCGCCGGCTACCTGCGCAGCAGCGCGGCCAAGGGCGAGAACGTGCTGTTCGGCTTCGGCCCGGAAGCGGATTTCAAGAATTCGTCGATGAACATGGCCTACGCCATGCAGGGCGGCCTGGGCCTGCCGGACACCACCTACTACACCGACGCCGGCAAGGCCGACAAGCTCAAGGCCTACCAGGCCCACGTGGCCAAGGTGCTGGAACTGTCCGGCGTGGCCGCCGACGAGGCCGCAAGGCAGGCCGAAGAGGTGGTCAAGTTCGAGACCCGCCTGGCCAAGGCGTCCAAGTCCAGCGTCGAGCTGTCGCGCGACGTGTCGCTGTACTACAACCCGGTCAGCGTGGCCGATGCCGACGCGCTGACCCCGAACTTCAGCTGGAGCGAGTTCTTCAAGTCGCAGGGCGTCGCCGCGCCGGAGAAGTTCTCGCTGGCCATGCCCGCCTTCCACGAGGAAGTGAGCAAGATGCTGGGCGACACCGACCCGGCCGCGTGGCGCGCCTACCTGCGCTTCCACACCGTCGATGGCGCCTCGCCATACCTGAGCGATGCCTTCGTGCAGGAAAACTACGACTTCTACGGCAAGGCCCTCAATGGCCAGAAGGAAATGAAGGCGCGCTGGAAGCGCGTGCTGGGCACCATCGAGGGCGAGGCCGGCGAGGCCTTCGGCCAGATGTACGTCAAGGTCGCCTTCTCGCCGGAAGCCAAGGCCAAGATGGAAGACCTGGTCAAGAACCTGGCCGCGGCACTGAAGGAGCGCATCCAGAACCTGCCGTGGATGAGCGACGAAACCAAGACCAAGGCCATCGCCAAGTGGGAGACCTTCACCCCGAAGATCGGCTACCCGGACAAGTGGCGTGACTGGAGCGGCCTGCAGACCGCGCATGACGACTACCTGGGCAACATCCGCGCCGCCACCGCGTTCAACTACAAGTGGGCGCTGTCCAAGATCGGCCAGCCGGTGGACAAGACCGAGTGGGGCATGACCCCGCAGACGGTCAACGCCTACTACAACCCGATGCAGAACGAGATCGTGTTCCCGGCCGCCATCCTGCAGCCGCCGTTCTTCGACCCGAACGCCGACGACGCGCTGAACTACGGCGGCATCGGCGCGGTGATCGGCCACGAGATGACCCACGGCTACGACGACCAGGGCGCGCGCTTCGGGCCGACCGGCAACATGGAAGACTGGTGGACCCCGGCCGACAAGAAGAACTTCGAGGGCCTGACCGGCAAGCTGGTCAGCCAGTTCAACGACTACAAGGTCGGCGACCAGAACGTCAACGGCTCGCTGACCCTGGGCGAGAACATCGCCGACCTGGGCGGCCTGGCCACCGCCTACGACGCCCTGCAGAAGGCCAGCGAAGGCAAGGAGGACCCGAAGGTCGACGGCTTCACCCGCGACCAGCGCTTCTTCTTCAACTGGGCCACGGTGTGGCGCACCAAGTACACCCCGGAGAACGCCAAGGTCCGCCTGGCCACCGACCCGCACGCACCGGCGCAGTTCCGCGCGATGGGCGCGCCGTCGAACCTGCCGACCTTCGCCGCCGCGTTCCAGTGCAAGGCCGGCTCGCCGATGGCCCGCAGCGGCGACAAGCAGGTGGTGATCTGGTAAGCCGCGGCTGATTCCGCTGCAGCGACGAAGGCCCGGATTGCTCCGGGCCTTCGTTTTTCATGGGGCGGCATCGGCCGCCGCCGGAAATGCCACCGCCGTGGCATCGCGCCCCGACCCGGCTTGCTAGAATCCGCCCACTTTCAATCCTCCACGGATTCGCTGCACATGCCCATCGTTCGTCCGCTTCCCCTGGCACTGGCCTTCGGCCTCGCCGCCGTGTTGTCCTCGCCCGGCGCCGACGCGGCGCGCAGGAAGGCCGCCCCCGCGCCGGCGGTCAGCCCCGCCTGCACCGATTTCTACGGGCAGGCCAACGCGGATTGGCTCAAGGCGAACCCGGTGCCGCAGGCCGGCGCAGTGACCGCGCTGGGCCAACTGGCCGACAACGCCCGCACCCAGCAGCGCCAGCTGCTCGACAACGCGATGAACGCGCCGCAGGGCAACGTGCAGAAGCTGCTGGGCGACTTCTGGGCCAGCGGCCTGGACGAGGCCGCGGTGGAAGCCGACGGCTCCAACCCGATCGCCCCGCTGCTGGGCCGCATCAACGCGATCAAGAAGGCCAGGGACGTCCCGGCCTCGATCGCCGCGCTGCACCAGGTCGGCATCCCGGTGGCGTTCAACTTCGCCCCGGACGTGGACCTGAAGGCGCTGGACCGCCACATCGGCTACTTCATGCAGGGCGGCATGGGCCTGCCCGACCCGGCCTTCTATACCCGCACCGATGCCGACACCGTGGCGCTGATGGGCCGCTACCGCGCTTACGTCAAGCAGATCCTGGCGCTGACCGGCACCGCGGCCGACAAGCTCGACGCCGAGTCGGCGCAGGTCATCCAGCTGGAGACCGAACTGGCCCGCCACGCGCAGTCGGTGGCCGGCATCAACAACCCGTTCAACAACTACGCGCCGGTCTCCACCAAGGAGTTCACCGGCCGCTACAAGAACCTGCAACTGGACGCCTTCCTCAAGGCGCAGGGCGTGAACGACGACCTCGTGTCGCTGGCCGACCCGGCGCTGTTCCAGCAGCTCAACGGCATGATCACCCGCCTGCCGGCCGCGCAGTGGAAGGCCTACCTGCGCTGGCGCGTGGGCGATGCGATGGCGCCCTACCTGTCCAAGGCTTACCGCGACGCCGAGTTCGAATTCCGCGGCCGCGTCCTGCGCGGGCAGGTCATCGCCCCGGCGCGCTGGGAACAGGTGCTGGACGCGATCAACGTCGCCGCCGGCCCGATGCTCGGCCACGAGTACGCCGCTACCTACGTCAACCGCGACGCACTGCGCCAGGCCGGGCTGATGGTGGACCAGATCCGCGAAGCCCAGATCGCCGCGGTCAAGCGCAACGGCTGGCTGAGCGAGGAAGCCAAGGCCGAGGCCGAGGCCAAGCTGGCCGCGCTCAAGATCGAGATCGGCAAGCCGCTGCGCGACCTGGACTACACCGTGCAGCCGATGGGCCGCGGCAGCTTCGGCGGCAACATGCTGATCGCCTCGGCGTGGCGCCACACGCAGGAAATGAAGCGCATCGGCAAGGGCAACGCCGACCGCCGCTGGGACGTGCTGCCGCAGCAGCCGGCGCTGGCCTACGACCTGGCGCAGAACCGCCTGATCGTCACCGCCGCCGCCCTGCAGGGGCCGATCTTCGCCGACGCCAACGGCGTGGCCGGCAAGTTCGGCGCCTACGGCACGCTGGTCGCGCACGAGATCAGCCGCGCCATCGACGCCAAGGGCGCGCTGGTCGATGCCAAGGGCGAACTGCGCAGCTGGTGGGCGCCGGCCGACAAGAGCGCCTGGACGCTGATCGGCAACCGCGTCGCCGCGCAATACAGTGCCTATGCCTTCCCCGGCGTCAAGGACGCCAAGGTCAACGGCGAGCTGACCCGCGACGAGAACATGGCCGACCTCTCTGGCGTGGAGATCGCCTGGGAAGCCTTCACTGCCGCCCAGCCCGAAGCCAAGCCGGCCGAGCAGCAGGCGTTCTTCCGCGCCTGGGCATCGCTGTGGCCGCAGCAGGTTTCGCCGAACGAGGCCGTGCAGCGGCTGACCTCGGAAATCCGCGCCCCCGGCCAGTGGCGCAGCAACGGCCCGCTGTCCAACCTGCCGGCCTTCGGTGCGGCGTTCCAGTGCAAGCCGGGGCAGCCGATGCAGCGCGTCGAGGCCGAGCAGATTCGTATCTGGCGCTGATCGGTTCGCCAGCATGAATCACGAAAAGGCGCAGGAGATTCCCGCGCCTTTTCATTGCCTGCCTTTCGCAGGTGCCGGGCTTGTGCTTGCATCCCTTTTCGGGACAGGCACGCGGCTTTCCCGGCAAGGCCCCATGCGGGGCAAGCCCCGCATCTACGGGTGACGCGCGTTGCGCGTCACTTCACCCGGCGCAGGTGGTTCGGCCGCCCGCCACCTCCACGCTTGTTGAACGGCGGTTGCCCGCGCCAGTAGCGGATCAGCAGCCAGCCGAACAGCATGCCGCCCAGGTGCGCGAAGTGCGCCACGCCCGGCTGCCAGCCGGTGAAACCCAGCATCAGCTCGATGGCGCCGAACACGATGACGAAGGTGCGCGCCTTCATCGGGATCGGCGGGAACAGCAGCATCACCCGCTGGTTCGGGAACAGCATGCCGTAGGCCAGCAGCAGGCCGAACACGCCGCCCGAAGCCCCCAGCACCGGGCCGTACTCGCCGGCCCATGCAGTCACCAGCAACTGGCAGAGCCCGGCGCCGACCACGCAGGTCAGGTAATAGGTGAGGAAGCGCTTCTCGCCCCAGGTCAGTTCCAGCGGCGCGCCGAACATGAAAAGCGCCAGCATGTTGAAGAACAGGTGGCTCAGGCCGCCATGCAGGAAACCGTAGGTCAGCAATTGCCACGGCTCGAACCCCGGCGCACCCGGGATCACGTCCTGCGAGCCCAGTGGCCAGAGCACCAACTGCTCGAAGATCCCCGCGGTCTGCGGCAGCATCTGCAGCAGGAACAGGGCGATGTTGGCGATCAGCAGCGTCTTGGTGATGGTCGGCAGGCGCGGGAACATGGCGGTATCCGTGAAAACTGCCGCCATGATAGGGGATGCGTCATCGCCTTCGCGCTGACGCCCCACGATTTGCATTGCAAACCGCGGGCCACACCTCGCTCACCCATACCCCCGCCGCTTCGCGGCCGCCCCCTGACTCAGGGGAGAAGCGTCATCGCCTCCGCGCTGACGCCCCACGATTTGCGTTGCAAACCGCGGGCCCCATCTCGCTCTTCCACACCCCCGCCGCTTCGCGGCCGCCCCCTGACTCAGGGGGCTTTCCCCGGATACATCCGGTAGCACCGGCCGTTGGCCGGCAGCACCGGGGATCCTTGTCATTGCGCTTATCGGCCAGCAGCCGGGCTACCCCGGTCCCCAGATCGCCGCATCGAGATTGCGCACCGGCCGGGCGCGCTTGACCCGGCCATTTTCGACCGCCACGCCCTCCGCGCGCAGGCGCTGGCACTGTTCGCGCCAGCCGGCCGAGCCTTCGGGCATGGCGATGCGGCCATCCGAGCGCAGCACCCGGTGCCACGGCAATGCCGGGTCGTCGTTGTCGCCGAGCAGGCGCGCCACCAGCCGCGCGCGGCCCGGCAGGCCGGCCTTGGCCGCCACTTCCCCGTAGCCCATCACCTGCCCGCGCGGAATCGCACGGATCACGCCGAGGATGCGGGCGCGGCCAACCGTCGGGTCGGCCGCCGCTTGCTTGCCCCGCGACGCAGCCGCCCTGACCGGCCCGCGCACCGTTCCTTCGCCCCGCTTCATCGCATCAGCACCACTTCTTCGGCCGACGTCGGGTGGATCGCGACCGTGTCCTGCAACTGCCGCAGGGTGACGCCGGCCTTCAAGGCCACGGCGAAACCCTGCAGGATCTCGTCGGCACCCTCGCCCAGCAGGTGGATGCCGACGACCTTCTGCTCCTCGCCAGCGCAGACCAGCTTGAACAGCGTGCGCCCCTGCCCGTCGCCCAGCGCCTGCAACATCGGCCGGAAGCGGCTGTGGTGGGTCGTCACCGTGTCGAAGCGCCGGCGCGCGGCCTCCTCGCCCAGGCCGACGCTGCCGAGCGGCGGATGCGAGAACACCACGCTGGGCACGTTGTCGTAATCCAGCCGCGCATCCGCCTGGCCGCCATGCAGGCGGTCCATCAGCCGCCGCGCGGCGGCAATCGCCACCGGCGTCAGCATCGCCCGCCCGGTCACGTCGCCCACCGCGAAGATGCCGGGCACCGAGGTGTTCTGGAAGGCATCGACGGCAATGGCGCCCGTGTCGTCCAGCGCCACGCCGGCCTGCTCCAGTCCCAGCCCGCCGGTACTCGGGGCGCGGCCGGTGGCGAACAGCACGGTGTCGAACGTGGCATCGCCGGGCCCGCCATCCAACCGCGCATGGATGCACCCTTCCCGCTGCTCCAGCGCCTGCACCCGGCAGTCGAAATGCACGCCGATGCCCTGCGCGCGCAGGTTTTCCGCCAGTTGCCCGGCCAGTTCGGCGTCGAACCCGCCGAGCAGGCGCTGGCCGCGCACCAGCAGCGCCACCTCGCTGCCCAGCGCATGCAGCACGCCGGCCAGTTCGACCGCGATGTAGCCACCGCCGACGATGGCCACCCGCGACGGCGCCGCCTGCAGCGCGAAGAAATCGTCCGACGTGCCGCCCAGCCCGGCGCCGGGCAGCGCCGGCTTCAGCGCATGCGAGCCGGTGGCGATGACGATGTGCCGCGCCTGCAGCCGCATGCCGTCGTCGCACTCCACCGTGCGCGCATCCAGCAGCCGGCCACGACGGGCGATGTGGGCCACGCCGGTTTCCTGCAGCCGCCTGCGGTAGCTGGCGTGGATGTTGTCGATGTACTGCTGCCGCCGTTGCAGCAGTTGCGGCCACGCCAGCGCCGGCGTGGCCGGCACGTCGAAACCCAGCTTCGCCGCCAGCGCGATGCGCTCGGCCAGGTCGGCGGCCAGCCACATCGCCTTCTTCGGCACGCAGCCGACATTGACGCAGGTGCCGCCCAATGCCGACGGCTCCAGCATCGCCACCTTCGCGCCGTGCGCGGCGGCGCGGAACGCCGCGGCCAGGCCGCCGGAGCCGGCTCCCAGTACCACCACATCGTATTGCCGTGCCGTCATTGGACCTGCCTCATTGGAAGCGCTCCGCGCGGTAGGGTGTGGGGTCGATGGCCGGCGCCCGCCCGGTGATCAGGTCGGCCATCAATTGCCCGCTGCCGCTGCTCATGCTGATGCCGAGCATGCCATGCCCGGCGGCAAGCCATACGTTGGCATGTTTCGGCGAACGGCCCAGCACAGGCATGTCGTCCCACGTCATCGGCCGCCAGCCGTACCAGCGTTCGTGCACCCGTTCGCCCAGCGGCTGCCGCAGGTACTGGCGCGCGGCATCCTCCAGCGCGCGCAGGCGGGTGGCGTTGAGGCGGCGGTCGTGGCCGGAGAATTCCATCGTCCCGCCCACGCGCATGCACCCGTCCCAGGCGATGACGAATACCGAGCGGTCCTTCAGCACCACCGGCCGGCCGGGCACCTGCGCCGGCCGGCTGGCGGTGATCGAATAGCCCTTGCCGGCCTGAATCGGCACGCGCACGCCGACCTGCGCGGCCAGGCGCGGCGACCAGGCGCCGGTGGCCAGCACCAGTTCGCGCGCGTGGCGCTCGCCGTTGCCGGTGCGGACGCGGACGTCCTGCGCCCGTGGCTCGAACGACAGCAGCGGGCACTGCTCTTCGATCACCACGCCACGCCCGCGCAGCACCCGGCCCAGCTCGGCGGTGTAGCGGTCCGGGCGCAGGCTGGCGTCGCCGGGGAAGCGGATCGCGCCGACGATGCCGTCGTTGAACGCCGGCTCCTGCCGCAGGTAATCGCCACCGTCGATGACCTCGGTGGCGATGCCCAACGCCTGCAGGGCCGCGCATTCGGCCGCGTGCCGCTCGAAATTGCGCGGCTCGCGGAACACGTAGTCCAGCCCTTTCTCGGCGAACTCGCAGTCCAGCGAATACCGCCGCACCCAGTCGGCCAGCCGCTGCCGCGAATCGTTGAGCAGCGCCGCACGGCCGCGCGCGCTGCGCTGCCAGTCGCGTGCGTTGCAGCGTGCGGCGAAGTGGAAAAGCCAGCGCCACAGCGCCGGGTCCGGCCGCGGCGGGATGTACAGCGGCGCCTGCGGCGACAACATCCAGCGCAGCGCCTTGGACAACACGCCGGGCGCGGCCAGCGGCGGCGCATGGCTGGGAGTGATGGTGCCGCAGTTGCCGTGCGAGGTGGCGCCGCCGATGCGGCCGGCATCCACTACCCGCACCTGTCGTCCCGCATCGGACAGGGCCAGCGCGGTGGCCAGCCCGGTCGCGCCGGCACCGATGATCAGTACATCGTCATGGGGGGATTTCACCGCCCCATTCTAGGGCGCGCCCCCGGCGCGGCGACGCAGTGGTGGCAACTGCAAGTATGTGAACGCACGCCACAGCCACTCCATCGGCCCGAAGCGGAAGTGCTTCAGCCACAGGTGGCTGCCCAGCACCTGCGCGGCGAACAGCACGACCGCGAAAAGCAGCTGCCACGCCCGCCCCATCTGCTCGAACAGGCCCAGCCCGTAGCCGTAGAACAGCAGCGTGCACAGCACCGACTGCAGCAGGTAATTACTCAGCGCCATGCGCCCGGCCGGCGCCAACCAGTGCAGCCGGTGGCTCCAGCGCACGCCCCAGGCCAGGTAACCCAGGCACATCAGCAGGCCGGCCAGTGCGTTCAGGGCATAGACGGCCGCTGTCCCCAGATCGAAGCGGCCCGGCGCCAGGTAGGGCTGCCAGCCCGCGCTCAGCAGCATCACCGCCAACCCCAGCGGCAACGCTGCCCAACGCAGCCAGCCGAACAGCCGCGGGTAGTCGCCCGGCCGCGCGATCGCGCCGCTGCGCGCGAACCATGCGCCGATCAGGAACATGCCCAGCACCTGCGGCCCGACCACCAGCAGGCCGCCCAGCGCGGTGCCGAAATCGCGCAGCCGCTGCGCCACGGCCTGCAGGTAGCCGCCGTGCCCGTAGACCTGTCGCTGCGCCTCGATGGCCGAGCGTGCCGCGTCGGCCTGCGCCGCCATCGCATCGCCGGGCAGCAGCATCACCATCGCCCCCAGCAGCAGCACCAGCACCGCGGCGGCCAGATAGGCCACCACGCCCAGCGCCGGCAGCCAGCCGCGCGGCGCCTCGCGGAAGGCCAGCAGCATGAACGACAGCAGCGCATAGCTGACCAGAATGTCCCCGGACCACAGCAGCAGCGCATGCGCCAGGCCGATGCCCAGCAGGCCCAGGCTGCGGCGCAGGTAGAAGCGGGTGAACTCGCGCCCGGCCACCTCGGCACGCTGCGCCATCACCGCGAAGCCGGCACCGAACAGCAGCGAGAACAGGGTGAAGAACTTGCCCTGCACGAATACGTAGACGAAGGCGTCGGCCCAGCGGTCCAGCCCCTGCCAGTGCGGGTCGATGCCGGTGAAGGACAGGTCCAGCGGCCCGCTGAATGCCTCCATGTTCATCAGCAGGATGCCCAGCAGCGCCAGCCCGCGCAGCACGTCCAGGGTGGCGATGCGTTCGTTCGGCGCGACCGGCCGGAAAGCGGTGGTGGACAAGCGGCGGGGCTCCTTGGTGATGGCCGGCCATTATGGGCGGCGCGCGTGGATGCGGGGGTTGCCCCGCATGGGGCCTTGCCGGGAATGCCTCGTGCCGGGCAAACCCGGCACCTGCGTGGGAGGCGAGCATGTGGAGGCGGACTTGCCTCGCCTCCCCAACCGCAAAAACGAAACGGCCCGCACGAGGCGGGCCGTCCATCGCAGTGCCGCGGCGGCAACGATCAGTGGTGATGGCCACCGTCGCCATGCACGTGGCCGTGCTGCACTTCTTCCTCGCCGGCCTCGCGGACCTCGACGATTTCCACGTCGAAATGCAGGTCCTTGCCGGCCATCGGGTGGTTCAGGTCGACGTCGACCACGGTCATGCCGACCTTCTGCACGGTGACCGCGCGCGGGCCGAAGTTGGTCTGCAGGATCACCTGCTGCCCCGGCACCAGCCGGGTGTTGCCGAAGTGCTTCTTCGGCACGCGCTGGGTCAGGCCCTCACGGCGCTCGCCGTAGGCATCGGCCGAGGCCACGTCCACGCCGAAGTTCTCGCCGGCTTCCTTGTCCATCATCGCCGCTTCCAGGCCCGGGATGATGTTGCCGTGGCCGATCAGGATCGCCAGCGGCTCACGGTCCTTCGAGCTTTCGATCGGCTCCTGGCCGACCTCGGAGACGGTGTAGTGGAAACGGACGACGCGGTCTTTTTCGATCTTCATGCGCAACTCTGTAGATGGCTGCCGGCTGGCAGGCGATGGGACGACCTTGCCGGCCGCCGGGTGGGCCGCCATCATGGCGGCCATCCTGAAGCGGCGCATTATCCCGGCTCCATGCACATCACGCCAGTTTCCCGCCCGTCGCCGTGGCACCTGCCCGCCCTGCTGGTACTGGCCGCCGCGCTGGCCGCCTGCGGCCACGCCCCGGCCAAGCGCACCCCACCCGCCGCCTCCACGCCCGCCTGGCCGCAGGTGGCGCCGGCCGATCCCGCCGCCGCCTCGGCGGTGCTGATGCGGGCGCTGGGGCTGGTCGGCACGCCCTACCGCTACGGCGGCAACACCCCCGAGTCCGGTTTCGACTGCAGCGGGCTGGTCAACTACGTCTACCGCGACATGCTGGCGTTGAACCTGCCGCGCACCTCGCGCGAGCTGGCCGCGGTGCAGGGGCCGAAGATCAGCCCGCAGCGGCTGGCCGCCGGCGACCTGGTGTTCTTCGGCAACAAGGGCAACGTCTGGCACGTGGGCATCTATGTAGGCGAAGGCCGCTTCGTGCATGCCCCCAGCACCGGCGGCACCGTGCGCCTGGACCGGCTGGACGGCCCTTACTGGCAGCAGCACTACACCGGCGCCAAGCGCGTGTTGAACTGAAAGCTTGATGCAGGTCAATTTCAATAACAAATTTTTAACGAAATTTGCACCTTTCGCCTGCATTCGCAAGGCATCATCGCGCATCGATTTTTTGTGACTGCCACGTGACGATCGCTCCACCGACCCGCCAACGCCGGTTTCCGACTCGCGCCACCCGCCGGCTGCTCTGTGCCGCGGCCCTGGCAGTCACCAGTCTTTCCGCCTTCGCCCAGAGCGCCGACGAAGCCGTCGTCCAGGCGTCTGCCGCTGCCGCCAAGCCGGCACCGGCCAAGGCCGAAGCCCCGCGCAGCCGCGCCGATGCCGCCGCCAGCGCCACCCTGGCCGCCCTGCTCCCGCACCTGGCCGCCAGCGACACCATTCCGCTGATGGACCGCTCGGCGATGTTCGCCGGCGACCTCAGCCGCCTGCTGTCCGCCTACGACGCCTCCCGCAGCGTCGCCAATGCCACCGATGCCGCGCTGGCCAATGACAGCGACGGCAAGGTGCAGTCGATCCTGCGCCGCGCGATGGCCCTGCTCGGCACTCCGTACCGCTGGGGCGGCACCTCGCCGGATGCCGGCTTCGACTGCAGCGGCCTGGTCGGCTACGTGTTCCGCACCGCGCTCGGTATCGAGCTGCCGCGCGTGTCGCGCGAGATGGCCAGCCAGACCGGCAACGAACTGATCAAGGACCGTGCGGCGCTGGTCGCCGGCGACCTGGTGTTCTTCGGCCGCCGCGGGCGCGTCGACCACGTCGGCATCTATGTCGGCGACGGCCGCTTCCTGCACGCGCCGAGCACCGGCAAGGACGTGCGCACCGATACCCTGCTCAGCGGCTACTGGGGCGACAAGTTCATGCAGGCCCGGCGGGTGGAGCTGTAGCCGGCGCCCTTCCCCCCACTTCAGGAAAAGCCGCGGCACTGCCGCGGCTTTTCATTTGGCGGGTGTTCAATCCGCTTCGACACCGATGCGCTGCTTCGGAGCGTCGTAAACCGCGCGGTCCAGCAGCCCGGTTTCCTTGGCCACGATCACCGGCACCACCATCTGCCCGGTGACGTTGGTCATCGTGCGCATCATGTCCAGCACGCGGTCGATGGCGTACAGGTAGCCGATCGCCTCCAGCGGCAGGTTGGCCGCGCTCAGCACCACCGTGGCCATCACCACCGCGGTGCCCGGCACGCCGGCGGTGCCGAAGCTGCCCAGCACCGAGGCGATCAGCACCACCACGTACTGCTCCGGAGTCAGCGGCACGCCGGTGTACTGGGCGATGAACACCGCGCACAGCGCAGGGTAGATCGCGCCGCAGCCGTCCATCTTGATGCTCGCGCCCAGCGGCACGGCGAAGGAGGCATAGTCCTTGTTGACGCCGAGGTTGTCGGTGATCGAACGCATCGCCACCGGCATCGCCGCGAAGCTGGACGAGGCGACGAAGCCCACCTGCATGCCCGGCGCGGCGCCGCGGAAGAACTTGATCGGGTTCAGCCCGTGCGCCAGCAGCAGGCCGCTGTAGACCACGACGATATGCAGCGCGCAGGCCACGTACAGCGCCAGTACGAAGCTGCCCAGCGGCAGCAGCTTCTCGAAGCCGTAGCTGCCGACCAGCCCGGCGATCAGGCCGAAGGTGCCCAGCGGGGTCATCTCCAGCACGAAGCGGGTGACCTGGATCATGATCTCGCTGAGCTGCCCGGTCAGCCTGCGCGCCTCGTTGACCTTCTCGCCCAGCTTGACCATCGCGAAGCCGACCAGCCCGGCGAAGAAGATCACCGGCAGGATCGAGCCGCGCCCGGCCGCCAGCACGGTTTCGCCGGCCGCGTTGATCCGGGTGCCGATGCCGGACAGCGCGTAGAACACGTTGGCTGGCACCACGTCCATCAGCACCTTGGCCACCGACGGCACGTCGCGCGGGGTGTAGGCGCTGTCCACGCTCAGCTGCAGCCCGCCGGTGCCCGGCTGCATCACCGTGCCCACCAGCAGGCCCACGCCCACCGCCAGCGCGGCGGTGACGATGAACCACAGGAAGGTGCGCCCGCCCAGCGCCGCCACCGACTTCTGCCCGTGCAGCGAGCCGATGGCATTGATGACCGCGAAGAACACCAGCGGCACCGCGATCATCTTGATCAGGGTCACGTACAGCTCGCCCAGCGGCCCGAACCAGGTTTCGGCCGCCGGCCCCAGCACCCAGCCGGCCAGCGCGCCGAGCACGAAGCCCGCCACCACGCGCTGCCAGAACGGTATCCGCAACCACGCAGAAACCAGCTTCATGTCGTCATTCCAGGGGAGTATTCCGTAAAGGCGGGCACGATAACGCAAGCCCGGCGGCGGCACGATCCCACAGGGACAAAGCTGCGTGTCATCGGCGTGCCTTTTCCGCTCGGTCATAATGGCCGTTCATTTCCGTTGACCGCATGCCGCCATGCCCGACACCAAATTCCTGCTCGCCGCCCTGTCCACCCTGCTGCTCGGCGCCTGTACCAGCGCCGGCGCGCCGAAGCCCCCTGCCACGCTGGCGGTAACGGTGCCGCAGGTCGCCCACCCGCAGGGCGAAACCCCGCAATGGTGGTACCGCAACGGCGCCGCGCAGGCCGCGGCCAACGGCGCGATGGCCGGCAAGGCCAAGAACGTGATCCTGTTCCTCGGCGACGGCATGAGCCTGACCACCGTGGCCGCCGCACGCATCCTCGAAGGCCAGCGCCACGGCGGCGCCGGCGAGGAAAACCTGCTGTCGTGGGAGCGCTTCCCCGCCACCGCGTTCAGCAAGACCTACAACACCGATTCGCAGACGCCGGATTCGGCCGGCACCATGACCGCCATCACCACCGGCGTGAAGAGCCACATGGGCGCCATCGGCGTCTCCGCCGGCCCCCGCAACGACTGCGCCGACAGCCTGAACAAGCACCTGCTGACCTGGCTGCAACTGGCAGACAGCGCCGGCATGGCCACCGGCGTCGTTTCCACCGCACGCCTGACCCACGCCACCCCGGCCGCCACCTACGCCAACTCGCCCGACCGCAACTGGGAGAACGACACCGACCTGCCGGAAGCAGCCAGGGCCGCCGGCTGCGTGGACATCGCCCAGCAGTTGCTTTCGACCGCGCGCTTCGGCCGCGGCCCGCTGGTCGCCCTCGGCGGCGGCCGCGCGCAGTTCACCACCGTCGAAGAGCGCGACCCCGAATACGACGACAAGGTCGGCCAGCGCCTGGACGGCCGCAACCTCGTCGCCGAGTGGCAGCAGGCGCACCCGCAGGGCGCCTACGTCTGGAACACCGCGCAGCTGAAGGCCGCCGCCGGCGCCCCGGCCCTGCTCGGCCTGTTCGAGCCGGACCACATGCAGTACGAGCAGGACCGCGCCAACGACCGGGCCGGCGAACCCTCGCTGGCCGAGCTGACCCGCACTGCCATCGCCAACCTGTCCAAGCACGGGGAAGGCTACGTGCTGATGGTGGAAGGCGCGCGCATCGACCACGCCAACCACAGCGGCAACGCCGCCCGCGCGCTCGGCGACACCATCGCCCTGTCCGACGCGGTGCGCGCCGCCGCCGAGGCGACCTCGGCCGAGGACACCCTGATCATCGTCACCGCCGACCACTCGCACACCCTGAACTTCGTCGGCTACCCGGCGCGTGGCAACCCGATCCTGGGCAAGGTCAAGGACAAGGGCGGCGAAGACGGCACCGGCGGGCTGGAACTGGCCCGCGACGCCACCGGCCTGCCCTACACCACGCTCAGCTACGCCAATGGCCCCGGCTACACCGGCGCCAGCAACCAGCAGCCGGCCGGGCCGAAGAAGTACCCGCATGCGCCGAGCAGCTTCGACCCGGCCAGCGGCCGCCCCGACCTGACCCACGTCGATACCGAGCACCCGGACTACATGCAGGAAGCGCTGGTGCCGGCCAAGAGCGAATCGCACGGCGGCGAGGACGTCGGCATCTGGGCGCGCGGCCCCGGCAGCAACGCCGTGCGTGGCACGCTGGAGCAGAACACCATCTACCACCTGATCGTGCAGGCCACCCCGCGCCTGCGCGAACGCCTGTGCGCGCAGGGCACCTGCGATACGCAGGGTGTGCCGGTGGAACTGCCGCAGCCGACGACGTTCGAACGCAGGACCCCGTGACGGCGATGCGCACCGCCGCGTACCGGTCCGTGGCGGCGGTGCTGCCGTCCCTGTTCTTCGCCGCGGCCGCGCTCGCGGCCGGGGACCACTGCCTGCTGCCGGAACGATTCGACCTGCCGGTGCTGGAAGGCTGCCGGCAGGTCGCGCCCGGCACGCTGGAACTGTCCGCGGACGCGCTGGCCCGGCTGCCGTTCAATGCCGATGGGCTGGCCACGGTGCTTGCCGCCGGCCAGTTTTATTACGTGCGCCGCGATGGCCATTACCTGCCGGTCATCACCTTCGACAACGGCGCGGACTATTTCAGCGAAGGCCTGGTCCGCGCCGTCGTCGGCGGCAAGCTCGGCTATTACGGCACCGGACTGCAACCGGCCTTCGCCGCCCGTTTCGACTGGGGCTGGCCGTTCGAGGACGGGGAGGCGCTGGTCTGCGAAGGCTGCCGCCGCGGCGAAACCGACGCCGACGGCCATACGCCGATGATCGGCGGCCGCCGCTACCGCATCGACCGCCACGGCAATCCACTGCCGGAATCCCCGTAGGAGCGACGCCAGTCGCGACAGGGCTTCACCGGCAAACCCCCATCGCGACTGGCGTCGCTCCTACAATTCCCGGATGACCCCGTTTTCCCCCTCCCTGCTGGATGCCGCCGCCGGAACGCCGGTGCTGGTCGGCTTCAGCGGCGGGCTGGATTCCAGCGTGCTGCTGCACTTGCTGGCGCACGCACCCGACCGGCGCGAGGCCGGCCTGCGCGCGGTGCACGTGCACCACGGCCTGCAGGCCGAGGCCGACGACTGGGCGGCCCACTGCCAGCGCATCTGCGACGAATGGCAGGTGCCGCTGCACGTCGTCCACGTGCAGGTCGGCGACGCCACCGGCCTCGGCCCCGAGGCGGCGGCGCGCCACGTCCGCCATGCGGCCTTCGCCGAATTGCTGCAACCCGGCGAGTGGCTGGCGCTGGCCCACCACCGTGACGACCAGGCCGAAACCTTCCTGCTGCGCGCCCTGCGCGGCTCCGGCATCGACGGGCTGGCGGCGATGCGCGAACGCCGCGCCTTCGCCGCCGGCCAGCTGTGGCGCCCGCTGCTGCATGTCCCGCGCGCGGCGCTGGAAGTCCATGCCCGCCAGCACCGGTTGCACTGGATCGAAGATCCCAGCAACACCCGCGACACCTTCGACCGCAATTTCCTGCGCAATACGGTGATGCCATTGCTGGCCGGGCGCTGGCCCGACGCGGCGGCCATGTTCGCGCGCAGCGCGGCGCTGGCCGGCGAGGCCGCCGGCCTGTTGCACGCGCATGACGCGCAGGCACTGCACGCCTGCGATGGCGGCGACGGCACGTTGTCGGTTGCCGCCCTGCGCGCGCTGCCGCCGCCGGCCTGCGCCCGGGTGCTGCGCCTGTGGGTGCAGCAACGCGGGCTGCCGCCGCTGCCGGGCAACGGCGTGGCGCGCATCCGCCACGACCTGCTCGATGCCGCGCACGACCGGCAGGCCGAATTCCGCTGGCAACAGGCGCGCATCGTGCGCTGGCGCGACTGCCTGCACGCCATCGGCGAACTGCCGCACTGGCCCGCCGGCTGGCAGGCACGCTGGGACGGCCACGCGCCCCTGCCGCTGCCCGACGGCGGCAGGCTGGAGCTGCACGGCGCCCCCGCTTTCGATACCCCGCTGCAGGTGCGCCAGCGCAACGGCGGCGAACGCATCCGGCTGCCCGGCCGCGGGCACAGCCACCTGCTCAAGCACTGCCTGCAGGATGCCGGGGTCGCGCCGTGGCTGCGCCCGCACCTGCCGCTGTTGTGCGATGGCGCACAGGTACTCGCCGCCGGCGACCGCATCGTCTCGGCGACGCTGCACGACTGGCTGCGCGACCGCGCCGCGCAGCTGCACTGGCATGCCCCCGCCCCCGTGAATTGACCCTTTCCCGCATGCCGCTCACACTTGCGGCCATGCCCAAGAAGTCCCCCAACGAGACCTCGCCGGTCGCCCACTTCGAGCAGTCGCTGGAAGAGCTGGAGCAACTGGTGGAGAAGATGGAAGCCGGCGACCTGAGCCTGGAGCAGTCGCTGAGCGCCTACGAGCGCGGCGTCGGCCTGTACCGGCAATGCCAGCAGGCGCTGGAGCAGGCAGAACTGCGCGTGCGCCTGCTCACCGACCCGGCACAACCGGACAAGTCCGAACCGTTCGACCCCGTCGGCGATGACGACTGACGCCCTGTTCGCCGGCTGGATCGCACGCACCGAACAGCAGTTGCAGGCCACCCTGCCCGACCCGGAAACCGCGCCACGGCGCCTGCACCAGGCCATGCGCCATGCCGCGCTCGGCGGCGGCAAGCGCATGCGACCGCTGCTGGTCCACGCCGCCGGACACCTGTTCGACGCCGATCCAGGCCTGCTCGATGCCCCCTCCGTGGCGGTGGAACTGGTCCACTGCTACTCGCTGGTGCACGACGACCTGCCGGCGATGGACGACGACGACCTGCGCCGCGGCCGCCCGACCACCCACGTCGCCTTCGACGAAGCCACCGCCATCCTCGCCGGCGACGCGCTGCAGACCCGCGCCTTCGAAGTGCTGGCCGCGGCGCCGCTACCGCCCGCGTTGGCGGTGGCCTGCCTGCGCACCCTGGCCGGCGCCTCCGGCGTGGCCGGCATGTGCGGCGGGCAGGCGCTGGACATCGACGCCACCGGCCGCGCCCAGCCGCTGGACGACCTCAAGCACATGCATGCACTGAAGACCGGCGCGCTGATCCGCGCCGCGGTGCGCATGGGCGCGCTGTGCGGCGGCGCGGACGAAACGCAACTGGCGCGGCTGGATGCGTTCGCCGATGCGCTGGGGCTGGCCTTCCAGGTGCGCGACGACATTCTCGACGTCGAGGCCAGCTCCGAACAGCTCGGCAAGACCGCCGGCAAGGACGCGGCGCAGGACAAGTCCACCTTTCCTGCATTGCTCGGCATGGACGGCGCCAGGGCACAGCTGGAAACACTGGCCGCCACGATGCGCGATGCGCTGGCGCCGTTCGGTCCACGCACCGACGCACTGGCGGCACTGGGCGAAATGGCGATCCACCGCTCGCATTGAGGCTTGGACTCGCGGATCGCCGGCAATCGCGGCGATGGAATGCTCTCGTAGGTGCGGGGCTTGCCCCGCACAGGGACTTCGCAGCAAGGCCCCATGCGGGGCAAGCCCCGCATCTACGGAATCGGTCGCTCCAGCCAGCGCGCGGCCATGCGCCGCATCGATTCTTCGGCCTGCGCGTCCGCGGCAATCCCGGCGATGTCGCGCCACGCCAGCTCCAGCGACTCTTCGCTGACCACGAAAGCCTCGTCCGCGCCGGCCTGCACCACGTAGCGCACGTCGTGATGCCAGTGTCCCGGCACGTCGCCGCGTTCGGGAATCCAGTGGCGGTCGAGGTCGAAGATCGCCGCCGTCGGCAGCCGCAATCCGGTCAGGCCGGATTCTTCCTCCGCCTCGCGCAGGGCCACCGCCGCCAGGTCGCGGTCGCCATCGGCGTGGCCGCCCAACTGCAGCCAGCGCCCCAGCTTGCGGTGATGGGTCAGCAACACGCGCCGGCCGTCGGCGCTGACCAGCCATGCGCTGCCGGTGAAATGCCCGGACAGACGCGAACGCGCGAACGGGTCGTTGCCGGGCTCGTCCAGCAACGCCGCGTATCCGGCGGCCAATGCGGCGTGTTCCGGCACGCGCCGCGCATAGTCCTGCAGCGCCAGCCGCAGCTCCCGATCCTGTTGATGCATGACTGCAGGCACATCCCATCGCTTCCGTCCGGCGCCCATTATCACCGTCCATGCTGCACCTGCGCTTGTCGGTTTTCGGCTCCTTTGGCAAGGTAGTCCGCTGCTGCCGGTTCAGCCTGCAGTTCAACTTGCAACGCCGCGGCTTGCCGCCGCGGCACCGACGAACAGCCTGGGAAACAGCGAATGCTCAAGACACTGCTGAGGGTCAAACCGGTCGAACCGGCCGCACACGTGGATGCCGGCGAACCGGTGGAAGGCAGCCTGCAAGGCGAAGCCACGCTCAAGCGCACCCTCACTGCACGGCACCTGGTATTGCTGGGCATGGGCGCGGTGATCGGCGCCGGCATCT
Source organism: Stenotrophomonas sp. NLF4-10 (assembly GCF_022359915.1). Classification (NCBI taxonomy): domain Bacteria; kingdom Pseudomonadati; phylum Pseudomonadota; class Gammaproteobacteria; order Lysobacterales; family Lysobacteraceae; genus Stenotrophomonas; species Stenotrophomonas sp. NLF4-10. Next base: position 2,370,570 of record NZ_JAKSEE010000003.1, read on the forward strand.
TCGTCATCACCGGGCAGGCGGCGGCCAACCACGCCGGCCCGGCGATCATGCTGTCCTTCGTGCTGGCCGGCCTGGCCTGCGCCTTCGCCGGCCTGTGCTACGCCGAGTTCGCGGCGATGATGCCGGTGTCCGGCAGCGCCTATTCGTACTCCTACGCCACCCTCGGCGAGGGCATGGCCTGGTTCATCGGCTGGTGCCTGGTGCTGGAATACCTGTTCGCCTCCTCGTCGGTGGCGGTGGGCTGGTCGGCCTATCTGCTCAGCTTCCTCACCAGCACCTTGCATTTGCCCTTCCCCGACGCACTGACCGCCGCGCCCATCGCCTGGGAAAACGGCCAGTTCGTCGCCTCGGGCAAGCTGTTCAACCTGCCGGCGGTGCTGATCATCGCGGTGGTGTCCGGGCTGCTTTACGTCGGCGTCACCCAGTCCACCTTCGTCAACGCGATCATCGTCGCGGTCAAGGTGGCGGTGATCTGCCTGTTCGTCGGTTTCGGCGCGATGTACGTCACCCCCGAGAACTGGACGCCCTTCATCCCCGACAACACCACCGGCGTGTTCGGCCAGTTCGGCTGGAGCGGCGTGTTCCGCGCGGCCTCGATCGTGTTCTTCGCCTACATCGGCTTCGACGCGGTTTCCACCGCCGCCGGCGAGACCAAGGACCCGCAGCGCAACATGCCGATCGGCCTGCTCGGCTCGCTGGCGGTGTGCACCATCATCTATATCGTGGTCTGCGCGGTGATGACCGGCCTGATGCACTACACCAAGCTGGGCACCGACAAGCCGGTGGCTACCGCGCTGGAAGCCTATGCCAACTTGGCGTGGCTGAAGACCTGGGTCGAGATCGGCGCCATCGCCGGCCTGTCCTCGGTGATCCTGGTGATGATGATGGGCCAGACCCGCATCGCCTACACCATCTCCCGCGATGGCCTGCTGCCGCGGATATTCGGCAAGGTGCACCCGAAGTTCCGCACCCCGCACCTGAGCACGGTGATCGTCGGCGCGGTCGCGGCCACGCTGGCCGGGCTGGTGCCGCTGAACGTGCTGGGCGAACTGGTCGCGATGGGCACGCTGCTGGCCTTCGCCACCGTCTGCGTCGGCGTGCTGATCCTGCGCCGCACCCGCGCGGAGATGCCGCGCCCGTTCCGCGTGCCGGCGGTGTGGCTGGTCGCCCCGCTCGGTGCGCTGATCTGCCTGACCCTGTTCGCGATGGCGTTCGCCGCCCACTGGCTGGTCTTCGTGCTATGGAACGTCCTCGGCGTGGCCATCTACCTCGGCTACGGCATGCGCCACAGCAAGCTCAACAAGAGCGTCTGATTCCAACACTTCCGACCGGCGCCATTGGCGCCGGTTTCATTGCGCAACCGCCGCGCCCCGCAACCAGCGAAGACCCGAACCATGCTCAAGCAACTGTGGGCCACCAAACATCCGCACGCCGCCCATGAAGAGGCCAACGGCCTGAGCCTGCGCCGCACGCTCGGCCCGTGGGGGCTGACCGCGCTGGGCATCGGCGCGGTGATCGGCGGCGGCATCTTCGTCATCACCGGACAGGCCGCGGCCGACCACGCCGGCCCGGCGATCATGCTGTCCTTCGTGCTGGCCGCGGTGTGCTGCGCGTTCTGCGCGATGGCTTATGCCGAATTCGCGGCGATGGTGCCGGTGTCCGGCAGCGCATACACCTACACCTACGCCACCTTCGGCGAGCTGTCGGCGTGGTTCATCGGCTGGATGCTGGTGCTCGAATACGGCGTCTCCGCCTCGGCGGTGGCGGTGAGCTGGACCGGCTACTTCCTCAGCCTGCTCAGCCATTTCGACATCCACCTGCCGGCGGCGCTGGTCAACGCGCCGCTGGACGAAAAGCTGCGCCCCACCGGCGCCATCGCCAACCTGCCGGCGGCCGGGCTGGTGCTGCTGCTGACCTGGCTTTGTTACGTGGGCATCCGCAAGTCCTCGGCGATGAACATGGCGATGGTCATCCTCAAGACCGGGCTGATCGTGCTGGTGATTGCCGCCGGCTGGAAGTACGTGGATCCGGGCAACTGGACGCCGTTCATCCCCGAGAACGTCGGCCCCGGCAAGTACGGCTTCGAGGGCGTGCTGCGCGGCGCGGCGATGGTGTTCTTCGCCTACATCGGCTTCGAGGCGGTGTCGGTGGCGGCGCAGGAGTCGCACCGGCCGCAGCGCGACATGCCGATCGGCATGCTGCTGTCGCTGGTGGTGTGCACCGTGCTGTACATCGCGATGGCCGCGGTCATGACCGGGCTGGTGCCCTATACCCAGCTGGGCACCGCCGAGCCGGTGGTCACCGCGGTGGCCGCGCACCCGCAGCTGGGCTGGCTGCGCGTGATCGTCGAGGTCGGCGCGCTGATCGGCCTGTCCTCGGTGGTGCTGGTGATGATCATCGGCCAGCCACGCATCTTCATGATCATGGGCCGCGACGGCCTGCTGCCGCCGGTGTTCACCCGCATCCACCCGAAGTACCGCACCCCGCACATCAACACCGTCATCACCGGCATCGGCATCGCCCTGCTGGCGGCGCTGTTCCCGCTGGACATCCTCGGCGAGCTGACCTCGATGGGCACCCTGATCGCCTTCGCCGCAGTCTGCGCCGGCGTGCTGGTGCTGCGCCGGACCCAGCCGGACCTGCCGCGCCCGTTCCGCATGCCGGCGGCATGGCTGATCTGCAGCCTCGGTGTGCTCAGCTGCGGCGCGCTGCTCACCGCGATGACCGCGCACAACTGGATGCTGATGGGGGTCTGGACCGCGGCCGGCTTCATCATCTACTTCGCCTACGGCCACCGCCACAGCAAGCTGCGCCGCTGAAAATTGCAGGCGCTTGTGGGTGCCGACCGTCGGTCGGCACTCCTTCAACCCCCTGCGCTGCCCGACCAACGGTCGGGCGCTACCCAATCACGGTAGTGCCGGCCGCTGGCCGGCAACCTCGCACCACCCAGCATCCTTGCAGATGCCGGCCAGCGGCCGGCACTACAGCTTTTGCGGGCAGCCCGTAGAATTGCAAGCATGAACGCCCCCTCTGCCCCCTACGACGCCCGGCGCCTGAGCGAGCTGGCCCAGCTGCTGATCGACAACGTCCGCGAACTGGCCCAGGCCGGCTGGACGCCGGCCACCAGCAGCAATTTCTCGCACCGGCTGGACGACCGGCATGCGGCGATCACCGTGTCCGGCAAGGACAAGGGGCGGCTGGTCGAGGCCGACATCATGGTGGTGGATTTCGACGGCAAGGCGGTGGGCCGGCCGCTGCGCCCATCGGCCGAAACCCTGCTGCACACCCAGCTCTACGCCCGCTTCGCGGACGTTAACTGCGTGCTGCACACCCATTCGCCGGTGCAGACCGTCGCCTCGCGCCTGTACGGCGCGCAGGGCCACGTCCGGCTGGAAGGCTACGAACTGCTCAAGGCGCTGCACGGCAACTCCACCCATGAAACCGCGGTGGACCTGAAGGTGTTCCCAAACACCCAGGATATGGACGTGCTGGCCGCACAGGTGGAAGCCGAGCTGGACAAGGGCCCGATGTGGGGCTACCTGATTGACGGCCACGGCCTGTACGCCTGGGGCCGCGACATGGCCGAGGCGCGCCGCCATCTGGAAGCCTTCGAGTTCCTGCTGCACTGCGAATTGGAACTGCGCCGGCTGCGGTAGGTCGGGGTTACGTCCCCGACGTTTCACCGTATGTCCGGCATGGCGCGTCGGGGGCGTAGCCCCGACCTACCCTGCTACCCTTTCCGTCCCCCACACGCCCAGAGCCATCGCCATGAGCCGACTGCGCATCTTCAATGACACCGACCCGGCCACGCCGCTGCTGGACAGTCGCGACGGCGAGGCCATCGCCGCCGAGCTGAAGGCGATCGGCGTCACCTTCGAGCGCTGGCAGGCCAGGCATGACGTCGCGCCGGGCGCGAGCCAGGAAGAAGTGTTCGCCGCCTACCGCGAGGACATCGACCGCCTCGTCGCCGCCAACGGCTTCAAGAGCGTGGACGTGGCCTCGATCGCGCCGGACAACCCCAACCGCGCCGAGATCCGCCGGAAGTTCCTCGACGAGCATTACCACAAGGAGGACGAGGTGCGTTTCTTCGTCGCCGGCTCGGGCCTGTTCACCCTGCACGTGGGCGACAAGGTCTACGAGGTGGAATGCGTGAAGGACGACCTGATCGCGGTACCGGACGGCACCACCCACTGGTTCGACATGGGCGAAGAACCGAGCTTCGTGGCGATCCGCTTCTTCACCGAGCCGGATGGCTGGGTCGGCCATTTCACCGGCACCGACATCGCGCGGAAGTTTCCGCGTTACGAGCCCGGCACCGCGTGATGCCCAGAGCCCCTCTCCCTTCGGGGTGAGAGGTGCAGCTTGCGAACCACCGGTTCGCTGCCCCTCGAACGCCCTTGCGCCAGCGCAAGGGCCGGGGCGCGAAGCGGGGGCTGGGGTGAGGGTACGGCGAAGCAGAAATGCAACGGACTCGCCAATCGCTTCTTCGCCCCTCCTCCCCACTTCGCCGCACCCTCATCCGCCCCTTCGGGGCACCTTCTCCCGGAGGGAGAAGGAAACGGACTCAACCATGACCATCCACGCCATCCTCACCGACATCGAAGGCACCACCTCCAGCATCTCCTTCGTCAAGGAAGTGCTGTTCCCCTACGCCCGCGACGCCCTGCCCGGCTTCGTGCGCCTGCATGGCAAGGAACCGGAAGTGCGCCGCTGGCTCGACGCGGTGGCCACCGAGATCGCCGCCAGCGCCTGCCAGGACGAGGTCATCGTCGAAACCCTGCAGGGCTGGATCGACCAGGACCGCAAGCACACCGCGCTCAAGGCGTTGCAGGGCATGATCTGGGACATCGGCTACCGCAATGGCGACTACACCGCGCACCTGTACCCGGAAGTGGCCGGCGTGCTGCGCGGCTGGCATGCGGCCGGCCTGCCGCTGTACGTGTATTCCTCCGGCTCGGTGCCGGCGCAGAAGCTGTTCTTCGGCTTCAGCGACGCAGGCGACCTCAACGGCCTGTTCTCCGGCAACTTCGACACCGAGATCGGCGGCAAGCGCGAAGCGGCCAGCTACACCTGCATCGCCGGGGCCATCGGTATCGCCCCGGGCGACATCCTGTTCCTGTCCGACGTGGTGGAAGAGCTGGACGCGGCCCGCGAAGCCGGGCTGCGCACGGTGCTGCTGGACCGCATCAGCGACTACCCGACGCCGCGCATCGGCGAGGCCACCCACGGCCACGCGCGCGTGGAGGATTTCCGCCAGATCGCGCCTTGAACCCGGTAGGTGCCGACCGTTGGTCGGCACTGCGCGGTGACGCCCCCGCCCGACCAACGATCGGGCGCTACCGCTGACGCGCGCTGCGCAGCACCAGCACGTCGATGCTCGACGGCACGCCCAGCCGCGCGTTGAACCCATCCCACTGGCCCACGCCGGCGCTGACGAACAGGGTCATGCCGCCGACGCGGTAGTCGCCGCGCACGAAGCCGTCGTTGAACGGTGCCACCAGCCAGCGGTCCATGCCGATGATGTGGCCACCGTGGGTATGCCCCGAAATCTGCAGATCCACCGCGCCGGTGGCGGCGGCTTCGCGCGCCAGCTTGGGTTGGTGCGCCAGCAGCAGGTGGAAATCGCTGCCCCGTGCTTGCCCGACCACGCGCGGGATGTCCGGCGCGATGCCGCCGCCCTGCACGAGCCCGGGATTCCTGTAGAAGGCCGGATCGCCCGCGCCGGACACGGCCAGCGTGCGGCCACCAATCGCAAGCTTGACCGTCTCGTTTTCCAGCACCCCCAGGCCCAGCTGCCGGAAGTGTGCCATCCACGCGGCGTAGTTGCTGTAATACTCGTGGTTGCCGGGCGCGACCCACACACCATGCGGCGCACGCAGGTCGGCCAGGGCAGCGACATTGGCGGCGTTGCTCGCAACCTGCCCGTCCACCATGTCGCCCGGCAACACGATCAGGTCGGGTTTCGCCGCCAGCACGTCGTCGACGATGCGCCGGGTACGCCATGCGCCCTTGACCGGGCTGGCGTGCAGGTCGGCCAGCACCGCCACGCGCAGCCCGTCCAGTTCCACCGGCAGCGACGGCAGCACGACCTCCCGCTCGTGGACCTTCGGCGGCTTGAGGCCGTTGTACGTGCCCAGCGTCGCCAGCAACAGCACCAGCGGTACCGCGACATGGTGCAGCCGCGCCCCGTGCAGGAAAGCGCGCAGTCGTCCGGCACGGCGCGACAGGCGCAGCGGCAGCCACAGCAGGTCGCGCAGCAGCACGAACACCAGTGCCAGCGCGAAGGCCACCATCACCCAGCCGAACAGCAGCTGCACCCATGCGTTGGCGACGTCGCCGAACGCCTGCCGGCGCCACAGCCAGCCCAGCAACGGCTGCAGCAAGCCCAGCGCGAAGGTCAGCCCTGCATACCAGCGGCGCTTGCGGCCAAGCGCCGCCACCGGCCACCACAACCAGAAGGCCAGCAGCAGCGGGAACAGCAATATCGATACGATCATCAATTCAAACCACAGCCGCGCCGGTCACCGGCGCATATCGGAACCCGGCAGGAAACCATCGGGGGAAAGCCGGCACGGAACGGGCCCGTGCCGGCGGGGGAAGCGCGGGCCGTTATGCGCCCTTGCCTTCGATCCAGCGTTCGATCTTTCCGTCCAGCACGTCCAGCGGCACCGAGCCGTCCTTCAGCACTTCGGCATGGAATTCGCGGATGTCGAACTTGTCGCCCAGCTTCTGCTCGGCGCGCCTGCGCAGTTCCTGGATCTTCAGCTCGCCGGTCTTGTAGGCCAGCGCCTGCCCCGGCCAGGCGATGTAGCGCTCGGCCTCGGCGATGGCGTCGGGCTCGCTGACCGAGGAGTTGGCAAACATGTAGTCCAGCACCTGCTGGCGGCTCCAGCCCTTGGAATGCAGGCCGGTATCGACCACCAGCCGCACCGCGCGCCACAGCTCGCCCTGCAGGCGGCCGAAGTAGCTGTACGGGTCGGTGTAGACGCCCAGGTCCTTGCCCAGGCTCTCGGCATACAGGCCCCAGCCCTCGATGAAGGCGGTCTGCCCGCCGAAGCGGCGGAACGCCGGCACACCCTGCAGCTCCTGCTGCAGCGCCAGCTGGAAGTGGTGGCCGGGGATGGCTTCGTGCAGGAACAGGTCCTCGGCGTCCCACGTCTTCCGGGTCGGCAGGTCGAAGGTGTTGACGTAGAAGATGCCCGGGCGGCTGCCGTCCTCGCTGGGCTGCATGTATTCACCGCCAGCCGCCGATTCGGCGCGGAACGCCTCGATCGGGCGGATCTCGAAACCGGCCTTCGGGGTCAGCGAGAACAGCTTGGGGATGTTGGCCTCGATCTTCGCCTCCAGCCCGCGGTAATGCGCCAGCAGCGCGTCTTCCGACGTGAACTCGAACTGCTTGTCGTGCTGCATGAAGGTGAAGAAGTCCTGCAGCGAGCCCTTGAAGCCCACCTGCTCCATCACCTTGTGCATCTCGCCGTGGATGCGCTCGACCTCCTTCAGGCCGATGGCGTGGATCTGCTCCGGGGTCTGCTCGGTGGTGGTCATCTGTTTGGCGCTGAAGGCGTACCACGCCTTGCCGTCGGGCAGCGCGTCCAGGCCCACCGTGTCGCGGGTGGCCGGCAGGTATTCGTTGGCGATGAAGTCGCGCTGCTTCCTGATCGCCGGCATCAGCTGCCCCTCGACCAGCTCGCGGTAGGCGGCGGTCAGGCGCTCCTTGTCGGCGGCCGGGAAATCGGCCGGCATCAGCGTGATCGGGCCCCAGAACTGGCTGTCCTCGGCCTTGCCGGCGATCAGCGCGTCGAACTGCGGCACCACCTTTTCCATCAGCACGCGCGGCTGCACCACGCCGGCCTTGATGCCTTCGCGCATGTTGGCGATCTCGGTATCCAGCAGCACCGGGATGCGCGCGGCGCGCGCCAGCCAGTTGTCGTAGTCCTTCACCGTCTTGAACGGCTGCGCCACCTGGCCCGAGCCCAGCATCACCGCATAGCTCACGGTCGAGCCCATCTGGTTGACCGGCAGCATCCAGCCGGGGAACTTCTCGCCCTCCAGCGACTGCTGCTGTTCCTCGACGAAGATGCGGTAGCTCAGCAGGTCCTGGCCGCTCAGGCCGGCATCGCCGATCTTCTGCACCTTGTCCAGCCATTGCGCGGTGAAGTCGTGGACCTGCTTGCGGTATTCGGCCGAGCCCATGTCCGGCAACTGGTCGTTGTAACGGTCGTCGCCCTGGAAGGTGGCCTGCAGCGGGTTGAGCTTGAGCACGCCTTCCCAGTAGTCGGCATACAGCTGGTTCAACTGCGCGGCCTTTTCGGCCGGCGCCAGCTGCGCGGCGGTGTCGCCGGCCGGCGACGGGGAAGGCGAGCAGGCGGCCAGCACCGTGGCCAGCGAGAGGGAAACGGACAATGCCAGCGGACGCAGCGTCATGGGGAATCCAGCGAGGGAATGAAACCGGCAGCGTCCATGTGCCGGCGTGGCCGCGGAAGGGCCAAAGGTCATTGCCGTCGCCGCGCCGTCGGCAAACCGTCATAATCCGCGGCCCGCCCCACCCCGCCATCAGGTGGATGCCCGTTCCCGCCTGATCCGCCGCCCGCGTGGCCCGTGCGATCCGGCCCTTGCCGTTGCCGCATTCGATGACTACCTCCCGCCGCCCGCTGGGCTTCTGGTCCGCCACCGCCCTGGTCGTGGGCAGCATGATCGGCTCGGGCACCTTCCTGCTGCCGGCGACGCTGGCGCCCTACGGCGCCGCCACGCTGGTCGGCTGGGGCATCACCCTGTGCGGCGCGTTGCTGCTGGCCGTCACCTTCGCGCGGCTGGCGCGGCGCTGGCCGCAGACCGGCGGCCCCTACGTGTTCGCCCGCAACGCCTTCGGCGAGCTGCCCGGCTTCATGGTGGCGTGGAGCTACTGGATCTCGATGTGGTGCGCCATCGCCGCGATTGCGGTTGCCTTCACCGGCAGCATCGGCGCGCTGTTCCCCGCGTTGACCGCCACCCCGGTGCGCGCGGCCGGTTGCGGCCTGCTCGCGCTGTGGCTGTGCGCCGGCGTCAACCTGCTCGGCGTGCGCGAGGCCGGGCGCCTGCAACTGCTGACCACGGTGCTGAAAGTGGTGCCGCTGCTGCTGTTCGGGCTGGTGGCGCTGTGGTTCGTCGATGCCCGCCATTACGTGCCATTCAATCCCAGCGGCGAGCCGCTGGGCAGCGTGGCCGCTGCCACCGTGGCGCTGACGCTGTGGGCGATGATCGGGCTGGAGGCGGCCACCGTGCCGGCCGAGTCGGTCGACGACGCGCCGCGCACCGTGGCCCGCGCCACCGTCGCCGGCACCGCCATCGCCGGCGTCGCCACCGTGCTGGCCTGCACCACCGTGCTGGGCCTGCTGCCGGCCGACGTGCTGGCGGCCTCGGCCGCGCCGATGGCCGACGCCGCGGCCGCGCTGTGGGGGCCCGGTGCCGGCATGCTGCTGGCGGCGGTGATGGCCGTTTCCTGCATCGGCGCGCTCAACGGCTGGACGCTGCTGTCGGCGCAGTTGCCGATGGCCGCCGCCCGCGACGGCGTACTGCCACACGCCTTCGCCAAAGAGAACCGGCGCGGCGCCCCGGCCTTCGGCATCCTCGTCAGTTGCCTGCTCGCCACCGTGCTGGTGATCAGCAACTACAACCGCTCGCTGGTGGACCTGTTCAAGTTTTCGGTGCTGCTGTCCACCGCCGCCACCCTGTTGCCCTATCTGGCCGGCGCCGCCGCATGGCTGTGGCGCGGCAGCGGCCTCGCCTCGCGGCTCGCTGCCGCCGGCGCATTGGCCTTCAGTCTGTACGCACTGGGCGGGATCGGCGCCGAGGCGCTGCTATGGGGCGCCGGGCTGATCGTGGCCGGATTGCCGATCTATTTCTGGCTGCGGCGGGGCCGGTCCCCGCGGAACTGACGCAGCTCTTGCCGCGACCGTACCAAGCAGTTCGACCAGCACCTGGTTGGCCGCCCGTGCTTCCGGCGCAAAGCGTGGCACGACGCTGCGGAAGTCATTGCCACCGAAGGTCGTGTCCGCGCCGATCGCCCCGGTGAGAAAGCCCTTGCCCGGCGGGCCGAAAGACACGAACCCGATCCCGAGTTCTTCCAGCGTCGGCAGGATGTCTCTCCCGGGGCCACGCAACCACAACGATTACTCGCTTTACGGATGGACGACCTGCCCCTCCATCCAATCAATGGTCAATGAAGCAGGGCGGCGCGCAGGCGATCTCATTTCCTGGCCCGTTGCGCATACTTCAGGATCAATGCCTCGTCTTCTGCCGCGGCCTTGACCGATTTCGTCCAGCGAACCACGGCCCCCTTGTTCCGGATCAGGGCTTCGAGCTGCAGGCACAGGCAATCGGAGCAGGCCTGCCCTCCCGGGCTGCTGCTTCCACAGAGTTTGCATGGCGACATCGTCGTCGTTTCCGGGGGGCGAAGTTGATAGGCGATCTTCGCCATCAGTGCCTTCGCTTCCGCTACCGTACTCACCGCCGGTTGTTCCTTCGGGAGGAGCTGCGCGCTTGGCGCAGCTCTCCTTCGTCTAGCAGCAGATGCCGTTACTTCTGCTGGGGCTTGCCGCCCTCATGGGACTTGCCTTCCCTGGCTGCCGCATCCTTGCGGTCATTGTCGTTCTGTTGCGGCACTCCCTGTGCCGGCTTGGGATCACGTTCCTGCGAGCCCTGGGTACCGGTTGTTGCATTGGGACTACTCATTTTCCACTCCATTGCGATGAAGTCATCGCAAGTGAAGCTTGCGCCATAGCCTGTTACTGCAACGTGCTTTTTGTTCGCCGTGGATGAATGCGCAAGTCAGAAGAGCAGGCGACTCCAGCAAAGCTCGGCGATCTGGCCGGAGATTTTTCTTTGATCCCGATTCAGGGCATCGGGAAGGTGGCTGTCCAGATCCACCAGCCAGGCCGAACGGCTGCCATGCGGGTTCCGCACGTAGATATCGCAGGCGAGCTTTATCACGGGGCGGCAATCCTTGAAGAAGCTGTCTCCGATGAGTGCGCCATTGTCGAACCGGGTTTGCCAATAGCCAAGTTCCGTGTCCACATTGACGAAGTCGCGATCTCTTGGGGTAGTCATGAGGCTGGGCCTTATGTGTCGACGCTGAAATTCTTGCCGTGATCTGCGGATGTTCCTGCGGAAACCCCCACCAGCGGGGACCCGCCCTTGAGCGGGCCAAGCTGCGCGGCCGCCACCATGCCCTTGATTCTTGCAAGGAGGCATTCGATGCCGTGCCGTCGTTCCGATTCGCTCAACGAACCCGATGCGGCGCTCATGGCGCGCCTGGAGAGGATTGCCAGGGAACGGAGCTTGCCGAGGCGCTGGGAGTACGACCAGGCGTGCGTCGAGATTGTCATCTCCTGCGCCAGCTCATCGAGGTCAGCGCGGACTTCTTCGTAGTTCATGGGAAGCATCCTGGGCACGGGGCGCCCGATATCTCCATACACCATAGGCGCATTTGCCGCGGTTGATGTGACGAGACGCCAGTACACCCGGCACCTTCGCCACCGCCTTCGGACACATCGAGCCAGCGGCATGCCCCGCGGCATCCAAGCGATCCACGGCCTGCCGCGCAGTCATGGCCGATCAGCACCTCGCTCGGACAACCGGCGTCCGGCAGCGGCCACGCTAGAATCGCCCCGCCCTCCTTCATGCCTGCACCAATGACGCCTGCCGCCTCCGCCATGACGCGCATTGCCCGACGCTCCACGGCGATGGCGCCTGCCCTGGCCCTGCTCTCCTGCATCTGGCCAGCGGTGGCGCAGACGCCCGGAGCGGATACATGGGAGCCGACCACGCCAAGGCTGGAAGGTGCGCAACTGGCCCAGCTCGACGCCGCGCTGGAGCGCCTGCCAGCGCAACGGCCAGGCGTGACCGACATGTACGTGCTGGGCGTGGCCGGCGATGCCGACGAGGACGTGTTCCGCAACGAGGTGGCCTACCTGCGGCAGCTGTCGGCGCAGCGCTGGGATTCCCGGGACCGCATGCTGGCGCTGGTCAACCAGCCCAATGCGCTGCCCGGCGAGCCCGCCGCGCCACTGGCCACGTATGAAAGCATCGGCTACGCACTGGACGTGCTGGGGCAGACGCTGGACCCGAGCGAGGACGTGCTGTTCCTGTACCTGAGCAGCCACGGGCTGGACGACAACAGCGTCTACCTGCACACCGGGCCGGACCAGGAGGACTACCTCGCGCCGGAGGGCCTCGCGCAGCTGCTGGAGGAGGCCGGGATCGGCAACGCGGTGATCGTGGTGTCGGCCTGCTACTCGGGTGGCTTCGTGCCGGTATTGAAAGCGCCCAACGGCATGGTCATCACCGCCGCGCGCAAGGATCGCCCGTCGTTCGGCTGCGGCAATACCGACAGCGCCACCTGGTTCGGCCGCGCGTTCCTGGTCGAGGCGCTGAACGCCACCAACGACTTCGCCAGCGCCTTCAAGGCGGCCAGCGCCACGGTGCGGCAGCGGGAGGTGGAAGAAGGCGAGCTGCCCTCGCAGCCGCAGTTCTTCGCCGGCAAGGCGATCGCCCCGGCGCTGGCACGCTGGCGCTCCGGCTTGCCGGCAAGCCCGCCGGTGCCCTATCCCTTCACCCATGCTCCGCGGCGGCAGCCGGCGCTTCACCGCGACCCGGGCCCGGACAACCGCAAGTCGCGATAGCGCCGGCGCGGCGCACCCGCCAGCCGGCACGCATGTACGATGCCCGCACGCCCTCCGGGAGAACGCGCATGTCCTTCAAACTTGCCGGCGCCCTTGCCGCCTTGCTGGTGCTCACCCCGCCCGTCGCCGCGCAGCACGCCCCAACCTACGACGAGGCGCTGGCCACGAAGTTCGGGGCCGACGAGTACGGCATGCGCGCCTACGTGCTGGTCATCCTGAAAACCGGGCCGAACACGATGCCGGCCGGGCCGGAGCGCGAGGCGATGTTCCGTGGCCACTTCGCCAACATGCAGCGCCTGTCCGACGAGGGCAAGCTGGTGCTGGCCGGGCCGCTGGATGGCGTGGACGGCTGGCGCGGGCTGTTCGTCTTCGCCGTGGCCGACATCGACGAGGCGCGGCAGCTCGCCGCGACCGATCCGGTGCTGGTCAACGGCGAGATGGTGGCCGAATACCACACCTATTACGGCAGTGCCGCATTGATCGGCCTGCGCGAGGTGCACGAACGGCTGGCCCGCAAGCAGCCCTGAGCCCGGCACTCAGGGCTGCGCGTCCTGCAGGCGGTAAACGGTGCGGCTGCGGTATTCGTGGCCGTCGAAGGTGGCGCGTACTTCCACGGTGTGCTCGCCCGCTTCCAGCCGGGTGGGCAGCGCCGCGCGCCACAGGTGGGTGGAGGGCCGGGCTTCGGGCGAGCGGTCGTAGCCGCGCAGGCCGTCGCTCAGGTCGTCGGCCACGTTTTCCACCAGCAACCGCGGGTCGGGCTGTTCGACGCGCTTCATCGGCCGCCATTCGCCCGCGTCCACGCGGAACTCCACCGGCAGGCCGTCGTAACCCATGAACACGTTGGCATACACGCCCCACGCCGGGTACGCGCCACGGCGCAGGACTTTCGGCGCATGCAGCGCGATCTGCTCGTCGGCCGGCGCGCGGGCGACGCGGTATTCCACGCTGTAGCGGCCCTGCGGCTGCACGTTCAGCAGGCCGTAGCCGTTGGGCGTGCCATCGGACATGGTGCTGTCGGGAATGCCCTGCGCGTCCTTCACCCCCGACCAGAACGCGCCGCAGGCCGCGCCGACGTTGTATTCGTGCAGCGGTTTTGCGCCGTTCCAACCCTGCGCGGCATTCCAGAAGCGCTGGCTCTGGTTGTGGGTGTGGCCGCTGAGGACCAACGGGTGTTCGACCTTTTCCAGCAGGGCGAACAGGCGTACGCGGTCTTCAGCGCGGAAGTCGTGGTCGAACAGCGGGATGTGGATGCCCAGCACCACCAGCTTGTCGCTGGGGACCGTCGGCAAATAGCGTTCGAGGAAAGCGAACTGGTCCTCGCGCAGGCCACCGACATAGGCCGGCCTCCGCCCCGGTTGGGCGACGATGTCGTCCAGCCCGATGAACACCATCGACGGTTCTTCCCACGCATACGTGTCCGGGCCGAGCTGGCGGTGATAGCTGCGCAGCGACTCGGCATCGCTGGCCGCACCCACGTCCATGTCGTGGTTGCCCGGTACGTGCAGCCACGGCACGCCCAGCGAGGTCACCGCCTTGACCAGCAGCGGATACAGCGAGGGATCGTCGTTGGTGATGTCGCCCAGGGTCATGCCCAGCCGCGCGGCATGCTTGCCACGCAGCGGCGCGACGATATCGCGCTCGAAATAATCCACGTCCCGCGCGCTGGCGGTCTGGCTGTCGGCCATCACCAGCGTCTGGAAGCTGGCCGGCGCATCCGGCTGCGGCACCAGCGCGAAGGGGCGGCATTGCCCGCCTTCGGCTTCACCGGCGCGCGGGCGCCAGATGTCCGGCAGGCCGTCGGCGCGCGGCGCGGCGCGATGCGCGGCCGGCTTGATGACGAACACCGTGGGCTGCATGGAATCCGGCAGGCGATAGCGGCCGTCGCGGCCGGTCACGGCGATGTGCTCGCCATCGGAAACGCGGATGCCCGGCAGCGGCTTCTCGCCCGCGTCGCGCGCGCCATTGCCGTTGGCATCCTCGAACACCATGCCCTCCACGCAGGAAGCGGTGGCGACGAACGGTGTGCAGGCCAGCAGCAGGCCGGCAAGCAGGGGATGGCGCATGAAAGCCTCGTCAGGCGAACGGACAGGCCGCCATTATCGCGCGGTAGGCCGGGGCTACGCCCCCGGCGCGCTCTGCCTCTCCCATCACGACGTCGGGGGTGTAACCCCGACCTACCCCTTGGCGTGGCGCTGCTCCAGCACCGCCACCGCGTCGTCCAGCGACAGGCCGCGCGCGCGCAGCAGCACGATCAGGTGGAACAGCAGGTCGGCCGATTCGCCCAGCAGTTCGTCGTCGCGCTGGACCACGCCGGCCAGCGCGGTCTCCACGCCCTCCTCGCCCACCTTCTGCGCGATGTGGCGCGTGCCCTTCTCGAACAGTTTGGTGGTGTAGCTGTTGAGCGGGCGGTCGTGCTCGCGCTGCCGCACCAGCGCGTCCAGCGCGCCCAGGAACTGCCCCGGCGCGTCGCCGAAGCAACTGGTGCTGCCGGTGTGGCAGGTCGGCCCGTGCGGGCGCGCGGTAACCAGCAGCGTATCGGCGTCACAGTCGGCGCGGACCGCCACCAGTTCAAGGTGGTTGCCCGAGGTCTCGCCCTTGGTCCACAGGCGTTGCCGGCTGCGGCTGAAGAAGGTGACCTTGCCGCCCTGCAGGGTCCGGTCCAGCGCGGCGCGGTCCATGTAGCCGAGCATCAGCACGCGCAGCGTGGCCGCGTCCTGCACCACGACCGGCATCATCCCGCCGACCTTGTCCCAATCCAGCGCGGCCGGGTCGAAGGGGGTTTCAGTAGACATCGCGTACCTCGATCTGTTGTCCGCGCAGGAAGCGCTTGAGTTCCGGAATGGCGATGGCGCCGGAGTGGAACACGCTGGCCGCCAGCGCGCCGTCGACGTCGGCCTGCTCGAACACGTCGGCGAAATGCCGCGGCTCGCCGGCACCGCCGGAAGCGATCAGCGGCACGCCGCACAGGGCGCGGGCCTGGCGCAGATGGGCGATGTCGTAGCCCTTGCGCACGCCGTCGCTGTCCATGCAGTTGAGCACGATCTCGCCGGCGCCGCGCTGCTGCGCCTCGCGCAGCCAGTCCAGCGTGAGCCGCGCTTCGGCGCGGGTCTTTGCCGGGTCGCCAGTGTAGGAGCGCACCCGCCATTGCCCGTCCGGCTCGCGGATGGAGTCGATGCCGACCACCACGCATTGCTGGCCGAACGCCTCGGCCAGCTCGCCGATCAGCGCCGGCCGTTCCAGCGCCGGCGTGTTGATCGAGATCTTGTCGGCGCCGGCATTGAGAATGCCGCGCGCGGTCTCCACGTCGCCGATGCCGCCGGCCACGCAGAACGGGATATCGATCAGGCGCGCGACGCGCTCGATCCAGGCGCGGTCCACCGAACGCCCTTCCGGGCTGGCGGAGATGTCGTAGAACACCAGCTCGTCGGCGCCGGCGTCGCGGTAGCGCAGCGCCAGCTCGACGATGTCGCCCATGTCGACGTGGTCGCGGAAACGCACGCCCTTGACCACGCGGCCCTTGCGCACGTCCAGGCAGGGAATGATGCGGCGGCTCAGCATGTCAGCGCCTCCTGCAGTCGCAGCCGGCCTTCGAGCAGCGCCTTGCCCAGCACCGCGCCGGCGCAGCCGGCCGCGCGCGCCGCGGCCACGTCGGCCACGTCGCGCACGCCGCCCGACGCCTGCACCGCCACCCCGGGCAGCAGCCGCGACAGGTGCGCGTACAGGCCGAGGTTGGGACCGGACAGCATGCCGTCGCGGGCGATGTCGGTGCACAGCAGGTGCTTCATGCCCGCCTGCGCATAACGCACGGCGAGTTCGTCCAGGGTGACGTCGGCGGTCTCGGTCCAGCCATGCACCGGCAGGCGCCACACGCCGTCGTCGCCCTGCCGCGTGTCCAGCGCGATGGTCAGCCGCTCCGCACCGAAGTCCTGCAGCCAGGCCAGCACCTGCGCGGGCTCACGCACCGCCAGCGAGCCGATCACCACGCGGCTGGCGCCGGCATCGAGGATGCGCGCCACATCGTCGCGGCCGCGCACGCCGCCGCCGGTCTGCACCTTGAGCGCCGTGGTCACTGCGACCTGCGCCAGCAAGGGCGCCAGCGTGTAGCCGCCGGCGCGGGCCGCATCCAGGTCGACCAGGTGCATCCAGCGCGCGCCGGCCGCGGCGAAGGCCTGCGCGCGCGGCAGCGGATCGTCGCCATAGGTGGTCTGCTGCGCGTAATCGCCCTGCAGCAGGCGCACCACCTGCCCGTTGCGGATGTCGAGCGCGGGATAGACGGTGAAGCTCATGAAAAGTCGGTCTCGATGAAGTTGCGCAGGATGCGCGCGCCCGGCCCGGCCGAGCGTTCGGGATGGAACTGCGCGCCGCACAGCCGGCCGCGCTGCACCACTGCGGTGAACAGGCCGCCGTGGTGGCAGGCCGCCACCGTGTCGGAGGTGACCGGCGCGGCATAGCTGTGCACGAAATAGGCGCTGGAACCGGCCGGCACGCCGTCCAGCAGCGGCGATTCGCGCAGCGCCAGCAGCTTGTTCCAGCCCATGTGCGGCACGCGCACACCCACCGCCGGATGCAGGCGGCGCACCACGCCCGGCAGCAGGCCCAGGCCGTCCACGCCGCCCTCCTCCGAACGCTCGAACAACAGCTGCATGCCCAGGCAGATGCCCATCAACGGCTGCTGCAGTTCGCGCAGCGGCTGCACCAGCCCCTGCGCGTGCAGGCGGCGCATGCCCTCGACCGCGGCGCCGACGCCCGGCAGGATCACCCGCGACGCAGCGTCCAGATCGGAAGGCCCGCGCACCATGCGCACGGCCACACCCAGCCGTTCCAGCGCATAACGCACCGAGCCGAGGTTGGCGCCGCCGGCGTCGATCAGGCCGACCGTGGTCACAGCGCCCCCTTGGTCGAAGGCAGTTCGGTGCCCTCGCGGCGGAACGCCTGGCGCAGGGCGCGCGCCAGCGCCTTGAAGCAGGCCTCGACCTTGTGGTGGTCGTTGTCGCCTTCGACCTTGAGGTTGAGGTTCAGCCCGGCCGCGTCGCACAGCGAGCGGAAGAAATGCGGCACCAGCTCGGTCGGCATGTCGCCCACCCGCTCGCGCCTGAACGCGCCCTCGAATACGAAGTACGGGCGGCCGCTGAAATCCAGCGCGGCGCTGGCCAGGGTCTCGTCCATCGGCAGGGTGAAGCCGTAGCGGCCGATGCCGCGCTTGTCACCCAGCGCCTCGCGCAGCGCCTGCCCCAAGGCAAGGCCGGTGTCCTCGATGGTGTGGTGTTCGTCGATGTGCAGATCGCCCCTGGCCTGCACCTCCAGCGCGAAACCGCCGTGGCGGCCGATCTGGTCGAGCATGTGGTCGAAGAACGGCAGGCCGGTGTCGATTTTCGATGCGGCCGGCTTGTCCAGATCGACGAACACGCGGATCTGCGTTTCCTTGGTGTCGCGCTGCACGGTGGCGCGGCGCGGTGCATCGGCCAGTTCGTGGGCGATGGCGTCCCAGTCCCACTGCCCGCCGAACTGCTCGGTGCGCAGTTGGAAGCCGCGGATCTTCATGCTGTCGGCGAACTGGATGTCGGTGGGGCGGTCGCCGACCATCGCCGAGCGCGCCCAGTCGATGGTCCGATCCTGCAGGTACGGCAGCATCATGCCGATGCCCGGCTTGCGGTTGGGGCTGTTGTCGGCCGGCCAGCTCGGGTCGACCAGCACGTCGCGGAAGGCGATGCCCTGGCTGGCGAAGATCTGCAGCATCAGGTCGTTGGGGCCGTCGAAGCTCTCCTGCGGATAGCCCTCGCTGCCCAGCCCGTCCTGGTTGGAGACGATGACGAACTGGTAGCCAGCGTCGCGCAGCCTGAGCATCGCCGGGATGACGTTCCTGACGAAGCGGATCTTCTCGTAGGCGTCGATCTGGAAATCCGCCGGCTCCTCGATCAGGGTGCCGTCACGGTCGACGAACAGGATGGGGGTCATGCGGCGGACTCCAGCGCGGCCAGTGCGTCGAGGACGCGGTTGTTCTGCTCGGGCGTGCCGAGGGTGATGCGCAAGGCATCGTGCAATTGCGGCGCGGCGCGCTGGTCGCGCACCACCACGCCGGCGGCCAGCAGGCGCTGGAACGCGGTTTCGGCATCGGTGAAACGCACCAGCAGGAAGTTGCCGTCGGAGGCATGGACGCTGCGCACGTTCGGCAGGTTCCCAAGCGTGGCGCGCAGGCGCTCGCGCTCGCTGCGCACGATGGCGATGCGCGCGCGGGTTTTCGCCAGTGCCGCGTCGCTCAAACCTTCCAGTGCCAGCGTCGAGCATGGCGTCGGAATCGGATACGGCGCCTGGCAGGTGCGCAGCACCGCGATCAGGCCGGCATCGGCGATCACGCAACCGATGCGCGCCGCCGCCAGCGCGTGCGCCTTGGACAAGGTACGCAGCACGGCGATGTTGTCGTGTCTGGACAGCAGCGTGGTCGCCGAAGGTTCGTCGGCGAACTCGGCATAGGCTTCATCGACCACGACCAAGGCCTGCCCGTGCAGCGCGGTGGCCACCTGTTCGACCTGTGCCAACGGAATGCTCGAACCACCGGGGTTGGAGGGCGAGCACAGGAACACCAGCTTGGCGTTGCCTTGCCTGGCGGCGGCAATGATCGCGTCGATGTCCGGCACCAGGCCGGCCCCGGTATCGCGCAGCGGCACTTCCAGCAAAGGTGCGTTCTGCAAGCGCGCGCTTACCGCGTACATGCCGAACACCGGCGGCGTGCAAAGCACGCCGTCGCGGCCCGGCACGCACAGCGCACGCACCAGCAGGTCGATGGCCTCGTCGCTGCCGCGACCGAGCAGCAGCTGTTCCGGTGCGCAGCCGTACAGCACTGCCATGCGCTCGCGCAGTTCCTGCGGTTGCGGCTCGGGATAACGGCGGCAACTGGCCTGCGCATCGCCGGGATTGGCCCATGCCGATTCGTTGGCATTGAGCCAGATTTCGCCATCGAGCCTGGCGCTGCGCGCGGAGGAATAACCAGCGAAGCCGCGCAGGTCATCGCGTACCAGTTCGAGCACGCCGCTCACGGTGCGACTCCCAGTCGCACGGCGACGGCATTGGCATGCGCGCCCAAGCCCTCGGCGCGCGCAAGAGTCAAGGCGCACGGGCCGATGTTGGCGATGCCTTCGCGGCTGGCGGCCTGCACGCTGATCTGGTTCTGGAAACTGGCGACGCTGACACCGCTGTACGCCCGCGCGGCACCAGCGGTGGGCAGCACGTGGTTGGTGCCGGAGCAATAGTCGCCCAGCGCCTCGGGCGTGTAGTCGCCCATGAACACCGAGCCTGCGGCCTCGACCAGATCCAGCCAGTCACGCGGTTGGCGCAACGCGAGGATCAGGTGCTCCGGCGCATAACGGTTGGAAATGGCGAAGGCCTGTTCGATCGAATCCACCTTCAGCAGTAGCGAGGCGTCCAGTGCCTTGCGAGCGATATTCTCGCGCGCCAAGCGCACCACCTGCGCCTCCACCTCGGCCTGCACCGCGGCGATCAGCGCGGCATCGTCACTGAGCAGGATCACCTGCGAGTCCGGGCCGTGCTCGGCCTGCGACAACAGGTCGGCGGCGACGAAGGCCGGGACGGCGCCGGCATCGGCAACCACCAGCACTTCCGACGGCCCGGCCGGCATATCGATGGCCGCCGCGCCGGCCTGCGCCACCTGCTGCTTGGCCTCGGTGACGTAGCCATTGCCCGGCCCGAACAGCTTGTCGCAGGAAGGCACGGTTTCGGTGCCCCATGCCATCGCCGCGATCGCCTGCGCACCGCCGATCTTGAACACCTTGTGCACGCCGGTCAGGCGCGCGGCCACCAGCACCGCCGGATCGGCGCTGCCGTCCTTGCGCGGCGGCGTGCACAGCACCACCTCGCGGCAACCGGCGAGCCTGGCCGGCATGCCCAGCATCAACGCGGTGGAAGGCAGCGGCGCGCTGCCGGCCGGCACGTACAGGCCGACGCGGCCGATCGGGCGGATGATTTTTTCGCAGACCACGCCGGGTGCGGTTTCCACGCTGTACGGCCGGGCCATGCCGGCACGGTGGTAGGCATCGATGCGCTCGGCCGCCTGCTGCATGGCGATGCGCAGCTCGGCCGGCACCGCCAGTTCGGCGGCGGCGAACTCGGCTTCGCTCACCTCGAATTTTTCCAGCGTGACACCATCGAAACGGGCGGTGATCTCGCGCAATGCAATGTCACCAACGCCACGCACCTGCTCGACCAAGGCCGCCACCGCTTCGCGGGTCTGCGCGGCCACTGCCTGCACAGGGCGGGTCAGTGCACGCGCCTGCGCGTCGGCATCCAGCGTGTTCCAGTCGAGGACGTTCATGCCAGCGACTTCTCCACCGCCAGCACCATCAGCTCCTGCGCGCCTGCGCGCTCCAGTTCCTCCAGCCGCTGCCAGCTCAATGCGCCGTTGCACATGGCCTGCAGGCGCACCGCGCTGCCCTGCCCCGGCAGCCGCAGCAGCGGCTCGGCATCGGGCAGCAGCCGCGCCAGTTCGTCCACGTGCTGCTCGTCGGCGGAGAACATCAGCAGCTTGCGGTCCTGCGCCCTGGTCAACCCGTCGAGGCGGCGCAGCAGCATCGCCATCAGCCCGGCGCGGGCGTCGTCCAGTTCGTGCACCGGACCGGCCAGCACCGCTTCGCTGTCGAGCAGGGTTTCCACCGGCCTGAGCTGGTTGGCGGCCAACGTGGCACCGCTGGAAACCAGGTCGCAGATCAGGTCGGCGGTACCCAACTTCGGCGCGATTTCCACCGAGCCGGACAGCTCCACCACCTGCGCATCCACGTTCTTTTCCTTCAGCCACGCCGCGAGGATTGCCGGATAGCTGGTGGCGATACGCTTGCCGGCCAGTTGCTGCACGCCCTGCCACTCCCACTCGTCAGGTACGGCGATCATCAACCGGCACTGGCCGAAGCCGAGGCCGCGCAGCGGCTGGTAGGCATCGGCCAGGCCAATCTGGCGGCGCGCCTTGGCCTGCTCGTCCAGCTCATTGAGGCCGACCACGCCAAGGTCGCAGACGCCATCGGCAATCAGCCCGGGGATGTCGTCGTCGCGCACCAGCAGCAGGTCCACCGGCAGCGATTCGCCGAAGCAGAACAGCTTGTCGCGGCTCTGCCGCCAGCTCAGCCCGCAGGCGGCCAGCAGGCTGCGCGCCGGGTCGGCCAGGCGCCCGCTCTTCTGGATGGCGATGCGCAGCCGGTCGCGGGCCGGCGCGGAGGTGGAAGCACTCATGTTGGTTTCTCAGTTGGATTCGGTCTTGCGCGTGGCGATGCGCTCGATGGCGGCGGCATAACCGCCGGCACCGTGTTCGAGCGAGCGCGCGACCCGGCCGATGGTGGTCACGCTCACCCCGGTCAGGTCATGGATCTCGCGGTACGGCACGCCCTTGCGCAGCAGCGGCACCACCCGCCAGCGGTCGGCCATCGCCTCCAGTTCGGCGGGCGTGCACAGATCGCGCAGGAAGGCCTGCACGTCCTGCGGCCGTTCCAGCGCAGCGAATGCACGCGCCAGCGCCTTCAGCGGGGCATCGGAGGACTTCTCACGGTCGGATTCTGGACGTGGCTTCATCTGCATCAATGTAATAGCGTGCTAATACATTGATGCAATCGAGCCACCATGTCAAACCCGGCGATACCGTAGGTCGGGGCTACACCCCCGACGCGATGCGCATCTGCCGGCAATTCTTTCGGCAAGCCAAGGCCAGTCGGGGGCATGGCCCCGACCTACCCGCTGCCGCGATTGCAGGTGGGTGCCGACCGTTGGTCGGCACCATCGGCCCGCACCAAACCCGCTCGACCAACGGTCGGGCGCCACCTATTACCGGGCCGGAAAAGCAGAAGCCCCGCATCTGCGGGGCTTCTGCTTCATTACGCCGGATTTTCCGCTCAACGCGCCATCACTCGCGCCTGCTCCAATTCGACCTGCAGCGTGGAGGCCAGCTCGTCGCGGGCGACCTCGAACTGCTGTTCGCGCAGCAGGTCCTTGACCGCCACCACGCCGCGCGCCAGTTCGTCCTCGCCGGCCAGCACCACGAAGCGGATGCCGGCCTTGGCCGCGTACTGGAACTGCTTGCCGACCTTCTTCGGCTCCATCTGCACTTCGGTGTTGATGCCGCCGGCACGCAGGCGGCGGGCGATGTCCAGCGAATGCGGCATCGCCGCCTCGTCCATCAGCGCCACCATCGCCTGCACGCTGCTCTCGGCGATGCCGTCGATCAGCCCGGCCTCGCGCAGCTGCCAGAACAACCGGGTCAGGCCGATGGAGATGCCCACGCCCGGCAGCTTGCTCTTGGTGTAATGGCTGGCAAGGTCCTCGTAGCGGCCGCCGGAGCAGATCGAGCCGATCTGCGGGTGATCCAGCAGCGTCGTTTCATAAACGGTGCCGGTGTAGTAGTCCAGGCCGCGGGCGATGGAGAAGTTCAGGCAGTATGCGTTTTCCGGCACGCCCAGCGCCTTGACCAGCTCCAGCACCTCGCGCAGTTCGGCCGCGCCGCTGCGCAGCGATTCGCTGGCGCCCTCGCCTGCTTCGGCCAGCACCGCATCGAGCTGCGCCAGTGCGTCGGCGTGCGAGGTCGAGCGCACTTCGACGAAGGCCAGGATGCGCTCCACCGCTTCCGCCGACAGGCCGAAGTCAGGCCCCAGCAGGGTTTCGCGCACGTAGTCGGCGCCGCGCTTGTCGAGCTTGTCCACCTCGCGCAGCACCAGCGCCTGCTGCTGCGGGTCGGCCACGCCCTGCGCCTCGAAGAAGCCGCGCATGAACCTGCGGTTGTTCAGCTGCACGGCGAACCTGCCGATGCGCAGCTCGGAGAACACCGCGTGGATCACCGCCAGCACCTCGGCGTCGTAGCGGATGCTCAGCGCGTCCTTGCCGATCACGTCGATGTCGCACTGGTAGAACTCGCGGAAGCGGCCGCGCTGGGCGCGCTCGCCGCGGTAGACGCGCTGCATCTGGTAACGGCGGAACGGGAAGGTCAGCGCGTGCTCGTGCTCGGCCACGTAGCGCGCCAGCGGCACGGTCAGGTCGAAGCGCAGCGCCAGCTCCGGCAGGCCCTTTTCGGCCGACTCCGCGGCATTGGCCAGCGCACCGGTGGACTGCACGAAATACACCTGCCGCTCGGTCTCGCCGCCGGATTTGGTCAGCAGCACGTCGGACAGCTCGAACACCGGCGTCTCCACCGGCAGGAACCCGAAGCGCTCGTAGTTGCGGCGGATGACGTCCAGCATGCGCTGGAACGCGATCTGCTCGCGCGGCAGCAATTCCATGATGCCGGGCGGGGTACGGGGCTTTATCACGGGCCAAACTCCTGCAAACGGTGGGGGTGAGCGGACGCCAATTCTAGCCGCACGCCGCCTGCACGGCCGCATGAAGTATCATTCGCGCACCTTTCAAGCAACGACGTCATGTCCCGGCCCGCCCCCGGTTCAGAGCCCCCCGCCCCGCCCTCCTCCAGCAGGCCCGACACCGGTACGGGCGCCTGCCTGCATTGCTCGGTCCGGCACCTCGCGGTGTGCTCGGCGCTGGCCTGCGACGAGGTGCAGGCGCTGGAGCGGATAACCGTGTCGATGCCGGCGCCGCTGGGCGCCACGCTGGCCCGCAGCGGCGAGCCGCGCACGCACGTGTTCACCGTCACCGAGGGCGCGCTGCGGCTGGTGCGCACGCTGGCCGATGGCCGCCGCCAGGTCAACGGCTTCGTGTTGCCCGGCGACTACGTGGGCCTGAGCGGCAGCGACCACCACCGCTACGACATCGAGGCCATCGCCGACAGCCGCGTGTGCCGGGTGTCGACCGCGCAGATGCGCGACCTGCGCCAGCAGTTCCCGCACCTGGAGCGCAAGCTGCTGCAACGCGCCTGCCAGGAGCTGGACGCCGCCCAGGACAACGCGCTGGCGCTGGCGCGGCTGCAACCACCGGAGCGGCTGGCCGATTTCCTGCTGCGGCTGGCCGCGCGCGAGGCCATGTTCGGCCAGACCGGCAACCGCGTGGCGCTGCCGATGGGGCGCGGCGACATCGCCGACCACCTCGGGCTGACGATGGAAACGGTGAGCCGCACCTTCACCAAGCTGCGCCAGCAGGGGCTGATCGCGCTACCGCACCTGAACGTGGTCGAGATCCTCGATTTCGCCGGGCTGCAGAAGCTCGCCAACGACGAAGCGGGCTGATCGCCCGGCACATGCTCCACCACACCGGTGGGTGCCGACCGTTGGTCGGCACTATCGGCCAGCGCACCTGAAACCTGCCGGTGCTACGCGCCGCCGCCCGACCAACGGTCGGGCGCCACCACCGTGCGCGGCATCGGGAATACCCTGAAGCACGAGGGCGTCCCGACTTCAGCCCAGCAGCTTTTCGCGCAGCACGGCGTACTCGGGGGCGCAGGGTTCGGCGTGGGCGGGGCGCTTGAGCAGCTCCGCCAGCGCCGGCGGCACCGGCACCTCGCGGCCGATCAATGGTTCGACCACCGATTCGAACTTGGCCGGGTGGGCGGTGGCCGCCACCGCCCAGTGCTCATCCGCGGCCGCCTCGCCACTGGCACGCAACTGTTCCAGCACGTGCACCGCGGTGGCGGTATGCGGGCAGAACACTTCGCCGAACCGGCGATGACGCGTGGCGATGGTGTCGCGGATGGTGGCGTCGTCGACCGCACGTGACACGAAGGCCACGCGCAGGGCGGCATCGTCGCCGGCATACAGCCAGCGCAGGCGCTCGAAGTTGCTGGGCGCGCCCACGTCCATTGCGTTGGCGAGCGTGGCGAGGCTGGCCTTGGGCCGGTAGTCGCCGCCGGCGAAGTAGTCCGGCAGCACGCGGTTGGCATTGGTCGCCAGCACGATGCGGCCCAGCGGCACGCCCAGCGCGCGCGCCATGATCGCCGCCATCGCGTTGCCGAGGTTGCCGGTGGGGATGACGAAATTCAGCGGCGTACCGTGCGCGGCGCGGTGCGTGAGCGCGGCGTGGGCGTAGTAGCTCATCTGCGGCAGCAGGCGGCCGAGGCTGATGCTGTTGGCCGAGCTGAGCGGTACCTGCGCCTGCAATTCGGCGTCGTTCAACGCCTGCTTGGCCATGCCCTGGCAATCGTCGAACGAGCCGGCCACGCGCAGCGCGCGGATGTTGCCGCCGAGGCAGCCCAACTGGTGCGCCTGCCGCGGCGACACGCGGCCATCCGGGTACAGCACCACCACCTGCAGGTTCGGCTGGTTGTGGAAGGCCGCGGCCACCGCCGCGCCGGTATCGCCGGAGGTGGCAACGACGATCGTCAACGGACGCTCCTGCCCGGCACGCAGCCGCGACAGGCTGGCGGCAAGGAAACGCGCGCCGAAATCCTTGAATGCGGCGGTGGGGCCGTGGAACAGCTCCAGCACGTGGTCGTTGCGCGTGGCCAGCTCCTGCAAGGGCGCGGGGAAGTCGAAGGCTTCGGTGCAGGTGCGCGGCAGCTCGGCTTCCAGTGCGTCATTGGCGAAGAAGGGCTGCAGTAGTGTGGCGGCGGTTTCGGCCAGTGACGCGCCGGCCTGCAAATCGCGCGCGGGCGGCATCTGCTGCGGGACGTACAGACCGCCATCGGGGGCCAGACCGGCGGCGATGGCTTGGCTGAGGGTGGCGGTGGGGGCGTTGTTGCGGGTGGAGATGAAGTGCATGAGAGGTTCCGAATGAGGTTGTTTCTTGCGAGACGCGATGCTTTTCCCTTCTCCCTGCGGGAGACAGCTTGGCAGGATTGCCAAGCTGCACGGCGAAGCCGCCCGTAGGGTGAGGCACAGGGATGTGCCGAATGCAGGTGCCCCGAAGGGGCGGATGAGGGCTCGGGCGAAGCCTCGTGCAATCGAATATTGCAGGGCTTCGCCCCTACCCTCACCCCAACCCCTCTCCCGGAGGGAGAGGGGCTTTGAAAAGCTTCAAAGCAGATGTGCGCCGGGGCTGTTCAATGGCGTTACCCAGCTCTGGCTATCGAAGCCGGCGGCGGCGAACGCGGCCTGCACCTTCGGTGCGGCGGCCTGCGCGGCTTCGGCGGTTTCGTACCACGCGAACACGCTGGGGCCGGCACCGGAAATGCTCGCACCCATTGCCCCTGCATGCAGCGCAGCCTGCTTGGCCGCATCGAAACCGACGATCAGCGGCGCACGGCGTGGTTCGACCAGCACGTCGCGCAGGCCGGCGCGCACCAGCGCGGCGTCGCCGGCATGGCAACCGGCCAGCACCAGCGCCAGGTTGGTGCTCTGCGCGACGAACTCCTGCAACGCGTAGCTGCCCTGCAACGCGGCGCGTGCGCGGCGGGTTTCCAGCAAGGCATCCGGGTGCACCAGCAGGCTGTGCCACTGCGCGGGAACCGGCACCGGCACCAGCCGTTCCAACGTCGAAAGCACCAGCCCGCCGAGGAACATCGGCCCGAGGTTGTCACCGTGGCGGCTGCCGCTGGCGACCGCTTCGCCTTCCAGCGAATGCAGGTACAGCTGCTCGCGGGTCAACGGCTGGTCCAGCAATGCGTTGGCCGCGACCAGCGCCGCCACGCACGAGGCCGCCGAGCCGCCCATGCCGGAGCTGAGCGGAATGCCCTTGTCGATCTCGACCTCGAAACCGAACGGCAGCGCCAGCGCCTGCCGCAGCGCGATCAGCGCCGCGCCGGCGGTATTGCTCGCCGCCTGCGTCGGCAGTTCCACCGCCGCGCCGCGGATGGCGGCGATGCGCACTTCCGGCGCGTCGATGCGCCGTACTATCACCGTGTCGCCGACGCCGGCCACCGCATAGCCGAGCAGGTCGAAACCAACCGCCACGTTCGCCACCGAAGCCGGCGCGAAGGCGCGCGCCTCGCGCACGCCGTTGTCCGTCACGCCTGCACTCACAGCCTTGCCCCCTCGCCCGCCGCCACCCGCAGCACGTCGGCGAACACGCCGGCCGCGGTCACTTCCGGCCCTGCGCCGGGGCCCTGCACCACCAGCGGGTTGTCGCAGTAGCGGCGGGTGGTGAACTGCACCACGTTGTCGGTCAGGCGCAGGTTGGCGAAGGCATGGTCGGCCGGCAGTTCCACCAGCCCGACGCTCGGCGCCTGCCCCGGCGCGAATTGCGCGACATAGCGCAGCACATGGCCGCGCGCGCGGGCATCGACCAGTCGCTGCGCGAACGCCGCATCCACCTCGTGCAGGCGTGCCATGAAATCCTCGACGCTGGCCTGGCGCAGGGCTTCGGGCACCAGGCTTTCCACCGCCACGTCCTCCAGACTCGATTCGTACCCGGCCTCGCGCGCGAGGATCACCAGCTTGCGCGCGACATCCACGCCGGACAGGTCGTCGCGCGGGTCCGGCTCGGTGTAGCCCATCGCCCGCGCCTGCGCGACCAGCTGCGAGAACGGCACGCTGCCGTCGTACCTGTTGAACAGCCACGCCAGCGTGCCGGAGAAGATGCCGGCGATCGCGCTGACTTCATCGCCGGTATCGACGAGGTCGCGCAGCGTGGTGATGACCGGCAGGCCCGCGCCCACCGTGGCCTCGTAGCGGAAGCGCGCACCGGTGGCAGCGGCGGCTTCGCGGATGGCCCGGTACCGCGCCAGCGGGCCGGAGCCGGCCTGCTTGTTCGGCGTGACCACGTGGATGCCCGCGGCCAGCCAGCCGGCGTAACGCCCGGCCACTTCGGCGCTGCCGCTGCAATCGATGATCAGCGTGTGCGGCAGGCGCGCGGACAGCAGGTGGTCGGCGAACGCGTCCAGGTCCAGCGGCTGCGAGGCGGCGTTGAACGCGGCCTTCCAGTCGCCTTGCACGCCGCGCGCTTCCAGCAGCATGTGGCTGCGCGAGGCGATCGCGCGCAGGCGCAGGTCCAGCCGCGCCCGCGCCAGCAGTTGCGGCTGGGCGCTGCGCAGCTGTTCCAGCAGCGCCGCGCCGACGTTGCCGGGGC
The DNA here is from genome assembly GCF_022359915.1 of Stenotrophomonas sp. NLF4-10. Classification (NCBI taxonomy): domain Bacteria; kingdom Pseudomonadati; phylum Pseudomonadota; class Gammaproteobacteria; order Lysobacterales; family Lysobacteraceae; genus Stenotrophomonas; species Stenotrophomonas sp. NLF4-10. The sequence goes on from NZ_JAKSEE010000003.1 coordinate 2,399,102, forward strand.
CGATCACGCCGACCGAGAAGGTCTGCGGCGACAGCCAGAACCCGGCATGCGCGGCGCGCAGCGCCTTGGTCGCGTCCTTGCCATCGACGACCACCGAGATGTTGCGCTCCGAAGACCCCTGCGCGATGGCGAGGATGTTGACCTGCGCCCGCCCCAGCGCCTCGAACAGGCGCGCGGCCACGCCCGGTTGCCCGGCCATGCCATCGCCCACCGCCGCCAGCACGCTGACGCCTTCGGTGGTCTGCACGCGCTGCACCTGTCCCGCGGCCAGTTCGTGCGAGAACGCCTGCACCACCGCATCGCGCGCGCGCCCGGCCTCGGCCTGCCTGACCACGCAGCAGATCGAATGCTCGGACGACCCCTGCGAGATCATCACCACCGACACGTGCGCGTTGCGCAGCGCGGCGAACACCCGCTCGGCGGTGCCGGGCACGCCGATCAGCCCGGTGCCTTCGACATTCAGCACGGCAAGGTCGGGGCTGAGGGTCAGGCCCTTGATCGGCCCGCGCCCGCCGCTGGCCGCGGTGATGCGCGTGCCCGGATGTTGCGGCTGAAAGGTGTTGCGGATGATGATCGGCAGGCCGCGCTCGATCGCCGGCGACATCGTCTGCGGGTGCACCACCTTGGCACCGAAATAGGCCAGTTCGCAAGCTTCGTCGTAGCTCAAGGCTTCCAACTGCACCGCCTCGGGCACCACCCGCGGGTCGGCCGACAGCACGCCGTCCACGTCGGTCCAGATGTGCAGCTCGTCGGCGGCGAACAGCGCGGCGAAGATCGCGCCGGAAAAGTCGCTGCCGTTGCGGCCCAACGTGGTGATGTGGCCCTTGCGGTCACGGGCGACGAAACCGGTGACCACCAGCCGCCGCGCCGGGTGCGACTGCCGCCACAACGCCAGCGTGGCGGCGCTGGCCTTCCAGTCCACGTCCACGCCGAGTTCGCCGTGGTTGACCACCAGCACGTCGCGCGCGTCGAGCACGTCGGCGTCCTCGCCCAATGCCTGCAGGTGCCGGCCCAGCAACTGCGCCGAGAACACCTCGCCCAGCCCCTGCACGCGGTCCAGCACTTCCTGCGGCAACTCGCCGATCACCGCCAGCGCGGCGAGGATTTCCGCCAGGCGCTCGAAGCGCGCGTCCAGCCATTCGATGGTGCTACCGACCTGCTCGCCGAGCAGCGACACCGCCGCGGCGCGGTGGCGCGCGCGCAGTTCGTGCCAGCGCTCGCGCCATGCCTCGTCGCCGCTGGCCGCGAGCTTCGCCAGCTCGATCAGCGCGTCGGTCACACCCTTCATCGCCGACACCACGGTGACCTGGATGGCCTCCTCGCGCGCCAGCAACAGCTGCGCCACGTGGCGGTAACGCTCGGCATCGGCCACCGAGGTACCGCCGAACTTGTGGACGACGGTGCGCACGGCGGCGGATTCGACGGGGGGAACGGCAACTGGCGACATCGGATGAACCTCGGCTGGAGGCCCCGACACGCATCTGGATGGGTTTCCCGCATCCTGATCCGGGTGCGGGGCCGTGGTTTTCGGAAAATTACGCGAAGACGACGGGCCGCACCGGGCGAGTGGTGACGGTAATGGTGGTGGTAATCGACATGCAGCCAGATGCCGACCTGCCGGAGGTCGGCAATGCGTGGGCGGTGGCGGTCGGCGACATGTGCATGGAGCCGAGAAGACACCAGCGATGAATGGGCTGTCAAGTGCTGCGTTGCAAAAATCAACTGCAACCATCATCGGCAAACTTGCCGGCATCGGTTGCAAATGTCATCAACCGCGATCATCGGCCATCTGGTGCGCAAGCATCATTGAAAACGCCGCCACCCGGCCCGGGCAGCGCTGTCGGGAAAAATCCGGCGAGGCAACGAAGCATCCCGGCGGCCCCTTCTGCAATCCCCCGACCCGCCACCAATTGCGCGAAAACCGTAGGTCGGGGCTACGCCCCCGACGCTCCGGGCATCCGGACATTCACGTGTCGGGGGCGTAACCCCGACCTACGCGGCCGCGTGCAGGTTGGCCGCCGGGCGATGCGCCGCGGTGCTCAGCACCACACCGGCGAGCAGGCAGCCGGCGGCCAGCATTTCCAGCAGCGTCGGCCAGCGCTGCTGCCACAGGAAACCGTAGAGCAGGCCGAACAGCGTCTCGAACACGATCATCTGCCCACCCAGGGTCAGCGGCAGCGCGCGGCTGGCTCGATTCCAGCAGGCGTTGCCGAGGATCGAGGCAAACACCGCCACGCCCGCCGCCACCAGCCAGAACAGCCCCCATTCGGACGCCGGCCGGCCCTGTCCGCCACCGGCGAAGGCCAACGGCGCAACCAGCAGTGCCAATGCGCCGGTAGCCACCCCGGTCAACAACGACCAGTCGTGCCCGGACACCTGCGGCAGCCGCGCCAGCCAGCGCGTGTTGCCCACCGAATACAGCGTCCACGACACCAGCGCCCCTACCCCGCACAGCAGCCCGAGCAAGCGCTGCATGGGCGTCCCGGCCACATGCGAGGACGCCATTGCCGCAACCCCCATCAGCGCCACGCCGGCCACGCACAGGAACAGTGCCGGCGCCAGTTTCGGCAGCGGCACCGCGCCCGGCTCGCGCGCGCCGGTGACCGCCACCAGCACCGGCACCATGCCGACGATCAGCGACGCCGCCGCACCGCCGCTCCACTGCACCGAAATGGACAGCAGCACGTAATAGAGCAGGTTGCCGAGCAGGCTCAGCCATGCCAGCGCAGTCCATTCGACGCGGCCGATGGTGGCGCGCAGCGTCGGCCAGCGCGGCACCAGCAGTACCGCCGCGATGGCGCCATAGACAAGGTAGCGCGAGGCAGCCAGTTGCAGCGGCGCGAACCCGGCCAGCATCGCCGGTGCCAGGAACACCACGCCCCACAACGCGCCGGAGGCCACGCCATTGGCAAGGCCGACGCCCATCGAACGGTTCACGCTCACCGCAGCACCACCCAGAGAGGGAAGGCGCGCAGTGTAGGTGGCTCACCCCTGGGCGTATTGACCCAGGCTACTGCCCGCCAGCCGCCATTGCCGCGGCGTCATCCCGGTTTCCCGGCGCAGCGCGCGGGTCAATGCACTCTGTTCGGAATAACCGGCGTGCAGGGCGATGTCGCTGATGCCGGCAGTGCCGGCCAACAGCTGCCGCTTGGCCCAGCGCAGGCGTGCGCCGCTGACCCAGGCCTGCGGCGAAAGCCCGAATTCGCGGGCGAACAAGGCATGCAGGCGGCTGCCGCCGACCCCGACTTCGGCCGCCATTCGTGCCACCGTCCAGTCCGCGCCGGGCGCAGCCGCGATGGCCATGCACAGCGCCTGCAGCCGCGCCCCGCTGCCGGCCGGGGCGAAATAGCGCAGCAGCTGCGGCAGCGGATCCATCCCCACGCCGTTGGCATGGATGTCTTGCAACTGCCGGCGGATGTCCCGGGACAACGCCAACCAGCGCTGCCGGCACAGGTGTTCGAGCGTATCGTCGTCGAGCACGTCGGGATGGCAGTCGATGATCAGGCAGCAGTTGTCGCCCAATGCCTCCAGGTCGTGGGTTTCGCCCGGCGCGACGAAGGCGCCCTGCAGCAGGTCCAGGCTGCCGCCTGCGCCACCCACCTCGAACTGCAGGTCGCCGCGCAGCGGCAGCACCCACTGCGCATGGTCGTGGCATTCCAGCCCGGTGGGCCGGAGGTAGCGTCGCAGGTGGCGCGCGGTGGCAGACATGGGCGCAGTCTGTGCGCACGCCGGTGGCGGCCGCAAGCGCCGGCACGGGCGTTCATCGATGGCGGCCCCGACACGATTCGAACGTGCGACCTGTCCCTTAGGAGGGGACCGCTCTATCCAGCTGAGCTACGGGGCCGAGGGCGCGCATTGTGGCACGCCCGCCCCCTCCGCCGCACCCCCGCGGCCGGGGAGAAGCCGGCGGGGCTCTGCTAAAATCGTGGTTCTGCATGCCGCACCCCACCTTCGCCAGCGGCTGCGCCCTACAACGCAAGGCAATCAGGAGTTTTCATGTCCTTCGAACTGCTCAAGGCGCTCGGCCTCGACGCTTCCAACGCTGGCACCTACCTGGGTAACGGGGAATGGTCCACCACCACCGGCGCCGGCGTGCTGTCGCCGCGCAACCCGACCACCGGCGAGGTGATCGCGCAGGTGCAGGCCACCACCGAGGCCGACTACGAAACCGTCGTCGCCCGCGCGCAGGAAGCCTACAAGGCGTGGCGCACCACCCCGGCCCCGCGCCGCGGCGAGGCCGTGCGCCTGTGCGGCGAGGCGCTGCGCCGGCACAAGGACGCGCTGGGTTCGCTGGTCGCGCTGGAAATGGGCAAGTCCAAGCCGGAAGGCGACGGCGAAGTGCAGGAGATGATCGACATCGCCGACTTCGCGCTGGGCCAGAGCCGCATGCTGTACGGCTACACCATGCACTCCGAGCGCCCGGGCCACCGCATGTACGAGCAGTACCACCCGCTGGGCCTGGTCGGCATCATCTCCGCGTTCAACTTCCCGGTCGCGGTGTGGGCGTGGAATGCATTTCTTGCCGCCATCTGCGGCGACGTGTGCATCTGGAAGCCGTCCAACAAGACCCCGTTGACCGCCATCGCGACGATGAAGATCTGCAACGAGGCGCTGAAGGAAGGCGGCTTCCCGGACATCTTCTTCCTGGTCAACGACGCCGGCACCGCGCTGTCGGAGAAGCTGGTGGACGACAAGCGCGTGCCGCTGATCTCCTTCACCGGCTCCACCCGGATCGGCCGCATCGTCAACGAGAAGGTCGCCAAGCGACTCGGCCGCTGCCTGCTGGAACTGGGCGGCAACAACGCCATCATCCTCGACGAAACCGCCGACCTGAAGCTGGCGGTGCCGGGCATCGTGTTCGGCGCGGTCGGCACCGCCGGCCAGCGCTGCACCACCACCCGCCGCCTGATCGTGCACGAGTCCATCCATGACGCCGTGCTGGCCACGCTGGTCAAGGCCTACAAGCAGGTCGAAGGCAAGATCGGCGACCCGCTGGACGCGGCCAACCTGATGGGCCCGTTGAACAGCCCGGAGGCCGTGCAGCAGTTCCTGGCCTCGATCGAGAAGGCCAAGGCCGCCGGCGGCACCGTCGAGACCGGCGGCACCGCCATCGACCGCCCCGGCAACTTCGTGCTGCCGGCGATCGTCACCGGCCTGAAGAACACCGATGAAATCGTCCAGCACGAGACCTTCGCGCCGATCCTGTACGTGATGAAGTATTCGACGCTGGACGAAGCCATCGACATGCAGAACGGCGTGCCGCAGGGCCTGTCCTCGTCGATCTTCACCACCAACCTGAAGCGCGCCGAGAAGTTCCTGTCGGCGGCCGGCAGCGACTGCGGCATCGCCAACGTCAACATCGGCACCAGCGGCGCCGAGATCGGCGGCGCGTTCGGCGGCGAGAAGGACACCGGCGGCGGCCGCGAGTCCGGCTCGGATGCGTGGAAGGTCTACATGCGCCGGCAGACCAACACCATCAACTACTCCGATTCGCTGCCGCTGGCGCAGGGCATCAAGTTCGACCTGTGACTGCTTTACCCTTCTCCCTCCGGGAGAAGGTGGCGCGAAGCGCCGGATGAGGGTACGGGCGAAGCACACGTGCAGTTGAACACTGCGGGGGCTTCGCCCCGACCCTCTCACCAACCCCCGCTCCGCGCCCCGGCCCACGCCAGCGGCGTGGGCGCTCAGGGGTACGCGCACCAGTGGTGCGCAAGCCGTGCCCCCTCGCCCCGCAGGGAGAGGGGCTTCATAACCTGCAACGGAGCCCACCCATGAGCATCCCCGCCCCCCGCCAGACCAGCACCCTCGCCGTCATCGCCCTGGTCGCCGGCATCCTCGGCTGGACCCTGCTGCCGTTCCTGGGCAGCCTCGGCGGCATCATCTTCGGCCACATGGCACGCGGGGAAATCCGCCGCAGTCACGGCCAGCTCGACGGCGACGGCCTGGCCGTCACCGGCCTGGTGCTGGGCTGGATCAACGTCGGCCTGTGGATCGTCGGCATCATCGCCTTCATCATGTTCTTCGGCGGCCTGGCCTGGTTGGCCGCAGTCAATTCCTGATCCTGCATGTACCCACTCGCCCGTCCCTTCCTGTTCACCCTCGACGCCGAGCGCGCGCACGGCCTGGGCCTCGGCGCGCTCGACCTGGCCTGGCGCACCGGCACCACGCCGCTGCTGGCAGGCAGGGTCGAGGCGCTGCCGACCAAACTGCTGGGGCTGGAATTCCCCAACCCGGTCGGGCTGGCCGCGGGGCTGGACAAGAACGGCGAGCACATCGACGCCCTGTTCGCGCTGGGCTTCGGCTTCGTCGAGATCGGCACCATCACCCCGCGGCCGCAGGCCGGCAACCCGAAGCCGCGGATGTTCCGGCTGCCGCAGCACCTGGCCATCATCAACCGCATGGGCTTCAACAACGCCGGCGTCGATGCGCTGGTGAAGAACGTCGGGCATAGCCGGCACCGCAAGGGCCCGCTGGGCATCAACATCGGCAAGAACAAGGACACGCCCAACGAGGAGGCGCTGTCCGACTACCTGCACTGCATGGAGCGGGTATACCCGCTGGCCGACTACATCACCGTCAACATCTCCTCGCCCAACACCGCCGGCCTGCGCGAACTGCAGGAGGAACAGGCGCTGCGGCGGCTGGTTGCCGGCCTGCGCGAGGCGCAGGAGCGGCTGGCCGGCGTGCACGGCCGGCGCGTGCCGATGTTGGTCAAGATCGCCCCGGACCTGAATGAAAACGACATCGACGCCGCCGCGCGCGTACTCGCCGAGCTGGACGTGGACGGCGTGATCGCCACCAACACCACCATCAACCGCGACGGCGTGGAGAGCCACCCGCACGCGACGCAGGCCGGCGGCCTGTCCGGCGCGCCGCTGATGCCGCAGTCCACCTTCGTGCTGCGCCGGCTGCGCGCGCGCCTGCCCGAGCGCATCCCGTTGGTCGGCGTCGGCGGCATCCAGTCCGGCGCCGACGCGGTGGCCAAGATGGCCGCCGGCGCATCGCTGGTGCAGTGCTACAGCGGGCTGATCTACCGCGGCCCGGCGCTGGTTGGCGAATGCGTGGAAGCCATCCGCCGCCGTCGCGAGGCGCCCTCGCGTGGAGCCGTCGCCCCGCTATGACCAGCACCGGGCCTTGGTGGCTGGCCGAAAACGCATCACTGCAAGCGCTCAACACCTTCCACATCGTCGCCCATGCACCGCGCCTGCTGCACGTGGCCGACCCGGAGGCATTGCCCGAGGCACTGGCCGTCGTCGGCGACGGCCCGCTGCTGGTGCTGGGCAGCGGCAGCAACGTGCTGCTCGCCGCCGACCCGGAAGGCAGCGTGCTGTGCTTCGAGAACCGCGACATCGGCATCCTCGAACACCGCACCGACCACGCCATCGTCCGCGCCGGCGCCGGTACGTCGTGGCACGAACTGGTGACCTGGTCGCTGGGCGAAGGCCTGTCCGGGCTGGAGAACCTGGCGCTGATCCCCGGCACCGTCGGCGCCGCGCCGATCCAGAACATCGGTGCCTATGGCGCGCAGGTCGGCGAGTTCATCCACCTGGTCGAAGCCTGGGACACGCAGGCGCGCGGCTGGGTGCGGCTGGAGCGCGACGCCTGCCGTTTCGGCTACCGCGACAGCCTGTTCAAGCACGAACCGGACCGCTACCTGATCACCGCCGTGCAGCTGCGGCTGCCGCTGCTGCACGAGCTGCGCCTGGGCTACGCCGGCATCGGCGAGGAATTGCAGCGGATGGGCGTGGAACTGCCGGTGGCCGCCGACGTCGCCAATGCGGTCATCGCCATCCGCCGCCGCAAGCTGCCCGACCCGGACGTGCTGGGCAATGCCGGCAGCTTCTTCAAGAACCCGCAACTGCCGTGCGAGCAGGCCGACCTGCTGCTGCAGCGACATCCCGCGCTGCCGGTGTTCCCTGGCGAGGACGACACCTGCCGCAAGCTGTCGGCCGCATGGCTGATCGAAGCCTGCGGCTGGAAGGGCCACCGCGACGGCGACGCCGGCGTGTCGCCCAACCATGCGCTGGTGCTGGTCAACCACGGCAACGCCAGCGGTGCAGAGCTGCTGGCATTGGCGCGGCGCATTTCCGCATCGGTACTGGAAAAATTCGGCGTGCCCATCGAACCCGAGCCACGGTTGGTCGGCGCGCGCTGGTGAACGCCATCGCCACGCCCGGCGCCACGCCGTTGCGCGCCATGCTGCTGATGTTCGGCAGCGCGACCGCCTTCGGCCTGATGGCCATCACCATCCGCCTCGCCACCGCCCACGTGCCCACGCAGGAGGTCGCGTTCTTCCGCAATGCCTTCGGCCTGCTGGTGCTGCTGCCGATCCTGCTGCGTCCCGGCCACGCCCCGCTGCGCACCCGGCAACTGCCGCGCTACCTGCTGCGCAGCGGCATCGGTCTGGCCTCGATGCTATGCGGTTTCTGGGCGCTGGGCCATCTGCCGTTGTCGCAGGCGGTGTCGCTGTCGTACTCCACGCCGCTGTTCGTGACCATCGCCGCGGTGCTGTGGCTGGGCGAAGTCGTGCGCATGCGCCGCTGGGCCGCGGTCGTGGCCGGCTTCATCGGCGTGCTGGTGATCGTGCGCCCCGGCTCCAGCGGCTTCCAGGCGGGCGCGTTGATCGCGGTGGCCGCGGCGATGCTGAGCGCGCTGGTGTCGATCCAGATCAAGCAGCTCACCCGCATCGACGGCCCGGATACCGTGGTGTTCTACACCTACGTCTTCTGGGTTCCCCTGTCGCTGGTGCCGGCGCTGTTCGTCTGGGTCTGGCCCACCGGCATCGCCTGGCTGTGGCTGCTGGCCACCGGCGTGATGGGCACCGTGGGCCAACTGCTGTGGACACGCGCGCTCAAGCTCGGCGAAGTCTCCGCGCTGACCCCGATCAGCTTCACCCAACTGCCGCTGGTGGTGCTGCTGGGCTGGCTGCTGTTCGGCGAAACCGTGGACCGCTGGACCGTGCTCGGCGCGGCCATCATCCTCGGTGCAAACGCCTACATCGCCCACCGCGAGGCGGTGCTGGTACGCAGGGCCGCCTCGCAGGCCCCATGCGCCACCGCCAAGGTCAACGAATAGCCGTCCGGGTGGCAGCAGGCCGGTGCGCGCAATCGCATCGTCCGCCGGCACATCCCGGATGCCATGTATTTCCCCCTGCATGGACATCCCGGACATGGCCTGGTTGACATCGCGTCAAGCAAATCGTCTGCCGCACTTGACGCATCGGGAATCCATCCCCGCCCGCGCGCTCACACACTCTTGCCATGCCGCATCGCGTGCCACGCATGCAGGCCGGCTGGACACGACGGCAGGCGCCACACCTGCCGCATGCTCCTCCTCTCCAACCATTCCAAGCAGAGCCACGCCATGATCAGCATCCCCGTTTCCCCCATCTCCCACCGGCGCTTGTCCAACGCTTCCAAATGGCTTTGCCTGGTCGCCTACGTGGTGGTCGTGCTGGTGTTCTCGCTGTCGGGACTGGGTAATTACCGCAAGGCCAACGCCATCCTCATGGATCATGCCGTGGTCAGCGCGCCGGTCGAGCTGGATTCCATCGAGGAAAAACGCGGTCGCAAGGGCCGCGTTACCAACCAGTACCACTTCAACTATGCGTTCGATGCCAACGGCGTCACCCACCGCGGCAGTTTCACCACGTCCGAGGCCAACGCCGACCGCTACCTGGAAGATGGCGCCACGGTCGAGATCGCCTATTCCAGGTCCGAGCCGACGCGGTTCGAGCGGCTCAGCCTGCTGGAAAACAACAAGAGCCTGGGCGGCATCCTCACCCGCCTGTGCATCAGCCTGCTGCTGATGGCCGTGCTGGCCTTCATCGTGCACCTGATCATCACCCGCAAGCTGTTCGTGACCCAGCAGGAAACGGCCACGCAGTAACCACCGCGCCGGCCACGGGCATGGAGGCGATTGACAGCACTGGCATGGCCGCTAACGTGGCGGACCAACCACTGATGCCATCCGCCATGCCCGTCCCGGATTTCCCCGACCTGCTCGGCCGCCACATGCGCCGCATCCGCGCCAGCGCGGCAGGCGTGGCCAGCGAGATCGGCATCAGCCGCGAGGCCGTCAACAACTGGCGGCAGGGCTATTCGCTGCCCAACCGCAAGCACCGCGACAAAGTGCTGGCCTGCGCCAACTACCTGCGCCTGACCGAGCAGGAAAGCAACGAACTGCTCGCCGCGGCCGGCTTCGAGCCGGAGTTTCCCGCCGAACCCGCGCAGCACGGCATCGCCGCCACCGCGCGGCCGGCCACGGTGACCGCGCTGTTCGACCGGCTGCAATGCCTGCGCCCCTATCCGGCGATGCTGCTGTTGACCCAGGCGCACTGGGGGCAGCCGCCCGAACGCGAGGCAATGCTGGCCGAGGCCCGCTCGCGCTACGGAGCCGAGCGCGTACTGCACCTGCAACCACCCTTCAGCGCCGGCGCGGAGGGCGAGGACTATTTCGCCGCGCTGGGCCGCCAATGCGGCTTTGCCGGCGTGGACTCGGACTACGCGCTGGAAATCGAACTGGGCCGGCTGTTGCAGCAATCGCCGCCGCTGTTCTGCCTGGTCAGCCGTTTCGAACAGGGCGCGCCGGCACAACGCGACGTGCTGGCCGGCATCCTGCGCAGCCTCAGCGAGATGCACAGCGGGCAGTTGCACCTGCTGATCTGCGGCGGCGCGGCGCTGGCCGACCTCAAATACCAGGGCGGCGACCTGTCGCTGCTCAACATCGCCGCCACCGAAGGCTGGCCGGAACTGACCTGTGGCGACCTGCAACGCATGCACGCCCGTTTCGCCGATGACGCTGCCGGCGCGGCGCGGGCGCTGCGGCTTTCCGGCGGCCACCCGCTGCTGGCCAGTGCAGCGCTTTCGCTGTTGGCGCAGGACGAGGACGCCAGCGACGCCGACGTGGTGGCCCAGCTCGCCCAGCATCCGCCGCTGTGGCAATCGCTGCTGCCGCTGATGCGCGAACCGGCCGCGCGTGCGCTGGTCGTCGAATGGCTCGAACGCCCGCGTCTTGCACCCGCACGCCCCTACCTGTTCGACCCGCTGCTGCGCCAACTCTACTGGGCCAACCTGCTGGCGACGCGGCGCGACGCCGATGGCGCATGGCTGGAATGGCGCTGCGAAGCCATCCGCGACGCCGCGCGCATGATCGCCGCCAGCCTCGACACGGCCAACCCATGAAGCCGGCGCGTTCCCGCTTTCGCGGCTGGCGGCTGCTGGCGATCGCCGCCCTGACCTGGTTCTTCGGCAGCCTGTTGTTCGCCCCCCTGCTCAACCCGTGGGTGGCCTGGCGCATTCGCACCGATGGCCCGACCCTGATGCTGCTGCAACAGGCCAACATCGAGATGATGCTGGTGCGCGAAGAGTTGCATTCGCACTGGCTGATCCACGAACAGTGGCCGCAGCAAGCAAAGCTCCCCGGCGTGCATGACCCCGCCGAAGCATTGCTGGACATCGACGTGCCGGCCACGCATGAAGTGCGCTTCCGCTACACCTCACGCTTCCCGGCCAGTTCGCGGCTGCGCGGCACCGCGCTGGTGCAGCGCTTCGACCCGCAGACGCAGCGCTGGAGTTGCCGGCCCGGCACACCGTCCCCACCGTCGCGCCTGCTCGGCCACGACTGCCGCGACTCGACGCCGTGGAGCATCATCGAATGGCTGACGCTGATATTGGTGTTGGCGCTGCTGGCGATGGCGGGCATCGCCGCACTGTGGTTCTTCGTGCGCCCCGCCGTCGCCACGATTATCCGCGAGCCGCGCAACCTGTTCCGCCAGCCCGTCACCGCCCTGCCACGGTTGAACCGGCAGCTTGGCTGGCTGCGCGCCCGCAGCGCCGTGCTGGAAACCGCCGGCGTGCCATCGCAACGCTGGCGTGACGCGCTGGAATACCCCGGCGACGATGCCGAAGCGCGCGCCAAACGACTTGCCGCCTGCATGGGCGCGGAGAGCACAGCCACGCACGATTGGGCGCTGCCCGGCCACGTCCACCTCTGGCGCCTGCCGCTCACGCTGCCGGTCGCCCTCGAACGCCTGTGGCTCTACCTGCCGGATGCGGCACTGCCCGCCGACCGCATCGTCGCCCTGCTGCGCAGCCTGCCCAGCGGGCAGGACGTGGTGCTGGTGGTCAGCCCGTCCATCGAGGCCGATGCCGCCCTGCTCGACTTCACCCGCGACCCGGCCAACCTGTGCGTCTGCCTGGATCAGGCCGCGCAGACCGAATGGCTGCTGAAACCCTCCGCCGCCCCGATACTGGTCGCGCAACTGGCGCGGCAACTTCAGGTCACGCGCATCTCGCCCTACCAGACCCGCGGCGGCGTGACCCGCCCGGCCGCGTTCTTCGGCCGCGACGCCCTGCTGGCGCGCGTGCTCAACCGCGAACCCGGCAACTACCTGCTGGTGGGCGGCCGCCAGCTCGGCAAGACCAGCCTGATGAAGGCGATCGAACGCCGCTTCGACGGCCACCCGCGCGTGCATTGCCGCTACCTGTCGCTGCGCGACCACCGGCTGGGCGCACGTCTGGCGGCGGAATTGGCATTGCCCGCCGACACCGATCTGGATGCGTTGATCGAAGCGCTGGCGGCCCGTTCCGGCGGCCGCCGCCTGCTCCTGCTGGTGGACGAAACCGACCTGTTCATGCGCGCCGAGGCCGAAAGCGGCTACGGGCAACTGGCCGCATTGCGCGCCCTGAGCGAATCCGGCCGCTGCCACTTCATGCTGGCCGGCTTCTGGGATCTCTACGAAGCGGCGATGCACGATTACGCCTCGCCGATCCGCAATTTCGGCGAGGTCATCCACCTCGGCGGGCTGGAACGCGACGCCTGCATCGCGCTGGCCACCGAACCGATGGCGCGGCTGGGCATCCATTTCAACGATGGCGCCTTGCCCGCCACGCTAGCCACCGCCTGCGGCCAACGCGCCAACCTGGTCGCCATCGTCTGCCAGCAGGCGCTGGAAAACATGGATCGCGGCCAGCGCCTGATCGACCAGCGGCAGATGCAGGCGGCGATGCAATCCGAGGCCGTGCTGGACGCGCTGGCCGGCTGGGCGCGGCTCAGCCCCGAGCCAACGGCGTGCCGCATCGACCGCATCGTGGTCTATCGCGCCGCGCAGGCGCACTTCGCCCGTGGCGACGCCCTCACCCTGCCCGGCCTGCTGCGGGGTTTCGACCATGCCGGCATCGCCATCGAGGCCGAAGCCCTGCGCCGCTCCCTGTCGCGGCTGCAACTGGCCTACGTGCTCAAGCGCCATGGCGACGGCGAGCAACTGCGTTTCGCGGTGCCGTTGTTCGCCATGCAATTCCAGCCGGGCGAAGTGGATGCCCTGCTGGAACGCGAACTGCGCTCGATGCGCGACAGCATTCCCGTACAGGACAACCACGCATAGCCGCAGGGCGGAGAGCGCTCCCACGAAAAACAGGGCGGCAAGCTGCCCCCTACGCCACCGCCAACTGCGACAACAAGGCATCCGGCACATGTAACCGCGCCGTGCGCAGGCAGAACGGCAACGCCCACAAGCGCAGGCCGGGACTGTGCGGGAACGTGAATTCCAGCGGCGCGGCGAAGGCATCGGTCATCGGATAGACCAGCGCCATCTCGCCCACGCCGCGCAGGTAGGCATGACCGTATGCGTGCAGTTGGTAGAAATCCGCTTCGGCCAAGCCGTAGTTGCGGGCTGCACTGCCCGCGCGGGCATCGAGCAGTTTCCACTTGGTATCCAGCACCATGCGCACCGCCGGCCCCTGCCTGAGCAGCAAATCCGGTTGCAGCCGGAACCAGCGTGCTTGCAGATGCCGCACCAGATGCTCGCTGCGCACCTGTGCGGCAAGGCGCAGCGGAGCCGGCAGTTGCGGGGGCAAGTGCCGGGCCACACAGGCTTCGAACAATGCCTCCATCGGGAACAGCAACGAGGGCGCGACATGCGCGCCGCCGCTGGGCGCCGGCGCGCAGCCATCGAGGATCAAGCGCGCCCATGCCAGCGCATCGGCGTAATGCGCCATGCCACGGTCACGGCGCACCCGCGCGAAATCCACAGCCGGCGTCGTCGAGGGCGGCACCTCGGCGAACACGAAGGCCAACTCGCGCGCCAGCCGCTGGTTTTCCCGCGAACTGCTCTGCGCCAGCACCCGGCGCAGCGCCGCATGCAGCAGGCGATTCTCGGCACGGTCGCTGGAGAATTCATCGTGCGCGGTGAAGAAGCGGTCCGGACGCAGACAGTTGCGCCGCAGTTGTTCGTCCACCCGCAGCTTGCCGCGCAGCGCCGGCAGGTTGCCTTCGCACTGCCGGTAATCACCACGCAGGCCGCGCTTGACGATGCCGCGCACGCCATCGAGGAATTCAGCGATGAACACCTCCGGCAGCGACATGCGCAGCGCCAGTTGCTCGGCGCTGCCGGCACGCACGTGGCGGAACCCCGGCAGGCAGCGCAGCATCGCCACCAGCAGGCGCCGCGTCTGCACCTCGCCACCGGCAATGGCCTTGCCGACCTTGGGCAACACTTCGATGCGGACGCCATCGGCGGCCTGCACGATGCCGGCATGGCTGGTCAGTTGCAGCGCCGGTCGCCCCCGCCAGCGCGCCGGCCGTATCCACGGCGCGTTGCCATCGCCGCCGAAGCACTGCGCCTCCAGCCAGCGGTACGTCGATGCCGGCACCACGCGTACGCCGGCCTCAAGCGCGGTCGCCGCATCCCCGGCAACCAGCCGGTCGAACTCGTGGGTGGTGATGACGCCGGCCGCCATCGGCATTACGCCAGGGTCGAATAGATGCCGACGTAGGCTTCGGGCCGCTCGAACGCCTGCATGTCCAGTTCATGGCGCGGGTTGACGCCATGTTCGTCCAGGCCGTGGCCGTCGCCGAACAACTGCTCCAGCGCGCCATCCGCATCGGCCTGCACCACGAACCGCGCGCCCTCCGGCTTCTGGTTGTCGGCCAGCACCAGGCGGATCTTGTTCCAGTCCTCGAAGAAATATTCTTCCAGCAGCGGCAGGATGTGGCCGCGGAACACCGCCTTCAGCGCGGCGAAACGTGCCGGCCCTTCGGCCACGTCGCGCAGGCCGGTGAAGAAGGCGTGGCCGATGGCGTGGTCGCGGTCGTACAGGCTTTCGATTCGGCGGTTGATGGCCACCAGCATGCGCGCGATGTCGATCTCGCCCACATGCAGGTCCTGCAACGGCGCAAGGTCGGGCAGCACCGGCACGAACTCGAAACGCCGGCGCAGCGCGGTGTCGAGCAGCGCCAGCGAACGATCGGCGGTGTTCATCGTCCCGATGATGTGCACGTTGCGCGGCACGCTGAACGACTCGCCCGAATACGGCAACAGCGCCGACAGCGCATTGGCCGCGCCTTCGCGCTTGTCGGCCTCGATCAGAGTGATCAGCTCGCCGAATATCTTGCTGATGTTGCCGCGGTTGACAGGGGCGATTGCTCGATATGCAGCCGCTCCGCCGCTCTCGCAAAGTGCAGTTCTTCAGCGACCGCAACGAAACAGCGAAGATGGCGAAGCTCCATTTCAAGCTCCTTCCAGTCTTGCCATCCAACGTCTCGGTGTGAAACGCTGAACAAGGTCATCCACAACTTCGTAGAAAACGGGGATCACCAGCAGGCTCAAGAATGTGGAGGTGATGAGGCCGCCGATCACGACGATGGCCATCGGCGCGCGAAAGCTGGGGTCGGCACCGAAGCCCAGGGCGATGGGCAGCATGCCGGCGCCCATCGCCAGAGTCGTCATCACGATGGGACGTGCGCGCTTGTGGCAGGCGTCCAGCAGCGCGTCGAGCCGCGACATGCCGTGATCGCGCTGCGCCACGATGGCGTACTCCACCAGCAAGATGGAGTTCTTGGTGGCGATGCCCATTAGCATGATCATTCCGATCATGGCGGGCATGCTCAGGTTGGTGCCGGTCACGAACAGCGCGAGGATCGCGCCGGGAATCGACAACAGCAGCGCCCCGAGAATCGTCACTGGCTGCACCCAGGCATGGAACAGCAGCACCAGCACGATGTAGATGCAGGCCACGCCCGTGCCCATCGCCAGCAGGAAGCTCTGGCCGAGTTCGTTGGACGTTTCTGCTTCGCCGATGTCGTTCTTGAACAAGCCAGGCGGCAAGCGGGACAGGCTGGGCAGCGCCGCGGCGCGCTGCTGCACATCACCCAACGCCTGGCCGTTGAGTTCGATCTCGAAGTTCACGTTGCGCAGGCGGTCAAGACGGCTGATCTGCGCAGGTCCACTAGCGATCTCGACCTCTGCCACGTCACGCAGCGGCACCGGGCCGCGGGCGCCCGGCACCGTGAGTTGGCGCAGCAGATCAAGGTTCCGCGTCGCATCGTCGGGCAGCCGCACCACGATCGGCACCTGACGCTGGCTTAGGTTCAGTTTCGGCAGGAACTGGTCGTAGTCGCCCAGGGTGGCCACACGCACGGTCTCTGCAATGGCCTCGGTGCTCACGCCCAGGTCCGCCGCGCGCGCCGTGTCGGGGCGCACGATCAACTCGGGCCGCTGAAGGCTTGAGCTACTGGTCACCTGGCCGATCCCTGCCAGGCCACGCAATTCCTGCTCCACCGTGGCGGCATGCTGCGCCAGCAGGTCACTGTCTTCGCCGGAGAGCACCAGCGTGTAGGCTTCGTTCGCGGCCACCTTGATGCGTGCGCCGGCCACGTCCTGCAGGCGAGAACGCAGC
The DNA here is from genome assembly GCF_022359915.1 of Stenotrophomonas sp. NLF4-10. NCBI lineage: Bacteria > Pseudomonadati > Pseudomonadota > Gammaproteobacteria > Lysobacterales > Lysobacteraceae > Stenotrophomonas > Stenotrophomonas sp. NLF4-10. The sequence goes on from NZ_JAKSEE010000003.1 coordinate 2,415,778, forward strand.
TCGCGCTCAATGTGCTGCTGGCTCAGGCCTGGGCGCTCCTTGCGTGGTGTCAGATTCAGCGTCAAGTTCGCCGTGCGCGCCTCGGCCGCGTTGCGCACCGGACTGTCCCCAGCGCTGCCGCCGCCAACAGCGGTGTAAACCATCGTCACATGCGGATGTGCGGCCACGATGGTACGTACCTCATCGGCGATGGCGCGCGTTTGCTCGAAGGTGCTGCCCGGCGGCAGCTCGACGCTGATACGGGTCTGGCTCAGATCGTCCGGCGGCATGAAGTCGCCCTTGATTGCCCCGGTAAGCAGCGGTGTGCAACTGGCGACGCCGAAGACCGCCATGATCGCCAGCGTCGCGCCCTTGTGTGTGAATGCCCAGCGCGCAGCCTTCAGATAAGCCGACATCCAGAAGGGCTCGGCATGGGGCCGGGTCGGCTTCTTCAACAGGTAAGCCGCCATCATGGGCGTGAGCAGCCGGGCCACGACGAGCGAGAAGAACACGGCGATGGATGCTGTCCAACCGAACTGCACGAAGAACTTGCCGGCCAAACCTTTCATGAAGGCAGTCGGCAGAAAGACGGCGATCAGCGTGAAGGTAGTGGCGATTACCGCCAGCCCGATCTCGTCGGCCGCCTCGCGGGCGGCCACCAGCGGCTCCTTTCCTTGCGCCAGGTGGCGCATGATGTTCTCGATCTCCACGATGGCGTCATCCACGAGGATGCCGACCACCAGCGACAGCGACAGCAAGGTGATGATGTTCAGCGTGAATCCCATCCACTGCATGAACAGGAAGGTGGGAATGATGGACAGCGGCAGTGCCACGGCGCTGACGAAGGTTGCGCGGACATCGCGCAGGAACAGCCCCACCACGAGTACCGCGAGCACGGCACCCTCGATGAGCAGCGACATGCTGCCCTCGAAGTTCTCCACAACCGGGTCGATGGCGTTGAACGCCTCGGTCAGTTCAATGTCTGGCTGTTCCGCCTTCAAGGTAGCGAGCGCCTGGCGCACGCCATCGGCAACTTCGATGTCACCGGCGCCCGTGGTGCGCAGGATCTCGAAGCCGACCACCGGCTTGCCGTTGAGGAAGGCACCGCTGCGGCGCTCGGCCAGCGCGTCGGACACAGAGGCCACTTGATCCAGGCGTGCGACATGACCATCCGGCAATGGAATCTCGATGGCCGCCAGCGCGTCGGCCGAAGGTACGGCGACGACCGTGCGCACGGTCTGTTCGCCGCTGCCAAGCTTGGCACGGCCACCAGGCGCCTCTCGTTGTACCTGGACAAGCCGGCGCGAGACATCGGCCGCGCTCAAACGCAAGGCCAGCAGCCGGTCCGGGTCCAACTCCACGCGCACTTCGCGATTCACGCCGCCCACGCGGGTGACGGCCCCGACGCCGGGCACGGCGAGCAGGCGCCGAGTGATCTGGTCATCCACGAACCACGACAACGCTTCGTCGTCCATGCGTGGCGACGCCACCGTGTAGGTCAGGATCGGATCGTTCTTGAACTCGATCTTGCTGATGATGGGGTCGCGCAAGGCCGCGGGCAGGTCGGCCCGCACCCTGGCCACGGCAGCACGGGTGTCGTCCAGAGCTTCCTGTGGCGGCTTCTCCAGGCGGAACTCCGCCGAGACTGTGGCCACGCCGTCCTGTACCGTCGTGTGCAGGTGCCGGAGCCCCTTCATGGTGGCCATCGCGTTCTCCAGCTTGCGCGCCACCTCGGTTTCCATCTGGGCCGGTGCAGTACCTGGCAGGCTGGCCACGACGGTGACCATCGGCAGGTCAACGTCTGGGAAGTTCTGGACCTTGGCGGTGCTGAATGCGAACAGCCCGGCGACCGTCAGCATGACGAACAGCAAGATGGCCGGTACGGGGTTGCGGATTGACCAGGCGGAGAAGTTCATGGTCGCCCTCTTCAGCGTGTCGTTTGAGGGGAGGTATTCGGACTGGCTGAGGCGATGCGCACCGTCACGCCATCCGCGAGGAACCCAACGCCGGACTCGACAACCGCCATGTCGGCGCTCAGCCCTTCGCGAATCTCCACCCGGTCACCGTGGCGAACGCCCAGCGTCACCTTCTGCTGCCGCACCTTGTCGCCTTCGATGCGGAAGACGTAGCTGAAACCATCGCGCAGCAGGACGGCGCTTTCGGGCAAGGTCAACACCGCACGCTGGTCCAGCAGCAACTCGCCTCGGGCAAACAGGCCCGCGCGCACCTGCGCGGAGGGCTTGAGATCCACGTACACGATGCCGATGCGGCTTTGCGGATCGACCTGCGGTGCGACTTTTCGCACGCGGCCTTCGACGGGCTGTGTGCCGCTCGGTGCGATGCGCGCGGTCTGCCCTGGCGCTACCCGTGCGAGTTCGGGTCCGGGCAATTCGGCGCGCCATTCAAGCCGGCCTTGGCGTTGCAGGCGCATGATTTCCGCCCCTTCTTGAATGAGCGCCCCCTCAGCCGCCGGCCGGGCGCTGATCACGCCGTCGTCCGGCGCGCGCACCTGGGTATAGGCCAGGCGCAGCGAATCAGCCTGCACGCGCGCGCGGGCTGCGGCCAGGCGCGCTTGCGCGGCGTCGCCGGCCGCCAGTGCTTGGTCGATGGCCTGCTCCGACAAGACTTCGGTGCCTTGCAGCGCCCGGGCGCGATCGGCTGCACGGCGTGCCTCTGCGGCACTGACCTCGGCCTCTTGAAGCGCCGCCCGGCTAGCGTTCAGATCGGCTTCGAGCGTGCCGGGGCTGAACTGTGCCAGAAGCTGCCCCTGCTTCACCCGGTCGCCGACATCGACCAGCAGCCGCGACAGGCGCTGCCCTCCGATTTCGGCCCCGATCACGACTTCCTGCCAGGCGGCAATGCTGCCGACGGCGTTCAGCGTCTGCGGCCATTGCTGTGCGGTGGCGACGGTGCGCTTGACCGTCAGTGCCGCCGGCGTGGCCGGAGACGAGGTGGATTGAGCGGCGCTGCGCGTGGTCACGAGTAGCGCGGCGCAGGCGACGGAAAGACCGACGACCGCGGCAAAGAGATAGACGAGGCGACGTTTCATGGTTGAGCAACCAGTTGTTCGGTGGGGCTTGTGTCGGCGCTCCAGCCACCGCCAAGACTGCGATACAGGCGGAACCAGGCCTGCGCCTGATCCGCCTGCGCGGTGAGCAGGTCGTCGTGCGCGGTCAGTGCATTGCGTTGGGAAACGACGCGCTGCGGGCCGCTGTGCAAGCCCGCCTGCGCCTGCAGGGCGGCGCGATGCGCGATGCCTTGCCATTCACGCGCCACTGATTCGGCTTCGCGTCCGCGGTCGCGCGTGGCGACCATGCGTTCCAGCGACTCCTCGACCTCGGCGACGGCGGTTTGCCACTTCGCTTGTAGAGCGGCGGCGGCCTCGTCGGCTGCGGCCAGCGCGGCCTGGCCTTGTGCCCGGCGTGCCCCGCCATCGAACAGCGGCAAGGTCAAGCTCGGTCCAATCGACCAGAGCGAAGTCACCGAACTTTCGCCGCCCACGCGCAGGCGCGCTTCGCCGACCAAGGCGCCGAGACTGAGTTGCGGGTAGCGCTGGGCATCCACGCTGCGGTGATGGGCCAGTGCGGCCAGCCAACGTTGATGGGCCGCAGCCACATCCGGCCGCTGCGCCAGCAACTGCGCCGGCAACGCGTGGACTGCAAAGGCGGGCACGCCGGGCAATGCGCGACGGGGCGACGCCCAGCCAGCGGGTAAGGCGGGCGCCTGCAGTTCGGCCGCTAGCGGGGCCGCCTGTACCGCAAGCAACAGGGCCAGTTCCTGCAACGCGACCTGCGCCTCGGCGCGCTCGGTGCTGCGGCGGGCGGCGGCGAGCGAAGCATCGGTGTGCAACAGGGCCACGTCGCTGGCATTCAAGAGACCGGCCGCCTGTTGTTGGCGTCCCCAGGCCGCAAGCTGGGCCGCCAGTAGCCCATCGAGTTCGGCGACTTCCTCACGGGCCTGCGCCAGCCGCAAGTTGACGTAGGCCGCTGCAACGTCGGCCGCCAGCGTCACGCGAGCGGCATGCCAATCGTGTTGCGCGGCGACGGCCCGCGCCGCCTGTTCGTCGGCTGCTGCGCGCTGGCCGCCAAAGAGGTCGATCTCCCAACTGGCGTTGAATTGCGCGTCCGATTGGGTGGACACGCCGCCAACGTTGTTGAGGTTCTTGCCACGGCTCGATGTGGCACTCACGCCGAGTTGCGGCAGCAGATCGGCACGGGCTTGCTTGACCAAGGCGCGCGCCTGCCGATGCCTGGCGGCGGCCATTTGCAGGTCCGGGTTGGCGGCCTGCGCGCGCTCAATCAACTTGACGAGCATTGGATCGGGAAACGCCCTCCACCAATCGGCGAGCGCCACTGTCGATCCGTCATGGGGCAAGGGAGCGCGCCAGACCTCGGGCAGATCAACGGCCAACGGCGCGCGCGACGGTGTACCAGCGCAGGCGACCAACAGCAGGACCAGCCCGCAGCAGGTGACCACGGAGGACAGGCGAAGGATCATGAAAAGTCTCATTCAGGCCTGCCAATCGCCGACCATTTCGACGTAGCAGTAGCCGCCGACCTTCTCGCCGCGCACAGAACCGCTGACCGAACTCGCGCCCTCGTAGCGCGCATGCAGGCCCCGGACTTCCTGCTCGCGCGGTTTCGCGATCACCTCCAACTGCATGTCGAGCGCAGGCACTCGCACCCGCCATCGGGTCGGGAACCGGGCGCCGGATTGCGGGCTCAGCCAGTAGTCGCAGGCGTCCTCGACAAGTGGAATCAGGTCGGCGACGACGTGCTTACCGCCTTCGTCAACCACGGTCACCCAGGCGTCCGACTTGCCGTCAACGCCCGTCGCATCCCAGAGGCTGATCCGCCAACCGTTGCTGAGGTTGAGATCCATCCACGTCCATCTGCCACGCGGCGGGCCCAGCGGCTGGTTCTGCCATTGCCGGTCGAACCAGCTCATGCCCGATGCCGGGAATTCCCGACCGTCGATGGTCAGGCGCCCCGTGGTCTCCAGCGTCGGGATGGAATACTGGAAGACGTCCATGCCCAGCATGTCGAACCGTCCCGTGCCCTTGTTGTAGAGCGGGTGGCCGACGGCCTTCAGGGCCACGTCGATGCTGGCACCCTTGATCTGCGCACGAACATGCAATTCGTCGAGCGTTCCCGAGAGCGAACTGTGCGGCGTCTTGACCAGCAGCCGGTCCGAACGAACGTTCGAGCGAAAGATCGGGTGAAAGCCATGCTGCACGCCGTACCAGCCCGTGGTTTCGTCGGTGATGCTGGCCGCGCTGTCCACGCCCACGGTGATCCCACCGATGCTGAGCGCAAACAGGTGGACGAGATAGTTGAGCGTGTGGCCCTCGGACTCAAAGTGGCCGATCACGAACCACGAGTTGAGCGTATAGCCGCGCTTGTGTGCCAGGTCCGCCGTGATGTCGAGGGCCGGGGCAGCCCCCATCGGAGGTGTCGCCAGGTTCTTGGTCAGCAGAGGGATGTTCATGTGCTTGCTTCCAGGGTTCGGTTCTGGACACCTCACGCCAAGCGTGGTGGTGCGCGACAGACGCAGTTGTTGTGGAGCGTTCCGAATGCGCCAATCACTCGCGAAGGATCACGAGGCCCAGGATGTGGAACTCGTCCATGTCATGCGCGTCCGCCAGTTCCTTGATGTTCTGGTCGGGTGTCGCGGTGACGCCGTGCGCTTTGAGCTTCGCAAGAAGCTCCGCCGGGTCTGTGCGCGTCACGTCAGCGAGCGCGGACAGCGGAGCCTCGATGAGCGCGTTGGAGATGGGCCACTTCAACTGCGGGGCCGTGATGCGCCCGAAAGAGAACGTCGAGACGACAAGAATGATCGTGAAGATGGCAACGTTGGCTCTCCCTCAGTTCGATTGGAGATGCCTCACAAGCGGACGGAAATTCACCGCGATGTGGCCGCCTGCACCGACAAGGAAGAACCACGAGAACCATTCGTGCGCGAAAGCGAGGTATCCCGGCACCACGTCGAAGAACATCAGGACGCCGGTGACGGCCATCAGGATGAAGGAGCCGATGGTCAGTGGCGTGGACCAAGTGCGCAGCGTGAAGGGTTTGGCTGTTTTCATCTCAGTTCCCTGCCGAGTCGATCGCTGGCTGTTCGTCATGGCGTGAAGACGATGCGCTCGCCGGTATGGGAAGCCTCGGACCACACCTGCTCCACATCGCGAAGCGGTGTTGCCTTCACGTCGATGCGGAACGTGCCGCGCGCGATCTCTTTCACCAGCGCGGGCAGCTCCATGAGGATGTCGCGACCGGACACCGAGCCATGCCCGCTGCCCACGATCTGGAGATTGGCGGAGCGCAAGAAGGCGCCGGGAATGGCGGCGACTTCACCAGCCATCGAGCCGACGTGAATCCAGGTGAGGGGTCGGCTGCGATCCGTGCGCTGCCTCAGCACGGTTTCCATGACACGCACCGAACTTTCGCCCCAGAGGAAATCGAGTACGACATCGACTTCACACGCGACGGCCCCCCCCCCCAGTTGGGCATCCTTCAGCGTCACGATCTCTGTGGCGCCGAGTGCCGGCAGTTTTGCGAGCCTCTGCTCGTCGCGGCCCGCCGCGATGACCTGCGAGGCGCCAAGATGCCGAGCGATCTGCACGGCCATGCTTCCCGAGCTTCCGGTGGCACCGAGGATGAGCACCTTCTGTCCACGCTGAAAAGGCACTCGGCAACGCAGCGCGAGCCAGGACGCCATTGCGGGATTCATCGCACCGGCGACGGTGACCGGGTCGCTGTCGCTCGGCAACTCGATGCTGTGGTCGAGTTCGATCACGGTCTTGTCGGCCATCGTGCCGATCTGGCCGGGACTCTGCGCGAAGTAGCGCAGCTTGCCGTCGGCGTCGCGCCCGACGCCATCCACACCCGCTACGAGCGGAAACCCGCCGGTGCTGGAGTAGTGCACGCCTGAAGCTCTTCCGCGAGTGAGGTGGTGCAGGCCGACGGCGAGCACTTCGACGAGCATTTCTTCAGGCCCATTGGGCGTGGGATCGGGGAAGTCGCCGTAGTGCGGCGGTTGGTTGAACGAGGTGACGACGGCTGCTTTCAAGGGGCTCTCCTGGGATGGGCGCACAGCCCACAAAGTTCGTATTACGATCTATTATTGATTCGTAGTACGAACCATGTCAAGATAGAGCCAAGATGAAGAAGCAAAAATCCATGAAACAGCCCCCCCCACCCGGCGAAGGACTGGCCGATGCGCTCGTGCCGGCCGCCTTTGTCACGATGGCCGTGCTCAACAAGATCGGCGCCGAGAACGACCTGTCCCTCACGCTGATCCGCGTCCTGGGCATCCTGCTGGATCGGCGTCCACGCATGGCCGAACTAGCCGACTACCTCGGGCTGGAGCGGCAGACGATGTCTGGACTCATTGCCAGAGCGGAGAAAAAGGGGTTGGTGGCGCGCGCGCCCAACGCGGAAGACGGCCGGGCGACGGACGTTTTTCTGACGAGCGAGGGGGCAAAGCTCGTCAAACGCCTGCATGCACAGACACAGCAGGCATTGGCGCCGCTTACCGAACAGCTCAGTGCGTCGGATCAGCGGCAGCTTCAGGAACTGCTTCAGCGCATGCTGGAGAGCCGGAAGAGTTGAAGGCCGGGCGATTGCCGGGTGGAGTCGGCCTCGGCGCGATCTGCACGACGCAGATTGCTATTCAACGAAGCTGAACTTCCTTCGCTTCGACATGAACACTCCTCAGGCCTCGATCGGCCTTCTCGTAAGTGTCCGTGAAAACGGGGGTGAACCCTAAAACCAGCTTTCCTGAGAAGACTTTTACCGTCAAAGACGGCTTTGGTCTGGATAGTGAACGGGAAGGTCTTAATCCGGCCTCCGATTCTTACCGCCAGTTCTACCGCCATCCTGTCCCGCTGGCCGGCGATAGCCACCGATAGCTGTTGTGACGTATTTCTTCCCAAATCAATACGTTATGGCAGTTTTTCGATAGCTGGCGATAGTCCCCGAAGGACCTGATTTCACTCCCACTCTATTGTAAACAAGACATTTTTATCTTTTATATTCAATGGCTTATTTTCCTGCTAATTGGTAATACCATGAAAAATACCATGCTCAGAAAAGGCTTAACAATATTTTGAAAAATTGCCTACTGAGCGCTGCCGCACAGCTCCATAGGCCGCTTTCCTGGCTTTGCTTCCAGATGTATGCTCTTCTGCTCCTGCAGCTAATGGATCACCGCAAACAGGTTACTCGCCTGGGGATTCCCTTTCGACCCGAGCATCCGTATGAGACTCATGCTCGATTATTATTATTATAGAAGCCCCCATGAATAAATCGCTCATCATTTTCGGCATCGTCAACATAACCTCGGACAGTTTCTCCGATGGAGGCCGGTATCTGGCGCCAGACGCAGCCATTGCGCAGGCGCGTAAGCTGATGGCCGAGGGGGCAGATGTGATCGACCTCGGTCCGGCATCCAGCAATCCCGACGCCGCGCCTGTTTCGTCCGACACAGAAATCGCGCGTATCGCGCCGGTGCTGGACGCGCTCAAGGCAGATGGCATTCCCGTCTCGCTCGACAGTTATCAACCCGCGACGCAAGCCTATGCCTTGTCGCGTGGTGTGGCCTATCTCAATGATATTCGCGGTTTTCCAGACGCTGCGTTCTATCCGCAATTGGCGAAATCATCTGCCAAACTCGTCGTTATGCATTCGGTGCAAGACGGGCAGGCAGATCGGCGCGAGGCACCCGCTGGCGACATCATGGATCACATTGCGGCGTTCTTTGACGCGCGCATCGCGGCGCTGACGGGTGCCGGTATCAAACGCAACCGCCTTGTCCTTGATCCCGGCATGGGGTTTTTTCTGGGGGCTGCTCCCGAAACCTCGCTCTCGGTGCTGGCGCGGTTCGATGAATTGCGGCTGCGCTTCGATTTGCCGGTGCTTCTGTCTGTTTCGCGCAAATCCTTTCTGCGCGCGCTCACAGGCCGTGGTCCGGGGGATGTCGGGGCCGCGACACTCGCTGCAGAGCTTGCCGCCGCCGCAGGTGGAGCTGACTTCATCCGCACACACGAGCCGCGCCCCTTGCGCGACGGGCTGGCGGTATTGGCGGCGCTGAAAGAAACCGCAAGAATTCGTTAACTGCACATTCGGGATATTTCTCTATATTCGCGGTTCAGCAGGCATGTCCCCTTTGAGGGCGACCCGACGACAGGATAATCGACCTTATGGTGCGCAAATATTTCGGCACAGACGGTATTCGTGGCAAAGCCAACGAAGGCGCGATGACGGCGGAAACCGCCTTGCGCGTCGGCATGGCGGCTGGCCGTGTCTTTCGTCGCGGTGACCACCGCCATCGTGTCGTGATCGGCAAGGATACGCGCCTGTCGGGCTATATGCTTGAACCCGCGCTCACAGCCGGTTTCACCTCGATGGGCATGGACGTATTCCTTTTTGGCCCGCTGCCGACAACGTATAGGAAGAATAAACGCCCTTTTCACCCAAGTCCAACAGCTTTGGACCGCAGTTGACTCTTTCGACACCCCTGCGATGCAACCCAATCCGGCTGACGGGGAGCCAGCAACGCTGAAAATTTACCCTCCTCTTTCCCACTAGCGGCTCCTTTTCCGACAACCAGCACGGCGGATCCCTGCCGCGGCGCTGTGAACGCAGCATTTTGATTGGTATCGTTGGCCTTCAGGCTCGTCAGTCAAACAGACCCAGGAGCAGCTCAGCCGGTGGCGCCCGGCTTTCGGGTAACGCCCTGGTCCCGCTGGTTTCGGCTTTGTGCTTCAGGTGATCAAGGATCTGCTTGATCACTATAGGGTCTTCAATGCAGGCGATGACTTTCATGGCGCCGCCGCAGCCGCTGCAGGTCTCGATGTCGATATTGAAAACACGCTTGAGCCGTTGCGCCCATGTCATCGACGCTCGCCGTTGTGCTGGTGTTGCCGGTTCATCAGCCACCCTGACCTTGTTGCCCCTGCCCCGTTTTGCCGGCGTGACCAACGCCCGGTGCCGACTGTTGGGTGCGAACACCCCGTGGAAGCGGGTTAGGTTGACTCTGGGCTTCGGTACCAGGGCGGCCAGCCTTGCAATGAAATCCAATGGTTCGAAAATGACGTGCGTGGTGCCGTCCCGGTACGGCGTCTTGAGCTGGTAGCGCACGTTGCCGCCTCGTGTTAACGACAGCCGCTTCTCGGATACCGCCGGGCGGCTGATGTACCGGCACAGCCGTTCGAGCTTCTTGCGTTCATCGGCCCTGGCCGCCACGCCGGCGTGCAGGCTGGACCCGGCTACCTTGCCAATCCCGTCACCGAACGGATCACCACTGGTCGGCAGAGTTTGCAAAGTGAACACCTTTCGCCCCGCCTGTGAACCGACAGCGATACGGTAAGTGATCGAGTGCCCCAGCAGGGGTGTCATCGGGTCGTCATCCACCGCATCCGAGGCCAGATAGCTGTTTTCGACATCCCGTTCCAGCAGGCCTTGCCGTTCCAGATAGCGACCCACCCGGTGGGCGATGGTGTGCGTCAGCTGGGTGAGCTCTGGGCTGGTCGGCGCCTTGACCCAGCGGAAACGCGCTGAGCCGTGGGATTGCTCGACATACACACCGTCGAGAAACAGCATGTGGAAGTGAACATTCAGATTGAGCGCCGATCCAAAACGCTGGATCAGGGTGACCGCGCCCGTCTTGGCCACTTGGTGGGTATGGCCCGCTTTCTTGACCAGGTGCGTGGCAATGACGCGGTAAACGATGCCCAGCACCCACCCCATGATCTCGGGCCGGCTGGCAAACAGGAAACGCAGCTGAAACGGGAAGCTCAACACCCACTGACGCATGGGTTGTTCAGGCAGTACTTCATCAACCAGCAAGGCGGCACTTTCGGCCATCCGCCGCGCCCCACAGCTCGGGCAGAAACCGCGACGCTTACAGCTGAAAGCGACCAGGTGCTCGGCGTGGCAAGACTCGCAGCGAACCCGTAGAAAGCCATGCTCCAGCCGCCCGCATTGGAGAAATTCTTCAAATTCCCGTTGCACATAGCCCGGCAATTCCTTTCCCTGCTCTGCCATAAGCGCAGCGAATGCCGGGTAATACTCGTCAACGATCTGATAGAGAAGGGTTTGCTCGGGTCGGTGGCTCTGGTAACGACCAGTATCCCGATCCCGGCTGGCCGTCCTGGCCGCCACATGAGGCATGTTCCGCGTCCTTGCAATACTGTGTTTACATACAGTCTATCGCTTAGCGGAAAGTTCTTTTACCCTCAGCCGAAATGCCTGCCGTTGCTAGACATTGCCAGCCAGTGCCCGTCACTCCCACTCAATCGTCGCCGGCGGCTTGCCGCTGATGTCATAGACGACGCGCGAGACACCACGCAGTTCGTTGATGATGCGGTTGCTGACTTTGCCGAGGAAGTCGTACGGCAGGTGCGCCCAGTGCGCGGTCATGAAGTCGATGGTTTCCACCGCGCGCAGTGCGATCACCCATTCGTAGGCGCGGGCGTCGCCAACCACGCCCACCGATTTCACCGGCAGGAACACCGCAAAGGCCTGCGAAGTCTTGTCGTACAGGTCGGCCGCACGCAGTTCCTCGATGAAGATGGCGTCGGCGCGGGCCAGCAGTTCGGCGTATTCGCGCTTCACTTCGCCGAGGATGCGCACGCCCAGGCCGGGGCCGGGGAACGGGTGGCGATAGACCATCGCGCGCGGCAGGCCGAGTTCGACGCCGAGGCGGCGCACTTCGTCCTTGAACAGTTCGCGCAGTGGTTCGACCAGGCCCAGCTTCATGTCTTCCGGCAGGCCGCCGACGTTGTGGTGGCTCTTGATGACGTGCGCCTTGCCGGTCTTGCTGCCGGCCGATTCGATCACATCCGGATAGATCGTGCCCTGCGCCAGCCACTTTGCGTTGCTCAACTTGTTCGATTCTTCATCGAAGATCTCGACGAACAGGTTGCCGATGATCTTGCGCTTGGCTTCCGGGTCAGCCACGCCTTCCAGCGCCTTGAAATAGCGGTCGGCGGCGTTCACCCGCACGACCTTGACGCCCATGTTGTCGGCCATCATCTTCATGACCTGGTCGCCTTCCTGCCAGCGCAGCAGGCCGGTATCGACGAACACGCAGGTCAGCTGCGAACCGATGGCCTTGTGCAGCAGCGCGGCGACCACCGACGAATCGACGCCACCGGACAGGCCGAGGATCACCTCGTCGCCGCCGACCTGCTCGCGCACGCGCGCAACCTGGTCGTCGATGATGTTGGCCGCGGTCCACAGCGTGGCGCAGCCGCAGATCTCGGTGACGAAGCGCTTGAGCAGTGCCGCGCCCTGCTTGGTATGGGTGACTTCCGGGTGGAACTGCACGCCGTACCAGCGCTTGTCCTCGTTGGCCATCGCCGCCACCGGGATGCGGTCGGTAGCCGCGGTGATGACGAAGCCCGGCGGCACCTGCGCGACGTGGTCGCCATGGCTCATCCACACGTCAAGGCGCGGCTCGCCATTGTGGTCGGACAAGCCGCCGAGCAGCGCATCGTCGGCCAGCAGCTTCACTTCGGCATGACCGAACTCGCGCTGATCGGCAGCTTCGGTCGCGCCGCCCAGCTGCTTGGCCATCGTCTGCAGGCCATAGCAGATGCCCAGCAGCGGCAGGCCGCTGTCGAACACTTGCTGCGGCGCGGCCGGGCAGCCGGCCTCGGTGGTCGATTCCGGGCCGCCCGACAGGATGATGCCCTTGGCACCGAACGCGGCGATTTCCGCCGGATCGTGATCCCACGCCCAGATTTCGCAATACACGCCGAACTCGCGGATGCGGCGCGCGATCAGCTGGGTGTACTGCGCGCCGAAATCGAGGATGAGGATCTTGTCGCTGTGGATGTTGGTCATGGGCGCTGGAATGGATCGGTGAAAACGAAAATCGGGAAAGCGCGGGCCGCATACGGAGAAAGAGGAACGGGACACGGGTTCCTCGTTCCTCTTCGCTCGTCCGCGTCAGCCGGCGCGGTAGTTCGGCGGTTCCTTCATGATCTGCACGTCGTGGACGTGGCTCTCGCGCTGGCCGGCGCCGCTGATCTTCACGAACTTCGGCTGGGTGCGCATCTGCTCGATGGTGCCGCAGCCGACATAGCCCATCGTCGCGCGCAGGCCACCGATCAACTGGTGGATGATGCCGCCGACCGGGCCGCGGTATGGCACGCGGCCTTCGATGCCCTCGGGCACCAGCTTGTCGGCGCTGGCCGCATCTTGGAAGTAGCGGTCCTTGGAGCCCTTCTCCATCGCCGCCAGCGAGCCCATGCCGCGGTAGCTCTTGTACGAACGACCTTGGTACAGCTCGGTTTCGCCCGGCGATTCCTCGGTGCCGGCGAGCAGGCCACCGATCATCACCGTCGATGCGCCGGCGGCCAGCGCCTTGCCGATGTCGCCCGAATAGCGGATGCCGCCGTCGGCGATCAGCGGGATGCGGTCCTGCAGCGCCTCGGCCACCAGGTCGATGGCGGTGACCTGCGGCACGCCAACGCCGGCGACCACGCGGGTGGTGCAGATCGAGCCGGGGCCGATGCCGACCTTGACCGCGTCGGCGCCGCAGTCGAGCAGCGCCAGCGCCGCATCGCCAGTGCAGATGTTGCCGCCGATGACCTGCACGTTCGGGAAGTTCTTCTTGACCCAGCGCACGCGGTCCAGCACACCCTGCGAATGGCCGTGCGCGGTGTCCACCACCAGCACGTCCACGCCGGCGGCGACCAGCGCCTCGACGCGGCGGTCGGTATCGCCACCGACGCCGACGGCCGCGCCGACCAGCAGGCGGGTAGCGGCATCCTTGGCGGCGTTGGGGTTGTCGCTCTTCTTCTGGATGTCCTTGACCGTGATCAGGCCGCGCAGCTCGAACGCGTCGTTGACCACCAGCACCTTCTCGATGCGGTTCTTGTGCAGCAGGTGCAGCACTTCGTCCGAGGCCGCGCCCTCCTTCACCGTGACCAGCCGGTCCTTCTTGGTCATGATGTGGCGGACCGGGTCGTCCAGCTCGGTCTCGAAGCGCATGTCGCGGTGGGTGACGATGCCGGCCAGCTGGCCGTCGCCGCCCACCACCGGCACGCCGGAGATGTTGTGCGCGCGGGTCAGCGCCAGCACGTCGCGGATGCTGGTTTCCGGGCCGACGGTGATCGGGTCACGGATCACCCCTGACTCGAACTTCTTGACCCGGGCCACTTCCGTCGCCTGCTGCTCGACGGTGTTGTTCTTGTGGATGATGCCGATGCCGCCGAGCTGGGCCATCGCGATGGCCAGCCGCGATTCGGTGACGGTATCCATCGCCGCCGAGACGATCGGCAACTTCAACCGCAGGTCGCGGGTCAGGTGCGTGCCGAGGTCGACATCCTTGGGCAGGACCGTGGAATGGGCGGGGACGAGCGAGACGTCGTCGTAGGTGAGAGCTTCAGCCTGGATGCGCAGCATCGGCATACCCGAGATGTGGGGAAGCGCGGCATTTTACCCTTTATCCGGTGCCGATGGCAGGGGCCGGCAGCGCGCTGCCCGCAAAACAGCGTTGCGGCGGGCCCGCCGCAACGCCGTCGTTCAGGCCACGGCCTCGGCCGCCTCGATGGTGTTCTGCATCAGCGTGGCCACGGTCATCGGGCCGACGCCGCCGGGCACCGGGGTGATCCAGCTGGCACGCTGCGCGGCGGCCTCGAAACCGACGTCGCCGACCAGCCGGCCGTCGTCCAGCCGGTTGATGCCGACGTCGATCACCACCGCGCCCGGCTTGACCCACTCGCCCGGGATCAGCTGCGGAATGCCCACCGCCACCACCAGGATGTCGGCGTTGCGCACCGCCTGCTCCAGCACGTCCTTGGGGGTGAACCTGTGGCAGCTGGTCACCGTGCAGCCGGCGATCATCAGTTCCAGCCCCATCGGCCGGCCGACGTGGTTGCTGACGCCGACGATGGTGGCGTTGCGCCCACGCACTGGCTGGTCGGTATGCGCCAGCAGGGTGACGATGCCACGCGGCGTGCACGGGCGCAGGCCGAACTCGCGCAGCGCCAGGTGGCCGACGTTCTGCGGGTGGAAGCCATCGACGTCCTTGCGCGGGTCGATGCGCTGGATCAGCCGGTTGGCGTCGGGAATGCCCGGCAGCGGCAGCTGGATCAGGATGCCGTGGATCTTCGGGTCGGCGTTGAGCCGGTCGATCAGCGCCAGCAGCTCGGCTTCGGTGGTGCCTTCGGGCAGGTCATGGTCGAAGGCCTCGATGCCGACCTTCTCGGCCGCGCGGCGCTTGTTGCGCACGTACACCGCCGAGGCCGGGTCGCCGCCGACCAGCACCACCGCCAGCCCGGGGCGCGAACCGCCAGCCGCGATGCGGGCGTCCACGCGCAGCTTCAGGTCGTCGAGCAACGCCTCGGCGATGCGGCGGCCATCGAGGATGCGGGAGGTCGGCGCAAGGGCTTCGGCGGGAGCGGTCATGGGCGTGGGTGGCGGGATCGGGGGTCGGCTATTGTCCCCGATTCGGCGCGGCGCGGCACCCTGCCCGGCCTTCAGCCACCATGCGCGCAGAACGCGGCATAGTCGATGTAGCCGGGAAACGGCCTGCCGGGCGCGCATAGCGGGCAGCCGGGATCGGGACGCACGCGGGTTTCGCGGAAACGCATGCCCAGCGCATCGAAGCGCAGCAGGCGGCCGGCCAGCGGCTCGCCGATCTCCAGCAGCAGCTTGAGCACCTCGGTAGCCTGCATCACCCCGGCCAGTCCCGGCAGCACGCCGAGCACGCCGGCTTCGGCGCAGTTGGGCGCGAACTGCGGCGGCGGCGGTTCCGGGAACAGGCAGCGATAGCACGGTGCCTCGCCGCGCCGGCGGCCGGCGTCGAACACGCTCACCTGGCCGTCGAAGCGTTCGATCGCCGCGTACACCAGCGGCCTGGCGTGCTTGATGCAGGCATCGTTGAGCAGGTAGCGCAGCGGGAAATTGTCCGAGCCGTCCAGCACCACGTCCACGCCGTCCATCAGCGCATCGACGTTGTCGGAGGTCACCCGCTGGCGGATGGCTTCCACCTCGACATGCGGGTTCAGCGCCAGCAGCCGCTCGCGCGCCGACTCGACCTTGGCCATGCCGACGGCGGCTTCGGCATGGATGATCTGCCGGTGCAGGTTGCTGCGCTCGACCACGTCGTGATCGACGATGCGCAGGTGCCCCACCCCGGCCGCGGCCAGGTAGAACGCCGCCGGCGCGCCGAGCCCGCCGGCGCCCAGCACCAGCACGCGCGATTGCCGCAGGCGCCGCTGCCCGGCCTCGCCCACCTGCGGCAGCAGCAGGTGGCGCGAATAGCGGTCGTAGAAATCGCGCTCACCGACATCGAGTCCGGGTTGCGCCAGCGGCAGGCCATCGCTGCGCCACGCCACCGTGCCCCCGGCAACCGAGGCCAGATTCGTGTAGCCGGCGTCCGCCAATGCCTGCGCTGCATCGAGCGAACGCTTGCCGCCCTGGCAGATCAGCACGATCTCCGCGTCCGGCGCGGGCAGCCATGCCTGCGGGTCGGCCAACAGCTCGTCCCCGGCAATCCCCTGCGCGCCCTCGGCCATGCCACTCGCGCGCTCGTGCGCCTCGCGCACGTCGATCAACAGCGCCCCCGCAGCCGCGCACTCACGGGCCTGGGCGGGGGAAATCTCGCGAATGCTCATGCCCGGATTATCGCCGAAGCGGCCCGGTAGTGCCGGCCGCTGGCCGGCAACCTCGCGTTGCCTGGCATACCGCAGTTGCCGGCCAACGGCCGGCACTATCCATTGCGCATCAGCCATGACGAAAAGGGCGGCCTTCCGGCCGCCCCTGCATCACTTCTTGCCTTTCACATGCTTCATCAAGCGCCGCTTGCGCGCGATCTGCCGCTCGGTCAGCACGTTCTTCTTGCCCTCGTAGGGGTTGGTGCCTTCGCGGAACAGGAAGGTCACCGGCGTGCCGACCAGCTTGAAGCGCTTGCGGAAGAAGTTCTCCAGATAGCGCTTGTACGAATCCGGCAATTCCTTCAAGCGCGTGCCATGCACGATGAAGGTCGGCGGGTTGCTGCCGCCCGGATGCACGTAGCGCAGCTTGGAGACGTGGCCGCGGATGCTCGGCGGCGGGTTGCTCTCGCAGGCGATCTCCAGCGCCTTGTTCACTTCGCTGGTGCCGAATTCATGCGTGGCCGAGGCATGCGCGCGGTGGATGGCGCGGAACAGCTCGCGCAGTCCCGAGCCATGCTTGGCGGAAATACGCACCACCTCGGCCCACGGCACGAAGCCGAGCTTCAGCGACAGCAGGGTCTCGGCCTGCTCGCGCTGGTAGTCGGTCAGCCCATCCCACTTGTTGATCGCGATGACCAGCGCGCGGCCGGCATCGAGCACCGCGCCGAGCACACTGGCGTCCTGGTCGGTGACGCCCTCGCTGGCGTCCAGCATCAGCACCGCGACCTGGCACTGTTCGATCGAGCGCAGCGTCTTGACCACGCTGAACTTCTCGACCACCTCGTCCACCTTCGACTTGCGGCGCAGGCCGGCGGTGTCGATCAGGCGGTACAGGCGGTCGTCGCGCTCCAGGTCCACCGCGATCGAGTCGCGGGTGGTGCCCGGCACCTCGGAGGCGATCATGCGCTCCTCGCCGAGCAGGCGGTTGACCAGCGTGGACTTGCCGACGTTGGGGCGGCCGACGAAGGCGATGCGGATGCGCTCCGGGTCGTCGTCCAGCGTCTCGGCCGAGCCTTCTTCCGGCAGGCCCGCGACGATTTCCTCCAGCAGGTCGTCCAGCCCCTGCCGGTGCGCGGCCGAAACCGTCAGCATTTCGCCGAAACCATAGCGCGCGAATTCCGAGCGCACCGCATCCTCGTCGGTACCGTCGATCTTGTTGATCAGCAGCAACGTCGGCCGCGACAGCTTGCGCAGCCACGACAGGATTTCATCGTCCAATGCCGAGGTGCCGTCGCGGGCATCGACCACGAACACGATCAGGTCGGCTTCGGCCGCCGCGGCGCGGGCCTGGCGCGCGGTGGCACCGGCCAGGCCTTCTTCTTCCTCGGCGATGCCACCGGTGTCGACGACGAGGAAATGGTTGTCCTCGTCGAGCCGGCACACGCCGTAGTTGCGGTCACGGGTGACGCCGGGCTGGTCGTGGACCAGCGCGTCGCGGGTGCGCGTGAGCGCATTGAAAATGGTGGACTTGCCGACATTCGGCCGTCCGACCAGGGCGACCAAAGGCAGCATCGCTTGGTACTCCTCAGTTTGCCAGCCGGTAGGCGGCCAGCTTGCCGTCCACGTTCTGCACCAGCAGCACGCCGTCGGCGACCACCGGCTGCGCGATCACCCGGTCGCGTCCGCCGCGTTCGCGGGCGGCCAGCGCGCCATCGCCCAGCCGCAGCCAGTGCAGGTATCCCTTGTAATCGCCGACCACGACGTAGTCGCCCTGGATCACCGGCCCGGTCACCGAGCGCCGCGCCAGCGCCTGCTGCGACCACATCGCCGCGCCGGTGGTCTTGTCCAGCCCGTAGACCGTGCCCTGGCCGTCGGTCACCACCACGTTGCCGGACGATACCGCCACGCCGCCGGCGCCACCGTGATCGCGCGACCACAGCGGCCGCCCGGTCGGGCCTTCGATGGCCATCGTCTCGTTCTTGAAGCTGGTGACGTACAGGTTGTTGCCTTCCAGCACCGGCGCGCCGTCCACGTCGGCCATGCGCTCCAGCTCGGTACGGCCTTCCGGGGCACCGATCATCTGCTCCCACAGCGGGCGGCCATCCTGCATCGCCAGCGCGCTGAGCGTGCCATCGTCGTTGCCGACGAACAGCACGCCCGGCCCGACCGCCACTGGCGCGTTGCCGCGCACGGTCAGCGACGGCAGCTCCTGCGCGTTGAACCAGCGCTGCTCGCCGCTGGCGGCATCGAGCGCGGTGACGCGACCGTCATTGCTGCGCACGAACACCAAGCCCTGCGACACCGCCGGAGCGGTGATCACTTCGCCCGGTACCTTGGCTCGCCACTTCTCGCTGCCATCGGCGGCATTGAGCGCGATCACCTGGCCATCCAGCGTACCGATCACCACCACGCCGTCGCCGACGCCGGGGCCGCCGGACAGGTGCAGTTTGGCCTTCTTCTTTTCCTTGGCCGGCTTGTACTCCCAGATTTCCTTGCCGGTCTGCAGGTCCAGCGCATGCACGCCGCCTTCCACCGCCGCCGCATAGACGCGGCCGTCGGCCACCGCCGGCACCTGGCGCACGCCGATGCGGCCTTCGCCCTTGCCGATGTTGACCGACCAGATGCGTTCGACCTTGAGCGTGGCATCGAACTTGACCAGTTCGGCCGGCTCCAGCGCCTTCTTGGCCTCGGCGTCCTTGCCGGCGAACCAGCCCTTCACCGTCGAACAGCCACTGAGCGCCATCGCGACCAGCGCGATGCCCGCAACATGCTTGAGTTTCATCAGATGTTCTCCGCTGCGGGATCGGCGACGCTGCCGCCGACGTCCATCAGCTTGATTTCCAGCAGGCGGCGTTGCGGCGCGGCAACGTCGAGCTTGCCCAGAGACTGTTTGTAGAGGTCGCGTGCCTGCTCGCGCTTGTCCTGCGCCACCAGTGCATCGCCACGGATTTCCAGGCCGGCGCTGTCCTCGGTGTCGCCGAGCAGCGACAAGGCCTCTTCCGGCTTGCCGGTTTCGACCAGCAGGCGGGCGATGCGCTGGTCGATCAGCGTCTTGAACTCGCCTTCGACCTTCAGGCCGCGCAGGGTCTTGATCGCATCGTCGTACTTGCCGGCCTCGACCTGTGCCTTGGCCAGCTCCAACGCCGCTAGATCGGCATAGATGCCAGCCTTGCCGCCTTCCAGCGCCGCCACTTCCCTGGCCGCCTCGTCCAGGTCCTTCGACTGCAGGCTGCGCGACACCGCCTCGTAGCGGCTGTTGGCCTCGGCCAGCTTGCCCAACTGCTGCTTCTGCCACCACTGCCAGCCACCGATCAGGGCCAGCGCGAGGACTACCCCGCCAAGAATGCCTGCGCCGTTCTGGCGCAGCCAGGTGCGGACACGTTCGCTTTGTTCATGCTCGTCGAGCAGGTCATTAATCGCCATGCGTAACTCTCGCTCCGCCTGCTGGGAGCCTTGTGTGGTGGGCTGCGCCTTGCCTCAATGCGAAACCGGCGCCACGGAACCGTCAGAGGATACCGTAAAGCGGGCCACATTATTACCGCGCGTATACGTCGTCAGGTCGACGCTGCCGCCATTTCGGCGCAGCTCCACTTCCGAAGCGTTGCCCACCACCATGCGGCCAACCTGACCGGCAGCATAACTGCGCTTCTCGCCGGCACGGACCAGGGCCTTCTCGATGACGGCGCCGTCCGGCGCGGACACTTCCACCCAGCTTTCGCCCCTGAAATCCAAGGTCATGGCGCTGGCCGCCGGCGCCGCCTCGGCCGACGGCCGGGCAACCGGCGCGATGGAGGCGATGTATGGCGTGCGTTCCGCCGCGGGGCGCGGGCGTGCTGCCGGTTCATCGGGTGCCACGGCCGGTTGCGTGGCGGCCAGCGATGCGGGGTCCGGAACCACGTCCAGCGATGCGGTATTCGGCGCGGAATCGCCGAACTTGCCCTGGAAGGCATACCATGCAGGGACCGCCAGCACCGCGGTGATCACCACGTAGACCGCGCGGCGGCCGAGGTTCTCGGCCATCCGCCGCAGCCGCGGGGTATGGGTGTGACTGACCAGCTTGGGCGGTTCGACCGGCGCGATGCGCGCCTGCTCCAGCAGGCCATCAAGCTCCACGCCCAGCAATTTCGCGTAACTGCGCAATTGCCCGCGCACGAATACCGGGGCACCGAGCCGCTCCCACTGCTCGGCCTCCAGCGTCGCGACCACCTGCACCGGCATGTGCAGGCGCCCTGCCACGTCCGCCACCGTCAAACCTGCTGCTTCACGCGCCTGGCGAAGCTGCTCCCCGCAGCCCACCGCCAAAACCTTCATACCCGGATCATTGCTCACAATGCATCAGCCCTGGGGATTCGGGGTCGCGCTTTCGGGAAACTCCTCGCGCAACCGCTGTTGATATCGGCTTGCGGCGCTCCCATCGCCCAGCCGTTCCTCAATCTCGATCGCAAGTTGTAACACGGAAGCCGTGGCCGGTGCAGCCGCAAGCCGCCGCTGGCAGAAGGCGCGCGCCTCGAAATAGCGGCCATGCAGGAATTCGTTGCGCGCCATCGAGGCCAGCGCATAGGCATTGCCGGGGGCCAGGGCCAAGGCCTGGCGCAGGTCCGACTCTGCGCGCTCGCGCTGCCCGGCATCGAGCGCGCAGCCGCCGGCATTGGCCAGCGCATCGGCGCGGTCGGCATAGCCGGAGTCGGCCAGCGCGCGGTCGAACCAGATCAGCGCCTCGGCCGGATGGCCGTTGCCGCACAGCCATGCGCCGTAATTGTTCAGCACATCGCCCTGCCCGGGGGCCAATTCGGCGGCCTTGCGATACAGCGCGCCGGCTTCCTCGGCCTTGCCCAGCCGCGCCTGGATCACCGCTTGCAAGGTGTAGGCATCGGGCCGGTCGGGCTCGCGCCGCTGCGCCGAGCGCGCGTACTTGAGCGCGGCATCCAGATCGTCACGGCCAAAGCGGTCGCCGGCCAACCGCAGGATTTCCTGATATTGCTCACGCTTGCGGACCTGCCGGTCATCGCGCACTTCATGGTGCAGCATGGCCTGGTCGTCCCACGAAATCCGGCTCGCCTTGACGCCATCGCCGTGGCCGCAGCCGGAGACCAGCAGCGTCAGGGCCAACAGCGCCAGCAGCCGCTCAGCCAAGCGCGTTCCTCTGCGCCTGCAGCGCGTCCTGCTCCTGCAGCAGGCGGTTGAACTCGGCCTGGCGGCGGGTGCGGTCCATCACCTGGCCCTTGAGCTGGCCGCAGGCCGCGTCGATGTCGTCGCCGCGGGTACGCCGCACCATCGTCAGCACCTGCGAATCGAGCAGGATCTTCTGGAAGGCGCGGATCTGTTCCTCGTCCGAGCGCTCGTAGCGGGTGCCGGGGAACGGGTTGAACGGGATCAGGTTGACCTTGCCCGAGTCGCGCGCCTGCACCGCGTTGTCGAACTGGCGCATCAGCCGTGCCAGCTGGCGGGCGTGCTCGGGCTGGTCGTTGATGCCCTTCATCAGGGTGTATTCGAAGGTCACCGAATCGCGCTTCCTGTTGCCGCGCAGGTAGCGCGCGCAGGAGGCCATCAGTTCGGCGATCGGGTACTTCTTGTTCAGCGGCACGAGGGTTTCGCGCAGCTCGTCGGTCGGCGCGTGCAGCGACACGGCCAGCGACACGTCGCTCTCGACCGAGAGCCGGTCGATCATCGGCACCAGGCCGGAGGTGGACAGGGTGACGCGCTTGTTCGCCAGCCCGTAGCCGAGGTCGTCGCGCATGATGCTCATCGCACGCACGACGTTGTCGAAATTCATCAGCGGCTCGCCCATGCCCATCATCACCACGTTGGTGAGGCGGCGCTGCTGGTGCGGCACGTTGCCCAAGTGGCGCGCCGTCACCCACACCTGGCCGATGATCTCGGCGGTGGTGAGGTTGCGGTTGAAGCCCTGGGTGGCGGTGGAACAGAAGGTGCAGTTCAGGCCGCAGCCGACCTGCGAGGACACGCACAGCGTGCCGCGGCCCTTGTCGGGGATGTAGACGGTTTCGACCGCGTTCTTGCCGTCCACGCCCATCGCCAGCAGCCACTTGTGGGTGCCATCGGCGGAGGGTTTGTCGAACACGACGCCGGGGACGACGACCTCGGCATGCTGCTGCAGCTTGGCGCGCAGCGACTTGCCGAGGTCGGTCATCTGGTCGAAATCGGTGACGTAGCGGTGGTGGATCCACTTCATCACCTGGTGGGCGCGGAACTTCTGCTCGCCGAGGGTTTCGACGAAGAACTTTTCCAGGCCCGCGCGATCGAGGTCGAGCAGGTTCTGCCTGCCAGCCGTCGGCGCTGCCTTGGGCAGCGGGGCGATAGGTGGCTGGACGACCTCGTTCACGGCTTCAACCTTCACTCAGTTCAGCGCGAGACCACTTCGGTGGCGGCGAAGAAGTAGGCCACCTCGATGGCGGCGTTCTCGACCGAATCCGAACCGTGGGCGGCGTTGGCGTCGATCGACTCGGCGAAGTCGGCGCGGATGGTGCCCGGCGCGGCTTCCTTCGGGTTGGTCGCGCCCAGCAGCTCGCGGTGGGCCAGCACGGCGTTCTCGCCTTCCAGCGCCTGGATCATCACCGGGCCGGAGATCATGAACTCGACCAGCGCGTTGAAGAACGGACGCTCGCGGTGCACGGCGTAGAAGCCTTCGGCCTCGCGGCGCGAGAGCTGCTTGTACTTGGCGGCCACGACCTTCAAGCCGGCCTTCTCGAAGCGGGCGTAGATCTCGCCGATCACGTTCTTGGCGACGGCATCGGGCTTGATGATCGAAAGGGTGCGCTCCAGCGCCATGAGGATTCTCCGGGTGTTGGGCCAGTGTGGCCCGTTGGAAAGGAAACAGGAAAAACCCGCGTGAGGACGCGGGCTTGGCATGAATTGCGGTAGCTGATTCTAACCGCTCGCCCCGGGTTTTTGCACGCTGGTGGATGAATCATGCTGCACAGCAACATGACCGGCAGACCAAACCGGGCGTAGCATCCAAACAATCGTTTGATTGATCGGGCCGGACATGGGCAAACCCGCCAGCTTCTCCACCAAGGACCGCATCCTCGGCGCGGCCGAGGAACTGTTCGCGCAATATGGCTTTGCCGGCACCTCACTGCGGCAGGTGACCAGCCACGCCGACGTCAACATCGCCGCGGTCAATTACCACTTCGGCAGCAAGGAAAACCTCGTCAACGAGGTATTCCGCCGGCGCATGGACGAAATGACCGCCGCCCGCCTGAGCCAACTGGAACAGGCCCGCAGCGCCCACCCCGGCGACCTGCGCGCGGTGCTGGCCGCCTTCGTCGAGCCGGCGCTGGCGATGGCACAGGACCGCCAGAGCGGCGGCGCCTTCGTGCGGGTGATCGCCCGTGCCTACGCCGAGAAGAACGACAACCTGCGCAAGTTCCTGTCCGACCACTATGGCCACGTGCTGCGCGAGTTCGGCAAGGCCATCGGCGCCTGCGTGCCCGGCCTGAGCAAGGAAGAGCTGTATTGGCGGCTGGATTTCCTCGCCGGCGCGCTGACCTACGCGATGGCCGATTTCGGGCTGATAAAGCGCCCGCACGGCATCAGCGAGGCCGCCCACCGCAGCAAGGCCGCGCAGGAACTGATCCATTTCGCCGAGGCCGGCTTCCGCGCCAGCGCGCTGGACACCCCGCCCTCCCCCTGATTCCACCCGGTACCAACAAAGGCCAACACCATGACCAATTCACTGCCAATCCGCCGCGCCGCCGTGCTGGGTGCCGGCGTCATGGGCGCGCAGATCGCCGCCCACCTGACCAATGCCGGCGTCGATACCGTGCTGTTCGACCTGCCCGCCAAGGACGGCCCCGCCGACGGCATCGTGCTCAAGGCGATCGCCAACCTCGGCAAGCTCAGTCCTGCCCCGCTCGCCTCCAAGGCGCTGGCCGAGGCCATCACCCCGGCCAATTACGAGACCGGGCTGGAGCAGTTGAAGGACTGCGACCTGATCATCGAGGCCATCGCCGAGCGCATGGACTGGAAGCAGGACCTGTACAAGAAGATCGCCCCGTTCGTGAACGAACACGCGGTGCTGGCCTCCAACACCTCGGGCCTGGGCATCAACAAGCTGGCCGACGTGCTGCCCGAGCAACTGCGTCACCGCTTCTGCGGCGTGCACTTCTTCAACCCGCCGCGCTACATGCACCTGGCCGAGCTGATTCCGGCCACCACCACCGACAAGGCGGTGCTGGAAGGGCTGGAAACTTTCCTGACCACCTATCTCGGCAAGGGCGTGGTGTATGCCAAGGACACCCCGAACTTCATCGGCAACCGCATTGGCGTGTTCTCGATCCTCTCGACCATCCATCACACCGCGCAGTTCGGCCTGGGCTTCGATGAAGTCGATGGCCTGACCGGCCCGCTGGTCGGCCGCCCGAAGTCGGCTACCTACCGCACCTCCGACGTGGTCGGCCTGGACACGATGGCGCACGTCATCAAGACGATGGCCGACACTCTGCCCGACGACCCGTGGCACGCCTATTTCAAGTCGCCGAAGTGGCTGGAAGCGCTGATCGCCAAGGGCGCACTGGGCCAGAAGACCGGCGCGGGCATCTTCCGCAAGGTCGGCAAGGACATCGTGGTGCTGGATGTCGAGAAGCAGGACTATCGCCCGGCCGACCGCGCCGCCGCGCCGGAAGTGGTCGAAATCCTGAAAATCAAGAACCCCGCCGAAAAGTTCGCCAAGCTGCGCGAAAGCCAGCACCCGCAGGCGCAGTTCCTGTGGGCGACGTTCCGCGACCTGTTCCACTACAGCGCCTACCATCTGGCCGACATCGCCGAGACCGCGCGCGACGTGGATCTGGCAATCCGCTGGGGTTACGGCTGGAGCCTTGGCCCGTTTGAAACCTGGCAGGCTGCCGGTTGGAAGCAGGTGGCGCAGTGGATTGCCGACGACATCGTCGCCGGCAAGAGCATGAGCAGCGCGCCGCTGCCGGATTGGGTGTTCGATGGCCGCGACGGCGTACACGCCGCCGAAGGCAGCTACAGCCCGTCGCGCAACGCCAAGCTGCCGCGCTCGGCGCTGCCGGTCTATCAGCGCCAGCGCTTCCCCGACCCGCTGTTGGGCGAACAGTTCCCGCAGGGCGAAACCGTCTATGAAAACGACGGCATCCGCCTGTGGACGGACGGTGACGGCATCGGCGTCATCAGCTTCAAGACCAAGATGAACACCGTCTCCGACCAGGTGTTGGACGGCATCCAGCACGCCATCGGCTTGGCCGAAAAGCAGTTCAAGGGCGTGGTGATCTGGCAGCACAAGGAACCGTTCTCCGCCGGTGCCGACCTGTCCGGCGCGCTGGGCGCGTTGCAGGCCGGCAAGATTGCCGAGTTCGAGGCGATGGTCGCCAACTTCCAGCGCACCAGCCAGCGCATCAAGTACGCGCTGGTGCCGGTGGTCACGGCGGTGCGCGGGCTGGCGCTGGGCGGCGGCTGCGAGTTCCAGATGCACGCGGCCAAGTCGGTGGCGGCGCTGGAAAGCTACATCGGCCTGGTCGAAGCCGGCGTCGGCCTGCTGCCGGCGGGCGGCGGTTTGAAGGAACTGGCGGTGCGCGCTTCGCAGGCGGCCGGTGCCGACGGCGACGTGTTCGCCGAACTGAAGAAGACCTTCGAGACCGTGGCGATGGCCAAGGTGTCCAACTCGGCGGTCAACGCCAAGGAACTGGGCCTGATGCGCGGCACCGACAAGGTCGTGTTCAACAGCTATGAGCTGCTGCACATCGCCAAGGCCGAGGTCACCGCGCTGGCCGAAGGCGGCTACCGTCCGCCGATGCCGGCACGCCGCATCCGCGTGGCCGGCGACGTCGGCATCGCCACCTTCAAGATGATGCTGGTCAACATGCTGGAAGGCCGTTTCATCAGCGACTACGACTACGAGATCGCCGAGCGCATTGCCACCGTGCTGTGCGGCGGCAAGGTCGATCGCAACGCGGTGGTCGATGAAGAGTGGCTGCTGACGCTGGAACGCAAGCACTTCGTCGAACTGGCGCAACAGGAAAAGACCCAGGCCCGCATCGCGCACATGCTCAAGACCGGCAAGCCGCTGCGGAACTGAGTGGGCGTCGGCGCGGCGGCCAACCCGGTTCGCCGCGCTTCCCCGCTCCCGCCTATTCCCCTTTCCAAGAGATCACCGCAATGACCAAGCAAATCCAGGACGCCTACATCGTCGCCGCTACCCGCACCCCGGTCGGCAAGGCGCCCAAGGGCATGTTCCGCAACACCCGCCCCGACGACATGCTCGCCCACGTGCTGAAGAACGTGGTCGCGCAGGCGCCGGGCATCGACGTCAACCGCATCGACGACGCCATCATCGGCTGCGCGATGCCCGAGGCCGAGCAGGGCATGAACGTGGCGCGCATCGGCGTGCTGCTGGCCGGCCTGCCCAACACCATCGCCGCGCAGACGGTGAACCGCTTCTGTTCCTCCGGCCTGCAGGCGGTGGCGATGGCGGCCGACCAGATCCGTCTCGGCAACGCCGACCTGATGCTGGCCGGCGGCACCGAGTCGATGTCGATGGTGCCGATGATGGGCAACAAGATCGCGATGGCGCCGAGCGTGTTCGACAACGACCACGTTGCCATCGCCTACGGCATGGGCATCACCGCCGAGAAGGTCGCCGAGGAATGGAAGGTCTCGCGCGAGGAGCAGGATGCCTTCGCGTTGGCCTCGCACCAGAAAGCCATCGCCGCGATCGCCGCCGGTGAGTTCAAGGACGAGATCAGCCCCTACGAGATCGTTTCGCACCTGCCTGACCTGGCCGACGGCCAGCGCATCATCACCCGCAACAAGATCGCCGATACCGACGAAGGCCCACGCCCGGATTCCTCCGCCGAGGGCCTGGCCAAGCTGCGTCCGGTGTTCCGCAACGGCCAGTTCGGCGGCAGCGTCACCGCCGGCAATTCCTCGCAGATGAGCGACGGCGCCGGCGCGGTACTGCTGGCTTCCGAGCAGGCGGTCAAGGACTACGGCCTGACCCCGCTGGCCCGCTTCGTCAGCTTCTCGGTCGCCGGCGTGCGCCCGGAAGTGATGGGCATCGGCCCGATCGCCGCGATCCCGAAGGCGCTCAAGCAGGCCGGCCTGACCCAGGACCAGCTGGACTGGATCGAACTCAACGAAGCCTTCGCCGCGCAGTCGCTGGCAGTGATCCGTGATTGCGGGCTGGACGCGTCCAAGGTCAACCCGCTGGGCGGTGCGATCGCGCTGGGCCACCCGCTCGGCGCGACCGGTGCGATCCGCACCGCCACGCTGGTGCATGGCCTGCGCCGTCGCCAGCAGAAGTACGGCATGGTGACGATGTGCATCGGCACCGGCATGGGTGCGGCGGGCGTGTTCGAAGCGCTCTGATCCCGCGCGCCATGTTGCAAGCGAAAAGGGCAGCCGCGAGGCTGCCCTTTTCTGGTCCGGCGCTCCGGAACGGGCGCCTGCACTGCATGCTGTCCTACTCGGCCAGCATCTTTCGCATCACCTCGCGCGCCGGTGCAGCCAATTTCTCGTTTTCCAGTGCAAAACGGATGGTGGCTTCGACCAGACCCAGATGGGTACCGCAGTCGAAACGGGTCCCCTCGAAGCGATAGGCGTCCACCGGCTCGCTTTCGAGCAAGCGGGCGATGGCATCGGTCAGCTGGATTTCACCGCCCGCGCCGGTACCGGTCGCCTCCAGCAGCTCGAAAATCTTCGGACTCAGCACGTAACGGCCGACCACGGCCAGGTCACTGGGCGCGTCCTCCGGCTTCGGCTTCTCAACGATCTGGGTGATATGGCCCTTGCGCCCATCGAACTTGTCGGTGGCGACGATGCCGTAGCTGCCGGTCTTTTCATGCGGCACATCCTCCACCGCGATGACGCTGGCGCCGCTGGCTTCGTTGAGGTCGGCCATCTGCTTGAGCGCACCCGCGCCGCGGTTCCAGATCAGGTCATCCGGCAGCAGCACCGCGAAGGGTTCATCGCCCACGATGGGCTTGGCGCACAGTACCGCGTGCCCAAGGCCCAAGGCCTCGGTCTGGGTCACGAACACTGCGCGCACGCCCTTGGGCAGCACGTGACGGATCTGCTCCAGTTGCTCCACCTTGCCCGCACGCTCGAGCTTCTGCTCCAGCTCGTAGGCCTTGTCGAAATAATCGGCCACCGCATGCTTGTAGCGGTTGGTGATGAATACCAGGGTGTCGCAACCGGCCTCGATGGCTTCGTCGACCGCGTACTGGATCAGCGGCCGGTCGATGATCGGCAGCATTTCCTTGGGTACCGTCTTGGTCGCCGGCAGGAAACGGGTACCCAGGCCAGCCACCGGGAATACCGCCTTGCGGATACGTCGTGACATCAGTTTCTACCTGCTTCCTTGGAAGGGAACGGGACGATGTTGGCTCCTGCCAGAGGCGTGCCCACCGCTTCCTGCAGCGGAGAATATTCGGGGACGGTCACCGACAGGATCTCCAGCATAGCGGCCATGTCGTAGGTCGCCACCGCCTCCCGCAACCGCGTGATGTTGCCGAGCACCTGCTCGGCCGAGAACTCGCGGATTCCCGCCTCCAGCACCTTGGGGTGCGAGGTCGGCCGGCTGTTCTCATCCGAATAGAAGAGGCTCTCGTGCAGCTTCTCGCCCGGCCGCAGACCGGTATAGACGATGGCGATGTCGGTATCCGGCTGCTTGCCGGCCAGCCGGATCATCTGCCGGGCCAGATCCCGGATGAGGATCGGCTCGCCCATGTCGAGCATGTAGATCGCGCCGCGCGAAGAGGAAGCCGCCGCCTGCAGGATCAGCAGGCAGGCCTCGGGGATCGTCATGAAATAGCGGCTGACCTCCGGATCGGTCACGGTCACCGGCCCGCCCCTGCGGATCTGCTCGCGGAACAGCGGCACGACGCTGCCGACCGAGCCCAGCACATTGCCGAAACGGACGGTCACGTACCGGGTCCCCTTCTTCTGGTTGAGGCTCTGGCAGATCAGCTCCGCATAGCGCTTGCTCGCCCCCAGCGCGCTGGCCGGGTCCACCGCCTTGTCGGTGGAGATGAACACGAAGTTGTCCACCTCATGCTCCAGGCAGGCACGGGCCATGCAATCGGTCGCCAGGGTGTTGTTGCGCACCGCCTCGCGCAGGTTCCCCTCCAGCAGCGGCACCTGCTTGTAGGCAGCGGCATGGAATACCGTATCCGGCCGGTGCTCCGACAACGCATGCCGTACCAGCGTCGGATCGCCACAATCGCCCAGCACGCATTCGACCTGCAGGTGCGGGAAATTGCGGCACAGCTCGCCGCGGATGTTGAGCATGAGGAATTCGCTGATCTCCAGCAGCACGATGCGGGCCACGCCATGGCGCGCGCACTGACGGCAGAGTTCGGAACCTATGGAGCCGCCGGCTCCGGTCACCAGCACCGTACGACCGCGCAACCAGCCGCGGACCAGTTCCCAATCCGGCTGTATCGGCTGGCGACCGAGCAGATCCTCGATCGCCACTTCCTTCAGTTGCCCCGGAAGCGAACTGCCTTCCATCAGGTCGTTCAGCCTCGGCACCGTCCGGAACGGCAAACCGGTGCTTTCGCATAGGGCAATCACGCGCTGCATGCCGGTCGCATCCAGCGTCGGGATGGCGATCACCAGCAGCTTCGCGGCGGTTTCCCGCGCCACGCTGGCCACGTCGTCGAGCGTCCCCAGAATCGGGATGCCCTGCAGCTTGGCACCCTGCAGGTGCGGGGAGTCATCGAGCAGGCCCACCGCCTCGTAATCGCCGGAGCGCCGCAGGTCCTTGACCAGCGATTCGGCCGCATGACCCGCTCCAAGCACCAGCACGCGCCTGGCGCTCGCGTCGGACTGGACCGCCAGGTAATCCTTCCAACTGCGGTACAGCAGGCGCGGCCCACCCAGCAGGATCGCCAGTGCAAAGGGATAGGCGATCAACACTGACACTGGAACGCCATCGAGGCGCTTGTAGCTAAGCACCAGCACGATGGCGATCACGCCGATAAAGCTGGCCTTGAAGATGCTGACCAGGTCGGCAACGCTGGCGAAGCGCCAAAGCCCCCGGTAAAGGCCCACGTAACGGAAAGCCAGAGCCTGGGCGAGGAGCACCACGGCCACATTGAAATCGAAAAGAGGATTGGATGGTACGTCGTCCAGCAATGCATACCGGGCGGCATGCAGCAGGCGCCAGCATGCCCAGACCATGAAGAGGTCATGCAGCATCACCGCGATGCGTGGAATATTTCCTGCCTGCCGTTGGCGCCAGAATGACATCTCTGAATTCCCTGTTTTATCGAACGATCCTGTTCCGCAGCGTGTACCAGATGCAGAACCCGATGGCGGCCCATGCCAAGGCCACCATGCTCCCCCACACCGGAGGCAGCTCTCCCGAAGCGGCGCAAAGTGTAAGTCCAGCAACACTGAACAGTGCGTAATCAAGCGTCACGGCGGCGTGACTGCGACCACGCTTTACATATGCTTGATACAGATGTTGCGTATGGGCCTCCATCCAGCGCTCCCCCCTGCGCATGCGCGCGAGCAGGGTGAACCCGGAATCGACCAGGAACGCGGTCAGCGGCACCAGCCAGATCGGCCAGGCAATGTCGGTGACGGTGATGCCCAGGGCGACAAGGCCGGCCAGCAGATAGCCCAGCGCGCCGCTGCCGACGTCGCCCATGAAAATCCGGGCCTTGGGGAAGTTGAAAGGCAGGAACCCCAGGCAACCCGCCGCCAGCAACAAGGCGATGCCGGCATGCGGCATGGGCAGCAACAGTGCGAAGGCGATGGCGGCAAGGATCGCCTGCGTCGTCGCCAACCCGTTGATGCCATCCATGAAGTTCCATACGTTGATCAGCCCGATCGCCAGCAGCGTGCTGAAAACCGCCTTGAACGCATCCCCGCTCGCCTGCCAGACCAGCAGGCCCAGCAGTGCGCCCGCCACTACATGCACGCACAACCGGAGCCTGGCGGACAGCGGCCGGTGATCGTCCCACCAGCCGATGCCGGCAACCAGCAGCAGCCCCGTCGAGAACAGCGCCAGAGCCACCGCAAGCTCATCGCGGACGACGCCGATGACCGCATAGGCCACCATCTGCGAAATCACGATCGCGATGCCGCCGCCACGCGGCGTGGCGACCTGGTGGCTGCGGCGCTCACCGGGCTGGTCGAACAGGTTCCGGCGCAGCGCATACCCGCGTGCCGCCCAAGTCAGCAGCGCGGCAAGCAGGAATACCGCCGCCAACCCCATCGCCCATGCCGGCCACACGGATCAGAGCACCGCGTAGTTCAACAGCGGCTTGACCGTGCCCCACTCCTTGCAGCTCGGGCATTGCCAATGGTGGGTACGCGCGCCGAACCCGCAGCGGGTGCAGCGATACGCCGGGTTGCGCACCAGCAACTGGTCGGTGATGTGCTTCAGGTCCTGCAACGTCGCCACCGGATCGGCGCCTTCGGCCAGGGTCAGGTCGATCAACGCCGATTCACCACGCACGGAGGGCCGGTCCTTCAGCTGCCGGCCCAAGTAGGCACGGGCCGGTCCGGTCCCCTCCTGCTCCTCCATCAACCGTGCAAGCCCCAGTACCGGGGCGATGCCGCGATAGTGTTCGGTCATCTCCGCAAGGAAGGCTCGCGCACCGGTCAGGTCGCCGACGTTGCGGTAGTTCTTCAGCAACTGCGGCAGGATTTCCGGCAGGTAATCCGGGTCATTGCGCGCGGCGCGCTCGAAGGCACGCACCGCGGCCTCGTCGTTGCCGAAATCGCTTTCCAGCCGACCTTCGATGATGCCCGCGCGCACGCTCATCGCATCGGCGACGTTGGCACGCTCGATGGCCGCGCGCGCATCGTCCAGGCGTCCGGCGGCGCGATAGCGCTCGGCCAGTTCGCATTCGAACTGGCCGACCAGTTTGCCCATCGGCTCGTCGGTGACCTGCTCGTAGCGGGTGGCGTTCTCGATTGCCTTTTCCCAGTCGCGCTCGGCCTGGTAGATGCCGATCAGGTGCTTGAGCGCCTGCGGCGCGCGTTCGTCGATGCGCGCAAGGTCTGTGAAGACCGTCTCGGCGCGGTCGAGCAGGCCCGACTTCATGTAATCCTCGCCCAGCGCCAGCAGCGCCTGCACGCGCTGCGCATCGGACAGGTCGTTGCGGTTCGCCAGCCCCTGGTGCAGGCGGATGGCCCGGTCCACCTCGCCACGGCGGCGGAACAGGTGGCCGAGCGCGAGCTGGGTCTCGAATGTTTCCTTGTCCAGTTCGGCAATGTGCAGGAACAGCTCGATGGCCTTGTCCGGCTGCTCGTTGAGCAGGTAGTTCAGGCCACGGAAGTAGGTGCTCGACAGGCGGCTGACCTGGCTTTCGCTGTGCCGCTGCCCGCCGCGCCGGCCGATCACCCAGCCGCACAGCGCCGCGATCGGCAGGAACAGGAAGAACCAGAACCATTCACTGATGAAGGCCATCGTCGGTCAGCGTCCGTCGAAAGGAGAGGGAGCCTGCGCCGGCTGCGCGGGCACGGCGGCCGCCTTGTTGGCGCGCCGCAATCTGGCATAGAGCGGGACCACCAGCCCGGCCACCACCATGCCACCGCCCAGCAAGGCGCCGAGCAGCAACGAGGCGATGATCGCGATGCCCGACGTGGTCTTCAGCGACCAGAACGCCAGGCTGATTTCGACAGGTTGCGAGTTCAGCGAACCTATCACCAGGCCGCCGACCAGGACGGCCAGCAGCAGCAACAATCGGACAGCCTTCATGCGGCGGCCTGCTCCCTGTTCACCAAGCCACTAGCTTAGCGGCCCCGGCGCCAATCCGCAGCAGCGGATTGCGATCGGATCAGGCGGACTCGCCTTCCTGCGGCACGACGTCGTTGACGCGCTCGCGCAGTTCCTTGCCCGGCTTGAAATGCGGCACGTGCTTGCCCGGCAATGCCACCGAATCGCCCGTCTTCGGGTTGCGGCCCAGCCGCGGCGGCCGGTAATGCAGGGAGAAACTGCCGAAACCACGGATCTCGATGCGGTCACCGGCAGCCAGCGCCCCGCCCATCATTTCCAGCAACGACTTCACGGCCAGGTCGACGTCGTCGGCCTTCAGGTGCCCCTGGCGGTGCGCAAGGATTTCGATCAACTCGGATTTGGTCATCGCGAACCCGTCACGGAAATTTCATGCCCTGAAACGGCCCGGACTGGTGTCCGGGCCGTCCAGTTCACAACTGCGGCAAAACCTGGCCGATTACTCGGACTTGTTGCCGTTCAACTGCGCACGCAGCAGCGCGCCGAGGCTGGTGGTGCCCGTGGCGGCTTCGGTCGAGGTCTTGTTGAACTCGGCCAGCGCCTCGGCGGTTTCGGCTTCGTCCTTGGCCTTGATCGACAGCTGCAGGGTGCGGCCCTTGCGGTCCATGCCCACGAACTTGGCTTCGATCTTGTCGCCGACCTTCAGGTGCTGCGAGGCATCGTCCACGCGGTCGTAGCTGATGTCGCGGGCCGACACGTAGCCTTCGATGCCGTCGGCCAGTTCGACCACGGCGCCCTTGGCGTCGACTTCCTTGACCGTGCCCTCGACCTTGGAGCCCTTCGGATTGGCGGCCATGTACTGGCCGAACGGATCCTGCTCCAGCTGCTTGACGCCCAGTGAGATGCGCTCGCGCTCCGGATCGACCGCCAGCACCACGGCATCCAGCGTGTCGCCCTTCTTGAAGTTGCGCACGATGTCTTCGCCGGTGGTGTTCCAGCTGATGTCGGACAGGTGCACCAGGCCGTCGATGCCGCCGTCCAGGCCGATGAAGATGCCGAAGTCGGTGATCGACTTGATCTGGCCCGAAACCTTGTCGCCCTTCTTGTGGATGGCGGCGAAGGTTTCCCACGGGTTGGCAGCGACCTGCTTCATGCCCAGCGAGATGCGGCGGCGCTCTTCGTCGACGTCCAGCACCATCACTTCGACTTCGTCACCGACCTGCACGACCTTGGACGGGTTGACGTTCTTGTTGGTCCAGTCCATCTCGGACACGTGCACCAGGCCTTCCACGCCCGGCTCGATCTCGACGAACGCGCCGTAATCGGTGACGTTGGAGACCTTGCCGAACACACGGCTGTTGGCCGGGTAGCGGCGGGCGATGTTGTCCCACGGATCCTCGCCCAGCTGCTTCAGGCCCAGCGAAACGCGGTTGCGCTCGCGGTCGAACTTCAGCACGCGCACGTCCAACTCGTCGCCGACGTTCACGACTTCGGACGGATGGCGCACGCGCTTCCAGGCCATGTCGGTGATGTGCAGCAGGCCGTCGATGCCGCCCAGGTCCACGAACGCGCCGTAGTCGGTCAGGTTCTTGACCACGCCCTTCAGGATCGCGCCTTCCTGCAGCTTGTCCATCAGCTGCTCGCGCTCTTCCGAGTGCTCGCTCTCGACGACGGCGCGGCGGGAAACGACCACGTTGTTGCGCTTGCGGTCGAGCTTGATGAGCTTGAACTCCAGCTCCTTGCCTTCCAGGTAGGCCGGGTCGCGCACCGGGCGCACATCGACCAGCGAACCGGGCAGGAAGGCGCGGACATCCTTGATGTCCACGGTGAAACCACCCTTGACCTTGCCGCTGATGCGGCCGGTGATGGTCTCGTTCTTTTCCAACGCTTCTTCCAGCTCGTCCCACACCATCGCGCGCTTGGCCTTCTCGCGCGACAGGACGGTTTCGCCGAAGCCGTTCTCGATGGAGTCCAAGGCAACCTTCACCTGGTCGCCCACGCCCACGTCGATCTCGCCAGCGTCGTTACGGAACTGTTCGATCGGCACGATGCCTTCGGACTTCAGGCCGGCGTTGATCACCACCACGTCGCCGCGGACGTCGACGACGGTGCCGACGACGATGGCGCCCGGCTTCAGCTTGGCCAGGTTGGCTTGGCTGGCTTCAAACAGTTCTGCAAATGATTCGGTCATTGGATTTACTCGGTTGAACACATTGGACGGCGGGGCGCTGCGAAGAACCCGGGCCGTCCAGCCTGTTGTGCGACCCCGTGCGGGCGGCCGCGTGTGAATGGAAATACCCGCCACGCACCATTGCGCAGCGGGGCTGTTGCAACATCATTGGCACGACTGCGGCCGGTGGGCTGGCCGCGCTCAACACTGCCCGGGTCAAGCTTCCGTGGCGGAAACCAGGCCCAACACCCTGGCAACGACGTCGTCGATGCCGATACCGCTGGTGTCGATGAGGACGGCGTCATCGGCCGGCCTCAGGGGCGCCACTGCGCGCTGTGCATCACGGGCGTCGCGGGCCATGATCTCGCGCAGGAGGTCGTCAAAGTTAACCGAAACTCCTTTTTCCTTCAACTGCTTATGGCGCCTGTGCGCACGCTCCTCGGCGCTGGCGGTCAGGAAAACCTTGAATGGGGCATCCGGGAAGATCACCGTGCCCATGTCGCGGCCGTCGGCGACCAGCCCCGGCGGCACCCTGAATGCGCGTTGGCGCTCCTTCAGCGCCGCCCGCACCTCGGGAATGGCGGCAATCGCCGAGGCCAGCGCGCCGGTGGTTTCCAGCCGCAGTTCGTCGGTGGCGTCGGTGTCGTTGACCAGCACCCGCAGGCTCTCGCCCTGCTCGGCGAAGCGGATCCGGGTGTCGAAGGTGCAGCGCACCAGCGCCGAGGCATCCGAAGTGTCGATGTCGGCCCAGCTGGCCGCCACGCCCACCGCCCGGTACAGCGCCCCCGAATCCAGGTAGTGCCAGCCGAGCCGGCGCGCGACGATACGGCTGACGGTACCCTTGCCGGCGCCGGACGGGCCGTCGATGGTGAGAACGGAGGGGAGTTGGCTCATCTGCGGCCTGCCGTGGATTCGGGAATCGGGCATTCTAGCGCCCCGCCCGGCCGCCCCGCCGCCCGGATCCCATGCAAGCACTTGAACCAGCGTGGAAATACCCGGTAGAATGGCGGGCTTGAACGAGCGTCAACCTGCCGAGCGCCAATCTGGCATGCCCGCGGCAACGCTCTCCAGAAGAACTCCCAAGATATCTGCCGAGGTATGCCATGAAAGTCCTGTCCTCCCTGAAGTCGGCCAAGTCCCGCCACCGCGACTGCAAGGTCGTGCGCCGTCGCGGCAAGATCTTCGTGATCTGCAAGTCGAACCCGCGCTTCAAGGCTCGCCAGCGCTGAGCCGGCGGCGCAAGCCGCACCCGGAGCCCACGCGGCTCCGCCCCCGCAGAAAGCCGCCTCCGGGCGGCTTTCTGCGTCTGCCGTTCGTGACGGCCATCGCTTGTGGGCCATCGCGCGTGGCGCCCTGGGCGGCCCCGGCCGTTTTTTTGCCGGAATTTTTGGTGTAATCGGCAGCTTGTGTCCTTACGGGGAGTAGTGACCATGAAACAGACGATCCATGCCTTGACCCTGATTGCCGCCTTCGTTGCCGCTCCGGCGGCGATGGCCGACACCCTGCTGGTCGACCGCGCGCAGGAAAAGCCGGCCGAAGCCCTGCCCGCGCGCGGCCAGTCCATGCAACAGGTCGAGGCCCGCTTCGGCGCGCCGCAGGAGCGGCTGCAGCCGCGCGGCGGCCAGAAGCAGCAGTGGCCGACCATCAACCGCTGGGTCTACCCGGCCTTCACCGTCTATTTCGAGAAGCAGCGCGTGATCGACGTGGTCGCCAACCAGGCCGGGCCGCAGGAAGTGGGCCCCAAGCCCCCGATCCGCTGACGCGACGCCCCGCATCCCGGCGGGAACCCAGATGACGCCCGGCCACACGACCCGGGCACGACCGAGTATTGACCTGCAATGACCGATGCACTCCGTTTCCCCGCCGAATGGGAGCCCCAGTCCGGCGTCCTGATCGCCTGGCCGCACGCCGCCACCGACTGGGCCGAGCGCCTGGCCGAGGTCGAGGAAACCTACATCGCGCTGGTGGCCGCCATCACCCGCTTCCAGCCGGTGCTGATCTGCGTGGCCGACGACGACATCGAGACCTACGCGGAGATGCGCCTGCGCTCCAACCGCATCGACATGGAGCGCGTGCGCTTCGTCGGCGCGCAGTACGACGACACCTGGCTGCGCGACTCCGGCCCGATCACCCTCAAGCGCGGCGACGGCGGTTTCCAACTACTGGATTTCCGCTTCACCGGCTGGGGCGGCAAGTTCGAAGCCAGCCGTGACGACCAGTTGGTCGGCGTGCTGCATGAAGCCGGCACCTTCAACAACACCGAAGTGCGCAGCATCCCGTTCGCGCTGGAAGGCGGCGCGATCGATACCGACGGCGCCGGCACCCTGCTGACCACATGGCAGTGCCTGCACGAACGCCATCCCGACCGCGACCGCGCATCGCTCGGCGCCGACATGGCGCAGTGGCTGCGGCAGGAGCGCGTGCTATGGCTGGACCACGGTTATCTGGAAGGCGACGATACCGACGCCCACGTGGATACCCTGGCCCGCTTCGCCTCGCCGGACAGCATCGTCTACCAGGATTGCGACGACCCGCAGGATTCGCACTACGCCGAACTGCAGGCGATGGGCGCCGAACTGGCGGCGCTGCGTACCGCCGGCGGCGAGCCCTATCGCCTGTTCCCGCTGCCGTGGGCGCAACCGGTGCTCGACGGGGGCCGGCGCCTGGCCGCCTCCTATGCCAACTTCCTGATCGTCAACGGCGCGGTGCTGATGCCGGCCTACGGCGACCCGGCCGACGATGCCGCGCGCGACGTGCTGGCCCGCGCGTTCCCGGGCCGCGAAGTCGTGCAGGTGCCGTGCCGCCCGCTGATCTGGCAGAACGGCTCGCTCCACTGCATCACCATGCAATTGCCTCATGGGCTTCTTGGCTGATGCCAAGAGGCCCCGGCTTCCCACCTCCAATCCCCATCCACGCCTTCGGCGCGAATCGCCCCTCACTAAGGGGCGGTTGCTCCTCCGTGCTTACAATGCCCGCATGAACACAAAGACCCTGACCGTCGCGCTGATCCAGGAGCGCAACCACGGCGACGCCGAGTCCAATCTGGCCATCATCGAGCAGCGCGTGGCCGAGGCCGCCGCGCAGGGCGCGAAGCTGGTGCTGCTGCAGGAACTGCACAACGGCCCGTACTTCTGCCAGCACGAATCGGTGGACGAGTTCGATCTGGCCGAGCCGATCCCCGGCCCCAGCACCGAGCGCCTCGGCGCACTGGCGAAAAAGCACGGTGTGGTGATCGTCGGCTCGCTGTTCGAGCGCCGCGCCGCCGGCCTGTACCACAACACAGCGGTGGTGTTCGAAAAGGACGGCACGCTGCTGGGCAAGTACCGCAAGATGCACATCCCGGACGACCCGGGCTTCTACGAGAAGTTCTACTTCACCCCCGGCGACCTCGGTTTCAAGCCCATCGACACCTCGGTCGGCCGCCTCGGCGTGCTGGTGTGCTGGGACCAGTGGTACCCAGAAGCCGCGCGCCTGATGGCGCTGGCCGGCGCCGAGCTGCTGCTCTACCCCACCGCCATCGGCTGGGACCCGGACGACGTGCAGGACGAGAAGAACCGCCAGCGCGACGCCTGGGTGCTGAGCCATCGCGGCCACGCCGTGGCCAATGGCCTGCCGGTGCTGTCGTGCAACCGCGTCGGCCATGAGGCCTCGCCGCTGGGTGCGTCGGGCATCGACTTCTGGGGCAACAGCCACGTGCTCGGCCCGCAGGGCGAGTTCATCGCCGAAGCCGGCGCCGAGCCGACCGTGCTGGTCTGCGAGGTCGACCTGCAGCGCAGCGAGCACGTGCGCCGCATCTGGCCGTTCCTGCGCGACCGCCGCATCGACGCCTACGGCGACCTGCTCAAGCGCTACATCGACTGACCGCCCACATGCCCTTTGTCGTTGTAGGAGCGACGCAAGTCGCGACAGGGCTTTGCCGGTGAATGCCCCGTCGCGACTTGCGTCGCTCCTGCAACAGGAACAACGAGCAGACGAGATGACCCCCACGATCCGCGACGCCACCCCGGCCGACATTCCCGCCATCGCCGCGATCTACGCGGTGGAAGTGGCCGACTTCGTCAACACCTACGAATACGAGGTACCGGACGAGGCCGAGATGGCGCGGCGCATGGACGACATACGCGCGCGCGGCTACCCGTACCTGGCCGCCGAACTGGATGGCGAAGTCGTCGGCTATGCCTACGCCGGCAGCTTCCGCTCCCGCGCCGCCTACCACTGGGTAGTGGAGAACTCGGTCTACGTCGCCGCCACCGCGCAAGGGCGTGGCGTTGGCGCGGCGCTGCTGCAGGCACTCATCGATGCCTGCGTCGCGCGCGGCTTCCGGCAGATGATCGCGGTGATCGGCGAACCGGCCAATACCGCTTCGATCAAGCTGCACGAGCGCTTCGGCTTCCGCCACCTCGGCACCTTCCCCGGCATCGCGTGGAAACACGAGCGCTGGTTGGACACGGTGTTCATGCAGCGCGCGCTCGGCGATGGCACCGGCAGCCCCCCTTCCAATGAATGACGCAATGACCGATACCCTTCCCGACACCGGCGGCGAACTGCTCGCCGGCCAGCCCGTGCGCGTCGTCGAACGCGACGGCGTGACCTATACCCTGCTCGGCACCGCGCACGTCTCGGTCGCCAGCGTGCAGGCGGTGGAACAGGCCATCGGCAGCGGCCGCTTCGACGCGGTGGCGGTCGAGCTCGACCCGCAGCGGCTGCAGGCGCTGACCGATCCCGACGCGATGGCGCGCCTGGACCTGGTCGAGGTGATCCGCAAGGGCCGCGTGGCCCTGTTCGCCGCCAACCTGGCGCTGGCCGCCTACCAGCGCCGGCTGGCCGAGCAACTGGGCATCGAGCCCGGCGCCGAACTCAAGCGCGCGGTGGCGCTGGCGCAGGAGAACGGCCTGCCGGTGCACCTGATCGACCGCGATGTTGGCCTGACCTTCCGCCGTGCCTCGCGGCAACTGGGCTTCTTCGGCAAGCTGAAGCTGGTCG
The DNA here is from genome assembly GCF_022359915.1 of Stenotrophomonas sp. NLF4-10. Classification (NCBI taxonomy): domain Bacteria; kingdom Pseudomonadati; phylum Pseudomonadota; class Gammaproteobacteria; order Lysobacterales; family Lysobacteraceae; genus Stenotrophomonas; species Stenotrophomonas sp. NLF4-10. The sequence goes on from NZ_JAKSEE010000003.1 coordinate 2,456,185, forward strand.
CCGGCCTCGGCGCCGGCCTGTTCTCGTCGGAGGACGTCGGCGAGGAGGAAATCGAGAAGCTCAAGCAGGGCGACATGCTCGAGTCGAGCTTCGGCGAATTCGCCAGTGAGAGCCCGGCGCTGTACGAAACCATCATCGGCGAGCGCGACCGCTACATGGCCACGCGCCTGCGCGAGGAGCACGACGCCGGGCAGCGCAACGTGCTGGCGGTGGTCGGCGCCGGCCACCTCGCCGGCCTGGCCCGCTACCTGGAAACCGATACCGAAGCGCCCGGCCCGCTGCGTTCGCAGCTGGAAGCGGTGCCGAAGAAGCGCAACATCCCCTGGATCACCCTGGCCATCCTCGCCGTGGTGCTGGCCGGCATCGGCATCGGCTTCTGGAAGGGCGGGCTGGACATGGGCACGCACATGCTGGCGATCTGGGCGCTGTACACCGGCGGGCTGGCGGGCCTGGGCGCGCTGCTGGCCGGCAGCCACCCGCTGAGCATCCTCACCGCCATTGCCGTGGCACCGTTCAAGCCGTTCCGCCTGAGCATCCCCACCGGCGCCTTCGCCGCGCTGGTGGAGACGCGGCTGCGCAAGCCGGCCTACAACGACTTCCTGCAACTGCGCGACGACGCCCAGACCTTCAAGGGCTGGTACCGCAACCGCGTCACCCGCATCGTGCTGACCTTCATGCTGACCAACATCGGCAGCATGCTCGGCCTGTGGCTGACCGGTTTCACCGTGTACGGCAAGCTCGCCGGCTGACCGGGGAGTTGATTGGGTGGGTGCCGACCGTTGGCCGGCACTCTCGGTCCGGTTGTGGTGGCGCCATCGGGGTAGTGCCGACCAACGGTCGGCACCCACCACCATCATCCATCTTCCATCATTGCCGCTGGCCGGCGCCCCGCATTGCTCAACTTCCCTGTGGTTGCCGGCCAGCGGCCGGCACTACCTCCGCCACCGGCAACCCGCGGGCGCGCCGCACCAGCCGCGCGGTGCCGGTGCGCAGGTCGTCGAGGATCGCGTAGATGGTCGGCAGGAACAGCAGGCTGACCACGGTCGAGAACGCCAGCCCGCCGGCGATGGCGCGGGCCATCGGGTAGTACGGCGGCATGCCGTCGGCGGTCTGCGTGTTCAACGCGATCGGAATCATCGCCAGGATCGCCGTGCCCATCGTCATCATGATCGGGCGCAGGCGTTCGCGGCTGCCTTCCACCAGTGCATCGGTGCGGGCCATGCCGCGCCGGCGCAGGTTGTTGATGTGCTCGATCATCACGATGCCATTGTTCACCACCACGCCCATTAGCACCAGGATGCCGATCACCGCCATGATGTTCATCTCGGTGCCGGTCAACCAGAACAGCCAGTAGACGCCGAAGATCGAGAACAGCACGCAGGACATGATCGCCGCCGGGAACAGCAGCGACTCGAACACCGCGGCCATGATCACCAGCATCAGGATCAGCGCGATGAAGATGCTGTTCACCATCTGCTGCATGCCGTCGAAGTTGATGTTGAAGCTGCCGCCGGCAAAGGTGTAGCCATAGCCCGGCGGGAACTGCACGTTGTCCAGCGCGGTCTCGATGGACTTGCGCGCCGCGTCCATCGGCACGTCCTTGGCCAGCCCGGCCTCCACCCGCAGCATGGTCTGCCGGTTCAGGCGCTGGATCGAGTTGGCCGCCGGGTTGACGCTCACGTCCACCATCGCCAGCAGCGGCACTTCCTTGCCGCTGGCGGTGCGCACCATGAACGAGGACAGGTCCTCGACGCCATAGTTCTCCGAGCCGGCGAAGCGCACGTTGACCGGGATCTCGACGTCTTCGCGATGGAAGTCGCGCAGCGAGGAGCCTCGCAGCGCCATGCCGACGAACTGCGCCACCTGCTGCGCGGAAAAGCCGTAGGCCGCGGCGCGCTCGCGGTTCACCCGCACCGCAAGCTCGGTGTTGGCATCGCCGGTGTCCACGCGTACGTCGCGCAGCTTCGGGTCGCGCGCCAGCATCGGCACGATGTCGTCGGCCAGTTCCCTCAGGGTCTGGGTCGAGTCACCGACCAGGCTGAAGCGGATGCCCTGCCCTTCGCTGCCCATGCCGCCGGGCCAGCCGATGCCGATCTTGGCGCGCGCCGACTGCGGCAGTCCCTTGCGCACCTCTTCCTCGATCTTCTTGCTCAGCTCGCGGTCGTCGATGTCCAGGAACAGGCGGGTCTGCGCCCAGCCCTGCTCGCTGTAGCGGCTGTATACCCGCTCGATGTGGAATTCCTTACGCTTGGCGTTGACGAAATCCTCCACCCGCGCCACTTCCCTGCCCATCTCCTCCTTGGAATAGGCGCCGCGCCACTGGTAGAAGATGTTGATCTCGCTCGGGTCGCTCTCGTCGCCGCCACCCTGGGTGTGGGTCATCGGGAACAGGCTGGCCAGCGAGATGGCGAGGATGCCGGCCACCGCCCAGCCGCGGTGCTGCAGGGTCCAGCGCAGCGCGCGCGCATAACGCTCCTGCAGGCGGCTGATGAACGGCGACTTCAGCGCCGGCGGCGTGCGCATGCGCGCCGACAGCATCGGGATCAGGCTCACCGCCACCAGCCACGACGCCAGCAGCGACACCGAGATGGTCACCGCCAGCTGCGACAGGTAGATGGTGATGATGTTCTTCTCGCCGAACATCATCGGCAGGAACACCACGCAGTGGCACAGGGTGCCGGCCGACAGCGCGATGGCCACGTGGCGGGTGCCGATGATGGAAGCCAGCGACGGCTGGTTCGGAAACTTTTCCCGCTCCTGGTAGATGCTCTCCACCACCACCACGGCGTTGTCCACCAGCATGCCCACCGCCAGCAGCAACCCCATCATCGAGATGATGTTCAGGGTGATGCCGGCGAAGTACATGAAGCCCAGGGTCATGATGAAGCAGATCGGGATGGCCAGCGACACCATCAGCGTCGACGGCCAGTGACGCAGGAAGGCGTACAGCACGATCACCGACAGCAGCAGGCCGATCGCGCCGGCCTCGGCCAGCGCCAGCAGCGAGCTGATCACCGCCTGCCCCTGGTCGTCGGTGACCTCGATGCCGATGCCGCGCATCGCCGGGTCGTCCTTCAGCACCTCGACCTCGGCGCGCACCGCGCGCGACAGGTCGACCAGGTTGGCCGCGCGCTCCTTGTAGATGTCCACGCCGACGCTGGGCTTGCCCTCCATCTGCCGCACATAGCTCATGCGCTGCGGCTTCAGGCCGACCTCGGCGATATCCGACAGCCGCGTGCCACGCTGGTCGATGGGCAGGTCGCGCAGCGACTGCAGTTCCAGCAGTTCGCCGCGCGGCTGCACCCTCAGACGCCGCCCGGCCTCGGTGATCTGCCCGGCCGAGACCGAGAAGTTCGCCGCCTGCAGCTTCTGCACCAGTTCGTTGAGCGCCACGCCGTGGGCGCTGAGCCGGTCCTTGTCCAGCGCCACCAGCACTTCCTGCTTGGCCACGCCCTCCACTTCCACGCGCGCCACGCCGGGCAGCCGTTCCAGGCGCTGCTTGATGGTGCGCTCGATCATGTCCGCGCGCGCGGTCAGGTCTTCCTGGCTGTTCAGGCGCAGGCTGATCGCTTCCTGGTCGCTGGTGCTCCAGCGCTGCACGTAGTAGCGGCGGAAGTCGTCGGGCAGCTGGTCGCGCACCGCGTCGATGCGCTCGCGCGCTTCCGATGCGGCCATCGCGATGTCGCGGCCCCAGTCGCTGAACTCGACCTGGATCTGCCCGCCCTCGGCATTGGCGCGCGCGTTCATCGACTTGATGCCGGGCATCGTGGCGATGGCCTCTTCCACCGGCCTCAGCAGGTTGCGCTCCACCTCTTCCGGGGTCGAGCCGGGATACGGCAGCGACACGAAGAAGAACGGAATGGTGGCCTCCGGCTCGGCCTCCAGCGGCAGCCGGAACGCGGCGATCAGGCCGATCGCCACCATCGACACGAACAGCATGATGGTGGTGACGGGGCGGCGGATGGACAGCTCGGTGATGTTCATCCGTTTCAGCCCTTCAATCCGCCGTCGCCGACCGCGTCGTGCTCGTGCGCCAGCACCTGCTCGACCTGTTCGGCCTGCTGCCGCGCGCGGCGGCCGCGCTCGGCGTAGTACTCGTCCGGCTTGCGGTCCAGCAGGTCGTACACCACCGGGATCACCAGCAGGGTCAGCATCGTCGAGACCAGCAGGCCGCCGATCACGGTGATCGCCATCGGCGAGCGCACCTCGGCACCCTGGCCGAAGGCCAGCGCCAGCGGCAGGAAGCCGAACACCGCGCACAGCGTGGTCATCATGATCGGGCGCAGGCGCGAGCGCGCGCCCTCCACCAGCGCGGTGCGCTTGGCCACGCCTTCCTCGCGCAGTTGGTTGACCTTGTCGATCAGGATGATGGCGTTCTTCACCACCAGCCCGACCAGCAGGATCAGGCCGATGAACACCACCACCGACACCGGCGAGCGCGCCAGCAACAGCGCCGCCACCGCGCCGACCAGCGCCAGCGGGATGGTGAACAGGATCACGAACGGGTGCAGCAGCGACTCGAACTGCGAGGCCATCACCAGATAGACCAGGAAGATCGCCAACCCGAAGGCGAACAGCAGCGAGCGGATCGATTCGCCCAGCTCCTGGCCCTGGCCGCCGATGTGCATGCCGACGTCGGTGCCCAGCGGGTTTTCGGCGACCATGCCCTGCACCTCGGTGATCGCCTTGCCCAGGTCGATGTCGCGCAGGTTGGCCGAGACGATCGCCACCCGGCGCAGGTCGGCGCGATGGATCTCGCTCGGGCCGGTGGTGGCGACCACCTCGGCGACCGAGCCCAGCTCCACCGGCTTGTTGCCGCTGGGGTTGACGATCAGGCGGCGGATGTCGTCGACCGAGGAGCGCTCCGATTCCTGCACGCGCACCAGCACGTCGATCTTGCGGTCGCGGAAGCTGTAGCGGGTGGCCACGTTGCCCTTGACCTTGTTGACCACCGCATCGGCGATCTGCCGGGTGGTCAGGCCCAGCGCGGCGGCGCGGTCCTGGTCGAACAGGATCTGGATTTCCGGGAAGCCCTGCTCCACCGTCGACTTGACGTCGGCGTAGTGCGGGTTCTGCCGCAGCATGCCGGCGAGCTTGTTGCCGGCCACACGGATGGCGTCGAGGGTGTTGCCCTCGATCTCGATCTCCAGCGGCGGCGACAGCGCGAACAGCTCCGGCCGCGCGAAGTCCACCTGCGCCGCCGGCCATGCCTTCATCGTCTGCCGCAGCTTCTCGGTCAGCTCCGGCTCGCGCGAGGTGTCGTCCATCACCACCGACAGCTTGCCGATGTTCTCGCCGCTCTCGGTCGGGCTGGCGTCCAGCCGCGTGCCGGTGCCGGAAACGCCGTACAGCAGGCGCACGCCGGCTTCGTCGGCATGCCGGCGCTGCACCTCACGCACCAGCGCGTCGGTCTGCGCCAGCGGCGTGCCCGGCGGCAGCTTGGCGGTCATCTCGAAGCGGTCCTGCGCCAGCTGCGGGATCAGGTCCACGCCCAGCAGCGGCAGCGCCAGCAGGGTCAGCGCGAACGCCAATGCGGCGCCGCCGAGCACCGGCCACGGCCGTTTCAGCGCCGCCGGCAACATCCGCAGGTAACCGGCCTCGGCGCGGCCATACGGCGCCATCGCGATGTCGCTGGCCTTGCGCATCACCGGCCCGACCACCGCGGCGATGCCGCGGAACACGCGCACCACCATCCACGCCGCGGCGAAAAAGCCGTAGCGGAACATCGCACCGAGGCCACGGCCGGTGAACGCCAACGGCTTCTGCCAGCGGCTGGCCGGGCGCCACGGCTGGCGCGGCTCCTCGGCCGGGAAATCCAGTGGCGCGCGGCCCTTCAGCGAACTCAGCATCGGGATCAGCGTCATCGACACCACCAGCGACACCGCGATGGCGATCGACACGGTCAGCGCCTGGTCGCGGAACAGCTGCCCGGCGATGCCCTCGACGAACACCAGCGGCAGGAACACCGCGATCGTGGTCAGCGTCGAGGCGACCACCGCCATGAACACTTCGCGCGTGCCCTTGATCGCCGCCTCCAGGATGCCCATGCCGCGCTCGCGCGCCTTGGCGATGGATTCGAGCACCACGATCGAGTCGTCCACCACCAGGCCGGTGGCCAGCGCCAGGCCGCCCAGCGACATCACGTTCAGGCTCAGGCCGAGCCGGCCCATGAAGAAGAACGTGGCGATGATCGAGATCGGCAGCGACAGCGAGATGACGAAGGTGCTCCAGCCATCGCGCAGGAACAGGAAGATGATCAGCACCGACAGCAGGCCGCCGATCACCGCGTCGATCTTCACGTCCTTGATCGCGTGGCGGATGAACACCGACTGGTCCTCCACCACCGTCATCTCGATGTCCTTGGGCATCTGCTTGCGGATGGTTTCCAGCTTCGCCTCCAGCGCGTCGGCGGTGGACACGGTGTTGGCGTCGCCTTCCTTGTAGACCGCCAGTTCCACCGCCTCGTGGCCGGCGCTGCGGATCACCGCCTCGCGCTCCTTGTAGCCCTGGTAGACGTTGGCCACGTCCTTCAGCCGCACCGTGGCGACGTTGGCGCCGCCGCCGTCGCTGCGCAGCGCGGCGATCACGTTCGGGTCGCGGCTGCCGAGGATGGCGGTCATCAGTTGCCGGTTCTCGCCGGTGGACGAGGCGCTCGCGCCGCCACCGGCCGTGGTCAGCAGCATCTCGCGCATCTGCTCGACCGTGGCGAACTGGTTGACCGTACGCACCAGATAGCGCTGCGAGCCTTCCTCCAAGCGGCCACCGGACAGGTTGACGTTCTCCTGCTCCAGGCGCTGGATCACCGTGTCCAGCGACAGCCCCAGCTGCGCCAGCTTGCGCTGGTCGATGTCCACCTGGACCTCGTCCTCGAGGCCACCACCGACCTTGACCGCGGCCACGCCGCTGACCGGTTCGAGCTTGCGCTTGAGGTCGTCGTCGGCATAGCGGCGCAGTTCCATCAGCCGGCGCACCGCGTCGGCCTCGCTGCCACCCTCCTGCTTCGACGACAGCGCCAGCCGCATGATCGGCTGCGTGGACGGGTTGAAGCGCAGCAGCACCGGCGGCTTGGCCTCCAGCGGCAGTTGCAGCGTCTCCATCTTGTCGCGCACGTCCAGCCCGGCCTGCTGCATGTCCGTGCCCCAGGCGAACTCCAGCACCACGTCGCTCTGCCCGGTACGCGAGATCGACTTGAGCTTGCGCAGGCCCTTGACGATGCCCAGCGCTTCCTCGGCCGGCTGCGAGATCAGCGTCTCGATCTCCGCCGGCGCGGCGCCTTCGTAATCGGTGCGCACGGTCAGCGTGGGGTAGCTGAGGTCCGGTAGCAGTTCGACCTTCAGGCTCGACAACGAGATCAGGCCGAACAACACCAAAGTGAGCGTCATCATCGCGATGGTGACGCGGCGGCGGGTGGCGAATTCGATCAGGTCGAAGCCGCGGCCGCCGGCAGCCGACGGGTCGTGCGCACTCATTGCTTGGTCGCCTGCGCAGCCGGTGCCTTGGCCGCGGCCACCGCCTTCTCCTGGCCGATCACCTGCACTGCGCTACCCTCGCGCAGCGCCGCCTTGCCGGCGACGACCACTTCATCGCCCTGCTTCAGGCCTTCGCGCACCTCGACCCAGCCGGCATCGTCGTAGCCCAGCTTCACCTCGTTGCGCAGCGCCTTGCCGTCGCGCGCCACGTACACCGCCGGTTCGCCGCCGTCTTCCAGCAAGGCCGCGCGCGGCACGACCAGTGCATCGGCGCGCTGGTCGTAATTGATGCTCAGGCGGCCGAACATGCCCGGCTGCAAGCCCTCCCCGCCGGAGAACGTGGTCACCACGCGGAACGTGCCGGTACCGGTGTCCACCACCGGCGATACCCGATCCACCGTACCGGTGAAGCTGCGGCCCGGCAGCGCGTCGGCGGCCAGTTCCACCGTCTGCCCCGGCTTGAGCTTGGCGATCTCGCGTTCAGGCACGTTGAGCGTGGCCTCCAGCTTGCCGCTGTCGACGATGCGGATGATCGGCGAGTTGATCTGCACGAAGTTGCCCGGCTTGATGTCGCGCGAGGCCACCACGCCGGAAATCGGCGCCACCACCGTGGTGTAGGACAGTTCCAGCGTCGCCATGCGGTATTGCGCACGGGCGTTTTCCAGGTCGAAGCGCAACTGGTCCACGTCGGCGGCGCTGACCAGCTGCTGCTGCACCAGCTTCTGCGCGCGCTGGTAGCTGTTTTCCAGCTTGCGCATCTGCGCCTCGCTCTGCGCCACGGCCAGCCGCGCGCGGTCCGGGTCCAGCCGCACCAGCGGCTGCCCGGCCTGCACCACCTGTCCTTCCTCGACCATCACCGCCAGCGCCACGCCGGAGGTCTTGGCGACCACCTGCGACTCGGCGCGCGCTTCCAGCGAGGCCGTGCCGGTGTAGCTGGCGGCGATCGCGCGGTGCGTGGCCCTGGCCACCTCGACCGGTACCGCATCGCTGGCCTGCTGCCCGTCCGGCGCCCCGGCCTTGGCCGCCTCGCCGCCGGCCTTGCAGCCGCCCAGCAACAGGGTCGTGACGAGGAGCGCGGCAGCGCAGCTTCCGGTGCGGCCGGGCATGGAGAAGAGTCGAGACATCGCGGTTCCCTGTAGATGCTTGGGTTAGGTGTTATAGGAAAGTATTGCACCACCCCACACCAACACCATGCGCCAAAGGTCATGCCTGCGTGACGCGCCGCACCATCAATGAACTGTTCCGTAACGGTGAATGCGGGAGCTATACTCGGACCGTTCCACGGTTCAGCCAAGGAACCACCAGACCCGTATCCCGGACAAGGAAACCATGCGCCCGCAGCCGCTCGCCGCTTGTCTTGCTCTGGCCCTCGCCCTGCCCTTCGGGGCCGCCGCGCAGGCCGAACCGCAGCCCGAACCCGCCGCCACGCCGGCGGCCACCACCGGCAACGCCGAAGCCGGCAGGGTGCTGGCCTACACCTGCCAGGGCTGCCACGGCATCACCGGCTACAAGAACGCCTACCCCAGCTACCGGGTGCCGAAGATCGGCGGCCAATCGGCACAATACCTGACCCAGGCGCTGACCGAATACCGCGAGGGCAAGCGCAAGCACCCGACCATGCAGGCGCAATCGATGAGCTTCGGCACGCAGGACATCGCCGATCTCGCCGCCTACCTCTCCACCATCAAGTAAGCGCCGCTCATGTCGAAAGCCACGCACGCCACGCGTATTGCCATCGCCCTGTTTGCGGCCTGCACCTTGGCCGCCTGTTCCGGATCCGCCGACCACTCCGCCACCGACCCCGGCCATGCCAGCGGCGAGCACGGCTCCAGCTCTTCCGCCGGCCTGCCGCAGGGGCGCATCGCCATCGGCGAGCAACTGGCCAACAGCAAGGGCCAGGCCACCGGCCAGAGCTGCATCGACTGCCACGGCGCCGACGGCAACCAGCCCATCGATGCCACCTATCCGCGCCTGGGCGGCCAATACGGCGACTACCTGGCCCACGCGCTGCAGGCCTACCGCAGCGGCGACCGCGAGCACATGCTGATGTCCCCGCAGGCCGCCAACCTCAGCGATCAGGACATCGCCGACCTGGCCGCCTGGTTCGGCTCGCGCCCGAGCCAGCTGCGCGACCTGCACGGGCTGAAGTAAGGCTCTCTTCACCCGGCTGTCCGCCGGGCCGGCATGCCGTAGATGCGGGGCTTGCCCCGCATGAAGCTTTGCCGGCAGGACCCCATGCGGGGCAAGCCCCGCATCTACGACAAGCTTTTCTTCCCCTTGGCGACCCGGCAGGTGTCATGGGGTTGCCGTGAGTGGCATGCCATCGGCACCCCCTGCATCAACGGCTGCCGTTGTCTTCCTGCAGTTCCTTCTTGAACGGAATATCCGGCGGCGGGCGGGCGCTGGCTGGTTGTTCCTGCATGTCCGGGTTGGTCAGGCCGCAGCCGCCACCGAATTGCAGCATCGACACCACGCAGGAAATCTTCGTCTTCGTGCCCGGAATCGGGATCTCGATGTTCTTGATGCCCTTGCGCACCCATTCGGCCAACAGCGATTCGTTGGGCACCCAGTACTTGTCGAACGAGGTCGGGGTGTAGTCGTACGGCGGTCGCTTGAGCCAGGTGCCGGCCTGGGCGATGCGTTCGCGGCTCCAGCTGTCCGAATCGCCCCCCGGCGCGCCGCGCGTGGCGTCCTGCCCGCGCCCCTCGCCATCATCGGCCAGGCGCACGCTGCCGTCCGCATTGAACAAGCCCTCATCGGCCTGCCCACCTGCATTTCCTGCCACCTGGCGTTGCGAAGCACCCCAGTCATCCGAACGGGCCGGCGTCGCCCAGCCACCGGACCGGTCCTGCGGCCTGGGGCCGGTCCCCGGACTGGTGCCCGGACGCGCAGCGGGGACGGGGGCGGTCGCGGCGCTCGATTCCACCGCGCCCGCAGCCGGAGTCGCGGCCGCTGCCCGGCCCTGCTCGGCCGTTGCCGCAGCTTCCTCACCCGCCGTCGACGATGCCGCCGCCGGAGCTTCCTGCACACCCGGCACCTGCCGCTCGCGCACGGCCACATCCGGCCCTTGCAGCCGCACTTCCGTTTCGCGCGGGCGCACCGGCGCCATCTCCACTTCCCGCGAGGTCGCCATCTCGATCTGCCGCTCGCGCACACCCGGTTCCGGCGTGCGCAACCGCACCTGCGCATCGCGCGGGGCGAGCGGCGCCAAGGCCACCTGTTGCTGCGGCACCACTTCGATTTGCCGCTCGCGGACCTGTACCTGCGGAGCCTCCACCCGCGGCGATGCGATGACCGGGGCGCGCACCGCCTGCACCGGCTGCGGGCGTTCGACCACAGTCTCGATGCTGCGCTCGCGCACCCGTGGCTCCGGCGCATGCACAACCGGAGCAACCAGGCTGGGCGGCGGCACCACGAAATCCGTGGTCGGCCGTGGGGTCTCGGTTGCTTGCAGCGGTTGTTCGGAAGCCGGCGCCGGCACGGGGGCATCTATCGGCACGGGCGGCGTTTCCGCCGGTTGCGCACGTGCGGCGACGGCCTGCTCCACCGGCACGGCCGGTTCCGCGAGCGGCCCCGCTTCCTGTTGCACCGGGGCCGGCCTTCCACCTGCGGGTCGGTCGCCACGTGCCACGGCGGGTGCCTGTGTCCCGGCCGGCGCCGCCGGGGCGCCGCCACCTTCTTCCTGCACCGTGCCACGGCCGATGTATTCGACCTGCACCCGTTCGCCTTCATCGGCACGCTCGTCGGGCACGTTGCTGCGCACCAGCGCCACCCACACCAGCAATATCGCGAACACCAGATGCAAGGCGACGCTGAAGAAAGCGGCAAACCAGCGCAAGCCGCGCTGGTCGCGCGGCGGCGATTCGCCGCCGTGCCAGAGCAGCAGCAACATCACCTGCCAGAAGGCCCGCGCGGGTGGCCTGCGTTCAGGCGGCAGCGTCCTTCCCGCCACCACGCCGATCATTTCAGCCGGCGCGAAGGCCGACTTCGCCCGCGACGCCCAATCGCGCAGCCAACCGCTCCAGCTGTACGGCATGCCGGTACGACGGTCGTGCAGCCTAACGGCCCGGCCACGCGCCGCCAGCAGGTTGATCAACTCGGCTACCGATGGCACCGGCATGCCGGAAGCGACTCAGCCGGCCTTGCCGCGCGGGATGTAGGGCGCGTGACCACTGTCGTGGTCGGTGGCGTCGCGCACCGCGGTCACGCCGGGCACGCGGGCCAGCAGGGTCTTCTCGATGCCCTGCTTCAAGGTCACGTCGGCCATGCCGCAACCGTGGCAACCGCCGCCGAAGCGCAGCAGCACCACGCCATCGGCGGAAACCTCCTGCACCGCGACGTGGCCGCCATGCGAGGCCAGCTGCGGGTTGACCTCGTTCTCCACCACCCAGTGCACGCGCTCGACCAGCGAGGCCGCCTCGCCCGGCACCTCGCCCTTGATCTTCGGTGCCTTGATGGTCAGCTGCCGGGTGCCGGCGGCCTGGGTGACGTAGTCGATCTCGGCGCCGTCCAGCCATGCCACGCTGGCGGCCGCCACGTACAGCGTGAAACCGTCGCAGTCCACCGCCCACTCGTCGCCCTGCAGGTCGGCCGGCTCGGCGAACTCCAGGCGCGCATCGGCGCGCGGCGTCCCCGGCTCCACCGCGCTCAGGCGCACGCCCATGCCCGGTATCGCCTCGCGTTCGATCAACTTGCGGAAATGGCTCTGCGCGGTATCTGAAATCTGGATCATGCGGGTATTCTAGCCGGGTCTTGGTTGCCGCTGACGGGACGCTGTTTCCACCGGCGGCACCCTTGCGGTCCTTTCTTCGATGGAGGTTGTCGTGGCCCCTGATCTGATTCCACTGGCGCAGGCGCACTGCCTGCCACGCAAAGGCAGCGAACACCGCCTCGGCGAGGCCCGGCTGGCCGAACTGCTGCCGCAGGTGCCGGGCTGGGAGCTGGCCGAGAACGGCCAGGCGCTGTTGCGCACCTTCCGTTTCGACGACTACCACCGCACCATCGCATTCGTGAATGCGCTGGCGTGGATCGCCCATCGCGAAGACCACCACCCCGACCTCGGCGTGCACTACGACCGCGCGGTGGTGCGTTTTTCCACCCACGACGTGGGCGGCCTGAGCGAGAACGATTTCATCTGTGCCGCCAAGGCATCGGCGCTGACGGAGCAATGACATGAAGCCACGCCTGCTGTCCGCTTCCCTCTGCCTCGCCGCCCTGCTCGGTGCCTGCACGTCCTCCGAGCAGCCCGCGGCGCCGGCCGTCGCCCCCACCGAAGTCGCCGCGGTGCAGACGCCGCCGCCGGACTACCCGCCCGAGCTGGCCTGCGCCGGCGTCGGCGGCAAGAGCGTGCTGAAGGTCGTGGTCGGGCCGGAAGGCGCGCCCACCAACGTCTCGCTGGTCGCCAGCAGCGGCAACGGCCAGCTGGACGAAGCGGCCGCCGCCCGCGTGCGCGAATGGAAGTTCAAGGCCGCCACCCGCAACGGCCAGCCGGTTTCCACCACCATCCAGGTGCCGGTCAGCTTCAACCCGCCGCAGCCCAAGCCCGACGAGTGCTTCGCCATCGAGGAACGGATGCGCCGCGGCGGTTGATGCACCGCCTCTTCCCCCACATCGAGCGGCCTTCGTGATCTCCACCGAAAACCTCTGGGTCGCCTTCGCGCTGACCCTGGCCGCCGGCCTGGCCACCGCCATCGGCAGCCTGATGGTGCTGTTCTCGCGCCGCCCCAACCCGCGCCTGCTGGCGTTCGGGCTGGCCTTCGCCGGCGGCGCGATGGTGTACGTGTCGCTGTCGGAAATCCTCAACAAGTCGATCGCCTCGTTCGCGCTGGCGCACGGCGAGCGGCTGGGCTTCACCTGGGGCACGCTGTCGTTCCTGGCCGGGGTGCTGCTGATCGTCGGCATCGACCACCTGATCCCCAACCCGCACGAAAGCCTGGACAAGCAGGACCCGCTGTTCCGCGACGACAACCGCAGCTACATCCGCCGCGTCGGCCTGCTGACCGCGGTGGCGATCACCGCGCACAACTTCCCGGAAGGGCTGGCGACCTTCTTCGCCACGCTGGAAAGCCCCTCGGTGGGCATGCCGCTGGCGTTCGCCATCGCCATCCACAACATCCCCGAGGGCATCGCCATCGCGGTGCCGGTGTATTTCGCCACCAACAACAAGTTCTATGCCTTCGGCGCCAGCCTGCTGTCGGGGCTGGCCGAGCCGGTGGGTGCGGCGATCGGCTATTTCGCGCTGTCCGGCGTGCTGTCGCACAGCACCTTCGGCATCGTGTTCGGCATGATCGCCGGGGTGATGGTGTTCCTCGCCCTGGACGAACTGCTGCCGGCGGCCAAGCGCTACGCCAAGGGCCACGAAACCGTCTACGGGCTGGTGTCCGGCATGGCGACGCTGGCGATCAGCCTGGTGCTGTTCAAGTGGTGATGTGATGAAGCCGGGAATGGGGAACAGGGAACGGGGAATGAACCATTTCCGCTGCTTCTCCTTCACCGCCCTGCTGAATCCTTCGTTGCGCAATGAACGAGAAGCTGCCGTCCACCAGCATTCCCCGTTCCCTGTTCCCCATTCCCTGCCTCACCCCAGCCTGTCCAGCACCTCGGCCAGCTCCGGTGCCAACGGCGCATTCAATACATAGGGCGTCTTGCCGGCATCCAATGCGAACTCCAGTGATGCCGCATGCAGGAACAGCCGCTTCAACCCTGCCTGCTCGCGCAGGCGCTTGTTGACCGCCGGGTCGCCGTACTTGTCGTCGCCGGCCACCGGGTGGCCGATGTGCAGGGCATGCACGCGGATCTGGTGGGTGCGCCCGGTCTCGATCCGTACCTCGCAATAGGAATGGCCGCCGCGCCGCTCCAGCACCCTGAAATGGCTCAGCGACGGCTTGCCGGCGGCGTTCACCTGCACATGGCGCTCGCCGCCCTGGCGCAGGCCGACGTGCAGGGGCGCATCCACGCTCATCACGCCATCGGGCATGCGCCCGGCCAGCAGGGTCAGGTAGCGCTTGCGGATCCCCCCGGTGGCACCATGGTCTTCGCGCAGCAGCGCCTGCAGCTCGCTCAGCGCCGAGCGCTTCTTGGCCATCACCAGCAGCCCGGAGGTATCCCGGTCCAGCCGGTGCACCAGCTCCAGCGTCTGGTTCGGGCGCAGCGCGCGCATGGTTTCGATGGCACCGTGGCTGATGCCGCTGCCGCCGTGGCTGGCGACCCCGGAGGGCTTGTTGATGACCAGCAGCCGCGCGTCCTCGAACACGATGGCCTGCTCCATGCGCTGCAGGAAGCCGGCCGGTGGCGGCGTCTTGTCTCCGATTTCACTGAGATTGACCGGCGGTACCCGCACCTCCTCGCCCGCTTCCAGCTTGCGCTCGGCCTTGGCACGGCCGCCGTTGACCCGCACCTGGCCGCTGCGTACCAGCTTGTAGACCAGGCTGCGCGGCGCGCCCTTGAGCTGGCCCAGCAGGAAGTTGTCCAGCCGCTGCCCGGCCCGGTCTTCCGGAACCTTGATCAGGCGCACGCTGGATTTGGCCGCGGACGGGTTGCGGCGGTGTTCGGAGTCGGTCATCGGCCTGTTTATTCTGCTACACTCGGCGGGCGATATAAGGGTTTGATTTCGTTGGAAGTTGGTCAGGGCCAGAAGCCCCGCTCCCGACGGATCCGGCACAGTGCGCGGCCACCGCCCCCGGGGCGGCCATGTTAGCGGCTCACCGGCGTTCCCGGCCATCGCCGAGTGCCTGACAAGCATTCGCGCTGAACATGCCCCGCGCGGCGCTCCAGCTTGGCTGGGGCCGCCGCCGGTCCCGAAACACCTGAAAACTTGAACAAGAAGCGCTCCCGCGGCCTGCCGTGGTGTCGCAGCGCTGGAAACCCAAGCCGCCCTGTCCGCGCCTGCGCGAATGGGCGGCGAGCCGTGTCCAGAGGCCAAACGCCACGGCGTTCCGCGCGGTAGCAGCGCGCGAGGAACGCACAATGAAGCGAATGCTGATCAACGCCACGCAGGCCGAAGAACTGCGCGTGGCCATCGTGGACGGCCAGACCCTGTACGACATCGACATCGAACAGCCGTCCAAGGAACAGAAGAAGTCCAACATCTACAAGGGCCGCATCACCCGGCTCGAACCCTCCCTCGAAGCCGCCTTCGTCGACTACGGCGCCGACCGCCACGGCTTCCTGCCGCTGAAGGAAATCTCCCGCGACTACTTCCAGAGCGGCGTCGACCACAACAAGGCCGGCATCCGCGAACTGCTGCGCGAAGGGCAGGAAATCGTCGTCCAGGTGGACAAGGACGAGCGCGGCAACAAGGGCGCCGCCCTGACCACCTTCATCTCGCTGGCCGGCCGCTACATGGTGCTGATGCCGAACTCGCCGTCGGCCGGCGGCGTCTCGCGCCGCATCGAGGGCGAAGACCGCGCCGCGCTGAAGGAAGCGCTGGACAAGCTGAACATCCCCGACGACATGGGCGTGATCATCCGCACCGCCGGCGTCGGCCGCGATGCCGAAGAACTGCAGTGGGACCTGGACTACCTGCTCAGCGTCTGGCGCTCCATCGCCGAGGCCGCGCTGGCCAAGCCGGCGCCGTTCCTGATCTACCAGGAATCGCGGCTGATCGTGCGCGCCCTGCGTGACTACCTGCGCGCCGACATCGGCGAGATCCTGGTCGACACCGAGGAGCTGTACGAGACCGCGCGCGAGTTCATGCAGCAGGTGATGCCGCAGACCCTGCGCAAGCTCAAGCACTACAAGGACGACATCCCGCTGTTCAACCGCTTCCAGATCGAATCGCAGATCGAGGCGATCTACGAGCGCAACGTGCGCCTGCCTTCCGGCGGCTCGATCGTGGTCGACCAGACCGAGGCGCTGACCGCGGTGGACGTCAACTCGGCGCGCGCCACCAAGGGCAGCGACATCGAGGACACCGCGTTCCAGACCAACCTGGAGGCCGCCGAGGAAGTGGCGCGCCAGCTGCGCCTGCGCGACCTGGGCGGGCTGGTGGTGATCGACTTCATCGACATGTCCAGCAACAAGCACCAGCGCGAAGTCGAGAACCGCCTGCAGAACGCGCTCAAGTACGACCGCGCCCGCGTGCAGCTGGGCCGCATCTCGCGCTTCGGCCTGATGGAGATGAGCCGCCAGCGCCTGCGCCCGAGCCTGGGCGAATCCAGCCAGATCGTGTGCCCACGCTGCGACGGCCAGGGCCGCATGCGCAGCATCGAATCGCTGTCGCTGTCGATCATCCGCGTCGCCGAGGAACACGCGATGAAGGAGAACACCGGGCAGGTGCTGGTGCAGGCCCCGGTGGAGATCGCCAACTTCCTGCTCAACGAGAAGCGTGGCGCGCTGCGCGAGATCGAGCAGCGCCACGACGCGCCGATCATCATCGTCGCCGACGAGCAGTTGCACACCCCGCACTACGAAGTCACGCGCCTGCGCGACAACGAGCTGGGCGAGGAATCCGGCAAGCCCAGCTACCAGCGCGGGACCCCGCGCAGGCTGCCGGTGCACGCCTTGACCAAGGCGCAGCTGAATATCCCGCCGGCGCCGGCCGTCACCCACGTCAAGCACAGCCAGCCGGCCCCGGTACGCGAAGTGGCCGAAACGGCCCCCGCCCCGGCTCCGGTTGCCACTCTGGCCGCCCCCGTCGCGGGCGGCGTGATGGGTTGGCTCAAGCGCGTCTTCGGCGGCGAAACCACCCCCGCCGCTGCGAAGCCGGCCCAACCGCAACGCCAGGACAACGGCCGCGGCAACCGCAACGACCGTGGCCAGCGCCGCAATGGCAACAACTCGCAGCCGCGCGGCAACCGCCGTGACGAGCAGCGCCGCCAGAACGGCAACGGCAATCCGCAGGAACAGAAGAACGCCGGCCAGCAGCCCAAGCAGCGCAATGAACAGGGCCAGCAGCAGGCCAACAAGCCACCGCGCAACAACGAGCAGCAACAGCCCCGGCAGCAGAAGCAACCCAAGCCGCAGCAGCAGAAGCCGCAGCAGGCCGTCGAGAAGGAAAAGCCCGCACAGCAGGTGACCGAAAAACCGGCTCGCCAGCCCCAGCCCGAAGCAGCCCGTCCGGTAATCGCGCCGGCCGCCGCCGCAGCCACCGTGGTTGCAACGGAAGCCACGGCCGCCATCGAAACGTTGCCGAGGGAAGCCCCCGCGACCGTGGAAGCAGTTGCAGCCGTTCAAACCGAACAGCAGGCCGCCGCTCCCGCCGTCATCGACGATGCAACCGCCCCCGCAGCAGCAGCCGAGGAAACCGGTGGTGAAGGCAGCCGCCGTCGCCGCGGCCGTCGCGGTGGCCGCCGCCGTCGTCGCGGCAATGCCGACGGCAGCACTGCCATCGACAACCCGAACCAGAATGACGATGCTGGCGAAGACGGCGACGAGGACACGGCTACCGAAACCAACGAGTCCAACGCGACCCGCCCGGCCACGGCCCAGCCCGAGTTCGATTTCGACGACGAGCCGGTCACCGCTGCTGCAACGGTCGATGCCCCGGCACCTGCTCGCGTGCAGGAAACCGCTGCGCCGGCTCCCGTGGTGAAGGCGGAGCCTGCCACCACCGACCTGGTCCTCGAACCCGTCGCAGCAGAAGCGCCCGCGGCAAGCGCGGAAGCGGTCACATCGCCGGTCGAGGCGGTCGAGGTCAGCCACCCGGCCGCTCCCGAAACCGTGGAAACAGCAACGGTCGAAACTTCGCCGGTAGTGGAAGTAGCTGCACAACCGGTGCCGGAAGCAGTCCAGGAACCGGTGGCCCCCGTCGCGGCTGAACCGGCCGATCCGGTCGTGGCAGCGCCGCCGGTCGTGGAGGAATACCCCATCCACGAACAGGCAGCCACTCCGTCGGCACCTGCCGCGCCGGAAAACGGCCAGCTTTTCGCCGAAGCACCGGCAACGAAAACCGAGTCGGCGAACGCCAACGCAGCTGACGACGAAACGACTGCTCTGCCGGCGGAAGAAACCGCTGCGGTGGACGACGCCAAGACGGACGACGACCAACCCCGCAGCGCCTGAGCAGGCGCTGTCGTCAACAACGGAAAAGCGGCCTGATGGCCGCTTTTTCGTTTCCCAGCTTCCCGTTTCCCACACGCAGGACAGGAGGCCTTCGGTTCAAGTTCAAATCGCTTTGGTCGGATCCATCACGCCGTACTGCGCCGCCAGACGCACCAGCGCGATGTTGTCGTGCACCCCGGTCTTCTGGAACAGGCGCGCCTTGTGCGTGTTCACGGTCTTGGCGCTGAGGCTGAGCCGGCGCGCAATCTCCTCCTGCCGCCGCCCCTGCATCAGCAGCAATGCCACTTCCAGCTCGCGCGGCGAAAGCCCGTCGAACGGCGAGTCGCTCCCCTCCAGGTTCGACAACGCCAGATTCTGCGCAATGTGGCTGGACAGGTAGCGACGGCCCAGCGCCACGTCGTGGATGGCGCGCACCAGTTCCTTCGCATCGCCGCCTTTGCCCACGTATCCCGACGCCCCGGCTTCCAGCAGCCGCCGCGGCATCGGCCCATCCTCGGACACCGAGACCACGATGACCCGGGTGCCGTGGTCGCCCTTGACGATGCGTTCGGTGATCTCCAGCCCGCTCAACCCCGGCAGGTGCAGGTCGCACAACACCACGTCCGGCTGCAGGCGCCGTATCTGCGGCAGCCCCGTCTCGCCGTTTTCCGCCTCACCCACCACCTCGATGTCGGTCTCACCGGAAAGAATCATCTTGATGCCGGTGCGCACCAGCGCGTGGTCGTCGATGAGAAATACCCTGATGGTCATGCGCACTCCTCTCCCTGGCAAACAGGTGACAGTTGTGACTCGCCACGCCCCGTGTCCGGGCAGGCGGGCGATGGCAGCGCCAGCGCCCGTCATGGCGAAAGCCATGTGTATTATCAATCAGAAAAATGCCGGCTGACGCGGGGGATCGTCCCCTCCCCCATCGCACGGATGTCATGCGGCCGACCCTGAGCACAATGCGCGGATTGCCGATGCCCTTGCATCAGGGCATCCCCTACCCGCAGTTAGGGATACCCCGGAGGTGGCCCAGCCCCACTCCGGGGTCAAACGAATCATGCACGACCATACACGATGCCAAAAACAAAAGCGCCTGCGGATCATCGATCGCAGGCGCTTTCAGTTCTGGCGGAGTGAGAGGGATTCGAACCCTCGATAGAGCTTTTGACCCTATACTCCCTTAGCAGGGGAGCCCCTTCGGCCTCTCGGGCATCACTCCGTTTTCTTTCTTTTCCCTGCCTCGCGCCGCGAAGCAGGGCGCGAAGAATACCGTTTAACAGGGTGAAAGGTAAACCCTTATTCGGAAGTTTCTTTGCTTCCCGGCGCCGCGGGTTCGTCACCGCGCTGGATGCGCTGGAAGATTTCCTCGCGGTGCACCGCCACGTCCTTCGGGGCGGTGATGCCGATACGCACCTGGTTGCCCTTGACGCCAAGCACGGTGACGCTGACCGAATCACCGATCATCAGGGTTTCGCCTACGCGGCGAGTCAGGATCAACATTTTGAGAATCTCCATTAACCGGCGGGGTTCCCCACCGGCATCGGCGCGCCTGTTGCCTGCGCCCCACGACAAAGGGAAAGATTGCCAATGTTACTGGCAGGACGCCGATGGCTTCAAGGCGCGCCGGTACATTGCATTCACGCCAGGTGCGGCTTGACCCATTCCGACACGCCTTCGAGCGCGGCGACCAGCTTCGGGCCATCCTCGCCGCCGCCCTGCGCCATGTCGGGACGGCCACCGCCCTTGCCACCGGTCTGACCGGCGACATGGGCCAGCAGTTCCCCGGCCTTGACCCTGCCCAGCGCCGCGCCGCTCACGCCGGCCACCAGCGAGGCCTTGCCGTCCTGCGTACCGGCCAGCAGGACCACCGCGTCGCCCAGCTGCTGCTTCAGGCGGTCCACCGCCTCGCGCAAGGCCTTGGCGTCGAAGCCCTCCAGGCGCGCGGCCAGCACCTTCACGCCATTGATAGCGACGGCCGAAGCACCAAGGTCCGCGGTGGCGCCGGAGGCGAGCTTGGCCTTGAGCGCTTCCAGTTCGCGCTCCAGCTTCTTCTGCCGCTCGCCGAGCTGGCGGATCTTGTCGACCACGTCGCTGGCGGCGCCGCCCAACAAGTGCGCGGCCTCGGCCAAGCGCGCCTCCTCCGCGTCCACGTGGTCCAGCGCGCCCTGCCCGGTCACCGCTTCGATGCGGCGCACGCCGGAGGACACGCCGCCTTCGGAGGTGATCTTGAACAGGCCGATGTCGCCGGTACGGGAGACATGGGTACCGCCGCACAGCTCGGTGGAGTAGTCGCCCATCTTCAGCACGCGCACGTGCTCGCCGTACTTCTCGCCGAACAGCGCCATCGCGCCGAAGTCCAGCGCTTCCTGCATGCCCATGTGGTGCACTTCGGCGGCGTTGTTGGCGCGCACCTGCTCGTTGACCTTGCGCTCGACGAGCGCCAGTTCCTCGGCCGTGATCGGCTGGAAATGCGAGAAGTCGAAGCGCAGGCGGTCCGGCGCGACCAGCGAGCCCTTCTGCTGCACATGGGTGCCCAGCACCTCGCGCAGCGCGGCGTGCAGCAGGTGGGTGGCCGAGTGGTTGAGGATGGTGGCGCCGCGGCGGGCGGTGTCGATCGCGCCGGACAGCACGTCGCCCAGCTTGATCGTGCCCTGCTTCACGGTGCCGACGTGGCCGTGGAACTGGCCGGCGAACTTCTGCGTGTCGCTGACGGTGATTTCCGCGCCATTGGCGGACAACACGCCGTGGTCACCCACCTGGCCGCCGGACTCGGCATAGAACGGCGTCTGCGCGGTGAACACGATCACCGCATCACCGGCCTGCACGGTGTCGACCGGGCGGCCATCCTTGAGCAGCGCAACCACTTTCAGGCCATCGGCCTGCAACTGTTCGTAGCCGAGGAACACGGTCGGCGACAGCGTGGCGACCAGCTCGGCCGGCAACTGCACGCCGCCGCCGAACTTGCCGGCGGCACGCGCCATCTCGCGCTGGTGCTCCATCGCGCTGTCGAAGCCGGCCATGTCCACGGTCATGCCGCGCTCGCGGGCGATGTCGGCGGTCAGGTCGACCGGGAAACCATAGGTGTCGTACAGGCGGAACGCCTCGGCGCCGGGGATGATGCCGTCGCCGACCTTGGCCGCGACGTCGTCGAAGATCTTCATGCCGGCGTCCAGCGTCTCGGCGAAGCGTTCCTCTTCGGCCAATAGCGCCTTCTCCACGGTCGCGGCGGCGGCCGGCAGTTCCGGGTAGGCCTCGCCCATCAGTTCGACCAGCGTCGGCACCATCGCGCTGAAGAACGGCTGGCGCACGCCCAGCATCCAGCCGTGGCGCAGGGCGCGGCGGATGATCCGGCGCAGCACATAGCCGCGGCCTTCGTTGGACGGCAGCACGCCATCGACGATCAGGAACGCGCAGGCGCGGATGTGGTCGGCGATCACGCGCAGCGACTTGTTTTCCAGATCGGCGGTACCAGTGAGTGCGGCGGCCTTGCCGATCAGGGTCTGGAACAGGTCGATTTCATAGTTGGTGTGGACGTGCTGCAGGATCGCGGCCAGGCGTTCCAGGCCCATGCCGGTATCCACGCACGGTGCCGGCAGCGGCACCAGGGTGCCGTCGGGCTGGCGGTCGAACTGCATGAACACCAGGTTCCATATCTCGATGAAGCGGTCGCCATCCTCGTCCGGCGAGCCCGGCGGGCCGCCGGCGATGTGCTCGCCGTGGTCGTAGAAGATCTCGGTGCAGGGGCCGCAGGGACCGGTGTCGGCCATCTGCCAGAAGTTGTCCGAGGCATACGGCGCGCCCTTGTTGTCGCCGATGCGCACGATGCGTTCTTCCGGCACGCCGACCATGTCGCGCCACAGTGCATAGGCCTCGTCGTCGTTGTGGTAGACGGTGACCAGCAGGCGCTCGGCCGGCAGCTTCCACACGCCGGTCAGCAATTCCCACGCCCACGCGATGGCGTCCCTCTTGAAATAGTCGCCGAACGACCAGTTGCCCAGCATCTCGAAGAAGGTGTGGTGGCGGGCGGTGTAGCCGACCGAATCGAGGTCGTTGTGCTTGCCGCCGGCACGCAGGCAGCGCTGGACGTCGGCCGCGCGCACGTAGCTGCGCTTTTCCGCGCCGAGAAACACGTCCTTGAACTGCACCATGCCGGAGTTGGTGAACAGCAGGGTCGGGTCGTTGCCCGGCACCAGCGGCGCGGACGGCACGATGGTGTGGCCCTTGCCCTTGAAGAATGCGAGGAAGTCGGCGCGGATCTGGGAGGTGGTGACTTTGGCGGGTGTGTTCATTTGGACTGGCGATGAGCGGGCTGGCGGCCGCCGACGCCCGTGCGGGACGCACGGGTATCCTGAGCGGACGAAACCCTGAAAGGGTATCAGGCCCGGCCCGTTCAGTCCTCCGGGTCGTAGCGGGTGGCGCTGCGGATGCAGCCGGCGTCGAAGCCGCGCCGGGCCAGCAGGTCCGCGGCCTTGCGCCGCTGCGCCAGGTCCTGCGGCCCACCCTCGCCGAAACGCCGGCAGACCAAGTCGCGGGCGTTTTCGGCCCAGTCGCCCTCGAAGGTGGCCATCGCCGCCTCGATCTGCTCGCCGTCCAGGCCATGCGTGCCCAGTTCGGCACGGATGTGCAGCGGGCCGTAGCCGGCATTGGAGCGGTTGCGTACCAGCGCCTCGGCGAAGCGGGCGTCGTCCTGCCAGCCTTCCTCGGCCAATCGTGCGACCGCCGCGGCGGCCTCGTCGGCGTCGATGCCCTTGGCGCGGAGCTTGCGCCCCAGCTCCTTGCGCGAATGCTCGCGCCGTACCAGCAGCCCGAGCGCGCGCTGCAAGGGCGTCTGCTCGCGCGGCCGCCGGCCGCGGCGGGAGGATGGTTGCCGGTCTTCGCTGTCGTTCATCGCGTCGCCTGCCATCCCGCATGCGCGGGGCAAGCCCCGCACCTACGTGGGCTGGTGCCCGTGTCCATAAAACCGCGGGAGCGGGACGACGTCACTGACGATGCGCCGCCCCGCTCCCGCGGGCAATCAATCCTCGTCGCCTTCCTCGCGGCTGGCCTCGGTCGGCTGGAACTTCTCGCGTAGCTCGGCTTCGAGCTTGGCCGCCACCTGCGGGTTGTCGCGCAGGTAGCCGCGGGCGTTGTCCTTGCCCTGGCCGATGCGCTCGTCGCCGTAGCTGTACCAAGCACCGGCCTTGTCCACGAGCTTGGCGTCCACGCCCATGTCGATCAGCTCGCCTTCGCGGCTGATGCCCTCGCCGTACAGAATTTCGGTGATGACCTGCTTGAACGGGGGCGCCAGCTTGTTCTTGACCACCTTGATCTTGGTCTGGTTGCCGATGATCTCGTCGCCCTTCTTGATCGCGCCGATGCGGCGGATGTCCAGGCGCACCGAGGCGTAGAACTTCAGCGCGTTGCCGCCGGTGGTGGTTTCCGGGCTCTGCCCGGGCATCATCACGCCGATCTTCATGCGCAGCTGGTTGATGAACACCACCAGCGTGTTGGAACGCTTGATGTTGCCGGTCAGCTTGCGCAGCGCCTGGCTCATCAGGCGGGCCTGCAGGCCCGGCAGCTGGTCGCCCATCTCGCCCTCGATCTCGGCCTTGGGGGTCAGCGCCGCGACCGAGTCGATGACCACGATATCCACCGAGCTGGAGCGCACCAGCATGTCGGCGATTTCCAGCGCCTGCTCACCGGTGTCCGGCTGCGACAGCAGCAGGTCGTCGACGTTCACGCCCAGCTTGGCGGCATAGATCGGGTCCAGCGCGTGCTCGGCATCGATGAAGGCAGCGGTGCCGCCCATTTTCTGGCACTCGGCGATCGCCTGCAGGGTCAGGGTGGTCTTGCCGGAAGACTCCGGGCCGTAGATCTCGACCACGCGGCCCTTGGGCAGGCCGCCGATGCCCAGGGCGATGTCCAGCATCAGCGAGCCGGTGGGAATGGCCTCGACGGGCTCGACCACGCGGTCGCCCATGCGCATCACCGAGCCCTTGCCGAACTGCTTCTCGATCTGGCTCAGGGCGGCGGCAAGCGCGCGCTTCTTGTTCTCGTCCATCAGGTCGTTCCTCGCGGGTGATTTGGATTTCGTCATGGGGCTCACTGTAGGGGGGTGGTATCGCAAAGGTTGAGACTGGCGGCGATACCGTTGAATTTATTTTCCGGGCCTGCCCGCCGGCAGCCGTGGCTGCCGCGGCCGGGCATGGGGAAAGCACGCATCGGCGGCTGCGGAAGGGGGACGCCTCACCGGTTCGGACGCAGCAGGCCGCAATACAGCCCCTCGATGGCGAAGTCCTGGTCGGGCAGCACTTCGATCGGCGAGTAGTCCGGGTTGCGCGGCAGCAGGCGGATGCGGTCCTTGCCGACCTTCAGCAGCTTGACGGTGATCTCGTCGTCGATGCGCGCGACCACGATCTGCCCGGAACGGGCATCGCGGGTGCGGTGCACGCCGATCAGGTCGCCGTCGAAGATGCCCTCGTCGATCATCGAATCGCCCTGCACCTTCAGCAGGTAGTCCGGCGCCGGCGAGAAGAACACCTTGTCCAGCACCACGAAATCGTCCGAGCGGATGTCGGCGCCGATCGGCAGCCCGGCTGCGACGCGGCCCAGTATCGGCAGACGCAGCACATTGTCGTCGTTGGCGGCCGGGGCCGGCGCGCCGCCGGCGTCATCGGCATGCACCAGCCGGATGCCGCGGGCCCGCCCCGGTACGCGCTCGATGGCGCCGGCCGCTTCGAGGGCGTCGAGGTGGTACTGGGCCGAGCGCACGCCCTTGAAGCCGAAGGCACGGGCGATTTCGGTCTGCGAAGGCGGCACGCCCTCGGCCGCGATGCGCTCGGCGATCAGGTCGAGGATGGCCTGCTGGGTATCGGTCAGGTTCATGGTTAGTAGTATTACTACTAACAATCCGTTCCGTCAAACGGTCACAGCGTCTCCAGCCCGCGCAGGGCGGCGGCCACGGTCTGCCGGCGCACCGCATCGCGGTCGCCGTCGAAATGGAACAGCTCGGCACGGGTGTAGCCACCGCGCCGCTTCCAGCCGATCCACACGGTGCCGACCGGCTTGTCGGTGCTGCCGCCACCGGGACCGGCGATGCCGGTGACCGCCACGGCGACGCTGGCGCCGGAATGCACCAGGGCGCCGGACACCATCTCGATCACCGTCTCGCGACTCACCGCGCCCTCGCTTTCCAGCGTCTGCGGGCGCACGCCGAGCAGTGCCTGCTTGGCTTCGTAGCTGTAGGCGACCATGCCGCTGTCGAACCAGTCCGACGAACCGGACACGCCGGTCATCGCCTTGGCGATCCAGCCCCCGGTGCAGCTTTCGGCGGTGACCACGCGGTCGTGGGCGTCGCGCAGGCGCTCGCCGAGGCGGGCGGCGAGGCGGTCCAGTTCGAGGTCGTCGGGAACGGTGGACATGGCGGTTCTCAGCGGCGGCAGCCTTCCAATTTCAGCACCTGCCCCGGGCGGATGGCATAGGCCGGGGCGCGCAGGCCGTTGGCGCGGGCCAGCGTCGGCAGCTGGCACTGGAAGCGGGTGGAAATGCGGCCCAGCGTATCGCCCTTGACGACCTTGTGGGTGCGCGTGGCCGGGCGCTGCACCGGCCGCGGCGGCGCGGCCGCGGCGGCCGCCTGCATCGCCTGCACGTCGCCCACGGCGACGCTGCCGCTGTAGGCGGCACCGGGGCGCTTGATCGCGGCATTGAGGTCGGCGGTGATCAGGGCGCGGGCCAGGTCGGCGCGCGGGCCGTTGACGCAGTGGCGGTTGTACAGCCCGGCGATGCGGGTGGTGGCGTTGAGGGTGGTGCCGGCGGGAATCCAGCCGTCGGCCTCGTAGCGCGGGTTGAGGTTGCGCAGCGCGCGCATGTAGCCGTCGCGGGTACCGGCGCTGCCCAGGCAGATGGTCAACTCGTAGATGGTGGTGGACTTGGCGAGCCGGATCGTCGCCGGCTGTGCGTTGACCTTGGGGAACTCGACGCCGTACTGCTGCGGGTGCAGGAAGATCCACGCCGCGGCGATCACCATCGGCACGTAGTCCTTGGTTTCGCCGGGGAACTGGCTGTAGACCGAGTCGGTCCAGAAGCCCTGCCCCGCGCTCTGGTTGAACACCCGCAGCGCACGGCCCTCGCCGCCGTTGTAGGCGGCCAGCGCCAGCTCGATGTTGCGGTTGAGCTGGCCCATGCGCTCGTTCATGTAGGCGGCGCTGGCCTCGGCGGCACTGCGCGGATCAAAGCGCGTGTCGAAGCCGGTACCATCGGGGCCCAGCCCGAAGCGGCGGCCGGTGGCGGGCATGAACTGCATCAGCCCGGCCGCGCCGACGCGCGAGGAGGCATGCACGCGGCCGTTGGATTCCTTGGCCATGATGCCGAACAGCAGCGCCTCGGGCAGGCCGCGCTTCTCCCACTCCGGCCACATCACCGCGCGCAGGTTCATGTAGTTCTCGTAGCTGGTCAGCAGCGCCGGGCGCATGTCGGTGAGCCAGCGGCGGATGCCGGCCTGGATGGCCGGGTTGTATTCGACCATGTCGTCGAAGGCATGGCGGTGGTCGTTGAGCAATGCCGCCGCGCGCGCGGCCTCGGGCACGTCGGCGACCAGCGGGCCGACGTGGTCGGGATCGGCTTCGAGGGTGTCGCCGGCCTCGTCGGCGACATCCTCGCCGCTGGCGTCGGCCTGCCGCTTCAGCAGGCGCTTGTAGGTGGACAGCAAGGTGCCCACCTGGCAGCCCTTCTGGCCGATGCAGGCATCGATGACGTCCTCCATGTCCTCCAGCGCCGCGTCGCCCTCGGCGCTGCCCTTCGGGTCGGCGTTGGCGACCAGCACCAGCGCGTCGGTGTAGCGTTTCTCCGCGGCGGCCATGCGCTGCTCGATCACGTCCACCTTGGCCTTGTCGCGGGCGGACACGCGCTGGGCCTGGGCGGCGGGGACAGCGAGCAGCAGCGTGGCGGCAACCAGCAGGACGCGGCGGCGGGCGGGTGGAGCGGTCGAGGCGAAAAAAACAGGCATCAGCAGCGGCACGAGCGGAAAGGCAGGCAGGGTAGCCGCCGCCCTCGCCCGGCGGCAACCGGCCCGGCGCCGCGATACAGTCGGCCGTTAGAATCCTTTCCCCGCCACCGCAAGAGCACGTACATGGACCCCATCCTGATCGGCAAAGGCACCACCGACGACGTCGCCGTCACCCTGCTGCCGCGCTTCGGCAACCGCCACGGGCTGGTGGCCGGCGCCACCGGCACCGGCAAGACGGTGACGCTGATGACGCTGGCCGAGGGCTTCAGCCGGATCGGCGTGCCGGTGTTCCTGGCCGACGTGAAGGGCGACGTGGCCGGGCTGGCGGTGCCGGGCGAGATCAACGAAAAGCTGGCCGCGCGCGCGGCCGAGATCGGCGTGGACGGCTACACCGCGCAGGCCAGCCCCACCATCTTCTGGGACCTGTACGGCCAGCAGGGCCACCCGGTGCGCACCACGGTCAGCGAGATGGGGCCGACCCTGCTCGCCCGCATCCTCGAACTCAACGATACGCAGGCCGGCGTGCTCGACATCGTGTTCAAGCTGGCCGACGACCGCGGCCTGCTGCTGCTCGACCTGGACGACCTGCGCGCGCTGCTGAACCTGGTGGCCGCCGAGCGCAAGGACGTTTCCACCGAATACGGGCTGGTCAGCGCGCCGAGCATCGCCGCGATCCAGCGCGCGCTGCTGCGGCTGGCGCAGGACGGCGGCGAGCAGTTCTTCGGCGAGCCGGCGCTGGAACTGGCCGACATCATGCGCGTCAACCACGATGGCCGCGGCGTGATCGGCATCCTTGCCGCGGCGCAGCTGATCCTCAAGCCGCGGCTGTATTCCACCTTCCTGCTGTGGCTGCTGTCCGAATTGTTCGAGCAGTTGCCGGAAGTGGGCGACCTGGAAAAGCCGAAGCTGGTGTTCATCTTCGACGAGGCGCACCTGCTGTTCGACGGCGCGCCGGCGGCGCTGGTGCAGCGCA
Source organism: Stenotrophomonas sp. NLF4-10 (assembly GCF_022359915.1). NCBI lineage: Bacteria > Pseudomonadati > Pseudomonadota > Gammaproteobacteria > Lysobacterales > Lysobacteraceae > Stenotrophomonas > Stenotrophomonas sp. NLF4-10. Next base: position 2,484,596 of record NZ_JAKSEE010000003.1, read on the forward strand.
TCGAGCAGGTGGTGCGGCTGATCCGTTCCAAGGGCGTGGGCGTGTATTTCTGCTCGCAGTTCCCCGACGACGTGCCGGGCAACATCCTCGGCCAGCTCGGCAACCGCGTGCAGCATGCGCTGCGCGCCTTCACCCCGCGCGACCAGAAGGCGGTGAAGACCGCCGCGCAGACCTTCGTGCCGAACCCGAAGCTCGACGTGGTCGCCACGCTGTCGCAGCTGGGCACCGGCGAAGCGCTGGTGTCCACGCTGCAGGACAAGGGCATTCCTTCGCCGGTACAGAAGACGCTGGTGGCGCCACCGCGCTGCCGCATGGGCGCGATCAGCGAGGCCGAACGCATGCAGGTGCGCGCCGGCAGCCCGGTGGGCAGCCGTTACGACACCGCCATCAACCGCGAATCGGCCTCCGAACTGCTGGCCCGGCGCGCGCAGCAGGCTGCCGAGCAGGCGCAGGCGCCCAAGGTGCCAAGCGGGGAACAGGGCGGCGGCATCGGCCGGAAGATCAACGAGTTCCTGTTCGGCAACGGCCGCCGCCAGGGCGTGGTCGAGTCGGTGGCCAAGCAGACCACGCGCAACGTCGGCGGCTCGATCGGGCGCAGCGTCGGCAGCTCCATCGGCGAATCGGTGATGGGCAAGACCGGCAAGAAGTACGGCGGCCAGATCGGCAACCAGATCGTGCGCGGCATCCTCGGCGGCATCTTCGGCAGGCGCTGAAGCATGTCGCGCTGGCGTCCCCCCGCGGAAAAGAGCACCGCACTGATCACCGCGCAGGGCCATGCGCGGCTGAAGGCCGAGCTGGACGAACTGTGGCGGCAGCGCCGGCCCGAGGTGGTCAAGGCGCTGGCGGCGGCCGCCGCCGAGGGCGACCGTTCGGAAAACGCCGAGTACACCTATCGCAAGAAACAGCTGGGCGAGATCGACCGCCGCGTGCGCTACCTGAGCAAGCGGCTGGAAGCGCTGCGCGTGGTCGATGCCCGCCCCAGCGACCCGGACGCGGTGTTCTTCGGCGCCACGGTGGAACTGGAGAACGTGGACAGCGGCCAATGCCACCGCTACCGCATCGTCGGCCCGGACGAAACCGATGCCGGCGCCGGCTGGATCAGCATCGATTCGCCGCTGGCGCGCGCGCTGCTGAAGAAGCGCATCGACGACGAATTCGAGGTGGAACTGCCCGGCGGGCGGCAGGGCTTTGCGATCATCGGCATCGACTACGCCGAAACCCGGTAGGAGCGCACCTTGGTGCGCGATGAAGCCTTCGGCGAAGGCAATGATTTCCCCTGAAAGCTTGCGCACCCGACACATACGCCAGCGCACGCAGATTGCCGGCCAACACCCTGAAATCAAGCAGCTAGGACACTGCCACCCAGCCCTGCCCACCCGCAGTTGACGCGCATTCACCTGCCTGTGTATTGCTTCCCGATTGCCCATGTCGACACGGAAGGAACATGCACGCGATCACCCCGACGGACCCGGCCACCGAACAGGACGCCACCAGCCACCGCCGGCCGGCGCGCACCGGCCTCGTCATCGACGCCTCCTGCGACGTGGCGCCGGATTTCATCGCCCACCCGGATGTGGCGGTGATCCCCATCCCGATCCGCATCGGCACGGCCACCTACGTCGACCAGCACGACGCCGACGCCACCAGCCGCTACATGCGCGAGAACGCCAACGGCGAGGGCGTGACCGGGCAGTCGATACCGCTGGACGCGGCGCAGATGAGCGCCTTCTTCCTCGAACGCTTCGCGCTGGACTACGACTCGGTGTTCTGCCTGACCATCACCGCCAGCCGCAGCCCCATCCACGATGCCGCCCGCCACGGCAGCACGCTGGCGATGAACGCCATCCGCACTGCCCGGCAGGCCTCCGGCATCACCCGGCCGTTCCAGTTCCGGGTCATCGACACCCGCAACATGTTCGCCGGCTCCGGCATCCCGGCGATGGCGCTTATGGACATGCTGCAGGCGCAGGTGCCACCCAAGGACATCCGCGACTCACTGCAACGCATCATCGACGCCACCCACACCTATTACGCGCCCGACAACCTGGGCTATGCCCGCACCCGCTCGCGCGTGCGCGGCGACCGCAGCATCAAGCTGTTCAGCGTGCTGCTGGGCAGCGCGCTGAACATCAAGCCGATCATCCTCGGCCGCCAGGGCGACACCCAGCCGGTCGGCAAGTTCCGCGGCCGCGACGAGGCCTGGAACCGCCTGTTCGCCCATGCCGAGGCGCAGGTACGACGCGGCCTGTATGCGCCGCACCTGATAATTTCCTACGCCGGCCCGGTGGAGGACGTGCTGCGGGTCGAGGCACTCGCGCGCCTGCGCCGCACCTGCGAGGCAGAAGGCGTGCGCCTGCACGTGCTGTCGATGAGCATCACCGGGATGATGAACATCGGCCCCGGTGGGCTGACATTGGCGTTTGCCGGGGAAACGCAGCGGGATCATTTTTGAGTAGTGACGGCCGCTGGCCGGCATTACCGTCCACCTGTGGTGGGTGCCGGCCGTGGGTCGGCGCAATCGGACGGTGAATCAACGGGCTTCCCCGGCAACGCCCCATGCGGGGCAAGCCCCGCATCCACGGCGTCCCGATGCCCTGCCGCCCGACCAACGGTCGGGCGCCACCATTACAGGCACTACAGGCCAGGCGGATACACCCGCCCCTCGCGCAATGGCCTGAAATAATCGGTTTGCACGTAAAACGCCGCATCCTGCTGCGCATGCCAGCCGGGGATACCGGCCAACGGCAAAGGGCGTAGCTGCAGCGGGTCGTCCAGCACGTCGCCCTGCACAATGGCTTCGGCCACGCGCGCCACGCCGGCGGCATCGTCATCGCCAAGCACCACCACGCACTTGCCGACCAGCAGGCGGCCGGGCAGCAGCGCCTGCTCCAGCAGCGCATGGCCGACCACCGCGGCAACGGCGATGCCGCCGCTGCGCCATTGCGCTGCGCCATCCACGAACAGCGCGCGCCAGTCATGCCGGTCCCATGCCGCCAGCAGGCCGGCGTCGCGCACCCGCACCACCAGCCCGGTTTCGTCGAACTGGGTCAACGCCGCCTGCGCGCGGTTGCGCCGGTGTGGCCCCATCGTCGCGATGTGTCGGCATTGCCTCGCATTGAGCGCCAGCTTGATGGCCGGGTGGCGCATCCATACCAGCGCGTTGAACAGGTCGTGCCAGTTTTCCGCACGCGTGGCGATGCGGCCGCGCTCGCCGATGCGCACCTCGTAATGCAGGCCATCGGCCAGCAGCGCTGCGTCCTGCGCGACGAAACGCTTGTCCGGCAGCGGCAGCCGCATGTTGAGCGCGTCGATGGCCGGCCAATCGGGCGCGTCCATCAGGTCCCCGCAAGCATCGAAACCGGCAAACAGCGGGTGCGCGAAACAGGCCGGTGCCGCCTGCCCGCGCGGCGGAGCGACGAACCTGCGCCGCGCCCCGGCCACTCCGGTTTCGCTCACAGCACCTTGAGGTCGAACGTCTTCGGCGCCGGTTTGGCGATGGCGTCGCCGAACAGGTCGTGCTCGTCGCTGTCGGTGATTTCCACATCGACGAAATCGCCGACGCGCAGCCCGGTTTCGGCGGCGTTCTGGATATGCACCAGCCCGTCGATCTCCGGTGCATCGGCCTTGGAGCGCGCCACCGCGATGCCGTCCTCGATCACGTCGACCAGGCACTGCTGCACGCTGCCGATCTTCGCTTCCAGCTTCGCCGCGGAAATGGCCGCCTGCTTTTCCATGAAGCGGGCAAGGCGCTCCTGCTTCACTTCCTCCGGCACCGGGTCGGGCAGGTCGTTGGCGGTGGCGCCTTCGACCGGCGAATAGGCGAACGCGCCGACGCGGTCGAGCTGGGCGGCGTCGAGGAAGTCGAGCAGTTGCTCGAACTCGTCCTCGGTCTCGCCGGGGAAGCCGACGATGAAGGTGGAGCGCACGGTGATGTCCGGGCAGGTCTCGCGCCAGCGCAGCACCCGCTCCAGCGTCTTGTCGACCGCGCCCGGGCGTTTCATCAGCTTGAGGATGCGCGGGCTGGCGTGCTGGAACGGGATGTCCAGGTACGGCAGCACCCTGCCTTCGGCCATCAGCGGCACGACGTCATCGACGTGCGGGTAAGGGTAGACGTAATGCAGGCGCGTCCACGCATCCAGCTCGCCCAGCCCTTCGCACAGCGCCTTCATGCGCGTGGCGTATTCCTTGCCGCGCCATGTACCCGGCGCGTATTTGCGGTCCACGCCGTAGGCCGAGGTGTCCTGCGACACCACCAGCAGCTCGCGCACGCCACCTTTGACCAGCCGCTCGGCCTCGCGCAGCACGTCATCGACCGGGCGCGAGACGAGGTCGCCGCGCATCGACGGGATGATGCAGAAGCTGCAACGGTGGTTGCAGCCTTCGGAAATCTTCAGGTAGGCGTAATGGCGCGGGGTCAGCTTGATGCCGTAATCGGGGACGATGTCCACGAACGGGTCGTGCTTCGGCGGCAGTGCCGCATGCACCGCCTCCATCACCGTCGTGTAGTCCTGCGGGCCGGAGACGGACAGCACGTCCGGGTAATGCGCGCGGATCATGTCCCCCTTCTTGCCCAGGCAGCCGGTGACGATGACCTTGCCGTTCTCGTTCATCGCCTCGCCGATGGCGTCCAGCGATTCGGCCACCGCCGAGTCGATGAAGCCGCAGGTGTTGACCACCACCACGTCGGCCGCGTCGTAGGACGGCACGATGTCGTAGCCCTCCACCCGCAACTGGGTAAGGATGCGTTCGGAATCGACCAGGGCTTTCGGGCAGCCAAGGCTGACGAAGCCGACTTTGGGGTTCAGCTGGGACATGGGTTCTGCGGTTCTGGGGGCCGGGGATCGGAATGACCTGGGGCCGGAAGCGCGGCGATTATACCGGGCCGGCCGCATGCGCCTGAACGCTCCCGACGCCTGCCCGAACCTGCCCGAAAACGCCTTGCAGGAGCGACGTCAGTCGCGACCGGGCTTTACCGGGAAAACTTCAGTCGCGACTCACCTCGCTCCTGCGGCTGCTTCTACAGGTAGGCTCGAGCCCTCACCACTTCGCAAGGAAACCGCCATGTCCCAGTGGATCACCCTCGACACCCCACACGGCCCGGTCCGCGCCTGGCAGGCCCTGCCCGACGCCACGCCCCGCGCCGGGCTGGTGGTGATACAGGAAATCTTCGGCGCCAACGCCCACATCCGCCATGTCGCCGGGCAATACGCCGCCGCCGGCTACGCGGTGCTGGCGCCGGCGTTCTTCGACCCACTCGCACCGGGGCTGGAACTGGATTACGACGCCGCCGGCACCGCCCGCGGCAAGGCGCTGGTGGACGAACTCGGCGTGGACCGCGCGGTGGACATCGTGGACGCCGCCGCCCGCGCGCTGGCCGGGTACGGCAAGGTCGGCACCGTGGGCTATTGCTGGGGCGGCACCATCGCCCTGCTCGCCGCGCAGCGGCTGGGCCTGCCCTCGGCCAGCTACTACGGCGCGCGCAACGTGCCCTTCCTCGATACCCCGTTCAAGGCCCCGGCCATCTTCCATTTCGGCGAGCTCGACCCCTCCATCCCGGCAGCCGCCGTTGCAGCGCATCGTGAAAAGCAACCGGCAATGCCGGTATATGTCTATCCGGCCGACCACGCCTTCAACCGCGAGGTCGGCTCGCACTACCACGCCCCGAGCGCCGACCTGGCGCGCGAACGCACCCTGGCCTTCCTCGAAGAGAACCTGCGATGACCGAAGCCGTGACGTCCGATTTCGAGCTTGATACCCGCCTTGCCGCCGACAGCGTGTTGGTCGCCGACGGCCCGCTGTCCCAGATCCGGCTGATGAACGACGGCCGCTTCCCGTGGATCGTGCTGGTGCCACGCGTGGCCGGGGCCAGCGAGTGGATCGACCTGGACGGCGGCCAGCAACGCCTGCTGCTGGCCGAGATCGACCAGATTTCCCGGCACCTGAAGCAGAAGCCGAACGTCACCAAGCTCAACATCGGCGCGCTCGGCAACATCGTGCGGCAGCTGCACGTGCACCTGGTCGGCCGCCACGAGGGCGACGCCGCCTGGCCCGGCCCGGTATGGGGCAGCGGCCCGGCGCAGCGCCTGGACTCCGGCGTGCTGGCCGAGCGTGTCGAAATCTGGCGGCAGCGGCTACGATAGCCGCCACTCCAACCACGGACCTGCACGCCGATGCGCTCCAACCTGATTGCCGCACTGATCCTGATCATCGTCGGCCTGTTCTTCCTGGCCAAGAACCTGGGCTGGATCAACGGCAACATCGGCGCGATGCTGGCCACCTGGTGGCCGGCGCTGCTGGTCGTGGTCGGCATCGGCATGCTGTTCGGGCGCGGCAGGTAAGCGCGCCGACCCGCCGCTTTGCCCTTCTCCCTCCGGGAGAAGGTGGCGCGCAGCGCCGGATGAGGGTGCGGGCGAGGCCTCGTGTCGCCAACCATCATTGGGGCTTCGCTCCAACCCTCTTCCCCCCCCCCCGCTCCGCGCCTTGGCCCACGCCAGCGGCGTGGGCGCTCGACCGCACGCGCGCCAGTGGCGCGCAAACCGTGCGACCCTCGCCCCGAGGGGAGCGGGGCTCCACAACCCCTCCCCCATGACGCTCCTGCAACATACCGGTGCATAAGCTGGCGCCAGCGCGATGCGCGCCACGCCGGTGGATTCGTCCATACTCGAACCACCGGTTGATGGACGGGGCCCGCGCCCCGTTGCCAGCGTCAGCGGCCGCAACGGCCGCCGCAAGCCACCCACGACAAGGAGCCCGCCATGAGCGACACGTTCTCCACCCGCAGCCAGTTGCACGTCAACGGCAAGACCTACGCCTATGCCAGCCTGCCCAAGCTGGGCGAACGCTTCGACATCTCCCACCTGCCCTGGTCGATGAAGATCCTGCTGGAGAACCTGCTCCGGCACGAGGACGGCGGCATCACCGTCGGGCCGGAGCACATCGAGGCGGTGGCGCGCTGGAACCCCGCCGCCGAGCCGGACACCGAGATCGCCTTCATGCCGGCGCGCGTGGTGTTGCAGGATTTCACCGGCGTGCCCTGCGTGGTGGACCTGGCGGCGATGCGCGACGCGGTGGTCAAGCTCGGCGGCGACGCCGAGCAGATCAACCCGCTGATCCCCTCCGAACTGGTTATCGACCACTCGGTGCAGGTGGACGTGTTCGGCCGCGCCGACGCGCTGGACCTCAACGGCAAAATCGAATTCGAGCGCAACCGCGAGCGCTACAGCTTCCTGCGCTGGGGCCAGAAGGCGTTCGGCAACTTCAAGGTGGTGCCGCCGAACACCGGCATCGTGCACCAGGTGAACCTGGAGAACCTCGCCCGCGTGGTGATGGAGCGCGAGGTTGACGGCACGCTGTGGGCGTTCCCGGACACCGTGTTCGGCACCGACTCGCACACCACCATGATCAACGGCATCGGCGTGCTCGGCTGGGGCGTGGGCGGCATCGAGGCCGAGGCGGCGATGCTCGGCCAGCCCTCGTCGATGCTGATCCCGCAGGTGGTCGGCTTCAAGCTGACCGGCAGGCTGCCCGAAGGCGCCACCGCCACCGACCTGGTGCTCACCGTCACCCAGATGCTGCGCGAGCTGGGCGTGGTCGGCAAGTTCGTCGAGTTCTACGGCGACGGCCTGCAGCACCTGCCGCTGGCCGACCGCGCCACCATCGGCAACATGGCGCCGGAGTACGGCGCCACCTGCGGCATCTTCCCGATCGACGCCGAATCGCTGAACTACCTGCGCCTGTCCGGCCGCAGCGAGGAGCAGATCGCGCTGGTGGAGGCCTATGCCCGGGCGCAGGGCCTGTGGCACACGCCCGACAGCCCCCACGCGCAGTACAGCGCCACGCTGGAGCTGGACATGGGCGAGGTGCAGCCTTCGCTGGCCGGCCCCAAGCGCCCGCAGGACCGGGTGCTGCTGGGCGACATGAAGCAGGCCTACCGCCAGGCGGTGGCCCCGCTGGCGGCCGCACGCGACAGGCGCAGCCCGGAGGTGGCCGACTTCATCGCCGAGGGCGGCACCGCGGCGGTGGGCAACGACGGCCTGAGCAAGGGCGTGGCCCACATCGAGATCGACGGCCAGCCGATCAAGCTCAAGGACGGTGCGGTGGTGATCGCCGCCATCACCTCCTGCACCAACACCTCCAACCCGGCGGTGATGGTCGGCGCCGGGCTGCTGGCGCGCAACGCCGCCGCGCGCGGGCTGAAGCGCCAGCCGTGGGTAAAGACCTCGCTCGGGCCGGGCTCGCGCGTGGTCACCGACTACCTGGCCAAGGCCGGGCTGCTGGACGAGCTGGAGAAGATCGGTTTCTACGTGGTCGGCTACGGCTGCACCACCTGCATCGGCAACTCCGGCCCGCTGCCGCTGGAGGTCAGCGCCGGCATCGCCGCCGGCGACCTGGTGGTGACCTCGGTGTTGTCGGGCAACCGCAACTTCGAGGGCCGCATCCACCCCGAAGTGAAGATGAATTATCTGGCCAGCCCGCCGCTGGTGGTGGCCTATGCGCTGGCCGGCACCACCGACATCGACCTGACCCGCGAGCCGCTGGGCACCGGCAGCGACGGCCAGCCGGTGTACCTGCGCGACATCTGGCCGAGCAGCAAGGAGATCGGCGACGTCATCGCCGCCACCATCGGCCCGGAGATGTTCAAGCAGAACTATGCCGACGTGTTCAAGGGCGACAGCCGCTGGGCGCGGATCGAATCGCCCGAAGGCCAGGCCTACCAGTGGAACGCGGACTCGACCTACATCAAGAACCCGCCCTACTTCGACGGCATGACCATGCAGGTGGGCAGCATCGGTGACGTCTTCGGCGCGCGCGTGCTGGGCCTGTTCGGCGACTCGATCACCACCGACCACATCTCCCCGGCCGGCAACATCAAGAAGGACTCGCCGGCCGGCCGCTTCCTGCAGTCGCGCGGCGTGCAGCCGGCCGACTTCAACAGCTACGGCTCACGGCGCGGCAACGATGACGTGATGGTGCGCGGCACCTTCGCCAACATCCGCATCAAGAACCTGTTCTTCGGCGGCGAGGAAGGCGGCAACACGCTGTACTTCGGCACGCAGCCGCCGCAGAAGATGTCCATCTACGACGCGGCGATGAAGTACAAGGCCGACGGCGTGCCGCTGGTGGTCATCGCCGGCAAGGAATACGGCACCGGCTCCAGCCGCGACTGGGCGGCCAAGGGCACCAACCTGCTCGGGGTGAAGGCGGTGATCGCCGAGAGCTTCGAGCGCATCCACCGCTCCAACCTGGTCGGCATGGGCGTGCTGCCGCTGCAGTTCCAGGCCGGCGAGAACGCGCAGACGCTGGGGCTGGACGGCACCGAAAGCTTCGACGTCACCGGGCTGGACGATGGCAAGGCCAAGCTCGCCACTGTCACCGCCACCCGCGCCGATGGCACCCGCAACAGCTTCCAGGCCCATGTGTTGCTGCTGACGCCGAAGGAAGTGGAGTACTTCCGCAACGGCGGCCTGTTGCAGTATGTGTTGCGGCAGTTGGCGGCGAGGAAGGTGGCCTGATGCAACAAAGCCCCTCTCCCTCCGGGAGAGGGGTTGGGGTGAGGGGCAACGAAGTCACGATGGTTCACCATCATGGACTGCGTTCGCCCCTCATCCGCCCTTCGGGCACCTTCTCCCGGAGGGAGAAGGAAGTGCCAAGCAAGCCCCGCACCTACTACGGTTTTCAGGCTTCCATGCTCGCGTTATCAATAACGAAGCGATACTTCACGTCACCCTTCAACATGCGCTCGTAGGCCGTGTTGATCTCGTCGGCGCGGATCAGCTCGATGTCGGCGACGATGCCGTGTCCGGCGCAGAAATCCAGCATTTCCTGCGTCTCGGGGATGCCGCCGATCATCGAGCCGGCGATGGCGCGGCGCTTCATGATCAGGTTGAACACGTTGGGCGACGGGTGCGGCGTGGCCGGCGCACCGACCAGCGCCATCGTGCCGTCGCGCTTGAGCAGCGCCAGCAAGGCGTCCAGATCGTGCGGCGCAGCCACCGTGTTGAGGATGAAGTCGAAGCGCCTGCGCTGCGCCTTCATTTCCTCGGCATTGCGCGAGACGACCACGTCGTCCGCGCCCAGCGCCCGGGCCGCCCCGCGCTTGGATTCGGACGTGGTGAAGGCCACCACGTGCGCGCCCAGCGCATGCGCCAGCTTGATGCCCATGTGGCCGAGCCCGCCGATGCCGACCACGCCCACCGTGTGCCCCGGCCCCACCTGCCAGTGGCGCAGTGGCGACCACGTGGTGATGCCGGCGCACAGCAGCGGCGCCACCGCCGCCAGCTGCGCCTCGGGATGGCGGATGCGCAGCACGTAGCGTTCGTGCACGACGATCTGCTGCGAGTAGCCGCCCAGCGTGTGGCCGGGCGCATCCGCGGTCGGGCCGTTGTAGGTGCCGACCATGTGGTCGCAATAGTTTTCCAGCCCTTCCCCGCAGTCGGCGCACTTCCTGCAGCTGTCGACGATGCAGCCGACGCCGACCAGGTCGCCGACCCGGAAATCCGTCACCTGTGCTCCCACCGCCGCCACCCGGCCGACGATCTCGTGGCCCGGCACGCAGGGGTACAGGGTGCCGGCCCACTCCGAACGCACCTGGTGGATGTCCGAATGGCAGACCCCGCAATAGGCGATGTCGATGCGCACGTCATGCGCGCCCGGCGCGCGCCGGGGGATGTCGAGGGGCTGGAGGGGCTGGTCGCCCGCGTGTGCGCCCCAGGCTTTGATCGTCATGGTGTCTGTCCTCTGCTTCGGGCCGGAGCGGCTCGGTCTTCGGGAACAGTACCGGCCACGCCGACAAGGTGCTATTCGAACGCGCCGATGCTGTCGTGGCTGAGGTTGTCGAAGCGGGTGTATTCGCCGAAGAACTTGAGCTTGCACGAGCCGGTCGGGCCGCCGCGGTGCTTGCCGATGATGATCTCGGCCAGGCCCTTGTCCGGCGAGTTTTCCTTGTTGTAGTACTCGTCGCGGTAGATGAACACGATCATGTCCGCGTCCTGCTCGATGGCGCCCGATTCGCGCAGGTCGGCCATCACCGGGCGCTTGTCGGTGCGCGTTTCCAGCGAACGGTTGAGCTGGGACAGCGCGATCACCGGCACGTTCAGTTCCTTCGCCAGCCCCTTCAGCGAACGGCTGATCTCGGAAATCTCGGTGGCGCGGTTCTCGCTGTTGCCGGGCACGCTCATCAGCTGCAGGTAGTCGATCACCACCAGCCCGAGGTCGTGCTCGCGCTTGAGCCGGCGGCACTTGGAACGCAGTACCTCCGGCGACACGCCCGGCGTGTCGTCGATGAAGATCTTGGTTTCCTTGAGCATGCGGATGGCGCCAGTGACGCGGCTCCAGTCCTCGTCCTCCAGCTGGCCGGTGCGCAGGCGCGTGGCGTTGATGCGGCCGTTGGAGGAAATCAGGCGCATCGCCAGCTGCGAGGCCGACATTTCCATCGAGAACACCGCCACGCCCTTCTTCGACTTGATCGCCGCGTACTCGGCGATGTTCAGCGCGAAGGTGGTCTTGCCCATCGCCGGGCGCGCGGCCAGGATGATCAGGTCGGTCGGCTGCAGGCCGGCGGTCATCTGGTCGAATTCGTTGTAGCCGGTCGGCAGGCCGGTGATGTTGCCGCCGTTCTCGAAGCGGTTGCGCAGTTCCTCGAACGCATCCTTCAGCGCGCCGGGCATGGCCACGAAGTCGGTGCGGCCGCGCGCGCCCTGTTCGGCGATGGCGAACACCGACTTTTCCGCCGCTGCCAGCAACTCGGTGCTTTCGCGGCCCTCCGGCTGGAAGCCGTCGTTGACGATGTCGGTGCCGACCTGGATCAGCTGCCGCAGCACCGCCTTGTCGCGCACGATCTCGGCATAGGCGCCGATGTTGGCCGCCGACGGCGTGGTGCTGGCCAGTTCGATCAGGTAGGCGCCATCGCCGACCTGCTCCAGCTTGCCCTGCGACTCGAACCATTCGCCCAGCGTCACTGCGTCGAACGGGCGGTCGCGCTCGGACAGCTCGCGGATGGCGCGGTAGATCAGCTGGTGGTCGCGGCGGTAGAAATCCTTCTCGGTCAGCGCCTCGTTGACCCGGTCGAACGCCTCCGGCGCCAGCATCAGGCCACCGAGCACGGCCTGTTCGGCCTCCACCGAGTGCGGCGGCACGCGCAGGCTGTCGATGCGCTGCTCGGCGCGGTCGGGGCGGTCGGAACGGAAACCGGGACGGGCGGACATGGAAACCTGCTGCTGCGGAAAAGCCGGGCGCCCAATGGTAGGCGGATGCCGGCCGTCGATGTGGGGATAGTTCTGTGGACAAGTTGTCCGCAGCCGGTGGATGTGGGCGCAAGGCAGGCAGCGCAAGGGATCGCGGCCGGTGCGGCGGCAACCGGCGTCCCCAGGCACCGGTTGCGTTCATCGCCTGCGGGCGCCCCGTTCAGTGCTGCCGGTGCGCCGCGGTCCAGTCCATGAAGCGATCGACATAGCCCTGCAGGAACTTGCGGGTGCCGTCGTTGCCGATGCCGCCATCGGCGTCGATCAGCCCTTCCTTGTACTGCAGGAAGGCTTCCGGCTGCGCCATCACCGCCAGGTTCACGAACACCAGCACGTTGCGCAGGTGCTGCTGCGCCATCGCCGTGCCGGCTGCGCCCGGCGAGGTGCCGATCACCGCCGCCGGCTTGCCGTCGAAGGCGTTGTCGCCATAGGGCCGCGATGCGGTGTCGATGGCGTTCTTGAGCACCCCGGGGATGGAGCGGTTGTATTCGGCGGTGACGAACAGCACCGCGTCGGCCTGGCGGATGCGGTCCTTCAGGCGCGTGCCCTGCACCGGGAAGTCCGTGTCGTGGTCCTGGTTGTAGAGCGGGATGTCGCCGATGTTCAGGTATTCGAAATGCGCCCGCCCGCCGGCCAGTTTTTCCAGCGCCAGGGCGAGGCGGCGGTTGAAGGATTCCTTGCGCAGGCTGCCGACGAATACGGCGATGCGATACGGTTCCATGACGGTCTCGGTCGGAAGGGAGGCCCCAGCCTAGCCCCCGCTTCCTTCGCGGCCGGTGAAGAGCGGCGCGGCCGCAGGCACCGCGCCCGGCACCTGCGAAATGCCTGCCCGCCCCCGCCTGCGCGCCGTCACGCCCCGGCCAGTTCGGCGGCGGCAGCCACCACGTCGTCGACGCCCGGCAGCACCAGCAGGGCGGCGCCGGCCAGCGGCGTGTAGGTATCGGCGCCGGTCACCCGGCGCAGCGGCACGGCGCCGAAGCCGGCCTCGACCAGCGCGGTGACCACGCCCTCGCCAACGCCGGCGCTGTACCGGCCCTCGTCTAGCACGATGATGCGTTTCGCACCGCGTGCCTGTCCGGCGACGTAGGCGGTATCGAGCGGCACCAGCCAGCGCAGGTCCACCACTCGTACCTTCCAGCCCTGTGCCGCCTCGATGGCCCTGGCCGCGCGCAGGGCCATCGGCACGCCGTTGCCGTAGGTGATGACCAGCAGGTCGTCGTTGCCCTCGCCGTAGACACGGCCCTGCCCGGGTTCCAGCGCCTGCTCCGGCGCCGGGTACGGGAACAGCCACTGGCCGTCGCCGGCCTCGTGCAGGTCCTTGGCCATGTACAGCGCGATCGGTTCGAGGAACACGCACACGCGCCCATCCACCTTCGACAGCGCGGCCAGCGTGCGCAGCATCATCGCCGCGTCGTCGCCGCGCGAGGGGCAGCCAACCACCAGCCCGGGGATGTCGCGGATCGCGGCGATCGAGTTGTCGTTGTGGAAATGGCCGCCGAAGCCCTTCTGGTAGCCCAGCCCGGCGATGCGCACCAGCATCGGGTTGCGGTACTGGTCGTTGGAGAAGAACTGCAGCGAGCAGGCCTCGCCGCGCAGCTGGTCGATGGCGTTGTGCAGGTAGGCCAGGTACTGGATTTCCGGCACCGGCAGCATGCCCATGTTGGCGAAGCCCTGGGCCATGCCGAGGATGGTGGTTTCGTCGAGCAGGGTGTTGAACACCCGGCGCGGGCCGAAGGCCTTGTGCAGGCCCTTGGTCACCGTGTAGACGCCGCCCTTCTGCGCCACGTCCTCGCCGAACAGCAGCGTCTCCGGATACTTGCAGAACAGGTCGTGCAATGCGTTGTTGATCTGGATCGCCAAATGCCGCGGCGGCAGGTTCTCCGGCAACGCGGCCTCGCCGCCGAACACCTGCAGGCGGCGCTCACCGTAGTCGGCGCGCGTGGCTTCGGCGCGCACCTTGCCGGGCGTGTATGGCGCCAGTGGCGCGACCACGTCCTTCAACGTGGTCAGCCGCGGGCGCGTGTCCGCGTCCTCGGCAGCGGCGAAGCAGCGCGCGCGGGTGCGCTCGTACAGCGCCAGTACCTCGTCGGCGCCCATCGCCCCGGATTCGACCGCGATCTGCGCCGAGCGCAGCAGCGGGTCACTGGCCTCCACCGCGCACAGTTCCTCCAGCGCGCGCCACTCGATCTCGAAATCGGTACCGGCATGGCCCATCAACCGGGTGGTGCGCAGGTGCAGGAAGGTCGGGCGACGGGTGCGACGGCAATGCTCGACCGCACGCTGCACGTCGGCATAGCCGGCGGCCAGGTCCAGGCCGTCGGCGAAGAAATAGTCCAGGTCCGGGCGGTTGCGGAAGCTCTCGGCGATCCAGCCGCCGGGCGTCTTCACCGAGATGCCGATGCCGTTGTCCTCGCACACGTACAGCACCGGCGCCGGCAGCTTCTGGTAGGCGGTCCACGAGGCGGCGTTGAACGCGGTCTGCGCGGTGGCGTGGTTGGCCGAGGCATCGCCGAACGAGCAGATGGCGATGCTGTCCTCCGGCACCGGCAGTTGCAGCCCCAGCCGCTTGCCGGCCTCGATCGCCATCGCCGTGCCAAGGGCCTTGGGCAGGTGCGAAGCAATCGTGGAGGTCTGCGGCAACACCCACAGCGGCTTGCTGCCCCACACCTTGTGGCGGCCGCCGCTGGCCGGGTCCTCGGCGCTGGCGGCGAAGGACAGCGCCGAATCCATCACCGGATCGAGCTTCTTGCCATCGGTCCCCGGCAGCTTGCGGAAGCGCTCGGCCATGAATCCGCCGGAGCGGTAGTGCAGGAACGCCGGATCGGTATGCCGGGTGGCGCGCGCCACCATCGCATTGCCCTCGTGGCCGGACGAACCGATGGTATAGAAGACCTTGTTCTGCACGCGCAGCACCCGCGCCATCAGGTCGAGGTGGCGGCTGATCAGCTGCGACTCGAACAACTCGCGGAACCCCTTCGCATCCAGCGCACTGCCCGGCAACACCGGCGCCTGTTCCTGCGGCGCGTTGCCTGGCCCCGGCCCCAGCCCCTTCACGAACTCGATGAAATTGGCGTCGCAGATCTCGGCACGGTTCAGGCCCTTCATGCGGGCCGGGATGGGGTTGGGGACACGGGCGAACATTCGAATGCGGCTCCACGACACGACGGGTTGGAATCGCGCCATCACACCGGAACCGGGGCTGCCCGGTAAAGCTGCGACCGCAGCAAAAAGCCGGTGCGTGCGCGGAGACGTGGCCGGCTCATGCGTGTCCTGCACCACCGCTACCGTGCGCGGTCATTCCATGCCACGCATGCAGCCGTCGTCCAGCGGAAAACCGCCGGCTCAGCGCCCGGCCAGCCAGGCCCGTCGCGATTGTCCCCAGACCTCGACTTCGACCTCGTGCGGCGGCGGCAACACTGCGGTGCGCAGCACCTGCGAGCCGAGCTTGCGCGCCACCGCCTGCGAGTTGCGGTTGTCCGGCGCGATGGTGTGGATCACCTCCGGCCAATCCAATGCGCCGAATGCCCAGTCGATGGCCGCGCGCGCGGCCTCTGGCGCGTAGCCACGCCCCCAGCAGGCCGGGACGATGCTCCAGCCCACCTCCGGCCCCGGCCAGCCATGCGGCTGCCACGGCCCGACCCGGCCAACCCAGCGCCCGCTGTCCTTCTCGATCACCGAGAACATCGAATAGCCCAGCAACTGCCAGCTGCCGGTCAATGCGGCAAGGCTGCGCCAGGCCACCGATGGCGCCTGTATGCCGCCCAGGTGCTGCATCGCCACCGGGTCGGCGCAGAACGCGGCAAAGGCGTCGAAGTCCTCCGCCGCGGGCGGGCGCAGCAGCAACCGCTCGGTTTCCACGCGCAGGTCGAAAATGCTCATCGCAGGATTCCCGTGTTTCCGGCCTGCCACGCTACCACCGGCCCGGCAGTTCAGGCCGGCATGCGCCCGCTGGTCGCACCGTAGGCCAGGCGCACGGCCTCGAATCCATGTTTGCGCTCCAGCCGGCGCACGATGAAATGCCCGCGCGCCATGTCCTGGTAATAGCCGATGAACAAGGTGTTCAAGGTGGCGCCGGCCACCGCGCCGATCACCGGTACCGCCTGCGCGACGAATTTCTCCGACACCACCACGCCGAAGCGCGCGGCGACCTTCTCCACGATCCGCGCCAGCCACTTGCCCGCTTCCTTCGGCCCCAGCCCCAGCAGCAGGCCGTGGCCGCCGCCCAGCGTGGTACCGGCCAGTTCCGCCGACAGGTGCCGCACCAGTTCGGTGGTGAAGCCGCGCGCGAGGTAATAACCGGTTTCGCTGGCATCGTCGGCGCCGGAGCTGCCGCCCAGCGCGAATACTTCAAGGCAGGCCTGGCGGGTGGCGTGATCGTGCAGGTCGAAGCCTTCGCTGCGGGCGATGTCGGCCACCGCGCGCATGATGATGGTGGTGGACAGCGGCAGTTCGATCGCCAGCGCCGGCAGGCCGCCGGCCCCGCCCAACGCACCGGATGCGGCCGCCGCCAGCTTGTGCAGCCGCGGCGATGCCGGCTTGCCGGGCTGTTGGGTGTCCATGCTCCACAGCGCGGCCTGCGCGGCCTTGTAGAGCGCGGCCTCGGCCATGCCCTGGATGCGTCTGGAAACCCCGGCCGGCAGCTTGCGTACCGTGAACTCCAGCGGCGAGCCGACCAGGTTGGCCATGCGCGCGGTCAGCGTCGGCGCCTCCAGCAAGGCCACCGCGCGTTGCAGGTCGGCCATGTCCTGCGGGCAATCCTGCAATGGCACCGCCAGCTCACCCATCGCGCTCAGGCCGTCTCCGGCAAGCCCGGCAACCCGGCCAGCGTGCCCATGAACTGCCGGTAGTGGCGCAGCTCGGCGATCGAATCGTGTACGTCGCTCAGCGCGGTATGGCTGGAGGTCTTGCTCACCGCCGCCGACACCTGCGGCGCCCAGCGCCGGGCCAATTCCTTGATCGTGGAGACGTCGAGGTTGCGGTAGTGGAAATAGCGCTCCAGCCGCGGCATCTGCCGGTGCAGGAAGCGGCGGTCCTGGCAGATGGAGTTGCCGCACATCGGCGAAGCGCCGGCCTTGATCCAATCCTGCAGGAAGGCGATGGTGCGCGCCTCGGCCTGCCCCATCGTGACCTCGCTCTCGATCACGCGCCGCCACAGCCCCGAGTGGCGGTGCTGGTTGCGGTTCCACTCGTCCATCGCCTCCAGCGTTGCCAGCGGATGCGCGATGGCGAACTCCGGGCCCTCGGCCAGCACGTTGAGCTGCGCGTCGGTCACCACGGTGGCGATCTCGATGATCGAATCGTTGTCGGTATCCAACCCGGTCATTTCCAGGTCGATCCAGATCAAGCGGTCGTTGCTGTGGTCCGTCATGCATTGCCTCTGCGGGGTCGTCGGCGATTGTGCCGTGCGGAATATCGGATCCACATGATACGCCCCGGGTACCAAGCCACATCACGGATATCGTGGCTGTCCTCTGCCGAACCCCACGAGTCGATACAGCGCATCGCCAAGGGAGTCGGGAGAGCATGCCATCCTCAGGCATGCATGCCGTGGGTAGCGGCCTGGACCTGCCCGATCTGCTGCTCGTGTTCCTGTACGAGTCGCTGTCCGGCGGACCGATGTTCCATGTGCCGGGTACTTTGTTCGAGTGACGTGTTCATGGCCTGCAGCGTCTCCACCGACACGCGCAGGTGCGCCGGATCATGCACGTCTCCCTGTACCGCGAAAGTTCGGCTGGCATCGTTGTTCATCACCACCGCGTCGATGCGCCTGCCGCCGGCGACAAGCATCTCCGCCGCCAAAGCACCGGCAAGCTGGTTGCTCGTGTGGTCAGGTGTACGACCCACGCGGGCGTCTTGCGCATGGACACCGCGCTGCGCATCAATGAACAGCGAATGGCCGGGATGAATCGAATCATCCATGCGCAGGATGCCGCTGCGCTCGTGCGGCTTCTCCACTTCCCTGCGCGCCGGTTCACCCGGATCCAACGGACCACGGATGCGGTCGTACAGGTCCATGACCGCCCCCGGCCCGCCGCGGGAGAGCGTGGTGACACTCCCGCGCAGCGCTTCCAGCTTGCCGCGGTATTCCTCGATCATTTTCTCGTTGTCACGGGCAAGTGCCTGCGCTTCCGGCTTACCAAGCACGGATTCGTTGCCGAGAAAATTTCCCAGCTTGTGCGAGCCGATCGAGTGGGCCGCAGCAACGAGCGTGCTGTCCGGGATCAACGCACGGAAGGCACTGTTGCTGAAACCGCAGTTGCCGAGAGTCCTGATCTCCTCCTGCGTGGCATACACCCGCACCTGACCAAAATGCGAAGAGGCCGCGCTGACCGAATCGGCCGCCATCACGTGATTGAGCATGGTGGAACCTCCTTCGGGAATCCGATACCCGAGGCTGGCGGCACCATAGGCGTTGAAGGTTTCGCCCTTGAGATTGAAGTGATGGGCGCTGATCTGGGCCAGGGTGCCACCCAACGAATGGCCAGTAACGGTGACCTGCGGCACATGACCAAAGTCGGAATTTTCAGCGTAAATCGTGGCCCTCCGAGTAATTTCAATCGCATCGGATGCTTGTGCATTAACTCGTGCCAGCACCATGCCACCATCCGTCAGCACCGCATCACGGATGATCTGCTCGGTACCACGATGGGCAACTATGATTTCATCCGTGTCAATGCGCTGGTAAATCGTTCCTTGGTAGCCGTTGGCGTGATTGTTGACGTGCTCAAGCACCTTGTATTGGTGACCATCAAGAACAACGAGCTCCTCTCCCCCCGGTTTCCGACGGCCGACGATGCGATCCTTGTAAGCATCATCGGAAAGTGCTGCATAGTCCTTGCTGCTGACGGTCATGGCTGCACCTCGCTACCAGAGAGTGAGGCCGTGAACAAATCCCCCTGCAGCTCGGGACGATACTTGGACGGATCTTCCGTACCGCTCGCACCAAAATCAGGCAGCTTTTCAGAGCGCGGGTAATGACGAGGAACGTAATACCGCGTCAGAACATCTCCCTTCATGAACCTGTCAGCCTCGATGAACGACAGGAACCGAGTTTCTCCCTCGGCGCCGGTAGCTTTGAGCATCACCCCGGCACCCGTGAACTCCCAGCGACACATCCCCCGGCCGTAGTAGTCCTCATCCTGCATAAGATCCAGATAGACCATGCCCCGATATTCGGTATCCGATACCTTGTGCAGGACCACGTCCTCCTGACTCGTGATACGGCTGGCAGTGCCGGTAGCAGGCTCGATATGACCGCACTGATCTTCATTGACCACATCATATTGCGCCACACCACTGACCACGGCGAACGGACCAGGTGCATCCTTCAGTTGCAAGGTCAATTCATACGCCTTGCGCGGAGCTGGATTGAGCTTTGCCAGCCCACGCCCTCCATTGGCAACATCGGCTTCAGCGGCGGCATGTTCCTGATTCATGGCTATCTCCGGGTTACAGGCGGTCAGAAGGAGCAAAGCAAGGCATTGGGTGAATTTCATGTGCAATATCGACCTCCGATTGGGGAAAGTAAAAAGTGCAAAACAGAGCTCTTCACACCATTTAATAATTTATAAAGACAGGCTCAGAGCAAGCCGAATAGAAACGAACGCATTGCCCGCCGCCCGTGTCACTACAGCCAGCAATTGAGATATCTACCGCCTCCGACTCGGCAGGTGCCCCGGCCATGTGTCCCACTCCTTTCCCAGATGACGGAATCGCAAATGCAACACATTGGTTGTGATACGTAATTGATATAGAACAATTACGATCACCTTCTGCGGCACACTCCCCCAATGCGACCTCCTCTGCTTGCTCCTTAGAGCCCTCACCCACTGAAACACCGATTAGATCGGTGGATGGGGACTCCGCAATCGCCCCCCACGTCGTCAACCATCTGCCACTTGGAACCGGAGCAACCTGCCCCCCTTGGTTTCCATACCCAGGAATGGGGGCGCAACCAGGAGCACGACTATCACCAATCGGATACTGTCCCGGCGGACATATCCCTTCCAATCGGGCTTCGAATGGAATAATAAAAGAAGCAACAATCCCGAAAATTGCAACCACCTTACCCATCCCAATCACCTTCAAAATTTTGGACTGGCACTGGCATTACCACGAATACCAGTAGGCGATGAATTTTCGGAATCCAAGCCACTTAATCTTGGCATTGATCCTCGAGAATTATTTTCGGGATAATCATTATTAGCATTTGGCGCCGGCGGCGCATAACTCCCCACCGGCTGCCCCTGCGGCCCAGGCCTTGCCATGCCTGGCGATCCACCAATCTGCGAGAACGGCGTAAATCCGCCCAACGTCCCTTGGAAGAACATCGCCGCCATCGGTGGGGCGGTCAGGATCAGCGTGGTGAGAATCAGACCTATGCCGCCCTGCTGCAGGGCCATGCTCGACATGCCGTCGGTGAAGTTCGAGCCCAACAGCTTGCCCAACAGGGCGCTGCCCCAGAAGGCACCGGCCACCCGCGCCACCATTTCCATCGCGATCGAGACCATCGCCGCCAGTACCGCCATCGAGAACATCGTGCCGATGCCGTAAAGCAACCAACGCTGGAACAGCGACTTGGTCTGCTCGAACAGCAGGCACAGGATGAACAACGGCCCCAACCCGATGAACAAGGCCAAAGCCACCTCGTACAGCAACAGCATCGAGCCGGCCGTCACCGCAGGCCCACCGGTGCCAAGGCCGATGAACCACATCGCCCGGGTCTTGGCCGAGTCCAGTGTCTCGTCGCCCGCCACGTCCAGCATGTCCACCGCCGACAGCGCCACCTGCATGTAGCCGAGGTTCTTGTCGATCAAGTCTTCCGGCCGGTCCTTCTTGCCGGTCACGACATGGGATATCTCGTTCTTGACGTCGTTGATCAGGAAGCCGTGCAGGTCACGACCGAACATCGCCATGCTCGTGGCCACGCCGACGATCAGCGCCGCGCGCGCCATGTTGGTGACCAGCACCATCATCGAGTCGCGGCTGCGGCCGGTGACAATGCGGAAGCCCTGGATCAGCACCCACAACGTCATCAGGGTCAGGGCCATGGCCCCCACCCAGCGCATGACCCGCGCGAGCAGTTCCACGCCGAAGGCGCTGATCTGCTCGTGCAGGTAATCCAGGATCAACCGGAAGAAGAAGAAATCCCCCACCGAGGACGTCGCCAGCGGGCTGTGCAGCCACTGCAGCGCTCCTTGTGTCCACGTGCCGTCCATCATCCCTAGACTCATCACTTCACCTGCCGGTTGCCCGGGCCTGCCGGGTCGTTGCGGAGAGAATCACAGTTCCAGTGCAGCCTTCAGCGTGGCGGTCTTGACCAGGGTCCCTATCGGGTTCCGCTCGCCCTTGAGGGCGCGCCCGGCCAGGATCTGCTGCATGTTCCTGAGCGTGCCGATCTGCAGGTCGTAGGTCCGGATCTGGCTTTCCCATGCCTTGAAACTCTTGTCCATCGCGGCAAAGGATTGCAGCGTGTTGTTCGACGATTCGGGCATGGTGCCGGCCTTCCGGGACGCCAGGCGGATTTGCTTGATCTTGTCCAGGATGCCCTGCACCTGCGGCATGGTGTCGCGCACCACAGTGACCGTCTCGTTGTACTTGCGGTTTTCCAGCAACTGGATGGCCATGCAGATGTTCTTCTGCTGCTCGCCGATGTCGCCGGCCAGATTCAGGTTCAGCGCACTCATGATCCCGCCCAGGCTGAGCCCACTCACGCCACAGCGCTCGGCCACGTTCCAGTCCTCGGGAATCACCGTGAGGTTGACGCTGGTGGGCATCAACGGCGAGGCGACGATCTGCTGGTACTGGGCCAGGCGGTCACGCCATTCGTTCAAAGTGGCTATCCAGCGCGTGGCATTCTGCGCATACTCGCCCGCGGCCTCGATCTGCGAGGTCAACGTATTGATCTGGTTGAGGATGCTCTGCAACAGGTTGGGGCCGACCTCGACCACCGGCCCGGCCGCCCTGGCCGGCGGCGCCGCGATCACCATCGAGATACCCAATGTCAGCGCGGCGGCCAGCGGCATGGCGTGGCGGCGCGGATTGGCAGCGGTGTTGTTTTCCATATCCATCTCCTGGCAAATGATCCCGCACTCAGGCGGCCTGTTCCCTGCTGGCTGGCTTTCCCGAACCCTTGCGTTTCCGGTAGAAGTCGGCCAACCACTGTTCAGGCGTGAGATCGGCCTCGGGTACCTTCTCGCGCATCGCAACCTCGTGCAGCACGCGGTGCATGACCTCGATGTTGTCGGTGGAGGCCGAAATCACCGACAGGATGTCGTCCATGCCGCGCAGGTTGAGCTGGCAGACGCTGGAGGCATGCCCCTGCTTGACCAGGAAGCAGCGCGAGCGTTCGTCCAGCGCGGTCACCACCTTGAACTCGGCCTCGGTCAACTTGAGGCCATCGATGTAATCGGCCTTGTTGGCATTGGGATTGGGCAGCAGGATCAAGGTGGCGGTCTGCTCGATCAAGGCAGCCGAAATGTCGCTCTTGAGCGCGTCTTCCGGACTTTGCGTGGCGAAGATGCCCAGGCCATTCTGCTTGCGGATGGTCTTCTGCTTGTTCTTGGCGAATTCCTTCAGCCCACCCTCGCCATCGAGGATCTTCCAGAATTCGTCCATCACGTAGATCAGGCGGCGACCGTCGATCAGCGACTCCAGCCGGTGCAGCAGGTAATTGATGACCGGCACGCGCACTTCCGGGTTGTCGATGATGTCGGTGTAGTCGAAGCCGATGATGTTGGCCCTTTCCAGGTCGATGGTGTCGACCGGGTTGTCGAACACCCAGCCCAGCGAGTTGCCGGCGGTCCAGCGCCGCATGCGTGCGTACAGGCCATCGTCGCCCATGTTGGGCAGGCTCTTCTGGAAGTTGGTCATGCTGCGCAGGCGTGGCGGCGTATCGAGGATGTTCTCGACGGCACGGAAGATGTCCTCTTCCTCGCGTGCGCTGTACTCGCGCTTGCCCGCCAGCACCTTCACCAAGTCCGCCAGGAACTGCACGTTGGCTTCGGTGCGCTCGCACTGGAACGGGTTAAAGCCGGTCGGCTGGCCGTTTTCCAACGCCAGGTAGTTGCCGCCACAGGCGCGCACGAAGATTTCCGCGCCACGGTCCTTGTCGAAGAAGAAGATGGTGGGCGCCGGGTCGTACTTCTGCACCTGGCTGAGCAGGAAGTTGATCAGCGCGGTCTTGCCGGTGCCGGACTTGCCGATGACCATCGTGTTGGCGATGGCTTTCTCGCCTAGGGAATTCTCCGAGGGATGGGTGGCATGGAAGTTGAAGTAGTACGGCTGGCCGTTGGTGGTCTGCAATGTGGTCACGCAATCGCCCCACGGGTTGTTCTGCAGCTTGCCGGTGGCAAAGTTGTGCAGTGGCGACAAGCCGAGGAAGTTCAGCGAACTGACGTTGGCCAGGCGGGTGCGGTAGCGCCAGTTGCCCGGCAGCTGCGAGTAGAACGAGGAGGTGATGGCAAGGTCCTCCTTGGCCGAGACAAAGCCGGCATTGGACAGTTCGGCGCGGGTGGCGGCCACGTTCTGGGCAAGCCTGGCCTGGTTGTCGGCATACACGCCGATGATGAAGTGGTATTCGCCCAGCACGAAGTTGCCCGACGACAACTGGTCCATCGCCTGGTCGAGCTCGATGATCTGGCTGACCGCCTTGTCGCCCGAGGAAATCATCATGCCCTTGGTGCGGTCGAGGACCTTGAGCGCGTCCTGGCGGCCCATCGGGCTGAACGAATGGGTCATGACATACTCGAAATCGAGGTACTTCAGGCCATTGAGAATGCCCGGCCAGGTGCCTTCGGCATATTCCTTGATGTTGAGGATCGCACCGAAGTGATTGGCGCCGTTCGGGGTATTGATGACGAAGTCGCCGGTCTTGGCCGAGAACATGTGGCGGCTGACCGGCAGGTAGTCCTTGACTGGTGCCGGCAACACCGGCACCGGCTCGTCGATGCGGTTGATCAGCCAGCCGAAGAATTCCAGCGTCTCGGAGAACACCACGCCGTTGCCCGCTTCATACATGCCCAGCCGGTAAGGCGCGTAGTCGCGGATCACCGCCTCGACATTGCCGGCCAGTTCCAGCAGCTTTTCCACGGCCTGTTCCTGCTCCGCGCGCAGCTTGTCGATATCGGTGGAACGTTCGACGAAGCGTTTCCCGGCTACCACGGGGCGGTAGATCATGGTCAGGTACAGCTCGTTCTGCATGATCCTCTGCGAGGAGAGCATGCCGAAGTACTGGTCGGACACATCCTGGTTGAAGCCCTGCGCGAACTCGCTGCGCCCCTTCAACCGGCGGCGGCGACGGATGTCGTGCACCCAGAACGCGACGTTGACGAAATCCGGTGCACGCAGCGTCTGCAGCAGGCGGTTGAAGGTGTTGTGCTTGTGTTCCAGCTCCCATTCCTCGCGGCCCACGAATGGCAGCCCCTCCAGATGCCAGGTCATCAGGTAGTCGCCGCCCGTGGTCTTCACCACGTTGGTGGAGACATGCGACGACAGGGGAATGAATTCGCTGATGGAGGTGTCTGGACTGAACATGGGACTACCGATTGGAATCCTGCGGGGATGCTGCGTGGCACCGGGCAAGCGGCAAGGACCGTCTGCCCGGTGATGCCGGTCATGCGTCCGGCGGTGGCCTGTCGCGATAGTGGTTGGGGCTGAACACCCACATGCCGTCATGCTCGTGCACATTCCGGACACGCAGTTTGAACTGCAGGCGCAAGCCCAGCAGCCGGAACACCATCTCGTCGCGCTTGGCCATCATCCGCATGATGAAAATGGCCACCGGGATGGTCAGCAGCAGCCAGAAATTGGTGTACATGCTCAGGAGCAGCAACCCGCCCGCCACGAAAAAGAACGGCACGTATGGCACGCCCAGGAACATGGCCGGGCGGGTACAGCCCCGGAACACGACGTCCTTATGCACCGTAGTACTGCAATGCCTGGTACACGGCCGCGCCCGCGGAGCCACTGCACGAGCCCGCCTCGTTGCCAAGCAGCATGCGCGCGATCTGCCCGGCCGCACCGATCAACACGCCGCCGATCAGGATCGGGGCCACGTCACCGATGCGCTTGTGGGCGAAGGCGATCTGGTAGCCGGCAAAGATCACCGCGATGGTCACCACCGCGATCGAGACCATGTTGAGCAGCCCACTGATGTTGTCGAAGAAACCGCAGACCTTGGTGTCGGTACCGCCGAAGTCCTGGGCCAGTACCTGCGGGGCAAACACGACGCCGGCAAAGGCAATGGCCAGCAGCATGCTCTTCAGCGTGCGCCGGGCCTGGACGAGATCGAGATTGGATTGCTTCATGAATGGATTTCCTTGTTGATTGAGCAGATGAACCAATGGACTCACATGACCAGCCGGAAAGCTGGCCGCACCACGACTTCGTCAGAAAACGAAGGCCGCATCCCCAGCGGGAACCTGTTGAACCTGTTGAACCTGTTGCACCGTACCCGTGCCCGACTGGGCCGGCGTGGGCATCGGCGTGTTGCGTTCGCTCCACGGCCGCAGCATCACCGGGCCATCATCAGCCCGACCGCCAGGCACTGGCAGTGCTGCGCCATTTCCAGGCCCGGCCTGCTCCACGGAATACATGGGAGCCGGTGCCGCGACCGGTTGCACGGCCCGTTCCAGCCGCCCCGACACCACGCGCGACAGCGCGTGGTCGCCCATACGAAGCAAACCATCGCGCACCATTGCACCAGTAGAGGGGTAAACCACATAAGCCCGCGCCGGATCGTCAGGAAGGTATGCCGGGGCACCGCTCTGCACGACGATGCGTGCCTGTGCAGCCGGGGACAGCTGCGGGTGATGTTCGACCTCGATCTGCCTGCGTTCGCCACGATCGGCCACTGCAATCGGTGCGGCGTCCCCCGTGACGGCAAGCGGCTGGCTGCGCCTGATCGAGTCGTACATTTTCTGCACGTAGCCGTGCCGGAACCCGGTGGTGAAATCACCCGAGTAGTAGCAGCTGAACGCCTTTCCCCAATCCCCACCCGAGCGCTTGTAGCAGTCGGCCAGGATGCGCGAGCCCGCCTGCAGGTTCGGACATTGCTGGAATGCCTTTTCGTAGGAATCCAAACCGTACTTGGCCAGGTTGTAACGATTGACCTGGGCCAGGCCGACGGAAAAGTTGTAGCCCTTCTCCTCGAGCATCCGCACGGTGGCCAGTGCTTCGTCCAGACGCCGTGGCTGGCGCACGAGCGCCCCACCGACCACGCCGATGGCGAAAGGATTGCGCGAGGATTCGACGTCGATGACGTGTTGCATCACCTCCATCGGCACCGCCATTTCCGGGCATGCAAGCGCTTCAAGTCCGGGTAGCATCAGCCTGCCCTCCCCGGTTGCCGCCGCAACGCACCGGCTGTCCGTGACGCCATCATTCAATGCTCCTGCCCCTGGGTACGCCCCGGGTTGAAATCGATGCCGGTGATGTAGCGCGAGCCGGCGTGCGCCTTGATGTGCACCACGATGTCGATGGTCATCATCAGCAGCCGCTTGATGACGGGGAATTCCAGGCCTGCCCCTTCGGCCGAAGCCTTGACCATCAGCGCCAACTGGTCCCAGGTCTGCTCGGGGCTGCCCGCATGGCAACTGGTGATGGAACCGGGATGACCCGAGGCGCAATTGCGAATGAAGTAGAACGCTTCGTCGCCACGCAATTCCGCGAGGATGATCCGGTCCGGCTTCATTCGCAGGCAGGCTTCCATGCAGCTCTTGGCGGTGACGTTGCTGGTGCTCTGCCCGCCCTTGGAATACAGCAGGTGCACCACGTTGGGCTGCGTGATGAACAACTCGCGCGCATCCTCGATGGTGACCAGCCGCTCGTCGTCGGGAATGTGGTTGACCAGCGACTTCATGAAGGTGGTCTTGCCGCTGCCGGTGGCGCCGGAGACCACGATGTTCTTGCGATACATCACCGCATGCCGAAAGAAGCCGGCATAGTCGCGTGCATGGCGCAGCTCCAGCAGTTCCCGGTCCTGCTCGCCGATGCCACCGTCCTGCTCGAGTATCTGGTCGAAGAAGCCGTCCTGCTGGTACTGCGCCAGGGTCCTGGTGTGCCTGGATGGCAGGCGTATGGTGATCGACACCTTGCCGGCGTCGCAGGCCGGAGGGATCACGAACTGGGCACGCTGGCCGGTCGGGAATGTCAACGACACCACCGGATCGGCATCGGTGATGCGCTGGCCGGTATTGCTCTCGTTGACCACCGCCGTGCAGAACTGTCGTGCGCGCTCGAAGCTCAGGCCCGGCACCTCCACCCGCTGCCAGCCATCGGCCGCTTCCAGATACAGCTCGCCGGGGCGGTTGATGCAGATCTCCGTCACCGCCTGCGACTCCATGTACTCGGCAATGCCCAGCACTTCGTACTGGTAGCGCAGGAAGTCGCTGGAAACCAGTGCGAGCGGAGATGCTTCGGCGTCCATGCTCATTCGCCAATCAATGGCGCGGATTCAGCACGCTGGTGAAATCCACGTCCTTGGCGACGTAGACATTCACGATCGTGCCCTGGTTGATGGTCACCGTCGGCGACCGGCGCTGGCTCAGGGCCTCGTTGGCCAGCCGCTCCATCGTGCGCGCAGTGGCGCTTTCATAAGGCGACTGGACGGCCAGGCCGCTGCTGGTGATGGTTGTGGACTCCGGTCCATGCTCGGCCGCGGCATACTTGAAGGCATCGGAAAGCAGGCTGATCATCAACGCCGACGCAATGCGTTGCCCCCAATGCGCGCTGTACTGGCCGGGATGTCCCGCCCCGCCGAGCTGGTCCACGCCCGGGCTGGACATGGCCACGTCGATGCCATTCGGCGTGGTGATGCGATCCCATATCACCTCCACGCGTTCGCCGATCGGGCCGCCGCCATAGCTGCCATAGATCTTCGATCCCTTGGGCAGCAGGAGATTGCGGCCATTGATCGAATACACCGGCTCCGTGACCAGGCAGGAGGTATAGCCGGCAATGTCGGTGACGATCCGGGTCTCCAGCACGCAACGCAGGTATGTGCCACGCACCAGCAGCGCGTCCGGGCTGCGGATGAAGCCGGCGCTGGATACGTTTTCCACGTCGGGGCCGCGGCGTATCTGTTGCGGCTGCTGGCTCTGGCCACCATTGAATTGAGCCAGCAGTGCGGCACGGGTGACCTCGTCGACCGCCGGGCGCGCCTGCGTCTGGCCGATCACTGCGGCATCGTCGCTGGCGGCAATGCGCCGCTCCAGCAGTGATGGTTCATGGCGTTGCGGTGCGCTGAGCTGGGTCATCGGTACTAGCTCCGTATCCTGTACGGGCGCGGGCGGCAGCAGCGGGATCGCTTCGGTCGTCTGTCGTGACGACGATAGTGCGGCTGGCGCAATATTCGGCAATTCCGGTGTACTCACCCGCTCGGTCTTTTGCGGTTTTGGCACCTCGACATCGCCACCGCCCTTGCGCACCAGCAGAAAGCCCATCGCCAGCACCAGCACCAGGATGCCGCCCAGGAAGAGCAGCGCCTTGCGGTTCAATCGCTGCTCATCGACCGAGCGCAGGTGCGGCGCACCGGCATCGAGGTCCGGTGTCGTTTCATGCCCGACCTTGCCGTAATACGGGTTGACCGGTGGCGCCTGGTCACCTGTGCCGGCGCCATCGGGGAGCTGGTTCGGATCGTTGCCCGGAATGTTCTGCTGGTTCATTTCTTGACGTTCCTTCGCAGGCCGACGACGTTCTTGCCGTGGCGGATGACCAGATAGGGGTAGGTCCCGTGCACGATCAGGGTGTTGCCTTCGACCGTGGTGTTCACCACGAAATCCTCGCCGTACTCGCTCTCGCGGCCGAAAACGGCCGGGAAAATGCCGGTCTTGTATTCGGGTGAGGCAGGCAGCCTGAGATAGGTGAAACGGCCATCGTCATAGGCATTCACCGGCACCAACCAGCCCATTTTCCTGACACGCCGGGTCGAGTAGGAATAGTCGAAGTTGTACTGGCGGTCCTTGGCCAACTCGGTGCTCAGCAGCGGCCGGGCTTCTTCTTCCACCGCTTCCTGGGCGATACCGAAAACGGCATCACTGGGATAGGTGAAGGCGATCTTGTACTGCACGCCCGCACGACGCGCCTGCTCCAGCTGGCGCCAGTCGGTGGCCACCACCTTCAACTCGAAAATGTAGGAATGCGTTTCGGTGCGCACCATCATGTTGGTGTCCACGTCGACGTTCTTCGGCTTGAGGTAGAACACGTTCTCGCGACGGGTCAGTTCCCAGCCACTGCTGAAGCCGGTGCTGTAGTCGAGGATCTTCTCGTTCGGGCTCAACTCGATCTGGGTCGTCAGGCCCAGGCCGGTACGCACCGGATAGATGCGGTCTTTCTCGTAGGCATATTGGTCCACCGCCTGCGCGGCGGCCGCTGTGGAAAACAACAGCATCGACAGCAGCGCCCATGCGCCCGTCCGGTTCATGCGGCTACTCATCGGTTGCTTGCTCCATCAGCAGTTCCGGTGGAAATCTGGTTCGGCGGCGGTGCCTCCTGCCCCGGCAGGACAGGCTGCGGCGGTACCTGCACGCCCGGCGCGGGTTGCCCGGAAGGAATGAAAGACTCTCCCGTGGCCGGATCGACTACGGTCGCCGCATCGGGATCGGATACGCGCGCATCCGTGCGGGCCTGTGCCGCGGCCTGCTCGGCCTGGGCCTGCAACGCGCTGTCATCCGGCACCGGCACGCCCCGGGCGTAATCACTGTCCACGCGGTATTCGGTGACCCAGAAACCAAGCGGATTGAGTACGCGCTCGTCCTCGGTCAAACCGAGGTTGCCGCGATACTCGAAGCGCATGGTGACAATCTGGTTGTCCAGATAGGTGGTCACGCCGGTCCGCTTGTCCAGCAGGCTGCGCTGGATCCGCACCGATGCGCCGCGGAAACCGCCATCGGGTTGCGCGCCCAGCGGGGTGATGCTCAGGATCTTGACCCTGACCGCCTTTTCCTTGCCATACAGGACAATCGGGTTCTGCGGATTGTTCTTCGCGTAGCGCGCCTCCTGGGTCAGCCCTACCGGCTTGTCCGACATCAGGAATACCAGCCGCCAATCGCGCAGGCCCATGACCTGGAAGTCATAGGATTCACGCGCCAGCACGTACTGGGCGACATTGCTGCGGTTGATCGACTCGTTGGCGGTGATCGACTGGTCGCGGAAATTTCCGGTCAGGCGCGCGACGGTGGCGGTGCCGGTATAGGCATCGGCCATCACCAGGAAAGGCACTTTCTCCTTCAACGGCAACATGTAGTAGTAGCCGCCGGCCAATGCCAATGACATCAGCAACGATGCGGTCGCCACCTTCCATGCACGACGCTCGCTGCGGCGTGCCATGTCGGCGAGGGTCAACTCGTAGCTGACGGCCTTGCCGACAGCCTGTTCCATCCGTTGGGTGTTGCCGGGGTCCTTCTTGCGCAACATGAGCTCTTCCAGATGAGATGAACATCAAGGCGCGGCGCGTCGATTCCATGCGCCGCACGCAGCATGCATGGCGGCGTCAGCTTCCCCCCTGCGGGACGGAAGCGTCCGGAGCGGCCACGGAGATGGCGTTCTGCACGATGATCGTGTTGCCGTCGATGGAGACGGAGATGCCCTGCGGTGCATAGGCAGCCGTGAGTTCGACAACGGCCTGTTGCGCGTTGGTGGTGTCGATCCGGGCGACCGCACCGTACAAGGTGAAGTCCGATGCGAGACGGTAATCCAGCGCCCGGCCGGAATCCCTTGACCAGCGCTCGAGCATGGTCTTCAGCGTGCCGTCCATTGGCGACGCCTGGTACACATAGCTGGAATAAAGTGGAATTTCGGCGGGAGCACTGGCAAAGCGATTGACCGGCCGCCAACGACCACCGAAATCAGGTGCGGGATGCGTGGCGCAACCGCTCACCAGCAATGCTGCGGCCACGACGAATACTTCCAACGAGAAAGCATGCTTCATGCGAATGTCCTTATTGCACCCGGGAAGCAGCTTCAATCCGGATTGCTGGCCGTCCGGATACATGCGAGGCGGGGACATGAACCGGCGGCCATTGCGGCAACGCCATCCGTGCTTCCCTGCTGCATGAAACCCGTCTGCCAACGCATGGGGCTACCGGGGAAAACCGGCGCATCACCCGCATGCGTGTCATCCAGACCGAAACCCTCCCTGTTCCTGCGGCTGAAATATCCCGTGAACTCTATCCGGAAACCCGACGAACAAGTCCTTCATCCATCAGTGCCAAACAGAATAACCACATGCCATTTCCGCATAAAGTGATCCTGGTCGCGTATCCGTGATACATACGGCCGGCCTTTTCGCCTGACCACCCATCTACACATCAAGGGTGGGAATCTCAACCTTCCGCAACAGCCGCGAAGTGAAGTAGCGATCCTTGTAGTAGCAGATCTTGTCGCATTTCACCGGATGTGGAATGCCTTCGTAAAGGAACACTTCCTTGTCCGTCCCCATTGCCTTCAACTCTTGAGGCAGCATCAGCGCGCGCCGCTCATCGCTGTAATTATGGGTTTTTTCCCTTCCCCTGGTCACGTTCTTCCTGCGCACGGTGGTGTAACCGAGCATCTCGGAATAGTCGGCGGCATCCTGTTGCTCACGTGGCGCATACAGAATCTGCAGCGCGTGATTGGTGATGATCGTGCGCGAGATGTCCTTGCCGTAGGTGGCATCGAGCTGGGCCATGCTCTGGATGATCGGCAGCAGGCGCACGTTGTAGCCGGCCATGTAGGACACCGCCGATGCGATGATGTCCACCTTGCCGATGGAGGTGAATTCGTCCATCAGCAGCAGGCACTGGTATTTCAGCTCGGGGTTGGACTTCGGCAACTCGCGCGTGTTGAGGTTGATCAACTGGCTGAAGAACAGGTTGATGATCAGCCGGCTTTCGGCAAGCTTGTTCGGCTGAATGCCGATGTAGATGGTCATCTTCTTCCTGCGCACGTCGGTAAGCAGGAAGTCGTCGCCGCTGGTGGCCTTGTCCAGCACGGGGTTGATCCACGGATTGAGCGGCTCCTTGAAGGTACCCATGATCGAGGCGAAGGTCTCCTCCGCCTGCGACAGCAGGTTGGCGAATGCGGTGCGCGCATTGCCACTCAGAAAGGGGCGCTCGGACAGGCTCTTGAGGTATTTCTTCAGATCACCTCCATCGCCGGAAGACAAGCGGTAGACGGCACCCAGTGTCGGCGCCCCCTGTGTACCGGGGAAACCATCCCTGCGTTCGTCATCGCGGTTTTCGAACAGGTACAGCGTGAAGGCCATGAATGCATTGCGCGCCTGGCTGACCCAGAACTTCTGGTCGTCGGCACCATCCGGGTACAACATCACGGCGATGCCCATGAGATCCGAAATGCGGAACGCATGGTCGTCGGAGACATAACTCAATGGATTCCAGCGATGCGTGCGCCGGTCTTCCGCAAAAGGATTGAACAGGTAGATTTCCTGCCCCTGGCTGGCGCGCCAGCCACTCGTCAGGTCGAAGTTCTCCTGTTTTATGTCCAGCACCACCAGCGACTCGTCGTATTCCAGCAGGTTCGGAATCACCACGCCCACGCCCTTGCCCGAACGGGTCGGCGCAGCCAGGATCGCGAACTGCTGGCCGTTCAACCGCACCAGCCTGCCCTTGTGGCGGCCTACCACGATGCCGCTGCCGGTCTTCTTGAACAGCCCATGCCTGGACAGATCGGCGGCAGTGGCGAAGCGCGCATCGCCATGCAACGAACGCTTGTCCGGCTTGAGGAGCAGCCATGAACCCGTACCCAGCAGCGCCAGCAATGGCATGCCGAAGCCGAGGTAGCCGGCCCACTTGATGCGGCCAGCGAACGGCGCGACCTGCGGTTGGTCGATGACGGCGAGGTATTGGTAATACGTGTTCCAGCCGAGCAGGTCCGTGTCCAGCCTCAGCAACAGCAAAGTGAGGTATCCGGACAATACGAAGCCGGCAAGCAGCGTCGTCAGTACCGCGGCGATGGCAATGATGGGCTTCCGTGCGAACAAACCTTGTCCTCCATGATGTTCCCCCTGAAACCGCGGCAGGGTGCCGGCTTCGATGCGAGGGCGGGTCCGAATTCACTGCAGTCATGCTCTCCGGCATGGCGGTTCGAAACGCCGGCTGGACTTTACACCGGAATCCAGGCAGGCGCATGGATGGCGGATATGGCATGCCACATGTGGAATGAGTTGACGATCCGGTAGACGCGTTGGCGCTCAACGTCCATTACGCAGGGCGTCAGTCCCTGTCCAGCGGCAACAACGGCCGCCCCCGCTTGGCGCGGAAATAGTTGCTCAGGCGCGTGCTCGCTTCCTGCGCCAGCACGCCGGCGGTGACGTCCACGCGGTGGTTGTGGCGGGCGTCGCCGAGCAGGTCGAACACGCTGCCGCAGGCACCGGTCTTGGGGTCGGTGGCGGCATAGACCAGCCGTGCGATGCGCGCGTGCACCAGCGCCATCGCGCACATCGCGCAGGGTTCCAGCGTCACATACAGGGTGCAGCCGACCAGCCGGTGGTTGCCCAGCCGCGCGCCGGCCGCGCGCATCGCCACGATCTCGGCATGCGCGCTGGGGTCATGGTTGGCGATGTTGAGGTTCCAGCCTTCGCCCAACACCGCGCCATCGGCGCCGACCAGCACCGCACCTACCGGAATTTCGTCGAATTCGCGTTGCGCACGCTCGGCCAGCGCCAGCGCGTGGCGCATCCATTTCTCGTCGTCGCGGGTGGGCGGCTCGGTGGTCATGCTTGCCGGCGGTGGCGCGATGCGGCGCTCGCAGTGGAAGTGGCGGGCAGGGTGGGATTCGAACCCACGGAAGGTTTGACCCTTCGCCGGTTTTCAAGACCGGTGCCTTAAACCGCTCGGCCACCTGCCCGTGGTGCGCCGATGCGCTGGCATCGGCCACGGGCGCGCATTCTCGCATGCCGCCCGTGGGTTTGTTCAAGCGGCTTGCTCAACCGGCCTCGATGGCCAATGCGCCCATCGTCGAGGCGCGGATCTTCTCCTTGGCGCGCTCGCAGGCGCCGCCGCAATCCAGCCGCGAGGCTTCCAGCTGCGGCGGCAGGTGTTCGGCGAGGAAGTCGATGAACACCCGCACCGCCGGCAGCAGGCCACGGCGCGAGGCGAACACCGCGTGGCAGATGCCCTGCGGCAGCGACCAGTCCGGCAGCACCACCTCCAGTTCGCCGTGGCGCACGGCCTCGGCGCAAACCGTCTCGGGCAGCATGGTGATGCCGAACCCGTCCTTGACCATGCTCTGCAGCAGCGGGAAGTCGAAGCCGGCCACCCGCGGCTGCAGGTCCACGCGGCTGACCACGCCCTCCGGGCCATGCAGTTCCCAACGCTGCCGCGCCTCGTCCTCGCTGATGCTCAGGGTGACGTGGTTGGCCAGGTCGTCGGGGGTCTTCGGGCGGCCGGCACGGTCGAGGTATTTCGGGCTGGCGACCAGCAGCTCCTGCACCTGGCCGAAGCTGCGCATCACCAGGCTGCCGTCGTCGTCCAGCCGCGAGCGCACGCGCAGCGCGACGTCGTAGCCTTCGTTGATGATGTCCACGCGGCGGTTGCTGATGTTCAATTGCAGCCGCACCTTCGGGTATTGCTCCAGGAATTTCGGCAGCAGCTTGGGCAGCTGCATCTGCGCCAGCGACACCGGCACGCTGGCGCGCACCAACCCACGCGGCTCGGCGCTGAGGCGGTCCACCACCTCGCGCGCGGCCTGCGCCTCGGCCAGCATGGTCTGGGCGTGGCGGTGCACGCTCATGCCCACGTCGGTGACGGCGAAACGGCGGGTCGAGCGCTGCAGCAGGCGCACGCCCAGATCGGTTTCCAGTTGGCTGATGCGCCGGCTCAGGCGCGACTTGGGGATGCCCAGTGCCCGCTCGGCGGCGGCGAAACCACCGTGATCCACCACCATCGCAAAGTAGTAGAGGTCGTTGAGGTCCTGCATGGATTGATCCCAGAACTGGAACGAATCCAAGGATTCAACCACCTTTGTCCTGATTTTACAAATCAGGCTGCAAACGGTCCTGTATGGACAAACTCGGCAGGAGCGCCACCACGCCGCAGGTCGGGCTACGCCCCCGACGCATGCACTGCCGCACGTCGGGGGCATAGCCCCGACCTACGGCAAAAGGCCCGCATGACGCGGGCCTTTCGTCCTTCCGCAGGTGGCGATGGCCTCAGCCGATCCGCTCGGCGCCGCCCATGTACGGGCGCAGCGCCTCCGGCACGGTGATCGAGCCGTCGGCGTTCTGGTAGTTCTCCATCACCGCGATCATCGCCCGGCCCACCGCCACGCCCGAGCCATTGAGGGTGTGCAGCAGTTCCGGCTTGCCGGTGGCCGGGTTGCGCCAGCGCGCCTGCATGCGCCGGGCCTGGAAATCACCGCAGTTCGAGCACGAGGAAATCTCGCGGTAGGTCTGCTGCGAGGGCAGCCACACTTCCAGGTCGTAGGTCTTGACCGCGGAAAATCCCATGTCGCCGGTGCACAGCAGCACCTTGCGGTACGGCAGGCCCAGCTTCTGCAACACGGTTTCGGCGCAGCCGGTCATGCGCTGGTGCTCGGCCTCGCTGTCCTCCGGGCGGCACACGCTGACCAGTTCCACCTTCTCGAACTGGTGCTGGCGGATCATGCCGCGCACGTCGCGGCCGCCGCTGCCGGCCTCGGAGCGGAAGCACATCGAGTGGGCGGTCATGCGCAGCGGCAGGCGCTCGGCCTCGACGATCTCGTCGCGCACGATATTGGTCAACGGTACTTCCGAAGTCGGGATCAGGTAGCGCGTGGCATCGCCCAGCGCGGTCTTGAACAGGTCTTCCTCGAACTTCGGCAACTGCCCGGTGCCACGCAGCGAATCGGCGTTGACCAGCACCGGCACGTTGGTTTCCTCGTAGCCATGCTCGCTGGTGTGCAGGTCGAGCATGAACTGGCCCAGCGCGCGGTGCAGCCGCGCCAGCTGGCCACGCAGCACGGTGAAACGCGCGCCGGACAGCTTGGCCGCGGTCTCGCCATCCAGCCAGCCGTTGCGGGCGCCGAGCTCGACGTGGTCCTTGACCTCGAAATCGAACGCGCGCGGCGTGCCCCAGCGCAGCTGCTCGACGTTCTCGCTTTCGTCCTTGCCGGCCGGCACGTCTTCGGACGGCAGGTTCGGGATGCCCAGCGACAAGGCTTCGATCCTCTCGCGCAGTTCGTCCAGCTGCACTTCCGAGGCCTTCAGCTCGTCGGCGAACCCGGCGACCTCGGCCATGATCGCCGACACGTCCTCGCCCTTGGCCTTGGCCTGCCCGATCGCCTTGGAACGGCTGTTGCGCAGGCTCTGCAATTCCTGGGTACGCACCTGGATGCGCTTGCGGTCGGCTTCCAGCGCTTCGAACGCGGCCACGTCGAGTTCATGGCCGCGCGTGGTGCGCAGGCGTTCGGCCAATTCGGCGGGCTGCTGGCGAAGAAGGGCTGGATCGAGCATGGGACGGCACTGTCAACGGATACGGAGGGATGCAATTATCGCCCGAACCGCGCCGCTCTGCGTCCTGTGCCAGAATCCGGGCGTTCCACACGGCCACGTCCATGCCCCGCTCCGAACAGAACATCACCTTCCAGTTGCCGCGCAGCAGCCTGAAGATCGCCGGCATCGCCTTCTGCGCCGGCCTGCTGCTGTTCCTCGTGGTCTGGCTCAACGCCCGGCGCCACAACGACTTCTACCGTGCCGACCCGGCGCAACCGCAAACCGACGTGGCCGAAGCCGCACCGCTGCCCGCGCCGCTGCCGGCCAGCGCCGGCGCCAGCGACATGCCCGACGCGCACGACGAGCCCACCGAAGAAAAACCGCAACTGGTGGAAACCACCCCGCCACCGCAACCGCTGCCGGAAGCGGCGCCCGCCGCCGCACCGGCCGCGCCAGCGCCCGTTGCCGCTACCCCGACCGACCGCCCGATGCCGCTGCCCGGGCAAAGCCCACCACCGCGCTATCCGCCAGCCGCATTGCGACGCGGCGAGAGCGGCACCGTGGTGGTGCGGGTCGAGGTCGATGCCGGCGGCGTCCCGCTGGACGCGAAGATCACCCAGCGCAGCGGCTCGCGCGACCTCGACCGCGCGGCGCTGGAAGCCGTGCGCCGCTGGCGCTTCCAGCCGGCGCAGAGCAATGGCCAGCCGATGGTCGGCAGCCTTGAGGTTCCGTTCGACTTCAAGCCGGGGCAATAAGCTGAACCCCGGCCGCGGCACAAGCTGAACTGCATGGCACCAGCGGCCATGCCGTTGACGTGGCCGCAACAACTGCCGCGCCGATGCGCGCAAGACTCGGTTCGTCGTCCAACCGACAGGAGTCCGAGATGAGTGCGATCCATACCCATGACATGCCCGCCTCGCAGCCGCTGGAGCATGGCGACCCTGCAACTCCCCGTTCCTCCACGTCCCCGTGGCTGTGGGCGGCGCTGATATTGGCCTTGCTGGCCGCTACGCTGCTGTGGCTGCGCCCGGCCGGCCCCGGCGAAACCACGGTACCCGCCATCGGCGAGCAGGCGGCACCGGCCATTACGCCGCAGGCACCGATGGCGGCCGAGCCCGGTACCAGCGCGGGCAACACCGCGGCGCGCAAGCCGGTGCCGGCGCTGCGCAACCGCGATGCGCGGCCGCTGGCCGGCAACGCCAAGCCCAGCTACCCGCCGGCGGCGCTGCGCAGTGGCGTCGAAGGCGGCGTGGTCGCGCGCCTGGACATCGATGCGCAGGGCCAGGTCACCGCGGCCAGCATCGTCTCGCGCCACGGCCAGCGCAGCCGCGACCTCGACCGTGCGGTGCTGGACAGCGTGCGCGGCTGGAAGTTCGAGCCGGCGCTGCGCGACGGCCACAGCGTGGCCAGCGTGGTCCAGGTGCCGGTGGATTTCCGCGCCAACCAATAATCCGGCGGCATGCGCACGGGCCGGGGGCAGCCTTGCCTCCGGCCCGTTCGTTTGTCCCGGTCAGGCCAACGCGAACCCGGCCCCGGTCGCCAAGCGGTCGAAACCGGGGAACGAGGTCGCCACGTTGGCGATGTCGTTGATCCGCACCTGCCCGGTGCTCAGCTGGCCGGCGACGGCGAAGGCCATCGCGATGCGGTGGTCGCCGTGGCTTTCGATGGTGCCGCTGCCAAGCGCGCCCGGATGGATCGTCGCGCCATCGTCGGTTTCGTCGATGCGCAGGCCCAGCGTGCGCAGGCCGGTGGCCATCGCCGCCAGCCGGTCCGATTCCTTGACCCGCAGTTCGGCCGCGCCGCGTACCACGGTCGGGCCTTCGGCCGCGGCGGCGGCGATGAACAGCGCCGGGAACTCGTCGATCATGTCCGGCACCACATCCACCGGGATTTCCGCGCCCTTTAGCCGTGCATGGCGCACGACCAGGTCGGCGACCGGTTCCCCGCCGTGCTCGCTGTGGTTTTCCTCGGTGATGTCCGCGCCCATCAGCCGCAGCGCAGCCAGCAGGCCGGTGCGGCGCGGGTTCAGGCCCACCGAGCGCAGGCGCAATTGCGAGCCGGGGATGATGCTGGCGGCGACGATGAAGAACGCGGCCGAGGAGAAATCCGCCGGTACCGCGATGTCGGTGGCGCGCAGGCGCTGGCCGCCGCGCAGCCGCGCCCTGCCCGGTTCGAAGTCGATCTCCACGCCGAAGGCGCGCAGCATGCGCTCGGTGTAGTCGCGGGTCGGGTGCGGTTCGACCACCGAGGTTTCGCCCTGCGCGTACAGGCCGGCCAGCAGCACCGCCGATTTCACCTGCGCGCTGGCGACCGGCAGTTCGTAGTGGATGCCGTGCAACTGCGCGCCGCCGTGGATGTGCAGCGGCGGCGTGCCGTCGGCCTGCGTGTCGATGCGCGCGCCCATCTGTGCCAGCGGGCCGGTGACGCGGCGCATCGGCCGCTTGGACAGCGACTCGTCACCCACCAGCACGCTGTCGAACGGTTGTGCGGCCAGCAGGCCGGCCAGCAGGCGCATGCCGGTACCGGCGTTACCGCAATCCAGTTCGCCTTGCGGCGCTTTCAGGCCATCGACGCCGACGCCATGCACGATCCGCCGCGATGGCGACGGGGTTTCGAAGTGCACGCCCATCCGCGCGAAGATCGCCGCGGTGGCGCGGGTGTCCTCGCCTTCGAGGAAGCCGTCGATGCGCGAGACACCATCGGCCAGCGCGGCGAACATCACCGCCCGGTGCGAAACCGACTTGTCGCCGGGAATGTCGAGCGTGCCTTGCAGCGGTTGGCCTTTGCTTGCGATCCAGTGGGGCTGGGAGGTCATGCGGAGTCTCCGTGATCGTTCCCTTCTCCCTCCGGGAGAAGGTGCCCCGAAGGGGCGGATGAGGGTTGGGGGCGAAGCCTCGGGGAGTTCGGATTCGCGAGGGGCTTCGCCCCTGCCCTCTCCCCAACCCCCGCTTCGCGCCCCGGCCCTTGCGCTGGCGCAAGGGCGTTCGTGGGGCAGCGAACCAGTGGTTCGCAAACTGCCCCTCTCACCCCGACGGGAGAGGGGCTTTCAAACAAGTCACGGCACGGCAACCGGGTACGAGCCCAGCACCTTGATCTGCGCCGAATGCGCTTCCAGTTCGGCCAGCGCGGCCTGCATCGCTTCGTCCTCGATGTGGCCGGCCAGGTCGATGAAGAAGCCGTACTCCCACTTGGCCTGGTGCGAGGGCCGCGACTCGATGCGGTTCATGCTGATACCGTGGCGCGCGAACGGGCTCAGCACGTCGAACAGCGCGCCCGGCTTGTCGTGGATGAATACCAGCACCGAGGTACGGTCGTGGCCGGAGGACGGGAAGAAGCGGCGGCCGACCACGAGGAAGCGGGT
The DNA here is from genome assembly GCF_022359915.1 of Stenotrophomonas sp. NLF4-10. NCBI lineage: Bacteria > Pseudomonadati > Pseudomonadota > Gammaproteobacteria > Lysobacterales > Lysobacteraceae > Stenotrophomonas > Stenotrophomonas sp. NLF4-10. The sequence goes on from NZ_JAKSEE010000003.1 coordinate 2,524,602, forward strand.
GGTGTTGTCGGCATCGTTCTGGATCGGCTTGGTCACCACCTTCTTCAGGCCGTAGACGTGGCCGGCGCTCTCGCCGCCGATGGCCGCCGCGTCGTCGGCGTTGCGCGCGCGGCGCGCGCCCTCGGCGTTGCTGGTCACCGGGATCTTCTCGGCATTGGGCAGGTTGGCGCGCAGCCATGCCGAGGTCTGCATGAACGACTGCGGGTGCGCGTATACCCGCTCGATGTCCTCGATGCGGCCGCTGCGCGACATCAGGTACTGCTGCACACGCAGCTCGACCTCGCCGCAGATCTTGAGGTTGGAGGTCAGGAACATGTCCAGCGTGATCTGGATGGTGCCCTGCCCGGAGTTCTCCACCGGCACCACGCCGAAGTCGGCGTTGCCGGCCTCCACTTCCTGGAACACCTCCTCGATGGTCGCCATCGGCAGGCCCAGCGCGGAGCGGCCGAAATGCTTGAGCACGGCCTGCTGGCTGAAGGTGCCCTCCGGGCCGAGGTAGCCGATCTTCAGCGGTTCCTGCTGCGCCAGGCAGGCGGACATGATCTCGCGGAACACGTGCACCAGCAGCTCGTCGCTGAGCGGGCCCTCGTTACGGTCCACCACCATGCGCAGCACCTGTGCCTCGCGCTCGGGGCGGTAGTAGTCGACCGCGGCGGCCAGCTTGCCCTTGGCCTTGCCGACCTGGTGGGCGAAGCGCGCGCGCTCGGCGATCAGCGACTGGATGGTGCGGTCGATGTCGTCGATCTTGGCGCGCACGTCGGACAGGACCGGCGGCGCCACGGCGGCATCGGCAGCCTTGGCGCGGGTGCGCTTGGCGGGGGGCTTGTTCGGCTTTGCGGCCATGTTCCTTCCTTCGATTGCCTTGCTGCTTTGTGCAGGAGCGACGTCAGTCGCGACCTTGGCTTTGCCGGTAATGCCGGTCGCGACTGACGTCGCTCCTACAGGCGTTGTGTTTCAACCATTGCGCTGCTGGAAGTCGCGCATGAACGCGCCCAGCGCCTGCACGCCCTGCAGCGGCATGGCGTTGTACAGCGACGCGCGGATGCCGCCGACCGCCTTGTGGCCCTTCAATGCCAGCAGCCCTGCGGCCTTGGCCTCGGCGACGAAGCGCGCGTCCAGCTCGGCGTCGGGCAGGAAGAACGGGACGTTCATCCGCGAGCGCACCGCTGGCGCCACCTCGTTGCGATAGAAACCACCCGAGCCGTCGATGGCGTCGTACAGCAGCGTCGACTTGGCCCGGCTCAGCTTCGCGAACGCGTCCACGCCGCCCTGTTCCAGCATCCATTGCACGGTCAGCCCGAGCAGGTACCAGTTCCACGTCGGCGGCGTGTTGAGCATGGAGTCGCGCGCGGCGTGCGAGCGGTAGTCGAAGATGTCCGCGCGCGGCTGGCCGCTGCGTTCGAGCAGGTCGCGGCGGATGATGACCACGGTGATGCCGACCGGGCCGAGGTTCTTCTGCGCGCCGGCATAGATCACGCCGTAGCGCGCCACGTCGATCCGCTCGGAGGCGATCGACGAGCTGAAATCGGCCACCAGCGGCACGTCGCCGACGTCCGGCACGTCGCGGTACTCGACGCCGTGGATGGTTTCGTTGGCGGTGACGTGCACGTAGGCGGCATCCGGCGACAGCTGCCATTGCGCGCGCGCGGGGATGTCGCGGAAACCGCCCGCCTCGCTGCTGGCGGCGACGTTCACGTCCACGTAGGGCATGGCCTGCTTGATCGCGGTCTTGCCCCAGTGGCCGCTGACCACGTAGTCCGCACGCTGGCCGGGGGCCGCGAAATTCAGTGGAATCAGCGCCTGCTGGGTGGTTGCGCCGCCACCGAGGAACAGCACCGCGTAATCGTCGGGAATGCCGACCAGGCGGCGCAGCCCGGCCTCGGCCTGGGCCGCCATCGCCATGAACTCGGCGCTGCGGTGGCTGATCTCGACGATGGACGCGCCGACGCCGTTCCATTCCAACATTTCCTGCTGCGCCTGGCGCAGGACTGCTTCCGGCAACGTCGCGGGGCCGGCACTGAAATTGAATGCGCGCGTCATGTCACACCTGCAGGGATGAAACCCTAGTATGCCGCAGCGCAACAGGCTGTGGGGCGCACGGAAAGGTTGCAGCTGCAAGCAGCCACGCCCGTCGCCGCCCTAGAAAACCCGCATCATGCGCAGCGATACCTGCCGGTTGTCGTCGCCCGAGCCGAAGCGCTGGTCGTAGCCCAGCGACAACCGCACGTTGCCCGTCAGCCACGCATCGGCCGACACGCCGAACAGCCCGCCTGCGCGTGCCGGTTGCAAGCCCTCCAGCGGCGCCCATGCGTCGATGCCGACGAAGCGTGCGTCCAGCGCCGCCCCACGGTCGGACAACGCCTGCTGCCATTCGGCGTAACCGCCCAGCGCCAACGCACGCCACTGGTAGCCACCGCGCAGGCCAGCCAATGCCCGGGTGCGGCTGGCATGCCAGCCGCCGGTGCTCAGGCCGAAGCCATAGCCGCCCTGCTCGGCGAAAGCATCGTTGTCGATGCGGCTGTAGTCGGCGCCCATGTACGGTGTCAGCGCCAGCGCGCCACGACCGAAGCGGTAGCCGGCCTCGACCCCGCCGGAAAGGAAGCGTCCGCCGTAGCGCGCCTGCACGCCGGCCCGCGCGTTGCCGAGCAGCAGGCCGCGATCCAGCTCGCGCTGGTACTGGCCGAACCCGGCATTGCCCAGCAGGTAGGCGCGGCCCTGCCGCCAGCCGGCATACAGCTGGCCCTGCGTCTGCCGGTCGCGGCTGCGATCGAGCGCCGCGCCTGCGCTGGCCCGGGTTTCACCGAAGGCGAAACCGAGCACGCCGTCGCCGCCCAATGCCGCCTCGCGGCCCAGCATCCAGCCGCCCATGCTGTAACCGCTGCCCGAATACCCGCCCTGCCCGCCCGCGCCCAGCGTGCGCATCCATGCCGCACCCGGCAGCGGCATGGCATCGTGCTGGTCGAACTGCGCCGACAGCGCGCGGCGGTTCATGTCGATGCTGTCGAAGGTCATCGCCATTGCCAATGCATGCGCCTTGCCGGACAGGCTGTCCAGGCTGGCCGCCAACCCGGCGAAGCCACCGCCGCCCTGTTGCAGGGCCGCAGCGCCGGTGGCGAACGTGCCCGCCTGCAGGTCCGCATCGCCGTCGAGCAGTTCGAACGCGCGTTCCACCCGCTGCGCCGACGACAGTGCCCGCGTGCCGAGCCCGGCCGCCTGCGCCGCGCCGGTGACGCTGACCTGCTGCAGTTCCAGCCAGGCGTTGTGCGCGTCGTAGTCGTAGTCGACCTGCAGCAGGGCGATGCCGGCGTCGGCGCTGGCACTGGCGGCCACGTCGAACTGGCCGCTGACGCCACCCGCGGCATGGATCAGTTCCTGCCGTTTGCCATCCTGTGCCACGTAGCCGGCCAGCATGCCGTTGATCAGCACCCCGCCGCCTTGCAGCGTCGCCGTGCCGGTGACCTGCAGCGCATCGACCCCCAGCGCGATCAGCAGCTGCGCGCCGCTGCGCTGCACGTAATCGCCGTCGATGGTGCCGCTGCCGCCGCTGCTCAGCAGCACGATGCTGCCGCCGTTGTCGACATTGCCCGTCACCCGGGTGCCGGCGCCCATGAACTGCAACGCCGCCTGCGCGGGATCGGCCTGCCCCACGATGGTGACGTCCGAGCGGATCGAGCCGCCATCGCGCAGCGCCAGCGTGCCGCGCTCGATGCGGGTGGCGCCGGCATAGGTATTGATACCCGACAGCGACAGCGCGCCGGCACCCTCCTTCATCAAGCCACCCGCGCCGCTGATCGAATTGCTCCAGGTCGAATCCAGCCCGCCCTGGTTGACGTTGACGGTGACGTCGCCCCAATCGAATTTCGCCGGCCCCTTCACCGCCTTGCCGACGTTGAGCAGGCCGTAGCCGAACACCGCGTCGACACCGGACGCGCCCAGGTCGGTGGCCGTGCCCAGCAGGGTCTGCCGCACCAGGTCGTTGTCGAAATAGGGGAAGGCCTGCCACACCAGCGCCGCCGCGCCGGATACCAGCGGCGCAGCATAGGAGGTGCCGCTGCCGTAGTAATAGGACAGGTTGGACGCGGTGGCGTCATGGCCGAGGAAGGCCGACGTCCCCGGCGCCACCAGGCAGTAGGCCTTCGCCACGCCGCAGGCGTTGGAGTAGTCCGCCAGCTGCGAGGGGTTGGCGGTGTCCAGCGCCGCCACCGCCAGCCAGCCGCGCTCCAGGTCGGCCGCCGGCAGCGTGCCGTTCGGCCCCGGCTGGCTCGGCAATGCCGCCATGTCGCTGGGATTGGCGCGCGATTCGTTGCCGGTGGCGAACACCACCAGCCCGTCGTTGTCGATGATGAAGGGCCGGTATTCGGCGGCGATCGGCGCGGTCGCCGTCGCCCGCGTCCAGTACAGGCCGCCCCAGGAGTTGTTCATGATGCGCACGCCGGCGCGGATCAGGTCGTCGTGGATCGGGGCCAGCCCGAGCGCGCCGGTGACCTCGTTGCCCTGCCCGGAGCCGTCGTCCTCGGGCCGCTCGTCGTTGATGATGCGCGCCGAGACGATCTGCGCGCCGGGAGCGATGCCGCCGGGCCAGGTGCCGGTCGCCGCACCGGCCGCCAGCTGCGCCACCGTGGTGCCGTGGCCGACCACGTCGTCGACGGCCAGGTTGTTGCTGCGCGGGTCGATGTAGTTGTAGTTGGCCAGCACCCGCCCGGCCAGCGCGGGGTGGTTGCGCATCACCCCCGAATCGACCACGCCGATGCGGATGCCGGCGCCGGTGAAGCCGGCCGCCTGCGCGGCCTTGGCGTTGGTCAGCGCCAGGTGCGCGTCCATCGCCGGCTGCGGTGTGGTGGAACCGGAGGGCGGCGGGGTCGCCGGCGGCGGCGCGGCGGGCGGCGGCGTGGACTTGCTGCCGCCCCCGCCACCACACGCGGCCAAGGCCAGCGACAGCGAAGCGGCCAACAGGGTGCGAACCCGCGATGCTCTGATCATTGCCTTCCCCCGGCATTCCGGGCCCGCCATCGGCCGGAATGGCGATGGACGGGCCATGCGATGGCGACCTTCTATACTGCATGGACACGCTACCGTCCGCCGGGATGTGCCGTTGGTCCAATGGGCACGCCACAGCCGGCTTTCGATAATCGCCACAAGATACAACCGAGACCGCATCATGTCCGACATCGTCATCGCCGCCGCCAAACGCACCGCCATCGGCTCCTTCCTAGGCCAGTTCAACGGCGTTCCCACCCCCACCCTCGGCGCCACGGCCATCCGCGCGGCCGTGGCGCAGTCCGGCATCCCCGCCGCCGACGTTTCCGAAGTCATCATGGGCTGCGTGCTGCCGGCCAACCTCGGCCAGGCGCCCGCCCGCCAGGCCGCGCTGGCCGCCGGCCTGCCGACCAGCGCCGGCTGCACCACCCTCAACAAGGTGTGCGGCTCCGGCATGAAGGCCATCATGCTCGGCCACGACCTGATCAAGGCCGGCTCGGCCGCCATTGTCGTCGCCGGCGGCATGGAATCCATGTCCAATGCGCCGCACATGATCCCCAACTCGCGTACCGGCAACCGCTACGGCAGCTTCCAGGCGGTGGACCACATGGCGTGGGATGGCCTGACCAACCCCTACGACGGCCAGTCGATGGGCGTGTTCGCCGAGGCCGCCGTGGCCAAATTCGGCTTCACCCGCGAGGAGCAGGACGCCTACGCCATCGAATCGGTCAAGCGCGCTCAGGCCGCGCAGGCCGATGGCGCGTTCGACGGCGAGATCGTCCCGGTCAAGGTCGCCACCCGCAAGGGCGAGGTCGAATACGCGCAGGACGAACAGCCCGGCAAGTCCGACGTCGCCAAGATCCCCACGCTGAAGCCGGCGTTCAAGAAGGACGGCAGCGTCACCGCCGCCAGCTCTTCGAGCATTTCCGATGGCGCCGCCGCGGTGGTGCTGCTGTCCGCCGACGAGGCTGCCAGGCGCGGCGTGCAGCCGCTGGCGCGCATCGTCGCCCATGCCACCTTCTCGCAGGAGCCGGAGTGGTTCACCACCGCCCCGATCGGCGCCATCGAGCGGGTGCTGGACAAGGCCGGCTGGCAGGCCGGCGACGTGGACCTGTTCGAAATCAATGAAGCCTTCGCCGTGGTGGCGATGGCGCCGATCCGCGAACTGGGCATCCCGCACGGGAAGGTCAACGTCAACGGCGGCGCCTGCGCACTGGGCCATCCGATCGGCGCCTCCGGTGCGCGGCTGGTGGTTACGCTGGCAAACGCCTTGCGCACGCGCGGCCTCAAGCGTGGCATCGCCTCCCTTTGCATCGGCGGTGGCGAAGCGACGGCCATCGCCATCGAATTGATTTGATTGGGCTTAATGTCGTTTTTACAAAAATGAATGCGATGTTGCTTGACACTCGAAATCTGCTCGCCATCATGTTTCCGGCGCGCAATGGCGCGTTAGCCAAATTCCACGACGAGGATTCACAAATGAGCATCAACAAGCTGCTGATCGCGATGACCCTGGGCCTGGCCCTGGCCGCCTGCTCGAAGCAGGAAGCTGCCCAGGACGCCGCTGCCGCCGCCAACGAAGCCGCCACCGACGCCCAGGTTGCCGCCGACCAGGCCGCTGCCGAAACCGCCGACGCTGCCCAGGCTGCTGCCGACACCGCCGCCACCGCTGCTGACGCCGCCGGCGAAGCCGCTGCCGACGCCGCTGCCGCCACCACCGACGCTGCTGCCGACGCCGCCGCCGACGCTGCCCAGGCTGCCGAAGACGTGGCCGACAAGGCCAAGGACGCCGCCGAAGAAGCCAAGAAGTAATAACTTCTGCTTCGACGCAAGTTCGGAAAGCCGCTGGTTCGCCAGCGGCTTTTTTCATGCTTGTACGTCACCCTTCGCGCGGCTTCGCCATGGAAAACGGCTGTCCTGCCGCTTCTTCGTGGCTGCAATCCTCCGGCAGCCCGTCTGCCGAAGCATTCCGGTGCCTGACCCGGCTTATTGACATGATCTGAATCCACCGCCCCCTAACCTGCATGCGTTGTCCCCCTGAACTGGAGAACACGATGAAGATCATTGCCCCGTTGCTGGTTGGCGGCCTGGTGCTGGCGTTGGCCGGCTGCAACAAGCCCGACATGGAACAGGCCCGCGACGATGCGGCCGCCGCGGCCGACCACGCCGCCGAAGCCGCCCGCGAAACCGGCGATGCCGCAGCCGCCGCGACCCGCGACGCCGCCAATCGCGCTGCCGACGCTACCCAGGAAGCCCTGGACAAATCCGAGCAGGCGATGGACAAGGCCGCCGATGCCACCGCCAACGCGATGGACGACGCCAAGGCCGCCGCCAACGATGCCGCGGCCGATGCCAGCGCCGCGGCCGCCGATGCGGCGCAGAAGGCGGCCGACCATGCCCATGACGCGGCCGAGGATGCCCGCGCCAGGGCCGACGAAGCCAAGCGGTAGGCGTGCCGCCGCGCAATCGCGCCGGTGATTGCGCGGCCTTCCCGAACGACGATCCGAACGTGGATGCGGGGCATGCCCCGCATCTACGGACGCCCGGCAAGCGCCTCGATGAATTCCGCTGCCAGCGGCAATTTGCCGAACAGGCCGTGCTGGGTGCCGCTGAGCACGCGCAGCATGTGCCCGCGCCCGCCGGGCATGCGCCCCATCGGCTTGAACAGCAGGTCGCGCGCGCGGGCGATCCAGTCGCGCTCGGACTGGAATACCGGCGTCAGCCAGCGGCTCCAGAACTGGTACAGCCGCACGTGTGCCTGCCGCTGCGCCTGGTACCGCGCCAGCGCCGCATCGATGGCCGCCTCACCGCGCAGCGCATCGCGCAGTGCCATCGCGTCGAGCAGGGCCATGTTCACCCCCTGCCCCAGCTGCGGGCTCATCGAATGGGCCGCGTCGCCGGCCAGCACCAGCCGGCCGCGATACCAGCGGTCCAGCACCGCATCGCGGTAGCTGGCGCGCGCCAGTTGCGCCTGCATGCCGACACCCTGCAGGCGTTGGCGCGCTTCCGGCCACATCTGCTCGATTTCGTGCAGCCACGGCGCCAACCCGGCCTGTTCCCACGCATCGAATCCGTCGCGCGGCAGGCTCCAGAAGAAACTCAGCCGCGGTTCGTCGTCGCCGGGGCGGGTGCCCACCGGCAGCAGGCCGATCATCTTGCGCGCGGCGACGTAGCGCTGGCGCAGTTCGTCGCCGAACGCCCAGTCGCCATGCGGCAACAGGCACCACAGCGCGCCCCACGGGTACGGGCGGTCAAGCCGCGTACCGCGCACCTGCGCGCGCAGGCCGGAGGCGGAACCATCGGTGGCGACCACCAGGTCGAACGGCCCGTGCCAGCGGCCATGCCGGTCCCGCACGCGCCGCAGGCCGTCGTCGATGGCGACGATGCGGCTGTCCACGTGCAGCGCATCGCGCGCCTGCCACGCCGCGTCGAGCAGCGCGAACAACGCACCACGCTGCATGCCAATGCCATGCAGGCGTGCATCCAGCCCGGCGTAGCGCATGTCCATCACCGCACGGCCGCACGGCGTGTCGCCGTACAGCCGGCGCACTGCCGCGCCATGCGCCAACACCTGCGGCAGCAACCCCATCTGCCACAGCACCTGCAGGCCGCTGGGCTGCAGCAGGAAGCCGGCCCCCACCGGCCCCGGTTGCGCGGCCTGCTCGAATACCTGCACGCGGTGCCCATCGCGCGTCAGCAGCACCGCCAGCGCCTGTCCGGCGGTGCCGTAACCGACGATGGCGACGTCCATTGGCTTGTTCATCGTCCTACCCGCTTACGGGGCTGCTGCCGGGAGCGATTTTCGACATCGCTTGTCGATGGCCCGAAGGGTTGCCGCCAGGGATGGCGGCAACAAAGAAAAACCCCGCCGCGGCGGGGTCTTTCTCTCTGCCTGGTCGAATGGATCACTCGGCCGGCGTGATGTTGGAAGCCTGGGCGCCCTTCGGGCCCTGGGTCACGTCATAGCTGACGCGCTGACCTTCCTGCAGGCTGCGGAAGCCCTTGGAATTGATCGCGGAGAAGTGCGCGAAGACGTCGGCGCTGCCGTCCTCCGGTGAGATGAAGCCAAATCCCTTGGCGTCGTTGAACCACTTGACGGTACCGTTCGGCATGGTGATGCGAGACCTTGTTCGATGAATGGATTGATGCACGCTGAATGAGGCGTACCGGCGGAGTATGCAAAGCCCGCGCCGGAATGACAATCACCCCCGCGCCAATTCGCCCACCAGCTCGGGCAGGCCCGCCGACGCCGCGGCGACGTTCGCCAGCACTTCCTCCATCGTGATCTCGGCCGCGTCGCCGCAGCCGGCCGCCCAGTTGGCGACGATCGCCAGGCAGGCATATTCCAGCCCCAGTTCGCGCGCCAGCCCGGCCTCGGGCATGCCGGTCATGCCGACCAGGTCGCAACCGTCGCGGCGCATGCGCGCGATCTCGGCGATGGTTTCCAGGCGCGGCCCCTGGGTGGCGCCATAGCAGCCGCCGTCATGCACGGCGACGTCGCGCGCACGCGCCGCCGCCAGTACCTGCGCACGCAGCGACGGCGTGTACGGATGGCCGAAATCGACGTGCAGCACGTCGCTGCCTTCTTCCTCGCACAGCGTGGAAACACGGCCCCACGTGTAGTCGATCAGTTGGTCGGGGCAGGCCAGCACGCGCGGGCCGAACGCATCGGTGATGCCGCCGACGGTGTTCAGCGCCAGCACGCGGGTGGCGCCCAGCTGCGCGAGCGCGGCAAGGTTGGCGCGGTAGTTGACCTTGTGCGGCGGGATCGAATGGCCTTCGCCGTGGCGGGCGAGGAACGCCACGCGCCGGCCGTCCAGCAGGCCCACGCGCACCGGGCCGGATGGCGCGCCGTAACGGGTCTGCACCTCGTGGCTTTGCACGTCGTCCAGCGCAGCCAGCGTGTAGACGCCGGTGCCGCCGATCACGGCCAGCTCGATATTGCCCATCGTTGTTTCCTGATCTGTTTTAGTAATCAAGCCACATCCCCGGCCTCACCAGATCGTGACTGGAGGAAAGCCCCCTGAGTCAGGGGGCGCGCCGAAGGCGCGGGGGTGTGGCATGCGAGAAACGGGGCCCATGGTTTGCAATGCAAACCATGGGGCGACAGCGCGAAGCGATGGCGCGTGCCGGCCAATGGCCGGCCCCCTTACTGCTTCATCGCGTAGATGGCCGGCAGCGGGCGCAAGGTCTCGCTGACGTCCATGCCGAAACCGAACACGAAGCGGTCCGGCAGTTCGACGCCGGCATAGTCGGCCTGTACGTCGGGCAGGCAGCGGTCGTGCTTCTTCACCGCCAGCACGGCGATGCGCACGTCGGTCGCACCCTGTTCGAGGCACCACTGGCGCACGCCCTGCAGGGTGAAGCCTTCGTCGAGGATGTCGTCGATCAACAGCACGCGGCGGCCGAACAGCGCCGACACCGGGCGGTGCTTCCACACCAGTTCGCCGCCGCTCTCGCCGTGGTAGCGCGAGGCCTGCATGTAGTCGAACTGCGCGTCCTGGCCGCGTGCGCCAAGCTCCAGCGCGAGCTGGCCGGCGAACGGCAGCGCGCCGTTCATGATCGACAGGAACACCGGCACCTCGCCCTTGTAGTCGCGGGCGATGGCATCGGCGATGGCGGCGATGGCGGCATCGATGGCGGGGCGATCGACCAGCAGGTCGGCCTGGGCCACGGCTTGTTCGAGAGTGAGTTTGGACATCAGGCGGTTCTTCCGAGGGTTTCGAGCAGACGGTTGCGGGTATCGCCGTGGCGGGCGTCGGCCAGCAGGCCGCCCCAGCCCAGTGCGCCGTGGGCGATCAGCCCCAGCAACGCGGCGGTGTTGAGGCTGCGGCCTTCCACGGCACGCAGCGATTCTTCGACCAGTTCCGGGTGGCAGACCAGCACCACGTCGCAACCGGCGTCCAGATGGGCATCGACCCGGGCCTTGACCCCACCGGCGGCGAACGAGGCCGCCATGCCGATGTCGTCGGAGAACACCACGCCGCGGAAGCCCAGCCGTTCGCGCAGGATCGCGTTGATCCAGCGCGGCGAGTAGCCGGCCGGTTCCGGCGCGACCTGCGGGTAGACGACGTGAGCCATCATCACCGCATCGGCCCCGGCGGCGATGCCGGCGCGGAACGGCAGCAGATCGTGCGCTTCCAGTTCGTGCAGCGGGCGCGGGTCGATGGCGACGTCGACGTGGGTGTCCTCGCGCACCGTGCCGTGGCCGGGGAAGTGCTTGAGCGTGGCGGCCATGCCGGCGCCGTGCATGCCGTGCACGTAGGCCCCGGCCAGCGCCGCCACGACCTGCGGGTCCTCGGCGAAGGCGCGGTTGCCGATGGCGAGGTTGCCGTGGCCCACGTCCACCACCGGGGCGAAGCTCAGGTCCAGCCCGCTGGCGCGGATTTCGCTGGCCATCAGCCAGGCATGCTGCTCGGCCAGTGCCAGCGCGGCCTGCGGGTCGGTCGCGTACAACCGGCCGAAACCGTCCAGCGGCGGCAAGTCGGTGAAGCCTTCGCGGAAGCGCTGCACGCGCCCGCCTTCCTGATCCACGGCAACCAGCAGCGGGCGCGCGGTGGCGGCGCGGATCGCGGCGGTCAGCTCGGCCACCTGCGCGCGCGAGGCGAAATTGCGCTTGAACAGCACCACGCCGGCCACGGCGTCATGCTGCAGCCAATCACGTTCGGGCGCGGTCAGTTCGGTGCCGGCGACGCCGATCAGAAGCATGTGCGGGGTTTCCCTGCGAACAAGCGGGGCATTGTCGCAGATGGCGGCGGGCGCGTCAGACGCTGCAACCGTCCGGGCCGCAGGCCGGTTCATCGTCGCCGGCCGCCGGGGCCTGCTTGGCGGCCACCTTCGCCAGCACCTGCGCGAACACCTCCGGCGGCTGCGCGCCCTGCACCGCGTAGCGGCCGTCGATGACGAAGGTCGGCACCGACTGGATGCCCAGCGCCTGCGCCTGCCCCAGCCCGGCGCGGACCTCGGCCAGCCCCTCGTCCGAAGCGAGCATGGCCTGGACACGCCCGGCCGGGATGCCGCCGGCCGCCGCCGCTTCGGCCAGTACCTGCGGGTCGGCAAGGTTGCGGCCTTCGGCGAAATGCGCGCGGAACAGGGCCTCGCCCACGGCGTCCTGCACGCCCTCGCGCCCGGCCAGCCACAGCAGCCGGTGCGCCGGCAGGGTGGTGACCCGCACCTGCCCCCGTTCGAAGTCCATCGGCAGGCCCTCGGCCCGCGCGGTGTCCTGGGTCTGCGCCAGCATCTGCCCGGCGCGCTCGGCGCCACCGAACTTGGCGGCATAGGCCTGCCGCAACGGCACCGGCGTGGCGTCGGCCTCGGGGTCGAGCAGGAACGGATGCCAGTGCACCTCCACCTGCGGCGCCTTGTCGCCCATCAGTTCCAGCGCGCGCCGGAAGCGGTGCTTGCCGATCCAGCACCACGGGCAGACCACGTCGGACCAGATGTCGATGCGCATGGGGGATTCCTCCTGCGGGTCAGGCGCGCTCGTCAGCGCGCCATTGGCTGTATGGATGCGAGGCCAGCGCGAGGTTGTAGTAGCGCGGCGCGTCGGTGACCTCGGCGCCGGCCCAGCCGGGTTTGTCGAACAGCTGGTCGGCGCTTTGCAGTTCCACCTCGGCCACCACCAGCCCGGCGTTGTCGCCGAGGAACTCGTCCACTTCCCACAGCAGGCCGCCGTGGTTGACCAGGTGGCGGCGCTTGTCGACCAACCCGCCGACACACAGCGCCAGCAGTTGCCGCGCCTCGTCCACCGGGATCGGGTAGTCGAACTCCTGCCGGGTATGGCCGAGCTCGCGCGACTTGATGTTCAGGTAGGCGGCATCGCCCTGTATGCGCACCCGCACCGAGGCCTTCTGTGCACCACTGTCCATCGCCGCGATGTCGTTGATGTAGCCCTGTGCCATCGGGATGACCTGATGCGCGGCGGCACGCCAGTCGTCATTGGTGACCAGGAACTTGCGCTCGATTTCGATGCCCATTCAAAACCTCGTTGACGTGAGCCCTTCACAAAAGCAGCGCACATCCATGTGCGCGGATTCATTGATGCGAATCCCTCGCAAGAGCGGCGCACATCCATGTGCGCGGATTCAATTTTTCTCGAACACCGCGATGCTTTCCACGTGCGCGGTATGCGGGAACATGTCCATCGCCCCGGCGCTGACCAGGGTGAAGCCCTGCTCGTTGACCAGATAGCCGGCATCGCGCGCCAGCGAGCCGGGATGGCAGCTGACGTAGACGATGCGCTTGAACTGCTTGAGCGGCAGTTGCTGCAGCACGTCGATGGCACCCGAACGCGGCGGGTCGAGCAGCAGCTTGTCGAAACCCTGCCGCATCCACGGCGCGTTGCGCTGGTCCTGGGTGAGATCGGCGGCGAAGAACTGGGCGTTGTCCAGCCCGTTGCGCTGCGCATTTTCCTTCGCCCGCGCGACCAGCCCGGCCTCGCCTTCCACGCCCACCACCTCGCGCACGGTGCGCGCCAGCGGCAGGGTGAAGTTGCCCAGCCCGCAGAACAGGTCGAGCACGCGCTCGTCGGGCTGCGCATCCAGCAGCGCCAATGCGTGCGCAATCATCTTCTCGTTGAGCGTGGCGTTGACCTGGATGAAATCCAGCGGGCGGAACGCCAGCTCCACGTTCCACTGCGGCAGCGCGAACGACAGCGGCACGCCTTCGACCGGCCACAGCGGATGCACCGTTTCCAGGCCGCCGGGCTGCAGGTAGATGGCGAAGCCGTGTTCTTCGCCAAATGCCCGCCACGCCTGCCTGTCGGCGTCGGACAGCGGCTGCAGGTGGCGCACGGTCAGGGCGATGGCGGCATCGCCGCCGATGAACTCGATCTGCGGGATGTCGCGCCGGCCATCCAGCGTTTCGATGAACGCCGACAGCGCCGACACCCTGGTGCCGATTTCGGGGATCACGGTCAGGCACTGCGACAAATCGGCGACGAAGCGCGGGTCCTGCTCGCGGAAGCCCACCAGGGTCTTGTCCTTCTTCTCCACCCGGCGCACCGAGAACCGGCCCTTGCGCCGGTAACCCCAGTTCGCACCGACCAGCGGCGGCAGCACCGCGCCGGGGTTGACGTGGCCGATGCGGGCCAGGTTGTCCATCAGCACCCGCTGCTTGGCGACGATCTGCTGCCCTTCCTCCAGGTGCTGCAGCACGCAGCCGGCGCACACGCCGAAATGCGGGCAGCGCGGCTGCACCCGGTGCGGCGAGGCCTTGAGCACTTCCACCGTCCGGGCTTCGTCGAAATGGCGGCTCTTGCCGGTCTGCTCGGCCATCACCGTCTCGCCGGGCAGCGCGCCGGCCACGAAGGTCACCTTGCCGCCCTCGCCTTCGCGGCGGGCGACGCCGCGGCCGTCGTGGCTGAGGTCGAGGATGTCGGTGTGGAACGGGGTCTTGTCTATACGGGAACGGGATCGGGCCACGTGGCGGACGGCTGCGGGCAAAAAGGGGCGCCATTGTCGCAGATGTGGCAGGCGTGACTTCCGTCTATTGCAAGCCCGCCGCGCATCGCCAATGATGCGGCGCATGGCTGACATGGAGGCAGCAGATGAATACGCAACAGCAGGCCAACCCGCCGCGCCTGTTGCTGGTCGAGGATGACGCGACCAGCCAGGCTTTCTTCCACACCACGCTGATGGCCTTGCCGGCCACGGTGGACACCGCCGCCTCGCTTGCCGACGCCCGCCAACTGGCGCAGGCCAATCACCATGCCCTGTGGCTGGTCGACGCCAACCTGCCCGACGGCACCGGCCCGGAACTGCTGCGCTACCTGCGCACCCGGCAGGCCGGCGTGCCGGCGCTGGCGCACACCGCCGACACCAGCCCGGAAACCCAGCAGGCGCTGCTGCAGGCCGGGTTCGATCGCGTGCTGCTCAAGCCGCTCGCCGGCAGCGAGCTGCTCGCCAGCGTCCGCGAAGCGCTGGCCGGAGCCGCCCCTGCTGCGGAAGCACCGGACTGGGACGAAAGCGCGGCATTGCAGGCGCTGAACGGCCAGGGCGCGCACGTGATCGCGCTGCGCGAGTTGTTCATGACCGAACTGCCCGGGGCCCGCGCCGCAGTGTCCTCGGCTTTGCAACAGCATGACACCGGTGCACTACGCGCACAGCTGCACCGGCTGCAGGCCAGTTGCGGGTTCGTCGGCGCGTCGCGGCTTGGCAGTGCGGTGCGGCAACTGCACCAGGCCCCGGACTCGGACATGGCGCGGCGGCAGTTCGACGCGGCGGTGAACGCCCTGCTCCACCATTGAGAGAGCCCACGTCGGCAAGGGGCGAGAGTCTGGAACCCCTTGTAGATGCGGGGCTTGCCCCGCATGGGGGCTTCACCGGGAAAGCCCGTACGGGGCAAGCCCCGTACCTACGCCGGGTGGGTGACGGCCCGCGCTTCAGCCGTTGCCGCGCGCCAGGTCACCGAGCATCTCCCAGGATTTCAGCCCGCGCCCGCCCAGATGGTGCAGCAGCACCGCGCGCATCTGCAGGCGCAGGCTGGCCAGGTCGGCCGCCGCCGGCAGGCGGTCCTCCGCCAGCGCCAGCAGCGCGGTGCCGGTGGCCAGCCCGCGGCGCTCGCCGGCATTGCGTTCGCTGAGCAGCCGCAGCGGGCCTTCCTGCGGGTCGAGGCGGTAGCGTGCGGCCGGGTCGATCGGCTGCCCGTCGGCGGCATGGGCCCAGTCGAAACCGAAACCCAGCGCGTCGAGCAGGTCGCGCTCGAAACGGCGCAGCGACCATGCCAGCCCGCCGGCCTCCCGCAACCGCTGGCGGATTTCGCCATAGGCGTGGTGCAGCTCGGGCAGCGGATCGTGGCGCGGGGCCAGCCGCAGCACCAGTTCGTTGACGTAGAACGCCGCCAGCATGGCGTGGCCGTGCAGGCGCGGCGCGGCATCCTGGCTTTCGGCGCGGCGCAGCTGCGCCAGTTCGCCGGCCAGCACCGCGTCGAAACGGATCGATTGCAGCGGCTGCAAGGCCGCGCGCAGCGCCTGTTTCTTCGGCCCCTGCACCCCGCGCGCCAGCAGGCCGACGCGGCCGTGTTCCTGCGTCAGCACTTCCACCAGCAGGCTGGTTTCGCGCCAGGGGCGCGCGTGCAGGACATAGCCGGGTTGGTCGTCGAGGCGCATGGGGGTGGAGCCGGGAATGGGGAATGGAGCCGGGCCACAGCCGGAGGTTGGCAAACCCTCGGCCGCTTTCCAACCAAGTCACATCAGCCGAAACAGGGAAACAGCGAAACCGATCATTGATCGGGGCAGCCGGATACGGCTACCCGCGAACCATCATTCCCTGTTCCCCCCGTTCCCCGCTTCTTCCCTGCCTCACTCGTACCCGAACGCCTTCAGCGCGGCTTCGTCGTCCGACCAGCCTTCGCGCACGCGCACCCAGGTTTCCAGGAATACCTTGGCGCCGAACAGGCGCTCCATCTGCATCCGCGCCTTCGCGCCGATGTCCTTCAAGCGCGCGCCGCCCTTGCCGATGACGATGGCCTTCTGGCCTTCGCGCTCGACCCAGATCACCGCGCCGATGCGCAGCAGGTTGCCGTCCTCGGCGAAGCGCTCGATCTCCACGGTGGTGGCATAGGGCAGTTCCTCGCCGAGCTGGCGCATCAACTGCTCGCGCACCAGCTCGCCGGCCAGGAAACGCTGGCTGCGGTCGGTGATCTCGTCCTCGCCGAACATCGGCGGGGCTTCCGGCAGCAGCTTGAGCACGTCGCCCACCAGCGCTTCCAGGCCGTTGCGCTTCTGCGCGGAAATCGGGTGCACCGCGGCGAAGTCGCGGCCGTCGGTGACCTGCTGCAGGAACGGCAGCAACGCGCCCTTGTCCTTCAGCCGGTCGACCTTGTTGACCACCAGCACCACCGGGATGCCGGCGTCGCGCAGCACGTTGAAGGCCAGCGTGTCCTCCTCGTCCCAGCGCCCGGCCTCGATCACCAGCAGGCCGGCGTCCACGCCTTCCAGCGAGCTGCGCGCGGCACGGTTCATCACCCGGTTCATCGCCCGCTTCTGCTGGCGGTGCAGTCCCGGCGTGTCCACCAGCACCAACTGCCCTTCCGGGAAGGTGGCGATGCCGAGCAGGCGGTGGCGGGTGGTCTGCGGGCGGTTGGAGACGATGCTGACCTTGGCGCCGACCAGTGCATTGGTCAGGGTCGATTTGCCGACGTTGGGGCGGCCGATGACGGCGACGCTGCCGCAGCGGTGGGTAGAGGTGTCGTTCACTTGGAATCCAGTTGCTCGATCGCGGCCAGTGCCGCCTGTTGTTCGGCCAGCCGCCGCGAGCTGCCCTCGCCTTCGGTGGTCAACGCCGGGTCGGCCACGTTGCAGCGCACGTGGAAATGCCGCGCGTGGTCGTCGCCGCTCTCGGCCACCAGCTCGTAGGCCGGCAGCGGCTTCTGCCGCGCCTGCAGCCATTCCTGCAGGCGGGTTTTGGGGTCCTTTTCCGGCTTGCCGACCGGCACCGCCGCCATCGATTGCTCGAACCACGGCAGTACCCGCGCACGGCAGGCCTCGAAGCCGGCGTCCAGGTAGATTGCCGCCACCACCGCCTCGAAGGCGTCGGCGAGGATCGAATCGCGGCGGTGGCCGCCGGACTTCATCTCGCCCGGCCCCAGGGTCAGGCGTTCGCCCAGCTCCAGCGTGCGGGCAAGGGCGGCCAATGCGCTTTCGCAGACCAGCGCCGAGCGCGCGCGGGTCAGCGCGCCTTCGTCGGCTTTGGGCCAGCGGCTGTACATCGCCTCGGCGACCAGCAGGTTGACGATGCTGTCGCCAAGGAACTCCAGACGCTCGTTGTGCGGCGCGCCGGCACTGCGGTGGGTCAGGGCCTGCCGCAGCAGGCCCGGATCCCGGAACGGGTGGCCGATCAGGTCACCGCGATGGAACGTCCTGCTCAAAAGCCGCCGCCAGTCAAATCCTGGGAATTCTCGAAATTCCCGACGATGTCCAGGTTGCCGACCAGCGGCCGGCGCACTTCGTACTTGACGACCATGCGCACGCCGCCCTCGATGCGGTCGAACTTGATGTTCTCGCGCTTGACGCTGTCCGAATAGTTCATGTCCATGCGCTTGAAGAACATTTCCTGCGCCTTGTTCGGGTCGGAGCTGCCCGGCTCCTTGGCCAGTGCCTTCATCGAGGTCTTGACCGCGTAGAACTCCTGGTACATCGGGAACAGCTTCATGCCCACGTACAGCGCGAAGCCGACCACGGCCAGCACCACCAGGAACGACGTCAGCGTCATGCCACCTTGCTTGCGATTCATGTGTGTGTTCTCCCCGGATACGCCATTACGTTACTGGATGCCCGACCCGATGCGGGAGGGCTCGAAACCGTCCTTGCAGAACCAGCCGCTGCAGTTGAGCCAGATCAGGAACGCCTTGCCGCGCAGGTTGTGCTCCGGCAGCAGGCCCCAGAAACGGCCGTCGTCGCTGTTGTCGCGGTTGTCGCCCATCACCAGGAAGTACCCCTGCGGCACCTCCCAGTCGCCCTGCCCGGCCGGGTTGGCGCGGCCCAGGTATTCCAGCACGGTGTGGGTGCGGCCCGGCAGGTTCTCGCTCAGCAGGGTGGCGCCGGTCATCTCCGCGCCGCGGCCCTTGCCGACGTATTCACCCTTGACCTCGTAGCTCAGCTGCTCGCCGTTGATCGACAGCGTGTCGCCGTGGAAGCCGATGCGGTCGCCCGGCAGGCCGATCACGCGCTTGATGAAGTTCTCGCCGCGCTGCGGGTCATCGGGCTGGCCCGGGTGGCCGGGGAACTGGAACACCGCCACGTCGCCGCGCCGGGGCTCGCCGGTCGGGATCACCTTGGTGTTGGTGATCGGCAGGCGGATGCCGTAGGCGAACTTGTTGACCAGGATGAAGTCGCCGATCAGCAGGTTGGGCATCATCGAGCTGGACGGGATCTTGTACGGCTCGGCGATGAAGCTGCGCAGCACCAGCACCACCGCCAGCACCGGGAAGAAGGCCCGCGAGTAATCGACGACGGCCGGATCCTCGCTGTCCAGCAGGCCGCCCTTGGTCGCCCGGCGCTTGGCCAGGAACAGCTTGTCCAGCAGCAGGACGATGCCGGAGCCGAGGGTCAGCACCACCAGCAGGATTTCAAACCATTTCATGGAAATTCCTAAAAGCGGGAACAGGGAACGGGGATCCGGGAATGGGACGGGACGCCATCGGTACCGGCGCACCGGATCCCGACATTCCCCGTTCCCTGTTCCCCGTTCCCCGCTTCATCACTTGTTGTCCATCTGCAGCACGGCCAGGAAGGCTTCCTGCGGGATCTCCACGCGGCCGACCTGCTTCATGCGCTTCTTGCCTTCCTTCTGCTTCTCCAGCAGCTTCTTCTTGCGCGAAACGTCGCCACCATAGCACTTGGCCAATACGTTCTTGCGCATCGCCTTGACCGTGGTGCGGGCGATGATCTGCGAGCCGACGGCGGCCTGGATGGCGACGTCGAACATCTGCCGCGGGATCAGGTCCTTCATCTTCTCGCACAGCTCGCGGCCGCGGCGGTCGGCGTGGCTGCGGTGCACGATCAGCGACAGCGCGTCGACCTTGTCGCCGTTGATCAGCACGTCCACGCGCACGAACGGGCCGGCCTCGAAGCGCACGAAGTGGTAGTCCAGCGAGGCGTAGCCGCGGCTGACCGACTTGAGCTTGTCGAAGAAATCCAGCACCACCTCGGCCATCGGCAGCTCGTAGCTGATCTGCACCTGGCTGCCCAGGTAGTTGATGCCAAGCTGGGTGCCGCGCTTCTCCTCGCACAGCTTGATGATGTTGCCGATGTACTCCTCGGGGGTGAGCACGTTGGCGCGGATGATCGGCTCGCGGATCTCCTCGACCTGGTTGACCGGCGGCAGCTTGGCCGGGTTGTCCATCATCACGATGGAACCGTCGCTCTTGAGCACTTCGTAGACCACGGTCGGCGCGGTGCTGATCAGGTCCAGGTCGTACTCGCGCTCCAGGCGCTCCTGCACGATCTCCATGTGCAGCATGCCCAGGAAGCCGCAGCGGAAGCCGAAGCCCATCGCCTCGGAGCTTTCCGGCTCGAAGCGCAGCGCGGCATCGTTCAGGCGCAGCTTGTCCAGCGCCTCGCGCAGGTCCGGGTAGTCCTCGGCGTCGACCGGGAACAGACCGGCGAACACGCGCGGCTGCATTTCCTGGAAGCCCGGCAGCGGCGCCGGGGCCGGGTCGCCGGCCAGGGTCAGGGTGTCGCCGACCGGGGCGCCATGCACGTCCTTGATCGAGGCGGTGATCCAGCCCACCTCGCCGGCCGACAGCTTGCCGGTGACCTTGCGCTTGGGCGTGAACACGCCCACCGCGTCGACCTGGTGGTTGCGGCCGGTGGACATCACCAGCAGCTTGTCGCCGGTCTTCACTTCACCCTGCATGACCCGCACCAGCGACACCACGCCCAGGTAGTTGTCGAACCACGAGTCGATGATCAGCGCCTGCAGCTTGTTGGTGTCGCGCGGGGCCGGCGGCGGGATGCGGTGGACGATCGCCTCCAGCACCTCCTCCACGTTCAGCCCGGTCTTGGCGCTGACCGCCACCGCGTCGCTGGCATCGATGCCGATCACCGCCTCGATCTCGGCCTTGGCGCGCTCGGTGTCGGCGGTGGGCAGGTCGATCTTGTTCAGCACCGGCACCACTTCCAGGCCCATCTCGACCGCGGTGTAGCAGTTGGCCACCGACTGCGCCTCCACGCCCTGGGCGGCGTCCACCACCAGCAGCGCGCCCTCGCAGGCGGCCAGCGAGCGGCTGACTTCATAGGAGAAGTCGACGTGCCCGGGGGTGTCGATGAAGTTCAGGTAATAGGTTTCGCCATTGCGCGCGGTGTACGGCAGCGACACCGACTGCGCCTTGATGGTGATGCCGCGTTCGCGCTCGATCGGGTTGTTGTCGAGCACCTGCGC
The DNA here is from genome assembly GCF_022359915.1 of Stenotrophomonas sp. NLF4-10. Lineage (NCBI taxonomy): Bacteria > Pseudomonadati > Pseudomonadota > Gammaproteobacteria > Lysobacterales > Lysobacteraceae > Stenotrophomonas > Stenotrophomonas sp. NLF4-10. The sequence goes on from NZ_JAKSEE010000003.1 coordinate 2,545,460, forward strand.
TTCCATCTCGCGCGCGGTCAGGCCGCCGCAGAGCTGGATGATGCGGTCGGCCAGGGTGGATTTGCCGTGGTCGACGTGGGCGATGATGGAGAAGTTGCGGATGTTCCGCATTGGATCGGCAGGCATATAAGGTGGCGGCGGCGCGGCGCGTCGTCAGGAAAGCGGCGGATTATCGCATGCGTGGCCCCGTGAATCCCTTCTCCCCTTGGGAGAAGGTGCCCCGCTCGCGAGGCAGGATGCCGAAGCGGACGGCAAAGCCGGCCCGAAGGGCATGCCGCAGGAGCGGCATGCAAGGGGCGGATGAGGGTACGGGCGAAGCCTCGGCAGCCAAACATCACTGGGCTTCGCCCATACCCTCACCCCAGCCCCCGCTCCGCGCCCCGGCCCTTGCGCTGGCGCAAGGGCGTTCGTGGAGCAGCGAGAACCAGTGGTTCGCAAACTGCCCCTCTCACCCCGATGGGAGAGGGGCTTGAAGATGCCAGCTCAGCCGCCGGCACGGACCGCGATGAAGGCGCTGTTGCCGCCGCTGCGCACCAGCAGCATCACCACGTCGCCCTTCTTGTAGCCGGCCAGTTCGCGGTTGAGCGCGGCCACGCTGCCCACCGCCGTGCGCCCGACCTGCAGCACCACCATGCCCGGCGCCAGCCGTGCCTCGCGCGCGGCCTGGCTGTTGACCCGGGTGATGCGCACGCCCTCGCCGGCCTCCAGCCCCAGTTGCTTGCGCTCGGCGGCGGTCAGGTCGGCCACCTCCAGCCCCAGCAGGGCATTGGCGCCGGCCTGCGGCGCATCCTCGCCGGCGCCGGCCGGCGCGTTGGCGGCACGGGCCGCGTCCTCGGCCAGTTCGGTCAGGGTGACGGTGATCTCGCGCTGCTTGCCGTCGCGCAGGATGCCCAGCCGGACCTTGCTGCCCGGCGGCATGGCGCCGATCAGCGGCGGCAGGTCGCTGGAAGCGCCAACCTCGGTGCCGTTGACCGAACGGATCACGTCGCCCAGTTGCACACCCGCCTTGGCCGCGGCCGAATCCTCGACCATCTGGTTGACCAGCGCGCCGCGGCTGTCCGGCATGCCCAGCGCCTGCGCCTTGAGCGCGTCGATCGGCTGCACCACCACGCCCAGCTGGCCGCGGCTGACCTTGCCGCTCTTCTTGATCTGCTCCACCGCGTTCATCGCCAGGTCGATCGGGATCGCGAAGCTGATGCCCATGTAGCCGCCGGAGGCGGAGAAGATCTGCGAGTTGATGCCGACCACCTCGCCGCGGGTGTTGAGCAGCGGGCCGCCGGAGTTGCCCTGGTTGATCGCCACGTCGGTCTGGATGAACGGCACGTAGCGCTGCTCGGCATACGGGTTGCTGCGGCCGGTGGCGCTGACGATGCCGGCGGTGACCGAGTGGTCCAGCCCGAACGGCGAGCCGATCGCCACCACCCACTGCCCCGGCTTGAGCGTGTTGGAGTCGCCCACGCGCACGGTGGGCAGGCCCTTGGCGTCGATCTTCAGCAGGGCCACGTCGTACTGCGCGTCGCTGCCGACCACCTTGGCGTCGAACTCGCGGCGGTCGCTGAGCTTGACCTTGACCGTCTCGGCGCCGTCGATGACGTGGTGGTTGGTCAGCACGTAGCCGTCGGCGGAGATGATGAAGCCCGAGCCCATGCCGCGGCCGCGCGGGGTGTTGTCCGGCGCGTCGTCGGGCATCTGGAAATCCGGGCCGAAGAAGCGCCGGAAGAACTCGGGCAACTGGTCCATGTCCGGCCGCCCGGCGCCGGCCATGCGCGGATTGCGGCGCGCGCCGATGACGGTCTCGACGTTCACCACGCCCGGCCCGACCTGGTCGACCAGCTGGGTGAAGTCCGGCAGGCCGCTGACCAGCTGCGGCGCAGGGGCGGCGGAGCGCGGGGCGATCGCCTGTTCGGTCGGCGCGGCCGGGGCCTCGCTCTGGGCGCAGGCGGCCAGCGGCAGGGTCATCGCCAGCAGGCCAAACAGCCGCGTGTGGATACGGTGGGTCATCGGTTTCGAGCCTCCGGTTCGGGAATCAAGGGCATCACCCGCCGCCGGGCGCCCATCGCCCGGCAGCGGAATCGGGAAAATCCGGCACGGCAACGGCGGCCGCAGGTTCAGTGCTGCGGCAGTGGCGGCTCGTGCCCGGCAGGCAGGTCCTGCAGCATCTGCGGCCGCGGTTCGAATGGGTAGAACGTCGTCCCCCGCTCCTGTGCCGGGAAGCTGGCGTTGAGGCTGCCCTGCGACAGCACCGGCGACAGCGGCGAGCGCGGCCACGGGCGGGCCTGCAGGGTGCCGGCGGCGTTGGCGAAGGGGTTCCGGTTCTGCTGCAGCAGCGGGACCTCCGGCGCCTGCGCCGCGGCGACCGCGCGCTCCGGCTCGGCCAGCCGCACCGCCGTGCCGCGCGCCATCTGCCGGGTGCGGGTGGCGCTGCCGCGCCGGGCATCGGCGCGGCGTACCGCCGCCGCGGCCACCACCGGCGCGGCGGCGGCGAGCCCGGCTTCGGCATCGGCAATCCCGGGCGCCTCGGCCGGTGCCGGCAACTGCGCGGTGGTGGCGATCACCGTCTGCGGCGCGACCGGTGCGGTTTCAGGCAACTGTTCGCGGGCCATGAACAAAGCCACCGCGGCCACCGAAGCGGCCAGCGCGGCGCCGCCGCCCCAGCGCTTCCAGCCGCGCCGCGCCGCGTGCTGCAGCACCGCCGGCGACGGGCCATGCCGTGCCGCATCGGCGGCGATGGCGGCCTGCACGCCCTGCGCGAAACCGGCCGGCGCCGGGGCGCAGGCATGCCCGCGCAGCACGTCGCCCAGCACCTGCCAGCGCTCCTGGCAGGCGGACAGCTCGGCGTCGTGTTCCAGCCGGCGCAGCAGGAAACGCGCCTGGTCGGTCGCCAGCTCGCCATCCACCAGCGCCGACAGCTGCTGCCGGTAATGCAGTTCGAACTTGTCGGCCGGGGCCTCGGTGAAACCGTCGATGTCGTGGGAGGTACTCATGCGCGGCTCCGCTCACGGGTGGCACTGGCGGTATCCAGCAGGGGGCGCAGTTGGGTATCGATGGCCTCGCGGGCGCGGAATATCCGCGAACGCACGGTGCCGATCGGGCAGCCCATCTTCTGTGCGATTTCCTCGTAACTCATGCCTTCCACCTCGCGCAGCGTGATGGCCGAGCGCAGCTCCTCGGGAAGCGCGTCGACCGCCTTCATCACGGTCTGTTCCAGTTCCTGGCGCATCAGCTCGCGCTCGGGCGTGTCGGTGTCGCGCAGCCGGGTACCGCCGTCGAAATGCTCGGCGTCGCCGATCTCGACGTCGTCGGTGGGCGGGCGCCGGTTGTGCGCGGCCAGGTGGTTCTTTGCGGTATTCACTGCGATGCGATGCAACCAGGTATAGAACTGGGCGTCGCCACGGAAATTCCCGATCGCGCGGTAGGCGCGCACGAAAGTGTCCTGGGCCACGTCCTGACATTCACTCCAGTCGGCGATGTAGCGCCCGATCAACGCGACGATGCGGTGCTGGTACTTGCGCACCAGTACATCGAACGCCGCGCTCTCGCCGCGCTGCACGCGCCGGACCAGCTCCAGATCCAGCTCCTGTGGTGTTTCAACCTCGGCCATGCGGGGCCGCACTCCTGTCAGCCCAACCGACGTCGGGCGATATGACCGCTGTTCGCGGGAAAAGTTCAGCGCCCCGTCCACGGGCCGCCGCACCGGCTTTTAACTTGCGTTCGGTTAGCCTGTCGGCACTGACCGCCGGCACGAACACCCTACGCTTCCCAAGCATTGGGATTTGACGCCGGGGAAACAACCTCAGGATCATAGCGACCTTCTCCATACACAACCGGATGGAACGTCCCATGCTTTCAGGTTTCGATGGGCTCCGCTTCACGCATTGGCAGGCCGAAATCCGCGACGACGGCATCGTCGTGCTCGCGCTGGACCGCCACGACAGCCCGGTCAACGCGATGTCGCAGGACGTGCTGCTGGAACTGGGCGACATCGTCGAGCGGCTGGCGATCGACCCGCCCAAGGGCGTGGTGATCCGTTCGGCCAAGGCCGCCGGTTTCATCGCCGGCGCCGACCTCAAGGAATTCCAGGAATTCGACCGCCGCGGCACGGTCAACGACGCCATCCGCCGCGGCCAGAGCGTCTACCAGAAGCTGGCCGAACTGCCCTGCCCGACCGTCGCCGCGATCCACGGCCACTGCCTGGGCGGCGGCACCGAGCTGGCGCTGGCCTGCCGCTACCGCGTCGCCTCCAACGATGCCTCCACCCGCATCGGCCTGCCGGAAACCCAGTTGGGCATCTTCCCCGGCTGGGGTGGCAGCGCGCGCCTGCCGCGGCTGGTCGGTGCCCCGGCGGCGATGGACATGATGCTGACCGGGCGCACGCTGTCGGCCTCGGCCGCGCGCGGCATCGGCCTGGTCGACAAGGTCGCCGCGCCGGCGGTGCTGCTGGACGCGGCGGTGGCGCTGGCGCAGTCCGGCACCACCCGGCCATTCAAGCAGCGCGCCGGCGCATGGCTGACCAACACCTGGCTGGCGCGCCAGATCCTCGCCCCGCAGATGGTCAAGCAGGTCGCGCGCAAGGCGAAGAAGGAGCACTACCCGGCCCCGTATGCGCTGATCTCGACGTGGGAGCGCAGTGGCGGCGGCAATATCCACAAGCGGCTGGACGCCGAGCGCCGCGCGGTGGTCAAGCTGGCCGGCGGCGCGACCGCGCGCAACCTGATCCGCATCTTCTTCCTGACCGAGCGACTCAAGGCGCTGGGCGGCAAGGACGCAAACATCAGGCACGTGCACGTGGTCGGCGCCGGGGTGATGGGCGGTGACATCGCCGCGTGGGCGGCTTACAAAGGGTTCGATGTGACCCTGCAGGACCGCGAGCAGCGCTTCATCGATCCGGCCATGACCCGCGCGCAGGCGCTGTTCGAGAAAAAGGTGAAGGACCCGGCCAAGCGCCCGGACGTGGCGGCGCGGCTGAAGGCCGACCTGGCCGGCGACGGCGTGGCCCGTGCAGACCTGGTGATCGAGGCGATCATCGAGAACCCGGAGGCCAAGCGCGAGCTGTACCAGTCGCTGGAGCCGAAGATGAAGGCCGACGCGCTGCTGACCAGCAACACCTCCTCGATCCCGCTGGTCGAGCTGCGCGAGCACATCGCCCGCCCGGCGCAGTTCGCCGGCCTGCACTACTTCAACCCGGTGGCGCAGATGCCGCTGGTGGAGATCATCCACCACGACGGCATGGCCCCGGAAACCGAACAGCGGCTGGCCGCGTTCTGCAAGGCGCTGGGCAAGTTCCCGGTGCCGGTGGCCGGCAGCCCCGGCTTCCTGGTCAACCGCGTGCTGTTCCCGTACATGCTGGAAGCGGCCACCGCCTATGCCGAGGGCATCCCCGGCGCGGTGATCGACAAGGCGGCGGTGAAGTTCGGCATGCCGATGGGGCCGATCGAGCTGATCGACACCGTGGGCCTGGACGTGGCCGCTGGCGTCAGCAAGGAGCTGGCCCCGTTCCTCGGCCTGCAGGTGCCGGCGGCGCTGGCCACGGTCGAGCCGGGCAAGCGCGGCAAGAAGGACGGCCAGGGCATCTACAGATGGGAGAACGGCCGCGCGGTGAAGCCGGAGGTGGCCAAGGACTACCAGGCGCCGTCGGACCTGGAGGACCGGCTGGTCCTGCCGCTGCTCAACGAGGCGGTGGCCTGCCTGTACGAAGGCGTGGTGGCCGACGCCGACCTGCTCGACGCCGGGGTGATCTTCGGCACCGGCTTCGCCCCGTTCCGCGGCGGCCCGATCCAGCACATCCGCGCCACCGGCGCCGACGCGCTGGTGGAAAAGCTGCACACCCTGCAGGCCCGCCACGGCGACCGCTTCTCCCCACGCCCGGGCTGGGACGCACCGGTACTGCGCGAGCCGGTGGCCTGAACCGGCCATCCGCATTCTTCCTCTTCCGGGGCCACCATCGCGTGGCCCCGCTCGTTTCCGTACCCCGTCCGTGGCCTGCGGCCGCAACCACGCGCGGGTTTGACCTGAATCAAGGTCCGCCGGGATCGTTGCGACGATCATTGCTGCAACCGCAACATCCACCCGTCCCAAGGACCACTGCAATGAAGCTTTCCCGCGTCTTCCTCGCCCTCGCCCTGCTCGGCGCCGCCGGCATGGCCCAGGCCGCCGGCAACTGCACCATCTCGCTGAAGGGCGATGACGCCATGAAGTTCGACCTGCGCGAGGCCACCGTGTCGGCCAGCTGCGCCACCGTCACCGTCGAACTGACCCACACCGGCAAGCTGCCGGTCGCCGCGATGGGCCACAACGTGGTCATCACCTCCACCGCCGACTTGGCCGCCGTGGCCCGTGATGGGGTCAAGGCCGGCACCGCCAACGACTACGTGGGCAAGGACGACGCCCGCGTGATCGCCCACACCGCGCTGGTAGGCGGCGGCGCCACCACCCGCGTCAGCTTCCCCGGCAACAAGCTCACCGCCGGCGGCGACTACAGCTTCTTCTGCAGCTTCCCCGGCCATTCGGCGCTGATGAAGGGCAAGCTGGTCGTCACCCGCTGATCCACGCCCCGGTGGTACCGCGACGGCCACCGCCTGCAGCCGGTTCCGGCAAGGCGGCGGGCGGCCGCCGCGGCCTATACTGTCCGGCGAGGGCACCCATGACATTCGGACTACTTTCCGTCGCCGGAAGGTGGTCTGCATGCGTTTGGAGCCCGAGCCGGCCGGACTTGCATTGATCCGGATCAATGCCCGGACTGCCTTACCCGGGGGATACTTCCCCCGTTCAGACTGAGGATCGGAGCGCATGCAAAGCGTGCAGGGAACTTACAACGACAAGGTGGTGCACCAGTTCGCGGTCGCGACCGTGTTCTGGGGCATCGTCGGCATGGCCGTGGGCGTGCTCTGCGCCGCCCAGCTGTACTGGCCGGCACTGAATTTCGACATCCCCTGGCTCACCTACAGCCGGCTGCGGCCGCTGCACACCAACGGCGTGATCTTCGCCTTCGGCGGCTCGGTCCTGTTCGCCACCTCCCTGTACGTGGTGCAGCGCACCTGCCACGTGCGGCTGATCTCCGACAAACTGGCCGCCTTCGTGTTCTGGGGCTGGCAGGCGGCGATGGTCGGCGCGGTCATCACCCTGCCGCTGGGCATCACACAGAGCAAGGAATACGCTGAGCTGGAATGGCCGCTGGACGTGCTGATCACCATCGTCTGGGTGGCCTACGGCTGGCTGTTCTTCCGCACCATCGCCAAGCGCAAGGTCAAGCACATCTACGTGGCCAACTGGTTCTACGGCGCCTACATCATCGGCGTGGGCCTGCTGCACGTGGTCAACAACATGGTGATGCCGGCCGGGCTGTGGAAGTCCTACTCGCTGTACAGCGGCGCGGTCGATGCGATGGCGCAGTGGTGGTACGGGCACAACGCGGTGGCGTTCCTGCTGACCGTCGGCTACCTGGCGATGATGTACTACTTCGTGCCCAAGCAGGCGCAGCGCCCGATCTACTCCTACCGGCTGTCGATCGTGCATTTCTGGGCGCTGATCTCCATCTACATGTGGGCCGGCCCGCACCACCTGCACTACACCGCGCTGCCGGACTGGGCGCAGTCGGTGGGCATGGTGTTCTCGGTGATCCTGCTGGCCCCGAGCTGGGGCGGCGCGATGAACGGCATCCTCACGCTCTCCGGCGTGTGGCACAAGCTGCGCACCGACCCGATCCTGAAGTTCCTGATCGTGGCCATCAGCTTCTACATGATCGCCACCTTCGAAGGCCCGATGCTGTCGATCAAGACGGTCAACTCGCTGTCGCACTACACCGACTGGACCGTGGGCCACGTCCACGCCGGCACCCTGGGCTGGGTGGCGATGATCTCGATCGGCTCGCTGTACTCGCTGTACCCGCGCCTGCTTGGCCTGCAGGGCATGTATTCGACCAAGCTGATCGACGTGCACTTCTGGCTGCACACCATCGGCGTGGTGTTCTACATCGTCTCGATGTGGATCGCCGGCATCACCCAGGGCCTGATGTGGCGCGCCACCAACAGCGACGGCACGCTGACCTACACCTTCGTGGAGAGCCTGGTCAGCACCTACCCGTACTACCTGGGGCGCCTGCTGGGCGGCCTGATGATCCTGGCCGGCATGTGCCTGATGGGCTGGCACATGTGGAAGACCCGGCAGCAGGTGCGCGGCCTCGCCGAGCAGCCGGTCATGGCTCCCGACACCGCCAATGCCGAGGCCTGAGGACGAAACATGGGAATTGCACACGAGAAAGTCGAAAAGAACGTCGGCCTGCTGGCCATCCTCGTCGCCGTGGCGGTTTCGCTCGGCGGCCTGGCCGAGATCGTCCCGCTGATGTTCCAGGCCGAGGCCATCAAGCCGCTGCCCGGCGTCAAGCCCTACCCGGCGCTGGAGCTGGCCGGCCGCGACGTCTACATCCGCGAGGGCTGCTACGGCTGCCATTCGCAGATGGTGCGCACGCTGCGCTTCGAGACCGAGCGCTACGGCCATTACTCGCTGGCCGGCGAGTCGGTGTACGACCGCCCGTTCCAGTGGGGCTCCAAGCGCACCGGCCCGGACCTGGCCCGCGTCGGCGGCCGCTACTCCGACGCCTGGCACCGCGTGCACCTGCTGAACCCGCGCGACGTGGTGCCCGAGTCGAACATGCCGTCCTTCCCGTGGCTGGAGAAGAACAAGCTGGACGGCGCCGCCGTGCAGGCGCACATGCGCGCCATCCAGCGGATCGGCGACCCCTATACCGACGCCGAGATCGCCGAGGCACCGGCCGCGGTGGAAGGCAAGACCGAACTGGACGCGGTGGTGGCCTACCTGCAGGGCCTGGGCAAGAACGCACCGCGGGGAGAATGACCGATGCTTTCAGGAATCATCACCACCTTTCTGCTGCTGCTGTTCGTCGCCCTGTGGATCTGGGCCTGGCAGCCGCGCCTGCGCAAGGGTTTCGACGCCACCGCACGCCTGGCCGTGGATGACGAGGTGCCGGCCGGCGAGGAAATCACCGGCAACGACCGGAGGGAAAACGCATGACCACCCCTTGGAACTGGTACGTCATCGCACTGGTGCTGTTCAACCTGCTCGGCTGCGTGTGGCTGCTGTGGTGGACCTCCAAGCGCCGCCCCGGCGACCCCAGGCCGGAGGACACCAGCCACTACTGGGACGGTGACATCACCGAGTACAACAAGCCGATGCCGCGCTGGTGGATCAACGGCTTCTACATCGCCATCGTGTTCGGCTTCGGCTACCTGTTCTGGTACGGCGGCTTCGGCACCTATCAGGGCTTCGGCAAGTGGAGCTCGCAGGGCGAGCACGCGAAGGAAAAGGCGATCGAGGACGCCAAGCTCGCGCAGACCTTCAAGCCGTACGAAGGCCAGGCGATCGACGTGCTGGCCCGCGATCCCAAGGCGCTGGCCCTGGGCCGCTCGATCTTCGGCAATACCTGCGCCACCTGCCACGGCTCCTCGGGCCAGGGCGCCATCGGCTACCCGAACCTGGCCGACGACATCTGGCACTGGGGCGGCTCGCCCGAGCGCGTGCTGGAAACGGTGATGGACGGCCGCGAAGGGATCATGCCCGAGTGGGGCACCGTGCTCACCGGCATGGGCGGCCCGGAAGCGGTGGACTACACCATCGCCTACGTGCGCACCCTGGCGGCACCGGAAACGCTGCAGAACAACTTCATGGCCGCGCAGGGCAAGAAGCTGTACGAAGGCGTCTGCGTGGCCTGCCACGGCGTCGACGGCAAGGGCAACCAGGAAATCGGCGCGCCCGACCTGACCGACAACTACTGGTTGTACGGCAGCAGCCGCGAGAGCCTGCGCAGGACCATCACCGAGGGCCGCCACGGCAGCATGCCGGCGCACCGCGAGCTGCTCGGCGAAACCCGCGTCCGCCTGGTTGCCGCATACGTCTGGTCGTTGTCGCATAATCAGGGCGAGTCCAAGGCCAGCACAGGTACCCAGTGACCGACTACAGCGAGCCACGCTTCGACCATCCCCCACGCCCCCTGGCCCAGCGCGTGGGGGCCATCGCCTGGCCCAGCTTCTTCGCCGCCGGCGTGGCGACGATGGTGTTCTTCGCCTTCGTCGACCCGCTGGTGCTGCGCGACCAGACCTTCCCCGACCTGCAGATGACCCGCGAATTCGGCTACACGCTGGGTTTCCTGATGTTCTGGCTGTGCACCGCTTCGTCGAGCCTGTTCACCTGGATCCTGCTGCGCCCCGCCAGCCGCTTCAACCGTCCCCTGCCACGGGACAAATGAACCGCCGCGGACGCGAGGCTGCGACATTCCGTCACTTCGCCCGCGCCGCCCGAACCCGAATACTGGGGCGTTCACGCGCACCCATGTGAGGCCATGATTTCCGTTCCACTTCGCCCGCCCTCCGCACCGGCACGCCGTCGTCCGGCCACCTGCATGGAGTTGCCAGCATGAGCAAACGCATCCCGCTGGAGGTCGTGAAGGACCAGGACGAGTCGTTCTACGTCAGCGAGCGCAAGGTCTACCCGCGCGACGTGAGCGGCCGCTTCGACCGCATGCGCAAGCTGGCGGTGTTCTGGCTGCTGGGCATGTACTACCTGTTCCCGTGGCTGTCGTGGGACGGCCGCCAGGCGGTGCTGTTCGACCTGCCGGCGCGCAAGTTCTACGTGTTCGGGCTGATCTTCTGGCCGCAGGACTTCAGCCTGCTGGCGCTGCTGCTGATCGTGCTGGCGCTGACCCTGTTCTTCGTCACCGCGCTGGCCGGCCGCCTGTGGTGCGGCTACGCCTGCCCGCAGACGGTGTGGACCGAATGCTTCCTGTGGATGGAGCGCTGGACCGAGGGCGACCGCATCAAGCGGATGAAGCTGGACGCCGGCCCCTGGAACCGCGAGAAGGTCCTGCGCAAGGGCTCCAAGCACCTCCTGTGGCTGTTCTTTGCGCTGTGGACCGGTTTCACCTTCGTCGGCTTCTTCACCCCGATCGTCAGCCTCGGCCAGCGCCTGTGGCCGTTCGACTGGAACGGCGCGGAAACCTTCTGGGTGCTGTTCTACGCGCTGGCCACCTGGGCCAACGCCGGCATCCTGCGTGAGCAGGTCTGCAAGTACATGTGCCCGTACGCGCGCTTCCAGAGCGCGATGTTCGACAACGACACCCTGATCATCGCCTACGACCCGATGCGCGGCGAACCGCGCGGCCCGCGCAAGCGCGGCCTGCCCAGCGTGCTGCAGCGCGCCCGCGGCCTGCTCGACCTGGCCAGCGCCTACGACTACGTGTTCCGCGCCAGCAAGCACCCCAGCGCCGCGCAGGCACGGTTGCAGGCCGCCGGCACGGTGATGCTGGGCGATGCCGGCAGCGAGGCCGCGCCGCTGCCGAAGTTCGAGCCAGAGGAGCTGGGCGACTGCATCGACTGCACCATGTGCGTGCAGGTGTGCCCGGTCGGCATCGACATCCGCAACGGCCTGCAATACGAGTGCATCGCCTGCGGCGCCTGCATCGATGCCTGCGACGAGGTGATGGACAAGGTCGGCATGCCGCACGGGCTGATCCGCTACACCACCCAGCATGCGCTGGACGGCGGCAGGACCCGGGTGCTGCGCCCGCGCATCTTCATCTACGGCCTGCTGCTGCTCGGCCTGGTCGGCACGTGGGTATGGAACGTGACCCACCGTGACACCCTGATCGTGGACGTGCTGCGCGACCGCAACGCGCTGTACCGGCAGACCGGCGATGGCCTGGTCGAGAACGACTACACGCTCAAGCTGGTCAACAAGAACACCCAGCCGCGCCGCTACCGCCTCAGTCTGGGCGCGGACGACGCCGGGCTGCGCCTGAACGGCCCGGCCACGATCGAAGCCGGCCCCGAGCAGGTGCTGCCGGTGGTCGTGAGCGTGACCGCAACCGAGGAGGTACAGGGGCGCAGGGTCCTGCACTTCGTGGTGGAGAGCGAGGATGGCAGGGAAAAGCGCGTGATCGAGAACAGTTTCTTCGGGCCAGTGCAATGAACGAATCCAGAAAGTCCTTGTGGGGCATCCCTGCCCTGTGGCTGGTGATCGGCCTGCCGCTGCTGGCCGTCGCGGCCAGCGTGTGGTTGCTGGTGATCGCCATACGCTCCGGCGGTGCCGACAGCATCTCCGACCCGGTCGACCGCGTGCTGCAGATCCAGACCGCCGACCTCGGCCCGGACGCCAACGCCCGCGAGCTGGGCCTGAGTGCGGTGCTGCGGGTCGAGGACGGCATCGTCGAGGTGCTACCCGCCACCGGCCAGTTCCCGCGCGACGCCGCGCTGCGGCTCACCCTCGAACACCCGACCCGGCAGGCCAGCGACCTGAGCCTGGAGCTGGTGCCGCAGGGCCCGGGCTGGCGCATCGAACAGGCCGTCGAGGACGGCAACGACTGGCTGGTGCAACTGCGCCCGGCCGATGGCCAGTGGCGGCTGAAGGGGCGCCTGCCCAGGCAGCAGCACGCCACCCGCCTTTCCCCGTGGCTGGGCGAGGAGCACTGAGCCGCGCCGTGCCCGCCAACGCAACCCGGCCAGCCGTCACCGGGGTGGATACGGCAGGACTATGCCAGCACTGCGGGGAACCGCTGCCGGCGCAGCCACACACATTGGAACTGGACGGCCGGCGGCAGGCATTCTGCTGCCACGGCTGCGCCGCCGCCGCCGAGTGGATCGCCGGCTCCGACCTTGGCAGCTACTACCGGCTGCGCAGCGCCAGCGCCGGCCGCGTCGGCGACGACCTACCCGACCTGGCGGTCTGGGACCGCGCCGACGTGCAGGCCGAGCACAGCCGCGAGGTCGAGGGCGGGCGCGAGATCACCCTGCTCACCGACGGCATGCGCTGCGCCGCCTGCGCCTGGCTGATCAACCGCGCACTGGCGCGCGAGCCGGGGGTGGTCGAGTGCGGCGCCAACGCCGTCACCGGCCGCATCCGCATCACCTGGGACCCGGCACGCACCGCGCTGTCGGCGCCGCTGCAGCGGCTGGCGATGCTCGGCTACCGCCCCTACCTGGCCGGCAGCGAAGCACTGGAACGGCAGCGCGCCAACGAGCGCCGCCGCTGGCTGCTGCGGCTCGGCGTTGCCGGGCTGGGCACGCTGCAGGCGATGATGATGGCCGAGGCGCTGTACCTGGACTTCAACAACACCATGCAGGTGCCCACCCGCGATTTCTTCCGCTGGCTGACCTTCCTGCTGTCCACCCCGGTGGTGTTCTATTCCGGCTGGCTGTTCCTGAGCGGGGCCGCGCGCGAACTGCGCCAGCGGCAGCTGGGGATGGACACGCTGATCGCCAGCTCCACCCTGCTGGCCTATTTCGCCAGCCTGTTGGAAACCATCCGCGGCGGGCCGCACGTGTGGTACGACGCGGCGGTGATGTTCGTGTTCTTCCTGCTGATCGCGCGCATGCTCGAACAGCGCGCGCGCAACGTCGCCAGCGCGCAGGTCGATGCGCTGGCGCGGGCGCGCCCGGCCTTCGCCACCCGCGAGCGCGCCGACGGCCAGCGCGAGGCGGTGCCGCTGGCGGCGCTGGCGGTGGACGACGTGGCCTGCGTCGCCGCCGGCGAGGCGGTGCCCGCCGACGGCGTGCTGCTGGGCGGCGACGACGACGAAGCGTGGTTCGAGGAAGCCCTGCTGACCGGCGAATCCGCGCCGGTGCGCAAGCGTGCCGGCGCGCCGGTCTATGCCGGCACCACCTGCCGCGAACGCCCGGCGCGGCTGCGGGTGACCTGCACCGGCACCGCCACCCGGCTGTCGCAGCTGGTGCGGCTGGTGGAACAGGCGCAAGCGCACCGCCCGGCGCTGGCGCGGCTGGCCGACCGCATCGGCAGCCGCTTCGTGCTGACGCTGGTGCCGGTGGCGCTGGCGGTATTCGCCTGGTGGTGGCACCACGACGCCTCGCGCGCGCTGGAAGTCACCCTCGCCCTGCTGGTCATCAGCTGCCCGTGCGCGCTGTCGCTGGCGGTACCGGCGGCGCTGGCCGCGGCGCATGGCGCGCTGGCCCGCACCGGCCTGCTGGCGCTGCGCCCGGACGCACTGGACACACTGGCGCGCGCCACCGACGTGGTGTTCGACAAGACCGGCACCCTCAGCGACGGCCGCCCGGCGCTGGCCGACGTGCAGGTGCTGGAAACCGGCCTGTCACGCGACGAAGCCCTGGCCGTGGCCGCCGCGCTGGAGCGCGACAGCGGCCACCCGCTGGCTGCCGCGTTTGCCCACGTCGATGCCGGCAACCTTGCGGTCACCCGGGTCGAAGCGGTGCCCGGCCACGGCATCCACGGCATCGTGCAGGGCCGCGCGTGGCGGCTGGGACGCGCCGATTTCGCCGCCGGCCGCGACGACGACGGCGCACTGTGGCTGGGCGACGGCCACCATGCCAGCGCCCGCTTCCTGCTTGAAGAACGCGCCCGCGCCGACGCCGACGCCGCGCTTGCCGCGCTGCGCGCGCAGGGCCTGCGCCTGCACCTCGCCAGCGGCGACGGCGAGGCCGCGGTGCGGCGCATGGCCGCCACGCTGGCGCTGGACGCAGTACATGCACGGCAGTCCCCCGAGGACAAGCTGGCGCTGGTGCGGCGCCTGCAGGCCGAGGGCCGGGTGGTGGCGATGATCGGCGACGGCCTCAACGACGCCCCGGTGCTGGCCGGCGCCGACGTGTCCATCGCCATGTGCGACGGCGCCTCGCTGGCGCACCGCGCCGCCGACCTGGTCACCACCGGCGGCAGCCTGCTGCGCATCCCCGCCGCGGTGCGGCTGGCGCGCGGCACCGGCCGCATCATCCGCCAGAACCTGGCCTGGGCCGCCGGCTACAATCTGCTGGCGCTGCCGCTGGCCGCCGCCGGCCTGGTCACGCCGTGGCTGGCCGCGCTGGGCATGGCCGCGTCGTCGCTGGTGGTCACCCTCAACGCCCTGCGCCTGGCACGGATGGCGCCGGCCACCGCTTCCCCCACCTCACCGCAGCCGGAGGCCGCACGATGAGCATCCTGCTGTTGCTGGTCCCGCTGAGCCTGTTGCTGCTGGGCTTCGCCGTGGCCGCCTTCGTCTGGGCGGTCAAGCGCGGCCAGTTCGACGACCTCGACACCCCGGCGCTGGACATCCTCGAGGACGACGACAATCCCGCGCCGCCGCCGGCCACGGCCAATCCGCCCGCGGACCCGCGCGACGACGCTTGAGCGCCATGCCGCTGGACCTGCCCACCCTGACCGCCGCCTTCGTCGCCGGCCTGCTCGGCGGCCTGCATTGCGCGGCCATGTGCGGCGGCATCGCCACCGGCTTCCCGGCATTGGCGCCTGGGCGGCCGCTGGCGGTGGCGGTGCAGGCCAACCTTGGCCGCATCGGCAGCTACGTGCTGGCCGGCGCCCTCGCCGGTGGACTCGGCGGCGGCATCCTGCGGCTGGCCCGCAGCGACGTGTTGACCCTCGGCCTGCGCATGGCCGCCGGCGTGGCGCTGGTGCTGGTCGCGCTGCGCCTGCTCAACAAGGGCGGGCGGCTGGACATGCTTTCCGGGCCGTCGCAGCGGGTCTGGCGCTGGCTGCAACCGCTGCACCGACGCCTGCTGCCGGCCGACCGCATGTGGCGGCGGCTGGCGCTGGGCGCGCTGTGGGGCTGGATGCCCTGTGGCCTGAGCCTGAGCCTGCTGAGCGTGGCCTGGCTGCAGGCCAACGCCCGCGACGGCGCGCTGGTGATGGCCGCCTTCGGCCTGGCGACGCTGCCGGTGATGCTGCCGCTGTCGTGGTCCGGCGCGCACATGGGCCGCTGGCTGCAGCGCCCGCGCCTGCGCATCGCGATGGCCTGCTTCGTGCTGCTCACCGGCCTGCTGACGCTGGCCGCACCGTGGCTGATGCAGATCCCGGCCCTGCATGGCCCGCTGGCGGCACTGGGGTGCCGGCCGCTGCATTGAGGTGACGGGGTGGATGCGGGCACACCCTGCATCTGCCGCCGTGGGTGCCGGGTTCGCCCGGCACGGGGCTTCATCGGGAAAGCTTCATGCGGGGCAAGCCCCGCATCTACAAGAGGCTCCGTAGGTGCCGGGCTTGCCCGGCACGGGGCTTCTTCGGGAAAGCTTCATGCGGGGCAAGCCCCGCATCTACAAGAGGCTCCGTAGGTGTCGGGCTTGCCCGGCACGGGGCTTCATCGGGAAGGCTCCATGCGGGGCAAGCCCCGCATCTACAAGAGGCTCCGTGGGTGCCGGGCTTGCCCGGCATGGGGCTTCTTCGGGAAAGCTCCATGCGGGGCGAGCCCCGCATCCACGATGCTTGAGCTCTGCGTCCCCGACGGTCGTTCAATGGCCGTGGTCGTGATGATGATGGCCGTGGTGGTCATGCCCGCTGCAATGGCCGACGTCACCGCAATGGTCGCCCTCGACCTGCAAGGTGGCGTGGTCGATGGCGAAGCGTTCGTGCAGCAGCCCCGCCAGCTGCCGGCGCAGCGCGTCGGCATCCTCGCCCGCGGCGGCCACCACGTGCGCGGTCAATGCCGGGCGGTTCGAGGCCAGCGCCCACACGTGCAGGTCGTGCACGTCGGCCACCCCGGGCTGGCCGCGCATGGCCGCATCCACCTCGGCCAGCACGATGCCCTTGGGCACGCCTTCGAGCAGCACGTTGACCGCCTCGCGCAGCAGCACCCAGGTGCGCGGCAGCACCCACAGGCCGATCAGCACCGCGAGGATGGGATCGACCAGGGTCCAGCCGGTGACGCGGATGACCAGCGCGGCGACGATCACCACCAGCGAGCCGAGCATGTCGCTCCACACTTCCAGGTAGGCGCCCTTGACGTTGAGGCTCTCGCCGCTGCCGGCGCTGAGCAGGCGCATCGCGATCAGGTTCACCAGCAGGCCGAAGCCGGCCACCCACAGCATGCCGCTGGCGACGACCGGCTGCGGCGCGCGGAAGCGCTCGGCCGCTTCCCACAGGATGTACAGCCCCACCGCGAACAGCAGCAGGCCGTTGACGCAGGCGCCCAGCGCCTCCAGCCGCGCGTAGCCGTAGCTGCGGCGGGCATCGGGCGGGCGCCGCGCCAGCCGCACCGCGGTCAGCGCGATCACCAGCGCGACGGTATCGGTGGCCATGTGCGCGGCATCGGACAACAGCGCCAGGCTGTTGCTCCAGAACGCACCGACCACTTCCACCACAAGATAGGAGGCGGTCAGCGCCAGTGCCCACCACAGCGGCTTCTCGTGGCGGATCTCGGCGGGCAGGTGGTTGTGGTCGTGGCTCATCGGCAGGCTCCGTGGAACGCGGCCAGCTTAGCCATGCGGCGGGCGCGGAGACTATTACATCGCCCGCCGCCGGCTCACTCCAGTTCGCGCAGCCGCGCCTGCAGGCCGGCGCGCGACAGCTCGCCCATGTGCACGCCGCGCAGGCGGCCGTCGCCGCCGAAGAACAACGTGGTCGGCAGCGCGCGGGCGCCGGTGCGCTGCATCAGCAGCGAATCGGCATCCAGCAGCACGTTGTCGGCTTCCAGCCGCGTTTCGGCGAGATAAGCGGCGACGTCGGCCATCTCCTCGCCTTGGTTGGCGAACACGAAGCCGATCTGCGGATGCGCGCGCTGCGCCTCCACCAGGGCCGGCATCTCGCGCCGGCATGGGCCACACCAGCTGGCCCACAGGTTGAGCACCAGCGGCTTGCCGGCATGCGCCGACAACGGCACCGCCTTGCCGTGTACGTCGGCCAGCGCCACGTCCAGCGGCAGCGCGATGGTCGAGCGCTGCACCGCGAACACGGCCATCGCCGCCACCAGCCACAGCGCACCGCTGGCGAACAGGCCCAGCAGCACCGGCTTGCGCGGCAGCTGCCGGCGCGTCGCCCACAGCGCGTATGCAAGCGCGACGGCCACGCCGGCCCACGGCAGGTAGCCACCGTCGCCAAGGCGGATGATGGCCAGCGGCCCGGCAAGGTAATCCGGCGCATGCAGCACGACATGCGCGACGCGCGCGCCCAGCACGCCCAGCAGCAGCGCATCCAGCACCACCGCGCCGGCACGGCCGCGCAGGCCGCTGGCCGCGGGCACCAGCGCGCGCGCGAATGCCCAGCCGACCAGCGCGGCAAGCACCGCGATCAGCGCCATCAACGGAAACGGCCCGGCGCTGATCACCGCCCCGCCCCCACCATCACTCCCGGCGACTTCATCCTTTCCACTCCATCACGCTGCACCAGCGCCACGATGATGTCGGTGCCCGCCGCGGCTGTCACCCATGCGCGGGCATGACCCATGCCACACAACACGGCGGCGGGCGCTGGCTACCATCGCAGGCCTTCCGGTCCCACGAGCCCGCCCATGCGCCGCCTGCCTGCCCTGCTGCTCACGCTGCTGCCCTTCGCCCTGCCGTGCGCGACCGCCACGCTGCATGCGCGCGAGGTCGCCGAGCCGGCCGCGCACGTCGATGCCGATGGTCCCTACCTGTTCCGCGATGGCACGCAGCTGCACGCGCGCTGGGTGTGCGACGACCGGGTGGTCGAACGCGAACTGGAAGCCGGCGACGTCGCCACGGTGGCCCCGCAATGCGGCTATGCCCACGCCGTGCGGGTGCCAGCCGCGGCCACCGCTGCGGCCGCGGTGCTGCCGGCGGCGGCGCGCATCGTCGCCGTATCCGACATCCACGGCCAGTACGGCCTGCTGGTGAAGCTGCTGCGCGCCCACCACGTCATCGACGACGCGGACCGCTGGGCGCTGGGTGGCGATACGCTGGTGGTGGCCGGCGACGTGTTCGACCGCGGCCCGCAGGTCACCGAGGCGTTCTGGCTGCTGTACGGCCTGCAGCAGCAGGCGGCCGCGGCCGGCGGCGCGGTGCATTTCGTGCTCGGCAACCACGAGACGATGGTGCTGTACGACGACCTGCGCTACGTCAACCCCAAGTACCTGCGCAGCGCGCAGCTGCTGGGCCGCAGCTACCCGCAGTTGTACGGCGCCGATTCGGTGATCGGGCAATGGCTGCGCACCCGCCCGGTGCTGCTGCGCATCGGCGACACCCTGTTCCTGCATGGCGGCATCGCGCCCGAGGCGCTGCAACTGGCGCTGGAACCTGCCGCCACCAATGCCGCCTACCGGGCCTCGCTGGGCCGGCCGAAGGCCGAGGTCAAGGCCGACCCGGCCACCGCGCCGCTGTACGACGGCAAGACCAGCCCGATCTGGTACCGCGGCTATTTCGACGGCCGCCTCGACAGCGCCGGCGTGCAGGAGGTGCTGGACCGGCTGGGCCTGCAACGCATCGTCGTCGGCCATACCTCGATGCCGCACGTGAGCAGCTTCCACGGCGGCCGCGTCGTCGCCATCGACAGCAGCATCAAGAACGGCGAGAACGGCGAACTGCTGTTCATCGAGGACGGCAGGCTCAGCCGCGGCCTGCTCGACGGCAGCCGGGTGCCGCTGGCCGAGGGGCGAGCGGGGCTGGAGGACTGACGGGAAAACAGCCGGGGCTGGCGCCACGCGGCCCCGCTCAGAAGCTCCTGCGCGACGCGCTGGCCAGGTCGGCCAGGTACTCCGGGTCGAGGATTTCCCAATCCCGCTGCTGCCCGCGCAGGTGGCCGGCGCGCTGCCAGTCGGACAACAGCCGGCTCAGCGTTTCCGGGCGCACGCCGAGGCGCGCGGCGACCTGCCGGACCTGCAGCGGCAGGCGCACCCGGCGCGGCTCGCCGGGCCGGCGCAGCGACAGCAGGTAGGCGGCCAGCCGCTGCGCGGCCGAGCTGCCGGTGAGCCAGTCGATCTCGTTGGTGCGCTGGTAGACCCGTTCGCCCAGCCATTCCAGCATCCGCAGCGCCAGCCCCGGATCGGCATTGCAGGCCTGCCGCAGCGCCTGCCGCGGCAAGCGCAGCGCCAGCAGCGGCGCCTGCGCGCGTGCCCCCATCGGATAGCGGCCGTGCGGCATGAACATGGCCGCCTCGGCCACCAGCTGGCCGGGGCCGTACAGGCTGTAGACGCGCTCCTCGCCGTCCTGGCCCATGCGCAGCACCTCGACCCGCCCGGCCAACACCAGCAGGCAGTGCCGCGCCACATCGCCCTCGCGGAACAGCCACTGCCCGGCCGCCAGCCGCAGTGGCGCGGCCGCCTCCAGCAGGCGCTGCCCGGTGTCGGGTCGCAGTTCGCGGAACAGCGGGTGTTCGCGCAGCGCATCGGCCACCGTCGGCGGCCTATTGGGCGCGGCTTGATTTATGTCATTGGTGGCAGGGGCGGTCGGCACGAACATGGCCGCATGAGAATACTTCTTATTTGCCGAATCGCTGCGTCCCGCTCCGGCACCACGGTCCTTGTCCTGCTGCTGGCCCTGCTGTTGGCCGCCTGCGGCGCTCCGCAGGCGCCGGCCGCCGCTGCCAGCGCGCCGGAACCAACCGATGAACCCCTGCGGCTGGCCGGCCCCGGCGCGGTGGTCAGCTTCCCGCTGATGCGCATGGCCGAGGTCGGGGTGACGGTGGACGGGCGCGTGCTGCCGGCCGAGTTCCGGCTGTGGCAGAGCGCCGACCAGTTGCGGGTGATGCTGGCCCGCGGCGAGGTCGACTACAGCGCCACCCCGGCCAACCTGCCGGCGCTGATGGCCAACCGCGGCGAGCCGGTGCGCCTGCTCAACGTGTCGGTCTGGGGTCTGCTGTGGCTGGTCAGCCGCGACCCGCAGGTACGCGACTTCGGCGACCTGCGCGGGCGCACCCTGCTGACCCCGTTCCGGCGCGACATGGGCGCCATCGCCCTGCACGAGCTGTACGCCGCGCAGGGGCTGGAGCCGGGCCACGACCTGCAGCTGCGCCAGGCCCGCGACGCGCTGGATGCGGTCGCGTTGATGCTCGCCGGGCAGGCCGACCACGCGGTGCTGCCCGAGCCGACCGCCTCGTTGCTGCTGCAACGCAACCGCAACGAGGGTGGCGCGCCGCTGTATCGGGTACAGAGCCTGGAAGCGGCGTGGGCGCTGCGCTTCCCGCAGCAGCCGGAACTGCCGCAGGCCGGGGTCATGGCCGCCGCCCCGCGCGCCGCCGACACCGCGCTGGCGCAAGCCATCGTCGCCGCCTATGCCGAGGCTTCGCGCTGGTGCAAGGATGATCCGCCGGCCTGCGCGGCGCTGGCCCGGCGCCACCTGCCGCACATGCCGCTGCCGGCGCTGGAAGAGTCAATCCGGGTCACCCGCCTCGACGGCCTGCCCACCGCGCAGGTGCGGCCGCAGCTGGAAGCGCTGTACCGGCTGATCCTCGCCAGCCAGCCCGAGGCGGTCGGCGGCCGCCTCCCTGACCCGGCGTTCTACGGCCCATGATCCGGCACCCGCCCTCCCCGCGCGAACTGGCGCTGTGGTCGGCGCTGGGCGTGCTCGCGCTCGGCATCGGCTGGCAGCTGGTGGCCATGCGCCTGGGGCCGCTGCTGATGGCCACGCCCTTGCAGACCCTGCGTGCGCTGCTCGCGCTGGCCGGCAGCGCCGCCTTCCTGCACCACGCCGCGGCCAGCCTGCTGCGCGTGGCCTGCGGCGTGGGCCTGGGCATCGCGCTCGGCCTGCTGCTGGGCCTGCTCGCCGGCCGCCATCCGCGCCTGCGCGCGGTGCTCGAACCGCTGCGCTGGCTGCTGATGTCGGTGCCGGGGGTAATCGTGGTGGTGCTGGCGATGCTGTGGTTCGGCATGGGCACGACGATGGTGGTGTTCATCGCCGTGGTGCTGCTGGCACCGGGCATGTACGTGAACACGCTCAAGGGCCTGCTACTGGTCGATCCGGCGCTGCTGGAAATGGCGCGGGTGTATCGCTTTGGCGCGTGGCGGCGGCTGCGCCACGTGGTGCTGCCGGCGCTGGCGCCGCCGTTGTGCGCGGCGCTGCTGGTGGCCACCTGCGGCGGCGTGCGACTGGTGGTGATGGCCGAGGTGCTCGGGGCGATGGACGGCGCCGGCTTCGCCCTCGCCAACGCCCGCAGCACCTTCGACAGCGGCGAGCTGTACGCATGGGTGGTACTGGTGCTGGGGCTGGTGGCGCTACTGGAACTGGGCCTGCTGCGGCCGCTGCAACGCCGGCTCACCCGCTGGCAGGAAGACGCACCGGCCATGCACCGGGAAGCCGGCGATGCTTGAGTTCGACCGGGTGGTGCTCGAACGCGGCGGCCAGCGGGTGCTGGACGGCGTGGCGCTGCGCATCGCGCCGGGCGAGCGGGTGGGCCTGGTCGGCCCCAGCGGCACCGGCAAGAGCAGCCTGCTGAAGCTGGCCGCCGGCCTGCTGGCGCCGGCGTCGGGACGTGTCGGCAACCGCTTCGCACGCACCTGCATGGCCTTCCAGGAACCGCGCCTGCTGCCGTGGCGCAGCGTGCTCGACAACCTGTGCATCCCGCTGCATGCGGCCGGCCACGACAAGGCCGGCGCGCGGCGCCTCGCCAGCCAATGGCTGCAACGCATGGGCCTGGCCGAACGTGCCGATGCCTGGCCGCGGCAGTTGTCCGGCGGCATGGCGCAGCGGGTCGCGCTGGCGCGCGCGTTCGCCACCGCGCCGGACCTGTTGCTGCTGGACGAACCCTTCGCCGCGCTCGACCCGGCCCTGCGCCGCGAGCTGGGTGCGCTGTGCGATGCCGAGCTGGCGCGCACCGGCGCCGCCCTGCTGTGCGTCAGCCACCACCCGCGGGAACTGGCCGAGCGGGTGGACCGCTGCCTGCGGCTGGAGCACGGCCGGCTGCTGCCCTGCGCACTGCCGTGCCCCGCCGTCCCCAACGCCGAAGCCGCCGTCATTCCCCTTTTCCCCCAGCCAGCCGCCCCGCGGCAAGCGAGCACGCCATGAACCACTACGCCCTGTTCCACGTCCTGCACCTGTTCGCCGCCTTCGTCTTCGTCGGCACCGTGTTCTTCGAGGTTCTGATCCTGGAGAACGTGCGCAAGCGCGTGCCGCGCAACGTGATGCACCAGATCGAGGTCGGCATCGGCGCCCGTGCGCGGCAATTGATGCCGTGGGTGCTGGCGGTGCTGTACGGCAGCGGGCTGGGCATGGCCTGGCGCTACCGCAGCCTGCTCGCGCACCCGCTGCAGGACAGCTTCGCGCTGATGCTGACGCTGAAGATCGTGCTCGCGCTGAGCGTGTTCGGCCACTTCCTCTACGCCATGCGCCTGCGCGGCAAGGGCCGGCTGGCCTCAACCGCGTTCAAGCGCATCCACCTGAGCGTGTTCAGCCACATGGTCGGCATCGTCCTGCTGGCCAAGCTGATGTTCCACCTCGGCTGGTAACCCCTTTCCTCCCGCTCCGACAGGCTCCGCCATGACCTTCCCCGCCTCCCCGCTCGCCCTCGCCATCGCCGCCGCGCTGGTCGTCACTCCCGCTCTGGCCGTCGCGGAAACCGCCGC
This sequence comes from Stenotrophomonas sp. NLF4-10, assembly GCF_022359915.1. Taxonomy (NCBI): domain Bacteria; kingdom Pseudomonadati; phylum Pseudomonadota; class Gammaproteobacteria; order Lysobacterales; family Lysobacteraceae; genus Stenotrophomonas; species Stenotrophomonas sp. NLF4-10. Next base: position 2,568,705 of record NZ_JAKSEE010000003.1, read on the forward strand.
CGATGCAGTCGACCTGGACCGCATCACCGTGTTGGGCCGCCGCGACACCACGCCGGTGGCCCCCAGCGTGGCCGACGAACGCGCGCGGCTGCAGCGCGTGCCCGGCGGCACCAACCTGGTGGACCTGCGCAAGGCCGGCCGCCAGGCGACGCTGCGCGATGCGCTGGACTACCAGCCGGGCATCGTCCTGCAGGAATTCTTCGGCGGCATCGACCAGCCGCGCCTGAACATCCGCGGCTCGGGCATCCAGAGCAATCCGGTCAACCGTGGCGTGTTGCTGCTGCAGGACGGCATCCCGCTCAACGAGGCCGACGGCTCGTTCGTGATCGGCCTGCTGGAACAGCGCAACGCCGCCTTCATCAGCGCCCGCCGCGGCGCCAACGCGCTCAGCCCCGGCGCCACCACGCTCGGCGGCGAGGTCGATTTCTACAGCCTCAACGGTGCCGACGAACGCGGCCGGCTGCGGCTGGAGGGCGGCAGCGACGGCCGCCGCGGCGGGCAACTGGCCTGGGGCGGCAGCAACGAGCGCGCCGACTGGTGGCTCGGCAGCAGCCACGACGAATACGACGGCTACCGCCACCATGCCGACGGCAAGCGCGACGCCGTCCATTTCAACAGCGGCTGGCGCGCCGGCGACACCTTCAGCAACCGCACCTGGGTGTCGTGGACCGACCTGTTCTTCCACATCCCCAACGTGGTGCCCAAGGAACGCATCCACAGCGACCCGCGCGGGGTGATGGGCGATGGCGACACGCCGCAGGACAAGCTCGCCAACGTCTACCTGCGCGACCCGCTGCGCGACACCCGCCAGCGGCGCATCGCCAACGCCTCCGAATGGGGTGCCGACGATTCGCGGCACACGCTGGGCCTGTGGTGGCAGGACACCGAGGACCTGTTCAAGAACCCCACCACGCACAACGTCAGCGATTCGGACACCTGGGGCACGCAGTACCAGTGGCGCGGCACGCACGGGGCCCTGGACTATCGTCTTGGCGCGTCGTACACCGCCGGCACCACCGCCCGCGACTTCTACGCCAACAACCCGGCCAACGGCACCCGCCTGCAGCGCTTCGGCCATTACGACCTCGACGCCTCCAGCCTGGACGTGGTGGCCGCGCTGGGCTGGCAGGCCGGCGGCAGCCTGCGCCTGCTGGCCGAAAGCAAGTGGAGCCGGGCCGAACGCAACGCCACCGACCTGGTCAACGGCGGCGGCCTGGACCAGCGCTACACCCACGCCAGCCCGCGCGTCGGCGCGATCTGGCAGCCGCGCGACGGCCTGCGCCTGTTCGCCAACCTCAGCCGCAGCAACGAGGTGCCGACCTGGTGGGAAATCGCCGCCGCCGAGGCCCCGGCGAACAACCCGGCCGCCGCGCAGGCCAGCCTGCTGCGGCTGCGGGTGCAGAGCGCCGACACCCTCGAGCTCGGCGCCGACGGCCGCATCGGTGGCGATGGCGGCATGAACTGGTCGCTGGTGGCCTACCGCAGCAAGGTCGACGACGAACTGATGTCGATGGTGGACGACACCGGCAGCCGCACCGGCACCTACAACTACGCCGCCGGCACCACCCACCAAGGCGTGGAAGCGGGGCTGGACGGCCGCCTGCCCCTGGCCGATGCCGGCACGCTGGACTACCGGCTGGCCTGGACCTGGAGCGACTTCAGCTTCGACGGCGGCCAGTTCGCCGGCAACCGCATCGCCGGCGTGCCCGAGCACATGCTCAGCGCCGAACTGCTGTGGAGCGCCGGCGGCTGGCGCATCGGTCCAAACGTGCGCTGGCTGCCGCGCGATACCCCGACCGACCATGCCAACACCCGCGAGATCTACCAGGACGGCTACGCGCTGCTCGGCTTCCGCGTGGACTACACCGCCGCCGATGGCCGCTGGTCGGTATTCGTGCACGCCGACAACCTCACCGACCGCCGCTACGCCAGCAGCTACGTGATCCGCAACGTGGGCACGCTGGCGCAGCCGGGGTTCCTGCAGGGCGTGGGCCGCAACGGCACGGTCGGCTTCACCTGGCGGTTCTGAACGGCCATGCACGCAGTCCAGCCACCGGCTTCGGCCCCGGTCCCGTGCTGCAGCGAGGAGGAGGTCGTCCTCCTCGTGCACGGCTTCTATGCGCGCGTGCGCCACGATCCACTGCTCGGGCCGGTGTTCGACCGGCACGTGCACGACTGGGATGCACACCTGGCCCACCTCGTGGATTTCTGGTCGGCGATGCTGCGCGGCACCCGCCGCTTCAGCGGTGCACCGATGCCGCGGCACATGGCGCTGCCGGGCCTGAGCCTGGCGCTGTTCGAACGCTGGCTGCAGCTGTTCGCACGGACCACCGCCGAATCGGGCAACCCGGCGATGCAGGCCGAAGCCGATGCCCGCGCGACGCTGATCGCCCGGCGCTTCTGGCAGCGCTACCAGGTCGAGGGGCACGATGTGCTCGCCGGCACCCTCCGCAATCCCGGATACCACGGAGAACACCCATGAAAACCCGCCTGTCCCTGCTGCTTGCCGTCCTGGCCGCAACCGCACTCGTGCCCGCCACCGCACACGAACCACCGGCAATCCCGTCGCCAAGCCCACGCCTGGCCGACCTCGCGCCACCGGCCGATGGCGCCAGCGAACGCAAGGTCACGCCCATCGGCCAATACGGCGCCACCCGGGTGATGCAGCTGCAGCTCAAGGCCGGCACCGCGATGCCCGCGCATTCGGCGCCGGAGCGGGTGCTGGTAGTGGTGCTCGCCGGCCGCGGCAGCTTCGGCTTCGGCACCGGACAGGTGGCGCTGCACGAGCGTCAGGTGCTGCACATGGCGCCGGGTGAGGCGCATTCGGTCAAGGCCGAAACCGACCTCGACCTGCTGCTGGTGCGCATCGACGAGGCGACATCGGACTGAGGCCACGCCGGGCATCCACTCCACCCGGCAACGCCCCGCTCACGCCTGCGGCCGCGCCTCCACCTTCGGCTCGCTCACCTCGCGCCCGGCCTGCGCGTGTCCGGCCATCTCCGCACCGGCGTCCGGCGCCAACCGGCGCATCTCCAGCACCGACAGCGCCGAGATCACGCCGACGCCGAGGAAGGCGAAGGTGAAGTTGAGCGGGTCGCCATCGGGACGGCCGCTGAGCGCGGTGGACAGGCTCAGCGCATAGCCGCCCAGGGTCACGCCCAGCGCCAATGCCACCTGCTGGGCCATCGCGGTCAGGCTGCTGGCCTGGCTCATCGAGGCCTGGTCGATGTCGGCATAGGCGATCGCGTTGATGCTGGTGAACTGCAACGAACGCAGGCAACCGCTGGCGAGCAGCACGCCGACCATCAGCCAGTACGGCGTATCGGCGCGGAACAGCCCGAACAGGCACATCGCCAGCGCCGCCACCAGCCCGTTCCAGACCAGCACCGGGCGGAAGCCGGTGGCGTGCAGGATGCGCGGCGCCAGCGTCTTCATCAGCATCGCCCCGGCGGTGGAGGTGAAGGTCACCAACCCCGAGTGCAGCGGGTTGAAGCCGAAGCCCAGCTGCAGCATCAGCGGCAGCAGGAACGGCGTGGCGCCGATGCCGACCCGGAACAGCGAGCCGCCCAGCACCCCGGCGCGGTAGGTGGGGATGCGGAACAGGTCCAGCCGCAGCAGCGGATGCGGGTGGTGGCGCGCATGCCGCACGTACAGCGCCAGCAGCAGCACGCCGACGATCATGCAGCCGCCGATCACCGGCGCCGGCGCCAGCCCGCGCCCGACCGCCGACAGCCCGAACATCGCCAGCGCCAACCCGCCGGCCGACAACAGGAAGCCGCGCGAATCCAGCGGCCCCACCACCTGCCGCAGCTCCGGCACGTGCCGCCACGCCAGCCACATGCCCAGCGCGCCCATCGGCAGGTTGATCAGGAAGATGAAACGCCAGTGCGCGTAGGTGGTGATCGCCCCGCCCAGCACCGGCCCCAGCATCGGCCCGAGCATCGCCGGGACGGTCAGCCAGCTCAGCGCGCGCACCAGCTCGGCCTTGTCGATGGTGCGCAACAGCACCAGCCGCCCCACCGGCACCATCATCGCCCCGCCCATGCCCTGCACGAAGCGCCCGGCCACCAGTTGCCCCAGCCCGTTGCTGGCCGCGCAGCCCAGCGAACCGAGCAGGAATACCGCGATGGCGGCGACGAAGATGCGCCGCGCGCCGAACCGGTCCGCCACCCAGCCGCTGACCGGGATGAACACCGCCAGCGCCAGCATGTAGGTGGTCAAGGCCAGCTTCAGCGCGATCGGCTCGGTGCCCAGATCGACGGCGATCTGCGGCAGCGAGGTGGAGATCGCCGTGGAATCCATGTTCTCGATGAACAGGGCGGTGGCGACGATCAGCGGGAGCAGGCGTTGGGGTTTCACGAAGGAGGCCGGCGCTCGGTGGCGGTCGCATCGTCGCCGCATGCGCCTGAACATGGCGTCGCGATGCCCGGCGACCGCGCCAGCGCGCGGTAGTACGGCAGCAGCGCCAGCGCCCGTGCCACCACGAACAGCACGAACGCCGCCCACAGCCCGTGGTTGCCCCACGCCGCCGTGGCCGGCCACGCGCACAGCGCGAACACCGCCAGCGACGCCACCCCGGCATTGCGCATCTCCCGCGTGCGGGTGGCGCCGATGAACACCCCGTCGAGCTGGAACGCGGCCACCGACAGCAGCACGTACAGCGCCGCCCACGGCAGGTGCGCCCGCGCCAGCGCCGCCACCTCCTGCAGCGAGGTCAGCAGGCCCACCAGCACGCCGCCGCCCAGCCACAGCCCGGCCGCCAGCAATACCGCGGTGGCCAGCGCCAACTCGCTGGACAACCGCACCGCATGGCGGAAGCGCGCCCGGTCGTTCGCCCCCACCGCCGCGCCGACCAGCGCCTCGGCGACGAAGGCGAAGCCGTCGAGGAAGAACGCGCTGAACGACACCAGTTGCAGCAGCAGGTGGTTGGCCGCCAGCGTCGCATCGCCCAGCGCCGTGCCCTGCCGCGCGAACAGGCCGAAGCCGGCCAGCAGGCACAGCGTGCGCAGCATGATGTCGCCATTGGCCGCCAGCGTGCGCCGCAGCCGCGCGCGGTCGCCGATGCGCGCCCACGGCAGGAACGGCCCGGCATCGCGGTGGCGGCCGCGCAGCACCCGCCACACTGCCACCGCGGCAACCACGCAGGTGCTCCACTCGGCAATCGCCGTGCCCAGGCCGATGCCGTGCGCGCCCCAGCCCAGCACCCCGGCGAAATACACGTCCAGCCCGGCGTTGAGCCCGTTGAGCAGCAACTGCACCGCCAGCAGCGTGCGGCTATACCCCAGTCCGATCAGCGCCCCGCACAGCGCGTATAGCGCCAGCGCCGCCGGCGCGCCCCACACCCGCGCGCGAAAGTAGGCCGAGCCGGTCGCCGCCACCGCGTCGCCGGCATCCATCAACCTGAAATAGCCGGCCGCCAGCGGCCATTGCAGCAGCCACACCGCCACACCCAGCGCCAGCCCCATCAGCAACGGCCGCAGCAGCGCCGCGCGCACCTCCGCCTCGTCCCCGGCGCCGGCCGCCTGCGCCACGAACCCGGTGGTCGCCATGCGCAGGAAACCGAAGCTCCAGTAGACGAAATTGAACAGCAACGCCCCCAGCGCCAGCGCGCCGAGGTCCGCCGTGCCGCCGAAGTGGCCGATCACCGCCGTGTCCACCAGCCCCAGCAGCGGCACCGAGGCATTGGCGAGGATGATCGGCCACGCCCTGCGGGCGATGGCCATGCGGGTGAGCGGCAGCGATGCGGGGGTGGCGGTCATCGCGGCATGATGCCGGAGGTTGCGGGCAACGGGTGTTCGTGACCGCCACCGGGACATCCCCCTTGCCGATTCGTGGCCCCATCGTCCTGCACCTACAATGACCGGCTCGCAGGCGACCTGCCCCAACTCCCTGACGGATGCACGCGTGACCCAGAAACAGCCCGAACACACCCCGCTGATGAAGCAGTACTTCGCAGCCAAGTCCGACCACCCGGACCTGCTGCTGTTCTTCCGCATGGGCGACTTCTACGAGCTGTTCTACGACGATGCGCGCAAGGCGGCGCGGCTGCTCGACATCACCCTGACCCAGCGCGGCAATTCCGCCGGCGCGCCGATCCCGATGGCCGGGGTGCCGGTGCATGCCTACGAAGGCTATCTGGCACGGCTGGTGGCGCTGGGCGAGTCGGTGGCGATCTGCGAGCAGATCGGCGACCCGGCGCTGGCGAAAGGCTTGGTCGAGCGCAAGGTGGTGCGCATCGTCACCCCCGGCACCGTCACCGACGAGGCGCTGCTGGACGAGCGCCGCGACACCCTGCTGATGGCGGTGTCGCGCAATCGCCAAGGCTACGGGCTGGCGTGGGCCGACCTGGCCGGCGGCCGCTTCCTGGTCAACGAGGTGGAAACCGACGACGCGCTGGAAGCCGAGCTCGCGCGCCTGGAACCGGCCGAGCTGCTGGTGCCCGACGAGGAGGAGTGGCCCGAATTCCTGCGCCAGCGCAGCGGCGTGCGCCGTCGCGCGCCGTGGCTGTTCGACGCCGACAGCGGCCGCCGCCAGTTGCTGTCCTTCTTCAAGCTGCACGACCTGTCCGGCTTCGGCATCGACGACAAGCCGCGCGCCACCGCCGCGGCCGGCGCGCTGCTCGGCTACGTCGAGGAAACCCAGAAGCAGCGCCTGCCGCACCTGACCGCGATCGCGATGGAAACCGCCGGCGAGGCGATCGCGATGAACGCCGCCACCCGCCGCCACCTGGAACTGGACACGCGCGTCGATGGCGACACCCGCAACACCCTGCTGGGCGTGCTCGACAGCACGATCACGCCGATGGGCGGGCGTTTGCTGCGGCGCTGGCTGCACCGCCCGCTGCGGCTGCGCGAGGTGCTGCAGCAGCGCCACCATGCAGTGGCAACCTTGATCGACCGCGGCGTGGATGCCGACCTGCGCGAGAGCTTCCGCGCGCTCGGCGACATCGAGCGCATCCTCACCCGCATGGCGCTGCGCTCGGCGCGGCCGCGCGATTTCTCCACCCTGCGCGATGGTCTGGGCATGCTGCCGGCCATCGCCGCGCAGTTGCAGGCGCTGGATTCGCCGCGCCTGCAACAGCTGCGCGCCGAACTCGGCTCGCACGACGAAAGCGCGCAATTGCTGGCGTCCGCCATCGCCGAGCAGCCGCCGCTCAAGCTGTCCGACGGCGGCGTGATTGCCGAGGGCTTCGACGCCGAGCTGGACGAACTGCGCCGGCTCTCGACCCACGCCGACCAGTTCCTGATCGACCTCGAAGCGCGCGAGCGCGAAAGCAGCGGCATCCCGACGCTGAAGGTCGGCTACAACCGCGTGCACGGCTACTACATCGAGATCAGCAAGGGCCAGTCGGACAAGGCGCCGGTGCACTACACCCGCCGCCAGACCCTGACCAACGCCGAGCGCTACATCACCGAGGAGCTGAAGAGCTTCGAGGACAAGGTGCTGTCCGCGCGCGAGCGCTCGCTGTCGCGCGAGAAGCTGCTGTACGAGGGCCTGCTCGACGGTGTCGGCCAGCACCTGGAGCCGCTCAAGCGCTGCGCCGCGGCGCTGAGCGAGCTGGACGTGCTGGCCTGCTTCGCCGAGCGCGCGCAGGCGCTGGACTGGTCGCAGCCGGAGCTGGACACCGCGCCGTGCCTGACGATCGAGCGCGGCCGCCACCCGGTGGTGGAAGCGGTGCGCGAGCAGCCGTTCGAACCGAACGACCTGGACCTGCACCCGCAGCGGCGCATGCTGGTCATCACCGGCCCGAACATGGGCGGCAAATCGACCTACATGCGCCAGAACGCGCTGATCGTGCTGCTGGCCCACATCGGCAGCTTCGTGCCGGCCAGCCGCGCGGTGATCGGCCCGATCGACCGCATCCTCACCCGCATCGGCGCCGGCGACGACCTCGCCAAGGGCCAATCGACCTTCATGGTCGAGATGGCCGAGACCAGCTACATCCTGCACCACGCCACCGCGCAGTCGCTGGTGCTGATGGACGAGATCGGCCGCGGCACCTCCACCTACGATGGCCTGGCGCTGGCCGACGCGGTGGCGCGCCACCTGGCGCACGTCAACCGCTGCTACACGCTGTTCGCCACCCACTATTTCGAGCTGACCGCGCTGGCCGACGAGAGCGTCGAAGGCGGCGCCAGCGGTATCGCCAACGTGCACCTGGACGCGGTCGAGCATGGCGAGACGTTGGTGTTCATGCACGCGGTGAAGGACGGCCCGGCCAACCGCAGCTTCGGCCTGCAGGTGGCCGCGCTGGCCGGCCTGCCCAGGGCCACCGTGGCGCAGGCGCGGCGGCGGCTGGCGGAGCTGGAACAGCGCGGCGGCGAAACCCAGAGCGCGGCGGTGGCGCCGCAGGCGCTGGACGCGCCGCAGCAGTTCGGCCTGTTCGCCGCGCCTTCATCGGCGGCGCTGGATGCCCTGCAGGCCATCGACCCGGACGAGCTGACGCCGAAGCAGGCGCTGGAAGCGCTGTACCGGATGAAGTCGCTGCTGTAACGACGCCCCCACCGGCATCGCGCCTTCGTGGATGCGGGGCTTGCCCCGCATGGGGCCTGCCCCGGCAATGCCCCGTGCCGGGCGAGCCCGGCACCTGCGTGGGCTGGCACTTCGCCACCAGCGCATTGTCGCGGGCCAGGCGCGACGGTGGCACCGCAGGTGCTGGACACGCCACGGCAGTTCGACCTGTTCGCCGCGCCATCACTCGCCGGTATCACGCCTTCGTGGATGCGGGGCTTGCCCCGCATGGGGCCTTCCCCGATAACGCCCCGTGCCGGGCAAGCCCGGCACCTACGTGGGCTGGCACTTCGCCGCCAACGCATTGTCGCGGGCCAGGCGCGACGGTGGCACCGCAGGCGCTGGACGCGCCACAGCAGTTCGACCTGTTCACCGCGCCATCACTCGCCGGTATCACGCCTTCGTAGATGCGGGGCTTGCCCCGCATGGGGCCTTCCCCGATAACGCCCCGTGCCGGGCAAGCCCGGCACCTACGTGGGCTGGTACTTCGCCGCCAGCGCGTTGTCGCGGGCGTTGGCCGCCGCTGCGGCCGGGCGGCCGGCATGGTGTGCGACGAAGGCCTCGAACACCGGGTTCTTGGCGATCGCGCCGGTCATCATGAAGTACCCCAGCGACGCGGCCACGTACAGGTCCACCGCGGTGAAACCGTTGCCGGCAAGGTGCCTGCGGTCGCGCAGGGCCTGCTCCAGCGTGCGCAGCACGTCGCCATCCTCGCCGTAGCCCGCGCCCACCGCCGGCGCCAGGGTGCCGGTGCTTTTCGCGGTCAGCCATGCCTCGAACGGGCCGGCGAAGAAGAACAGCCAGCGGTAGAACGCGCCGCGCTCCGGCGAACCGGGCGGCGGCACCAACCCCTTCTCCGGCACCAGCTCGGCCAGGTAGGCGCAGATGGCGGCGTTCTCGGTCACCACCACCTCGCCGTGGCGCAGCGCCGGCACCTTGCCCATCGGGTTGACCGCCAGGTAGTCGGGCGACTTCATCGTGGTGCCGAATTCCACCACCACTTCCTCGTAGGGCAGCCCGGTTTCCTCCAGCATCCAGCGCGCCAGCCGGCCGCGCGAGAGGGGGTGGGTGTAGAAGGTCAGCGTGGCGGTCATGGCGGGTACCCGTGCGGCGTGTCGGAAGGAGCCGGCAGTGTGTGGCGGGGCTGCTGACAGCCACTGTCAGCAGTCAACCGCCGTGGCCTTGCAGGTGCAGCTCGCGCCAGCGCTTGAGCAGGTGGTGGCGCTGCTCCGGGTAGCGGGCGCCGGTGTCCTCCAGCGCCAGCACCCGGTCGGCGCGGAAGTGGCGGAAGTCGCCGCGCAACAGGCACCACGCCGCCAGCACCCGCACCTCGGCGAGAAAGGCCATCGCGAACGGCCAGATCACGCGCTCGGTGATGCGCCCCTCGGCGTCGGCGTATTGCATGCGCACCACGTTGCCGGCGCGGATCGCGCGGCGCAGCACCGGCAGCCACGGCTCCGGGTCGCTGGCGTTCCAGTCGGCGAACAGGCCGCTGGTCTCGACCTGCAGCCGCAACGCCTCGGGCAGGATGCCGACGATGCGGTCCATCGCCCGGTCGGCCGCCGCGGCCAGTTCCGGGTCGGCATGCCGCGACACCCAGCGCGCGCCCAGCACCATCGCCTCCAGTTCCTCGTCCGAAAACATCATCGGCGGCAGCAGGAAGCCGGCGCGCAGCTGGTAGCCGACGCCGGGGTCGCCGACGATGTCCGCGCCCTGCCCGCGCAGCGCCTCGACGTCGCGGTACAGGGTGCGCAGGCTCACCCCCAGCTGCTCGGCCAGCTGCGCGCCGCGCACCGCGCTGCGGCGCCGGCGCAGTTCGTCCAGCAGGTGCAGCAGGCGGGTGGCGCGCTGGGTCATTGCAGGCCGGCTTCGGGCGCGAGGGTGTGAACCACCTTGCCCTCGGCGTCGAGGAACTCGATGGCGCCGTAGCCCTCGTCGGTGACGGTCAGGCGCAGGCGGGTGCGGTCGGCCTTGTCGTTCAGGGCGATGGACGGGGTGCCGTCGGCCGCCACCAGCATGCGGATGCGGGTCGGCGCCTGCACGCCGGGGACCAGCCGGTTGTCCAGCTTCGGCTCGCGCAGCAGCGGTGGCGCCTGGTTGATCGAGAAGCTCACCTCGCCGTCGGGCGACACCCGCCAGCCGATGGCGTCCAGCGCCGGGTGGTCCAGCGCCAGCACCGCCGCGCCGCCGGGCACGTCGGCGGTGCCGAAGCCGCCGCGCTCGCTGCCGTTCTCGTCGTACAGCACCATGCCGGCGACATTGAACACGCGCTTGTACTGGATGCCGTCGATGACCGGCGCCGGGGTGCGGCCGGACAGGGTCATGCGGATCACGCCGTTCTCGTCGACGATGTCGATGCGGCGCGCGGTGATGCGTTCCTGGTCCGGCGCGGCCACGCGCGTTTCCGGCGCGCGCGATTCGATGATGCGCTCCAGCGTTTCCAGCGAGGGCCGAGCCGGTTCGGCGGCCAGTGCGGAGGAAGCCACGCACAACGAGGCGAGCGCGAACGGGATGGCGGCGGGATGCTTCATGGACACGTCCTTGGGCTTTGCGGGTCGGGGGCCCGATCGTACCGGCTGCACGGCATGCCGCGTCCGAATCCGGTCGCATATCGCGACCGGACGCACCACCGGCACGGTTTGATCGGGATCATTGCCGCTCCCCACCCACGCTGCTGACATGGCTGCAACCCCCGCCAGCCGTTGCAGGCCCGCCATGATCCCACCCCGCAATTCCGCACTCGCCCTCGCGCTTGTCCTGGCCGCCGGCTGCAGCGCCGACAAGGCGGCAACGCCCGGCATCTCCCCCACGGCGCCGGCCGCCACCGACGCGGACGACGAACTGCGCGACATCGCCAACGCGCTGTTCGAGCCGATCCCGTCCGCGGTCACCGAAGCCTTCGGCAGGCCGGTCACCCCCGAGCGGGTGGCGCTGGGCCACAAGCTGTTCTTCGAGCCGCGGCTCTCCAGCAGCCACATCATCACCTGCCATACCTGCCACAGCGTCGCCACCGGTGGCGCCGACAACGTGTCGGTCGCCATCGGCCATGGCTGGCAGAAGGGCCCGCGCAACTCGCCCACGGTGCTCAACTCGGTATTCAACACCGCCCAGTTCTGGGACGGGCGCGCCTCGGACCTGGCCGAGCAGGCCAAGGGCCCGGTGCAGGCCAGCGTGGAGATGAACAACACGCCCGCGCGCGTCGAGGAAACCCTGCGCAGCATCCCGCAGTACGTGGCCGAGTTCGGCGCCGCGTTCCCCGACGATGCGCAGCCGGTGACGTTCGACAACATGGCGCGCGTGATCGAGGCGTTCGAGACCACCCTGGTCACGCCCGACGCGCGCTTCGACCGCTTCCTCGCCGGCAAGGACAGCCTCGACGAACGGGAACGGCGCGGGCTGTCGCTGTTCATCGACAAGGGCTGCATCGCCTGCCATTCCGGGATCAACCTGGGCGGCCAGGCCTACTACCCGTTCGGCGTGGTCGCCCGCCCCGGCGCGGAGATCCTGCCGCCGGGCGACAAGGGCCGCTTCGCGGTCACCAATACCGCCAGCGACGAGTACGTGTTCCGCGCCGCGCCGCTGCGCAACGTGGCCCTCACCGCGCCCTACTTCCACAGCGGCGAGGTCTGGGACCTGTCCGAAGCGGTCGCGATCATGGGCAGCAGCCAGCTGGGGCACACGCTCGACGCCGACGAGGTGCAGGCCATCGTCGCCTTCCTGCACACGCTGACCGGGCGCCAGCCGCAGGTGGAGGTGCCGGTCCTGCCGCCCGGTACCGCCGGCACGCCGCGCCCCGAATGAAGCCGCCGGACGGCCGTGGGGCAGGCGCCGCATGCTCCACGGCACGGCGCCCATGATCGATAGATTCCCTCTATCAATCGAAACGAATCATTCGATTATCTTTTCCGTGGGACGGTGACTACAGTCCTCTCGTTGCATCGCGCGACACCTTCCTCCATCCCAGCCAGCCCCAGCAGGAGCACGCCATGAACAGCAACGACAGCAACAGGAAGTGCCCCGTCACCCACCTGACCACCGACTTCGGCGCACCGGTGCCGGACAACCAGAACAGCCTCACCGCCGGCCCGCGCGGCCCGCTGCTGGCGCAGGACGTGTGGCTCAACGAGAAGCTGGCCAACTTCGTGCGCGAGGTGATCCCCGAGCGGCGCATGCACGCCAAGGGCTCGGGCGCGTTCGGCACATTCACCGTCACCAACGACATCACCCGCTACACCCGCGCTGCGATCTTCTCCAAGGTCGGCAAGCAGACCGAGATGTTCGCCCGCTTCACCACCGTGGCCGGCGAGCGCGGCGCGGCCGACGCCGAGCGCGACATCCGCGGCTTCGCGCTGAAGTTCTACACCGAGGAAGGCAACTGGGACATGGTGGGCAACAACACCCCGGTGTTCTTCATCCGCGACCCGCGCAAGTTCCCGGACCTCAACAAGGTGGTCAAGCGCGACCCGCGCACCAACCTGCGCTCGGCCACCTACAACTGGGACTGGTGGACCCTGCTGCCCGAGGCGCTGCACCAGGTCACCATCGTGATGAGCGACCGCGGCATCCCCGCCAGCTACCGGCACATGCACGGCTTCGGCTCGCACACCTACAGCTTCTGGAACGAACAGGGCGAACGCTACTGGGTGAAGTTCCACTTCCGCACCCAGCAGGGCATCAGGAACCTGACCGACGCCGAGGCCGCCGAGGCCATCGGCCATGACCGCGAGACCCACCAGCGCGACCTCTACGAGGCGATCGAGCGCGGCGACTTCCCGAAGTGGAAGATGTACGTGCAGGTGATGCCGGAGGCCGACGCGGAGAAGGTGCCCTACCACCCGTTCGACCTGACCAAGGTATGGCCGAAGGGCGACTACCCGCTGATCGAGGTCGGCGAGTTCGAGCTCAACCGCAACCCGGAGAACTTCTTCGCCGACGTCGAGCAGAGCGCGTTCGCGCCGTCCAACCTGGTGCCGGGCATCGGCGTGTCGCCGGACAAGATGCTGCAGGCGCGCCTGTTCAACTACGCCGACGCGCAGCGCTACCGGCTGGGCACCAACTACCAGCAGATCCCGGTCAACAAGGCGCGCTGCCCGGTGCACAGCAACCACCGCGACGGCATCGGCCGCGTCGACGGCAACTACGGCGGCCTGCCCCACTACGAGCCCAACAGCTTCCAGCAGTGGCAGGAGCAGCCGCAGTACCGCGAACCGCCGTTGAAGATCAACGGCGACGCCGACTGGTGGAACTACCGCGACAACGACGACAACTACTACAAGCAGCCCGGCGACCTGTTCCGGCTGATGACCCCGGCGCAGCAGCAGGCATTGTTCGACAACACCGCCCGCGCGATGGGCGATGCCCCGGACTTCATCAAGCGCCGCCACGTCGACAACTGCAGCAAGGCCGACCCGGCCTACGGCGCCGGCGTCGAGGCCGCCCTGCGCAAGCTCGGCGCGTTCGCCGGCGAGGAATCGCCCAACAGCCTCGCCTGAGGCACATCGCCTTCCCCGCCCCCGCGGGGAAGGCGAAATGGCGGCGGCCCGGCATCACCGGGCCTCACCCTGCCTCGCAGGGCATGCCTGCAACGGCCGCCGCGGCGCTACCATGCCGGTGTTCACCCACCGCAAGGACCACGCCACGATGAGCCTGACCGACGACCTCCTTTCCCAGCTCCAGGGCGCACCGCTGCAGCAGGTGTCGCAGCAACTTGGCCTCGACAGCCAGCAGGCCTCCGGCGCCATCGGTGCGGCGCTGCCGCTGCTGATGGGTGCGCTGGGCAACAACGCGGCCAAGCCGCAGGGCGCCGAAGCCCTGCTCGGCGCCCTGCAGAACAACCACAGCGGGCTGGACATCGGCAGCGTCCTCGGCGCGGTGCTCGGTGGCGGCGGCAACAGCGCGGCGGCCGATGGCGCCGGCATCCTCGGCCACATCTTCGGCGGCAACCAGGGCCGCGCCGAGACCGGGCTGGCGCAGGCCACCGGCCTGAGCCAGGGCAACGCCAGCCAGTTGCTGAAGATCCTCGCCCCGATCGTGATGGCCTACCTCGCCCAGCGCATCGGCAGCGGCGGCCAGCAGGCCAGCGCCGGCGGCCTGAGCCAGATCCTCGGCCAGGAAAAGCAGCACGTGGCGCAGGCCGGCGGCATCGGCGGCAACCTGCTCGGCAGCGTGCTGGACCAGGACGGCGACGGCCAGTTCGGCGTGTCCGACCTGATCAAGCTCGGCAGCGGCCTGCTGGGCAGCGGCAAACGCTGAAACCGGCGCAATCCGAACGACGAAACGCCACCGCGAGGTGGCGTTTTCCGTTTGGGTTCTCCGGCTGAAGACGATGCACGAAAGCTCACGGCCGCACCGTGGAGCGGGGCTTGCCCCGCTGGGGCTCTACCGGGAAGGCCCCATGCGGGGCGAATCCCGCATCAACGAGCGTCCTGATGCACTCCTACAGCGCGTCGATGTCGCCCAGCGCGCGGATCAGCCGCCGCGCGCGCTTGTCGGGTTTGTGCTCCGGCGGTTGGTAGCCGTCGCGGGCGGCGGCGCGTTGCCGGCGCCGTTCCTCGCGCGCCTGTTTCGACGCAACGGTTTCCTCGTACAGCGCCTGCGCCACCGATGCCGGGCCGCGGCTGTCGCTCAGGCCGCGCACCCCGATCTCGAACACCTCGTCGCCGCGCTGCACGCGCAGCGCGTCGCCCACCCGGACACTGCGCGAGGACTTGGGCCGCTGCCCGCCGACCTCGACCTTGCCGGTCTCCACCGCCTGTTTGGCCAGGCTGCGGGTCCTGAAGAAGCGCGCCGCCCACAGCCACACGTCCAGGCGGACGCCGGCCGCCGGTGCGTTTTCCGCTTCAGTCATGCTTTTTCTTGAAGTCCACTTCCATCGCGTCCTTGCGCGGCTGGCCGATGGTCCAGTTGAGGCTGTCGTCGGGGTTGCAGCGCTTGTCGCGCAGCGAACGCGCGCCGCTGGCGCGCTCGCTGTCGAGCCGGTCGTTGCCGACCAGGCAGTCGGCATGGTCGGCCGGGCGCACGTTGGCATCCATCAACCGATCGGAACTGGCGCAGGCCGACAGCCCCAGCAGCACCATCGCAGCACACACGTGTTTCAGCATCGTCCTCTCCTTGCACCGGCGGAACCCGGTCAACGCCGCATCGTAACGCCGGCCGCAACCGCCGTCACACCGGCAATGCTAGTGTCCGCATTCATCCACCGACCGACGCCCATGACGCCTGCCGCTTCGTCCCGTTCGCTGACCGAAGGCCCGATCGGCCGCAGCCTGCTGCTGTTCGCCCTGCCCATCCTCGCCGGCAACATCGCGCAGTCGCTGAACGGCTCGGTCAACGCGATCTGGGTCGGCAAGTTCCTCGGCGAGGCGGCGCTGACCGCCACGGCCAACGCCAACAACATCATGTTCTTCCTGATCGGCTCGGTGTTCGGCATCGGCATGGCCGCCACCATCCTGATCGGCCAGGCCATCGGCGCGCGCGACCTGCCGCAGGCGCGGCGGGTGATGGGTACCAGCGCCACCTTCTTCATCGGCCTGTCGGTGGTGATCGCGGTGCTGGGCTGGTTCCTGTCGCACCGGCTGCTGCTGGCGATGGGCACGCCGGCCGAATCGCTGGCGATGGCCGACGCCTATCTGCGGGTGATCTTCCTGGCGATGCCGCTGCTGTACGCCTTCGCCTTCCTCACCGCGGCGCTGCGCGGCGCCGGCGACTCGCGCACGCCATTCCGCTTCCTGCTGCTGTCGGTGCTGCTGGACATCGGCATCAACCCGCTGCTGATCTTCGGCCTCGGCCCGTTCCCGGAACTGGGCGTGGCCGGCGCGGCATGGGCCACGTTCTGCGCGCAGGCGCTGTCGCTGGCGGCGTTGCTGCTGTACCTGCGCAACAAGCGGCACATGCTGTGGCTGGGGCGTAAAGACGCGGCGCTGCTGAAGATCGACGCGGCCATCCTCAAGGCGCTGGTGGTCAAGGGCGTGCCGATGGGCCTGCAGATGGTGCTGATCTCGCTGGCGATGATCATGATGATCAGCATGGTCAACGGCTACGGGGTGGACACCGCATCGGCCTACGGCGCGGCCTTGCAGCTGTGGACCTACGTGCAGATGCCGGCGATGGCGATCGGCGCGGCGTGCTCGTCGATGGCGGCGCAGAACGTGGGCGCCGGGCTGTGGCAGCGGGTGGACGCCACCGCGCGCACCGGCGTGCTGTTCAATTTCCTGCTGACCGGTGCGCTGATCGCGCCGATCATCCTGTTCGACCGCAGCACGCTGGCGCTGTTCCTGCCGGCGGCCAGCCCGGCGCTGGAGATCGGCCGCCACCTCAACCACATCGCGGTGTGGTCGTTCCTGTTCTTCGGGGTGAACTTCGTGGTCGCCGGCGTGGTGCGCTCCACCGGCGCGGTGGTGGCGCCGCTGCTGGTGCTGGCGGTGGCGATGTGGGGCATCCGCGTGCCGTTCGCGCTGTGGATGCAACCGCTGATGGGTGCCGACGCGATCTGGTGGAGCTTCCCGGTCAGCGCGTTCTGCTCGATGCTGCTGATCATGGCCTATTACCGCTGGGGCAACTGGCGCAAGGCGAAGATGATGGCCGCGCCCAACCACGCCGGGGAGCTGGCGACGCCGGCCGAGGTGCCGGCCTTGCCGCCGTCGCCGGTGGCCGACCCGGATGCCGGCACCTGACAAGCACGCACCAGCCGTGTAGGAGTCAACTGTCATTTCATGCGGAGCTGCCTTTTGGGTTCCAAGGCAGGTTGTCGCGCTGCATTGCGTTGAGCATGGTGAGGTACTTGCGCATGCAGGCGGTGACGGCCAGTTTTTTGGGTTTTCCGGCGTCGACCAGCCGTCGGTAGGTCTCGGCCAGCGGTGAGCGCGCCCGGATGGCGGCCCAGGTGGCCATGTACAGCACCCGGCGGACGTCGGGATCATCATCGACTCCGGCTCGACCACCATGACCCTGGCCCGCCACCTGCGCGGCCACCGCGAGGTGACGGTGATGACCAACGGCCTGAACATCGCCTGGGAGCTGGCCAACGCGCCGGGCGTCAATGTGCTGCTCACCGGCGGCCTGCTGCGCAAGCAGTCGCTGTCGCTGCAGGGCAGCCAGGCCGAGGCCAGCCTCACCTCCTACAGCTTCGACACCCTGTTCCTCGGCGTCGACGGGCTGGACCTGCAATTCGGCCTGACCACCCACGACGAGGCCGAGGCGCGGCTCAACCACCGCATGGTCGAGCGCGCGCGGCGCATCGTGGTGCTGACCGACGCCTCCAAGTTCGGCCGCGTCAGCCTGCACCGCATCGCCCTGCTGGAGCAGGTGCATGCCGTCATCACCGACGCCGGCATCGACGATGCCACCCGCGAGGGGTTGCAGCAGCGCGGCATCGAGGTGGTCGTCACCGACATGACGTAGGTGCGGGGCTTGCCCCGCACGATCCACCCGATCCACCGGGCATCGCCGCCGGCGGCATGCGGCGTGCGGGGCAAGCCCCGCACCTGCGCCCCCCCGCAAACGCAAACGGCCGCCCGAAGGCGGCCGTTGCTGCAACAGGCGCAAAGCCCGTGGCGGCTATTACTCGGCGGCCTTGGCGGCCTGGCGCGCGGCCTTGGCCTGCGCGGCGGCGGCCAGGTCTTCCTTGATGCGGGCGGCCTTGCCTTCCAGGCCACGCAGGTAGTACAGCTTGCCGGCGCGGACCTTGCCGCGGCGCTTGACGTCGACCGAGTCGATCAGCGCGCTGTGGGTCTGGAACACGCGCTCCACGCCGTAGCCGTGGGAAATCTTGCGCACGGTGAACGAGGAGTTCAGGCCGGCGTTCTTGGTGCCGATCACGACGCCTTCGTAGGCCTGCACGCGCTCGCGGTTGCCTTCCTTGACCTTGACGTTGACCACGACGGTGTCGCCTTGGCTGAACTTCGGCAGTTCGCGGGTGATCTGGGCGGATTCGAAGTCCGCGACGATGGATTTGTTCAGCTTGCTCATGATTGCACCGATGTATTCGGGGTGGTCGTGTCGTTTCGACAGCGTGGGCTCATGCAGTCACCGGATTGCGCTGCACGTTTGTTGTAGTGGTAGCCGCCACTGCCGGTCAGGCAATGGCAAGCCGCGCATTCTAGCGTACCTTCCGGGCACAGCGCCAGCTGCTTCCATCGTAGGTGCCGGGCTTGCCCGGCACGGGGCTCTGCCGGTAAAGCTTCATGCGGGGCAAGCCCCGCATCTACGGCAATTTCCCGCGCGCCTCGTCCAGCCGCGTAGGTCGGGGCTACGCCCCCGACGGCGAAGCCGACATTCCGCGTGATCGGACACCAAGCGTCGGGGGCGTAGCCCCGACCTACGGGTCCTGCCCGGCTTCGCGGGCCTCGTCCAGCAGCTTGCGGTCGGCCTTGTCCAGGGCTGCCTCGTCCAGCAGGTCCGGGCGCCGCAGCGCGGTGCGCAGCAGCGACTGCTGCCGGCGCCAGCGCGCGATGGCGGCATGGTTGCCCGAGCGCAGCACCTCCGGCACCTCGCCCAGTTCATGGCTGGCCGGCTGGCTGTAGTGCGGGCAGTCGAGCAAGCCGTCGCCCTCGAAGCTGTCCTGCACCGCCGACTCGGCATCGTTCAGCGCGCCCTCCTGCAGGCGGGTGACCGCATCGACGATCACCGCCGCGCCCAGTTCGCCGCCGGACAGCACGTAGTCGCCGATGGAGATTTCCTCGTCCACCTCGGCGGCGAGGAAGCGTTCGTCCACGCCCTCGTAACGGCCGCACAGCAGGATCATCCGCGGCAGCGCGGCCAGTGCATGCACCCGGGCCTGGGTCAGCGGTCGCCCCTGCGGGCTGAGGTAGATCAGCGGCGCCGGGGTCGGATCGGCACTGCGCGCCGCGGCCAGCGCGGCGCGCAGCGGCTCGATCAGCATCACCATGCCCGGGCCGCCGCCGAACGGGCGGTCGTCCACGCGGCGGTAGTTGCCCCCGGCGTAGTCGCGCGGGTTCCAGCCGCGCAGGTCGAGCAGCCCGCGCTCCTGCGCGCGGCCGACCACACCCAGCGCGGCGGACTGCGCGATGAACTCGGGGAACAGGGTGATGACGTCGATGCGCACCGGGGTCAGAACTCCGGGTCCCAGTCCACCACGATCAGGTTGGCGTCGAAATCGATGGACTTGACCACGTCGTCCAGCACGAACGGCAGCATGCGCTCGCGGTCGCCGCGCACCACCAGCACGTCGTTGGCGCCGGTGTCGAACAGGTGCGACACCCGGCCCAGCTTCACGCCGTCCACGGTCTGCACGTCCAGCCCTTCCAGGTCGACCCAGTAGTACTCGTCCGGCTTCGGCGGCGGCAGCGCGCTGCGCGCGATGTAGATTTCGGTGCCGCGCATGGCCTCGACCACGTTGCGGTCGTCCACGCCGGGGAAGGTGGCCACCAGTGTTTTGCTGGCCTCGCGGCCACGCACGCCGCTGATTTCCGATTCCTGCCCCGCAGGGGTGCGCAGGATCCACGGCTGGTAGTTGAATATGCCCAGCCGCGGCTCGGTCCAGGACTCGAGCTTGAGTTCGCCGCGGATACCAAAAGCGCCGGTCACCCTGCCCAGCAGGATCCGGCGCTCGCTGTCTTTCTTCATGACGACCGCCGGGCCGCGCTTGCGCGCGGCCCGCCAGGATCAGGCCGCAGCGGCCTGGGCCTTGGTCGCTTCCTTGTACAGGTTGCGAACCTTGTCGGTCAGCTGGGCGCCGTTGGCGACCCACTTGTCGACGGCGGCGATGTCCAGCACCACGCGCTGTTCGGCGCCCTGGGCGACCGGGTTGTAGTAGCCGACGCGCTCGATGTTGCGGCCGTCGCGGGCGCTGCGCACGTCGGTGACGATGATGTGGTAGAACGGACGCTTCTTGGCGCCGCCGCGGGTCAGTCGGATCTTGACCATGGTGGTTTTTCCTTTGTAGCCCAGTCGCCAGGATGGCGCGGTAAGCCGGCGATTATAGCGGCGGTGGCGGTGCATTCCAAGTCCGCGCCTGAACGTGGGCAACCCCTGCCGTAAGAGCGACGCCAGTCGCGAAGGGGCTTTCCCGGTAGAGCGCCGGTCGCGACGGGCGTCGCTCCTACAGGGGTTGCCAAGGCGCCTGGGCCTTGGCTTGCCGCAGCTGTTGCAGCAGTTCCTCGGATTGCGTGAACGCCTGCCCGCCGATCCGGCCCAGCGGCCACAGGCCGGTGGCGTTGCAGGCCACCGCGCCGGTGAAGGCGGCAAGCGCATCCAGCGCAATGCAGCGCCGGCATTGCGCCTGCCCCAGCGCCTCCAGTCCCGCGCCCAGCAATTGTTCGGTAACGCCACGCAACGCCGCGGCCTGCGGCCATGTCACGCAGGCGCCGTCCCACAGTGCCAGGTTCCACGTGCTGCCTTCGCTCACGTTGCCGGCCATGTCAACGAACAGGGCATCGTCAAAACCTGTACGCATGGCCTGCCGGCGGTGGTGGAACAGCGGGAAGGTGCCGACGTGCTTGATATGTGGCGATTCGCGTTCGTAATGCACCGGCAGCGCCGTGCGAGCGACCGCCGGCGCCGTGGCCGGCCCGGAAACAGCGACCAGCACGTCCACCGGCACCGCGCGCAGCGGCTGGCGGAAATCGAAATCGCGCGAGAACACGGTGATGCGCAGCGATGCGTCCTGCATGCCGCACCGCGCCAGCGCCTGCCGCAGCCACGCCCGCAGTTGCGCTTCGTCCAGCGCCGCATCGAACAACTCGCGCGTGCCCTGCTGCAGGCGCTGCAGGTGCAGCGCCCAGCCCTGCACCGCGCCACCGCGCACCTGCATCGAAGTGAAGTGGCCGTAGTTGACCAGCGCGGCGCCGGCCAGCGCCGCGTCGAGCGGTTCGCCATTGCAGAACAGGCGGCTCACAGCAGCGCCTGCGCCTGCTGCCACATCGCCCGCAGGATGCCGGCGGCCGGCCCGCGTCGTGCCATCCACGCCGCCTGCCCGGCCCAGGCCTGCATCGTCTCCAGGCGGTCATCGGCCTTGGCCTGCCGGCGCATGCCGGCGGTGAGCCCGCGCTGCACCGGGTAGGGCCGCGGACGCGGCGCATCCCCGGCCTCGGCGGCCCGGACATGGGCGGTATCGAGCGCGCGCCCCGCCCGGCCGCTGAAGACGCGGGTGACGCGCGTGCCCTCCGGCTCGGAATCGGCCAGGGCCTGCTTCCATGCATCGGGAATGTCGGACTCCTCGGCGGCAAGGAAGGCGGTACCCACCTGCACCGCGCTGGCGCCCAGCATTAGCGCGGCGGCCACGCCACGGCCGTCGGCGATGCCGCCGGCCGCGATCACCGGTATGTCCAGCCGGTCGACCAGGCGCGGCAGCAGGGCGAACAGCCCGGTCATCTGCGCTTCGGCGCGCCCGGCGTCGAACGCGCCGCGATGGCCACCGGCCTCCATGCCCTGCGCGACCACCGCGTCGGCGCCGGCGGCCTGCGCCAGCCGCGCCTCCTCCAGCGTGGTCGCGCAGGCGAACCAGTGGATGCCGGCGTCCTTCAAGCGTCGCGCCTGCTCGGCGGAAAGCACGCCCATGATGGTCGAGGCCACCGCCGGGCGGGCATCGAGCAGCGCCGCGAACTGCGCATCGAAGTCGGCTGGCGCGGCATCGCCCGCCTCGACCGGCACCGGCGGCCCCCAGCGTTCGAGGAAGGCGCGGGTCGCGGCCTCGGCGGCGGCATCGCGCGGCGGCGGCGGGTCGGGCACCCACAGGTTGACCTGCGCCGGCCCGGAAGCGCCCGCGCGAAAGGCCGCCATCCACCGGCCGATGTCCTGCGGCTGCGACAACACCGCGCCCATCGCGCCCATGCCACCGGCATTGGCCAGCGCCTGCGACAGCGCCACCGGGCAGGCACCGGCCATCGGTGCCAGCAGGATCGGCAGCTCGACGCCGAAGCGGTGGCGGAAGTCGTCGATGCGTCGCCGGATGTCCGGATTCATGCCGCGCTCCATTCGGGAAGCCCGATCATCGCCGAGCCCCCCCGCTGGCGCCAATCCCGGCAGGTCACGCGGGCGGCGCTTCACGCCATGCCCCGCGGCACCGGCATCAGCATCCGGTACCAATCCTCGACGCGGCCTTCGCGCAGGTCGAAGTCGCGCACTGCCCGCGGGCGTTGCAGGAAGGCGCCCCACAGCCGCAGGTCGACGAAATCCGTCGCCGGCCGGCCGCGCCATTCCGGCGGCCCATGCAGTTCCAGTTCGAGGCAGTAGAAGCCGTCGGCATCGCAGGTGAACGCATGGCGGCCATCGGTGGTGCCGCCGTCATAAAGGCCCGGCCCGCGCACGAACCCGTACAGCCGCAGGCTGCCGTCGGTGAAGCCCGTCGCGCCGTCCTCGCGCGGCAGGCGGCGGTCGAACTCGCCGGCCTGCCATGCCTGTTCCAGCACCAGCACGTCGCCGCGGCTCAGTTGCAGGTACCAGCGGTGCAGGTGCCGGTACTGCGCCAGCCAGTCGATGGCCGGGTCGGCGATGCCCGCCACGTCCCAGGCATCGGCGGCATTGGCGAACAGCAGCACCGCGCCTTGCGGTACGCCTGCCGGCTCGTGCACCGGCAAACGTGCATGCGCTGGCGGGCGGTCCTCGCCTTCGATCCGTACCACCAGCCCTCCCGCCCGGTCATGCTCGTACCGGCAGGCCGACGCCGGCGCCGGCTCCAATGGCAGCGACAAGGCCTCCGGCGTCGGCACGCCCAGCCAGACGCCGATGCTGCCGCATCCCGTGGCACCGCCTGGGTCGTCCTGGCCGATGCCCAGCGAATGCACGCCGGCATGTTCGATCAGGATGCGGGTCTCCTCCCGGCTGCCCACGTCGAACCAGCGTCGTCCGCCCTGCCCCGGCGGACACAGGTCGCAGGGCCAGCGCACCGGCTCCCGGCCATCCCGCGCGGCAGGGTGGAAGCGGAGCAGCAGTACGTCGCCGGCGCGCAGGAACAGGTCTTGGGTAATGCAGATGTCCGCACGCGGGTAGCGCTCGTTGTGGAACGGCTCGATGTCGGCGACATGACGGCGCCATTCGCGCCCGGCCGCGGCCGGCACGGACAGCACATCGGCACGCGGCACCGGGCCATGCAGCGGCGCCAGCGCGGCGGCGGACGACACGCCCCGCGGCTCGCCCTCCTGCGACTCCGCCGCAGCCAGCGTTGGAGCACGCCGCCGGAACAGCGCATCGACCAACCCGGCCAGCAACGCCAGCGCAACCCACAGCACCAACGTCGCCGGCAGCAAGGCCCAGCCCGAAGCCAGCCATGCGGCCAGCACCAGCGCCAGGCACAGGTGGATGCAGTGCCGTCCCGGCGACCAGTTCATGGCGGGACGTGGCCCGGCGTTCCGCGGCGCCCGCGCCGGCTCAGCGGAACGGCAGGCCGCCGCGGCCGCCCATCGCGCCGAGCATGCCCTTCATGTTGCGCATCATGCCCTTCATGCCGCCGCCGGCCAGCTTGCCCATCATCTTTTCCATCTGCATGTACTGCTTCATCAGCTTGTTGACGTCGGCAGGCTGGGTGCCGGAGCCGCGCGCGATGCGGGCACGGCGCGAGCCGTTGAGCAGGCCGGGGTTGCGCCGCTCCTTTTTCGTCATCGAATTGATGATGGCGATCATGCGCGGCACTTCCTTGCTCTGGCTGGCCTGCTGCTTGAGGTGCTCGGGGATCTGCCCCAGGCCCGGCAGCTTGTCCATCAGCCCGCCGATGCCGCCCATGTTCTGCATCTGCTCCAGTTGGTCGCGCATGTCGTTGAGGTCGAACTTCTTGCCCTTGGCGACCTTCTCGGCCAGCTTGGCCGCCTTGTCCTTGTCGACCTGCTGCTCGACCTGCTCGACCAGCGACAGCACGTCGCCCATGTCGAGGATGCGGCTGGCCACGCGCTCGGGGTGGAACACGTCCAGCCCGTCCACCTTCTCGCCGGTACCGGTGAACTTGATCGGCTTGCCGGTGACGTAGCGCACCGACAGCGCCGCGCCGCCGCGGGCGTCGCCGTCGGTCTTGGTCAGCACCACGCCGGTCAGCGGCAGCGCCTCGCCGAACGCCTGGGCGGTGTTGGCCGCGTCCTGGCCGGTCATCGAATCGACCACGAACAGGGTTTCGGCCGGGTTGACCGCCGCGTGCAGCGCCTTGATCTCGGCCATCATCGCCTCGTCGATGGCGAGGCGGCCGGCGGTATCGACGATCAGCACGTCGGCGAAGGACTTGCGTGCGTCGTCGATGGCCGCGCGGACGATGTCCACCGGCTTCTGCTCCGGCGCCGACGGGAAGAACAGCACGCCGGTCTGCTCGGCCAGCGTCTTCAACTGCTCGATCGCGGCCGGGCGGTAGACGTCGGCGCTGACCACCATCACCTTCTTCTTGCGCTTTTCCTTCAGGTGCTTGGCCAGCTTGCCGACCGTGGTGGTCTTGCCCGCGCCCTGCAGACCCGCCATCAGGATGATGGCCGGGGCCGGCACGTTGAGGTTCAGGTCGCTGGCCTGCGCGCCCATCACCGCGGTGAGTTCGTCGCGCACCACCTTGATCAACGCCTGGCCGGGCGTCAGCGACTTGAGCACTTCCTGGCCGACCGCGCGCACCTTGATCTTCTCGATCAGCGCCTGCACCACCGGCAGCGCGACGTCGGCCTCCAGCAGCGCGATGCGCACCTCGCGGGTGGCCTCGCGGATGTTCTCCTCGGTCAGGCGGCCACGGCCGCGCAGGCGCTCGATGGTGCCGGAAAGGCGCTGGGTCAGGGACTCGAACATGCGGGGCAACCTGCGGAAACGAATGCGATAGAACCGGAATTATAGCCGGCGGCCGCCTCCCGCCACCCGCACATGCGGCCTTTGCCGCCGGCATGTGCGAAACTTCGCAGATGGCAATCGTTCTCATCTCCCTGCTGTTGTACCTGACCGCGTCGCTGCTGCTGGTCCGCGGCATGGGCGATGCCCGCCAGCGGCCGTCACGCGCCTGGCTGTGGCCGGCCGGTGCGGCGATCGTGCTGCATGGCGGCTACCACCTGACGGTCGCCCTGCACACCAGCGGCGGGCCGGACATGCACTTCTTCGCCGCGCTGTCGCTGGTGGCGCTGGGCATGGCGGTGCTGACCGCGCTGGTGGGCGCGCGCGGGCGCATGGCCGCATTGGGCGTGGTGGTGTTCCCGCTGGCGGCGCTGTTGCTGCTGGCCTACCACGGCCACGGCCACGCACCGAGCAAGGAACTGGACTGGCAACTGGCCAGCCATGCCTGGCTGGCGCTGCTGGCCTACGCCACGCTGAGCATCGCCGCGCTGCTGGCGATCATGCTGTGGCTACAGGAACGCGCGTTGCGCCGGCGCGACTTCCGCCCGTGGCTGCGTGCGCTGCCGCCGCTGGCCGACCTGGAACTGCTGCTGTTCCGCACCATCGCCGTCGGCTTCAGCCTGCTGACCCTGACCCTGGTCACCGGCGTGCTGTTCGTCGACGACCTGCTGGCGCAGAAGCTGGTGCACAAGACCGTGCTCAGCGTGCTGTCGTGGCTCGTGTTCGGCACGTTGCTGATCGGGCGCCGCCGCTATGGCTGGCGCGGGGTCAAGGCGGTGCACTGGACGCTGAGCGCGATGGTGCTGCTGTTGCTGGCCTTCTTCGGCAGCCAGTTCGTGATCGAGCTGGTGTTCGGCCGGGGGTAGGCGCCGGGCCTGCCCGGCATGGGGCTTCAACGGGACAGCGCCATGCGGGGCAAGCCCCGCATCTACTCGGCCGCTTCCAGCGCCTGCGACAAGCGTTCCACCGCGATCACCTCCATGCCCTTCACCGTGCCGCCCTTGGGCGCGTTGGCCTTGGGCACGATGGCACGCTTGAAGCCATGCGTGGCCGCCTCGCGCAAGCGCTCCTCGCCATTGGGCACCGGGCGGATCTCGCCGGACAGGCCCACTTCGCCAAACGCAATCGTCTTTTCGGCCAGCGGCTGGTCGCGCAGGCTCGACAGCACCGCCAGCAGCACCGGCAGGTCGACCGCGGTCTCCTGCACACGGATGCCGCCGACCACGTTGATGAACACGTCCTGGTCGCCGACCATCACCCCGCCGTGGCGGTGCAGCACCGCCAGCAGCATCGCCAGCCGGTTCTGCTCCAGCCCCACCGCCACCCGGCGCGGGTTGGACAGCGGCGATGAATCCACCAGCGCCTGCACTTCCACCAGCAGCGGCCGGGTGCCCTCGCGGGTGACCATCACGCAGCTGCCAGGCTGGCGGGTGCTGCCGCCGGACAGGAAGATCGCCGACGGGTTGGGGACTTCCTTCAGGCCCTTCTCGCCCATCGCGAACACGCCCAGCTCGTTGACCGCGCCGAAGCGGTTCTTGAACGCGCGCAACACCCGGAAGCGGCTGCCGCTCTCGCCTTCGAAATACAGCACCGCATCGACCATGTGCTCGAGCACGCGCGGGCCGGCGATGCCGCCTTCCTTGGTGACGTGGCCGACCAGGAACACCGCGGTGCCGGTTTCCTTGGCGTAGCGCACCAGCCGCGCCGCGCTCTCGCGCACCTGGCTGACCGAGCCTGGCGCAGCGGTCAGGGTTTCAGTCCACAGCGTCTGCACCGAGTCGGCGACGATCAGCTTCGGCCGCGCCGCGCTGGCGTGCTGCAGGATCAATTCGATGCCGGTCTCGGCCAGCGCGTTGACCCCGTCCAGCGGCAGGTCCAGCCGCACCGCGCGGCCGGCCACCTGCGCCAGCGATTCCTCGCCGGTGACGTACAGCACCGGCAGCGTGCCGGCCATCTTCGCCAGCGCCTGCAACAGCAGCGTGGACTTGCCGATGCCCGGATCGCCGCCGACCAGCACCACCGCGCCTTCGACCAGCCCACCGCCCAGCACGCGGTCGAACTCGCCGATGCCGGTGGACACGCGCGCGTGCTCGCTCTGCCGCACGTCCTTGAGCGCAGTGATCCGTGGTGCCTCGGCCTTGCCGGCCCAGCCGCTGCGGCGCGCGGCCGGCGCCGGCGCGGCGGCGGCGCTTTCCAGCACCACCTGGCTGAGCACGTTCCAGACCCCGCACTCGGTGCACTGCCCCTGCCACTTGCCGTATTCGGCGCCGCACTCACTGCAGACATAGGCGGTGCGCGCCTTGGCGGGGGTCTTGGCCATGATCGGTTCCGGGGGAAGGGGCCCATTACTCTAGCCTGCCGCATTCGCAGCAGCCGAGACCACGGCAGGCCCCGGCACATCCTGAAGGAATCCCCACCGCCGGCACGGCCACCGTTCAAGAACCGCGGCCGCCGCTCCGATACCGGTGCACTTCTTCAGCATCGCGCGGCCTCCCGCTCCGCTTCCCATGATTGGTACTTACAGCCCGGCCCTGGTGGCCGCTTCCCTGCTGGTCGCCATCCTGGCGTCCTATACCGCCCTGGACATGGCCGGCCGGCTCGCCACCGCCCGCGGCCGCGGCGTGCATGGCTGGATGGCCGGCGGCGCGTTGGCGATGGGGCTGGGCATCTGGTCGATGCACTTCATCGCCATGCTGGCGTTCCGGCTGCCGGTCCCGGTCGGCTACGACCTGGCGTTGACCCTGTACTCGCTGGCGGTATCCGTGGGCGCCTCGGCCTATGCGCTATGGCTGGTGTCGCGCCCGCAGCTGCCGCTGCCGCGGCTGCTGGCCGGCGCGGTGCTGATGGGCCTCGGCATTGCGGCCATGCATTACCTCGGCATGGCCGCGATGCGCATGCAGCCGGGCATCGACTACGACCCGCTGTGGCTCGCGCTGTCGATCGCGGTCGCCATCGGCGCGTCCGGCGCGGCGCTGTGGATCGCCCTGCGCCTGCGCGGCGAAGGCCGGCATACCCTCCCGCTGCGGATGATCGCCTCGCTGGTGATGGGCCTGGCCATCGTCGGCATGCACTACACCGGCATGGCCGCCGCGCGCTTCCCCGACGGCGCGGTCTGCGCCGCGGCCATCGACGGCGGGCTGGAAGGCCGCTGGCTGGCGGTGCTGGTGATCATCACCACCCTGGGCATCATCGGTATCGCCCTGATCGCCTCGCTGTTCGAGCAACGCATGCACAGCCGCACCGGGCGCCTGGCCAGTTCGCTGGCGCGCGCCAACCACGAGCTGGTACAGGCCGCGCTGCACGACCCGCTGACCCGCCTGCCCAACCGCATGCTGCTGCAGGACCGCATCGAACAGGCGCTGGAGAAGGCGCAGCGCCACGGCACGCTGGTGGCGGTGATGTTCTGCGACCTGGACGGCTTCAAGCTGGTCAACGATGCCTATGGCCACCCGCTCGGCGACCGCCTGCTGGTCCGGGTCGGCGAGCGCATGCGCGCGCTGCTGCGGCCGCGCGACACGCTGGCCCGGCTCGGCGGCGACGAGTTCGTGGTGGTGCTGAACGTGGAAGCGCCCGACGACGCGGTGCTGGTGGCCGAGCGCATCATCGCGGCAATGGCCGAGCCGTTCGTGATCGACAGCGCCGAACTGCAGCTGAGCGCCAGCCTCGGCATCGCCCTGTACCCGGACGATGCCACCGACCAGCGCGAGCTGATGGCCCACGCCGACGCGGCGATGTACCACGTCAAGCAGGGCGGGCGGAACGGCTACACCTTCTTCACCCAGTCCATGCAGGCCGGCACCAGCCACCGCCTGCGGCTGCTGCAGGACCTGCGCAAGGCGCTGGCGCGCGACGAACTGGTGCTCCACTACCAGCCCAAGTTCCCGGCCAGCGGGCAGGCCCCCAGCGGTGCCGAGGCGCTGCTGCGCTGGCGCCACCCGGAACTGGGGCTGCTCGGCCCGGACACCTTCATCCCCATCGCCGAGCGCAGCGGCCTGATCCTGCCCATCGGCGACTGGGTGCTGGACCATGCATGCGCGCAGCTGCGCGCGTGGCACGACGCCGGCCACCCGGACTGGACGATGGCGGTGAACCTGTCGCCGCTGCAGTTCGCCTCGCCCGCGCTGGTGGAGAACGTGCGCGACACGCTGCGGCGCCATGCACTGGAACCGTCGTCCCTGACCCTGGAGGTGACCGAAACCACCGCGATGAAGGACGTCGAGGCCAGCCTGCAACTGCTCAACGCATTGACCGCGATGGGGGTGAAGATCGCCATCGACGACTTCGGCACCGGCTATTCCAGCCTGCTCCACCTCAAGCGCATGCCGGCCACCGAGCTGAAGATCGACCGCGCCTTCGTCCACGACCTGGAACACAACACCGAGGACGCGGCCATCGTCTCCTCTATCGTCGCCCTAGGCCGTTCGCTGCAACTGCAGGTGGTGGCCGAAGGCGTGGAGACGGCGGCCCAGCGCGACTACCTCGACCAGCTGGGTTGCGACGTGCTGCAGGGCTACCACCTCGGCAAGCCGATGGATGCGGACGAATTCCTGCGCCGTGCCGGTTGAAACCACCGCAGGCGTCGGCACCGGGAACCGGTAGTACCGGCCATGAAGACGAAAGCCGCCCGGAGGCGGCTTTCGCTGGCATCGCCGATGGCGCGCGGCGTCAGTGGACCATCATGAAGTAGTTCATGTTCCACATCACCCACAGCGTGCCGGCGACGATGATGCCGATCATGATGAGGGTGAACAGGCCGACGTTGACGTTCCAGCGCTGCGCCGAGGAGCGGTCCAGGTGCAGGAAGAACACCAGGTGCACCAGCAGCTGCAGGACGCCGCAGACGAGGATCACCAGACCGGTCGCCAGGCCGCTGGACAGGCCGCCGGCCATCACCACCCAGAACGGGATGACGGTCAGGATGGCGGCCAGCACGAAGCCGGTCAGGTAGGACTTGACGCTGCCGTGGCTCTCGCCGCCCGCGCCGTGGGCATGGTTGTCATGTGCGGACATCACAGGGCTCCCGACAGGTAGACGACAGAGAACACGCCGATCCAGACCAGATCGAGGAAGTGCCAGAACAGGCTCAGGCACGCCATGCGGGTGGTGTTGGTCGAGGTCAGGCCATCGCGCTTGAGCTGGATGAACATCACCAGCAGCCACAGCAGGCCGCCGCTGACGTGCAGGCCGTGGGTGCCGACCAGCGCGAAAAACGCCGACAGGAAGGCGCTGTGGTCCGGGCCGTGGCCGTGCTGGACCAGGTGATTGAACTCCCAGATCTCCATGACCATGAAGCCCGCGCCCAGCAGCCAGGTGACCGCCAGCCAGCCGAACATCAGGCCGAGCTTCTTCCGGTGCATGGCGATCATGCCCAGGCCGAAGGTCAGCGAGGACACCAGCAGCAGCGCGGTTTCGCCGGCGACGAACTTCAGGTCGAACAGTTCCTTCGCGTCCGGCCCACCGTTGGTGCCGCCGGCCAGCACCACGTAGGTGACGAACAGCGAGGCGAAGATGAGCAGGTCGCTCATCAGGTAGATCCAGAAGCCCAGCACGGTGTTGCCACCGCTGTCGTGGTGCTCGTGGTGGTGGTCCGCCGCGTGCGCGGCGGCATCGTGGTTCATGTGGGCGATGCTGCTCATGCCTTCACCTCTGCCTTCACCAGGCCCTGCGCGATCAGGTGCTGGCGGTGTTCGTTCTCGATGCGCTCGACCTCGGCGGCCGGCACCCAGTAGTCCACGTCCTTGACGAAGCTGCGGGCGATGAAGGTGCCGATCATGCCGACCAGGCCGACGACGGCCAGCCACCAGATGTGCCAGATCATCGCGAAGCCCAGCACCAGGCTGAAGGCGCCCATGAACACGCCGGCGGCGGTGTTCTTCGGCATGTGGATGTCGCTGTACTGCGCCGGCTTCGGCCACGCCTCGCCGCGCTGCTTGCGGCGCCAGAAGTCGTCCAGCTCCTCGCCCTTGGGCAGGGTCGCGAAGTTGTAGAACTGCACCGGCGAGGCGGTTTCCCACTCCAGCGTGCGCGCGTCCCACGGGTCGCCGGTCAGGTCCGCGTTCTTCTTGCGGTCGCGGATCGAGACGATGATCTGGATGATCTGGCACAGCACGCCGGCGCCGATGATGAACGCACCGATCATCGCGGCGACGAAGTACGGCTGGTAGTCGGCGTTCGGGTAGCTCTGCAGGCGGCGGGTGACGCCCATGAAGCCGAGCGCGTACAGCGGCATGAAGGCCAGGTAGAAGCCGATGAACCAGCACCAGAACGCGCGCTTGCCCCACGTCTCGTCCAGCTTGAAGCCGAACATCTTCGGGAACCAGTAGGTGATGCCGGCGAACATGCCGAACACCACGCCGCCGATGATGACGTTGTGGAAGTGCGCGATCAGGAACAGCGAGTTGTGCACCACGAAGTCGATGGCCGGGATCGCCAGCATCACGCCGGTCATGCCGCCGATGACGAAGGTGACCATGAAGCCGATCGTCCACAGCACCGGGGTATCGAAGTGCACGCGCCCGCGATACATGGTGAACAGCCAGTTGAATATCTTCACGCCGGTGGGGATCGAGATGATCATCGTCGTGATGCCGAAGAAGGCATTGACGTTGGCGCCCGAGCCCATCGTGAAGAAGTGGTGCAGCCACACCAGCATCGACAGCAGGCCGATGCAGGCGGTCGCGTAGACCATGCCCTTGTAGCCGAACAGCGCCTTGCGCGAGTAGGTGGCAATGACCTCGGAGAACACGCCGAACGCCGGCAGCACCAGGATGTAGACCTCGGGGTGGCCCCAGATCCAGATCAGGTTGACATACAGCATGGCGTTGCCGCCGGCATCGTTGGTGAAGAAGTGCATGCCGAGGTAGCGGTCCAGCGTCAGCAGCACCAGGGTCAGGGTCAGCACCGGGAAGGTGGCCACGATCAGCACGTTGGCGACCAGCGCGGTCCAGCTGAACACCGGCATGGTCATCAGCTTCATGCCCGGCGTGCGCATCCGGAAGATGGTGACCAGGAAGTTGATGCCGCTCAGCGTGGTGCCCAGGCCCGACACCTGCAAGCCCCAGATGTAGTAATCGACACCGACGCCGGGGCTGTACTCCTTGCCCGACAACGGCGGGAACGCCAGCCAGCCGGTCTGCGCGAATTCACCCACGCCCAGCGAGATCATCACCAGCGCCGCGCCGGACAGGAACAGCCAGAAGCTGAGCGAGTTCAGGAACGGGAACGCCACGTCGCGCGCGCCGATCTGCAACGGCACGACGAGGTTCATCAGGCCGGTGATCAGCGGCATCGCCACGAAGAAGATCATGATCACGCCGTGGGCGGTGAAGATCTGGTCGTAATGGTGCGGCGGCAGGTAGCCTTCCGCGCCGCCGGCGGCCACCGCCTGCTGCATACGCATCATCACCGCGTCGGCGAAGCCGCGCAGCAGCATGATGAAGGCGACGATCAGGTACATCGCGCCGATCTTCTTGTGGTCCACCGAGGTGAACCACTCGTTCCACAGATAGCCCCACAGCTTGGCGCGGGTGACCAGCGCCATGATGATCAGGCCGATCAGGCCCGCCGCCGCGAGCGTGACCATGACGATCGGCTCGTGGTACGGGACGGCTTCAAGAGTCAGTTTGCCCAGCATTGTCATTCTCCCGCCATGCCATGCCCGGCATGGGCAGCGTGCTCTTCAGCGACATGTTCGTCAGCGGCGTGTTCGGCGTGCGCTTCGGCAGCGTGTTCGCCGGCCGCGTCTTCGGCAGTCGATGCCGTTGCTTCGGCGGCGTGGCCGTCGTGGCCTTCATGTGCGGCGCCGTGGCCATCGTGCTTCATGCCCAGATGGCGGTTGTCGCCGACGTGGCGGCGGATCACCGTGCCGAACAGGCCGTCCTCGACGCTGCCGTAGTAGGTGACCGGGTACCAGTCGTGGTTCTTCTCCGCGCCCAGTGCGTCGAACGCGGCCAGGTCCAGCGCCTTGCCGTCGCCGCGCAGCGTGTCCAGCCACTGCCGGTATTCCGGCTCGGTCACCGAATGCGCGGTGAAGTGCATCTTGTTGAAGCCGTGGCCGCTGTAGTTGGAGGACATGCCCTCGAACCGGCCGGTCTCGTCGGCGATCAGGTGCAGCTTGGTCTGCATGCCGGCCATCGAGTAGATCATGCTGCCCAGGCGCGGGATGAAGAACGCGTTCATCACCGTGTCCGAGGTGATGCGGAAATTCAGCGGCGTATCGACCGGGAAGGTCAGCTCGTTGACCACCGCGACCTTTTCTTCCGGGTAGATGAACAGCCACTTCCAGTCCAGCGAGACGGCCTCGATCACCACCGGCTTTTTGTCCGAATCCAGCGGCCGATACGGGTCCAGCGCGTGCGAGGAGCGCCAGGTCAGCACCGCCAGCACCAGGATGATCATGCACGGGATGGACCACATCACCACCTCGATGGCGGTGGAATGCGCCCAGTCCGGCTCGTAGCGGGCCTTGGTGTTGGACGCGCGGTATTTCCACGCGAACACCAAGGTCATGACGATGACCGGGATGACGACCAGCAGCATCAGCACCGTGGCGGTGATCAGCAGGGTCTTTTCGTCGTGGCCGATCTGGCCCTTGGGGTTGAGGATGGCCGCATCGCAACCAGTCAGCAATGCGGCGAACACGGACAGCAGTGCTGGACGCAGCCAGCGTCCAGGCGATTTCAACGGAATCATCGGTCGATCCAATTGCGGGGGAGCGCCTTGTCCGACACCCTTTGCGCGACTTGCGCGGAACGACCGCCCGGGGATTGCCCACCGGAAGAACACGTACTTGGGACTGCCAGATTCAGCGCGGCAATTTTAGGCCGTGCCGATGCACTTTAGAAAGACGTTGACAATGATTCCGCGCAAGGAAAGCCCGTTTTCGCCTGCGACATGATGTCGCACCCAAGCCGCGGTTCAGCGTGGCCCGACCTGCACGCGCTGGACGATGACCCGGCCATCGGGCCGCTGCACGCGCAGGCGCAGCTCCGCCACGTCCGCCGGCACCGGCCACGCGATGCATCCATCGGCGTCCACCGGCACGACCTCGTCGTTGGCCGTGACCCGCGAGCCGGGGGGCACGCGCCCGCTCAATGCGGTGCCGGGGGCCACCTGCCGCGGCAGGCTGACGGTGGCGGTGGCGCGTTCGGTGGGGCGGGCCGGTTCCAGCATGGGGGGCGTTTTCATCGAAGCCTGGGCGACGGGTTCGGCATGGCTGCTGCAGCCGGCCAGCGTGGCCGCCAGCAGCAGGTTCAGGGGCTTGGTGTGGTCGGCGGGCATGGCGGGGCTCTCTTCCGGGATGCGAGAGGGGCGGTGTCGCCACCGCCCCTCCAGTGTGCCCGAAGCGGGCGGATCAGAACTGCACGGAGAACCGCGCGTTCAGGCCGGTGTCGTGCCCTTCGTCGGCCAGCATGCCGGTGTAGCCCAGCTCCAGCAGCGTGTTGGCGGACAGCCGTGCGGCGACGCCCAGCTCGGCCAGCGTCGCGTTGCGGACCAGCGGGACGCCGGTCACGGCGAAGCTGCCGCCGCCGTTCCACGACGCGCTGCTCACCGGGACGCGATCGCCATTGGCACGCTGCCAGGCCAGGCTGCCGCGCAGGCTCAGCCAGCTCTGCGCCTGCCCGCTGGCCGCCAGGTCGGCGTTGAAACGCACGCCGGCCACGGCCAGGTCGGTCTTGAAGGTGTCGCCGGCCAGCGCCAGCGCCGACAACCCGCCACTCTCGCGCGCGGCGTCGGTCTTCACCCGGACCTGGGCGTACTGCGCGAACGGCTCCACCCCGCCACGGCCGAAACCGAAGCGGTAGCCGGCCTCGACGAAGGCCTGTTCCGTGGTGCCGTCGTACTTGGCATAGGTGCTGTCCTGCAGGCCGGTGAAGTCCACCTTGCGATGGGTCTTCAGGGTCTGCCACGACTGGGCGTAGCCGGCGCGCACGCCGAAGCCGCCCCAGTGCTGGCCCACGTAGGCGCCGGCATGCTTGCCATCCACGTCGGCCTTGGAACCGCGGTCGGCGATGGCGATGTCGGAACGGCCGGTGCCGCCCAGCACGCCGAAGCGCCAGCCGCCATCCAGCTGCAGGTCGGCACCGACCAGCGTGGTGCTGCCGCTTGCCTTGGCCTGCGCGGCATTGCCATCGGCATCCAGCCGGCTGCTGCCATGCTGCACCTCCGCCCACGCGCCCACGCCGGATTCGGCATCCCCCTGCGCGGTGAAGGCGTCCTGCCCGTGGCGGGCACGGGCCAGTGCGCTGTTGCGCAGCTGGCGCGAATCCTGCGCCAGCAACGACCTGGCGCTGGCATGCAGTTCACCGCCCAACTGGTCGAACGCGGCCGGCGCCTGCTCGGCCGGCAGCACTACCAAGCGTTGAAGCAGGCTGTTGTCGTCGGCCAAGCCATCGGCAGCGGTGGCGACCGCCCGCTGGTTGGCGCTGCCCGCAACGCTGGCCAGCGCCTGCCCGCGCGTGATCGCCAGTTGCAAGGCGTTGGCCGAGAAGATCGCGTTGGGCTTGATGAACGGCGACAGGCCCGAGGTATCCAACGTGGTGAACGCACCGTTCAGGCCACCGGCCGCAGTCAGCAGCGTGTATTGCTGGCCGAGCAGCAGGTTGCTGCCCACCTGCACCAGCTTCAGCGTGCCGCCTTCGATATTGGCGCTGCCGGTCACGACGACGGTGTCGGAAGCGGACGGCGGCAGCAGCTCGACCTGATAGGTCGAGCCAGCCTTCTGCAGGTAATTGCCGTTGATGGTCAGGGTGCCGATGGAGTTGCCCGGCGACAGCGTGCCGCGCACTTCCAGGTCGCCCAGCGTGCCGTTGCCGCCCAGCGTGCCTGCGGCACCGACGACGGTCCTGCCGCCGGTGAGGGTGCCGTTGATCATCGCCACACCCTGGTTCACCCACAGGTTGCTGCCGTCGAGGCTGCCGGTATCGGTCAGGTAGAACACGCCGGCCTTGCCATCCACGCTGACATCGCCGGTGAGGGCGTTGTCGCCGGTCAGTTCGAGGATGCCCTGCTTGACGCTGGCACCGGCAAAGCTGTTGTCGCCGCTCAGGCGCAGCCAGCCGATGCCGTCCTTGCCCAGCTTGCCGGGGCCGCCGATGTCGTTGCTCCAGTCATCCCATGCCGCGCCTTCCCACACCTGGATGCCACCGGCACGCTGGTTCATCACCACGTCGGTATCCACGCGCAGCATGCCCGGGCCGTCGATGGCCTTCTTCAGGTCGATCAGGCCCCAGCCGTAGATTTCGTCCACGCCCGGCGCGCCCAAGTCGGTGGTGGTGGTCAGCAGCACGTCGCGGATCTGCGGGTTGTCCAGGTACGGGAAGCGTTCCATCAGCAGCGCCAGCGCACCGGTGACGTGCGGGGTCGCCATCGAAGTGCCGGTCATGTCGCCATAGCCGTATTCGGGCGATTCGGAGACGACCTTGAAGCCGATGACGTTGCCGTCGTCGTCACGGATCGCCTCGCCTTCGATGTCGCCCTCAACCACGCTGGAGGTGATGTCGGTACCCGGCGCGGCCACGCACCAGTCCATCGTCTGCCCGCAGATGCTGGAACTGCCGTCGATGGCACCGCTCAGGTTGATGTTGACCACACTCAGCCAGTACTTCTCCAGTTCCGGCACGTAGCGCGGCAACGTGGCATAGATGCCGGCGATTTCGCCGTAGTTGTTGCCAGCGGCGAACACCTGCAGCATGCCGTGCTGCAGCGACGGCTGGATGTAGGTATCGAAATAGTCCACGTTGTAGCCGTACAGCATGTCCATGTCGGCCACCGTGGTCGGCTCGCTGGCCAGGCCCCAGCTGTGGTTGATGGCACGCACGCCATCGGCGGCCATCTGCTCGTACATGTCCGCGACCGATTCGGAATACGGTCCCTGGGACAACCGGGTACCCGGATAGCCGAAATCGCCGAAGTCGTAGCCGAAGGCTCCGCCCAGGTACGAACTCATGTCCTCGTAGCTGTTGGCGAACAGGCGCGCGGTGGTCAGGTCGGCGGCCCAGGCCACGCCGTGGGTGCCCTCGCCATCACGGTTGCCCACCATCGTGCCGGCCACGTGGGTGCCGTGGGTGTTGTAGCTGAGCCCCGCCCAGGAAGCGATGATCGATTCGGCGTCCGGGATCAGGAAGCCGATGTCCACCAGCCATTCCACCAGCGCCTTGTCGTTGTCGGTGTAATCCAGGTAGTCGATCGCCACCGTGTTGCCATCGGTCATGAAGCAGCCATCCGGGCCGCCCAGGATCTCCTCGCTGACGCAACCGGGATCGGCCATGTGGATGCTGCGCAGGTCCTTGCCGGCGAACTCGGAATGGTCGGCACCCACGCCGCTGTCGAAGATGCCCAGGCGGACGCCCTTGCCGCTGAGCCCGCGCGCATAGGCGTACTGGGCATTGATCGCCGCCAGGCCCCAGTCGGCCTTGAATTCGTCATCGACCCAGCTGTCCGGGTCGCCAACCTTGCCGTCCCCGGCTGCCGCGTCCTGCGCGTTGGCAACCCCGGCCGTGCCCAGGGCCATCGTGGTCAGCAGGCCGGACAGCGCAACACTCAATACCGATCGCTTGATTCGCACTTCTCTCTCCTTGGTTCAGCAGGCCCGCACCATGCGGGACCCAAGCACAACGTGGCAGCGCACCGATCACCCCCATCGAGGGCCAGGACCTGCCGCAAGCGGGCCGGCGAATACCCCCGGTGCCGGCCCCTTCTGCGTAGAATCCGCGTCATTCCTTCCACCGAGCCCCGGCCCTGTCCACGCCCGCCCCTTTGGCCCCCGTCGATCCACCCGGCATGCCCGGCACAGACGCCTTTGCCGGCTTCGTGCAGGCGCAGCGTTCGCCGCTGTGCGCGTTCCTGCGCGCGCGCGGCACCAGCCCCGAGGACGCCGAGGACATTGCGCAGGACTGCATGGAGCGGCTGATGCGCTACCGCGGCCACGCCGAGGGCGAACTGCGGCTGCTGCTGTACCGGATCGCCCGCAACCGCCTCGCCGACCTCGGGCGTTCGGCGCAAGCCGGGCCGCACCTGCCGCTGGCCGAGCACGATGTCCCCGCCGACGCCTCGTCCCCCACGCCGGGTCCGCTGCGCCAGGCCGAATCCCGGCAGATGCTCAACACCCTGCGCCAGGCACTGCTGAAATTGCCCGAGCGTTGCCGCGAGGCCTACCTGCTCAACCGCATCAGCGGCATGAGCTACAGCCAGATCGCGCGCCACCGCGGCATCACCGCCAAGACCGTGGAAAAGCAGATCGCGCGCGCCCTGCAGGGGCTGCGCCGGGAACTGGGCAGCGATGCCTTCAACATGGACGTGGACGGCCGATAGAGTGAACATGCGCAACACCCCGACGAATCCCCACTTCGACCAGGCCGCGACCTGGGTGGCGCGGCTGGAAGCCGCGGACTGCACCGCCGGCGAACGCGCCCGCTTCGAGGAGTGGCTGGCGCAGGACCCGGCCCACGTCCACGCCTGGGCCGAGGCCGAAACCCTGCACCAGCACGCCGCCGGGCTGCGCGACGATCCTTGGCTGCGCGCAGGCGCCCAGCGCATAACCCGGCGCCCACGCCACCGGCACCCGCTGTTCCGCGCCGCCATCGTCGCCACGCTGTGCCTGGCCGTCGGCGCGGGCTGGCTGCTGGCCACCGACGGCAACCCGGCGCCGCATACCTACGTCAACAGCGGCCTGGCCACGCAGCCGCAGATACTGGAGGACGGCAGCCTGGTGGTGCTGGACGCCGGCACCACCCTGACCACCCGTTTCGGCTGGCGCACGCGCCGGCTGGAACTGCAGCAGGGCCGCATGCAGTTGCGGGTGGCCGCCGCCTCCCGGCCGATGCGGGTGCAGGCCGGCAACAGTACCCTGCGCGACATCGGCACCACCTTCCAGGTCGAGTTGCTGGACGATGGCGAGGTCGGCGTGGCGCTGCTGGAGGGCGCGCTCGACGTAGCCAGCCAGGGCCCGCAGAGGATGCACCGGCAACTGCAACCGGGCGAGCAGTTGCAGGTACGCCGGTCCGGGCACATCGAGCCCAGCACGACGCTGCTGCGGCCGCAGGCCGAGGCGTGGCTGCACGGCCAGTTGCTGTTCGACGCCACGCCGCTGTCCGCCGCCGTGGCGCAGATGAACCGCTACACGCCCACCCCGCTCGTCATCGCCGACCCGGCCATCGCCAACCTCGCCGTCAGCGGCAGCTTCCGTGCCGGCGACCAGGAGGCCCTTCTTTCCGCACTGGAGTTGGGCTGGTCGGTCGGCAGCCGGCCACGGGCCGACGGCGCACTCGAACTGCGCGGCAGGCACTGATGCCCACTGCGGGCCAGCTGCTGCGCCGGCTGCGGCGGACCGGCCTGTACCTGCTCCTGCTGTCGCCCGCCTGCGCCCTCGCCGCCGATGCCGACTACCACATCGCACATGGCCCGCTGGCGCAGGCATTACGGCAATGGTCGCAGCAAAGCGGCGATGCGCTGCTGTTCGATGCCCGCGAACTGAAGGATCTGCAAAGCGCCGGCGTCAGCGGCAGCTTCACCCCCGCCGGCGCGCTGGAAAAGCTGCTGCAGGGGCTGCCGGTGAAACTGCTGCGCACGCCCGCAGGCGTGTTCGTGGTGCGCCGGCAGGCGGCCACGGCATCCCCGTCGCGCCACCCACCGACCAGCCCGGCGGCAGCCACCACGGCCACCAGCGAAACACGGGGCGACGTGGAGCTGGCACCCATCCACGTCACCGGCAGCCGCCTGCCACGCAGTTCGCTGCAAAGCACCATCGCGGTCACCGTGATCGAGCGCGAGGACATCCAGCGCAGCGGCTATGGCTCGCTGTTCGACCTGCTGCGCCACCTGCCCGGCATGAACGGCCACCCGCCGGTGGACGCCGCGCGCGACGGCGACTCGCTGTACCTGCCGGCCGGCGCGGCGGCCACCACCAGCCTGGACGGCATGGGCCCGCGTGCCACCCTGTTCCTGGTCAACGGCAGGCGCCTGCCGCGCTACCCGATGGTGTCGCTGCAGCAGGGCGCGCTGACCGACCTGGGCGGCATTCCGCTGAGCTTCGTCGAACGCATCGAACTGGTCCGCGGCGGCGCCTCGGCCATCTACGGCGCCGACGCCATCGCCGGCGTGGTCAACATCGTGCTGCGCGAACAGGCCGACGGTCCCGAAGCCCTGCTGCAGACCGGCATCAGCAACCAGGACGATGGCGGCCAGTACCGCCTGCAGGCGGCCACCGGCCACGCCGACGGCCGCAACCGCTGGTTCCTCGGCA
This sequence comes from Stenotrophomonas sp. NLF4-10, assembly GCF_022359915.1. Lineage (NCBI taxonomy): Bacteria > Pseudomonadati > Pseudomonadota > Gammaproteobacteria > Lysobacterales > Lysobacteraceae > Stenotrophomonas > Stenotrophomonas sp. NLF4-10. Next base: position 2,609,197 of record NZ_JAKSEE010000003.1, read on the forward strand.
TCGACCTGCAGCAGCGCCGGCACGTGGCCGGCGACCGCCGCAGCTGGCACCGCGAAGCATCGCGCTACCCGGTCGGTCTGCTCACCCACGATGGCTATTACCTGCCCGCCTTCCGCTGCCCGCCATCGCTGCTCGCCGACGATGGCTGCTGGTACGACAGCTCGCGCCCACGCTCGCTGCAACCGGCCAGCACCACCGCCTCCGTGTACGGCCACTGGAAACACGACATCGGCGACGGCCTGTACGCCCATGCCGAACTGCGCGCCAGCCACAGCCGCCAGCGCTTCGACCTCGGCCCCACCGCCGCCGCACTGCGCTTCGACAACGGTGACCTGATCAACCATGTTTTCGAAGAAGCCGGCAACGCGCGCTCGGCGGCAAACGGCATCGAAGCCGACTTCAGCGCCGGCATCGGCCGCAACCGCGCCGGCCGTGGCTGGGAAGCCGGCCTGAGCCGGCAGCGCAGCCAGGTCATGCTGACCACCTCCGGCGCGATACGCAGCTCGCGCCTGCTCGACGCGGTGGCGGACGGCTTCATTCCCGGTTTCACGGCACTGGACCCGGCCCTGTACGACGACCTGTTCCCCACCACCCGCAACCGCGGCCGCACCGACCAATGGCTGGGCTGGTGGGGGCAACACCGGGAGCTGGGCCAGCTGCGCGGCGGCCCGGCGCAATTGGCCAGCGGCCTCGACCTGCGCCGCGAAACGTGGACCGCACGTCCGGACAAGCTGCTCGAAGACGGCGAACTGGCACTGGGCCTGCCCACCGAGCGCCGCCGCCTCTCGCGCCAGGCCAGCGCCGCCTATGCCGAGCTCGGCCTGCCGCTGGCCACCGGCCTGCACATGGACCTGGCCGCACGGCTGGACCGCGACGCCGGCGACACTGCCTTCTCCCCGCGCGCCGGCCTGCGCTGGAACCTGTCGCCCTCCTGGTCGCTGCTGCTGTCCAGCGGACGCGGCTACCGCGCGCCCAGCCTGTTCGAGCGCCGTCGCCCGCCCGGCTATTTCGGCGTGGTGGCGCTGCCGACCTCGTCCACGCTGCCGGCCTGCGCGCATCCGGTGCAGGACAACTGCATGGTCGAAGTGCAGGTGATGGAAAACCCCGCACTGTCCGCGGAAACCTCGCGCAGCCATGCACTGGGCCTCCTGTGGGCGCCGGCGGGCACCGATTTCACCCTGTCGCTGACCCACAACCGCATCGACCTGCACGACGAAATCCTCGACCTGCGCCCGGAAGACGCCCTCTGGAACCCGGACACCTGGCAGCTCGACGACAACGGCCGCTTGCAGGGACTACAGCTGTATTTCGACAACATCGGCCGCACCGTTTCGCGCAACTGGACCCTGCATGGCGACTACCGCCACGCCACCGCGACCTCCGGCCTGTGGCGGTTCTCGCTGGACGCCATCCAACAACAGCAGCTGCGCCGCCAGCGCCACGGCAGCGGGCAATGGACCAACCTGCGCGGGCACGCCACGCCCGCCACGGCGGTCACCGCCACCGTGCAATGGCAAGGCCGGCAATGGGATACCGCCCTGCAGGCCTTCTACACCGGCAGCACCCGCGCCTGGCAGCCCGAAGCCGCCTGCCCGCCCGCGCAAAGCGGCATCGGCCATTGCAGCAACCCCGCGCAACTGCGCTGGAACCTGCATCTGGAACGCCCCATCGGCCCGCGCCTGACCGCCGCGCTGGACATCCACAATCTGCTGAATACCCAACCAGTCAACTACCTGCCCGGCAATGGCGGCCAGGCCGTGGGCCTCGACGACCCGCTGGGCCGGTACTTCCTGCTGACCCTGCAGTTCCGGTGACTACCCACCGCGGAAACGAAAAAGCCAGACGCAAGCGTCTGGCTTTCCGTTGATGCTGGTGCCGGAAATAGGAATCGAACCTACGACCTACGCATTACGAATGCGCCGCTCTACCAACTGAGCTATTCCGGCGGAGCCGCGAATTGTAGGGTTGGCTGCCAGCGCGGTCAATCGACCAAACGCAGGCGCAGTTCCTTGGGCAGCGCGAACACCATCGATTCCGGTTCGCCGGACAGTTCGGCGACGCTGCCGGCGCCCAGTTCTCGGAGGCGCGCAATCACGCCGTCCACCAGCACCTGCGGCGCGGAGGCGCCAGCGGTCAGGCCGATGTTGCGCTTGCCTGCCACCCACTCGGGCTTGATCTCGTGCGCGCCGTCGATCAGGTAGGACTCCACGCCCTCGCGGCGCGCCAGCTCGGCCAGCCGGTTGGAGTTGGAGCTGTTCGGCGAGCCGACCACCAGCACCAGGTCGCACCTGCCCGCCAGTTCGCGCACCGCGTCCTGGCGGTTCTGCGTGGCATAGCAGATGTCGTCGTTCTTCGGCCCCTGGATAGCCGGGAATTTCACTTTCAACGCGGCGATCACGCTGCGGGTGTCGTCCACCGACAGCGTGGTCTGCGTGGTGTAGGCGAGGTTGCCGGGCTGGCCGACCTCCAGCGCGCAGACATCGTCCTCGTCCTCGACCAGATAGATCGAACCGCCACCGGCCTCCTGCCGCCACTGCCCCATTGTGCCCTCGACCTCGGGGTGGCCTTCGTGGCCGATCAGCACCACGTCGCGGCCGGCGCGGCAGTGGCGCGCGACCTCAAAGTGCACCTTGGTCACCAGCGGGCAGGTCGCGTCGAACACCTTCAGCCCGCGTCGCTCGGCCTCGTCGCGCACCGCCTGCGAGACGCCGTGGGCGCTGAAGATCACGGTGTTGCCGTCGGGCACTTCGTCCAGTTCCTCGACGAAGATCGCGCCGCGCTGCTTCAGGTCGTCGACGACGAAGCGGTTGTGCACGACTTCGTGGCGCACGTAGATCGGCGCGCCCAGCGTCTCGATGGCGCGCTTGACGATCTCGATGGCGCGGTCGACGCCGGCGCAGAAGCCGCGGGGGTTGGCGAGCAGTACGTCCATGCAGGGATTCTAAGGGCGGGAACGGAAAAGAAGGGAAACGGGAACGAAACCGTATCGTGTCATTCCCCGTTCCCCGTTCCCTGTTCCCGCCTCTTTCCATCAAACAGGCCGGCAAGGGCAATGCCGATGGCGCCGACGACGATCGCCGAGTCGGCAATGTTGAACGACGGCCAGTAATGCTCACCCACGTACCACTGGATGAAATCGACCACGTGGCCGTGGATCTGCCGGTCGATGACGTTACCGATGGCGCCGCCGATCACCAGCGCATACGGCAGCGCGCTGCGCCAGTTGCCGCGCGCGGTGCGCGACAGCCAGAACGCCATCAGTCCGCTGATACCCACCGCCAGCAGGGTGAAGAACCACAGCTGCCAGCCGCCGGCATCGCTGAGGAAGCTGAACGCGGCACCGGTGTTGTAGGTGCGGTACCAGTTCCAGAAGCCGTCGATCACCGACACCGGGGTGTACTCGGGCAGGCTGGACAGCACCCAGGCCTTGCTCCACTGGTCAAGGCCGATGACGGCGGCCGAGAGCAGCAGCCAGATCAGGGCGTTGGGTTTGGGTCTTGCGGTCATCGCGTCGTTCTACCAGTGAAAGCGGCGGAGGGCCCCTGTAGGAGCGACGTCAGTCGCGATGGAGCTTCACCGGGAAAGCCCATCGCGACTGACGTCGCTCCTACAGGGAATGCAGAGCGGTCAGAACCAGCGGCGGTCTTCGCCGGGGCCGTCGATGTTGCCGGCACAGCGGCCGCACAGCTCCGGGTGCGCTTCCACGCTGCCGACGTCGGCGCGGTAGTGCCAGCAGCGCACGCACTTGGGCTTGTCGGTCGGCTGCGCGCTGACGAACACCTCGTCGGTGGTCGCCGGGCGCACGCTGACGTCGCCGCTGATGAACAGGAAGCGCAGTTCGTCGGCCAGCGGTTGCCAGCGCGCGGCCTGTTCCTCGCTGGCGGCCACGGTGATCTCCGCTTCCAGCGCGGCGCCGATCACGCCGTTGGCACGCATCGGCTCCAGCACCTTGGCCACCTGCTCGCGCACCGCCAGCAACTGCTCGAAGTCGGCCGCCGACAGCTGCGCGTCGGCCGGCAGCGGCGCCAGGCCGTCGTACCACGTGGTGAACAGCACGTTGCCGGCGTGCTCGCCGGGCAGGTAGCCCCACAGTTCGTCGGCGGTGAAGGTCAGGATCGGCGCGACCCAGCGCACGAAGGCTTCGGCGATGCGGTACATCGCGCTCTGTGCCGAACGGCGGCCGCGCGAATCTTCCTGCATCGTGTACAGGCGGTCCTTGGTCACGTCCAGGTACAGCGAGCCCAGGTCGACCGAGCAGAAGTTCAGCAGCAACTGCACGATCTCGGCCATGTCGTAGTTGGCATACGCGGCCTTGATCTTCTCCTGCAACTCCCACGCGCGGTGCACGATCCAGCGGTCCAACGCCACCATGTCCTCCAGCGGGCGCAGGTGCGTGGCGGGGTCGAAGCCGTCGAGGTTGCCGAGCAGGAAGCGCGCGGTGTTGCGCAGGCGCCGGTAGGCGTCGGCGTTGCGCTTGAGGATTTCCTGCGACAGCGACATCTCGTTGCTGTAGTCGGCCGAGGCGATCCACAGGCGCAGGATGTCCGCGCCCAGCGTGCGCATGATTTCCTGCGGCTCGATGCCGTTGCCCAGCGACTTGGACATCTTGCGGCCGTGCTCGTCCACGGTGAAGCCGTGGGTCAGGCATTGCTTGTACGGCGCGTGCTTGTCGATAGCCACGCCGGTGAGCAACGAGGACTGGAACCAGCCGCGGTGCTGGTCGGAACCTTCCAGATACAAATCCGCCGGCTTGCCGAAACCGCGCGCCAGCAGCACGCCCTCGTGGGTGACACCAGAGTCGAACCAGACGTCGAGGATGTCGGTGACTTTTTCATACTGCGCGGCTTCATCGCCCAGCAGTTCGGCCGGATCAAGCGAGTACCACACGTCGATGCCTTCGGCCTGCACGCGGTCGGCCACCTGCTGCATCAACTCGACGGTGCGCGGGTGCGGCTCGCCGGTCTCGCGATGGGTGAACAACGCGATCGGCACGCCCCAGGTGCGCTGGCGGCTGATGCACCAGTCCGGGCGGCCTTCGACCATGCTGGCGATGCGCGCCTTGCCCCACGTCGGGAACCAGCCCACCGAGTCGATGGCGGCCATGGCGTCGGCACGCAGCCCGGCCTTGTCCATCGAGATGAACCACTGCGGCGTGGCGCGGAATACCACCGGCGTCTTGTGCCGCCAGCAGTGCGGGTAACTGTGCTGGATTTCGGCGAAGGCCAGCAGCGAGCCGTTGCCGCGCAGCACCTCGACGATCAGCGGCTGCGCCTTCCACAGGTGCACGCCGGCCAATTCCACCTCGCCCGCCGCCGGCGTCGAAGGCAGATACACGCCACGGCCATCGACCGGATTGATTTGGCCGGCGTTGTACTTGTCCATCACCCCGTACTGCTGGCTGACCGCGAAGTCTTCCTGGCCGTGGCCGGGCGCGGTATGCACCGCGCCGGTACCGTCGGTGTCGGAGACGTGTTCGCCGTTGAGCAGCGGCAGGTCGCGCTCGGCGTAGAACGGGTGCGCCAGCAACTGGTTTTCCAGCGCCGAACCCTTGGCGTGGCCATGCACGACCATTTCGGCGATGCCATAACGCGCCAGTGCGCGCTCGGCCAGCGCCGAAGCCAGCACCAGCCAGCGCGGCTTGCCGTCGCGGGCGGGACCTTCGACCAAGGCGTAGTCGATATCCGCGCCCAGCGACACCGCCAGCGAGGCCGGCAGCGTCCACGGCGTGGTCGTCCAGATCGGCACCGCCACTTCCACGCCTTCGGGCAGTTCGGCGCCGAAGCTGGCGGCCAGCTTCTTCGCATCACGCGCGGCGTAGGCCACGTCGATCGCCGGCGAAGTCTTGTCCTGGTATTCGATCTCGGCCTCGGCCAGCGCCGAGCCGCAGTCGAAGCACCAATGCACCGGCTTGGCGCCGCGCAGCAGGTGGCCGTTGGCGACGATCTTGGCCAGCGCACGGATCTCGTTGGCCTCGAAATCGAAGCTCAGGGTCTTGTACGGGTTGTCCCAGTCGCCGATCACACCCAGCCGCTTGAAGTCAGTGCGCTGCAGGTTGATCTGATCCTCGGCGTATTCGCGGCACTTCTGCCGGAACTGCGCGGCGTCGAGCTTGGTGCCGACCTTGCCCCACTTCTTCTCAACCGCGATCTCGATCGGCAGGCCGTGGCAATCCCAGCCCGGCACGTAGGGCGCGTCGAAGCCATCGAGGTAACGCGACTTGACGATGATGTCCTTGAGGATCTTGTTGACCGCATGGCCGAGGTGGATCTGGCCGTTGGCATACGGCGGGCCATCGTGCAGCACGAACAGCGGCCGGCCCTTGGCGTTCTGCCGCAGCTGCGCGTAGATGCCCTGCTCTTCCCAACGCGCCAGGATGCCCGGCTCGCGCTTGGGCAGGTCGCCGCGCATCGGGAATTCCGTCGCCGGCAGGTGGAGGGTGGCTTTGTAGTCCTGGCTCACGCGGTGGCTCGCAGTCGTTGTTCGTTGAGGATATGACGCGCCTGTTCGGCGTCGCGGTGCATCTGCGCGGTCAAGGCCGGCAGGTCGTTGAACTTCTCTTCGTCGCGCAGCTTGGCGACGAATTCCACTTCGATGTGGCGACCGTACAGGTCGCCCTTGAAGTCGAACAGGTGCGCTTCCAGCAGCGGTTCCACGCCGTCAACCGTGGGCCGGGTGCCGAAGCTGGACACCGACGGCCACGGCTGCTCGAACACGCCGTGCACCCAGGTGGCGTAGATGCCTGAAAGTGCGGGCGTTTTCGGAAAACGCAGATTGGCGGTGGGGAACCCCAGCGTGCGCCCGAGCTGGCGCCCGCGCACCACGCGCCCGCCGATGGCGTAGGGATGGCCCAGCAGGTCGGCGGCATGGGCGAAGTTGCCTTCCACCAGCAGTTCGCGGATGCGGGTGCTGGAGACGCGCTCGCCGTGCACGTGCACCGGCGCGATCTCGCCGGCGGCGAAGCCCAGCTCCGGCCCCATCCGCTGCAACAGCGCGAGGTCGCCGCCGCGGCGGTTGCCGAAATGGAACTTCGGCCCGATCCAGACCTCGCGCACGCCCAGCCGGCGCACCAGCGTGTCGCGGACGAAATCCTCGGCCGGCGTGGCCACCATCTTCGCGTCGAAGCGCAGCAGGCCGACGCTGTCGATGCCCAGCGCGCGCAGCGCCGCCACCTTGTCGCGCGCCAGCATCAGCCGCGGCGGCGGGTCGTCCTTGGCGAAGCACTCGCGCGGCAGCGGTTCGAAGGCCAGCGCCACCGCCGGCACGCCCAGCGCGCGCGCGCGCTCGACCGCATGCCGCACCAACGCCCGGTGGCCCCTGTGCAGGCCATCGAAGGCACCGATGCAGACCACGCTTCCCCGCGGGAACAGCACCCCGCCTTCGACGTCCCTAAACAGCCTGCTCATTCAAACCCGGAAAACCGGCCCTTGCAGGCCGGCGCCTTGCCATGTGTAGCCGGGAAGTATAGCGGTGAGGCGGTCATGCCCGCCTCACCGCCCGCGCAGGTCGCGCGGGCGGAAACCCATCGCCAGCATCGCCAACAGGTAGGTCAGGCCGCCACCGCCGACCAGCAGCGCCAGGCTGCCGCCACGCTCCCACTTGCCCATGCCGTCGAAGTCCGGCAGCCAGTGCAGCAGCGCCAGCAGCACCGCCACCATCGCCGCGCAGGCCAGCAGCAGCCGCAGCACGTAGCCGCCCCAGCCCGGCCGGCGCCGGTATACGCCAGTCCTGCCCAGCCAGTACCAGAGCAGCGCCAGGTTCAGGTAGCTGGACAGCGCGCTGGCGATGCCCAGCGCCAGGTGCAGGCCCGGCACGCCGGCCAGCGCCCGCATCACGCCCTGCGCCTTCAGTTCGTCCGGCACCATCCACTGGTACAGCACCGCCAGCAGCGCGAAGTTGAACACCATGTTGGCGACCAGCGCGACCACGCCGGCGCGCACCGGGGTCCGGGTGTCCTGCCGCGAATAGAACGCCGGCAACACCACCTTCAGCAGCGCGAACGCCGGCAGCCCGACGCTCAGGCCGTAGACCGACAGCGCGGTCATCCGGGTGTCGAACGCGGTGAACTCGCGGTACTGGAACAGTGTGGCGATCAGCGGCTGCGCCAGCAGCAGCAGGCCGAGCATCGCCGGCACCGCGATCAGCAGGGTCATGCGCAGGCCCCAGTCCAGCGCGTCGGAGAAGCCCTCGCCATCGGTCTTGACGTGGTGGCGGGCCAGCGCCGGCAGGATCACCGTGCCCAGCGCCACGCCGAACACGCCCAGCGGCAGCTCCAGGAAACGATCGGCCAGCGACAGCCACGACTGCGAGCCGTCGGCCAGCCGCGCGGCGATCACCGTATCCAGCATCAGGTTGATCTGCGCCACCGACGAGCCGAACAGGGTCGGCACCATCAGCGTCATCACCCGGCGCACGTCCGGGTGGTTCCAGCCCCAGCGCGGCAGGGTCAGCAGGTCGATGCCGCGCAGCGCCGGCAGCTGGAACAGCAACTGCAGCACGCCGGCGGCCAGCACCGCCCAGCCCAGCGCCAGGATCTGTTTCTCCGGCGTGCCGCCCAGCCGCGGTGCCAGCCACAGCGCGCCGGCGATCATGCACAGGTTGAGAATCACCGGCGTCAGCGCCGGCATCGCGAACTTCTGGAAACTGTTCAGCGCCCCGCCCGCCAGCGCGGTAAGCGACACGAACAACAGGAACGGGAAGGTCAGCCGGAACAGGTCGATCAGCAGCCCCTGCTTGGCCGGGTCGGCGGCCACGCCGCTGCTGAACAGCAACGCCAGCTGCGGGGCGAAGATCAGCGCCAGCGCGGTGACCACCAGCAGCACGCCGCCCAAGGTGCCGGCCACCCGCGCCATCAGCTCGCGCAGGTCGCCGTGCGGGCGGGTTTCCTTCACCTGCGTGAACACCGGCACGAAGGCGGTGGCGAACGAGCCCTCGGCGAACAGCCGGCGCAGGAAGTTGGGCACGCGGAACGCCACCCAGAACGCGTCGGTGACGGCGTTGGCGCCGAACTGGGTGCTGATGACCTGGTCGCGGACCAGCCCCAGCACCCGGGAAACCATCGTCATGCTGCTGAACGACAGCAGCCCCCGCAACATGCGCGGTGAACTCACCCACGGCCCCCTTGACAACTCGACTTGACGTTCATTGGTGCACCCATCATACTTGCGCGCTTGCTGTTCCCACCACACCGATTTTCAGGAAACCACCACCGTGGCCAATATCAAGTCCGCCAAGAAGCGCGCCAAGCAGACCGTCGTGCGCAACGCGCGCAACGTCGCTCAGCGTTCGATGCTGCGCACCGCCGTCAAGAAGGTGATCAAGGCCCTGGACGCCAATGACGCCGCCGGCGCCGAGGCTGCCTTCGCCGTCGCCCAGCCGATCCTCGACCGTTTCAGCGCCCGTGGCCTGATCCACAAGAACAAGGCCGCCCGCCACAAGAGCCGCCTGACCGCCCGCATCAAGGCCATCAAGGCCGCCTGATCCGCGCGATCCACTGGTGCCGCAAGGCGTCAGGCATTGAAAAACCCGGCCTGCGCCGGGTTTTTTGTTGCCGCCGTCCGTGGCGGCAACCCTTCGGGCCGTCGCTGATACGACGCCATTGGCCGGGAAATCTCGTAGGTGCGGTGCTTGCCCCGCACGAGGCTTCACCGGGAAAGCCCCATGCGGGGCAAGCCCCGCATCTACGCGCGGACTCCCGGCATCCGCCTCAGCCCTGCGCCTGCCGCGCCTCGGCTTCCAGCAGCTTCTGCTGGTCGAAGAAGGCCATGATGTCCTTCATGATCGGCCAGGTGCCCTCGCGGCCCAGCGCCGACACCAGGTACCACGGGGCGGTCCAGCCCAGCTCCTCGACCACCTGCGCGGCCGCGGCCTGCGCCTCGTCCTCGAACATCAGGTCGGCCTTGTTCAGCACCAGCCAGCGCGGCTTTTCCAGCAGCTCCGGGTCGTGCTTGCCCAGCTCGCGCTCGATCGCGCGCACCTGCTCGACCGGGGAAATGCCTTCCACCCCGCCTTCCATCGGCGAGATGTCGACGAGGTGCAGCAGCAACCGGGTGCGTTGCAGGTGGCGCAGGAACTGCGCGCCCAGCCCGGCGCCGTCGGCCGCACCCTCGATCAGGCCGGGGATGTCGGCGATCACGAAGCTGCGGTAGTTCTCCACCTTCACCACGCCCAGGTTCGGGTACAGGGTGGTGAACGGGTAGTCGGCCACCTTCGGCGTGGCCGCCGACACCGCGCGGATCAGGGTGCTCTTGCCGGCATTGGGGAAGCCGAGCAGGCCGACGTCGGCCAGCAGCTTCAGCTCCAGCTTGAGCAGGCGCTCCTCCCCCTCTTCGCCCGGCAACGCCTGCCTCGGCGCGCGGTTGGTTGAACTCTTGAAATGCATGTTGCCGAGGCCGCCCTTGCCGCCCTTGGCCACCAGCAGGCGGTCGCCATGCCGGGTCATGTCGCCGATGACTTCATCGGTGGCGACGTTGATCACCATGGTGCCGACCGGCACGGTGATGGTCAGGTCCTCACCGGCCTTGCCGTACATCTGCCGGCCCATGCCGTTCTCGCCGCGCTGCGCCTTGAAGATGCGGTCATGGCGGAAATCGACCAGGGTGTTCAGGTTTTCGTCGGCCCGGATCCACACGCTGCCGCCGTCGCCGCCGTCGCCGCCGTCCGGGCCGCCCAGCGGAATGAATTTCTCGCGACGGAAACCGACGCAGCCATTGCCGCCGTTGCCGGCAATTACGGAGATTTCGGCTTCATCAACGAGTTTCATGGGAAAGACCGGGAATCGAAAAGGAATGGGGGACCGGGAAGGAGGCCCCACCGGGGAAGTCTATCGGGCCGGCGCCACGCGCGCCGCGCGGCTGCCGCCGTTCCAACGAAAAGCCCCGCCGAAGCGGGGCTTTCGTCGCTGCGCCCATGCCAGGCAGGGGCGCCTGCGCGTGCGGGATCAGGCTTCCGCGACGACGCTGACGGTGCGGCGCTTCTTCGGGCCCTTCACCGTGAACTCGACCTTGCCGTCGACCAGCGCGAACAGCGTGTGGTCGCGGCCGAGGCCGACGCCGGTACCCGGGTGGAACTGGGTGCCGCGCTGGCGCACGATGATGTTGCCGGCTTCGATGGCCTGGCCACCGAAGATCTTGACGCCGAGGTACTTCGGGTTGGAATCGCGGCCGTTGCGCGAGGAGCCTACGCCCTTTTTATGTGCCATGACGGATTCTCCTTGGATTAGCCGGCGATGCCGGTGATTTCGATTTCGGTGTAGTGCTGGCGGTGGCCCTGCCGCTTCATGTGGTGCTTGCGGCGGCGGAACTTGATGATGCGCACCTTGTCGGCGCGGCCGTGGGCCACGACCTTGGCGGTCACCGAAGCGCCCTTCAGGGCATCGCCGATCTTGATGCCGTCGGCATCGCCGAGCATCAGGACGGTGTCGAACTTGATCTCGCTGCCGGCTTCGGCTTCGAGCTTCTCAACGCGGAGGGTCTCGCCCTGCGCGACGCGGTATTGCTTACCGCCGGTTACCAGTACTGCGTACATGGGAGTGTCTCTTCTGTAGTTATTCTTGGGATCTGCCCACCATCGAGGGCGGACAGAAGCGGAATTGTAGGGGCAGAACCGCGTCCGGGTCAAGCCGCCCCTCCCCGCCAAACCCCTGCCTGGACAAGGGCATGCGCCGCTTCCGCGACGCCGCGCACGGGCTGGCAATTCCGGTAATTGCCCCCAAATCACAAGGCCGCTAGGCTGGTCGACTGCCGCCGGCTACGCCCCCACACCCCGCCACCTGCCCCGCCGGTGGCGACCAGCAACGGATTCCTCATGGCGATGGATTTCATCCGCATCCGCGGTGCGCGGACGCACAACCTCAAGAACATCGACCTCGACCTGCCGCGCGACAAGCTGATCGTGATCACCGGCCTGTCCGGCTCGGGCAAGTCCTCGCTGGCGTTCGACACCATCTACGCCGAGGGCCAGCGCCGCTACGTGGAATCGCTGTCGGCCTATGCGCGGCAGTTCCTGAGCGTGATGGAGAAGCCCGACCTCGACCATATCGAGGGCCTGTCGCCGGCGATCTCGATCGAGCAGAAGTCCACCAGCCACAACCCGCGCTCGACCGTGGGCACCATCACCGAGATCTACGACTACCTGCGCCTGCTCTATGCCCGCGTCGGCAGCCCGCGCTGCCCCGACCACGGCTACCCGCTGGAGGCGCAGACCGTCAGCCAGATGGTGGACCAGGTGCTGGCGCTGGACGGCGAGCAGCGCTGGATGCTGCTGGCGCCGGTGATCCGCGAGCGCAAGGGCGAGCACGTGCAGGTGTTCGACCAGCTGCGCGCGCAGGGCTTCGTGCGCGTGCGGGTGGACGGCGAGCTGTACGAGATCGACGCGGTGCCGGCGCTGGGGCTGCGCCAGAAGCACACCATCGAGGCGGTGATCGACCGCTTCCGCCCGCGCGAGGACATCAAGCAACGGCTCAGCGAAAGCTTCGAGACGGCGCTCAAGCTGGGCGACGGCATGGCCACGGTGATGTCGCTGGACAACGCCGACGCGGCCCCGCAGCTGTTCTCCTCCAAATACTCCTGCCCGGTCTGCGACTACGCACTGCCGGAACTGGAGCCGCGGCTGTTCTCGTTCAACTCGCCGGTCGGCGCCTGCCCCGGCTGCGATGGCCTGGGCATGGCCGAGTTCTTCGACCCCTCGCGCGTGGTCGTGCACCCCGAACTGTCGCTGGCCGCCGGCGCGGTGCGCGGCTGGGACCGCCGCAACGCCTATTACTTCCAGCTGATCGCCTCGCTGGCCAAGCACTACAAGTTCGACGTCGACGCGCCGTGGCAGTCGCTGCCCGAATACGTACGGCAGGCGGTGCTGTACGGCAGCGGCGAGGAGCAGATCACCTTCACCTACTTCACCGAGGCCGGCGGCCGCAGCCAGCGCAAGCACCGTTTCGAGGGCATCATCCCCAACCTCGAACGCCGCTACCGCGAGACCGAATCGCCGGCGGTGCGCGAGGAACTGGCAAAGTTCATCAGCGAACGCCCCTGCCCCGAGTGCAAGGGCGCGCGCCTGAACAAGGCCGCGCGCAACGTGTTCGTCGCCGACCGGCCGCTGCCGGAGCTGGCGGTGCTGCCGATCGACGAGGCCAAGCGCTTCTTCGGCGAACTGAGCCTGCCGGGCTGGCGCGGCGAGATCGCCGCCAAGATCGTCAAGGAGATCAGCGAGCGGCTGGGCTTCCTCGTCGACGTGGGCCTGGATTACCTCACATTGGAGCGCAAGGCCGACACCCTGTCCGGTGGCGAGGCGCAGCGCATCCGCCTGGCCTCGCAGATCGGCGCCGGGCTGGTGGGCGTGATGTACGTGCTCGACGAGCCGTCCATCGGCCTGCACCAGCGCGACAACGAGCGCCTGCTCGGCACCCTCACCCGCCTGCGCGACCTCGGCAACACGGTGATCGTGGTCGAGCACGACGAGGACGCGATCCGCCTGGCCGACCACGTCGTGGATATCGGTCCCGGTGCCGGCGTGCACGGCGGCGAGGTGGTGGGTGAAGGCAGGCTGGAGGACATCCTCGCCGCGCCGCGCTCGCTGACCGGGCAGTACCTGTCCGGCAAGCGCGCCATCGAGATTCCGGCCAGGCGCCACAAGCCGAACCCGAAGATGACGCTGCACCTGCGCGGCGCCCGCGGCAACAACCTCAAGAACGTGGACCTGCACGTCCCCGCCGGGCTGCTGACCTGCGTCACCGGCGTGTCCGGCTCGGGCAAGTCGACGCTGATCAACGACACCCTGTTCTCGCTGGCCGCCAACGAGATCAACGGCGCCTCGCACCCGGTCGCGGCGTACAGGGAGGTCGAGGGACTGGACCTGTTCGACAAGGTGGTGGACATCGACCAGTCGCCGATCGGCCGTACCCCGCGCTCGAACCCGGCCACCTATACCGGCCTGTTCACGCCCTTGCGCGAGCTGTACGCGCAGGTGCCGGAAGCGCGCGCGCGCGGCTATGCGCCGGGGCGTTTTTCCTTCAACGTGCGTGGCGGCCGCTGCGAGGCTTGCCAAGGCGACGGCCTGATCAAGGTCGAGATGCACTTCCTGCCGGACGTGTACGTGCCCTGCGACGTCTGCCACGGCAAGCGCTACAACCGCGAGACGCTGGAGATCCTGTACAAGGGCTACAGCATCAACGACGTGCTGGAGATGACCGTCGAGGACGCGCTGAAGCTGTTCGAGCCGGTGCCGGCCATCGCCCGCAAGCTGGAGACGCTGGTCGACGTGGGCCTGAGCTACATCAAGCTCGGCCAGAGCGCGACCACGCTGTCCGGCGGCGAGGCGCAGCGGGTGAAGCTGTCCAAGGAACTGAGCCGGCGCGACACCGGCCGCACCCTGTACATCCTCGACGAGCCGACCACCGGCCTGCACTTCCACGACATCGAGGCACTGCTCGGCGTGCTGCACAAGCTGCGCGACGAGGGCAACACGGTGGTGGTGATCGAGCACAACCTCGACGTGATCAAGACCGCCGACTGGATCGTCGACCTCGGCCCGGAAGGCGGCCACCGCGGCGGCACCATCCTCGTCACCGGCACCCCGGAAGACGTGGCCGCGCACCCGGCGTCCTACACCGGCCAGTTCCTCGCACGGATGCTGCCCTCCACCGCCGCGCGCCCCGAACAACCGGCGGCGGTGGCGAACAAGCCCGATGCAAGGCCACCGCGCAAGGAAAAGCCCGCGAAGAAAACGGCCGCCAGGAAGGCCGCCCCCCGCAAGCAAAAGGATTCCCGATGAACGACGAACACAAGCTGCTGGCCCGCGTGCCGATCAGCGTGCGCTGGCGCGACATGGACTCGATGGGCCACGTCAACAACGCCAAGTACGTGTCCTACCTGGAAGAAGCGCGCGTGCGCTGGATGCTGGGCGTGGAAGGCGTGTCGCTGAACGACCGCATCGTGCCGGTGGTGGCCGCCACCAACGTCAACTACCGGTTGCCGATCGTGTGGCCGAACGACATCGTCGTGGAGCTGTTCGTCGAGCGGCTGGGCAACAGCAGCGTGACCATCGGCCACCGCATCGTCGACCAGCAGGACGCCGGCAAGCTGTACTCGGACGGCAACGTGGTGGTGGTGTGGATGGATGCGCAGACCGGCAGGAGCGCGCCGCTGCCGGAGGCGGTGCGCGAGGCGTCGAGCTGATCCATGGCCCCTCTCCCGTCGGGGTGAGAGAGGTAGTTCGCGAACCACCTGTTCGCTGCCCTTCGAACGCCCTTGCGCCAGCGCAAGGGCCGGGGCGCGAAGCGGGGGTTGGGGTGACCCGATGGTCAAGCATCATGGACTACGTTCGCCCCTCATCCGCCCCTTCGGGGCACCTTCTCCCGAAGGGAGAAGGGTCGAAACCACCGTGAGGCCATTCCATGCACCCGATATTCAAGAACAAGAAAACCTGGAAGCGCGTCTTCCAGATCCTCACCTGGCTGCTGATCCTGGCCTTCATCAGCCACCCGGAACTGCGGCTGCTGGTCCCGCTGCTCGACTCGCTCGGCCTGGAACTGCTGCTGGGGTTGGCCGGCCTGCAACTGCTCGACCTGTACCAGGCACGGGTCGCCCCGTTCATTGCCATGTTCATCCGGCGCGTCCTGCAACCGGCCTTCGTCGCCCTCGTTGATGCCGCCGACCACCCCACGCTGCGCCCGGCCAGCCGCTTCCTGTGGAACCTGCTGCTGACCGGCAGCGGTTATATCGGGACACTGCTCGCGTTCAAGCTGGTCGGGTTTCACAAGGCCGCACAAAGCGCGGCATGACCTGACGCCGCAGAAAGACGAAGGGCCGCATCGCGGCCCTTCGTCGTTTCCCGTGCCGCAGCGCGCTCAGTTTTCCAGCAGCGGCTTGCGCGGCATCTTCTCCTCGCGCATCGCCGCGTTGTAGACGAACGAGGCGACGATCGCCGCGGCCTGCTTCAGGTCCTCCGGCTCGGCGTGGTCCCAGGTGTCCAGGTTGCTGTGGTGGACGTTGCTGAAATAGTCCAGCCGGTCCTGGATGAACTGGAAGCCCGGCAGGCCGACGCGGTCGAAGCTGATGTGGTCGGTGCTGCCGGTGTTGCGGCTGGCCACGGTGGTCGCGCCGACGTCGTTGAACGGCTTCAGCCACGCCTCGAAGATCGGCATCGCCGCCATGTTCTCCTGCGCGTAGATGCCGCGGAAGCGGCCCGAGCCGTTGTCCATGTTGAAGTACACCGAGAACTTCTCGTAGTCGCGCAGCTTCTGCAGCGGGCCGGTCGGTTCGCGCAGGAACGACGGCAGTGCCTTCTGCGCCGGATCGGTCGGCTCCGGGTAGTGGGCGAAGTGCCGGGACACGTAGGCCTGCGAGCCGATCAGGCCCTGCTCCTCGCCGCTCCACAGCGCCACGCGGATGGTGCGCTTCGGCTTGGCGCCCACTGCCTTGAGGATGCGCATGGCTTCCATCATCACCGCCACGCCGGCGGCGTTGTCGGCCGCACCGGTGCCGGTGTGCCAGGAATCCATGTGCGCGCCCAGCATCACGATCTCGTCGGCCTTGCTGCTGCCGCGGATCTCGGCCAGCGTGTTGTTGCCGGGCTGGTCGGCCTCGTCGGTGAAGCGCGCATCGACGTTGACCCGCAGCTTCACCGGCTGCTTGCGCTCGAGCGCGCGCGCCAGTTGGTTGTAGTGCTCGGCGATCATCGCCAGCTCGGGGATGCCCACCGGCTCGCCGGCCTTGCGCGAACCGCCGCCACCGACGCGGATGATGCCGTTGTCCCAGCCGCTGATGCCGATCGCGGCCAGCGCGCCTTCCTCGACGAAGAAGGTATTGGTGGCGCGCACCAGCTCCTGGCGCTCGCCGAATTCCTTGAGCCGCTTGGCGCGCTCCTTGCTGATGTCCTTCGGGATGGCGAACTGCTGCAGGTCCTCCAGCGAGGTGGCGTCGTGGCGGTGCGAATCGGCCTCGGTGCCGCGCTTGTAGTCGCGTGCGTCGCCCAGCAGCAGGATCTTGCCGCGCAGCTGGCCCTTGTACTTCTCCAGATCGGCCAGCTTCTTGATGTCGACCTTGACGACCTCGCCTTCCACGGTGCCGTGGGTGCCAGGCGTCCACGCCTTGGGCAGCGCGTACAGCTGGGTCACGCGCGGCTCCAGCATTTCCACGCTGGCCGAATCGAACTCCCAGCCACGGCCGAAGTCCTCGAAGGCCTCGTCATGCACGTCGGCAAGACCCCACTCGGTGAACTTCTGCCGGGTCCAGGCATTGGCCTGCGCCATCGCCGGCGAGTTGGTCAGGCGCGGACCGATGGTTTCGGTGAGATGCGAGAACGTATCCATCACCTGCGAACGGTGGAAGGCCTCCTGGCGGATCTTGCCCACCATGTCCAGGTCCACCTGCTCGGCCGCCTGCGCGCCGGTGGCAAACGTCAGCCCCAACCCCAATGACAGCAAACCCCGCTTGATCATCACGTCCCCCGGCCCCTGGCCGATTGTGGCAAAGGCCCGAGTCTAGCCAGCGGTGCGGACACCCGAGCCGGCCAATGGTCATGGTCGCGCAGTGCCATCCACCAAACGCATGACGTAGGTCGGGGCTACGCCCCCGACGCTTCATGTCCAATGCCGTCGGGGCGTAGCCCCGACCTACGGGAATGCGGCGCTCAGCCGCATGTCACCACCACCGCGCGTTGCAGCGCCGGTTGCCACTGCCCCGGCCAGTCGCGGTCGTTGGCCACCTGCGCCTGCGCGCGGCTGGCCTCGAACGCGTCGAAGTCCAGCTCCGCCACCGCCCATGCCTGTCCCTCGGCGGCCTGCGCCAGCACCCCGTCGGCGGGAAAGCCGCGGTCCATCGGCGCGTACACCATCGCCTGCCCGGTGTTGACGTCCAGCGCCGGGCTCCAGCCGGCCTGCCCGGCGGTCACCGCCTTCGCCACGAACAGGCGGTTCTCCAGCGCCCGTGCCAGGCAGCCCACGTGCACGCGGGTGGCGCCGGCCTCGGTATCGGTACAGCTGGGTACCACCAGCAGCCGCGCGCCGGCCTCGCATTGCGCGCGCACCGGCAATGGGAACTCGCTGTCGTAGCAGATCGCCACGCCGGCGCGGATGCCGTCCACCTCGAACACCTTCAGGGCATCGCCCACCTCGATCAGCCCGGTGGCCTTCTCGAAGCCGGTCAGTTGCAGCTTGTCCTGCCACAGATGTGCGCCCTGCGGTGTGAACCAGTCGCAGCGATTGCGGTAGCGGCCAGCGCCGGTATCGAGCAGGAAGGTGCCGGCCACCACGTGCATGTCCAGCGCGCGGGCGAGCCCGGCGAACAATTCCAGCCACGCTTGCCGGTAGCGCTGGATCGCCGCCAGCGAGGCCGGCAGGTCGCCTGCAACCGATGGCTCGAACGTCGCGGCCAGTTCCAGCGACAGGTATTCGGGCAGTACCGCGATACGCGCGCCGGCGGCGGCGGCCTCGGCCAGCACCTGCCGCTGGCGCAGGGCGAAGGCATCGAAATCGGCGGGTGCGCCGATTTCGTAACGGGCGACGGCGATCTTCATGCGGCGGGCTCCAGCATGCGGGTCCAGAACGTGAGTGGGTGCAGCACCTCGCCGCGCCCGGTTTCCCGCCAGCGCAGGTGCAGGGTCATGCCGGGCCGGCGCGCATAGCCGCGCTTGTGCCAGAACGCGTCGTTGTCGCGGTGGCCGGGCGGGCGGCGCGGATCGTCGGCTTCGCGGTCCACCGCGCAGAATGCGGTCATCGCGAACCGGTCCAGGGCCCGCGCATGTGCCTCGCGCGCGTCGAAGAACGCATGGCCGATGCCGCGTCCGCGCCACGCCGGCAACAGCACCGACTCGCCGAAATAGAACACCTGCGCCGGGTCGATGCCCGCGGCCTCGAACGGCTGGCGGAACGCCGGGCCGTCGTCGAGCAGCGGCAACCCGGTCGAGGCGCCGACCACTTCACCACCGGCACGGGCGACCACGCACACCGCATCCGCCGTGGCGGCATAGGCGGCGAGGTAGTCGCGTTCGTAATCCAGGCTGCCTTCGTACAGGTAAGGCCAGGCGTTGAACACGCCGATGCGCAGGCGCGCCACGTCGTCCAGCAGCGGCAGCAGTCCGGGACCGCGCAGGACGGTGACGGTGAGCGTGTCTTCCATCCGCCGATTCTAGCCGTGCAAAAAAATACCCGGCACATGGCCGGGCATTCTGTTGCAGCAAAACCGGCGGGCCGCTCAGGCCACGGTCGAAGAACGCAGCGCGGCGATGCGCTCCTCCAGCGGCGGGTGGCTGAGGAACAGCTTCTTCGCGGTGGAGCCGGCGATGCCGAAGGCGGCGATCTGGTTCGGCAGCGTGCTCTGGCCGTGGTTGAGCTTGAGCCGCTCCAGCGCGGCGATCATCTTCTGGCGGCCAGCGAACTGTGCGCCACCGGCATCGGCGCGGAATTCGCGGTGGCGCGAGAACCACATCGCGATCATCGTCGCGAACAGGCCGAACACCATCTCCAGCACGAACACGATGATGTAGTAGGCGAAGCCGCGACCGCCGTCGCGGTTGCCGGACAAGGCGCCGTCGATGACGCCGCCGACCACGCGCGCCAGCACGATCACGAAAGTGTTCAGCACGCCCTGCAGCAGCGCCATCGTGATCATGTCGCCATTGGCGACGTGGGCGATCTCGTGGCCCAGCACCGCCTCGGCCTCGTCCTCGCTCATGTTGTGCAGCAGGCCGGTGGACACCGCCACCAACGCGTTGTTGCGGTTGGCGCCGGTGGCGAAGGCGTTGATCTCCGGCGCGTCGTAGACCGCCACTTCCGGCATGCCGATGCCGGCGGCTTTCGCCTGGCGCGCCACCGTGTCCAGCAGCCAGCGCTCGGTGGGGTTGCGCGGCTGGGTGATGACCACCGCGCCGGTGCCGCGCTTGGCCATGAACTTGGACAGCAGCAGGGAGATGATGGAACCGCCGAAACCGAAGATCGCGGCCATCACCAGCAGGCCGCTCATCTGCGTGGAATTGACGCCGAGGATGGACATCACCACGCTGGCCAGCACCAGCACGGCGAGGTTGGTCAGCAGGAACAGGCCGATGCGGGTAAACATGCGAGGGGATCCGTAAGTGATGGATAATCGGGGCGAATTTGAGGTGCGAGCGGAACGATTTCAAGCGTGAACGTGACCGGCGATTCAGCTTTGCCGCCAACGGCCGGCTACCGCGGCCGCTTTGCCCCCTCGCCCACCGGCCCGCTGCACCCGGGCTCGATGCTGGCCGCCTTCGGCAGCTGGCTGCTGGCCCGGCACGCCGGCGGGCAATGGCTGGTGCGCATCGAGGACGTGGACGGCCCGCGCGAGGTGGCCGGCGCCGCGACAGCGCAACTGGCCACGCTGGCCGCCTTCGGCCTGCACCCGGACGAACCGGTGCACTACCAGAGCCGGCGCCATGCGCTGTACCGGGCCGCCGTCGGACAGCTGTTGCAGCAGGGCAAGGCCTTCCATTGCCATTGCAGTCGCGCCGACCTTGCCGGCCAGCAGGGCATCCACCGCCATTGCGTGGCCCGGCCGCCGCGCCCGCAGCCGGCCATCCGCCTGCGCGTGGCCGACGGCAGCAGCGTTGCCTTCGACGATGGCCTGCAAGGGCGCTTCGCGCAGGCCGTGGACCGCGACGTCGGCGACTTCGTGCTGCTGCGTGCCGACGGCTGCTGGGCCTACCAGCTGGCGGTGGTGGTGGACGATGCCGGACAGGGCATCAGCGACGTGGTACGCGGCGCCGACCTGCTCGACTCCACGCCGCGGCAGATCCTGCTGCAACGCGCGCTGGGCCTGCCCACGCCACGCTACCTGCACCTGCCGCTGCTGCTGGACGCACAGGGCGGCAAGCTGTCCAAGTCGCTGGCCGCGCAGCCAGTGGACGCCACCGACCCGCTGCCGACGCTGCGCTGGCTGTGGCGGGCGCTCGGCCAGCCGGCAGCGGCACTGGAGGGCACCGTTACCCTGCCGGAACTATTGGAACGCGCCGTTGCCGCGTTCCAGCCGCAGCGCCTGCGCCGCGAGTCGATCAAGGCGGACGGGACGCCATTCCCCTAGGTCAGGGGCGGAGTCGGGGCCACGCCCCCGACGCTTCGGGCGGTCAACAGCGTCGGGGGCATGGCCCCGACCTACGCACTGCCGGCGCCTTCACATAGAATCGAATGCCCCCTGCGCCTTCGCCTGGACACCCCATGACGACACCCCGCATCGCACTGGTCACCGGCGGCACCGGCGGCATCGGCACCGCGATCTGCCAGCGCCTGGCCGACCAGGGCCACCGGGTCGCCACCAACTACCGCAATGCCGGGAAGGCGCAGCACTGGCAGCAGCGCATGCGCGACGAGGGCTACGATTTCGCGCTGTTCCCCGGCGACGTGTCCGCCCCGGAAAGCGGCAAGGCGCTGGTGCAGGCGGTCGAGGAGGCGCTGGGGCCGGTGGAGATACTGGTCAACAACGCCGGCATCACCCGCGACACCACCTTCCACCGCATGAGCCCGGAGCAGTGGCACGAGGTCATCAACACCAACCTCAACTCGGTGTTCAATGTCACCCGCCCGGTGATCGAGGGCATGCGCCGGCGCGGCTGGGGCCGGGTGATCCAGATCAGTTCGATCAACGGCCTGAAGGGCCAGTACGGCCAGGCCAACTACGCCGCGGCCAAGGCCGGCATGCACGGCTTCACCATCTCGCTGGCGCGCGAAAACGCCGGCTTCGGCATCACCGTCAACACCATTTCGCCCGGCTACGTCGCCACCGACATGGTGATGGCGGTACCGGAGGAAGTGCGCGCCAAGATCATCGCCGACATCCCCACCGGGCGCCTGGGCAAGCCGGAGGAGATCGCCTACGCGGTGGCCTTCCTGGTCGCCGAGGAAGCGGCGTGGATCACCGGCTCCAACCTGGACATCAACGGCGGCCACCACATGGGCTGGTGACGGCGGCCATGCTGCGCAGCATGGCCGGGCCTGCCGCGCAGCACGAATACCGTTTCCCAGCAGCCCGCAACCCGTACTTATGGCGGTTGCAAGCCCTGCTGCACTGCGCCATGCTGCGCATCTACCGTGACGAGTGACTGCTTAATGGCTGCGACCCGCATCATCAAGAAGTATCCCAACCGGCGGCTCTACGACACCGAGATTTCCAGCTACATCACCATCGAGGACGTGCGCCAGCTGATCCTCGACGGCGAGGACTTCGAGGTACGCGACGCCAAGAGCGGCGAGGACCTGACCCGCTCGGTGCTGTTGCAGATCATCGCGGACAAGGAACAGGACGGCGAGCCGATGCTGTCCACGCAGTTGCTGAGCCAGCTGATCCGCTTCTACGGCGACTCGTTGCAGGGCTTCATGGGCAACTACCTGGAGCGCAGCATGCAGGTATTCCTCGACCAGCAGCAGCAGTTCCGCCAGCAGATGGGCAACCTGCTCGGGCAGACGCCGTGGGCGATGATGAACCAGCTCACCGAGCGCAACCTGGAGCTGTGGCAGGAATTCCAGCGCAGCATGGGCGCCGGCTTCGGCCGCCCGCAGCCGGGCACCAAGCCGCCGGAACCGCCGCCGCCGGGCGACAAGCGCCGCGGCAGCCGCTGAAAATGCACGAAGGCCGACGCAAGCGTCGGCCTTCTTCGTTGTGGGCCCGCATGATTCAAACCGCCGCGATTCTTCGAGTTCTTGGCCCATCTCGTAGGTGCCGGGCTTGCCCGGCACGGGGCTGGCCCGGTAATGCCCCTGCGGGGCAAGCCCCGCTCTACCAAGGCCCCATGCCCCGACCATCTTTCCGGAGCATGATGCCGGAACCTCAGGGAACGCCTGAACCAAGCCATGCCGCAATCATGGATTTCTGCCGTTCGCCTTCCCCGCCGGCGCGCACGCCGAACAGATCCGCTCGACCTCGTAGCCCTCCGCGCGCAGCTTCTCGACCACGCCATCCTCGCCCAGCAGGTGCAGTGCGCCGACCACCACCAGCGTGGTGCCCTGCCCGGCCTGCAGGCGCTGCCGCAGCGGCGCCAGCCATGCGTCGTTGCGCTCGACGTTGATGCGCCGGTACAGGCCCGGGTAGTCCTGCCGCATCTGCGCGGCCATGTCGCGCCACAGGGTCACGTCGTCGCCGCGGCGCCAGGCATCGTGCAGGCGCCGGCTCTGTTCGTCGCCCTTGTCCACCTGCTCCAGCGCCTCGCGCAGCAGCTGGCGCTGCTCCTCAGCGTCCATGCCGTCGAGCATGGCGATCTGCGCCGCCGCGCTCTCCAGCCCCTCGGCCGGTTTGCCGGCGTCGGCGGCGCGCGCCATCAGGTGCCGGTCCAGCCCGGCCTGCGCGTCCAGCCCCTGCCGCTGCATCTGCGCCAGGCTGATGGACAGGCCGACGAACCACGGCTTCAACCCGGCCAGTTTCTCCAGCGGCAGGCCGTTGGCGCCGGCGTAGGCCTGCAGGCGCTGCCACGTTTCCGCATCCAGGTCGTCCTTGAGCTGGCGGCCATCGGCGCGCACCGCCGCCCGCAGCATCCGCGCGGCCAGCTCCGGCGCCTGCATTTCCTCCGGCGACAGTTCGAACAGCAGGCGGCGCGAGGCATCGAACGCCGTGTCCACGTCCACCGACAACGGGTAGTCCCGCAGCGTCAGCAGGTGGAACGAACCCAGCAGGTACAACGCGCTGCCCTGCGCGCCGCTGACCTTCCACAACAACGGCACCGGCGGCGCGTGGGCGGGTGCCGCCACCGGCACGGCGGCCTGCCGTGCCAGCACCGGCGCCGGCGCGCCCAGCAGCAGGGCCACGCCCAGCAGCAACGCGGTGGTGCGTGCCATCCAGTTCATGCATGTCCTCCGGCGTCCGGCTTGACGTAGGTCTTCTCGCCAGCCTCGACCGGCAGGTCCAGGCGATTCTCCGGCGGCGGCAACGGGCAGGTCGCGAACGGGGTGAACGCGCACGGCGGGTTGTAGGCGCGGTTGAAATCGACCACCACCTGGCTCTTCGCGTCCGGCACGCCCACATCGATGTAACGGCCGGCGGCATAGCTGCCGCGGCCGCTGGTGCGGTCGGCGAAGATCAGCTGCAGCGGCCGCCCGGGCTCGCCCAGCGCTTCCAGCCGCCAGGTGCGGCCATCGCGCTCAAATTCGACCGCGCCGGCGTTGGCCTGGTCGCGGACCAGGCCGGTGATGTCGGCGATCGGCAGGGTCTTGCCGGCGTCGTGCGGCACGAAGCGCGCGGTGATCCGCCACGACGGATCGGCCGGCCAATAATCCAGTCCGGTGAAATGGACGCGCGCGGGCGCGTCGGCGTGCTTGACCCGCAGCGCGTAGCGCGGGCCGCGGTGGATCAGGCTCAGCGCGCCCTTGCCGTCGTCGAAGCTGATGATGGTCGGCTCGAAATCGTCGTCGCTGTGGAAGGCGATGCGCTTGGTCAGCGGCTGCCCCTGCACCTGCAGTGCCGCGCCCGGCTCGGGGGTGAACCACACCTGCCCGCCATCGCGCGACACCATGCCCATCCGCTCCGGCCCCACCGCCAGGCGGATGCCGCTGGTGCTGCCGCTGCCGATGTAGTGCGCCTTCAGCTCCAGCCAGTGCAGGCCGACCAGGCTGGTCCAGCCATCGGCCGCGAGCAGTTCGGTCTTGCGCTGCTCGCGCCAGATGTCGTTGTTCATCAGGAACGCGGCATCGAAGTGCGGCGCGGCGTCGGCGACGTCCTGCTTGTCGCTTCCGCCGCAACCGGCCAGCAATAGCGCCGCCAGCAACGCGGCTCCCCCCATTCGTTTCATCGTCAACGCCCCCGCAGGAACCAGCGGTCGATCTCCGCCAGCGAAAAACGCGCCCAGGTCGGGCGCCCGTGATTGCATTGCCCCGAGCGCTCGGTGGCTTCCATGTCGCGCAGCAGGGCGTTCATTTCCGGCTGCGTCAGCCGCCGGTTGGCGCGCACTGCGCCGTGGCAGGCCATCGTCGAGAGCAGCTCGTCGCGGGCACTGGCCACGCGCCGGCTCTGGCCGTGTTCGCGCAGGTCGGTGAGCACGTCGCGCAGCAGCGCCTCCGGCTCGGCATTGGCCAGCAGCGCGGGGATGCTGCGCACGTGCAGCGAGCCGGGGCCGGAGCGGGTGATCTCGAAACCGAGTTCGGCCAGCGTCGCCGCCTCGCGCTCGGCGGTGTCGGCATCGCGCTCGCCGACCGCCAGCGTGATCGGCACCAGCAGCGGCTGCGCGTGCAGGCCGATGCCGTCATGCGCGGTCTTCAGCCGCTCGTAGCCGATGCGTTCGTGCGCGGCGTGCATGTCCACCACGATCAGCCCTTCGGCGTTCTCGGCCAGGATGTAGATGCCGTGCAACTGCGCGATGGCGTAACCCAAGGGCGGCACGCCGCTGTCGGCGGAGGTCGGCGGCAGGCCGGTACCGTTGTCGACGACCGCTGCCTGCGCGGTGTCGGATGGCGCCGCATACAGCGCAGCATAGGCGGCCGGAGCCTCGGCCACCGGCAGCCCGAGCGGCGACTGCCGCGCCTGCCATGCGGTGCCCGCACCAGTGCCGCCGGCCGGACGCGCAAACGCGTAGCCGCCCCCCATGCCCGCAGCGGGCAGCGGCGATGCCCCGGCCGGGTGCGGCGCTTGCGCGGCCGCCGGCTCCATGCCGGCGCGGGTTTCGGCCAGCGCGTCTTTCAGCGTGCGGTACACGAAGTCGTGCACCAGCCGCGAATCGCGGAAGCGCACCTCGTGCTTGGCCGGGTGCACGTTGACGTCCACGCGCGCCGGGTCGAGTTCGAGGAACAACACGTAGGCCGGCTGGCGGCCGTGGTAAAGCACGTCGCCGTAGGCCAGCTTCACCGCATGCGCCACGCTGCGGTCGCGCACCGGGCGGCCGTTGACGTACAGGTACTGCTGGTCGGCGCTGGCGCGCGAATACTGCGGCTGCGCGACCCAGCCATGCAGGCGCAGGCCGGCGGCGACATGGTCGATGCGCAGCGCCTGCCGCGCGAAGTCCTCGCCCAGGGTTTCGCCCAGCCGCGCATCCGAATACAGGTCGCCGGGCTTGTAGCGGCGCGAGGGCTTGCCGTTGTGCGACACGCGCAGTTCCACGTCGGGCCGCGCCAGTGCCAGCGAGCGCAGCCATTCCTCGATGTGGCCCAGCTCGGTGCGCTCGGCGCGCAGGAACTTGCGCCGCGCCGGCACGTTGTAGAACAGCTCGCGCACTTCCACCGTGGTGCCCGGCGCATGCGCGCGCGGGGCAACCTCGCCAACCTTGCCGCCTTCGACCTGCAACGCCGCGCCATGCTCGTCGTGCGGCTGGCGCGAGGCCAGGGTGAAGCGGCTGACCGAGGCGATGGACGGCAGCGCCTCGCCACGGAAGCCGAGCGTGGCGACGGTTTCAAGGTCGTCGAGCGAAGCAATCTTGCTGGTGGCATGGCGCGACACCGCCAGCGGCAGTTGCTCGGCGGCGATGCCGCCGCCGTTGTCGCGGATGCGGATCAGGCGTACGCCGCCCTCTTCCAAGTCGATGTCGACGCGGGTGGCGCCGGCGTCGAGCGCGTTCTCGACCAGTTCCTTGACCACCGACGCCGGGCGCTCGACCACCTCGCCGGCGGCGATCTGGTTGATCAGGATTTCGGGGAGTGGGCGGATGCTGTTCATGCCGCGGCGCCCGTGGCCGGGGACGGGAAACAGGTGGGCGAACGCGCGGAAATCAGGCGGAAAGCAGGCATCGGCAGATGATAGCCGGTTGCTCGGCAACCCCGGAATCATTGTCATCGAGGTAGGTCGGGGCTACGCCCCCGATAACCCGCGTCGGTGCATGGCGGCAGCCGTCGGGGCAGTGGCCCCGACCTACAGCCAGCCGCTGGCCGACAATTGCACCTTACTTGCTGCCGCCGGCCACGGTGCCGGCGGCGGCTTCCATCTCGGCCTGCGCGCGCGCAGCGAACAGCGTGCCCGGCGGCGGCTGCCGGCTGAAGAAGGTGTGCACGCCATCGAGCACCGCGCCGGCGATGCGGCGCTGGTAGGCCGGGTCGATCAGGCGGCGTTCTTCCTCCGGGTTGGAGATGAACGCGGTTTCCACCAGCATCGCCGGCATGTCCGAGGTGCGCAGCACCGCGAAGTTGGCCCGCTCCAGGTTCGGCTTGTGGTTGTTGCCGATCCGCTTCAGGCCGCCCAGCACGTGCCCGGCCGCATCCTCGGAGGCCTTCATGTAGCCGCTCTGGGCCAGGTCCAGCAGCACGTTGGCGAGCGTGCCCTCGGTGCGCTGCAGGCTGACGCCGCCGATCAGGTCGGCCGCGTTTTCCTTGTCCGCCAGCCAGCGCGCGCGCTGCGAGGACGCGCCCTTGGTCGACAGCACGTACACCGACGAGCCGGTGGCCGAGCGGTTCTCCGCCGCATCGGCATGGATCGAGATGAAGATGTCGGCCTTGGCCGCGCGCGCGCGCTGGGCGCGCATCGGCAGCGGGATGAACACGTCGGTGTCGCGGGTCAGGTAGGCACGCAGGCCCGGGGTGGCATTGACCTGCCGCGCCAGTTCGCGCGCCACCGCCAGGGTCACGTCCTTCTCGCGCTTGCCGGTGGGGCCGATGGCGCCGGGGTCCTGGCCGCCGTGGCCGGGGTCGATGGCGACCACCAGCGTGCGCATGCCCGGCTGCATGGTGATGCGCGAGGCATCGCTGGGCATGACCGGGCGCGGCGCCGGCGGTTCGGCGGCCGTCACCTGCGCCGGTGTGGAAGCCGCCGGCACCGTGGCCGGTACGCCGGTGGCCACGGTCAGGCCGTTGAGGATGGCGGCAGGCGACGGGCGGGCTTCCTGCGTGGTCGTGGCCGAGGCCGGAGCGGGCGCATTCGC
The DNA here is from genome assembly GCF_022359915.1 of Stenotrophomonas sp. NLF4-10. Classification (NCBI taxonomy): domain Bacteria; kingdom Pseudomonadati; phylum Pseudomonadota; class Gammaproteobacteria; order Lysobacterales; family Lysobacteraceae; genus Stenotrophomonas; species Stenotrophomonas sp. NLF4-10. The sequence goes on from NZ_JAKSEE010000003.1 coordinate 2,636,965, forward strand.
CTGCTGCAGCACCGATGCGGTCAGTGCCGCCGTGGCACGGGCGGCCTCGGCACGGGCCACAGCATCGTTCTGGGCTGGGGGTGGTGCCGTTGTCGCCGGTGTCGGTGCTGGTGCGGTGGCGGCCGATGCCGGGGCATCGCCCGGCCATTCGATCACCAGCTTCGATTCGGCGCCCGACGCCTGCATCCGCGGCTTGAACGCCGTCACCGACTCGGCCAGGTCGAACACCACCCGGAACGTGCCCGGCACCGGGTTGCCGGTGCGTACCGCGGTGACCACGCCGGTCGCCGCCGGCAGCTTCAGGCCGCGCACGGCGCTGGAATCGGGGAAATCCACCACCAGCCGGTTCGGCGCGGACAGGCTCAGCGTCTTGTAGCTGCCGCCGCCGGCCAGCTGGATCTCGGCATGGGTGCCGGTGGCGCCCGCCTGCAGGGCGACGCCGCGGACCTCGCCCGCCCACGCCGAAGCGCAAGCGGCCAGACCGAGTCCGGCGACAAGGGCAGACAGGACAGGCAGGCGGATGGCCGTGGGCATGGCGCGGATTCAATCATTGGCGGCGCACGATTGCAACACCTTTTCCCTTAATAATCCGCAACCTGCCACACCTTTCTGCCGTCAGGCGGCAGGAAGACCCTGCAAGTGACCCGATTGCCGCGCCCGTTCCAGCCACGCCTCGCCGGCCGGTGAATGGGCGTGCAGGCTGGCCTTGCGGCCTGCGCCATGCATTTCCAGCGCCACCTGCAGGTCCAGCGGGGGCAACGCGCCGGCGCCGCGTTCGGGCCATTCGACCAGCCACAGGTCGGCCGCCGCCTCGTCCAGCCCGAGGAAGTCCAGCTCGCCGGCATTGCCGATCCGGTACAGGTCCAGGTGCCAGGCCTCGCCGGCCGGCAGCGGGTAGCGCTCGACCAGCGTGTAGGTCGGGCTGCGGATCGCGCCCTGCACGCCCAGCGCGCGCAGCAATGCACGGGCCAGCGTCGATTTGCCTGCGCCCAGGTCGCCGTGCAGGTGGACCACCGCCGGCGACGGCCGGGTATGCGCCAGCAACCGGCCCAGCCGGTCGGTGGCGTCGGCGTCGGGGAGCAGCAGTTCGATCATCGTCGTCATTCCGGATTGGACAAGGTGCGCAGGTGAGGCAGCAGGTCGCGCGGCAACAGGCCGCGCTGGCCCGCGCGTGCGGCGGCATCGCCGGCCAGCCCGTGCAGCAACGCACCGGCGCTGGCCGCATCGAATGCCGGCAGCCCCTGCGCGCGCAGCGCGGCGATCACGCCGGTCAACAGGTCGCCCATGCCGCCCACCGCCATGCCCGGGTTGCCGGCGGCGATCACCCGCGGCGTGGCGCCCGGCGCGGCCACCACGCTGCCAGCGCCTTTCAACACGACCACGGCGGAAAAGCGCGTGGCCAATTCATGCGCAGCGGCGAAACGGTCACGCTGGATGCCGGCGGCATCCATACCAAGCAGGCGCGCGGCCTCGCCCGGATGCGGGGTGAGGATGGCCTGCGGCAGCGGGCGTGGCGCGGCGGCCAGCAGGTTCAGCGCATCGGCATCGACCACCAGCGGCTTGCCGCTGTCCAGCGCCGCGGTCCACAAGCGTCGGGCCCAGTCGTCCTGCCCCAACCCCGGCCCCAGCGCGATGACGCCGGCACGCGCCAGCAATCCGGCCGGATCGAATTCCGCATCGGCCGCATGCGCCATCGCTTCCGGGCAGCGCGCCAGCAACGGCGCCACGTGCGGCGCGCGCGTGGCCACGCTGACCAGCCCGGCGCCGCTGCGCAGCGCGGCCTCGGCGCACAGCATCACCGCGCCGCCGCTGCCGTGGTTGCCGCCGATGCACAGCACGTGGCCGGATTCGCCCTTGTGCGTGTTGGCGCGGCGCGGCGGCAACAGCCCCGGCAACGCCGCCCCGTTCCAGCGCGATGCCACAGCCGCAGCACCGGCAAATGCTTCGGCGGGAACATCCAGCCCGTCCAGCAGGCAGTGCCCGGCATGTTCCAGCGCATCGCCGGTATGCAGCCCGCGGTGCGCCACGATGAACTGCAGCGTGCGCGTGGCATGCACGGCCGCGCCCGGCACCGCGCCGCTGTCGGCATCGACGCCACTGGGCACGTCCAGCGCCAGCACCGGTGCGCCCGCGGCATTGATGGCCTCGACCAGCGCTGCGGCAGCGGCCGTCGGCGCCCGTGACAGCCCGATGCCGAACAACGCATCGACGACCAACTCCGCGCTCCCGAGGCAGTCGCGGGACAATTCGACCCGCCCGCCAACGGCGAGGTAGTCAGTGCACGCGCGCTGCGCCAGCGGCGTGCGCGGCGCGTCATCCGGCAGGTGCAGCACGCGCACCTCACGGCCGGACTGGCACGCCAGCCGTGCCAGCACGTAACCATCGCCGCCGTTGTTGCCCGGCCCGCAGGCCACCACGATGCGCCGCACCTGCGGCCAGTGCTGCAACGCGCACTGCCATGCCGCCTGCCCGGCGCGCTGCATCAGCACGTAACCGTCGCCGCCAAGCACGGCCGTGGCCTGCGCATCGATGCGCCGCGCGGCGGCGGTATCGAACAGTTCGGCGGGCGGGTTCATGCCGGCAATTCTATACTTGCGCCATGCCCGAAGCCGTTTCCGCCGCCGACATGGCGCAGCTGTCGCTGCGCATCCGCCAGCTTGCGCGCGAGGCCGGTTTCCAGCGTTGCGGCATCAGCGACATCGAGCTGCGCGAGGACGAGGCGCACCTGGCCGACTGGCTCGGCAAGGGCCTGTACGGAACGATGGAATGGATGGCCCGGCACGGCGCGATGCGCGCGCGCCCGCACGAACTGCTGCCGGGCACGGTACGGGTGATTTCGGTCGGGTTGGACTACGGCCCCAAGGAAGACGCCGAAGCCTGGGCCACCTTGAACAATGCCGAGCGCGCCTACGTCGCGCGCTATGCACTCGGCCGCGACTACCACAAGCTGATGCGCAACCGCCTGCAGAAGCTGGCCGAGCGCGTGGCCGCCGAGGTCGGCCCGTTCGGCCATCGCGTGTTCGTCGATTCGGCGCCGGTGCTGGAGCGCGCGCTGGCGCGCAACGCGGGGCTGGGCTGGATCGGCAAGCACACCTGCCTGATCGACAAGGACGGCGGCTCGTGGTTCTTCCTCGGCGAGATCTACGTCGACCTGCCGCTGCCGGTCGACGCACCGGCCACCGCGCACTGCGGCACCTGCACGCGCTGCATCGAGGTCTGCCCGACCGCGGCGATCATCGCCCCGTACCGGCTCGACGCGCGCCGCTGCATCTCCTACCTGACCATCGAGCACGACGGCGCCATCCCGCTGGAAATGCGCCCGCTGATGGGCAACCGCATCTACGGCTGCGACGACTGCCAGCTGGTGTGCCCGTGGAACAAGTTCGCCCGTCGCACCGACGAGCCGGACTTCCGCGCGCGCAACAACCTGGACACCGCCACGCTGCCGGAGCTGTTCGCGTGGGAAGAGGACGAATTCCTGCGCCGCACCGAGGGCAGCCCGATCCGCCGCAGTGGCCACGAACGCTGGCTGCGCAACATCGCCGTGGCGCTGGGCAATGCCGCACCCTCGCCCGCCGCGCGGCAGGCGCTGGAAAGCCGCATCGAACATCCCTCCGAACTGGTGCGCGAGCATGTGCGCTGGGCGTTGCAGCGGCACGACGATGCCCCGATCTCCTTGCCCTCCCCATAAAAGCGCACTCGTAGGAACGCACTTCAGTGCGCGATGGGGCCCTACCGACAAAGCCCTTTCGCGCACTGAAGTGCGCTCCTACAGGTCTGCCGCCGCCAGCGCTGGCGTTCCCCTGCGCAGGCGAGAACAATAGCCCTCCGCTTTTCTTTCCCGCCACATGGACCACCTCCTCACCCCCAGCCAGCTCAACACGCTCGCCCGCGACCTGCTCGAAGGCGCGTTCCCGCTGGTGTGGGTGGAGGGCGAGCTGGGCAACGTCAGCCGGCCATCGTCGGGGCACCTGTACTTCACGCTGAAGGACGCACGCGCGCAGGTGCGCGCGGCGATGTTCCGGCCCAAGAGCCAGTGGCTGAAGTTCGTCCCGCGTGAGGGCCTGCGCGTGCTGGTGCGCGGGCGCCTGACCCTGTACGAGGCGCGCGGCGACTACCAGCTGGTGCTCGACCACATGGAGGAAGCCGGCGAGGGCGCGCTGCGCCGCGCCTTCGAGGAGCTGAAGGCGCGCCTGCAGGCCGAAGGCCTGTTCGACGCGGAGCGCAAGAAGCCGTTGCCGGCGCATGTGCGGCGCCTGGCGGTCATCACCTCGCCCGGCGGTGCGGCGGTGCGCGACGTGCTCAGCGTATTGGCGCGGCGCTTCCCGCTGCTGGAAGTGGAGCTGCTGCCGACGCTGGTGCAGGGTGAAACCGCCGCCGCGCAGATCACCGCGCTGCTGCGCCGCGCCGACGCCAGCGGCCGCTACGACGCGATCCTGCTCACCCGCGGCGGCGGCTCGCTGGAAGACCTGTGGGCGTTCAACGACGAACAGCTGGCGCGCGCCATCGCCGCCTGCGCCACCCCGGTGGTGTCGGCGGTCGGCCACGAGACCGATTTCAGCCTGTCCGACTTCGCTGCCGACCTGCGCGCACCAACGCCTTCGGTGGCCGCCGAGCTGCTGGTGCCGGACCGGCGCGACCTCGGCGCGCGCCTGCGCCACCTGCAGCACCGCCTCGCGCAACGGCAGGCGCACGTACTGAACCAGGCGATGCAGCGCGCCGACCGCGCCGCACTGCGCCTGCAGGCGGGCAGCCCGCAGGCGCGGCTGGCGCTGCTGCGGCAACGCCAGCAGGCCGCGCTCGCGCGCCTGCATGCCTGCTGGCAACGGCAGCTGCAACAGCGGCACGCGCGGCTGGCGCATGGCAACGCGGTGCTGCGCGCGACCCGGCCCGGCCGCCGCCTCGCCCTGCTCGCCGAACGGCTGTCGATGCTGGCCCCGCGCACGCAGGCGGCGATGGCGCGGCAACTGCAACGCGACGCCCTGCGCCTGCGCGGCATCGCCCGTTCGCTGGAAGCGGTGAGCCCACTGGCCACGGTGGCGCGCGGCTACTCGATCCTCACCCGTGCCGATGACGGCGCGCTGGTGCGTTCGACCACGCAGGTCCAGGCCGGCGATACATTGCATGCACGCGTGGGCGACGGCACGGTGGACGTGCAGGTCATCGACCCCTCGTAGATGCGGGGCTTGCCCCGCATGAAGCTTTAAGCTTTCCCGGCAATGCCTCGTGCCGGGCAAGCCCGGCACCTGCGAGACGCATGGCCATTTGCGCGGGAGCTTGCCCCGCATCCACGAATCAATTCGCCTGCGCCGTCTCGCAGAACCGCTGCCGGTATTCCATCGCCTTGGGCATCAGCGCCTGCAGGTTCTGGATGCGGGTGCCGGGATTGGGGTGGGTAGAGGCGAACTCCGGCGGCGCCTGCCCGCCGCTGGCCGCGCCCATGCGCTCCCACAGCGGCACCGCTTCCTGCGGGTCGAAACAGGCTGCCGCGGCCAGCATCAGCCCCACTTCGTCGGCCTGCGTTTCGTGGGTGCGCGCATAGGGCAGCAGGTAGCCGTAGCCGAAGGCGGACATCAGCATCGGTTGCTGCTGCGCATCCATGCCGCCGGCGGCACCGGCCATCTGACCGATCTCGGTCAGCTTCTGCTGCGCCATGCGCTGCGCGCCGTGGCGCAGCAGCGCGTGGGCGATCTCGTGGCCCATCACCACCGCCATCGCATCGGCGTTCTTCGCCACCGGCACCAGCCCGGTGTAGACCGCCATCTTGCCGCCGGGCAGGCAGAACGCGTTGGCCTGGTCCGATTGCAGCACGTTCACTTCCCAGTCGAAGCCCTGCGAGAAGCGGTTGGGCGCCTGTCCGTGCTCGGCTGCCAGCGCCGCCTCCACCGGCTCGACCTTGGCGATCAGCCGCTGCGCGATCCCGCGGATCTGCCGCGCCACCTGCGTATCCGGGTCCACCGGCCGCTCCTGCGACAGGATCTGCTGGTAGGCCTGCAGGCCCAGCGCCTTCTCGCTCTCGGCGTCGAGCGACGCATCGATCAGCACCTTTTCGCCGGTATACGGGTCCACCGTGCGGTTGCTGAAGTAGTAGCAGCCACCATAGATGGCGAAGCCGAGCAGGACGATCCAGCGCAGGCCGCCGACGCCACGGCGGCGACGCGGGTCGCGCGGGTTGCCAACAGGGTCCTGTCGCATCGGGAATCTCCATCGCCGGGTCTGCCACGGCGATGGTAGCGCGCCGCGTCAGATGCCACGCACCAACCGGAAGCCGATGCGCGCGCTGGTCATGTCCGAGTCCTGCGACAGCCGCCACGCCGCGCGGGTCTGTTCCGGCGCGTTGGCCCAGTTGCCGCCGCGCACCACGCGCTGCCGGCAGCCCGGGTTGTACCAGGCCGCGCCATCGGCCGGCGCGCGCCGGTAGCTGGCGTGCCAGCAATCGGCCACCCATTCGCTGAGGTTGCCGGCCATGTCGTGCAGGCCCCAGGCATTGGCGCGGAAGCGGCCGACCGGCGCCGCGCCCCAGTAGCCGTCGCCATAGCCGACGAAGGCATTCTTCCAGTGGCGGCCGCTGGGCGAGACGTCCTCGCCGCCGGTGAAATTGCCGCTGCCCTCCGGCGGCACCCCGGCGTTCCCCCACGGGTAGCGCCCGGTGCTGCCGGCGCGCAGGGCGTATTCGAACTCCGCCTCGCTCGGCAGCCGGTAATAGCGCCCGGTCTGCTCGGACAGCCATGCCGCATAGGCCTCGGCATCGCGCACGCTGACGTGCATCACCGGATCGTCCGGCGTGGCCCTGGCACCGTTGTAGCCGGACCGCCAATCCACGCCGCTGCGGCGGATGAAGTTGCCGCTGCGCTCGTCGTAGACCACCGAATGCCCGCGCCGGACAGCGCGCGGGCGGGCATTGGCCGCGGCCACGAAACGGCCGAACTCGGCCACGGTGACCTCGGTGATCGACATGGCGAAGCCGCGCTCGAAGCGCACGTAATGCTGCGGCCGCTCGGCATCGACCGCCCCCGGCTCGCCATTGGTCGCGCCCATCTGGAAGCCGCCATGCGGGACCACGATCATCTGCGGCCCGCGCCCGCCATCGAGCAGGGCGTCGGTGAACACCTGCCCGGGGCGGAAACTGCCGTAATGCGCGGCCAGTTCGATGCGCTGCCGCAGCACCGCCACCGCCTCGTCGCCGGGCCGGGCGATGCGCAGCGCCCGCTCCAGCTTCTCGCGCGCGTCCTTGAGGCCCTTGGGTGAGGTGAGGTCGCGCAGGCCGCCGTCGCGCAACGCAGCCAGCTGCGCCATGCGCATGGCTTCGATGCGCAAGCGTGCATCGGCCACGGTCGGGGCGTCATCGCGGATCTTCGCGGCACGGTCGAGCAAACGCAGCGCGGCATCGAAATCGGCCAGCGCGGCCGCCTCCTCGGCGGCGCGCAGCAGGCCGCTTTCCACCGCCGCCACTCCTTGCCGCGCGCGGCTGTTGCCCGGGTCCAGCGCCAGCACCTCGGTGAACGCGGCCAGCGCGCCGCCTTCCTCGTCGAACCGCCCCTTGCGCAGCGCATCCTCGCCGGCCCGGTTCAGCGCCAGCAGCCGGCGCGCCACCTGCACGCGCTGCTGCAATTCCAGCTCGGGCTTGCCTTCCGGCGCCAGGTACACCGCCACCGCCATCCGTTCGGCCGCATCGGCCAGCGCCCTGCGCTGGTCCTCGGGTTGCTCCAGCAGGCCGCGGGCCGAGGCCAGCAGTTGCGCCCTCGCCTTGCGCAACCCGCGCGTGGCCTCGCGGTTGTCCGGCTGCAGCGCCAGCACCGCCAGGTAAAGCGGAATTGCATCGTCCGCCTCGTGGTACAGCCGCCCTTCCGCCAGTGCAGCCGCCGCCTTGCGCAGTGCCCCGCGCACTTCGTCGGCCTGCAGCTCCACCGTCAACGGCACCCACGGCGGCGGCGCATCCGGCAGGACCATCGGCAGCGCGCCGGCCGCCGGTCGCGCCGCTTCGCCCGCCGCGGCATGGTCGATGGCTTCGGGTACCACCGCGGAAACCTCCGGCGCCTGGCGCCCGCACGCGGCACAGGCCAGCACGGCACACAGCGCCATGCGGACCATCCTGCCGGTTGTGCGCAAACTTCCTTCCATACGGTTCCCGCGCTCGGGGGCGCTGCGACGTTAGGCTATTCTCGCCTGCCCGGGCAAACCCTGCCGTCGACGGAATACACGTGGCTCACTGGATCAAACACCCATCCGAACTGGAAGCGCGCCATCAACAACGCCCCGCGCGCATCGGACTGGACACCGAATTCATCCGCGAACGCACCTACTGGCCGCAACTGGCGCTGGTGCAGATGGCGGTGGGCGACGAAATCCTGCTGATCGACCCCTTGATCCCCGGCATGACCGACGCCCTGCGCCCGTGGCTGGAGGACACCGCCATCCTCAAGGTCATGCACAGCGCCAGCGAGGACCTGGTGGCGTTCAAGTGCGCCTGCGGCGCGCTGCCGCGGCCGCTGTTCGACACCCAGATCGGCGCCGCGCTGGCAGGCATCGGCGGCGGCATGGGTTACCAGAAACTGGTCGCCGAGATCACCGGCACCACCCTGCCCAAGGGCGAGACACGCTCGGACTGGATGCGCCGCCCGCTGTCGCCGGCGCAGCTCGAATATGCCGCCGACGACGTCGAATACCTGTTCGCCCTGCACGATGCCATCGACCGGCGCCTGCACGAACTCGGCAGGCAGGCATGGATGCAGGACGATGCACAACGCCTGCTGGCCGGCGTCGACAACGACGAAGGCGAGCGTTGGCCGCACCTGTCCATGCGCGCGGCGCAGTTCCTCGATACCGACGCGCAACGCCGCCTGCTGCGGCTGCTGCGCTGGCGCGACCAGCAGGCCCGGCAGAGCGACAAGCCGCGCAGCTGGATCCTCGACAACGAACTGGCCGCCACCCTGGCGCGCACGCCGCCGACCGACCACGACGCCCTGCTGCGCCTGTTCGAGCGTTTCCCCAAGGCCCCGCGCAAGCTCTCGCAGGCGGTATGGCAGACCCTTCAAACCCCGCTGCCCGACGAGGACCAGGCGCCGCAACCGCTGCCCGCCACCGACGCCAACAAGGCCGCGCTCAAGCGCCTGCAGGATGCAGTGGCCAGGCACGGCAGCGAACTCGGCCTGCCCGACGGCCTGCTCGCCTCGCGCAAGCACCTGGAAGCCCTGCTGCAGAACGGCGACTGGCCCGCGCCACTGGCCGGCTGGCGCAGGCAGCAACTTGAACCGCTGCTGCGCCCCCTCTTGGCGAAACCGGAAAGCACGCGCTAGAATTTGCGGGCCGCACGGGGCCATAGCTCAGCTGGGAGAGCGCGTCGTTCGCAATGACGAGGTCGGGAGTTCGATCCTCCCTGGCTCCACCATCTCCAGACGGAAACGCCGCATCGAAAGATGCGGCGTTTTTGTTTGCGCGGTGGCCGGGAAATTTCTTCGGTTTCTCCCTTGCCGAATCCGACGGACCTCCGTATCATGCGCGTCCTCGCCGGCGGCAACGCCGCGAAAACAAAGTGGCTCGGTAGCTCAGTTGGTAGAGCAGGGGATTGAAAATCCCCGTGTCGGCGGTTCGATTCCGTCCCGAGCCACCACAAGATTCAAGGGCTTGCAGCGATGCAAGCCCTTTTTGTTTGCCCGCCTCCTCGCCCGGCGCGATATCGAACGAAAGCTTCACACCGCCGTGGGCGGCTTTGCTTAGCCTGCCGGACAATCACGGAGGCCAGACCATGCATGTCCATCGCCTGCTCCTGTCGTTGTCGCTGCTGTGCTCCACCGCCGCCTGGGCGGCACCGCCGCTGCAGTCGGTGGAACCGCTTGATCTGGACCGCTATGCCGGCCAGTGGCACGAGATCGCCCACCTGCCCACGCCCTTCCAGAAGAAATGCGTGGCCGACATCACCGCCAGCTACGGCCTGCGTGCCGATGGCCGCATCAGCGTGCTCAACCGCTGCCGCACGGACAGCGGCAAGCTGATCGAAGCCGAGGGCGTCGCCCGCGCCGTGGACGGGCATTCCGGACGCCTGCAGGTCCGCTTCGCGCCGGACTGGCTGTCCTGGCTGCCGTGGGTATGGGCGGACTACTGGGTGATCGCGCTGGACCCGGACTACCACTGGGCGATGATCGGCGAGCCGGACCGCAAGTACCTGTGGATCCTGTCGCGCTCGCCGTCGATGGACGGCGCCCTGTTCGAGTCGCTCAAGCGGCAGGCGGCCGACATGGGCTACGACCTGGCGCCGCTGAAGGTGATGGCACCAGTCGAGTGACGGCCCGGCGGTACCGGCATCGGGCGCGACTACCGCCCTCCAGCGCTGTACCGGCAGCGCGGGTCCGCCACGGGTGGATCATGTCTGGATGCCCGCGCGGGAAAATCCCGCTCCTGCGGCCGCCGGCGGCCCGGGCCACGTTCGCCATACGGCGTAGTATCCTTTGGCCGATCCCCTCCGGACCCGAGGACCGAGCAGCATGCGCTTCCGCCTACAGTACGTCCTGACCACGTTTCTCGCGCTCGCGCTCGCCTCGTGTGGCGGCGGCATGGTGAAGCGGGTTTCCGAACCGGCCGCCGGCATCCAGCAGCTCACCGTCGGCAACGACGGCAACTGGGAAGTGGAACTGCGGCTGCGCAACTACAGCTCGATGCCGATGCGCTTCGACGACATCGCGCTGCGGATGAAGGTGGGCGATGAAGCCGCCGGCACCTTGAGCGCCGCGCCCGGGTTGTCCATCGGCCCGGAGTCGGCCGACGTGGTCACCCTGCGCCTGCAACCGAGTTCGCCGGCCCGCATCGTCATGGCCGATGCACTGGCCGGCGGCCGCTCGCTGTTCTACGAATTGGAGGGCACGGTCAAGGCCACGCCCGAGGAAAAGAAGCAACGCAGCTTCGAAGTGAAATCCCGCAACAGCCTCAACCAGGCGCCCGGCCTGCCCGGCGTGCTGCGCTGACCCATCACGTTTTGCCCGAGATGACACGATGAGCAACTACACCGCCCCCCTCACCGACCTCCGCTTCGCCCTGCATGACGTGCTCAAGGCCGAATCCCTGTTCGCCGCGATGGGCCTTGAGGACGCCAATGCCGAATTGATCGACGCCGTGCTGGAAGAAGCCGGCCGCTTCAGTGGCAGCGTGTTGGCGCCGCTGAACGCCACCGGCGACGAGCATGGCTGCAAGCTCGACAAGGCCACCGGCGAAGTCACCACCGCGCCGGGCTTCAAGGAAGCCTATGCGCAGTTCGTCGAAGGTGGCTGGACCGGCCTGACCGCCGCACCGGAGTTCGGCGGCCAGGGCATGCCGGAGACGCTGGGCATGGCGCTGAGCGAGATGGTGTCGGCCGCCAACCTGTCGTGGAGCCTGTTCCCGATGCTGTCGCACGGCGCGGTCGAGGCGCTCAAGCACTACGGTGAGGACTGGCAGAAGGACACCTTCCTCAAGCCGCTGGTGGCCGGCAACTGGACCGGCACCATGTGCCTGACCGAACCGCACGCCGGCACCGACCTGGGCCTGCTCAAGACCCGCGCCGAGCCGAACGACGACGGCAGCTATTCGATCACCGGCACCAAGATCTTCATCACCGCCGGCGAGCACGATCTCAGCGAGAACATCGTCCACCTCGTGCTGGCCAAACTGCCCGACGCGCCTCCCGGCCCAAAGGGCATCTCGCTGTTCGTCACCCCGAAGTACAAGGTGGACCGCAGCGGCAACCTCGGCGAGCGCAATGCCCTGCGTTGCGGCGCGCTGGAACACAAGATGGGCATCCACGGCTCGTCCACCTGCGTGATGAACTTCGACGGCGCCCAGGGCTACCTCGTCGGCCAGCCGCACAAGGGTTTGCAGGCGATGTTCGTGATGATGAACTCCGCGCGCCTGGGCGTGGGCGTGCAGGGCCTGTCGCAGTCCGAGCGCGCCTGGCAGGGCGCGCTGGCCTATGCCCGCGAACGCCTGCAGTCGCGCGCGCCCAAGGGCGCGCTGCTGGCGGACAAGCCGGCCGACCCGATCATCGCCCAGCCCGACGTGCGCCGCATGCTGCTGACGATCAAGGCGCTGACCGAAGGTGGCCGCCTGCTCGCCACCCACGCCTACACCCAGCTCGACGCCGCCCAGCACGCCGGCGACGCGAAGGTGCGCGCCGACGCCGACACGCTGGTCAGCTTCCTCACCCCCATCGTCAAGGCCTGCCTGACCGAGTGGAGCATCGAGGCCACCTACAATGCACAGCAGTGCTTCGGCGGCCACGGCTACATCGCCGAGCACGGGATGGAGCAGCTGGCGCGCGATGCCCGCATCACCACCCTGTACGAAGGCACCACCGGCATCCAGGCGCTGGACCTGATCGGCCGCAAGACCGCCGTCTCGCAGGGCGCCGGCCTGAAGCTGTTCCTGGCCGAAGTGGAGCAGTTCATCGCCGCCAACGCCGGCAACCCGGCCGTGGCCGAATTCCTGCCGGTGCTGGGCGCCAAGGCGCAGGAATGGGGCAAGCTGACCATCGACGTGCTGCAGCGCGCGGCGGTGAACCCGGAAGAACTGGGCGCGGCCAGCTGGGACTACCTGTTCTACAGCGGCTACGTCGCACTGGCCTATTGGTGGGCGCGCAGCGTCACCGCCGCACAGGCCTCGGCGCATCCGGAAGGCTTCAAGCAGGCCAAGCTGGAAACCGCGCGTTTCTACTACGCCCGCATCCTGCCGCGCACCCTCGCCCATGCCGCCAGCATGCAGAGCGGCGCCGAGCCGCTGATGGCGATGGACGCCACCCGCTTCGGCGCGTGATCCCCCCGCAGGAGCGCACCTTGGTGCGCTCCTATGAAATTACACAAACCGTCACACATCGGGTATAAGCTGTTCTCCCGATGGAGACAGACACTACCCCGCGTGGTCTGATCGATACCGGAGCCGTCCTCCCCGCTCCGGAAACCGGGTTTTCGCCCCCTCCCCTGCACCGCCTCGGTTCCGTGCGACTGCTGTCGCTGGACGCGCATGGTCGCGTGCTCGACTGGATCAACTGGCAGGAAGCGACCTGCCTCTACGCCCGCGGCGCGGTGGCATGGACGCTCGGCGATCCCTGCCTGCACGTGCATGGCGCCACCAGCCGGCGCACCGGCCTGCGCAGCGGGCTGGACCTGCACCCGATCATCGCCACCCGCGGCCATGCCCGCTCGCGCGCCATCGACCCCACGCCCAACCTGACCAACACCGCGCTGTTCGCCCGCGACGCGCAGCTGTGCCTGTACTGCGGCCAGCAGTTCAGCCGCCCGCACCTGACCCGCGACCACGTTATGCCGCTGTCCAAGGGCGGCCGCGACGTCTGGGAGAACGTGGTCAGCGCCTGCTTCCACTGCAACTCGCGCAAGGCCAACCGCACCCCGCAGCAGGCCAACATGCCGCTGCTGGCGGTACCGTACCGGCCGAGCTGGATCGAGCACCTGATCCTGTCCAACCGCAACATCCTGGCCGACCAGATGGCCTTCCTGAAGGCGCAGTTGCCCAAGAGCGCGTTACGCCGCGGCACCTGACGCCCTGCCACGCCCGTGCAGGAGCGACGTGAGTCGCGACCGGGCCTTCCCCGATAAAACTCCGGTCGCGACTCACGCCGCTCATACGGGCATGGGCCGAGACTGCTCGTACCGGCGCTTTGCTTGCCCCACCCCGGAATGGGGGCGAAAATGGCGCCTTGCTTGAAGCACGAAGAAAATGATCGACTCCGCCCGTTATCCGCGCCTTTCGCGCATCCAGACCCCGCACGACCTGCGCACGTTCGACGAAGCCGAGCTGCCCGCGGTCGCCGGCGAGCTGCGCGACTACCTGATCGAATCGGTGGGCAAGAGCGGCGGCCACTTCGCCGCCGGGCTGGGCGTGATCGAACTCACCACCGCCCTGCACTACCTCTACGACACCCCGGTCGACCAGCTGGTGTGGGACGTGGGCCACCAGACCTACCCGCACAAGATCCTCACCGGCCGCCGCGACAGCATCCACACCGTCAAGCAGAAGGACGGCGTAGCGCCGTTCCCAAAGCGCGAGGAGAGCGAGTACGACACCTTCGGCGTCGGCCATTCCTCCACCTCCATTTCCGCCGCGCTGGGCATGGCCATCGCCCGCCAGCGCCAGGGCGACGGGCGCAAGATGGTGGCGGTGATCGGCGACGGCGCGATGACCGCCGGCATGGCCTTCGAGGCGCTGGCGCACGCCGGCGGCATGGACGAGGAACCGGACCTGCTGGTCATCCTCAACGACAACAACATGTCCATCTCCGAGGCGGTGGGCGGGCTGACCAAGATGCTCGGCCGCGCCACCGCCAGCCGCACCCTCAACGCCCTGCGCGAGGGCGGCAAGAAGATCCTCGGCGACAAGCGCAGCAGCCCGCCGGCGCGCTTCGTCAAGCGCTGGGAGGAACAGTGGAAGGGCATGTTCGTGCCGTCCACCGCGTTCGAGCAGATGGGCTTCCACTACACCGGCCCGATCGACGGCCACGACCTGCCATTGCTGCTGTCCACCCTCAAGACCCTCAAGGGCAAGAAGGGGCTGCACCTGCTGCACGTGATGACCACCAAGGGCAAGGGCTACGAACCGGCCGAGGGCGACCAGATCGGCTACCACGCCGTCGGCCCGTTCGACCCGAGCAAGGGCCTGCCGGCCAAGGGCGCGCCGAAGAAACCCACCTACACCGACGTGTTCGGCGACTGGCTGTGCGACGCCGCCGCCGCCGAACCGCAGCTGATGGGCATCACCCCGGCGATGCGCGAGGGCTCGGGGCTGGTCCGCTTCAGCAAGGAATACCCCGAGCGCTACTTCGACGTGGCCATCGCCGAGCAGCACGCGGTGACGCTGGCGGCCGGCATGGCGACGCAGGGAGCCAAGCCGGTGGTGGCGATCTACTCCACCTTCCTGCAGCGCGCCTACGACCAACTGGTGCACGACGTCGCCATCCAGGACCTGGACGTGCTGTTTGCCATCGACCGCGCCGGCGTGGTCGGCCCGGACGGCGCCACCCACGCCGGCAACCTCGACCTGAGCTTCCTGCGCTGCGTGCCGAACATGCTGGTGATGGCCCCGGCCGACGAGGCCGAATGCCGGCAGATGCTCAGCACCGGCCTGCGCTACAGCGGCCCGGCGGCGGTGCGCTACCCGCGCGGCACCGGCCCCGGCGTCGCCGCCGGCAACGACCTGTCCACGCTGGAAATCGGCAAGGCGCAGCTGCGCGTGCAGGGCCACTGCATCGCCCTGCTCGCCTTCGGCGCGACCGTCGCCGCTGCAGAACAGGTGGGTCGCGAACTCGGGCTCAGCGTGGTCAACATGCGCTTCGTCAAGCCGCTGGACAAGCCACTGCTGCTGGAACTGGCGCGCAGCCACGACGCCTTCGTCACCATCGAGGACAACGTGGTCGCCGGTGGCGCCGGCTCGGGCGTGGCCGAACTGCTTGGTGCCGAGGCCATCGTGATGCCGGTGCTGCACCTGGGCCTGCCCGACAGCTTCCAGCACCACGCCAGCCGCGAGGACCTGCTGGCCGAGGCCGGCATCGACGCCAGCGGCATCCGCGCCGCCATCCTCAAGCGCTGGCCGGACGTCCACGGCAGCAACGCCCCGTTGAGCGCAACGGGCTGAATCCCGGCTTCCTGCGGCACCCCGGACCCGCGCCGACCACAGCCGGCGCGGGTTTTCTTCATGCCGTAGGCAGATATCCCTTCACCGGACGACAGGCAAAGAAAAAGCCCTGAAGAATCAGGGCTTTGAATGGAGGCCTGGGTCGGAATCGAACCGGCGTACGCGGATTTGCAATCCGCTGCATAACCACTCTGCTACCAGGCCATCAACTGTTTCCATCAGGGCGACGAGTGTATCGCCCTGATATGAAAAAACGGCAGGACCGCCGTTTTTCACGGCGAAGCCGCCCGAAGGGTGGCCCCCAGGGACGGGGGCCATGAAAAAACCCCGCTGCCGGGGTTCTTTCGGAATTTGGAGCGGGAAACGAGACTCGAACTCGCGACCTCAACCTTGGCAAGGTTGCGCTCTACCAACTGAGCTATTCCCGCTTGGGAGCCGCGCATTCTACAGGTCAACCGAACAATGCGCCAGCGTTTGCAACGATTCCCTTCGGACCAAGCTGCGGATCGACCGCGGCATCGTTCGACATTGGAGCGGGAAACGAGACTTGCACTAGGCGCATAAGTCGTTGTTTCCCAAACCCTTTCTTCGCCGAGGTGGCCAGCGAAGACCTAAATTGTAGCCTAATTTTTCATCCTCGCCAACAAGATCTTCCAAAGAATTCCACTGACCTCTATAGACCTGCACGCAGCACACCCGACCCACACTCGGCGCTACGTCGGCGGCGGTGGTCTCGAACTGGCCTCCTACCTCTCACTCTCTGCTTCCGCATCCCACGGCGATGAGGGCTAGGCCGATGTTCCGGTGCTGACCTAGTTCGGATGCTGTCAAGGAGCGGCACGCACCGCACGTTGCCTTTGTCGATATATCAGGATGCGGAAACAAGCATCACAGGCGCGGGTTTACTACGTCCGGCCGGACGTTCGGCGGCCACTGCCGCCCCCTCGCACCTCGTGAAACCGCTGGCATATCTAGTCATACCTAGTGGGTTTTGCAGGGGCCGCAATTTCTTACGACCCTGATAGCGTGCGCGTCGCTGTCGAACCCACCTTCCGGCGATTGACCTTCTAGCGATCAATGGATTTTTGCACACCGAGCATACGACGGCTACCAGCGGCGCGAACTGGTGAGAAGTACTCAAGCCCCATGACGAAGCGAGCCTCGGGACTCGTTTCCTGCACAGGTAACAGGCCGACCATGATGTCGGCGGCAAAGGAGTCGGCCATGTAGTTCTTCTCCTGGAAGGAGACCGAGCATGTACGAGAACAAGAATGATGCACCAACATCAAAGGTGTTCTACCTCCCGATCGAAGCGTCCATCCGCTGGGCCGGGCTGCTGCGGTACGAGCAGGTGATCCTGGCCTCGATTTCGTCGCCCCGGAACCTGCCACTTTCGCTGGACTGCCCACGCTGGGGCGAACTGCGGCTGTACACCGAACGCATCTATGACGGCATCCTCAATGGGGAGCTGCCCTTCGGGCGGGACGGCATCACGATGCACGACACCGAGCTGATCGACTCTCCCGACCTCACCGTCCGCCATGTCGATCTGAAGCGCTGGATGCGCCAGCACTACCCCGAACAGCGACCAGGCTTTCTCTTCTCCCGCAGCGAGCGCATCGCCCATCCCTTCATCTCGCTGGAGACTGGGCAAGCCATGCTGGTTGAGCAGCTCGCCCTGAAATCCGCCCTGGAACAGTCCAAGCGCCAACTTCGCGAGCTGCAGGACAAGCACGACGCGCTGCTCAAGCAGTCCACGGTGATTCCCGCCTGCGCGCAGTGCCCGATCAGCGATCGGGCCGAGGCCACCTACCTGAACATCATCGGGGGCATGCTGGAGCTGATGCTCGGCCAGTCGCCCTCGGGCACGCCGTACTCCAGCTTCAAGACGCAGGAGGCTGTGGTCAGCGCACTGGTCGCCCATCACCACGGCGTCATGGGGATCGCCGAGCGGACGCTGAACGGCAAGTTCGCCACGGCCAGGCGCCGGCTGCATAGCGCCACGCTCTGAGGATTGCCAGCTTGTATGTGCAGTCGCGGAGATTGCATTTGCAATGTCTTTCCGCAGCCGTGTCTATTGAATAGAGGTCACGCCAACAAACGCCACTGAGCGTTCAGGAGTGACCGCCATGTCGCAAACACCTGTACTGCCACCCAACGAGCGCCGCATTCTGCGTCTGGAAGAAGTCGAAGCGAAGTCCGGCTTCAAGCGTGCCCACATCTACAACCTGATGAAGAAGCGCCAGTTCCCGCAGGCGCTGCGCCTGGGTGTGCGCGCCGTCGGCTGGGATTCCATCGAAATCGATCAGTGGATCGCCGAGCGCGTCAACAACCGGGCCTGACCCGTTCTCCCGCGGACCTTCCATCCTCACACGGAGAACGCCATGCAGGTTGTATCCATCATTTCAACGAAAGGTGGCGTCGGCAAGACCACCACGGCCGCGAACCTGGGCGGGCTCGTCGCCGACGCGGGGCTGCGCGTGCTGCTGCTCGATCTCGACGTGCAGCCCACCTTGTCCTCGTACTACGAGCTGGCCCACCGCGCGCCCGGCGGTATCTATGAATTGCTGGCCTTCAACGAGCGCGACCTCGGCCAGCTCGTGTCCCGCACAATCATTTCGGGCTTGGACCTGGTGCTGTCCAACGACCACCGGGGCGAGTTGAACACCTTGCTGCTGCACGCGCCGGATGGGCGCCTGCGGCTACGGCACCTGCTGCCGGTCCTGGCTCCCCTCTATGACCTGGTGCTGATCGACACCCAGGGCGCGCGCTCGGTGCTGCTGGAGATGGCGGTGCTCGCCTCCGACGTTGCGCTGTCGCCCGTGACCCCGGAAATCCTCGCGGCGCGCGAGCTGCGGCGCGGCACCATGCAGTTGCTCGAAGACATCGCGCCGTACCGGCACCTCGGCATCGAGCCGCCACCGCTGCACCTGCTTATCAACCGCGTCCACCCCGTGTCGGCGAACGCCCGGCTGATCCAGCAGGCCTTGCGCGACCTGTTCCAGGACCACGCCGGCATCCGCGTGCTGACCACCGACGTGCCGGCCATCGAAGCCTATCCGCGCGCCGCGACGCGCGGCCTGCCAGTCCATCGGGTCGAATACCGCCAGCCACCGGGCAGAGTCGCCCCCGCCGCGCTCGAAACCATGCGCGGCCTCGCTGGCGAGCTGTTCCCGCAGTGGCAACACCGATTTGCCGCGGTGTCCGGCCGTTCGCCAGTCCCTCTTGATGGCAGGAGGCCCCATGGCGAATGCACATGAACTGGCCCGAGGCCACAAGCGGCTGCGCGCCCTGATCGAGTTCGCTGTCGGTGAAGGCTGGCACGTCAAACGCACGCCGGGCGGCCACCTCAAATTCACCAAGACAGGCTGTGCCGCGATCTACACCAGTTCGACGGCCAGCGACCACCGGGCCGCCCTCAACGCCCGTGCGCAGATCCGCCGCGCCGAGCGCGAGGCCCGATCCCAGGCGCAGGGAGGCAGCCATGGCTGAGATCACCTCCCAGCAGATGGCCGGCAAGCTGCTCGCGGCCGGGTTCGAGCGCAGCGGCCCGGCCGCGTCGGCCTTGAGCGATCCGATCGCCGACACACCCATGGTCGTGACCCTGGACCAGTTACGCCCCTACGACCATGACCCGCGCAAGAAGCGCAATCCGGCCTATGAGGAAATCAAGGCATCCATCCGCGAGCGCGGCTTGGATGCGGCACCGGCCATCACCCGACGGCCTGGCGAGGACCACTACATCATCCGCAACGGCGGCAACACGCGGCTGGCGATCCTGCGCGAACTGTGGTCGGAGACCAAGGACGAGCAGTTTTTCCGCATATCGTGCCTGTTCCGGCCGTGGCCCAGCCGCGGCGAAGTCGTCATGCTGACCGGCCACCTGGCCGAGAACGAACTGCGCGGCGGCCTCACCTTCATCGAGCGCGCCCTCGGCGTCGAGAAGGCGCGCGAGTTCTACGAGCAGGAAAGCGGCGCCGCCCTGAGCCAGTCCGAACTAGCCCGCCGCCTGGCCGCCGATGGCTTCCCGGTCCAGCAGTCGCACATCAGCCGCATGAACGACGCGGTGCGCTACCTCCTGCCGGCGATCCCCGCCGTGCTCTATGGCGGCCTCGGCCGCCACCAGGTCGAACGCCTGTCGGTCATGCGCAAGGCCTGCATGTTCGCGTGGGAGCGCTACGCCAAGGGCCGCACGCTGGTTCAGGACTTCGACGAGTTCTTCCAGGAAGTCTTGTCGCAGTTTGATGTGCAGGCCGACGAGTTCTCCGCGCAGCGCGTACAGGACGAGCTGATCGGTCAGATGGCCGAGCTGCTGGGCGTCGATTACGACGTGCTCGCGCTGGACATGACCGAATCCGAGAGCCGCCAGCGCGCTCTGGTCAGCGATCCGACGCCATCCTCGACGCCGCCCGCCTTGCCGGAGCCTGGGGTTATCGCGCGCCCACCTGCCAACGCCTCGCCGCCCACCACAGGGCCAGCACCGACAGCGCAGCCTGCAAGCCCTGCGTCTCCCACCTCAACGCGCGAGAGCGACGCAGATGCCAACGAGGCGGGCACGGCCAGTCCGACAGCGGACGACCACCTGCTTCAGAAGCACATCGTCTCACCGGCGCCAACGACCGAACGGCTTCAGTCCATCCAGCGCATGGTCGCCGACCAGTTGGGCGATGCGCTGCCGCCTGACTTCTCGGCGAACGTCTTGCAGTCCATCCCCGTACAGGCCGGCGGGCTCTATCCGATCTCTGATGTCTGGTACATCGACGCGAGCCTGGACACGCCCGAGCGCCTGCGCATCCACGTCGCGCAGTTCGCCCGCGAGATCGCGGACGAGGCCCGCCTGGACGAGTGCATCGATGACCGTCCAGACGGCATCGGTTTCGCCTGCCGTGCCTACGCCCAGGACCCGGGGCCGCTGGGTCGTGCCGTTCTGGCGCTGCTGGCATGCCTGTCCGGTCAGCAGCCCGCCGACGTCCGCCTGGACAACGGGCAATTCGTCATCGACCTGTCGGCGCTGCTGCACGGACAAGGCGACGCAACCCGGCGACTGAGCGACACCGCACTGGTCAAGTTGTTCCGGCTGCTGCGGCTGGCCCGCCGTCTGCTCGACCTGGACGCCGGCGCTGCGGACGCTGGAACGTAAGCGAGGGAGGCCAGCATGTCCGCACCACACCCACTCAACCAGGCCGTCATCGCCCAGGCCCTCTATGACCTGCGCAATGGGCAACTGCGCCGCTGCAAGCTGATGGGGTTTGGCGAGGAAGAGCTGGACGCCCTCAAGCATCCCGCGCTGATCAGCGTGCTGGCCAATGCCAACGTCTCGTGGTGCTCGGTGACGGTCAACCGCGAAGTGCTCCTGCGTCTGCTCAGGCAGGCGCAGGACGTGGAGAAGGAGATCGCCACGGTCGATCGCATGCTGCGCCTCGGCGCGAGCACCGAAATGGTCAGCCGCTTCTACGGCCTGACCCACCAGGAAGTGGCGCTTCGCCGCGAAATCCTCGGCCTGCCCAAGCGCAAGGGTCGCCATCCCGTGCTGGACGAGAAGCAGGACACGGAGCTGTGGCGGCAATGGAAGGCCGTGACCAGCAGCAGGAACGTCGATCTCGAAGACGAGACCTCCATCCTCGATGCCGCCATGGACTTGGCCGAAGGCATGTCGCTGCCTCTGTCGGTGGTCTGGGCCTCGATCAAGAGCTGGGTCGATCAGGGATTGGGTTGACCATGGCCGTGGACGACACCGCACCACGTCGTGGCCCCATCGCACTCGCAGACCTGTTCGACGCTGCGCTGAAAGACCTTGTGCCCAAGCCCAACGCCGATGCGCCCCCGCCCACACCCACGCCTGTCGCGATGCCCACGGGCCCGGCGTCTGGCGATGCCTTCCTGTTCAGCGGCAACCGGCACGAGACCGTACCGCGACGGCTGTTCCTCGACCGTCGCCTGACGCCGCTGGAGCGCAACGCCTGGCAGGTCTTCCGGCTGATGCTCAACGACGATGGCGTGACGGCGTTCCCGACGTATGAACAGCTTCGGCCCTGGCTGGCGTCGATGCCGTGCGCCGGGCAAGCCTCGCACGAAACCGTGGCGCGAGCGCTGACGCTGCTGCGCCTCACCCGATGGTTGAGCCTGGTGCGGCGCCGCCGCGATCCCAAGACCGGCCGCATCCTCGGCAACCTCTATGTCCTGCACGACGAGCCGCTGACGCCCTTTGAAGCGATGCAGCTCGACGCCGATTACCTGGCGCTGGTCAGCCATTCCCTCGGCCACTCGGCCAAGGCCGTCCAGATGGTCGGCCTGAACACGCTCAAGGAAATCGCGGAAGACCCGCTGCTGTCCGGCCGCACGCTGCCGTCACGGCTGCAGGTCCTGGCCGAACGCCTCGCCAGCCAAGGCATCACGGCGACCGAAAGTTATCCACATGAGGATGCCACTCACGATTCCGAAGAAGGGCCGACGAGCCTTCTTCGGAATCCCGATGACCCCACTTCGGAATCCGAAGCAGGGCCGAAACCCGCGCCAGACGCCTCTCTTCGGAATCCGAAGCAGGCCCGTACAGTACGTAGTAGTCGTATTGATGAAGTACGTACTACCGCGCAAGCGCGCGCGCTGGGCGATCTGCAATGGCCCAAGCGCTTCGCGGAACTGAAGGCAGAGCAGCAGACAGGCGCCAGGGTGGCATTGCAGCAGGTCGATGCCTCGCTGAGGCAGGCCGTGCTGGACGAATGGGCCACGCGATGCAGCAGCCACGGCATCCGCAATCCTGCGGGGTATCTGTTCGGCATCATCCAGCGGGCCATCCATGGTGAGTTCAACGCCTGGGCCAAGAAAGACGCGCCGTCGGCACCTGCTCCACCCAATGAGCGGCCACCACCAGCACCGCCACCATCCCAGCCGCAGGGCAAGCCTGTGCCGCCAGAAGTCGCCAAGCTGCACATCGAGCGACTGCGCAATCTGCTCGCCAGCAAGTAATCAGGCGTGCAAGGCGGTGAAGTGGATGCCGGTGGCTGTCAGTGGAACTATCCCCAGGGGATAGTTCCACTGACAGCTACGACGTCGAACCGCTGCACGCCAAGCCCCGATCGCCTGCCGCGGGATCGTCCTTGTCCGCACTGATCCGGGTTTGCAGCGTTCCTTGGCGTTCCATGGAGCTATCCCCTGGGGATAGCTCGCGCCGCATGCACCTGCCGCGCCCTGAACCGGGGACGGGCGGGTTTCGGTTTGTTGACTGACTGCCTTCCGCTTCCTGCCGAAGCTGGCCGCTCTTTTCCAACAACGAGCGGACACCATGGCAACCACCAACGAACCCCTGCAACTGAATCTCGGCTCCTTGCGCAGCGCGATGTCGCTGACGCTGCACACGCACCACGCCTCGCGCATCTGGCACGGCCGCGCCGCCGCCGAGGGACGACCGGGCATCGTCGGCCTGAACGGCTACATCGCCCAGATGAACAAGATGCGGCGCGGCTCGGAGCAGGACGACCCGTACAGCGACTTCTGGATGCTGCGCATCGAGGACAAGCTCGACCAGACCAAGGCCACGCTGCAATCGCTGCGCGAGCAGGTGGACCAGGCTCTCGCGAGCGTGCCGCCGGCACTCACCCTGGGCGAGAACCTCAACGTACAGCCCGTCAAGCTGCCGCTGTTCGTCAATGCGCAGCTCGGCTTTGCCGCCGTTTATCTGCTCGCCGACTACGACGACATCGCCCGCAAGCTGATCCTCGCGCACCACACTGCGCTGATCGATCGCTCGACGCTCGAACGCTGGCTCAACGAAGGCGCCCATGCACTGCGCAGCCTGTTCTCGCTGGCCCAGCAGTACCGCTACTCGGGCTGCACCCGCGACGACTTCGCCGCGAAGAACGCCGCAGCCCGGGCGGCGCTGGAGAAATTCGGCGAGTTGCCGCAGGACGTGCTGGAAGGCACGCGCCGCTCGAAGTTCGCGCCGCCCATCGTGCGCCGTGGCCTGCAGCAGCGCGGTGACGGTCCTGCCGCAGCACCATCCGCCAGTGACGAAGCCGCCGCCACCGAGGCCTCCGAAGCGACAGCCGGCGAGGACGAGCAGGCATGAGCGACCCGAATCGCGAAACCCGCTACTTCCGTCCCCTGCAACAGACCGCCTTCATGAGGCTGGAACACGCAGGCTCTCAAAAAGGCCTTTTAAAACCCTTTAAAGGTAAAGGGGACTTGGAGGCCTGGGCCAGCCAGTGCTTCGCCATGCGCGACGAATTGATTGGCTTGGCGCAGCGACAGGTGCTGCAACAGGCAGCCGGGCATCCCTTCCATCTGCTGCCCGTGGAGCTGGCCCAGCAGGCAACTGGCGCGGGAACGACGTTCCTTCGCTGGCGCAGGCACGACCGCTCGGCCATGGGCGTGGCCCTGTGGCAGGAGCTGATGGCGAGCATCAGCACGCCGGTCAACCTGCTGGCCGACCTGCACGCGATCGAGCTTCAACGCATCACGCTGAACATGCAGATCAGCCTGTTGCACACCTTGGGCAGGCAGGCCCAGGAGTGCGCCAGCAAGGCCGCCGAGGCGGAAGACGCCTACCTGCGCCGGCTCAAGTCCACCCCACCCGCACTGCGCGATCGGTGATCGCGCCGGGCACCCCAGCACGCGCCCGTCGCCGACCAGGTGCGGGTATTTCAACCACCACGGAGATTGCAACATGAGCACGCATTTTTCTGGCGAGGGCAACATCGGTTCGCCCCCCGAGTACCGGGAGTTCCCCAACGGCAACGACGAACCGCGGCGCCTGCTGCGGCTGAACGTGTATTTCGACAACCCCGTCCCCACCAAGGGCGGCGACTTCGAGGATCGCGGCGGCTTCTGGGCGCCGGTGGAAATCTGGCACCGCGATGCCGCGCACTGGAAGGACCTGTACCAGAAAGGCATGCGCGTGCTGGTCGTCGGCCGCATGGAGCGCGAACCCTGGACGGACAACGAGGATCAGCCGCGCGAGACTTGGCAGATCAACGCGCGCAGCGTCGGCATCCTGCCGTTCCGCATCGAGTCCGTGACCCTCAGCCCCAGGCAGCAGGAGACCACGCAGGACACGCAGCCGAATCCCCAAGCCGCCCAGGAACCGGCCGCGCCGAAGGAGCCGAAGCGCAGGAAGTGATGCAGCATGGGGCGGCGGCAGTCGTCCGTCGTCCCACGCCCTCGCGAGCTATCCCCAGGGGATAGCTCCATCAACGTCCACCGGCTTCCACGCGCTCCCGAAAACCGCGGCTCCCGAACCGCACACCCCAGGCCGCACGCCACTCCCGTCCCCGCCATTCCATCCCGTGAAAGTGGTCGCCACCGCATGCGGCTTGTTTGCTGCTGCCCCTGGTGGTGCTCGGCATCCTCGATTCCAGCAACTCAATGAACCACGGAAATCGGATGGACGGACATGCGGCTGTTCTTGTGCGAGAAGCCCTCCCAGGGCAAAGACATTGGCCGGATTCTCGGCGCGACGCAGCGCGGTGAAGGCTGTCTCAGCGGCTCTGGCGTCACCGTTACCTGGTGCATCGGCCATCTCGTAGAAGCGGCAGCTCCCGAGGTCTATGACGCGGCGCTCAAGCGCTGGTCGCTGGAGCAGTTGCCCATTGTTCCGCAGCAGTGGCGGGTCGAGGTCAAACCGAAGACCGCCACGCAATTCAAGGTCGTCAAGGCGCTTCTGGCGAAGGCGACCCATCTGGTCATCGCCACCGATGCCGACCGTGAGGGCGAGCTGATCGCCCGCGAGATCATCGACCTGTGCGGCTACCGCGGCCCCATCGAGCGGCTATGGTTGTCGGCGCTCAACGATGCGTCGATCCGCACCGCGCTCGGCAAGTTGCGGCCCTCATCCGACACGCTGCCGATGTACTACTCGGCGCTTGCGCGCTCACGCGCCGACTGGCTCGTGGGCATGAACCTCAGCCGGTTGTTCACGGTGCTCGGGCGTCAGGCCGGCTACGACGGCGTGCTGTCCGTCGGTCGCGTCCAGACGCCGACCTTGAAGCTCGTCGTGGACCGCGACCGCGAGATCGCGGCCTTCAAGTCGGTGCCGTTCTGGGCCATCGACGTGTCCCTGTCCGCAGGTGGACAGGCTTTCAGCGCGCAGTGGGTTCCGCCCGATGGCTGCACCGACGATGCCGGCCGCTGCCTGCAGCAGCCTATCGCCCAGCAGGCCGCGCAGCAGATCCGCGCTGCGAGCAGCGCCCAGGTCGTGTCAGTCGAGACCGAGCGCGTGCGCGAAGGGCCACCGCTGCTGTTCGACCTGGGAACGCTTCAGGAGGTTTGTTCCAAGCAGCTTGGGCTGGATGTGCAGGAGACGCTGGAGATCGCCCAGGCCCTGTATGAGACCCATAAAGCCACCACGTACCCGCGTTCCGATTCGGGCTACCTGCCCGAAAGCATGTTCGCCGAGGTGCCGACTGTTCTGGACAGCCTGCTCAAGACCGACCCCTCGCTGCGCCCGATCATGGGCCAGCTCGACCGCTCCCAGCGCTCGCGCGCCTGGAACGACGGCAAAGTGACGGCGCACCACGGCATCATTCCCACCTTGGAACCCGCGAACCTCTCGGCTATGAGCGAGAAGGAACTGGCGGTGTACTGGCTGATCCGCGCGCATTACCTGGCGCAGTTCCTCCCTCACCACGAGTTCGACCGCACGATCGCCGAGCTGTCCTGCGGCCAGCAGAAGCTGGTGGCCACCGGAAAGCAGGTGGCCGCCCAGGGTTGGCACCTGGTGCTGGCCGAGCCGCAAGCGGACGAGGACGGGGAAACCACCGCGCGCAGCCAGGTACTCCCCGCGCTGCGCGAGGGCCTGGCATGCCAAGTGGCCGAGGCCGAAGTCAAGGCGCTCAAGACGCTGCCTCCGAAGCCCTACACGCAGGGCGAACTGGTCAAGTCGATGAAAGGCGTGGCGCGCTTCGTGACCGACCCGCGCCTGAAGCAGAAGTTGAAGGACACGACGGGCATTGGCACCGAAGCCACGCGCGCCAACATCATCACCGGCCTGCTGACGCGGGGCTATCTCGTGAAGAAAGGACGCTCCATTCGCGCATCGGATGCGGCATTCACGCTGATCGACGCTGTGCCCGCGGCGATTGCCGACCCCGGAACCACCGCCGTGTGGGAGCAGGCGCTCGACATGATCGAGGCCGGACAGCTCACCCTGGATGTGTTCATCGGCAAGCAGGCCGCATGGATTTCGCAACTGATCGTGCAGTACGGCAGCACCTCGCTGTCCATCAAGGTTCCCCAGGGTCCCGCTTGCCCGCAGTGCGGCGCACCGACGCGCCAGCGCACCGGCAAGACCGGCCCCTTCTGGTCGTGCAGTCGCTACCCCGACTGCAAAGGCACGCTGCCGGTCGATTCCGGCACGTCCAAGCGCGGTGCCTCGCGCCCGCGCAGTAGCGGCCGCAAGGGCTCCTGACCGACCCCGCTCCCCGAGAGCCGTGCCCGCCATCGGCGGCGTGGCCCATGTCCCGCACGCCCTGCGGGACGCCCAGCGCGCAACGCCTTCTCTTGTCCGTGTGCGCGTCCCGCTCGGCCGCCCCCGGCCGCGGGGCCTGAAGGTAGCTTCTCCGCGAACCGTGTCCGGGGTTTCCCGGCGTGTTCTGCTGATCTGCATTTTTCCGCCTCTGCGAAGGGTCCCCCGATGGCTTGCCAGGCTGCGAGCCACCCGGAGACCCTTCGTGGTCAGCGGTATTCGATGCCGTGCCCAACGGCGAAAAACTGGGCTCCTTTTGTGCGCGGATGTGCGCCAGAAGATGCCGGCGCCAACCACGATATGCGCCGGGTGCGATTGCTGACAGCAGACGGTTCTAGCGACGACCGGCCTGCAACAGCCCACGGGTGGTTCCGTCCTCCCGAGCCGAAGGCCGCAAGGCCTTCGGCGCCTTTCTCCTGCCAATCAACGTCCGGCCAGGCCACACGGTCCAGGGCCACACGAACAGGAGACCCGCCATGAACCCGCAACCTCGCACCCCACGCGGTGCGCCCCAGGCCGCGCCACTGCTGTACGGCAGCGTGTGCAGCGGCATCGAGGCCGTGAGCCTCGCCTGGCAGCCCATCGGCCTCGAAGCCGCGTGGTTCGCCGAGATCGAGCCGTTCCCGAGCGCCGTGCTCGCCCACCGTTACCCCCGCGTGCCCAACCTGGGCGACATGACCGCGATCGCCCGCCAGGTGCGCGCCGGCACCGTGCCGGCGCCCGACATCCTGGTCGGCGGCACGCCGTGCCAGTCGTTCAGCGTTGCAGGTAGCCGTCGCGGGCTGGATGACCCGCGCGGAGCCCTTTCCCTTGCCTATGTGGAGCTTGCCAATGCCATCGACCAAATCCGCCACCAAGACCGCCGCCCCGCGGCCACACTCGTCTGGGAAAACGTCCCCGGCGTGCTCAATGACCGCTGCAATGCCTTCGGTCAATTCCTCGCTGCACTGGCCGGAGAAAGCCGTGCGCTCCAGCCGCCAGGGGGTCGGTGGGCGCACGCTGGTTGTGTGTCTGGACCCCGCCGCCGCATCGCCTGGCGCGTGCTCGACGCTCAATATTTCGGTGTCGCCCAACGCCGCAAGCGCGTGTTTCTTGTGGCAAGTGGTGGAAATGACCTCGATCCCGCAGAAGTACTTTTTGAGCGCGCAGGCCTGCTCGGGGATTCTTGTGCGGGCCGCGCGCCGTGGCAAGAAGCTGCCCACGATGCTGGACCGGGTGCTGAAGCAGCAGGCGCATGCGCAGGACTTGCAGGATTCGCAGGACTGAAGCAGCCCTACGGCAAGATCACGACGACGTTCGGATTCAGCGGCGGCATTGGCCCTGTCGATGTGGCGGCATGCCTGATGGCCGCTGGCCCCAAGCACGACATCCGCACCGAGACGTTCATGGTGCAGTCGGTCGCCGGCAGCATCGCCCACACCCTCGACACCGCCAACAACGGCAAGGGCAGCAGCGAGGACGGCACCGGCAAGGGCGTTCCGATCATCGCCTTCACCGCCCAGGGCAGCGGCGCGGATGCCACGCTCGACCTGACGCCGACGCTGCGCGCTGGCGGCCATCGCAACAGCCATGCGAACGCCGGGGTCGTGCCCGC
Source organism: Stenotrophomonas sp. NLF4-10 (assembly GCF_022359915.1). NCBI lineage: Bacteria > Pseudomonadati > Pseudomonadota > Gammaproteobacteria > Lysobacterales > Lysobacteraceae > Stenotrophomonas > Stenotrophomonas sp. NLF4-10. The sequence continues at coordinate 2,665,626 of NZ_JAKSEE010000003.1, forward strand.
CATCGCGTTCGCGCAGAACAACCGCGGTGAAGTGCGCTTCGAGTCGGGCCATGGCCAGGTCGCTTGCACCGTGCTGTCCAACGGCAAGCCGGGCTACGGCGTGCCTATGGTGGCCTGCGTGTCTCTGCGCGGCCGCGAGCAGGGTCTTGCCGCCGAGCTGGGCGGCACCGTAGCGGGCGCACTGCGCACCAGCGGCGGCGGTGCGGACAAGCCCTATGTCCTGGCTCCCGACTTCGAGGCGCATTTCCGCTACGACTGGAACGACCCTGGCCCCGGCGACTGGTCGCACTGGCGTGTGCGGCGGTTGATGCCCGTGGAGTGCGAGCGGCTGCAAGGTATGCCCGACGACTACACGCTGATCCCGTACCGCGGCAAGCCCGCCGCCGACGCTCCACGCTACAAGGCGATCGGCAACTCCATGGCTGTCCCGTGCATGGCATGGCTGGGCCAGCGCCTGGTGCAGTACCTGCACAAGACGGGCTCAACCGCTTCGGATTGATCGGCGACGCAGCCTGCGGGCCGCGCCATTCTCCCTCCTGCATTGCCGATGGTTCGGCAGCAGCCCGCAGCCAGGGTGTCAAGGCTGCCGCGGGTTCCACCCGCGCCACCCACCAGTTCGCCTCGGCATCTCACCGGCGAACGCTGCCCACCGGGGCATCGATGCCTCTTTTCTCCAACCCACGGGATGGCCGCCACGTCCCGTCGGGGGCATGTCGCCACCCGGTCGATTTCAGGACTTCCCATGGACAACATCACCAAGCAAGACCGCATCACGCTGAAGAACCTCAAAGTGGCCGACTTCGCCAGCGAAGAAACGATGTGCTTCAGCGCCACCGTCGTGTTCGACGGCACTCCCATCGCCGAGGCCCGCAACGACGGCCACGGCGGCTCGACTTTCCTCCACGCGCTCAACGGCAAGGCACCGCTGCTGGCGCAGGCCGAAGCCTTCGCCAAGGGCCTGCCGCCTGCGCCGCTCGACCTCGGCCAGGAGGGCGAAGACCCTCACTACATCGACATGACGCTCGACTTCCTGGTCGATGAACTGGCTGACGCCATGCACGCGGAACGCAAGATGCGAGCCGCGTTCAACCGCGACATCGGCAACAAGGTGCTGTTCATCAAGGACGGCAAATTGCTGTTCATCAAGGGCATCAAGCTCAAGGCCATCGCCGACCGCAAGGCGTACTTCGCTTCGCTGCGCGCTCGGCAGGCCCAGCCCATCGTCATCCTCGCCGAGCTTGCACCCGAGCAGGCATTCGAGCTGTGGAAGCAGCATGTCCTGGGCGACAAGCCCGACTGACACAGCACCGACGCACTCTCCTGACAGCCCCGCACTCGATGCGGGGTTTCTTTTTTTTCGGTGCCCATCAATCGGGGCTGGGCCGGATACCGTTTTCCAACTGACGCAGAGCGGCCCGCACACGAAGCTGCCCGCATGTTCGCTGATTCGTCAGCACATGCCAGCAGCCAGGGTTCCAGGCTGCCGCGGGTCTCTCCCGCGTTGCCCACCAGTCCGCATCGCATCAGGTCTGCGGACGCGCGTCCCCGTGACGTCGATGCTTTTTATCAACCGCGTGCGGGAGCTGCCATCCCGTGAGGGACGAGGCCCCGCTTTTCCAAGGAGCCCGTCCATGTCCCAGCAAGCCTCTTTCGGCCAACTGGCCCTGACCTACTGCGGCAAGTTCCTGCCGCTTGAAGTCCTGCAAAGCGCCGCCGGCCACTACATCGGCACGCGCGACACCGAAGGCCCGGTTTCGCGGGAATCCCGCGAGTACTTCCGCAGCTATGCCGCGGCCCAGCGTGCCCTCGAAAGAGGCGGCTGGTCCCAGCTCGCCATTCCCTGATCCAACTGGAGGAATCACGTCATGAACCAGCTTCTACCACGGGAAGTCGTCGATCAGATCATGCGGGAAGAACAGCATTTCGCGGCCGCGCCCCAAGCTTTTTTCGAGGCCTGGAAGCGCGGTGTCGAGATCGCTGGCCCCGAATGGTTCGGCGACGGCACCCGCGAAGGTCTGAACCAGGCCAAGAGCAAGTGGGATCTGCGTCCCAACATGCTGCAGCTCAACGACGCCCTAGGCGTCCTGAGCAGCGGGGAACGCATGTTCCTGTCCGCCATGGTCAGCTTCTACAACGCGCGCGAGGGCGGTGCCATGCTCAAGCGCTGCCACTTCAACGGACTGTCGGACTTCGACGGTCTCGATCTGCAACGCCGCAAGGTCATCGCTGACCTGCTGGTGAACTACAACGGCTGGTGAGCCGGTCCCCGGCGCACCACTGCTTTTCGTTCCCCCCCCGAGAGGGACATGCGCCCACAAGGCCATGTCCCTCAATTTCTTCTTCATCACCCTGCGGATGCCATCGTCCGCATGGGCTGGCTCCGCTTTCTCGAAAGGAGCCACCATGGCGAACAACTACTACGAAGGCACGGGCGTTCTCGTTCTGGAGCGTGTTACCCCCGTCATCAAGGCGCTGTTCAGCGCGTTCGCGCTGGACGAAACCTACCCCGGCAATGGGGCGGCCTATATCGCCCAAATCGCCGAGAACAATGATCCGCAATGGACGGATGTGCTGGACGGTCTTGAAGACCTGGCCGTACAACTCGGCATCCCCATGCCCGACGACGAAGAGTTGTCGATTCCGTCTCTGCTCGAACGACTGGCCTCTCACTTCGGTGCCGAGCAGGACGCGGAGCTGGAGAACCTGATCGAACACCACCAGTTCGAGGACAGCGCCGACCTGGATGCCTTGCTTCTGATCGCCTCCTGCTTCGATGACGGCCATCGCCTGACCGCTATCCAGTTCGAGGGTTGTTGGTACTGCAGCAAGCCGAGGCTGTTCGAGTTCGGCGGCAACGGCTGCTACCTGAGCCGCGAGGTGCAGGTCTTCAGAACGTCCTCGCAAGCGCTCCAACTCGGCGACCAACTACGCAAGACCATCCTGGCCGCCGACATCGAAGAGGCCTCGGCGTTGATCGCGCTGGAGGCCGCCAACCTGCTCGCAGGCATCAACGACGAGCAGTTCCGCCTGAATGTGCGCCGTCGCGTCGCCGACCGACTGGCCCAGATGCCAACGATCAGCGCCGCCTGACGCATTTTCCATTTTCAACCCACCGGGTCCAATTTCCGGTGGCGGGAATTGGCTCCATTATTCAATCTGGAGAGTTCCCATGTCCCAGAAACCTAATCCCTTTCTCCGCGGCTACTGGAATCTGAAAATCGTCCGCACGCTGTCCATCAGCTACGAGGACGGAAGCCCGCATGTCTGGCGAAACATCCACCCGAGCCAACAGCACTTCTCCGACGAGGAACTGGTTTCATCCTCCTGCATCGTCAGCAGCGATGTCGCGGTGGTCAGCAACAGCCCCGAACCCCTGGGTGCCGAAGCGCTGGCCGAGTGCGATGCCGGTGAAGGCGTCGGCGGCGAGGGCGTGATCGGTGCCGTGGTCTATGCCATCCATGGCGAGGACTTCGACGGTCGCCCGGTTCACGTCGGTGACACCTATTCGGCAGAGGCCGCGCGGGAAGCCGTGCAGCGCCTGAGTTTCGAGACCGGCTATTACAGCCGTTGCTGGGAAATCAGCACCGCACACATCAGCCAGGAAACCGGCCAGTACCTCGCCAACCTGGCTGACCTCGCCACGCCGGAGGCCTTTCTGTTCATCGCGTTCCGGGTTCCGTACAGCCCGGCGATCGGCGTCAAGCTGATCTCCACGCCCTGGACGGACCATAACCTGGAGCACGCCGTGGGCATCAGCGCAGAGCAGCTTCGACAAGAGCACCGGAACAAGGGCATGCCGGACGACTTGGCGAACATCCTTGAACTGGCTGGCCAGGCCGATGTTCGCATCCTGATCCTCGACGCCGACGCTCCCGTGCTGCTGGGCCTGCCGCTAGTCGAGTCCTAGCAGCCTCGCCACGCACCGGCCTTCCTCTTTGTCTCCCCCAAGCCGGCCCGACTCCTCGCCAGGAGCCGGGCTGGTCCATTTTCATAGGAGCACCCTCATGTTCCCTGAACTCACCTCGCGCGTACCCGACTTCGAGCACCAACTCGGAGCCTGCGTCAATGCCATGAGCCAGGACGACGCCATCGGCCAGATCCTGGTATTCGAGCGCATGCGTGGCACGCTGCACATGCGCCATATCGCCAGCGCCGACTTGGTAGATACCGACATTGACGACTACGAAATGGTCGTCTTCGACGGTGGCAACACCAACGGCGACACGTGGAAGCATGTCTTCTTCCCGCGTCAGCGCGAGCACTACTTCGTGTACGAAGCCTGACCCGACCAGCCCCTTTCGAGGGGCTTTTTCTTGCCCGCAGCACAGGAAACCGGGTGCGGCGAAATGCCATTTCATGCAGGCGAGTAGCCCGGCCCAGGGCCATCCTTGCGCCATGTTCGTCGGCGTTGCCGACACATGCCCAGGCAGCCGAGACCTTCGAGGCTGCAAGCGCGGGAAACCGTGCTGGTCGTTTCTTCCTACGGACGCTCCGCGTCCATCCACCCACAAGGGACCTCTCCCTTGCGGGCGGGGAATCCCTTGTTCTTCCTCAAGGAGATTCCCATGGACCGTTCCCTCATCAAATCCATGATGCCTTCGCTTGTCGCAGGCCATGTGCCCCGCAACGTGCGGTCGTTCAAGTACCGCGTGTTCGATGATCAGCCGCAGTCCTCGACGCTGGGCTTCGCCATCGATCCCCAGCCCTTCGACGGCAAGGTGGTCGCGGCCAACGACGACGCCATCGTCGTCAAGCTCAAGCCCAGCGAGTTCGCGGTGCTCGATCCCAACCTGGTCACCACCGTTCCCAGCGAGGGTGCCAAGGTGCATGTCCAGCCCTACGCACGGCGCCGTTTCGACGGCCTGCGCGCGGACACGCCGGAAGAGCGCACCGAGTACACGTCAGATGGCAGACCCTACACCATCAAGACGCACATCCTCGGCTCCGCGCCGGCCAAGCTTCCCATCCCCGAGCCGCAGTGCATGGAACTGGGCCAGCTCATCCAGCAGTTGGAGGAAATGCCGGCGCCCGACGGGTTCCGGCGCATCACCCACATGCTGGTCGACGCGGGCGCCCGCGACTTCACCTGGGTCGATCCCAAGCCGTCCAAGATCATCGAGACGCCTCCGGCGATCAGCTTCACGGTCTCGACCGCGAAGTTCGAGGGCCAAGTGACGATCCTCTACGACCGCGGCGGCGACACCTACGTGGTGGAACTGCATCGGGACGGCGCACTGGTCGATCGGCATGACGAGGTCTATTTCGACATGCTCGGCGAAGTGCTGGAGCGGCTCATCGATGACGGGCGCTGGCGCCTGATCGACGTGAGCGTGATCGACGCCAAGGCCACCCGGCGACGCCAGGCGGTTGCGGCATGACGTGCGAGACAAGCAACTGCTGGGTGGTGCATTCGCCCAACGAGTCAGCCATCAGCAACGATGGTGCCGGCTTCTGGTCCAACGAGTTCGGCTGGGTTCCGTTCGACCAGGCGACGCGCTTCTCGACGGAAGAGACCGGGCGCTTGCGCCTTCCGTTCTCGACTGGTGGCGATGCGCGCTTCGTTCCGTGGCAGGAAGCCCTGCGGCACTACGGCTGAATCCGCAGCCCACCGGCGACTTGTCCCACAGGCCTTCCATCCATTCGGGTGGAAGGCCTTTTTCTTCAGGAGATCAACCATGTCACTGCGATTCAAAGGCTCCGACATGCGCCCCGTGCTGACCGAGGCCATTGCCAACCAATGCCGCATTGTCCTCGCCAAGGACCAAGGCGTGTACTTCCTCGCCGAGCACGGGGAGCGCCGCCCCGATGGCCGCGTGAAGCTGCTGGCCTATGCCGTCGGCTGCAACCCGGATACCGACCCGTTCGATGACTGGTGGGAACTGGCGCGCGCCGAGCTGGGTGGCGACGACTTCGGCGAGTTCTTCGACCCGACGGACCGCGTTTTCACCCGCATTCTGCAAAGCTCGGACGATCTGGAGCTGACCGTCACCTCGACGTATCTGTCACTGGCGGCGGTGGAATGGGCGTAGCCCAGAAATGTCCCCGTCCCCCTTGAAGCCCCCAGTTTGGGGGCTTTCTTTTGGGCGGAACCAGGCAACCCGGAAAAAAGGAAACGCCCGGATGCCGATTGATTGCTGCCGCGCGCGCGAGGCCCGGCCATGCTGACCCCATGCCTGCTGACGTTGTCAGCGACATGCCAGGCAACCATTGGTCTTCGAGGTTGCCGCGCAGTTCCCACTGCGTGACCGAGCCAGCTCGCACCGCATCCATCCGCGAGCGGCCACCAGTCCTGGTGGCGGATGCTTTCGCCTTATCAACCCACCGCGGGGTTACGCACCTTTCCCCGCATGCGTGGGGCCGGTGTGTCTCCGCTTCATCCCTATGGAGATTCACCATGAGCACCACGTCCAACGAGAAATCGTATTTCGACCTCCACACCTCGGGCATCGGCTACATCCAGCGTGCTCGCGAGGTTCCCGTCCGGGGCGGCCGCCGTGCGCAGCCCTTCCTGGCATGCACCATCGCCGCGCTGGTCGGTTCCGCCAAGGACCCCAGCTACCGCTACTTCGACGTCAAGGTCTCGGGTGCCGAGGCCAAGAAACTGGTCGAGCGCTACATCGGCGTTGACGATCCCAAGCAGCGGCCGCTGGTGCGCTTTCGCCTCGGCGACCTCTGGGGCGATGCGTACATCCGCGACAAGGGTGAGCACAAAGGCCAGGCCGCCGCGTCTCTGAAGGCGCGACTGCTGAAGGCCGAGCCGCTTGACCGGGCCGAACTGGCTTCGATCAAGCAGCACGAGCTGATCACCCGCGGCATCGGCTACCTCAGCCGTCCGAAGGACGTCTCCCCCAAGGATGGCGATCCGTTCCTGTCGTGCTGCGTCGCGGCGCTGGCCGGACCTGTCGGTGAACCGGAATATCGGTACTTCGACACCATCGTCGCCACCCCTGAAGCCGAGCACCTGGTTCGCCGGTGCGTGCAGGCCATCGAAGGGGACCGCAAGGTGCTGATCGCCTTCCGTCTGAACGACATGAAGATCGATCCGTACATCCGCACCAAGGGCGAGCGCGCCGGGGAACCGGGAGCGAGCCTGGAATCGACGCTGGTCCACATCGGTCTCATCAAGATCGACGGCACCCAGGTCTATCCGACGAGCCAGACGCAAGCCGAGGCGCCGCAAGCCGAGGACGCACCCGCGCCCGAAGCCGAGGTTGCCGCCGAAACCGCTGCCGACCAGCCTGTCGAGCCCGCCGAGCGCGAGCCCGCAGGTGAAGTCGAGGAGCAGGAGCCGGCATTGGCTGCTTCGTTCTGATCCGGCATGGCCCCTCACGGGGCCTTGCCTTTTTCCTATTCCCCAAGGAGAACCATCATGGCAGCCACATCGGCATCCACAAGATCGGCACTGCCCATCGTCGTATCAGGCCAGCTTTCGATTCGCACAATCCACGGCCGCAATGGTCCGTTCTGCGTCGGCTACCTCGTCACTCCTATCGGAAACTTCGCGGTGAAGGACGCGGAGCTGGAGCAATACCCCGAAGGCAAGTACGACGGGGAGTTCGTGATCCGCTACATCTTTCCGAACCCGATCCCCATGCGGGGCGGCATCAAGTTCGAGATTCGTTGCAACCTGGATGGCATGACGCTCTTCGGCGTTGACAAACTGAGCCGCGACGATATTCGCAGCTTTTCCACCCAGGACATCGATCCGCTCGATGAAGAACTGGGGGCGCAGCCTGCGGCAACGCCGGCCAAGTCCACCAAGGCATCCAGACCCGCCAAGCCCGCATCCGTGCAGGCGTCCGCGGACCCGATGGTCGATACCACGCCTTTCGGCGTGGATGCGCCGACGCCCGCTGCGGCGGCTGCCCCCGGCAGCACCGAAGATGGCGACGCCGCACTGTTCGGGCTGCTCTGGCCGCTGGGTGAGTCCGTGAAACTGGATTCGACCATCGACCGTCGCACCCTGCGCGCGCAGATCGCCCGCCTGGGTGAACTGGGCTACGCGCTGGACTTCAAGACGCAGGAGTGGAGCCGCCAGGCCGAACTGCAACCTGCGTGATCGCAGACGCCGCATCCGCGGTGTTCTTCATCCACCCGCCGGGGTTCCTTCCCCATGCGGGGGAGGCTCCGGCTTTCTTCTGGAGGTCTCCATCATGTCCACCATCGCTTGCGATGCACCTCATTCCACGCTGGACGAACCCGCGTGGCGCGCTGTCTGCAAGACGGCCGCCGAGCACGCCCAGCGTGGTTGCGGCCTGTCCTGGGATCACTGGGTCACGCTTTTCAGTTCGGAGATCGACGCGCAAGCCAGTCGGTTGCCGGAAAACCAGCGGGCTCAGGCCCTGGAAATCGCGACCCAGGAATGGGACTACGCAACGCCTGCCGAACGGCAGGAAACGCAGGAGTGGAACGCTGCAAACGGCTACTGCTCCCATGGCATCGAACTGGGCTACTGCCCAGCCGGTTGCGGTTCCTAGTCCGCACCGGACTCCATCGCCGCACGCGCGGCACTCCATCACCCGCTGGGGGCTCTCCCCCACGGGGAGGCCTCCGGCTCGATTCTTCAGGAGGCCTTTCATGGGCTGGTATTTCTCCCCCCAATCGCGGTCTGAACTGATCGCGGAACTGATCGCACCGCAAGAGACCGAGCGCGCCAGCGTCAAGGTCATCGCCCACGCTCTGCGCGGCAACGTCCTGTGGTCCGTCGCGGAAGTGACGGCCAAAGTCGAAGGCGTGCATCGTCATCTGGAGCCGGGTCAATCCCTGCGCTACATCCGTTGCGATCTGCTCGAACGCAACGGCGGCCAGTGGGGCTACAAGCCGCTGGACGAGTCCATGCACCCGTACTACTACTCTTGCCCGCTGTCCTATCTGGATCTCGCACCGGAGCAGTCCGCCGACTGGCGCGCAGGCGTTCGCGCCTACCACGCGCGGCGGCGCACACCCACGGCACCTGCGGCACCCACCGCAGCGCTGATGGCCTGAGCCAGGAGGAACCGACATGGACCCGATCCTGGCTGCGCTTCCGCCCTCGCTGTTGAAGCTCGTTGAAGGGAGTCTGTCCAACGACGAAGTTTCGTCCGACGAGGAAATGCTGGAGTACTTCATCAGTAACGGCCTCACTGAGGAACAGGCACGGCAGGCACTGACCTACCGCGACCAGTACCTCAACAACATCTACCTGGAGGGCTTCACGCCAATCACTTCGGTAGATGAGGCGCTGCACTTCAACCCGCACACCCGGCAGTTCGAGCCGGACTGAGCGGCTTTCTTCCACCCCCTGGGGCAGTACTTGCCCCAGCGGGCGGTGCTGTTCCCGTTGATCCGAGGACACCACCATGCCCGCACACACTTCTTCCACCACGCTGTATCGCATCGACGAATGCTCCGACGTGATGGCCGACGCTTGCGTCGGCGATGACCAGGGCAATCTGATCTTCCTGTCGATCTGGGCGCGCGACACCGCCGTCCAGCAGTTCCTCGCTCGTCTGACCCTCGGGCGCGACGAACAGGGCCTGGACCAGTTCCACGTCATCACCGACCAGGGCGGCAGCGTCCCGGTGTTCGTCAGCAACGTCGATCGCCTGGAAAAGCGCATGACCCGCGCCTACCGGCGAACGCTGTTCGGTTCGCTGTCCAACGTGTGGCTGTTCGACCGCCGCTGCGTCAAGCCCGACAAGGCCAACGCCAGCGCACTGGCATTGCTGCCCAAGGGCAGCGCCCACCGGCTTGACCGCCTGTGGATGCTGGTACGGGACACCTGCCCACTGCCGCTGCTCGACCACTGGCGCGAAACCGTGCTGGAGCTGCTACAGACCCGCGAGATGCTGGCCCGTCTTCCGTTCGCCCTCGGGCCGCTGGAAGGCCATCGGCTCGCCATCGACGTGCCGGCGCTGACCCTGGCGCTGGGCTCCCTGATCCACAGTGACGTGCTCACCGCCTATCCCTATCCGGCCAAGATTTGGACGCCGGAAGCGGTAGCGGCTTGACCCACCCGCGAGAGCACGCCAAGGCGTGCTCTCGCACTTCATCCCCGCCAACCAGGAGACTTCCATGGCCCTCATGTTCCCGCGGCTCGCCCGCAATTTCGCCAAGAACGGGTATTACCCGACCGACGAACCCACGCTCGAAAGAGCCCTCAACGCACTGATGCCCAGCGATGGCCCGATGTGCATCCTCGATCCCTGCGCCGGCGAAGGCGTGGCGATCGCCGAAGCCGCTCATGCCCTCGGGCGCGAGCAGGCCAAGGCGTTCGCCGTCGAGTTCGACGCGGAACGGGCGCGCCATGCCCGCGGCCTGGTCGATCACTGCCTGCACGCGGACCTGATGGACACAATGATCTCCAAGCAGTCCTTCGGGCTGCTCTGGCTCAACCCGCCGTATGGCGATCTGTCCAAGGACGTCAACGGCAACATCGGCTATCAAGGCCAGGGCCGTCCCCGCTTCGAGAAACTGTTCTACCAGCGCAGCCTGTCGCTGCTGCAGTATGGCGGCGTGCTGGTCTTCATCGTCCCCGGCTACGTGCTCGATGCGGAGCTGGTCGGCTGGCTGACACGCCACTACACGGACCTGCGGATCTACCGAGCGGTGGAGACGCAGTTCAAGCAGGTGGTGATCTTCGGCCGCAGGGTGCGTCAGCGCGAGCTGGCACCCGATGGTCTCAAGGCCGTGCGCAATCTGCTGCTGCAGGTTGGGCTTGGCGAAGTCGAAGCCGAGGAACTGCCGAGCGAATGGCCGTTCCTGCCGTACATCGTCCCCGCCAGTCCGGCCGAACCGGAGCACTTCTTCCGCGTGACGATGGAGCCGGAGCAGTTCGCCGATGAAGTCGGCCGGCTGCAAGGTCTCTGGCCATCGCAGGACACGCACCTGGGGGCCGCGCAGCAGTCGCTGCGTCCACCGGCGCGTGCCTTGTCCCACTGGCATCTCGCCCTGGCCCTGGCCGCAGGCGCGATCTCGGGGGTTGTGCGCTCCAAGACCGGGCGCGTACTCGTCGTCAAAGGTGACACCCACAAGGACAAGACGCTTCAACGCGAATTCACCGAACGCGAAGACGGTTCCGTCGCCGAGACCCGCATCCTCACCGACAAGTTCGTGCCTGTCATCCGCGCGTGGGACATGACACCCGACTCCGCTACACGGGGCGAGGTCCTGACCATCCGTTAATCCACCGGACGCCCTGCCGTCCTGCTGTACCACATCGAAGGAGAAACACCCATGTTCTCAAGCCTGTTCAAGCGGCCCGCGCCGCAGAAACAACCGTTGTTCGCACCAGGTACGTTGCAGTTGAGCGAGAAGGTGCATTGGCTGGCCCGCAAAGGCCTGATCGATCCCTTGGCCTATGTCCAGCGCCATGTGCGCGGTGACTGGGGCGAGACCGACGAGGCCACCCGCCAAGCCAACGACGTCGCAATCCGTGGGGACGATCTGATGATCTCCCACTTCAGGATCACGCCCGAACTGGTGTTGATCGTCAAGACCAGCGAGGACCACCAGACCACGGTGATCCAGCTTCCCGAAGAACGCGACATGCTCTGAAGGAGCTGCCTCGTCAACTTCATCCATCTGACGGAGCTACTTCACTCCGTCAGGAGTGTCGTGGCTCAATGACTCATCAAGGAGGAAGCCATGGCATCACATCGCATCGAAACCTATAGCCAAAGGCTGGCGTTCCCAATCGGTGCTCTCATATTCAGTAGAAGCGTTAATCGCCTCATGCAAGCGGGTTATCTGGACCCGATTCCGTACTTCAGACGGCACGCTCGTGGCGACTGGGGTGATGTCAGCGTTCAGCAATGGCAAGCCAATACCACTGCACTTCAATCGGGTGCGCCGCTGGAATCGCACTACGAGATCCACCCAGGGCTCGCCATCCGCATCATCACAGATGGAGGCCGTAACGTCACCGCCATCGTGCTGTCGTCCGAAGACTGAGCACGATTCACCAGCAGGCCGCCACGGCCGGCAACTTCGACCACCTCGGCCAAGTGCCGATTTCCTTCCCACTGCGGGGCATGCCATTGCCCCGCTGGGGGTGGTGCATGCCCCATTTTTCTTTGGAGCATCACCATGTCCCTCGATCTCGAAACCACCGCCGCTGAAGCCACGCCCGTACAGGGCGAACTGCTCGATGCGGAATCTTCCCCTCTGACCCTGAGCCTTCAGGATTTCGTCGGCGAATTCGGCGACGAACTGCTCGACGCCCTCAACAGCGCAAACCCGCCGGTCTATAACGGCCAGCCACAGACGCGCCGGCAACTCATCGTCGCCGGCCTCAAGCGCAAGCTGTTCCCGGCCCAGGCCGAAGTTGTCCACGCCGCTGCCGAATTGCTGATCGACCGTGGCGAACGCGCTGCGATCGTCAACGGCGAGATGGGCTGCGGCAAGACGACCGTCGGCATCGCCACGGCCGCGGTGCTCAACGCCGAAGGCTACCGCCGCACCCTAGTTCTCTCGCCACCGCACCTTGTTTACAAGTGGCGGCGTGAGATCCAGGAAACCGTAGCAGGTGCCAAGGTCTGGGTGCTCAACGGACCGGATACGCTGGTCAAACTCATCAAGCTGCGCGAGCAGTTGGGTGTACACCCCACGGGCCAGGAGTTCTTCATCCTGGGGCGCGTGCGGATGCGGATGGGGTTCCACTGGAAGCCCGTCTTCACCCAGCGGCGTACCCGCCACGGCCACGTGGCTGCGTGCCCGGACTGCGGCACGGTCATCACCGACCTCGATGGCGAGCCGGTCAATCCGGTCGCGCTCCAAGCCGAGGAATACCGCAGGAAGTGCAGCCATTGCGCCGCGCCCCTGTGGACGCTGATCCGCCCGCGCAGCCTGTCCGGCAGCGACCAGTCCTCGGCCGTGCTGAAAGCCTTGAAGCGCATCCCGACGATCGGGGAAGTCACCGCGCAGAAGCTGATGCAGAAGTTCGGCGACGGGTTCCTGGCGTCGATGCTGGGCGACAACATCCACGAGTTCATCAACTTGATGGATGGCAACGGCGAACTGGTCTTCTCTGACCGCCAGGCGCATCGCATGGAAAGAGCGATGGCCAACATGGAGTTCGGCTTCGGCGAAGGCGGCTACCAGCCGTCCGAGTTCATCAAGCGCTACCTGCCACAGGGCACGTTCGACCTGCTCATCGCCGACGAGGCGCACGAGTACAAGAACGGTGGCAGCGCCCAAGGCCAGGCCATGGGCGTGCTGGCGGCGAAGGCTCGCAAGACCTTGCTGCTGACCGGCACGTTGATGGGCGGCTACGGCGACGACCTGTTCCACCTGCTGTTCCGGGCACTGCCTGGACGGATGATCGAAGACGGCTACCGCCCGAGCACGAGTGGGAGCATGACTTCGGCCGCGATGGCGTTCATGCGCGATCACGGCGTCCTGAAGGACATCTACTCCGAGAGCGCCGGCACGGCGCACAAGACGGCCAAGGGCACCAAGGTATCGGTGCGCACGGTCAAGGCTCCCGGCTTCGGGCCGAAAGGGGTCTTGCGGTGCATCCTGCCGTTCACGATTTTCCTCAAGCTCAAGGACATCGGTGGCAACGTCCTGCCGCCGTATGACGAGGAGTTCCGTGAAGTCGCAATGGACACGGCGCAAGCCGCGGCCTACCGCGACCTGGCGGGTCGGCTGACCGCGGAGCTGAAACAGGCTCTGGCGCGACGCGATACGACGCTGCTGGGCGTGGTGCTCAACGTGCTGCTTGCCTGGCCGGACTGTTGCTTCCGGTCGGAAACCGTGGTGCATCCGCGCACGCGCAACACCTTGGCGTTCGTCCCGGCTCAGTTCAACGAGTTCGAGGTGACGCCGAAAGAGCGCGAGCTGATCGACATCTGCAAGGAAGAGAAGGCGCAGGGCCGCAAGGTCTTGGCGTACACGGTCTATACCGGCACGCGCGACACCACATCGCGCTTGAAGGTGCTGCTGGAACAAGAAGGTTTTCGGGTGGCGGTGCTGCGCGCAAGCGTGGACGCCAGCCGCCGCGAGGACTGGATCGCCGAGCAACTGGACCGTGGCATCGACGTGCTCATCACCAACCCCGAGCTGGTCAAGACGGGCTTGGACCTGTTGGACTTCCCGACGATCGTTTTCATGCAGTCGGGCTACAACGTGTACTCGCTCCAGCAGGCGGCACGCCGCTCCTGGCGCATCGGACAGAAACAGCCGGTGCGCGTGATCTACCTCGGCTACGCCGGTTCCTCGCAGATGACCTGCCTGGAGCTGATGGCCAAGAAGATCATGGTCTCGCAGTCCACCTCGGGCGACGTACCCGAATCGGGCCTGGATGTGCTCAACCAGGACGGTGATTCCGTCGAGGTCGCATTGGCCCGGCAACTGGTCGCCGCCTGATCCCCACGCCAACGCCGGCCTAGCGCCGCCGGCTTTCCGTTGTTCCCACCTAGCAGCCACGTTCACGGTCTCCGTGTACGTGGCTGCGCTCTTTATCCCAAGGAGATTTCCATGAGCACCAACACCCAATCTTCCGAAACCGTCAGCGCCCGCCTGAAACTGGAAGCCGAGATCGCTGATTTCCTGCGACAGCGCATCGAAGACGGAAACCTGTGCGCAGAAGATGTCCCGGCACGCTTGGCGCGCTACGGTCTTATGCCTCCCGAGACGTTCGTCTCCGAAATGCGGGAGCGCATGGGCTTGGATGACGGCGACGAGGCTGCGGCCACCGTATCGACCGCGGTCACGCATCGTAGTGACTTCGGCACGCCAGTCATGGTCGCCTGCGTCAACGCTTCGGGCATGCCCGACATGCCGGTATTCATCGTCAGCGCCACCCAGGAGGAATACGACCTAGGTGTCCACTACGACAAGGCCGAAGCACTGGCCGAGGAATCCGGGTATGAAGGACCGTTCGTTTGCTTTGATATGGCCGAACAGGAAGCCATCGTGTCGGCAGCGCGCGAACTGGGCCTTGTCCCGCAGGTCGTCGTAGTCGATATGACCGACGGCCAGATCCACTCCATTCGCTGCGACAGCGGCGAGATCAAGGTTGTCTGCTACGACACCAGCGACACCGACGAGCATTCGGCGGCCGTGGCGAATCGGCCCCTCGGCGAGAACGGGCAGCTCGTGCGCTGCTGGCCGCACGCCCAACTGGCGCAGGTCGATCCCGGCCTGAAGCCGGCTCAGATTTGATCGGCAAGTTCGATGTGCGTTTTCACAGGCCCTTCGGGGCCTGTTTTTTTGACACGCGGACGCAGACCAGGAGTTACGTCCCGCAGCAAACCAGAAGATATTTCAATCACCCATCGACGCATCGGAAAAGAAAACAACCAGTCGCCGCCTTTATTTCCACCGAGCCATTAAAACGATAAAGAACGAGTCTTAATTTTCAACTAATCGACATATGAAATAATCTATCAGGGATTTATTTTTCAATATAAATCATAAACTTACCGATTGATTTAGATCAATCAAACAAATTCGGCCAGCACCCATACTTCAGTCATTGGACGTCAATGGATGCTCGCAATGGCCAAGAGGCACCTTCTCGAATCCACACATCCTTCCGGCAGGAAGCGCCGCCTATTGATGCTTTCGGTCGCATTGGTGGGAGCGGTATTTTTGATATGGCTGGCGGTGGCCGTGTTCAACACGCGCACTTCCCGTGTCGCAGTGAATGATGATGGTCTCCCGGTCAGCGGCGCGACCGAGTTGACCCCGCAGCAGCACCAGCTGGTTGAACAGGGCCGCTACGTCGCGCGCTTGGGCGATTGCGTTGCCTGCCATACGTCTGAGCCTTCCAAGCCCATGGCAGGTGGCCTTGCGCTGGAAACGCCTTTCGGCAAGCTCTATTCCACCAATATCACGCCGGACAAGGCCACGGGCATCGGCGGTTACAGCCTGGAGCAGTTTGACCGCGTCATGCGCCTTGGGGTGGCGGCCGATGGTCACAACCTGTATCCGGCCATGCCGTACCCGTCCTACGCGAAGATGACGCCGGACGACATGAAGGCGCTTTATGCCTACTTGATGCACGGCGTCACGCCCGTCGAACAAGCGAATCGGCCTTCGGATATGGGCTTTCCGTTCAACCAGCGCTGGGGGCTGGCGCTTTGGAACGCGGTGTTCCTGGAAGACGAACCCTTCCAGCCTGTGCAGGACAAGAACGAGGTGTGGAACCGAGGGGCGTACCTCGTGCAGGGGCTAGGCCATTGCGGTGCCTGTCACACGCCTCGCGGCGTTGGCTTCCAGGAGAAGACCATGACCAGCGAGGGCTCCGCCGGCCACCTGTTCCTGGCCGGTGAAACCGTCGAAGGCTGGCGTGCTCTGAGCCTGCGCAACCTCTGGACCCCGGAGGAAACCGCCGAGATGCTCAAGACCGGACGCAACAAGCACGGCACCGTCTCCGGCAACATGGTGGATGTGGTGCAGCACAGCACCCAGTACATGACCGACGACGACCTGATGGCCATCGGCATCTTTCTGAAATCGTTGCCGCCCGGCGAGGACGACCTACCCATGCAGCTCGCCCAGGGCCCGGAGTCTGGCATCCCACCGTACCGGACTGGTGGCATGGCCAAACCCGGCGAAGTGCCCGGTGACATCTTCACTACGCGCGGTGGCCTTGGCTACCTGCAATTCTGTGCCGACTGCCACCGCTCCAACGGCGATGGTGTACCCAATGCGTTCCCGTCGCTGGCCGGCAACAACACCCTGCAATCGCAGGACCCGGCCACGCTGATCCACATCATGCTGACGGGCTGGCAGGCGCCGGTCACGCAAAGTCATGCACGGCCACTGACGATGCCTTCGTTCGCGCAGTTGAGCGACCAGGAGATCGCCGAAATCCTGAACTTCACACGCCGCGCCTGGGGACGGGCCGACGCTCATGAAATCAGAGCCAGCGAAGTAAGCCGCGCCCGCAAGCACCTTGACGCCACCGCCGACAATCACCGTCCGTTCGAGACACCGCGCCTGGCAGAGATGCTCAAGGAAAAGAACGCGGAGCAACTGGTGTTGGGGGCACGCCTGAACATCGACACGGCGCGCATGCTGCCGAGCAATGTGGGCAACAAGCTCAACTGCGCCAGTTGCCACCTGAATGCCGGCACGGTGGCCGACGGCTCGCCCTATGTCGGGGTCTCCGCGTTCTTCCCCAGCTACGCCTCGCGCGCAGGTCGCGTCATCACGCTGGAAGAGCGCATCAACGGATGCTTCCAGCGCTCGATGCACGGCAAGCCATTGCCCATCACCAGCGACGAGATGAAGGCGATGGTCGCCTACTTCGACTGGATGAAGCGAGAAACCAAGCCCGAAGACAAGGTGGAAGGCCGCGGCGTGGGCAAGGTCGATCAAACGCTCATCCCCAACACCGAGAACGGCAAGCGCATCTATGCCGCCCAGTGCGCGCTGTGCCACGGCGCGAACGGGGAAGGTGTCAGGAACGCCAAGGGCGAGATGGTCTATCCACCGCTGTGGGGCGGCGAGTCCTTCAACATCGGCGCCGGCATGGCCCGCACCTACACAGCGGCGGCCTTCGTCAAGCGGAACATGCCCATCGCATTTGGCACCCATTTCCCACTCGGCCAAGGAGGGCTCACTGACCAAGAGGCCGTGGACGTGGCCGAATATTTCACCCACATGGATCGCCCGGATTTTGCGCCCAAGGGTAAGGACTGGCCCAACGATAAGAAGCCCGCTGATGCGCGCTATTAAGGGTGTTGATAGACATATGGGGCTGCACGCACCCTATGGGTCGCATGCAGTCGAAGGCATGCCACGCGCAGCAACCGAGACCAGGGGAGAATCAGTCCGGCTCATTCCTTGGAAAACACTGCCGGTGGTACTGATGTTGTCCTGCGCACCGGCGCTGGCAGTGAATGTGGCACCTGCCACCGACGTGTCGGCGCAAATATTCATCAACGCCAGCCAGCTCGACCGAGGCGACGTGACCAGCGCCGACGAAGACCCGGCGCTGGATCTGAAGCGCACTTTTATTACCCTTGACCATCGCTTCAACCAGAATTGGTCAGCGCAGGTAACGACCGACGTGCAGTGGCTGCGCAACGACGATCCGAGCGACGTGTGGCTGCGCCATGCCTACCTGCAGCGCAGCTTCGGCAAGGGCCGCTGGCTGCGTCTGGGTAATGCGCCGACGGCATGGATTCAACAGGAGTCAATGCGTGAAGGCTACCGCTACATCGATGCCGGCCTGATCGCACGTACCAAGATGGGCGCACCGGCAGACTACGGAGCGCACGTCCAGTATGTGCGTGGGGATTTCACCTATGCCGCATCGATCGTGACCGGCGCGGGCTTCCAGCGACCTCGCCTGGGCAAGCGGGCCGATGTTGAGATGAGGCTCGGCTGGACGCCAGGCAAACGCCTAGAGCTGGCAGTGGGCGGTTACCGCGGCACCCGCGCCCAGGATGCCGGTCACAAACCGCGCGAGCACACCGCGCGGCGCTGGAATGCCATGGCCAGTTGGGTCGGCGAACGTGGACGCATCGGCGGGCAGTATTTCCACGCCGACAATTGGACCCGGGTCACCAAGCCCGGTGACGATGACCAGCGTGGATGGTCGGCATGGGCGAGCCACCAGATCACCCCTCGGTATGCGCTGTTCACCCGCCACGACATGACTCGCATGAGCCTGGACATCGACCCACGCATGCAGGAGCGTTACCACGTGATCGGTGTGGAGTGGAAACCCAATCGTCACCTGCGTCTGGCAGCAGTAGGCAAGCGCGTGCTGCAGGAGATGGCGAACGTGCGGATAGAGAGTCACGAGGCAGGCTTGTGGACGCAACTCGCATTCTGAACAGACGATCATGACCCACCGCTGGCGCAGGGCTTCTGATCCACCCGACATGGCTTCTGTCCTAGGGGAGCGACCCGGCCGTCACTAACGGCATGCCGATAATCGGATAATCCGCAGATCGTATTGTTTGCTGCCGCGCACCGCTTGAGCGGCGATGGTGAGGGCTCGATGTTTCAGGACGCCGAGCCATGTGCCCCTCTCCCCCCTGGTTTCACCATCCCGAACGCCGCCTGCTGGCGGGTTTTCTCGGCCTGCTTTGGTCGGTGCTGGCTGGCGGCTGCGCGACGGCGAGCGCGCCGGTCGCGCCCGACACCATCGAGGAAGTCTCGGCCGCGCCCGTACCCGAGGCGCCCGAGTACATCCCCGTCGTGCGCTACGACCGCTACACCCTCGTGGAACTGGCACCAACAGCAGCGCAGCGCGACCTGCTGTTGCAGACCATCGACGTGTCGATGCCCGAGGATGCACGCGCCACGGTCGGCGACGGGCTACGGCATGTGCTCAAGCGCAGCGGTTACGGCTTGTGCCGGACGGCGCACGCGGTGATCGAGCTGTACACCCTGCCGCTGCCGGCGGCGCACCTGCACCTCGGCCCCATGACCCTGCGCGATGCGCTGCTCACCCTGGCTGGTCCGGCCTGGGAACTGCACGCGGATGACCGCGCGCGGCAAATCTGCTTCGAGCGGCCCGGCGACAGCATGACCGCCGACAACGTACCCGCGCCGCCCGCCACCGAGGCGGTGCAGACGTTCCCGCTGGTGCCCGAGGCATCGGAAGGTCAGCCATGAACGCCCCGCAGCCCGCCCACCGTTCAACGGCCGCCGTGGTGGTGCAGAGCCTGATGTGGCTCTGGCTGATCGGCCTCAGTGTTCTGGTGGCCCTGGGCTACCAGGCCATGAACGACCAGGCCGACCAAGATCGCCTCGATTCCCGCCTGCAACGCTTGGAAGCGCAGGCAACAGGCCTGGCCGAGGCCGTCGAGGCCATCCAGCAGCGTCCGGCCGTCGCCACGGCGGCAGACCTCAAAGACACCCGCCAAATCCTGGAAGCACGCGCGGCCCAGGTCGAGAAATCGCTCAGCGGCTACGCCGCTGCCGACGATCTTCAGGCACTGCGCGCCGAGGTCGAGCAGATCAAGACGCGCCAGACCGCTGCGCGCGCGGCTCGCGCACCGAGCAAGCCCGCCGCCAAATCCGAACCACCGCCGTTCCCGTTCCGCATCGTCAGTGCCGAACTGCGCGCCGGCCAGCGCAGCGTGTCCGTCGCGCCGAGCGGCGGGGACTTCACGCCCGACCAGCTCCAGGTGCTGCTGCCCGGCGATGCGGTCGGCCCGTGGCGCTTGCAGACCGTCGAGGGCAGCACCGCGGTGTTCCAGGCCGGCGCCCAAATCCGCCGCGTGGCGATTCCCTGATCGGAGCACACCATGAAGCCGTCGATCATCCTCTCCGCGTTCCTGCTGGCCTCGGCCCAGTGGCCCGCCTGGGCCCAGCAGCCCACCTCCGCTCCCGCCCGCAATGCGCAGAGCCAGGAGCGCCCGCTGGCCACCCGCGCCCTGGACGACCGGGTGGCAAGCGACTGGGGGCTGCAACCACAGGAATGGGCGCGCTACCGCGAACTGATGGACGGGCCCTTGGGCATCTACTCGCCCAATCTGGACCCGCTGTCGGCCCTGGGCATCGAGGCCCGCACCGATGAAGAACGGCGGCGCTATGCCGAACTGCAAGTGCAAGTCGAAGCGCGCCGCGTGGAGAAGCTGCTCGCCTATCAGCGTGCCTACGACGAGGCCTGGCAGCGCTTGAACCCCGGCATGCAACGGGTAAACCTGCCTGACGACAAGCCAGCGGCCGGAGCCACGCGCGGCTCGGGTCGCACGGCGGTGTTCGTGAAGGACGGTTGCGCGGCCTGCGACCAGCTCGTGCAGCGTCTGCAATCGGCGGGCACCGAGTTCGACCTGTACATGGTGGGTAGCCGCCAGGACGACGGGCGCATCCGCGATTGGGCCAAGCGCGCGAACGTCGATCCTGCGCGCGTGCGCGGCGGCACCATCACGCTGAACCATGACGGCGGCCGCTGGCTGTCGCTGGGCCTGCCCGGCGACTTGCCCGCGGTCGTGCGCGAGGTGAACGGCCAATGGCAGCGCCAGCCGTAGCCGTCCCCCTGCGCGCACTGATGCTCGTCGCTGGCTTGTGCGCCTGCGTAGCCCAGGCCCAGGAGGTTCCGCCACCGGCCTACCAGCTTGCCGCCCAGCGAGCAGGCATCCCTTCGACGGTGCTCTACGCCGTGGCCTTGCAGGAGAGCGGCATCCGCCGCAACGGTCGCACCGTCCCGTGGCCGTGGTCCCTCAACGTCGCCGGCCAGTCGCGCCGCTTTGCCACGCGCGCCGATGCCTGCGCAGGTCTCCAGCAGGCGATGCGCTCCACGCCGCACACGCGCATCGACGCGGGCCTGGGCCAGATCAACCTCGGCTATCACCAGCGGCGCTACGCCAATGCGTGCGACTTGCTCGACCCGTACCGCAACCTCGCCACCGCTGCCGAGATCCTGAAGGAACAGCACGCCCCCGGCGAGGACTGGTTGCTGGCGATCGGCCGCTACCACCGCCCCGCGGGCGGTGAACCCGCTGCCCGCTATCGCCGTAGCGTGTCCCGCCACCTTGCCCGTGTGCAGGGCGCGCGCCCAGCCGCCGCGGCCCTCGCCGCGCGCCAGGAGACATCCCCATGACGACATCCCATCTGGCCTTTCGGGGTCTGCTCGTACTGCTGGCGGGCCTGCCGCTGGCCTCGCGTGCCGGCGAGCCGCTGATCGTGGTCGAAGACCGGGGCGGCGCGGCGGCGCTGCCGTACTACGAAGCCCTGAACCTCCAGCCGCGCGCCGGAGCGCCGGCCCGGCCGCCGATCCCGATGCCCCAGGTTCCCTCCACGCCGGCAGACGAGGCCGCGATGCTGCCGGTACGCAGCGCCAAGCTCACACCCGGCACCGTCGCGCAGCGGGTCATCGAGGCTCCGGGTCTGCGGCCTTTCGTGGTCGTCGGCGACGACGAAACTTCCCGGGCCTGGCTGCGTCGCCGTGCGGTTGCGCTGCGCGAGCGCGGCGCGGTCGGCCTGGTGGTCAACATCGAGACCGTGCAGGCCTTGGCGCGGTTGCGCGCCCTGGTGCCCGGCGTGCCGCTCGCACCCGTGTCCGGCGACGACCTGGCCGAGCGCCTGGGCCTGCAGCACTACCCGGCGCTGATCACGGCCACCGGCATCGAGCAATGAAGCCATGTCGGGGAAACAGCCAGTTGAGGTACTGCTTCGCCCAGCGGTGGAGCTATATACCGTCGCGGCGTGTGCAGGCGCCGCGTTTCTGTCCCTGGTGGCACCCTGGTCGCTCGCGCTGAGCCCCGCCATGGGCGTCGGCAGCGCGCTGGCGTTCGGGGCCTACGGCGCCATCCGCTACCGCGATGCCCGGGTCATCCTGCGCTACCGGCGCAACATCCGCCGCCTGCCGCGCTACGTGATGACCAGCAGGGACGTGCCGGTCAGCCAGCAGCGGCTGTTCGTGGGGCGTGGGTTCTTGTGGGAGCAGAAGCATACCCATAGGCTCATGCAGACGTACCGGCCGGAGTTCCGCCGCTACGCCGAGCCGACACCGGCCTACCGGCTGGCGCGTCGCCTGGAAGAACGGCTGGAGTTCGCCCCGTTCCCGCTGTCCCGGCTGCCTGCGCTCACCGGCTGGGACGTGCCTTTCAACCCGGTGCGGCCGCTGCCGCCTGTTGGCGGCCTGCCGCGCCTGCACGGCATCGAACCCGACGAGGTGGACGTCAGCCTGCCGCTGGGCGAGCGCGTCGGGCACTCGCTGGTGCTGGGCACTACGCGCGTAGGCAAGACGCGACTGGCCGAGTTGTTCGTGACCCAGGACATCCGGCGCAAGAACGCCGCGGACGAGCACGAGGTCGTGATCGTCATCGATCCCAAGGGGGACGCGGACCTGCTCAAGCGGATGTACGTCGAGGCCAAGCGAGCGGGCCGCGAGCGCGAGTTCTACGTCTTCCATTTGGGCTGGCCGGACATTTCCGCGCGCTACAACGCCGTGGGCCGCTTCGGCCGCATCAGCGAGGTGGCCACCCGCGTCGCGGGGCAGCTTTCCGGCGAAGGCAACTCAGCCGCCTTCCGAGAGTTTGCGTGGCGATTCGTCAACATCATCGCCCGCGCCCTGGTGGAGCTGGGACAGCGGCCCGACTACATGCTGATCCAGCGGCACGTCATCAACATCGACGCGCTGTTCATCGAGTACGCCCAGCACTACTTCGCCAAGACGGAGCCCAAGGCCTGGGAGGTGATCGTCCAGATCGAGGCCAAGCTCAACGAGAAGAACATCCCGCGCAACATGATCGGGCGCGAGAAGCGCGTGGTGGCGCTGGAGCAGTACCTCTCGCAGGCGCGCAACTACGACCCGGTGCTGGATGGCCTGCGCTCGGCGGTTCGCTACGACAAGACGTACTTCGACAAGATCGTCGCATCGCTGCTTCCGCTGCTGGAGAAGCTGACAAGCGGCAAGATCGCCCAGCTCCTGGCCCCGAACTATTCCGACCTGACCGACCCGCGCCCGATCTTCGACTGGATGCAGATCATCCGTAAGAGGGCCATCGTCTATGTGGGCCTGGACGCGCTGTCCGACGCCGAGGTCGCCGCAGCGGTGGGCAACTCGATGTTCAGCGATCTCGTGTCGGTCGCCGGGCACATCTACAAGCACGGGATCGACGATGGCCTGCCGGGAGCATCGGCCGGTGCGCGCGTGCCGATCAATGTCCATGCCGACGAGTTCAACGAGTTGATGGGCGACGAGTTCATCCCGCTCATCAACAAAGGCGGCGGTGCCGGCCTGCAAGTCACGGCCTACACGCAGACCCTCTCGGACATCGAGGCCCGCATCGGCAACCGCGCCAAGGCCGGTCAGGTGATCGGAAATTTCAACAATTTGTTCATGCTGAGGGTCAGGGAGACCGCGACGGCCGAACTCCTAACGAGGCAGTTGCCGAAGGTCGAGGTCTATACGACCACCATCGTGAGCGGCGCGACCGACAGCTCGGACATTCGCGGGGCGACGGATTTCACGTCGAACACCCAGGACCGCATCAGCATGTCCAGCGTGCCGATGATCGAGCCGTCGCATGTCGTCGGCCTGCCCAAGGGCCAGTGCTTCGCGCTGCTGCAGGGCGGCCAGCTTTGGAAAGTGCGCATGCCGCTGCCGGCGCCGGACCCGGACGAGGTGATGCCGGCAGACTTGCAGCAACTGGCCGGGTACATGCGCCAGAGCTACAGCGAAGCGACGCAGTGGTGGGAGTTCACCAGCTCCCCGGCCTTGCAGGAGACAGGCCTGCCCGACGACCTGCTGGATGACGCCGCTCCGGCCGAACCTCCCGCGGTGGCCACCGTCAGCGACGATGGCGCCGGCAACGAGGCCTCGCAATGAAGGACGCCGCCTCGACTGCGCAGAGGGAGCAGAACCAGCGCCAGGGCCTGATCGTCGGCACCATCACCTTGCCGTTCCGGCTGCTCGGGGTACTGATCGGCTCGCTGCTGTTCTCGATCGTCGTGGAGTGCGTCGGCATGCACCTGTTCTGGAAGGACCAGGGCTGGCGGCACTCGCAGGAGATGTTGCAGTACGAACTGGGGCACCTGTCCAGCCACTTCACGCGCAGCGTGGTCGTGCAGGAGCCGGGGCGCACGGCGCACGAGCTGGTGGACACCGGCTACGAATGGGTATTCGTGCGCTCCGGTCTGCTGGAACGCATGAGCCAGACCGCCGGACGCGCCCGCGCTCCCAGCCAGGGACAGACGCACAATTTCCGCTACTACATCAGCCAGGTTTATGTCTGGACCGAGAGCTACCTGATCGCCGCTGCTTTCACGACGCTCACGTTCCTGGTGCGCCTTCTGATCCTGGTGCTCACGCTGCCGCTGATCTTCACCGCCGCGTTCGTTGGCCTGATCGACGGCCTGGTGCGCCGGGACGTGCGCCGGTTCGGCGCAGGCCGGGAATCCGGCTTCATCTACCACCGCGCGAAGGCGAGCCTGATGCCGCTGGCCGTGCTGCCGTGGGTCACGTACCTCGCGCTGCCGATCTCGGTGCATCCGCTGCTGATCCTGCTGCCGAGCGCCGCCTTGCTGGGGCTGGCGGTCTCCCTGACCGCGGGGAGCTTCAAGAAGTACCTCTAGGTCATCAATCCGGGCATGCGCGAGTTCCTATTGTTTGCGGCCTAAAAGCCCCTCGCTGCCCACGATCAAGCCATTGCTGATCACACAGGAATGGCGCGATGTTGGCTCCGATCTGGCAGCGTGCCGCGCATCGCGGCGTGCCCATCTTTCTCGTGACGGCCCTGCTGGGTCAGTCCCCGATGGCGTTGGCCGAATCCCCCGCACAGCGCCAGGAGCTGGTCGCCGCGCTGCGCCAGCTCGGCGCGCTGGAGCGCTCCGTCGCCGACAGCGCCGCGCATGCCCCCGTCCAGCCGGGCGAGCGCTACCACTTCGACTACCCGCGGCTGCTGGCTGACCTGGCGCGCGTGCGCGCCGGCATCCAGGCCCATCTCGCACCGTCGCGTGCCCAGCCGCGCGATCCCTCCGAACTGGCCGGCGACTACCGCGCCGAGCGGGCCGCTTCGCCATCGCCGACGGCGACTGCGGAAGGCAAGCCATGAACGGTGCCCAAATCTCGGCATTTCAAGCCAATAGCGGCATTGCGCCTTCCGCGATGGCGACCGTGCTGATCGGCGTCGTGTTCGCGGTGCTCCTCGTGTGGGGCGTTTGGGCCATCCGCACGGCCTATGTCGGCTGGGCCGAGAACCGACTCAACCAGCGCCAGTTTCTCGGCGTCGTCGTCCGCTTCCTGGCGATGTACCTCGTGCTGACTTTTTTCCTCCTCTCCTGACCCTGAAGGGACTGACTATGCAAACCATCCTCACTTCCCGCATCGCCCAACGCATCGCCGTGGCGCTGGCCTTCGCCACGCCTCCGGTTCTGTCGTATCCGCAAGGCTTGCCGCAGTTGGAGAACCCGACCCGTGGCACCGGCAACGGCATCATGGAGACCATCCGCAATTACGGCTACGACATCATCATGCTGGTGGCCCTGCTGGTGGTGGCCTCCATGTTCATCGGCGTCTGCTATCACGCCTACGGGACCTACGCGGAGATCCATACCGGCCGCAAGACCTGGGGCCAGTTCGGCCTCACCGTCGCGATCGGTGCCGTGCTGCTCGTAATCGGCATCTGGCTACTCACCGAAGCCACCGGCATCCTGTAAGGCGAGGCCGGTATGTCCGAGCAGCAGCACGTCCGTGCGGACGGGACGGTCACGTTCCTTCCGCACCGGCTCAACCGTCATCCCGTTGTCGTGCGCGGCCTCACCGCCGACGAGCTGTGGATCTGCTGCGGCCTGTCCGGTGCCGCCGGCCTGCTGGTCGGTGCCCCGTTGTCCTGGGTGTTCCGCACCATCGCCATCGCGCCGACGTTCGTTGTCCTGGGTGTGGCCCTGGGCATCTTCGTCGGCGGCGGCATCCTGCGCCGGCTCAAGCGCGGACGTCCCGACACCTGGCTGTATCGGCAACTGCAATGGCGAATCGCCACTCGCCATCCACTGATGGCCGGCTGGGTGGGCGGCCATGCGCTGATCTCGCGCTCGGGCTTCTGGACCACACGCAGGAGCACGCAATGAGCCGTTTCAAGAACGAAATTTCGCACCTGCAGGCGCACATCAAGACGCTCCGCCTGGGCGCTGGGGCCCTGGTCGTCGTCGCCCTGGTCATGGGCGCCGGCTGGTGGAGCGCCCCGCGCGACCTGACCATCCACGTCCCGCCCGACCTGCGCTCCGGCAGTACCCGCAAATGGTGGGAGGTACCGCCCGAATCGGTCTATGCGTTCACGTTCTACGTGTTCCAGACGCTGAACCGCTGGCCGACGAATGGCGAAGAGGACTACGCACGCAACCTCCATACGCTCTCGCCGTACCTCACCCCGTCCTGCCAGGCCTTCCTGCGCGCGGACTATGACTACCGCCGCAGCACGGGCGAGCTGCGCCAGCGCGTGCGCGGCATCTACGAAATCCCCGGCCGCGGCTACGGCGACGACCCCACGGCGCGCGTGCGCGTGGTCTCCGACCGCGACTGGGTGGTGACGCTCGACATCACCGCCGACGAGTACTACGGCGCCGAGCAGGTCAAGCGCGCTCTCGTGCGCTACCCGGTGAAAGTCACGCGGGTGGACGTCGATCCCGCCCGCAACCCGTTCGGCCTGGCGCTGGACTGCTACGACGGTGCGCCCCAGCGCATCAGCGCCCCGGAGCCGACGCGCCCGGCGCCTGGCGGCCTGTCTCCGCAAGCGCCCCAAGGAGAAAACACCCCATGAAGCATCCTGTACTCACGCTGCTGGGGCTGCTGGCCGTCGCCGTGGCCCCCGCTCAGGCGGTGGAAATCCTGCGCTGGGAGCGCATGCCGCTGGCGGTGCCGCTGAAGGTCGGCCAGGAGCGCATCGTGTTCATCGACCGGAACGTCCGCGTGGGCGTGCCCGCAGGCGTGGGCGAACGCCTGCGCGTGCAGAGCGCGGGTGGCGCGGTGTACCTGCGCGCCAGCGAGCCGATCGAGCCCACGCGGCTGCAATTGCAGGACGCCGACACCGGCGCGCTGATCCTGCTCGACATCGCGGCCGAGCCGCCCAAGGACGGCGAAGCCGAGCTGGAGCCGGTGCGCATCGTCGAGGGCAGCAGCACCCCGGCGCGCTATGGCGATCAGGCAGGCGGTGCCGACGAGGACCCGGCGCGCGCCCAGGACCAGTCAGTCGCTCGGGCAGCGCGGCGCGAGACGCCGGTTCCGGTCGTCCTGACGCGCTTCGCCGCGCAGAACCTCTACGCGCCCCTGCGCACCGTGGAGCCGCTGGCGGGCGTCATGCGGGTGAACCTGCGCCGTGGCCTCGACCTTGGCACGCTGATGCCGACGCTGCCCGTGCGCGCGGTCGCTCTCGCGTCGTGGCGTCTGGAAGACCAGTGGGTCACCGCCGTGCGTCTGACCAACAGCAGCAGCGGCTGGGTCACGCTCGACCCGCGCGTGCTGCAAGGCGATTTCCTCACCGCCACCTTCCAGCACGAAGCGCTCGGCCCCCGCGGGACGCCCGAGGACACGACCGTCCTGTACCTGGTGACACGCGGACGCGGCCTCGCGCAATCGCTGCTGCCGGCGATCCACCGCTTCGACCCGGCTGCGCACCTGCCGCAGCCGGAAGCGGAAGCCGAGGACGGCAAGGAGGCCCGCCATGCGCAGTAACGGCTTGCTCAAGTGGCTGATGATCCCGGTCGCCTTGCTGGTGCTGTTCGTTGCCATCCGACTGTTCTCCGGCGGAAGCACGTCGGCACCGCCCGCCGCGGATGCCGGTTCCAAGCTCACGCCCGAGGAAATGAAGGCGTTGGGCATCGAAGGCGATACCCCGCGCGATACCGTGGCAACGCTCGTCGCCCAGGTGAAGCAGTTGCGCACCGAGCTTCAGACCGCGCTGACCGACAACAAGTCGCAGCGCGAGGAAAACCAGCGCCTGCGCCAGCGCGAGAACTCCATCGATCAGCGCATCAATTCGGCCCTCGAATCCGAACGCTCGAACCTGCGCCGCGACCAGGAACAGGCGGCCAGTGCGCGCCAGCAGACCGAAGGGCTGCTCGCCGACCTGCAGCGGCGTCTGGACAGCATCGGCGGGCGCGGCGGCGGCCATGCCGATCTGCCCGTGGGCCTGGGGCTGCGCGACGGCGACGAGGCCGGCATGGAAGGCGGCATGCGCTGGGTCGAACCGGACGACGCGAAGAAGGCCGAGGGACGCAACGGCAGTCGTGGCGCGGGCAGCGGCATGAGCTTCCCGACGAGCTTCGGCCCGGCGCAAAGCACGCTGGAAACGACCGCGGAAACCGTGGCGAACGCCGGCGCACGTGCGGCAGGCGTCAAGAGCGCCAAGCCGGTCTATACCGTGCCAACCAACTCGACGCTGATGGGGTCGGTCGCGATGACGGCGCTGATCGGCCGCGTGCCGATCGACGGGACGGTGAACGACCCGTATCCGTTCAAAATCCTGGTCGGCCCAGACAACCTGACCGCGAACGGGATTGACATCCCGGACGTGGCCGGCGCCGTGTTCTCCGGCACCGCATCGGGCGACTGGACGCTTTCGTGCGTGCGCGGTCAGGTGCGCAGCATCACCTTCGTCTTCCACGACGGCACGATCCGCACCATCCCCGAAGACCGCGACGGCAACCAGCAGAACAACCAGCAGCAGAACTCTCAAACCGGGGGCCTGGGCTGGATCAGCGATCCGTATGGCATCCCTTGCGTCAGCGGCGAGCGGCGCAGCAACGCCCAGCAGTACCTCGGCTCGCAGGCCCTGATCACCGCGGCCGGTGCCGGCGTGGCCTCGCTGATCGACAGCGACAGCGGCCAGATGTCCTACGTCGGCGCCGACGGTTCCATCGGCAGCGTCGGCATCTCGGGCAACGAGGCCGTGGGCCGCATCCTGGCCGGTGGCGTGCGCGACATGGCGGACTGGGTGAACAAGCTGTACGGGCAGGCGTTCGCGGCCGTCTATGTCCAGCCCGGCGCGAAGGTCGCCGTCCACCTCGAAAAGCCGCTCGCCATCGACTTCGATCCCGAAGGCCGCAAGGTCGATCACCGCGCAGGAGAAAGCCATGCTCTCGAACTTGAATAGGGGCCTGGCGCTGGCCCTCGCCGTCGCGGTGCTCGGCGGCTGCGCCACCAGCAAGGAAAAGCTGCTGCCCCACGGCGACAGCACGATGATGGACATCTGGCAGCAGAACGCCGGCGACGGCGGCGGGAGCGCCGGCCAGGCGGCACGCCGGCAGTTGCTCGATGCCCGCCAGAGCCTGCGCCGGCCGCTGACCGAGGCCGACGTGCAGGCCGCGCCCGCCGAGCAGACGCGCTACACGCGCACCGCGCGCAACGAGGTCTATCGCCAGTTCCACCGGCTGCCGAATCCCGATCTCGTCATGTACGTGTATCCGCACCTGGCGGGCTCGGACCCTGTACCTGTGCCGGGCTACACGACGGTCTTCCCCCTCTATCAGCGCGTGCAGTACGCCATGCCGGGCGAGCGCGTGGAGGAATACTGATGCGCTGGAAACTTCCCTGGCCGAAGCTGGCCGCATCCAGCGCCAGCGACGACGAGCAGCCGGACGGTTGGCAGCGCCACGTCGATGCCTTGCGCCAGGCCGGCATCCCCGAACCTGGCGCAGCGGTCCAGGGCCGCAGGCCGGCGACGGTAGCCGACGAGCAGGCGCTGTACGACGTCGCACCGTCGTTCGCGGAACTGCTGCCTTGGGTGGAGTTCCTGCCGCAGTCGAAGTCCATGCTGCTGGAGGATGGGCAGTCGGTCGCTGCCTTCTACGAGCTGGTGCCGCTGGGCACCGAGGGCCGGGAACCCGGCTGGCTTGCGCATGCCCGCGATGCCTTGGAGAACGCGCTCCAGGACTCGTTCGATGAGCTGGACGAAAACCCCTGGGTGCTCCAGCTCTACGCCCAGGACGAGCCCAGCTTCGACCAGTACATGCAGACCCTGCGCGACTATGTGCAGCCGCGCGCCCGGGATACCGCGTTCACCGAATTCTACCTGCGCTTCTTCGGCCACCATCTGCGCGCGGTCGCCAAGCCGGGCGGCCTGTTCGAGGACACGGTAGTCACGCGGCTGCGCTGGCGCGGCCAGACGCGGCGGGTGCGCATGGTGATCTATCGCCGTGCCACCGGGCAGGCAAGCCGCCGCGGCCAGACACCCGAGCAGATGCTGAACATCGTCTGCGACCGCCTGTGCGGCGGCTTGGCGAACGCCGGCATCCAGGCACGGCGCATGGTCGCAGCCGACGTCCACGACTGGCTGCTGCGGTGGTTCAATCCGCGCCCCGCGATGCTCGGGCCGAGTGCAGAGGACCGGGAGCGCTTCTACGCGCTGGCGCGCTACCCCGACGAGACCGAGGAAGGCGAAATCGAGCTGGCGAGCGGGCGGGATTTC
Source organism: Stenotrophomonas sp. NLF4-10 (assembly GCF_022359915.1). Lineage (NCBI taxonomy): Bacteria > Pseudomonadati > Pseudomonadota > Gammaproteobacteria > Lysobacterales > Lysobacteraceae > Stenotrophomonas > Stenotrophomonas sp. NLF4-10. The sequence continues at coordinate 2,696,426 of NZ_JAKSEE010000003.1, forward strand.
AGCCAGCGGTTGTTCTTCGGCCAGCCACGCTCCGACGTGGAGCACGGCACCTGGTACTTCGACGGCATGCCGCACCGTGTGCTGATCACCGACCGGCTCCGCATGCCGCCCGCCACGGGTCACCTGACGGGCGAAACCCGCAAGGGCGATGCGATCAACACCCTGTTCGACCAGATGCCGGAAGACACCTTGATGTGTCTCACCATGGTCGCCACACCGCAGGATGTGCTGGAAGCGGACTTGAACCACCTGGCGAAGAAGGCCGTGGGCGAGACGCTGGCGTCGGAGCAGACGCTCAAGGACGTGCAGGAGGCGCGGTCCCTGATCGGCAGCGCGCACAAGCTCTACCGGGGAACGCTGGCGTTCTACCTGCGCGGGCGCGACGAGGCGGAACTGGACCGGCGCGGCCTGGACCTGGCGAACGTGATGCTCAACGCCGGCTTGCAGCCGGTGCGCGAGGACGACGAGGTGGCGCCACTCAACAGCTACTTGCGCTGGCTGCCGTGCTGCTACAACCCCGGCCAGGATCGGCGCAGGTGGTACACCCAACTGATGTTCGCGCAGCACATCGCGAACGTATCGCCGGTGTGGGGCCGCGCCCAGGGTACCGGGCATCCCGGCATCACCGTGTTCAACCGCGGCGGCGGCCCGATCACGTTCGATCCGCTCAACCGCCTAGACCGACAGATGAACGCCCACTTGTTCCTGTTCGGCCCCACCGGCTCCGGCAAGAGCGCCACGCTCAACAACCTATTGAATCAGGTCACGGCCATCTACCGGCCAAGGCTGTTCATCGTGGAAGCCGGCAACAGCTTCGGCCTGTTCAGCGACTTCGCCAAGCGCCTGGGCCTGACCGTGAACCGGGTCAAGCTGGCCCCCGGCTCGGGCATCAGCCTGGCCCCCTTCGCCGACGCGCGCCGGCTGATCGAGACGCCCAGCGACGTGCAGACGCTCGATGCCGATGCGCTGGACGAAGACCTGCCACCGGATGTCGCGGCGATGGAGGCAGACGAGCAGCGCGACGTGCTGGGCGAACTGGAGATCACGGCACGGCTGATGATCACCGGCGGCGAGGACAAGGAAGAAGCCCGGATGACGCGGGCCGATCGCTCGCTTATCCGCCAGTGCATCCTCGACGCCGCCGAGCACTGCGTGGCCGAGAAGCGCACGGTGCTCACGCGCGACGTGCGCAATGCACTGCGCACCCGCGGCCAGGACCCAACGCTGCCCGAGATGCGCCGCGTGCGACTGCTGGAAATGGCGGATGCGATGGATATGTTCTGCCAAGGCACAGATGGCGAGATGTTTGACCGCGACGGCACACCATGGCCGGAAGCCGACATCACCCTGGTCGATCTGGCGACCTACGCCCGCGAGGGCTACAACGCACAGCTCTCCATCGCCTATATCAGCCTGATCAGCACGGTGAACAACATCGCCGAACGCGACCAGTATTTGGGGCGCCCGATCATCAATGTGACCGACGAAGGACACATCATCACGAAGAATCCGCTGCTCGCGCCCTACGTCGTGAAAATTACAAAGATGTGGAGGAAATTGGGGGCCTGGTTCTGGCTCGCGACGCAGAACATCGACGACCTGCCACGCGCCGCGGAGCCAATGCTCAACATGATCGAGTGGTGGATCTGCCTCAGCATGCCACCCGATGAAGTCGAGAAGATCGCGCGGTTCCGCGAACTCTCGCCCGCGCAGAAGGCGCTGATGCTGTCGGCCCGCAAGGAGGCGGGCAAGTTCACCGAGGGAGTCATCCTCTCCAAGAGCATGGAAGTGCTGTTCCGCGCCGTGCCGCCAAGCCTGTACCTCGCGCTTGCGCAGACCGAACCCGAAGAGAAGGCCGAGCGCTACCAGCTCATGCAGCAATACGGCTGCACCGAACTGGAAGCGGCCTTCAAGGTAGCCGAGAAGATCGACCAAGCACGCGGCATCGAGTCGCCGGCCTTGGAACTGTCGTAAGCCGGAGAACGCCATGGAACCGAAACGTCCCTCCATCCCGATGCAGGTCCAGGCGTTCCGCCGTCGCAATCGGCGGCTCCGCTGGCCTTGGGTATTGGCTGCTGCGCTGGTCGCGCTGCTGCTGATCTGGCTGGTGTCCCGGTCGCCCGGTGATTCCTCGCCACAGCCGCCCGCGCCGGCCAGCATCATGCAGCCCTCCGGCCCGCCCTGGCAGATGGGCAACCCGGAGGGTCGCTTCACGCTGACGCTCTATGCCGACCTGGAATGCCCGTTCTGCCGGGAGTACTTCCCCCAGCTCAAGCACTGGGTCGGCAACAACACCGACGTGGCGCTGCAATGGCACCACCAGCCGCTGGCCGCGCACGAGCCGGCCGCGTCGGCCGAGGCCCGCCTGGCCGAGTGCGCCGCCGAAGCAGGCGGGCATGCAGCGTTCTGGCAGGCAGTCGAATGGGTCTATGCCCATACGCGCAGCGACGGCCAGGGCTTGCCGGATGGGCTGCGCTACCCCGAATCCACACCGGCCGTCGAGCAGTGCATGGCAAGCGAACATCCCGATGCGACCATTCGCGCCCAAGCCGCGGAAGCCACCAAGAGCGGCGTAACCGCAACGCCGTCGCTGCGCCTGCTCGATCGCCAGACGGGACAGGCCATCCTGCTGCAGGGGCCGATCGAGGGCGACGCCTTGCTGTCGGCGATGGACATGCTGGCGGCCGATAACCCGGCCAGCGATGCGGCGGCCGTGGTCACCACCCCCACATCCGAAATGCCTGCCGACGTTGTCGGCGACATGCCCAGGTAGCCCTCGGTCTTGGAGGCTACGGCTCGGCTTGCCGCGCTGACCGCTACCCGTTCGCTTCGCATCCTGGCTGCGAACAATCACCGCTGCGCGGTGGTGGATGCAACTTGCTCCGCTGTTTCCATCCCCAGGAGGGCTTGCCCTCCCAGGGTGGCGCCTTCCGTCTACATTCTGGAGGTTCGCCATGTCTCTCATCGTCAATGGCTCCTGCGTGGAGCCACGTTTTGCCCCAGCGTCCCAATCTGATGACCGGATCATCCGGCAAGCCATCGCGCTGCTGGAACAGCGGATCTTCAAGAAGGGGCCATTCCTGGATGGGCCCACCGCTGTCAAGGATTACCTGCGCCTGAAATTGGTCGCCGAGCCGAACGAAATCTTCGCTGTCGTTTTCCTCAACAACAAGCACGAGGTACTCGCCTACGAACCGATGTTCAAGGGCACGATCCATTCGGCCACGGTACATGCGCGCCCGATCATGCAGCGTGCCCTGGAACTGAACGCCGCAGCCGTCATTTTTTCGCACCAACATCCTTCTGGCTGTACGGAGCCATCAAGCGCAGACTGCGCGATAACGCAAACATTGAAGACTGCCTTGGCACTGATCGATGTGAGGGTGCTGGATCACCTCATCGTCGGCCAGGGTACACCGTACTCGTTCGCGGAATCCGACATGCTGTAGCAATGACATCGGCTCCTTGATCTATGCGGAGGCTTCGGCCTCCGCTTTTTCATGGGTGGAAGACAAGCAGGTATGCGGGCAGTCCGCGATGCGCATTGTTTGTTGGGGCCGCATCGGCTTCGCGTTTGACTACTGTCCTGATCAACTTCAAGGGCACGCGACATGCCAGCATCTCTTTCCAGGTTCGCGCCGGGCTGGCGAACCCTCGGCCTGGCCGTCGCGCTGCCGGCCGCCCTGGCCGTTTTCAGCCCGGCCACCTTCGCCGCCGACGTAGTGGTCGTCACCGACAGTCGCCACCCGGTCAAGACCATGGGCGGCGAACGGCTGATCGAACTGGACGAAGCCCACCGGATTGAAGCGGAGCTTTCGGCGGGACTGTCCGCCGACTCCGAACAGGCAACAGTCATCGTCAGGCGCCGGCTCTCCAGCGGCGGTGCCGATCTCCAGCGACACATCGCTTCCGCATACCAGGGCGTCACAGACGCATGGAGCCTGGGCATCACCGGCATCCCGGCCGTCGTCGTAGACCAACGCTACGTGGTCTACGGCGAACCGGACGTGGCTCGCGCCGTCGCGCGCATCGAGCAGTACCGGAGGAACCAGCCGTGACCCGACCATTCGACCTGTTGAGGCGCCTGCGCGCTGGCGTGGCGTCCGTGCTGCTACTCAGTGCCACCGGAAGCTACGCCCTCGACACCGCCACCGTCGTCGGCTCGGTGGCATCGCCCGACTGCCTCGAATACCGGGTCGTCGGCATCTGCTACTGGCTCTACTGCACTTGGACCGGCTGCACCGTGCGCACGTCTATCAAGGTTCGCCACTACATCCCCGATGCCGTCGTCTCCAGCTACAGCAATACCGGCGAGAACCCCTGGGTCGAAGTCCGGGCGATGAGCACGCCCAACCCATCCGCCCAAGCAGGCGGCGACGGAACCACGAACGAAGACCACGAGAACGACCTCGCCAAGTTCAAGAACGCCGACGTGATCGGCCACCCTGGCGTCGAGGTGTTCAACCAGTTCGTCTCGTCGTCGGGCTACTTCTGCGAGGGCGCGGGTACGGCGTTCATGCCGTACTTGCTCAGCACGCTGGATACGCTGGCCTGGCGCTACAACGTGCCCGAGATGGCCTACCCGGAAGCGCTGGTTCCAGGCATGCGCGAGGTCGGCGCACGCACCACGATGAACCTCTGGGGCAACGTGTATCCCCGTGGCGGCTTCCTGCACCAGACCGACGACCACAAAGCTGGTGCCGTGGTGGCCCAACGTGCAGGTGATGTTGTCACGCGCCGCGGGCAGATCCACGTCTATCAGCCGCTGCTCGCCGATTCGCGGCCCGGCTACTGGCCTGCCGGCGCGCTGGTGGAGGGCGACGCATCGACCGGGAAGTGGCAGGAACTCACGCCCGTTCTGTCCTCGTCCTGCACGGTTTTCCCGCGTAACGATTTCCTGACCCAGGCCCAGCAAGGCGACTACGCCTGGGCATTGTGGCGGCCCTATGCCTGCTGCGAACGCAAGGGCCAGGTCTTCCTCGGCAGCGTCGATTTCAACTGAGGTGGCACCATGAAGATTCGTACCGCACTCAATCCGCTCTCCCGCCAGGCACGCCACACGAAGATCGTCCTGGCGCTGGCCGGCACGCTCGCGCTGGCCAGCGGCGTGGCCTGGGGCCAACTGGGCTACCAGACCAGCGGCAGCGTCATCGGCGATGACGTCATGTACTCGATCGGCGGCGGCAGTGCCGTGTCGATGGGACGCGCGGCCGGCATGCGCTCCCTCGGGGTGGGCGTGGGCTGGAACAGCAACTTGATCTGCGGCGACATGAGCATCCAGACCACGTTGAAGAACCAGCTCAACGGCATCACCAACGGCTTCCAGCAAATCATGTCGTCAGTGATCCAGAGCGCCACCAGCGCGGTGGCGTCTTTGCCTGCGCTGATCATCCAGCGCGCCGATCCCGGCCTCTACAACCTGCTTACCAATGGCGTGCTGCAGGCACGTCTCGATTTCGACCGCTCCAAGCTGACGTGCCGTGCCATGGCCGAGAAGATGGCCGACACGGCAGGCGGCCAGCTCGGCTGGAGCCAGATGGCCGAAGGCTTGGCGCTGCGCGATGCTGTGTCGAGTACGGATGCGGTCTCGGCCATCGAGCAGGCCGAGACGCGCCGCGGCAATGACGGCGTGCCGTGGATCGGGGGCAGCAACGCGGGCGGCTCCGGTCAGCCCGCAATCAAGGTCGTCGGCGATGTCACCCGCGCCGGCTACAACCTGGTCAACGGCCGCGGCGTGACCGATACGTCGTCCATCGCGCCGTCCAGTTGCAGCAGCCTCTCGTGCCAGACCTGGGCCTCGCCGCAGGCGGCCGTCGAGTGGGCCACGCGCGTGCTCGGCGAGAAGGAACAACGCACTTGCGATGCCTGCACAAAGACCGAGACGACGCCCGGCGTCGGGCTGACGCCGCTGATCCAGGAAGAGTACGACGCGAAGCTGCAGGCGCTCCAGGGTCTCGTCTCCAAGGCGAAGAACACGACGCCGGAGAACCTGCGCGAGGCCGGCAGTGCATCGCTGCCGATCACGCGCGGCGTGATCGAAGCACTGCGCGACGAGCCCGACCAGCATCTGCTGTCGCAGCGCCTGGCGTCCGAGGTCGCGCTGTCGTCCGTGCTGGAGAAAGCGCTGCTGCTGCAGCGCACGCTGCTCACGGGGAAGAAGGAGCCCAACGTCGCGGCCAACGAGCTTGCGGTGGATGCCGTAAACAAGGAGAGCGACACACTCGACCGCGAAATCCGCAACCTCAAGACGGAACTGGAGCTGCGGCGCGAGCTGGCGAACAATTCGCCCATGGCGATCATCCAGCGCCACGGCGCGCGCGCGACTGGCTCGCGCGGCATCTACGAGGGCGACCCGGTGCCTGATCGTCTCGACCAGCTCCAGAAGGGCAATCCGGGGAGTCAGCCATGAACCAGGCGCGCATGACTTGGCGCCCCCTGCGCTGGCTGTTCAGCCGGCGCGCGGCGAAAACCCTGCTGTGGTTTGTGCTGGCCGTTGCCGCCGCTGTGGGGGTCAACGTCGCGGGCATCTACCTGGTCGGCAGTGTTTCGGCCTGGGAGCGGTGGCTGGCGGCCTCGGCAGGGTATTTCTTCATCTGGCGGCTGGGCGTGTATGGGGCAACGGCCTACGGATGGCTCTGGATGCGCCGCCGGGTGCTGGCCCGCGAAGACCAAAGCGGGACAGATGGGCAGGCGCGGCGCAGGCTGATCCGCGCCGAGATCGCCGGCGTCGCCGCCATCGTCGCGCTGGAGGCCGGCCTGCTGACCCAGGCCGCTTGAGGGAGATCAAGGCCATGACGCTTTTCACGACCGACTACCTGGAGTACTACCTCACCCTCGTGTCCTGGATCGTCAACAACGGCATCTGGGCCGTACTGGTGTCCAGCGGTGTGTTCGCGCTGCCGTTCGTCGCCATCGTCGTGCAGGAATGGCTGAAGGCCCGCGCAGAAGGCGCTGACGAAGGTAACAAGGGTGTGCTCTCGGCCGCGCGCATCGAGAACCGGGTCTTCGTCGCCATCGTGGTGGTGATGTTCGCCGGCATTCCGTTCATCGACGTGGACCTCAGCACCATCCAATACGACAGCTCACGCTCGGCACAGTGCCAAGTCAGCGTGCCGCAGCCCGCGGAGACCGGCTGGTCGCAGTCTTTCAGCACCATCAACAACCAGTCGGCGAAGGTGCCGGTCTGGTGGGCCTTCATGCACGCGCTTTCGCGTGCCGTCACGAGCGCCTCGGTGGCTGCGATCCCGTGCGGCACTGACCTGCGGCAGATGCGGATGGAGATCGACGCGACCCGTATCGACGACCCGGTGCTGGCCCAGGAAGTGGCGGATTTCTCGCGGGACTGCTACGGGCCGGCGCGCGCCAAGCTGTTCATGCAGCGCCCGGATCTCGATGAGCAACAGATGCACGACGTGACCTGGATCGGCTCGCGCTTTTTCACGGACACGGGTGGCTACTACGACAGTTACCGCTCCAGCACGGCGCGCGAAGCATGGCCCTATGACGACACCCGCGATGCGGGGCTCGCGCAGGTAGCCAATGGCGGCGGCTACCCGACTTGCAGGCAGTGGTGGTCAGACGGCAGCAACGGCCTGCGCGCGCGGCTGCTGGGGCAAGTGGACCCGAGCCTGCTGAATCGCCTGGCGGGCTGGGCCGGGTTCCTGAGCCGGGCCGAGGTGGACGATTCGGTGATCCGCGCCATCGCGTCACCGCGGCAGCAGAAATTGAACCAGGGCAGCGTCTATACGGACTACGGCGGTCAGATCGACAAGTCCTTACCGAACATCGTCACCCGTGCCGCGGGCGATGTGGGGATGACAGTCGGGGCGATCGCCGCATTCCCCGCCATGGATGTAGTACGCCAGGCCGTACCGATGGTGCTCGCCCTGCTCAAGATGGCGCTGGTCATCTGCATCCCGCTTGTGCTGCTCGTGGGCACCTACGACCTCAAGACAGTCGTTACCGTCAGCGTCGTGCAGTTCGCGCTGTTCTTCACGGATTTCTGGTTCCAACTCGCCCGCTGGATCGACAGCACCATCCTCGATGCGCTCTATGGGTGGGGCTTCGGGTGGAACCGGCCGCATACCAACTTCGATCCGCTGGTGGGGCTGAACAACGCCTTCGGCGACATGCTCATGATGTTCGTCATGGGCACGATGTTCATCGTGCTGCCTACGTTCTGGATCATGGCGCTGGCTTGGGCGGGCGTTCGCGCCGGCAACGTCCTGCAAGGCCTCGCCGGGGCGACCGCTGATGCCAAGGCCGCCGGCGGGAAAGGCGGAAGTATCGCGATCAATGCAGTGGCGAAGAAGTGAACACCGCTAGTCATCCTCGACATGAGGATCGATGCGGAAACCATCGTAGGTGTAAAGGCCGAAACCTGCCGGTCCGTTTCGCCACTCTGGCTCGGGCAACGCTTCGCCCGAGTCGGCGTTGCGGGCCATCCAGGCAACCACCATGACGAACAACAGCAACAGAGCCAGCCAGAAGGCGGTGTAGAGCAATACCCCCAGCGCGGCCAGCTTGACCATCCACACCAGCACGGCAGCGGCGGCCAGCGGCATCCCCTTGGATGCCAACCAGTTCGACACACGCCGTTCGCCTCGCGCATACGCACGCCATCCGCGGCCAAATGCGCGGCCGAGGCGTTCTGCGGTGCTGATGCGGGTGGTGGTGGTGTTCATGGTCGTCTCCTACTACTGAGGAATACCTATTCCAGTTTGCTCCACTTCATTCGGTTCGTGGCGTCAACGTGTCTTCTTGCTACTTCAGGACGCTTCGTCCTATGGCCCAGCCGGACCGGGATCGGGCTCCACGCCGATGCGGTAGGTGGCAACGAAACGCGGCCAGTCCACATGGTCAACCAGGTCGATGTCCTCGACAACGCCGACTTTCGATCCCGTCCGCTCGAACAGTGCGATGCTCTTGTCGGGATAGTTGTTGCGCGACGGATAGAGCACGCCGTCGAACAGAGGCTGGCGGTCGTCTCGGCACATCGCATGCACCTGGGCAGACACCTGCTGCGTGTACGTGTAGTCGCGGCTGGCCAACTGCTCCAGGTTCAGGCCGAAGTAGCCCGCCATGACGCCCGGTGCCGTGAGGTCGGCCAGGCGCACGTCTTCCAGAACGCCTACGGCACGCACCAACCGGCTCTGGACTTCTTTCAGCGCGATCGAGCGTTGCGTGTCCGCGAGCCACTGGTGCTTGTGAAACACCGACTCCATCAGCGCCGTAGGCAGGTCGCGCCCCAGATAGAGCACGCCATAGGCCCGTGCCGGGTCATCGTAGCGATTCGTGCCGCTGCGGCCGTAGTAAAGGGGGCTGCCCCGATAGGCGACGCGGCTCACATGCTGGAGCAGTTCACCGGCATCGATCAGGAACGAAGGCAGCTCGTGGCTCATGACGGTCTCGCTTCAATGCACCTGCACGCCCAGCACGTTGAACACGGCCTCGGCCACGTCGTCGATCGTGCCATGCGTCACCGCATCCACCGGCGAGCGGCCGCCCAAGCCTTCGAGCGGTTCGGACAGCGCGCGATAGATCGTCCAGTGGTCGATACCATCGATCTCCTGGAGCACGGTTTGGGTCAATTGCTGCTTCACCGGGTCGAGCTGCCAGTCGGGCAGCTTCTGGCCGCGCGGCCCCACGTTCAGCGCCAGCAACCGGCGCGCGAGGATGTCCTTGTAGATCTGCTGGCGCGACTTGTCGGCCAGCTTGGCGAACTCGGCGGGCGGCAGGTTGTGCGGCTGGTTGAAGGCTTCGAGCAGCACGGCGCGGCCTCGCTGGACGTCGGTTTCAGTCGGTGCCCAGCGCGTGTCGGCGCGCAGCGCAGCCGCCTTGCGCTCCAAGGCCTGCGCCACCGTTTCGCCTTCGAGGTTGGCGGGCAGCTTCACCGCTTCCACGCGCTCGTGAATGAACGCCTGCAACTCGGCCGCGAAAGCCGGGGCATTGCGGATTTCGACGGTATCCGCGAAACGGCGCACATCCTCCACGGTGACGCGCGGCAGACGGTCGGCAATGAATTCGATCGCAGTGGGCATGGTCATCTCCCAAGTAGGTTTGAGACAGGATTCACTCTAGTCGCCTTTGTCGCCTTTGTCAACTTTGTCGCCTTGGCAACGACCTACCTGGTGAAAGCGCTCTCGGAGCATAGGCCGAGGGCGGTGCTGGGTCCCCGTCCAATCCATTCAAGCGAGTTCCGCATTGACGCTGGAGCCGCAGCTCAAGCCCCGCTATACCAAAACGGTGAAAGGCCAAAGGGCCGAAACGGCACGGGAATGGGGCGCAAGGGGAAAGGCCCTACCTCGAAAAGGCCAAAAGGCCTCCTGGCCGGCCCGCCATGAGGACATCGACATGCTCTCCCTGTTCCAGCGGAAACGGCCCCCGGTCGCCGCCGCTCCATCGCCACCGCCCGCCATCGACCTCCCGAAAGGGTTGATGCGGCCGGAGTCGGCCGCATCGCTGCTGGCCACCCCGCGCCGGCAGAAGTTGCTGGAGCACATCTGGCAACGCACCTCTCTTTCGCGCAGACAGTTCGCCACCTTGTACCGTGCGCCGCTGGAGCGTTACGCCGAGCTGGTCCAGGGCTTTCCGGCCTCCGAGGCACATCACCATGCCTACCTGGGCGGCATGCTCGACCACGGCCTGGAAATCGTCGCCTACGGCCTGAAGCTGCGGCAGTCCCATCTGCTACCCGTCGGTGCCAGCCCCGAGGATCAGGCGGCGCAGGCCGAAGCCTGGACTGCGGCCGTCGCCTACGCGGCACTGTTGCACGACATCGGCAAGGTGGCGGTCGATCTGCACGTCGAGCTGGCCGATGGCAGCACCTGGCACCCATGGCACGGCCCCCTACGTCAGCCGTACCGCTTCCGCTACCGCGACGATCGCGAGTACCGGCTCCACAGCGCCGCGACGGGCTTGCTCTACCGGCAACTGCTCGACCGAGATCTGCTCGACTGGCTCAGCGGCTATCCGTCCCTGTGGGCACCGCTGCTCTACGTGCTGGCTGGGCAATATGAGCACGCCGGGGTGCTGGGCGAGCTGGTCGTGCAAGCCGACCGCGCCTCCGTCGCCCAGGAGCTGGGCGGCGATCCCGCGCGCGCCATGGCCGCACCCAAGCACTCGCTCCAACGCAAGCTGGTCAACGGGCTGCGCTACCTGCTCAAGGAAGAGCTGAAACTGAACCAACCCGAAGCCTCCGATGGCTGGCTCACCGAGGATGCGCTATGGCTGGTGAGCAAGACCGTTTCCGACAAGCTCCGCGCACACCTACTGTCCCAGGGCGTCGATGGCATCCCTGCGAACAACACCGCCGTGTTCAATGTGCTCCAGGACCACCGCATGTTGCAGCCGACGGCCGAAGGCAAGGCGATCTGGCGCGCGACCGTGACCAGTTCGACCGGCTGGTCCCACTCGTTCACCCTGTTGCGCCTCGCACCGGCACTGATTTGGGAGCCTGACGAGCGGCCGCCTCCGTTCGCAGGCACGGTAGCGATCGATACGGCACCCGCGGACAAAGAGGCCGAGGCATCGCTTCCCCTTCCTGTGGACGGCAAGACGTCCACCGTGGAAAGCCAAGAGGCTCCGCCGTGGGAAGGCGGCAGCATCGCGCCGTCTCCCCAAGCCAAGGCCCCGGCCATGCCCGACGTGATGGAAGACATGCTGGCGATGGTGGGAATGGGCGATTCGCCCCACGCCACGCAGAACGCGGAAGCCATCTTGGACAAGGCGCCTGCCGCACCACCCAATACAGCCGCGCCGGTTCCGGCTCCTGTACCCGTACCCACGTCCTCGGCGACGCAACCGTCTGGCGAGCACTTCATGGCATGGCTGCAACAGGGCATCGCCTCCCACCGGCTCATCATCAACGATGCGAAGGCGCTGGTGCATACCGTGAGCGATACCGGATACCTGGTCAGTCCCGGCGTGTTCCAGCGGTATGCGCAAGAGCACCTGCAGGTAGGCGCGCTGGCCAAGCAGGAGAACCTGCAGGATTGGCAGTGGGTGCAAAAGCGCTTCGAGCGGCTGCAATTGCACCGTAAACATGCCAACGGCCTGAACATCTGGACCTGCGAAGTCACTGGCCCGAGGAAGTCCCGCCGATTGCATGGCTACCTGCTGCAAGACCCTGCGGGACTGTTCGGCGAACTCCCGCCGAACAACCCCTACCTATCCGTGCAGCCGTAGCACCTTGGCTCGGCACCCCGGTCCAGCGATGTTTCTTGAACGGGCCTGCCCAATGCTTGAATCGTCAACCGGAGATCAGCGCCCAGCCCTTCAACTGAAGGGTCGCAAGCGTAGTCATCGCTGCGACGTCGATGGTTACATCCTTGGCAACGGCGCTCCTCTCAATCTTCTGATTGGCGAGTGCGTAGCTGCACACGTGGACGCTGACGCCGGCCTGTTGCAGTGCCGCTACCAGCGCGGCATTCGGATTTTCCGTGTGGAACCGCGCTTGATAAGCGGCATCGGTCAGAATCGACGGTGTGGCCGGGCCGTGAATCACCACCACGATGTCGCCCTGAGCGGGATGGACTCCCGATGCTCCCAGCAAATTCACGAAGCGGGCAACCCGATCAAGCGCAGGGTTGACCTCTTTGTTGTCGCTTGCCGACCGCGTAACCTCGAACGCTACCCGATAGCGCAGCGATGGGTCTGGGGCATTGGCGACATCCTTCGCAGGCATGATCGCGCCATAGCCAGCGATGACGGGATGGCTTGCATCCTGGGCAGCGGCCCCACCTGTCATGGTCAATCCCAGAGCCAGTCCTGCTACAGCCACCCGCCAAGAAAGCGCCAGCCCGCGAATCTTGCTCGATTGCATGAATCCCTCCGTATGCTCTTCTGAACAATTCAGCCTAATACATTGGCACCATCGTCCCACGGCGGGCAGATTCGCCTCAAGCGTTCCATGCCGGGCGATCTGGAACGGGGCAATCGTCCCGAAAACGCGAACATACGAAGGCACCGCCCCGGCGTTCTGGCGGCCCACGCGAAGGGATCGCCTAGATAGCGGATGGCTCGTTCTGCGACGCCGCCTCATCCAACAGCCAGTTCCTGAAAGCCACCAGCCTTGGCAGGCTGGCGCACTCGGGGCGATAAACCACGTAGTAGGCGACCTCCAGAGCAAAGCTGACGTCGGGGAAGAGCCGCACCAGGCGGCCACTTGCCAGGTCGTCGCGCGCCATGACGCTGCGCGCGAGCGCGATGCCGTGTCCCTCGATTGCCGCCTGCAGGACGGCCGCTGAATTGTTGATCTGCAAGCCGCGCCAGATCATCGCGGCATCTGCCACTCCGGCTTTCTCCATCCACGCCTCCCATGTGGGGAAGCCCGCATGGCCGACCATCGACAGGTCATGGATGAGGGTCTGCCGTGCCAGATCGCCCGGCTTACGCAGCTTTCCGCGCTGGCGCAGCAGATCCGGGGAGCACACCGGGAACACTTCTTCATCCATGAGCTTGTCGGCCTGCAGGCCCGGCCAGTTCCCCAGGCCGTAGCGCACGCCGATATCGATCCGCTGGGCCACGAAATCCACCGACTTGTGATTGGTGTCCAGGCGCACGTCGGTATCCGGGCACGCGGCCTGGAATCGGTCGATGCGCGGCAGCAGCCACTTGGCGGCGAACGCCGGGCTGACCGTCACGGTGAGCACCCCGCTGGTCGATCCCTCGCGCAATCGCTCCATACCCAGCGTCAACCGACTGAACCCGGCCCGGATATCGGGTAGCGCGCGCTCGGCCGCCTCGGTCGGCACCAGCCGCACCTTCCCACTGCTGCTCCGCTCGAACAGCGGCGCCCCCAGCGCGTCCTCCAGCGTGCGCACAAGCTGACCAACGGCTGCCGGCGTCACGTTCAGTTCGGCCGCTGCCGCGGAAAAGCTCTGGTGGCGCGCGCTGGCCTCGAACGCCCGCAAGGCATTCAGGTGGACGGGTGATTTCATTGCAATAAAGTTTTTCTTCTACACAGAAAAACTTTATCTCATTTGTCTAGGAATGGGAATCGAGGAAAAATTCATATACCCCAGTGGATTGAATATATCCGTTACGAAGGCGGCGGCCGGCACAGGCCAATTGTCCCAACGACGCACGACAGCTTTTCTTGTCGGCAACGCCGCGATCCCCAGCATAGAGAGGATTCACAGTGAGCAATCAATTTAGCGGCAAGAAGCTACTCGTTGTCGGCGGCACCAGCGGCATGGGCAAGGAAACGGCCCGGCTGGTGCTGGCGCAGGGCGGCAACGTGGTGATCGTGGGCAACCGCCCCGAGAAAACCGAGGAAGCGCGCAAGGAGCTGGCCGCGCTGGGCCAGGTGTCGGCGCTGACCGCGAACCTGACCAAGGACGAGGACGTGGCCGCGCTGCTGAAGGCCATCGACGAACAGCACCCCGACATCGACCTGCTGGTGAACGCTGCCGGCGTGTTCTTCCCCAAGCCCTTCCTGGAACACTCGGACGCCGACTATGACCAGTACATGAAGTTGAACAAGGCGTTCTTCTTCATCACCCAGAAGGTCGCCGGCAATCTTGCCGCCAAGGGCAAGCCGGGCGCCATCGTCAACATCGGCTCGATGTGGGCGAAGCAGGCCATCGCCGCCACCCCGTCTTCCGCCTATTCGATGGCCAAGGCAGGCCTGCACTCCCTGACCCAGCACCTGGCGATGGAGCTGGCTCCCAAGCACATCCGCGTCAACGCCGTGTCGCCAGCGGTGGTCGAAACCCCGATCTACGAGGGCTTCATTCCGAAAGCCGAAGTGCATGGCGCGATGCAAGGTTTCAACAGCTTCCATCCCATTGGCCGCGTCGGCACCCCGCAGGATGTCGCAGAGGCTGTGGTCTTCCTGCTCTCCGACAAGGCGGGCTGGGTGACTGGCGCGATCTGGGACGTGGACGGCGGCGTCATGGCTGGCCGCAATTGAGGCACGACGGGTAAGCATTGGCGCTTGCCCCTACCTGCGTTTGTTTCATCACCCTATCTAGGAGAAATGCACATGGTCTATCTGCAAATCACCCTCAAGATCGCCGACGCCAACCGCGCGGCCGCCGCCGGTGTCTACCAGAAGTACAAGGGCCCGTTCCTCGACACCATCGCCGGCGCGAAGTCGAAGGAATTGCTCGTGCGCGACGAAGACGTGCAGGTGCTGCACGGGTTCGACACCAAGGAGAACGCAAGCGCCTACCTGCAAAGCGAGCTGTTCACCGCCGACGTGGTGGCGGGTCTGAAGCCCCTGCTCGAAGCCGATCCCGACGTGCGCATCTACCAGGTTGCGTGATGCTCATCGTTGCCGGGTGTGCCCACCGCCCACCCGGCATTTTTTGACAAAGAAAGGTTGATCTCATGATGCAAGACTGGAACGCATACCGAGGCGCGCTGCAAGAGCGTGTGGGCGATTTCGCTGCGTTGGTCCCCGACGTGATGGAGGGCATGGCCAAGTTCAGTGAATTCGTCGCCAAGCCCGGGCACCTGGACCCCAAGGTTCACGAGCTGATCGCCCTGGCCGTCGCCGTGACCACGCGCTGCGATGGCTGCATCTCCGTGCACACGCAAAAGGCAGCGGAGTACGGTGCCACCAAGGAAGAGATCGCTGAAGCGCTTGGGGTCGCCATTGCCCTGAATGCCGGTGCAGCACTCGTCTATTCGGCGCGGGTACTCGATACCCACGCGCAACTGCCCAGCAAGTAAGCCATGCAGGCAACGACGGGTTGGCCCGCGATCCGGGCCAATTCGCGTTTCTGCTGCGACAGGAATATTCCCAATGCGCATCAACGCCGATTTCTCGCGCCGAGCCATCGTGACGCCCAGCCAGCATCAGTGGGTCGCTTCCCCCCAAGGAGGGGTCGAGCGCGTAATGCTGGACCGCGTGGGTGCGGAGAAAGCCCGGGCTACCAGCATCGTGCGCTACGCACCGGATTCCTGGTTCCCGCATCACCCGCATCCGGGTGGAGAGGAAATCCTCGTGCTGTCGGGGACCTTCTCCGAAGGTGACGCCCACTTCCCGGCAGGTTGGTACTTGCGCAACCCGCCTGGCTCCAGCCATCAGCCCTCTAGCGGCGAAGGCGCGCTGATCTTCGTCAAGCTCTGGCAGATGCAGCCGGACGACCGGCAGAGTGTGCGCATCGATACGCTGGACCCGGCCGCCTGGTCCCATCAGGATGGCCGCCAGGTCTGCCGGCTGTTCTCCAGTGCTGTTGAGCAGGTCAGCTTGCAGCGGTTGGCAGCGCATGAGGTGCTGCCGGCAGATCCCGACGGCGGCACCGAGCTGTTGGTACTGTCCGGCGAGATGATGGTGGATGACCAGCGCTGCGACAGCAGAAGCTGGATACGCCTGCCCGTGGGTGATCGTGCGCAGATCAGCGCCGGTGAACACGGTGCCACGGTCTATCTCAAGACCGGCCATCTGGCCGCGGCGGCGGTGGAGGTATAGCCATGCAGCATGCACGCATCGCCATCGTCGGTGGCGGCCTCAGCGGACTGTACGCGGCTGCGCTGCTTGAGGAGCGCGGCATCCACGACTACGTGGTGCTGGAGGCCCGAGGGACCTTCGGCGGCCGGATCGTTTCCTGGCCGGATGCTTCCAGAAACCATGACGATGGCACGGCCGAGAGGTCGATCATGGGGCGCTTCGACCTGGGTGCGACCTGGTACTGGCCGGCAATGCACCCGACCCTGCAGCAGCTCGTGCAACAGCTCGGCCTGGAGACCGTCCAGCAGCATGAAGACGGCCAGATGCTGATCGAGCGGTCCAGGGCGCATGCGCCAAGCCGTGTCGATGGCTTTACCTCCGCGCCGCCCGCGCTGCGCCTGGCTGGCGGCATGGGCGCGCTCGTGGACGCCATCCGCGCCCGCCTGCCTGCCGACCGGCTCGTGCACGGTCGCCAGGTGACGGGTCTGCGGCAGCATGACGATCGCATCGAGGTGCAAACCGACAACGCGCTCGGACAAGCCGCCTCCTACCACGTCGCGCATGTCCTGCTGGCGGTCCCGCCCAAGCTCGCCACCAGCACCATCGAGTTTACGCCGGCCCTGCCGGACGTGCTGCAGCGGCGATGGCAGGCATGTGGAACCTGGATGGCGCCCCATGCCAAGTACGTCGCTGTCTATGACGCGCCGTTCTGGCGTGAGCAAGGCCTGTCCGGCGAGGCGCGCAGCGCGGTCGGGCCGATGGGCGAGATCCACGACGCCTCGTCCAACCAGGGCGACGCCGCGCTGTTCGGGTTTCTGGGCGTGCCCGCCCAGGTGCGGCGCCAGACACCGGACGCGGTATTGCTTGCCCACTGTCGCGCCCAGTTCGTCCGGCTGTTCGGAGACAAGGCAGCGCGGCCGAAGGCGGAATTCTTGAAGGACTGGGCCGCCGACCCGTACACCGCGGTTGCCGGCGATGACAACCCGGACCTCAACCATCCGATTCCACCGCCCAGGAGTTCGACCGAGGGCCCTTGGCGAAACCGGATCGTCGGGATCGCCAGCGAATGGTCGCCCAACTTCCCCGGCTACGTGGCCGGAGCTATCGAGGCAGCACGCCTTGGGGTCGAAGCGTTGTGCGCCCCCAACACGGCGGCGTCCGTCCTGCATTGACAGAGGAAAGAAACAGCGATGTACGACTTCGACACCCTCATCGACCGGCGCACCACCAACTCCATGAAGTGGGAACATGGGCGAGCGTTCCTGACGCCCGAGCAACAAGCGGCCGATCCGCTGCCGATGTGGGTGGCCGATATGGATTTCCGGGTAGCTCCACCGATCCTCGACGCCCTGCGCAAACAGGTGGAGATGGGCGTGCTCGGCTACGGCGGCACACCGGACAGCTACCGTGAAGCCGCGGTGGACTGGCAAGCGCGCCGCTTCGGCTGGCAGGCCCGGCCCGAATGGCTGGTGCAGTCGCCGGGCGTCATCAGCGCGCTGAACATGGCGGTCCAGGCGTTCTCCCAGCCAGGCGACCACGTGCTGGTGCAGACGCCGGTCTATTTCCATTTCCTGCACGATGTCGTCAACAACGGCCGCCGCCTGGCCCTGGCACCGCTGACGCTGGATGCGGGCCGCTACCGCTTCGATCCCGAGGCGTTCGAGGCCGCCATCCAGCCGGGCACCCGGTTGTTCATCCTCTGCAATCCGCACAACCCGACCGGCAATGTATGGACGGCCGAAGAGTTGCTGGCGATGGCCACAATCTGCGAACGGCACGGCATCCTGATCGTCTCCGACGAGGTGCACCAGGATCTGGTGTTCGGCGAGGGGCGCTGTCATGTTCCGCTGGCGATGCTCGACGAAGAGATCGCATCGAACACCATCGTCTGCACGGCACCGAGCAAGACCTTCAACATCGCCGGGCTTTCCTGCGCCAACATCTTCATCCCCAATGAACGCCATCGGCAGCGGTACTGGACGCAGTGCGAGCGCAACGGCGTGTTCCTCGTCAACACGATGGGCACGGCGGCCTGTGAAGCGGCTTACCGGCACGGCGAACCATGGATGGACGCCATGCTCGACTACGTGCGCGGCAACCAGCGGCACTTCGCCGCGCAGGTCGAGGCCTTGGGGCTACCGCTGACCGTCACGCCCACCGACGCGCTCTACCTGGCCTGGGTGGACTTCCGCGCACTCGGGATGCCGCCGGCCGAGTTGCATGACTTCCTGCTGCGTCGCACGCGGCTCTGGCTGGACCCGGGGCACAAGTTCGGAGCGGCCGGCGAAGGTTTCATGCGCATCAACCTGGCTTGCCCGCGCAGCGTGGTCGATGAGGCATTGAGCCGCCTGGCCTCGGCCTTGCCCTGACGCCCTTGGCCTATTTCAACGATTTTTGGAGCGACCATGAAGACTACCTACCGCGCGATGCAAGTCACCCGGCCGGGCTTCCTTGAGCTGGTGGAGCGCCCGGCACCGCTGCCGGGTATCGGCGAGGTGCTGATCGAGGTCGAAGCCTGCGGCATCTGCGGTGCCGATGCCAGCGACATCGAGCGAGCCGATCCCGCACTGCAACCTCCGCGCGTACCGGGACACGAGGTGGTCGGCCGCATTGCCGCGCTCGGCGAGCACACCCCCTCGATCTGGAAGGTGGGACAGCGCGTGGGCGTGGGCCGCATGGGAGGACACTGCAATGAATGCGTGCAGTGCCGGCAGGGACGCTTCCAGCTTTGCCTGAACCAGCCCATCACAGGAGCGAGCCGCGACGGTGGCTACGCCGAAATGATGCTGGCGCGGGCCACCGGGCTGGTATCGATCCCGGACGAACTCGATGCCGAGGAAGCCGCGCCGATTCTGTGCGCCGGCATTGCGACCTTCAACGCGCTCAAGAAATGCGGCGCGCAGGCCGGCGACACGGTGGCCGTCCTGGGCATCGGCGGCCTGGGGCACATGGCATTGCAGTACGCGCGTCGCATGGGATTCAAGGTCATCGCCATTGGCCGGGGCAGCGACATCGCGCAAGATGCACTGAAGCTGGGTGCCCACCTCTACATCGACACCAACGAGGAGGACGCGACCGCCCGGCTCAAGAGCCTGGGCGGCGCACAGGCCATCGTGACCATGATCGACCATGCCGAAACGGTATCGGGGCTACTGGCCGGTCTGGCACCCGAGGGGCGACTGGTGGTGCTCAACCCGAGCAAGCAGCCCCTGCAAGTGCCCGCCGGCCTGCTGGTCGGCGGCCAGCGCAGCATCCTCGGCTCGATCACCGGCACGCCCTACGAGAACGAGAAGACATTGAACTTCAGCGTCCTGGCAGACGTGCGACCCTGGATCGAAACCATGCCTCTGGAAAAGGCCTACGACGCCTATCAGCGGATGAAATCCGGCGACGTGAAGTTCCGCATGGTGTTGACCATGAACCGCCCAGATTGAATTTGACCAATCCAGCCCTGCGCGCAGGGCTTCCGAGCGAAAGCCAGAACTTATGACAGATAACGGTACAGCCTCCATCGGAGGCGCTTCGGACGAACTGCCCGAGAAAGTGCAGAGCGGAAACATCTGGCGCCTTTCCATCGCGCAGGCGCTGGCGGGGGCCAACTCGACCGTGCTTTACGCCACCGGGGCAATCGTCGGCGACATGCTCGCGCCGGTTCCCGTGTTGGCTACCTTGCCCATCTCGATCTTCGTGGTGGGCATGGCCGCGTGCATCTTGCCTGCGGGAGCGATAGCCCGGCGTCACGGGCGTCGCACAGCCTTCCTCGTGGGAACCGGGGCCGGCGTGCTGACTGGGCTGCTGGGCATGCTCGCGGTCATCATCGGCTCGTTCTGGCTGTTCTGCCTGGCAACCTTCCTGGGTGGCGGCTACGCCGCCGTAGTGCTGACCTTCCGATTCGCGGCGGCTGACGGCGTGGCACCGGATCGGCGTGCGCGTGCGCTATCGCTCGTCATGGCGGGCGGCGTTGCGGCCGGAGTCGTGGGGCCGCAGCTCGTGAACTACACGATGAACATGTGGCCGCCCTACATGTTTGCGGCCACCTTCCTCGCACAAGGCGCTGTCGCAGCGGTGTCGGCGCTCATCCTGCTGGGGGTTCGGTTGCCGATGCCCACGGCGGCCGAGGTGGCCGGAGGCAGGCCGCTGGCGGTGATTGCGCGACAACCGCGCTTCGTTGCGGCGGCCATCACCGGCGCGGTGACCTACATGCTGATGAACTTCCTGATGACGGCCGCGCCGCTGGCGATGCACATGTGCGGCCATTCGCAGGAATCGGCCAACCAGGGAATTCAATGGCACGTCATCGCCATGTACGGGCCGAGCTTCTTTACCGGAAGCCTGATCAAACGCTTCGGCGCGGGCCGCGTGGCAACCGTGGGTCTGCTGCTGACCGGGCTCTCCGCTGCCGTGGGCCTTGCAGGTATCGACGTCGCCCATTTCTGGGCAACGCTGATCCTGCTGGGCCTGGGGTGGAACTTCGGCTTTCTGGGAGCATCCGCGATGGTCCTGGAATGCCACCGCCCCGAGGAAAAGACACGGGTTCAATCCCTCAACGATTTCATCGTCTTTGGATTGATGGCCGTAGGCTCCTTCTTGTCCGGTGGATTGCTCAGTACCTATGGCTGGACCACGGTACTCTGGGTGTCTTTCATTCCTCTGGCATTGGCCGTGCTGTCGCTGGCGGTCGCCTTGAGGAGGAAACCCGTATCTCTCGCTGGCTAAGGACGCTCTAGTCGCTCAGCGGCAGGAACATTTCACTGATCCTGATGGAGAGTTCCTGTCCCGCCCGACGTCCTCAGCGTGCTCGTGAGCCCTTCTTTGATGCAGGAGTGCGCCGTCGGCGTTGCACTGCCCCCGTGCGCGCCTCGGGTTCTCCATCGTTGTCGTCCGGCTGCTCAAGGGTATGCAGGATGGGGCAGTCAGGCCGGTCATCGCCCGCGCAGCAACTGATCAGCGTCTTAAGCGTCTCGGCCATCTGCAACATGCTCTCGATGCGTCGCTCAAGGTCCTCGATGTGCTCTTGGGCCAGGCGCTTGACGTCGCTGCTCTGGCGCGACTTGTTGTTCCAAAGGCCCAGCAGGTCCCTGATCTCGGCGACCGAGAATCCGAGATCACGCGCGCGCCGGATGAAATGCAGCCGGTGCACATCGGACTGCGTGTAGGCGCGGTAGCCCGCGTCGGTTCGGTTCGCCGGCGGGATCAGGCCGATTTCCTCGTAGTAGCGGATCATCTTGGCCGAGACCTTCGATGCCGTGGACGCTTCACCGATGTTCATGGTCGTCCTCCTTTCTCAGTGTGAAGCCGCGGAGGCCGTATCCAGCGGCGGCTGGAAGCGGCGCAGGCGCAGTGCGTTGCCGAGCACGAACACGCTCGACATGCCCATGGCCGCAGCGGCGAATACCGGCGACAGCAGCACGCCCCAGGCCGGGTACAACGCCCCGGCGGCCACGGGGATCAGCGCCGTGTTGTAGGCGAAGGCCCAGAACAGGTTCTGGCGGATGTTGCCGATGGTGGCCTTGGACAGCGCGATGGCATTGGGCACGCCCTGCAGGTTGCCGGACATCAGCACCACGTCGGCCGATTCCACTGCCACATCGGTGCCGGTGCCGATCGCCAGACCCACGTCGGCCTCGGCCAGCGCAGGCGCATCGTTGATGCCGTCGCCCACATAGGCGATCTGGCCGTGGGTGGCCTTCAGCCGGCGCACCGCCTCGACCTTGCCCTCGGGCAGCACCTCGGCCACCACCTCGTCGATGCCCAATTGCCTGGCGATGGCCTGCGCCGTGCGCGCGTTGTCGCCGGTGATCATCGCCACCTTCAGGCCGAGCTGGTGCAGGGCCGCGATGGCGGCGGGCGTGCTGGACTTGATCGGATCGGCAACCGCGATGATGGCGGCCAGCCGGCCGTCGATGGCGGCATACAGAGGCGACTTGCCTTCGTTGCCCAGCCGCTCGGCCGTTCCGGCGAAGCCGCCGACGTCCAAACCCAATTCGCGCATGAAGCGATCGGCACCCACTTCGACACGAACCCCATCCACGGTGGCGCGCACCCCCATGCCGGTGACCGAATCGAAATCGGCCATGGTCGGCAGCGTGGTGCCTCCCTCCGTCGCAGATTCGACGATGGCCCGGGCGATCGGGTGCTCGGAACGCGATTCCACGGCAGCGACCTGCATGAGTACCTGCCTGCGGTCGAAGCCGGGCGCGATCTCCAGGTCGGTGAGCACCGGGCGGCCTTCGGTGAGCGTGCCGGTCTTGTCCACCGCGACCACCTTGGCGTCCCGAAGCAACTGTAGCGCCTCGCCCTTGCGGAACAGCACGCCCATTTCCGCGCCCCGGCCGGTGCCGACCATGATTGACGTGGGCGTGGCCAGCCCCATGGCGCAGGGGCAGGCAATGATCAGCACGGCCACCGCGTTGACCAGTGCGAAGGTCAGCGCCGGGGACGGCCCGAAGATGAGCCAGGCCAAGAAGGTCAGCGTCGCTGCCAGCATCACCGCCGGCACGAACCACAGTGTCACCTTGTCCACCACGGCCTGGATCGGCAGCTTGGAGCTTTGCGCCTGTTCGACCAAGCGGATGATCTGCGCGAGCATCGTCTGACCACCCACGGCGGTGGCGCGCAGCGTCAGCGCCCCCTTCTGGTTGACGGTGCCGCCGACCACCGTGCTGCCGATCGTCTTCTCGACGGGGATCGGCTCGCCGGTGATCATCGACTCGTCCACGAAGCTGCGGCCGTCGGTCACTTCGCCATCGACCGGCACCCGTTCGCCAGGACGCACCTCCACCATGTCGCCCAACGCCACATCCTGGATCGGGATATCCACCGCGCGGCCATCGCGCAGCACGTGCGCTTCCTTGGCCTGCAGCTTGACCAGCCGCTTGATGGCCTCCGAGGTGCGGCCTTTGGCGCGCGCCTCCAGGAACCGCCCGAGCAGGATCAGCGCCACGATGACCGCGGCTGCTTCGTAGTAGACGTTGACCGTTCCCGCCGGCAGCAGGTTGGGAAGGAAGGTAGCCACCACCGAGTAGCCGAACGCCGCGGCCGTGCCGACCGCGACCAGCGAATTCATGTCCGGCCCCAGGCGCATCAGGGCCGGGAAGCCTTTCGTGTAGAAGCGCCGTCCAGGGAAGGCCAGCACCAGCGCCGTCAGCACGAACTGCAGATACCAGCTCTGCTGGATGCCGATGGTGGACTTGATCCAATGGTGCACCCCGGGGACCAGGTGCGAGCCCATTTCGAGCACGAACACCGGCAGCGCCAGCACGGCGGCCAGGATCAGGTCGCGCTTGAGTCCGGCCCGTTCGGCGTCTTTCTTCTCCGCAGCCTCGTCGTCGGCCTGGGCGCTGTTATCGACAGCCCTGGCTTCGTAGCCGGCTTTCTGGACCGCGGCCACCAAGGCATCCATCGAGGCCGTTCCGCGCACGGTGGCGCGCTCGGTCGCAAGGTTAACGGCAGCCTCTGCAACGCCGGGCACCGCCTTAAGTGCCTTTTCGACACGGCCCACGCACGAGGCGCAGGTCATGCCCTCGACCGCCAGCTCCACGACGCTGGCAGGCACCTCGTAGCCCACCTTCTCCACGGCCTGGATCAGCGCCGCGCGATCCACCGGGCCGGCCAGGCGGATCTCCGCTTTCTCGGTGGCAAGGTTGACGGACACGCTGTCCACGCCCTCGACCTTGGTCAGGGCAGCCTCCACGCGGCCGACACAGCTCGCGCAGGTCATGCCCTCGATGGGCAGACTGATAGGGGCTAACGCGGCCCGGCTATCTGAGATGCTTGGCATGCTCATGGTTTACTTTCCACAGTTGAAGTTCGACATGGGCATAGCTTGCGGCTTACCATCGTGGGAAGGTAAAGCACTATGTTGCAGATGGGCACCGTTCCCTGTCGATGGCCGCAGCTTCGTCGGTCCCGGGAAGGCAGGGACGACCTTCCAAGGATAGGAGTCTCCGAGAAATGACCAAAAGCAAGAAATCAACCGACAGTCCCCGCAGTAGCATCGATCTGGCATCGCTGTCCGGCAACGACGTGACCATCCTGGCCGAGACGTTCCGGCTGCTGGGCGATCCGTCGCGGCTGCGCATCCTGCTGTTCTGCATGAAAGGGCCGTCCGCGGTGGGCGACATCGCGGAAAGCCTCGAACTCTCGCAATCGCTGGTGAGCCACCATCTGCGCCTGCTGCGCGGGGCTCGCCTGGTCAAAGGCGTGCGCCAAGCCAAGCAGATCTTCTACGAAGTGGCGGACAAGCACGTGAGCCACGTGCTGCTGGATATGGCCATCCACATCGCCGAAGACCACGGCGACGAATAGCCGGGCGCGACGCCAGGTCGGTCATGCCAAACAGCGGCCCGTCGAGGGTCGCTGTTGCCCAACCCCAAGCCTTATGCCCCGGATACCGCCGCCACGTTGCGAGCGAGCTTGATTCATATAGTTCATATGAACATATGTTCATGTGTTATATTTTCTTGCATCGTCAATCCAAGCGGCCGAGGCCCCCGATGTCCCACTCCCACTCTCATCATGGTCACAGTCATGACCACGACCATTCGCACGCGCCGACCGTCACCAGCACGAACGAGCGCAAGGTGCTGCTGTCCTTCGTCCTGATCTTCACCTTCATGGTGGTGGAGGCGCTCGGCGGAGCCTTCTCTGGCTCCCTCGCCCTGATGGCCGATGCAGGCCACATGCTGACCGATGCGGCGGCGTTGGCCCTGGCCTATGCCGCATTCCGGTTCGGCCGGCGCGCTGCCGACAGCAAGCGCACCTTCGGCTATCTACGCTTCGAGGTGATCGCCGGATTCGTGAACGCCGTGACGCTGTTCGCCATCGTGGGCTGGATCGCATACGAAGCCTGGCAGCGCTTCTTCGCGCCGCCTGAAATCCTGGCCGGCCCCATGCTGATCGTGGCCATCGTCGGCCTGCTGGTCAATTTCCTGGTGTTGTGGATCATGACGCGCGGCGAGACCGACCACGTCAACGTCAAGGGGGTCATCCTGCATGTAATGGGCGACCTGCTGGGCTCGGTGGGCGCGATCGTCGCTGCGATCGTGGTCTATTACACGGGCTGGACGCCCATCGATCCCATCCTCTCGGTGGCCGTGGCAGCACTGATCCTGCGCAGTGCCTGGAAGCTGTTGGCCAAGTCGCTGCACATCCTGCTGGAAGGCGCGCCCGAGGACGCTTCTCCAGAGAAGGTGGAGCGTGGATTGCTGGGCGCCGTGCCCGGCTTGGCGGCCGTCAGCCATGTCCATGTGTGGCAGCTCACCTCCGGCCGGACGATGGCAACGCTGCACATCCGTCCGCAGAGCGACGATGAAGCCAAGGCGGTGGTCAAGCTCGTCAACAAGGCACTACGCGAGCAGTTCAACATCCAGCACGCCACCGTTGCGATCGACTGGAACTCGGAGGTGGACGAGAACGCCTGCAATCTGCGCCAGAGTCCGGGGCGGCACGACCACGACCACGACCACGATCACCCGGCGTTCGGTCACCGGCATTGAAGCAATGCAAGGAAAACCACGGTTTGGGCGGGGACGATGTCCCGCCTGGCCGCAGTGACGCATGACCGTGTTTCCACGCCCCCGTTGACATTCCAACGATGGCAAGGCCGACCATCGCAGGGCGTCGCCAGGCATCGCCGAAATCCGGCCGATTGAGGTGAACGGGTCGATTCGACACGCCCGCACTCGAAATCCTTCCCGTTCGTTGAACCGAACCTGTGGCGTCGCACCACCAGGATCGGCATGCAAGAACAGCAAATCACCTCAAAGAGCCCGTACCGTCCCGCCGTTGCGATGTTCGCCGTCGGATGGGGAGCGAACATGTTCGCCCCGATGCTCCTCGTCTACGCGAAGGTCCTCAGCGGTACCGCCATCGCCGTGGTGTTCGCCGCCTACTGGCTCGGGCTCTTTCCGTCCTTGCTCTTCGGTGCGCGGCTGTCGGACCGTTGGGGGCGACGCAACCTGATGCGGGCGGTGATCCTCGTGTCGATCGTCGGCTCCGGCGTGCTGCTATTCGCCGGCAGCTCCTTCGGGCTGCTCGCCCTCGGCAGAGTGATCGTCGGCCTTGCTGCCGGCGCTGCCTTTGGTCCAGGAACGGTGTGGCTCAGCGAGTTGAACGACCGCTCCGGCTCCCGACGGTCGGCCCCCATCCTGACGGCGGTCGCGCTTACCAGCGGCTTCGCACTGGGGCCGCTGGTGTCGGGCGGACTGGCTCAATGGCTGATCCTCCCTGCAGCGCTTCCGTATCTCGTCCATATCGGACTGATGCTTTGTGTCGCTCCGATCGTCTGGTCCGCCCCGGAGACCGCGCCGCGCACGTCGGCGAAGAACCGGCCGACAATCGGCGCGGCGCTTCGGAACCCGCTATTTCTTCGCCTGGTGCTTCCCACCGCTCCCTGGGTGTTCGGAAGCATAGCCGCAGCCATTGTCGTGCTCCCGCAGACCGCGGATCTCGGGGAGGCCGGCATTGCCGCAACGGGGGCCGTAGCCGCCTTGACCTTGCTGAGCGGCGTCCTGGTGCAGCCGGTCGCTTCGCGGCTGGCGCTACGCCAGGGACTCGGCACCGCATTCGTCGGCGGCCTGGTGCTTCTGTGCCTCGGCATGATCGCCGGTGCGGGAATGGAATTTACTCGGTACACGCCTCTGTTGTTCCCCGCGGCTGTGCTTCTGGGTTGCGCCTACGGGTTCCTGCTCACCGCTGGCCTGCGGGCAATCCCGCTCATCGCTCGAATTGAAGACCGCTCGCTGCTCACCGGCATCTTCTACGTGCTCGCATACAGCGGATTCTTCTGGCCCATCCTCGTCAACGTCCTTGCGCCCGCGATCCCGAAGACTGCGATGTTCGCTCTCTCGGCAGCCGTTGGCCTTGCCACCGTGATCCCCGTGCGCAAGCAGCGGATCGGATGATCCGAAACCATTGCATATCGTGCCGCAGGTCACTTCTGGACCAGCGACGCGCGGCATCTGGCGGCATGGATTACCGAGAAAAAATACCCCTTGACCTTCCCACCGTGACAAGGCCCACAGTGCCAGTTCCCTACCAGTAACTCCATTGGAGAAATCTCATGATCAGTTTTGAAGTCAAGGACATGACCTGCGGGCACTGCGTCAGCATGATCACGAAGGCGCTGAAGGCAGCGGATCAGGATGCCAAGTTCACCATCGATCAAAGCCAGAGCCTGGTGCAAATCGAATCGAGTAGCGCTGATCCGAAGGAACTCCAGGACGCCATCGCCGATGCGGGTTATACCCCCGTCCTGATCGAACAAAACCGCGCCGCCGCATCGGCTTCGGCGAAGACCTGCTGCGGCGGCGGCAAGTGACACCGCTTGACCGTCATCAGGCTCGCCGACTCCTCGGCGGCGCTGCGCAGCGGGCCTAGACCACCTGTGAACGATAGGGGTCTGGAGATGGAAGCCCATCGCATCAAGCGGAGGCAAATTCCGGCATCGTATTTTGGGGTCGTCCTTGGAGTCGCCGGCCTGGGACAGGCCTGGCGCTCCGCTGTGCAGCTCTGGCATTTGCCTTCTGCCATTGGCGAAGCCCTGCTCGCGATGGCCGGACTGATCTGGGCTGCGCTCATCATCGGCTACGTCTGGCAGTCGATTCGGAATTTCGAGGCGGCAAAGGCCGAGTTCCTGCATCCGGTCCAGGGTGGAACGCCCGCACTGATCGCGGTTTCCACCTTGCTCATCGCCATCGCGGTGATCCCGTATTCCATGGCCCTTGCGTGGCTCCTGACGATCGGCGGCATTGCCTGGAATATCGGCTTCGCGCTTTGGCACACCGGCACGCTCTGGCAAGGCGGGAGGAACTCGGAGGACATGCTTCCGACCTTGTACCTGCCCACGGTCGCAGGAAATCTCACCACGGCGGCCGCGCTGGGCGCGCTAGGCAGCGCTGATTGGGGATGGATTTTCCTGGGCGCGGGATTCTTCTCGTGGCTGGCCCTCGAATCCCTGGTCATCCATCGCCTATGGCACTCGACATCGATACCGGCGCCGCAACGTCCGCTGATTGGTATTCAATTCGCGCCACCCGTCGTTTGCGCCATGGCCTGGCTGGCCCTGTCTCCCGGCAGCACGGACCACTGGCTTCTCATGCTGTGGGGCTATGGCCTTTTCCAGCTATTGCTTGGCCTGCGCCTTGGCCTTTGGTTGGGCGTGCAGCCCTTCATCCCCGCCTACTGGGCCTATACGTTCGGTGTGGCCGCTGCAACCGTCAGCGGCCTGAAGCTGGCACAGGCCGGCATCCATTCGGCACAGGTTCTGGCCGTGCCGGTTTTCGTCGGCGCCAACGTGTTCATCGGCTACCTGGTCATACGGACGGTCCACCTGCTCATTACAAGCAAGGACACACCGCAACGGGCTACCGGGGGACAGCGATGAAGATGGCCGGCGGTCCAGCCCCCCAGGCACGGCTTTATTTTCGCTTAATCGGACCAGCCCAGCATCCGGCTTTTGGCCAGTTCTCTTTCACCACGCGAGGAAACGAAAAATGAAAACAACAGTCTTTTCCCTCCTTCTTGCAGTACTGGCTTTTTTCGCCTCCCCAACGAACGGCTTTGCCCAAGGCCCGCAGATGCCCGACATCAACAAGATGCCGGACATCGTAATTCCCTATGAAGGCACCTCCACCAAGTTCGCGCTGATGGTTTCGGACGTGCTGCACTTCAAGGCCGCGGTGTTGACCGCCAAGCAAATGGACGTGAAGAAGAAAGGACTGACCTTTGAAATCGTGGCCGTAGGCGCGGTGGTCAAGGATCTTGCAAACGACCATTCACTGGCCGAGTGGTTTGCAAAAAGCGAGGACTACGGTGCCAAGATCGTTGTCTGCGAGAACGCGATGGCCGTGTTCGGGGTCACGAAGGACCAACTGGACAAGAGACTGAGCACAACCCGAAGCGGAACCATCCATCTGCTTGAGCTTAAGGACAAGGGATACAACACCTTGCACATCTAGTTCCTATTGAACTGGGCACGGATGTTTGCCGGGAAACCGCTTTCGTTCACTTTTTCGGCTTGGTGGGCCCGGCAAATATCCGGGCTCGCGGCTGTGCAATTCACTTCGCCAAGCCATTACTTCAGGAGAACCCTATCCATGTCCATGAAAGAACTGATACGCAAATATGCAAGCCTGCTCATTGCGGGCTTTATCGCCGCAGGAGCTGCTGCCAGCGCGTCCGCCGAATCGGCACCAGCGTCCAGTGCTGGAACGAAATCGTTTGTGCTGCAGCAGATAAGGAACGCGACGATCAAGATCGACTACGGCGACGTCAGGTTTCTGGTCGATCCGATGCTGGCGAAAAAAGGCTCATATCCCGCGGCACCGGGAAGCTTCAACAGCGAAATCCGCAACCCTACCGTAGACCTTCCCATACCCCTTGAAAAAGTGATCGACGTGGATGCGGTAATCGTCACGCATCTGCACTTCGATCATTGGGACAACGAGGCCAAAGAACGCATCCCGAAAGACATGCCGATCTTTGCGCAGAACGATGAGGATGCCAGGACGATCCGAGGCTCCGGCTTTCGGGACGTGCGCGTCTTGAATGAGGCAACCGAATTCAAGGGAGTCCGCCTGATCAAGACAAGCGGCCAGCATGGCAGCGACGCTGCAATGGCCGTCCGCGGGAAACTTCTGGGCACGGTGTCTGGCGTGGTCTTCCAGCGCCCAGGCTTCAAGTCGCTCTACGTGGCTGGCGATACCGTCTGGAATACCCACGTCCAGGACGCTCTCGCCACATACCGCCCGGACGTCATCGTCCTGAACGCGGGCTATGTGCGATTCAACGATATCGATGGCGCCATCATCATGGGCAAAGAGGATCTATATCGAGTGAATCAAGCCGCCCCTGGCGCTTATATCGTGGCGGTGCACTTGGAATCCCTGAACCATGCGACGCAAAGCCGGCAGGAACTGAAGGATTACATCAAGGAGAAATCGCTCGACCCTCAGCGAGTCCTCGTTCCCGATGATGGCGAAAGCTACAGCTTCTGAATGGCCCTTTCACCAGACCGACAGTGGTATCGGAGCAGTCCCGACCCTGGAGATACCCCCCGCATGAAACGACGTCATTTTCTGATTGCCGCTGCGATGGTGCCCTTGGCGCCGCTGGCCAATAGCGTTTCCGCCCAAGAGGCTTTCAAAGCGGGCAAGGATTTCCTGGAGCTGGACAAACCCGTGCCGGTCGATGCGCCGCCTGGCAAGGTGGAGGTCATTGAGTTCTTCTCGTACAACTGTCCGCACTGCGCTGCCTTCGAGCCGCAGCTCGAAATCTGGACGAGGCAACTTCCCTCCATCGCATCCTTCCGGCGCGTTCCTGTGCCCTTTGTAGGCAGTGACGTGGAAGCCAAACAGCGCATGTACTACGCACTGCAGGCTCTGGGCAAAGAGGACGAATTCCGACCCAGGATCTTCCGGGCCATCCATCAAGAGCACCAACGCCTGTTCGGCGACGATGCCATCTTAGCTTGGGCCGACAAGCAACCTGGACTGGACGGCAAGAAGTTCGCCGAGGCGTATCACTCGTTCTCGACCATGACCAGAGCCAAACGCGCAACGCAGACGACCAGTGATTTCAAGGTGGCGGGTGTGCCGGCGCTAGGCATCGCCGGACGTTGGTACGCGGACGGAGAAACCGCCGGCAGCCCCGAGCGCGCGCTTCAGGTAACCAGTTTCCTGATTCGGGAAGCAAGCCGGGCGTGAGGATTGCCCGGTACTGCTCAGGAGACGGGGCCGGTGCTGCCTTGCAGCGCAAGGCCCGCCGCCCGCCATTCGGGCACGCCCCCCGCCAGTGGCGTGGCCTGCATCCCGTGAGCCTGCAAGATGCTCACGGCCTGCATGGATAGCACACAGTACGGACCGCGGCAGTAGGCCACGACCTCCGTATCCCGGGACAGTTCACCGATCCTGTCGGCCAGTTGCTCCAGCGGGATATTGATCGCGCCCGGCAAATGAGCCTGCGCGAACTCCTCATCGCCGCGAATGTCCAGCAGCACCACGGCCCCTTCATCCATGCGATCAAGCAGGCCGTCGATCGAGACCGATTCCATCTCCTGGGGCCGTTGACGGCTATCGGCGATGGCCTCGCGGATGCGGGAATGCTGGAACTCCACGTAGTCATGCAGCGCCACGACCACCGAGGCCAACGGTCCCGGCCCGAGGCGATAGAGCATGTGCTTGCCATCGCGCCGCGTCTGCACGCAGCCAGCACGCTTCAGGTGCTGAAGGTGCTGAGAGGCGTTCGCCACCGTGATCCCGGTCAACTCGGCCAGTTTCTCGACCGACCTTTCCCCTCGCACGATCTGCTCCAGCAGCGCCAGGCGATGCGGATGCCCCAAGGTCTTGGCGACTTCGGCCAATGGGTCCAGACGGCTGCTGCCGTCGATGTGGGCGGGCGGGTTCATTGACGCCACGATACCATCGCACTATCATTCAATCAAATAATTGAACGTATATTGCAAAGCATATCCCCGCCCGCGCACGACTGCCGCAACCGGCAGCCATCCCTCCCATCCGCTGCTCAACCAAGCCTCTCTGCTTGCAGCGATCCGCACTGGCTGCGCCAGTGACTCCTTTCCAACTTCAGGACCCCCCATGCTTCAAGAGCTGAACAACGACAATTTCGATACGACGCTCGGCCAGGTGCCCGGCGTCTATGCCGTCCGCTTCTGGGCCGAATGGTGCGGCCCGTGCAGGGTGATGTCCCCGATCTTCAAGGACGTCGCCCGCGACATGCAGGATCGCGCGCACTTCGGCGAGGTCGATATCGACCAGGCCCCGGAATTGGCTGGCCGCTTCGGCGTGCAGAGCATCCCAACGGTGGTGCTGTTCAAGGATGGCCAGGTGATCGACCGGATGACCGGCGCAGCGCCCAAGCCCAACGTCCTTCGCTTCATCAACAACCACCTCGATTGAACCGGACGGTGCGACCGCTCGGCATCACCGCGTCGGCCGTAGCGCACCTGCAGCCCCCCGACCGCCCATAGAGAACAACACCAATGACCCATGTAAGAGTGAAACCTTGGCAGGACGGCGATAACGCTCCCCCCGAGCTTCTGGAAAACATGCAAGCCCGTCGCCCGAACGGCGAGCTGATCGGTATCGATCGCGTCTTGCTCAAGAGCTTTCCCCTGGCGACCGGCTGGAACGGTTTGCTCGGTCGCGTGCGGGCAGAGTTTGAGCTGCCCCTCGAATACCGAGAACTCATCATGTGCCGCGTTGCCGTGCTCAACCGGGCCGAATTCGAGTGGAATGTCCACAAGCCCGCCTACCTGCAGGCCGGGGGCACGCCAGAAAAATGCGATGCGATGCGCGCCGACGGTATCGCTTCGCTTTTCGACGGCAAGGAGCGAGCGCTGCTGGAACTGACGGACCAGTCCACCCGCAACGTCGAAGTCGATGCTGCCGTCATCGAGAAGCTCAAGGCCTTCTTCGGAGAGCAGCAGACGGTAGAGGCGGTCGCGACGGTCGCCGCCTACAACATGGTGTCCCGCTTCTTGGTCGCCCTTGCGATCTGAGCATGCCGACCCGCCTTCCAATTGATCAACCGACACTCATCATGACCATGGCAACACACCATCAGCTCATCATTCTCGGCTCCGGGCCGGCCGGCTGGACCGCCGCGGTCTACGCCGCCCGTGCCAACCTCAAGCCATTGGTTCTCACCGGCCTGCAAATGGGCGGCCAGCTCATGACCACCACCGAGGTGGACAACTGGCCGGGCGATGCCCATGGGCTGATGGGGCCGGACCTGATGACGCGCATGCAGGCCCATGCCGAGCGCTTCGAGACCGAGGTGGTATTCGACCACATCCACACCGCCGATCTGTCCAAGCGCCCGTTCACCCTGACCGGCGACAGCGCGCAGTACACCTGCGACGCGCTGATCATCGCCACCGGCGCCACCGCCAAGTACCTGGGCATTCCGTCCGAGGAGGCGTTCAAGGGCCGCGGCGTCTCGGCCTGCGCCACCTGCGACGGCTTCTTCTACAAGGACCAGGACGTGATCGTGGTCGGCGGCGGCAACACCGCGGTCGAGGAGGCCCTGTACCTGTCCAACATCGCCCGCAAGGTCTACCTGGTGCACCGCCGCGACACCCTGCGCGCGGAGAAGATCATGCAGGACAAGCTGTTCGCCAAGGTCGCCGCCGGCAAGGTCGAGACCGTCTGGCACCACGAGGTGGACGAGGTGCTGGGCAACGACATGGGCGTGACCGGGGTGCGGGTGAAGTCCACCCTGGACGGCAGCACCCGCGACATCGACGCCCACGGCTTCTTCGTCGCTATCGGCCACAGCCCGAACACCGAGCTGTTCAAGGGCCAGTTGGCGATGAACAACGGCTACCTGGAAATCCGTTCCGGCTTGGGCGGCAACGCCACCCAGACCTCGGTGGAAGGCGTGTTCGCCGCCGGCGACGTGGCCGACCAGCACTACCGTCAGGCCATTACCTCGGCCGGCTTCGGCTGCATGGCGGCACTGGACGCGGAGCGATTCCTCGACTCGGCCGTTGTCCGATAAGGAACGCGCCATGGCCGGATGGAGAGGCAGGCGATCAACCCCTTGCATCGAGGCATCGAGCCTCTATCCAGGGAAAGTGCTGTCCCTCGGTGCGTTTGTTCCCGGCAGGGAAATCTCCGCGATCAGGCCGCCTCCATCCCTTGGCCTCAATTCAAGACTGCCACCGAAACGCGCCGCAATCGCACGCACGATCGAAATGCCCAGGCCTGACCCATCCTTGCTGTTCCGGCCCTGGTCGCCACGCCAAAAGCGCTGGCCGATTTGCGCTGCCTGCTCGGTAGTGAGGCCAGGGCCACGGTCCGATACAGTGATCAAGCACCGCGGCGCATCCTGTTCCAAGAGCACGCTGACATCGATCACGGCATCTTGGGGCGAATAGCGCATCGCATTGTCAACCAGGTTGCGAACCGCCGTTTCCAGCATCGACCTGGGCACTGGAGTTCCGATGCTTTCGCCGTTGACGGTCAGCGACAGGCGCTTGCCTTCGTCGGCGTTCCATTGCCCCAGCACGCCACGGACACAATCGGCCACGCAGGTGCAGCCGTCCGCTTTATCGGCAGGTGCCTCGGCACGGGCCAGGGTCATCATCTGGTCCAGCGTGCGCCGCAGTCGCTTCACCCCTTCCTCTGCACTGGAAAGCGAGGACGCCACCTCGTCGCCCTCGCTGATCCTGGCTACCTGCAGGTGCGTGTCGATTACGGTCAGCGGCGTGCGCAGTTCGTGCGCCGCGGCATCGGTGAATGCCCGTTGGCTGGAGAGCGCCCGTGCCAAGCGCCTGAGAAGCCCATTCATCGCATCCAGAACCGGACGCAGTTCGGAGGGCGAGTGGTTGACGGCGATCGGGGATGTATCGTCCGCATGCTTGTCGCGCAACTGCTGTGAAAGCGCCTTCAGCGGGGACAGCCCCCGGCCGATGCCGATCCAAAGCGCAGCCAAGCCGCCGAGGAAGGCGATCACGAACGGTACGCCAGCCACGCTCAGCAATTCGTTGATCAGCATGTCCCGCTGATCCACGCGATCGGCCGTAGTGATCTGATAGCCATCGGCACGAAGAACGTAGACCCGCCACTGGTGCCCCAGAACCTCCCGCGTACTGAAGCCTGTCGGCAGCGACTCAAATTCCGAATGAGGTCCAGTGGTCGTGCGTGCCAGGATCTCCCCACGCAGGGATCGAATTTCGCATGCGATGCCTTCCTTGCCGCTGACGCGCACGGCCTCGGTGAAGTCGGTGGAGGCCGAGTTGGGGGCCAGTGCCGCGCGTTCAAGAAGCCCCGACACCATGCGTGCCGACATGGCAAGGCGACCGTCGAGCGTTCGGTCGAGATTGGAATGAACGCCGCGCATCATCCAGCCCGCGGCAGCGCTCCACAGAACCAGCAGCGAAATGCCGGCGATCAGAACGGCGCGAAGGCGCAGGCTCATGACGTAAGCCTCCAGCCCAGCCGATAACCGAGTCCGCGAACCGTCTCGATCGCCTCGGCCCCGAGCTTGCGGCGGATGTTGTGGATATGCACGTTGAGCGCATTGCTGCCGATTTCTTCCCCGAGTCCGTACAGGCGTTCGTTAAGCATGTCGGGGGGCACCCACCGGCCATCGGCGTTGGCGAGATGGGCCAGCAAATCGACTTCGCGGCGCGACAAGGTGACGGCCTCGCCCTGGAACCAGGCCAGCCCGCTCTCCGGCTCCAATCGCAAAGGGCCGGCCGAGATGACCTGGGCAGCGCGACCTTGCGTGCGCCTGACCAGCGCGTGCAACCGGGCCGCGAGTTCCCGCAGGTCGAACGGCTTGACCATGTAGTCGTCGGCACCGTCATGCAGCCCCTTGAGCCTGTGCTCGATGGCGTCGCGTGCGGTGAGGATCAAGACGGGCAACTGCGGTTCGACCGCCCGCATGCTGGCCAGCAATTCCATGCCATCCCGGTCGGGCAGACCGAGATCGAGTACCAAGGCATGAAAGGTTTCTTCTGCGTGCACGGTTTCCGCGTCCTGTGCCGTGAGGACATGCTGGACGGAAATGCCGTGCTTTCGCAAACCGGCGACGATTCCCTTGCCGATCAACTCGTCATCCTCTACCAGCAGTACCCGCATTTCCGCTTCACCTTGCCTCGATCAAATGCTCATGGTAGGACAGAAATCCCTTTCACGTCAGCGAAAAGATAGGCCCTCACGGCACTTTAGTTTCGCTTAATCGAGCGAGCGCATCCTTCAAGCAGCTTTGCTTGGAGGATTCGGATTTGGCTTTTTATCGGCGCATAGTTGCGATCTTTCTACTGTGTTGTTGCATGGTCGGCAGCGCCTGGGCGAATGGCCTTCTTCCCTCCTGGGGCAGTAGCGAACGGCAGTTTTTGGACGTTGCCGAAGTATTCAAGCTGGACCCAGCGCAGCAACAAGGCGACTCGTTCTTAATTGCAGGACATATCGCCGATGGCTACTACGTTTACCGCCATGCCATCAAATTGGTCGATGCGCGGGGCCATGAGATCAGCCTGACCCTTCCAGCAGGAACTGCCAAGCACGACGAGTT
The DNA here is from genome assembly GCF_022359915.1 of Stenotrophomonas sp. NLF4-10. Taxonomy (NCBI): domain Bacteria; kingdom Pseudomonadati; phylum Pseudomonadota; class Gammaproteobacteria; order Lysobacterales; family Lysobacteraceae; genus Stenotrophomonas; species Stenotrophomonas sp. NLF4-10. The sequence continues at coordinate 2,732,868 of NZ_JAKSEE010000003.1, forward strand.
CTTTGGCGACACGGAAATCTATAAGGGTGATGCGCTCAATCTGCGCTTTCCCGTCACTGCCGCCGGCCCGCTGACACTCCATTGGCAAGGGTGCGCCGAAGCAGGCATCTGCTATCCGCCGCAGACCGTGAACCTGGCACTGCCGGAAGTGGCAGCAGGCACATCTACCGCAGGCAATGGCTCCACACACGAGAGCCCAACCGCGGCACCCGCCAGCCAAGGCAGCGTGGCGGGGGCGACCGAGATCGCCGAGGATCAAGCGGCAGCGCAGCGGCTTGCCGCACTCGGCCCCGTATGGGGAACGCTGCTGTTCTTCGGCTTCGGGTTGCTGTTGGCCTTCACGCCATGCTCGCTGCCGATGATCCCCATCGTCTCCTCCATGGTCGTAGGCAGCCAAGCCAAGCCGCGACGGGCCTTCTTCCTCTCGCTGTCCTATGTCGTGGCAATGGCGGGCACCTACGCGGTGGTGGGTGTGGCCGCTGGCATGGCCGGTGCCAACCTGCAGGCCACCCTGCAATCGCCTTGGCTGCTGGGAGCGTTCGCGGCCCTGTTCCTCGTCCTGGCGAGTTCGTTGTTCGGCCTGTTCGAGCTGCAGATGCCTTCGGCCCTGGTCAATCGTGTCGAGTCTGCCGGCAGAGACCGCTCGGGCGGCAGCATCCCCGGCGCTGCAGCACTGGGCTTCCTCTCGGCGCTCCTGGTCGGCCCCTGCATGACCGCGCCATTGGCGGGTGCATTGCTGTACATCGGACAGACCGGCAGCGCGGTCTATGGCGGAATGGCATTGTTCGCGCTGGGTTTGGGCATGGGATTGCCCCTGTTGGCCATCGCCGTGTTCGGTGCCCGGGTCCTACCTCGCCCGGGCGCATGGATGGATCGCGTGCGCGTGGCATTCGGCTACGTCATGGTCGGCATGGCCGTGATGATGCTAACGCGCTTCCTGCCCGGCACCGTGGGCCTGGTGCTTTGGGGGGCCTGGGTCTTGTCCGTGGCGATTGGCCTGATCGCCTGGGGTCAGGCCGTGGCGGCGAAGCATCGGCTGGCATGGACGCTGCGGTCCGGTGCTGTCTTCGCCGGCTTGTGGTCCGTCCTGATGCTGGTCGGCGCTGCATCCGGGGGCGAATCCGCTTTGCAGCCGTTGGCGCATCTGCGCGGTGGATCGACTTCGGCCGCATCCGCTGAGGCTGGTGTCGCTTTCGTCCAGGCGAAATCGGTCGAGGACGTGGATGCGCATTTGGCCCAGGCGGCTTCGCGCGACCAATGGACCCTGATCGACTTCTACGCCGACTGGTGCGTCAGTTGTCATGTGATCGAGCGCAACGTATTCGGAGACCCCGCTGTCGCGTCCCGGCTGGCGCGCATGCAGGTGGTGCGGCCGGACGTCACGCGCAATGATGCAACCGACCAGGCTCTGCTCAAGCGCTGGGGCGTCATGGGACCGCCCACACTCATTCTGGTTGGCCCGGACGGCAAGGAACGCCGGGATCTGCGCGTGGTGGGTGAGATCGATGCTCGCACCTTCCTGGATCATCTGGACAAGGCGGGCTCCTGATGATCAGCGTGGGGCCTTTCTCCGTCCAGGTCGTGGCTGTCTTCGCTGCCGTGCTGCTGGCCTGGGCAGTAGCTCGCATGGTTGCCAAGCGACTGCCCGACTCGCCGTACAAGGCGGCCGGCGGAATGCTTATGGACGCGGTGTTCCTGGGATTTGTAGCAGCTCGCCTGGGCTATATCGCGCAGTGGTGGGACGAGTACGCGCAGTCGCCAATGTCCATGTTCTTCATCGGCGACCAAGGCTTCACCTGGTGGATAGGTGTCGCGGCAACGCTGGTGTTCATCTGGTGGCGCACCCGTTCGACCCGGGCATTGCGCCGCCCTGTACTGGTAGGTGTTACAGCCGGACTTTTGGCGTGGTTTGCCGCAGGTGGCGTGCTTGAGCTGTTGCAGCGCTCGGCACCGCCGCTGCCAGCCTTGGCGCTCGCCACGCTCGACGAAAAGCCTGTTGTCCTGAACTCCTATATCGGACGGCCAGTCGTGCTCAACCTCTGGGCTTCATGGTGTCCGCCATGCCGTCGCGAAATGCCGGTGTTCGAGCAGGCGCAAGCGCAGTATCCCGAGATCGCTTTCGTCATGGTCAACCAGGGTGAAAGCGCCCAGCAGGCGCGTGCTTTTCTCGAAGCCCAAGGCCTGCAGCTCAAGGATGTGTTGCTCGACCCGGCTTCCCAAACCATGCAGGCGGTTGCTTCGCGAGGCCTGCCCACCACGTTGTTCTTCAATGAGCACGGACGCCTGGTGGATACGCACCTGGGCGAACTCTCGATGGCCAGCCTCAAAAACACGGTGTCGCGCCGTTTCGCGCAATCCCAACAGATCAAGACAGAAAAGGAATAACCATGTTTGCAAAACGCTCTCGCATTTCCCTCTTTTTGGCCGCCAGCCTGCTGTTGGTCACCGGCTGCAGCCAGGCGGAAACCGCCAACCAGCCGCCCGCCCTGAAGGCGCTGGAGGATCAGGGCCTGACCGTCATGCAGGAATTCAAGGTCGGAGGCGGACTGCGCGCTTTCGCGGCAGTTGCCGGTGACAGGCCCGTCGCCATTTACATCACGAGCGATGGCAATGCCATCGTGGGAACACGCCTGAATGCCAAGGGAGAGCCGATCGATGAGGCAGCCCTGAACAATCTGGCGGCCAAGCCGCTCAGCGACAAGGAATGGGCGCAGCTCCAATCTGCAACCTCTGTCCGGGACGGGCAAGCGAATGCCCCGCGCATCGTGTATGCCTTCTCCGACGCCAACTGTCCCTATTGCCATCGCTTCTGGGAAGCCGCACGTCCTTGGGTCGATGCTGGCAAGGTCCAGATTCGGCACATCATGGTCGGAATCATCAGGGAAGACAGTCCCGCCAAAGCTGCGGCAATCCTGGGTGCCGCTGATCCCTCGGCAGCGTTGCTGGAAAACGAGCGGAAGTATTCCCAGGGCGGGATTACACCGGCCAAGAGCATTCCAGCAAATGTACGGAAGACCCTCGATGACAACCAGATGCTGATGTTGAGCATGGGCTTCCGCGGAACTCCTGGCATCGTCGTTCGTGGCCCCGATGGCGTACTCAAGAAATATAACGGCATGCCTCAGGGGCCCCAGTTGGCCGAGGTGCTGGGACCACGCTGAGACCCATCCTTTGGCGCGCGAATGCGATATGTGCCGCATCGCGCGCCAGAGCTGCACCTACTGGGCTAACCAACTGCAATTCAAGGAGGTGAATCATGTCCACTAACCATCGCCTGATTGCTGGCTTGTTTTTTGGCCTGGTGTGCCTGCTTGTCGCCGCTCCGTCGGCCGCAGGAGTCGATTGGCCCAAGGATGGCTGGAGGGTGATTGAGACGAGCCAGAGCTATTCGGAATTGCTCGCCAATCTCAAGAAAGCGGTCTCCGCGAACGACTTGAATGTTGTCTTTGATGTTGGCCCGACGGAGGCTGCTGCAAAGCGCGGCATCCACATTCCGGGAAACCGGGTGGTGGGGGTCTTCAACAACAAGTTTGCCGTCGATATTTTGCGCCTCAGTGTGCCGGCGATGATCGAGGCACCAATCCGGTTTTATGTGACTGAGCGGGATGACGGGCATGCAACGCTGTCGTGGGTCGAACCCAGTCATATTTTCGCGCCATATATCGAGGACGTTGGCAGCAGCGATGACGCAAAAATGCTGCGTCAGGAGGCGGAGGAACTCGATGCTCGCTTCTCTCGGATTGCATCCGAGGCTGCACAAGGAAAATAGCTGAAAGGGGCGTTCACTATGCTCTCACTGACAGGTGGGCTGCTGGGCCTCATCATCGGAGCCGTGCTGGGATTGACCGGCGCCGGCGGCGGCATCTTCGCGGTGCCGGCGTTGGTTTTCGGCTTGGGCATGGACATACGTAGTGCCGCACCCGTGGCGCTGCTTGCGGTGGGTGCGGCGGCGGCATTGGGCGCTGTACAGGGACTGCGGCGGGGTATTGTCCGGTACAAGGCCGCGATGGTGCTGGCGGCCGCCGGCACCGTGACTGCCCCGCTGGGTGTTCAGCTCGCGCACTGGCTTTCGCCGCGGTGGCTGAACATGGTCTTCGTGGCCATCATGCTCATCATCGCGTACCGGATGTTCCTGTCCTCGCGCAGCCCCCAAGCCGATAGCGACTTGGGCGACGAGCAGGCCAAGGCGTGCAAGGTCTCCAAAGACACGGGGCGCTTTCTCTGGAACCTGCGAACCGCGACCACGCTGGGGAGTATCGGCGTCGTGTCCGGCTTGGCCACGGGCATGCTGGGCGTAGGCGGCGGCTTCATTATCGTCCCAGCCTTGGCGCATTTCAGCGAGCTGCGCATGCACAGCATCGTCGCGACCTCGCTCATGGTGATCGCGCTGTTGTCCGCCGTGACCGTGTTCATCGCATGGAGTCATGGCCTGCTGCTTACCGCGCCTACTTGGGCATTCGTACTCACCGCGCTGGTGGGCATGGCGGGTGGTCGCGCTGTGGCGCTAAGGATTCCTTCAAAGATGCTGCAGCGGGTGTTCTCGATCACCTGCGTGTCCGTGGCGGCTCTCATGCTCATGCGCAACGTGGGCTAGAGATTCGCTATTTGGTTAATTGATTGGACGGAGATTTCCAATGCAGGCAAGGAAAGTAGATATCGCCATCATCGGTGCTGGAACCGCCGGCATCACGGCATTTCATGCACTCAAGGCGGCAGGAAAGGATGTCGTCCTGATCGATCGTGGACCGCTGGGGACGACCTGCGCGCGCGTAGGCTGCATGCCGTCGAAGGCCGCTTTGCATGCGGGGATGCGCTGGACGACGGCCAAGGAGTTGCCCGCGGGCGTCACGCTCTCCGCACAAGGGCCGCAGGCTTTGTGGCGGCATACCCGCCAGACGCGGGATGCTCTGGCCGGTGCTGCCGCGGAGCGCACGCGCAAGGCCGTCGGCGAAAACCTGATCATGGCCGAGGCTCGCTTTGTCGCGCCAGGCACCTTGGAAGTCGGCGACCAGCGTATCGAAGCGAAGGCTTTCATCGTGGCCACGGGCTCGCATCCGGTGGTGCCCAAGTCGCTGGACGGCGCGGCCTCCCACATCCTCACCACCGACACCCTTTTCGAGCAGAAAGAACTGCCGCAGCGCCTGGGGATTCTAGGACTGGGAGCGATCGGCCTGGAACTTGGCCTGGCCCTGTCGCGGCTTGACGTGCAGGTGATCGGTGCCGACCAACAGGACACGATCGGCGGTATTCAAGATCCCGAGGTGCAGGATCGGGCGCTTTCGAGGTTCGGCGGCGAGTTTCCCATGTGGCTGGGAGCACCCGTCGAAGTTACCCTGGCAGGCGACAAGGTGCGCATGCGCACCGACAAACATGAAGCGCTCGTGGATCGCTTGCTGGTCGTGACTGGCCGCCAGCCCAATACCGAAGCGCTCAATCTGCAAGCGGCAGGCATCCTATTGGACAAGGCAGGCCGGCCGAACATCGACGCCTCCACCATGCAGGCATCGGATGCACCGATCTTCTTCGCGGGCGATGTGCAGCCGGATCGTCCGCTGATGCACGAGGCCGCCGACGAAGGCCAGATGGCGGCCCAGGCCGCCTTGACGCGCCTGCGTGGCGAACAATGGCAGGGGGCGCCGCGTCGGGTGCCGATCAGCATCCTGTTCACCGATCCCGACGTCTGCGCTGTCGGCATGTCCTACCAGGCCGCAATGAAGAAAGATGCCGTGGTCGGCATCGCGGAAGGTAGTGGCAACGGGCGCTCGAAGATTCTCGGTGCCCAGGACAACCTGCTGCGCATCTACGTCGAACCCGGCACTGGCTTGTTGCTTGGGGCCAGCATGTTGCTGACGCAAGGCGAGCATCTGGCGCACCTGCTCGCCTGGGCAATCCAGGCCAAGCAGACCGTCAATGACCTGCTGACGATGCCGTTCTACCACCCATCCATCGAGGAGATGCTGCAGAGCGCCTTGAAGTCGGCATCCCAGCAACTCAACCCGTAAACGGACTCCTTCTTTCCGCCATCACGCCCGAACCATCATGAGCCAAAACATCCAGAACCAAGCATTGAAAGTGATCCTGCATGCGCCAACTCCCGCAGCACTGGAGCGCGCACGCAAGAATGCGGTCAATCTCCTGCGCGAAGCGCCTGATGCCGAGCTGCGCATCATTCTCAATGCAGAGGCTGTCAAGGCAGCACTCGATCAAGCGCATGCCGAGGTGGACATCCACACCTGGGTGTGCCCGACGACGCTGACCCGGATCGGCAGGGAGAACCGGCCGCCGCTCCAGGTGATGGCAGGCCCAGCCGTGATCGAAATCGCGCGCATGCAGCGGACAGGATGGGTCTATATCAGATCATAGCAACAGGCCGCCCAGGCGGCAGAAGGGGCTGGGGACATGGAACTGCGACATCTTCGCTACTTTGTCGTCTTGGCTGACGAGCTGCATTTCACGCACGCCGCGGAGCGGCTGCATATCGAACAACCGCCCTTGTCTCGGGCGATCAAAGAGCTGGAAGACGAACTAGGGGTCGTACTCTTTGATCGTGATCGCAGAGGAACGCGGCTGACCGCCGCAGGAGTTGCCTTCCTGCAAGACTCTCGCAGGCTTTTCACCGTTCTCGAACAAGCCCGGGAGAACGTCAAGGCCGTCGCGGCGGGTTTGCGGGGTAGCCTGCGTATCGCGGTGTCTGATGGAGCAATCGACCCTAGGCTTTCATCGTTCCTGGCCCGTTGCCGCGCCGAAGAACCAGAGATCGAAATACGCCTGTCCGAAGTACCCTTGGCCGAACAGATGCGGGGGCTTCGATCCGGCGATTTCATGATCGGCTTCGCACACACCGCGGATGTCAACGACGGTATCGTTGCCGAACCAATATGGCGAGACCCGCTGGTAATTGCCGTACCGGCACGGCACGCGCTACTCGCTCACAAGGAAGTGCCACTTCATGAACTTAGCGGTCACCCGCTTGTCTTGTGCGATCCGCAAGTCTGCGAGGGTTACTGCCGCGAGCTGGCGCGCCTTCTAGGACCTCTGGGACACCAGAAAAACGTCGTTGAGCATGTAACCTCTTTGGACATGATGCTCACGCTGGTCGGTGCCGGTTATGGTGTTGGCTTCATGGCCGCGAACAGAACTCCAGCCACACAGCGGCCTGATGTCGTAATACGCCCGTTGGCTGTTGAATCCGCAATTATTACGACCTACGTGCTTCGGCCCGACAATAGCGCCTCTTCGGCCTCTCTGGAGCGGTTTATCGCGCGCCTGCGCGAAGGGCTGGGTAACTAACCTGGCTCAAGATTCGACAGTGGAATCCATATTGCGCTCTGTGGCGGCCATTAGATCGGTCCCACTCATCTTCAGCGCAGTGGCGATTTTCAGTATCAGGGCCAAGGAGGGCAAATGCTCCCCTCGTTCGATCTTGCCCATGTGGGAACGCTCTATTCCAGCCAGCCCGGCCAGTTCCTCCTGAGCGATGCCCTGGTCCATGCGGAACGCGCGCACAGCCTTGCCAAAAGCCTGGGCTGGCTCGGCTTCATATCTGGTTGTGCCAGGGGGACGCCCCCGTTGAACAGTACGCCTCTGCATCGGCAGAAGCGTCAGGCAGTCACTAGAATTTAACCACGTTAAATTTAACTCATGGGTATCATGTCGGATTGGTTTCTTGATCAATTCTCTTCTTGGGGGCTCTTATGCACGATGCCACCAGCCCGTCCCCCCGTCTTAGGCTTGCGGTAGCACCGGGCGTATCGTCATCTCAACTCTCGGCGCTTCTCGCGCGTCAACGCGCAGAGGAGCCGGGCGTCACCCTCGCGATTTTCGAGGTTGCAGGTGACGTCCTGCTTGAGGGGCTTCTTGAAGGCCGCTATGACGTCGGGATGTCGCTTCAGGGGTATAGCGACCCCGCTCTCAAAACGCAGCTCTTATGGACCGAGACCATGGCTGTCGCCATGCCGACACGGTTCCACTTATTCGACGAGGCGAAGCTCGCCATCGCCGATCTTCGGGACTATCCCGTCTATCGCTGGCAGGCAGAAGCCTGCCCCCTGCTGGATGAGAGGCTGGCCTCCCTCATGCCAGTGGACCAGGAGAACCTCCAACGGGTGACTTCCTTCGAGATGATGGCGCTATGGGTCGCAGCGGGCTATGGCGTCGGGGTATCTACGCGATCGCGCATTGAGCGTGCCCATGAATGGGGAATCACCGTGCGACCGCTCGCCGGCGGTCCCTACGAGATCGCGACATACCTGCAGCGGCCCCACGCGCATGCCAATTCCACTTCGGAGCGGTTCGAGCGCAGAGCGCTGCAAGTCACCGGGGCTGGCGTCACATAGTGGCACCTACGGCCGGGGCCATCATCCCGGCCATAGCTGACGCGCAGGATCAGGCCCCCTCAAACACTACCGCGCTGTCCACCAGCCGACGCACGCTCTGCCGCACATCGCCGGGGGTGGGCCATATGGCAACGGCCTCGGGCGCATCCGCATGGCGCTGGTAGTCGCCCATGATGACCCGGATGATTGTGGGCACATTGGTCGGCGTGACCGCATCGATGGCCGCGCGATCCCCCAGATCGGGGTGTGGCTGGGTCAGCATGCGGTATAGCTCCCACGAATCCGCGCGAGGGCACTGGTTCATGAGCACCTGGGCCAGCTTGTGCTTGAGCGGCACCAGTTGCCAGTCGGGAACCCGCTGCCCCCGGTTGCCCAGACTGATGGACAGCAGCTTGCCCGCTTTCAGCTCCCGATTGATCTGATCCTTGGACTTCCCAGCCAGCTTGCCGAACAGCGGGACCGGCAGGTTGTTCGGCGACTCGTACATCGCCAGCATTTCCTCGCGCTCGCGCTGAATGGCGGAGACTTCCGGCTCCGGGGCATGCGTCGGGGGTGGCGGCACCTGCGACAGCCTCTGGAACGTGATTCCGCCGCTGTTGGGGGTCACGACGATGGGCGTGGCCACCACGGGCGAGACACCGGAGGCAACAGGCTCGGCCACCGTGGGGGCCGCACTCACCACATCCTCCGCTTCTGCCATCACCGGCACCCCGTCGATACGAATGGTCAGGTGCGCGCTCGCAGCTTCCACTTCGCCCTGTTCGAGCAGGTCCAGGCGATCGGCCCAGTCCTGCATCATCCGGCGGCGCGGCTCCACGTACTTGGCGTGGTTGTAGGCCGAGCTGACCTTGTTTGGATCGGAGTGCGAAAGCTGCGCGTCCACCCAAATCTTCGGGTATCCGATCTCGTTGAGTGCGGTCGAGATGGTGCCGCGGATGCCGTGGCCGGTCAGGCGCCCCTCGTAGCCCATGAGCTGCACGGCCTTGTTGAGGGTGTTCTCGCTGATGCGCTTCTTGAGTTCGCTGCGGTGCGACAGCAGGTACTTCTGCGCCGGCCGCATCACGCCCAGGAGATAGCGGACGATCTCGATGGCCTGCAGGGACAGGGGCACGATGTAAGGCGGCACGTCCTGCGGCCGCTTGCCGGCCTTGCGCATTTCGTCCTGGAGCTGCTTGACGACCTGGGGCGGGATGATCCACAAACCGCGGTCGAGGTCGAATTGCTCAGGCTCGGCCAGCCGCAGTTCGCCCGTGCGCACCCCCGTCAGGAACAGCAGCCGGACGCCAAGCTGGGTCTGCCAGCCGCGGGGGTTGTAGCGCCGGAGCTTCTGAAGGAACTCGGGCAGCTCGGGCAGGTGCAGGTAGGGGTTGTGCGCCACTGGGGGCTTAGGTTCGGCCACCACGTCCAGGTCCGCAGCCGGGTTGACTTCCAGCCCCTCGGCGATGACTAGGGCATAGCGAAACATCTGGTTGAACCAGGTACGCACCTTCTCGGCGGTGGTGAACGCCTTGCGCTTCTCGATCGCCGCCACCACGCCCACCAGCTGGGGCCGGCGAATGTCGTAGATCGACATCTTTCCCAAGGTAGGCAGCACGTCCTTGTTGAAGATGCGCAGGATCTGCGACAGCGTGCTTTGACGGCCTTCCTTGAGTTCCTTGCGGCGATGCTCGACCCAGGCATCGAAGACGTTCTTGAAGGTGTATTCGCCTGCCAGCCTGGCCGCGTGCCGGCGCTGATCACGCTCGATCCGGGGATCGATCCCCCTGGCGATCAGGGCTTGGGCCTTGTCCCGCTCGGCACGGGCCTCCCGCAGGCTGAGGGCGGGATAACTGCCCAGGGACATGCGCTTTTGCGTGCCCAGCCAGGAATAGCGGAAGATCCATGACTTGCCGCCTGCGGCAGAGACCATCAGGCTCAGGCAGTCGTTGTCGTGGAGGGTATAGCGTTTGCCGGTGGTCTTGGCCTGCCGGACGATCAGATCAGAGAGTGCCATTTCGAGGCTCCTAAGTGATGACTTAGGCCTTATGCTCGTCATGGTTCCCGCTCAGCCCCAGCAACTATACGGAAGCCGCCTCACCCGTATTCCTGTGCCTAAATTGGCGCCTAAAAAAGGCTGGCTGTGGGTGGATTTCCGTGGCGCTCGCTGGAATGAAAAAAGGGGCCGAAGCCCCTCTTTTCAACGACTTACAGACGTCAGTAGAAGTCTGTAGATCATAACTTGGAGCGGGAAACGAGACTCGAACTCGCGACCTCAACCTTGGCAAGGTTGCGCTCTACCAACTGAGCTATTCCCGCTTGGGAGGCGAAATTCTACATGCAATCGCCTACCTGTCAACACGCCGTTTTCACTTTTTCCGCGACTGCGCGCGCGCCGCGATCTCGTCCTCGCGCAGGCTCGGCCAGGCCGCGTGCAGGTACTGCACGCCCGACACCAGGGTCAGCACCGCGGCGATCGCCAGCATCCAGTCGCCGACGTGGAAAATCGGCCCGCCCATCCAGATCTCGACCACCGAGGTGTTGGGCGAAACCGAATACAGCAGGCACAGCAGCGCGACCATCTGCGCGGTGGTCTTGACCTTGCCGATCATCGCCACCCGTACCTTGGCGCGCTGGCCGATCTCGGCCATCCACTCGCGCAGCGCCGACACCGCGATCTCGCGGCCGACGATCACCGCCGCCCAGAACGCCATCCACGGCGTCGGGTGGCCCTGCACGATCAGGAACAACGCCACCGCCACCATCAGCTTGTCGGCCACCGGGTCGAGGAAGGCGCCGAACGCCGAATGCAGCTCGTAGCGGCGCGCCACCCAGCCGTCGAGCCAGTCGGTGATCGCGGCCAGGCCGAAGATCGCCGCGGCGGCGAAGTTCGTCCACTTGTAGGGGAGATAGAACACCAGCACCAGCACCGGGATCATCACGATCCGCAGCAGGGTCAGCCAGGTGGGAATGGTCAACTTCATTGCGTTACTGCTCCGCCGTCGGATCGGGCACCGACAGTCCATGAAGGTTAGCGTAGATGCGCGCGGCCAGCGCCGCGTTGATGCCTTCCACGCGCGCGATCTCGGCCTCGCCGGCGGCCTTGAGCCCGGCCATGCCGCCGAAATGCTTGAGCAGGCTGGCGCGGCGCTTCGGGCCGATGCCCTCGATGTCTTCCAGCTTGCTGGTCATGCGCGCCTTCTGCCGGCGCCCGCGGTGGCCGGTGATGGCGAAGCGGTGCGCCTCGTCGCGCACCTGCTGGATGAACTGCAGCGCCGGCGATGCCGCGCCCGGGCGCAGCTCGCGTCCGTCCGGCAGCACCAGCGCCTCGTGGCCGGCGCGGCGCTCCACGCCCTTGGCCACGCCGACCAGCAGCATGCCTTCGACGCCGAGGTCGGCCAGCGCGGCCTGCGCCTGCGCCAGCTGGCCGGCGCCGCCGTCGATCAGCAGCACGTCCGGAAGTATTGGGAAATCGCCCATACGGCCCTCGTGCATGGCACGAGGGCGCTCGTCGGCGCGCGAGCCAGTGGCTCGCGAACGCGCCTCCTCGCCTTCCACCGCGCGGCGGAAGCGGCGGTCGATGGCCTGATGCATGGCGGCATAGTCATCGCCCGGCTCGATGCCGCTGATGTTGTAGCGGCGATACTGCGCGCGCACCGGGCCGGCGGCGTCGAACACCACGCACGAGGCCACCGTCGCCTCGCCCATCGTGTGGCTGATGTCGAAGCACTCCACGCGCTTGACCGGCTCGGCCAGCCCCAGCATTTCGCGCAGCGCCTCGCTGCGCGCGTGCTGCGTGCCACGGCTGTCCAGTTCCGCGACCAGGGTGATCTGCGCATTGCGCGCGGCCAGTTCGACGTAGCCGGCGCGCTCGCCGCGCACGTTCCACTTCAGCGCAACCCTGCGCTCGGCCGCCGCGCCCAACGCCGCCTCGATCATCTCCGCCTCGGGAATTTCGCGGTCCAGCAGCACTTCCGGCGGCGGCGCGTGCTCGACGTAGTACTGCGAGACGAACGCGGCCAGCACTTCGGCGGCGCTGTCCTCGCCGTTGGTGCGCGGGAAGAACGCGCGGGTGCCGAGGTTGCGGCCATCGCGGAACGCCAGCAGCAGCACGCAGGCGCTGGCGCCCTGCATCGCGCAGGCCAGCACGTCGAGGTCGGCGGCACGGCCGTCCACGTACTGCCGGTTCTGCATGCTGCGCAGCGAGGCGACGAGGTCGCGCAGGCGCGCGGCGCGCTCGAACTCCAGCGCGTCGCTGGCCTGCTGCATCGCCTGCACCAGTTCGTCGGCCAGCTGGTCGCTCCTGCCTTCGAGGAACAAGGCCGCGCGCCGCACCGATTCGTCGTAGTCGTCCTGCGCCACCAGCCCCACGCACGGCGCGCTGCAGCAGCCGATCTGGTATTGCAGGCACGGCCGCGAGCGGTTGCGGAACACGCTGTCCTCGCAGCTGCGCAGCTTGAACAGCTTGTGCATCAGGTTGAGCGTCTCGCGCACCGCGCCGACGCCCGGATACGGGCCGTAATAACTGCCCGGGATCGAGCGCGGGCCGCGGTGCAGGGCGATGCGCGGCCATTGCTCGCGGGTCAGCAGCACCTGCGGGTAGGTCTTGTCGTCACGCAGGGAGACGTTGTAGCGCGGGGCCAGCGACTTGATCAGCTGGTTTTCCAGCAGCAGCGCCTCGGCCTCGGTGCGGGTGACGGTCACGTCCATCCGCGCCACCTGCGCCAGCATCAGCATGATGCGCCGGGTCTTGGGCGAGCCGTTGAAATAGCTGCCGACGCGGTTGCGCAGCGCGCGCGCCTTGCCGACGTACAGCAGGGTGTCGTCGGCCGCGTACATGCGGTAGACGCCCGGCGCGGTGCTCAGCGCCGCCGCAAATGCCTTGCCGTCGAAGCCGCTGGTTGCCTTGCCGCTCATTCCTCGATCGGCACGTTGCTCAATTCGCCGCTGACCGGATCGAAACGCAGGATGGCGTGGGCGTCGCTTTCGGCGATCCACACCGCGCCGGCGGCCACCGCCAGCGCCGCCGGGCCATGCAGGCGCCGCGGCAGGTTGACGGTGGTCAGGTCGCCGCCGCCCAGGCGCAGCGTGCGCAGGCAGCCGTTGCCAGCATCGGCGATCCACAGCAGCGGCGATTCGCTGCCCATCGCGATCGCCTGCGGGTATTGCAGGTGGGCCTGCGCGCGCGCGCCATCGGTACTGCCGAATTCCCACGGCCCCTGCCCGACCAGCGTCTGCACCACGTCGCCGCGCAGTTGCACCGAGCGGATCGCCGAACCCAGCGCGTCGCAGACATACAGTACCTGTTGCACCGCCACCAGCCCGCAGGGCTGCGCCAGCGCGGCGAGGTGGCCGCCGCCGTCGCGCACTTCCATCACCCCCGCGCCCACGCGCCAGCGCAGCGAACGCAGGCCGAGGTCGTAGCTCCAGACACGGTTGTCGCCGGCCATCGCGATGTACAGCTGGTTGTCGGCGATGGCGATGTCCTGCGGATGGTTCAGCGGGCTGTCCCACGGCTGCGCCAGCACCCCTGCCACCGGCTCGCCGGCGCGGCCGTTGCCGCACAGGGTCTCGACCTGTCCGCTGGGCAGGTGGATGCGCCGCAGCGCGTGGTTGCCGGTGTCGGCCACGTACAGCGTCTCGCGCTCCAGCACCATGCCATGCGGGCGGTTGAACGCGGCTTCGCCGGCCGGGCCGTTGACCAGGTCGGCGCTGCCGACGCCGAACTGGCGCAGCACGCGGCCGGAATGGGTGCATTCGAGGATGCGGTGGTGGCCGGTGTCGGCGACGTAGAGGCGGTCGGCGCTGGCCACCAGCCCGGCCGGGAAGCGCAGCGGCAGGCGCGGCTCCGGGCTGGTTTCGCGGTTGCCGCGCAGGTCTTCGTCCAGCGGCGGTGAAAGTCCTTCACACAGCGCGTTCAGGGCGCGCTCCAGGTCGCCGGCGGCACCCACCAGGCGCTCGCGCTCCTGCCCCTGCGCATCGAGCAGCAGCAGCGTCGGCCATGCCTCGACGCCGAAGGCACGCCAGGCCTCCCACTGCGCATCCAGCAGGATCGGCGCGGCGATGCCGTGTCGGCGCAGCAGCTTCAGCGCCGGCTGCGGCTCGCGCTCGAAATCGAAGCGCGGCACCTGCATCACCAGCAATTGCAGCCGTCCGGGGTTGCGCGCCTGCCATTGCGCCACTTCGGCCAGCCGCTGCATGCACCAGACCGAGGCGCCATTGACGAAGGCCAGTACCAGCGGGCGCCCGGCATGGTCCTGCAACGTGGTCGGCGCCGCGTTCAGCCAGATGCCGGACCGGGGGAGTTCCATCGTGCTCTGAGCATTCATGGGCCGATTATGCCGGACTCGACCGCATCCGCCAGACGTCGCACCGTGGCCTGCGCCGCGGCGTCCAGCAGGGCCCAGCTGTGCTCGAAATCGGCCTCGTCGCCGTACCAGGGATCGGGCACCTCGCTGGTGCCGGCAATGCCGGCCCACGGCAGCCACAGCACGGCCCGGTCATGGGCGTCCGGCGGCGCCAGTACCCGCGCGTCGTCCAGGTTGCGGGCATCCGCGCACAGGATGTAGTCGAAATGCCGGAAATCCTTGTGCTGCAACGGCCGCGCGCGCAGGCCGGCGATGTCCACGCCGTGGCGGGCGGCGCAGGCGATGGCGCGCGGGTCCGGCGCCTGCCCGCGGTGCCAACCCGAGGTGCCGGCCGAATCCACCTCGACCCGCCCGGCCAGCGGCGACGCCGCCAGCCGCGCGCGCAGCGCGCCCTCGCCCATCGGCGAGCGGCAGATGTTGCCCAGGCAGATCACCAGCAGCTTCAAGCCGTGGCCCTCATCAGCGCGTCGGCGCGGGCCAGGTCTTCCGGCGTGTCGATGCCCGGCGGGAACGGCTCCGGCGACAGCGACACCGCGATGCGGAAGCCCGCCTCCAGCACGCGCAGCTGTTCCAGCGACTCGACCTGCTCCAGGGTGCCCGGCGGCATCGCCGCGAAACGCTGCAGGAACCCGGCGCGGTAGCCGTAGATGCCGATGTGGCGCAGCCATTGCCCCGGCGGCAGCGCGTCGCGCGACCGGGCGAAGGCGTCACGGTGCCACGGGATCGGCGCCCGGCTGAAATACAGCGCGTCACCCTGCGCATTGCGCACCAGCTTGACCACGTTGGGGTCGAACAGGGTCGGCGCATCCTCGACCGGCGTGGCCAGCGTCGCCATCGGCGCGCCGCTGCCGGCCAGCGTCGCCGCCACCGCGCGGATGCCGGCAGCCGGGGCAAACGGCTCGTCGCCCTGCAGGTTGACCACGATGTCCTGCTCGCCCCAGCCGGCCTGCCGCGCGCACTCGGCCAGCCGGTCGGTGCCGGAGGCATGGTCGGCGCGGGTCATCGCCACGCGCACGCCGTCGAATCCTTCCAGCGCGGCGGCGATGCGGGCATCGTCGGTCGCCACCCAGACCTCGCGCGCACCCGCCGCCAGCGCGCGCCGGGCCACGTGCACCACCATCGGCACGCCCGCCAACGCGGCCAGCGGCTTGCCGGGCAGCCGCGTTGAGGCGTAGCGCGCCGGGATTGCCACCACGAAATCGGGAACGTTGTTCATCTCAACTCCTCGCCCATCACGGGCCGAATTCGATAATCCCTCTCCCTCCGGGAGAGCAGTTGGGGAGAGGGTACGAGGCGAAGCCGCGCCGCAAGGAATTATCGGGAGCGCGATGATGAACGCGTCGCCACGCGCCCGGGCGGAAAACAATCAGGACACCGCTTTTTGAACAAAATGGTGCATGAAACTTCACTCGTACCCTCATCCGCCCCTTCGGGGCACCTCGCTCCGCGCCCCGGCCCGGCCCGGCGCGCTAGGCGTTCAGGCGTGTGCGAGCCAATGGCCCGCAAGCAACACGCCTTCACCCCGAAGGGAGAAGGATCAAGCGCGCGCCAGCTTGCCCAGCCGGTCCAGCAGCGCCACCCAGAACGCGGCCGGCAGTTCGGCCTGCAGCGGCACCGCGTAATGCCAGTCGTTGGCGAAGGCCCGGCACTTGACCGCATCCTTCTCGGTCATCAGCACCGGCAACTCGCTGCCGAAGGACAGGTCCAATGCCTGGTAGCGATGGTGGTCGGCGAAGGCATGCGGGACCACGCCAATGCCGCGCGCACGCAGCATCTGGAAGAAGCGCTGCGGGTGGGCGATGCCGGCCACCGCATGCACGCGCAGCCCGGCAAAGCCCTGCAACGGTCGCTCGCGGCCGCCGCGCAACGGGCGGGCGACGTCGATGCGCAGCCGCATCGCCCATTCGCCGAAACCCGATGCCGCCGGGGCCTGCACGTCGTCGCTGGCCTGGCCCAGATTGACCACGCGGAAATCGCAGTCGGCCGCGCGCTCCACCGGCTCGCGCAGCGGCCCGGCCGGCATCGGCCGGCCGTTGCCGTAGCGGCGCTGCGCATCGACCACCTCGATCTCGATGTCGCGCGCCAGCCGGTAATGCTGCAGGCCGTCGTCGCAGACCACCACGTCGCAACCTGCTTCCAGCAGCGCTTTGGCGGCGGCGACGCGGTCCTTGTCCACGCGCACCGGCACGCCGGTCTTCCACGCGATCAGCACCGGCTCGTCGCCGCCCAGTTCCGGTGCCAGCTCCGGGATGATCCAGCGCGCGGTGCCGGCGTCGTCGCGGCCGTAGCCGCGGCTGGCCACGCCCGGTTTCCAGCCGGCCGCGCGCAGGCGTTCGACCAGTTCGATGGTCAACGGCGTCTTGCCGGTACCGCCGGCGGTGATGTTGCCGACCACGATCACCGGCACCGGCACCTGCCGGCTGCGCAGCCAGCCGCGCCGGTACAGGCCGCGGCGCAGGCCGGCGACGGCGCCGTACAGCGGCGCCAGCAGCCGCGCGGGCAACGGTACCGGCGCGCCGTCGTACCACCACGCCGGCGTCTGCGTCCCTTTCCCTGCCATCACTCCTGCCTTTCCCGGAACTGCATGCGGTACAGGTGCTCGTACAGCCCGCCCAGCGCCAGCAGCTCCCGGTGCGTGCCACGCTCGACGATGCGCCCCTGGTCCATCACCAGCACCTGGTCGGCATGCTCGATGGTGGACAGGCGATGGGCGATGACCAGCGTGGTGCGGTCCGGCATCAGCTTCTGCAATGCCTCCTGCACCAGCCGTTCGGATTCGTTGTCCAGCGCCGCGGTGGCCTCGTCGAGGATCAGCACCGGCGCGTCCTTGAGCATCGCCCGCGCGATCGCCAGGCGCTGGCGCTGGCCACCGGACAGGCGCCCGCCCTTGGGCCCGACCGACGCGCCCACGCCCTGCGGCAGCTGCTCGACGAATTCGCGCGCATTGGCGTTGTCGATGGCCTGCTGCAATTGTCCGGCGCTGCGGTCCTGCAGCTCGCCATAGGCGATGTTGTCGGCGACGCTGCCGTCGAACAGCACCACCTGCTGCCCGACCAGCGCGATCTGCCGGCGCAGGTCGGCCAGCCGGTAGTCCTGCAACGGGTGGCCGTCGAGCAGGATCTGCCCGGATTCCGGCTCGTAGAAGCGCGGGATCAGCTTGATCAACGTGGACTTGCCGCTGCCGGAGCGGCCGACGATGGCCGTCACCGTGCCCGGATGCGCGACGAAGCTGACGTCCTCCAGCGCCGGCTGCGCCTGCTCCGGGTAGCGTGCGGTGACGTGGCGGAATTCCAGCACGCCCTCGGCCCGCGCCAGTGCGCGGGTGCCGCCATCCGGCTCGTCCTCGGCATCGAGCACGAGGAACAGGCGCTGCGCCGAGGCGATGCCGCGCTGGGTCATGTTCTGCACGTTGGTCAACTGCTTGAGCGCGGGGATGATCGCCATCATCGCCATCATCAGGCCGACGAAATCACCCACGGTCAGGCGTCCGGCGGCGGCCTCATGGCCGGCGATCAGCAGCAGTGCCGCCAACCCCACCGAGCCGATCAGCTGCACCATCGCCGAGGAAATGCTGCGGGTGGCCTCCACCTTCATCGCCAGCTTCAGGTTGGTGTTGGCCAGTACCGAATAACGCTCCAGCTCACTGCGCTGGGCGCCATACACCTTCACTTCCTGGTTGGCGGACAGCGTCTGGTCGGCGGACTGCAGCAATTCCGCGCCGCTTTCCTGGATGCGGTGGCTGATCCGGCGGTAGCGCTTGGCGACCTTGTTCATCACCCATGCCAGCGGCGGCGCCAGCACGAAGATCGCCAGCGTCACCTGCCAGCTCAGGTACAGCATCACCAGCAGCGAGCCCAGCGCCTGCAGCGATTGCTGCAGCACCACCTTCATCGCGTCCACCGCGGCCTGCGCTACCTGGTCGCTGTCCGAGCCCAGCCGCACCAGCATCGACGGCACCGGCTCGGCGTCGAAGCGCTGCCCCGGCAGGCGCAGGTACTTGTCGAGCACGCGCACCCGCAGGTCGCGGGCGATGCTGCGCGCGGCCTTGCCCATGCCGATGTCGGTCAGGTAGCCGGCCACACCGCGCAGCAGGAACAGGCCAACGATGGCCACCGGCATCCACAGGTTGATGTCTTCCGGGTTCACCAGGCTGTTGGTGACCGGGCTCATCATCGCCACGAAATAGCTGCCCGCGCCCGCTTCGACCAGCATGCCCAGCCCGGCCAGCACCAGCAGGCCGCGATAGGCGCGCGCGAAGCCGAGCAGGCGCCGGTAGATCCGCCACGCGCTCTCGCTGGTGTTCATCGCTGCACGTCCGGCGCGGTGGCGATGGCGATGCGGCGGAAACCGAGCTGGCCCAGCGCATCCTGCACCGTCACCACCGCCTGGTAGGGCGTGCGCGCGTCGGCGCGCAGCAATACGGTCTGCTCGCGGTCGTCGCCGGCCACCTGCACGATGGTGCGCTTGACCGATTCGACGTCGTTGCGCAGCACTTCCTGGTCGTTGATGAAATAGCGGCCCTCGGCATTGACCAGCACGCTCAATGCGCGCGGCGGCTCGCTGTTCTGCTGCTGGCTGGCCGTGGGCAGCTGCACCTGCAGGGTCGAGCGCGCATCGAAGGTGGTGGTTACCACGAAGAAGATGATAAGCACCAGGATCACGTCGATCAGCGGCACCAGATCGATGTGCGGTTCGTCCTGGGCACGGTCGTTGCGGATGCGCATGCCGGGTCAGGCCTTGGCCGGTGCCGTCGCCTGCGCCGCCTTGCGGCCGGCGGCCATCACCGCCGGGCGGCCGTCGAGCGTGTCCAGCAACGCGCTTGCCTCGTGTTCCATCTCGATCACGTAGCCGTCGATGCGGCCGCGGAAATAGCGGTGGAACATCAGCGCGGGGATCGCCACGATCATGCCGGTGGCGGTGCACACCAGCGCCTTGCCGATGCCGCCGGCCAGTTGGTTCACGTCGCCCACGCCGTGGTCGAGGATGCCCAGGAACATCTGGATCATGCCGATCACCGTGCCCAGCAGACCCAGCAGCGGCCCGGCCGAGGCGATGGTGCCCAGCGCGTTCAGGTAGCGGCTCATGCGGTGGACCAGGTGGCGGCCGGCGTCCTCGATGCGCTCACGGAGCTGGTCGCGCGGGCGGTTGCGCGCTTCCAGCGCCGCGGCCAGCAGGGCGCCCAGCGGCGAGTTGGCGCGCAGCGATTCGATGTGGGAGGCGTCGAGCTTGCCGCGCGCGGCCCAGTTGCGCACCTCCTGCCCCAGCCCTGGCGGCAGCACCTCGTTGCGGCGCAGGCTCCAGAAACGCTCCAGGACAATCGCCAAAGCCAGCACGCCCAGCAGCAGCAGCGGCACCATCGGCCAACCGCCGGCCTTGACCAGTTCCCACACGTTTCAACCCTCCGGCGCCGAGGCCGCCTGTTCGTCGGCCGATAGGATAGCAGCCGCCCGTTCCCGCCCGGCGGCGTCCCACGAACGGCGGCGCCAGGCCCGGCGTTCGCGCAGT
Source organism: Stenotrophomonas sp. NLF4-10 (assembly GCF_022359915.1). Lineage (NCBI taxonomy): Bacteria > Pseudomonadati > Pseudomonadota > Gammaproteobacteria > Lysobacterales > Lysobacteraceae > Stenotrophomonas > Stenotrophomonas sp. NLF4-10. The sequence continues at coordinate 2,753,053 of NZ_JAKSEE010000003.1, forward strand.
TGCAGGCCTTCCCCGCCCAGCCAGACCCTGATCGCGCCGCTGTCGGCGGTGACCAGCACCTCCGCACCGGAACGCCGCCAGCGCTCGACCACCTCCGGCCGCGGATGGCCGAAACGGTTGCGGTGGCCGGCCGATACCAGCACCAGCCGCGCCCGCGTGGCGGCCACGAACGCCGGCAGCGAGGAGCCGCCGCTGCCGTGGTGCGGCGCCAGCACCACGTCGGCACGCAACTGCCCGCGCTGGCGCTTGGCCAACCCGTCCTCGATGACCTCGCCGATGTCCCCGGTCAGCAGCACCGCACCGTATTGCGACTGCACCCGCAGCACGCAGCTGGATTCGTTGCGCAGGTAGGGGAAACCGGCATGCGGATGCAGGAATTCGAAACGGACGTCCTCCCACTGCCAGCCCTGCCCGGCCACGCAGGCCTCCATCGCCAGTGCCGATGGCATGCCCGGTGGCGCATAACGGGCCGCCGCCGGCAGCGCGGCGACCACCGCTGCCGCACCGCCGGCATGGTCGTTGTCGCCGTGGCTGACGACCAGCGCATCGAGCCGCCCCACGCCCAACGCGTGCAAGGCCGGCACCACCACGCGTTCGCCGGCATCGAAGCCGTCGCGCACCGCCGGCCCGGCATCATAGAGCAGGCGGTGCCCGGCGGTACGCACCAACACCGACAACCCCTGCCCGACGTCGAACAACACCAGTTCGACCTCTCCCCGCCGCGGCAACTCCTGTCGCGGCCACAGCAACGGCAGCCACAGCAGCAATGCCAGCGGCTTGCCGGGAATCCCGCGCGGAAGCAGCAGCCACAGTGCCCCGGCCAGTGCCAGCGGCAATGCGAACCCGCGCGCCTCCGGCAGCCACCACAATGCGAAACGGCTTTCCGCCAACCACGACAGCGGCGCCATGCTCAGTTCGAAACACCAGGCCGAGGCCTGCCACGGCCACAACCCGGCACCGGGGCAGAGCGCCTCCAGGCCGGTACCCAGCAGTGCCAACGGCACCACCACCAGGCTCCACCACGGTATCGCCAACAGGTTGGCCACTGGCCCGGCCAGCGAGGCCTGGTCGAACAGCATCGCGGTGAATGGCAGCAGGCCCACCGTCGCCACCATCTGCGCCGACAGGAAACCACGCAGCCAGTGCAGCCGCCCCGGCAGGCACCAGACCAGCCAGGCCACGCCGGCGAAGCTCAACCAGAAGCCGGCCATCAACACCGACAGCGGGTCCCACGCCAGCACCGCAAGCGCGGCCAGCGCCAACGCCCCGGCGACACTGCCGGGGCGCCGCCCCAACCGTGCCAGTACCACCACCGCGATCATCAGCACCGTGCGCACCGTCGGCAGCGCGAAACCGGCGACCGCCGCGTAGCCCATCGCCCCACACAGCGCGGCCAGGGCAGCGGCATGCGGGCGCGGGCAATACCGCCCCAGCCACGGCAGCAGGCGCCACACGCCGCCCGCCAGCAGCGCGGCGAAGCCGGCGACCATGCCGACATGGAAACCGGAGATGGCGATCAGGTGGGTCAGCCCGGTGGCCCGCAGCATCTGCCAGTCGGCATCGTCCAGCCCGCGGGTATCGCCCACCGCCAGGGCCTGCACATATCGCGCCGATGGCCGGCCGACCGCTTCGCCGATCCGCGCCGCCATCCGCTCGCGCCACGCTTGCAGGCCGGACGATGCGGCCAGCCGCCGCGCCGTCTCCGCCCGCACCAGCCCGCTGGCGGCGATCCGCTGCGCCAGCGCATGCCGTTCGGCATCGAAACCACCGGGATTGGCCAGCCCGCGCGGCGCGCGCAGCCGCAGCGTGAAATGCCAGCGCGCGCCAGCCTCCAGTTGCATCCGTGGCCCCGCCTGCGTGGCGGAAAAGTCGTCGTACCAAGCCAGTTGCAGCTGCCTCCCACGCAGGGCGGGATGCTGGTTGGCCACGTCATCGACATGGAAGCGGAAACGCGTGCGCCGCGGTTCGACCTCCGGTAGCGAGACCACCGTACCGACGACGGCGATTTCGCTGCCTTCCAGCCGGTACGGCAACTGCGCGTCCAGCGCCCAGCCGGCATGCAGCGCGGCCCAGCCGGCGCCGGCGAGCAATGCACCGGACCAGCGCCACCGGCGCATGCGCAGCCATGCACACAAGCCGAACAGCAGCAGGCCCCAACGCAGCCAGCCCGGCGGCAGCACCGGCGCCCACAGCGCGAGGCAGACCCCGGCGGTGAAACCCGCGGCCACGGCCTTGCCAAATGCCGGCAAAGCCTGCGTTTGCGCCCACCCCCATCGCTGCCATCCAACCACGCCCGCCGACTCCATTCCAGATCGGCACCATCCTGTGCGGCGCTGCACCGAGGCAGCCATCAGGCAAGGTCGATGCGCAACATGGGGGAAATCCGGCCCCATGTGGATGCAGGGCTTGCCCCGCATGCCGCTTGCCGGGAATGCGCGGGCAAGCCCGGCACCTACGTGGCATCAGGGAGATGAAACAAAAGAAAAGCGGGCACGAGGCCCGCTTTCCCGGTGTGGAGCTGGAGGATGCCCGGCTTATTCGGCCGAAACGCCCTCGCCTTCTTCCACGGCCTTCATCGACAGGCGGATGCGGCCCTGCTTGTCCACTTCCAGCACCTTGACCTTGACCACGTCGCCTTCCTTCAACTTGTCGCCGACCTTCTCCACGCGCTCGGAAGAAATCTGCGAGACGTGCACCAGGCCGTCCTTGCCCGGCAGGATGGTCACGAACGCGCCGAAGTCCATGATCTTGGCGACCTTGCCTTCGTAGATGCGGCCCGGCTCGACGTCCGAGGTGATCTGCTCGATGCGGCGCTTGGCTTCCTGCGCGGCGGCGTTGTTGACCGAGGCGATGGTGATGGTGCCGTCGTCCTGGATGTCGATCTGGGTGCCGGTCTCCTTGGTGATCGCCTGGATCACCGAACCACCCTTGCCGATCACTTCGCGGATCTTGTCCGGGTGGATCTTGATGGTCAGCAGGCGCGGCGCGTAGTCGGAAAGCTCCTCGCGCGGCGCGGTCAGCGCCTTGGCCATCTCGCCGAGGATGTGCAGGCGGCCGGCCCTGGCCTGCTGCAGCGCCTGCTTCATGATCTCTTCGGTGATGCCTTCGATCTTGATGTCCATCTGCAGCGCGGACACGCCTTCGGAGGTACCGGCGACCTTGAAGTCCATGTCGCCCAGGTGGTCTTCGTCACCCAGGATGTCCGACAGCACGACGAACTTGTCGCCTTCCTTGACCAGGCCCATTGCGATGCCCGCCACCGGCGCCTTGACCGGCACGCCGGCATCCATCAGCGCCAGCGAGGAGCCGCACACCGAGGCCATCGACGAGGAGCCGTTGGATTCGGTGATTTCCGACACCACGCGGATGGTGTACGGGAACTCTTCCAGGCTCGGCATCACCGCCAGCACGCCGCGCTTGGCGAGGCGGCCGTGACCGATCTCGCGACGCTTCGGGCCCATCATGCGGCCGCACTCACCCACCGAGTAGGGCGGGAAGTTGTAGTGGAACAGGAAGTTTTCCTTGTACTCGCCGGCAACGGCGTCGATGATCTGGCCGTCGCGGGCGGTGCCCAGCGTGGTCACCACGATCGCCTGGGTTTCGCCGCGGGTGAACAGCGCCGAGCCGTGGGTGCGCGGCAGCACGCCGGCCTTCACGCTGATCGGGCGCACGGTGTCCAGCGCGCGGCCGTCGATGCGGACCTTGGTGTCCAGCACCGAATCGCGCATGGTGTGGTATTCCAGCTCGCCGAATTCCTTCGACAGCTCGGCCTTGTCCCAGCCCTCGGCCTCGACGCGGCCAGCCAGCTGCTCGATCACGTCCTTCTTGATCGCCGAGATGGCGTCGCGGCGCTGCAGCTTGTCGCGCACCTGGAAGGCTTCTGCCAGCTTGGTGCCGACGGCTTCCTTCAGCGCGGAGATCAGCGCGTCGTTCTTGGCCGGGGCGACCCAGTCGCTCGGCTTGGTGCCGGCTTCGACGGTCAGCTCGTTGATCGCGTTGATGACCTTCTGCATCTCGCGGTGGCCGAAGGTGACCGCACCCAGCATCACATCCTCGGACAGCAGCGCGGCCTCGGACTCGACCATCAGCACGGCGTTGGCGGTACCGGCGACGACCAGCTCCAGCTGCGATTCCTTCAGCTCCGACACGGTCGGGTTGAGGATGTACTCGCCGTTCTTGTAGCCGACCTTGGCGGCGCCGATCGGGCCCTTGAACGGGGTGCCGGCCAGCGACAGCGCGGCCGAAGCACCGATCAGCGCGGCGATGTCGCCGTCGATGTCCGGGTTCAGCGACATCACCGTGGCGATGATCTGCACTTCGTTCTTGTAGTCGTCCGGGAACAGCGGGCGGATCGGGCGGTCGATCAGGCGCGAGATCAGCGTTTCCTTCTCCGTGGCGCGGCCTTCGCGCTTGAAGAAGCCACCCGGGATACGGCCACCGGCGTAGAACTTCTCCTGGTAATCGACGGTCAGCGGGAAGAAGTCCTGGCCCTCACGCGCGCTCTTGGCGGCGACGGCGGAGACCAGCAGTACGGTGTCGTCCATCTTGACGATGACCGCGCCGCTGGCCTGGCGGGCGACTTCGCCGGTTTCGAGCGTGACGGTGTGCTTGCCGTACTGGAAGGTTTTGGTGATTTTTGCCACGGAGGGTGTCCTTGGGGATGCTGTCTGCGAATGGACCGCCTGCGGCCCTTGCCGGTCGGCGGGTGGCCGGTCATCCCGGCCGCTGGGTACTTCGATGCTGCAAAAACAAAACCGCGGCGCATCGCTGCGCCGCGGCGGGAGAGCTGCTTAGCGACGCAGGCCAAGCTTTTCGATCAGGGCCTTGTAGCGCTCGACGTCCTTCTTCTTCAGGTAGTCGAGCAGGCTGCGGCGGCGGTTGACCAGCTGCAGCAGGCCGCGGCGGCTGTGGTGGTCCTTCTTGTGGACCTTGAAGTGCTCGGTCAGCTGGCCGATGCGGGCGGTCAGCAGGGCCACCTGGACTTCCGGCGAACCGGTGTCGTTGGCGCCGCGCTTGTTGTTTTCAATGACGCTCTGGGTGTCGATCGACATGGTGTTTTTTCTCTTGGATGCGTGGCCGGCAGGAACGTGCTGATGACGCACCGCGCAGCTCGCCGTTTACGGGGATTTCGGAAGATGGCCCGCTGCGGGCGGGCCGGCGCCCGTCGAAGGGCCGCAAAATTGTAGCGACCCGGCGCACCCGCCACAAGGAGCGGGGCTGCCGGCGCCATTCAGGCAGGGTGCTCAGGCATTGAAGCGGCGCTGCGGCGCCAGCAGCCCGGCCGCGTCCACCTGGCCCAGGCCGAGCGCCCGCTGCGGGTCGAACACCACCACCTGCCCCTGCGGCCAGGCCGGGTTGCGCAGGCGCTGGCCCATGTTGAAGCGGGTGGCCTGCCCGGCGTCGAGGTCGACCCGGCTGAAATGGCCCAGCCCGGCCTCCAGCGGCAGCAGCCACTGCAGCAGGGCCGCATCGTCGCCACTTTCGGCCACGGCGCGCAGCGCGTCCAGGCCGATCATCCGCGGCGACCGGAACGGTTCCACCCACAGCCGGCGCAGCGCGGTGATGTGCGCGCCGCAGCCGAGTGCTTCGCCCAGGTCGCGGGCCAGGCTGCGGATGTAGGTGCCCGAGCCGCAGGTCACGCGCAGGCGCAGGCGCTCCGGCTGCCGCTCCAGCACCTCGATGGCGTGCACGTGCACCTCGCGCTCCGGCGCCTCGATGGCCTCGCCGCGGCGCGCCTTCACGTACAGCGGCTCGCCGCCCTGCTTCAGCGCCGAATAGATCGGCGCGCGCTGGCGGATGTGGCCGGTCAGCGCGTCCAGCGCCCGTTGCAGGGTCGCCGCGTCGATCGCCGGCACCGGCCGCTGCAACAGCACCGCGCCATCGGCATCGTCGGTGTCGGTGGTCGTGCCCAGCGCGATGTCGGCGTCGTAGGCCTTGGCCGAGCCGAGCAGCAGGCCGGCGATCTTGGTCGCCTCGCCGAAGCACAGCGGCAGCAGGCCGGTGGCCAGCGGGTCGAGGCTGCCGGTATGCCCGCCCTTCTCCGCGCGGAACAGGCGCCGCGCCACCTGCAGGGCGGTGTTGGAGCTCATGCCGGCGGGCTTGTCGAGCAGGACGATGCCGTCCAGGCGGCGGAATTGGATACGGGGACGCATGGGAACCCTTGTCGGGCCGGCCACGGCGGGACGCCACCGCGGCCAGCGGATATCGGGAGGATCGGCCGGATACCAGAACAGCCCTCGCGGGCTGCCTCGGCTTCTACTCTTCGTCGGCCTCGGGCTGTGCCGGCTGCGCATCGGGCAAGTCGCGCAGCAGGTTGTCGATGCGCTCGCCGCGATCGACCGAGTCGTCGTAATGGAAATGCAGTTCCGGCACGTGACGCAGCTTCATCGCCCGGGCCAGGCCGGTGCGCAGTTCGCCGGCCAGCTCGCGCAGGCCCTTGACCGCCTCGGCCGAACGCTCCGGCATCAGCGCGGTGACGAACACCTTGGCATGGGCCATGTCGCGGGTGACTTCCACGTCCGAGACGCTGACCGACGGCAGCCCGTGCTCGCGCACCATGGCATGCACCAGCGTGCCCAGATCGCGGCGGATCTGCGCGGAAACTCGGTCGGTACGGTGGAAAGTCTTGGGCACGGAATCTCGCTCGTCTGGTTGCTGCGTCGGGAAGCGCGGCCGGCCCGCACGACGCGGGCCGGCCGGTGTTGCCTGTTACAGGGTGCGCGGCACTTCGATGCGCTCGAAGCACTCGATCTGGTCGCCGGCCTTGACGTCGTTGTAGGCCTTCACGCCGATGCCGCACTCGGTGCCGTTGCGCACCTCGTCCACGTTCTCCTTGAAGCGGCGCAGCGATTCCAGTTCGCCCTCGAACACCACCACGCTGTCGCGCAGCACGCGGATCGGCTTGTTGCGCTTGACCACGCCCTCCACGACCATGCAGCCGGCCACGGCGCCGAGCTTGGAGCTGCGGAACACGTCGCGGACCTCGGCGATGCCGATGATCTCCTCGCGGATTTCCACGCCCAGCAGGCCCGAAGCCACCTGCTTCACCTGGTCGATCACGTCGTAGATGATCGAGAAGTAACGCAGGTCGACGCCGTTGGATTCGATGATGCGGCGCGCCGAGGCGTCCGCACGCACGTTGAAGCCGATGACCGTGGCCTTGGAGGCGACCGCCGAGTTGGCGTCCGATTCGGTGATGCCGCCCACGCCGGAGTGGATCACGTTGATGCGGATGTCGTCGTTGGACAAGCCCACCAGCGACTGGCACAGCGCCTGCACCGAGCCCTGGACGTCGGCCTTGATCAGCAGGTTCAGCACCTGCTGGCCGTCGCCCTTGCCCAGCTGCGCCATGATGTCTTCCATGCGGCTGCCCGCGCTGGCGACCAGGCGCGATTCGCGGCGCTTGGTCTCGCGCTGCTGCGCCACGTCCTTGGCCAGGCGCTCGTCCTCGACGACCACGAAGTCATCGCCCGCATCCGGCACGCCGGACAGGCCCAGCACCTGCACCGGGATCGACGGGCCGGCCTCGGCCACCTGGCTGCCGGTTTCGTCGAACAGCGCGCGCACGCGGCCGTACTGGATGCCGCACACCAGGTAGTCGCCCTTCTTGAGCTGGCCCTGCTGCACCAGCACCGTCGCCACCGGGCCGCGGCCCTTGTCCAGCGCGGACTCGATGACCACGCCGGCGGCACGGCCTTCGGCCACCGCCTTCAGCTCCAGCACTTCGGCCTGCAGCGAAATCGCGTCCAGCAGGTCGTCGATGCCCTGGCCGGTCTTGGCCGAGATCTCCACCATCTGGATGTCGCCACCGAACTCCTCGGCCACGACCTGCTCAGCGAGCAGTTCGTTCTTGACCCGCATCGGGTCGGCCGAGGACTTGTCGATCTTGTTGATCGCCACCACGATCGGCGCGTTCGCGGCGCGGGCGTGCTGGATGGCTTCCTTGGTCTGCGGCATGACGCCGTCGTCGGCGGCCACCACCACCACCACCACGTCGGTCAGCTGCGCGCCGCGGGCGCGCATCGAGGTGAACGCGGCGTGGCCGGGGGTGTCGAGGAAGCTGATCACGCCCTTCGGCGTGGTCACGTGGTAGGCACCGATGTGCTGGGTGATGCCGCCGGCCTCGCCGGTGGCGACCTTGGTGCGGCGGATGTAGTCCAGCAGCGAGGTCTTGCCGTGGTCGACGTGGCCCATGATGGTGACCACCGGCGGACGCGACACCGCGTCGCCCTGGTTGGCATCGGTCATGGCCAGCAGCGCGTCTTCGGCGTCGTTGTTGTCGGCGCGCACGGCCTTGTGGCCCAGCTCCTCGGTCACCAGCACCGCGGTGTCGTGGTCGATGGACTGGGTGATGGTGGCCATCACGCCCATCTTGAACAGCGCCTTGACCACCTCGCCGCCCTTCAGCGCCAGCTTCTGCGCCAGGTCGGCCACGGTGACGGTCTCGCCGATGGCGACCTCGCGCACCACCGGTGCGGTCGGACGCTCGAAGCCGTGGCTGCCGCCACCGCCGCGCGACTGCTCGGAGCCGCGGCGGCCATGCTGCGGGCGCCCGCCCGGGCGGCCGCGCGTGTTGCCGTTGTTGCTGCCGCGCCGGGCGCGGTCGGAGGCCGACAGGTGCAGCTGGCCGCCGAAACGGCCGTTGTCATCACCCGCCGCGCCGCGGGCACGGCTGCCCGGCTTGGCGTGCGAGGAAGGACGTTCGGCGGCGCGGCTCGGGGGCGGCGCATGGCGCACGCTCCTGGCCGCGGGCTCGTCGCCCTCGTCCGCCGCTGCCGGGGCGCTGGCGGCCTGCGCCGCGGCCTCGGCGGCCTTCTGCTCGGCCTCCGCGCGCAGGCGCTCAGCCTCTTCGGCCGCCTTCTGCTGGGCGGCTTCCTCGGCGCGCGCGCGGTCCTTCTCGGCCAGCATGCGCTGCTCGTCGAGGTTGCGCTGGCGCGACTCCTCGAGCTTGCGCAGGATTTCCTCGCGCTCGGCGCTGGGGTCCACCACCGGCGCGCCGGCGCCGCTGCCCGGCTTGACGTAGGTGCGCTTCTGGCGCACCTCGACATTCACCGTGGCCTTGCTGCGGCCGGTGCTGACGGTCACTTCCTGCTGCGTGCGGCGGCTCAGGGTGATCTTCTTCGGCGCGGCGTCGGCCTCGTCGGCAACCTGCTCGTCCTTGCCGTGGGAACGGCGAAGGAAACCGAGCAGCTTCACTTTCTCGGCGCTGGTCACGACCTGGTCGGGACCGCTGAACTTCATGCCGGCCTGGGCCAGCTGTTCCAGCAGTTTCTCCACCGGCGTGTTGACCAGTTGGGCGAGCTTGCGGATGGTGGTTTGCTGCGACATTCGGATCCTATGATCTTTTGGGCGCCCCCTCGACAGGTACGAAGGCAGCGCGGAGTCTACGCCCTGAGCGGCTCAGGGCACTGTTCATCGCTGGCTCATTCGCCGCGCTCCAGACGTGCCTGCGTGGCGATCATTCGCCACGCTCCAACCTGGCGATTTCTTCGGCGCGGGCGGCCAGGACCAGCGCCGCGGCGCGCTCCAGATCCACGCCCTCGATGCCGAACTCGACGATCTCGTCGGCCGCCAGGTCCGACAGGTCCTCGCTGGTGCACACGCCATTGGCCGCCAGTGCATGCGCGGTGGCCTGGTCCATGCCCGGCAGCGCCAGCAGGTCGTCGGCCGGCGCGCCGTCGGCGCCCTCCTCCACCGCCAGCGCCTCGTTGAGCAGCGCGTCGCGGGCACGGGCACGCAGCTCCTCGACGATGTCCTCGTCGAAGCCCTCCACCGCCAGCAGCTCGCCGATCGGCACGTAGGCTATTTCCTCGACGGTGCTGAAGCCCTCGCTGACCAGGATGCCGGCGATTTCCTCGTCCACTTCCAGCTTGTCCATGAACAGCTGGCGGGCGACGGCCTGCTCGGCCTCGGACTTGGCGGTGACCTGATCCTGGGTCATCACGTTGAGCTGCCAGCCAGTCAGGCGGCTGGCCAGGCGCACGTTCTGCCCGCCCTTGCCGATGGCCTGGGCCAGCCGGTCCTCGGCCACGGCCAGGTCCATCGAATGCTTTTCTTCATCGACGATGATCGACTGCACCTCGGCCGGCGCCATCGCGTTGATGACGAAGTTGGCCGGGCTCTCGTTCCACAGCACGATGTCCACGCGCTCGCCGTTGAGCTCGTTGGACACGGCCTGCACGCGCGAGCCGCGCATGCCGATGCAGGCGCCGATCGGGTCGGTGCGGGTGTCGTGCGCCAGCACCGCGATCTTGGCGCGGTCGCCCGGGTCGCGGGCGCAGGCCTTGATCTCGACCAGCCCCTGGCCGACTTCCGGCACTTCCAGCTTGAACAGCTCGATCATGAACTCCGGCGCGGCGCGGCTGATGAACAGCTGCGGGCCGCGCGGCTCCGAGCGCACCTCGGCCAGGTAGCCGCGGACGCGGTCGCCGGCGCGCAGCACGTCGCGCGGGATGCCCTTGTCCTTGGGAATGAACGCCTCGGCGTTGCCGCCCAGGTCGACGTAGATGTTGCCGCGCTCGGCGCGCTTGACCACGCCGGTGACCAGCTCGCCGACGCGATCCTTCCACGCGTCCACGACCTGCTGGCGCTCGGCCTCGCGCACGCGCTGCACGATCACCTGCTTGGCGGCCTGCGCGGCGATGCGGCCGAAGTCCGGGTTCTCGATCTGCTCTTCGATGTAGTCGCCGACCTCGACGCCGTCGGCCTCGTCGACCGCGTCCATCAGGCGGATCTGCCGGTCCGGCGATTCCATCACCACGTCGTCGGCCACCACTTCCCAGCGGCGGAAGGTTTCGTAGCTGCCGTCCTTGTGGTCGATGGACACGCGCGCCAGCACGTCCTGGTCGGGGTAACGCTTCTTCGCCGCCGAGGCCAATGCGGCCTCGATCGCCTCGAAGATCACTTCGCGCGGCACGCCCTTTTCGTTGGCGACCGCGTCGACTACCAGCAAAAGTTCCTTGCTCATCGGCTTACTCCGCACGCGGCTTGCCGGCCGCGGTTTCGTTGTTGGATTTGTTGCCGGCCTTGCCGCCCTTGGGGGCCGGGCCAACGGGTTTGACGGGAGCCAGGCCGAGGGCGGCCCAGTCCGGAATGATGCGCGCCTTGTCGATGTTGTCGAAAGCGACCACGAACGGCTTGCCGTCGACCTCGAAGGTCACCGTGCCCTGTGCATGGTCCACCGCGACGATCCCGCCCTGCAGGCGGCGGCGGTTTTCCTGCGGCAGCTTCAGGCCGACCTTGGCCGACTCGCCGAGGTGGCGCTCGAACTGCTCCAGCGTGAACAGCGGGCGGTCCACGCCCGGCGAGGACACTTCCAGCGTGTAGTTGCCGCTGATCGGGTCCTCCACGTCCAGCTGCGCGGAAACCTCGCGGCTGACCCGCTCGCAGTCGTCGATGTTGACCACGCGCTCGGGCTGCTCGGCCAGCGGCACGTCGATGTACAGGCGCAGCGTAGCGCCGCCCGGCGCCGGCAGATACTCCGCGCCCAGCAGATCCAGCCCCAGCGCCTGCACGGTGGGGCCCAGCAGATTCGCGATTTCAGTAGCCTTGTCGCTCACAGCCTGCTCTTGATTTCGGTAATGGGGAAAACGTGGAAGACCCGGCCGGACTTTTCGTTTTGCGGAAACAACAAAGGGCCCGACTGGGCCCTTTGTCCGGTATGAATCCGGTGACTGGATTCCGGTTGCAGGAACGGAAGCAAACGTTCCTGCGAGCCCAGATCGCGCCTTCGACAACGGATGTTGAAGAAGGCCGAAACTGGTAGCGGGGGCAGGATTTGAACCTGCGACCTTCGGGTTATGAGCCCGACGAGCTGCCAGACTGCTCCACCCCGCAGCAGAAGCGGAATTATGGGGCAATGTCGCCGATATTGCAAGCTTCATTGCCACATTGTTTCTCCCGAACCGGAAAGCTCCGGAGAAACACGGAAGGCCGGGGCCTTCCGCCGGATCGCCTCCCGGCGACCCTCGGCAACCGCGGATCGCGCCGTTGCCGTCAACTCAGGGCGCGCATCTTACACGACGCGCACCGCTTTGTGTCCACTTCAGGACAAATGCGTGAACGCGGTACGCACCCATTCAGCCAACACGCCCAGACCCAGCGGCAGCACCAGCAGGCCCACGCAGTTCACGCCCAGCACGATGCCCAGCACGCGGTCGTTGTGGCGCGGCAGCGGCTCGCCGACCGGCTCGTCGAAGTACATCACCTTGACCACGCGCAGGTAGTAGAAGCAGCCTACCACCGCGCTGATCACGCCGAGGATCGCCAGCCACAGCAGGCCGCCGTGGATCGTCGCGCCCAGTACCGCCAGCTTGGCCCAGAAGCCGAGGAACGGCGGGATGCCGGCCAGCGAGAACATCGCGCACAGCATCAGCCCGGCCATCCACGGGTTGCGCGCGTTCAGGCCCTTGAAGTCCTCGATGTTCTCGGCCTCGAAGCCGGCGCGCGACAGCGCGATGATCACGCCGAACGCGGCGGTGGACATCAGCGCGTAGGCCATCGCGTAGAACATCGCCGCCGAGTAGCCCTGCGCGCCGCCGCCGGCGATGCCCATCAGCAGGAAGCCGATGTGCGAGACGGTCGAATAGGCCAGCATGCGCTTGAGGTTGGTCTGCGCGATCGCCATCAGGTTGCCGACCACCAGCGACAGCGCCGACAGCCCGGCCAGCACGTACTGCAGCTCGGCCGACAACGGGCCGACGCCGGCCTCCAGCAGGCGGTAGGCCATGCCGAACGCAGCCAGCTTCGGTGCCGAGCTGATGAACAGCGCGATCGGTGCCGGCGCGCCCTGGTAGACGTCCGGCAGCCACATGTGGAACGGTGCCGCGCCGAGCTTGAAGGCCACGCCGGCGACCATGAACACCGCGCCGGTCAACAGCAGCAGGCGCTCGTCCGAATGCACGGCGGCCGCGCGGATCGCGTCCAGGTGCAGCGAGCCGGTGGCGCCGTAGACCAGCGACATGCCGTACAGCAGCAGGCCCGAAGCCAGCGAACCGAGCACGATGTACTTCATGCCGGCCTCGGCGGCCAGCTTGTTTTCGCGGTTGCTGGCGACCAGCGCGTAGGAGCTCAGCGCCAGCAGTTCCAGACCCAGGTAGACCATCAGCAGGCTGCCGGCCGAGACCAGCACCATCATGCCGGCGCAGGCGAACAGCAACAGCACCGCAATCTCGCCCTGGTACTGGTTGCGCTCGCGCAGGTAGCTCCAGCCGTACAGCAGGGTCAGGCCGGTGACCAGCACCACCACGATCTTCATCGCATCGGCGGCGGCGTCGCGGATGAACATGCCCTGGAACACCTCGCCCTGCCCGCCCACGCCGCCCAGCAGCAGCGCGAAGGCGACGACGAGGACGGCGACCGACAGGAAGTGGGTCCAGACCTTGTGCCGCTGGCTGATGAACAGGTCGAGGATCAGCAGGGCGAAGGCACCGCCGACCACCACCAGTTCGGGCAGCAACGGCGGAAGGTCGGCGGCGGTCAACGGCAGGAGCGTCGGCGTGGTCATCATCAAATCCTGGAATCAATACTCTCGACGGGGCCGCTTACAGCAGCTTGCTCGAAGCGATCTGCATCGCCAGCTTGGCGATGGACGGCTCCATCAGTTCGGTCAGCGGCCGCGGGTAGAAGCCCAGCACCAGGGTGCCGACGGCGAACACGCCCAGCACCAACCATTCGCGGCCGTTGATGTCCTTCATCTCGGCCACGTGCGCGTTGCCCACCTCACCGAAGAACACGCGCTTGTACAGCCACAGCGAATAGCCGGCGCCGATGATCAGCGTGGTCGCCGCGCCGAAGGCCGCCAGCGGATGCCACTGGAAGCTGGCCAGCACCACCATGAATTCGCCGACGAAGCCGCTGGTGCCCGGCAGGCCCGAGTTGGCCATGAAGAACAGCAACGCGAACGCGGCGAACCACGGCATCACGTTGACCACGCCGCCGTAGTCGGCGATGCGGCGGGTGTGCAGGCGGTCGTAGAGCACGCCAATGCAGGTGAACATCGCGCCGGAGACAAAGCCGTGCGAGACCATCTGCACCATCGCACCCTGCAGGCCCAGCCGCGCGGCGTCGCTGTTGCCAGCCTCGCGCACCAGCCACAGGGCGATAAAGGTGCCCAAGGTCACGAAGCCCATGTGCGCGATCGACGAATAGGCGACCAGCTTCTTCATGTCGTCCTGCACCAGCGCCACCAGGCCGACGTAGATCACCGCCACCAGCGACAGCGCGATCACCAGCCAGGCCCACTCGTGGCTGGCGTCGGGCACGATCGGCAGGTTGAAGCGCAGGAAGCCGTAGCCGCCGATCTTCAGCGCGATCGCGGCCAGGATCACCGAACCGGCGGTCGGCGCCTCCACGTGCGCGTCCGGCAGCCAGGTATGCACCGGGAACATCGGCACCTTGACCGCGAAGGCGATCAGGAACGCGAAGAATATCCAGGTCTGCTCCTTGGCCGACAGCTGCAGCTGGTACAGGTCGGCCAGCTGGAAGCTGCCGCCCTTCATGTACAGGTAGACCAGCGCCACCAGCATCAGCACCGAGCCGAGGAAGGTGTAGAGGAAGAACTTGATCGCCGCGTAGATGCGGCGCGGGCCGCCCCAGACGCCGATGATCAGGAACATCGGGATCAGCATCGCCTCGAAGAACACGTAGAACAGCATCGCGTCGGTGGCGGCGAAGATGCCCACGGTGACGCCTTCCAGGATCAGGAAGGCGGCGACGTACTGGTTGACGCGCTTGTTGATCACGCCCCAGGCGCCGATCAGCACCAGCACGCCCACCAGCGTGGTCAGCAGCACCAGCGCGATGGCGATGCCGTCAACGGCCAGGTTGTAGCCGATGCCGAAGGCCGGGATCCACGGCCGCTGCTCGACGAACTGCATCACCTCGGCGGCGCCGCGGTCGTAACCGGTGAGCAGGCCGATGCTCAGCAGGAAGGTGAGCAGTGCCACCGCCAGCGACGCCCAGCGGGCGGCCTGGGCGTTGCGCACGGCAAGGATCAACGCACCGCCGAGGATCGGCAGCCAGATGAGGAGACTAAGCAGGGGCCAGTTCGACACGTTTTCTATTCCGTACAGGTCAACGCCAGAAATGCATCAGCACGCCCAGCAGGGCGATCAGGCCGATGATCATCACGAAAGCGTAGTGATAGAGGAAACCGGATTGGGTGCGGCGCAGCAGGTTGGCGGCCAGCTCGACCACGCGGGCCGTGCCGTTCACCACCACGCCGTCCACCACCTTGCTGTCGATGGCGCGCGAGGCCTTGCCCAACTGCACGCTGCCGCCGGCGAAGCCGTCGATCCACAGCTTGTCGAAGCCGTACTTGTTCTCCAGCACCGAGACCAGCGGCGACAGGCTCTTGCGGGCCTTGCCGGCCAGTTCCGGCTTCCAGACGTAGAACACCCAGGCCAGCGCGAAACCGGCCACGGTCAGCCAGAACGCCGGCGCGGTCAGGCCGTGCAGCGCGAACTGCACCGCGCCATGCCAGCCTTCCTTGCCCAGCTCGGCGATGGTGTCGCGCGCCGGGTTGTTGAAATCGACGATGCCGGTGAAGAACGACATCGCCTGCCCCGGGATGCCGTGGCCGCCGGCATGGCCGGTCCAGTCGGTGCCGAACAGCATCGGACCGACGGTGAAGAAGCCGATCAGCGCCGACGGGATCGCCAGCAGGACCAGCGGCAGGGTCACCACCCACGGCGACTCGTGCGGCTCGTGCGCGCCGTGGCCGTGGTGGTCGTCGTGATGCGCGTCATGACCGTGGCCGTGATCGTCGTGCGCGTCGCGGAAGCGTTCCTTGCCGAAGAAGGTCAGGAACAGCAGGCGGAAGCTGTAGAAACTGGTGACGATGACGCCACCCAGCACCGCCCAGTAGCCATAGGTGGCCACCCAGCCGTGCGAAGTGTGGGCATGCAGCTCGGCCGCCTCGATGATGGTGTCCTTCGAGTAGAAGCCGGAGAAGAACGGGGTGCCGACCAGCGCCAGCGTGCCGATCCACATGGTGATGTGGGTGATCGGCATGTATTTGCGCAGGCCGCCCATCTTCAGCATGTTCTGCTCGTGGTGCATGCCGATGATGACCGAGCCGGCGCCGAGGAACAGCAGCGCCTTGAAGAAGGCGTGGGTCATCAGGTGGAACACCGCGCCCGAGTAGGCCGACACGCCCAGCGCCACGGTCATGTAGCCCAGCTGCGACAGCGTGGAATACGCAACGACGCGCTTGATGTCGCTCTGCACGATGCCGATCAGGCCGGTGAAGAAGGCCGTGGTCGCACCGATGAACAGGATGAAGTCCAGCGCCGCCTGCGACAACTCGAACAGCGGCGACATGCGGGTGACCATGAAGATGCCCGCGGTCACCATCGTCGCGGCGTGGATCAGCGCCGAGATCGGGGTCGGGCCTTCCATCGAGTCCGGCAGCCACACGTGCAGCGGCACCTGCGCCGACTTGCCCATCGCGCCGACGAACAGGCAGATGCAGATCACCGTGGCGATGCTCCACTGGTGGTTGCCGATCAGCTGGATCGTGGCGTGGCCGACCACGTCGTTGCCGAGCGCGGCGCCGGCATTGGCGAACACGGTGGCGTAGTCCAGCGAACCGAACACCCACAGCACGCCGGCGATGCCCAGCAGGAAGCCGAAGTCGCCGACGCGGTTGACCAGGAACGCCTTCATGTTGGCGAAGATCGCGCTGGGCTTCTTGAAGTAGAAGCCGATCAGCAGGTACGACACCAGGCCCACCGCTTCCCAGCCGAAGAACAGCTGCAGGAAGTTGTTGCTCATCACCAGCGCGAGCATCGAGAAGGTGAACAGCGAGATGTAGCTGAAGAAGCGCTGGTAGCCGTCGTCGTCGGCCATGTAGCCGATCGAGTAGATGTGCACCAGCAGCGACACGAAGGTCACCACCGCCATCATCATCGCGGTCAGGCGGTCGACCATGAAGCCGACGTGCGCCGAATACTGGCCGACCTCGAAGAAGGTGTAGACGTTCTGGTTGAACGGCTGCACCCCACCCCACAGCAGTTGGTACAGCACGTGCAGCGACAGCGCGCAGCTGACCGCCACGCCGAGGATGGTGACGTACTGCGCGCCCTTGCGCCCCACCTGGCGACCGAACAGGCCGGCGATGATGCTGCCGAACAGCGGCGCCAGCACCACTGCAATCAACAGACTCTTGGAGAGAGTGATTTCCATCTGCGGTTCAGCCCTTCAACGAATCGACTTCGCCCACGTTGATGGTGTGGCGTGTACGGAACAGGGTCACCAGGATAGCCAGGCCGATGGCGGCCTCGGCCGCGGCCACGGTGAGGATGAAGAACACGAACAGCTGGCCGGCGGTGTCGCCGAGCTCGCGCGAGAAGGCGACGAAGTTGATGTTCACCGACAGCAGCATCAGTTCGATCGACATCAGCAGCACGATGATGTTCTTGCGGTTGAGGAAGATGCCGGCCACGGAGATGCAGAACATCACCGCGCCCAGCGCGAGCATGTGGCCCAGGGAAATCATGGCTTGGCCTCCTCGCCGCCTTCGTTCTTGGTTGCGGCCGGCGCGGCCGGCTTCTCGGCCGCCATCTTGATCACGCGCAGGCGGTCGCCGGCCCTGACCATCGTCTGCGCGGTCGGGTCCTGCGTCTTCACGCCGGTGCGGCGGCGCAGGGTCAGCATCACCGCGGCGACCACCGCCACGGTCAGGATCACCGCGGCGAACTCGAACGGCAGCAGGTATTCGGTGAACAGGCTGCGTGCCAGCCAGGTGATGTTGGAGCTGTCGGCGGCCAGCGCGGCGGCGTTGTCGGCAGGGAACGCATCGACCGAGCGCGCCTTGATGCCGATCAGTGTCAGCATCTGCACCAGCATCACCACCGCGACCACGAGCCCGACCGGCAGGTAGCGCACCCAGCCTTCGCGCAGGCTGGAGGTGTCCACGTCGAGCATCATCACCACGAACAGGAACAGCACCATCACCGCGCCGACGTACACCAGCACCAGGGTCACGCCGAGGAACTCGGCGCCCACCAGCAGCCACACGCAGGCGACGGAGAAGAAGGTCAGGATCAGGCACAGCACGGCGTACACCGGGTTGCGCACGCTGATCACCGAGGCGGCGGCGACGCCGGCCACGACCGCGAAGAACCAGAAAGCGATATTCAACCAATCCATCTTCCGGTCCTCAGCGGTAAGCGGCGTCGGCGGCGCGGCGCTCGGCGATCTCGGCTTCCAGCCGATCACCCAGCGCCAGCAGCTGCGGCTTGGTGACGATGTTCTCGCCACGGTTCTCGAAGTGGTATTCGAGGACGTGGGTTTCCACGATCGAATCCACCGGGCAGCTCTCCTCGCAGAAACCGCAGAAGATGCACTTGAACAGGTCGATCTCGTAGCGGGTGGTGCGGCGGGTACCGTCCTCGCGCTTGGCCGAGTCGATGGTGATGGCCAGCGCCGGGCACACCGCCTCGCACAGCTTGCAGGCGATGCAGCGTTCCTCGCCGTTCGGGTAGCGGCGCAGCGCGTGCAGGCCGCGGAAGCGCGGCGACTGCGGGAACTTCTCCATCGGGTACAGCACGGTGTACTTCGGCCGGAACGCGTATTTCAGCGTCAGCCACATGCCGGCGATCAGCTCCAGCAGCAGCAGGCTCTTGAAATAGTGGGTGATCTTTTTCATGAATCAAACGCCCCTCTGGATCACGCCGTAGAACACCATCAACGCGGTCACCGCGATCCACGCGATGGTCAGCGGGATGAACACCTTCCAGCCCAGACGCATGATCTGGTCGTAGCGGAAGCGCGGGAACGTGGCACGGAACCAGATGTACGAACTTGCGAAGAACAGCACCTTCAGCAGCAGCCACGGCCAGCCGCCGGTCCAGATCCAGTTGACCCACGGCGACACGTCGGCCGTGATCCAGCCCTGCAACGGGCTCAACCAGCCGCCGACGAAGAAGATCGAGATCAGGAAGCTAACCAGGATCATGTTGGCGTACTCGGCCAGGAAGAACAGCGCGAACGCACTGCCGGAGTACTCGACCATGTGCCCGGCGACGATTTCCGACTCACCCTCGACCACGTCGAACGGCGAGCGGTTGGTCTCGGCCACGCCGGACACCCAGTACACGACGAACAGCGGCAGCAGCGGCAGCAGGAACCAGTCGAAGAAGCCCGAGTTGCCCTGCTGCGCCAGCACGATCTGGCTCAGGTTCAGACTGCCGGCGGCGATCATCACGCCGACCAGGGCGAAGCCCATCGCGATCTCGTAGCTGACCATCTGCGCGGCCGAGCGCATCGCGCCGAGGAAGGCGTACTTGGAGTTCGACGCCCAGCCGGCCAGGATCACGCCATAGATGCCCAGCGAGGTCATCGCCAGCAGGTACAGCAGGCCGACGTTGGCGTTGGACAGCACCAGCTTGTAGTCGAACGGCACCACCGACCACGCCGCGAACGACGGCGCCAGCACGATCAACGGCGCCAGCACGTAGATCGCCTTGTGCGCACTGGCCGGGCGGATGATTTCCTTGAACAGCAGTTTGAAGACGTCGGCGAACGCCTGGAAGATGCCCATGCCGACGTACATCGGCCCGTGGCGCACGTGCATCCAGCCGATCAGCTTGCGTTCCCAGACCACGTAGAAGGCCACCGAGATGATCACCGGCATGGCGATCAGCAGGATCTTCAGCACGGTCCACAGCACCAAGCCGATGTCGCCCAGCGACAGGAACCACTGGTACAGCGGGTCGACCGCGTTCAACAGCAACTCGTTCATGCAGCCACCACCGTTACCCGAGCGGCGCCCAGCGGCGCGGTGGCGCCGTGGCCCGATTCAATCCAGACCGTGCCGGCGGCGACGCGGGCATCGACCACGACCGGCAGGGCCGCCTTGCCGGCATCGGTGCCGACCTTGGCCATCTGCCCTTCGACCAGTTGCAGGCGCGCGGCATCGTCGGCGTTGAGCACGATGCACGGCGCGTTGTTCAGCGGATGCGCCTGCAGCGCTTCGGCGCGGCGCACCACCGCGTCGGTGCGGTAGATCGCCGGGGTGCAGGCCACTTCCAGGCCCTCGCCCGCCACCTGCGGCTGCGCCGAGGCGGCCACGGCGACCTGCACCGGCTGCAGGCCGGCACGCAGGCCGGCCAGGTCGGTGAAGTCGAAACCGGCCAGTTGCAGTTCGCCGCCCAGTGCGCGCAGCACGCGCCAGCCCTCGCGGGCCTCGCCCGGCAACTTGCCGCCGGCACGGGCCTGCTGGTCGCGGCCGTCGAGGTTGGTCAGGGTGGCGTCGATTTCCGGCAGCGCGCCGATCGGCAGGATCACGTCGGCGACGTCGCGGGTGGAGACACAGGCGAACTGGCTGAACGCCACGACCTTGCCTTCCAGCAGCGGCTTGCGCGCGGCCGGCGCATCGGCAAAGTCCAGACCCGGCTCGATGCCGTACAGCACGTAGGCCTTGCGCGGCTGCGCCAGCATCGCACCCACGTCCTTGCCGGCCGGCAGCACGCCGACGCGCGACAGGCCGACGGCGTTGGCACCCTGCGGGATGCGGCACAGCCTGGCGCCGGTGGCGATGACGAAGTCACGCGCGGCGGCGCGGATCGCGGCGGCCTGCGGGTGGTTCTCGGCGATCGCGCCGACGATGACGACGGTGTTGCCGCCAGCCTTCACCGCCTCGCGCAGTTCCGCGTTGCCCAGCGCTTCGACGAACTTCGACGGGGCGAC
Source organism: Stenotrophomonas sp. NLF4-10 (assembly GCF_022359915.1). NCBI lineage: Bacteria > Pseudomonadati > Pseudomonadota > Gammaproteobacteria > Lysobacterales > Lysobacteraceae > Stenotrophomonas > Stenotrophomonas sp. NLF4-10. The sequence continues at coordinate 2,773,744 of NZ_JAKSEE010000003.1, forward strand.
GATCTGCTTGCCGGCCAGGGTGAAGGCGAAATCGAAATCGACCGGGTTGACCGCGAAGATCTGCGCGCTCCTGCCGGTCTGCGCCTTGCGCAGGCGGGCGTGCAGCAGCGGCAGCTCGTGGCGGATGTTGCTGCCCAGCAGCACGATGCGGTCGGCGTTCTCGATCTCGGCCATCAGCAGGCCGAACGGCTCGGCCACGGCGGCGTCGGAGAAATCGCGGTTGTTGATGCGGTGGTCGATGTTCTGCGAACCCAGCCCCGCCGCCAAACGCGCCAGCAGCGCGCCTTCCTCGTTCGAGGTGGACGGGTGCACCAGCACGCCGAGGTCGTCGCCACGGTGGGCTTCGAGGATTTCACGGGCGGCGGCCAGGCCCTCGGCCCAGCTCACTTCCTGCCACTCGCCATTGACCTTGCGCAGCGGCTTGACCGCGCGGTCGGCGGCGTACAGGCCCTGGTGCGAGTAACGGTCGCGGTCGGACAGCCAGCACTCGTTGACCATCTCGTTGTCGCGCGGCACGGTGCGCAGCACTTCGCCGCGGCGCACGTGCAGGAACAGGTTCGAGCCCATCGCGTCGTGGTAACCCAGCGATTCGCGCGCGGTCAGCTCCCACGGGCGGGCGCGGAACTGGAACACCTTGTTGGTCAACGCGCCCACCGGGCACACGTCGATGACGTTGCCGGACAGTTCGGTGGTCAGCGGCTTGCCGTCGTAGGTGCCGATCTGCAGGTTCTCGCCGCGGTACATGCCGCCCAGTTCATAGGTGCCTGCGATCTCCGCGGTGAAGCGGATGCAGCGGGTGCACTGGATGCAGCGGGTCATCTCGGTGGCGACCAGCGGGCCCATGTCCTCGTCGGCGACCACGCGCTTGCGCTCGTTGAAGCGGCTGACCGAACGGCCATAGCCGAGCGAGACGTCCTGCAGCTCGCATTCGCCGCCCTGGTCGCAGACCGGGCAGTCCAGCGGGTGGTTGATCAGCAGGAACTCCATCACCGAGCGCTGGTACTTGAGCGCCTTCTCGTTGCGGGTCTGGATCTTCATGCCGTCCATGACCGGCGTGGCGCAGGCCGGCGACGGCTTCGGCGACTTCTCCACGTCCACCAGGCACATGCGGCAGTTGGCCGCGATCGGCAGCTTCTCGTGGTAGCAGAAGCGCGGGATCGGGATGCCGGCCTTGTCGGCGGCCTGGATGATCATCGAGCCCTTGGGCGCGAACAGCGTCTGCCCATCGATCTCGATGGTGACGTGTCCTTCCGGCGCCACCGGCGCCTCGCTCGGGTTCACGGGTTGCGCGCTCATGCGGCAGCAGCCTCCACCTTCTTGCCGTCAACCATCGAATGACCGTTGACGATGTAGTACTCGAATTCGTCCCAGAACTGGCGCAGGAACCCCTGGATCGGCCACGCCGCCGCTTCGCCGAAGGCACAGATGGTGTGGCCCTCGATCTGCCCGGCGACGGTGCGCAGCTGGTGCAGGTCCTCCATCGTGGCCTTGCCGGCGACGATGCGCTCCAGCACCCGGTGCATCCAGCCGGTGCCCTCGCGGCACGGGGTGCACTGGCCGCAGGATTCCTTGTGGAAGAACTGGCTGATGCGGCAGGCGAACTTGACGCAGCACACGCTGTCGTCCAGCACCACGATGGCGCCCGAGCCCAGGCCGGTGCCGAGCGCGCGCAGGGTGTCGTAGTCCATCTGCAGGCCCTTGAGCTGCTCGGCCTTGAGCACCGGCATCGACACGCCGCCCGGCACCGCCGCCTTCAGCGTGCGGCCCGGACGCAGGCCGCCGGCCATTTCCAGCAGCTCGTCGAAGGTGGTGCCCAGCGGCACTTCGAAGTTGCCGCCCTTCTGCACGCAGCCGGAGACCGAGAAGATCTTCGGGCCGCCGTTGGCGGTCAGGCTCAGGCCCTTGAACCACTCCGGGCCGTTGCGGATGATCGCCGGCACCGAGGCATAGGTCTCGGTGTTGTTGATCGTGCTCGGCTTGCCGTACAGGCCGAAGTTGGCCGGGAACGGCGGCTTGTAGCGCGGCTGGCCCTTCTTGCCTTCCAGCGACTCCATCAGCGCGGTTTCCTCGCCGCAGATGTAGGCGCCGGCGCCCAGCGCGCCGTAGATGTCGATGTCCACGCCGCTGCCCAGCACGTTCTTGCCCAGCCAGCCGTGCTTGTAGGCATCGGCCAGGGCCTGCTCGAAATGCTCGAACGGCTCGTGGTGGAACTCGCCGCGCAGGTAGTTGTAGGCCACGGTGGAGCCGGTGGCGTAGCAGGCGATCGCCATGCCCTCGACCACCGAATGCGGGTTGTAGCGCAGGATGTCGCGGTCCTTGCAGGTGCCCGGCTCGGATTCGTCCGAGTTGCACAGGATGTACTTCTGCGGCGCGTCCTTGGGCATGAACGACCACTTCAGGCCGGTCGGGAAGCCCGCGCCGCCGCGGCCGCGCAGGCCGGACTGCTTGACCATCTCGATGACGTCGGCCGGCGCGATCTTCTCTTCGAGGATCCTGCGCAGCGCGGCGTAGCCGCCGGTCTTGAGATAGTTCTCGTACGACCACGGGGTGTCGTAGTGCAGCGTGGTGTAGACCACCTGGTGCGGAAGCGGCGCCGGTCCGACCGGGCCCTTGGATTCGTGGTGTGCCATGCCTTACTCCAGCCCGTCCAGCAGCGCGTCGACCTGGTCCAGCGTCAGGCGCTCGTGGTAGTGGCCGTTGATGACCATCATCGGCGCGCCCGCGCAGCCGGCCAGGCACTCCTCCTCGCGCTTGAGGTAGATGCGGCCGTCCGCGGTCGATTCGCCGTGCTTGATGCCCAGCTTCTTCTCGCAGTGGCGCACGATGTCCTCGGCGCCGTTGAGCCAGCAGCTGATGTTGGTGCAGATGGCGACGTTGTTGCGGCCGACCTTCCCGGTCTCGAACATCGAGTAGAAGCTGGCGACCTCGTAGGCCCACACGAACGGCAGGTCCAGGTACTTGGCCACCGCGGCGATCAGCTCGTCGTTGAGCCAGCCCTGGTTCTGCTCCTGCGCGGCATGCAGGCCCTGCAGCACCGCCGAGCGCTTGCGCTCAGGCGGGAACTTCGCCAGCCAGTGATCGATGTGAGCACGGGTCTTGTCGCTCAACACCACCATCGGGTCGACGTCGCGCGCCGCCTCGAAATTGCCTGTCGCCTTCATCGGCCGACCTCAACGAATACCGGATTCTTGGAAACCGATGCCCGCGGCAGCGAAGCCGCGCAGGCACCGGGCGTTGTGCGATGGCCCGGCATTACCGGTCGACCTCGCCGAACACGAGGTCGTAGGTGCCGACCATCGCCACCACGTCGGCCAGCATGTGGCCACGCACCACCGAGTCGATCGACGACAGGTGGGCGAAGCCGGGCGCGCGCAGGTGCGCGCGGAACGGCTTGTTGGCACCGTCGGACACCAGGTAGCAGCCGAACTCGCCCTTGGGGGCTTCCACCGCGGCGTAGGTTTCGCCGGCCGGCACGCAATAGCCTTCGCTGAACAGCTTGAAGTGGTGGATCAGGGCTTCCATGTCTTCCTTCATTTCCGCCCGCTTCGGCGGCGCGACCTTGAAGTTCCTGACCATGACCGGGCCGGGGTTGGCCTTCAGCCACTGCACGCACTGCTTGACGATGCGGTTGGATTCGCGCATCTCGGCGACGCGGACCAGGTAGCGGTCGTAGCAGTCGCCTTCCTTGCCCAGCGGGATGTCGAAGTCCACCGCGTCGTACTTGGCGTAGGGCTGCTTCTTGCGCAGGTCCCACTCGATGCCCGAGCCACGCAGCATCACGCCGGTCATGCCCCATGCCAGCGCATGTTCCGGGGTGACCACGCCGATGCCGACGGTGCGTTGCTTCCAGATGCGGTTGTCGGTGAGCAGTGTTTCGTATTCGTCGACGCGCTTGGGGAACTCGTTGGTGAAGTTCTCCAGGAAGTCCAGCAGCGAGCCTTCGCGGGCGGCGTTCAGGCGCTTGAGCGCGCCGCCCTTGTGCCAGCGCGACTCCTTGTACTTCGGCATCGCGTCCGGCAGGTCACGATAGACGCCGCCCGGACGGTAGTAGGTCGCGTGCATGCGCGCGCCGGACACCGCTTCGTAGCAGTCCATCAGCTCCTCGCGCTCGCGGAATGCATACAGCATCACCGCCATCGCGCCGAGGTCGAGCGCGTTCGAACCCAGCCACATCAGGTGGTTCAGGATGCGGGTGACCTCGTCGAACAGGGTGCGGATGTACTGCGCGCGCTCCGGCGCCTCGATGCCCATCAGGGTTTCGATGGCGCGCACGTAGGCGTGCTCGTTGCACATCATCGAGCAGTAGTCCAGCCGGTCCATGTAGCCGATGGACTGGTTGAACGGCTTGGACTCGGCCAGCTTCTCGGTGGCACGGTGCAGCAGGCCGACGTGCGGATCGGCGCGAACGATGGTTTCGCCGTCCATCTCCAGGATCAGGCGCAGCACGCCGTGCGCGGCCGGATGCTGCGGGCCGAAGTTCATGGTGTAGTTGCGGATCTCCTGCCGGGCTTCGGCGGGATTGCTGGCGAACGCTTCGTGCGCCTGCTGGAACTCGTTCACTTGCTTGCCTCCGTCTGCGCGCGCTCGCCTTCGGCGGTCTGGTAGCGGGCGTCGTCGCGGATCACGCGGGCCACGCCGACGCGCGGCTCGACCGAGGTCACCGGCTCGTAGACCACGCGCTTCTTCTCTTCGTCGTAACGCACTTCGACGTTGCCGATCAGCGGGAAATCCTTGCGGAACGGGTGGCCGACGAAGCCGTAGTCGGTCAGGATCCGGCGCAGGTCCGGGTGGCCCTCGAAGATCACGCCGTACAGGTCGAACGCCTCGCGCTCGAACCAGTTCAGGCCCGGCCACACGCCGGTCAGCGAAGCCACCACCGGCAGCGACTCGCTCGGCGCGAAGCAGCGGATGCGCAGCAGCTGGTTGTGCTTATAGGAGCGCAGCTGGACGACGACGGCGAAGCGCTGCTGCGGCATCGTGTCGGGCTGCGCCCCTTCGCCGCCTTCCTCGTGGCTGGGGAACTCGCCCCAGGCGAAGCGGCCGGTGGCCTTGCCCTCGACGCCGCGGCTGAAGCCCTGCGAGGACACGTCGGCGGTGTCCCACTCGTCGCTGCCGTAGCCGAGGTAATCGACGCCGCACAGGTCGGTGGCGTGCTCGAAGCCGAGCTCGTCGCGCAGCGCCAGCGCCGTGGCATGCCAATCGGCCGCGGGAACCTCCAGCGTCACTTCGCCGCGCGGTTCGACCACGGTGATCTGCGCACCGGCGAAGCGCGCGCGAAGTCGGTCGATGAGTGGTGCTGCTTGCTGGGCCATGAGGCTGGCGTGCTCTTGAACTTGAAGGGAAATCAGCGGGCGATGGTCTGGGTGCGCCAGATCTTCTTCTGCAGCTGCAGGATGCCGTAGACCAGCGCCTCGGCGGTCGGCGGGCAACCCGGGACGTACACGTCCACCGGCACCACGCGGTCGCAGCCGCGCACCACCGAATAGGAATAGTGGTAGTAGCCGCCGCCGTTGGCGCAGCTGCCCATCGAGATCACCCACTTCGGGTCGGGCATCTGGTCGTAGACCTTGCGCAGCGCCGGGGCCATCTTGTTGACCAAGGTGCCGGCGACGATCATCACGTCGGACTGGCGCGGCGACGGGCGGAACACCACGCCGTAGCGGTCCAGGTCCAGGCGCGAGGCGCCGGCGTGCATCATTTCCACCGCGCAGCAGGCCAGGCCGAAAGTCATCGGCCACATCGAGCCGGTGCGCGCCCAGTTCAGCAGGGCGTCGACGCTGGTGGTCACGTAGCCCTTGTCGAGCAGCGGGTTGTCGCCTTCGGGGCGCAGGATGTCGTCAACCCGCCCTTCCGGGATGGGGTTGTTCATCAGGCCATCGAGCGTCTGAATCACTCCCATTCCAGCGCTCCCTTCTTCCACACGTAGACAAAGCCGAGGAACAACATGCCCACGAACAGGCCCATGGTGACGAGCGAGCGGGCGCCCAGTTCCATGAAGACCTGGGTCCAGGGCACGATGAAGATGATTTCCAGGTCGAAGACGATGAACTGGATGGCGATCAGGTAGTAGCGCACGTCGAACTTCATGCGCGCGTTCTCGAACGCCTCGAAGCCGCATTCATACGGCGAGAGTTTCTGCTCGTCGGGGCTGCGGGGACCAAGGAAGCGACCGACCAGCATCAGGGCGATGCCAATGCCGGTGGCGACGATCAGGAACAGCAGGGACGGCAAATATTCGGCCAGCACAGCGATTCTCTCTTGCCTCTGCCCGGGCACCTGCGGGTGCCAAGGCATGGGGTTGACGGGATTTGCCACGGCGGGCGCTGCCGCAACCCGCGTACCCGCGTACGAACAATGGTGCCCAAGAGGGGACTCGAACCCCTACGACTCTCGTCGCTACCACCTCAAGGTAGTGCGTCTACCAATTCCGCCACCTGGGCTTTGCATCCGCGCATCTGCCTGCGCAGTGCGCCGCGCATTGTAACCGTCTTCAGTCTTTGTGTGCGCTTTCGGCGGGCTTTTCTTCGCCCTGTTGCGGCACGTCGGCGGCCGGCGCCGCGGCCTGCGGCACTTCGACCTCGGCAGGCACGGCCGCCTGCGGCACGGCCTGCAGTTCGCTCACCGGCGCCGCCGGCGCTTCGATCTGCGACATCACGCCCAGGCCCTCGTCGGCGGGGCGGTTGCCGCGGCTGGCGTACCAGGCCATGAACAGGCTGATGCCGAAGAACACCACGGCCAGCCACTTGGTGCTCTTGGACATGAAGTTGGACGCGCCGCGCGCGCCGAACACCGTGCCCGAGGCACCGGCACCGAACCCCGAACCGGCGGCCGCACCGGAACCGCGCTGCATCAGGATCAGCGCGATCATCGCGATCGCCACCAGCACATAGATCACATTGAGGATCGTCATCAACATCGCAAAACCGTCCCGGACATTTCGTTAGCGGCTGGCCGCCGCCTGTGCGATGGCCAGGAAATCGGCAGCCACCAGCGAGGCGCCGCCCACCAGCCCGCCATCGACGTCCGGCTGCGCAAACAGCTCGGCGGCGTTGTCGGGCTTGACGCTGCCGCCATACAGGATCGGCAACGAATCGGCGATTCTAGCATCGCGCCCGGCAACTTCGCCACGGATGAACGCATGCACCGCCTGCGCCTGCCCCGGGGTGGCGGTGCGGCCGGTGCCGATGGCCCAGACCGGCTCGTAGGCCACCACCGCCCGCGCGAAGGCGGCCACGCCGGCCAGTTCCAGCACCGGCGCCAGCTGCGCGGCGATGACCTGCTCGGTCGCCCCGGCCTCGCGCTGCTGCAGCGTCTCGCCCACGCACAGCACCGGGACCAGCCCGGCATTGGCCGCGGCGACGAACTTGCGCGCCACCAGTTCGTTGCTTTCATGGTGGTACTGGCGGCGCTCGGAATGGCCGACCAGACCGTAGCCGGCGCCCACGTCCACCAGCATCGACGCCGACACCTCGCCGGTATAGGCGCCCTTTTCGTTGCTGCTGACATCCTGCGCGCCGAAGGCCAGCGCCGTGCCCTCGAAATCCTCGACGAGGTCGCCCAGGTAGGGCAGCGGCGGCAGGATCACCAGTTCCACCCCTTCCAGCGGCAGGCCGGCGGCCACCTGCCCCACCAGCTCGCTGGCGAATTGACGGCTGCCATGCAGCTTCCAGTTACCGGCAACGATCTTGCGGCGCATTCAGGAACGACTCCCATGAAAAGTGGGCGAAGGATAGCCCACTACAGACAGCCGCAGGACAAGCGGCGGACAACCCGGGACAAACCCGATATTCCGGGTAGTGCCGGCCGCTGGCCGGCAACCGCAACAATGACAGGGTAGGTCGGGGCTGCGTCCCCGACGCTTGATGTCGAATGCATGGAGCGTCGGGGACGTAGCCCCGACCTGCGGATGGCGAGGAGTGCGAGGTTGCCGGCCAGCGGCCGGCACTACCCGCAAGTACAAAGGCCGCCTCGCAGCGGCCTCCGTTGCTTACTTCAGCTTGATCTCGCGCAGGCGCTCTTCGAGGAAGCCGTGGGCGGTGATCGGCTCCGGGTAGCGGCTGGGGTTGTCGGCGCTGATGCACGAGGGCAGCACGTCGATCAGGAAATCCGGGTTCGGGTGCAGGAAGAACGGCACCGAGTAGCGCGGCTGCCGCGCCAGGTCGCCCGGCGGGTTGACCACGCGGTGGATGGTGGACGGGTACACATGGTTGGTCAGGCGCTGCAGCATGTCGCCGATGTTGACCACGATGGTGTCCGCGTCCGAGGTGAACGGCACCCACTCGCCCTCGTGCGACTGCACCTCCAGCCCGGCGGCGCTGGCGCCGACCAGCAGGGTGATGAAGTTGATGTCGCCATGCGCGCCGGCGCGCACGTTGGGGATGTCGTCGGTGGTGATCGGCGGGTAGTGGATCGGGCGCAGGATCGAGTTGCCGTTGTTGGTCTTGTCGGCGAAATAATCCTGCGGCAGGCCGATGTGCAGCGCCAGCGCCGACAGCACCCGCGAACCCAGCGCATCGAGCTTCTGGTACAGGCCGTAGCCATGCTCGCGGAAGCCCGGCACTTCGGCCGGCCACAGGTTCGGCGGCATCACCGCGCGGTACTTCGAGTCGTCGGCGATCTCGCGGCCGATGTGCCAGAACTCCTTGAGGTCGAAGTGCTTGGAACCCTTGGCGGTTTCCACGCCGAACGGAGTGTAGCCACGGGCGCCACCGCCGCCGGGGACGTGGTACTGCTTCTTCACTTCCTCGGGCAGGGCGAAGAACGCCTTGAACACGTCGTAGGCGGCGTCGATGTCGGCCTGGGCGATGCCGTGGTTGCGGATGCCGGCAAAGCCCCACTGGCGGTAGGCCGCGCCCAGCTCGGCCACGAAGGCCTCGCGGTCGCTGTCGAAGCGGGTGATGTCGAGGGTGGGAATGCGGGAACTCACGGGACTACTCCTGGGAAAGGTTCAGGGCGCCGACGTTGCCGCCGCGCCCCGGGGAATGCATTGATCCGGCTCAGGCCGCCCCTGCGGCGGCCCTGACCGCGTCGGCGAGGCGCTCGAGCGTGGCCTGCACCAGCCCGGCATCGTCGGCCTCCACCGTCACCCGCACCACCGGCTCGGTGCCGGACGGGCGCAGGAAGGCGCGGCCGCGGCCGGCCACCGCCTGCTGCGCGGCCGCCAGCGCCGCCACCACCGCGTCGGACTGCACCATCGCCTTGGCCGGCACGCCCTGCCCGACCCGCACGTTGACGGTCTGCTGCGGCACCCGGCTCAGGCCGGCCAGCGCCTGCTGCAGGGTGATGCCGCGGTGTTTGAGCACTTCCAGCACCTGCAGGGCGCTGATGATGCCGTCGCCGGTGGTCGCCCGGTCCAGGCACAGCAGGTGGCCGGAGGCTTCGCCGCCGAGCACGCCGTCGTGCTCCAGCAGCGCCTGGTGGACGTAGCGGTCGCCGACGTTGGCGCGGATGAAGCCGATGCCCGCCTTCGCCAATGCCTGCTCGAAGCCGAAGTTGGTCATCAGCGTGCCCACCACCGGGCCGCGCAGGCGGCCGCTGGCCTGCCAGTCCAGCGCCAGCAGGTACAGCAGGTCGTCGCCGTCGTGGACGTTGCCGTCACCGTCCACGAACAGCAGGCGGTCGCCGTCGCCGTCGAAGGCGATGCCCAGGTGCGCGCCAACCGCGCGCACGCGTTCGGCCAACGCCTCCGGATGCAGCGAACCGACGCCGTCGTTGATGTTCACGCCATTGGGCTCGACGCCGATGGCATCGACGCTGGCACCCAGTTCGCGCAGCACCAGCGGGGCCACCTGGTAGGTCGCGCCATGCGCGCAGTCCACCGCGATGCGCATGCCGGACAGGTCGAAGTCGCGCGGCACCGAGTTCTTGCAGGCCTCGACGTAGCGCCCGATGGCGTCGCGGGTACGCACCGCCTTGCCCAGCTGCTCGGACGGCACGGTCGAGAACGGCAGGTCGAGCGCGGCCTCGATCGACAGCTCGGTGGCGTCGTCGAGCTTCTCGCCCTGCGCGGAGAAGAACTTGATGCCGTTGTCGTGGTGCGGGTTGTGCGAGGCGGAGATGACGATGCCGCCGTCGGCGCGCAGCGAGCGGGTCAGGTGCGCCACCGCCGGGGTCGGCATCGGCCCCATCAGCTGCACGTGCACGCCGGCGGCGACCAGCCCGGCTTCCAGCGCGGCCTCGAACATGTAGTTGGAGATGCGGGTGTCCTTGCCGATCACCACCAGCGGCTTGCGGCCGGTGCCCCGCGCCTGCAGCGCCTTCACCAGCGTCTGCCCGTAGGCGTTGCCCAGGCGCAGCACGAAATCGGCGGAAATCGCCCCTTCGCCGACCCGGCCACGGATGCCGTCGGTGCCGAAATACCTGCGCGCGGCCATCAGGCTGCCGCCGTGTCGTCGCCCGGGCGCGACTGGCGCATCAGCATCGCCAGCAGCTCGGCCAGGCGCTCGCGCATCTGGCGGCGGTCGCAGATCTGGTCGATGGCGCCGTGTTCGAGCAGGAACTCCGAGCGCTGGAAGCCTTCGGGCAGCTTCTCGCGCACGGTCTGCTCGATCACGCGCGGGCCGGCGAAGCCGATCAGCGCCTGCGGCTCGGCGATGTTGATGTCGCCCAGCATCGCGAACGAGGCCGACACGCCGCCGGTGGTCGGGTGGGTGAGCACCGAGATGTACGGCAGCCCGGCCTCGCGCAGCTTGGCCAGCGCGGCCGAGGTCTTGGCCATCTGCATCAGCGAGAACAGGCCTTCCTGCATGCGCGCGCCGCCGCTGGCGGAGAAGTTGACGAACGGGCAGCCCAGCTCCAGCGCGGTTTCGGCGGCCAGCGCGAAGCGCTCGCCGACCACCGAGCCCATCGAGCCGCCCATGAAGGCGAAGTCGAACGAGGACGCCACCAGCGGGCGGCCCTTGAGGGTGCCGCGCATCGCCACCAGCGCGTCGTACTCGCCGGTGTTCTTCTGCGCGGCCTTGATCCGCTCGGCGTACTTCTTCTGGTCCTTGAACTTGAGCAGGTCGGTCGGCCCCAGCCGGGCCGCGATCTCGGTGGTGCTGTCGGCATCGAACAGCGCCGCCAGGCGGGCGCGGGCGCGGATCGCCATGTGGTGGCCGCACTTCGGGCAGACCTCCAGGTTCTCCTCCAGCTCCGGCCGGTACAGCGCCGCGCCGCAGCTGCTGCACTTTTCCCACAGGCCCTCGGGGACGCTGCGCTTCTTGGTCGGCGAGTTGTCGGTGCGGATGCCGGACGGCATCAATTTGCTGATCCAGCTCATGCGGGATGACGGTTCCGTTCAGGGCGGCCGGGGGCCGCGAGAAGGCCGACAGTCTAGCGCGCGGCGGCAAACCGACGGTAGCGTACAGAGTCCGGCGCCCCTGCCCCGTATCGCCCGAAAACCGCCGTGACCATCCATTTCCGCCAGATCGACAGCCCGCTGGGGCCGCTCACCGTGTCCGCGTCCGAACACGGGCTGCATGCGCTCGAATTCCCGCAGGACAGCTGGTTCCTGCCCCGCGACGGCTGGCGCGAGGCCGACCACCCGCTGCTGTCACGGACGCGGGTGCAGCTGGACGAATACTTCGCCGGGCGCAGGCGCGCCTTCGACCTGCCGCTGGCGCCGCAGGGCACGCCGTTCCAGCGCGAAGTCTGGTTCGCGCTGGCGGACATTCCCTATGGACAGACCAGTACCTACGCGCAGCTGGCCGCACGGCTGGGACGCCCCGGCGCCAGCCGCGCGGTGGGCGCGGCCAATGGCCGCAACCCGCTGGGCATCCTCCTGCCCTGCCACCGCGTGGTCGGCGCCAATGGCGCGTTGACCGGGTTCAGCGGCGGGCTGGAGGCCAAGCGGTTTTTGCTGGAGCTGGAAGGGGCATTGCCACGACCGGCAGCCGATCTGTTCGAGCAGACAACGTAGATGCGGGGCTTGCCCCGCACGGGTGCTTGCCCGGTGAAGTTCCCTGCCGGGCAAGCCCGGCAGCTACGGTTGGGCGGCGGCTGGTTTGCACGACGACGTAACCTGCGAGCGACCCCGCATAAATCAGGCATCCAATGCTTGCCGCAACGGGGCGAGGAACTCGCTGGCATCGCGCACGGCGGCTTCGACCGTGCCGGCCTCGGCCATCGCCGCGACCAGTGCGCTGCCGACCACCACGCCATCGGCATCGACCGCCATCGCCGCGGCGCTGGCCGCGTCCTTGATGCCGAAACCGGCCACCACCGGCGTTTTCGCCCGGCTGCGCAGCAGCCGCAGGCGCTCGCCGGCGGCGGCGCTGTCCAGCCGCTCCGAGGCGCCGGTGACGCCGGCGAAGCTGACGTAATAGAGGTAGCCCTGCGCCGCCTCGCACAGTCCGGCGAGCCGTTGCTCGCTGCTGGTCGGCGAGGCCAGCAGGACCAGCGCCAGCCCGGCGGCGGTGAACGCGGCGCGGGTTTCGGCGGCTTCTTCCGGCGGCAGGTCCACCAGCAGCACGCCATCCACGCCGGCGGCCACCGCCTCGGTGGCGAACCGTGCCGCGCCGCGGATTTCCACCGGGTTGAGGTAGCCCATCAGCACCACCGGCGTGGCCGTATCCCGCTGCCGGAACGCGGCCACGCTGTCGAACACGTAGCGCAGCCCGGCGCCCCGCCCCAGCGCGCGCTCGGAGCTGCGCTGGATGGTCGGGCCGTCGGCCATCGGGTCGGAGAACGGCACGCCCAGTTCGAGGACGTCGGCGCCGGCGGCAACCAGCGCGTGCATCACCGGCACGGTGGCTTCCAGCGCCGGGTCGCCGGCGGTGATGAAGGGGATCAGCGCCTTGCGGCCGGAAGCGCGCAGGCGGGCGAAGCATTCGTCGATTCGGGTCACGGGCATCTCAGGCACATCCTTCGATCAGTTCGACCGCTTCGGGCTGGCCCCAGTAGATCGCGGTCACCACGCCATCGAGGGTTTCCAGGCGCAGGGCCAGCCGGGCCTGCGGGTCGGTCCAGGTCAGGTACTCGCCATCGGGCGAGGCGTAAGCGTGCGGGCTGGCCACCACGCCGGCGGGCAGGCGTCCGCGTGCCTCGGCTTCGGTCATGCCGACCCACAACCCGAACGGCAGCGGCGGCCCGTCGGCGTCCGGCGCGCGCTCGTCGTGGGCGTCGAAACGGGCGATATGGTCGGCGATGACCATCATCGACAGGCCCGCCGGCAGCGTGCCGCCTTCGTAGTATTCGCAGTCGCCTTCCATCAGCTCGCGCATGCCGGCGGAGGCGAAGGCGTCGTCGCCCGGCCCCTGGCCGAACGCCGCGCCGACCTGCAGTTCGCCCACGCCGGCCAGTTGCGCTGCCGCATCCGTCGCCGGGGCCGGTTGCGTGGCTTCCGGCGGCGTTGCCTGCGCGCCTGCCGGCAGCGGCCGCACCTCGGGCTCGGGCGGCTTGCAGGCCGTCAACGCCATGCCCAGGCAGGCCAGCGCGCCCATGCGGAACAAGCGCCCGTTCACAGCGACAGCCCTTCGCGCGCGGCGATGGTGTGCACGTCCTTGTCGCCGCGGCCGGACAGGTTGCACAACACCAGCGCGTCCTTCGGCAGCTCGCGCGCCAGCTTGATCGCCTGCGCCACCGCGTGGCTGGATTCCAGCGCCGGCAGGATGCCCTCGGTGCGGGTCAGGCGGTGGAACGCGGCCAGCGCTTCGTCATCAGTGATGCCGACGTACTGCGCGCGGCCGCTGTCGGACAGGAACGCATGCTCGGGGCCGACGCCGGGGTAGTCCAGGCCGGCGGAAATCGAATGGGTTTCGGTGATCTGGCCGTCGTCGTCGCACAGCACGTAGGTGCGGTTGCCGTGCAGCACGCCGGGGCGGCCGGCCGAGATCGACGCGGCGTGACGGCCGGTATGGATGCCGTCGCCCGCCGCCTCGGCACCGTAGATCTTCACCTCGCGGTCGTTGAGGAAGGCGTGGAACAGGCCGATGGCATTGGAGCCACCGCCGACGCAGGCGGTGATCGCATCGGGCAGGCGGCCGTAGTCCTCCAGCATCTGCGCGCGCGCCTCGCGGCCGACGATGGCGTTGAAGTCGCGCACCATGCGCGGGTACGGGTCGGGGCCGGCGACGGTGCCGATGATGTAGAAGGTGTCGCGCACGTTGGTCACCCAGTCGCGCATGGCCTCGTTGAGCGCGTCCTTGAGCGTGGCCGAGCCGCTGCTCACCGGCACCACCGTGGCGCCGAGCAGCTTCATCCGGTAGACGTTGATCTTCTGCCGCTCGATGTCGGTGGCGCCCATGTAGACCACGCATTCCAGCCCCAGCCGCGCGGCCACGGTGGCGCTGGCCACGCCGTGCTGGCCGGCGCCGGTCTCGGCGATGATCCGGGTCTTGCCCATGCGCGCGGCCAGCAGCGCCTGGCCGATGGTGTTGTTCACCTTGTGCGCGCCGGTATGGTTCAAGTCCTCGCGCTTGAGCAGGATCTGCGCGCCGCCGACGTCGCGGCTCAGCCGCTCGGCGTGGTAGATCGGGCTGGGGCGGCCGACGTAGTGCTTCAGGTCCTTGTCGTAGGCGGCGATGAAGGCTGGATCGACCCGCGCCTGGTCATAGGCGGCGGCCAGTTCCTGCAACGGCCCGACCAGCGTCTCGGCGACGAAACTGCCGCCGTAGCGGCCGAAATGGCCACGGGCATCGGGATAGGCGTGGAAATCGGTGGTCGGCGCGGCGGTCATGGCATCACGGACAAGCAGGACAGGCACGCACCGTAACGCACATGCCATGCGATGAAAATCGATAAATACGCCTTCATGTGTTAGAAAAACTCACATGAACGATGAACGCGCCCTGCCCTCGCTCAATGCCCTGCGTGCCTTCGAGGCGGCCGCGCGGCTGCGCAGCGTCAGCCTGGCCGCCGAGGAACTGCACGTGACCCACGGCGCGGTCAGCCGCCAATTGCGGGCGCTGGAGGAAGAACTCGGCCTCGCCCTGTTCGAGCGCGACGGCCGCGGCATCCGCCCCACCGCCGCCGGCAGGCGCCTGCTCGAAGCGGCTTCGGGCGCGTTCTCGCAGCTGCGTGACTGCGTGGCCGCGCTGCGCCGGGGCCAGCATGGCGACGCCCTCGTGCTCGGCTGCCCCGGCAGCGTGCTGGCACGCTGGATGATCCCGCGCCTGCAAGTGCTGCAAAGCGACCTGCCCGGCCTGACCCTGCACCTGGCCGCGCAGGAAGGCGATTTCACCCCGCGCCTGGATGGGCTGGATGCTGCATTGATGCTGGGCCAGGCACCGTGGCCCGCCAACTGGCGCGTGCATCCGCTGGCGGCCGAGCGCATCGGCCCGGTGTTCAGCCCCGCGCTGCCCGGCGCCACGGCGCTGGCACGGCAACCGGCCGCCGCCCTGTGCGAGCAGCCGCTGCTGCACACCCGCTCGCGCCCGCAGGCATGGCCGACCTGGGCGGCGCGCTACGGCATCGATGCCGGCGAGCTGCGCTACGGCACCGGTTTCGAGCACCTGTATTATCTGCTGGAAGCCGCCGTCGCCGGGCTGGGCATCGCCATCGCGCCGGAACCGCTGGTGGCCGGCGACCTCGCCAACGGGCGGCTGGTCGCACCGTGGGGCTTCGTCGATACCGAAGGGCAATGGGCGTTGTGCACCGCCGGCGACGGGCACCCGCGGATCGAGGCGCTGGCGGGCTGGCTGCGCCAGCAGCTTGTTACTCCGCCGTAGGTACCGGGCTTGCCCGGTACGGGCTTCGCCGGGAAAGCCCCATGCGGGGCAAGCCCCGCATCTACGGCCTCTCCGTTGTAGGTACCGGGCTTGCCCGGTACGGGCTTCACCGGGAAAGCCCCATGCGGGGCAAGCCCCGCATCTACGGATGTTCCTGCGCTGCCTGTGCGCACGCCGCGCCGATCGCCTCCACCAGCATTTCGCCGGTGACCGGCTTGCGCAGGAAGCCGTCGAAACCGGCGGCCGATGCCTGCCGCTCGGCATCGGCATCCGAACGCGCCGTCACCGCTATCAGCGGGAAGCTACAGCCGAGCTCGCGCAACTGCCGGGCCAGTGCCAGCCCGTCCAGCAGCGGCAGGTCCAGGTCGAGCAGGCCGACGTCGAAGGATTGCGCGGCCACCTCCGACAAGGCCGCCAGCCCGTGCAGCACGTGCACGACCTCGTGGCCGCGGGCGTGCAGCAGGTGCGAGATCACGTCGGCCACGGTGGGGTCGTCCTCGACCAGCAGGATCCGCAGGGCCTGCTTCGGGGCCGCGACCGGCGTGGCCGCCGCACTGGCCGCGGCGGGTTGCAGCCGCCACGGCAGCGGCAACTCTACGATGAAACGGGCGCCGGCCCCCAGCCGGCTGTCGATGCGGATACGCCCGCCCATCGCCACCGCCAGCTCCTGGCAGATCGCCAGCCCCAGCCCACTGCCACCGTAGCGCGACGCGGTACGCGGCCCATCGGCCTGCTCGAAGCGGTGGAACAGCCGCTTCTGCTGGTCGGGATGGATGCCGGGGCCGGTATCGCTGACCACCAGCCGCAGGCCGGCGCCGTCGGGCAGCAGTTCGGCGTCCAGCCCGACCTGCCCGCGCTCGGTGAACTTGATCGCGTTGTTCAGCAGGTTCATCAGGATCTGCCGCAGACGCGTCGCGTCGCCGGTGACGACCACCGGCATCGGCGGCAGCCGTTCGCGCACGAAGTGCAGGCCACGCTTTTCCGCGACCGGCGCCATCAACCCGGCGATGCCGTCCAGCAGCGGCGTCAGCTCGAACGGGCGCGCCTCCAGTTCCAGCCGGCCGGCCTCAATGCGCGCGAGGTCGAGGGTATCGTTGACCAACCGCAGCAGATGGGTGCCGGCCTGCTGGATCGAATCGGCGTAGCGGCGCTGGGTGGTGTCCAGCGGGGTGTCCAGCAGCAGCTCGGTCATGCCCAACACGCCGGTCATCGGTGTGCGCACCTCATGGCCGAGCGTGGCCAGGAAGCGGGTCTTGGCCAGCGATGCCTGCTCGGCCAGCTGCCGCTTCTGCACCGCCAGTTGCCATTCGTTGCGGCGCCGCAGTCGCGCGCGGTAAACGGCCACCAGCGCCGTGATCGCCACTCCAGCCAGCGCCAGCCAGAACACCAGCGCCCACGCGCTGCGCCACCACGGCGGCTGCACGTCGAACGCCAGCGTCTGCACCTGCGACCAGACCCTGTCGGAGGTGGCCGCCTGCACCTCCAGCCGGTAATGCCCCGGCGGCAACCGCGAGAACACGCGCTCGCCGCTGGACCCCACCTCCACCCAGCCGGTGTCGTAGCCGTTGAGCCGGAAGCGATAGCTGTTGTTGGCCGAATCGGCGAAGGACAGCAGGCGCGTGACGATGTGCAGGTCGCGGTCGCCATCCCTGATTTCCAGCGGGCTCTGCCAGGTCAGGTCGTGCTCCACGTCGCCGCGGCGCACGCTCACCCGCTCGATCACCAGCGGCGGTTGCCGGCCCGACGGCCTGACCAGGGCCGGCTCGAACAGCACCACGCCTTCCGGAGTGCCGCCGGCCATCTGCCCGGTACGCGCCCGCACCAGGCTGCGGCGGCGGAATTCCTGCCCCGGCAGGCCGTCGTGCACGCCGTACAGGCGCACCGAGCGGCTGGCCGGATCGACCCGGATCAGGCCGCGGGCGCTGCTGGCCCAGGCCACGCCGTCGGCATCCACCGCCAGCCCGTTGGCCGCCAATCCCGGGAAGCCCTGTCCGGCGCCGATGCTGGCTTCGCGCAGCAATCTGCCGTCATTCCAGCGATAGCGGTCGAGCCGGCCGAGCGCCGCAACCCAGACCACGCCGGCGGCAGTGGCATCGAAGGCGTAGGCATGGTCGGACGGCCCGCCGCGCACCGGCAGGAAGCGCCGTGCCTGCGGCTGCCACGACACAAGCCCGGCGGCGCTGGACAGCCACAGGTGGCCGTCCGGTCCGCACTGCATGTCCTCCAGCGCCGCGACGGGCAGGCCCTGCTGGCCAGGATGGACACGCAGCAGCACGCGCCCCCCGGCATCGCGCTGCTGCAGGCCGCCATCCTCCGAATACACCCACAGCCGCCCGCCGTTGCACGAGCGCAGCATGTCGCTGTCGCCGGGCATCGCCGCATCCGCCGCATCGCCGTCGTGCCAGCGGCGCACGCTGCGGTCGCGCGGGTCATAGCGCACCAGCGCGTCGAGGCTGCCGATCCACACCCGCCCGTTCGCATCCTCGACCACCGACTGCGGCCAGTTGCTGCCGTCGACCGGCTGCAGGTGGTGCTCGACCTCGCCTGTCTCCGGATCCAGCCGGTCCAGCGCGCCGCGGGTGCCCACCATCCATATCCCGCCCGATGCGGAAGCGGCCAGCGCCAACGCGTAGGGATTGCGCAGCGAGGCCGGGTCGTCCAGGCGCCGGGTCAGCACCGAGAACTGCCGCCAGTTCGGCGGCAGGTGCCACAACCCGGCGTTGGTGCTGGCGAACCACAGGCCGCCGTCGCGATCCTCGTGGGCGGTGACCCAGTTGGGCCGGACCCGCCCGCGTTCCTGCACGCTGTACAGCGCCACGTCGCGCACCGGCCCGCCGTCACGGCTGCGGCCCAGGCCCTGCCGCGTGTCCAGCCAGTAATTGCCGTCGGCCGCGAACTGCATCATGTTCAGCACGTCGGCCGGCTGCGCGCCCGGCCAGGCCATGCGCTCGAAGCGGCCATTGGCCTGGCGCACCACCACGCCGTCGTTGGTGGCGATCCACAGGCGGCCCTCGCGGTCCACCTTCAAGCCGTTGATGCGCGGCGAAGGCAGCACGTCCAGCCCCTCGCACTCAAAGCCGCTGCCGGTCCAGCGCGCGAGGCCGCCCTTGGTGCCCACCCAGAGCACGCCGTCAGGGGTGACCGCCAGGTACGCCACCGACGCCGACGGCAGGCCGCCGCTCCGGCCCGGCGTGGGCATGAAATGCCGGAGCCCGCCATCGGCCGCCAGGCGGTACAGGCCGGCGGTCGGCGTGCCGAACCAGACGCTGCCGTCCTGCGTGGAAGTGATGCTCCATATCGTGTTGCTGCCCAGTTGCGGCAGCGTGTCCCGGTCGAAATAGCGGAAGCTGCGGCGGTCGGCCGACAGCATCACCAGCCCCGCGCTCTGCGTGCCCATCCACAGCCGGTTCTGCGCATCGACGTGCAGGCTCCAGACCAGGTTGTCGCGCAGGCCGTCCTCGGCCCGCCAGATGCGGTAGTTGCGCCCGTCGAAACGCGCCAGGCCATCGCGGCTGGCCAGCCACAGGTAACCCAGGTGGTCTTCGGCGAACGCGTTGATGCCGGTGGAAGGCAGGCCATCGACCACTTCCAGCTGGCGCGGCTGCGGGGTGGCCGGAACTTCGGCGCGCGCGACCGTGCCGAAGACCGGCAACAGCCACAACAATGCAAGCCACCCGCGTTTCACCGCACGACCTCCTCGCAGAGGCAGCCCGATGTCGGCACCCTCTCCCGAACCATCCGGAATCCCCTCGCCCCGGCGCACGCGCCCCCACGGGACCGCCCGATTAGACCGAAGTCACCGCGGGGCTTCAACCTCCGCGACGCGAAGGCCACCGGCGCCCGCGCAACAATCCATTGCGCGGCGCAGGAACAAACCGCGGCGGCGACATGTCTAGAATCCCCGCAACCCGTCGCGGAGCCGAACCTTGCCACGCTGCCTCGCCCTGCTCCTGCTGTGCCTGCTGCCGCTGTCGGCCGGCGCCGAGCGCTACCGGCTCGACCCGGTGCACACGCGCGTGCTGTTCGCCGTCGAGCACGCCGGCTTCTCGCAGGCGCTGGGCACGCTGTCCGGCAGCGAGGGCATGCTCGACTTCGACCCGGACGACTGGGCCGGCGCGCAGCTCGACGTCATCATCCCCATCGCACGGCTGGAGCTGGGCGACGACAAGTGGAACCGCGCCACGCTGGCGCGCAACCTGCTCGACGGCGAGCGCTTCCCACAAGCGCGCTTCGTCTCCACCCGCGTCGAACCGCTGGATCCTCGACACGCCCGCGTCCACGGCCTGCTGACCCTGCGCGGGGTCAGCCGCGAAGTCGTGCTCGACGTCACCCTCAACGCGATCAAGCGCCACCCGCTGCCGCCGTTCCGCCGCACCGCCGGCTTCTCCGCCACCGCCACGCTGAGCCGCGCCGATTTCGGCATCGACGCATGGAAATCGATGATCGGCGACAGCGTGCAGCTGCGCATCGAGGCCGAAGCAGTGCTCGACAACCACGGCGCCGCCGCCGGCACTCCTCCGGCTCCCGCCGAGCCCACCTCTCCCGAACCGGAACCGCGTCCATGAACCTGAAGAACACGCCCCAGCATTGGGGCAGCGTCAGCAAGACCCTGCACTGGCTGATCGCCCTGCTGATCCTCGCCCTGGGCATCGTCGGCCTGCTCATGGGCGAGCTGCCGAAGACGCCGAAGTATTTCTGGGTCTACACCGCGCACAAGTCGCTCGGCATCACCGTGCTGGCGCTGGTGGCGCTGCGGCTGGGCTGGCGGCTGTACGCCGGCGCGCCGCAGCCGGTCCCGGGCACGCCCGGCTGGCAGGAGCGCATCGCCGGCGCCACGCACGGGCTGCTGTACGTGCTGATGTTCGCCATCCCGCTGTCGGGCTGGCTGTACGACTCGGCCAGCGGGCTGCGACCGTTCAAGCTGTTCGGCCTGGTCGAGATGCCCAAGCTGGTGGCGCCCGACGAACGGGCCGCGCAGCTCTCGCACGTACTGCACGAGTGGGGCTTCTGGCTGCTGATCCTGGCGGTGCTGGCGCATGCCGGTGCCGCGTTCTACCACCACGTTCACCAAGGCGATGCCACCTTGTCGCGCATGCTGCCGCGAGGCTGGCTCGCCGCCCCCCAGAAGGAATCCGCATGAACATCAAGCTCACCACCCCGGCCGCCGTGGCCGCCGCCCTGGCCGGCATGCTCGCCGCCACGCCCGTACTGGCCGCGGACTACGAACAGGCCCCCGGCTCGGCGCTGACCTTCGCCAGCAAATACGATGGCGAGATCTTCACCGGCAGCTTCCCCGGCTTCCGCACCGAACTGAGCTTCGACCCGGCCGACCCGGCCGCCGGCAGGCTCGACGTGACCATCCCGCTGGCCGGCGCCAGCAGCGGCAACAGCGACCGCGACTCGACCCTGCAGGGCAAGGACTTCTTCGACGTCGCCCGCTTCGCGCAGGCGCGCTACACCGCCAACGGCTTCCGCGCGCTGGGCGACAACCAGTACGCCGCCGACGG
Organism: Stenotrophomonas sp. NLF4-10; assembly: GCF_022359915.1. NCBI lineage: Bacteria > Pseudomonadati > Pseudomonadota > Gammaproteobacteria > Lysobacterales > Lysobacteraceae > Stenotrophomonas > Stenotrophomonas sp. NLF4-10. Next base: position 2,794,898 of record NZ_JAKSEE010000003.1, read on the forward strand.
CGCGCTGGAGCTGCACGGCGTCAGCAAGCCGGTCACCCTGACCTTTACCTGGACGCCCGGCGCGCAGCCGGTGCTGACCGGCCGGGCGACGGTGAAGCGGCTGGACTTCGGCATCGGCGGCGGCGACTGGAGCGATACCAAGACCATTCCCGACGAGACCGCGATCAGCACCATCGTCCGCTTCAACACCAGGTAAAGCAGGAGGGTGCCCCGCGGATGCAGGCCCCTTTGCCGTAGATGCGGGGCTTGCCCCGCATGAAGCCTTCCCGGTGAAGCCCCGTACCGGGCAAGCCCGGTACCTACGGGACGCAGAGCCCTTTGCCCCGCATCGGGCTTTCCCGGGAAAACCGTGCCAAGCAGGTTGTAGCGACGGGGCTTGCCCCGTCGAGGGCATCACCGGGCCAGCCAACCCGCCAGCGCAGCCGCATCGAATGGCCAGTCCAGCTCGCGCCCGGCGGCATCGCGCAACACCGGCACGCGCACGCCGTAGCGCGCCTCCAGTGCGTCGTCATCGTCGATGAAGATGCTGTCGAAATCGGGCGCGCGCGCCTGCGCCAGCACCGCCAGCGCCTGGTCGCACAGGTGGCAATCGTCACGCTGGTAGAGGACCAGGCCGTTCATCCATCGCTCCATCGGGGGAATTGCTGCGCTGCGGACATGGCCGGCAACGGCAAGTCCGTAGAATAGCCGCTCCGTTTCAGCCGCAACCATAGAAGCAGCATGTCCGTCAGCACGTTCGACCTGTTCAAGATCGGCATCGGCCCCAGTTCCTCGCACACCGTCGGGCCGATGCGCGCGGCCGAGCGTTTCGTCCACCGCTGGCTGCTCGACCCCGGCCGCCTGCCCGAGGTGGCGCGCATCCGCGCCGAGGTGTTCGGCTCGCTGGCCCTGACCGGCCGCGGCCACGGCACCGACACCGCGGTGCTGCTCGGACTGGAGGGCAACCGCCCCAACCTGATCGACCCGGACATCATCCCGGACACGCTGGCCCGCATCCGCTCGTCAAAGCGCATCAAGCTGATGGGCCGGCACGAGATCGCCTTCGACGAGAAGCGCGACCTCGCGCTGAACAAGCGCCAGAAGCTGCCCTACCACACCAACGGCATGCGCTTCACCGCGTTCGACGGCAACGACGACGTCATCGCCACCCGCGACTACTACTCGGTCGGCGGCGGCTTCGTGGTCAATGCCGACGATGCCGCCGACGACCGCATCGTCCCCGACCAGACCCCGCTCCCGTACCCGTTCAAGAGCGGCGACGAGCTGCTGGCGCAGGCCGCGCGCAGCGGCCTGAGCATCGCGCAGATGATGTTCGAGAATGAAAAGTGCTGGCGTGGCGAGGACGAGATCAGGGACGGCCTGCGCGAGCTGTGGGCGGCGATGCAGGCCTGCGTGGCGCGCGGCATCCGCTCCGAAGGCACCCTGCCCGGCGGCCTGCACGTGGGCCGCCGCGCGCCGATGCTGTACCGCGAGCTGTCCTCGCGCCCGGAAGCGGCCATGCGCGACCCGCTGACCACGCTGGACTGGGTCAACCTGTATGCACTGGCGGTCAACGAGGAAAACGCCGCCGGCGGCCGCGTGGTCACCGCGCCCACCAACGGCGCGGCCGGCATCATCCCGTCGGTACTGCACTACTACGACCGCTTCTGCCCCGGCAGCAACGAGCAGGGCGTGTTCGACTTCCTGCTCACCGCCGCCGCCATCGGCATCCTCTACAAGGAGAACGCCTCCATCTCCGGCGCCGAGGTCGGCTGCCAGGGCGAGGTCGGCGTGGCCTGCTCGATGGCCGCCGGTGGGCTGATGGCGGCGCTGGGCGGCAACCCCGGGCAGATCGAGAACGCCGCCGAGATCGGCATGGAGCACAACCTCGGCCTGACCTGCGACCCGATCGGCGGGCTGGTGCAGATCCCCTGCATCGAGCGCAACGCGATGGGCTCGGTGAAGGCGATCAACGCCGCGCGCATGGCCAGCCGCGGCGACGGCAAGCACAAGGTCAGCCTCGACAAGGTCATCAAGACCATGCGCGACACCGGCCGCGACATGCAGGACAAGTACAAGGAAACCAGCCGCGGCGGGTTGGCCGTCAACGTCATCGAGTGCTGAGCGGCCACACCCCGCCCCCATGTCCCGCGCAAGGAGCTTCCGGACGATGAACCCGTCTCCCGACACCCCGCCACTGCCGCCCCCCTCGCCACCGCGGCGCCCGGTTGCCGCCACACGCCGCAACCGCGGCCACGGCGGCCTGTTCAAGCTGCTGGCCGCCGTGGCCTGCCTGCTGGTGCTGGCCGCCTACATCGGCCAGCGCAAGCCTGCCCGCGCCGATACCGTGGACACCGCCGTGGAGGAAACCGCGCAGGCCACGCCCACCGCGGCCATGATCCTCAAGCCGCGGGGCGGCACCCCGCCACCGCCTTCGGCACCACGGGACGCGAGCTTCTCGGTCAGCAGCGACGGGCGGGAGCTGCGCATTGACGGCGACGTCGGCCGCCGTTTCGCCACCGACCTGAATGCGGCACTGGCCGCCCATCCATCACTGCAGCGCATCGTCATCACCAGCGGCGGCGGCTATGCCGGCCCCGGGCTGGAAGCAGCGCGGCAGATCAGCCGCCGCAACCTGATCGTCCGGGTCCGCTCGCACTGCGCCAGCATGTGCGTGGGCCTGTGGGCGGCGGCCGCGGCCCGCGAACTGGAGCCGGACGCGGTCATCGGCCTGCATCAGTGGCGCGCACCCTGCGCCACGCTGCCGCCCGAGGACCGCCGGGAATGCGAATACACCGTGCAGTTCCTGACCCAGCACGACGCCGCCTACGACGCCTGGTTGCGCAGCGCCGGCTTCAACGCACGCCTGCTCGCGCTGCAGGAAACCACCTCGGCCGACGACATCGCCGTGCTCACCGCGCCGCAGCTGTGGGACAACGGCGTGGACTTCACCGCCGTCGACGCCGAAGGCCGGCGCATGAGCCGCGAACAGGTACGCGATTTCCTGGCCGCGAAATACCGCAGGGCGGGCCGCGGCTGATGCCGACCACGCCATGCGGGTTTGTCTGATACCTCTCAAGTTGCCCGCACGAAGGCCGTTAACGATCTCGTTGTAATCTGACATTCATCAAGGATCCGGGGGGAGTCCTGATCGACCCGTCGTTTGCCAGTTGCCAGCGGCCATTCCGGCGCACCATCCAGCGGTGGTGTGCCGCTTTGCTCCTTTCGCTGTCGCTGGCGCACCCGGCGGCCGCGCTGGACCCGGACAAGCCGTTCCGCGACTACGTCACCGACAACTGGGGCGTGGAGCAGGGCCTGCCGCAGATCAGCGTGCTGGCCATCACCCAGGACCCGGCCGGCTACCTCTGGTTCGGCACCCAGGCCGGGCTGGCGCGCTTCGACGGCGTGCACTTCCAGCGCTACACCCGGCACGACGCCTCGGAACTGGGCAACAACATCCTGGCGTTGCAGGCCGACGGGCCGCAGCGGCTGTGGGTGGGCACCGCGCGCGGGCTGGTGCTGTTCGAGGACGGCCACTTCCAGTCCATTCCCGCCAGCGCCACCGCCGACGCGCCCGAACGCAGCTTCCCGGTCAACGCACTGGCCCGGGGAGCCGACGGGCAGGTGCTGGTCACCGGCCCGGACGGCATCTACGTGGTCGCCGACAAGCACCTGCAATGCCTGCACGCCCTGCCCGGCCCCACGCTGAGCCTGCTGCACGCGGACGATGGCCTGTGGGCCGGCAGCACCGGCAGCGTCTTCCACGTCACCGGCGACGGGATCGAGAAATATCCGCTGCCGGCCACGGTGCGCGATACCTCGGTGACCGCGCTGGCCAAAATCGGCGACAAGCTGTGGGCGGGCACCCGCCACGGCCTGTTCCGGCTTCAGGGCCATACCTGGAAAGCGGCCGGCAACCGCCCCGGCGAGGCACCGCAGGCGGTGGAAGCCCTGGCCGCCGACCGCGACGGCAACCTGTGGGTGGCGACCCAGCAATACCTGCAGCGGCTGCACGACGGCATGCCCGCCGAGCGCATCCAGAACATGGCCGGCAGCATCGCCATCCGCTCCATCCACGAGGACGACACCGGCAACCTCTGGCTGGGCAGCATGATCGAGGGCGTCACCCGCGTGTGGAACGGCTGGACCCGGCGCCTGAGCCAGCCCGAGGGCCTGAACGACCCGCTGCTGTGGTCGATCGCCGCCGGGCCCGACGGCAACATCTGGGTCGGCAGCAACAACGGCGTGTACGAATGGCAGGGCGGGCGCTTCCAGCACCGCGTCGGCGGCGCCCAGCTGCCGCAACCGGAGGCCTACAGCCTGCTGCCCGAGCGCGAGCAGACCTGGATCGGCACCCGCGCCGGCGTGGCCGTGCTGCGCCAGGGCAGGGTCGAGCAACCGGCGGTGCTGGCCCCGCTGCGCAACGCGCAGATCAACGGCATCGTCCGCGACCACAGCGGCCGCCACTGGTTCGCCACCACCCAGGGGCTGTACCTGCTGGATGCCGACAACCGGCTCACCCACTACGACGAGAAGGACGGGCTGGCCGACGCACGCATCCGGCTGGTGCTGGAAACCCGCGGCAACCGGCTGCTGGTCGGCACCTACGACGGCCTGTACGAATGGCGCGACGGCCACCTCCTTGCCACCGGCGAGGACACCGGGCTGGGCGAAGGCATCGCCGTCACCGCCCTGCTGGAACTGCAGGACGGCCGCTGGGTGCTCGGCAGCAATACCGACGAAAGCCTGCGCGTGTTCGATGGCCGGCGCTGGCACCACCTGAGCCACGACCGCGGCCTGCCGGCCAACATCCCGTTCCACCTGGCCGAGAAGGACGGCGACCTGTGGGTGGCCGGCATGCAGGGCGTCTACCGCCTGCCGCTGGCCTCGATCGACCAGTCGCTGGCCGACCCGAAAATCCCGCTGGCGGTGCAGATGGTCATCAACTCCGGCGCCGACCAGGGCGGCGGCCAGCAGGACAAGTGCTGCAACGGCTCCGGCAACAGCCGCGGCCTGCTGCGCGACGGCCGCCTGTGGCTGCCCACCCGCGACGGCGCCCTGCTGGTGGACGTGGTCACCCCGCAGCAGCCCTTCACCCGCAAGGTGCGGATCGAGGGCCTGCAGGTGCAGGGCCAGTGGGTCCACCCGAGTACCGGCAAGTTCCAGCTGCCGCTCAACGCCCGCAGCCCGCGCATCGAGTTTTCCCTGCCCACCTTCGAGGCGATGCACACCCCGCAGCTGCGCTACCGCCTGCGCGGCTACGACGACGGCTGGCGCGAGCCGGAAAGCCCGGCCATGCGTTCGGTCAGCTACAGCAACCTGCCGCCGGGCCGCTACACCTTCGAGGTGGCCGACTTCGGCAGCAGCGACCCGCAGGCCGGCATGGCCCGCCTGCAGCTGGAGATCCCGCCGCGCCCGCACGAAACCCTGGCCTTCCGGCTGCTGGCGGTCCTGCTGCTGGCCGGCTCGATATGGCTGGGCTACCTCGGCCTGAAGCACCGCTACAAGCGCCAGCGCGCCGCACTGGAGCGGCTGGTGCAGGAACGCACCCGCGACCTGCAGGCCGCCAACGCGCGGCTGGAAGTCATCAGCTTCACCGACCCGCTCACCGGCCTGCACAACCGGCGCTACCTGGCCCAGCAGATCCCCGCCGACCTGGCCTTCTACGAGCGCGACGAAAGCTACCGCGACGGCAGCGAGGCGGTGGTGTTCGCGCTGCTCGACGTGGACCACTTCAAGACGATCAACGACACCCACGGCCACGCCGCCGGCGACCGCGTGCTGGAGCAGCTCGGGCAACTGCTGAACGAACTCAAGCGCAGCGGCGACTACGTGGCGCGCTGGGGCGGCGAGGAGTTCCTGCTGGTGTTGCGCCCGCTGCCGCGCGGCGACCTCGGGCAGATCGGGCAGCGCCTGTGCAGCCGCATCGCCGAACACGACTTCGAGCTCGGCAACGGCCTGCACCACCGCATCACCGTGTCGGTCGGCCTGATCGAGTGCCCGCTGTTCCCCGCCTACCCGCAACTGCTCGGCTGGGAGCAACTGGTCACCCTAGCCGACCGCGCCCTGTACCGCGCCAAGAGCAGCGGCCGCAACGGCTGGGTCGCCTACCGCCCGGCACCAGGCGCGCAGTTGCCGGAAGACCTGACCGCCAGCAGCGGCGACCCATGGTGGCTGGTGGAAAACGGCCTGCTGGAAATGTTCGACGGCGAAACCCGCTGCACGATCACGTAGGTGCGGGGCATGCCCCGCACGGGCGTTTCCCCTGCGGGCGGCAATCTCGGGAATGCCCCTTGCCGGGCGAACCCGACGCTACGAAATGCGGGGCCACCTGCCATGGATGCGGAGCTCACCTCGTATGGAGCCGTGCCGGGAAAACCTCTGTGCCGGGCAAGCCCGGCACCTACCAGTCGCGAGGCCATCTGTTGTAGATGCGGGGCTCGCCCCGCATGGGGTCGTCCCGATGAAACCCGGCGCGACGAAAGGTCGGCGGAGCGGGCTACCTGCCCGCGGCGATGCGCAGCACGTCATCCAGCAGCGCCGCCGCGGTGACTTCCGCGCCCGCGCCCGGCCCCTGGATCAGCAGCGGCTGCCGGCTGTAGCGGTCGCTGTGGATCGCCACGCGGTTGTCGGTGCCGCGGCCGCCGGCCAGCGGATGGTCGGCCGGCAGCGCGCGCAGGCCGACGCTGGCCCCGCGCATGTCGAAGCGGCCGAGGAAGCACAGCACCTGCCCCTGCCCGCGCGCCTGCCGCAGCCTTTCGTGCAGCGGCGCGTCCAGTTGCTCCAGTTCCGCACCGACCTGCGCCGCAGGCAGCGCAGCCAGTGCCGGCGGCACCAGCGATTCGACCTGCACCTGCGCCGGCTCCAGCGCCACGCCGGCGGCACGGGCGAGGATCAGCAGCTTGCGGCGCACGTCCTCGCCGGACAGGTCGATGCGCGGGTCCGGCTCGGTGTAGCCGGCCGCCGCCGCTTCGCGCACGCAGGCCGAGAACGGCTGGCTGCCGTCGAAGCGGTGGAACAGCCATGCCAGCGAGCCGGACAACACGCCTTCTATCGCGTGGATGTGGTCGCCGCCGGCCACCAGCGCGCGGATGCTCGACAGCAGCGGTAGGCCGGCGCCGACGGTGGCCGCATCGCCATAGCACGCGGTGCCGGAGGCGACGATGCCGTCGATCCGCCGCGCGCGCGCCAGCGTGGTGCCATTGCCCAGCTTGTTGGCGGTGACCACGTGGACGCCCTGCGCCAGCCACTGCGCATGCTCGGCGGCCACGTCCTCGCTGGCGGTGGCGTCGACGACGATGTCGCCGGCATGCAGGCGGCCGATTTCCCGGCACTGTTGCGCGCCGCCGCCCTGCGCGTCGCGCGCCTGCGCCAACGCCGCGTCCGGCGCATCGGTGCAGGCCAGCGCGATGCGCGAATTGGCGACGACCTCAAGGCTGGGCAACGCCAGCTGCCGCTGCCGCAATGCCTGGTAGCGCGCGACGAAGGCCGAGCCGACCGTGCCGGTGCCGAGCAGCAGCAGCCGCGGCTGCGCCACCTGCACCTCGTTCAGACAGGCGCTCACGCCTCCACCGTTTTGCGTGCGGCCCCGCCATTGCCGGCATCGGCCAGCACCTGCGCGGCCCGCGCCAGCCCGGCCTGCAGGTCGGCCACCAGGTCCTCGCTGGCCTCGATGCCGACGGACAGGCGCAGCAGGCCATCGCTGATGCCGGCCTTGGCCCGCGCTTCGGCGGTCATCGCCGCATGGGTCATGGTCGCCGGGTGCGCGACCAGGCTTTCCACGCCGCCCAGCGACTCGGCCAGGGTGAAGTAGCGCAGGCCGTCGACGAAGGCGCGCACCGCCCCCTGCGGATCGGCGCCGGCGCACTCGGCCAGCTCGAAGGACAGCATGGCGCCGAAGCCCTTCTGCTGGCGCGCGGCCACCGCATGGCCGGGGTGCGATTCCAGCCCGGGGTAATAGACCTTGGCGACCGCATCACTGGCGGCCAGCACATCGACCAGCGTGCGGGTGTTTTCCTGATGCACGCGCAGGCGCGCGTCCAGCGTGCGCAGGCCGCGCAGGGTCAGGAAGGCATCGAACGGCGAGCCGGTCAGGCCCAGCGCGTTGGCCCACCACGTCAGCTGCTGGTGCAGTTCTGCATCGCGCGCGATCACCGCGCCACCGACCACGTCGCTGTGGCCGTTGACGTACTTGGTGGTCGAATGCAGCACGACGTCGGCGCCGAAGGCGATCGGGTTCTGCAGCGCCGGCGACAAGAAGGTGTTGTCCACCACCACCTTGGCCCCGGCCTTGTGCGCGGCGTCGATGACGAAGCGCAGGTCGGTGATGCGCAGCAGCGGGTTGGACGGGGTTTCCACCAGCACCAGTGCCGGCGACTGCGCCAGCGCGTCGGCCAGCGACTGCGGCTGGGTCAGGTCGGCGGTGATCAGCTCGAAATGGCCCTTGGTCGCCAGCGCGTTGAACAGGCGCCAGCTGCCGCCGTAGGCGTCGTGCGGCACCACCAGCTTGTCGCCCGGCTGCAACAGCGCGTTGAGCACCAGGTTGATCGCGCCCATGCCGGTGGAGGTGATGACGCCGCCGGCACCGCCTTCCAGCTCGGCCAGCGCCTCGCCCAGCAGGTCGCGGGTGGGGTTGCCGCTGCGGGTGTAGTCGTACTGGCGCTTGTTGCCGAAGCCGTCGAAGCTGAAATTGGACGACAGCACGATCGGCGGCGTCACCGCGCCAAAGGCGGTATCGCGGTCGATGCCGGCGCGCACCGCGGCGGTGGCGCGGCAACAGGACACGTCGGAAGCGTTGGACAGGCTCATGCGGTTTCTCCGGGAAGGCTCAGGGCGTTGGCGAGGATCGCGTCGATGCGATCGGTTTCTTTGAGGAAGGCATCGTGGCCGTAGGGCGAGCGCAGCACGCGCAGGCTGCCGCGCGTGCCCAGCCCTTCGACCAGCGAGACGAGGTCGGACAGCGGCACCAGCCGGTCGCCCTCGACGGCGACCACCAGCGTCGGCACGTCGATGGCGGCCGGGTCGATGCGGTGCAGGTCGATGGATTCGGACAGGCGCAGGTAGGCATTGACGCGGGTGCGGGCAACGTATTGCGCGCCGGCGGCGTCGAGGTAGTCCTCGGCGGCCACGCGCACGCGGCCGTTGACCACTTCCGGAGCGGCGTCGAAGCGTTCGCCGAATTCTTCCGGCGTGCGGTAGCTGAGCATGGCGAACTGGCGGGCCAGCGCCAGCCCGTGGGTTTCGGCGCACTGCAGCTGGCCCAGCGCCACCGCGCGGCGTTGCAGCGCACGCCACGCCGAGGCATAGGGATGCGGGCGGTGCGCACCGCTGACCGCGACCAGCCTGTGCAGGCGCCGCGGGTGGCGGATGGCCAGTTGCATGCCGACCAGCGCGCCATAGGAATAGCCGACGTAACCGTGCAGGCGCTCGATGCCCAGCGCATCTAGCAGCAGGGCGACGGCCTCGGCCTGGTCGGCGGTGTCGATGGGCACGTCCAGCTCGCCGTCGGCGCCGATGAAGTCGAAACCGAGCAGGCGACGGCGCTGCGGGTCCAGCGCACGGCCGACGCCGACCAGCCCTTCGGCCCAGCCCTTCTCGTCGAACACCGCATTGGCCGCGACGTGGCGGTGCGCGGAGATGCCGCCGGCCACCAGCACCACCGGCGCCTCGGCCGCGCCCACCAGCTCGTAGCGCAGGCGCAGGCTGCGCTCGCCGGCATGGCGCATCGCCAGCCGCAGCTCGATTTCCCCGCGCACGGCGGGAAGCGCACGCGGGGCGCTGTCGAGGGGGACGGCCGGGAATTCTCGGGCGGCGGTGGCAGTGGCGAAACGCATGGCGGTATCCGGTGAGGAGCAGCCATCGAGCTTCGCGGGCCCGTGTTCGCCGTGCGTGGCACGGATCGAACCATCTTTCGGCGGACACAGAGGTCACCGCAGGATTTGGCACCAAGCACAGGCGCTTTCGCGTCTGCTGGTTGCCCCGGCTTCAAAGGGCCTGTCCCTCTGCCGGTCTCGATGGTGGCGCCACGATGCCAGCCCCTTCCGCCAATGTCAATCTCTTTATTCGGATGGAGCGATGGAGTTTCCGCTGCAACCACCCCGGCATAATCCGCGCGTCCCCGCTCCCCGACCCGCCATGCCCCGGCTGCCGTTCCTGTTCCTGTCCGCGTTGCTCGTACTGCCGGCCTCCGGCGGCGCGTCCGGTCCGCAATGGCGGCAGGGCTGGGGGCTGGCGGGTACGGCACCTGCTGCGGAAACCCGCCACGACTCCCGCTTCGTCCTCCTGCAACTGCAGGTGCGCGGCGGCGGCCACGCGGCCCGGGTACGCAACCTGCTGGCCGGCCCGGTGCAGGTCCGGCTGCGCGACGCCGCCAGCGGCGGCGAGGCCGCGCCGGCGACACTGCTGGCCGCCGGCGGGCAACGCGAACTGCTCTGGCGCGACGACGGGGCCGGCCCGGTCCGCTGGCTGCTCGACGCCTTCCCCGGCGACCCGGCCGCCCGTCCCGACGACCACCTCTACCGCCTGCCGTTCGACGCCATGCGCGTGCGCGTGAGCCAGGGCTTCGGCGGCCATTACAGCCACACCGACGCGCAGAACCGCCACGCCGTCGATTTCCCGCTGGCCGAGGGCACGCCGGTCCTCGCCGCGCGCGCCGGCACGGTGATGCAGGTGGTGGAAGACGCCCCGGACGACGGCAGCCTGCTGAGGGTGCTGCACGCCGACGGCAGCATGGCCGTGTACGCCCACCTGCAGGCCGGCAGTTTCCGCGTCCGCCCCGGCCAACGCGTGGAGGCCGGGCATACGCTCGCCCGCTCCGGCAACAGCGGCCGCAGCAGCGGCCCGCACCTGCACTTCGCGGTACAGGCCAACACCGGGCTGGCGCTGGCCTCGATCCCGTTCCGCATGGCCGGCCCGCAGGGCGAGCTGCGCTTTCCACGGGAAACAGGCGCCCTGCCCTGACCCGCTATAATCGCCGGCTTCCCTTCCCTCAGCGCGCCCGTCGCAGGCGCAGCCGCCATGCCCGAAGTCGCCACCGAAGCCGCGCGCCGCCGCACCTTCGCCATTATTTCCCACCCCGACGCGGGCAAGACCACGCTGACCGAAAAGCTGCTGCTGTTCGGCGGCGCGATCCAGATGGCCGGCTCGGTCAAGGGCCGCAAGGCCGCGCGCCACGCCACCTCGGACTGGATGGCGCTGGAAAAGGAGCGCGGCATCTCGGTCACTTCGTCGGTGATGCAGTTCCCCTACGAGGGCAAGATCGTCAACCTGCTCGACACCCCCGGCCACGCCGACTTCGGCGAGGACACCTACCGCGTGCTCACCGCGGTGGACAGCGCGCTCATGGTCATCGACGTCGCCAAGGGCGTCGAGGAGCGCACCATCAAGCTGATGGAGGTGTGCCGGCTGCGCACCACGCCGATCATGACCTTCATCAACAAGCTCGACCGCGAGGGCAAGGACCCGATCGAGCTGCTGGACGAGGTCGAGACCGTGCTCGGCATCCAGTGCGCGCCGGTGACCTGGCCGATCGGCATGGGCCAGCGCCTGAAGGGCGTGGTGCACCTGCTGACCGGCGAGGTGCACCTGTACGAACCGGGCCGCAACTTCACCCGCCAGGATTCGACCATCTTCCCGTCGCTGGATGCCCCCGGCCTGGCCGAAAAGATCGGCGAGAAGATGCTGGCCGACCTGCGCGAGGAACTGGAACTGGTGCAGGGTGCCAGCCACCCGTTCGACAAGGACGCCTACCTGCGCGGCGAGCAGACCCCGGTGTTCTTCGGTTCGGGCGTCAACAACTTCGGCGTGCAGCCGCTGCTGGACTTCTTCGTCGAACACGCGCCTGCGCCGCAAGCGCGCGCCACCACCGGCCGCGACGTCGCCCCGCAGGAAGAAAAGCTCACCGGCTTCGTGTTCAAGATCCAGGCCAACATGGACCCGCAGCACCGCGACCGCGTGGCGTTCATGCGCGTGTGCTCGGGCAGGTTCTCCGCCGGCATGAAGACCTTCCACGTGCGCACCGGCAAGGAAATGAAGCTGGCCAACGCGCTGACCTTCATGGCCTCCGACCGCGAGATCGCCGCCGAGGCCTGGCCGGGCGACGTCATCGGCATCCACAACCACGGCACCATCTCCATCGGCGACACCTTCACCGAAGGCGAGCAGGTGACCTTCACCGGCATCCCCAACTTCGCCCCGGAACTGTTCCGCCGCGCGCGCCTGAAGGACCCGCTCAAGCTCAAGCAGTTGCAGAAGGGCCTGGCGCAGCTGTCCGAGGAGGGCGCCACCCAGTTCTTCCGCCCGATCATGAGCAACGACCTGATCCTCGGCGCGGTCGGCGTGCTGCAGTTCGACGTGGCCGCCTACCGGCTGAAGGACGAATACGGCGTGGAGGCGGTGTTCGAGCCTGTCGGCGTGGTCACCGCACGCTGGGTCAGCTGCGGCAACGAGAAGAAGCTGGAAGAGTTCCGCGAGAAGAACGCCAACAACCTCGCCGTCGATGCCGCCGGCCATCTGGTCTATCTGGCCCCGACCCGGGTCAACCTGCAACTGGCGCAGGAACGCGCGCCGGACGTGCGCTTCGCCGCCACCCGCGAGGCCGCGCACAGCATCTCGGTCGAGTGACCCCGTAGGAGCGCACCATCCGGAATCAGCCCCAAGCGCACGGATGCGCCGCATGCTGCGTTGCGGTAACGTGCCCGCCATGCCTCCTTCCAGCCTGCAACAGCGCGTCGCCGACATCCGCGAGGAAATCGCCAGCGCCCTCACCCACGGCCTCGGTGCGGTCACTGCACTGGGCGCCGGCGCAGTGCTGATAACGCTGGCCGCGATCTACGGCGACGGCTGGCAGCTGGCCAGCGCCATCGTCTTCGGCGTCGCCCTGCTGCTGCTCTACACCGCCTCCACCCTGTACCACGCCATCCAGCACCCGGTCGCCAAGGGCCGGCTGAAGATCTTCGACCACTGCGCGATCTACATCCTGATCGCCGGCACCTACACACCCTTCACCCTGATCGGCCTGCGCGGCCCGTGGGGCTGGGGGCTGTTCGCCGCGATCTGGACGCTGGCCGTGGCCGGGGTGGTGTTCAAGCTGTTCTACACCGGCCGCTTCAAGCGCCTTTCGACGCTGATCTACATCGCGATGGGCTGGCTGGTGATCGTGGCGATCAAGCCGATGTGGCGCGAACTGGATGGCTTCACCCTCGGCTGGCTGTTCACCGGCGGCGTGTTCTACACGCTGGGCACGTATTTCTACCACCGCGAATCGGTGCGCTATTCGCACGCCATCTGGCACCTGTTCGTCATCGCCGGCAGCGTCTGCCACTTCGTCTCGGTGACGGCGCAGATCCTCTAGCGAACGCTCCATCGCCGCCGTTTCATGCATGGCGGCAACGGAACCTGCACGCGGCACGAATGAACGCTTCGCGCCGCGTCCACGGTGCAGCGGCAATCATGGCCGCATGAATACTCCGGCCGCTCCCTCCGCGCCGCGTGTGTCGCGCCGGCGCCATCGCCCCGGCAAGCGCTGGCTGGTGGCTGCCGCCGTGCTGCTCGCGGCCCTCCTCGTGCTGCTGGCACTGTGGGACTGGAACTGGTTCAAGGGCCCGGTGGAACGCATGGTGCAGGCACGCACCGGACGCGCCCTGCACATCGGCAACCTCGACGTCGATCTCGGCCGCACCAGCACCCTCCGCGCCGATCGCATCACTTTCGCCAATGCCGGCTGGGCGAAGCGACCGGACATGGCCCGCGCCGACCGGGTGGAGATCGACCTGCGCCTGTGGCCACTGCTGCGCGGCAGCGTGCAGTTGCCGGAGATACGCCTTGTCCGCCCCGACATACTGCTGCAGGCCGCCCCGCAACCGGGGGAACCGGGCAACTGGAATTTCCCCGGCGGCGGTGGCGGCCAGCCGCTGCAGCTCAAGCGCCTGCGCGTCGACGACGGCAAGCTGCAGTTCCTCGACGAGGCCGGCCGCACCGACGTCCGGCTCGACGTCCGCAGCGGCAAGGCGAAGCAGCCCGGCGCCGCGCCGCCCCTGCTGCTGGAAGGCGAGGGCCGCTGGCGCGGTGCCTCCTTCACCGTGCGCGGCGGCACCGAGTCGCCGCTGCAGCTGGCCGACAGCGGACACCCCTTCCGCCTCCACCTCGACGGCCATGCCGGCGCCACCCACGCCGTGGCCAGCGGCACGTTGACCAACCCGTTCCAGCTGCAGGTGTTCGACCTGGAGTTCCGCCTCAGCGGGCAGGATCTGGAGGACCTGTATCCGCTGATCGGCATCGCGATCCCTTCCTCGCCCCCCTACCGGCTCGACGGCCGGCTCAAGCGCGACCATGAAGTCTGGCGCTACGAAGGCTTCAGCGGGCAGGTGGGCGACAGCGACCTGGCCGGCGACGTGCGCATCGACGTGGCCGGCGAACGCCCGCGCCTGACCGCCAATCTGGTGTCGCGCCGGCTGGATTTCGACGACCTTGCCGGCTTCGTCGGCGCCCAGCCCGGTACCGGCGGCGGCGAAACCGCCAATCCCGAACAGAAGGCCAGGGCCACCGCGCAGGCGGCCAGGCCCACGGTCCTGCCCGACACGCCGTACGACCTCGGCAAGCTGCGGGCGATGGATGCCGACGTGCGCTGGAAGGCCCACCGCATCAATTCACCGTCGCTGCCGCTGGACGACATGGACGCGCACCTGCTGCTCGACGACGGCCTGTTGCGGCTGGAGCCGCTGGACTTCGGCGTGGCCGGCGGCGACATCCGCAGCACCATCCGCATGGACGCGCGCCGGCCACGCATCGCCACTGCGCTCGACGCCAGCGTGCGCGGCGTGCAGCTCGGCCAGTTGTTTCCCGATGCGAAACTGGCCGAACAGGCCTCCGGCGGCATCGGCGGGCAGGTACGGCTGTCGGGCACCGGCAACTCCATCGCCGCCATGCTCGGCGGCAGCAACGGCAACGTGGCCCTCGGCATGGGCCGCGGCCACGTCGGCAACCTGCTGATGGAACTGGCCGGGCTGGACGTGGCCGAATCGTTGAAGTTCCTGTTCACCGGCGACAAGCAGATCCCGCTGCGCTGCACCTTCGCCGATTTCGGCGTGCGCGACGGCCTGATGCAGGCGCAGTCGCTGGCTTTCGACACCACCGACACGCTGGTGGTGGGCGAAGGCAGCGTCAGCCTCAAGCGCGAGGAGCTGGACCTGCTGCTGCGGCCACGGCCCAAGGACAAGAGCATCCTCGCCCTGCGCTCGCCGCTGCGCATCGGCGGCACTTTCAAGGATCCCTCGTTCCGTCCCGACTTCAAGGCACTGGGCCTGCGCGGCGCGGTCGCCCTGACCCTGGGCAGCATCGCCCCGCCGGCGGCACTGCTGGCCACCATCGAAACCGGCCCCGGCAAGGATGCGGACTGCGGCGGCCACTACGCGAAATAGCGCCGCCGCGGCGAAGCGACCGGCTCAGCCGCCGGTGATGTATTGCTGCAGTTGCCCCAGTTCCTGGCGCTGCTCCTCGATCACCGCCTTGACCAGATCGCCGATCGAGATCACGCCGACCACGCCGCCCTCCTCGACCACCGGCAGGTGGCGGATGCGGCGGTCGGTCACCAGTTGCAGGCAGTGCTCCACCGTGGCCGAAGGCGCCACCGTGACCACTTCGGCGGTCATGATTTCCGCCACCGGCGTGTCGCGCGAGGAGCGCTCGCGCAGCACGATCTTGCGCGCGTAATCGCGCTCGGACAGGATGCCGGCCAGCCGCGCCCCTTCCATCACCAGCACCGCGCCGATGCCCTTCTCGGCCATCAGCCGGATCGCGTCGATCACCGCGGCCTGCGGCGTCACCGCATGGATCTCAGGCGTCTTGTTCCCGAGCAACTGTCGAACGGTCTGCATGGCGTTCTCCCGTGTTGGTCGATGGAACCGATACTGCCACGTCCGCCGGCCGCCAGGTGTCAACCAGGTACAGCGGCCGCTGCTTGGCCTCCATGTAGAGGCGGCCGAGGTATTCGCCGATCAGGCCCAGCGCGATCAGCTGCACGCCGCCGAGGAACAGGATCACCGCCATCATCGTCGGCCAACCCGCCACGCGGTCGCCGTACAGCGCCGCCTTGCCCACCACCCAGGCACCGAAACCGAATGCCGAGGCGGCGGTGAACAGGCCCAGGTAGGTCGCCACCCGCAACGGCGCGGTGGAAAAACTGGTGATGCCTTCCAGCGCGAAATTCCACAGTTTCCAGAAACCGAACTTGCTGCGCCCGGCCATGCGCGGCGCGCGCCGGTAGGGCAAGGCGACGCGGCGGAAACCGACCCAGCCGAACAGCCCCTTCATGAAGCGCTGGCGCTCGCGCAACTGCCGCAGCGCGGCCAGCGCACGCGGCGAGAGCAGGCGGAAATCACCGGTGTCGGCCGGGATCGGCGTTTTCGACAGGCGCCCGATCACCCGGTAGAACGCCGCCGCGGTGGCACGCTTCAGCCAGCCCTCGCCATCGCGCGCCAGGCGCGTGCCATACACGTCGTCGTACCCCTGCCGCCACAACGCGACGAACTGCGGGATCAGTTCCGGCGGGTCCTGGCCGTCGGCGTCGAGGATCAGCACCGCGCCGTCGTCGACGAAATCCAGCCCGGCGCTGAGCGCGGCCTCCTTGCCGAAGTTGCGCGACAGGCGCAGCGCCGCCACCTGCGGATCGTCGGCCGCCAGTCGTTGCATCAATGCCCAGGTGCCATCGCCGCTGCCATCGTCCACGTACAGCACGCGGCCGTCGATGTCGGGCATGCGCTCCAGTTCGGCACGGATGCGCGGGTGCAGCAACGGCAGGGTGTCCTGCTCGTTGCAGGCGGCGACGACGATGGTCAGGCGTTCACGGGAAGTCATGCATCGATTCTACGGAGGAGCGCGCCTTGGCGCGCGACGGGGCATTGCCGGGAACACCCTGTCGCGGCAGGTCGGGGTTACATCCCCGACGCCTTGCACAATCGCGTCGGGGATGTAACCCCGACCTACTCGACATACCCCGGCCCGCCCAGCTGCCGCGCCTGCCGCTGTATCCAGTCCGCGCGGCGCTGCACGAAGGGACCGGGCCGGGTCGCGCTGTAACGCCGCGGCGACGGCAGCACCGCGGCCAGCCGCGCGCTCTCGCCCGCGCTCAAACGCGCCGCATCCTTGTGCCAGAAACGCTGCGCCGCCGCCTGCACGCCATAGACGCCATCACCGAACTCGGCCACGTTGGCGTATATCTCCAATATCCGCTGCTTCGGCCACAACGCCTCGATCAGCACCGTGTACCAGGCTTCCAACCCCTTGCGCAGCCAACTGCGGCCCTGCCACAGGAACAGGTTCTTGGCGACCTGCTGGCTGATGGTGCTGCCGCCGCGCAGGCGCTTGCCCTTGGCGTTGTGGTCCAGCGCCTTTTCGATCGCATCCAGGTCGAAGCCGTTGTGCAACGGAAAGCGCTGGTCCTCGGCCGCCACCAGCGAAATCGGCACGCTGGCGGCCATCGCATCGAGGTCGCGCCACTGGTAATGGATGCGGTACGCCCAGTCGCCCTGCCCCCAGGCTTCCAGCTGGCGCAGTGCCATCACGCTGGAAAACGGCGGATCGACGACGCGCAGCACCCCCACCTGCACGATGCTGAACACCAGCAACGCGCAGGGAATCCGCCACAACCAGCGCCACCAGCGACGGCGTGGCCGCCCCCCGTCCGCCTTGCGCTCGTCCTGCTCCGCCCCCATTGTCTGCCTGCCCCGAATCCCGACGTCCGGCACATTATCCGGCACCGGCGTCCCCTCACGCGCAGATTCCCATGACCGAAACGTCCGACCTCCTTGTCCGCTTCCTGCTGCCCGAAGCCGGCGTGCGTGGCGCCCACGTGCGCCTTTCCGGCAGCTGGCGCGAAATCCTGTCGCACGGCGACTACCGCCCGGCCGCCGCCCGCCTGCTCGGCGAAGCCTGCGTCGCCTCGGCGCTGTTCACCGGCCACATCAAGATCGACGGGCGCTTGTCGGTGCAGCTGCGCAGCAACTCCGCGCTGCGCACCCTGTTCGCCGAGTGCACTTCCGCCGGCACCCTGCGCGGCATCGCCCAGCTCGAAGACGGCGAGGATGCCCCCGGCGACCTTGCCCAGTTGGGCGACGACGCGCTGCTGGCCATCACCATCGAGAACCCCGGTCTGGATCCCCGCGAGCCCCAGCGCTACCAGAGTTTGGTGGCATTGCAGGGCAATGGCCTGGACGAGGCATTCGAGAACTATTTCCGGCATTCCGAACAGCTGCCGACGCGCCTGCTGCTGGCCGCCGACGGCCAGCACGCCGCCGGCCTGCTGCTGCAGAAGCTGCCCGGCGACGAGGGCGACGGCGACGGCTGGGTCCGCGCCGGGGCGCTGTTCGACACGCTGGCGCACGACGAACTGCTGGCCACCGACGGCCCCGCCCTGCTGCATCGCCTGTTCCATCAGGAGCATCCGCAACTGGTGGGCGAAAAGCCCCTGCGCTTCGGCTGCTCCTGCTCGCGCGAGCGCGTGGCCGGCATGTTGCAGTCGCTGGGCGAGGAAGAAGCCCGCGCTGCCGCCGAGCCCACCGGGCAGGTGGAGGTACGCTGCGAATTCTGCGGGCAGGAATATCGCTTCCCTCTGGCCGAATTCGGCGTATTGTTCAGCATGGGGCCTGCATCCCAACCCGCGCCCGAGCGGCTGCAGTGACATGGGATGCCGGCAAGTTGCCCCTTGGATCGGGGCATCTTGTTAAAAAAACATGAACAATTTAGGATTCATTGCCTCACGAACCGGGAACTTCCCGGGGGTCCACTGGTCATATCGAGTCCATGAACGCCTTCCTGCGCCTGCCGCTAGCCTTGCTGATCGCCCTCGGGGCGACGGCCGGCGTGCATGCGCAGAACAAGCCGCAAACCGGTTCCGACGGCACCGTCCTGCCGGTCTGGAACAAGGGCAGCGGCAAGGTTGAAGCGCTGCTCTATCTCGAACCCACCGGCGAGCAGGCGGCCGGCGCCCGCTGGCATTTCGGCCGCAACTCGCTTGACGCCGCCTTTGGCCTTTCCTCCGGCGACTCGCTCGGCCTGCTGTGCAACAGCAGCCGCGGCGGCAGCATCAGCGGACTGGCCAGCCACTGCATGCTCGCCAGCCTCGGCGACGACGATGACGACAACGGCCGCCACCTCTCGGCGACCACCGCGTTCAATCGTCCCGGCGGCCGCTTCGGCCTGAGCGCCGGCACCGGCCGCGACACCCTGCCGGCTTGGCTGTCCGGCACCGCGAAAGCACCGGCCGCGCGCATGGAGCAGAACGACCTGACCGTCTTCGGCCAGAAGAACATCGGCCGCGAAGGCTTCGTCTCCATCGGCGGCACCTACGCCAAGGCCCGCCTGATCCCGCTCAGCGACGCCTCGCCGGCCATCGTCGACCAGTGGGACAGCAAGAGCCTGAACCTGGGCGGCGGCTACGGCGCCTTCAGCGCCAACATCATCGGCCGCGTCATCGACTCCCCCAACCAACCCGGCAAGTGGGAAGGCCTGGGCCTCGGCCTGACCTGGCGCACCCCGTGGAGCGGCCAGCTCACCGTGGGCGCCGAAAACGTCATCACCCGCGGCAAGAACCCCTTCTCGCCCCGCAGCGAGAACAACGACGACGGCGCGATCCCGTACGTGCGTTACGAGCAGGATCTTTGATCCCCGCTGCTCCCTTTGCCCGAGCAGAAGCGACGGGATTCAAGCCAAGGCCAGCCACCCCCATCCCCAAGGGTAACGATCTTTCGTCGTGCGCTGGCCAGCACATGGCGTTGACCACTTCACATTGAGGAGGCTCGCTACAGCGATGTAGCTCGCCCCTCAGCCAGCACACGCGCCCACCGGGTACTCCATGCGCCTGACTGCCCGTCGCCATTCCCTGTCCTCACTTGTCCCTGTCCTCACTTGGTAAGGGTGGTCGTTCGCTCTACCCGCAGTTGATCAATGCCGAGTATGCCCCGAGCTACCGTCATCACTGCAAATGCATGGCGTGGATGCCTGCCCCATTCCGGACCTCGGCCAGCTTGAAATCGAACAGCAATGACAGGGCCATTTCATTCGCGCAAAGTCTTGTTGCAAGCCCCATTCCGTACCCATGCTCACTTGCTTGGCAGAACCCCAATCTTGCTGCAGATGCAGCATGAACTTTGCGGAATTTCACCAAACCCACGCCATCTCTTAACAAAGCTTTAATTTCAGAAGAGACGGAAGTACTATCGGGTCAGCCTCGCGGATTTGGTATCGCATCTTTTCGGTACCACCGGCGAAGGCGCTTCCACTTGTAACTACCAAGATCACTTGGAGAGAGAGCCCATGAATTGCAAGTCCAACAAGCTGCGTGATGCAGTGGTGCTGGCCCTGGTCGCAAGCGCCGGCACCACTGGTGCAGCCTTTGCCCAGGACAACAGCGGCGCCACCACCCTTGACCGCATCGAGGTCACCGGTTCGCGCATTCGTTCCGTCGACGTCGAAACGTCGCAGCCGATCCTCGTCCTGAAGCGCGAAGACATCCAGAAGCAGGGCGTCACCTCCGTCGCCGATGTACTGACCCGCATCTCCGCCAATGGTGCCGGCAGCAACACGACCTTCAACAACGGTGGCGATGGCTCGGCCACCGTCAGCCTGCGCAATCTGGGTGCGGCCCGCACGCTGGTATTGGTCAATGGCCGCCGTTGGGTGTCCGGCCTCACCGGCTCGGTCGACCTGAACACGATCCCGGCCGCAGTGATCGAGCGCATCGAGATCCTGAAGGATGGCGCTTCGTCCATCTACGGTTCGGATGCTGTCGCTGGCGTGGTGAACATCATCACCCGCACCGACTTCGAGGGCGCCGAAGTCAACGCCTATGTCGGTCAATACGGTCAGGGTGACGGCCAGCGCACGTCATTCGACGCCACCGTCGGCGTCAGCGGTGAGCGCGGCAATCTGGTCCTCGGCCTGTCCCGTGTCAAGGAAGATGCCGTCATGGCCGGTGCCCGTGCCATCTCCGCCGTTCCTTACTACGGCTATGGCTCTTCCACCTTCAGCTCCTACTCGGCTTCCGGTCGCATGTGCTCGCAGCCGACTGCGTCCGGCTGTGCGGTTGGCTGGGGCGTATTGCCGAATTCAGCCCAGGGAAGCGGCAATGCCAACGATCCCTACTACGGCCTGAACCAGTACGTTCCGTACACGACCGACGAGTATGGCTACAACTATGCCAAGGACAACTACCTGATCACCCCGCAGAAGCGCAGCTCGCTGTATGCGCAGGGTGCCTATGACCTGACCGACAACGTCCGCTTCAAGGTTGACGCCCTCTTCAACGAGCGCCGTTCCGCGCAGCAGTTGGCTGGCTATCCGCTGGCCCACATCAGCACCGGCATCATGATGAGTGGTGAGAGCTACTACAACCCGTACAACACGCTTTACGGCGGTGATGGCCGGGAAGTGGGCTGGAGCCATCGCTTGACCGAAATGGCCCGCCTGTACGAACAGAACGACAAGACCCAGCATGTCTATGCCGGCCTTGAAGGCGTGTTCGAACTGTCCGATCGCCAGTTCAGCTGGGATGCCGGCTATTCGTTCAACAAGACCGACCAGACCGAAACCCAGTTTGGCGATGCGAACCTGATCACCCTGGCCAATTCTCTCGGCCCGTCTGCCCTGGTCAACGGCGTAGTTCGCTGCGTGGATGGCTCGGGCGACGTGATCGACGGCTGCGTCCCCTTCAACCCGTTGTCTCCGGCTGGCGCGATTCCCAAGGAGCAGCTGGACTACATCCTGTTCACCGCGCACAACACCTACCAGTACCGCAACGAAAGCGTGACCGCGAACATTTCCGGTGACGTGGTCGAACTGCCGGCAGGCTGGATGGGCTTCGCTGCTGGTTACGAGCACCGCAAGGAAAGCGGCTTCTCGTCCCCGGACGCGCTGATCGCCAGCGGCAATACTTCGGGTAATGCATTCACCCCGACCAATGGCGGCTACTCGCTCGACGACTACTATCTGGAACTGCTGGTTCCGCTGTTGAAGGACCTGCCGGGCGCCAACCTGCTGGAACTGAGCGTCGCAGGCCGTTTCTCCGATTACAGCACCTTCGGCACGACCACCAATTCCAAGTTCGGCCTGAAGTGGAAGCCGGTGGAAGACCTGCTGGTTCGCGCCAGCTATGCAACCGGGTTCCGCGCACCGTCGATCAACAACCTGTACCTGGGAGCTTCCGACGACTTCGCCAACTACTCCGACCCGTGCTCCAGCAACGACGTGAACTACGCAAACGTTGCTGCCGCATGTCAGGCTGCCGGCGTCCCCGCCAACTTCGTCGCTTCGTACAACAGCGCAACCGGTAACTCGGGCCAGACCATCTTCCCGTTCACCCGCACGGCCAACGCCGATCTTCAGCCGGAAACCGCGAAGAACTACACGCTGGGCTTCGTTTACAGCCCATCCTACGTGCAGGGGTTGGACATCTCGCTGGACTGGTGGAAGATCGAGCTGAAGGACTCCATCAGCTCGCCCAGTGCCAACTACATCCTCGAGCAGTGCTATGAGAAGGGTGTGACCGCGTACTGTGACCTGTTCACCCGCGAAGCCAGTGGCCTGATTACCCAGATGACCCTGCAGCCGATGAACTTCGGCCAAGAGCGCCTGGAAGGTTATGACTTCTCGGTCAAGTACCGCATGCCCGAAACCAGCATCGGCCAGTTCAACTTCTCGTTGGATTCGACCTATGTCTCGGTACGTGAGAACAAGGTGGACGCGGATACTCCATGGGAATCCAACAATGGCATCTACTGGGAGTTCGATCCCAATTGGCGTGTTCGCGGTTCCGCCACCATCGATTGGAGCTTTGGTGACTTCTCCGCCAGCTGGACTGCCCGTTACTACTCCAGCCTGAAGGACTACCAGTGGGGAGATGATGGCCAGGGCAACTACAACCATGTTGATTCCACGGTCTTCAACGATCTGCAGATCGCCTACAACCTGCCGTGGAACGCCACCATCCGTGTCGGTGCCAACAACGTGCTGGACAGGGACCCGCCGGTCATCATGGGCGCTTTTGCCAACTCGTTCGATCCGCAATACATGATCCCGGGGCGCTACAGCTACCTGCAGTACACCCAGCGTTTCTGATCGTTTGATTCCTGCAAATGGAAAGCGGCCCTGAATGTTCAGGGCCGCTTTTTTATTCCAGATCGCCTGCAATCAAAGGATTCCAAGTGCTCTGGCGTGTGACATGAAAGGTTCCATGTCCTCCTGATATGACCGCCAACGCGCTACCGAACGCGTGTGCACCGCCTCACGGACCTGCCATCGGCTGGGCGTCTGTACGACGGACTGGCCTGCATGGAACCGCAAGCATCCTTCCTGCCATTCCAAATCAATAAAATCGATCAGACGCCGCGCCTGTTCTTCTGGCTTGGCAACCATTTCCTCATAGGACAACTCGAGCATGGGCACCCGCAGCACTTTTTTCCACAGGGCCATCAGCCTGGATTCCGCTGATTGATAATGTGCAATTCCATCCCAGCATGTGGAAAACGGAGCATCCAGAGAGAAATTCTCCGCATAAATCGACAACGCGACATCCCGTGGATCACGCCGACACCAAATCACCCTGAGATCGGGGAAGAGTTTTGCAGCCAAGCCCAGGAAGAAGAAATTCAAAGGAGCTTTGTCGACGATGCGAATTGCCTCCGGGTCCGCGCGGGCACGCGCTGAACGCAGATACTCCCTCGCCATGAGTGCGCATTGCGTAACGGACAGATCGTGGCTCGCCTCTGGCCACTCCTTTCCTCCTGCATCCAGTCGATTTGCCAGCAGCGTCAGATCGAGCAATTCACCGGCGCCATGCGCCTGTGTATGCGCGTGAATGATCTGTTCGACCAAAGTGGTTCCACTGCGCGGCATCCCCACGATCAGCACCATTCCAGAAGGGGGGCAGCCCTCTTCGTTCATCGTGCCTGCATGATCCGGAAATGCGGCTTCCGTTCGCTCCAACAGGCCCAATAGTCGCTCGGTATCGAATGCGCCTATCTGGCGTTGACGCGCGGCATTGGCCATCTTCCATGCCGACATGGCAGCGGCCGGATGCCCCAATGCATCCTCATGCTTGCCCACCGCATACCCGAGGACAGCACGATCAGCATTGCTCAGGCCTTGATCGGCCAGCGCCTCATATGCTTTGGCAAGTATTCCCTCACTCGACACCTTCCGAGTCAGGTCAAGCAGCCCTGCGATCGGCAATGCCCAGCCTGGTCGGAGCTCCAAGGCTCTCCGATAAGCCTCCACGCACGCTTGGGCATCTCCCACATATTCCAGAGATTGCCCCAGAGCCATCCACAGATCCGGCGCGTCCGGCAGCTTCTTCAATGCCTGACGATAATGGACGACGGCATCATCGTGTCGGAAAAGGCGTCCCAGCACCACTCCGAGCTTCAGTTGTGCGTCAACCTGGAATGGATTGAGTTGCGCCCACTGCTGCACGACTTGTACGCCGTCATCGGGCAAACCATGATCCAGCTCCAGATCCACCAATTTTTCGAGGATTTTCCTGTCCCCTCGGCACAGCTCATATGCACGGCGCAAGGATGCGAGCGCCTGCAACCAAAGTCCTCGCGCTGCCTGCACATGGGCACATAGCCACCAGCCATCGACGTGGGTGTCGTCAATATTGACTGCACGTTGGAACAATTCTTGAGCCAGTTCAAGATTACCCAACGCGTGCGCAAGACGCGCCAAGCCGCACAGAAATGCGGGATCGGGATGAGCGAATTCCACAGCAAGCTGCAGATGATTCAGTGAGCCAGCGGCATCCCCGGCCTTCAGTCGATGTATTGCCAGCAGCTCCTGCACATGAGGATCATGCGGCTGTTGGGTCTCCAGCATCCGCAGCAAATCAGCAGCTGCTCTTCCATGTCCCTGAGCAATCGCTTGGCGAGCGCGCTCCAACAAGACGTTCGATTCCATGACATCTCTTCGCTTCAATCGGCAACGTCAAATCGGGATCAACGTCTCGATCACATGCTCGACATAGGCCTCGAATTCCTCGCGGGCCTGCTTGGGCTGCTGCAGCTGCAACGACAGCTGCAGGAAGCCGACATAGGCCGCATAGGCCAGGCGCGCGCGGTGGCGGGCATCGGTGGAGCTGAGGCCGGCCTGGCGGAACGAGGCCATCAGGTATTCCAGGCGGCGCTGCGAGACGCGGTCGATCACCGGGCGCACCAGCGGGTTGTCCAGCGCCTTGAGCAGTTCGCTGTAGATGATGTGCGGCGTCACTTCGTGGGCGACCAGCTGGAACAGCGCGCGCAGGCGGGTCCGGGGGTCCGGTACTTCTTCCAGACTGCCGAACACCTGTTGCTGCTCGACCAGTTCCCAGCGTTCCAATGCCGCCTGCAGCAATGCGTCGCGCGAGGGGAAATGCCAGTAGAAGCTGCCCTTGGTGACCCCCAGGCGGCGGGCCAGCGGTTCCACCGCCACCGCGCCGACGCCCTGTTCGGCGATCAGGTCGAGGGCTGCCTGGGCCCAGTCGTCCGCACTGAGGCGGCTGTTGCGCGTACCGCGGGATTCCGCCGGCGAAACTGGAGACTCGTTCATGTGCCGATTTAACCATACGCCGGGGACTGGTTGCAGTATGTGCAGGCCACGGATCGTGATGGACCCGTGCCCGTACCCCGGTGAAGCCCAACGCCAACGGGGCCTCCACTCCATACCCAGCAGTATTGACAGGGTATATGGCATATCCATACCATCGAGTACGGTTACTCGCATTGGTCGCGCATGCACATGCAGGACATCCCACTGGAAGGTGCCCACGGCATCGCTCTGGCCGCCAGCCGAATCCCCGGCGACAAGCCGCCGGTCCTGTTCGCACATGGCTTCGGCCAGACGCGCGGTGCGTGGACGGCAACGATGGCCGCGCTCTCGGCAGCAGGCCACGCAACGCTGGCCTATGACGCGCGCGGCCACGGCGGTTCGGACTGGAACGCGGCGGAACTGCCCTACCACGGCGACCAGTTCACCGATGACCTGATCGTGGTGGCCGGCGAACTGCCGCGCCCGCCGGTGCTGGTGGGCGCGTCGATGGGCGGGCTGTTCGGGCTGATGGCCGAGGCACGCTGGCCCGGCCTGTTCGCGGCAATGGTGCTGGTGGACATCACCCCGCGCTGGGAGACCCGCGGCGTGGAGCGCATCCTTGCCTTCATGAGCGCGCACCCGGAGGGCTTCGAATCGCTGGAAGCGGCCGCCGACAGCATCGCCGCCTACCTGCCGCACCGCCCGCGCAAGAGCGGCGACGGCCTGCGCACCCTGCTGCGCCCCACCGCCGAGGGCCGCTGGAACTGGCATTGGGACCCGCGGCTGGTCGCCGAACTGGCGCGCGACAGCGAGCAGCACCAGAGCGCCATCGCCGAAGCGGCGCGCCGCGTGCAATGCCCGCTGCTGCTGGTCAGCGGTGGCCGCAGCGATCTGGTCACGCCGCAGACCGTGGAAGAATTCCTGTCACTGGCGCCGCACGCGCAACACGTGCATCTGCCCGACGCCACGCATATGGTGGCCGGTGACGACAACGACGCATTCACCACCGCCGTATTGAACTATCTGGACGCCCTGCCCCCGGCACCTGCCGCCGCGGCGTCCGCCCGAACCGAGCACGTTACCGGAGCACGTCCATGAACATCGTCCTACCCTTCCTGGCCCTGCTGCTCGCAGGCGCCTTCGTCGCCTACCACCGCATGCGGCTGGTCGTCTGGACCGCGATCAGCGCGGTGCTGCTGGCCGCCTGCTGGTTCGGCGGCATCAACCAGACCGCGGTGATCGTCGCGGCCGCGATCGCCGCCTTCGTCAGCGCGCTGGTGCTGCTGCCGTTCCTGCGCAAGCCGCTGATCACCTCGCCGTTCATCGGCGTGTTCCGCAAGGTGCTGCCGCCGCTGTCCAAGACCGAACGCATCGCGCTGGAAACCGGCTCGGTCGGGTTCGAGGGCGAACTGTTCACCGGCGACCCGGACTGGAACATCCTGCTCAACCATCCCAAGCCGCAGCTCACCGACGAGGAACAGGCCTTCCTCGACGGCCCGGTCGAAGAACTGTGCAGGATGGTCAACGACTGGGAAATCACCCACGTCCACGCCGACCTGCCGCCGGAGCTGTGGGCCTTCATCAAGAAGAACAGGTTCTTCGGCATGATCATCCCGAAGGAATACGGCGGCCTGGGGTTCAGTGCGCTGGCGCACCACAAGGTGATCCAGAAGCTGGCGTCCATCTCCAGCGTGGTCAGCTCCACCGTCGGCGTGCCGAACTCGCTCGGCCCGGGTGAACTGCTCAACCACTACGGCACCAAGGAACAGAAGGACTATTACCTGCCGCGCCTGGCCGAGGGCATCGAGGTACCGTGCTTCGGCCTGACCGGCCCGTTCGCCGGCTCCGACGCCACCTCCATCCCCGACTTCGGCATCGTCTGCAAGGGCACGTGGAACGGCGAGGAAGTGCTGGGCCTGAAGCTGACCTTCGACAAGCGCTACATCACGCTGGCGCCGGTGGCCACGCTGATCGGCCTGGCGTTCCGCATGTACGACCCGGACGGCCTGCTCGGCGACACCAGGGACATCGGCATCACCCTGGCGCTGCTGCCGCGCGACACCGCCGGTGTCGAGGTCGGCCGCCGCCACTTCCCGCTGAACTCGCCGTTCCAGAACGGCCCGGTGCGCGGCAAGGACGTGTTCATCCCGCTGAGCCAGATCATCGGCGGCCCGGAAAAACGTGGCCTGGGCTGGAACATGCTCAACGAGTGCCTCGCCGTGGGCCGTTCGATCACCCTGCCCTCCACCGCCTCGGGCGGCGCCAAGGCCGGCGCGGTCATCACCGGCGCCTATGCGCGCATCCGCAAGCAGTTCGGCCTGTCGGTCGGCCGCTTCGAGGGCGTGGAGGAAGCGCTGGCCCGTATCGGCGGCAAGGCCTACAAGATCAGCGCGCTGTCGCAGGCCACGGCCGCTGCGGTGGACCGCGGCGACGTGCCGTCGGTGCCGTCGGCGATCGCCAAGTACCACTGCACCAACATGAGCCGCGAGTGCATCGGCGACATGATGGACGTGATCGGCGGCAAGGGCATCATCCTCGGCCCGCGCAACTTCGCCGGCCGCAGCTGGCAGGCCGCACCAATCGCGATCACGGTCGAAGGCGCGAACATCATGACCCGCAGCCTGCTGATCTTCGGCCAGGGCGCGATCCTGTGCCATCCGTGGGTGCTGAAGGAAATGAAGGCAGCGCAGGACGAGGACCGCAAGGCCGGCCTGCGCGAGTTCGACAAGGCGCTGTTCGGCCACGTCCGCTACGGCATCTCCAACGCGGTGCGTTCGTTCTGGTTCGGCCTGACCGGCGCGCGCTTCGGCTCGGCGCCGGGCGACGCCTATACCCGCCGCTATTTCCGCAAGCTCGACCGCTATTCGGCCAACCTGGCGCTGATGGCCGACATCTCGATGATGACGCTGGGCGGCAAGCTGAAGTTCAAGGAATCGCTGTCCGGCCGCCTCGGCGACGTGCTCAGCCACATCTACATGACCAGCGCGATGCTCAAGCGCTACCACGACGAAGGCGCGCCGAGCGCCGAGCAGCCGCTGCTGGCATGGGCGTTCCACGACAGCGTGCACCGCATCGAGGAGTCGCTGTCGGCCGCGTTGCGCAACTTCCCGATCCGCCCGATCGGCTGGTTGATGTGGGCGCTGATCTTCCCGTTCGGTCGCCGCGCCGAGGCCCCGGGCGACCGCCTGAGCCGCCGCGTCGCCGCGCTGCTGATGTCGCCGAACGAAGCCCGCGACAGCCTCGCCCGTGGCGTGTTCCTGACCCCGTGCGAGAACAACCCCGGCGGCCGCATCAACAGCTACCTGAGCAAGGCGGTGATGGCCGAGCCGGTGGAGCGCAAGTTCCTCAAGGCACTCAAGACCAAGGGCATCGAGGCGCTGACCTTCGCCACGCAACTGGACGAGGCGGTGGCCGAAGGCGTCATCACCCAGGACGAGCGCACTCTGCTGGAAGAGCTGCGCGCGATCACCCTGGACACGATCACCGTGGACGACTTCGAGCCGCACGAACTGCGTGCGGCCTCGTACTACGACCGCGAGGGCCAGCGCCCCGCGCAGGTTGCCTGAGCACCGGCAGCCATCGGCAAAACCGGAAACGGCGGGCACTGCCCGCCGTTTCCTTTTCGGGAGAAGACATGACCACGCCCCTGTTGTCGCTCTACCGCCGCATCACCCGCTGGCCCGGCGGACACTGGCTGTTCGCACGTGCCATATGCTTCAAGGCACCCTACTTCGCCAGCATTTCCCCGCGCATCACCGTGCTCGAACCCGGCCGCTGCGAAGGCACGCTGTCCGACCGCCGCAAGGTGCGCAACCACATCGGCACGGTGCATGCGATCGCGCTGTGCAACCTGGCCGAACTGACCGCGGGGTTGATGGTGGACGCATCGCTGCCGGCCGGCATGCGCTGGATTCCCAAGGGCATGGAAGTGCAGTACCTGGCCAAGGCCCGTGGCCGCCTCCATGCCATCGCGCTGCCGGCGCAAGCCATCGTTGCCGCCACCGAGGCCCATGCGTTGCCGGTCGTGGTCAGCATCCGCGACCGTGCCGGCAGCGAGGTGTTCCAGGCGCGCATCGACATGTGGCTGTCGCCGGTGCGCGACAGCAAGGCCTGAATCGACGGCACCTGCGGCGTGCGTGGCCGGCCACCATCACCGGCACTCAGGGGGAAGCCGGCGTCCCGGTCGGCGGCACCACCGCACCCTCGGTGCGGCGCGACAGCCGCCAGCCGATGCCGGCGGCGATCACCGCCGCGGTTGCGCTGATGCCGGCGAAACCGGCGGTGCCGATGCCGAGCAGGCGCAGCCCGTTCATGCCCAGCGCGATGGACAGGTCACCGAAGCGCCACACCGCCGTGTCCACCGCGTTCTGGCCCTTGTAGCGCACGTTGCGCGGCACACGGGTGTAGAGGCTGTGCCGCGCCGGCTCGGCCATGCCATAGGCCAGGCCGCGGCTGACGATCAGCGCGATCGCCACCGCCGGCATGCCGAACAACAGCGGCGCACGCGGGTCCGGCGCGAACAGCACCAGCAGCAGCACCGCGATGCTGGCCAGCGCCCACAGCATGATGACGATGCCCGGCCCCTTGCGCGGCAGCAGCCAGCGGGTGAGCGTGAGCTGGGTGATCGCGGTCAACACGTTGCCAGCCAGATCGACATTGGCGGCGAAGCGCGTGCGCGCCACCGCATCGGCGAAGGTGGCGCCGGAGTAGTCGGCCACCAGCGCGTAGTTCACCGTGCCGATGCCATCGGCCAACAGCAGCAGGATCGACATGCTGCGGATGAACGGGTCGGCGAACACCTGCTTCAGCCCGTCGAACATGCCACCGCCCACCGCCGCCTCGTGGCCCGGCTCGTGCCGCCGCGCACCATGCACCCGCGCCCAGCGCCCGAGCGCGACCACGCAGCCCAGCGCCGCGCACAGCAGCACCGCCGACACCACCAGCAGCGGCGCCACGCCGATCACGCCGACCAGCGAGCGCGTCAG
Source organism: Stenotrophomonas sp. NLF4-10 (assembly GCF_022359915.1). Taxonomy (NCBI): domain Bacteria; kingdom Pseudomonadati; phylum Pseudomonadota; class Gammaproteobacteria; order Lysobacterales; family Lysobacteraceae; genus Stenotrophomonas; species Stenotrophomonas sp. NLF4-10. The sequence goes on from NZ_JAKSEE010000003.1 coordinate 2,825,410, forward strand.
CGTCGGCCCGGCCACCGCACCCAGCGTGCCCGCCACCGCGACCACCGGGAACAGCCGCCGTGCCTGCTCGGTGCTCCAGATGTCGGACATGAAGCTCCAGAACACCGACACCACGAACAGGTTGAACACACTGACCCAGACGAAGAACAGGATGCCCAGGGTGCGCGGCGTCAGCAGCTCCGGCCACGCGAACAGCGGCACGAAGCCGATCAGGCAGGCGATGAAGAACACGTAGACCAGCGGCATCACCACCCGCCGCGGCCAGCGCGTGACCAGCGCACCGAACAACGGCGTCAGCAGCAGGGTGCCGACGAAGGTCGCGCCGTAGAACCACGGCAACTGGGTCGAGCCGACCGCCGCGGCCAGTTGCTCGCGCAGCGGCCGGATCACGTAGTACGCGGCCAGCACGCAAAAAAAGTAGGCGAAGGACAGCGCGACGGCCGGCCATTCCCCGCTGTGTACCCTGCCCCGACTGGACTGCATGCCTTGCGCGTTCCACGCGATGAAGCGCGCAAGGTATCCGATGCACTGCAACATCGCCAGTGCGACGGTCTGCGCCGGCTATGCTGGCGGCACGTCCAAGGGGGAGCGCGATGCAGGAATACGACTACATCATCGTCGGCGCCGGCTCAGCCGGCTGCGTACTGGCCAACCGGCTCAGCGCCGACCCGCAGGTGCAGGTGCTGCTGGTCGAGGCAGGCCCACGCGACCGCCACCCGTTCATCCACATGCCCGCCGGACTGGCGCGGCTGGTCGACAACCGCCGCCTGAACTGGAGCTACGACACCGCGCCGGAGCCGCAGCTGCAGGACCGCCGGCTGTGGTGGCCACGTGGCAAGGTGCTGGGCGGTTCCAGTTCGATCAACGCCATGTGCTACGTGCGCGGCGTGCCCGGCGACTACGACCGCTGGGCCGCCGCCGGTGCCGAGGGCTGGGACTGGGCGAGCGTGCTGCCGTGGTTCCGCAACAGCGAATGCAACACGCGCGGCGGCGATGCGCTGCATGGCGACGCCGGTCCGCTGCACGTGAGTGACCTGCGCCACGTCAATCCACTCAGCCATGCCTTCATCGAAGCCGGCATGCAGGCCGGGCATGCCCATAACCACGATTTCAACGGCCCCATGCATGCCGGCGTCGGCCTGTACCAGGTCACGCAGAAGGACGGCGCGCGTTGTTCGTCGGCCGCCGCCTACCTGGCGCCGGCAAGGCAGCGCCGCAACCTGCAGGTGCTGACCGGCGCGCTGGTCGAGCGCATCCTGATCGACGCCGGCCACGCGCACGGCATCGCCCTGCGCCGTGGTCGGCAACACGAACAACTGCATGCGCGGCGCGAAGTACTGCTCAGTGCCGGCGCGGTCAACTCGCCGCAACTGCTGATGCTCTCCGGCATCGGCCCGGCCGACGCGCTGCGCGCGCAGGGCATCGCGGTGCAACTCGACCAGCCGCAGGTCGGCGCCAACCTGCAGGACCACCTGGACATCTGCACCCTGTACGGCACCGTGCCCGGCGTCAGCTACGACCGCGCCAGCGAACTGAAGATCGGCTTCGACTGGTTCCTGCGCGGCCACCGCGGCGCCGGTTGCAGCAACGTCGCCGAGGCCGGCGGTTTCGCGCGCTCGCGCTTCGCGTCCGACGAGCGCGCCGACATCCAGTTCCACTTCGTGCCGGCGATGCTCGACGACCACGGCCGCCACCGCCTGCCCGGCGACGGCTACACCCTGCACGCCTGCTACCTGCATCCGCGCAGCCGCGGCCACATCGCGCTGGCCAGCGCCGACCCGGCCGCGCCGCCGCGCATCCACGCCAATTACCTGAGCGATGCCGAAGGCTTCGACCTGAAAATGATGGTCGAAGCTGCGCACCTGAGCCGCGACATATTGCGCCAACCGGCCTTCGACCGCTGGCGCCGGGCACCGATCTTCCCCGAGCGCGAAGACCTGGACGACGCCGGGCTGGAAGCGTTCATCCGCGCCAAGGCCGAAACCATCTACCACCCGGTCGGCACCTGCCGCATGGGCAGCGACGCCACCGCGGTGGTCGATCCGCAGCTGCGGCTGCGCGGCATCGACGGCCTGCGCGTGGTCGATGCCTCGGTGATGCCCACATTGGTCAGCGGCAACACCAACGCGCCGACGATCATGATCGCCGAGCGCGCGGCGGCGCTGATCCGGACAACGTAGAGCGCACCCTGATGCGCTGGTGACTTCACCGGGAAACCTCCGGCGCTCCAGGATGCGCGCTATGGGATTGCGGACCATCTGCAAGGGTCTGGAAAGTACCGACCGTCACAGTTGGAGTTCAAGGAAAAACAAGAAATATCAATATCATGCCCATTCATCTTCCTCTTGTTTGTGCAATGGCGAAAAGCGGCGCTAGAATCGCCGACAGCCTTGGCTTACAGGCATCGATCACGATGAAAGAGAACAACAGGCGCCGGCGTTTCCGCCCGGTGGCATCGGGATTGCTCGGTGTGTTGATGCCCTTCGCACTGTCGTCCACTGCGCAGACCCCACCGGCCTCGCTGGCCTCGGTATCGCAGGCGCCCGCGGCCCTGCCGGTCAATCTGGAAAACGCTCCCGCGCCGTCGCCGACCCAGCCGATGCCCTGGCGCGTATCGCTGCGCCCGGACCAGGTGCAACCGCTGCCGGCCGGGTTCAACGTCGCCGCCATCGAGTCGATGGCCGAGCAGCTCACCTACGGCAACCGCGTGCCCGGCATCGCGATGGCGATCGTGCAGAACGGCCGCATTCTTTCCGCGCGAGGCTACGGCGTCACCGACATCGGCAACCCGCAACCGGTGGATGCGCACACCGTGTTCCGCCTCGCGTCGCTGTCCAAGGCCTTCGCCGGCACGATGGCCGGGCTGCTGGTCAACGACGGCACGCTGCGCTGGGACAGCAAGGTCACCGACTACGTGCCCGGCTTCCGCCTCGCCACGCCCGAGGCCACCGGCAAGCTGACCGTGGCCGACGTGCTCAGCCACCGCGTCGGCCTGCCGTACAACGCCTACGACCGCGACGTCGAGGCCAACGCCGACTACTACACGCTGACCCGAAAGCTGGCCAGCGCACCGCTCAAGTGCGATCCCGGCGAGTGCTATGCCTACCAGAACGTCGCCTTCAGCCTGATCGGCGACGTGGTCTACGCCGCCTCCGGCAGCTTCTACGAGCAGGCCGTCGAGCGGCGCCTGTTCAAGCCGCTGGGCATGAACGATGCCAGCATGGGCCTGGCCGGCATCCAGGCCAGCCCGCACTGGGCGCGCCCGCACGTGCGCAGCCGCAACGGCTGGGTATCGCTGATGCCCAAGCCCACCTACTACCGCGTCGCCCCGGCCGCGGGCGTCAACGCCAGCGCCAGCGACATGGCGCAATGGCTGCTGGCCCATACCGGGCACCGCCCCGACGTGCTGCCGGCGCCGTTGCTGGCGACGCTGCACGCACCATTGATCACTACCCCCGGCGAGATGCGCTCGGGCTGGCGCCACCAGCGGCTGGATTCGGCCGGCTACGCGCTGGGCTGGCGCGTGTTCGACTACTCCGGCCACCCGGTGGTGTTCCATGCCGGCGCGGTGCAGGGCTACCGCGGCCTGGTCGCCCTGCTGCCCGAGCGCGACCTGGGCATCGCCATCCTGTGGAACGGCGAAAGCAGCGTGCCGAGCGGATTGATGCCGACCATCCTCGACCACGCCATCGGCCTGCCGGCGCAGCGCTGGCTGGACGTGGACGTCGACTTCGGCAGCGACAACCTGATGGTCGAAGGCACCCAGGACAACGCGCCGCAGGGCAAGAAGGGCGTCGTTTCCAACCGCGCCACCGCTTCGCCACGCTGAGGCGGGGGCACACGGGAAGAACCAAGGGCGGCCCGCGTGGCCGCCTTCTTCATTCCGGAGGAAGCACGCCGCTGTCGCGGGAGCAAGGCGAGGCCAGGTCTTCCGGTTACGTTACGGGTCGCGACTTGCGTCGCTCCTGCGGGTGGCGGTGGAACCTGTGAAAGCATCCCGCGCATAAAAAAACTCCCTCCCCGCTGGGCAGTCGGGGAAGGAGTTCCAGGTGCAGCGTCAGTGCCGGATCAGATCAGCGGCGCCGGGGTTGCCGGAAGCGCGACCGGAGCGGCCTTCTTCTTGCGGGCGGCCGGCTTCTTGGCGGCGGCCTTCTTCGCGACCTTCTTCACCGCCTTCTTCGGGGCGGCCTTCTTGGTGGCCTTCTTCACCGCCTTCTTCGCGGTGGCCTTCTTGGCGACCTTCTTCACCGCCTTCTTCGCGGCGGCCTTCTTGGCGACCTTCTTCACCGCCTTCTTCGCGGTGGCCTTCTTGGCGACCTTCTTCACCGCCTTCTTCGCGGTGGCCTTCTTGGCGACCTTCTTCACCGCCTTCTTCGCGGTGGCCTTCTTGGCGACCTTCTTCACCGCCTTCTTCGCGGTGGCCTTCTTGGCGACCTTCTTCACCGCCTTCTTCGCGGTGGCCTTCTTGGCGACCTTCTTCACCGCCTTCTTCGCCGTGGCTTTCTTGGCGACCTTCTTCACCGCCTTCTTGGCGGCCGGTTTCTTCGCAGCTTTCTTCGTGGCCATTGGATGGCTCCTCGTCAGTGATCTATGGAATCGAAATGCCCAGCTGAAGCAAACCCGCGTTGCATCGCGGAGTACCGACGGCGCGTGGCATGCGCCGTGACGGATACGGAAACACCCGCAACGGATTCGCGTCGCGGGTGTCGTGTCGTAATGGGGTGTTTCGCGGAAGGAAGCGAATCCTGCTCCACCATCAATGCAATCGTGGCGGACGTCCAGGTTGTGCTTCGCGTCTGAATGTTGATCCGGCTCACTCGCTTCCGCAGGAAAGGTCTGCTGGGCGAAACCTAATCACGGTTTTTTTTACTGTCAACTACCCGCACGCAAATTTTTTCGCGAAGCACCGCACCCGATCCCCTGCCATCGCCCCGCATCGCCACGCCATGCGCCCCTGGCAACGCCCCGCGCATCGCAACGCGATCGCAGGCACATGCGGAAAACCACTTGAAAAAAGCACTATTCGTTTTTCCCGGCGAATGCATGCACGGCACCTTCCGTGCATGCACCTGCTTCGTGACGCCATCGTCACGGTGGAAAAAAAACTGATGACCGACCTGCAACGTGCATCGTTGCAACCGCCTTTTCCGGCAACGCGGAAAGCGTTTTGCGCAAACACGATGCCATCGTCGCGACACTTTCCAACGACTCGACGGCGGCGATGCCGCCGCTTCATCGTCCGCTCGTGACCGGCACGCGACCGACGATGGCACCTGCCGACGGCGGCTTCCCGACACCGGCCATGCACACGAACCGCGGACACGAAAACGGCCGCGCATGGCGGCCGTTTCCGTTGTCTGGCTGACGACCGGAATCAGTGGTCGTCGTTCTCCAGCAGTTCGGCGTAATCGTCCGGGCCGAGCAGGTCGTTCAACTGCTCCGGCTCGGACAGTTCGACGACGAACAGCCAGCCTTCGCCGTAGGCGTCTTCGTTGATGGTTTCCGGCTTGTCGGCCAGCGCTTCGTTGACTTCGACCACGGTGCCGGACACCGGGCTGTAGACGTCGGAAGCGGCCTTCACCGACTCGACCACCGCCGCGGCATTGCCGGCCTGCACGGTGTCGCCGACGCCGGGCAGCTCGACGTAGACCAGGTCGCCGAGCAGGCCCTGGGCGTGGTCGGAAATGCCGATGGTGACGCGGCCATTGCCTTCGGCACGGGCCCATTCGTGGGACTTGAGGAATTTGAGGTCGCCGGGGATCTCGCTCATGGAACTGCTCCGAAAAAGGGTGGTCGGGAACGGGGGCTAGTTTAGCGAACCCGGCGCGGAGTGGCCGCGCCGGGAGGGATGAATCAGGGGTTGATGCCGGCCTGCGCCTGGCCGTCGCGCACGAATGGGAACTTGACCACGCGCACCGGCACTTCCTTGCCGCGGATGTCCACGCGCACCTCGCCCGGCGCGCCGGCCGGCACGCGCGCAAAGGCAATCGCCTTGCCCAGCGTCGGCGAGAAGGTGCCGGACAGGATCTCGCCCTCGCCGTTGGCGGTGAGCACCTTCTGGCCGTGGCGCAGCACGCCCTTCTCGTCCATCACCAGGCCGATCATCTGGCGCGCGTCGCCGGCGGCCTTCTGCGCCTCCAGCACGTCGCGGCCGATGAAGGCACGCGGCGTTCCATCAGGCTGGTCGTCGAGGGTGACCGTCCAGCCGAGCGCGGCTTCCCACGGGCTGACGGTTTCGTCCATGTCTTGGCCGTAGAGGTTCATGCCCGCCTCCAGCCGCAGCGTGTCGCGTGCGCCGAGCCCGGCCGGCTTCACCCCCGCTTCCAGCAGCGCGTTCCAGAACGCGACCACCGCCGCCTGCGGCAGCAGCACCTCGTAGCCGTCCTCGCCGGTATAGCCGGTACGGGCGACGAACAGCGGCACGCCGGTGGCCGAGGCGACTTCCAGCGCGGCGAAGCGGCCGAGCTTGTCCAGCGCGGCGCGGTCGGCTTCGCTCACGAGGCCGGCGACCAGCGCGCGCGCCTGCGGGCCCTGCACGGCGACGATCGCCAGGTCTTCGCGCTCGACCACGTCCACGCCGAAGGCGGCGGCCTGCTCGCGCATCCACGCCAGGTCCTTCTCGCGGGTGGAGGCGTTGACCACCATGCGGAAGAAGTCCTCGCCGAGGAAGTAGACGATCAGGTCGTCGATCACCCCGCCCTGCGGGTTGAGCATGCACGAGTACAGCGCCTTGCCCTGCACCTTGAGCTTGTCGATGGAGTTGGCCAGCAGCCGGCGCAGGAATTCGCGGGTGCGTTCGCCCTTCAGGTCGACCACGGTCATGTGGCTGACGTCGAACATGCCGGCGGCGCGGCGCACCAGGTGGTGTTCGTCGATCTGCGAGCCGTAATGGATCGGCATGTCCCAGCCGCCGAAGTCGACCATCTTGGCACCGAGCGAGCGGTGGGTTTCGTTGAGCAGGGTCTTCAGGGTCATGGCCGGTCCATGTGGGGAAAGCGGCCATTATCCCAGATGGTTGCATCCAAAACCGCGGCGGGCGGCAACCGCACCGCCGCCCGATCAGGCTTCCTGCACCTTCAGCGTCATGCCGTCCACGGCGACCACCCGGACCGGGCTGCCGGCCGGCAGGTCGGGGCCGGCCACCACCCAGAACGCATCGTCCACCTTGGCGCGGCCGCTGCCGTTGACGATCGGCTGGTCGAGCAGCACCACGCGGCCGACCAGTTGCTCGGCGCGGCGGTTGAGCAGCGGCTGGTCGCTCTGCCGCCCGCGCTGGCGGAACCAGGTACGGTAGATCTGGATCGAGACGAAGCTGAGCACGACGAACAGCACCACCTGCATCAACACGCTGAACCCGTCGAACGCCCACACCGCGAGGAACACCGCCGCGGCGGCGAAGCCCATCCACAGCATGAAGGCACCCGGCGCCAGCGCCTCGGCGGCGAACAGGACCACCGCCAGCGTCGCCCATGCCACCACTTCCCAGCGCATGGTCAGCGCCCCAGCGGCGGCGGGTTGCCGCGCGATGCGGAGGCCTTGCGCTCTTCCTGTTTGGCGAACGCTTCCTTCGCCAGTTCGGCGACACCGGCGATGGAGCCGATCACGCCGCTGGCCTCCATCGGCATCAGCACCAGCTTCTGGTTCGGAGAAGTCGCAAGCTCCTTGAAGGCTTCCACGTATTTCTGCGCGACGAAGTAGTTGATCGCCTGCACGTCGCCCTGGGCGATGGCCTCGGACACCATCGCCGTGGCCTTGGCCTCCGCCTCGGCCAGACGCTCGCGTGCCTCGGCGTCGCGGAACGCGGCTTCCTTGCGGCCCTCGGCTTCCAGTACCGCGGCCTGCTTCTCGCCGTCGGCGCGCAGGATCTCGGACTGGCGCGAACCCTCGGCCTCGAGGATCTGCGCGCGCTTCTCGCGCTCGGCCTTCATCTGCCGCGCCATCGAATCGACCAGGTCGCGCGGCGGCTGGATGTCACGGATTTCGATGCGGTTGACCTTGATCCCCCAGGGATTGGTGGCATGGTCGACCACGCTCAGCAGTTGCGCATTGATGGTTTCGCGCTGGCTCAGTGACTCGTCCAGATCCATCGAGCCGATTACGGTACGGATGTTGGTCTGCACCAAGGCGATGGTGGCGATCTCCAGGTTGGCGACCTCGTAGGCGGCCTTGGCTGCATCCAGCACTTGGAAGAACACCACGCCATCGACCTTTACCACCGCGTTGTCCTTGGTGATGACGTCCTGGCTGGGCACGTCCAGTACCTGCTCCATCACGTTGACCTTGCGGCCGACGCCGTAGACGACGGGGATCAGGAAATGCAGGCCCGGCGACATGGTGTGGGTGTAACGGCCGAAGCGCTCCACCGTCCACTCGAAGCCCTGCGGCACCATGCGCACCGTCTTGAACAGCACGATGGCACCCGCCACCAGCACCACCAACGCAAGAAAACCGGCACCGCTGCCCATCGTTACGCTCCTTGTCTGATTTGATGTTCCGAGTATAGGGGTAGTGCCCGACCGTTGGTCGGGCGGCCGCGATACTGGGTGCGGTGCAGATGGGCCGACCGTGCCGACCAACGGTCGGCACCCACCGGCATCCCGATTTCGGTAGTGCCGGCCGCTGGCCGGCAACTGCATGAATGTTGCAAATGCAAGGTTGCCGGCCAGCGGCCGGCACTACCTTCAGGCGGCGGCGCGCGGGCCGAACATGATCACCGCCATGCCCAGCAGGCACAGGCCGGCGCCGAGCAGGTCCCAGCGGGTCGGCGTGACCCCATCCACGCGCCACAGCCATAGCAGCGCGACGCAGACATAGACGCCGCCATAGGCGGCATAGACGCGGCCGCTGGCGGTCGGGTGCAGGGTCAGCAGCCATGCGAACAGTGCCAGGCTGGCCGCGGCCGGCAGCAGCAGCCATGCGCTGCCATTCTGGCGCAGCCACAGCCACGGCAGGTAGCAGCCGACGATCTCGGCCAGCGCGGTCAACAGGAACAGCGCCAGCGTCTTCATCGCGCGGCGTCCCGCTCGTCCCGCTTGACCGCCTGCCACAGCGCTTCCTGCTGCGCCAGCGTCAGGCCGGACATCGTCTGCCCGCGCGTGGCGGCCAGCGTCTCCATCGCGCGGAAACGGCGCTCGAACTTGTGGTTGGCCCGGCGCAGCGCGCTGCCGACGTCCACCCCGGCATGGCGGGCAAGGTTGGCGCAGACGAACAGCACGTCGCCGAGTTCGTCTTCCAGCCGTGCCGGATCGCCGCCGGCATCCAGTTCGGCCTGCACCTCGTCGATTTCCTCGCGCAGCTTGTCCAGCACCGGCGCGGTATCCGGCCACTCGAAACCGGTGCGGGCGGCGCGCTTCTGCAGCTTCAGCGCGCGCTGCCATTCCGGCAGGCCGCGGGCGATGCCGGCCAGCGCCGAGGTGTCGGCATTGCCGGCATCGGCGCGTTCGCGTTGCTTGATCTGCTCCCAGTTCGCCAACACCTGCCCGGCGCTGTCGGCCTGCGCATCACCGAACACGTGCGGGTGCCGGCGCAGCATCTTGCCGCTGATCGCCGCGACCACGTCGGCAAAATCGAACGCGCCCCGCTCGCTGGCCATCTGCGCATGGAACACCACCTGCAGCAGCAGGTCGCCGAGTTCGTCCTTCAGGTCGGCGAGGTCGCCGCGGTCGATCGCGTCGGCGACTTCGTAGGCTTCCTCGATGGTGTACGGGGCGATGCTGGAGAAATCCTGCTCCAGGTCCCACGGGCAGCCGCCGTCCGGGTCGCGCAGCCGCGCCATGATCCGCAGCAGCGTGGCGATGTCGCCCGGCTCGCCCATCCCGCTCACGGCCCGTCCACCCAGTCGCGCCACGGCAGCGCGGCATCGCCGAGCGCGACGAAATCGCCATTGAGCAGGCGCGGGCGCTGGTTGTAGCGGAACGGCTCGCCGCTGTCGGCGGCCAGCAGTACGCCACCGGCCGCCTCCAGCACGCATTGCCCGGCGGCGGTGTCCCATTCGCTGGTCGGCCCCAGCCGCGGATACACGTCCAGCGAGCCTTCGGCGATACGGCAGAACTTCAGCGACGACCCCTGCGCGACCAGCTCGATCTCGCCCATGCGCGCCAGCAGCGCCTCGGTGCGGGCATCGCGGTGCGAGCGGCTGGCGGCCACGCGCAGCGGCGCGGCCGGTGCGCGGCGGGTGCGGACCACTTCGTCGCATTCGCCCACGCGCCGCCGTGCACCTTCGCCGCGCACGGCATGCCATGCCGTGCCGGTCACCGGCGCCTGCACCACGCCGAATACCGCCACGCCATCGCGGATCAGCGCGATGTTGACGCTGAACTCGCCATTGCGCTTGATGAATTCGCGGGTGCCATCCAGCGGATCGACCAGCCAGTATTCGCGCCACGGCCGGCGCGCCTCCCACGGCAGCTGCGCCGATTCCTCCGACAGCACCGGCAGCTCCGGGGTCAGCCGCGACAGCCCCTGCACGATCAGCGTGTGCGCGGCGAGGTCGGCGGTGGTGACCGGGCTGTCGTCGGCCTTGCGCTCGACGTCGAAGCCGTCGGCATAGACCCGCATGATCGCCGCGCCGGCGTCGTGGGCGATGGCGATGACACCTTCGCGCAGGGCGGCGTCCAGCGCGTTCATCGCGCCTGCCCCAGCCATTCGCGGGCGATGAACAGCGCCGCCAGCGAACGACCTTCGGAAAAATCCTCGCGCAGCATCAGTTGGTCCAGTTCAGTCAATTTCCACGGCACCACTTCCAGCTCCTCGGGTTCGTCGCCGGCAAGGCGTTCGGGGTAGAGATCGCGCGCCAGCACCAGCCACGACTGATGGCTCATGTAGGTGGGCGCCAGGGTCATTGCACGCAGCACGTCGAGCCGGCGCGCGCCGTAGCCGGCTTCTTCCTTGAGTTCGCGGTCGGCGGCCTGCACCGGCGTCTCGCCGGCGTCGATGCGGCCCTTCACCAGCCCCAGTTCGTAGCGGTGCAGGCCGGCGGCGTACTCGCGCACCAGCAGCACCGTGTCGTCGTCGAGCATCGGCACCACCACCACCGCGCCGTGGCCGCCGCTGACCAGCCGCTGGAAGCGGCGGCGCTCGCCGTTGGAGAACTCCAGGTCCAGCTGCTCCTGGCGGAACGGGCCGATGCGCTCCTCCTCCACGCCGTGGATGACCGGCAGGCGGCGGCTCATGCGCGGCCCCGGCGTTGGCGGACCGATAGAATGCGCGTTGTCGGATACGTTTTCATGAGCCCGAAATGCTAGCAGACCCCACCACCGCGGCAGCGGCCCCGCTGCCGGAGCATTGCGCATGCGCCTGACCCGCTGCCCGGTCGAACTGCCGCTGGCCGTCGGCCAGACCGTGCCCCTGCCCGAAGAGGCCGCCAACCACCTGTTGCGGGTGCTGCGGCTGCGCGAGGGCGATGCCTGCGTATTGTTCAACGGCGACGGCCGCGACTATGCCGCCACGCTGGTCGCGGCGGGCAAGCGCGACGCGCAGGTGCGCATCGACGACGCACAACCGCTGGACAACGAATCGCCGCTGGCCATCACCCTGCTGCAAGGCATCGCGCGCGGCGAGAAGATGGATTTGATCCTGCAAAAGGCCACCGAACTGGGCGTGACCGCCATCGTCCCGGTGAACGCCGAGCGCACCGAGGTCAAGCTCGATGCCGCGCGCACGGAGAAGCGCATGGCGCATTGGCGCAGCGTGGTCGGCTCGGCCTGTGGCCAGTCCGGCCGCGCGCGCATTCCGGCCATCGCACCGCCGCTGAACCTGGCCGCGGCGGTGGCGTCATTGCCGGAGCAAACCCTGCGCCTGACCCTGGACCCGCAGGGCGGGCAGCGCTTGGCCACGTTGGCCGAAGCGCCGGCCAACGGCGTGGTCGTCGCCATCGGCCCGGAGGGCGGCTGGTCGCCGCGCGATCGCCGGCAGCTGGCCGATGCCGGCTTTCAGGGCTTGCAGTTGGGGCCACGCATCCTGCGTACCGAAACGGCGGGGCTGGCCGCGATCGCGGCACTGCAGGCACGGCTGGGGGATTTGTAGAAGGATCCCGTAGGTGCCGGGCTTGCCCGGCACGGAGCATCACCGGCGCATGACGCCACATGCGGGGCAAGCCCCGCATCCACGCATCAGGCGGCTACCGCCAGCGCGGCGGTCACCGCCGCCTCGATCGCGTCCAGGTCGGGCAGCAGCGCGCTCTGCTCGCCCAGCAGCACGCGCATGTGCACGCCCTGCGGCAGGCTTTCCTCGGCCGCGTCGGCAAGCAGGCCGTCGCGCGGCACCGCGATCAACTGCGGGAAGGACTGGGTCAGCAGGGCGAAATACGGCATGTCGGGGTTGCCGCCCAGCGCCTTGAGCACCACCACCTTGTTGTTGCCGCCGACCGGTTCGTCACCCAGGCTGCTGAAGCGGGCGTAGGACAGCAGCGGCACTTCCCAGCCCTGCCAGTGGATGTAGCCGGCCAGCCACGACGGCGCGCCTTCGATCGGCTCCACCTGCACGCGCGCCATCATTTCGGCGACGGTGGCGTTGGGCAGCAGCACGCGCTCGTTGCCTGCCTGGATCAGGACGCCGCGGACTTCGTCGTTGCTTGCATAACTCATGGTCGGTTCCTCGATCGGCAGCGGCCGTTCACGCGGCGCTGCGCTGTACCAGTTCGGACGCCAGCTGTTCCGGCGTGCCGGCGGCCATGCCGGCGGTGATCAGCTGGCTGGCCGCGACCGGGTCGTAGCAGCCCTCGCCGTGCTGGCCGGCCACCCAGCCACCCTGCGTGGCGAAGTCGAGCACCGCCGGCACCAGCGCCGGGTCGGCGCCGCTGAGCATGACCACGGCGCTGTGCGGCAACGGCAGCAGCGGCAGCAGCGCCGCGCCCTCACCGGCAAAACGCAGCGCGCCATCGGCGGCCTCCAGCCCCATGTCGTCGGGCAGGATGTGCACGGTGCCGGCCTCGGCGGCATGGCCGGCGTCGGCCAGCAGCACCGGCAACGCGGACACCCGCGCCATCTGCTTGACCAGGTTGGCGTAGCGCCCGCCGTCCAGGCGCATCTGCACCAGCACCGGGTACGGGAAATCCTGCGGCAACCCGCCCAGCAGGCGGCGCACGGCGTCCGGCCCGCCGATGCCGGCCAGCAGCAGCACCGCGCCCTGCACCGGGTTCTCCGTCCCTACCCCGGCTTCCACCACCGGTTCCAGTTCCAGCATCGAATCGGAAAGGAGAGCCGGCGTCGGCTCGGCAGCCGCGGCGGCGTCCGCCACCGGGGCGACATAGGCGTCGTCGTCCACCAGCGACCAGTTGGCGAAACTGCCCGGCTCCACCGCCGGCAACGGCGATGCAGCCGGCGGCACGCTCGCTTGCGCGTCAATGGCCGGCAACGGCGGCGGCAACGCGGGCGCGGCCGGCGTTTCGTCCAACGGCGCGCGCGGCGCCATCGCCATCAGTTCCTCGAAGCTGAGCACGCCCGCTTCCGGTTCGGCCGGCGGCACGTACAGGGCATCGGCCGGCACTTCGTCGGCATGCTCGACGGCTTCGTCGAGGTGGAACTGCAGCGGCGCGTCGGCGTGGCGTTCGGCCGGGCGCTCGGGCATGCCTGGCTCCGGCAACGGCGCGACGTCCTGTTCCTGTCCCGGCGGCAGCACGTTGTCATGGCCGTGCAGCTTGGCCGCCAGGTGGCGGACCCAGCGCTGCGCTTCCCAGCCTTCACGGCGCCCGGCCAGCTCCGCCTCGTCGAACACCAGGCTCAGGTGCGGCGCCTGCAGCACGGTTTCGAGGCGCTCCAGCGCGTCCTCGACCGCCGGCTCCAGCGCCACCAGCACCACGCTGGCGCTGGAGGCCTGCAAGGCCGCCGCGTCGAGCGTGTTCGGGTCGTCTTCCAGCACCAGGCGGCCACCGGCGGCCTGCAGGGCTTCCTTCAGGCGCTCGCGTGCGGCGCCCGGCCGGGCCAGCAGGGCCACCGGCTTGTCGGTGGGGCGGTCATTCGCGAGCACGGGCAATCCCCAGCAGGTCGTAGACGTTGCGCATCAGATCCAGCTCCTGGTACGGCTTGCCGAGGTAGCGCTGCACGCCGATCTCGAAGGCGCGCTGGCGGTGCTTGTCGCCGCTGCGCGAGGTGATCATCACGATCGGCACCGCCTTGTAGCGCGCGTCGGCACGCATCGCGGTGGCCAGCTCGTAGCCGTCCATGCGCGGCATCTCGATGTCCAGCAGCATCAGGTCGGGCACGCGCTCTTCCAGCCGCTCCAGCGCTTCCACGCCGTCGCGCGCGACCACCACCTCGAAGTTGTGGCGTTCCAGCACGCGGCCGGTGACCTTGCGCATGGTCAGCGAGTCGTCCACCACCATCACCAGCGGCACCTCGTGCTGGCCGGTGGCCGCCTCGGCCTGTACCGGCGCCTGGGGCTGCGACAGGTGGCGGCGCACCAGCGGGGCGACGTCCAGGATCACCACCACGTTGCCTTCGCCGGTGATGGTGGCGCCGTAGATGCCCTGCACCGAGGCGATCTGCAGGCCCACCGGCTTGACCACGATTTCGCGGTTGCCCAGCACCTGGTCGATCGCCACCGCGGCGCGCAGTTCGCCGGCGCGCACCAGCAGCAGCGGCACCTGCGGCTGGCCCTCGGCCTTGGCCGCGGCCTGGCCGACCAGCGTACCCAGGTCGTGCAGCGAGTAGTCCTCGCCGTTGTAGTGGTAGCCGCCCTGCCCGGATTCGAAGCGTTCGCGGGCGATGCGGCCGATGCCGCTGACCGAGGCCACCGGCACGGCGAAGGTGGTTTCGCCGATGCGCACGAACACCGCCTGGGTGACCGCCAGCGTCTGCGGCAGGCGCAGGGTGAAGGTGACGCCCTGCCCGCGCACGGAGTGGATGTCCACCGAGCCACCGAGCTGGCGCACTTCGTTGCGCACCACGTCCATGCCCACGCCGCGGCCGGCGAGCTGGCTGACCTGCTCGCTGGTGCTGAAGCCGGAGGCGAAGATCAGGTTGTCCAGCTGCGCGTCGTCGAGCTGCGCCCCGGCTTCGATCAGGCCGCGCTGCTCGGCGCGGCGGCGGATCGCCTCGCGGTCGAGGCCGGCACCGTCGTCGGCCACTTCCAGCACGATTTCCGAACCTTCGCGGCGCAGGCGCAGGGTGATGTTGCCCTCTTCCGGCTTGCCGGCGGCCTGGCGCGCGGCCGGCGTTTCCAGGCCATGCGCGACGGAGTTGCGCAGCATGTGTTCCAGCGGCGCGACCATGCGGTCGAGCACGTTGCGGTCCAGTTCGCCATGGGTACCGTCCAGCAGCAGGTGCACCTGCTTGCCGGTTTCCTGCGCGGCCTGGCGGACCACGCGGCGCAGGCGCGGCACGAGGCCGTCGAACGGCACCATGCGCGCGCGCATCAGGCCGTCCTGCAGTTCCGAGCTGACCCGCGACTGCTGCTGCAGCAGCGTGTCGTAGTTGCGCGACAGGTCGTCGAGCACGCCCTGCAGGCCACCCAGGTCGGCCGCCGACTCGTTCAGCGCGCGGCTGAGCTGTTGCAGCGTGGAGAAGCGGTCCAGCTCCAACGGATCGAACGCCTGCTCGGCCTGGTCCTGCTCGCGCTGGTAACGGGCGACGATCTGCGCCTCGGTTTCCAGGTCCAGGCGGCGCAACTGGTCGCGCAGACGGGCGTTGGTGCGGTCCAGCTCGGCCATCGCGTTGCGGAACGCACCCAGCTGCTGTTCCAGGCGCGAGCGGTAGATCGCCACTTCGCCGGCGTGGTTGACCAGGTTGTCGAGCAGGTCGGCGCGGACGCGGACCTGTTCCTGCGTGCGCGGGGCGCCCTCCTCGTCGCTGGCCTGCGCTTCCACCACTGGCGCCGACAGCGGCGCGGTGGCAATGGCGGCGACCGGGGCGACGACGGCCTCGGCGACCGGCACCGCGGTTTCGACAGTCACCGGCGCAGGAATTTCTTCGGCTGCCGGTTCGCTTTCAGGCGTCGCTTCCGGCGATACAGCATCGAACGTGGGCAGCGTCACCTCGACCGGAGCTTGCGGCTGCGGCGCGAGGTCGGCGGCCGGCGCGGCTTCCTGCACCGGGCTGCGACCGGCGGTGCGGGCCTCGAAGGCTTCGACTAGGTCGCCGGGCATCTGCACCGCGCGGTGGGCGCCGGTGTGCAGCAGCAGCTGGTGCAGGCGGTCGAAACCGCGTTCGAGCAGTTGCACGTCGCTGCGGCCGATCTCGGTGCGGTTGGCCGCCACCGCTTCCAGCAGCGATTCGATGCCGTGGCCGAGGTCGCCGATGGCGTTGATGCCGGCCATGCGCGCGCCGCCCTTGAGCGTGTGCAGGTCGCGCTGCAACTCGGCCAGCAGTTCGCGGTCTTCCGGCGCCGAACGCAGCTGGCTGATGACACCATCGCAATGATCGAGCAGGTCCTTGCCTTCCTCGACGAAGATGTCGACCAGTTCGCGGTCGAGTTCGTCGAAGTCGAGCGGGCCGGCATCGAGCCCAGCCTTGTCGGCGCTGGCCACGGCCATCGCGGGTGCGGGGATTTCCTCTTCGACCGGCGCGGTCAACGGCGCCAGCTCGACGGCTTCGGCTTCGGCTTCGGCTTCGGCTTCGGCTTCGGCTTCGGCTTCGGCTTCGGCTTCCAGCGTCAGGCCAGCGGCGTGTTCGTCAAGCGCCGCGAGCGGTGCTTCCGCCTCGGCCTCCGGCACTGCCGGTGCAACCTCGGCGGGCGCGTCGATTTCATCGATCGCGATCGTTTCGACGACGGCTTCGGTCGCCTCGTGATCGACAACGGGTTCTTCCATGCCCGCCTGCGGCGCCTCGACCTCGGCGCTTTCGGCCGGCAATCCGGCCGGCAATCCGGGCGGCAGGACGACCGGCGCTGGATCGGCGTGGTCGTCAGTACCAGCGGCGATGCCCGGATCGAACCCTTCCATCGACAGCGTGGGAGCAGGCACGTCTTCCTGCGCATTGGCAGTCTCGACGGCCGGTTCGAGCGGGATGCCGGCGTCGAAAGTTGCCGGCACGTCGTCCACGAACGCGACAGGCAGTTCCGCAGCCACGTCGTCCAGACGGATTTCGTCTCCACCGGTGACCGCCTGCGCGGCTCCACTGTCGCCAGACGGCAGGTCCAGCAGCGACGGGTCGAAATAAGCGGAAAGATCCTCGATGCCCGCCAGTTCCTGCACCTCGGCGACCGGGGTTTCGGGTGCGGCGTCAGCGTCGTCCGCATCGTCATCGGCAAGGTCGTCGACCAGCGGCGGCCACTGCGCCTCGGGCAATGCATCGACCAGCACCTGCAGGCGCGCGGCCAGCGGCGCGAACGACGGAATCAGCGGCGAAGGCGCCTGCAATGCAGTGATCGTCGCCGCCACCGCGGTGGCGGCCTCGGCCATCGCTTCGACCCCCTGCGGGTCCGGGGTGACCGCGTTGGCCAGCGAACGCTTGACGAAGGACTCGACCGGCGCGGTCACCGCGGTGATTTCCGGCACATCGGTCATCGCGAAGGCGCCACTCATCGTGTGCACCGCGCGCAGCAATTCGTCGGTCACCGGCTGCGGCTGCGGACGCGAGCGCGCCAGCCACTCCTTGACCGTGGCCAGGTGCTGGCCGACTTCGGCTTCGAGGATTTCGCGCAGCACGCTGTCCACCGACGCCGGCGTACCGGCCGGCACCGGTTCCGCAACGGGCTGCGGTTGCTGCGCGACCGGCGCGGCGGCGGGCGCCGCCACTTCGCCGGCGACGTGGAAGGCTTCCTCGCCGGCGGCGATGCGGTCGGCCACGTCCTGCATGCCGAGCACGTCGGAATGGATGTGACCGCTGCCGCGCAGCGCGGCATTGAACTGCGGCAGCACCTCGTAGGCCTGGTTGACCATCGCCACCACCGCCGGGCTGGCCGGGCGGCTGCCGTCGAGCACGCGGTTGAGCATGCTCTCGATCTTCCAGCTGAACTCACCCAGCGTGCGTGCGCCCACCAGCCGGCCACTGCCCTTCAGCGTGTGGAACACGCGCCGCACCGGGCGCAGGCGTTCCAGGTTGTCCGGCGCGGCGCGCCAGATCGGCAGCAGGCGGCCGAGGTTTTCCAGTTCCTCGTCGAATTCCTCGATGAACACCTCGCGGATGTCCTGGTCGATCTGCTCGGCGCTGTCGTCGAAACCGCCTTCCACGCGCGGCACGCTGGCCGCGGCGGAAGCCGCTATCGGCACCGACGGAGCGGGTACCGCCGTTTCCGCCGGTGCGGTGGATTCCGCGGCGAGCGGGTCGAACGCAGCCGCGGCCATGTTCAACTCGGCCATGAAGGCGGCGATTTCGGGGTCCACTTCGATCGCTGGCGCGTCGGCCGGCTGCGTCGATGCGTCCTCGGCTTCGACCTCGGCGGGCGTGGTAAGCGGCATCCCCGGTGCGGGGCCCGCATCATGCCCGGCTTCGGCCACAGGCTGCTGGACTTCGGCCTCGAAATCGAAGGGCGTGGCGCTGCCATCGCCGGTGTCGGCGGGGGCATCGGCCAGATTCCAGTCCTCGGCGGACACCGGGTCGAAGGCGAGGAAACCATCGCTGGCCGGCTTGGCCTCCCCGGCGGCTTCATGCGTCGTCACCGGCTCGGTGCCGAAGGAATGCGGAAGTTCCGGCAGCTCGACCGGCACCGGCGCGGCGCCATCGTCGGCATCCAGCGCAGTGAACGTCATGCCATCGGCCGCGGTGACCACCGGTGCAATGTCGGCAGGCGCCGGATCGGCAGCCGGGATCGGCAGTTCGGGCGGCGGCACTGCCGCTGGCGACTCCGGCGGAGTCGGCTTGGCGTGGATGGCCTCGGCAAACAGCAGCGGCCGCGGCGGCGCAGCCGAAGCTTCCACCACCGGCGCCGGGGCGCTGGCAACGGGAGCGGCGATTTCTTCGCTGACCGGCGGCGGCACCACGGCAGGAGTCGCCACGGCAACCGTGGGAATCGGCGCCTCGATTTCCTGCCGCTCCGGCGGCACCGGCCAGTAGTGCAGCGCTTCCAGGCTGCTGCGGGTGATGTCGAGGATTTCGTCGCGGCCCGGACGGCGCTCGCGCAAGGCTTCGAGGTAGTACTCCAGGCTGGCCATCGCATCGGCCAGCGTGTCGAGCTGGCGACCACCGGGGACGCGCTTGCGGCCGATCAGCTCGACGCCGATGTACTGGCGCACGCCGCCCAGGTAATCGGCGGGAGTCGGCAGGTCGAGCATGCGCAGCGCGCCGGCGACCTCGTCGAGAAGGCGCGGCACGTCCTGCAGGCGGGCATGGTCCCAGTTGGTCTCGATGAAGGCGATGAAGGCTTCGCGCGCGGCGGCGAAATTGGCGATGGCCTCGTGTGCCAGCACCTCGACCGTGCGCCGGGTTTCCACCGAGGCCGGGTCTTCGTCGCCATCGATGTTGGCGCCCAGGTAGGCAACCTGGTCGTCCAGCGAGGCATCGACGTAGAGCAGTGCACCGGCGATGTCCAGCAGCAGGTTGTCGTCGATCGGCCGGGTACCGGCCACCACTTCGCGCAGCGCGTCGCGCTGCTGCGTCACCACGCCGCGCGCCACGCCCAGCCCCATCACCCCGAGCGTGTCGGCCACGGCGTTGAGCTCGTCGACCTGCGGCTGCAGTTCGGACGGTGTGCCGCCCATGCGTACGTGCAGGTCCAGCGCGTCCTTGATGCGCAGCAGTTCCTCCTTGACCGCGCCGCCAACCGTGTCCAGCAGCTCGCGGTTGCGCCCGGCCAGGCTGCCGCGCGCGTGTTCCAGCTCGGCTTCGCTGGCGTCGCCGGCCTCCGGGTTGAAGGCGAACAGCACGCTTTCGTTGATGCCTTCGGCGCCGCGTGCGGCGCGGATCTCGTTGAGCAGCGGCAGCAGCACGATCGGGATGTCGCGGTGGCCGTTCTGCAGGCGTTCCAGGTAGTCGGGCAGCAGCACGGTGCCGCGCATCAGCGTGGCGCAGGCTTCGTCGCGGTCGGGCACGCCGCCGTCGCGCACGGCGTCGGCCAGCTGCTCCAGCTCCTCGGCAACCATCGCCGGGGCGTACAGCTCGACCATGCGCAGCGTGCCCTGCACCTGGTGCAGGTAGCCGGCGCAGAAACGCATGCGGCTGCCGTCAGCGGGGTCCTCGACGAAATACTCGATTTCATTGCGGGCCTGGCGCAGGGTTTCGTCCAGTTCCGGCTTGACCCAGCCCAGCGCCGCGTGGCTCATCGCATCGCGCAAGGTATTCATCGCACTCCCCCGTACAGCATCGATCGCATGCCGTCCGGGCGGCCCTGCTTTGCGTTGTGACGACACTTCATCAGCTGGTTCCTTTGCATCCCCGCCCCCCGTTCAGACGCTTCAGGCCGGCAGCTTGAAGTCGGCCACCGAGCGGCGCAGCTCGGCTGCCAGCTGGTTCAGCTGGCCCAGCGACTCGGCGGTCTGCCCGGCACCCTGCGAGGTCTGGCCGGTGATCTGCCGGATCACGCCCATCGTCTGGGTGATGTCGGTAGCGGCGGCGGACTGCTGGTGGGCGGCGATGGAGATGTTTCGAATGAGGGTGTTCAGCGCGTTGGACACGCGCTCGATCTCGGTCAGTGCGGTACCGGCGTCCTCGGCCAGGCGCGCGCCGGACACCACTTCGGCGGTGGTCTGCTCCATCGAGGTCACCGCTTCGTTGGTATCGGCCTGAATCGCCTGCACCAGGCCTTCGATCCGGCGGGTCGCGCCGGAGGTGCGTTCTGCCAGTCGCTGCACTTCGTCGGCCACCACCGCGAAACCGCGGCCGGCCTCGCCGGCCGAGGCCGCCTGCACCGCCGCGTTCAACGCCAGGATGTTGGTCTGCTCGGAAATGTCGTTGATCAGTTCCACGATCGAACCGATCTCCTGCGAGGACTCGCCCAGCCGCTTGATGCGCTTGGAGGTTTCCTGGATCTGGTCGCGGATCTGGTCCATGCCCTGGATGGTCTGGCGCACCACGCCGGCGCCTTCGGTGGCGATGACCACCGAGCGCTGCGCCACTTCGGCCGACTCGTTGGAGTTGCGCGACACCTGTTCGATGGACGAGGCGATTTCGCCGATGCGGTCCGAGGCGCTGGTGATCTCGTCGGCCTGGTGGCCGGCCGCTTCGGCCAGCTGGATGGCGGTGGCCTGGGTTTCCTGCGCCGACACCGCCACCTTGCTGGAGGTGTCGTTGATGGTGGTCACCAGGTGGCGCAGTTCGTCCACGGCGTAGTTGATTGCGTCGGCGATGGCGCCGGTCATGTCCTCGGTCACCGAGGCCTTCACCGTCAGGTCGCCTTCACCCAGCGAGCTGATTTCGTCCAGCAGCCGCATGATCGCCTGCTGGTTGCGGCTGTTGAACTCCACCTGGGTCTGGTAGCGCAGTTCCTGCTCGCGCGAGCGGCTGCGCACCGAGCTCCAGACGAAGGCAATGATCGACAGCAGCGACAGCGCGCCGAACACCACGCTCCACCAGAAGTTCGGGAAGATGCGGGTGTCGCGGGTGGAACCGAACGCGGAGAAGGCGTCGAACAGCTTCTTGCTATCGGCCAGCATCTTGTCCGAGCCGGCCGCCAGCGCCGCCGCCGAGGACTGCGCGGCGAACAGGTTGCGCGAGCTGGCCAGGATGGTGTCGGCGTCCTTCTTCATCTTCGCCCACTGGTTGGCCGACTGCTCCAGCGCGACCTGCACGTTGGCGTTGCGCACCGCGGTGATGCCCAGTTCCTCGTTGCCGTTGCGCAGGCCTTCCAGCACCTGGCCGAACACGGTCATGTCGCGCGCCAGCGCGTCGCCGGCGCTGCTCGCGCCGGGGCCGCCGGCGCGGATTTCCGTGACCCGGCGTGCCATCGTGCCGACGACCACCACCTGCTGCAGGCCACTGTAGATCTGCGAGGCCTGGGCGCCGCTGGCGGTCATCGCGCGCACCACCTCGTTCAGCTGCGCCTGCAGCTGCGGCACCGCACCGACGAAGTTGTCGGCATTGCCGGCCAGCGCCAGCACCGCCGGCTCGCTGGCCACGATCTGCTCGGCGTTCTTGGACAGCGGCTGCCAGGTATCGACCAGCGTGCGCAGCGGCGCGGCCACGCCCGGCTCCTGGCCGAAGCGCCCGTCCAGCGCGGCCACCGTGCTCTCCACCTTGGTGCGGGTGTCCTTGAACGCGGCGTAGGCGTCGCGGTTGCCGGCCACGGCCTCGCGGCCCTGGTTGGCCAGCTGCTGCGACAGCACCTGCAGGTCGGCCACGCCGGTGCTGGCGCCGGCCAGGCGGCTGCCCTGCCACGTCGCCACGCCGGTGTTGGCGCCGAACACGATCATCGACAACACCAGCAGGCCCAGCCAGAAATTGGTTCCCACGTTGCCGGTCTTGCCCGCCTTGGCGGCATCTGCAGCAGTACTCATGTTCAACCTCTATCCAATACGGAAGGGCGGGCCCGCGCTCAGGCGGCGGCCTGCCGGAATTCAGGGGTGCGGGACAGCAGCGAGAGCGAGAACACGCCCCAGTCGTGGCTGCCGTCGTTGAACGCACGCTCGACGAAATGGGCATAGCGGCCGCGGGCGATGGCGCCGGCGTCCACCTGCTGCGAGGCTTCGAAGCTGCGCTGGCCGTACAGCTCGTCGATGCTCAGCGCGACGTCGCCGCCGGTCTGGCGCATGATCAGCACGCGGTGGCCTTCCTGCTGGACGGTGCGCTGACCTTCCAGGAAATACTTCAGGTCCACCACCGGGAACAGGTTGCCGCGCAGGTTGCCCACGCCCAGCAGCCACGGCTGCGCGCCCGGCACCGGGGTGACCGGCGGCATCGGCACGATTTCCACCACTTCGCGGAAGTCGGACACCAGCCGCTGGTTGCCGACGCGGTAGCCGACGCCGCGCCACACGTCCTGCGCGAACTGCCGCTCGGGCAACTGCACCGCGTGCGCCAGGCTGCGGCGTTCGTAGGCTTCGAGGATGTCGAATGGCGAGCGCATCAGCCCACCAACTGGTTGATGCGCGCGATCAACGCATCTTCGCGCGGCGGCTTGACGATGTAGTCGGTGGCGCCCTGGCGCATGCCCCAGGCCATGTCGGTTTCCATGCTCTTGGTGCTGACGATCAGCACCGGGATGTTGCGCGTGGCCTCGTCGCGCGACAGCGCGCGGGTGGCCTGGAAACCGCTCATGCCCGGCAGCACCACGTCCATCAGCACCAGCTGCGGCGACTGGCTGCGGGCGATCTGCAGGCCTTCCTCGGCATTGTCGGTGGCCAGCACCTCGTGCCCGGCCTTTTCGAGCCATTGCGTGAACACCGCCCGGTCGGTCGGTGAGTCCTCGATCAACAGGATTCGAGCCATTGTTGCCTTACCCCCTGGTTCAGGCGTTGACGTATGTGCGGATGGCACCCAACAGTTCGTCGCGCGTGAACGGCTTGGTGAGGTACTGCTCCGAGCCGACGATGCGGCCGCGCGCCTTGTCGAACAGGCCGTCCTTGGAGGACAGCATGATCACCGGCGTGGCCTTGAACAGCTGGTTGCCCTTGATCAGCGCGCAGGTCTGGTAGCCATCCAGGCGCGGCATCATGATGTCCACGAAGATGATCTGCGGCTGCTGGTCGGCGATCTTGGCCAGTGCCTCGAAGCCGTCGCTCGCGGTCACGACCTCGCAGCCTTCGCGCTTGAGCAGCGTTTCGGCAGTGCGTCGGATGGTCTTCGAATCATCGATGACCATCACCTTCAATCCTGCGAGTTCCCCACCCGCAGCCATGTTTTCAACCATTGGCAATTCCCCGGCGCGCGCAACGCTCCATTTGGACACGGCGTTGCTGCGAAGGCGATCTATATCCCAATACCGCCGCGAACTGTCAAGGGCGGGCGTTGCGGCGCGGCCGCCGGGAGCCCGGATGTGAACCCCATCGCAGTCGCGTGCGCGGGGCCATTCAGCCGCGCAACGCACCGGGCCACGCGCGGCGCTGGGCGCCCGCCATGCGCGGACGCTACCATCGCCCCCTTGACCCGAAAGGCTGCGGACCATGCTGGACGTCATCGTGGTGATGGACCCCATCGCCCAGATCAAGATCGCCAAGGACACCACCTTCGCCATGCTGCTGGAAGCCCAGCGCCGCGGCCACCGCCTGCACTATGTGCGCCCCGGCGGGCTGGCGCTGCGCGGCGGCGCGGCGGTGGCCGAGGCGGCGCCGCTGCAGGTGCGCGACGACAAGGCCGGCTGGTTCACGCTGGGCGAGTTCGCACCGCTGGCATTCGGCCCCGGCCAGGTGGTGCTGATGCGCAAGGACCCGCCGTTCGACGGCGAGTACCTGTACGACACCCACGTCCTCGGCGTCGCCCAGCAGGCCGGTGCGCAGGTGGTCAACGACCCGCAGGGGCTGCGCGACTTCAACGAGAAGCTGGCCGCCCTGCTGTTCCCGCAGTGCTGCCCGCCCACCCTGGTCAGCCGCGACGCCCGCGACCTGAAGGCGTTTGCGCTGGAGCACGGGCAGGTGGTGCTCAAGCCGCTGGACGGCATGGGCGGGCGCTCGATCTTCCGAAGCGGCGACGGCGACCCGAACCTCAACGTGATCCTGGAAACCCTGACCGACGGCGGCCGCCGGCTGGCGCTGGCGCAGCGCTTCATCCCCGACATCAGCGCCGGCGACAAGCGCATCCTGCTGATCGACGGCGAACCGGTGGACTACTGCCTGGCGCGCATCCCGCAGGGCGACGAATTCCGCGGCAACCTCGCCGCCGGCGGCCGCGGCGAAGGCCGACCGCTGAGCGAGCGCGACCGCTGGATCGCCGCGCAGGTCGGCCCGGAGATGAAGCGCCGCGGCATGCGCTTCGTCGGCCTGGACGTGATCGGCGACTACCTCACCGAGGTCAACGTCACCAGCCCCACCTGCGTGCGCGAGCTGGACGCGCAGTTCGGGCTGAACATCGCCGGGCAGTTGTTCGACGCGATCGAGGCCGGCCCCGCCCGATGAACGCCCCCTCCGGCACCCTGCCCGCGCCGCCGCAGGCCACCGAGCAGCAGCGCCTGGGCGCCACGCTGGTGCTGTCGGCGCTGGTGCATGGGCTGCTGATCCTCGGCGTGGGCTTCGCGGTCAGCGACAACGCGCCGCTGGTGCCGACCCTGGACGTGATCTTCAGCCAGACCAGCACGCCGCTGACACCGAAGCAGGCCGACTTCCTCGCCCAGGCCAACCAGCAGGGTGGCGGCGACCACGACACGCCGCAGCGGCCGCGCGACACCCAGGGCGGCATCGTGCCGCAACCGCGCGCCGGGCTGGCGCCGGTACCGCAGCAACGCCAAGCTGCCGCCATGCAACCACCGCCGCAGGCGCGCGTGGTCAGCAGCCAGCGCGGCGAAGACGTGGTGCCCGACGCGCAGCCCCGGCCGCTGCCCGAGCTGCCCGACGCCAACGCACCGATGACCGCGCGTGAGCAGCGCGACGCCGAGATGGCGCGGCTGGCCGCCGAGGTGCACCTGCGCTCGGAGCAATACGCCAAGCGCCCGAACCGCAAGTTCGTCTCGGCCAGTACCCGCGAATACGTCTACGCCAATTACCTGCGCGCGTGGGTGGACCGCGCCGAGCGCGTCGGCAACCTCAACTACCCGGACGAAGCGCGCCAGCGCCGGCTCGGCGGGCAGGTGGTCATTACCGTCGGCGTGCGCCGCGACGGCAGCGTGGAAAGCAGCCGCATCCTGCGCAGCAGCGGCACCCCGCTGCTCGACGCCGCCGCGCTGCGGGTGGTGGAGCTGGCGCAGCCGTTTCCGCCGTTGCCGCGGACCAACGACGACATCGACATCCTACAGGTCACCCGCACCTGGGTGTTCCTGCCCGGCGGCAGCCTGCGCGACGACCGCTGATGGCAGGTCGGGGACGTAGCCCCGACCTGCGACGTTTCCCGTAGATGCGGGGCTTGCCCCGCATGTGGCTTCACCGGGAAAGCGCCGTGTGGGGCAAGCCCCACACCTACAAGTGCATTCGGCAGTTGCCGATGGCCGCATCGCACCCGAAGTGCGCCCCACACTCAATCGGCGTGCAAATCAGCCTCGTACACCGCCTCGCCATCGACCCACGTTGACAGCACCTTCAATTCGTCCAGACGCACGTCACCGTCCAGCGGGTCGCGGTCGAATACGACGAAATCGGCATGCAGGCCGGGTTGCAGGCGGCCGACCTCGGCCTCGTCGTGGCCGGCCCACGCCGCATCGCTGGTGAAGCCGCGCAGCGCCTCGGCCGCGCTCAGCCGCTGTTCCGGCTGCCAACCGCCCGGCGGCCGGCCGTCGCGGTCCTGCCGCGTCACCGCCGCGTACAGGCCCAGGCGCGGATCGACCCGCTCGACCGGGAAATCCGATCCCAGCGCCAGATGCGCGCCACTGTGCAGGTAGCGCTGCCACGCGTAGGCGCCCTTGATCCGTTCCGGGCCGACGCGCAGTTCGGCCCAGCCCATGTCCGAGGTAGCGTGGGTCGGCTGCATCGAGGCGACGACACCCAGCCCGGCGAAGCGCGGGATGTCCTCCAGCGCCACCACCTGCGCATGCTCCACCCGCCAACGGTGGTCACTGCCCTTGTCCGCGCCCAGCACCCGTTCATAGGTATCGAGCACGATGCGGTTGCCGCGGTCGCCAATGGCATGGGTCGCCACCTGCAGCTTGCAGCCGGCGGCCTTGCGCACGGCCACTTCGTAGTCCTGCGGCGAGGTGACCAGCAGGCCGCGGTTGTGCGGGTCGTCGCTGTAGTCGGCCAGCATCGCCGCGCCGCGGCTGCCCAGCGCGCCATCCATGAACAGCTTGACCCCGCGCATCTGCAGGCGCCCGCCCGGATGCCGGTACGGGCCATCCGCGCACAGGTCGTCCAGCGCGGCGCGGCTGCCATCGGCATAGGCATCGATGCGCAGCGGCAGCTTGCCCTGGTCGGCCAGCTGCTTCATCAGCGCCAGGTCTTCGCGCGACACGCCCATGTCGTGCACGCCGGTGAGGCCATTGCGCACCGCTTCGTGCAATGCGGCCAGCAGGCGCTTCTCGCGCGCGGCCGCATCCGGCGACGGAATGTGGGCGCTCACCAGTCCGGCGGCGTTATCCACCAGCACGCCGGTCGCGTTGCCGGCGGCATCGCGCACGATGCGCCCGCCCTGCGGCTGCCAGTCGCCGGCCAGCGGCTTGCCGGCCGCCTGCTCGGCGATGCGCAGCGCCGCACTGTTGACCCAGCCGGCGTGTCCGTCGATGCGATCCAGGTACACCGGGCGCTCCGGGAAGGCCGCATCCAGATCCGCGGCGGTGGGAAAGCCGGTGCCGTCCTCCCAATGGTTCTGGTCCCAGCCAGCGCCGAGCAGCCATTCGCCCGGCGCCAGCGTCTGCTCGAATGCACGCAGGCGCTGCACCACTTCGGTGCGGCTGCGCGTACCGATCAGGTCCGCTTGCGCCAGCGCGTTGCCCAGGTAGACCAGGTGCGCATGCGCGTCGATCAACCCGGGTACCACGGTGGCGGCGCCGGCATCGATGCGCGGAGCCTGCGGATACTGCCGCAACAACGCCTCGCGCTGCCCCACCGCCAACAGGCGGCCATCTTCCGTGTCCCATGCCAGTGCGGTGGCCAGCGGCTGCTGCGGATCGCCGGTGCGGATGCTGTCGGCGACCAGCACGCGTACTTCGGCATGGGCCGGCAATGCGTGCAGGCACGGAAGCAACAGGGCAAGACAGGCGATGCGGCGCATGCGGGGCACTCCCGGACTGAGGTGCGGCGACTATGCCGCCATCGAGCGGGAGGTGACAAACCGGATCGGCACGAACGATGCGCAGCATCGGCCGGCAGCTTGTGCATTGCAGCGCCCGGACATGCGCGAAAGCCGGCCTGCCGGCGCCAGTCCGCAACCGCCGCGAAGTGCGGGCACAAGCGGGAAAACCCGGCTTTTTCCGCATGCCACGAGCGCTCACATGCCGCATGACGGCCGATGGAAGCGATTTTGACGGGCTTTTTGTGCGATTCCCTATTGGCGATGCCCGGCGCATGCCCTACATTTCGCTAGCCGACGGGGTCGGCACGACCAACAACCAACCGTTCACGGAACAGGAAATCATGGCAAAGACCGCTAAGAAGGCTGCCCCGAAGAAGGCAGTGAAGAAAGTTGCACCGAAGGCTGCCGCCAAGCCGGCCGCTCCCAAGCCGATCAAGGAAGCCCTGACCAAGTCTGGTCTGGTCGCCCACCTGGCCGAAGCGACCAGCGTCGCCGCCAAGGACGTCCGTGCCGTGCTGGCCGCGCTGGAAGGCGCCGTTTCCGCATCGGTCCACAAGAAGGGCGCGGGCAGCTTCACCCTGCCGGGCCTGCTGAAGATCAGCACCGTGCACGTGCCGGCCAAGCCGAAGCGCAAGGGCATCAACCCGTTCACCAAGGAAGAGCAGGTGTTCGCCGCCAAGCCGGCCACCACCAAGATCAAGGTCCGCCCGCTGAAGAAGCTCAAGGACGCCGCGCTCTGACAACGCGCGCGCCTTTCAGGCGAACCGGACGGGACGGCATTGCCGTCCCGTTTGTTTTTGTCCCGGCATCCACGGCCGCGTGACGACGCTGCAACGGACCGGTCCGTTCCAGGCGCGAGGCCCGTTCCACGCTGGAACACAGCGTCATGGCCGGGACCTCGCCGCGGCCATGCCGGCGGCCTATGGTGGCCCTCAGGCAATCTCCCCCGGCATCACCATGTCCAACCCGCACCGCTACCGCATCACCGTCACCCCGATCGAGGCCGATGGCCTGCCCTGCACCGGCCGCTGCACCATCGAGTTCGAGCAGCGCAGCCCGCGCAACTGGATGCGCGAACTGGAAGGCATGCAACGCCAGTTGTCCTGCACAGAGGCCGCCAGCGCGGTGGTTGCCGCCGGCCTGCTGGAAACGCTGGCGGCGTCGGCACGCAACGACGCCCATCTGCTGGCGGCATTGCAACCGGAACTGGGCGGGCTGGTCACCAAGCTGCAGGCGTTGCGCGACGTGCAGCAATGAACGCCATGCCGGCGGCGCGCGGCTAACCGGGCGTTCACCGTTTGCGGTTATCGTGCGAGCCATCGCCACCACCGTCCACGACCGATGAACTTCCGCACCCTGCTGTTGCCCGCCGCGGCCTGCCTCGCCCTTGCCGCCACCGCCCACGCCGCGCCGCAGGTCAAGGGCCGGCAGCTCACCGTGGATGCGGTCGACGTGCAGCAGTACCTGGACGGCAGCTTCCCGCGCTCGCAGAAGGCATTGGGTGGCCTGCTCGCGCTGACGGTCAGCCAGCCCCACCTCACCTTGCCGGCCGGCAACCGCCTGAACCTGCAGTTCGACCTGGCGATGGCCGCCGCCGGCAGCGCATCGATGCCGGTGGGCAGCGTGGGCCTGAGCAGCGGCCTGCGCTACGACGCCGGCACCCGCGGCTTCCACCTCGAACAGCCCACCATCGACACCTTCAAGCCGGCGATGGCCGGCGGCGAGCTCGACGCCGGCACCCGCAGCCTGCTCAACACGTGGCTGGCCGACTACGCGCGCCGCGAGCCGATCTACCGCATCGACCCGGCCATCGCCCGGATCATGGACACCCTGCAGGTGCAGTCGGTGGGCATCGAGAACGGCCGCATCGCGGTGGATTTCAACCGGAACCTCGGCAACCTGTTGCCGCAAGGGCTGCTGGGCAACTGAGGATCCATGCCGGGCAAATCCGGCGCCTGTAGGTCGGGGTTACATCCCCGACGCAGGCAGTCCCGTATCCCGTGCGTCGGGGATGTAACCCCGACCTACGGACCCTAGCGCTTCGGCTGCAGCATCGTCCCGGTGCACTTGCGCGAGCCGCAACGGCATTCCCAGATCTTTTTCAGCCGCGGGGTGTGCCGCTCGGCCAGGGTGATGCCGTAGTTGTAGGTCAGCTCCTCGCCCGGCTTGATGTCGCGGATCGCCTCGATGAACACCTTGTCGGCGGTGCGGTCGTCGCCCTCGGCCTCGGCGATCACCGCCTCGCAGTTCGGCGCGCAGCTGTGGTTGATCCAGCGCGCATCATTGCCCTTGTGGTTGGCGTCGATGACGTAGTCGTCGTTCAAGGTGAACAGGAAGGTGTGGCCGCTCTCCACGTCGCCGGCGTCGTCGGCATCCACCTCGGCATGGGTGCGGCGCAGGCCCCTGTACTCGATCACCCGCTCGCCCTTGCGCAGGGGAGCCAGCGCAAACACGCCGTTGCCGTGGATGGTGGATTTGCGCGCCTGGATCTTCTTGGGCATGGGGACGACCGTGAACGATGGGAACGGCGATTCTCGCGCAGGAACGCGCCGCATCCCAAGCCCGGCGCCATCCGAGGCCGCCTTGACCTGGGTCAACCGGCCGGCATTGCCCGGGTTTGAGGCGCCGGCGGCAAAAGAGTACAATTTCGGTCCACATTGAATTCCCCCGCCCAGCGATGCTCCGCGTCACCAAGCTCACCGATTACGCCACCGTCGTGCTGACCGTGCTCGCCGCACGGCCGGGCGAAGTGCTGAGCGCGACCGAACTGGCCGAGGCCGCCGGGCTGGAGCCGCCCACCGTCAGCAAGCTGCTCAAGCCGCTGGCACAGGCCGGGCTGGTGGAAGGCCTGCGCGGCGTGCGCGGCGGCTACCGCCTGGCCCGCCCCGCCACCGACATCAGCCTGATTGAGATCGTCGAGGCGATGGAAGGCCCGCTGGCGATCACCGAATGCAGCCACGACCACAGCCAGTGCGGCATCGCCGACCAGTGCGGCGTGCGCTCGAACTGGCGCCTGATCAACGACGTGCTGGCCGAAGCGCTGCGCGGCGTCACCCTGGCGCAGATGCTGCACCCCTTGCCCATTGCCGACCGACGACGGATCACCGTCGCCGTCGTTTCCTGAATCACCGTAGGCAGCCCCCCCACATGGCCACCGAAACCATCGAAACCCCCGCCACCGCCGACAGCGCCAACCGCGAGATCCACGAGCAGCTCGGCCGCAAGTACGACGCCGGCTTCGTCACCGACATCGAGTCGGACTCGCTGCCGCCGGGCCTGGACGAGGACACCATCCGTGCGCTCTCCGCGCGCAAGGAGGAGCCGGAGTGGATGACGCAATGGCGCCTGGACGCCTACCGCCACTTCCTGACCATGCGCCAGCCGGACTGGGCCAAGCTGAAGATCGGCGCGATCGACCTGCAGGCGCTGAGCTACTACTCCGCGCCGAAGGGGCCGAAGTACAAGTCGCTGGACGAGGTTCCCAAGGAGCTGCTCGACACCTACGACCGGCTGGGCGTGCCGCTGCACGAGCGTGCCAAGCTGGCCGGCGTGGCGGTGGACGCGGTGTTCGACTCGGTGTCCGTCGGCACCACCTTCCGCAAGGAACTGGCCGAGAAGGGCATCGTCTTCTGCTCCATGTCCGAGGCCATCAAGGAACACCCCGAGCTGGTCAAGCAGTACCTGGGCACCGTGGTGCCGGTGGGCGACAACTACTTCGCCGCGCTGAACTCGGCGGTGTTCTCCGACGGCAGCTTCGTGTTCATCCCGGCCGGGGTGCGCTGCCCGATGGAGCTGAGCACCTACTTCCGCATCAACGCCGGCCACACCGGCCAGTTCGAGCGCACCCTGATCATCTGCGAGGACAAGGCCTACGTCTCGTATCTGGAAGGCTGCACCGCGCCGATGCGCGACGAGAACCAGCTGCACGCGGCGGTGGTCGAACTGGTCGCGCTGGAAGACGCCGAGATCAAGTACTCCACCGTGCAGAACTGGTACCCCGGCGACGAGAACGGCGTCGGCGGCATCTACAACTTCGTCACCAAGCGCGCCGAATGCCGCGGCGCGCGCGCCAAGGTGACCTGGACGCAGGTGGAAACCGGCAGCGCCATCACCTGGAAATACCCGTCCTGCGTGCTGCTGGGCGACGACTCGGTGGGCGAGTTCCACTCGGTGGCGCTCACCCACCACCGCCAGCAGGCCGACACCGGCACCAAGATGATCCACGTCGGCAAGCGCACCAAGAGCAAGATCGTCAGCAAGGGCATCAGCGCCGGCCACGGCCAGAACACCTACCGCGGGCTGGTCAAGGTCGCCGCCGGCGCCGATGGTGCGCGCAACTACACCCAGTGCGACTCGCTGCTGATCGGCAAGAAGTGCGGCGCCCACACTTTCCCCTACATCGAGGTGAAGAACCCCGGCGCCACGGTCGAGCACGAGGCCACCACCTCCAAGATCTCCGACGACCAGATGTTCTACTGCCGCTCGCGCGGCATCGACCAGGAGAACGCGGTGTCGATGATCGTCGACGGCTTCTGCAAGCAGGTGTTCCGCGAACTGCCGATGGAGTTCGCGGTCGAGGCCAAGAAACTGCTGGAAGTCAGCCTGGAAGGCTCGGTCGGATGAGTCGCTTCGTGCTCCTGTCGGCTCCACTCCTGCTGGGACTGGCATTGCCATCGCTGGCACAGCAGCCAGCCTGCAACGTCGATGGCTCGCAACTGGAAATGAACCAGTGCGCATTCGAAGACCTGGGCAGGGCCGATGCCGAATTGAACACCGCCTACAAGCAGATCCTGGGCTCCATGAAGGGCCAGCCCGTCGCCGCGGAGCGTCTCAAGGCTGCGCAACGGCTGTGGGTGCAGTTGCGCGACGCGGACCTGGCGGCGCAGTTCCCGCTGGCCGAGGGCCAGAGCGCGCAGGTCGAATACGGCTCGATCTACCTGCTGGAGTACGCCACCGCCCAGGCCGAGCTCACCCGCCAGCGCACCGCCTATCTGCGCGCGCACTTCCTCGCGGACGTTTCCCGCTGAACTGCACGCCTGCCCCTATATGAACAAGACGATTACCCACATGCTGAAGATCGAAAACCTCCACGCCAGCATCGCCGGCAAGGAAATCCTCAAGGGCCTGTCGCTGGACGTGAAGCCGGGCGAAGTGCACGCCATCATGGGCCCCAACGGCGCCGGCAAGTCCACGCTCGGCAACGTGCTGTCCGGCCGCGAGGGCTACGAGGTCAGCGAGGGCAGCGTGGCGTTCGAGGGGGCCGACCTGCTGGAACTGGAACCGGAGGCGCGCGCCGCCGCCGGCCTGTTCCTGGCCTTCCAGTACCCGGTGGAAATCCCCGGCGTCAACAACACCTACTTCCTGCGCGCCGCGCTCAACGCCCAGCGCAAGACCCGCGGCGAGGAGGAACTGGACTCGATGCAGTTCCTCAAGCTGGTGCGGCAGAAGCTGGCGGTGCTGCACCTGAAGGACGAGCTGCTGCACCGTGGCGTCAACGAGGGGTTCTCCGGCGGCGAGAAGAAGCGCAACGAGATCTTCCAGCTAGCGGTGCTGGAGCCGAAGCTGGCGATCCTCGATGAGACCGACTCGGGCCTGGACATCGACGCGCTCAAGAGCGTAGCCGACGGCGTCAACGCGCTGCGCAACGCCGAGCGCTCGTTCATCGTCATCACCCACTACCAGCGCCTGCTCGACTACATCAAGCCGGACGTGGTGCACGTGCTGGCCGACGGCCGCATCGTCAAGAGCGGCGGCCCCGAGCTGGCGCTGGAACTGGAGGCCCACGGCTACGACTTCCTGAAGGACCGCGTGGTGCGCGAGGCGGCCAAGTAATGAGCGCGCTCCTGCAATCACTGGCCAGCGCCTTCTGCGGCAGCGACGAGCGCCGCGAGGTGCTCGATGCCGCGCTGCATGCCGGCCTGCCCGCCGCGCGCAACGAAGCGTGGAAATACACCTCGCTGCGCCAGCTCGAACGCCGCAGCTTCAGCCCGGCGCCGCTGCAGGCCCCGGCCATCGACCCCGCGCTGCTGGCCGGCATCCCCGCGCCGCGGCTGGTGTTCGTCAACGGCCGCCCCAGCGACGCGCACAGCGACCTGTCCGGGCTGGACGCCGGCGTGCGCGTGCGCACGCTGTCGGCGGTGCAGCGCGACGAGCCGGAGGCCACGCGTTTCCTACAGCGCCGCTTCGACCGCGCCGAGGAGGTCTTCGCCCAGCTCAACGCCGCGCTCGCCGACGAAGGCGTGCTGGTGCAGGTGGCCGCCGCTGCCATCGCCGCGACGCCGCTGCACCTGGTGTTCGTGGGCTGCGGCGACGGCACCGACCGCGCGTGGCACCACCGCCACCTGCTCGACCTGCAGCCCGGTGCGTCGCTGAAGCTGGTCGAACACCACCTGCAGGGCAGCGACAACGCCAACTTCGACAACACGCTGGTGCACGTGCAGCTCGCGCAGGGTGCGCAGCTCGCCCATGCCCGCGTGCAGGCCGACGGCGCACGCGCGACCTCGCTGCTGCGCACCGACGCGGTGCTGGAGCGCGATGCCCGCTACAGCCGCGTCGACCTGGAACTGGGCGCGGCGCTGAGCCGCCACGAGCTGAACGTGCGGCTGCAAGGCGACAACGCCCGGCTCACCGCCAACGGCGTGCTGCTCGGCAACGGCCGCCGCCACATCGATACCCGGCTGGGCATCGAGCACGTCGCCCGCGACACCGCCGCCGAACTGCTGTGGCGTGGCGTGGCCGCCGGCCGCAGCCGCGTGGTGTTCCACGGCGGCATCCACATCCACGGGGGCGCCGACGGCACCGACGCCAACCTGTCCAACAAGAACCTGCTGCTGTCGGCCGACGCCGAGATCGACACCCAGCCGACGCTGGTGATCGACGCCGACGAGGTCAAGGCCGCGCACGGCGCCACCGTCGGCCAGCTCGACGCCAACGCGCTGTTCTACCTGCGCTCCCGCGGCCTGCCGGCCGAACAGGCGCGGGCGATGCTCAGCGCCGCGTTCTGCCACGAACCGCTGGCCGTGGCCGGCGCCCTCGGCGACACCCTGGCCCGCCACCTCGACCACGCACTGCAACAGGCAGGCATGGCATGAACCTTTCCTCCCCGCTTCCACTCCAGGCCACGGACGCCGCACCCGACTGGGCCCGCGTGCGCGTCGACTTCCCGCTGCTGATGCGCGAAGTGCATGGCAAGCCGCTGGTGTATTTCGACAACGCCAACACCGCGCAGAAGCCGCTGCCGGTGATCGAGGCCACCAGCGCGTTCTACCGCCGCCACAACGCCAACGTCAGCCGCGCCGTGCACGCGCTCGGCACCGAGGCCACCGACGCCTACGAAGGCACGCGCGGCAAGCTGGCCCGTTTCCTCAACGTCCGCGCCGACGAACTGGTGCTGTGCAGCGGCACCACCTTCGCCATCAACCTGGTCGCCTATTCGTGGGCGCT
Organism: Stenotrophomonas sp. NLF4-10; assembly: GCF_022359915.1. Taxonomy (NCBI): domain Bacteria; kingdom Pseudomonadati; phylum Pseudomonadota; class Gammaproteobacteria; order Lysobacterales; family Lysobacteraceae; genus Stenotrophomonas; species Stenotrophomonas sp. NLF4-10. The sequence goes on from NZ_JAKSEE010000003.1 coordinate 2,860,467, forward strand.
GCCGCGGCTGAAGGCCGGCGACGTGATCCTGGTCTCGCGCATGGAGCACCACGCCAACATCGTGCCGTGGCAACTGGTGGCCCAGCGCACCGGCGCGAGCATCCGCGTGGCCGAGATCGCCCCCGACGGCACGCTGGACCTGGACGCGCTGCACGCGGCGATGACCCCCGATGTGAAGCTGCTGGCGGTGGCGCACGTGTCCAACGTGCTGGGCACCATCAACCCGGTGCGCGAGATCTGCCGCGAAGCGCGCCGGCGCGGCATCGTCACCGTGGTCGATGGCTCGCAGGCCGCGCCGCACCTGCCGCTGGACGTGGCCGCCATCGGCTGCGACTTCTACGCCGTCACCGGCCACAAGATGTGCGGCCCCACCGGCACCGGCGCACTGTGGGCGCGGCGCGAGCACCTGCAGGCGATGCCGCCGTTCCTCGGCGGCGGCGAGATGATCAAGGAAGTCAGCTTCGACGGCACCGTGTTCAACGACCCGCCGCACAAGTTCGAGGCCGGCACGCCCAACATCGCCGGCTTCGTCGGCCTCGGCGTGGCCGTGGACTACCTCGACGCGCTGGGCCGCGAACACATCGCCGCGCGCGAGCAGGAACTGCTGGCGCACTTCACCGAGGAACTGCTGCGCATCGACGGCGTGCGCATCTTCGGCACCGCCGCGCACAAGGCGGCGGTGGTGTCGTTCCAGGTCGAGGGCGCGCATTCGCACGACCTGGCCACCCTGCTCGACCTGCAGGGCGTGGCGGTACGTTCCGGCCAGCACTGCGCGCACCCGCTGCTGCAGTATTTCGGCGTGGCCGCCACCTGCCGCGCCTCGCTGGCGTTCTACAACACGCACGCCGAAATCGAGGCCTTCATGGCGGCATTGAAGAAGGTGCGCGCGTTGCTGGGGTGACTCGCTCTGGTAGGAGCGCACCTTGGTGCGCGAGAAGCTTTCCCGGTGGAGCCCATCGCGCACCAACGTGCGCTCCTACCGGGACCGCTAGAATGTCGCGCATGACCGACCTCACCTTCCGCGCCGCCACGGCGGACGACATCCCGGCCCTGATCGAACTGGTCACATCCGCCTACCGCGGCGATGCCTCGCGCGTGGGCTGGACCACCGAGGCCGACATCCTCGACGGCGAGCGCATCGATGCCGAAAGCATCCTGGTCCAGCTGCAGCGCCCGCGCAGCGTGATCCTGGTCGCCGAGCGCGATGGCCGCATGCAGGCCTGCTGCCACATCGCCGACGAGGACGGCCACGGCTATTTCGGCATGTTCGCGGTCAGCCCGGCGGCACAGGGCGGCGGCATCGGCAAGCGGGTGATGCAGGAGGCCGAGCGCCACGTGGCCAAGCAGTGGCAGCTGCCGGCCATGCAGATGACGGTGATCGACTGCCGCGACGAACTGATCGCCTTCTACGAGCGCCGCGGCTATGCCCGCACCGGCATCAAGAAGCCGTTTCCCTACGGCGACGAGCGCTTCGGCATCCCCAGGCGCGACGACCTGCGCTTCGAGGTGCTGGAAAAGCCACTGGATGCCCGCGCATGAGCGAGACCTGGACCTTCATCTGCGCCAGCGACGAACTGCTGCCGGGTGAAATGAAGACCGGCTTCGACGAGGTGACCGGCGCGCCCATCGTGGTGTTCAACCTCGACGGCGAGCTGTACGCGCTGGAAGACCAGTGCACGCATGAAGAATTCGAGCTGTCCTCCGGCCACCTCGACACCGCCGAGGGCAGCGTCGAATGCGTCCTCCACGGCGCCCGCTTCGACGTGCGCGACGGCCGCGCGCTGTGCGCCCCGGCCTATACCGCGGCGCCGAAATTCCCGGTCAAGCGCGAAAACGGCGGCATCTGGGCGCGCGACGACCGCGACTGAGCTTTCCGGTGCCGCCTTGGCGGCATTGATGATCGCGGTCACGATATGGACATGCGAATCATTATCGTTTAATTTATCGTCATGTATCCACATGACACCAGCCGTCGGGCGGCCTTGCGGTCCGCTTCCGGCAACGTGCAGGCCCGCCCGCTGCGGGCGGGCCTGCACGTGTGGCTGGTCGTCCTGCTCCTGCTGACCGTCGCCGCGACCGCGCTGGCTGCCGCCGGCGGGCATGGCGCCGGTGCCGATGACGCCCCGCGGCTTTCGGCCACGCTCCCCTCCGTACTCGACGGTTGTCCGCCGGCTCCGCTGCAGCCCTTGCTGCACCCGCCCGGCATCAGCGAAGCCGACGGCGAAAGCGGGCGCAGCCAGCGCCCGACGGATACCGCGCCGGCCCCGTGGCCCGCACGCACTACCCGCAACGGCACCGCGATGAGGGTACCCACCGTCTTCGCCAGCCCGACCCTCGGCCAGCCTTACCGCACGCCACCCGCGCACGCCCCGCCGGCCCACCGCCACGGCTGAACCCACGCGCGGGCCTGCCCGCGGCCGATCCGCGGCGCTGCACCTCCCCGTTTTCCCCTCGTTGTATCCCACCGCGCATCCGCCGGTGTCGGGCCCCGTGTCCGGCATCCCGGTTGTCGCTTCCGTGTCCTTCTCCTCCGTCCAAGGCCCTCAACGCCATGAGCCACATCAAGAGTCGCAAGCACGCCTCCCCCGCCCGTACCGTCGGCCACCTGGCCACCGCCGGCCTCGTCACCGGCCTGAGCCTGGCCGCGCTGCCGGGCCTTGCCCATGCCGAGGCGCCGCCCGATGCCCGCACCCTGGACCAGGTCGAGGTGCACGCTACCCGCGGCTACAAGAGCGAGAAATCCGCCTCGCCCAAGTTCACCCAGACCCTGCAGAACACCCCGCAGACCGTCCAGGTCATCACCGGCGACCTGTTCAACCAGCAGGGCGCCACCACCCTGACCGAAGCGCTACGCAACAGCGCCGGCGTGGGCACCTTCTATGCCGGCGAGAACGGCAACACCAGCACCGGCGACACCGTGTACATGCGCGGCTTCGACACCTCCAGCAGCATCTTCGTCGATGGCGTGCGCGACCTCGGCTCGATCTCGCGCGACGTGTTCAACACCGAGCAGGTGGAAGTGGTGAAGGGCCCGGCCGGTACCGACAACGGCCGCAGCGCGCCGACCGGCGCGATCAACATGGTCAGCAAGCAGGCGCACCTGCACGATGCCGTCTCCGGCACCGTCTCGGCCGGCGTCGATGGCCAGCAGCGCGCCACCGCCGACTGGAACCAGACCCTGGGCGAAACCTCGGCACTGCGCCTGAACGGGTTGTGGCAGGACAGCGACGTCGCCGGCCGCGACCACGTCAACAACAGCCGCTGGGGCATCGCGCCGTCGCTGGGCTTCGGCCTCGGCACCGACACCCGCTACCACCTGAACCTGCTCTACCTCAAGCAGGACAACATCCCCGACGGCTTCGTGCCGACCATCGGCCTGCCGGGCTGGGAGCCGCAGCCGGGCCTGGAGCAGCTGGCCGGACACCCGGTCGATCCGGAAAACTTCTACGGCACCCGCTACGACCACGACGACGTGACAGCGCAGCAGGCCACCTTCCGCTTCGAGCACGACTTCTCCGACACGCTGAAGCTGAGCAACATCGCGCGCTGGGGCAAGACCGAGCAGGACTACCTGCTGACCGCGTTCATGTCCACCGGCGGCAACGATGCCGATCCGCTGGCCGGCAACATCAAGTGGACCGACATCGATGACCTGTCCAGCTACACCCTCAAGCGCAGCAACCTGACCTACAAGAACCAGGAAAACACCATCCTCACCGACCAGCTCAACCTGCGCGCCGACTTCGCCACCGGCAGCGTGCAGCACAACCTGAGCACCGGCCTGGAGTTCACCCGCGAGCAGCAGAAGTCCTGGGGCCTGGCCGGCACCGTCGACGGCAACTGGACGCCCGCCAACCTGTACCGCCCGGACTGGAACGCCAGCGGCCTGAGCACCCGCCGCACCGGCGCCCACAGCGACGGCAAGACCACCACCTCGTCGCTGTACCTGTTCGACACGCTGAAGTTCGGCGAGAGCTTCATGCTGACCGCCGGCCTGCGCGCCGACCACTACAAGACCGAATACGCCAATGCCGCGGTATGCGGCGGCCGCGGCGGCCCGGAATGCGGCAGCAACCCGGCCGGCACCGTCATCCCCAGCCCAACGCTGGAGGACTCGGACACCCTGGTCAACTGGAAGCTCGGCGCGGTCTACAAGCCCAGCGAGGCGGTCAGCCTGTACGCCAACTACGCCCTCTCGCAGCAGCCCCCGGGCGGCAACAATTTCCAGCTGAGCGAGGCGGCCAACAGCGCCAACGGCGTCAACATGGATCCGCAGGAAGCCCGCACCGCCGAGGTCGGCAGCAAGTGGAGCTTCCTCGATGACGCGCTGGCGCTGAACGTGGCCCTGTTCCGCACCGAGGTGACCAACGAGATCACCGGCAGCGCCGCCGAGGGCTACTACCAGAACGGCCAGAAGACCGTGGAGGGCGTGGAAATCTCCACCGTCGGCCGCATCACCGACAACTGGTCGGTCTCGGCCGGCTACACCCACCAGAAGACCCAAGTGGACAAGGGCAGCCTGCTGACCGCCGACGGCAGCAACAACCTGACCTATACCCCGGAAGACGCGTTCACCAGCTGGACCACCTACAGCTTCCCGTTCGGCCTGACCATCGGCGGTGGCGTACGCTACTCCGGCGAGATGCACCGCGGCACCGATGGTGCCAAGGGCACCCCGGCGTTCACCAAGTCCTACACCGTCTACGATGCAGTGGCCTCGTACGCGGTCAACGACCACCTGGTGCTGCGCCTGAACGCCTACAACCTGTTCGACAAGCAGTACGTGGCCGCGATCAACAAGAGCGGCTACCGCTACACCCCGGGTACCCCGCGTACCTTCCTGTTCAGCGCGGACTTCCGCTTCTGATCCGACGTTCCTGATCCAACCGTGGTGACCGGGGACGCCTTCCGCAGGGAAGGCGTCCCCGCATGGAGCCTTCGCATGCTGCTGCACATCCCCAACATCCTCGGCGCCGACGAAGTGGCGCATTTCCGCCGCGCGCTGGACGGCGCCGACTGGGCCGACGGCCGCGAGACGGTCGGTGCGCAGGGCGCGCAGGTCAAGCGCAACGAACAGCTGCCCGACGGCTCGCCGCTCAAGGCCGAGCTGGGCCGGGCGGTGCTGGCCGCGCTAAAGCGCAGCCCGTTGTTCTTTGGCGCCGCGCTGCCGCTCAAATACCTGCCGCCGCGCTTCAACCGCTACACCGGCGGCGGCACCTACGGCTTCCACGTCGATGGCGCGGTGATGAACCTCGCCCAGGGCGAGCAGCTGCGTTCGGACGTGTCGTGCACGCTGTTCCTCAACGACCCGGACGAATACGACGGCGGCGAGCTGGTCATCAGCGACACCTACGGCGAGCACGAAGTGAAGCTGCCGGCCGGCGACCTGATCCTGTACCCCTCCAGCAGCCTGCACCAGGTCACGCCGGTGACCCGCGGCGCGCGGCTGGCCTCGTTCTTCTGGGTGCAGAGCATGATCCGCGACGACGCCCGCCGGCGCACGCTGTTCGAAATGGACGGCGCCATCGAAACCCTGCGCCGCGGCAATGCCGACGCCGGCGCGGTGCTGCAGCTGACCGGCATCTATCACAACCTGCTGCGGCAGTGGGCCGAGGTCTGAGCCGGCAGGCAGGTTTCCCCGTTCCGGCCTGACCTCCGTCAAGCCGATGCAAACAAGATAAATTCTTATTTGCATCCGATAACGAGTCCCAACTACACTCCGCACCCGCCGGATCTGCGGATCCGGCGCACTCCGCACCATTCTGGGATTCGCGTGCGCCAGCCACACCTCCATCGCCGCCTGCCTGCCGCCACGCGCCTGCGTGGCGGCCTGCGTGCGTCCGTGCTGGTGCTGCTGGCGGTGTTCTCGATGCTGCTGCCGCAGTGGCAGGGTCTGGCGCTGCCCACGGCCGCGGCCACGCTGGCCGGCGGCACGTACGCCGGTGGCGAAGAAGCCCCGGCCCGCGAGTTCGCCGAGGAACAGGCCCCGGCCAAGCTGCGCCGCGCGGCGCCCCTGCAGGCCTCGCGCGCGGCGGCGAGCCACCCGGCCCCGGCACTGCCGCCGGCACGCATGGCCGGCGCCGAGCCGGTCGTGCTGTCCACCGTACCGGCCGTCCCATCGGCCTGCCCGCCCGCCACGCCCCTGCGCTGGCGGCTGCAACGCGGCCAGGCGCCTCCGCTGGCCTGAGCCCGCCGTTCCGCCCGTGCCTGCCGCGACTCCGCGGCGGCGCCCCCGCGTCTCCCGTTCTTCTCCGCGCAACCGCGCGGCGCCCGCGCGCGCCGCCGGTTCGCCACACCCATTTTTCCACTCCGAGGTTTCCATCATGGCCCTGCGCCATCGCTTCCATGCCCGCCGTTCGCGCAACACGCTGTCCATCGCCCTGCTTGCCGCGCTCTCCTCCCCGGCCCTTGCCTCCGGCGCCCCCGCCGGCCAGCCGACCACGCTGGACAAGGTGGTGGTCACCGCGGCCGGCTTCGAGCAGAAGATCACCGACGCGCCGGCCAGCATCTCGGTCATCACCCGCGAGGAACTGGCCAAACGCCCCTACGTCACCCTGCTCGACGCGGTGCGCGACCTGGAAGGCGTGGACGTGGGCGAAACCCGCGACAAGACCGGCCAGGGCACCATCTCCATGCGCGGCATGGGCTCGGACTACACCCTGATCCTGGTCAACGGCCGCCGCCAGAACAACCACGGCGACATCTACCCGAACAACTTCGGCGGCAACCAGTTCAACCACATCCCGCCGCTGGATGCGATCGAGCGCATCGAGGTGATCCGCGGGCCGATGTCCACGCTTTATGGCGCCGATGCGATGGGCGGGGTAATCAACATCATCACCAAGCGCACGCTCGACAGTTGGCATGGTTCGGCCAGCATCGCCCGCACTTTCGAAACCAACGATGCCTTCGGTGACGACACTACCGCCGATTTCTTCGTCACCGGTGCCCTGGTACCGGGCGTGCTCAATCTCAGCGCGCGCGGCAGCTGGTACGACCGCAAGGCCTCCAACCCGGTGTATGCCTCCGTCACCGATCCGGCCGGCCAGCAACACAACCGTTCGCTGGGCTTCGGCAGCGGCGGCAAGACCGTGGACAACACCAACAAGGCCGGCGGCATCACCCTGACCTGGATGCCGAGCGATGACCAGACCGTGACCTTCGATTACGACGCATCACGCCAGGAGTACGACAACGCCATCAAGATCAACGATGCCGGCAACGAGGAATATCCGGTCGGCACCGTGGACAACATCAACAGCATCTGGTCGGCCGGCAACGCCTGCCTCGGTGCGACCGGCAGCGATGCCACTGCCTGCGCCACCAACGGCGGCACCTGGGGCCGTCGTGCCAACCCGCGCGCCGGCTATGGCCCGGTGCAGGAGTTCACCCGCGACGCCTGGGCGCTGACCCACGAAGGCCAATGGGACTTCGGCAACAGCTTCATCTCGCTGGCACACGTGGCCACCAACAACGACGGCCGCACCATGCCGTTCACCGTGGCCGAGCGCGAGCACCTGCTGCAGATGATCGACGCCACCGGCGCCTATGCCGGCATGAGCCTGGACGAGCGCCGCGCACTGGCCGAATCCACCTTCCTGCCGCGCCCCAAGCGCGTCCTGGAAAGCGCGCAGTACACGCTGGACGCCAAGCTCGACATCCCGTTCACCGCCGCTGGCGAGCACACCCTGGTGGCCGGCACCCAGGTCATCCGCGGCGAACTGACCGACGGCGTGTTCGGCACCGAGAGCGGCACCCCGGGGCTGAAGCAGGACCACAACATGTACTCGCTGTTCGTCGAGGACAACTGGAAGGTGACCGAACCGCTGACCCTCACTGCCGGCCTGCGCTACGACGACCACGAAGTCTTCGGCAGCCAGGTCAGCCCGCGCCTGTATGGCGTCTATGCGGTCAGCAAGCAGTGGACGGTCAAGGGCGGTGTCAGCACCGGCTTCAAGACCCCCAAGACCACCCAACTGTATGACGGCGTCATCGGCTTCGGCGGCCAGGGTACCTCGCCGATGTTCGGCAACCCTGACCTGAAGCCGGAAACCAGCACCAGCACCGAGCTGGCGTTGTACTGGCAACACCCGGCCGGGCACGGCTTCAACGCCACCTTGTTCCACAACAAGTTCGACGACAAGATCGCCAGCCAGCCCTGCGGTGCCGGCCTGGCCCTGAGCTGCATCAGCTCCGGCGAATACCTCGACCTGGGCTATGCCAGCAGCAGCAAGACGGTGAACATCGACGAGGCCGTGGTGCAGGGTGCCGAGGTGGCCGGCCGCTGGAAGATCAGCGAAGCCTTCGCCTTCCGCGCCAACTACACCTACACCGACAGCGAGCAGAAGAGCGGCAGCCAGAAGGGCCTCCCGCTGACCAACAGCGCCAAGCACATGGCCAATGCCTCACTGGACTGGCATGCAACGGATCGCTTCAGCATGTTCCTCACCGGCGAAGCGCGCTCCAAGCGCTACCGCGGCGTCAGCAGCACCGGCGAGCACCTGCACTACAAGGACTACACCGTACTGCACCTGGGTGCCTCGTTCGAGGCTACGCAATGGCTGACCGTCAATGCCCGTATCAACAACCTGCTGGACCGGGATTTCACCACCTACGATGCCAACTTCACCGACAACGGCGACGGCACCTGGACGTTGAGTCCGCAAGATCACTACAACAACAAGGACAAGGCCCGCAATTTCTGGGTAAGCCTGAATTTCCGCTTCTGACGGCGCCTTGGCGCCCGTGCGCAGGCACGGGCGCCAAGCTTTTTCGCCATTTTCCGCCCTGCAGCGGCAAACAGGCATCAACCGATACGAAGCGACACAAATTGCGAATCATTCTCATCAATGCTCTAATCCCGGTTCTTTGATTCCCCTCCGCGCACGTGTCCGCCGAACGCTCCACCGCCCATCTCGTCCAGCAGCAGGCCAGCCGTGGTTTCTGGCTGCGCACGCTGCACCAGTGGCACTGGATCAGCTCGGCGGTGTGCCTGGTCGGCATGCTGCTGTTCGCGGCCACCGGCATCACCCTCAACCACGCGGCGAAAATCGAAGCCACGCCGCAGGTGAGCAACCGCCAGCTGGAGCTGCCCGCGCCGATGCTGGAAGCCTTGGGCACGCGCGAAGAAGGCAATGCACCGCTGCCGGCCAAGGTCGCCGATTGGCTGTCACGCGAGCTGGGCGTATCCATCGGCAGGCGCAGCGGTGAGTGGTCGCCCGAGGAAATCTACCTCTCCATGCCCGGCCCCGGCAGCGATGCATGGCTGAGCATCGACCGCGAAACCGGCGCGGTGGAATACGAACAGACCCGGCGCGGCTGGGTGTCCTATTTCAACGACCTGCACAAGGGCCGTAACGCCGGCCCCGGCTGGGGCTGGTTCATCGACGTGTTCGCCATCGCCTGCCTGGTGTTCTGCATCACCGGCCTTTTCCTGCTGCACCTGCATGCGCGGCAGCGGCGCATGACCTGGCCGCTGGTCGGCCTGGGCCTGCTGGTGCCGCTGCTGATCGCCCTGCTCCTGATCCACTGACCCATTCCCTCCACGGAGTCGCACCATGCGCGTCACCCTGACCATCGCCCTCAGCGGCCTGCTCGCCACCGCCCCGGCCGCCTACGCCGCCAGCATCGACGTCAACGTCGAAGTCCCCAAGCTCAACGTGGCCGAATACCACCGCCCGTATGTGGCCGTGTGGATCGAGAACGCCGAGCAGAAGGCCGCCGCCAACCTGTCGGTGTGGTACCAGCAGACCTCCAACAACGAAGGGCACGGCACCAAGTGGCTGCCGGACCTGCGCCAGTGGTGGCGCAAGAGCGGCCGCAACCTGCAGGTGCCGGTGGACGGCGTGACCGGCCCGACCCGCCCGGCCGGCACCCACGCGCTGAGCTTCGGCGACAGCCAGCCGCAGCTGCGCGACCTGCCCGCCGGCCAGTACGCGCTGGTGGTGGAAGCGGTGCGCGAAGTCGGCGGCCGCGAGCTGCTGAAGATCCCCTTCACCTGGCCGGCGCGCACGGCCCAGAACGGCCGCGCCCAAGGCAGCACCGAGCTTGGTGCCGTCACCCTCGCCATCAAACCCTGATTGCCCACCCGAACCGGAGTCCGCAGATGAAACGTTCCCTGCTCCTCGCCGCCGCGCTTGCCGCCGCCCTTCCGTTCACCGCCGCCGCGCACAAGGCATGGCTGCTGCCGTCGCAGACGGTCATCGCCGGGCAGAACCCGTGGATCACCGTGGACGCGGCGGTCTCCAACGACCTGTTCTACTTCAACCACGTGCCGCTGCGGCTGGACGGGCTGATGGTCACCGCGCCCGACGGCAGCACCGCGCAGCCGCAGAACCTGGCCACCGGCAAGTACCGCAGCGTGTTCGACCTGGAACTCAACCAGCAGGGCACCTACCGCCTGTCCAACGTCAACGCCGGCCTGATGGCCAGCTGGAAGGAAGACGGCAAGCCCAAGCGCTGGCGCGGGGATGCCGCCAAATTCGCCAGCGAAGTACCGAAGAACGCCACCGACCTGAAGGTTTCCCAGAGCCTGGGCCGCGTGGAGACCTTCGTCACCAACGGCACCCCGAACGACACCGCGCTCAAGCCCAGCGGGCAGGGCCTGGAGCTGGTGGTGCTGGGCCACCCGAACGACCTGTTCGCCGGCGAGGCGGCCAGGTTCCGCCTGCTGGTGGATGGCAAGCCGCAGGCCGGGCTGGAAGTGGAGATCGTCCGCGGCGGTACCCGCTATCGCAACGCGCAGGAGGAGATCAAGGCCACCAGCGATGCCAATGGCGAGTTCAGCGTGACCTGGCCGGAAGCCGGCATGTACTGGCTGGAAACCGGCACCGAGGACGACAAGGTCGCGATCCCGCAGGCCAACGTGCGCCGCCTGAGCTACGTCGCCACGCTGGAAGTGCTGCCGCAGTAAGGCGGGGAAATGGAGAGGAAGCAGCACCCGCGGCTCCCTCTCCGCCCGACCCCATGACCAGCAGCACGGACTTGAGCCCCTCTCCCAGCGGGAGAGGGGTTGGGGTGAGGGGCGAACGGAGCCCGGTCACCTGAACCACCGGGAGCCCGCCCCCCCCCAAAATCCGCATCCCGGCAAGCAGATTGCGCCGACGAAGGGACTCCCGGTGCCTCCATGCTCGTTCCCCCCGACGCTGGGCTTGGCCACGCCCAACCCAACCAACGCATTCGCTCCCGAGCCTCGCCCCGCCCATCCCCATGCCTTCCCATTCCGACATCGCCACCCTCGGCGGCCACAGCATGGGCACCTCCTGGAGCGTGAAGCTGGTGGCGCCGCGCAACCGCGACCTGCATCCGCTGCACGCCGGCATCCAGCAGCAGCTCGACCGCGTCGTCGCGCAGATGAGCACGTGGGAGGCCGGCTCGGACATCAGCCGCTACAACCGTGCCGACGCCGGCAGCTGGCAGGTGCTGCCGGACGATTTCTGGCGGGTGCTGCAGGCCGCGCACGGCGTCGCGCAGCGCAGCGACGGCGCCTTCGATCCCACCCTCGGCCCGCTGCTCGCGCTGTGGGGCTTCGGCGCCGATGCCGGGCGGCAGCGCGTGCCCGAGGCCGCGCTCGTGCGGGAAGCCGCCACGCGCTGCGGCTGGCAACGGCTGCAACTGGACGCGCAACGGCAAGCGGTAGTGCAACCCGGTGGCCTGCACCTGGACCTGTCGGCCATCGCCAAGGGCTATGGCGTCGACCTGGTCGGCCGCTGGCTGCGCACGCAGGACGTCGCCGCCGCGCTGGTCGAAGTCGGCGGCGAGCTGCACGGCTATGGCCGCAAGCCCGATGGCCAGCCGTGGCGCGTGCTGGTCGAATCGGCACCGGAGGAAGATGCCGGTGCCGACTACCCGCCCCGGGTGCTGGCGCTGGACGACCTGGCGGTGGCCACCTCCGGCGACCGCTGGCACCGCTATGAACAGGACGGCACGCGCTACAGCCACACCCTGGACCCGCGCCGGCACGCGCCGGTGGCGGCGGCCGCCGCCGCGGTCACCGTGATCCACCGCGAGGCGATGCTCGCCGATGCCTGGGCCACCGCATTGACGGTGATGGGTGCCACCGTGGGGCCGGCCTTCGCCGAAGCGCAGGGTCTGGCCGCGCGCTTCGTCCAGCGTGGCGACGAAGGGCTGGCCGAAACCCTGTCGCCCGCCTTCCGCCAGCATCTGGACGCGTGGGCCGCATGAACCCTTCGCGCCCGCCCCGTGCACTGGCCGGCAACCTTGCCGTCATCGCCCTGCTGCTGGTCGCCGCCGGCCTGCTGCTGCGGCTGCACATGGGCGAGGACTGGTGGCTGGCTGCACCCCTGCCCGCACGGCGCACCGGCGCACTGGCCGCACTGTGCGCCTACCTGGCGTGGTGCCTCGCGCTGTGGTGGCGCGCACGGCCGCGCAGGGACGAGGCCGACAGCGACGGTGAACCGCCCTTGCTGGTGGTCTGGGCCAGCCAGACCGGTTTTGCCCGGCAGTTGGCCGAGCGCAGCGCGCAAAGCCTGCGCGAAGGCGGCTGCAAGGTCCGCCTGCGGGCATTGGACGAAGTCGATGCCGCGCTGCTGGCGGCCACGCGCAAGGCGCTGTTCGTCGCCAGCACCACCGGCGAGGGCGACCCACCGGACCATGCCCTGGCCTTCCTCGGCCGGGTAATGAAGCAGCCGGCGGCACTGCCGCACCTGCAGTACGCGGTGCTCGCGCTGGGCGACCGCAGCTACGACCACTACTGCGCCTTCGGCCACCAGTTCAACGACTGGCTGCGCCAGCACGGCGCGCAACCCTTGTTCGACACCATCGAAGTGGACAACGCCGACCCGGCCGCGCTGCGCCACTGGCAGCAACTGCTCGGCCAGCTCGGCGACGGCACCGCGCAGGCCGACTGGAGCGCGCCCGACTACCAGCACTGGCGACTGTGCGACCGGAAGCTGCTGAACCCCGGCAGTGTCGGCGGCCCGGTGTTTCACCTTCACCTGCAACCGGCGGACGGCCCGTTGCCGCAGTGGCAGGCCGGCGACATCGCCGAGATCGGCCCGCGCCATGCGCCGGCCACCGTCGAACAGTGGATGCGGCGACACGGTGTGGACACGCGAACGACACTGGCCGACGGCCGCGCCCTGCGCGACCTGCTGGCCCGCTCGCAGTTGCCCGACAACCTGGACACCAGCGATCCGGCGGCACTGGCCGCCAGCCTGCAACCGTTGCCGCACCGCGAATACTCCATCGCCTCGCTGCCCGCCGAAGGCGGCCTGCAACTGCTGCTGCGCCGGCAGGCGCATGCGGATGGCACGCCCGGGTTGGCCAGCGGCTGGCTCTGCGACCACGCCGCGATCGGTGCGCGCATCGACCTGCGCCTGCGCGAGAACAGCAACTTCCATCCACCGGCAGGTGACGCGCCGCTGCTGCTGATCGGCAACGGCACCGGCATCGCCGGCCTGCGCGCGCACCTGCGCGCGCGCATCGACGCCGGCGCGCGCCGCAACTGGCTGCTGTTCGGCGAACGCAGCCACGCCCACGATTTCCACTTCGGCGACGAGCTGCGGCAGTGGCAGCGCGACGGCTGGATCGAGCGGCTGGACACGGTGTTCAGCCGCGACGGGCAGGCGCACCGCTACGTGCAGGACGCCCTGGCCGCCCACGCCGACGAGCTGCGTCAATGGGTCGAGGGCGGCGCCACCGTGCTGGTCTGCGGCAGCCTGCAAGGCATGGCCCCGGCGGTGGACGCGGTGATCGCGCAGGCACTGGGCAGCGAGCGCAAGGAACAGCTCACCCTCGAACGCCGCTACCGCCGCGACGTGTATTGAGCGCACCGTAGGTCGGGGTTACACCCCCGACATGCTTTTGGAGCAATCCCGAGGCGTCGGGGGTGTAACCCCGACCTACGCCGGCGTGACCCGGATCGCCAGCAACTCGCCACCGCCATCCAGCGAGTAGCGGCGGCGCTCGCCTGCGCCCAGCCATGCGGTATCGCCGGCCTGCAAGGGCAGCAACGCGCCATCCCCGAACGTCGCCTGCCCGGCCAGCAGGTGGATCGCCCATGCCGCCTGCGGTTCGGTGAAGAACAGCATGTTGCCGACCAGCGGCCGGTGCAGCAGCTCGGCCCGCAGGTCCGCGCGCCGCCACATCAGGTTGAAGTCCTGGGTGGCGCCATCGACCAGTTCGCCGGTCAATTCGTCCTCGCCGGCGAAGCGCAGCCGCTGATGCGGCGGCAACAGGGTTTCGCAGCGGCCGTCGGCAAAACGCAGGCGCAGGCCTTCGCCGTGCAGCAGCACCAATTCGCGTTCGACGCCGGGGAAGGCCGAGAACGCCGCGTCCTGCTCGATCTCGGCGATGGACAGGCGCAGTTGCCACTCGCCCTCTACAGGCAGGCGCAATATCTCGCGGGTCCAGCCCAGCCCGTTGCGCCAACGCTCTCGACGATAGTCGGCAGCGGGAATGACGCGGGAGGGGAAGCTCAGGATTTCCATCGCGGCATGATGCCATTGCCGCCATCTCGGTAGGAGCGCACCTTGGTGCGCGATGGGCTTTCCCGGCGAAGCCTCATCGCGCACCAAGGTGCGCTCCTACGGACTACTTCGGCATCGCGAGATTTTCCATCGTCAGCAGCTTGCCCGCGCGCGGCACGGTCTCGATCACCGCATCGGCCGGCAGCGGCGTGCCCTTGTCCAACCGTTCCTGCACGCGGTCCAGCGCGGCGTAGACATAGGGCAGCAGCGGCAGGTAGCGCACGCCGTAGTCCGGCAGGCCGAGGAACGCATCGAAGTGCTGCACGTGGCGCACCTGCCAGTAATTCACCTCGCGTCCGGCGGCCTTGGCCGCGGCCACGTACGGCGCGCTGCTGAAGGCCGGCGGGATCAGGCCGTCGTCGGTACCGTGCACCACCATCACCGGCAGGCCGGCGCGCGGCAGGCCGGCGCGGGTCTGCTCGATGCCGGCCTGCACCCGGCGTGCGTCCTCGCCCTGCCCGTCCCACAGCGCACGCAGGCATTTCAGGCCGGGGTAAGTCAGGTCGGGCAATTGCACCTTGCTGTCCAGCAAGCCGACGCCGGCACCGGGCGGAATGCCGCCGCCATCGGCGATCCACGCGGCGCGCTCGATGGCACTGGCCGCGCGCGGCGAGAAGTCCGGGTTCTGCGCGGCGAAACCGAAGCCGCACGGATGTTCGCCCACGCCATAGCGGCCATAGGCCGAGGCGTAGGTGGCGGCGATGGCGCGCCATAGGTCGAAGCCGGTGGACAGCGCGCCGGCACGCAGGCCGGCATCGGTCCAGCCCTTGCTCAACATCAGCTCGTAGGCGGATCTGGCCTGCGCGGCAGGCGTTGCTCCGCTGATGACGCCCTCGGCGGCCAGCGTCGCGCAGCGCACGGCCGCGCCGGCCTGCAAGGCGGCGGTCAACGGCGGTTGCGGCAGGTCGGCCATGTGCAGCTGCGCGCACGGCATCAGCAGCGCCGCCTCGGTGGCGTAGTCGTACAGCGCGCGGTTGCCGGGGCCATCGGACAGCACGCTGGGCTCGCCGGCGACCACCGCGTCGAGCCAGTCGCCCTCCAGTTCGGCCGCGCGCAACACCGCGCCGCCGCCGTTGGAGATGCCCACCGCGATGATGCGGGTGTTGTCGAAGGTGAACGGCGCCGCCTGCGGGTAAGCCTGGTCCAACGCCAGCAGCGCGTACTCGGCGGCCTGCTTCACGTGGCGGCCCCAGTCGGCCTCCGGGTTGTCCTGCGAATGGGCGTGCTTGAAGGCCACGCCGGTGGCATTGACCGGCGCATCCGGCACGAAGGCCAGGTCGGCGGCCTCGCCCAGCTTGCCGACCATGCCGTTGGCGCGTACGCCCACCTGCGCGTCCAGGTCGAAATAGTCGCTGCCGGCACCCTTGTCGGTGTAGACCACCGCGCAGCCCCTGGGCAGGCCCCAGGCCGCCGCCACCGACACCGCGCCGTAGATGCCACGTGAGCCGGAGGCCGGCGCCACCAGCACGCAGCGCTTGCCGGTGTCGAAGTTGTCCGGCACCTGCGCCAGCACCCGGTGCGGCTGGCTGGCGCCGGGCAGGCGCGCATAGGCCGAGTATTCGCGGCCCGGCACCGGCGCCAGCGTGCCGAACAGTTCGCCGTAGCCGCCGCCCGGGACCAAGTCGGCGATGCCGCGCCAGCTGCCCCACAGCGCGCGCCGGCGCAATTCGTCCACGGTCGGCGCGGCGGCGTCGGCGAACGCCGGCGGCGCCATGCTGCGCAGCCCGGCCAGGCCCAAGCCGGCGGTCAGCAGGTCGTCGTCGCCACGGTGTTCGCTGCGCAATTCGTTGCTGAACATGGAAGGCTCCACGGACGGGCGGGCGGGCCCGCTGGCACAGGACGCCAGGCCGAACCCGACGAGGAGGCCGCAAGCGGCGCGCAGGAGGGAAATGGTCATGAAGGCACGTTAACAGAGCCCTCCACCGGGCCCATCGTACTTTGGTACCACGCGCGACGGCGCCGCGGCTGTTACGTTCTGCGGCATCCCCGCATCCGTTTCATGGAGTTCCCGATGGACCGCTTCCTGCAAGGCCGCACCGCGCTGGTGACCGGCAGTACCTCCGGCATCGGCCTGGCCATCGCCCGCGCGCTGGCCACGGCCGGCGCGCGCGTGGCGATCAACGGCCTCGGCAGCCCCGAGCAGATCGACGCCGCGCTGGCCAGCGTGCGCGAGGCCGGCGCCGAGGCCTGCCATTTCGGCGCCGACCTGCGCAGGCCCGAAGAGATCGCGACGCTGATGGCGCAGGTGCAGGACTGGGGCACGCTCGACGTGCTGGTCAACTGCGCCGGCATCCAGCACGCTGCGCCGCTGGCCGAACAGCCCACATCCAAATGGGACGACATCATCGCCATCAACCTCAGCGCCGCCTTCCACACCATGCAGCAGGCATTGCCGGGCATGGCCGAGCGCGGCTATGGCCGGGTGGTCAACATCGCCTCGGTGCACGGGCTGGTGGCGTCGAAGAACAAGGCGCCCTACGTGGCCAGCAAGTTCGGCATCGTCGGCCTGAGCAAGGTGGCGGCGCTGGAGTACGCGGCCGCCGGCAGCCGCGACAGCGGCGGCGTCACCGTCAACTGCGTGTGCCCGGGCTGGGTGGAGACGCCGTTGATCGAGCCGCAGGTCCAGGCCCACCGCAACGGCGGCAGCCGCGACGACGGCGTGCGCGCGTTGCTGGAGGAAAAGCAACCCAGCCAGCGCATGTCGCTGCCCGAAGACATCGCCGCGATGGTGGTGTGGCTGTGCCGCCGCGAGGCGCACAACCTCACCGGCGCGGCGTTGCCGATGGATGGCGCCTGGACGGCGCAGTGAAGCAGGAACGAGTGAAGAGGAACGAGTGAGAGCAGTGCCGCGCTTGCTTTTCGCCCTTGCCTTTGCCTCTACTCGTTCCTCGTTCCTCCCCACTCGTTCCTAGCCCCATGCCCAACCTGCTGATCGCCGACGACCACCCGCTGTTCCGCGCCGCGCTGCGCCAGGCGGCCGGCGAGGCGATGGCCGATCTGCAGGTGCATGAAGCCGAATCACTGGAAGGCGTACTGGCGGCGCTGGACGCCGCGCCGGACACCGACCTGATCCTGCTCGACCTGCACATGCCCGGCAACCACGGCCTGGCCGGGCTGGCGGCGATCCGCGCCCAGCACCCGGGCGTGGCGGTGATCGTGGTGTCGGCCAACGACGACCCGCGCGTGGTGCGGCGCGCGCTCGACCACGGCGCGGCCGGCTACCTGCCCAAGAGCTCGGGCCTGAACGAGCTGCGCGAGGCGATCCGCAGCGTGATGGCCTGCGAGCAATGGCTGCCGGCCTCGCTGCGTGCGGCGGTGGCGCGGGCGCAGTCGTCCAGCCACGACAGCGAACTGGCCGCGCGGCTGGCGAGCCTGTCGCCGCAGCAGTTCCGGGTGCTGGCGCTGGTCGCCGAGGGCCTGCTCAACAAGCAGATCGCCGACCGCCTGGACGTGCAGGAACGCACGGTCAAGGCGCACCTGTCGGCGATCTTCGAGCGGCTGGGCGTGCGCAACCGCACCCAGGCCAGCGTGGTGCTGCGCGAACTGGAGCTGAGCGACCCGGCGCGGCAGATCGAGTGAGCGGCAGAACCGCCTCGTAGATGCGGGGCTTGCCCCGCATGGGGCTTTGCCGGGAATACCCCGTTGCGGGGCAAACCCCGCACCTACGGAAAGCTCAGGCGTGCGCCTGCGCCCAGCGCACGATGTCGGCCTGCCCCATCGCGCCCGGCTGGCGCGCCAATTCGCGGCCGCCCTTGAACAGCACCAGCGTTGGAATGCTGCGGATGCCGAAGCGCGCACCCAGCTCCGGCTGTGCCTGGGTGTCGACCTTGCCCAGCCGCAGCCGTGGCTCCAACTGCGCGGCGGCAGCCTCGAAATGCGGCGCCATCATCCGGCACGGGCCGCACCACGGCGCCCAGAAATCGACCAGCAGCGGCAGCTCGCTGTCGATCGCATGAGCTTGGAAACCCGCTGCGTCCAGCGCCAGCGGATGCGCGTCGAACAGCGCCTTGCCACAGCGCCCGCAGTTCGGGCGCTCGCCCAGGCGCTCGCCGGGGACGCGGTTGAGCGCGTTGCAGTGCGGGCAGGCCACCCGCAACGGCGCAGTCACGCATCCGCTCCCGCGCGGCCGTCGTGGACCAGCGCGCCGCTGCCATCCTTCACCACCACCTGCACGTCGATGCCGGCGCGCACGCTCTGGGTGACCACGCAGAACTCCTCGAACTGTTCGAGGATGCGCGGCAATTGCTGGTAATCGGCGGCCGGGTCGGCCAGTTGCAGCTCGACCTGCGCGCCGGTAAGGCGCCAGCGGCCAGCGGCGTTGCGCTCGGGCTGGGCGCGGATGCTCGCCTTCAGCGGCCCCGGTGCGTTCCTGAACTTGCGCAGGGCGAACAGCAGGCTGGCGGCCATGCAGTTGGCCACCGCGGCCAGCAGCAGGCGGGACGGGTTGGGCCCCTGGTCGTGGCCGAGCGGCGCCGGTTCGTCGCCCAGCAGCGGCGCCAGCGCGGTGTCGTCGAAGCTGATGCGGAAGGCGTAGTCGCCGTCCTGTTCGAGGCTGATGCGGATCGGTTGGTCAATGCTCACGGCCATCTCCTGCGGTCGGGATTCGGGTTCACGATACGCCACGCAACGGACGCCGCAGCAGCGCGTAGTACAGCAGCGGGATCACCACCAGCGTCAGCACGGTGGAGACGAGGATGCCGAAGATCAACGCGATCGCCAGTCCGTTGAAGATCGGGTCGTCGAGGATGAAGAACGCGCCGGCCATCGCCGCGATCGCGGTCAGCGCGATCGGCTGCGCGCGCACCGCGCAGGCCTCGACCACCGCACGCTCCAGCGCGTGCCCGCGTTCGACCAGGTGGTTGATGAAATCCACCAGCAGGATCGAGTTGCGCACGATGATGCCGGCCAGCGCGATCATGCCGATCATGCTGGTGGCGGTGAACTGCGCGCCGAGCAGGGCATGGCCGGGCATCACCCCGATCACGGTCAGCGGGATCGGCGCCATGATCACCAGCGGCACCACGTAACTGCGGAAATACGCCACCACCAGCAGGTAGATCAGCACCATGCCGGCGGCATAGGCGACGCCCATGTCGCGGAAGGTTTCCCAGGTGATCTGCCATTCGCCGTCCCACTTCAGGCCGAAGCCCGCGGTATCCGCTGGCTGGCGCACGAAAAACTGCGACAACCGCTGGCCGCCGATGGCGTTGTCGCCGACCTGCCCGACCAGATCGAACATGCCGTACAGCGGGCTGTCGAAGCTGCCGCCCTCGTCACCCATCACGTAGACCACCGGCAGCAGGTCCTTGTGGTGGATGGCACCATCCCACTGCGTGCGCCGTACCTGCACCAGTTCCGACAGCGGCAGCAACTGGCCGTCGCCGCCGCGCACGCGCAGCGCCAGCACGCCGTCGAGCGTGGTCTGCCCGGCAGCCGGCAGACGCAGCCGGATCGGACGCGGGTATCTGGAACTGCCGTCGATGACGTGGCTGGCGTCCATGCCGGACAAACCGGCGGCGATGGTCCGGGCGATATCGGCCTGCGACACGCCCAGCCGCGCCGCGCGCACGCGGTCGATGGCCAGCACTTCGCGCGTGGCGTCGGCTTCGACGCTGGTATCGACATCGACGATGTCGTCGGTATCGAGGAAGCGTTGTTCCAGCGCACGGCCGATGCCGCGCAGGCGCGCATGATCCGGGCCGTACAGTTCGGCCACGATCGGCGACAGCACCGGCGGGCCGGGTGGCACCTCCACCACCTTGACCGACGCGCCATGACGGCGGCCGATCCCCGCCACCTGCGGACGCAACGCCACCGCGATGTCGTGGCTCTTGCGGCTGCGCTCGTGGCGACCGACCAGGTTGACCTGCAGGTCGCCGACGTTGGCGCCTTCGCGCAGATAGTACTGGCGCACCAGACCGTTGAAATTGATCGGCGCGGCGGTGCCGGCATGGCCTTGGTAATCCCGTACTTCCGGGGTGCGGTCGAGCACCCCGGCCAGTTCGACAAGCAACGCGTTGGTGTCCTCCAGCGTGCGGCCTTCGGGCATGTCCACCACCAGCTGCAATTCGGACTTGTTGTCGAACGGCAGCATCTTCAGTACCACCAGCTTGAACACCACCAGGCTCGCGGCCAACGCCACCAGCGCGGCCATCGCCATGAACAGCAGGCGGCGTCGGCGCGCGCCGCCGTCGGCGACGAGGAAGGGCGTCATTACCCGCTCGAAGAAATCGTGCAGGTACCGCTTCAAGCCCCTCTCCCTGCGGGAGAGGGATTGGGGTGAGGGTACGACGGAGGCAGTGGCAGCTCCGGCTACAACATCGGCAACCGAACCCTCTCCCCCATCCCCCGCTCCGCGCCCCGGCCTGCGCCAGCGGCGCAGGCGCTCCAAGGCTTGCGCGCCAATGGCGCGCAAGCCGTGCCTTCTCGCCCCACAGGGAGAGGGGGGCAAAGCATGGCGACGCAGCAGTTTCAGCGACAGCCACGGCGTCACCACCAGCGCGATCGTCAGCGACAACAACATGCCGACCGAGGCGTTGACCGGAATCGGCCGCATGTACGGCCCCATCAGGCCGCTGACGAAGGCCATCGGCATCAGCGCGGCGATCACGGTGAACGTGGCCAGAATCGTCGGCCCACCTACTTCATCGACCGCCGGCGGGATCGCCTCGCGCAGCGTTTTCCCGCCCTGCGCCATGTGCCGGTGGATGTTCTCCACCACCACGATGGCGTCATCGACGAGGATGCCGATCGAGAAGATCAGCGCGAACAGCGACACCCGGTTGAGGGTGAAGCCCATCGCCCAGGACGCGAACAGCGTCACCGCCAACGTCAGCACCACCGCGCTGCCGATGACCACCGCCTCGCGCCGGCCCAATGCGAACAGCACCAGCAACACCACCGAGCCGGTGGCGAACACCAGCTTCTTGATCAGCGTGCGCGCCTTGTCGCCGGCGGTGGCACCGTAGTCGCGGGTGACGGTGACTTCCACGCCCTCGGGGATGACCTGCCCGCGCAGTGCCTCGACCCGCTCCGACACCCTGCGGGTGATGTCGGTGGCGTTGCTGCCCGGCTGCTTGGCGATGGCCAGCGTGACCGCAGGCGCCATGCCGGTGCGCGGGCCGGCGCGGCCGGCCGGTGCGCCATGCCAGACGTAGTTCGACGGCAGATCGGCGGCATCGTCGACCGTGGCGACGTCGGCAAGGCGTACCGGCTGCCCGCCGGCAACGCCCAGCACCAGCCCGGCGACGTCTGCGCGGTCGGCAAGGAACTGCCCGGCGCTGACCTGCACCACGCCATCGCCACCGATGCGCTCGCCGGCCTGCCGGGCGAGGTTGGCGGCCTGCAAGGCGCCGGCCAGATCGGCCACCGTCAGGCCGTGCGTGGCCAGCCGCGCCGGGTCCAGCGTCACCCGCATTGCCCGCTCCGGCGCGCCGAGGGTGTGGATGTCGCGGGTGCCGGGGATGTGCTTGAGTTCGGTTTCCAGCGTGTGCGCCACTTCGGCCAGGTCGAGCGCACTGCGCTGCGCATCGTCGGTCCACAGCGTCAGCGTCATCACCGGCACGTCGTCGATGCCCCTGGGCTTGACGATGGGCTGGCCGACGCCGAGATCCGGCGGCATCCAGTCCCGGTTGGAAAATACCTTGTCGTACAGCCGCACCAGCGCCGGCTGCCGCGGCACGCCGACCTCGAACTCCACCGTCAGCACCGCCATGCCCGGGCGGCTGACCGAATAGGTGTGCCGCACCTGCTCGATCCCGGCCAGCTTCTGCTCCAGCGGGTACGCCACCATCTGCTCGACCTGCCGCGCGTCGGCACCGGGGAACGGCACGATGACGTTGGCCATCGTCACGTCGATCTGCGGCTCTTCCTCGCGCGGGGTGATGGCCACCGCGACCAGGCCCAGCAGCAGCCCCAGCAACGCGAGGATCGGCGTCAACGGGTTGTCCTGGAAGGTGCGGGCAAGGCGGCCGGAGATACCCAGCCGCGGCGTATCGTGCACGGCCATGTCACTGCTCTCCGCGCGCGGCGGCCAGCGCTTGCATCGCCGCGAGCGGATCGACGGCGATGCGCTCGCCCGGCCGCAGGCCGGCGATCACCTCGACCTCGTCGCCCACGCGTTCGCCCAGGCGCAACTGGCGCAACGCCACGCGCCCGTCGGCCAGCACGTAGACCGCGTTGACCTCGCCCCGGCGCAGCAGCGCCGATGCCGGCACGCGCACACCGGCGTCGCCTTTCAGTGCCGGGAACGCGACGCGGGCGGTGCTGCCCGGCCACGGCGCGGGCTCCAGCGCAGGCAGTTGCACGCGCACCTTCACCGCATGGGTGGCGGCATCGGCGGCGGGGAATACCGTCGCCTGCGCCGCATCGATGCCGTGGCCATCGTCGAAACGCACCCGCGCCTGCGGATGGGCGCGGATGGCCTCGGCGTCGGACTGCGGCACGCTGACCTCGATGCGCAGCGCATCGGGTGCGAACACCGTCATCAGCACGCGGCCCGCGCCGACGCTTTCGCCCGGCTCCACCTCGCGTGTGCTGACGATGCCCGCATACGGTGCACGGATCGTCGTGTAGGCGCTCTGCTGGCCGGCATAGGCCAGCTGCGCGCGTGCCGCATCGCGTGCGGCGACGGCGGCGTCGCGGCTGGCACGCGCCTGGTCGAACTGCGCGCGCGACACGTACCGGCCCTGCACGAGATCGGCATGCCGCCGGTAGTTCAACTCGGCTTCGTTGGCGCTGGCCTCGGCCGCACGTAGCTGTGCGCGCGCCGCATCGACGCCGGCCTGCTGCTCGACCGCACTGAGCCGCAGCAGCACCTGTCCGGCGCTGACGCGGTCGTTGACGTCGGCCAGCACCTCGCCGACCCGGCCGCTGGTCTGCGCCGACAACGTGGCCTGATGCACCGCCTCGACCACGCCGTCCCAGCCACGGCCTTCGGCCGCATCGGCGGCCGGCACCACGAGGGTCTGCAGGCCGTCGACCGCGGCCGGCGCCTGTACCTTCCCGCCACCGCCGCAGGCCACCAGCGCGACGGCCAGCAGCGTCGGCAGCAACCAGCGTGTCGTGCGCAGGCTCACGGCATCGCCCTCACTTGAACGCGCAACCGCCGGGAACACCCAGTCTGCGGAATACCAGCGCGGCCGGGCAGAAACCGGTGAAGCTGGCCTGCAGCAGGTTCAGGCCGACGAATGCGGTGAGCCACAGCCACGAAGGGGAAACGAAGTGCGCCAGCGCGACACTGGCAAGGATCATCACGCCGGCAAAGGCGAGTACGGCACGGTCGAGGTTCATTGCGGCATCTCCAGTCGGTTCGCCGGGCGGCCACGCTGGCCGGGGCGCCATAAAATTAGCAACAACTAATATTAGAATCAACTGATATATTGAATGCAAGGCAACCCGCGGGCTCCCGCGTCCACGCATCCGCTTGCCGGCGGCGCCGATGCGTGGCGCAATGCACGATTACCGCTCCAGTGGAATGACGATGGCCAAGAACAGCGGCAGCGGCTTCGACGTGACCGCGATGCGCGCCCACGCCGGCGACGCGGCGCAGTTGCTCAAGGCGCTGGCCAACGAGAACCGCCTTCAGGTGCTGTGCCTGCTGGCCGAGGGCGAACGCTCGGTGGGTGACATCAACGCCCTGCTCGACCTGAGCCAGTCGGCGCTGTCGCAGCACCTGGCGGTGCTGCGCGAGGAAGGGCTGGTACGGACCCGGCGCGAGGCGCAGACGATCTACTACGCACTGGCGCCGGGCCCGGCACTGTCGGTCATGCAGACCCTGCATGGCATCTACTGCGCGCCACCGGCACGGAACAGGCCGGGCCGGCGGTGATCCCGGCGCGCCCGCGCCGGCGCCGCTACAGGTCCGAAGCGTCCAGTACCTGGCGCAGGAACGGCACGGTGATGCGCCGCTTGGCCGCCAGCGATTCGCGGTCGAGGCGGTCGAGCAGCCGCACCAGCCCGGCCAGGTCGCGGCCGGTACGGGCCAGCAGCCAGTCGATGGCGGCTTCGTCCAGCACCAGCCCGCGGCGCAGCGCACGGGTGCGCAGCACCGCGCTGCGACCTTCGTCGTCCAACGGCGACAACACGATGCGGCCGCATTGCGCCAGCCGCGAGCGCAGGTCCGGCAGCACCAGTCCCAACCCGTCGGGGGCGGCGGAGGCGGTATAGAGCAGGGCCACGCCGGCCGCGCGTGCGCGGTTGTGGAACTCGAACAGCGCCACCTCGTCGTCACGCTGGCCGGCGATGGCGTCCAGCCCGTCGAGGGCGATGACGTCGCGCCCTTCCAGCGCTTCCAGCGCGTCGCGCAGGCGGCCGGCGGCCGCGGCCAGCGGCAGATAAGCCGAGCCGCGCCCGGCCTGCTCGGCGGCCGCGCACAGGGCCAGCGCGAGATGGGTCTTGCCGGTGCCGGCCGGGCCCAGCAGGTAGACCCAGTCCTGCGCCTCGCCCACTGCGATCGCGCGCAACTGCGCCAGCGCCCCGTCCGGGGCGCCGATGTAGCTTTCCAAGCGCTGGTCCGGCGGGTAGCGCAGGGCCAGCGGCAACTGCGGCACGCTCACTGCGGGTCGGCATCCTTGGGCACGATGCCCATGTCCGCCGCCGGCTCTTCGTGCGAAGGCGGCAGCACGATGGTCGGGCCGTGGCCGGCGTACAGCTCGCTCTGGCGGTAGCGTTCATGCGCATAGCGCAGCAGCACGTTGATCACCGCCGCCGCCGGCAGCGCCAGCAGCATGCCGAGGAAACCGAACAGCTGGCCGCCGGCCATCACCGCGAAGATCACCGCCACCGGGTGCAGGCCGATCTTGTCGCCGACGATGCGCGGGGTCAGCACGTAGCTTTCCAGCAACTGGCCGACGGTGAACACCACGCCCACCAGCACCAGCAGCTTCAGGTCGAAGCCCTGCGCCTGCACCAGCGCGGCCAGCACCGCCAGCACCACGCCGGTGGTGGCGCCCAGGTACGGGATGAAGCTGATCAGCCCGGCCACCAGCCCGATCAGCAGGCCGAGCTTGAGCCCGACCAGCGACAGCCCCAGCGCATAGACCAGGCCCAGCGCGATCATCACCACGATCTGCCCGCGGATGAACGCCCCCAGCACCTCGTCGGATTCGCGCGCCAGCCGCGACACGGTCTCGATGTGGTTGCGCGGGATCATCGACGCCACCCGCTCGACCAGCCGGTCCCAGTCGCGCAGGAAGTAATAGGCCAGGATCGGCAGCAGCGCCAGGTTGACCACCCATGCCACCATCGCGAAGCCCGAGCGCGACAGGTAGCCGAAGAACGTGCTGGCCACGCCGCCGGCCTGCTGCCAGTGGCTGCGCATCCATTCGAACAGCCGTTCCGGCTCCAGCCACGCCAGGATTTCCACGCCGGTCTTCTGCTCGATCCACGGCAGCGCCTTGCCCAGCAGCCACTCCTGCCCCTGCGGCAGCACCGCCACCAGGGTGACGATCTGGCGTTGGATCATCGGCACCAGGATCAGCAGCGCCAGCGCCAGCAGCAGGATCATCAGCACGAACACCAGCACCACCGCGGTGTTGCGCGAGCGCCCGCGCGCCTCCAGCCGGTCCACCAGCGGGTCGCCCAGCCACGCCAGCATCAGCGCGACCACGAACGGGGTCAGGATCGGCGCCAGCAGCCACACCACCCACAACCCGAGGGCGCCGAGCACCAGCCACCTGAGGCGCCGCAGGAACAGCGCGATCTCGTCTTCGGCGGCACTGGTCATTGGACGCGGTACTCGGCCGGGCCGGTGCTGACCGGCGGTTCATCCTCACCGGGCGGCGCCAGCGGTTGCAGCACGGAATCGGCGCCGAGCATGCGGTTCAGCCCCTGCAGGCCGCTCAACAGTTCCAGGTCCAGCTCCAACTGCTCGCCGCCGGCCTGCACCGGCATGATGGCCCTGACCACCGGCACCGCCTGCAATGCCGCCGCCACCCGCAGGTAATCGGCGGCGCTGCGAATACCGGTGACGCGGATGCGATAGGTACCGGCGGCACCGGCCACCGCGGCTTTGGCGTAGCGCTTGACCAGCGCGTCGGCCGCGCCGTCGGCGCCGCCGGCCATCGCCCGGCGCGCATCGCCGTCGCGGGTGCTCCACTTGGCCAGCTCGCGGCCGCCATCGACGAACACCCAGTCGGCCATCCAACCGCCGCCACTGGCGCGATAGAGCTTGCCGATCAACTGCATCGGCGGCGAATAGCGCGACGAGGCGCGGGCAACGGCGCCACTGTCCTTCCGCCAGATCGCCCCGACCAGCGCCTGCTCGGCCGCGCCCCCGCCCGGCAGGCCGAGGCGGAAACCACGTTCGACCGCGCGGTCCAGCAACGGCCGCGCCGCGTTCGACTGCTGCACGCCGACCAGCCGCGGGCCGCTGCCATCGTCGATGGCCAGCCACACCACCGGCTTCGGCCGCGGTTGCGGCCACACCGGCAGGCCCAGCGCGGCGACCAGCCCGTCCACGTCGTCCGGGCGGAAACGCGCCACCAGCAGGGTGCGGAAACTCGGCGCGCCGCTGGCCGAGACGCTCTGGTCCTGGCGATAGTCGTAGCTTTCGACCATGTTCACCGCGCCGCGCAATGCCTGCGCCACGCCGGGGCGGGTCATCGCGCTGCGGTCGCCGGACAGCTTGCCCAGCACCGCGCCCAGCGCGCGCGCCAGTGCCCCGCTGCGGTCGGCATCGCTCTGGCTGTTGACCGGCACTTCGGCCTCATAGGCGCTCTGCGCGCTGGCCACGTCACCTTCGGTGCGCAGGCCGGACTGCGCCAGCGCCGCCGGGGCGGACAAGCAAAACGCCAGAAACAGGGTGAAGACCAGGCTGCGACGCATTGAGGATTCCATTGCTCGACGGTTCCGGCGGGAATTGTTGCCCGAATGCGGCCTTGGCGCCAACGTGGCCTGTTAAAATCGCCCGTTCACCCCGCCAGCGCAGCCGACCGTGACCAGCACCCCGACTCCCGCCCACTCTCCCCTGACCTACCGTGACGCCGGCGTGGACATCGACGCAGGCAATGAACTGGTCGAACGCATCAAGCCGCTGGTCAAGCGCAGCTTCCGCCCCGAGGTGATGGGCGGGCTGGGCGGCTTCGGCGCGCTGTTCGACCTGTCGAACAAGTACCGCGAGCCGGTGCTGGTGTCCGGCACCGACGGCGTCGGCACCAAGCTCAAGCTGGCCCAGCAACTGGGCCGCCACGACAGCATCGGCATCGACCTGGTCGCCATGTGCGTCAACGACGTGCTGGTGCAGGGCGCCGAGCCGCTGTTCTTCCTCGACTATTTCGCCACCGGCAAGCTCGACATCGACACCGCCGCGGCGGTGGTCGGCGGCATCGCCAACGGCTGCACCGAGGCCGGCTGCGCGCTGATCGGCGGCGAAACCGCGGAGATGCCGGACATGTACGCGCCGGGCGAATACGACCTGGCCGGCTTCACCGTGGCCGCGGTGGAAAAGAGCGAGTTGAAGGACGGCTCCAGCGTGCGGCAGGGCGACGTGCTGATCGGCATCGCCTCCTCCGGCCCGCATTCCAATGGCTATTCGCTGGTGCGCCGCATCTACGACCGCGCCGGCCGCCCGGCCGAGCTGGTGCTGGAAGACGGCACCAAGCTGGTCGATGCACTGATGGCGCCGACCCGGCTGTACGTCAAGCCGATCCTGTCGCTGCTCAAGGAACATGGCGAAGCGATCCACGGCATGGCCCACATCACCGGCGGCGGCCTGACCGAGAACATCATCCGCGTCGTGCCCGACGGCCTGGGCCTGTCGATCGACGCCTCCAGCTGGACGCTGCCGCCGGTGTTCCAGTGGCTGCAACGCGAAGGCAACGTCGCCGACAGCGAAATGTGGCGCACCTTCAACTGCGGCATCGGCTTCGTGCTGCTGGTGCCGGCCGAGCACGTGGCCGCCATCAACGCCTCGCTGGACGCGCTGCAACTGGCGCACTGGCAAATCGGCGAAGTGGTGGCCGCCGGCGACGGCGAGCGTGTGCGCATCGGCTGACCGCCCGCGCCCATGTCCCCCGCCAAGAAGGCCGCGTTCATCGGCGTGCTCGCGGTATTCGCGCTCACGTGGATCAAGCCGCTGTGGCCGGTCGAGCAGGCACTGCACAGCTCGCTGACCGTACTCGGCCTGGCCGGCCTGTGGTGGGTGGACCGGCGCTGGCCGCTGGGCAACGGCGCGTTCGCGGCCATCTGCGGTTTCGTCGCCGTCCACTGCATCGCCGCGCGCTGGCTGTATTCCAACGTACCCTACGAGCAGTGGCTGCAAGCCAGCCTCGGCTGGTCGCCGGCCGAGGCCTTCGGCTGGCAGCGCAACCATTTCGACCGGCTGATCCACTTCCTCTACGGCACCTGCCTGACCCCGGCGCTGGTGCAGCTGGCGCGCCACGTCTGGCCGGCACTGCGCGGCGGGCAGGCCTTCGCGCTGGCGCTGATGGCGATCATGTGCTCCAGCCTGGTCTACGAATGGCTGGAATGGGGCATCGCCCTGCTGATGTCACCGGAGGCGGCCGAGGCCTACAACGGCCAGCAGGGCGACATCTGGGACGCGCACGCCGACATGCTGCTGGCCACGCTGGGCAGCCTGCTGTCGTGGCCGCTGCTGCGGAAGGCCACGCGATGACCTCCCGCACCCGCATCGCCGTGCTCGCCTCTGGCCGCGGCAGCAACCTGCAATGCCTGCTGGACGGCATCGCCACCGGGCAACTGGATGCCGACGTCGTCGGCGTGTTCTCCGACAAGCCCACCGCCGCCGCGCTGGACAAGGTCGCGCCGGAACGCCGCTGGGCGCGTACTCCCAGGGAGTTCGGCAGCCGCGATGCCTTCGATGCCGCCCTCGCCGACGCGGTGGCCGCCAGCATGCCGGACTGGATCGTCTGCGCCGGCTACATGCGCATCCTCGGCGCCGGCTTCGTGCAGCGCTTCGCCGGCCGGCTGGTCAACATCCACCCCTCGCTGCTGCCACGGCACAAGGGCCTGCACACCCACGCCCGCGCGATCGAGGCCGGCGATGCCGAACACGGCGCCAGCGTGCACTTCGTCGTGCCCGAGCTGGATGCCGGCACGGTAATCGCCCAGGCGCGGGTACCGGTGCTGCCCGGCGACGACGCCGACACGCTGGCTGCACGCGTGCTTGCGGTAGAACATCCGTTGCTGCTGGCGACGGTGCGGTTGCTGGTCGCCGGACGCGTAGCTGAACAGGATGGCAGGGTCCGGCTCGATGGTCAGTCCCTGTTTAATCCGTTGCGCCTAGATTCCGCCGGGAACCTGCAACCCTGACCGGCCCCCGCCACGGATGCACGGGCCGGCAGCGCACCCTCTCCCTTCCCCGCCCTTTCCGAGCATGAACCTCGCCTCCCTCAACTCCCTGTTGCTGACGGCCCTGCTGGTGGCCGCGCCGGCGCTGGCGCAGGAGCCGCCACCGGCCGACAACCCCCTGCTGCCGCCTGCCGAATGGAACCCGCCGCCGCTGGAACCGTTCGTCGCCACCTACCAGGCCTTCTACAAGGGCAAGGAAGCCGGCGACGCGACGATGCAGGTGGTTCACGGCGACAACGGGCAGTGGCGCGTGGACATGGCCGTGCACGGCAAGCGCGGCTTCGCCGGCGTGCTCGGGCTGAACCTGGAACAGAGCACGGTGTTCGACAACCAGGGCACGGTGTACGTGCCGCTGAGCCAGAGCACGGTGAAGAAAGCGCTGTTCTTCGGCAAGAAGGTCACCGGCGTCTACGACTGGCAGCTTGGCAGCGCGCAATGGCAGGGCGACCTGAAGAAGGAGCGCCAGCGCCCGATCCCGCTGCAGCGCGGCGACCAAAGCGCGCTGCTGCTGAACCTGTCGCTGATGCGCGACGCCCGCCCCGGCCAGCCGTTGAACTACCGCTACGTGGACGTGGGCCGGGTACGCCAGTACGAATACATGGCGGCACCGGCCGCCGAGACCGTGCAGGTCGGCGACCTCAGCTATGACGCCCTGCGCATCCATCGCACCAACGGCGGCAACGACGAAACCATCCTGTGGATCGCCAACGGCGTGCCGACCCCGGTGCGCATCCTCCAGCGGGAAGACGGCGAGGACGCCATCGACCTGCGCCTGATCGAATACCAAGGAGCCTGAGCATGAAGCCCACCTTCCGCCGTCTTTCCGTGGCCGCCATTGCCCTCGCCGCCTTCGCCAGCCTGCCGGCGCTGGCCATGCAGCCGTTCACCGCCAACTACCGCGCCAGCTACATGGGCATGCAGGCCAGCGGCACGATGACCCTGGCCAGCGAGGCCGGCAACCGCTGGCGCTACAGCCTGCAGATCAAGAACCCGATGGCCGACCTGAGCCAGAGCACCGTGTTCGAGGAGCATGGCGACGCGCTGCGCCCGCTCAGCAGCCACGACCGCTCGGTGCTGCTGATAAAGCGCAAGCAGGTCGACGCGAGCTACGACTGGAACCGCAGGCAGGCCACCTGGAGCGGCGACGTCAAGCCGGAACGGCGCGGCCCGGTGCGCCTGCAGAACGGCGACATGGACGCGCTGCTGATCAACCTGGCCATCGCCCGCGACGTCGCCGCCGGCCAGCCGCTGAACTACCGCATGGTCGACGATGGCCGCACCAAGGCCCTGTCCTACCGCGTGGTCGGCAAGGAAAACATGACCGTCGACGGCAAGACCGTGGAGACGACCAAGGTGTCGCGCGTGGATGGCGACAAGGAGCAGATCGCCTGGATCGCCGCGGATATGCCGGTACCGGTACGCCTGTTGCAGCGCGAGGGCGGCAAGGATGCGCTGGACCTGACCATCCAGTCGTTGAATTGAGGCTCAAAAGCCCCTCTCCCTCCGGGAGAGGGGTTGGGGTGAGGGTTCGAGGGCGAAGCCCTCTTGATGTCAGGCTGCACGAGGCTTCGCCCGTACCCTCATCCGGCGCTTCGCGCCACCTTCTCCCAAAGGGAGAAGGGAAAAACACAGCGCAGCGCACAGGGAAAGAAAAGCAAAAAGGCCGCCCTTACGGGCGGCCTTTTCATTGCAACGCAGCCGGTCCTGTCTTACTTGACCAGCTTGGCAATCGCCGCGCCCAGATCACCCGGCGAGCGCACGGTGACGACGCCCGCGGCTTCCATCGCCGCGAACTTGCCTTCGGCCGTGCCCTTGCCGCCCGAGGCGATCGCGCCGGCGTGGCCCATGCGCTTGCCGGCCGGGGCCGAGGCACCGGCGATGAAACCGACGACCGGCTTCTTCACGTGGTTCTTGATGTACTCGGCACCGGCTTCCTCGGCATCGCCGCCGATTTCGCCGACCATGATGATGCCCTCGGTCTGCGGGTCTTCGTTGAACAGCTTCAGGCAGTCGACGAAGTTCAGGCCATTGATCGGGTCGCCGCCGATGCCGATGCAGGTGGACTGGCCCAGACCGACCTCGGTGGTCTGCTTCACGGCTTCATAGGTCAGCGTGCCCGAACGCGACACGATGCCGATCTTGCCCGGCTTGTGGATGTGGCCCGGCATGATGCCGATCTTGCACTCGCCCGGGGTGATCACGCCGGGGCAGTTCGGCCCGATCAGCACGGTGTCCGGGTAGGTGCGGGTCAGCATGTTCTTGACACGCAGCATGTCCAGCACCGGGATGCCCTCGGTGATGCAGACGATGACCTTGATGCCGGCAGCGGCGGCTTCCAGGATCGCGTCGGCCGCGAACGGCGGCGGCACATAGATCACCGAGGCGTCGGCGCCGGTGTCCTGCACCGCGTCGGCCACGGTGTTGAACACCGGCAGCTCGAGATGGGTGGTGCCGCCCTTGCCCGGGGTGACGCCGCCCACGACCTGGGTGCCGTACTCGATCATCTGGGTGGCATGGAAGGTGCCCTGCTGGCCGGTGAAGCCCTGCACGATCACCTTGGTGTTCTTGTTGATCAAAACGGACATTCGTTTGAGTCCTCTGAATCTCTTGCTGTTTATCGGCTTCAGAACCACGTGGTGTTCCGCCATGCGAAACATCACTCAGGCATGCCTCCATATCCCCCACATCGCCGCTTCGCGGCGATGTCGCCCCCTTGACTCAAGGGGACTGGAGAAGCGCAGCCCGGTGTCCCGAAACAGGGAATGATCAGGCGGCGGCGTTCTTGACCGCTTCAACGACCTTCTTGGCGCCGTCGTTGATGTTGTCGGCCGGGATGATGGCCATGCCGCTGTCGCGCAGCAGCTGCTTGCCTTCTTCCACGTTGGTGCCTTCCAGGCGCACCACCACCGGGACCTTGACGCCCACTTCCTTGACCGCGGCGATGATGCCCTCGGCGATCATGTCGCAGCGGACGATGCCGCCGAAGATGTTGACGAAGATGCCCTCGACCTTGTCCGAGGACAGGATCAGCTTGAACGCCTCGATCACGCGCTGCTTGTTCGCGCCGCCGCCCACGTCGAGGAAGTTCGCCGGCTCGCCGCCGTTGAGCTTGATGACGTCCATCGTCGCCATCGCCAGGCCGGCGCCGTTGACCATGCAGCCGATGTTGCCGTCCATGGTGACGTAGTTGATGTCCAGCTCCGAAGCGGTCACTTCGGTTTCGTCTTCCTGGCTCTTGTCGCGCATGGCGACCAGTTCCTTGTGACGGAACGCGGCGTTGTCGTCGCTGTTGAACTTGCCGTCCAGCGCGTACAGGTTGCCGTCGTCCAGGATCGCCAGCGGGTTGATCTCGACCAGCGCCAGGTCCTTCTCGTTGAAGATGCGGTACAGGTTCACCATGATGTTGGCGAACTGGCCGGCCTGCTTGGCGGTCAGGCCCATCTTGAAGCCGATGTCGCGGCCGTGGTAACCCTGCACGCCCTCGACGAAATCCACGTTCAGGGTGTGGATCTTGTCCGGGGTCTCGGCGGCGACCTGCTCGATCTCCATGCCGCCTTCGCTCGAGGCGATGAAGCTGATGGTGCGGGTGCCACGGTCGACCAGCACCGACAGGTACAGCTCCTTGACGATCTCGCCGGCGGTGGTCACCAGCACCAGGTTGATCGGCAGCTCGACGCCGGCGGTCTGGTAGGTGGCCATGCGCTTGCCGAGCATGCCGGCCGCAGCAGCCTTCACGTCATCGACGGTCTTGCAGAACTTGACGCCGCCGGCCTTGCCGCGGCCGCCTGCGTGGATCTGCGCCTTGACCATCCAGGGGCCCTGGCCCAGCGACTGGGCGGCCGCAACCGCTTCGTCCGGGGTCGCCGCGACCTTGCCGGCCGGCACGGGAATGCCGTACTCGGCAAGCAGCTGTTTTGACTGGTACTCGTGGAAATTCATGTGTCACCGTGGGAATGGGAACAACCGCCACAGGTCCTCGGGGCCAGAAACTGGCCTTCCGGCAGGGCGGGCGGGCCCGCCATTGTCGCCGACCGCGGCCCGTGGCGCAAAGCAAACCCACTGGAAACGGTGCGTCCCGGAAAATTTCCCCGGCCTTTTCAGCCACTTGCCGTGGCAAGCCCGACACCGGCAAGCGCGGCATGGCAAGCGCGGCCGGCACCTATACTGGACACCGACCGCCGCAGGAGTCCCGCGCTTGCACTCCCGTTCCTCGCTCATCGACCGCATCGAGTCGCTGCCGCGGCGCGAGCTGTATTTCTTCGCCCTGTTCCGGGTGCTGATCGCCAGCCTGATCGCGGCGCTGGTATTCAGCCCGCTCAGCGCGCTGATGGAGGAGGCGCACCACCCGGGGCTGGCCGAAGCGGTATCGGTCGTCTACCTGCTGGCCGCGGCCTGCCTTCTGGTATGGGGCCGCAACGAGCGCTGGCTGCAGCCGCTGGTGTTCTGGAGCGCGGTGCTCGACATCCTCGCCGCCACCCTGCTGACCCACGCGTTGCCCGGCGCCAGCGCCGGCATCTCGATGACGCTGCTGTTCAACATCGCCGCCGCGGCCACCCTGCTGCCGCTCTCGCGCGGCATGCTGCTGGCGCTGGTCGCAAGCAGCGCGGCGGTGGCCGAATACGCCTGGCGCGAGTTCGAGGGCGGCGACGGCACCCGCAACATCGCCGAACTGGCGATGTTCGCCGCCAGCTACCTGGCACTGGCCTGGATCAGCCACCAGATCGGCAGCCGCGCCCGCCGCAACCAGCAACTGGCCGAACAGCGCGGCGCCGAGGTGGCCAACCTGTTCGAGATCAACGAGCTGATCATCCGCCGCATGCGCACCGGGGTATTGGTGGTGGACGGCAGCGGCCGCATCACCGTCGCCAACGAGGCGGCCACCGCGCTGATGGGCGAGAGCGGCGACCACCTGGCCAGCGGCGAGGCGCGGCTGGCGCAGGCCGTGCCGGAACTGGCGCGGCGCCTGCAGCGCTGGCGCAACGGCGCCAACGAGGAGGAACTGCCGCTGCAACTGGCCAGCGACCTGCCCGAGGTGCAGCCGCGCTTCGCCCGGCTGCTGGCCGACAGCGACCAGACGCTGGTGTTCCTCGACGACACTACCGTGGCTTCGCGCCGCGCCGAATCGCTGACCCTGTCCACGCTCGGGCGGTTCTCGGCCAGCCTCGCCCATGAAATCCGCAACCCGCTGGCGGCGATCAACTACGCCTCGCAACTGCTGGAGGAGTCGGCCGACCTCGGCGAGGCCGACCGCCGCCTGCTGCAGATCATCCACCAGCAGTGCCAGCGCACCAACGGCATCGTCGAGAGCGTGCTGGCGCTGGCGCGGCGCGAACGCGCCAACCCGGAACACCTGGACCTGGCCGCCTGCGTGCGCCGCTTCGTGCTGGAGTACCGGCAGATGCTGTCGGCCGAGGCCGGCAGCGTGGAAACCCTGATCCACGAATCGTCGGTGCCGGGGCTGTTCGACCCGCGCCACCTGCACCAGATACTGACCGCGCTGGTGCACAACGGGCTCAAGTATGGCCGCAGCGGCGAGGCGCCGGCGCAGGTGCGCATCCGCGTCGCCTCGGCCGGGCGCAACGCCGTGGTCGAGGTGACCGACCGTGGCCCCGGCATCCCCGACGCCGTGGCCACCCAGCTGTTCCGGCCGTTCTACACCACCTCCGAGCACGGCACCGGGCTGGGCCTGTACATCGCCCGCGAGCTGTGCCGCGCCAACCAGGCGCAGCTGGACTACGTGCCCGTCGCCACCGGCGGCGCCTGCTTCCGCCTCACCCTGGCCACGGCGCGCAGCACCTTCGCCGGTCATTGATCCGCCCCTCTCCGGCCGCACGACACACACGGGGCAGGCGGCCCGCCGTAGATGCGGGGCTCGCCCCGCATGAAGCCTTCCCGGCAAAGCCCCGTACCGGGCAAGCCCGGCACCCACGGGGCAGGATCATCCAGCAGGCTGCCCGATTGCCTTCCCCTCGGCCGGGCGAAGGGCTCAACGCCCCCTCGCCGTGAAAACCGGGTGACGATCCGCGTCATCCTCGGCTATCGTTCCAGCATGAATGTGACGCATAGCGCCCTGGTCGTCGACGACGAACGCGACATCCGCGAACTGCTGGTGCTCACCCTCGGCCGCATGGGGCTGCGCATCAGCACCGCCGCCAACCTGGCCGAAGCCCGCGAACTGCTGGCCAACAACCGCTTCGACCTGTGCCTGACCGACATGCGCCTGCCCGACGGCAACGGCATCGAGCTGGTCACCGAAATCGCCCGCGACCACCCGTGCACGCCGGTGGCGATGATCACCGCCTTCGGCAGCATGGACCTGGCGGTGGAGGCGCTGAAGGCCGGCGCCTTCGATTTCGTCAGCAAGCCGGTGGACATCGGCGTGCTGCGCGGCATGGTCCGCCACGCACTGGAACTGAACAACATCGAGCGCCCGGCCAGGGTGGAACCGGCCGAGAGCGCCTCGCGCCTGCTCGGCGACTCGCCGGCGATGGACGCCCTGCGCGCGACCATCGCCAAGGTCGCGCGCAGCCAGGCGCCGGTCTACATCGTCGGCGAATCCGGCGTCGGCAAGGAGCTGGTGGCGCGTACCATCCACGACCAAGGCGCGCGCGCGGCCGGGCCGTTCGTGCCGGTCAACTGCGGTGCCATCCCCGGCGAACTGATGGAAAGCGAGTTCTTCGGCCACAAGAAGGGCAGCTTCACCGGCGCCCATGCCGACAAGCCGGGGCTGTTCCAGGCCGCGCACGGCGGCACGCTGTTCCTCGACGAAGTGGCCGAGCTGCCGTTGCAGATGCAGGTCAAGCTGCTGCGCGCCATCCAGGAAAAATCCGTGCGCCCGGTCGGCGCGGCCAGCGAGGTGCCGGTGGACGTGCGCATCCTCTCGGCCACCCACAAGGACCTGTCCGAACTGGTGCAGGACGGCCGTTTCCGCCACGACCTGTACTACCGCATCAATGTCATCGAGCTGCGCGTGCCGCCGTTGCGCGAACGCCGCGAGGACCTGCCGCAGCTGGCCGCCGCCATCCTGCGCCGCCTGGCCCGCGCGCAGCAGCTGCCGACGCCGCTGCTGTCGCCCTCGGCGCTGGATACCCTGGCCGGCTATGCCTTCCCCGGCAACGTGCGCGAGCTGGAGAACATCCTCGAGCGCGCCCTCGCCCTGGTCGAAGGCGACAGCATCGGCGCCGGCGACCTGCACCTGCCAGCCCCGCGCCACGAAACCGCCACCGCCGTGCAGGCCGAAACGGCGGCCGACCCCGACCCGGCCAATGCCGCGTTGCCGTCCTACATCGAGCAGATGGAGCGCGCCGCGATCCAGAAGGCGCTGGAAGAAAACCGCTGGAACCGCACCCGCACCGCCGCCCAGCTGGGCATCACCTTCCGGGCGCTGCGCTACAAGCTGAAGAAACTGGGGATGGACTGACCGGCCATCTCTCACAGATGCCGCGGAGCTTGCCCGGTAAAGCCCCATGCGGGGCAAGCCCCGCATCTACACAAGCCTCCACCGCGCATCATGTAGGTGTGGGGCTTGCCCCACACGAAGCTTTCCCGGCGATCCCCCAGCAGGGCAAGCCTCGCTCTACAAATCCGACCGCTTGCGGCGCTCGCAAGGATTTCGCCGATGCGACATGCGGCAATCTCCGATGCACGTCGCCATCGCCTGCCCGCACGCTGGCCGCATGTCCAGCCCAAGACTCACGAGAGGGCGTCATTCCCGGCAAAATGCGGTGTATGCCGTGACCATGGCCACACATCACCGGCAACCATTGTTCCAGACGCCGGCGCTGGCCAATGTCGTACACGACCAACTGCACCACTGCGACCGGGAAGGCATCAGCCAGACCCATGCATGGGTGGCCATGCCCGACCATCTGCATTGGCTGTTTACCTTGCGCGAGGATGATCTTTCGGCCTGCCTTCGTCGCTTCAAATCGCGTTGCGCGCGGGCCATCAACACGATTCGACGGGTTTCGGGACCTGTCTGGCAAAGCGGCTTCTACGACCATCGTTTGCGCGATGACGAGGACCTGCGGGTACAGGCGCGGTACGTCGTCGCCAACCCGCTGCGCGCCGGGTTGGTCGCCGACATCCGGGAATACACGTACTGGGGATGCCAATGGATTTCCCGCCATGCGGGATTCGATGACCTATAGAGCATTCCCCGGCAAAGCCTCTCATCCACAGCCGCTGTACATCGTAGGTGCCGGGCTTGCCCGGCACGGGGCTTCACCGGGAAGGCTTCATGCGGGGCAAGCCCCGCATCTACACAAGCCACCTCACCGTGCTGCACGTAGGTGCCGGGCTTGCCCGGCATGGGGCTTCACCGAGAAGGCTCCATGCGGGGCAAGCCCCGCATCTACGGGGTTTCGGCCGTGCGGTCCGGGCCCTGGCACGGCAGGTACAAGCCGAAACGCGTTCCCGCCGGCCCGTCGCCGGGGGCGCCGGCACGGCGGCTGTGCAACTCGATGCGTCCGCCCAGCACCTCGGTCACGATCTGGTGGACGATGTGCAGCCCCAGCCCGGTGCCCCCGCGGTTGCGGCGGGTGGTGAAGAACGGCTCGAAGATGCGCGGCAGGTCGTCGGCCGCGATTCCCTGCCCGTCGTCGGCCACGTCGATACGCACCTGCCCTGGGCCGTCCGCACGCGCCGACAGGGCGATGCGGCCCGGGCCACCCGGCGGGCAGCCATGCAGCAGGGCATTGGCGAACAGGTTGGCCACCACCTGCCCCAGCGGCCCCGGGTAGCTGTCCATCGCCACGCCCGGTTCCAGCTCCAGCACCAGTTCCACGCCTTCCACCGGCCCGCCCTTGCGCAGCCGCGGATCGGCATCCAACAGCACTTCGGCCAGGTCGAACCGTCGCCGTTCCAGCGAGGCACGGTCCACCGCCACCTGCTTGAACCGCTGCACCAGCGCCGCGCTGCGCCGCAATTCGTTGCCGGCCAGGGTGCAGGCGCTGGTCGCATTGGCGAGGAAGGCGTCCATCTCCGAACGCCGCAGCCCCGTGCGCAATTGCTCCTGCAGGGTGGTGATGGCATCGCCCAGGCTGCCCAGCGCCAGCTGCGCGCTGGCCAAGGGCGTGTTCATTTCATGCGCGACGCCGGCCACCATCAGCCCCAGCGAGGACAGCCGTTCGGCGCGCGCCAGTTCCTGCTGCGCCATCAGCAGGCGCTCGTTGGCCAACGCCAGCGCCGCGTTGCCGTCGCGCAGGCGCTGCACGTAGGCGGTCTCGCGCGCCAACCCGCGCGCCTGCCCGAGCACCACCCACGCCACCATGCACAGGCCGAGCACCGCGAACACGGCCAGGATCAGCTGCCAACGCGCTCCCTGCGGCGGCACGCGGTGCACGAGGATGCGCAGTTGCGCCAGCGTCGGGTCGGCATGCGCCAGCAGGCGGCCCTCGCCCTGCCCCCATGCGGCTTCCAGCGTGGAGAAACTCCACCCCTGCCAGTAACCGGCCGGATGCCGCTGCAGTTCGCGCCACAGCGCCGGGTCGAACGCGGCCACGTTGCGCTCGCGGTGCCCCAGTTGCCAGCCCCACGCATCGGATGCCTGCGGGCCGATCAACCAATAGCCCCTGGGGTGCACCAGGTACAGGGTGAAGCCGGATTGCTGCGCCTGTTCGCGCAGCCGCTCCAGCAGCACGCGGCCATGCAGGTTGAGCACCACCACGCCGCTGCCGCCGTCGGCCAGCACGAAGGGCGAGGACGCGCGCAGCGTGGGCCGCAGCGGCTGCTCTATGCCGCCGTTCTCGACGTTCAGGTCCAGCGGCGAAAGATGCACCTGCCCCGGCTGCAGCGGCAGCGCTTTCTCGAAGAACGGGCGTCCCTGCTTGTCCTGCAGGGACGGCACCGGCACCCGCCGGATGTCGCCGCCGTCCTGGTCCAGGCGCAGGCGCTCGTGGCCGGTGGCATCCAGCCAACGCACCTTGTGGTAGTCGCTGCCGGCACGCAGGAAACTGCCATAGGTTTCCACCAGCGAAGCCTGCGAACCGTCCTCCAGCAGGCGCGGCGTCAGCAGCGCGAGGAAACGGGCGTCGTCGCTCAGCCGCTCCATCCAGCGCAGCATGGATTGCGCGGCGTACTGCACCGCGTCGTGGCTGGCCTGGCGCTCGGGCACGCGCAGCACCCGGTCGGTTTCGTACCAGAGCAACGGCAGCGCGGTGAGCAGGCCCAGCAACCACGGCGCGGCGATCAGCGCCACCCGCCACGGCTGCAGGCGCACGCCCGCCCAGGCCTCCTGCCAGCGCCGCCGGAGGAACCCCGCGCGCGGCACTTCAGCCATCGCCCGTCCGCTGCCGGCGCATGCGGGCGATGAAATCCTCCAGCGGTTCGGGCCGCGCGAACAGATAGCCCTGGGCGCAGGGGCAGTCGTGTTCGCGCAGCCAGTTGGCCTGCTCCCGGGTTTCCACGCCTTCGGCCACCACGTCCAGCCCCAGCCGGCGCCCCAGCGCGAGGATCATGTCGGCCACGCTGCTTTCGACGCGGGCTTCGCCGATTTCCGAGGTGAAGTGGCGGTCCAGCTTGAGCCGCGTCACCGGCAGCGAGTGCACGTAGCGCAGCGACGAATAGCCGGTGCCGAAATCGTCCACGGCGATGCCGAACCCCAATCGCCGCAACCGCGCCAACAGTTCGCGTCCGGCCTGGTAGTCGTTCATCACCGCGCCTTCGGTGATTTCCAGCTCCATCCGCCGCGGTTCGATGCCCTGCTTCTCCAGCGTGGCCGCCAGTTCGTCGATGAATTCGCGCCGGTGCAATTGCAGCGGCGACACGTTCACCGACAGCGGCACCTCGGGGAAGCCGGCCGCTTCCAGCGCGCGCAGCGCGTCGCAGGTCAGTTCGATCACGCGCTGGCCCAGCGGCACGATCAGGCCGCTGGCCTCGGCCACCGGGATGAACTCCGCCGGCGACACCGGCTGGCCGTTCTCGTTCCAGCGCGCCAGCACCTCGGCGCCGACGACGGCGCCGCTGTCCATGTCCACCTGCGCCTGCAACGCGACACCGATGCGGTCCTCGCGCAATGCGCGGTACAGTGCCCGCGACTGCAGGAAACGCTGCAGGTTCTCCTGCTCGCCCTCGGCACGGTAGTCGGCCACGCCATGCCCGCCATCGGCGCGGATGCGGTTCACCAGCAGCAGGCCGGCGGCGACTGCTCCGCCGGCACCGCCGCGGTAATGGTCCAGGTCCACCCGCGCCGCATCCACCCGCAGGAACGGCAGCTCGCCGGTGTCCTCGCTCTGTTCCAGTGCGCTGACCGGATCCAGCGCCAGCCACGTCGTCGGGCCCAGCACCGCGAACGTGCCCTCGTGCAACCGCGCCACCCTGCATGGCGGGGGATACAGCTGCGCCAGCCGTTCGGCCATGCGCTGCAGCAGCAGGTCGCCCTGCTCCGGGCCGAGCGCCAGGCTGCCGTCGGTGTATTGCCCCAGGTCCACCACCAGCAGGCTCTGCCCGCTGGGCCAGGGCTGCTCCAGCACCTGCTGCAGCTCCAGCCGCAGCGCATTGCCGTTGGGAATGTCGAGCAGGCTGTCGCGGTAGGCCACCCGGTCCAGCCGCGAGGTCAGATCGACATTGACCAGGCTGGCATTGGCATGGGCGGTGAACACCTGCAGCAGTTCATGTTCCTCGGCGTCGAGCGAACGCTCGCTGGCCAGGTACGCCACCAGCGGCGGCACCCGGCCATCGCCATCCAGGTACAGCATCTGGCAGGCCGGCATGCCGACGCTGGCACGGCTGACGAACGCCTCGGCCAGCAGGTCGCGCGCCATCGCATCGTCGACATCCGCCAGCCAGCGCCCCTGCTGCGTCGCGAAGGCACCATCGGCGGCAATCACGCGCACGCCCTCCGGCGGCGTGCCGTTCCCGTCCTCGCGCACGCACACCAGGCCATCGGCGGGCATTTCCAGCAACGTGGCCAGTTCATGCAGCAACTGTCGCGAAAAACCGTCCAGGTCGCGCTGCCCGGTCAGGCGGTTGCCCATCTGCACGATGTGCTGCAGGCCGCGCTTGGCCCGCGCCAGCGCGTGGATCTCGCTCCAGGTGCGCAGCGAGCCGGTGACGATGCCCTGCAGGCGCTCGCGGTACAGGTCGGTCTTCAGCCAGTAATCGCTGACATCCAGCTGCTGCAGCGTCTTGCGCATCGGCGCCATGCCCGGCTGGCCGGTGATCAGCACGATGCGCACCTCGGCGTTGCCCAGTTGCTCGCGCACCGCGCGCACCAGCTGCAGGCCGGCGTCGTCGCTCTCCATCACCACGTCCAGCAGGATGGCCGAGACATCGGGGTGGGCGACCATCACCTCCTGCGCTTCACTGGAGGAGGATGCGGTCAGCAGCCGCAGCGGGCTGTCGTTGAAGCGGAAGTCGGACAGCGCCATGCGCAGCGACTGCTGGAACGCGGGGTCGTCGTCCACGCTCAACACGGTAAAAGCGACACCGTCGGCAGGCGGACCGTCGTCTGCCTGTTCCTGGCGGAACTCGAACATCCTGTCATCGCCCGACCGAACGCTACCGCTCATGCACTCTTTCCCCCAGACACCGCTGCGTGGACCGACACGTGCCGCGCCAGCCTACCGCAACCCCGCGCAGCGGTCGAACCACCCTGCCAGCCCCTGTCCCCAAGGTATCGGCCGGGCGTCAACCTGCTTGAGGAGCAGGACGCGTAGGTGCCGGGCTTGCCCGGCACGGGGCTTCACCGGGAAAGCGCCGCGGGGCGAGCCCCGCATCCACAAAGGCGTGGGGGACTGGCTCAGTCCTTGGTGACGCGGTTGATCTCGGCCAGGCTGGTGATGCCTTGCGCCGCCTTGAGCAGGGCCGACTGGCGCAGGTCGTTGACGCCGATCTGCTGCGCGGCCTCGGCGATGTCCAGCGCGTTGCCGCCGCGCAGCACGATGGTGGCGATCTCGTCGGTCATCGGCATCACCTGGTAGATGCCGGTACGGCCCTTGTAGCCCTCGGTGCAGTCGTCGCAGCCGACCGGCTCGTACAACTGGATGCCCTGGCTGATCTGCGCCGGGGTGAAGCCCTCGGCGAGCAGCGCGTTTTCCGGCAGGTCCGCCGGCCGCCTGCAATGGCTGCACAGCCGCCGCGCCAGACGCTGGGCGATCACCAGCGTCACCGACGA
Organism: Stenotrophomonas sp. NLF4-10; assembly: GCF_022359915.1. Lineage (NCBI taxonomy): Bacteria > Pseudomonadati > Pseudomonadota > Gammaproteobacteria > Lysobacterales > Lysobacteraceae > Stenotrophomonas > Stenotrophomonas sp. NLF4-10. The sequence continues at coordinate 2,903,379 of NZ_JAKSEE010000003.1, forward strand.
AGTGATGTTGTACGGGGCGATGCCCATGTTCATCAGGCGCGCGATGGTCTGCGGCGCGTCGTTGGTGTGCAGCGTGGACAGCACCATATGGCCCGTCTGCGCTGCCTTGATGGCGATCTCGGCCGTTTCCAGGTCGCGGATTTCGCCGACCATGATCACGTCCGGGTCCTGGCGCAGGAACGAGCGCAGCGCCGCGGCGAAGGTCATGCCGCGCTTGTTGTTCTGCTGCACCTGGTTCACGCCCGGCAGGCGGATTTCCACCGGGTCCTCGGCAGTGGAGATGTTGCGGGTCTCGTCGTTGAGGATGCCCAGCGCGGTATACAGCGACACCGTCTTGCCCGAGCCGGTGGGGCCGGTCACCAGCACCATGCCGTAGGGCTTGTGGATGGCCTCCAGGAACAGTTTCTGCTGCTCCGGCTCGTAGCCAAGCTTGTCGATGCCCAGCTTGGCCGCGCTGCCGTCGAGGATACGCAGCACGATCTTCTCGCCGAACAGCGTCGGCAGGGTGCTGACGCGGAAGTCGATCTGCTTGGTCTTGGACAGGTTGAGCTTGATGCGGCCGTCCTGCGGCACGCGCTTCTCGGCGATATCCAGCTGCGACATCACCTTCAGGCGCGCGGCGATGCGCTCGCGCAGCTTCACTGGCGCCTTGGCCACGGTCTTGAGCAGGCCGTCGATGCGGAAACGCACGCGGTAGTCGTCTTCATAGGGCTCGAAGTGGATGTCCGAACCGCCCTTGCGGATGGCGTCCACCAGCACCTTGTTGACGAACTTCACCACCGGGGTGTCATCGCCCTTGGCATCGACGCCGGAGTCGCTGCCACCGCCCATGTCCTCGTCGCCGGCACTGACCTCCAGGTCGCCCATATCCTCGTCGCCGCCGCCCAGCGAATCGCCCAGCGAATCGTTGCTGGCCACCCACAGCTCCAGGGTGCGGCGGATCTGGTCCTCGTCCACCAGGATCGGCTCGACCACCAGATTGGTGTGGAATTTGATCTCATCCAGCGACTGGGTGGGGTGGCTGGTACCGATGAACAGCTTGCCGCCGCGCTTGAACAGCGGCAGCACGTTGTGCTTGCGCAGCAATTCCTCACTGACCAGCTTCATCGCATTGTGGCTGGCGTCGAACACCGACGCGTCCAGCAGCGGCATGCCGAATTCCACGGCGTTGGCCGCGGCCAACTGCGCCGCGGTGGCCAGGCGCTTGTCAGCCAGCCACTGCGCCAGCGGCACCTTGGCCTCCCCGGCCTGTGCCATTGCATTGCGGGCGACGGCCTCGTCCAGCGCCCCGTCCTGCACCAGCCTGCGCGCAATGCCGGTGATGCCCACGAGATTGGCGGCTGCGTTCATTCAGTTTTCCCCAGAGCAGACAGCAATGGGGCGATTGTACGGGCAAGCGGCCCCATCGCAGGCATGACTGCACGACGGGCCACCAACATCGCCAATGAATCATCGGCATCCCTTTGTACTCGATTCCCGGTCGGACTAGACTAAACCAGACCAATCCGATGGCAAGAGATTGCCCATGCGCACCGCAATCAACATCCATGAAGCCAAGACCCACCTGTCACGGCTGGTGGAGCAAGCCTCGGCGGGCGAGGAAATCATCATCGCCAAGGCCGGCAAACCGATGGCGCGCTTGGTACCGCTGGCCCCCGTCGTCAAACCCAAGAAGCTCGGCCTGTTGCAGGGAAAAGTCGGGATTGCCCCGGATTTCGATGCCCCACTACCGGCAGACTTCCTGATTTCCGGCAAGCAGGCCTGACATGCGCCTGCTGCTGGATACGCACGTGCTGCTGTGGGCGCTCGACAACCCAGCCAAACTGGGCAGGAAAACCCGCGGCCTCATCGAGCGCTCCGAGGTGCTGGTCAGCACGGCCTCGCTTTGGGAAATCAGTATCAAGGCCGGCCTGGGCAAGCTGAAAATCAACCCGCAGGAAGTACTTGACGCCATCGAGCCTTCCGGCTTCGACTTGCTGCCGGTGCAGGCAACACATGCCGTCGAAGTCTTTTCCCTCGGGGCCTTGCATGGGGACCTCTTTGATCGCCTGCTGGTTGCACAGGCAATGACCGAAGGCATCCCCCTGCTCACTGCCGATGCAACCCTGATGGGCTACGGGCCATCAGTTCGTCTGGTGGAATGATTCGGCACGACCTGCAAACGAATCCATGGTCATTATCCCGCCCCGCAAGCCCCCGTAGGTGCCGGGCTTGCCCGGCACGGAGCCTTGCCGACGACGCCGTTTACCAAACCAACCTGCGTCGCGGCTTGGCAAACGTCTACCGCCTGATCGAAGCCGGGCGGCATCTGCAAGCCCAATTGAATGGGCATAAGCAACAGTGATCGCCCCTGCACCCACTGCCACCCGCGCAGACGGCAGCCCTTCTCGGCAGCTGAAGGGTGAGCCTCACTTCCCAACAAGCTGATGCCCCATTCATTTGGCACCCATGCCTTCACCACACACCCGTGGTATAAACGCGTTTAAACATTCTGCCACGGAGACAGCCAATGACCGAAGCCCTGCTGGACATCAAGCACTGGGGCAACAGCCTCGGCGTGCGCCTGCCCGCCAAGGTGGCGCGTGCCGCCCACCTGCAAGCCGAGCAGCGCGTGCGGGTGCACGTGGAAGACGGCCGGGTGGTGATCGAACCCCTGCGCGAGGCCACTCCCAGCCTGTCACAACGGCTGGCCCGCTTCGATGCAACGCGCCATGGCGGCGAAGCCATGGCCTGCGACATGCAGGGTGCCGAACGGTGGTAGCCCCCAAGAGCAAGACTTGGCAGCCTGACAGGCAGGATGTCATCTGGATCGACTGCAACCCACAGGCCGGCCGCGAAATGCGCGATGTGCACCCGTTCCTGGTGCTGTCCCCACGCGCCTTCAATGAACGCACTTCGCTGGTGCTGGGGTTGCCAATGACAACCGCCGCCTACAACGCGGACAACCCGTTTGCCGTGCTTGCCGGCGTGGCCAGCGGGCGCAAAGCCGGCGCCCCCAGCTACGTACTTTGCCACCAACCCAAATCCTTCGACTGGCGTGTACGTGGTGCCCGCCCCCACCCCATGCGCCGCATTGGCGATGGGGCATTCGCCGAGGTACTGCTGGTCCTCAACCAGATCATGCAACTGGCCTGACCTCCCCCATGCCGCTTCCCGCTACCATGTGGCCGGGGAGAATCAACAGGTACACCACGTGCAGCAACTGAGCATCATCCTGCCGGCCAAGAACGAGGCCGAGGGCCTGCAACGCACCTTGCCGGCACTGCGGCAGGCATACCCGCAGGCCGAGATCATCGTCGTCAACGACGGCTCCACCGACGACACCGCCGCCATCGCCGCCAGCCACGGTGCGCAGGTGGTCAGCAACCCCTACTCGATGGGCAACGGCGCGGCGATCAAGCGCGGCAGCCGCGCCGCCAGCGGCGACGTGCTGGTGTTCATGGATGCCGACGGCCAGCACAGCGCGCAACACATCGCCGCGCTGCTGGCCAAACTGGAAGAGGGATACGACATGGTGGTAGGAGCGCGAGACGCCAGCGGCCAGGCCAACCTGCATCGCGGCCTGGCCAACGGCTTCTACAACCGCTTGGCCAGCCACATGACCGGCCACCGCATCGATGACCTGACCTCCGGCTTCCGCGCCGTACGCGCGGAGAAGTTCCGTGAGTTCCTGCACCTGCTGCCCAATGGCTTCAGCTACCCCACCACCAGCACCATGGCGTTCTTCCGCAGCGCCTACCCGGTAGCCTATGTGCCCATCCCGGTAGCCAAGCGCGTGGGGACCGGCAGCCACATCCGCCCGATAAAGGACGGCATTCGTTTCCTGCTGATCATTTTCAAGATCGCCACGCTGTATTCGCCGTTGAAACTGTTTGCACCCGTAGCCATTGCCTTTTTCCTCACTGGGCTGGGTTATTACGGCTACACCTTCGCCACCATGCATCGTTTCACCAATATGAGCGTCCTGCTGTTCAGCGCAGCAGTAATCATCTTCCTGATCGGGCTGATTTCCGAGCAGATCACCAATCTGACCTATCGGCGCGATGGCTGAACCCCTACGCCCCCGGATTCTCCTCGTCACCCGCAATCTACCGCCACTGGTGGGTGGCATGGAACGACTGAATTGGCATATTGCCGACGAACTGTCGCACCATGCAGACGTAGCCATAGTCGGTCCTGAAGGCTCCGCAGCCACGCGTCCGGATCAAGTCGAACTGACCGAAGTGCCGCTACGCCCGCTATCGCGATTCCTGGCAGCATCCGCATGGCAAGCATTACGCATCGCCCGCCGCTGGAAACCCGATATCGTGTTAGCCGGAAGCGGGCTGACCGCCCCTGCAGCATTGATGGCGGCACGGGCTGTCAGCGCTCGTGCCGCCATATATCTGCATGGTTTGGATGTCGCAGTGCGGCACCCCGTATATCGGGCGATATGGCATCCGGCCATTCGTCGCATGGATATCGCCATCGCAAACAGCCAACCCACCGCCGAACTTGCTCAGGCGCTGGGGGTGAATACAACCCGCATGCATATCGTACATCCCGGCGTCCAGGTGCCCGACACTCCACAACCATTTGATGCATTGCAGGAGTTCCGCCAACGGCATCGCCTCGGAAGCCACCGCATTTTGCTTTCAATCGGCCGCCTGACCACCCGCAAGGGGCTGCGTGAATTCGTTCAAAACTCACTACCAATCATTGTCCGTGAGGTGCCGGATGCCTTGCTCGTCATCATTGGCGACGTCCCTACTGACGCATTGAACGCAAACCTGCAAACGCGCGAGAGTATCCAGGCCGCAGCCGATGAGGCCGGTATCGGTCAGCACCTCCGCTTTCTCGGTGTCATCACCACTCCCGCCGAACTGGCATGCGCCTACGAGTCCGCTTCGGCCCATGTGTTCCCTGTTCGCCATATCCCTGGTGATCCAGAAGGCTTCGGCATGGTTGCCATCGAAGCAGCCGCACACGGCATACCCACGGCGGCATTCGCCACCGGGGGAATAGTCAATGCCGTCGCCCCGGGACAATCCGGGGTACTGGTGGAACCCGGAAATTACCCGGCGCTGGCAAGAGCCGTACTGCATTCATTTGACAAGCAGTCCGCTTTCGACCGAGACAAGACAATCGCTTTCGCACGGAATTTCGCCTGGCCGAACTTCGGCAAGAACCTGTGCGAAGCCCTTCAACTCGGCATGCCCCCTGTAGCAACCGTCCGCCAATGAAGATAGACAAGCACAACCCGGTGCATTGGCTCCTCCTCACCAGCTTCGCCATACAAGCCATAACGGGATTGATCCTTCGGCCCTTCATGCGGAAATCAGCCATCGTCCTTTATGGGCATAGGCTCAATGGCAATCTGCTGCCGCTCTACCAGGGCTGCTCTGCCGCAGTATTTGTCAGCATGGACCGAACCTACTGCCGGGCATTACAGCGCAATGGTATCCGCAGCCAATGGGCATGCAGCTTCGGCGCGGCAATGCTGCTGGCCCGCACCCGCGTGCTGGTCAGCGATCACGGATTGCACAGCCTCGAACCACTGCTGCCCTCCTATCGCAAGGCCGGGCTGAAGTGCGTGGACGTCTGGCATGGCGTGCCATTCAAGGGCTTCGATGCGGACGACTTCCGCCTCCAACGGCACTATGACGAAGTCTGGGTAGCATCGGAATCGCAACGCCAACTATGGATCAGGAAATTCGGATTTCCTCCCGGCATTGTCCATGCCACCGGCTATGCCCGCGTAGACCGATTGATCCGTCCCGACATGGGGCCCGCCACCGCCAAGCAGCGGCTGGGACTGAAACCAGAAACGTGCGGCAAAACCCTCCTGTTTGCCCCAACTTGGCGACAGGACGACAAAGGCCGGAGTATTTACCCGTTTGGTTGCACCGAACAAACATTCATGGGCGCACTGTCCACCATCGCAGCCCGGCACGGAGCAACCGTGCTGCTGCGCAGTCATCTCAACAGTGACGCCATGGTAGCGGTCCTGCAACCAAACATACTGCAACTGCCCAGCCGCGATTACCCGGACACCGAGTCCATCCTGCTGGCCAGTGACATCCTGATCTGCGACTGGTCATCCATCGCGTTCGACTTCCTGCTATTGGATCGGCCCACATTGTTCCTCGACGTCCCCCCCCCGTTCCGCAAGGGCTTCTCGCTCGGGCCGGAATATCGCTTTGGAGCCGTCATCGGCGACCTGTCGGAACTGCTTCAGTCATTGGAGACCTGTCTCGTCGCACCGGAACGATACTGGCAGCACCATCAAGCTGGTCATCAATCGACGAAGCTGGCGATATACGGCGAGTGCGCAGACGGAAACGCCACTCAGCGCTGCGTCAACCGCTTGAACGCAATACTCCACACCGCGGCACGCAGCTAAAGCCTGATTTTCTCGATCACCGCCGTCGTGGAAATGGCAGGGGTACGCTCGAAATAAACCACCCGGCAGATATCACCAAATTCGTCAAAGCGACCGCGCCAGTCATCACCCATTGCCAAGATATCGGCCCGACACTGACGCAGGTAGTCACGCTTCAACTCCAGCGCCTCTTCGACGAATACCTCGTCAACGCAACGCAGTGCCCTCACAAGGCACAGTCGCTCTTCCTGCGAGAACACCGGTGCCCGCCCCTTCTTGGCGATATTGAGTGCGTCCGAGGAAACACCGACGATGAGGCGGTCACCGAGAGCCGCTGCGCGTTCAAGAATACGCAGATGGCCGACATGAAATACGTCAAAGGTGCCAAAGGTAAGAACAGTCGTCATGAGCTTGGCAGGAAGTTTATGCCTAAAAATTCTATCCGCGCACCGCAGGTTCAATCCAACCCTGCTCCGTAAAGAAGCGCAAGAGTTGATTAGTTGCCATGTTCTGCGGCAAGCCATCGAAGGCCATGCGTGCGAGGCGATGGCGACAATCCCGCCATTCTGGAGGCTCCGGCTGCAACAAGCCTGCCAATAGCTCGTCCCAGGTTCTGAACTTCGGGCCGGGCGTCATCGACTCGAAATCAAACTGGATTCCGCGATCACTGGAAATATATTTTTCCAGATCTGGAGTCATAAACAGAACCGGACGATCGAGCAATAGAAAATCCATGTAAATCGACGAGTAGTCGGTAACCAAGGCATGCATCAATGGCAACAGCGGGTACGCATCACTGCACGGATCCACGACATGCAGATGCCGTCCTGCGATCCTGGATGCGCCACGCTCGTAGGGGTGGAATTTGAAGACGAACTCAAAGCCATGCTTTTCGCAGAACGCGTCAAGCATCGCCAGTTTCCCATCATCCAGACCGAGCGGTGTCGCACGAGAATCGCGGAAGGTCGGAGCAAGGAAGACCGGCTTACGGCCCGCTTCGGCCCACTCATTCAGCCTGTCGCGAATGCCAACATCGACATTGACCCATGCCAGCGGATGTGTGTTGGCGAACGCATTGCGCGGATACCCGGTGATCGGAAAATGACGGCTGCGAAACGCAGTCGTGAACACGTTGTCGCGATAGAAAACGGAAGTCGTCGCGACCGCGTCGTACATCGGTGCGCGGCCATACAGATACCTGCGCACCATGCGAGGCCATAGCAACCACCTGCTGGACAGGAACTTTTTCCCCTCGGCTTCGTTGCGCCATTTGTCCAGCTCGATGCGCTTGAAGCCTACACCGTGCCAGAGTTGAACCAGTCGCGCCCTGACAAGCAGGAAACGACGCGCCCTCTTGTACCACTCGACAGAATCCACTACCGCCAACCCGCAGCGCATGAGGAACCATGCGGCGCGCAAAGATGGGTATACAAAGGCCTGCCCGCCCTCGCCGGCAATCGCCTCTGCCACATCCTTTCGTTCAGTGATGTGCACGATGCGCAGCCCATTGGCATTGTCCGTAGCGACATCGATGTAGAAATATTTGGTGTTGTCGACAAAAGCGCCGGACTCGCGGCCAATGACGGCAATCCAATCACGTCGTCTCAGAGGAAGGGCGGCTAGCGGGGCTAACAGCAGCCAGCCCATGAGGCTTATGGAAATTTCGACGAAGTTGGTACGCGCATCGCGCCAGAGGTTGGGGACTGGCATCAGCGCATCCGCCGGTTACGGAAAATCCCATCAACCTGCAAGAATTCGCCACTCTCCTTGTCAGAGAACCCTGGCTCGAAGGCGACGGGATCAAATCCAAGTTCCGCGAGCCGTTCCATCATCGGGATGATGGTAAGCTGCTGCGCATACAACGGACGCAGCGAAAGTTCCAGTTGAATGGCGGCGATATCAGCAATGCAGCCGCTTGCTCCATCAAGCACCTGACGCTCATAGCCTTGCACATCGATCTTTAGCCACGTCGCCTTCTTCGCCCTCCACTGGCTCCAGTCGGGCAAGGTATCCATACGCTTGACATGAATGGCCTCATCATTGATGACGTGGGAAGCGGGAGCATGCTTCTCGTGTTCTGGAAGCATTGGCAAAATCGAACTCGACACAGAGTTGCCAGAGACATGGATTTCCACGTCGGATTCGGAATCACCGAGCGCGAAATCGCGGCAACTCCAAAGGTGATCATGGTTTGAATTGCTTACCAATCGTTCATAAGCGGAGCGCATGGGTTCGAAGGACACGATTTCGCCGGTGTAGCCCATCTCACGCAGGCGGATTGCGTACTGCCCAGTATTGGCTCCTACGTCCAGCACCATGTCGATCCCGTAGCTGCGCATCAGCTTCATGCGGCGTCCCAAGTAGTAATTGGGATTGGACTTACGCATAAGCAAATAGCCACGACGATTCAAAAGCGCATGCAGACGACCGTCAATTAAATTTATGATGGACATTCCCTGCACTCTCGGAAAATTAAAATTCAAACGAGTGCTCCATGAATCTCATACTGGCGCGACTCCTTGACACGCGCCAGAACCCAATCAATATCTCTTACAAAAATTTGATTGAATTTCCGCTTCTCTTGCTGACCGGGGTTTATCAAAATCCGGCCCTCCGGCTCATACCAATAGGGGCCGTGCAACCCAGCCTCTTGCAGGGCAAGCAAGACATCACTCGTGGAATTGCTGTATCGCTCCAAATGTCCATGCCACACTTCGACGATAACGGCCTGAAGCAAGGGATTCGAAAGGGTCTTCATAGCCCCTTGGATCACCTGCGCCTCAAACCCTTCGACATCTATCTTGATGGCACAAGGAATATTTCCATTGAGAACATGATCCAATGGAAATACATCGACCCGTATAGTTTCATCACCGCATGTTTCAACGACATGATTGTAACTCCAAAGCGATGACGTGAAATTCAGGACGTCACGCTTGCTGCCAACCCCGATGTTTTTTGCATCAACCTTCGGTGCAATGTGGTTCGCAAAAACATTCTGCATCAGGAGATCAAATGTCCTAGGGATTGGCTCGATTGCGACTACATTACATCCTACCGAATGCCCGGCAAGGACGGTATAGACCCCAGCATTCGCTCCGACATCACAGAAGATGTCATCGCTCCGAAGCATGTGCAAGAGAAAAGCCATGTCGGCGTATTCTCCAAGGCCATACCTAGCACAGATCGTCACACTTGTGGATTCTTCCGGCCAGACGAGTATTGATTCACCCACATACGGAATTGCAATTTGCCGCGTCGGTGTCAAACGACTGGAAATGACAAGGAATAACCAACGGATGATCGCCTTCGTCTTGCGGCCTCGATGAATCGGGTGATTTGAGATGCCTCTGGCGATACGCAATATCCCCAGCATCTTTTTGACTACCTTCATGTTGAAGTATCCACAAGAACAATGTCAAATTTTCTTGAAAATTCAATTTGGCAAGAACCGCATTTGAATAACTCCCGACCCACAGGTAATCCTGCACCGTTCACACGCGCACACCCCAAGATGGAGTAGGCACCCATGCTAGACGCGGCCGATTAAAGCCGTATATCGATGACTTCTCCGGTTGATTGTGAAAAGCAAGCTGACAGGGTTTCCTGCGCGACTACATTCGCATCGAGCAATGCCTCGGCAGGCTCGACACCGAAATTCTCGATCCGCATCGGCGTCGCCGTACGCTCCGGGTTGATAGCATTGATCCGCACGTGGAACGGTAGGAATTCTTCACTTAGCGCCTGCACCAAGTTGACGATGGCGGCCTTGGTTGCCGAATAAACGCTGTATCTGGCTCGACCACGCGTATACGAGCTCGACGTGAACAGAGCAATGCTTCCGCCGGCTTCACGCATGGCTTCGAACGCTTCGCGGGCAACAACAATGCTGCCGCGCAGATTGGTAGCAATCTGCTCGTCGATGATCGAGTAGTTTTGCCCGGCGATCAGGCCCGTCCGAAGGATGCCGGCGGTCGCAATCACTGCGTCAATCCGGCCATAGGATTCGACGGCTTCGCGCAAGGTGGTTCGTACCGCCTTTTCGTCGCAGATATCCACACCGCTTGCCCGGGAAACCGCAATCACGTTGGCTCCAGCCGCCGTGGCGATCTCGCAGACGCTCTTGCCGATGCCGCGGCTCGCGCCGAATACCACGATTGTCTTGCCAGCTAGAGCCAGATCGCCTTCGCCAACGCCAATCCGACGGGCCCGCAACTGGAAAATGCGATCCGCCAAATAGATGTCGGATGGATAGGTGATCTTGATGTTGTTGACATCTCCGGCGACGACTTCCACATCGCTCAAGCTGTAGTGCAGAATCAGCCCACAATCGTCGGTCACCATCAGATCCGGGGCGGACTTTGCCAATTCGTGCGCCTTGCGTAGCACGCCGGAGCGGAATGCCTGCGGAGTCTGACCAAGGCGCAGCACCGAGCGATCCGGAATGTTGGCAATACGCGACTCGGGCGTCACCTGGATCACGGTATCGCTGGCGGGAATTGCAGTATCCACAGCATCGCCCCGCTCCAGCGCATGCAGGCAGCGGTCAATCGTCGCATGGTCGAGGAGAGGCCTGACCGCATCGTGAACCAGTACCTTGTGGTCATCCCCCAAAATGGCGGCGATGCCAGCCGCAGAGCTTTGCTGGCGAGTTGTGCCACCGGATACAACCTTGGTTACTTTCCTGTAGCCAGCACGATTGATGATTTCGTTGATCAGTAGCAGATTGTCGGCACTTCCAACTATCACGACCTCATCGATGGCTGGGTGCCGTTCGAATACATCCAGAGTGTGTTCGAGAACCGTTTTGCCCGCCAACTTCAGGAATTGCTTAGGTACAGGAGCACCGAAACGAATACCTGAGCCAGACGCGAGGATGACTGCGATTTTTTTTACGTCGCTCATTCGTTATCAACTGAAATTTGTTGGCTGGTGCATTTCTGCCCGGAAGTAGATGCTGCACCGGGAGTGACATGAATCACCCTGTCGCATTCTCTCAACGATGCTTCCTTGTGCGCGATCACGACGATTGTCTTGCTGCCGGACACCCCCCGGATCGCATCGTTCAGCGCCTCCTCGGTCTGTGCATCCAGCGCACTTGTCGCCTCATCGAAGAACAGCACCGGCGGATCACGATACAACGCCCGTGCAATGCCGACACGCTGGCGCTGCCCACCTGAAAGGCGGATGCCGCGCTCACCAACTTCAGTCTCATAACCATTCGCAAGCTCGCCCACGATGAAATCGTGCAACTGCGCCGCACGCGCCGCGCGCTCCACCGCTGCCATGTCGATCTTGTGCTCGGGCACGCCGAAAGCGATATTCGCTGCCACGCTCGCATCCAGCAGGAAGATGTGCTGCGGCACGTAACCGATTGCACGCTGCCACGCGGCCACGTTTCCTTCATCCACCGCCACACCATCGATGCTCAACGTGCCCAACTGCGGTTGCAGCAGCCCCAGCAGCACGTCCATCAGCGTACTCTTTCCTGCCCCACTACGACCGACGATACCGATGCTGGTATTGGCCGGAATGACCAGTTCGAAACCATCCAGCACTGGCTTGTCTGGCATGGATGGATAAGCATAGCGAATGCCGGACAGGCGAATCTCCCGCTGCGGCACCAACAACCCGTGTGCCACCGGCTCACCCGCCTCCGGCAATGCCAAGTCGGCGTGAATCGCATCCAACACCGGCGACGAGAACTTCAACTTGGCGAAACCGCGATAAACGATCTGCGCTGCCGGCAGCATCCGGTAAGCGGCAAAGCCATAAAGACCAAGCGCTGGCAACACATGTCCAATGTCACCGGAACGCAACAGCAACACCAGCGCAATCAAGATCAGCCCACCGTAACCGGTCGCTTCCACTAGATACAGCGGCGTCTGGCTCAATGTGTCACTGGCAGCAAGATGGCGCGAATACAGACGCGAGGAGGCATTGAAGCGCCCGACATAAGCATCGGCCGAATGGGTGACCTTCACATCCTTGATACCGCCAAGCGCCTCGTTGCAAGCTTGGTAACGCTGACGATTGGCCATCACTCGTTCCGCACCAATCCGCGCCAGACGCTTTCGTACCAAGGTATAGATGGCACCGTACAGCAGCGCGACCCCGAACAGGATGCCAAACGCGACCACAGGGTCATAAAAGAAGACCAGCAACGTCATCGCCAGAATCACCGCGCCTTGCGCGACCAACTGGGATAGCGGCTGAACAAGGTTGAACAGCAACTGATCAGCTTCCGACAGAATGTTCTTGGACAGGTCGGAAGTATTTCGCAGCAGGAAGAATTCGTATGGCTGGTGCAGATACACCGACAACAAACGGCTGCTGATCGAATGCCGTTGCAGATGGACAAAGCGGTTAAGCAGATGCAGGGTTACCGCCTTGAACATCGAGGACAGCAGCACCACCGTAATCGAAGCAATGCCCAGCGCGAAGATGAAGCCACGCGTATCTGTGAACTCCAGCCCTGCGTAGGCCGCTTGCAGCAGCGGGTTCTCGTGGATCACCGCCGGCCGGCCCAGCACCGACAGGAATGGCATGATCGACAGCACACCCAGCGTCTCCGCTGCGGCCATCAGTACCACCAATGCCAGCATCCACGTCGCCTTGCGACGCTCCACAGGAGTGAATACGGCCCAGATTTTCCTGAGGTCGGCGATCATCGTTTCACGGGTATGGCTTCACGCCCCAAGACTGGCGGCGTCATTGTACCCGTGCATGCCCGATGATCGGCAGCCACCCCTCAGGTGGAACGCATGGACCACAAGCTCTGCAAGGCAATCAGTCCTGCAGCTCGCACTGCGCACTCCCGGTGCCACAATCAACATTCTTCTTGATGCTGGCATTCCCACGGGATGCTGTCGTGAACGTGACCGTCCTGGGATTGGCGAAGTCACCGACTGCGAGCCCGGGATCGGCAGTTTCGTCACATGCCTTTGGCTTGTAGGCAGGGTCGGGCAGCCTCTCATCGGCCAGATCGGCCACCGCAGCGCCCATGAAAGCCTTCGCCTCGGCCAGACAGGCCGCGTTGGCCGAACGCTGGGTGTAGTCGCGATATTGCGGCAGGGCGATGGCCGCCAAGATGGCGATGATCGCCACGACAATCATCAGTTCAATCAGGGTAAAGCCGCGCTGGATCTTGTTCACGCCAAGGCACTCCATAGGATCATGTTCGCCTGCATTGCATGCAGGCACATCCGGGTATCAGCAAAAATCGGGCCAACTCACGTCACCTAGGGAATGCTGCGCTCCTGATTGTGATGGCCTGCCCGTTCCTGGGCATCCATCAACCTCTTCACCCAATCCTTTCTGTCCGCAGCCGCCAGTTCGGCCAACAATTTTGTGATCGCCGGATCACCGGGCGGGGACAATTCAACGGCTCGCCTCAGATAAGGGAGCGCTTTGCCCGGAGAATGGGTGTCATTGTGGATATAGGCCCCGATTTCCAGATATCGGCTTGGAGCGAAGGTTGCGCGGCTGGAAATCTCCTCGATGACCTGCAGCACCCTCTTCTCATCCAATGGAACTCCACGCCTTGTATTGTTGAGCAGGACCCAGAGGATGTTCCTGTTCTGGGCGCTTGCCGGTACCTGTCGTAACCGTGACAGAAGGCGGTCCCAATCCTCATCTCCCACCGTCCCCTTGATGGTCTTGTAGACCACCAGATTCGACAGCAATGGCACGGAGCCCGTCATCTCCACCCCTCTTTCGGAGACTTCGATTGCCTTGTCCAGCCAAGGACTATCCGCTTTCAACTCGCTACGCTCGGTGTAGACGCCATTGAGGCGCAGCCAAGCCCGCTCGGAATGCGGCGAGACGGCAACCCCGTACTCTGCAAAGCGCAAGGGATCTCCCCATATATGGGCACGCCATGCGGTTCCTGTCCCCAATGCAACCACGATCAATGCAATCGGCACAGCGGCCAAGGATGTCCGGATCGACCAGCGCTGCCATGCCATCATGCACAAATCAGCCACCGCCAAGATGGCTCCCACCAACGGGAAATGGTTGCGGTGTTCGAATGCCAACTCAAGATTGATGACGTTGCTGGTCATGAAGTGCCCGGCAAAGAACAACAGGACGCCCAGCGAGAACAACGGGCGGCGCGAACGCCACCGCCACGCCCATGCCAGCATTCCCACTACCATCAACCAGGCTGGCAGTGTGGTGAGCGGCTGCAGCCAGCCGCGCGAAATGGCAAGGTTGTCATAATAGAAGGGCAGCAGACGGGGCAAAGGCAGCATGATCTGCCCGAGATACATCACCAATACCCGCCCTTGGGTCAACAAGCGTTCGTAGCTGGAAAAATCTCTACTGCGGTAGGCATCCCAATGCCAGTAATGCGGCACGACCAGTACCAGATAGATCACCAGCCCTGCCAGCGCCACGACCAGATAGCCATTGCGCAATACCTTTGCCAACTCTGGTCGCGCGGCACGGAAACGCAGCACGGTCAGCTCCAGTGCCAGCATATAGGCCGGCAACAGGGCTGCATCTTCTTTGCTGGCGAATCCCAGCACACCAAACAATATCGCAAGCGCACCGTATTGCCGGCTGCGCCGCCCCTCCATCTGGGCCTGCCGCATGCAAAGATAAGCCCATAGCGCCAACACCACGAACAATGTCACCAGCGTCTGCATGCGCTGCACCACATACAACACCGACGACACTTGCAAAGGATGGATGGCCCACAGCAGTGCCAAGACCAATGCACACATTGTCGCCTTGTGTATGGGCCACCGGGCCATCGCCAGCAATTGGCGGAAAAACAACGCCAGCACGCACATGGTCAGTGCATGGATCAGCAGATTCGTTATCTTGAATGCGCGCGCGTCCAGTCCACCACGCCAATGGTCCAGTGCAAAACTGAGCATCGCCAGTGAACGCGAGCCTTTGCCCGGTTGAAAGCTGTAGGCCGCATAGAGCAAATCATCCATATTCCACTGGGTAATATGGATCGAGGTATTTTTCACGATGTTCGGCACATCGTCGAACAGGAATCCACCATGCAGGCCCGGCACGAACAAACAGACCGCCAGAACTACCAGAAGGACAGCCCCCATCCGAAAACGAGCAGATGAACCGGACACTGAATCCATGCTCCCTTGAAGCCACCCCACCATGCGGGAACCATGAAGGATATGAATAAATATTCCAGATAGACGAAGAGCGCCTTTCGGCGCTCTTCGTCTCACAACCAAGGTACAGATTACGGATCAATCAGACGGCAGGAGCCGCTACCAGCGTCGCACACGGTATTCTTCTGGATGTCGGCGTTACCCTTGGTCCTCGCCACGAAGTCGAGGGATGCGCCATCGCTGTAGTTGTCCACATCCGGGGTGACAGCGGTGCTGCTATCGCAAGCCTTCGGGGTGTAGTCCGGAGCCGTACGATCATCGGCCCAGTTGGCCACGGCCGCACTCATGTGGGCCTTGGCTTCGGCCAGGCAGGCGCCATTGGCCGAACGCTGGGTGTAATTACGGTACTGCGGCAGCGCGATGGCGGCCAGGATGGCGATGATCGCAACCACGATCATCAGTTCGATCAGGGTAAAGCCCTGCTGCATCTTCTTCATGAGTACATCCCCTAGAGGTCTGGATTGTAGGTACGGATGGGCCGTCGCCCAGCCGGTACGGGTATGCGAAGCAGGTTGCGTGCCAAATGCCAGCCCCCTGCCAACTCCCCGGTGCGCATGATGGCAGCATCCAGCGGAAAGAAAAGCCCCTTGTGCCAATTCTGGGACGAATCCACCAAGGTGACGCATTGCGTCACCTTGCGACACCCGCCGTCCCCGACGACAGACCTGTCTTGACCAAGGGCGAATTTCAACCGGCTGTCGGTCGAACAAGCTGGCATCCACCCAAGTCCAGCGACCAAGTCACCCTGCATGCAAGAGTCTGAACGTGACGCCCTGCACGCTTGCCAATCGGCAGGGTGCCGGATACGAGCGGACCAGCTAACATGCGGGAATCGTCCGGCCCGGGGAGTGGCCGGCTGGGGAGAAGATCGATGTCCGTTACCCGTAGCGCAATGAAAAAAGAGCCGGTGTCCCGCAGCACCAGCCAAATGCAGCCGTTTGTCTGGGAAGGCACCGACAAGCGCGGTGCAAAGATGAAGGGCGAGCAGGACGCCCGCAATGCCAACCTGCTGCGTGCGGAACTGCGCAAGCAGGGCATCACCCCCACGGTGGTCAAGCCCAAACCCAAGCCGTTGTTCGGCGCGTCGGGCAAGCCCATCAAGCCCAAGGACATCGCCTTCTTCAGCCGCCAGATGGCGACGATGATGAAGTCCGGTGTGCCCATCGTGACCGCGCTGGAGATCATCGGCAGCGGCCACAAGAACCCGCGCATGGCCAAGATGATCGGGCAGATACGCGCCGATCTGGAAGGCGGCTCTTCGCTGAACGAAGCCATCAGCAAGCATCCTGTGCAGTTCGACGAGCTGTACCGCAACCTGGTGAGGGCTGGTGAAGGTGCCGGTGTGCTGGAAACAGTGCTGGAGACCATTGCCAACTACCAGGAAAACCTGGAGTCGTTGAAAGGCAAGATCAAGAAAGCCCTGTTCTACCCGACCATGACCATTGCGGTAGCACTGCTGGTCAGTGCCATCTTGTTGGTGTTCGTGGTGCCCCAGTTCGAAGAAGTATTCAGCAGCTTCGGTGCCGACCTGCCGGTGTTCACGAAGATGATCGTGGCCGCTTCGCGCTTCATGGTGGGCTGGTGGTGGCTGATCCTGCTGATCGTCGTGGGCTCGATCACGGCCTTCATTTTTGCCTACAAGCGCTCGCCCAGGATGCAGCACGGCATGGACCGCCTGATCCTGAGGGTGCCGGTGATCGGCCAGATCATGCACAACAGCGCCATCGCCCGTTTCTCGCGCACCACGGCGGTGACCTTCCGTGCCGGCGTACCGCTGGTGGAGGCCCTGGGCATCGTATCCGGCGCCACCGGCAACAAGGTCTATGAAGAAGCCGTGCTGCACATGCGCGACGACGTGTCGGTGGGTTACCCCATGAACATGGCGATGAAGCAGGTGAACGTTTTCCCGCACATGGTCATCCAGATGACCGCCATCGGCGAGGAAGCCGGTGCGTTGGACACCATGCTGTTCAAGGTGGCCGAATACTTCGAGCAGGAAGTGAACAATGCGGTGGACGCACTGAGCAGCCTGATCGAGCCGATGATCATGGTGTTCATCGGCGTGGTCGTCGGCGGCATGGTCGTCGGCATGTACCTGCCCATCTTCAAGCTCGCCTCCGTTGTCGGATAACTGATACATGGCATTTCTCGACCAGAACCCCGGCCTGGGCTACCCCCTTGCTGCCGGGCTGGGGCTGCTGGTCGGCAGCTTCCTCAACGTGGTGATCCTGCGCCTGCCCCGGCGCATGGAGTGGCAGTGGAAGCGCGACGCGCGCGAGATCCTGGAAGAGCCGGACCTCTACGAGCCGCCGCCGCCGGGCATCGTGGTGGAGCCGTCGCATTGCCCCCACTGCAAGCACAAGCTGGGCTGGTACGAGAACATCCCGCTGTTCAGCTGGCTGCTCCAGCGTGGCAAGTGCCGCCATTGCCAGGCGCCCATCTCCATCCAGTACCCGCTGGTGGAACTGCTGACCTCGTTGATGGTGCTGGCCTGCGTATGGCAGTTCGGCTTTGGCTGGCAGGGCTTCGGTGCCATCGTGCTGACCTGCTTCCTGATCGCCCTGTCCGGCATCGACCTGCGCACGCAGTTGTTGCCCGACCAGTTGACCCTGCCGCTGATGTGGCTGGGGCTGGTCGGCAGCATGGACAACCTCTACATGCCGGCCAAGCCGGCATTGCTGGGCGCGGCGGTGGGTTACCTGTCGCTGTGGACGGTGTGGTGGCTGTTCAAGCAGATCACCGGCAAGGAAGGCATGGGCCACGGCGACTTCAAGCTGCTGGCCGCGCTGGGCGCGTGGTGCGGGTTGAAAGGCATCCTGCCGATCATCCTGCTGTCCTCGCTGGTGGGCGCCATCATCGGCTCGATCTGGCTGTATTCGCGTGGCCGCGACCGCGCCACGCCAATCCCGTTCGGCCCCTATCTCGCCATCGCCGGCTGGCTGGTGTTCATGTGGGGTGACCAGATGATTGCCGGCTACAGGCAACTGGCAGGCTTCTGACGCAGGTGCGGGGCTTGCCCCGCACGTGGCATTACCGGGAAAGCCCCAATGCGGGGCAAGCCCCGCATCTACGCCGGCATCCATGGTATTCGGCATGAGCACCTTCATCATCGGCCTCACCGGAGGCATTGCCTCGGGCAAAAGTGAAGTCACCCGACGCTTCGAGGCGCTGGGCATCGTCGTGGCCGATGCGGACGTGGCCGCACGCGAAGTGGTTGCCCCCGGCAGCCCCGCGCTGAAGCAGATTGCCGAGCGTTTCGGTGCGGACATGCTGCAGGCCGATGGCACGCTCCATCGCGCACGGCTGCGCGAGCACGTATTCGCGGATGCGCAGGAGCGCAAGGCGCTGGAGGCCATCACCCATCCCGCCATCCGCGCATGGGTGAGGGATGCCTGCGAATCTGCGAGCAGCCCCTATGCCATCGCCGCAATTCCATTGCTGACGGAAGCCGGTGGCCGCGCAGCCTACCCATGGCTGCGACGAGTGCTGGTGATCGATGCCCCGCAGGCGGTACAGCATGCCCGGCTGCTGCGCCGCGACAGCATTGAGGAAACCTTGGCCATTCGGATGATCGAGGCGCAGGCCAGCCGCGAGCAGCGGCTGGCGCTGGCCGATGATGTGATCGTCAACGACGGGCATCCGGAGCAGTTGCAGCCGCAGGTGGAGGCGTTGGATCGTCTATACCGGCTATTGGCTGCGGACGAGGCCGCGGACCCGGGCCCCCTCCACACGAAGCCGTAGGTGGGGGGCTTGCCCCCCACGCCATGCACACCGCCCAATGCAGCGGGCCAAGGCCCGCTCTACGAAAGACGGGGTCAAACGGCCGGGGCAAATGTCAGCGTCGCCACCACGCCGCACTCCTCGCCCGGGTGGATACCGACCTGCCAGCCGTATAGCGTGCACAGCCTGCTGACGATGGACAGGCCGATGCCGCCCCCCTGCGAATGCCCTGCATGGGTGCCACGGTAACCGCGCTGGAACAGGCTGGCCGCATCCTTCTCGCTCAGGCCGGGGCCCGTATCGACCACTTCCACCGCATTGTCGAGCACGCGTACCCGCACCTGCCCTTCCTGCGTGTACTTGACCGCATTGCCGATCAGGTTGCCGAGCGCCACCGACAATGCCGCCTCCGGCGCGTCCACGACCAGTTCGCGACCGCCTTCCAGCATCAGCTCCAGTGGCTTGCCGCCAAGCTGTGCACGGTGGGCCTCCAGCAGTTGCTCGGCCACCTTCGCCACGTTGCTGCTGCCCTGCCCGCGCTCGTTGCGCGAAAGCAGCAGCAACGAGCCGATCAGGTCGCTGCATTGCTGCTCTGCTCTCTGGATGCGCTGCAGGCGTTGCTGCATCTTGTCGTCCAGCCCGGGGCGGGCCAGCAACAGTTCGGTGGCACCACGGATCACCGCCAGCGGCGTGCGCAGTTCGTGGCTGACGTCGGCATTGAACTCGCGGTCGCGCTGCACCACTTCGGTCAGGCGTGCCGAGTAGTCATCGAGTGCTTCGGCCAACTGGCCGACTTCGTCGTCGGGGAAACGCGGTGCCAAAGGTTCAGGGTGCGTCGTACCGCCACGATATGCACGCAGACGTGCAGCCAAATCTGACACCGGACGCATCACCCGTGAGGCCGACCACCAGCCCAGCACCCACGACAACAGGCTGAATACGATCACCGACAGGAACAGCGCGCGCTTGAGCTGTTCTTCACCCCGCATCGCCTGACTCATGTCATAGGCGATAAAGAACCACACTTGGGGAGTCTTCCTGACGCCCAGTTTGAAGGTAAACGGCTTGCCGTCCTCGCCAATGTCGGTAACGGTATGAATACCGTCCGGCATCGCGTACCACTCCGGCTTGTTGATCCGCAGGCTCTCGAACTTGTCCGGCAGATAGTAATACCCCTTGACCTGCTCGATCGGTGCGCCCGGAGCGACCTGCCCGTCACTTTGTGCGAAGCGCCGCCACGATTCGTCCAGGTTGCGATTCATCACATCCTCGACCAACTGGTTTTCCACACGCATGCGTGCCCAGT
Organism: Stenotrophomonas sp. NLF4-10; assembly: GCF_022359915.1. NCBI lineage: Bacteria > Pseudomonadati > Pseudomonadota > Gammaproteobacteria > Lysobacterales > Lysobacteraceae > Stenotrophomonas > Stenotrophomonas sp. NLF4-10. The sequence goes on from NZ_JAKSEE010000003.1 coordinate 2,923,912, forward strand.
TGGTGGCGAACGCAAACAGCGTCGTCAGGCAGAAGCCCAGCAACACGAACGAGACGATGATGCGGCTACGCAGGCGGCGGCGGTAGCGCCCTTGCTTGCGGACAACCACAGGCGACACACGTTCAGGCATCGGGTGCGGCGATCCGGTAGCCGATGCCGTGGCGGGTCTGGATCATCGGTGCGTTGAACGGCTTGTCCACCACCGCGCGCAGGCCGTGGATGTGCACGCGCAGGGAATCCGAGTCGGGCAGCTCTTCGCCCCAGACGCGGGTTTCCAGCTCCTGCCGGGTGACCACCGCCGGCGAGGCTTCCATCAGCGCCTGCAGGATCTTCAACGCGGTGGGGTTGAGTTGCAGCAGCTTGCCCTGGCGGCGTACTTCCAACGTGTCCAGGTTGTATTCCAGGTCGCCGGTTTCCAGCACGCGGGTGTGGCCGCCCTTGCCGCGCCGCGACAGCGCATTGAGCCGCACCTCCACTTCCTGCAGGGCAAAGGGCTTGATCAGGTAGTCGTCGGCGCCGGAGTCGAAGCCGGCCAGCTTGTTTTCCAGCGAATCGCGTGCGGTCAGCATCAGTACCGGCGTCTGCTTGCGCGCATCGTTGCGCAGCTTGCGGCAGACCTCGATGCCGTCCATGCCGGGCAGGTTGAGGTCGAGCACGATGGCGTCGAAATCATGCACCACGGCCAGGTGCAGGCCGGTCACGCCGTCTGCGGCGAAGTCCACCGTATGCCCGCGGTCTTCGAGGTAGTCGCCCAGGTTGGCCGCGATATCGCTGTTGTCTTCGATTACGAGAATGCGCACGTTGGCCTCTGTTGTCCTTGCCGGGGGAATCGTATGCGTCGGGCAGGCGATGCCGGCGCATCGCTGCCGCGTACTCTGACGGGTATCAAGGCGCAAAGTTCACTTTGCGCCTTGTGGTTTTCTACTGCACCTCGTCACACCTGCGCGTGAACCCAACCGCAACATCAGGGCGTATTCGCCTTCGATGGCAATGTCTGCAAGCTCCGCAGCGCATCGGTACTGTTTTCCCGCGCCCGCCTGCGCTCTGCCACCGTGATGCAGACGCGCTGCGGCATGTTGCTGCCCACCACTCGTTCGCGCTTGCAGATCAAGCGGCTGTCCTCTCGTGCCTGGGTGAGCACGGTATTCACCAATTCCTGGTCGTTGAACACCGCCACCTTGTCTGCTTCGGACAAATTGGCCCGCTCGCCATTGATGAGTTTTGCGTCGATGCGCGCCAATGCGGCAAGTACGCGGGCTTGGTCCTCTGCCTTGATTTCGCTGTAGACATCGCCTTTTTGAAGATCATCGACGATGTGCTGTCGCTGCTCGGTGTAGGGAGCGCCTTCCTGCAATGGCTTGTGCTTCGTCGCGGGCGCAGCCATCACCGATATCGCCGGCGTTGCCAAAAATGCAACAACAAACAGCGCGCGATGCATTTCCTTCATCTCCAATTTCCTTGATTGCCATTGATTAGGACAAGCTGCCGACTTTAACGGCCCGGTTTTACCGCAACAAGTGACAAAACGAGGCCCCGGCGGGTCCCGCCGGGGCCTGAAGATTCCCGATCACCGGACCCGCCGAGGAGAGCGAGGGTACAGTGCGTCCAGCCTATGCGCCGCGGAATTAAAGTGTCGTTAAAAAGATGGGAGTAAAGCGCAAGTCCGGCCTCAGCGCCTCAGGCCTGCGACGTAGTCGATCATCCGCCCGGCGACGTCGCCGCCGGAAACGGCCTCGATACCCTCCAGCCCGGGCGTCGAATTCACTTCCAGCACCAGCGGGCCGCGCGCCGAGCGGATCATGTCCACGCCGGCGATGCCCAGCCCCAGAGCCTTGGCCGAGCGCACCGCCACCTGCTGCTCGGCCCTGCTGCATACCACCGGCTCGGCGCTGCCGCCGGCGTGCAGGTTGGAGCGGAAGTCCCCTTCCGGCGCCTGCCGGCGCATGGTCGCCACCACCTGGTCGCCCACCACCAGGCAGCGCAGGTCGGCACCCTGCGCTTCGGCGATGAATTCCTGCACGAGGAAATTGGCGTACAGGCCACGCAGCGCCTCCACCGTGCCGCGCGATGCACTGAGCTTTTCGGTCAGGATCACGCCCCTGCCCTGGGTGCCTTCGCTGAGCTTCACCACGTGCGGCGGAGGACCGAGCATGGACAGCAGGTCGTCGGTGTCGTCGGGATTGTCGCCGAACACGGTCACCGGCATGTCGATGCCCTTGGCCGCTAGCACCTGGTGCGCGCGCAGCTTGTCGCGCGCGCGCAGGATCGCATCGGAAGGGTTGGGCGTGCGTGCGCCCATCATTTCGAACTGACGCAGCACCGCGGTGCCGTAGCGGGTGATGGAGGCGCCGATGCGCGGGATCACCGCGTCCACCCCGGTCAGCGGCCTGCCCTTGTAGTGCATGGCGAAGCCGTCCGGCGCGATGCGCATGTAGCAGCGCAGCGGGTCGAGCACGCGCACCACGTGCCCACGCGCGCGCGCCGCCTCGATCAGGCGGCGGGTGGAATAGAGCTTGCTGTTGCGGGAGAGGATTGCGAGCTTCATCGCAGGCGTGCCGGGCAGGAAGCGCGGCAGCATACGCAGCGGTTGCGTATCTGGAGCGGGTGAAGGGAATCGAATCTAACACCTAAGCGGTTGAGTTAGAACGATTTTACAAGTCCCCGCGCGTAGGGTGGACTACCGAGTGGACTAGTGTAAACCACCTGCCGAAAACCGGACAAGGTTGACGTTCCAGTGCGGGCCAACCACGGCCACCGACAGCCAGTTCGACACGGCTCCGGCAACACCTGCCGATGAGCGCCGGCTTCATGCACCGAAGCCCCTCGCAGAAGCGCCGCAGAGAGGCGCTACTTGTTCCACATCTACCCTCGGTGCAATTCCCATTCGATCTATCAGCAGACCGGAAAAGTCTGCTCACCTAAATTTACATCGGTTCCCAGCTACCGCTCAAGACAACGGGATCGCGTAGCGGAACCCGATAGACCGACAAGAGAACAGCACATGCGCAACGGGTCTTGCCAAGGCTCACTGCCGACATGACCCTCGCGTGCATGACAGTAGTGTGACTGGCGGCCTGTCTTCTTCTTTGACGGTCGGCGCCGACATCTACGCCTAGCCCCCCTTCGCTGGCGCGGCCGCCAGCAGTTCACATGCTACGCCTAGAAGGGCCGATTCATAACGCCTCTCGGCAGGTAGTTGAACATCTTCCGGTGCCGCGGTCCGTGCTCCGCGACACAGGTTCAAGTTAGTAGCGCCCAAGCCCACGACTGGGCGCAGAGGAGTCTTCGATGGGTTAGCGGGTTAGCACCGGCAAGGAGGAGCGACATGCAAAGGAGTTCGTTTTCAGCCGTGTACTACCGGCCCATCGAAGCCGCTATCCGATGGGCAGGGCTGTTTCGGTTCAGAGAGGAGATCCTGGCAAACGTACGATCACGCAAGCTGCCAGCGACACTGGATTGCCCTCGCTGCAGCGAGCTGCGCCTATACACCGATCGCATCTATGACGCGATCTTTCATGGCGAACTGCCGTACGGCCGAAGTGGCATCACGATGAGCGACGAATCTCTTTGGGATTCGCCCGATCTCACCATCCGTCATGTCGACCTCAAGCGCTGGATACTTCACACCTATCCCGATCAACGACCCGCCTTCCTTTTCTCGCGTGCCGAGCGAATCGCCCACCCGGTCATCACCGTCGAGGCCGGCCAAGCTCTTCTGGTGGAGCGCGAAGCGTTGAAATCTCAACTGGATCTGTGTCGCCACCAGTTGCAGGCGCTACAGGAACAGCAGAAGAAGCAGGACGCTCCCATCGCGGCCTGCACGCTTTGCCCGCTCAGCGACCGGGCCGAGTCCACTTACCTGCACGTCATCGGCGCGATGCTCGACGTGATGCTCGGACGCACTCCATCTGGCGCCCCGTACTCTCGCTTCACGAGCCAGGAGGCTGTGATCAGCGCGCTGATTGCACATCACGGGAGCCTGATGGGCATCACCGAACGGACACTGCAGACCAAGTTCGCCCAGGCGCGCAGGAAGCTGCGAGCGGACAACTGATAGAAATGCAACCCCGTATCTGCGGTCACGGAAACCGCATTTGCGGTGTCCATTTCCGCCAAGGTCTATTCAATACGAGTCACCCTAACAAGCGCTCCTGAGCGCTAAGGAGTGACTCCCATGTCGGAGGAAAACCCCCTTCCGCTCCCTGCGGTCGAGCACCGCATCCTGCGCCGCGATGAAGTCGAAGCCAAGACCGGCTTCAAGCGCGCGCACATCTACTCTTTGATGCGATCTGGCAAGTTCCCGCAGGCCATCCGTCTCGGGATTCGCGCGGTCGGCTGGGACTCGCTCGAAGTCGAGCAGTGGATCGCCGAACGCCGCAACCAGCGCGTCTAGCCCCGTCCTTCATCCACACGACGAGGAGCCAGACGATGTTGGTCATCTCCATAATTTCCACCAAAGGTGGTGTAGGCAAGACCACGACCGCGGCGAACCTCGGCGGGTTCGCCGCAGACGCGGGCCTGCGCGTCCTGCTGATCGACCTGGATGTGCAACCCACGCTATCGAGCTACTACCCGCTCGCGCATCGCGCGGCCAGCGGGATCTACGAACTGCTCGCGTTCAACGAACAGAACCTGGAACAGCTGGTCTCCCGTACCTGCATCGACGGGCTCGACGTGGTGCTCTCCAACGACGACAAGGGGCAGTTGAACACGCTGCTGCTGCACGCACCCGATGGACGCTTACGCCTGCGGCATCTGCTTCCTGCATTCCAGGCGAGTTACGACCTGGTGTTGCTCGACACGCAAGGCGCACGCAGCGCGCTGCTGGAGATGGCGGTGCTCGCCTCCGGCCTCGCGCTATCGCCCGTGACCCCGGAAATCCTCGCGGCCCGCGAGCTGCGGCGCGGCACCATGCAGTTGCTGGAGGACATCGCGCCGTACCGGCACCTCGGGATCGAACCGCCGCCGCTGCGCCTGCTCATCAACCGCGTCCATCCCGTGTCCGCCAACGCGCGGCTGATCCAGCAGGCGCTGCGCGACCTGTTCCAGGATCACGCGGGCATCCGCGTGCTGGCCACCGACGTGCCTGCCATCGAAGCCTACCCGCGCGCCGCGACGCACGGCCTGCCGGTGCATCGGGTCGAGTACCGCCAGCCACCGGGCAGAGTCGCGCCCGCCGCGCTCGACACCATGCGTGGCCTTGCCGACGAATTGTTCCCGCAGTGGCAGGACAGATTCGCCAGGGTGTCCGGTCGCCCGCCGCGTCCTCTTGTTGCCGGGAGGCCCCATGGCGAACGCACATGACTTGGCCCGCGGCCACAAGCGGCTGCGTGCCCTGATCGAGTTCGCCGTGGGCGAAGGCTGGCACGTCAAGCGCACACCGGGCGGACACCTCAAGTTCACCAAACCGGGTTGCGCCGCGATCTACACCAGCTCGACGGCCAGCGACCATCGGGCGGCTCTCAACGCGCGTGCGCAGATCCGCCGCGCCGAACGCAAGGCGCAGGTGTCCAGCGCCCACAGGGGCGGCCATGGCTGAGATGACTTCCCAGGACATGGCCAGCAAGCTGCTTGCTGCCGGATTCGAGCGCAGCAGCCCGTCGGCCTCGACCTTGAGCGACCCGATCGCCGACACGCCCATGGTCGTGACACTGGACCAGTTGCGACCCTACGACCACGACCCGCGCAAGAAGCGCAATCCGGCCTACGAGGAAATCAAGGCCTCCATCCGCGGGCGCGGCCTGGACGCGGCGCCGGCCATTACCCGGCGCCCCGGTGAAGGTCACTACATTATCCGCAACGGCGGCAACACGCGGCTGGCGATCCTGCGTGAACTCTGGTCGGAGACCAAGGATGAACGGTACTTCCGCATATCGTGCCTGTTCCGCCCGTGGCCCGCGCGCGGAGAGATCGTCGCGCTGACCGGGCATCTCGCCGAGAACGAACTGCGTGGCGGTCTGACCTTCATCGAGCGCGCCCTCGGCGTCGAGAAGGCGCGGGAGTTCTACGAGCTGGAGAGCGGAGCTACCCTGAGCCAGTCCGAGCTGGCCCGCCGCCTGGGGGCCGACGGCTATCCGGTGCAGCAGTCGCACATCAGCCGTATGGCCGATGCGGTGCGCTACCTGCTGCCCGCGATTCCAACCGTGCTCTATGGCGGGCTCGGTCGCCACCAGGTCGAACGCCTGTCGGTCATGCGCAAGGCGTGCATGCTCACATGGGAGCGCTACGCAAAAGGCCCCTCCTTGGCACAGGACTTCGACGATTTCTTCCAGGAAGTGCTGTCGCAGTTCGACGCCCAAGGAGACGAGTTTTCATCGCAGCGGGTGCAGGATGAATTGATCGGCCAGATGTCCGAACTGTTGGGCATCGACTACGATGTGCTGGCGCTGGATCTCACCGAATCCGAGAGCCGCCACCGCGCCCTGGCCAGCGACCCGACGCCGCCATCGGCACCGCCCGTACTGCCTGAGCCCGGAACCGTCGCCCGCCCGCCAGTCCCACCAACGCCATCCACCACCACGCCGGCACCCGCGCCCCCGGCGCGTGAGCGCGAGGACGATTCGGTCCCAGGCAATCCGTCCGCAGGAGGCCCCGTGACCGTGGCTGGCGATCGGCTTCAGGAGCACATCGTCTCGCCAGCGCCGACGACCGAGCGACTGCAGTCCATCCAGCGCATGGTTGCCGATCAGTTGGGCGATGCGCTGCCTCCCGATTTCTCTGCCAACGTATTGCAGTCCATCCCGGTACAGGCCGGCGGGCTCTATCCCATCTCCGATGTCTGGTACATCGACCCTGGCCTGGACACGCCCGATCGCCTGCGCATCCACATCGCTCAGTTCGCGCGCGAGATCGCGGGCGAAGCGGATCTTGCCGAGTGCATTGAGGATCGCCCTGACAGCATCGGCTTCGCTTGCCTTGTCCGCACTCCAGTCCCGTCTCCGCTGGGCCGCGCCGTGCTCGCGCTGCTGGCCTGCCTGGCCGGTCAGCAGCCAGCAGACGTCGGTTTGGACAGCGGGCAAGTCGTCATCGACCTGCCGACGCTGCTGCACGGCCAAGGCGATGCAGTCCGCCGATTGAGCGACACCGCGCTGGTGAAGCTGTTCCGGCTGTTGCGGCTGGCCCGGCGCTTGCTGGAATTGGAGGCCGGGGCCGTGGGTTCCGGGGCGTGAGCGAGGGAGGCCGGCATGCCCACATCACACCCGCTCAACCAGGCCGTCATCGCCCAGGCGCTCTATGACCTGCGCAATGGGCAATTGCGCCGCTGCAAGCTGATGGGGTTCGGCGAGGAAGAATTGGATGCGCTCAAGCATCCCGCGCTGATCAGCGTGCTGGCCAACGCCAGCGTCTCCTGGTGCTCCGTGACGGTCAACCGCGAAGTGCTCCGGCGGTTGCTCAAGCAGGCGCAGGACGTGGAGAAAGAGATCGCGACGGTCGATCGCATGTTGCGCCTCGGCGCCAGTACGGAAATGGTGAGCCGCTTCTACGGCCTGACCCATCAGGAAGTCGCCCTCCGGCGCGAAATCCTCGGCCTGCCCAAGCGCAAGGGGCGTCACCCCGTGCTGGACGAGAAGCAAGACACGGAGCTGTGGCGGCAATGGAAGGCGGTGACCCGCAGCAGGAACGTCGATCTGGAGGACGAAACCTCGATTCTCGACGCAACCATGGATCTGGCGGAAGGCATGTCGCTGCCGCTGTCGGTGGTCTGGGCCGCGATCAAGAGCTGGGTCGACCAGGGATTGGGTTAGGCGATGACCGTGGACGGGACAGCGCCACGCGCAATACGCCAAGGCCCCGTTGCGCTTGCCGATCTGTTGGAGGGCGCCCTGAAGGAACTCACGCCCGACCCCGGCGTGACCGCGCCTGCGCCGGGCGACGGCTTTCTGTTCAGCGGCAACCGGCACGAGACCGTGCCGCGGCGCCTGTTCCTCGATCGTCGGCTGACGCCGCTGGAGCGCAATGCCTGGCAGGTATTCCGGCTGCTGCTCAACGACGACGGCGTGACCGCGTTCCCCACCTATGAGCAGTTGCGCCCTTGGCTGGCGTCGATGCCCTGCGCGGGACAGGCCTCCCACGAGACCGTGGCACGGGCGCTAACGCTGCTGCGCCTCACCCGATGGTTGAGCCTCGTGCGGCGGCGGCGCGACCCCAAGACCGGCCGCATCCTCGGCAACCTCTACGTCCTGCACGACGAGCCCTTGACGCCGTTCGAGTCCATGCAGCTCGACGCCGACTACCTGGCGCTGGTCAGCCAGTCCCTGAGCCATTCGGCCAAGGCCGTCCAGATGGTGGGTCTGAACACCCTCCAGGAGATCGCAGAAGACCCGCTGCTGTCCGGCCGTACGTTGCCGTCGCGGCTGCAGGTGCTGGCCGAGCGCCTGGCTCGACAGGGCATCACAGCCTCCGAAAGTTATGCACAAGACGCCACCGCTCACGATTCCGAAGAAGGGGACGCGAGCCTTCTTCGGAATACCGAACGCCCCTCTTCGGATTCCGAAGCAGGGCTGAAACCCGCGCCGGACGGCTCTCTTCGGAATCCGAAGAACGACAGTACTGTACGTAGTAGTCGTATCAATGAAGTACGTACTACGGCGCGGGCGCACGCGCTGGGCGATCTGCAATGGCCCAAACGCTTCGCGGAACTGAAAGCGGAACAGCAGGCAGGCGTCAGGATGGCGCTGCAGCAGGTCGACGAGCCCATGCGCCAGGCCGTCCTCGACGAATGGGAGGCCCGCTGCAGGGGCAGTTCAATCCGCAACCCGGCAGGCTACCTGTTCGGGATCGTTCAGCGCGCCATCCGCGGCGAGTTCAATGCGTGGGCTGGTCAAGCCAAGCCAGCCGAACCTCCCGCTCCAGTCCAACCACCGGAGCCGCGTAACGTCGTGTCGCCGGAGGTGGCACGGCAACATATCGAACGGCTGCGTGGACTGTTGGGCAAGAGCTGATTCCGGGCAAGCAGACGTCCGTGGCCTTCCATGGAGCTATCCCCTGGGGATAGTTCTCGCGGCCCCGGAGTGTGGCCTACACCTCGGACTCGTCCTGCCAGTACATATAGTTGAACAAGGCGTCCAACTCGGTCAGGTTCGCCAGTCCCAGTTCCCTCTGCACGGATCGAGCCTGGTGGCAGTATCGCTCGTAGAGTTCGCCATCGACGTTCCCCTTCGTCGGGTGCTGGGGATAGCCATCGAACCCGGCCACCGCGAGGCCCGTCACCGCGTTCTGGTTCATTACGGCGTACCGCTTGTTGTCCAGCGCATGCAGGATCTCGGTCAGCAGGTTGATGCCCGCCCCCGTGATGTTCTCGAAGTGGGCGTGCAGGACCCCGAAGGCCTCGGCGGGCGCCAGGCGGGGCCGAGCCGCAATATCCGCGACCGCTGCGAGGAATCGGCCTGGCTCTCTGGCGACGCGGGTCTTGGCGCGATGCAGCCCGCCCGAGTGGAACAGGTCGATTAGTGCTTCGTATCGCGGCAGGAAGTTCCGAGCACCACCTTTTACGGGTGTCGCGAGGGATTGAATCTGGCGTCTGGCCTGCTGCAGGTTCGCCTTGCGCAACACTTGTTGGGCGGCAAATCCATCGCGCGTGTCGTCGCGCTTCATTTCGGCCAGCTTGTCGGCCAGCACTGCCAGGTCCTGCACATCATCGCGGCTGACGCGATCAGCCCGCCTCTTCGCCATTTTGCGCCAGGCATCGTGGATGGCGAACTCTGCCGCATAGTCTTCGATGCGCTTCCTGGTCGCCAGGACAATCGACCTCTCGGCGATGAGCGCATCGAAGTGCGCATGGACTTCCGAGAATAGCGTGGTGTCCTGACCGTCGATCAATACCGACGCCTCGTGGTTGTCGCAGAGTCCGCCGGCGGTCAGATTGGCGGAACCCACGATCACCGTGCATCGCTTTGGCGTCCGAGCCGCATAAATCTTGGGGTGGAATGTCGCGTCGTCGTTGCTCAGGTAGAGCTGCATCGCGTACCGCTTCGACAGGTCGAACAGCTTGCGCAGCAGTCCCGGCTCGGTGAGATGAAAGCTCAGCCCGATCGCGAAGCGGGCCGTCATGCCGCGATTGAGCGCCTGTTCCAACGGCGCAAGCAGCTCGGGCAGCGCCGAGCCCTTGGCGAACGCCACCATGCACTCGAAGTGGTGGGCACGCCGGAGCAGGTTCACCACGGCATCGCCATGCGTTCGCTGCTCGCCATTCAAGACCAGTCGGACACTTTCCCCCATCGTCTCCTCACCCCGTGGATCGATTGTCGGCAACAGCGTGCCATCGTAGCGGGTTGGGTTGCAGCGTTCGATGGACGTCCCTGGAGCTATCCCCTGGGGATAGTTCGTGCTGTGCGCACGGAACCTGGGTTTCGGCTATTTCGGTTTGTTGACTGACTGCCTTCCGGTTCCTGCCGAAGCTCGCAGCTCCTTGTCCAACAGCGAGCGGCCGCCATGGCAACCAATGAACCTCTGCAACTGAATCTCGGCTCCTTGCGCAGCGCCATGTCGCTGACGCTGCACACCCACCACGCTTCCCGCATCTGGCACGGCCGCGCCGCGGCGGAGGGGCGACCCGGCATCGTCGGCCTCAATGGCTACATCGCCCAGATGAACAAGATGAAGCGTGGCTCGGAGCAGGACGATCCGTACAGCGACTGGTGGATGCTGCGCATCGAGGAAAAGCTCGACCAGACCCGAGCCACACTGCAATCGCTGCGCGAGCAGGTTGACCAAGCCTTGGCCGGAGTGCCCGCGGCGTTGAGCCTGGGCGAGAACCTCAATGTCCAGCCCGTCAAGCTGCCCCTCTTCGTCAACGCGCAGCTCGGCTTTGCCGCCGTCTACCTGCTGGCCGACTACGACGACATCGCCCGCAAGCTGATCCTCGCCCACCACACGGCGCTCATCGACCGCAGCACCTTGGAACGCTGGCTCAATGAGGGCGCGCATGCGCTGCGCAGCCTGTTCTCGCTGGCTCAGCAGTACCGCTACTCGGGCACGACGCGCGACGACTTCGCGGCGAAGAATGCCGCAGCGCGGGCGGCGCTGGATAAGTTCGGCGAACTGCCGCAGGACGTGCTGGAAGGCACGCGCCGCTCGAAGTTCGCGCCGCCCATCGTGCGCCGTGGCCTGCAGCAGCGCGGTGGCAGCCCTGCCGCAGCCGCTTCCCCGGACGACGAGGCCGCCACTGTCGAGGAGGCATCCGACACCAGCGCCGGTGAGGACGTGCAGGCATGAGCGACCCGAACCGCGATACCCGCTACTTCCAGGGCTTGCAACAGTCGGCCTTCATGAAGCTGGAACATGCCGCCTCTCTAAAAGGCCTTTTGAAGCCTTTTAAGGGTAAAGGGGATCTTGAGGCCTGGGCCAGCCAGTGCTTCGCCATGCGCGACGAGTTGATCGCCCGGGCGCAGCGACAGGTGCTGCAACAGGCATGCGGACATCCCTTCCACCTGCTGCCCGTCGAGCTGGCCCAGCAGGCTACTGGCGCGGGAACGACGTTCCTCCGATGGCGCAGGCACGACCGCTCGGCCATGGGCGTGGCTCTGTGGCGGGAACTGATCGCCAGCACCAGCACGCCGGTCAACCTGCTGACCGACCTGCACGCGATCGAACTTCAGCGCATCACGCTGAACATGCAGATCAGCCTGTTGCACACCTTGGGCAGGCAGGCGCAGGAATGCGCCAGCAAGGCCGCCGAGGCGGAAGACGCCTACCTGCGCCGGATGACGGCGATTACCGGCCGCTGCCCGCCTGAACGGAAGTCGTCAGCATGATGCCGCCCTCTGCGTGCCGTTGGCTGGATCAAAGCCATGCCGGGGACTGCCTGGCCCTTCTGGAGCGCATGCGCGTGGATGGCGTGCAGGCGCGAACCTGCGTCACCAGTCCACCGTACTTCGGATTGCGCAGCTATCTCCCACCGAACCATCCAGACAAGCACCTGGAGATCGGTGCTTGCGGCACGCCCGAGCAGTACATCGAGCGTTTGGTTCGGGTGTTCCGGGCGGTGCGCGGCGTATTGGCCGATGACGGCACGCTGTGGATCGTGATCGGCGACAGTTACGCCGCGCATCGCACCTACCAGGCCGCGAGCACCAAGGGCGGAGCCAAGCACGGTGCGGCCCAGGCCGCCGTCGGCGCGATCCGGCCTGCGGGCGACATCAAGGCCAAGGACATGTTGGGCATCCCGTGGATGCTGGCGTTCGCTTTGCGGCGCGACGGCTGGTACCTGCGCCAAGATCTGATCTGGCACAAGCCAAACGCCATGCCCGAGAGCGTGATCGACCGCTGCACGCGCTCGCACGAGCACATCCTTCTGCTTTCCAAGCGCCCGCGCTACTACTTCGACCAGGCCGCCATCCGCGAGCCTTCGGCCGATCCGCGGGGGCCGGGTAACCTGCGATCCGTGCGCCAGCCACCCGGCGAGCGCGTCACCAGCCCCAACGCCAACCTGCGGGGCAGCCTCCACAAGATCGGCGTGCGCGCCATGCGCAACAAGCGCGACGTCTGGACAGTGGCCACCCGGCCGTTCAGGGGCAGCCACTTCGCGGTGTTTCCCGATCGCCTGATCGTTCCCTGCATTCAGGCTGGCTCCCGCGTGGGCGACACGGTGCTGGATCCCTTCATCGGCAGCGGCACCACTGGCGCCGTCGCCCTGCGACTTCAGCGGCACTTCATCGGCTGCGAACTCGTCCGGTCGTTCATCGACCAGCAACGCCTGCACTGACGCCCGTTGGCGCCGGTTTTTACCCACCCTGACGGAGATTGCAACATGAGCACGCATTTTTCGGGCGAAGGCAACATCGGCTCGCCCCCGGAGTACCGGGAGTTCCCCAACGGCAACGACGAACCCAGCCGCCTTCTGCGCTTGAACGTCTATTTCGACAACCCCGTTCCCAAGAAGGACGGCACCTTCGAGGATCGCGGCGGCTTCTGGGCACCGGTGGAAATCTGGCACCGCGACGCCGAGCACTGGAAGGATCTCTACCAGAAGGGCATGCGCGTGCTGGTCATCGGCCGCATGGAGCGCGACCCCTGGGAGGACAAGGACGAGAAGCCGCGCGAGACCTGGCAGATCAACGCGCGCAGCGTGGGCATTCTGCCGTACCGCATCGAGTCCGTAACGCTCAGCCCCAAGCCGTCGAACGCGGAGCCTCCGCAGGACGAGTAGCCTCCGTGTGGAGCAGCGGCGCGGCCGGGCCGCTGCTTCTTCTTCCCGTCGAGCTATCCCCAGGGGATAGCTCCATCAACATCCATCAAATTCCACGCGCTCCCGCGAATCGCGGCTCCCGGCTCGCACACCTCCGGCCACGCGCCTTCCACGCACAAGCCATTCCATCCCGTGAAAGCGGTCGCCACCGCATGCGGCTTGTTTGCTGCCGCACCTAGCGGTGCTCGGCAATCTCGACCCCGGCAATTCCATGAACCACGGAAATCGGATGGACGGACATGCGGCTGTTCTTGTGCGAGAAGCCATCCCAAGGCAAGGACATCGGACGCATCCTCGGCGCCAACCAGCGCGGTGAAGGCTACCTCGACGGCTCCGGCGTCACCGTCACGTGGTGCATCGGCCATCTCGTAGAAGCGGCAGCACCCGAGGTCTATGACGCGGCGCTCAAGCGTTGGTCGTTGGAGCAGTTGCCCATCATCCCTCAGCATTGGCGGGTCGAGGTCAAACCGAAGACCGCCACGCAATTCAAGGTCGTCAAGGCGCTGCTGGCGAGGGCGACCCACCTCGTCATTGCAACCGACGCAGACCGCGAGGGCGAACTGATCGCCCGCGAGATCATCGAACTCTGCGGCTACAGCGGCCCCATCGAACGCTTGTGGCTGTCGGCGCTCAACGATGCATCCATCCGCGCGGCACTCGACAAGCTGCGGCCCTCTGCCGACACGCTGCCGATGTACCACTCGGCGCTGGCGCGCTCGCGGGCCGACTGGCTCGTGGGCATGAACCTCAGCCGGTTGTTCACGATGCTCGGGCGGCAGGCCGGCTACGACGGCGTGCTGTCAGTCGGCCGCGTCCAGACCCCGGCGCTGAAACTGGTCGTGGATCGCGACCGCGAGATCGCGGCCTTCGTGTCCGTACCGTACTGGGCCATCGACGTGTCCCTGTCCGCAGGCGGCCAGGGTTTCACCGCGCAGTGGGTCGCGCCCGATGCCTGCACCGACGACGCTGGCCGCTGCCTGCAGCAGCCCGTCGCACAGCAGGCTGTGCAGCAGATTCGCGCCGCCGGCAGCGCCCTGGTGGTCACGGTCGAGACAGAACGCATACGAGAAGGCCCGCCGCTGCTGTTCGACCTGGGCACCTTGCAGGAGGTGTGTTCCAAGCAAATCGGCCTGGACGTGCAGGAGACGCTGGAGATTGCCCAGGCCCTGTACGAAACCCACAAGGCCACGACGTACCCGCGTTCGGATTCCGGCTATCTGCCAGAAAGCATGTTTGCTGAAGTCCCCACCGTCCTCGACAGTCTGCTCAAGACGGATCCCTCACTGCGTCCGATCATGGATCAGCTCGACCGTACCCAACGCTCACGCGCATGGAACGACAGCAAGGTGACTGCCCACCACGGCATCATCCCGACGCTCGAACCGTCGAATCTCTCGGCCATGAGCGAGCGGGAACTGGCGGTGTACCGGCTCATCCGGGCGCATTATCTGGCGCAGTTCCTCCCTCACCACGAATTCGACCGCACCGTGGCGAACCTCTCCTGCGGCCAGCAGGCGCTGGTGGCCACCGGCAAGCTGGTCGTCATCAAGGGCTGGCGCCTGGTGCTGGCCGAGCCACAAGCGGATGAGGACGGCGACGGCGCGGCGCGCAGCCAGGTGCTGCCCGCGCTGCGCGAGGGCCTGACGTGCCAGGTGACCGAAGCCGAGATAAAGGCGCTCAAGACGATGCCGCCCAACCCCTACACGCAGGGCGAACTGGTCAAATCGATGAAGGGCGTTGCGCGCTTCGTGACCGACCCGCGCCTGAAGCAGAAGCTGAAGGACACGACGGGCATCGGCACCGAGGCGACGCGGGCCAACATCATCAGCGGGCTGATCGCCCGCGGCTACCTCGTGAAGAATGGACGCTCCATTCGCGCATCGGATGCGGCGTTCACGCTGATCGACGCCGTGCCCGCGGCGATTGCCGACCCCGGCACTACCGCCATCTGGGAACAGGCGCTCGACATGATCGAAGCCGGACAGCTCACGCTGGACGAGTTCATCGGCAAACAGGCCGCATGGATTTCGCAGTTGATCGCGCAGTACGGCAGCGCGTCCCTGTCCATCAAGGTTCCCCAAGGGCCTGCCTGCCCGCAGTGCGGCGCACCCACGCGCCAGCGCAGCGGCAAGAGCGGCTCGTTTCTTTCGTGCAGCCGGTATCCCGACTGCAAAGGCACGCTGCCGGTCGAATCCGGCACGTCCAAGCGCGGCACCTCGCGCGCCCCACGCCGTAGCAGCAGCGGCCGAAAAGGCTCCTGACCGATCCCGTTCCCCGTGAGCCGCGCCCGCCATCGGCGGCGTGGCCCGTGTCCCGCACGCCCCGCGGGACGCCCAGCACGCAACGCCTTCCTGATCCGTGTGCGCGTCCCACCCGGCCGTCCCCGGCCACGGGGCCTGAAGGTAGCTTCTCCGCGAACCGCGCGTTCCGCTGATCTGCGCTTTTTCCGCCCACTGCGAAGGGTCTCCCGGTGGCTTGCCTGACTATGCGAGCCACCGAGAGACCCTTCGTGGTCAGCGGTAATCGGTGCCGGTGCCCGCCGGCGCAAAAACGGGCTCCCTTTGTGCGCGGATGTGCGCCAGACGATGCCGGCCCCAGCCACGACATGGGCCGGGTGTGATTGCTGACAGCAGACGGTTCCAGCGACGACCGGGCCTGCGGATCAGCCCACGGGTGGTTCCTCTTTCTTCCCAAGCCGAAGGCCGCAGAGCCTTCGGCGCCTTTCTCCTGCCCACCAACGTCCCGGCCCGCCCACAGCCCTGGGCCACACGAACAGGAGACCCGATATGAACCCCCAACCTTGCAACCAACCTCACGGTAGGCCGCGCAACGCGCCGTTGCTGTACGGCAGCGTGTGCAGCGGCATCGAGGCCGTGAGCCTCGCTTGGCAACCACTCGGCCTCCAAGCCACATGGTTCGCAGAGATCGAACCGTTCCCGAGCGCCGTGCTCGCCCACCACTACCCCCGCGTGCCCAACCTGGGCGACATGACCGCGATTGCCCGCCAGGTGCGCACCGGCACCGTGCCGGCACCCGACATCCTGGTCGGCGGCACGCCCTGCCAGTCGTTCAGCGTGGCCGGTGCGCGCGGGGGCTGGATGACCCGCGCGGCGCCTTGACCCTTGCCTATGTGGAGCTTGCAAATGCCATCGACCAAACCCGCCGTCAAGACCGCCGCCCGTCGGCAACCATCGTCTGGGAAAACGTCCCGGGCGTCCTCAACGACCGCAGCAATGCCTTCGGGCATTTCCTGGGCGCACTGGCCGGAGAAAGCCGTGCGCTCCAACCACCAGGGGAAAAATGGACGCACGCAGGTTGTGTGTCTGGCCCCCAGCGCTGCATCGCCTGGCGCGTGCTCGACGCTCAATATTTCGGTGTCGCCCAGCGTCGCCGTCGCGTGTTTCTTGTGGCAAGTGGTCGAGACGACCTCGATCCCGCCGAAGTACTTTTTGAGCGCGGTGGCCTGCACGGGGATTCTTCGCCGGGCTTCTCGCCGTGGCAAGACGCTGCCGCCACTGCTGGATCTCGCCCTGCGGGGGCAGGCGGCTATGCAGGGCTGAACCAAGCCTACGGCGAGGTGACCATCACATTCGGCTTCGGCGGCGGCAACACCGCCGGGCCGATCGACGTCGCCGCCTGCCTGACCGCAGCGCCCGGTGCCAAGAACGACTTCGAGGTCGAAACCTTCCTCGCGCAGTCGGTTGCCGGCCGCATCAGCCACACGCTCGGCACTGCCAACGGAGGCAAGGGCTGTAGTGAGGATGGAACCGGTCGCGGCATTCCGATCATCGCCTTCACCTCCCAGGACTATGGGGCCGATGCGGCGACGGGACTGGCGCCCACCTTGCGCGCGGGCGGGCACCGCAGCAGCCATGCGAACGCCGGCGTGGTGCCGGCGATCGCGTTCGCACAGAACTCGCGCGGCGAACTGCGCTGGGAATCCGGTCATGGCCAGTTGTCCGGTGCGCTATCGACCGGCGGCGGCAAGCCCGGCCAAGGGCGGCCGATGGTGCTGAGCCTGGCTCTGCGCGGCCGTGCCGACGGCGTTGCGGCCGAGCTGGGCGGCGACATCTCTCCCGCACTGCGCGCCAGCGACGGCGGCGCGGATAAGAGCCATGTGCTGGCACCCGACTACGAGGCGCATTTCCGGTACGACTGGAATGACCCCGACCCAGGAGACTGGTCGCAATGGCGGGTGCGGCGGCTGATGCCCGTGGAATGCGAGCGGCTGCAAGGTATGCCCGACTACTACACACTGATCCCGTACCGCGGCAAACCTGCCGCCGACGCTCCGCGCTACAAGGCCATCGGCAACTCCATGGCCGTCCCGTGCATGGCGTGGCTGGGCCACCGACTGGTGCAGTGCCTGCACAAGGTGGACTCGACCACTTCGGATTGATGCACGACACCCAGCATGGCTGACGCCATCCTCATCCCTGCATAGCCGAAGCATCGGCGACTGCCAGCAGCCACGGTCTTCCAGGCTGCGCCGCGGATTCCCCGCGTCGACCTCCTTGTCCGCATCGCATCGTGCCGCGGACACGCGCCCGCCCCGGGCGTCGGTGCTGCATCTCCAACGGGCCAACCAGCCCATTCCCCGCAAGAACGGCCATTGCCACCCAGCGCGTCGTCGTGGCGGGCATCGGCGTGTGCCGCCTTTTCCCCGCGCCTCACCGGCGCACAACCTCATCCAAGGAACCATGCCATGACCACCATCCGTCTTCAGACGAATCAGAACCGCCTGATCGCCACCTTGCGTCATGCGTTCACCCAGGCCTCGATGCTGGGCGAGCTGTTGCAGAACGCCCGGCGTGCGAAGGCTTGCCACATCCACATCACCGCCGAAGGTGACACGCTCACCGTCAGCGACGACGGCGGGGGCATCGCCGACCTTCAGACCCTCATCTGCATCGCCGAATCTGGCTGGGACGAGAAACTGAAGGCTCGGGAGAATCCCTTTGGCATCGGCGTGCTCTCCACGCTGTATTTCGCGCGCAGCCTGCGCGTGCATTCTCTGGACAAGGCCTTCCGCGCCTCGACCGCTGCGATCATCAGCGGCGAAGAGGTGGAAGTCATTCCCGCATCGGCGCGCGTCGGGACCGAGATCCGTCTGTGCGGCGTGCAGTCGCCGCAGACCGGACAGAGCCTGGCCGAATGGGTCGGGCGCGAGCTGGCCCGGCTGTGCGAAGCCTTTCCCGTCCCTGTGTCGTTCAACGGTGCCAAGGTCGACCGCCCGCTGATGAATTCCGTCCTGCAGTGGCGGCAGACCGCCATGGGTCAGGTGTTGCTCGATCTGTCCGCACCGCGCACGCAGTGGCGTACCTTCCTCCAGGGCCTACCGATCGGCCGAGTGCCGACCTACGGGAGGCACCAGGTCGTGCTGCTGCCCGACGACACGCTCGCCAAGCTTCCCGACCGGCAACACCTGCTGAACGAGACGGAAGACCACAAGCGCATCCAGTCCGCGATCGACCTGGCCTACCGCGAGGCGCTGATCGAAGCCAAGGCACGCTTGGCCGCCAGCGAGTTCGTCGAGCACTACGCGCAGAGCTGCCTCGATTCGTCCAACGCCGACCTGCTCAACGACGTGCCCTTTGTCCCCCGGGCTTGGTTCCGCGACTGGGCGAATGAGCCTGCCGGCTTCCGCCGCTACTGGGAAGGCTACTCGGCCGAGGGCCTGGTCGCCCGCGAAGTGCTCGAAGAACTCGGCGTCTGGCAGATTGAGACCGACGAGAACGACGAGCCCACCGTCGAGGTGTATCTCGAAGCGGCGAAGGCCTTTCTGCTGAACGAACATGGGCTGGACGCCGGACACTGGCTCAAAGCCCTGGCGCGGACGGTCACGCCGAAGCAGATCCAAGTCCGTTCGGGCACGACGCTGCATCGCGACAGCAATCCATGGCTGGCCGACTACGCGGTCGAACTGGAACTGGTCGAGTTCCTGCACGTGGGGGTCGAGGGCCAGCCGGAGCACGCGGTGCAAGCCGTGCGCAAAGGCGAAACGCTCTACCTGACGCCCGATGGAGGCGGATGCACCGAGCTGGTCTCGAACTACATCTTCGATGATCGTTACAACGAGGATCGCGAGGATGAAGATGCCAGGATTGTCCAGACCTTCATCGCTGTGGGCTGTTCGGACGCGCCCAATCGTGTGCTCGATGCCTTGCTGCCGAGCTTCCTGCGCCACACGGCGCAGCCCAAGCTCGCTGGCGCCACCGTATGCCTGAGCTTTGATGACGAAGGCAAGCTCGCCAGCGTGCAGTGATCATCCCTTCAGCTCCCTTCGGGGAGCTTTTTTTTCGGCTGTGGCAATCCGGCCGCGATGAACCCCGATTGCCGGATGACGCACGTGGGCGCAAGGCAGATGCTCCCTCGCATGCGTCGCTGCTGTCGCAGCACCATGCCCGCAGCCAGGGTGTCGAGGCTGCCGTGGGTTCAACCCACGCCACCCACCAGTTCGCCCCAGCATCGCACCGACGAACGCTGCCCACCGGGGCATCGATGCCTCTTTTCTCCAACCCACGGGATGGTCGCCACGTCCCGTCAGGTGCGTGTCGCCACCCGGTCGTCTTCAGGACTTCCCATGGAAACCATCACCCAACAAGACCGCATCACGCTGAAGAATCTCAAGGTGGCCGACTTCGCCAGCGAGGAAACCTTGTGCTTCTCCGCCACCGTCGTGTTCGACGGCACACCAATCGCCGAGGCCCGCAACGACGGCCATGGCGGCTCGACGTTCATCCGCGCGCTCGATGGCAAGGCTGCGCTGCTGGCCCAGGCCGAAGCATTCGCCAAGGACTTGCCGCCTGCGCCACTCGACCTCGGCCACGAGGATGAAGCTCCCCATCTCATCGACATCACGCTCGACTTCCTGGTCGACGAGCTGGCCGATGCCATGCACGCGGAGCGCAAGGTGCGAGCCGCGTTCAACCGCGACATCGGCAGCAAGGTGCTTTTCGTCAAGGACGGCAAACTGCTGTTCATCAAGGGCATCAAGCTCAAGGCCATCGCCGACCGCAAGGCGTACTTCGCTTCGCTGCGCGCCCGGCAAACCCAGCCCATCATCATTCTCGCCGAGTTGGCCCCGGACGAGGCATTCGCGCTGTGGAAGCAGCATGTCTTGGGCAACAAGCCCGGCTGATCCCGCGTCACCGCACCCTCCTGCCAGCCCCGCATCCGATGCGGGGCTTTCTTTTTTCCTGCGCCCATCAATCGGGGCTGGGCCGGATGCCGATTTCCAACTGACGCGGCGCTAGGCACGCACGAAGCTGCCCGCATGTGTCGCTGATCCGTCAGCACCATGCCAGCAGCCAGGGTTCCAGGCTGCCGCGGGTTTCCCCCGCGCCACCCGCCAGTCCGCCATCGCATCAAGTCTGCGGACGCGCGTCCCCGTGACGCCGATGCTTTTTTTCAACCGCACGCGGGAGATGCCATCCCGTCAGGGACAAGGTTCCGCTTCTCCGAGGAGCCCAGCCATGTCCCAGCAAGCCTCCTTCGGCCACTTGGCCCTGATCTACGCAGGCAAGTTCCTGCCGCTCGAAGTGTTGCACAGCGCCGCCGGCCACTACATCGGCACGCGCGACGCCGAAGTCCCCGTCTCGCGGGAGTCCTGCGAGTACTTCCGAAGTGCGACCACAGCCCAACGCGCCCTCGAAAGAGGCGGCTGGACGCAGTTGCCCACCCCCTGATCCCGCTACTTAGGAGTTCCATCATGAATCAGCTTTTGCCAGCCGATGTCGTCGATCAGATCATCCGGGAAGACCGGCATTTCGCCGCCGCGCCGGATGCGTTCTTCAAAGCCTGGAAGCGTGGCGCCGAAATCGCTGGCCCCGAGTGGTTCGGCGACGGCACCCGTGAAGGCTTGGAGCAGGCCACCAGCAAGTGGGATCTTCGTCCCAACATGCTGTTGCTCAACGATGCCCTCGGCGTCCTGAGCAGTGGCCAGCGGATGTTCCTATCCGCCATGGTCAGCTACTACAACTCGCGCGAGGGTGGAGCGATGCTCAAGCGCTGCGGCTTCGAGGGCCTGTCCGACCTGGGCGGCCTCGACCTGGAGCGGCGCAAGGTCATCGCCGACCTCACGCTCAACTACAACGGCTGGTAGGCCGAACCGGCACGCCACCGACCATTCTTTCCCATCCCCAGAGGGACATGCGTCCCGATCGGGGCCATGTCCCTCCATTCTTCTCAGGAGCGAACATGACCCGACCCATATCCATGGCTGTCGTCCTCGAAGGCGGTCTCGTACAGGCCCTCTTGGTCGAGGACTGGCCCACACACATCCCGCTGCCACGCATCGCGGTGATGGACTACGACACCGAAGGCGCAGACGACGACGAGATCACGCACTTCCTGATCGGCGACAAGCCGGAGGAGGCGATCTGCCACAGCGCCGAGCCGGAGGTGTACGAGTCCCTCACCGATGCGCTGTCCCCCCGGGCCGTGCTTGCGGCGCTGGACGACCTCCCGAAGGGCGACGACAGCGATTCGCCGCTCTCGGTCGCCCGCAGCGTGCGGCAGAGCATCCTCGACCTGGATGCCCGCCTCAACCACCTGGAACAGGCGCCCACGGGCGACGACTACAACGAGCTCTACGTGCTCGCGAACTGCGGGCTGATCGATGTGCTCGAGGCCCTGGGCGATCCCGCCGACTTCGGCGAATGATCCCGGCGACCTCTCACCACCCGACGCCATCCGGCGCCGGGTTTTCCCTGCGGATGTCATGTCCGCAGGGGCTGGCTCCGCTCCATCCAACCAGGAGTCAGCTACATGGCAAACAACTACTACGACGCCACCGGCGTCCTCGTTCTCGACCAGATCACGCCGGTGATCACTGCGCTGTTCGACGGCCTCAATCTGGATGCGGCTTATCCGGGCAACGGCGAGGCCTACATCGCTCTCATCTCGGAGAGCAATGCCGCTCTGTGGGATGACATCCACGAGAGCCTCGCCAAACTCGCGACGTCCCTGGGGTTGCCGGTGCCCGACGAGGAACTGCCTCCGATCGAGGAGTTGCTGGAGCTGCTGGCAAAGCACTTCGGCACCGACCAGGACGAGGCACTGATGCAGATGCTCGAAGAGCACCGCTTCGAGGACACCGCTGATCTCGACACGTTGTTCCTGATCGCTACGCGTTTCAACGACGGCCACAACCTCTCGGAGATCCGTTTCGAGGGTTCCTGGCGTTGCGACAAGCCGCGGCTGTTCGAGTTCGGCGGCGAAGGCTGGTACCTCAGCCGCGAGTTCGAGACCTTCAGCATCTCCGGCCAAGCCCTCCAACTGGGGCCCGAGATCCGCCGGGCGCTGCTGGCCGACGAGCTCGACAAGGCGGCCGCCCTCATCGCACGCGAAGCGAACCGGCTGCTCGCCGGCATCAACGACGCGGCCCGTCGCGAGCAACTGCGGAACCGCGTCGCGGCGCTGCTGCAGGCCAGTCCGGCCTAGTCGCCATTCCACCTGCCGGGCATCGCCGCGCGATGCCCGCTTTCTTTCCTTCCCATCGGGGTCGATTCCCGGCGGGGATTGGCTCCATTGTTCGATCTGGAGAAATCCCATGTCCAAGAATCCCAACCCCTTCCTCCGTGGCTACTGGAATCTGCGAATCCTCCGAACGCTGTCCATCAGCTACGAGGACGGAAGCCCGCATGTCTGGCGACCCATCCATGTCAGCCAACAGCACCTCTCCGACGAGGAGCTGATGTCCTCCCCTTGCATCGTTACCAGAGACTTCGCGGTGGTCAGAAACGGAACCATCAACCACGAGCTGATGGTCGAATGTGATGCTGCTGAAGGCGTTGGTGGCGAAGGCGTGATCGGCGCCGTGGTGTACGCCATCCACGGCGACGACCTTGACGACCGCCCGGTTCACGTCGGTGATACCTATTCGGCCGAGGCCGCGCGGGAAGTCATGCAACGGCTGGCTTTCGAGACCGGCTACTACAGCCGGTGCTGGGAAATCAGCAGCGCGCACATCGCTGAGGAGACCTGGCACTACCTGGCCAGCCTGGCGGATCTCGCGACGCCGGAGGCCTTTCTGTTCATCACCTTCCGGGTTCCGTACAGCCCGGCGATCGGCATCAAGCTGATCTCCACGCCCTGGACGGATCGCAACCTGGAGCATGCCGAAGGCATCACCGCCGAACAGCTCCGGCAGGAGCACCGGAACAAGGGTATTCCGGACGACCTGGTGAACATCCTTGAACTGGCCGGCCAGGCCGACGTGCGCATCCTCATCTTCGACGGCGACGCACCTGTACTGCCGGGCCTGCCGCTGGTCGAGCCCTAGCAGGCTCGTAGCGCACCAGTCTTCCTCCTTGTTCCCCAATGCCGGCCCGTCTCCCGCCAGGAGCCGGGCCGGCTCACTTTCCCAGGAGCACCCCATGTTCCCAAGCCTCATCACCCCCGCCCAGGACTTCGAGCAGCAGCTCGGGGCCTGCATCAATTCCATGTGTCAGGACGGCGCCACGGGCCAGATCCTGGTGTTCGAGCGCATGAGCGGCATGCTGCACGTGCGCCATATCGACCGTACCGACCTGGTGGACACCGACATTGACGGCTACGAAATGGTCGTGTTCGACGGCGGCAACACAAGCGGCGACTGCTGGAAGCACATCTTCTTTCCACGTCAGCGCGAACACTACTTCGTGTACGAAGCCTGATCCTGCCAGCCCCTCATCGAGGGGCTTTTTATTGCCCGCAGCGCAGGAAACCGGGTACGGCGCAGTGCCGTTTCCTGCGAGCGGGCCGCCCATGCCAGGGCCATCCTTGCCCTTATGTTCGTCGGCGTTGCCGACACATGCCCAGGCAGCCAAGACCTTCGAGGCTGCAAGTGCGGGAAACCGCGCTGGTCGTTTCCTTCCACGGGCGCGCCGCGCCCATTCACGCCACCCACAAGGGATCCCTCCCTTGCGGGCGGGGAATCCCTTGTTTCGTCCTCAAGGAGATTCCCATGGATCGTTCCCTCATCAAATCCATGATGCCTTCGCTTGTCGCAGGCCATGTGCCCCGCAACGTGCGGACGTTCAAGTACCGCGTGTTCGATGATCAGCCTCAGTCCTCGACGCTGGGCTTCGCCATCGATCCCCAGCCCTTCGACGGGAAAGTGGTTGCGGCCACCGACGACGCCATCGTCGTCAAGCTCAAGCCCAGCGAGTTCGCTGTGCTCGACCCCAAGCTGGTGACCGCCGTTCCCAACGAGGGCGCCAAGGTGCATGTCCAACCCTACGCACGGCGCCGCTTCGACGGCCTGCGCGCGGACACCCCGGAAGTGCGCACCGAGATGACGTCCGACGGCATTCCCTACACCGTCAAGACGCACATCCTCGGTTCCGCGCCAGCCAAGCTGCCCATCCCCGAGCCGCAGTGCATGGAACTGGGTCAGCTCATCCAGCAATTGGAGGAAATGCCGGCGCCCGACGGGTTCCGGCGCATCACCCACATGCTGGTCGATGCCGGCGCCCGCGACTTCACCTGGGTCGATCCCAAGCCGTCCAAGATCATCGAAACCCCTCCGGCAATCAGCTTCACGGTCTCGACCGCGAAGTTCGAGGGCCGGGTGACGATCCTGTACGACCGTGGGGGCGACACCTACGTGGTCGAGCTGCGCCGCGACGGTGAACTGGTCGATCGGTACGACGAGGTGTATTTCGACATGCTCGGTGAAGTGCTGGAGCGGCTCGTCGACGACGGGCGCTGGCGCCTGATCGACGTGAACGTGATCGACGTCAAGGCTCCCCGGCGACGCCAGGCGCTGCCGGCATGACGTTCGAGACACGCGACGGCAGGAGGCCCAGCGGCACTACGGCTGAGGCCGGAGCCTGCCGACCATGAGCCCTACAGGCCTTCCATCCATCCGGGTGGAAGGCCTTTTTTTTGTTCTGCATCGCAGGCATCGCCGCAAGTGCCTGTGGCAAGCGCCGGGAGCCGTGGACAAAGGGAATCGCCTGGGTGCCGATTGATGGCTGCCTCGCGCGCGAGGCCAGGCCATGCTGCCCCCATGCCTGCTGACGTTGTCAGCGACATGCCAGGCAACCATCGGTCTTCGAGGTTGCGGTGCAGCTTCCGCTGCGTGACCGAGCCAGCTCGCACCGCATCCCTCCGCGAGCGGCCACCAGCCTCTGGTGGCGGATGCTTTCGCCTTATCAACCCACCGCGGGGTTACGCACCTCTCCCCGCATCGTGGGGTTGGTGTGTCTCCGCTTTCTTCCCATGGAGATTCACCATGAACACCACGTCCAACGAGAAATCGTATTTCGACCTCCACACCTCGGGCATCGGCTACATCCAGCGTGCCCGTGAAGTGCCCGTCAGGGGCGGCCGCCGTGCGCAGCCTTTCCTGGCCTGCACCATCGCCGCGCTGGTCGGCTCCGCCAAGGACCCCAGCTACCGCTACTTCGACGTCAAGGTCTCCGGTACCGAGGTCAAGAAGCTCGTCCAGCGCTACATCGGCGCTGACGATTCCAAGCAGCGCCCGCTGGTGCGTTTCCGCCTCGGTGATCTGTGGGGCGATGCGTACATCCGCGACAGGGGTGAGAAGAAAGGCCAGGCCGCCGCGTCCCTCAAGGCGCGACTGCTCAAGGCCGAGCTGATCGACCGGGCCGAACTGGCCTCGATCGAGAAGCACGAACTGGTCACCCGCGGCCTCGGCTATCTCAACCGTCCGAAGTACTTCACTCCCAAGGATGGCGACCCCTTCCTGTCGTGCTCCATCGCCGCATTGGCCGGACCCGTCAATGAACCGGACTATCGGTACATCGACACCATCGTCGCCACCCCCGAAGCCGAGCACCTGGTTCGCCGGTGCGTGCAGGCCATCGAAGGAGATCGCAAGGTGCTGATCGCCTTCCGTCTGAACGACATGAAGATCGATCCGTACATCCGCACCAAGGGCGAGCACACCGGGGAACCGGCCGCGAGCCTGGATTCGACGCTGATCCACATCGGTCTGATCAAGATCGACGGCACCCAGGTCTATCCCACGAGCCAGGCGCAAGCCGAGGCGCCGAAAGCCGAGGACGCACCCGCGCCCGAAGCCGAGGAGGCCGCCGACACCGCTGCCGACCAGCCTTCCGAGCCCGCCGAGCGCGAGCCCGAACGCGAAGTCGAGGAGCAGGCGCCGGCATTGGCTGCTTCGTTCTGATCCGGCACGGCCCCTCACGGGGCCTTGCCTTCTTCCTAATTCGCAAGGAGAACCACCATGGCAGTCACATCGGCGCCCGCGAAATCGGTACCGCCCATCGTCCTCCGGGGCCAGCTCACGCTGCGCACCATCCGCGGCAGGAATGGCCCCTTCACGGTAGGTCGTCTCGTCACACCCAACGCCGTATTCGCCGTCAAAGACCCGGAACTGGAGCAGTACCCCGAAGGCAAGTACGACGGGGAGTTCCTGATCCGCTACATCTTTCCGAAGTCCTATCCGGTTGGCGATGGCATGCGGTTCGAGATCCGCGCCAGCCTGGACGGAATGACGCTCTACGGCATCGACAAACTGAGCCGGGACGAAGCTCGCAGCTTCACTGTCCCAGATGTCGATCCGCTCGATGAAGAGCTGGAGGTGCAGCCTGCGGCAACGCCGGCCAAGCCCGCCAAGGCGTCCAAACCGGCCAAACCTGCACCTGTGCAGGCGTCGGCGGATCCGCTGATCGATACCACGCCCTTCGGCGTGGATGCGGCGCCGCCCGCTACGGCCGCTGCCGCTGGCAGCACCGAAGAGGATGACGCCGCGCTGTTCGGCATCCTCTGGCCGCTGGGCGAGTCCGTGAAACTGGACTCGACCATCGACCGCCGCACCTTGCGCACGCAGATCGTCCGCCTGGGCAAGCTGGGTTACGAGGTGGACTTCAAGACGCAAGAGTGGAGCCGCAAGGCCGAACTGCAACCTGCGTGATCACAGACACCGCATCCGCTGTTTTCTTCATCCACCCGCCGGGGTTCCTTCCCCGCACGGGGCAGGACTCCGGCTTTTTTCCGGAGGTCTCCATCATGTCCACCATCGCTTGCGATGAACCCCGTTCCGCGCTGGATGAATCCGCGTGGCGGGCTCTCTGCGAGGCAGCCGCCGCACAAGCCATGAAGGGCTGCGGTCTGTCTCACGACTACTACGTTGAATGCTTCAGTTCGGCAATCGACGCGCAAGTGGATCGATTGCCCGATGACCAGCGCGCACAGGCCCTGCAGATCGCACAGGAATGGGACTACGCAACGTCTGCCGAGCGGCAGGAAACCCAGGACTGGAATGCTGAAAACGGCTACTGCTCGCACGGCATTTCACTGGGCTGCTGCCCGGCCGGTTGCGGTTCGTACTGAGGACTGGCAACGGACTCCATCGCCGCACACGCGGCATCTCATCACCCGCCGGGGTTCTTCCCCGCGGGAAGGCCTCCGGCCCAACTTTTCCAGGAGGCTTCTCATGGGCTGGTATTTCTCCCCTCAATCGCGATCCGAACTGGTCGCGGAACTGATCGCACCGCAAGAGACCGAGCGCGCCAGCGTGAAGGTCATCGCCCACACGCTGCGCGGCAACGTGCTGTGGTCTGTAGTCGAAATGACCGCCAAGGTCGAGGGTGTGCATCGTGATCTCGCGCCGGGCCAGTCCCTGCGCTACATCCGCTGCGATCTGCTGGAACGCAGCGGCAACCAGTGGGGCTACAAGCCGCTGGACGAGTCCATGCACCCGTACTACTACTCGTGCCCGCTGTCCTATCTGGACCTCGCACCGGAGCAGTCCGCCGGCTGGCGTGCAGGCGTTCGCGCCTACCACGCACGGCGGCGCACACCCACGGCATCCGCCGCGGTGTTGACGGCGTGAGCCAGGAGGAACCGACATGGATCCGATCCTGGCAGCGCTCCCGTCCTCGCTGTTGGCGTTCGTCGAGGGGCAGTTGTCCAACGACGAAGTCTCCTCCGACGATGAAATGCTGGAGCACTTCATCCACAACGGCCTCACCGAGGAACTGGCGCGGCAGGCACTGAGCTATCGCGACCAGTACCTCAACAACATCTACCTGGACGGCTTCACGCCGATCACCGCGGCAGACCAGGCACTTCATTTCAATCCTTACACCCGGCAGTTCGAGCCGGACTGAGCGGTTTTCTTCCACCCCCTGGGGCAGCACTTGCCCCAGCGGGCGGTGCTGTCCCCGTTCATCCGAGGACACCACCATGCCCGCACACACTTCTTCCACCACGCTATACCGCATCGACGAATGCCCCGACGTGATGGCCGACGCTTGCGTTGGCGACGACCAGGGCAACCTGATCTTCCTGTCGATTTGGGCGCGTGATACCGCCGTCCAGCAGTTCCTCGCTCGCCTGACCCTCGGGCGCGACGAGCAGGGGCTGCACCAGTTCCACGTCATCACCGAGCAGGGCGGCAGCGTCCCGGTGTTCATCGGCAACGTCGATCACCTGGAAAAGCGCATCACGCGCGCCTACCGGCGAACGCTGTTCGGTTCGCTGTCCAACGTGTGGCTGTTCGACCGGCGCTGCGTCAAGCCCGACAAGGCCAACGCCAGCGCACTGGCATTGCTGCCACGCGACAGCACCCACCGGCTTGACCGCCTGTGGATGCTGGTGCGGGACACCTGCCCATTACCGCTGCTCGACCACTGGCGCGAGACCGTGCTGGAACTGCTGCAAACCCGCGAGATGCTGGCCCGCCTTCCGTTCGCCCTCGGGCCGCTGGAAGGCCATCGGCTCGCCATCGACATGCCGGCGCTGACTCTGGCGTTGGGCTCCTTGATCCGCAGTGACGTGCTCACCGCCTATCCCTATCCGGCCAAGATTTGGACGCCGGAAGCGATAGCGGCTTGACCCACCCGCGGAGGCACGCCTTGGCGTGCTTCCGCCATTCATCCCCGCCAACCAGGAGACTTCCATGGCCCTCATGTTCCCGCGGCTCGCCCGCAATTTCGTGAAAAATGGGTACTACCCCACCGATGAACCCACGCTCGAAAGAGCCCTCAACGCACTGATGCCTAGCGACGGGTCGATGTGCATCCTCGATCCGTGCGCAGGTGAAGGCGTGGCGATCGCCGAAGCCGCTCATGCCCTCGGGCGCGAGCAGGCCAAGGCGTTCGCCGTCGAGTTCGATGCGGAGCGGGCACGCCATGCCCGCGGCATGGTCGATCACTGCCTGCACGCGGACCTGATGGACACGATGGTCTCCAAGCAGTCCTTCGGATTGCTCTGGCTGAATCCGCCGTATGGCGACCTGTCCAAGGACGTCAACGGCAACATCGGCTATCAGGGACAGGGCCGTGCCCGCCTCGAAAAGCTGTTCTATCAGCGTTCGCTGTCGCTGTTGCAGTACGGCGGCGTGCTGGTCTTCATCGTCCCCGGCTACGTGCTCGACGCGGAGCTGGTCGGTTGGCTGACACGCCACTACACGGACCTGCGGATCTACCGAGCGGTGGAAACGCAGTTCAAGCAGGTGGTGATCTTCGGTCGGCGGGTGCGCCAGCGCGAGCAGGCACCGGATGGCGTCAAGGCCATGCGCAATCTGCTGTTGCAGGTTGGGCAGGGCGAGACCGAAGCCGAGGAACTGCCGAGCGACTGGCCGTTCCTGCCGTACATCGTCCCTGCCAGTCCGGCCGAACCGGAGCATTTTTTCCGCGTGACGATGGAGCCGGAGCAGTTCGCCGACGAGGTTGGCCGGCTGCAAGGCCTCTGGCCGTCGCTGGACACGCACCTGGGGGCCGCGCAGCAGTCGCTGCGTCCGCCGGCGCGAGCCTTGTCCCACTGGCATCTCGCCCTGGCCTTGGCCGCGGGCGCGATCTCCGGCGTGGTGCGCTCCAAGACGGGGCGCGTGCTCGTCGTCAAAGGTGACACCCACAAGGACAAGACGCTCCAGCGGGAATTCACCGAACGCGAGGACGGCTCGATCGCCGAGACCCGCATCCTCACCGACAAGTTCGTTCCCGTGATCCGCGCGTTGGACATGACGCCTGACTCCCCGACACGGGGCGAGGTGTTGACCATCCGCTGATCGCTCTTCACCGCCGACGGTTCGCCGTCCTTTTTCCCACCACGGGGCATGCCATCGCCCCGTTTGGGGGTGGTGCATGCCCCATTTTCTTTGGAGCATCACCATGTCCCTCGATCTCGAAACCACCGCCGCCGAAGCCACGTCCGTACAGGGCGAACTGCTCGACGCGGAATCTTCCCCTCTGACCCTGAGCCTTCAGGATTTCGTCGGTGAGTTCGGCGACGAACTGCTCGACGCCCTCAACAGCGCCAACCCGCCGGTCTATACCGGCCAACCGCAGGCGCACCGGCAACTCGTCGTCGCCAGCCTCAAGCGCAAGTTGTTCCAGGCCCAGGCCGAAGTCGTCCATGCCGCTGCCGAGCTGCTGGTCGATCGTGGCGAACGCGCCGCGATCGTCAATGGCGAAATGGGCTGCGGCAAGACGACCGTCGGTATTGCCACGGCCGCCGTTCTCAACGCTGAAGGCTACCGTCGTACCTTGGTACTTTCGCCGCCGCACCTTGTTTACAAGTGGCGGCGCGAGATCCAGGAGACGGTGGCGGGCGCCAAGGTGTGGGTACTCAATGGCCCCGACACCTTGGTCAAGCTCATCAAGCTGCGCGAGCAGTTGGGTGTGCAGCCCACGGGCCAGGAGTTCTTTGTCCTGGGGCGCGTCAGGATGCGGATGGGGTTCCATTGGAAGCCTGTCTTCACCCAGCGGCGCACCCGCCACGGCGACGTGGCCGCGTGCCCGGACTGCGGCACGGTCATCACCGACCTCGACGGCGAGCCGGTCAACCCGGTCGCGCTCGAGGCCGAGGAGTACCGCAGGAAGTGCAGCCATTGCGCCGCGCCCCTGTGGACGCTGGTCCGCCCGCGCAGCCTGTCTGGCAGCGACCAGTCCTCGGCCGTCCTCAAAGCCTTGAAGCGCATCCCGACCATCGGGGAAGTCACTGCGCAGAAGCTGATGCAGAAGTTCGGCGACGGCTTCCTGGCCTCGATGCTCGGCGACAACATCCATGAGTTCATCAACCTCATGGACGGCAACGGCGAGCTGGTGTTTTCCGACCGTCAGGCCACCCGCATGGAACGGGCGATGGCCAACATGGAGTTCGGCTTTGGCGAGGGCGGCTATCAGCCGTCCGAGTTCATCAAGAGGTACTTGCCGCAAGGCACGTTCGATCTGCTCATCGCTGATGAAGCGCATGAGTACAAGAACGGCGGTTCCGCACAGGGCCAGGCCATGGGTGTGCTGGCAGCGAAGGCTCGCAAGACCTTGCTGCTGACCGGTACGTTGATGGGCGGCTACGGCGACGATCTGTTCTACCTGCTGTTCCGAGCCCTTCCCGGGCGGATGATCGAAGACGGCTACCGCCCGACCACGAGCGGCAGCATGACCTCGGCCGCGATGGCGTTCATGCGCGATCACGGCGTCCTCAAGGACATCTACTCCGAGAGCACCGGCACGGCGCACAAGACAGCCAAGGGCACCAAGGTATCGGTGCGCACGGTCAAGGCGCCCGGCTTCGGCCCGAAAGGGGTCTTGCGGTGCATCCTGCCGTTCACCATCTTCCTCAAGCTCAAGGACATCGGCGGCAACGTGCTTCCGCCGTATGACGAGGAGTTCCGTGAAGTTGCGATGGACACGGCGCAAGCCGCGGCCTACCGCGATTTGGCGGGTCGGCTGACCGCGGAGCTGAAGCAAGCTCTGGCGAGACGCGATACGACCCTGCTGGGCGTGGTCCTCAATGTGCTGCTGGCTTGGCCGGACTGCTGCTTCCGGTCGGAGACCGTGGTGCATCCGCGCACGCGCAACACCTTGGCGTTCGTCCCGGCTCAGTTCAACGAGTTCGAGATCAGCCCCAAGGAGCGTGAGCTGATCGACATCTGCAAGGAAGAGAAGGCGCAGGGCCGCAAGGTGCTGGCCTACACGGTCTATACCGGCACGCGCGACACGACGTCACGCCTGAAGGTACTGCTGGAGCAGGAAGGTTTTCGGGTGGCGGTACTGCGTGCAAGCGTGGATGCCAGCCGTCGCGAGGACTGGATCGCCGAGCAACTGGACCGCGGCATCGACGTGCTCATCACCAACCCCGAGTTGGTCAAGACGGGGCTGGACCTGTTGGACTTCCCCACGATTGTGTTCATGCAGAGTGGCTACAACGTGTACTCGCTCCAGCAGGCGGCACGCCGCTCCTGGCGTATCGGGCAAAAGCTGTCCGTGCGCGTGATCTACCTCGGCTACGCCGGTTCCTCGCAGATGACCTGCCTGGAACTGATGGCCAAGAAGATCATGGTCTCGCAGTCCACCTCGGGTGACGTACCCGAATCGGGGCTGGATGTCCTGAACCAGGATGGTGATTCCGTCGAGGTCGCACTGGCCCGGCAACTGGTCGCCGCCTGATTTCTACGCCTACGTCGGCACTCGCGCCACCGGCTCTCTCGTTTCCTCCGCCTTGCAGCCATGCCCGCGTTCTGCGTGGGCATGGCTGCGCTTTTATTACTTGACAATATTTCCATGGAACCCAGCAAGCGCAGAGCAGCTGCTATCGGTTGGTTCTGGCAAGCTTTGTAAGATCGCTCGGTCTCTTGCGCCGACCTGGAACCTTGACAATTAGAATAAATCGAGATTGATCCTCACCTAGGCGACGGACGCTGCGGACCTCAAACAAGCTCGTCAGATGCGGGGTGCCTTCGCGGTTGGGTGTCGCCAAGTCGAGCACCAACAGTACGCCCAATCGGATGCTGACGTTCTGGTACTCCGCCGTTTGTGCTGCATACGAATTGAAAAGCGCATCAAAAGAGCAGTCCTTTTCCTCACGTTTCACCTCGACAACGAGACGCTCTGGGCCAGATTTCAGGCGTATATCGGCTCTGCCACTCGCAATGTTTGTCGGTTCAAGGTCGCTCCCTGCAGCAAACGTTGCCACCCAGCGAAAAAAGTCCTGCTGTAGTTCCTCCTCGTGAGGCGGTGAGCCGTCATCACGTTCGAAGAGATAGGCCCCAGTTGGGTCGTCGCCCTTAGTCAACTCCAGGCGATTGAATATAAAACGGACCAACCAAAGAAGCACAGTATCGAAGAGACGTGCCCCGTTCGTGTTCGCGCTGTAGTCGTTGTGTCCCCGGACTTCGTTACAACAGCGTTCAATGACATCGGTCTCGGCACTTGTCATATTGGCAAGCTGTAAAGACATGGCGTTTGCGACTACACCGAGAAGGACATTCCTCTTTTCTTCCGGAATACTGGACCCTGCGATGATGGCGGCGAGCGAGGTCCGTTCACTCGCCGCCTCAGGAGGGTTTTCCGGACTGTCTGGCTGTTCAATGAAAGCATCAATCTGTGCAATCAGATCTTGCGCTTCCGCGGTCCATTCGTGGGTCGCGTTTTGCTGGAGCCACGTGCGAACTTGATGCGCCTGTCCGGCCCGCGTGGCGACACTTGCACGTATTCGAGGCCTGACCATCGTTTCGACGCCACCGTGCTGATCTCGACGCAAGATCGATCGACTTGCGCTGTATACAGACAGGAGACCTTCCTCGATGACAACAGCCGGTTCCCACCAACTCGGTTCATCAAGTGCACCTGCCAGTCCCGCAACGGCACTGGCCAACGCGCTCCAACACACCGCTTCGGTCTGTCTGGCCCCCAGCCACGGAGGGCCGGAACCTCCGGACCAGGCGTGCATCTCGAACGCATGCTGCTGAACGCGGGTGCTCACGGCACCGAACGATGCGCTCGTGGCACCGCCGTGGAAGCTCAGGAGTAGGTCGAGGCCATCGAGGTACAAGCTGGCTTCAGGACGGTAATCAGATACTCCGTCGGACTCACCAAACCAGTCTCTGGCGTCACGGAAGGCCGTGACTGCCGCGCTGCTGTCGGCTCTGTCCATAGCTTCAGCAAGAGCCGCCATTCCCAATTCGAATGCTGCCTCAGGCCGGACAGCTTCGAGTTGAGCGAGTTTATGCAAAACCTCGACCAACTCCTTGTCGCGCCAGTGCGAAAAAGCGACGCCGACAATCTTTGCGGCCCGTCGCAGAAAATCTGTATCGTCACCCGGTGAAAGACCGAGGAAGAAGTCCAGTAAGCGAAGTTGCCAGCGTCTGTTGTCGCCGGCCCAGCGAAACGCACCATCAAGCGCCGCGCCGCGCGATAGCCCAGAGAGCGAATGGTCGCCAGTTGCGGCCTTTGCCAGGAAGAGCATGAAGCAACACTCATCCCCGTCGTCCGGTAGCGGTCGATGATGTTCTAGGATATCGACCGCCTCAAGAAGTACGAAATCTGTTGTCGCGACCTCCAATAGATCGTGCAGGATGCCTTTGTACACGTCTCGATCAGCCGCCTTTGCATCGCTCCACCCCAACACAAGCGGGTGAAGCAGCTCGGGCATTATGGGCGTACTACCGAGCGATCGTGCTGCCGGCGCAAGCTTCGTGATCCCGCCAAGATCTTCCAACTGCCAGTCTCGCCCGCTCTTCACTGCCTCTATAAGTTCTGTTTCGATCGGATGCATGCTGGTCACCACAGGAAGGCATTTCCGGCAACCTCACGGCGATTCGTCTCCGATATGTGATCGGTTATCGCCTTGGACGAGATACCGGCAACAAACACCTGAAAATGCGGCAGCTTAGTGAAAACTGCCTGAAGCCCCGCAATAAGGTGATCGACGTCGACAGGAGATACCTCTTGAGCTGCGGGAGAATCAATCATTAGCAATCCCGGATGCCGACCAATACCCTGCGCTTCAGAAATTTCAATCATCGCAAGAA
This sequence comes from Stenotrophomonas sp. NLF4-10, assembly GCF_022359915.1. Lineage (NCBI taxonomy): Bacteria > Pseudomonadati > Pseudomonadota > Gammaproteobacteria > Lysobacterales > Lysobacteraceae > Stenotrophomonas > Stenotrophomonas sp. NLF4-10. The sequence goes on from NZ_JAKSEE010000003.1 coordinate 2,958,828, forward strand.
CGGCCGCCACCTTCAGACGCAACTTTTCGCCTTCCGTTACTTTGCTGTAGCTCGTGGGCACTCCTCCTTTGACCAACGATAGAGCCGCGTTTCCCTTCAGTGACGCTTCCGACAAGTTCTCCATTCCGAAGGCCCTGGCGTATTCGACCAGGCGTGCAGAAACATCGGTGAGCAGGCCGTCTCGCACCGCCTTAACCCGGGCCTCCGTTTCCGCCACGACAGCAGACAGAATTTTCAGTTCGTCGCTTCGGTCGTCAGCTTGTGCAACTGGACTTATTGAGGCCTCCTCCAGCCGACCTTCCAGAGCTGCTACGGCTATTGCGGCCTCTTGCCGCCGCACTGCGGAACCTAGCTCTCTAGAAGTTGATTCAAGGCGATTTTGCAGGATGTCAATTTTTGCTCGAAGGGTGGCTAACCCACCTTCCGCTTCTTCCGTCTTGGTCGAGGCGCGTGCTACTGCAGCCTCGGACGCAGCAACCCGCTCCTGCAGCTCAGCCTTGATCGTCTCGCCATCTTCGGAGCTCGTGATCGACTCACCGCAAACAGAGCATGAGTGGGTGGAACTTTCAAGCTCCTTCTTCACCTTGGAAATCGTGTGGTCGCAACGTGGGCAGCACTTGGGTTCGAGACGACGAAATACTGCCGTTGCGGACATGGCATCCATGTGTGTCTGAAGGTCCCGCCGATCCTCCTGATGGACAGCCGTGAGTTCTCGGAGCGCGGCAACGGCGCGTTCCGCATGTTCGACCATGGATCGCTCTTGGCGACGAACATCAGCCAGCTCGGCCGCATCGGCATCAATGGCGTTGCGCAAGGCCTTATCGCTTGGAATCTTCGCTAGCTCGGCACGTTTCTCTGCCAGTTGGGCGCTAATGCTTGCAATGCGCTCTTTGATCGCTTCATGTCCTTTTTCATTTTTTCTCGCAGAAACTTGAACAGCTTGCTCAACGATCTGGTGCGCGGTCTTCGCAGCAGCGAGTGTCGAAACCCACGGGACGCCGAGGTACATCTGCATCAACCGCGATGTGAGGCCAGTGGCGACGGGCATGTCGCCAAGGAGCACCTCGTAGTTAGTGCCGATGAACATGGCGCCTGAAAAGGCTACCCAGCTATGTGTTACCGACTGACCCTCGTCTTCTTTTCCCTGTCGCCAAGTCGATATCGGATCCATCGCGAACGTGCGCATGAAGAAATCCGCCATGACTGCTTCGAACTCGCCATCGGTAGCAAAGTCGGCAAGAACGGTTCTCCCCGGTTCGCCTCCGGTAGAGCTGGGCGCACGAATTCGGTACAGGCTGCCGATAGGCTCACCCTGAGTCTTGGCAACGATTTCGTATTCGTCTGAATCAAGGAAGAAGCCCAGCCGCACGGCATGGACCCATCGTCGCACATCATCTTGCAGGTTGCTTGATGGTCTTCCTCTTATCATCCATCGAACAATTTCGATGATGGTTGATTTGCCCCGCAGGTTGTGCTCAGAAAGCATGGCCCACAGTCCGTGATCAAGGGCCGTCCATGAAAACGCGAAAGCGCCAGCATTCGCGACGCCGTCCTTCTCGCCAGAAAACTCGATCTCTCGCAGAACAAGCCTGCGAGGCTGGGCAAGTACAGGTGATGGTTGAATTCGGTGAGCGGAAAGGACGCCCTCAACTGCGGCAGTCTCCACTTCTGCTCGCGTTGCTATCGCGTGTAGCCATTCTTCCTTTGGTTGCGCCATCTTTCCCCCCATCGCTACACGGATTGCAGCTGTGTTAGACGAACTCGCACATCTTCGGTGATGGCCGGGATAACCCCGCCCAACTTCGTTTCCGCATAGCTCGCGCGCTGATACTGTTTTTGTTTCAAAGCTGTCCCGCCCATAGGACCCGCAACCTTCGCTACCAACGCCGCCCTATCCGCATACCATTGAAGAATGGGCTCCTGCGACACTGCGGTCGAGCAGGTGTCATAGCCGGCCTTCGTAAGAACGAAGTCTGTCTCCAAGACCTTGTTGTTGGCTCCCTTGGTGCCAGTGATACGAATGAGATCCCGGGACCTCAGCAGCGAGAGGGCATCATCCAGGCGTTCATAGGCACCAAAGAAGTACCGGACCATAGGGACACGGCGAAGGTCAGGTTCCTCGTCGTCCAAGATCGCCTGCGCTGCTTTGTAGTAACTCTTGTCCTTTGTTTCTGCGAACAAATCAAGCAACTCCGCCGCAAGATAGTCTGGGTTTCGCATCCAAAAATCGAACGCTTGTAGACGTGCTTCGCCTTTGAAGATGAGAGCATGCTCAGCCGTCGGCGGTTCGACGGGGCTGCCTCCTGCCCTTAAAACGAACAGAATTCGAAGTGCATCGCGATGAGGTGACCGAATCGTCATGCCGGTTTGTTTCTCCTAGAACCTAATTCGGCAGTCGGCCAAATTCCATCGCCCCACAACAGCAGGCGAACAGTGATCCTGTGGGCATATCCTGATTCCTGATCCCGATCGATTCCATGGCAAGGCAAGGCCAATCAAGGTAGACACTGGGTCAATGTAACCCAAAGTGCGTCTGGCGAGGCTTGATAGAGACGGCTTCTGCTTCCGTACTGCCACGCCCCGCACTACTCCAAGGCAAAAAGCGGGCACCCCCCAGTTCGCATTCCTGACTGACCGCGCAGCCGCGCGCAGCCAAGGTATCGGCATCGCAACAGAAGAGCCGATGCCATGCCCGCAATCCATGTATCCAGGCACCTGGTCGGCGCCGGCCTCTTGACCGCAGCCCTGGCCAGCGGCTGCGCGACCACGCCGCCGCCGCTGGCACCTGACGACGCCGAGGAAGTCTCGCCCGCGCCCGAGGCTGCAGCGCCCGAGTTCATTTCCGTCGTGCGCTATGGCCGCTACACGCTCGTAGAGCTGGCGCCGATGGCGGCGCAGCGCGATCTGCTGTTGCAGACCATCGACGTATCCATGCCCGAGGATGCCCGTACCACGGTCGGCGACGGGCTGCGGCATGTGCTCAAGCGCAGCGGCTACAGCCTGTGCCAGACGGCGCATGCCGTGATCGGGCTGTACGCGCTGCCACTACCGGCGGCACACCTGCATCTCGGGCCCATGACCTTGCGTGATGCGCTGCTCACCCTGGCCGGGCCGGCGTGGGAACTGCACGCAAACGACCACACGCGCCAAATCTGCTTCGAGCAGCCCGGCGACGACGCGGGGCCGCCCACCGCCGAGGCGGTGCAGACCTTCCCGCTCGCGGGAGGCCAGCCATGAATACCCCGCCGTCTCCTCGGCGTCCGACCGCCGCCGTGATGATGCGTAGCCTGCTCTGGTTCTGGCTGATCTGTCTCAGCGTCCTCGTGCTCCAGGGCCACCGGACGTTGAGCGACCTGGCCGACCGGGAGCGGGTGGATGCCGGCCTGCAGCATCTCGAAGCGCAGGTCGCCGGCCTGGCCGAGACCATCCAGACCTTGCAGCAGCGGCTCACAGCCGCGACGGCAACGGCACTGCAAGACACCCGCCAAGCTCTGGAAGCGCGCATCGCGCAGGTCGAGCAGGCGCTGGGTGGCCATGCCGCCGCGGACGACCTTCAGGCGCTGCGCGCGGAGGTCGAGCAGATCAAGGCGCGTCAGACAACGGCGCGTGCTCCCGCACCAGCGCAACCGCGCCCACCCAAGCCCGCCGCGTCCAGGCCTGAGCCGACCCCGCTGTCGTTCCGCGTCGTGGCGGCTGAACTGCGCGCCGGTCAGCGCAGCGTGTCCGTCGCGCCGAGCGCCGGGGACTTCACCGCCGATCAGGTGCAGGTGCTGCTGCCGGGCGATGCCGTCGGCCCGTGGCGCTTGCAGGCCATCGAGGGGAACACGGCGGTGTTCCAGGCCGGCGAACAGACCCGCCGCGTGGCGATTCCCTGAAGCAGAGGGCCGCGCGCGATGAAACGCCATACCATCCTCGTCCTGCTGCTGGTGGCGCTGCACCTGCCGGCGTCAGCACAGCAAGCGCCCCAGCAGACCTCCAACGTCCAGCCCGTCCGCGCGAACCAGAGCCAGATCGCGCACAGCCAGGACGCGCGCCTGGCCAAGAAATGGGGCCTGCGCGACGACGAGTTCGCCCGCTACCGCGAGTTGATGCAAGGCCCGCTCGGCATCTACTCGCCGAACCTCGATCCGCTTTCCGCGCTGGGCGTCGAAGCCCGCTCGGACGAAGAACGGCGGCGTTACGCGGAATTGCAGGTGCAGGCCGAAGCGCGCCGCGTCGAGAAGCTGCTCGCGTACCAGCGCGCCTACGACGAGGCGTGGCAACGCCTCAACCCCGGCATGCAGCGAGTGAACCTGCCCGATGCCACGCCGGGCACCGCCGCCGTGCGCGGCAGCGGTCGCACGGCGGTGTTCGTCAGGGACGGCTGCGCGGCCTGCGGGCCGCTCGTGCAGCGGCTGCAATCCTCTGGGGCCGAGTTCGACCTGTACATGGTCGGCAGCCGCCAGGACGATGCGCGCATCCGCGACTGGGCCAAGCGCGCGCAGATCGATGCGGCGCGGGTGCGCAGCGGCAGCATCACGCTCAACCACGACGGCGGCCGCTGGCTGTCGCTGGGCCTGCCCGGCGACCTGCCGGCCGTCGTGCGCGAGGTCAACGGGCAATGGCAGCGTCAGCCGTAGCCGCCGCACCTGCCTTGCGGTGCCTGTACGCGTTGCTGCTGGCCGCGGGCCTGTGCGTCGGCGCCGCCCATGCCCGGGAGATTCCGCCGCCCGCCTACCAGCTCGCCGCGCAGCGCGCGGGCATTCCCTCGACCGTGCTTTACGCCGTGGCCTTGCAGGAGAGCGGGATCCGGCGCAATGGGCGCCTCGTGCCGTGGCCTTGGTCGCTCAATGTCGCCGGGCAATCGCGCCGCTTCGCTACCCGCGCCGACGCCTGCGCCGGCCTGCAGCAGGCGATGCGCACCACGCCGCACACGCGCATCGACGCGGGCCTGGGCCAGATCAACCTCGGCTACCACCGGCACCGCTACACCCACCAGTGCGACCTGCTCGACCCGTACCGCAACCTCGCGATCGCCGCCGAGATCCTGCGCGAACAGCACACCCCCGGCGATGACTGGCTGCTAGCGATCGGCCGCTACCACCGGCCCGCGGGCGGCGAACCCGCCGCGCGCTACCGGCGCAGCGTGTCGCGCCATCTCGCGCGCCTCCAAGGCACGCGCCCGACCTTCGCGGCGCATGCCGCGCGCCAGGAGACCTCCCCATGACGAAATGCCACCCCGTTCTGCCGATCCTACCGCTGCTGTTCGTGCTGCCGGCGGCCTTGCCGCTGGCCTCGCACGGTGCCGAACCGCTGATCGTGGTCGAGGATCGCGGCGGCGCCTCGGCGTTGCCGTACTACGAAGCCCTCAACCTCCAGCCGCGCGAATCGAACCGCCATGGCGCGGCGCGGCTGCCCCTCCCGACGCCCCAGGTTCCCGCGACGCCCGCGGACGAGGCCGCGATGCTGCCGGTGCGCAGCGCCAAGCTCACGCCCGGCACCGTCGCACGCCGGGTGATCGAAGCGCCGGGCCTGCGGCCTTTCGCGGTCGTCGGCGACGACGAAGTTTCCCGGGCCTGGCTGCGGCGCCATGCGGCCTCGCTGCGCGAGCGCGGCGCGGTCGGCCTGGTGGTCAACGTCGAGACCGCGCAGGCTCTGGCGCGGCTGCGCGCACTGGCGCCCGGCGTGCCGCTGGCGCCGGTGGCCGGCGACGACCTGGCCGAGCGCCTAAGCCTGCGGCACTACCCGGCGCTGGTCACGGCCACCGGCATCGAGCAATGAAGCCATGCCAGGGAAACAGCCGGTCGAGGTTCTGCTTCGCCCAGCGGTGGAGCTATACACCGTCGCAGCGTGTGCGGGCGCCGCGTTTCTCTCCCTGGTGGCCCCGTGGTCGCTCGCGCTGAGCCCTGCCATGGGCGTCGGCAGCGCGCTGGCGTTCGGCACCTACGGCGCGATCCGCTACCGCGATGCCCGCGTGATCCTGCGCTACCGCCGCAATATCCGTCGCTTGCCGCGCTACGTGATCACGAGCAGGGACGTACCCGTCAGCCAACAGCGGCTGTTCGTCGGGCGCGGTTTCCTGTGGGAGCAGAAGCACACCCATAGGCTGATGCAGACGTACCGGCCGGAGTTCCGCCGCTACGTCGAACCGACACCGGCCTACCGTCTGGCGCGGCGCTTGGAGGAACGGCTGGAGTTCGCGCCGTTCCCGCTGTCCCGGCTATCCAGGCTCACGCGCTGGGACGCGCCTTTCAATCCGGTTCGGCCGCTGCCGCCCGTCGGGGGCCTGCCACGCCTGCATGGCATCGAGCCGGAGGAAGTGGACGTCAGCCTGCCGCTCGGTGAGCGCGTCGGCCATTCGCTGGTGCTCGGCACGACCCGGGTGGGCAAGACCCGGCTCGCCGAGCTGTTCGTGACCCAAGACATTCGCCGAAAGAACGATGCGGGCGAACACGAGGTCGTCATCGTCATCGACCCCAAGGGTGATGCGGATCTCCTGAAGCGGATGTACGTCGAGGCCAAGCGCGCGGGCCGCGAGCACGAGTTCTACATCTTCCATCTCGGCTGGCCGGAGATTTCCGCGCGCTATAACGCGGTGGGCCGCTTCGGCCGCATCTCGGAAGTCGCCACCCGCATCGCGGGCCAACTGTCCGGCGAAGGCAACAGCGCGGCGTTCCGCGAGTTCGCATGGCGCTTCGTCAACATCGTCGCCCGCGCGTTGGTGGAACTGGGGCAGCGCCCTGACTACATGCTGATCCAGCGGCACGTCATCAACATCGACGCGCTGTTCATCGAGTACGCCCAGCACTACTTCGCCAAGACCGAGCCCAAGGCGTGGGAGGTGATCGTCCAGATCGAGGCCAGGCTCAACGAGAAGAACATCCCGCGCAACATGATCGGGCGCGAGAAGCGCGTGGTGGCGCTGGAGCAGTACCTGAGTCAGGTTCGCAACTACGACCCCGTGCTCGACGGCCTGCGCTCGGCGGTTCGGTACGACAAGACCTATTTCGACAAGATCGTCGCCAGCCTCCTGCCGCTGCTGGAGAAACTGACCAGCGGCAAGATCGCCCAGCTCCTGGCCCCGAACTACTCCGACCTGGCCGATCCGCGCCCGATTTTCGACTGGATGCAGATCATCAGGAAACGGGCCATCGTCTATGTGGGTCTGGATGCGTTGTCCGACGCCGAGGTCGCCGCGGCGGTCGGCAACTCCATGTTCTCCGATCTCGTGTCGGTCGCCGGGCACATCTACAAGCACGGGATCGACGATGGCCTGCCCGACGCATCGGCCGGCGCACGCGTGCCGATCAACGTCCATGCCGATGAGTTCAACGAGTTGATGGGCGACGAGTTCGTGCCGCTCGTCAACAAAGGAGGCGGTGCCGGCTTGCAGATCACCGCGTACACGCAGACTCTCTCGGACATCGAGGCGCGCATCGGGAACCGCGCGAAGGCCGGCCAAGTAATCGGCAACTTCAACAACCTGTTCATGCTGCGCGTGCGCGAGACGGCCACCGCCGAGTTGCTGACACGGCAACTGCCGAAGGTGGAGGTCTACACCACCACCATCGTGAGCGGTGCGACCGACAGTTCGGACATCCGTGGCTCGGCGGATTTCACGTCGAACACCCAGGACCGCATCAGCATGTCCAGCGTCTCGATGATCGAGCCATCGCACGTCGTCAGCCTGCCCAAGGGGCAGTGTTTCGCGCTGATGCAGGGCGGACAACTCTGGAAAATCAGGATACCGTTGCCCGCGCCGGATCCAGACGAAGCGATGCCGGAGGATCTGCAGCAACTGGCCAGCCACATGCGCCAGAGCTACACCGAGGCGATCCAATGGTGGGAGTTCACCAGTTCTCCCGCCCTGCAGGATGCCACCTTGCCCGATGACCTGCTCGACGAGGTGACCACCGCCGGGCAGGCCGCCATCGTCGGCGCGGACGACGCAGATGGCAACGAGGCCACGCCATGAGCGACGCCGCCACCACCACACGGCGGGAGCAGAACCGCCGGCAGGGCCTGATCGTCGGCACCATCACCTTGCCGCTCCGGGTGCTTGGGGTGTTGATCGGTTCGCTACTGTTCTCCATCGTCATGGAGTGCGTCGGCATGCATCTGTTCTGGAAGGATCAGGGCTGGCGGCACTCCCAGCAGATGCTCCAGTTCGAGCTGGGGCACCTGTCGAACCACTTCACCCGCAGCGTGGTCGTGCGGGAGCCCGCGCGCACGGCGCACGCACTGGTGGAGACCGGCTACGATTGGGTGTTCGTGCGCTCGGGACTGCTGGAGCGCATGAGCCAGACCGCCGAACGCGCCCGCGCGCCCAGCGAGGGGCAGGCGCGCAACTTCCGCTACTACATCAGCCAGGCCTATGTCTGGTCCGAGCGCTACCTGATCGCCGCGGCGTTCACGACGCTGACGTTCCTCGTCCGGCTATTGGTACTGGTGCTCACGTTGCCGCTGATCTTCACGGCGACATTCGTCGGCCTGATCGATGGCCTCGTCCGGCGCGACGTACGCCGGTTCGGGGCGGGCCGGGAATCCGGCTTCATCTACCACCGCGCCAAAGCAAGCCTGATGCCGCTGGCGGTTCTGCCCTGGATCACCTACCTGGCATTGCCAGTCTCAGTGCATCCGCTGCTGATCCTGCTGCCCAGCGCCGCCTTGCTGGGGCTGGCGGTGTCCCTGACCGCGGGGAGCTTCAAGAAGTATCTGTGACCTCATGGCGGGAATTCCTGCCCTTGGCTGGCTGCTATTGTTGGCCTCCGATGATCCCTGTCGGGAATCCCGCCATGTCCGCGCCCATTGAGATGCGCTACCAGACCTTTCCCCCGTCGCCGGCGCTGGCGGACTACGTCGAGCATCTGTGGATGGTCGAGGCGCCGGCACATGCCGTACCGCATCGGGAGATCTTGATCCCTAATGGCAGGCCGACCATCCTGGTGTGCGTCGCCGCACCCGGAAGCCGCATCGCCATCCGGGACAACCGGATCGAACCAAACGTCAGCAACTGTGCTGGCGTTCCCACACGCCCGATCATCCTCGAACAAGCAGGGGTATCGCACTATGTCGCCGCCCAACTGCGACCCTGGGGCCTGAAGGCGTTTGGTTTGCCGCCGCTCATCGACGCTGCCCTTCCGATGGCGACGTGGCTGGGCGAGGCCGCGACATCCGCGCTGGAAACCGCCTGCGGCACGCACGGGTTCGGCGTCGATGCCACCCGTCCCCTGCAGGAGATGCTTTCCGGTCACCTCGACCCGCTTCCGCCGCATCGACTTTCCCTACTGCGTTCCACGATGGATGCGGTCGAGTCGAAAGGAGGGCTGATCGGCGTCGAAGCCCTGACGGAGCACTTGGGCATCAGCTATGACGCGCTTTACCGGCTCTTCCGGGGCTACGTGGGCGTGCCGGTCAAACAGTTCCTGTCGATCATGCGCTTCTACCACTTTTCCGGCGAATTGCTCAAAGGCGGCTACGGTAGCTTCGCCCTGCTCGCCAGCCTGCAGGGCTACTACGACCAGGCGCATGCCACCCGCGAGTTCAGACGATTCACCGGCATCAGCCAAACGGAGTTCCGGGAGCACCTCAACGGCATCGCCAGGCTGATGCACGGGGATGCCTAGATCGTGCGCCGACCGCAAGATTCGTACAAGACTTCCGCTTCGCGGCCCTGCAACCATTCCGCACCACCTGCGGCACAAGCGCCCACTGACCGGGCGTTTCCATATTGAGGCCACCGATCTCCAGGCATCGCGGAACGCACTCCCATGACTTCCATGTTCAAGAAGCTCAATCTCAAAGATCAGACACCGATCGTCGTTCTGAATGCTCCGCCGTCGTTCGAACCCGAACTCGCGGCACTGATCGATGTCGCCATCTCCCGCAAGATCGGCAAAGGTGAGAAGACCGGCTTCGGAATCGCCTTCGTCGTGACTCAGAAGCAGCTGGACGAGGCATCCGCAGCACTTGCCTCGGCTGCTGAGGGCGATGCGGTTCTGTGGCTCGCATACCCCAAAACCACGTCCAAGCGCTACAAGTGCGAGTTCAATCGAGACAGGGGCTGGGATGTGCTTGGCCGGGCGGGATTTGAAGGCGTCCGGCAGGTGGCCATTGACGAGGACTGGTCGGCTCTCCGCTTCCGTCGGGTGGAATACATCAAGTCGATGACCCGAGCTCCGCAACGAGCGCTGACGCAAACCGGAAAACATCGAGCGGCCAAGTGAGTCCAGTGCATGCCGGAAGGACGGCACGGCGATTGACGAGCTTGTAATGCACGGGGGCAAGGCATAGCCAAAGCCGTGACAGTCCGCGGGCGTCCGTCTGGATCGCACAAGACCCCAGATCCACGTCACCCTTCAACTTCCCATCAATCGGGCTGAAGCCGGTTCGCATTGTTTGCGGCGCGCATCCGGCCGCGCCGAGAACATTTCGCCATTCCTCGTGATTCGCGGACTGGCAAATGCAGGTGACCGTTCCTCCTATCGCCCACTGGCGCTGCGTGCCTAGCCTGTTGCTGGCGCTGTGCATCGTGCTTGGCTTCTCGGCACGCGCCCATGCCGACGACGCAAGTCCTGAGCACGCGCGCCTGGCCGCCGCGTTGCGCCAGCTAGACGCCATCGACCGGCTGATCGCGCACGAAGCCACGCGCCCCCGCGACGAACGCACCCGCTACCACTTCGACTATGGCCGGCTGAGCGCCGACCTTGAACGCGTCCGCGACGGTATCCATGACTACCTGACCCCATCGCGCGCGCAGCCGCGCGATCCCTCCGAACTGGCCGGCGACTACCGCACCGAGCGGGTCGTCGAACCGCTGACGACCACGGAGGGCCAGCCATGAACGGCGACCAGCTCTCCGCCTTTCAGGCCAACAGCGGCATCGCTCCCTCCGCGATGGCGGTCGTTCTGGTCGGTGTCGTTTTCGCCGTGCTGCTCGTGTGGGGGGTGTGGGCCATCCGAACCGCCTACGTGGGGTGGGCAGAGAACCACCTCAACCAGCGCCAGTTCCTCGGCGTCTGCATCCGCTTCGTCGCGATGTACCTCGTCCTGGGTTTCTTCCTCCTCTCCTGACCTGAAAGGACTGACCATGCAAAGCCGCATCCTCACCTCCCGCCTTGCCCTGCGCGCCACCGTGGCCCTGGGCACCCTCACGCTGCCCGCGCTCTCGTTCGCGCAGAGCCTGCCAACGATCGAGCCCCCTTCGCGGGGCACCGGCAGCGGCATCATGGACACCATCCGCAACTACGGCTACGACATCATCATGCTCGTGGCGCTGCTGGTGGTGGCCACGATGTTCATCGGTGTGTGCTACCACGCCTACGGCACCTACGCGGAGATCCACACCGGTCGCAAGACCTGGGGCCAGTTCGGCCTCACGGTCGCCATCGGCGCCGTCCTGCTCGTGATCGGCATCTGGCTGCTCACCGAAGCCACCGGCATTCTGTAAACGGGGCTGGCCATGTCCGAGCACGCGCACATCCGTGCGGACGGAACGGTCACGTTCCTTCCGCACCGGCTCAATCGGCATCCCGTGGTCGTGCGCGGCCTCACCGCCGACGAGCTGTGGATCTGCTGCGGCCTGTCCGGTGGCGCCGGCCTGCTGGTCGGCGCGCCGCTGTCCTGGGCGTTCCGGATGATCGCGATCGCGCCCACGTTCGTTGTCCTCGGGGTGGCCCTCGGCGTGTTCGTGGGCGGCGGCATCCTGCGCCGCCTCAAACGCGGACGACCCGACACCTGGCTGTACCGGCAGTTGCAGTGGCGCATCGCCACGCGGCATCGGCTGATGGCCGGCTGGGTGGGCGGCCATGCGCTGATCTCGCGCTCGGGCTTCTGGGCCACCCGAAGGAGCGCGCGATGAGCCGTTTCAAAAACGAGATCACCCATCTGCAGGCGCACATCAGGACGCTGCGCCTGGGCGCTGGCGCCCTAGTCATCGTCGCGCTGGTGATGGGCGGCGGCTGGTGGAGCGCGCCCCGCGATCTGACGATCCACGTTCCGCCGGATCTGCGCTCCGGCAGCACCCGCAAGTGGTGGGAAGTGCCCCCCGAATCGGTCTATGCCTTCACGTTCTATGTGTTCCAGCAACTCAACCGCTGGCCGACGAATGGCGAGGAGGACTACCCGCGCAACCTGTACGCGCTTTCAGCGTACTTGACGCCATCCTGCCAGGCCTTCCTGCGGGCCGACTACGACTACCGGCGCAGCACGGGCGAGCTGCGGCAGCGCGTGCGCGGCATCTACGAAATCCCCGGCCGCGGCTACGGCGATGCCCCCACGGCGCGCGTGCGCGTGGTCTCCGACCGCGACTGGGTGGTGACGCTGGACATCAGCGCCGACGAGTACTACGGCGCCGAGCAGGTCAAGCGCGCCCTGGTGCGCTACCCCATCAAGGTCACGCGTGTGGACATCGATCCCGCACGCAACCCGTTCGGCTTGGTACTCGATTGCTACGAAGGCGCGCCGCAGCGCATCGGCAGCCCGGAACCGACGCGCCCGGTGCCCGGCGATCTGGCTCCGCAAACGCCCCAAGGAGAAAGCCCATGAAGCATCCAGTTCTCGCCTTGCTGGGGCTGCTGGCCGTGGCCTCGGCGCCCGTTGCCCAAGCGGTGGAGATCCTGCGCTGGGAACGCATGCCGCTGGCCGTGCCCCTGAAGGTCGGCCAGGAGCGCATCGTGTTCATCGACAGGAACGTCCGCGTGGGTGTGCCTGCCGGGGTGAGCGAGCGCCTGCGCGTGCAGAGCGCAGGCGGCGCGGCGTACCTGCGCGCGAGCGAGCCGATCGAACCGACCCGGCTACAGCTACAGGACGCCGACACGGGCGCATTGATCCTGCTGGACATCGCGGCCGAGCCTGCGAAGGAGGGCGAGTCCGCACTGGAGCCCGTGCGCATCGTCGATGGCAACAGCACCGCAGCGCGCTATGGCGTTCAGCCGGCGGGTGTCGACGAGGCTCCGGTGCGCGCCCAAGACCAAGCGGGTGCGCGGGCAACGCGGCGCGAAACCCCAGTTCCGGTCGTGCTGACGCGCTTCGCCGCGCAGAACCTTTACGCGCCGCTGCGCACCGTCGAGCCACTGCCCGGCGTCATGCGGGTCAACCTGCGCCGCGATCTGGATCTCGCCTCGCTGATGCCGACGCTGCCGGTGCGCGCCACCGCGCTCGCGTCGTGGCGGCTGGAAGACCAATGGGTGACGGCCGTGCGCCTCACCAACGGAAGCAGCGGCTGGATCACTCTCGACCCGCGCGTGATGCAAGGAGATTTCCTGACCGCGACCTTCCAACACGAGGCGCTCGGCCCGCGCGGTACGCCAGAAGACACCACCGTCCTGTACATGGTGACGCGCGGGCGTGGCCTGGCGCAGTCACTGCTGCCTGCCATCCACCGCTTCGACCCGGCCGCGCATCTGCCTCAGCCGGAAGCCGAGACCAAGGACGGCAAGAAGGAGGCCCGCCATGCGCAGTAACGGCCTGCTCAAGTGGCTGATGATCCCCGTGGTCGTTCTGGTGCTCTTCGTCGGCATCCGGCTGTTCTCGGGCGGCGGGGAAATGGCGCCGACACGGATCGACGCGAGCGCCCAGCTCACGCCCGACGAGATGAAGGCGCTGGGCATCGAAGGCGATACCCCGCGTGACACCGTAGCGACGCTCGTCGCGCAGGTGAGGCAACTGCGCACCGAGCTTCAAACCGCGCTCTCCGACAACAACGCTCAGCGCGCCGAGAACCAGCGCCTGCGCCAGCGCGAGGCTTCGATCGACCAGCGCATCAACTCGGCGCTGGAGACGGAACGCTCCAATCTGCGCCGCGACCAGCAGCAGGCGGCCAGCGAACGCCAGCAGACCGAGGGGCTGCTCGCCGACCTGCAGCGGCGCCTGGACAGCATCGGCGGCCGCGGCGGCGGCCATGCCGATCTGCCCGTGGGCCTGGGACTGCGTGATGGCGACGGGGCCGGCATGGAAGGCGGCATGCGCTGGGTGGAGCCGGACGACGCGAAGCAATCCGAGGGTCGCGGCGGCATGAGCTTCCCGACGAGCTTCGGCCCGGCGCAGCACACGCCGGACACCACGGCGGAAACCGTCGCGGACGCGGGCGGCGTCAGGAGTGCCGCACCCGTCTACACCGTGCCGACGAACTCGACGCTGATGGGCTCGGTGGCGATGACCGCACTGATCGGCCGCGTGCCGATCGACGGGACGGTCACCGACCCGTTTCCCTTCAAGGTTCTGGTCGGACAGGACAACCTGACCGCCAACGGCATCGACATTCCCGACGTGGCGGGCGCCGTGTTCAGCGGCACCGCTGCGGGCGACTGGACGCTCTCGTGCGTGCGCGGCCAGGTGCGCAGCATCACCTTCGTCTTCCACGACGGCACGATCCGCACCATCCCCGAAGACCGCGACGGCAACCAGCAAAACAACCAGCAGCGTGACGGACTGGGCTGGATCAGCGATCCCTACGGCATCCCTTGTGTCAGCGGCGAACGGCGCAGCAACGCACAACAGTACCTCGGTTCGCAGGCCCTGATCACCGCCGCCGGCGCCGGTGTGGCTTCGCTCATCGACAGCGACAGCGGCCAGGTGTCCTACGTGGGCGCCGATGGCTCCATCGGCAGCGTCGGCATCTCGGGCAACGAAGCCGTGGGCCGCATCCTGGCCGGCGGCGTGCGCGACATGGCCGATTGGGTCAACAAGCTCTACGGCCAGGCCTTCGCCGCTGTCTACGTGCAGCCTGGCGCCAAGGTCGCCGTCCACCTCGAAAAGCCGCTCGCCATCGACTACGACCCCGAAGGCAGGCGCGTCGATCACCGCGCAGGAGAACGCCATGCTCTCGAACTCGACTGATTGGGCCAAAGGCCTTGCGCTGGCCGTCGCCGTCGCCGTCGCCGTCGCGGTGCTCGGTGGCTGCGCCACCAGCAAGGAAAAGCTGCTGCCCCACGGCGACAGCACGATGATGGACATCTGGCGGCAGGAAGCCGGCGACGGCGGCGGCGGTGCTGGCCAGGCGGCACGCCGGCAGCTGCTCGATGCGCGCCAGAGCCTGCGCCGGCCACTGACCGAGGCCGACGTGCAGGCCGCGCCCACCGAGCAGATGCGCTACACGCGCACCGCGCGCAACGAGGTCCATCGCCAGTTCCAGCGCCTGCCCAATCCGGACCTCATCATGTACGTGTACCCGCATCTGGCGGGCACCGATCCCGTACCCGTGCCGGGCTACACGACGGTCTTCCCGCTGTACCAGCGCGTGCAGTACGCCATGCCGGGCGAGCGCGTGGAGGACTACTGATGCGCTGGAAACTCCCCTGGCCGAAGCCGAACGCCGAAGGTGCCAGCGACACGACCGACGACGAGCAGCCGGACGGCTGGCAGCGCCACGTCGAGGCCTTGCGCCAGGCCGGCATCCCCGAACCCGGCACTGCGGTTCAAGGCCGCAGGCCGGCGACCGTGGCCGACGAGCAGGCACTGTACGACGTGGCGCCGTCGTTCGTGGAACTGCTGCCTTGGGTGGAGTTCCTGCCCGAATCGAAGTCCATGCTGCTCGAAGACGGGCAATCGGTGGCCGCCTTCTACGAGCTGGTGCCGCTAGGCACCGAGGGCCGGGAACCGGCCTGGCTGGCTCAGACCCGGGATGCGCTGGAAAACGCGCTGCAGGACAGCTTCGACGAGTTGGACGAGAACCCCTGGGTCATACAGCTCTACGCCCAGGACGACCCCAGCTTCGACCAGTACATGCAGACCTTGCGCGACTACGTGCAGCCGCGCGCCCGCGGCACGGCATTCACGGAGTTCTATCTGCGCTTCTTCGGCCACCACCTGCGCGCGGTGGCCAAGCCTGGCGGCCTGTTCGAGGACACGGTGGTCACGCGGCTGCGCTGGCGCGGCCAGACGCGGCGCGTGCGGATGGTGGTCTATCGCCGCGCTGCCGGACAGGCGAGCCGACGCGGCCAGACGCCGGAGCAGATGCTGAACATCGTCTGCGACCGTTTGTGCGGCGGGCTGGCGAACGCCGGCATCCAGGCCCGGCGCATGACCGGAGCGAACGTTCACGACTGGCTGTTGCGCTGGTTCAACCCCCATCCCGCGCTGCTCGGGCCCGGGGCCGAGGATCGGGAGCGCTTCTATGCGCTGGCGCGCTACCCCGACAAGGCCGAGGACGGCGAGATCGAGCTGGCCAGTGGACGGGATTTCAGCCAGCGGCTGTTCTTCGGCCAGCCGCGCTCCGACGTGGCGCAAGGGGCATGGCATTTCGACGGCATGCCGCATCGCGTGCTGGTCACCGACCGGCTGCGCATGCCGCCCGGCGCGGGACACCTGACCGGCGAGACCCGCAAGGGCGATGCGATCAACACGCTGTTCGACCAGATGCCCGAGGACACCACGATGTGTCTGACGATGGTGGCGACGCCCCAAGACATCCTCGAATCGCACTTGAACCACCTGGCGAAGAAAGCCGTGGGCGAAACCCTGGCGTCGGAACAGGCGCTCAAGGACGTGCAGGAGGCCCGTTCGCTGATCGGCAGCTCGCACAAGCTCTACCGGGGCACGCTGGCGTTCTACCTGCGCGGGTGCGACGAAGCCGAACTGGACCGGCGCGGCCTGGATCTGGCGAACGTGATGCTCAACGCCGGCTTGCTGCCCGTGCGCGAGGACGATGAAGTCGCAGCACTGAACAGCTACCTGCGCTGGCTGCCGTGTTGCTACAACCCCAGCCAGGATCGGCGGCATTGGTTCACCCAACTGATGTTCGCGCAGCATGTCGCGAATCTCTCGCCGACCTGGGGCCGCAGCCAGGGAACCGGCCACCCGGGAAACACCTTCTTCAATCGCGGAGGTGGCCCGATCACCTTCGATCCGCTCAACAGGTTGGATAGGCAAATGAACGCCCATCTCTTCCTGTTCGGGCCGACGGGCTCGGGCAAGAGCGCGACGCTCAACAATCTGTTGAATCAGGTCACGGCGATCTACCGGCCACGGCTCTTCATCGTGGAGGCAGGCAACAGCTTCGGCTTGTTCAGCGACTTCGCGAGGCGCCTTGGCCTGACCGTGAACCGCGTGAAGCTGGCGCCCGGCTCGGGCGTCACCCTGGCGCCGTTCGCCGACGCACGCCGGCTGATCGAAACGCCCAGCGACGTGCAGACGCTCGACGCCGATGCGCTGGACGAAGACCTGCCGCCGGATGCCGCGGCCATGGAGGCGGACGAGCAGCGCGACGTGCTGGGCGAACTGGAGATCACCGCACGACTGATGATCACCGGTGGCGAAGACAAAGAAGAGGCCCGGATGACACGGGCCGACCGCTCGCTGATCCGCCAGTGCATCCTCGACGCCGCCAAGCACTGCGTGGCTGCGAAGCGTACGGTGCTCACCCGCGACGTGCGCAACGCATTGCGCGCGCGAGGCCAGGACTCGACGCTGCCCGAGATGCGCCGCGTGCGCCTGATGGAGATGGCGGACGCGATGGATATGTTCTGTCAGGGCACCGATGGCGGAATGTTTGACCGCGACGGCACGCCGTGGCCCGAGGCCGACATCACCCTGGTCGATCTGGCGACCTATGCCCGCGAGGGCTACAACGCGCAGCTCTCCATCGCCTACATCAGCCTGATCAGCGCGGTGAACAACATCGCGGAACGCGACCAGTACCTCGGCCGCCCGATCATCAACGTCACCGATGAGGGGCACATCATCACGAAGAACCCGCTGCTCGCGCCCTATATCGTAAAAATTAGAAAAATGTGGAGGAAATTGGGCGCGTGGTTCTGGCTTGCGACGCAGAACATCGACGATCTTCCGCGCGCCGCGGAGCCCATGCTCAACATGATCGAGTGGTGGATCTGCCTGTCCATGCCGCCCGATGAAGTCGAGAAGATCGCGCGCTTTCGCGAGCTCTCGCCCGCGCAGAAGGCGCTGATGCTCTCGGCGCGCAAGGAGGCCGGGAAGTTCTCCGAAGGGGTGATCCTGTCCAAGAGCATGGAAGTGCTGTTCCGGGCCGTTCCCCCGAGCCTCTACCTGGCGCTCGCGCAAACCGAGCCCGAGGAAAAAGCCGAGCGCTACCAGCTCATGCAGCAGCACGGCATCAACGAACTGGAAGCGGCCTTCAAAGTGGCCGAGAAGATCGACCGGGCGCGCGGCATCGAATCGCCCGCGCTGGACTTGCCGCAGTAGCAGCTGGAGACCGTCATGGCGCCGAAACGTCCTTCCATTCCGATGCAGGTGCAGGCGCAGGCGTTCCGCCGTCGGCGCAAGCGGCCTCGTTGGCCCTGGGTTCTGTCCGCCGGACTGGTTGCGCTGCTGCTGATCTGGCTCGTTTCTCGGTCGCCCGGCGAAACCTCGCCGCAGTCTCCCGCGCCGGTCAGCACCGCACAGGTCGCCGGCCCTCCCTGGCAGATGGGCAATCCGGAGGGTCGCTTCACGCTGACGCTCTTCGCGGATCTCGAATGCCCGTTCTGCCGGACGTACTTTCCACTGCTTGGGCGCTGGATGGACGACAACGCGGACGTGGCCCTGCAATGGCACCACCTGCCGCTGCCCGCGCACGAGCCGGCCGCGTCAGCCGGGGCGCGCTTGGCCGAATGCGCCGCCGAAACAGGTGGGCATGCGGCCTTCTGGCAAGCTGTCGAATGGGTCTATGCCCACACCCGCGGCGACGGCCAGGGCGTGCCCGATGGCCTGCGCTATCCCGGCCTCACGCCCGCCATCGAGCAGTGCCTGGCGAGCGAACGGCCCGATGCGGTGATCCAAGCCCAGACCTCGGAAGCCACGAAGAGCGGCGTGACCGCCACGCCATCGCTGCGATTGCAGGATCGCCAGACGGGCCAGGCGATTCTGCTGCAGGGGCCGATCGAAGGCGACGCCTTGCTGTCGGCTATGGACATGCTGGTGGTTGGCGATCCGTCCGCATTCCCGGAATGAAACCGGGCATGCCTCGTTTCCTATTTTCAGTCGTCCCCGATCGCCGTCTGCGCTGCACTACCGGCATCGTGAACTCCGGGGTGGCCTGCCATGCGTCGTCTTTCTTCGATCGTTTCCGCCAAGCAGCCGTGGCTGGCGTCCATCGGCCTGGCCGCGGTGCTTGCGACCAGCACGCTGCACGCCGAAACCTGGGTCATCACCGATCGGGCGCACCCGGTTTCCGGCCAGGCGGATCGGTACATCCTGCTGGATGCCCCGGCGCGCATCGAGGCTGAACTGGCCTCCGGCCTGCCGCCTGACCCCACGCGGGCGGAAAGCATGGCGCGGGAGCGCCTGAACCAGGGCGGTGCCGACTTGCAGCGCCGAATCGCCGCGGCCTACCAGGGCGTCACCGACGCATGGAGCCTGGGCATCACCAGTATCCCGGCCGTCGTGGTGGATCAACGCTACGTGGTCTATGGCGAGCCGGACGTGGCCCGCGCCGTCGCGCGCATCGAGCAGCACCGGAGGACGCAGCCGTGATCCGTCCATTCGACCGGTTGCGCCGCCTGCGCGTTGCCGTGGCCTCGCTGCTGTTGTTCAGCGCCACGGGTAGCTACGCCATCAACACCGCCACGATCGTCGGCTCGGTGGCTTCGCCCGACTGCCTGGAGTACCGGGTGGTGGGCATCTGCTACTGGCTGTACTGCACCTTGACGGGCTGCACGGTGCGCACGTCCGTCAAAGTGCGTCACTACGTGCCCGATGCGGTGGTCTCCAGCTACAGCAATACAGGGCAGAACCCCTGGATCGAAGTGCGGGCGATTAGCATGCCCAACCCAACGGCGCAGGCTGGTGGCGACGGCACTACGAACGAAGAGCATGAGAACAATCTCGCCAAGTTCAAGAATGCCGACGTCATCGGCCATCCCGGGGTCGAGGCGTTCAACCAGTTCGCCTCGTCCTCGGGCTACTTCTGCGAGGGCGCAGGCACGGCGTTCATGCCGTATCTGCTCAGCACCTTGGATACGCTGGCCTGGCGCTACAACGTGCCCGAGATGTTCTATCCGGAAGCGCTGATTCCTGGCCTGCGCGAAGTCGGTGCGCGTACCTCGCTGAACCTCTGGGGCAACGTCTACCCACGCGGCGGCTTCCTCCACCAGGTCGACGACCACAAGGCCGGTGCCGTGGTGGCCCAGCGCGCGGGCGATGTCGTCACTCGCCGCGGCCAGATCCACGTCTATCGACCGCTGCTGGCGAACGCGCGCCCCGGCTACTGGCCGGCCGGTGCGCTGATGGAGGGTGATGCCTCGACCGGCAAGTGGCAGGAACTCACGCCCGTCCTGTTCTCGTCCTGCACGGTCTTCCCGCGCAGCGGCTTCCTGACCCAGGCCCAGCAGGGCGATTACGCCTGGGCGCTGTGGCGGCCCTATTCGTGCTGCGAACGCCGCGGGCAGGTGTTCCTCGGCAGCGTCGATTTCTATTGAGGGGATGGCGATGAAGCGTCCTGAACTGATGAACCTCTCCACCCGGGCATGCCGCCTGCTGCGTCCGACGGTGCTGGCTGGCGCGCTCGCCCTAGGCTGCGGCTTGGCGTGGGCGCAGACCGGCTTCCAGATCAGCGGCCCCGTCCTCGGCGATGAAGTCATGTACTCGATCGGCGGCGGTACCGCCGTGTCGATGGGCCGTGCGGCCGGCATGCACTCCATCGGGGTCGGCGTGGGCTGGAACAGCAACCTGATCTGCGGCGACATGAGCATCCAGACCACGCTGCGCAACCAGCTCAACGGCATCACCCAAGGTTTCCAGCAGATCATGAGCAACGTGATCCAGAGCGCCACCAGTGCGGTGGCGTCCCTGCCTGCGCTGATCATCCAGCGGGCCGATCCAGGCCTCTACAACCTGCTGACCAACGGCGTGCTGCAGGCCAGGATGGATTTCGACCGCTCCAAGCTGACATGCCGCGCCATGGCCGAAAAGATGGCCGACATGGCAGGCGGCCAGCTCGGCTGGAGCCAGATGGCGGAAGGCATGGCGCTGCGCGACGCGGTGGCGAGCACGGATGCCGTGTCGGCGATCGAGCAGGCAGAGACGCGCCGGGGCAATGACGGCGTGCCCTGGGTGGGCGGCAGCAATGCCGGCGGCGCGGGCCAGCCTGCAATCCGGGTGGTCGGCGATGTCACCCGCGCGGGCTACAACCTGGTCAACGGCCGCGGCGTGACCGATACATCCTCCATCTCGCCCGCCAGTTGCGCGAGCCTGTCCTGCCAAACCTGGACGTCTCCGCAGCAGGCCGTCGAATGGGCCACGCGGGTGCTCGGTGAGCAGGAGCAGCGCACCTGCGATGCCTGCACCAAGACCGAGACGGTGCCCGGCGTCGGGCTGACGCCGCTGATCCAGGAGGAGTACGAGGCGAAGCTGGAAGCTTTGCAGGAACTGATCTCCGGGACGCGCAACACGACGTTCGAGAACCTGCGCGAGGCCGGCAGTACGTCACTGCCCATTACCCGCGGGGTCATCGAGGCGCTGCGCGACGAGCCGGATCAGAACCTGCTGGCGCGGCGCCTGGCGTCCGAGGTGGCGCTGTCCTCGGTGCTGGAGAAGGCGCTGCTGCTCCAGCGCACCCTGCTGACGGGCAAGAAGGAACCCAATGTCGCGGCGAACCGGCTTGCGGTCGACGCCGTGAACCACGAGAACGACACGCTCGACCAGGAGATCCGCAACCTCAAGACCGAGCTGGAACTGCGCCGCGAGCTGGCCAACAACTCGCCGATGGCCATCATCCAGCGCCACAGCACGCGCGCGGCAGGATCGCGCGGCATCTACGAAGGAGACCCGGTGCCCGATCGCCTCGACCGGTTGCAGAGGGGCAATCCGGGAGGCCCGCCATGAGCACGATGCGCATGGGCTGGCTGCGCCCGCGCTGGCTGTTCAGCCGGCGCGCGGCGAAGGTGCTGCTATGGACGGTGGGGATCGTCGCCGCTGTCGTGGCAGCCAACGTCGCCGGCATCTACCTGATCGGCAGCGTCGCCGGCTGGGAGCGGTGGCTGGCGGCCTCGGCGGGCTACTTCCTGGTGTGGCGGCTTTGCCTGTACGGGGCGACGGCCTACGGATGGGTGTGGATGCGACGCCGACTGCTGGCGCGCGAGGCCGATGCGCAGGCGCGGCGCCGCCTGGTGCGCAGCGAGATCGCCGGCGTCGTCGCCATCGTGGCGTTGGAAGCCAGCCTGTGGATGCAGGGCTGAGGGGAGATTTGGGCCATGACGCTCTTCACGACCGATTACCTGGAGTACTACCTGACGCTGGTGTCCTGGATCGTCCACAACGGCATCTGGGCGGTGCTGGTGTCCAGCGGGGTCTTCGCGCTGCCCTTCGTGGCGATCGTCCTGCAGGAATGGCTGAAGGCTCGCGCGGAAGGCGCCGACGAAGGCAACAAGGGTGTGCTCTCGGCGGCGCGCATCGAGAACCGGGTGTTCGTGGCGATCGTGGTGGTGATGTTCGCAGGCATCCCGTTCATCGACGTGGATCTCAACACCATCCGGTACGACACCTCACGATCCGCGCAGTGCCAGGTCAGCGTGCCGCAGCCCACGGACACCGGCTGGTCGCAGTCCTTCAGCACGCTCAACAACCAGTCGGCGAAGGTGCCGGTCTGGTGGGGCTTCATGCACGCGGTCTCGCGCGCCGTCACGGGTGCATCGGTGGCGGCAATCCCATGCGGCACCGACCTGCGGCAAATGCGGATGGAGATCGACGCAACGCGCATCGACGACCCGGTACTGGCCCAGGAGGTGGCGGATTTCACGCACGACTGCTACGGGCCGGCCCGCGCCAAGCTGTTCATGCAGCGCCCGGATCTCGATGAAGCGCAGATGCACGACGTGACCTGGATCGGCTCGCGCCTCTTCACGGACACGGCGGGCTACTACGACAACTATCGTTCCCGCACGCCGCGCGACGACTGGCCCTACGACAGCACCCGCGACGCGGGGCTGGCGCAGGTGGCCAGCGGCGGCGGCTACCCGACCTGCCGGCAATGGTGGGCCGATGGCAGCAACGGCCTGCGGGCACGGCTGCTGGGTCAGGTGGATCCGAGCCTGCTGAACCGGCTGGCGGGCTGGGCCGGGTTCCTGACCCGGGCCGAGGTGGACGATTCGGTGATCCGCGCGATCGCCTCGCCGCGGCAGCAGAAGCTCAACCGGGGTTCGGTCTATACCGACTACGGCGGCCAGATCGACAAGACCTTGCCGAACATCATCACGCGGGCCGCGGGCGACGTGGGCATGGCCGTAGGGGCGCTGGGGTACTTCCCCGCGATGGACGTGATGCGCCAAGCGCTGCCGATGGTACTGGCGCTGCTGAAGCTCGCCTTGGTGATCTGCATTCCGCTGGTGCTGCTGATCGGCACCTACGACCTCAAGACGCTGGTCACGCTGAGCGTGGTGCAGTTCGCCATGTTCTTCGTCGATTTCTGGTTCCAACTGGCGCGCTGGATCGACAGCACGATCCTGGATGCCCTATATGGTTGGGGATTCGGGTGGAATCGTCCGCACACCAACTTCGACCCGCTGATCGGGTTGAACAACGCCTTCGGGGACATGCTGCTGAACTTCGTCATGGCGACGATGTTCGTGGTGCTGCCGAGCTTCTGGCTGGCCGGCCTGAGCTGGGTCGGCATCCGTGCCGGCTATTCGCTGCAGGGCATGTCGGAGGGCACCAAGGGCGCTACACAGGCGGGCAGCAAGGGGGCGGGAGCAATCTCGCCACGGCTGAGGTAGCCGCTGGGAAACGAATCAGGCGTTGCGTTGAAAAGCGTGTAGAACAGGATTCAGCACGGCGGAACCGACAATGTGTAGTCCGGGGCCACGCCCCATCAGCTCAGCAATCCGCTGCTCGTCGAGCGCACCCGCTGCAAAGTCCTGCTCCATCTGATCTGCGAGCGCCACCTTGGCCAATGACAGCATCGCCTGGGCTTCCTGGGTCAACCCGCTTGCCGAGCGCGCGTCGTACGCGATCAGCATGTCGAGCATGGGGGCGATGCTCGCCGCTCCTTTCTCGATCATCTCAGCTTTGAAGCCATCGATCACATACGTCACCGCGCGCCAGACCTGCTGCGATTGCTCTTCGATCGACTGTGTGATCAAGGCGCGGCGTTCGGGCGCCGACAGCGTCGGAAGCGGCGCCAAGGCAGTTGCCATGGTGCGCGCGAGCCGGATGAGCTGGTAGTCGGTCAGGCGCTCCAGCAGACCCTCAATCGCTTGCTTCTGCGCGCCGTTGCGCAACGCTTCGGCAAGTCCGTCGGTGGAGGGATGCGGCGCATCGATGTGGCCCGCAGAATGCTGCGCGGCGGACTTCCTGATGTCGTTGGGAGGATGCTCCGCCAAGGGATCGATGTCGATAGTGACCTCGCGTGTCTCGGTTTCGATCCGGACGGCTCCAAGGCGGATCGCGAAGTTCAAAGCGGAGAACAGCGAGATACGGCCATAGATCTGTCCATCCGAAGCGTCGACACCGACGATGACGCGGTGCCCGAACTCGAACGCATTGGGGGTTTCTCCTACGGTTGGACGGAAATCCCACCACACCGGAGCAGAGCCATTGAAAGGCAGCAGAGCGGACGCGAGATTCGACTTCGCCGCTGACAACTCCTCGCTTTCGCTGTCGGTCGACTTGCATCCGCCAAGGAGCGCCACCCTGGCGATGGCCTGCGTATAGGCGATGAACTCGGACAGCGCTCCGGATCTGGCGATCTCCGAAAACTCCTGGGCAAAGAAAGTTTGCGCGACGTATGCGACTGCACCCAAGCCGCATTCCCCTCCGAACGCGCGCCGATGGTGGACTGATCCAAGTAGGTAGCGTTCCTCTGTCGGCTTCGACTGCATCGTGACGGAGTAGCCCTTGCCCTGTAGGTCGGCAACCCATCGATTTGCCGACTGCCGATCCGGGAAGGCCATCTCGACCGCTGTGCCTTCGCCGATGGGGGTGCTTGAAATGACCCTGGGCTCCGTGAACTTGATCTCGTTGGCGGAAATGGCGATCGGCGCGCCCGTTAGTGGGTCATCTGCATAGACAACCTTGACCTGATCGGAATGGTCGGGGCGAACGCCGAGGTAGGCGTTGAGGAAGTCGATCTGCCCAGCGATCTCCCCGACCAGGCCGGAATAGTTGTTGTCGTGCGTGGTGCAGTAGATGCCGGAGTTCGTCCTTCGGCCTCCGAGCGCCGCAGGGAACACGTGCTCCTTGGAGCCAGCGGGGTTCCCACAGACGATGCAGGTCTTTGCCATTTCGATCGCCCCCCCTCAACAACCATTTCTATCGATGACCTGCCGTTTTCTCGTTCAGCCCTAGAAGCGAAGCCGCTCAGTCGTCCTCGTACCGTTCATGCGAGTGATCGTTGTAGAGGTTCGGGTCGTAGCCGGGCGTGTTCCGGAGTTCGTCGAGCGTCGTGAACGAGTAGTCGTCCGCCGGGGCCGAGTCGCCTCGCTGCGCTGCCCAGGCCACCGCCATGACGGCGACGACAAGCAGCGCCAGCCAGAACGCGGCGTACAGCAGCACGCCCAGCACGACCAGCTTCACCACCCACAGCAGCGCCACCGCGACGCCGGCCGGCAAGCCCGAGGACACGAGCCGGCCCGACACCAACCGTTCGCCGCGCGCATAGGCGCGCCATCCACGGCCGAAACCGCGACCAAGGCGTTCTGCGATGCTGATGCGGGTCGTCGTGTTCATGGTCGTCTCCTGCTACATGAGGATTGCCTGCTCCAGCTTGCTCCCATCCGTTCTACGCGTGACTTCGATGTGTTCTCCAGCGGTTTCAGGACGCTTCACCATCCGGTTCCACCGGGCCGGGATCGGATTCGAAGCCGATGTGATAGTCAGCAACGAAGCCCGGCCAGTCCACATGGTCAACCAGGTCGATGTCCTCGAAGACACTGACCTTCGCCTTTGCACGCTCGAACAGGGCGATGCTCGCGTCGGGGTAGTTGTTGCGCGACGGATAGAGCACCCCGTCGAACGGCGGCAGGCCGTCGTCTCCGAGCATCGCATGCACCTGGGCGGACACCTGCTGCGTATGCGTGTAGTCCCGGCTGGCCAACTGCTCCAGATTCAAGCCGAAGTAGCCCGCCATCACGCCCGGTGCCGTGAGATCGGCCAGGCGCAGACCGTCTAGGACACCCACGGCGCGCACCATCCTGCTCTGGACTTCCTTCAGCGCGATCGAGCGCTTCGTGTCCGCGAGCCATTGGTGCTTGTGGAACACCGACTCCATCAGCGCCGTGGGAAGATCGCGACCCAGGTAGAGCACGCCGTAGACCCGCGCCGGGTCGTCGTAGCGATTGGTGCCGTCACGGCCGTAGTACAACGGCTCACCTCGATAGACGGTGCGGCTCACATGCTGGAGCAGTTCACCCGCATCGATCAGGAACGACGGCAACTCCTTGCTCACGTCAACCTCGCCTCAATGTACGTGTACGCCCAGCACGTTGAACACGGCCCTGGCCACGTCGTCTATCGAACCGGGCGTTACCGCATCCACCGGCGAACGGCCGCCCAGGCCTTCGAGCGGTTCGGACAGCGCGCGGTAGATCGTCCAGTTGTCGATGCCCTCGGCCTCCTGGAGCACAGTCTGAGTCAACTGCTGCTTCACGGGGTCGAGCTGCCAGTCGGGCAGCTTCTGGCCGCGCGGGCCCACGTTCAATGCCAGGAGCCGACCGGCAACGATGTCCTTGTAGATCTGCTGGCGGGACTTGTCCGCCAGCCTGGCGAACTCGGGCAGCGGCAGATTGTGCGGTCGCTCGAAGGCTTCGAGCAGCATGGCGCGGCCACGCTGGATGTCGGTTTCGCCGGGCACCCAGCGCGTACCGGCACGCAGCGCAGCTGCCTTGCGTGCAGCGGTCTGTGCCGCCGTCTCCACTTCCAGGACGGCGGGAAGCTCCACCGCCTCCACACGCTCGTGGACGAACGCCTGCAGTTCTGCCGCGAAAGCCCTGGCGTCACGGATTTCGACGGTATTCGCGAAACGGCGCACATCCTCCACCGTGACGCGCGGCAGATGGTCGGCGATGAATTCAAGAGTCTTGGGCATGGTCATCTCCTACAGGCAGGATTGAGACAGCACCACTCTATTCTCGTATGTCTCGTATGTCAACTATGTCGCCCGACAGAGACCATCCCTGGCAGAGATCGCCGCCATCCCGGGTGGGTGGAGGCATCGGCGCAGCATAGGTCGAGTCCCCGCACCAGGTCGCCGTCCAATCCCTTCGAGCCGGTTCCTCATTGACGCTGGAGTCGCGGCCCGCGCCGCCCTATACCCAAACGGTCAAAGGTCAAACGGAAAGGGCAAGGGAATGGGGCGCAAGGGGAAAGGCCCTACCTCGAAAAGGCAAAAGGCCTCCCGGTCGCCCCCCATCAGGACACTCAGATGCTTTCCCTGTTCCAGCGAAAACGGGCCTCGGTCGTTACCGCTCCGTCGCCAGCACCCGCCGCCGATCCCCCGAAAGGGCTGCTGCGACCTGAGTCGGCTGCATCGCTGCTGGCGACACCGCGCCGGCAAAAGTTGCTGGAACACATCTGGCAGCGCACGTCGCTCTCGCGCAGGCAGTTCGCCACCCTGTACCGCGCGCCGCTGGAGCGCTATGCGGAACTCGTCCAGAAGTTTCCCGCCTCGGAGAGCCACCATCACGCCTACCCGGGCGGCATGCTGGATCACGGGTTGGAGATCGTCGCCTACAGCCTGAAGTTGCGGCAGTCCTATCTGCTGCCCATCGGCGCCAGCCCTGAAGACCAGGCGGCGCAGTCCGAAGCCTGGACTGCCGCCGTCGCCTACGCCGCGCTGCTGCACGACATCGGCAAGATCGCCGTCGATCTGCACGTCGAGCTGGTCGACGCCTCGGTTTGGCACCCGTGGCACGGCCCGCTGCATCAGCCGTACCGCTTCCGCTACCGCGACGACCGCGAATACCGGCTGCACAGCGCCGCGACGGGTCTGCTCTACCACCAACTGCTCGACCGGCACATCCTGGACTGGCTCAGCGACTACCCGGCGCTCTGGGGGCCGCTGCTTTACGTCCTGGCCGGCCAATACGAGCACGCCGGGGTGCTGGGCGAGCTGGTCGTGCAGGCCGACCGTGCATCGGTCGCCCAGGAGCTGGGCGGCGATCCGGCCCGCGCCATGGCCGCTCCCAAGCATGCGTTGCAACGCAAGCTGCTCGACGGGTTGCGCTACTTGCTCAAAGAGGCGCTGAAGCTGAACCAGCCCGAGGCCTCCGATGGCTGGCTCACCGAGGACGCGCTTTGGCTGGTGAGCAAGACTGTCTCCGACAAGCTGCGCGCGCATCTGCTGTCGCAGGGCATCGACGGTATCCCGACGAGCAACACGGTCGTGTTCGATGTGCTGCAAGACCACGGACTCATCCTCCCGACACCGGACGGCAAGGCAATCTGGAAGGCCACGGTGAGGGGCAACAGCGGCTGGTCGCACGGCTTCACCTTCCTGCGCCTGTCGCCGGCGCTGATCTGGGAGTCGGCTGACCGGCCTGCACCGTTCGCCGGCACCGTCACGGTGACGCCCAAGGACGGCGCCGTGGCCGAGCCCGAGGCACCTGCTTCACCCCCGCCGGCCACCGACACCGCGTTGACCGAGGCCTCTCAAGCGGTGGCGGCGCCGATCGATGGCGTCGATGCTCTGTTGGAACTGCTCGGCACGAACGCCACCGCGCCGGTCGAACCGCCGCCTCCCGGGGTCGCGCCACTGTATCCGGTGGAGACGCCTGTAGCCCCTGCCGAGGCGTGGGCCGATACGACTCCGGCGACGCCTTCGGGCGAACACTTCATGGATTGGCTCAGGCAAGGCATCCAGTCGCACAAGCTGATCATCAACGATGCCAAAGCGCTCGTGCATACCGTCGCCGACACCGCGTACCTCATCAGCCCCGGCGTGTTTCAGCGCTACGCGCAGGAGCACCCGCGTGTCGCCTTCCTCGCCAAGCAGGACGACGTATCCGGCTGGCAGTGGGTGCAAAAGCGCTTCGAGAAGCTGCAGCTCCATCGCAAGCAGCGCAGCGGCCTGAACATCTGGACCTGCAACGTGACCGGGCCTCGCAAGTCTCGACGGCTGCACGGCTACCTGCTGGAGGACCCTCGTCGTCTATTCATCGATCCGCCTGCGAACAACCCCTACCTGTCGCTCGCGCTTGGCGCGTGACCGCTGCCGCCATGTCGCGGATTGCCCGACACGGCACGTCCGCCCACCTGCGGCGCACATCTAGCGCACTAAGTATGAATCCGTCCGCCAGCAACTACTCGCGCCGCAGCAGGGCGGACAACTGTATCGGGATGCGCGGATCGACGTCATCACGCGGGTAGTCTTGGCGATGCAACGACTGTGCACACACCTCGATACGCACGCCTGCATTGATGAGGGTGGCGATCAGCGCCGCGTCTGCATGCGGCCGTCCCAGGCGAACCGCGAACGCCTTCTCGCGCAGTGCCAGCTTCGCCGCCTGATCGCGCAGGAGAACCACGATCTCCATCCGGTCGTGTTGGCGATTTGAGGAGGTTCCTCTTCATGTGGATCATCAGGCTTGTTCTGTTTATGTACTCTTACAACATTATAAATTAGACTATGCTAATGTATATGCGTAAGATGGACATCAATCATCGGGAAGCGCGGCGCGCTTTCCTCTTCAAGGGTGTGGGTGCCCTGGCAGCGATCGCGTTCGCGGGGATCACCATCGGCATGGTGCTGCGCCGAAAGCCCGCGCCACCCGCACAACAACCGTTGGAGGCAGCCATGAAGCGCATCGTCATTCTCGGCAGCGGCTTCGCTGCGCTCACCGCCATCCGCCAACTGCGCGAACAGCGCGTCGACGCCGACATCACCGTGGTGTCGCCGCGAAACGAACTGGTCTACCTGCCCAGCCTGATCTGGCTGCCGTCGGGCGAGAAGACCGGGGACGACCTGCGCATCCCGCTGGCCGGATTCTTCGAGCGCATGCGAGTGCGCTGGCACCAGGGCAGCGTGCGGCAGGTCCTCGACGGCGGGCGCCGCGTGGTCACCGACAACGGCGAACTCGCCAACGACGTGCTGATCGCCGCTACCGGAGGTCGCTACCTGCGCAAGCTGCCGGGCATCGAGCACGCGCTCACCCCCTGTGAAGGCATCGCTTCGGCCGAGGCCATTCGCGATCGCCTGGCGACGATGGATGGCGGCACCATCGCCATCGGTTTCGCATCCAATCCGAACGAGCCCGGCGCAGTGCGCGGCGGTCCGATGTTCGAGTTCCTGTTCGGCATCGATACCCTGCTGCGCCGCCAGGGCCGGCGCGACAGGTTCAAGCTGGTGTTCTTCAATCCGTCGAGGGAGCCGGGGCAGCGCCTTGGTCCGTCCGCGGTAAAGAAGATGCTGGAACGGATGCGCACGCTCGGCATCGAGACGCATCTGGGCCACAAGCCCGTGCGCTTCGAAGCCGACAAGGTGGTGACCGAAGGCGGCGAATTCGCCGCCGACCTGATCCTGTTCATGCCCGGCCTCACCGGCCCCGCGTGGCTGGACGACAGTGAACTGCCGCGCTCGGATGGCGGCTTCGTCGCGGCCGACGAACACTGCCGCGCACGCGGCCTGGAACACGTGTACGTGGCCGGCGACATCGGTAGCTATCCCGGCCCCGACTGGATGGCCAAGCAGGCGCACCAGGCCGACCTGCAGGCCGAAGCGGTGGCGAGGAACATCGCCGCCGAGTTGCTCGGCAAACCCGCAAATCACGGCTTCAAGACCGAACTGACCTGCATCGTCGATACGCTCGACAGCGGCCTGCTGATCTACCGCAGCCAATCGCGGACTTTCACCTCGCCGCATTCGCGCATGTTCCACTGGCTCAAGCGCAAGTTCGAGGACCGCTACCTCAAGGCCTATCGTTGAACTCCCTGGGCCCGTTCCCGATGCGCGCGGTGCTAGTGGCCGCAGCTGCGCTATTGGCTTGGTGGCTGGTGCGTCTGTTGGCGCGGCGCTGGGGCGACAGCCACACCGACGCATCCACACCGAAGCTGGCCGACGCCCTGTTCACCGATGCATTCCTCGTCGGCCTGCTGGCGGCGCGCCTTGGCTACGTGGTGCGCTGGTGGCCGGAATACACGGCGGCGCCGTGGTCCATCGTCGCCATCGGCGACGGCGGTTTCCTGTGGTGGATCGGCCTGCCTACCGCTCTCGCCTTCGCGTGGTGGCGGAGCGCAAGGCAGCGGCGGTTGCGCAAGCCATTGTTTGCCGGCATCGCCGCCGGCCTGCTGGTGTGGTTCGCACTCAACGGCACGCTGGCCCTGTTGCAACGCTCCGCGCCACCGCTGCCCAATATTGCCGCATGCACGCTCGACGGCGCCTCCGCGACGCTCGACGCCAGCGCCGGCAAGCCCATCGTGCTCAACCTCTGGGCGACGTGGTGCCCGCCGTGCCGTCGCGAAATGCCGGTGTTCGAGGATGCGGCGCAACGCTACCCAGGCATCGACTTCGTGCTGCTCAATCAGGGCGAGGACGCGGCCACCATCCGCGAGTTCCTTGACGGCCAGGGACTGACGTTGCACGAACACATCCTGCTCGACCCGCATTCTCAGGCGATGCCCGCCACCAATACCCGCGGCCTGCCAACCACACTGTTCTTCGATGCGAACGGTCGCCTCGTCGACAGCCATATGGGCGAACTGACCCGCGCCAGCCTCGCCGACACCCTGCGCAAGCGCTTCGGCGCGCAGACCGGTCCGCAGTTTCAACCCGACAGCGCGGTCCCGCTGCGGTAGAGGATGTAGCCGGCGACTGCGAATACGAACCCGGCGAAGATCCGCGTCAGCAGTGCGCGACGCTGCCCCCAGCGCAGCGACAACCGCGTTCCGAGTACGCCGCCGAACACGCCCCCGAGGATGAACAGGCCCGCGATGCCCCAGTCGACCAGTCCCGACGCGGCGTAGTTGATCGCCGTGGCCAGGCCGAAGGTGCCGACGGCCAGCAGCGACGAACCGACCGCATTGCCCATCGACATGCCGGTGGCCAGGATCAGCGCCGGCACGATCAGGAAACCGCCGCCGATGCCGAAGAAGCCGGAGGCCGCGCCAGCGAGCAATGCGAGCGCCCCAGCGCGCAGGCAATTGCGCAAGGTGGTGACCTCGTGCTCCGGCGCACGCTCGCGCCGCGGTCGCAGCATCGCGGCACCGACGACCACCATCACCAGCCCGAACAGGAACAACAGTTGCTGGCCATCGATCGCCTTGCCGAGACTGGAGCCGGCCAGCGCGCCGAGCGTGCCCACCAGCGCGAACACGATCGCGCAGCGCCAGCAGACGTTGCGCCGCCGCGCATGGGTGATGAAATTGGCGTAGGCGTTGGCCGAGACCGCAAGCGCGCCGGTGCCGATCGCCACGTGCGGCGGCGCAACGCCGACCACATAGAGCAGCAGTGGCGTGGCCAGGATCGAACCGCCGCCGCCGATCAGGCCCAGCACGAAGCCGACCAGCCCACCGGAGAGCAGCGACGCCACGGTCTGCCATGCATCCATCGCTTCAGACCTGCGATTGCATGGCCATGCGCCAGGCTAGGGCGCAGCGGTTGCCCGACGCACAATACGACAGCACGGGGCCGCCAGCATCGGCGAGCAGCTCGCGCAACTGCGCCGCCTGTTCCAGCGTGACCGCACCGGAAAGTGCCGGGATGAAATGGAACGCCAGCCCGTGCCGCCGGGCCTGTTCGGCCACCTCGGCCCAGGCTGGCTGCCCCGGAGATTCGCCGTCGGGCCGCATGCAGACCAGCGCGACGTAGCCGCAGGCTGCGACGTCGGCGACATCGTCCGGATGGAGTTGCGGGCAGACGTGGTAGCTGTCCGAGAGGGCGTTGATGACGGGCATGGCGGCGATCTTCGTTTTTTTCCGGGTTGCGAATCGGACTGCGAAAAAAGGATCGACGGCACCGGCGTCAGCGCCGGCACCGTCGCGGAACGGGAGTATCAGGCCGCCGGCTTCATCGAGAAGTACCAGTCGGTCGTTTCCAGGTCCTGGCCGCTGCGGGCTTCCAGCTCGGCGACGGTCTTGGGCGCGCCCAGCAGCACCTTCTCGCCCGGCTGCCAGCCTTCCGGCGTGGCGACCCCGTTGGCCAGGCTGTATTGCAGCCCCTTCACCAGGCGCAGGATCTCGGCTACCGAACGACCGTTGGTCATCGGGTAGTACACCATCGCGCGCAGGATGCCCTTGTCGTCGATGATGAAGGTCGCGCGCACCGCCGAGGTGTCGGCAGCGCCGGGATGGATCATGCCGTAGGCGCGGGCCACGTTCATCGACAAATCCTCGATGATCGGGAACGGGATCTCGACGCCGAACTTCTCCTTGATGTTCTGCACCCAGGCCAGGTGCGAGAACACCGAGTCGATCGACAGCCCCAGCAGTTCTGTGTTCAGCGCACCGAACTCGCCGGCGGCGCGGGCGAAGGCGGTGAACTCGGTGGTGCAGACCGGGGTGAAGTCGGCCGGATGCGAGAACAGCACCAGCCACTTGCCCTTGTAGTCGGCGAGCGAACGCGGGCCGTGCGTGGTCTGGGTATTGAATGCCGGTGCAGGCTCGTTGATCCGCGGCATCGCGACCGGGGCGGGGCCGGCCAAGGCAGCGGCGATGGGGGCGGCAGAAGCCGGGACGACGGTCGCGGCGGCGACGATTTTCGGATCGGAATCGGTGCAGCTCATGGCAAATGCTCCTGTGTTGCGGGGGTGGGAAGGTGCCGGTGAGACCAGGGGATAGGGGGGAGCCCCACCGGCGGGGGAAACGGGTTCAGAGCGCGTCGATCGGCAGCTTCAGGAACCGCCGGCCGCTGTCGTCGGCGGGCGGCAGGTGGCCAGCGCGCATGTTCACCTGCAGCGAGGGCAGGATCAGGCGCGGCATCGACAGCGTGGCGTCGCGCTCGCTGCGCATCCGCACGAAGTCGTCCTCGCCGGCGCCATCGTGGACGTGGATGTTCTGTGCACGCTGTTCGGCCACGGTGGTTTCCCAGCGGATGTCCCGCCCGCCAGGGCCGTAGTCGTGGCACATGAACAGCCGCGTGTCCTCGGGAAGCGCGAGGATCCGGCGGGTCGAACGGTAGAGCGTACGCGCATCGCCGCCCGGGAAATCGGCGCGCGCGGTCCCGCCGTCAGGCATGAACAGCGTGTCGCCCACGAAGGCCGCATTGCCGACCACATGGGTCATGCAGGCCGGTGTATGGCCCGGCGTGTGCATGGCGAACGCCTCCATCGTGCCGATGCGGTAACGGTCGCCATCGGCAAACAGCCAGTCGAACTGGCTGCCGTCGCGCTGGAACTCGGTGCCTTCGTTGAACACCTTGCCGAAGGTGTCCTGCACTTGGACTATGCGCTCGCCGATGCCGATGCGGCCACCGAGTTCCTGCTGCAGGTACGGCGCGGCCGACAGGTGGTCGGCGTGGACATGGGTTTCGATCAGCCACTCCACTTCCAGACCGTGCCGGCGGACGTGTTCGATGATGCGGTCGGCATGCTCGAAGGCGATCCGGCCAGCGGCATAGTCGATGTCCATTACCGAGTCGACGATGGCGCATGCACAGCTGGCCGGGTCCCGAACCACGTAGCTTATCGTGTTGGTCTGCCCGTCGAAGAAGCCCGTGACCTCGGGGCGGGCATCGGAAGGTGTGGGGAGGTTCGGGGTAGCCATCGGCTGATCTCCTGTCGAGTGTCGACCTTGCGTATGGCAAGCACTCTAGAAGCATCGTGAAACAGATGGAAACGAATTAAATTGAACTCAGTGATCGCTTGATACGATAAATTGTTCCGGCCACCCTCCATCCAGGAACTGACCGTGTCCTACCTGCCGAACCTGCGCCACCTGCGCTATCTGGTCGCCCTCCACGACCACCAAAGCTTCAGCCGCGCCGCCGCGGCCTGCTTCGTCAGCCAGTCCACGCTCAGCGCCGGCATCCGCGAACTGGAACTCGCACTGGGCGTGGCGGTGGCCGAACGCAACAAGCGCTCGGTGCGCATTACGCCCATCGGCCACCATCTGGCCGCTCGCGCGCGACGCTTGCTGCGCGATGCCGAAGACCTGGTGGCGCTGGGACGCGACGCGGCGCAGCCGATGTCCGGCATCGTCCAAATGGGCGTGCTGCCGACCATCGCACCGTATCTGTTGCCACGCGTGATCCGCGCACTCGGGCAACGTTTCCCGCGCTTGCGGCTGGTGCTGCGCGAGGACAAGACCCGGCACCTGCTCGACCAGCTGGCGGACGGCAGGCTGGACTTGGTGCTGATGGCCTTCCCCTACGATACCCCCGGCATGGAGAGCTTCATGCTCTTTGACGACGCCTACCGCTACGTCTCCGCGTGCGGCTCGCCAGCGCTGGCGCCCGGTCTGCGGGCGTTCGACCCGGGCGACGTCGCCGACGGCGACCGCCTGCTGCTGCTAGAGCACGACCACTGCTTGCACAGCCATGCGCTGCCGGCTTTGCAGCGCGCCGCCGAAACCGAGCACGCCAGCTTCTCGTCCACCAGCCTGCACACGCTGGTGGCCATGGTCGCCGAAGGCATGGGCTCGACCTTCCTGCCCGATCTGGCGATCAACGGCGGCATCATCGACGGCAGTGATGTCGTCGTCCGCCCCTTGGGCGACGATGCCAACGCCCGCAGCATCGGCCTGTGCTGGCGCCGCAATGCCGCGCGTGCCGACAGCTACCGCGCGCTGGGTGCGTTCCTGAGCGAGTGGGCCGCCGAGAACGTCAAGCCGTGGACCGCAGGGAGGGATTGAGGGCCGTGATCTGCCGCTGTTGGATCGCGCCGCGGTCTGGTGCGCATCGAGCCAGATGCACCGGCAGCGATGAAGTTTTGAAAGGCGTGATCCCAGGACGGCCATTGCACCAATCCCGCAGTCCGCGTCTGCAGGTCGATGCGCAGCGTATCGTTCATCAGTGCGTGCTCTCCTTCGCCACAGCGCCGTCGGCTTCGCAGTGCCACCAGCGGTACAAGAGCCGGTAACACCACCAGGGTCAACAGCGTCGAGGACACGATGCCGCCGATCACCACCGTGACCAGCGGCCACTGCACCTCCGTACCCGCGCCGACGTTCAGCGCCAGCGTACGACGGGCATCGAACTTGCCACCGCGCTCCAAGACGCAGGGTGATCTCGGCCTCGTCGAAACCTCGCGCGGCGCCGCTGCCGAACGCGTTCTCGACATCGAGACCGGCACGCAGTGGGGGGGGGGGCCGAACGCCGCCGTATCGCGCTCAGCAAGCAATCCCTCGGCACGCACACCGAACAGGCGAAGATCGGGATGGGCCCGGGTGACGCGCAAAGGCGTCGTCGAGCGCAAGTCTCTGGTTTGGCGCAGCAGGAGATGGCGCCCGTGCTTGTATGCACGGCGCGATCGTGAAGACAGCCAATGCGGCCAATCGCAACCACATGGGAATTCTCTGGAACGCAGGCGCAGGCCGGCAACGGCGTCAGCCTGTGATCGGAGGACGAAGCGGATTGCCTGGAGGCGTCTGGTCGCGCTCCCATTCAGGGAAACTGGTCTGGCGAACCTGTGAAGGCGACATCGCCGCCATTCGGACGGTTACACGATTCGCAAGTTGGCAAGTTGTAGGACCTCCGCACAGGCCCCCGAATCAACCGGATCTCCACGGCACGGACGCCCAGACAAGCACCGCCGCCAGCAGCGTCGCCGCCGGAGCCGGACTGCCCGGAGAATCCCTCCATCAGCGGCTCAGTCTCGCCATTCGTGCCCGCCGCTCGTCCCCGATGCAGCCTGCATCTCGTCCCGAAGCACACCAAGAAGAAAATCCAGCACCGCGGGACCACGCCCGCTTCGAACCAGCTCCAGCGCGGTCCTGCCGCCCAGCCCGGCAATGGGTTCGGAGCGATACCACTGCCGCGCCTCGGCCTCCCCGGCGGCGATGCGCGCAGCCATGGTCAAGATGCATCTTTCAATCGCGTGCCCGGTCATCACGCGTCCTGCGGTGCCGTGTCGGGAATCGCCACCACGAATCGGGCGCCTCCGCCCTGGGCGTCCTCCACCCACACCGCCCACCGGTGCGCAAGACAGATTTCACGGACGATGGCGAGTCCAAGCCCGGCGCCATCGGTGGCGCTCGACGCGCGCCAGAAACGCTTGAACACGTGTTCGCGATCCCCCGGATCCACCCCAGCGCCCTGGTCGACGACCGCGAACCCGCCGGGCGTCACCTCGAGCGTCACGACCCCTCCCCGCGGTGAGTGGCTGATGGCGTTCTCGAGCAGGTTCTTGAGCAGGACGAAGACCGCCCCCTCGTCCGCATCGACCAACCTGTCGGGTCCGAGGTGCTCCACGTGCAGCGACACGCCGACGCGGTCGGCCAACCGGTTCAGGTAGTCGACCGCATCCGCCGACATCGCCCACAGGGAACGTTTCGAGAACCGGTAGTTGCGTCCTTCGCTGACCTCCGCCAGATGCAGGAGTTGGTTGACCTGCCGCGCCATGAGCTGCGTCTCGCGGAGCATCGCCTCCTTGTTCATCTCGCCGCCCAACTCGACCTCGGCTCGCAACAGCGTCAACGGCGTCTTGAGCTCGTGCGCCGCCATCGCAAGAAAGTCCTGCTGCACGTTGAATCCCTGCTCCAGCCGCTCCAGGGCCGAGTTCAACGCATCGATCAGGGGCGCCATCTCGGACGGAATGCCATCGACATGCAGGCGTGCCGAGAGCGCACGAGGGCCGATCCTCGACGCAATCGCGGATGCCTGCCGCAACGGCACCACTGCACGGCGGACGGTGATGCAGACGACAACCGCAAAAATCGAAAGCGCGACCAGGACGGCAACCGCGGTTGCGCTCAGGTAGAGCTGGCGGGCGTAGCCGGCCAATCGCTCCACCATGCGATCGCTTCGTGCCACCTGCAATCCGTACCTGGCGCCGGAGCGGACGACTTGCCTTTCGCGCACCTGCAATCGAACCGGAAGCCCCGCGTCGTCGACATCCAGCGTGCGGGCGCCGACAGGCATCCGCTCCAACGCCTGAAGGGCCGGCCCGTCAAGACTGCTGAACAAGGTGGTTCCGTCCGCATCGATGATGCGGAACGCGGTGTCCTTCCTCAGCGCGTCATAGCTGTCGGACGACCATTGCGGCCTGAAGGCCAGCCGGCCGTTCCCGTCCACCTGGACACCCTCTTCGAGGCTGTCCAACTCGTCTTCGAGGGTCGCGTCGATCAGGTAGTTCGTGTCCCGCAGGCAAGCGAACGACACGAAGATGGCCGCGGCGGCCACGCCTGCCGCAAGCATCCCGATCAGTGCGGAGAGCAGCAGCCGCCCGGCGAGGCTAGGCGGCCACATCGCGGTCCCCCAGCGCGAATCCATGCCCCCGGATGTTCAGGAGCGCCAGATCGCAGCCGATGGCCGCCAGCTTCTTGCGCAAGCGATGCATCGCGACGTCGAGCGCATTCGGGGTGACGGCGTCGGTGAGGCCCCATGCCGCCTGCTCGAGGCTGCGGCGCGTGACCGTTTGCCCGTTCGCCCGCAGCAAGCAGACCATGATCTGGAGTTCGGCGGGCGACAGCGTCACGACCTCGTCTCCGAAGCCCATGCACCCGGCCTCGGGAACGACGCGAAGGCCCCTGTGCACGAGTTCGTTGGGCTGGAGCGAAGGCGTCCTGCGCAGCAGGGCCCGAACCCGGGCCAGCAGTTCCTCCATGGCGAACGGCTTGGGCAGGTAGTCGTCGGCGCCCGCCTCCAGGCCGTCCACCCGATCCCTCAGCGCGTCCCGGGCGGTCAGCATCAGGCACGGCGTCAGCCTGCCCGCGGATCTGAGCCGCCTGACGAGTTCGAGCCCATCTCCTTCGGGCAAGCCCCGATCCACGATCACCGCGCCGTAGTCACGCTCGTTCAGGGGTCGCCACGCCGATTCGAGCGTATGGAACACATCGGTCGCGATGCCGGCGGACAGCAGCCCACGGACGATCAGGCTCGCCATGCGCTCATGATCCTCGACGAGGGCGATGCGGTTCATTCGAAGTCCGGCCGACGATCAGAAACTGCGTACCACGCCGATCACCACATGGGCCACCCCGTCGGCATCGGGTTCCAGCAGCGGGCTGTCGGTCAGCTCCTCCGGCAGGAACCGATACTGCACCAGGCCTTGCACCCGCCACTTGCTCTGCCCCAGGGGGACGGCGAACCCGAGGCTCACGCGGGGAATGAGTGCCGCATCCGGCTGGTAGGCCATCCCCGAGAACGTCTCCGTCGACCGGACGCCGTAATAGTAGTCGGCCAGATCGTCCGAGAGCCATTGCACGCCGATGCCGGGCACCAGGGTGACCTTGCCCACGCGGAACCGACGGGCAAAATCAGCGGACACCTCGTAGCCCTCGCTGGTGCCGGTGATGTCGGCCAGCGCACGCACGATGATCTCGTTGCCGCCCAACTCCCAACGGGCCGCGAGGCCGGCATCGGCGCCGTGGTCGCGATCCTCGAGACGATCGATGTCCACCCCGTTCGCCGCGAGTTCGGCTCGGCCCAGATCCCCGCTGTCGAAGCCGTCGAAGCGCCCCGAGAAATTGGCGTCGAGCCGGAACCGCTCGGTCTCCCACAGCTTGACGCCGAGGGTGGCGCCGACCCAGTAGATGCGCCCGCCCTGGTAGGTCACGAACGGGAATGGACGCGTCCTCATCCCCTCCCCGGCATATGGGCTGTCCTCTGAGGACACCGCAACACCGAGGGTCCAACGGTCATCGGCCCGCTGTTCGACAGCGCCGGATTGTTCGATCGTACTGGTCTGGGCGAATACGGATGCCGGGAGGAGGGTTAAAAGCGCGATTGCGAACCGGTGCATCATCAAGCATCCACGAGAGGGGGGGAGGGCCCAATATGCAGGCGTGTCACTTACAGGTGACTTACGCGGCGCTCCTCCACCCTAGGGAACCTCGAATAACCCAAGCCACACTCAAGGCATGTATTAGATCGGCTTCTTCAGTCTTCCGTCCACGAGTTCCCAAGTCGCGTCGGCCACGCCGGTTGGCACCGCCGCATGGGTGACCAGCAGCAGGCTGCGGCCGTGCAGGATGCGCGGCAGGTCGCGGAAGAAGGCCTGTTCGGCATCGGGGTCGAGCCCTTCGGTCGGCTCGTCGAGCGCGACCAGTGGCGCGGCGGTCAGCAGCACCCGCGCCAGGCACAGGCGCCGCGCCTGCCCGGCCGACAGCGTGCGCCCGCCCTCGCCCAGCCACTGGTCGAGCCCACCGGGCAAGGCGCGGATTTCCTCGTCCAGTCCGGCCTGGCGAAGCGCCTCCCACAGCCCGGCATCGTCCGCATCGGGGTCGCCGATGCGCAGGTTGTCGCGCACGGTTCCCAGGAAGACCGGCGCGTCCTGCGGCAGCAGCGCCACGCGGCGGTGCAGTTCCGGCAGCGACGCCTCGCGCAGATCCACGCCTTCCCAGCAGATGCCACCAGCCTGCGGATCGCGCAGCCGCAGCAGCAAGGCCAGCAGGGTCGACTTGCCGCTGCCGCTGGCCCCGGTCACCACCACCCGCTCGCCCGGCGCGATCCGCAGATCCACGCCCTCCAGCAGCGGCAGCGACGGGTGGTGGCGGAAGTACACCTGCCTGAACTCCACCGCGCCACGCATGGGCAGCGCCTTCGGCCGCGGCGGATCGAGGATCTCCGGGCCGGCCCGCTCGATCTCGCGCACGCGCTCTGCGGCAGCGGAAGCCGCACCGAGCCGTACCGCGCCCCGCAGCACCGGCGCCACCACCTCGAACAATCCGGCCACCGCGAGCACGCAGCCGACCAGCACCGCACCCCCGACCCGTCCCTCGCGCAGCGCCGCGGCGCCCGCCGTCGCAACCGCCAGCATCGCCAGTCCCGCACAGGCCAGCGCCAGCGCCTGGCCCGAGGCGAATGCCCGCGATTCGGACAGCGCCGCCGCGCGCAGGCGGTCGCTGCTGTCGGCAAGCGCGGCTTCGGCGCGTCCAGCCGCACCCAGCGCGAGCAGATCGGCATGGCCTTCGACGGCCTGCAGCACGTGTTGCCGCAGGTCCGCCGCGTGCGCCTGGCGTTCGGCCCCGCTGCGGCGCACGCGGCGCGCCAGCCAGGCCGGCGCGAGCAGCAGGACGCACAGCCACAGCAATCCGACGGCCGCCGCGGCCGGTGGCACGTAGACCGCCAGCACCGCAATCACCACCGCACCGGCGATCCCGCCGACCAGCAGCGGCAGCAGCGAGAGCAGGAAGGTCGAGTCCAGCGCGTCGATGTCGCTGGTCAGGCGCGCGACCAGGTCGCCGTCGCGCCAGCGCGCCAGTTGCCCGGCATCGAGCCGGAGCAGGTTCCCGAACACCCGCGTGCGCAGGTCGGTCAACAGAAGCAGCGTCGCGGCATGCCCGCTGACGCGCTCGCCGTAGCGCGAGAGGATGCGGACGAACGCCAGCCCGCGCACCATCGCCGAGGGCACGAACAGGTTGAACGTCGCCAGCGCGCCGGACACCAACGCGGTCGCGGTCAGGAACCATCCCGAGACGCCCAGCAATCCCACCGCCGCAGCCGCCGTCACCAGCGCCAGCGCGCAGGCGGGCAGCAGCGTGCGCCAGCGCTGCCGGAACATCGGCCACATCCAGGCCAGCAGCCGCCTCATGGATGCACCTGTCCGCCGGCATCGATCGTCCACCGCCGGCCGGCGATCGCGGCCACGACGGGATCGTGCGTCGCCACGACCAGCGTGCGTCCGCGGGCGAACGCGGCGATTTCGGCGAGCACGAGGTCGCGGCTGGCGTCGTCGAGATGCGCGGTCGGCTCGTCGAGCAGCAGCACCGGCGCATCGGACAGGAACATCCGCGCCAGCGCGATGCGCTGCGCTTGCCCGCCGGAGACGCCCTGCCCGCGCTCGGCCAGCGGCGTGTCCAGCCCGCGCG
This sequence comes from Stenotrophomonas sp. NLF4-10, assembly GCF_022359915.1. NCBI lineage: Bacteria > Pseudomonadati > Pseudomonadota > Gammaproteobacteria > Lysobacterales > Lysobacteraceae > Stenotrophomonas > Stenotrophomonas sp. NLF4-10. The sequence goes on from NZ_JAKSEE010000003.1 coordinate 3,000,588, forward strand.
GCAGGCCGGCGATCATCGGCGCGAGCCCGGCGGCAGCGATCGACCGCGCCAGCGCCGCATCGTCCGCGCCGGCGCGCGCCAGGCGCAGGTTGTCGGCGATGCTGCCAGGCGCCAGCCACGGCCGCTGCGGGATCAGCAGCACGTGCCGGCGCAGCGCTGCGGCGGGCCACTCCCGCAGCGGCTGGCCGCCGAAACGCAACTCGCCCTCGTAGGCACGCAGGCCGGCCAGCGTCTCCAGCAGCGTGGATTTGCCGCTGCCGCTGGCGCCGGTCAGCGCGATCCACTCGCCCGGCGCGATGTCCGCATGAGTCGGCAGGCCGATCGCGCCGCGTCCGGGCACCGGCATCCGCAACGCGCCGACGGAAAACGCCGTCGACGCCGGCGCGGAAGCAGGCGCCGCCTCTTCCACGGGTGCATCCGTGATCTCCGGCAGGCCGTCGAACAGTCCCGCGATCTCCGCGACCGCCGCGCGCGCGTTCGCGCGGTCGTGGTAGTGCGCGGCCAGTTGCCGCATCGGCAGGTAGACTTCCGGCGCCATCAGCAGGCAGAACAGCGCCGCTTCCAGGGTCAGCACGCTGGCACGCAATTCCAGCATGCCCAGGAAGGTCAGCCCGAAGTACACCGCCAGCCCGGCCACGCCCAGCGCGGCGAAGAACTCCAGCACCGCCGAGGACAGGAACGCGATCTTCAGCACCGACATCGTGCGCTCGCGCACTTCATCGCTGGCGCGCGCCACGCGTTCGGCCTCCGCCTGCGAACGCCCGTGGAGCTTCAGCGTGGTCAGGCCGCGCACACGGTCGGCGAACAGGCCCGACAGCCGCGCCAGCGCGGTGGCGTGGCGGCGGCCGGCCGCCTCCGCGCCCCACCCCACCAGCGCCATGAACAGCGGGATGGCGGGCACCGTCAACGCCAGCACCAGCGCGGCGATCAAGTCGAACCCGAGCAGCACGATGCAGAACACCAGCGGCAGCACCGCCGCCGACGCCATTGCCGGCAGGTAACGCGCGAAGTAGCCGTCCAGCGTCTCGACGCGCGCGCTCAGCGCGTCGGCCAGTTCGCCCGAGGCGCGCGCCCGGCTCCACAGCACGCCGGCCGACAGCAGGTGCCGGAACAGCGCGATACGCACCGAGCGCTTCACCGATTCGGCCGCATGCTGGCCGGCATGCTCGGCCACCCAGACCAGCGCCGCCCGCACCAGCAGCAGCGTGCCGGCCAGCCCGATCGACGGCAACGCGGCGGACAGCGGCAGCCGATCCACCACGATCATCTGCAACGCCCAGGCCAGCGCCCAAGCCTGCGGCAGCAACAGCAGGCCCGACAGCAGCGGCAGCGCTACCGCGAATGCGAGCGGACGCCGCGCCTGGTCGGCCAGCGTCCGCATCCATGCCGCTTGCTTGGGGGGCAATCGCTCGTCGGCGACGGCCTCCCCGCTGGCCGCAAGCGTCATGTTTTATCAATGCGGTCGTGCTCGCGCAGTTCAAACCACATTGCGTTGAGGATGGCGAAGGCACAGGCCAGGCCCAGCCCCAGGATCCACGAGAAGTACCACATGCCGCTATCTCCCGATCTGTTGCCGATGCGCGCCGCCATCAGTACGCATTGGGATTTTCCGAAACCGACTCCGACGTGACCGTGCCGCGCATCACCCGGTACACGTAACCCGTGTAGGACAGCACGATCGGCAGGAACGCCACCGTCGCTAGCAGCATCACCCACAGCGTGAAGTGGCTGGACGACGCGTCCCAGACCGTCAGCCCCATGCCCGGCTGCAGCGACGAAGGCATCAGGAAGGGGAACAGCGCGAAGCCCACGGTGAGGATGATCCCCGTGATCGCGGTCGAGGTGGCGAGGAACGCCAGCACTTTCGCGCCACGCCAAAGCAACGGTGCCGCCAACAGCGACGCGGCCACACCCAGCACCGGCGCTGCCCACATCCATGGCCATTGCGCAAAGTTGCGCATCCACGCGCCGTCGACCAGATCGACCGCCTTCAGCGCTGGGTTGCTCGCCGCGGCGGGATCGACGGCGCCAGTCAGCACGTGCCCGTCCAGCCCGAACGCGACCCACACCCCGCCCAGCGCGAACAGCACGCCGGTCGCCAGGGCCAGCCAGCCACCGACCTGGCGCGCGCGCGCCGCGACCTTGCCGTCGGTGCGCCAAGCCAGCAAGGCGGCGCCGTGCGCGGTCAGCATGGTCACGCTCAGCACACCGGCCAGCAAGGCGAACGGCATGAACAGCTGGAACAGGCTGCCCTCGTACACCGGGCGCAGGGTTTTCGGTTCGACGCCGAACGGCAGGCCGAGCAGCAGGTTGCCCATCGCCACCCCGAACACCAGGCTGGCGACCACGCCGGAGCCGCACAGCAGCCAGTCCCAGGTGCTGCGCCAGCGGGGATCGGGCAGCTTGCTGCGGTACTTGAAGCCAACCGGGCGCAGGATCAGCGCCACCAGCAGGAGCAGCATCGCCAGGTAGAGGCCGGAGAACGAAGCCGCGTACAGCAGCGGCCAGGCCGCGAAGATCGCGCCGCCGCCGGTGATCAGCCAGACCTGGTTGCCTTCCCAGACCGGGCCGACCAGGTTGAGCATCACCCTGCGCTCTTCATCGCTATGCGCCACCACGGGCAGCAGCGCGGCGACGCCGAGGTCGAAGCCGTCCATGACCGCGAAGCCGATCAGCAGCACGCCCAGCAGCAGCCACCAGATCAGCCGCAGCGTGCCGTAGTCAAGGGGAATCCACGAAACGTCCATGACCGTCTCCTGTCAGTGCGCCGCGAGCGCGGCATGGCCGGCATGCGCTTCCGGCGCGTCGGGCGCGACCTGCACGCCGGACGCGTCCGGTTCCTCCGGCCCCTTGCGGATCGCCTTCAGGAGCAGCCGGAAGCCCACGATCGCCAGCGTGGTGTAGAGCACGAAGAACACCAGCAGGCTGATCACCAGATCGAGCACCGACAGTCCGGACACGGCGTAGAAGGTCGGCAGCACGCCCTCGATCACCCATGGCTGGCGCCCGAACTCGGCCACGAACCAGCCGCACTGGATCGCGACCCAGGGCAGCGCCGCGCTCCAAAGCGCGACTTTAAGAAAGCGGCGGCTGTGCTCGAGCCTGCCGGTCGAGACCAGCCAGAACGCGAACGCGAAGAAGCCGACGAAGTAGAAGCCCAGCGCCACCATCAACCGGAACGTCCAGAACAGCGGCATCACTTTGGGTACGGTGTCGAAGGCCGCCGCCTCGATCTCGTCTTGCGTGGCGTTCTGCACATCGTCCCTGTAACGCTTCAACAGCAGCGCGTAGCCGAGGTCGGGCCAGTTCTCCGCGAACAGTTCGCGTGCCTCGCGGTCGCCCGCGTCCGCGCGCACCCGCTCCAGCGCGGCATAGGCGCGCATGCCGTTGACGATCCTGCGCTCGGCCGAGTCCACCAGTGCATTGATGCCCGGCATCTCCTTGGAGATCGAACGCGTGCCGATCAGGCCCATCGCCCACGGCACGTGCACCGCGAATTCGTTGCGGCGCTCGGCCTGGTTGGGCCAGGCCACGATGTTGAAGCTGGCCGGCGCCGGCTCGGTCTCCCACATCGACTCCATCGCCGCCAGCTTCATCTTCTGGTGTTCGGTGCTGAGGTAGCCGCTCTCGTCGCCCAGCACCACCACGCTCAACGAAGCCGCGAGGCCGAAGCTGGCCGCCACCGCCATCGAGCGCTTGGCGATGTCGAGGTGGCGCCCGCGCAGCAGGTACCAGGCGCTGATCGCGGCCACGAACATCGCCGCGCTGACGTAGCCGGCCGCCACCGTGTGCACGAACTTGGCCTGCGCCACCGGGTTGAACACCACCGCGACGAAGTCGGTCATCTCCATGCGCATGGTGTCGGGATTGAACACCGCGCCGACCGGGTTCTGCATCCAGCCATTGGCCACGAGAATCCACACCGCCGACAGGTTGGTGCCCAGCGCCACCAGCCAGGTCACCATCAGGTGCTTGACCTTGCTCATCCGGTTCCAGCCGAAGAAGAACAGGCCGATGAAGGTCGCTTCGAGGAAGAACGCCATCAGTCCCTCGATGGCGAGCGGCGCGCCGAAGATATCACCGACGTAATGGCTGTAGTACGACCAGTTCATGCCGAACTGGAACTCCATGACGATCCCGGTGCCCACCCCGAGCGCGAAGTTGATGCCGAACAGCACGCCCCAGAACATCGTCATCCGCCGCCAGATCTCGCGGCCGGTCATGACGTAGACGCTCTCCATGATCGCCAGCAGGAACGACAATCCCAACGTCAGCGGCACGAAGATGAAGTGGTACATCGCGGTCAACGCAAACTGCAACCGCGACAGGATTACGACATCGAGTTCACCCAGCATGGCACTCTCCGATCATCAGGTGGAACAGCCACGCGTCGCGGCGCGTGGAGCCGGCCGTTCGGCATGTTCGCGAGCGGCCGCCCGATCGCCACGATACTGTCGGAAAAGAGTGTCGATTGTCCGGTTCAATCCCATGGCGTTTCATTATCCTGCGCAACTCCGTCACGAATAAGAGGACAAAACGACGCACCCGCGACGAGATCAGGCCGCCTGCGCGGAGAACTCATCGAACGCCGCCAGCGCATTGGCCGCGTACATCAGCGACGGCCCGCCGCCCATGTAAACGGCGACGCCGAGCATCTCTTGGAACTCCTCCGGCGTGGCGCCCAGGCGCACCAACGCCTTGGCGTGGAAACCGAGGCAGGCATCGCAACGCGCCGCCACGCCGATCGCCATCGCGATCAGCTCCTTGGTCTTCTCGTCCAGCGCGCCCGGCGCCAGTGCCGCCTTGCTCAGCGCGCCGAAGCCCTGCATGACCTCGGCGTTGTGCGTGCGCAGCGGCGTCAGGTTCTTCGAAACGCTGCGCGTCAGATCGGTGTAGGAATCGATGGCGGACATGGCTGTCATCCTTCAGTGGAGTAGCGTGCGGGAGGCGACCGGCGCTTGCGTGCGACCAAGTCGATCAGCGCGGACATGCCGGCATGGCCGGCGCCCTCGGCCAGCACGCTGTCGTGTTCGAACAGATGCAGCAGTTCCAGGCCGGCGAAGGCATCGCGCAGCAGGTCGGCGGTGTAGAGCTTGTCCGCATCCGGCGGGCCGCCGGTACCGTACTTGAGCTGTTCGGGGCGATAGCCCTGCAACAGCAGCAGTCCGCCGGGCTTCAGCGTGCGCTGCATGCCGTCGAACATGGCCTCGCGCAGCGCCGGATCGGCGAACTGGACGAAGATCGCCACGACCGCATCGAAACGGTCCGCGCCCCAGTCCCACTCGCCCAGATCGACCCGTTCGGTGGCGATGCGCAAGCCACGTGCGGCGGCCAGCTTCCTGGCTTTCTCCAGACCCGTTTCGGAAGCGTCCACGGACAACACGTTCATGCCCTGCGCTGCCAGCCAGACGCCGTTGCGGCCCTCGCCGTCGGCCACCGCCAGCACGGACATGCCGGGCATCAACCGGTGTGCCTGCGAGGCGAGGAAGGCATTGGGCTCTGTACCGAATACGTAGTCGTCGGTGCGGTAGCGCGCGTCCCAGCGGGCAACGTCGGCCTTGCCGGTTTCCACGGCGCTCATGTCGCACTCCCGCCGCGGACGACCGGCAGGCCGCTGGCCGCCCACGCGGCCATGCCGCCGTCGACATTGACGTAGCGGCGGCGCGCATCCTTGGCCAGCGACGACTGCGCAATGCGCGAGCGCATCCCGCTCTGGCAGACCAGCAGGACTTCAGCGCCTTCCGGCACCGAGCACGCGTCGAACGCGCCCGCGCCGTGCGCACGGATGCGGCCGAGCGGCAGGTGGATGGCGTCGACGACGTGGCCGGCGGCGAATTCGCCGGGCTCGCGGACATCGACCAGCATCGCGCCACGGTTGATGCGCTGCACCGCCTCGCGCGGGCCGACCTGTTCGCCGCCCATGCCCAGTAGCGCCTTGAGCAGTCCGATCATGCGGCCCTCTTCTTCGACCGCTCCGGTGCGGGGCTGCAGTAGATGCCGTGCAGCGTCTGCATCACTTCCGCCGCCGGCCCTGGCATGAGCGAGTAGTAGATGACCTGCGCCTCGCGGCGGGTCTGCACCAGGACTTCCTCGCGCAGCACTGCCAAGTGCTGCGACAGCGCGGACTGGCTGAGATCGAGCATCGCGTTGATCTCGCCGACCGAACGCTCCCCCTCCGCCAGCAGGCACAACACCTGCAGGCGCTTCTCGTTGGCCAGCGCCTTCAGCAGCCGCGCCGCATTGCCGGCATGCGCCCGCATCGCCTCCATGTCGAAGGCGACATTCGCTGTCTTCGCCGTCTTGGTCTTCTTCGGTGCCATCGTCATTCCATGCTCACGGACAGGTCTGCATTGCGCCACGCCTCGAAGCCGCCGGCAAGCGAACACACGTCGGCGAAGCCCAGCTGCCGCAGGCTGTCGGCGGCGAGCGCGGATCGCCCGCCCGTCCGGCAGTACAGCACCATGCGGCGGGAAGGCTCCGCCAGCGCCGCGTCCGCGACGCAGGCCATCGCCGGATGCGCATGGATCTGGAACTCCAGCACGCCCCGCGGCAGGTTGACCGCGCCCGGCAGGTGGCCCTGCGCGTACTCGTCCGGTTCCCGGACGTCTACCAGCACGAGGTCGCCCGCGAGCGTGTCCACCAGGTCCTCCAGGGAGATCTCGCGGATTCTCGAACGGGCCTCGGCCACGAGATCTTCGACGGTGCAGGGCATTGCAGCGTTCCAGCAACATGAGTTGACTTAAATATAAGGCATTGCTAATTTAGATGCAACTGGATCGATGCGACCCGGCACCCGGGCCGGGTCCGGCGCTTGGGAGGGCATGACAATGACGCACATCGTGGTACTGGGCGCGGGCATCGGCGGCATGAGCGCCGCCTACGAACTGCGTGGGACGCTGGGTTCCGGCCCGCAGATCACCGTGATCGGCGAAGGCGACCTGTTTTCGTTCACCCCGTCCAACCCGTGGGTGGCGGTGGGCTGGCGCAAGCCGCAGGACGTGCAGATCGCGGTGCCGAGCCATCTCGCGAAGAAGAAGATCGCGTTCGAGGGCGCCGGCGCGGAACTGGTCGAGCCGGCGCACAACCGCGTGCGGCTGCGCGACGGCCGCCACGTGGCCTACGACCATCTGGTCATCGCCACCGGGCCCCGGCTGGCGTTCGACGAGATTCCGGGGCTCGGCCCCGACACGGGATTCACCCAGTCTGTCTGCACCACCGGGCACGCGACCGCCGCGTGGGAGGCCTACCAGGCGTTTCTGGAGAACCCTGGCCCGATCGTGGTCGGTGCCGCGCCGGGCGCGAGTTGCTTCGGCCCGGCCTACGAGTTCGCGATGATCCTCGACCGCGATCTGCGCAAGCGCAAGCTGCGCGACAAGGTGCCGATGACCTACGTGACGCCGGAGCCGTACATCGGGCACATGGGCCTGGGCGGCGTTGGGGATTCCAAGGGCCTGATGGAAGCCGAGTTCCGCCAGCGCCACATCGGCTGGATCGTCAACGCGAAGATCGCCGAGGTGCGCGACGGCGAGATGGACGTCGTCGAGGTGGACGAGGACAGCCAGCCGAAGAAGACGCGCACGTTGCCGTTCAAGTATTCGATGGTGCTGCCGGCGTTCACCGGCGTGGATGCGGTGAGGCGGGTCGAAGGGCTGTGCAACCCGCGCGGCTTCGTCCTGATCGACAGGCACCAGCGCAATCCGGCCAACCCGAACATCCATTCGCTGGGCGTGTGCGTGGCGATCCCGCCGGTGGAGGCGACGCCGGTGCCGACCGGCGCGCCGAAGACCGGCTTCATGATCGAGTCGATGGTCACCGCAGTGGCGCAGAACATCCGGGCCGACCTGAAGGGAGAGCCTGCGACCGCCGAGGCGACGTGGAACGCGATCTGCCTGGCCGACATGGGCGACACCGGCGCGGCCTTCGTGGCGCTGCCGCAGTTCCCGCCGCGCAACGTGACCTGGGCCAAGGTCGGCAAGTGGGTGCACCTGGCCAAGGTGGCCTTCGAGAAGTACTTCCTGATGAAGATGAAGTCCGGCAACACCGAACCGGTCTACGAGAAATACGTGCTCAAGCTGCTCGGCATCCTGCGTACCCGCTGAAACACATCCCCATTCCCAAGGAGAACATGCCATGAACCTCGACCGTGCCGTCCTCGCCTTCGCGGGCCTGATGATCCTGATCAGCCTGGCGCTGGCGCACTTCGTCTCGCCGCTGTGGCTGTGGTTCACCGCCTTCATCGGCGTGAACATGCTGCAGGCCAGCGTCACCGGCTTCTGTCCCGCCGCCATCGTGTTCCGCAAGCTGGGCGTGGCCAGCGGCTGCGCGTTCAAGTGAGGAACCCCCGGTGACGCGCAACACGGCCACGCCCTTCCGCCTTGTCCCGACCCGCGCCGGACTCGCCCTGCTGCTGGCGGGCGCACTGGCCGCCTGCGGCAGCGACGAGCGCCTCCGCGACCCCTCCCCGATCCAGGGGCTCGACACGCTGACCGTGGGCGCCGCCGACGCGGGCCGAGGCCGCGCCTGGGACGGCGTGGTCGAGGCGGTGCGCCAGGCCACGCTGACCGCGCAGACCAGCGGCCGCGTCGCCGAAGTCCTGCGCGACGTCAACGATCGCGTCGCCGCCGGCGAGGTCCTGGTGCGACTGAGCGCGGTCGAACAGCGGGCCGGTGTGGACGCCGCCCGCGCGCAGCTGCGCGCCGCCGAGGCGGCCGCCGCGGAAGCCGAAGGCAACTACCGGCGCTACCTGGAACTGTCGCAGGGCCAGTACGTGTCAAAGTCGCAGCTCGACCAGATGCGCGCGACGCGCGATTCGGCCGTCGCCGCGCGCGACGCCGCGCGCGCGCAGGTCGCCAGTGCCGGCCAGCAGACCGACTACACCACGATCCGCGCGCCATACGCCGGCATCGTCGCCTCGCGCGACGTGGAACCCGGCGAGAGCGTCGGCATCGGTCAGCCGCTGATGATGGTGTTCGCGCCCGAGGCGCTGCGCATCGAAGTCAGCATCCCGCAATCGGACGCGGAGCGCGTGCGCGCGAATCCGGCGGCGACGGTGACCTTCGACGACGGCCGCAGCGTGGAGGCGTCCGAGGTCACCGTGTTCCCCGCCGCCGATCCGTTCACCCACGCGGTGAAGGTGCGCGTGCAGTTGCCCGCGCTCGATCCCGCGCCGCAGCCGGGCAGCACCGCCAAGGTCACGTTCCCGGCGGTGGCCGGCACGGCGTATCCGCGAGTTCCCGCGTCGGCGCTCGTGCGCCGGGGCGAGGTGAACGCAGTGTACGTGCTGGCCGACGGCCGCCTGTTGCTGCGCCAGCTGCGCCTGGGCCAACGGGTCGGCGACGACATCGACGTGATCGCCGGCCTCGCGCCTGGCGAGACCATTGCCGCCGATCCGGTGGCCGCGGTGCAGGCGCTGGTCGCCGCGCGCCAGGGCGGCTGACATGGCGGCACACGACACCATGCCCCGGCTCGGCATCTCCGGGCGCATCGCCGCGACCTTCCAGGCCAACCCGCTGACGCCGATACTGGCGCTGCTCGGCCTGCTGCTGGGCGTAGTCGCAGTGATGATCACGCCGCGCGAGGAAGAGCCGCAGATCGACGTGACCATGGCCAACGTCATCGTGCCCTTCCCCGGCGCCGACGCGCGCCAAGTCGAGCAGATGGTCACCTATCCGCTCGAACAGAAGCTGTCGGAGATCGAGCAGGTCAAGCACACCTATTCGGTCAGCCGGCCGGGCATGGCGGTGCTGACCGTCGAGTTCGAGGTCGGGGTAAAGCGCCAGCCGGCGCTGGTGCGGCTGTACGACAAGGTGTTCAGCAACCAGGACTGGATGCCGCAGAACCTCGGCGTCGGCCAGCCGATCGTCAAGCCCAAGGGCATCGACGACGTGCCGGTGATGGCGCTGACGCTGTGGACGGACGACCCGGAGCGCGGCACGCAGGATCTGGCCGAGGTCGCGCATACGCTGGAGACCGAACTCAAACGCATCCCCGGCACCCGCGACGTATTCACCATCGGTGCACCGGAACGCGCGGTGATGGTGGAACTCGACGCCGCGCGCCTGGCCAGCCACGGTCTGACCGTGCACGACCTGGCCGGCGCGCTGCAGGCGGCCAACCTCGCACGCCAGGCCGGCGAGCGCGTGGGCCAGGACGGCGTGGCGCAGGTGACTTCGGGGCAGTTCCTCGCCGACCGCGACGACGTGGCGAACCTGGTGCTTGGCGTAGCGGGCGGACAGCCGGTGCGGCTGCAGGACGTGGCCCACGTGAGCGATGCATCCGACACGCCGTCGAGCTACGTCTGGCACGGCGCGCCGGTCGGCCGTGACGGCCCCGCCAGCGGCATTGCGCCAGCGGTCACGCTGGCGATTGCCAAGAAGCCCGGCAGCAACGCCTCCGACATCACCCGCGCTGCGCTGCAGCGCATCGATGCGTTGCGCGGACAGGTGATTCCCGAGGGCGTCAATGTCGAAGTGACGCGCGACTACGGCCTGACCGCCAGCGACAAGGCGAAGACGCTGATCCAGAAGCTGTTCTTCGCAACGGGGTCGGTCGTGCTGCTGGTGCTGTTCGCGCTCGGCAGGCGCGAGGCGGTGGTGATCGGCAGCGCGGTGGCGCTGACGCTTGCGGTCACGCTGTTCGCATCCTGGGCGATGGGCTTCACCCTGAATCGCGTCTCGCTGTTCGCGCTGATCTTCGCCATCGGCATCCTCGTCGACGACGCCATCGTGGTCGTGGAGAACATCCACCGGCACATGGCGCAGGGCGGAAAGAGCCTGCGCGAAGCGATCCCGCCGGCGGTGGACGAGGTTGGCGGGCCGACCATCCTGGCCACCTTCACCGTGATCGCGGCGCTGATGCCGATGGCCTTCGTCACCGGCCTGATGGGGCCGTACATGCGGCCGATTCCGATCAACGCCTCGGTCGGCATGCTGCTGTCGCTGCTGATCGCGCTGATCGTCACCCCGTGGCTGTCGCTGAAGCTGCTCAAGCGGCACGCAGGCGGCCATGCCGCGCACGATGACGGAACCGGCGACGGCGGCCACGCCGAAGGCACCATGGCCGCGCGCCTGCATCGCGTGTTCGAGCGGGTCATGACGCCGTTCCTCGATCCCGAACGGGGCACCCGCCGCCGCTACGCGCTGTTCGCGGCGATGGCCGGGCTGGTGCTGCTGGCCGCGAGCCTGGCGGTGTTCCAGCTGGTGGTGCTGAAGATGCTGCCGTTCGACAACAAGTCCGAACTGCAGGTCGTGGTCGACCTGCCCGAGGGCCGCACGCTGGAGGACACCAATGCGCTGCTGACCGACCTGGCCGCGGTGCTCGACCGTACGCCGGAGGTGCGCGACTACCAGGGCTACGCCGGCACCGCCGCGCCGATCAACTTCAACGGCCTGGTGCGCCAGTACGACCTGCGCGCCGGCGCCAACGTCGGCGACCTGCAGGTGAACCTGGTCGACCGCCGCGAGCGCAGCCGCAAGAGCCACGACATCGCCGTGGCGCTGCGCCCGCAGATGGCCGACGTCGGCCGCCGCCACGACGCTTCGGTGAAGGTGGTCGAAGTGCCGCCCGGCCCACCGGTGCTCTCGCCCATCGTCGCCGAGATCTATGGGCCGGACTACGAACGCCAGCGCCGGATCGGTCTGGCGCTGGAGCAGCGCTTCCTTGCCACCGAAGGCATCGTCGACGTGGATACCAGCGTCGAGGCCGATGCCACGCGCGAAGTGCTCGCCATCGACCGCGTGCGCGCCGCGCGGCTGGGCGTACCGCAATCCGCTATCGCCGAGACCATCGCTGCAGGTCTGTCTGGCATGGATGCGACCCACATCATCGACGGCAGCTCGAAGTACCCGCGCCCGATTCGCCTGCGCCTGACCACGTCCGACCAGGCCACGCTCGACGGACTGCTGAGCTTGCGCGTGCGCGGTGGCGATGGCCAGTTGGTGCCGCTGTCGGAACTGGTGCAGGCGCGGCCGGCGCGCTGGGACGGCGCCATCCACCACAAGGACCTGCTGCCGGTGGTCTATGTGATGGCAGACGAGAGCGGCATGGTGGACAGCCCGCTCTACGGCATGTTCGATCTCGTCGGACAGGTCTCGGACAACGCCATCGACGGCCAGCGCCTGTCGCAGTTCTTCATCCGGCAGCCGCCGGACACCGCCGGCTTCGGCATCAAGTGGGACGGCGAGTGGCAGATCACCTACGAGACCTTCCGCGACATGGGTATCGCCTACGCCGCCGGCATGGTGCTGATCTACCTGCTGGTGGTCGCCTACTTCCGCAACTACATCGTGCCGCTGGTCATCATGGCACCGATCCCGCTGACCGTGATCGGGGTGATGCCGGGCCACGCGCTGCTGGGCATGCAGTTCACCGCCACCAGCATGATCGGCATGATCGCGCTGGCCGGCATCATCGTGCGCAACTCGATCCTGCTGGTGGATTTCATCAACCACCTGATCGAGCGCGGGCACACGCCGGAACGCGCGGTTGTCGATGCCTGCGCGGTGCGCGCACAACCCATCGCGCTGACCGCACTGGCGGCGATGGCCGGCGCGTTCTTCATCCTCGACGACCCGATCTTCAACGGCCTGGCGATCTCGCTGATCTTCGGCATCCTCGTTTCGACCGTGCTGACCCTGGTCGTCATCCCGCTGCTGTACTACGTGCTGATCACGCGCCGTCACCCGAAGGAAGCCCCGCCATGACGCCCCGTCCTCTTCCTGCGACCCTCCTGCTGGTCGCAACGCTGCTGCTCGTCGGTACCGCCTGCCTACCGGGAATCGGCGGCACCGGCGTGGCCTTGTCCTCGAATCCCGCGATGCACCAGGTGCCGGGCCAGCCACAGCTCACACCCGAACCTGCTGCATCGACCGACCCCGATCTGGACCGCGCGCAGGCTGCTGCGCAGGCCTTCAGTACCCAGTTGCGCGGCAGGCTCCAGGCGGCGATGCGGGACGGCGGTCCGACGGCCGCGGTCGCGATCTGCAACGCCGAGGCACCGGCCATTGCCGAAGCCGTGATGGGCGAACACGGCCTGCGGCTGGGCCGCGTCGCCCTTCCGGGCCGCAACCGCCACCCGGTGCAGGCCGCCAACGCCTGGCAACTCACCACGCTGGAGGCGTTCCAGCAAGCGGTCGATGGCGGCGCGCCCGCGGGCGGACAGGTAGCGGTGATGCGGGAGGGACTGCCGGACGGCATCGCGCTGCGGATGATGCGCGGCATCGTGACCGAACCAGGCTGCCTGGCCTGCCACGGTAGCGAAATCGCCACAGACATCCGCCAGGCCATCCTTGCCCGCTATCCGGACGACGGCGCCACCGGCTTTGCCGTCGGCGACCTGCGCGGCGCACTGTGGGTCGAAGTGCCCGCAACGACCGCGACCACGGGAGACACGCCATGAGCGCCGACGCTCCGATCCGCATCCGCCTCGATCAGGACAGCGACTACGCCTTCCGCATCACCTTCGACGACACCGCGCTGGCACCACTGCTGACCGACGAACCGGCGCCGTTGGGCCACGACCGCGGACCGAATCCGTCGCGGCTGTTGCTGACCGCGGTCGCCAACTGCCTGGCCGCTAGCCTGCTGTTCGCGCTGCGCAAGCACCGCAACGAACCCGGCACGCTGACCGCCGAGATCTGCGCGCTGCCGACGCGAAACGAACACGGCCGTTGGCGGATCGCGTCGGCGAAGGCGACTCTGCATCTGCCCGGCCACAATGCCGACTATCGCAACCTGGATCGTGTCCTGGCGCAGTTCGAGGACTTCTGCGTGGTCACCCAAAGCGTGCGCCAGGGCATCGAGGTCGACGTGAACGTGGTCGACGGCGACGGTCGGGTGCTGTTCGGCGACAAGAGCTTCGAGGCCGGTTCTTGAGCCCGCCGCTGCAAATCGCCTGCCCGCACTGCCACGCCCTCAACCGCGTGCCGGGGGAACGCCTGGACGACGCACCCAACTGCGGGCGCTGCGGCAAGGCGCTGTTCACCGGACAACCGGTGACGCTGGACAGCGGCAACTTCGACCTGCACGCGGCACGCTCGGAACTGCCGCTGCTGGTGGATTTCTGGGCGCCGTGGTGCGGCCCGTGCCGTGTCATGGCACCGCATTTCGAGGCCGCCGCCGCTCTGCTGGAACCGGCGATGCGGCTGGGCAAGATCGACACTCAGGCCAGTTCCGAACTCGGCATGCGCTTCGCCATCCGCAGTATCCCGACACTCGTGCTGTTCAATGCGGGACGCGAGTTGGCCCGCATGTCCGGTGCCATGCCCACCGCCGAGATCGTGCGCTGGGCGCGTGCCCATTTCTGATGCGGTGCTGTACTGGCTTTGCGTCGCCGCGCATCGCAAGTGATTGTCGTCGGCTTCGTCCGTCAGGATCGCATGTCGCCGCCTTGAGCAAGCCACCATGCGGTCATTCGCACCAGCGATCTGCGCAACTAAAGGTCGATCTTCGCTGGGAAATGACGTGTTTGGCGCTAGTTTGCAGGTGGAGAACTATCGATGGAATTAAGACACCTTCGCTGCTTCATGGTCCTCGGCGAGGAACTGCACTTCACTCGCGCGGCCGAACGTCTACACATCGAACAATCGCCGCTGTCTCGCATCATCAAGGAACTGGAAAACGAACTGGGCGTCCTGCTGTTCACCCGTGACCGGAGAGGAACTCGCCTGACTCAAGCGGGCACGGTGTTCCTACAGGATGTCCGGCGAGTTTTCACGGCGCTGGAGCAGGCGTGCAAGAACGCCAGAGCCGTGTCGGCAGGTTATCGTGGCAGCCTGCGCATCGCGGTCTCCGATGGGGCTGTCGATCCGCGATTGTCTACGTTCCTTGCACGTTGCCGCGAAGAAGAACCGGAGGTCGAGTTACGCCTGTCCGAAGTACCGCTGGCCGAGCAGCTGCGCGGACTGCGATCAGGCGATTTCGACATCGGCTTCGCCCATACAGCGGACGTCGGTGACGGTATTGCATCCGAGCCCCTTTGGCGCGACCCTCTCGTCGTGGCAGTTCCCGCTCGGCATCCCCTCCTGATCTACAAGGAAGTGCCGCTACACGAACTGGCCAGTCATTCGTTAATTATGTGCAATCAGCACCTCTGCGAAGGCTACTCCCGCGAACTGACCCGATTGCTGCGCCCACTGGATCGGGAGCTCCACATCGCCGAGCGGGTGGCTTCGCTGGACATGATGCTCACCCTGGTTGCGGCAGGCTACGGGATCGGCTTCATGACGACGACCAGGGTCGGTATTTGCCGTCATCCTGACGTCGTGATCCGGCCGTTGGCGATCGACTCAGCGCTGCTGACGACCTATCTGCTCAGGGTGATCAGCAACAGCTCTGCCATTCCTTTAGACCGGTTCACGGCACGACTGCGTGAGCAGGTGAACGACTGACGGAATGCCGCGCAGTGCTGAGCTCACACCTTCGGCCCTGCACGCAGGTTGTTTTCTGTTGCTGCCATCAAATCCGCAGCACTGGTCTTCAGTGCAGTAGCGATTTTGAGGATCAAGGCGAGCGTAGGCATGTGTTCGCCGCGCTCGATCTTGCCCATGTGAGAACGCTCGATTTCGGCCAAGGATGCAAGCTCTTCCTGCGCTATTCCCTGCTCCATGCGTGCCGCGCGCACCGCCAAGCCAAAGGCCAACGCCGGCGCAGGTTCATAGGTAGTCGAGCCAGCGGGGCGGCCTCGTCGGACAGTACGCTTCTGCATCAGCAGAAGCGTCGAATACCACCATTAATTAAACCACGTTAAGTTTAACTCTTGGTATGCTACGGAGCTTGCTTTTCCCCGCCACAAATCGCTTCCATAGGGACAGCCATGCGCGCCATCCCCTCGTCATCGGCGCTCAAGCTCTGCGTATCGCCTGGCGTGCCGTCGCACCAGTTGGCGATACTACTCGCGCTCCAGCGCGCGGAGGCGCCCGAGACGCCTGTGGTGATGGAGGAAGTCGCGACATCCGCCGATCTCATCGCGGGCGTGAAGGACGGTCGCTACGACATTGGCTTGGCGACAACGGTACCCACCGACGAGGCGCCACTGTGGCGTGACGAGTTGGCGATCGCCGTGCCTGATCGCTCCCCCCTGCTGAGCTACACCGCGGTTCCCTCCAGCGCCCTACGGATCTACCCCTTGCTCCAGAGTCAGCCGCTCGCGTGCGAAGCACTGTTCGGCGAAGAGTGGCGGGTTTCTTGCCAAGTCACGTCGTACGAATTGATGATCGTTATGGTCGCGGCCGGCTACGGGGTAGGCATCGGTTCCCGCCTGCGGATCGAGCAGTCCCGGAACTGGGACGTGGTGATGCGACCGCTGGCCGACGGCACCTTCTGGATCGGAACGCACCTGTTCCGATCCGAGCGTCGCGACTCGCCGGCCATCGAGCACTTCGTCAGACGAGCGCGGAAGGTCGCGTAGCCCGGTTGCCCTCGCGCTGCGGAATGGGGCCATCGAACATCTGCATGGTCAGGACGCGGCGAACTGCTTTCACCGCCGCGTTCAGATTCTTCGCCGTCACCGCCTCGATCGGCGACTGGCCGCCGAATTCGTCGTAGGGCTGGGTGAGTGCATGGTAAATCTCCCACGGGTCCACACCACGGGCTGTCTGCTTGAGGATGGCTTGCACCAGTTGGCGCTTGATCGGATCGAGCTGCCAGTCAGGCACGCGCTGGCCACGGTTGCCCAGGCTGATCGACAACAGGTTGCCCGCGGTGACCTCGTAGGTGATCCAGCGTCGCGACTTGCCGGCGAGCTTGGCGTAGTCGGCGACGGAGAGGTTGTGGGGCGACTCCAGGATGTCGAGCAGCAGCATCCGCTCGCGCTGGACATTCGACAGCGCCGGCTGCGTCTTCGGGGCGCGCACCGAAGACAGCCGCTGCACTTGGATGGCTCGCTGGAACGGAGCATCTTGGAAGTTGGATAGCACCAAGGTCGGCACCGTCGTGCTCGTGGGCATCGGTTGCTTGTTAGCGCCGTCGTCGGCCACCGGCAATCCTTCCACGTGGATCGTCAGGGGGACGCTGGCGGCTTCCACTTGGCCTTGCTCCAGCAGATCCAGCCGATCGGCCCAATCCTGCATCATGCGTCGGCGCTGATCGACGTACTCGGCATGGTTGTAGGTACGACGAACCGGGTTCGGATCGACGTGCGAGAGTTGCGCGTCGATCCACTTGTCGGGATAGCCCAACTCGTTGAGCGCGGTCGAGAGGGTGGCGCGGATGCCATGGCCCGTCAGCCGACCGTCGTAGCCCAAGCGCTTGATCGCCGTATTGAGCGTGTTCTCGCTTATGCGCTGCTTCAAGCTCTTGGCCCCGGGGAATACGTGTTTCTGTCCCTGCTTGAACCGCTCAAGCATGTACTGGACGATCTCCACCGCCTGCACGGACAGCGGCACGATGTACGGCGGAATGTCCTCCGTGCGCAGGTTTTCCTTCTGCATCTTCAGTTCCAGCTGCTTCACCACGTCCGGCGGGATGATCCATAGGCCGTCATCGAGGTGGAACTGATCAGGGGTCGCCAGCCGCAGCTCGCCCGTGCGCACGCCCGTCAGGAACAACATGCGGACGCCGAGCTGGGTCTGCAGCCGGCCGGGGTACTTGCGCAGCAGTTGCAGGAACTCGGGCAGCTCGGGCATGCGCAGGAACGGGTTGTGACGCACGGGCGGCTGCGGCATGGCGACCACATCCAGGTCGGAAGCCGGGTTGCGTTCCAGGCCGGGCACGACCACCAGCGCATACCGGAACAGCTGGTTGAGCCAGGTGCGCACCTTCTCGGCCACCGAGGGCGCACCGCGCTTCTCGATGCGGCCGACGATTTCCAGCAGGTCGGCGCGGGTGATGACGTGGATCGACCGCCTGCCCAGGCTCGGCAGGACGTCCTTGCCGAAGATGCGCGGGATCAGAGAGAGCGTCGTCTGCCGCCCCTTCTTGAGGCGGCCTTGCTCCCGGAACTTCAGCCATTTCTCGTAGACGGCCTGGAACGTGTTCTGCTCGGCCTGGGTCGCCAGTTGCCGATCCCTCGTCCGATGGCGCTGAGGGTTGATGTCCTTGGCGACGAGCGCCCGCGCCTCGTCGCGACGAGTACGTGCCTCGCGCAGGCTGATCTCGGGATACATCCCGAAGGACATCCGCTTCTGCTGGCCGAGCCAGGTGTAGCGGAAGTGCCAGGTCTTCGTGCCCGCGGCCGAGACGGCCAGCGACAGGCCATCGAAGTCAGGAAGGGTGTAGTCCTTGCCGGTGGTCTTGGCCTGCCGGACGGTGACATCAGAAAGTGCCATGTCTGCTCCTGAACTGAGTCAGGAGTCAGATCCTCATCCCATGGCCCGCTCGTCCCCAGCAACAATCCGGACTCGAACCCAACCGCCTTGATGGACTGCTGGATGGACTAAATCAGTCCATCTGTGGGTGGATTCCGGTGGCCTTCACTGGACGCTCATCCGGCGAAAAAGCCTTTGCTGGTAATGCTTTATGGAACTCCTTGGAACTCCATGGAAGCTGAACTGGAGCGGGCGATGGGAATCGAACCCACGTCAGTAGCTTGGGAAGCTACAGCTCTACCATTGAGCTACGCCCGCGTGGCGCGGGGTGAAGTCTATGCGGTGGCAGGTGTGCAGTGCAACGGGCTCGCCCTTGCAGGTGCCGAACTTGTCCGGGTAGGTCGGGGCTACGCCCCCGACGCTGGATGTTCGAGCATGCGGAGCGTCGGGGGCATAGCCCCGACCTACCGGCAAAAAGGCGGTGCCGCTTGTCGGCACCGCCTGCTTTCATTGGCTCAGAAGCTGCCGCCGAAGCTGGCGAACAGGGTCGCGTCACGGGCCGACTTCTGCGCGGTGGTGGTGCTCAGGCCGATGTTGCTGTCCAGCCCCCACAGCGTGATGCGCGCACCCAGCACGGCGCTGGCGTAGTTGCGGTCGAACTGCAGCCCCGGCACCTTGTAGGCGCCCACGTCGGCCATCGTCTGCAGCCAGGCGTTGGCCTGCTGGCCGTCCTCGAACTCGTGGTCCCAAGTGACCTGCACGTAGGGACGGACGCTGCCGCCATCGAAACGCGCCTGCCAGCCGATGCGGCCCACGGTGGAATCCACCTCCTGGTCGCCATAGCCCAGCGCGGTGGCGCTGGCGTTGCTTTCGACGTAACCATCGAGCTTGACCTTCTGCCAGGTGACGCCCGCCACCGGGCCGTGGCGGAAGCCGCCTTGCTGGCCGAACTCGTAGCCGGCGTTGAGCGCGGCGGTCAGGTTGCTGCCATCCGGCGAGCCCTTGTGCACGCGGGTGGCCGGGCCCAACTGCACCTTGCGGGCGACGTCATAGTCCAGCCAGCTGTAGCTGACCTGGCCGTTGACCCAGGTACGCTCGCCATACCAGCCGGCGAACAGGCCCAGGGTGGTATCGGACTGGGTGAAGTCGCCCTGGCTGTTGCCGAAATCGGCATCCATGCGGCCATAGCCGGCGAAGCCGCCGAATACCGTGCCGTTGCGCGCCCAATCGATGCCGAACAGGCCGGCCGGGGCCATGCCGTCGTACAGGTCGGCGTGGCCGTAACGCTGCATGTCGCCACGCACGTTGCCCCACCAACGCAGGCCGTCATCCTGCTGGCCGACCAGATGAGCGCCGACCTGGTCGGCACGGGCACGGCCGGTGGTCTGCGCCGAATGGCTCAGCACCTGCTGCAGGCGTGGTGCCTCGAGGATCGAGATGGCGTACTGGCCCAGGATCCGGTGCGCGGCGGTGGTCGGGTGCACGCCGTCGGCGAACACGTAGGCATCCGCTGCGCCGGGGCTGGCATAGCTCAGCGGGCTGCAGGTCAGCGACGACGCCGAGGTGCAGGCCATGTCGCTGACGTTGCTGAAGCCGTAGCTGCCGGGGTTGGCGACGATTTCCTGCAGGATGCTGAAGGTATCGACCGGGATCACCTGCAGGCCGGCCTGTTTCAGCCCGCCGAACAACGCGTCGTTGTAGGCCTTGGCCAGCGCGGTGCCCTGCGCCATCGCCACCGCGCCACCGGCGCGCGAAGACGGGGTCAGGCCGATGTCGGGCAGGTTCGGCACCATCACGTACTGCGCGCCGGCGCCTTCGAGCGTGGCGACCATGCCCACCTGGTCGGCCACCGCCGCACCGATGGTGGCCTGCGCCGGCGCGCCGGCAGCCACCGCGAACAGGTCGTTGGCGCCGCCCCACACGGTGTAGAGCGCATTGGCGTCGGCCTTGCCGCCATTGGCGGTCAGGTAGGCATTCAGCTGGGTCTTGAGCGACGGGGTGGCCGGCAGCATCGGGTTGAGCGGATTGGTGTTGTCCACGCCTACCCGCGCGCCGCCGGCGGCATAGTTGTCGCCGGTCTGGCCATTGCCATTGGGCATGGCATTGGTGCCGTAGTAATCGGCCAGATAGTCGGACCAGACCCAGCCGGGGTTGGTGGTGAAACGGCCGACGATGGAAGCGCTGGGGTCAAGCTGCACCAAGACCGGGCGGTAATAGCCGGTGTCGGTCAGGCTGTCGCCGAAGAACACCGTCTTCGAGAACGGGGACTGCGCCAGTGCCGGTACGGCGGCAAGGGCAAGCGCCGCGGCAAGGGCCGAGCGCAAAGGACGGGACGGGAAACGCATGGGAGAACTCCTGGCGAACGAGGAAAGCGGCAGCGTACGCCGCCGCACGGTGTTAGTTTTTCATTACCCCACGGCGGGCTCACGCTGCACCGCGGCATCGGGCTGGGATTTTCCTCTTCCGCTGGCGAGAATGGCCGCATGAACATCCAGCTCAACGGCGAACCCCGCCAGTTTCCCGCTCCCCTGACCCTGGCCGCGCTGCTGGCCGCCGAAGGCCTGGCCGAACGCCGCGTGGCCGCGGAAGTCAACGGCGAGATCGTGCCGCGTGGCCGACATGGCGAGCATCCGTTGAACGAGGGCGACGTGGTCGAGATCGTGCACGCGCTGGGCGGCGGCTGAGTTCTCTTACCGCGCGTAGGTGTGGGGCTTGCCCCACACGGGGCCTTGCCGGGAAAGCCCCATGCGGGGCAAGCGCCGCATCTATGGCTAAGCGCGCAGGGATTGAACGAAGGCGACTCGGTCGAGATCGTGCATGCGCTGGGCGGCGGCTGGTTTCTCTTATCGCGCGTAGGTGTGGGGCTTGCCCCACACGGGGCCCTACCGGGAATGCCCCATGCGGGGCAAGCCCCGCATCTACGAGACGCAGGCTGTCCACCGTAGGTACCGGGCTTGCCCGGTACGGGGCCTTGCCGGAGAAGCCCCATGCGGGGCAAGCGCCGCATCTACGGGGTAGTGCCACGCAACGCAGCGTTTGGCACGATCGGCGATAATCACCCGATGAATGCACACGCCCCCACCGATTCGCTGGTCATCGCCGGCAAGACCTATGCATCCCGGCTGCTGACCGGCACCGGCAAGTTCAAGGATCTGGAAGAAACCCGACTGGCCACCGAGGCCGCCGGCGCGCAGATCGTCACCGTCGCCATCCGCCGCAGCAACATCGGCCAGAACCCGGGCGAGCCCAACCTGCTCGACGTGCTGCCGCCGGACCGCTACACCATCCTGCCCAACACCGCCGGCTGCTATACCGCCGAAGACGCGGTGCGCACCTGCCGGCTGGCACGCGAGCTGCTCGATGGCCACAACCTGACCAAGCTGGAAGTGCTGGGCGATGCGAAGACCCTGTACCCGGACGTGGTGCAGACCCTCAAGGCCGCCGAGCAACTGGTCGCCGACGGCTTCGAGGTGATGGTCTACACCTCCGACGATCCGATCCTGTGCAAGCGCCTGGAGGAAATCGGCTGCGCCGCGGTGATGCCGTTGGCCGCACCGATCGGCTCGGGGCTGGGCATCCAGAACAAGTACAACCTGATCGAGATCATCGAGAACGCCAAGGTGCCGATCATCGTCGACGCCGGCGTCGGCACCGCCTCGGACGCGGCCATCGCGATGGAACTGGGTTGCGACGGCGTGCTGATGAACACCGCCATCGCCGGCGCGCGCAACCCGGTGCTGATGGCCGCCGCGATGCGCAAGGCGGTGCAGGCCGGGCGCGAGGCATTCCTGGCCGGGCGCATCCCGCGCAAGCGCCACGCCAGCGCCTCCTCGCCGGTGGACGGGTTGATCGGCTGATGACCAACCCGTTCGACAGCGCCGGCGCCAAGGCGCCGCCCAAGCCCTTCACCGTCACCGAGGGCCGCCGCGAGGTACGCAGCTTCGTGCTGCGCCAAGGCCGCTTCACCCCGGCCCAGCAGCGCGCGTTCGACGAACGCTGGCCGCGCTTCGGCATCGACTTCGACGGCCGGCCGCGCGACCTCGACGCTACCTTCGGCCGCAGCGCGCCCAAGGTGCTGGAGATTGGCTTCGGCAACGGCGCCGCGCTGCGCCATGCCGCGCGGTTCGACCCGTCCAAGGACTACATCGGCATCGAGGTCCACGCCCCCGGCGTCGGCCGCCTGCTCAACGCGCTGGCCGAGGACGACGCAAGCAACGTCCGGCTCTACCACCACGACGCGGTGGAAGTGCTGGAGAAGGAGATCGCCGACGGCGCGCTGGACGAGGTGCGCATCTACTTCCCCGACCCGTGGCACAAGAAGCGCCACAACAAGCGCCGCCTGGTGCAGCCGGCGTTCGCCGCGCTGCTGGTGCGCAAGCTGCGCCCCGGCGGGCGGTTGCACTGTGCCACCGACTGGGAGAACTATGCCGAGCAGATGTGGGACGTGCTCGACGCCACCCCGGGGCTGGTCAACCGCGCCGGCCCGCGCGGCAGCGTGCCGCGCCCGGACTGGCGGCCGCAGACCCACTTCGAGACCCGCGGGCAGAAGCTGGGCCACGGCGTATGGGATTTGCTGTATGACAGGCAGGGAACAGGGAACGGGGACTGAGGGAATGAAACTGCCATGACGCTTTCACGTTCCAGCGGGGCCCTGCCAAGCGCAAGCGCCGGAAGCAACGCGCGGATGAAGGCACCTGCCCTCTTCCATTCCCGGTTCCCCGTTCCTCGTTCCCTGCCGTAATGGATACCGCGCTGACGCTGACCACCGACATGAAGCTCGTGCTCGGGCTGGTCGGCTTCACGATGGCGATGTTCCTGTTCGAGCGCATCCGCTCCGACGTGGTGGCGCTGGTGGTGATGGTGGTGCTGGGCGTGACCGGGCTGATCGCGCCGGAGGAGATCTTCGCCGGCTTCTCCGGCAACGCGGTGATGAGCATCATCGCCACCACCATCCTCGGCACCGGGCTGGACCGCACCGGCGCGCTGAACCGGCTGGCCAGCTGGCTGCTGCGGCGCTCGCGCGGCATCGAACAGCGCCTGCTGCTGCTGGCCAGCGCCACCGCCGGCATCAATTCCGCGTTCATGCAGAACACCTCGGTGATGGCGCTGTACCTGCCGGTGGCCGCGCGGCTGGCCTCGCGCAGCGGGCTCACCCTCAAGCGCCTGCTGATGCCGATCACCGCCGCCATCGTGATGGGCGGCGGGCTGACGATGGTCGGCAACTCGCCGCTGATCCTGCTCAACGACCTGCTGATCTCGGCCAACAACAACCTGCCCTCGGGCAGCGCCACCATCGAGCCGCTGCGGATGTTCGCGCCATTGCCGATCGGCGTGGCGCTGCTGGTCGCCTCGCTGCTGTACTTCCGTTTCCACGGCGACCGCAAGTCGCTGGCCGGAGAAGACGGCGACGGCGAAAGCCAGGCCCCGGCGCGCACCGAGAGCTACTTCGCCCGTGCCTATGGCATCGAGGGCGATGTGTTCGAGCTGACCGTCTCCACCGAAAGCCCGCTGGTCGGCATGACCGTCAGCGAGGCCGAGAACCTGTTCGACGCGCCGCTGCTGCTGGCGCTGAAGACCGGCAGCGACACCCGCCTGGCGCCGCCGGCGGACATGCGTATCTGGGTCGGCAGCGTGATCGGCGCGATGGGCCCGCGCCAGCAGGTGGCCGACTTCGCGCAGAACCAGTTCCTGCGCATGTCCTCGCGCCTGCGCCAGCTCGGGGACCTGTTCAACCCCAGCCGCGCCGGCATTTCCGAGGCGGTGATCCCGCCGACCTCGAAGCTGATCGGCAAGACCGCCGGCCAGCTGCGCCTGCGCAAGGAACGCGGCATCAGCCTGCTGGCGATCAACCGCGACAAGCAGGTGATCCGCGAGGACGTGCGCAACGTGGCGCTGCGCGCCGGCGACATGCTGGTGTTCCACAGCATCTGGCAGGACCTTTCCGCCGCGGCGGAGAGCCGCGATTTCGTGGTGGTCACCGACTACCCGAAGGGCGAGCAGCGCCCGCACAAGTTCAAGATCGCGATGGCGATCTTCGCCATCACCATCATCATCGCCCTGACCTCGCGGCTGCCGGTGGCGCTGACCCTGCTCACCGGCGTGGCCGGCATGCTGCTCACCGGCGTGCTGCGCATGGACGAGGCCTATGCGTCGATCAGCTGGAAAACCATCTTCATGATGGCCGGGCTGATCCCGCTGGGCTGGGCGATGGATTCCAGCGGCGCGGCGGCGTGGGTGGCCGGGCACACCATCGACAAGCTGCCCGACGGCATCCCGATATGGGTGCTGGAACTGGCGCTGGCGCTGCTGACCACCGCCTTCTCGCTGGTGATCAGCCACGTCGGCGCCACCATCGTCACCGTGCCAATCGCGGTCAACCTGGCGCTGGCGGTCGGCGGCAACCCGACCGCGTTCGCGCTGATCGTGGCGCTGTCGGCCTCCAACAACCTGATGACCGCGTCCAACCCGGTGATCTCGATGGTGGCCGGCCCGGCCAAGTACACCCCGCGCGAGATGTGGCGCATCGGCGCGCCGCTGTCGCTGCTCTACACGGTGATCGTGGTGGTGATGATCAACATCATGTTCTAGGAGGGGCGATCCGTGGATGCGGGGCTTGCCCCGCATGGGCATTACCGGGAGAGCCATGTGCCGGGCAAGCCCGGCACCTACGGTCACCACTCAACCCAGCAGCACCTTGCCGTCCTCCACCCGCACCGGCACCGCGCGCAGCGCATCGCCCTTGCACGGGCCGGCCACGCAGCACCCGCCGTGCAGTTCGAACGCGGCGCCATGCACCGCGCAGACGAGGTGACCGTCACCGCTCTTCAGGAACTGGCCCGGCGCCCAGTCAAGGTTGCGGCCGGCATGCGGGCAGACATTGAGCCACGCCCGTACCTGCCCGCCGTCGCGGTAGAGGATCAGCGGCTCGGCATCGCCGTCGATCACCGCCTCGGCGGCATGGAAACCCTGGTCGGGCAAGGCATCGAGCGGAACCAGCTCGACCGGCGTGGAGGCGTTGGCTGACATGGCGATACGCGCGGAGACAGGGCGTGATTGTCGCATGGGCCGGTAATGGGCGCGGTGCGCGGGGCTTTCCGCGAGGCCCGACGGGACGCCGGTGCACGCCCGCACGCCGACCGGATTTAACGACAACTTCACGCAACACCCCTCCCCAGCGCCGATACTGCCCTTTGCCACACCGTCATCCTTCCGTCATGCAGACCCGTTACTTCCAGTTCGCCCATCTCCGCAACCTGTTCGCGCCGCGCAAGCCGCGCAACCCGTTGCTGCGGGTCGTGCTGGGCCTGCTGGGCCTGGCGATCCTCGCGGTGCTGGTGGTGGCCGGCGTGTTCGTCGGCGCGGCGATGATCCTGATCGGGCTGGCGTGGAAACTGCTGGCCGCCCGCAAGGCCGCCGGCAACGTGATGGATGGCGAATACCGGGTGGTGCGCAAGCCGGCATTGCCCGGTACGCATTGACCTCTGCATCCCGGTAACGCTTGTTTGCGGTAGCGCCCGATCGTTGGTCGGGTGGCGATGGTTGCCGCCAAATGCCAGTGCCGACCAACGGTCGGCACCCGGCGCTATCTGCACCCTTTCATCCTCCGGCATCATGGCGCCTGCCCATCGCTTTCCGGACGACCCATGACCGACCTGATCCCCGCCCCGCCCCTGCCGCGCATTCCGGTGGCCGGCGGCGGCACCTTCCCGGTGCGCCGCATCTACTGCGTGGGCCGCAACTTCGCCGACCATGCACGCGAGATGGGTGCCAGCGCCCCGGCCTCGGCGGCCGGGCGCGGCCAGCCGATGTTCTTCATGAAGCCGGCCGACGCCATCGTCACCGGCTGCGCGGCGGTGCCCTACCCGCCTGCCACTTCCGAGCTGCACCACGAGGTCGAACTGGTAGTCGCGCTGGGCAAGGATGCGCCGGCCGGCGTGCTGCCGGTCGCCGAAGCCATGGCGCTGGTGCTGGCCTGCGGCGTGGGCCTGGACCTGACCCGCCGCGACCTGCAGGCCGCAGCCAAGGCCAAGGGCGGGCCGTGGGACATCGCCAAGGGCTTCGACCACTCCGCGCCGATCGGCGAACTGGTGCCGATCGCGCAGGTGGGCGAACTGGCGCCGCTGGAATTGTCGCTGGAAGTCAACGGCGAGCCGCGCCAGCGCTCCACCCTCGACAACCTGATCTGGAACGTGCCGGAAATCCTGCATGAGCTGTCGAAACTCTACGCGCTGCGCGCCGGCGACCTGGTGTTCATGGGCACGCCCGCCGGCGTGGCCGCGCTGCAACCGGGCGACCGCTTCAGCGCGCGCCTGGGCGACGTCGCCCGCTGCGACGGCGTGATCGCCGGATGAACCCGCGCCGGGGTAGTCTGTGCCGGCTCCCTTTCATGCATGCCTACAGGAGAAACACATGGGAATGATGGCTGAGTTCAAGGAATTCGCGATGCGCGGCAACGTCATCGACCTGGCGGTCGGCGTCGTGATCGGCGGCGCGTTCGGCAAGATCGTCAGCTCGCTGGTGGACAAGGTGATCATGCCGCCGATCGGCTGGCTGATCGGCAACGTCGACTTCTCCGACCTGGTCTGGACGCTGGCCCCGGCCAAGGTGGCCGCCGACGGCAGCGAGATTCCGGCGGTGGTGATCGGCTATGGCGACTTCATCAACACCCTGATCCAGTTCGTCATCGTCGCCTTCGCGATCTTCATGCTGGTCAAGGTGGTCAACAAGCTCTCGCGCAAGAAGGAAGAAGCCCCCGCCGCGCCGGCCGAGCCGAGCGAGGAAGTGCTGTTGCTGCGCGAGATCCGCGACAACCTGAAGAAGTGATGCCTTTAAAGCCCCTCTCCCCTCGGGAGAGGGGTTGGGGTGAGGGGCGAACGAAGTCCATGATGGTCAACCATCAGTACTCCGTTCGCCCTCATCCGCCCTTCGGGCACCTGCATTCGGCACATCCCCGTGCCTCACCCTTCGGGCGGCTTCGCCGTGCAGTCCGGCAATCCTGCCGGACTGTCTCCCGAAGGGAGAAGGGATAACGGCAAAGCCGGTGACCTCCAGCACGGTTCCAGCGAAGACCGCGGGCGTATGCTCGCGGTCTTCCCGTTCATGGAGCCGCCCATGCGCCGTCTTGCCCTCGCCATCGCCGCCGTGCTCGCCTGCGCCAACGCGCAGGCCGCGCCCACCCGTATCCCCGAACAGGCACTGGCGCAGGCCGCGCAACTGCGCGAGCAGGCGCTGGCCGACGATACCGGCTGGAAGGTGGTCGAAGCGCTGACCACCGAGATCGGCCCGCGCCTGGCCGGCAGCGAGGCCGACGCGCGCGCGGTGGAATGGGCCAAGGCGCGGTTCAAGGCGCTGGGCTTCGACAAGGTGTGGACCGAGCCGGTCACCTTCCCCAAGTGGGAGCGCCGTGGCGAACGCGCCGAGGTACTGGGCGCGCATGCGCAGCCGTTGTCCATCACCGCGCTGGGTGGCAGCCCCGGTGGCAGCGCCGAGGGCGAGGTCGTGCGCTTCGACGGCCTCGATGCCTTGAAGGCCGCGCCGGCAGGTTCGCTGGCCGGCAAGATCGCCTTCATCGACTACCAGATGAGCCGCAGCCGCAACGGCATGGATTACGGCATCGGCGGCACCGTCCGCAGCCAGGGGCCATCGGAGGCGATCCGCAAGGGCGCGGTGGGCTACATCATGCGCTCGGCCGGCACCGATTCGCACCGCGTGCCGCATACCGGCATCACCCACTTCGATGAGGGCCTGACGCCGGTGCCGTCGGCGGCGCTGGCGATGCCCGACGCCGACCAGCTGGCGCGGCTGGTCGCGCGCGGCCCGGTCCGCATCCGCATGGCGCTGGATTGCGGCTGGGACGGCAGCTACACCTCGCAGAACGTGATCGGCGAGATCACCGGCCGCGAGTTGCCGCAGGAAGTGGTGGTGATCGGCGGCCACCTCGACTCGTGGGACCTGGGCACCGGCGCGATCGACGATGCCGCCGGCGTCGGCATCACGATGGCCGCCGGCCACCTGATCGGCCAGCTCGAGCAGGCACCCAGGCGCACCATCCGGGTGATCGCCTTCGCCAACGAGGAGCAGGGCCTGCACGGCGGCTTCGCCTATGCCGCCGCGCGGGCGAAGGCCGGGGAGATCCCGTTGCAGCACATCGGTGCGGAAAGCGACTTCGGCGCCGGCCGCATCTATGCGTTCAATACCGGCTCGGGCAACCCCGACGGCTCGCGCGAGGCCACCGCGCAGATCGCCGAAGCGCTGGCGCCACTGGGCATCGAGTACCGCCCGGACGAGGGCGGGCCGGGGCCGGACATCATTCCGCTGGCGTCCAAGGGCGGCGCCTGGGCCTGGCTGGCGCAGGACGGCACCGACTATTTCGACCTGCACCACACCGCCGACGACACCCTGGACAAGATCGACCCGAAGGCGCTGGCGCAGAACGTGGCCGCCTACACCGTGTTCGCCTACCTCGCCGCCGAGGCCGAGGGCGGCTTCGGCAGCGAGGCGAAGGACGTGGTACCGCCGCAGGAGTGACGCACCCGAAAACCCCTCTCCCTCCGGGGCGAGGCCGCACAGTTTACGCGCCACTGGCGCGTGTGCGGTTGAGCGCCCACGGCAGGGGCGCGGTGCGGGGGATTGGGAAAGGGTACGGGGCGAAGCCTCCGTGGAATTTGGCTACACCAGGCTTCGCCCGAACCCTCATCCACCCCTTCGGGGCACCTTCTCCCGAAGGGAGTAGGGAAAAACTCCCTCGCGCACCAAGGTGCGCTCCTACGGGATAATGCGGGCACCGCACAGCAAGGCAGCCGCTCCATGTCCCGTTCCCTCCGCATCGCCCTGGCGCAGCTCGACTTCCCGGTCGGCGACGTCGCCGGCAACAGCGCGCGCATCGTCGAATCGATGCAGGTCGCGCGCGACGAATACGGTGCCGACGTGGTGCTGTTCCCCGAACTGGCGATCAGCGGCTACCCGCCGGAGGACCTGCTGCTGCGCCCGTCCTTCCTGCGCGACTGCGAACAGGCGCTGGCGCGCATCGCCGCGCAGGCGCAGGGCATCGTCGCCGTGGTCGGCTGGCCGCAGGACGCCGGCGCGGTGACCTACAACGCCGCCAGCGTGCTGCGCGACGGCGCCATCGCCGCCACCTACCGCAAGCGCGAGCTGCCCAACTACGCGGTGTTCGACGAACGCCGCTATTTCGACGTCGATCCGGATGGCGGCGACTGCGTGTTCGAGGTCGCCGGGGTGAAGCTCGGGCTGCTGGTCTGCGAGGACCTGTGGTTCGCCGAGCCGCTGGCCGCCACCGTCGCCGCAGGCGCCGAACTGGTGCTGGTGGCCAACGCTTCGCCCTACGAGCGCGGCAAGCATGCCCAGCGCGATGCGCTGCTGGCCGAGCGCAGCCGCGACGGCGGCATCGGCATCGCCTACGTCAACAACGTCGGCGGGCAGGACGCGCTGGTGTTCGATGGCTCGTCGGTGGTCGCCGACGGCGACGGCACGGTGCACCCGGCGGCGGTGGCGTTCGCCGAGGAAATGCTGGTGGTCGAGTACGACGCCGATGCGCGCGCGTTCACCCCGCTGCGTTGGATCGACGACGGCGACGAAAGCATGGACGCACTGGCCTGGCGCGCGGTGACCCGCGGCATCGCCGACTACTGCCGCAAGAACGGCTTCGGCAAGGTCTGGCTGGGGCTGTCCGGCGGCATCGACTCGGCGCTGGTGCTGGCGCTGGCGGTCGATGCGCTGGGCGCAGGCAACGTCACCGCCGTCGCCCTGCCCTCGCGCTACACCGCCGGCCTGTCCAACGACCTGGCCGCCGAGCAGTGCCGCGCCCTCGGCGTGAAGCTGGAGACGGTGCCGATCGAGCCGGCGTTCCAGGGCCTGATGCAGTCGCTGTCGGCGCTGTTCGACGGCCAGCCCAGTGACGTCACCGAGGAAAACCTGCAATCGCGCAGCCGCGGCGTGATCCTGATGGCGCTGTCCAACAAGTTCGGCGGGCTGCTGCTGACCACCGGCAACAAGAGCGAGTACGCGGTCGGCTACGCCACCATCTACGGCGACATGTGCGGCGGCTACGCGCCGCTCAAGGACCTGTACAAGACCGAGGTCTACGGCCTGGCGAAGTGGCGCAACACGGTGGGCGGCGCGCCGGTGATCCCGCCGGCGGTGATCGCGCGCGCGCCCTCGGCCGAACTGCGCGAGAACCAGACCGACCAGGATTCGCTGCCGGCCTACGACGTGCTCGATGGCATCCTCTACCGCTACGTCGACCAGGAGCAGTCGCGCGAGGACATCGTCGCCGCCGGCTACGCGCCCGAAGTGGTGGACCGGGTGCTGCGGCTGGTGCGCACCAGCGAGTGGAAGCGCCATCAGGCCGCGCCGGGGCCGAAGGTGTCGCGCAGGGCATTCGGCCGCGAGCGCCGCTACCCGGTCAGCAATGGCTATCGGGGTTGAGGGCAGTCGCCCGAGGACACGGTAGGTGCCGGGCTTGCCCGGCACGAGGCTTCGCCGGTGAAGCCCATGCGGGGCAGGCCCCGCATCTACGATGAACCCGGCATCCTTGCGCAATACCGACGGGCTTCGCTGGTGACTTGCGTCGCTCCTGTTGGTGTCATTGATGGCGCCGCCAGCCCGACAGGAACACCGCGGTGGCCGCGGCCACGTTCAGGCTCTCCACCGCGCCGGTGCCGGGAATCGACAGGCGCAGGTCGCAGTGCTGGGCCAGCGTGCGGTCCATGCCCTCGCCTTCGGCGCCCATCACGTAGGCCATGCGCGCCGGCAGCGGCGTGGCGAACAGGTCGTCGCCGCCTTCGACCAGGGTGGCGGCCAGCGCGAAGCCGGCCTCGCGCAGTTGCGCCAATGCCTGCGGCAGCAGCGGCAGGCGCACCAGCGGCACGTGCTCGGCGCCACCTTCGGCCACGCGCGCGGCGGCGCCGGACAGGCTCAGCGAGGACTCGGCCGGCAGCAGGATGCCGGCCACGCCGAAGTGCGCGGCCGAGCGCAGGATCGCGCCGAAGTTGTGCGGGTTGCCGACGCCGTCCAGCCACAGCGCCAGCGCCGGGCCCTCGCCCAACGTGGCCAGCCACGCCGCCAGCGACAGCGGCTCGGTGCGCAGCACGTCGGCCACCACGCCTTCGTGGTGGGTGGTGGCGGCGAGCTTGTTGAGGTCGCCCTCGCCGACCACGCGGTAGCCGACGCGGTTGGCCACGCACCACTTGAGCAGCGGCTGCAGGCGCGGGATCAGCGCTTCGGCCAGGTACAGCTTGCGCAGCGCCTGCGGGCGCCGGGCGAACATCGCTCGCACCGCGTTGACGCCGTACAGGCGCAGCTCGTCGCTGCCGCGCAACGGCACCCCGGCCGCGGCCGGCGGCGCACCGGGGGCGGCCAACGGCGTGGCGCGCGGCGGGCGCGCGGATGGGCGCCGGTTGTTCCAGGGGTTATTCACCGCGCGCCGCCTCGCGCCTGCGCTCCACCCAGTAGTTCGCGTTGCGGATGCCCACCGCGTCCGGGTCGAACACCGGGTCCAGGCCCAGCTTCTTCTGCCGTTCGTAGTCGCGCAGCGCCAGCATCGCCGGCTTCTGCAGGATGAAGATCGCAATGACGTTCAGCCACGCCATCAGGCCGACGCCGATGTCGCCCAGCGACCATGCCATCCTGGCGTCGTGGAACGCACCGAACACCACCATGCCGATGATGCCCAGCCGCAGCAGCAAAGTCGCCAGCGGATGGGTGCGGCGGGTGCCGGCGATGTAGGTCAGGTTGGTTTCGGCCATGTAGTAGTAGGCCATGATCGTGGTGAAGGCGAAGAAGAACAGCGCCAGCGCGACGAAGCCCGCGCCCCAGCCCGGCAGCACCGATTCCACCGCCGCCTGGGTGTACTGCGCGCCGTCGGAGGGCTGCAGGCCCGGCACGCCGGAGACGATGGCCTCCAGCGTCTCCTTGCCGCCGTCCCTGACCACCCTGAAGGTGTTGTACATGCCGGTGGAGAGCACCAGGAACGCGGTGGACGTGCACACCAG
Source organism: Stenotrophomonas sp. NLF4-10 (assembly GCF_022359915.1). NCBI lineage: Bacteria > Pseudomonadati > Pseudomonadota > Gammaproteobacteria > Lysobacterales > Lysobacteraceae > Stenotrophomonas > Stenotrophomonas sp. NLF4-10. The sequence goes on from NZ_JAKSEE010000003.1 coordinate 3,032,839, forward strand.
CATGGTGTCGAAGTAGATCGCGAAGGCCTGCACGTAACCCTGCTTGGCCGGGTGCGAGACCTCGGCGGCGGCGGCCGCGTGCGGGCCGGTACCCTGGCCGGCCTCGTTGGCGTAGACACCGCGCTTGACGCCCCAGGCGATGGCCTGGCCGATGATCGCGCCGAACGCGGCGTGCGCACCGAACGCGCTGGAGAAGATGTCGGAGAACATCTTCGGCACCTTGTCGGCGTTGAGCACCATCACCGTGACCGCCATCAGGATGAAGGCCAGCGCCATGAACGGCACCACCACCTCGGCGAAGGTGGCGATGCGCTTGATGCCGCCGAAGATGATCGCCCCCAGCAGCAGCGCCACGGCGATGCCCGCCCACAGCTTGAACATCCCGGTACCGCCGACCGCGGCGCAACCGTCGGTGCCGCACAGCACGTTGGCCGCGCTGTCGGCGATGGCGTTGGCCTGCACGCCCGGCATCAGGAAGCCGGCGGCGATGATCGTGGCGACGGCGAAGGCGACGGCGTACCACTTCAGGCCCATCGCCTTCTCGATGTAGTAGGCCGGGCCGCCGCGGTAGCGGCCCTCGGCGTCCTTGACCTTGTAGATCTGCGCCAGCGTGCACTCCACGTAGGACGTGGCCGCGCCGAGGAAGCCCATCACCCACATCCAGAAGATCGCGCCGGGGCCGCCATAGGCAATCGCGGTGGCGACGCCTGCGATGTTGCCGATGCCCATGCGCCCGGCCATCGACACGGCCAATGCCTGGAACGAGGACACGCCGGCGTCGGACTTCTCGCCGCGCACGGTGAGCCGGCACATCTCGGCGAAGCCGCGCACCTGCATGAAGCGCGTGCGCAGGCTGAACCACAGCGCCGCGCCCAGGCACATGAAGATGAGCGCATTGCTCCAGATGATGTCGTTGACGAACTGGACGATGGATTCCACGTATTTCCCCGGATGGTCTGACGGCGATGGTTGCCGATGTCAGGAAGCGGCGATTCTTCCATGATTCAGCATGGATGTGCACCTGAATGGCGTAGATGCGGGGCTTGCCCCGCATGAAGTACACAGGCATCGGGCCTGCCTGGAACAAGGCATCACCGGGAAAGCTTCATGCGGGGCAAGCCCCGCATCTACGGGATGGCGATGTGCGGGGTTGCCGGCCAGCGGCCGGCGCTACCGTTGCAGCGCCCGCAACAGGCCGCGCGCCTTGGCGCGGGTTTCGTCCAGTTCCTTCTGCGGGTCGGAATCGGCGACGATGCCGGCGCCGGTGCGGAAGCTGGCGCTGTCGCCCCCCACTTCGGCGGTGCGGATCAGGATGTTCAGGTCCATGTCGCCATCCCGGTTCAACCAGCCGAAGGCACCGGTATAGGCACCGCGCGCGGTCCGTTCCAGCTCGGCGATGATCTGCATGCAGCGCACCTTGGGGCAGCCGGTGATGGTGCCGCCGGGGAACGTGGCGGCAATCACCTGCCCCGGCGTCACCTCCGGCCGCAGCCGCGCGCGCACGTTGCTGACGATGTGGTGGACGTGGGCATAGCTCTCCACCGTCATCAGTTCATCGACTTCGACACTGCCCGGCGCGGCGATGCGGCCCAGGTCGTTGCGCTCCAGGTCGATCAGCATCACGTGCTCGGCACGCTCCTTGGGATGGCCGACCAGCTCGCTGATGCGCACTACATCGTCGTCGCCATCGAAGCGCGGACGGGTGCCGGCGATCGGGCGGGTCTGTACCACCTCGCCGCAGACCGACACCAGCCGCTCCGGCGAGGAACTGACCACCGCGCGCCCGGCCGCATGGAACAGGCCGGCGAACGGCGCCGGGTTGGCCTGCCGCAACCGCGCATACAACGCAGCCGGATCGAGCGGCTGGGCAAAGCACGCCTGCCAGCAGCGCGACAGGTTGACCTGGAACACGTCGCCGGCGCGCAGGTAGTCGATGACGCGGGCCACGCCATCGGTGAAACGCACGCCATCGTCTTCGTCGATCCGCGTGGGCGGCTGCCATTCCGGTAGCGCTGGCAACGCGGCCGCGTCATGCAGGTCGCGTTGCAGTTGTTCGAGCAGTGCGGCACCGGAGTCTTCCAGCACCGCGAAGCAGCGGCCATCGCCGCGATCACGCAGCACCGCCGCCGGGCAGCGCAGGGCCAGCGCCTGCGGCAGGCCGTCGCCGCGCACCGGCAGCGACAGCACCGGCTCGACCTGCGTGGCCAGTTCGTAATCCAGCAGCAGCGCCCAGCCGCCTCGGAACGGCACGTCGTCCGCGTCCGCGTCCGCGTCACGCGGCAGGCGCCGCGCCTGCCATTCGCGGTCCAGCGCGGCGAGGAAGTCGCCCTCGACCAAAGCACCATCCTCGCGCCGGACCTGGCCATCGGCATCCAGCCGCAGTTGGCCGCCATCGGCCATCAGCAGCATGTCCCAGCGGCCCTGCCGGCCGGCGGCGGTGGATTCGAGCAGCAGCGGGTAACGCTGCGGGGCGAGCCGGTGCAGCGCCAGCAGGTCGGTGTCGGCGTGCAGGGGAATCAGGCGGGTCATCGGCATGGGGCGGCACAGACCGCTGGTGGTTTTCCGTCCGGATCTGGCGAAGAAAGCCGGATGAGCAGAGTTTGTTTCCTTCTCCCTCCGGGAGAAGGTGCCCGAAGGGCGGATGAGGGGCGAACGGAGCCAGTGCAACCTGGACGATCATGACTTCGCTCGCCCCCAACCCCCGCTTCGCGCCCCGGCCCTTGCGCTGGCGCAAGGGCGTTCGAGGGGCAGCGAACCAGTGGTTCGCAAACTGCCCCTCTTACCCCGAAGGGAGAGGGACTCAAGCAAAAGCAAGCGTCAGACGCGCTTGAACACCAGCGTGCCGTTGGTGCCGCCGAAGCCGAAGCCATTGGACATCACCACGTCCACCTTGGCCTGGCGGGCAACATTCGGCACGTAGTCGAGGTCGCAGCCCTCGCCCGGCTGGTCGAGGTTGATGGTCGGCGGGATGACGCCGTCGCGCAGCGCCAACACCGAGAAGATCGCCTCCACGCCGCCGGCCGCGCCGAGCAGGTGGCCGGTCATCGACTTGGTCGAGCTGACCATCATCTTGTAGGCGTGGTCGCCGAAGGCGGCCTTCATCGCCATCGTCTCGCCGAGGTCGCCCAGCGGTGTCGAGGTGCCGTGGGCGTTGAGGTAGCCCACCTGCTCCGGGGTCACGCCGGCATCCTTCAGCGCCGCGACCATGCAGCGCGCGGCGCCCTCGCCGTTCTCGCTCGGCGCGGTCATGTGGTAGGCGTCGGAACTGGCGCCGAAGCCGGCCAGCTCGCAGTAGATCTTCGCGCCACGCGCCTTGGCGTGCTCGTATTCCTCGAGGATCAGGATGCCGGCGCCGTCGCCCAGCACGAAGCCGTCACGTTCCTTGTCCCACGGGCGCGAGGCTTTTTCCGGCGCGTCGTTGCGGGTGGACATGGCCTTCATCGCGCAGAAGCCGCCGATGGCGGTCGGCGAGGAACCGCGCTCGGCGCCGCCGGCCACCATCACGTCGGCATCGCCGTACTGGATCATGCGCATCGCGGTGCCGATCGAATGGTTCGAGGTGGCGCAGGCGGACACCGCCGAGAACGACGGCCCCTTCAGCCCGGCGATGATGCTCAGCTGCCCTGGCAGCATGTTGATGATGGTCTTGGGCACGTAGAAGGGCGAGATCTTCCTGCCCTCGTGGAACTCGATGGCCTGTTCCTCGATGCCCAGCAGGCCGCCGATGCCGGCGCCGACGATGGCGCCGATGCGCTCGGCGTTGGCCTCGGTGATCTCCAGCCCGGAATCGTGCAGCGCCATGAACGCCGCGCCCAGGCCGTAATGGATGAACGGGTCCATCTTCTTGGCGTCCTTGCCGCTGACCCGGTACTTGCCGAACTGCGCGTTGTCGGCGGTGATGTCGAAGTCCTTGACCTCACCCGCGATCCTGGTGGTGAAACGCTCCAGATAGGCGTCTGCAACATTCGTCAGCGGGCCGATGCCCGAGCGGCCATTGACGATGCCTTCCCAGCTGCTGGCCAGGTCATTGCCCAGCGGCGACACCATGCCCAGGCCGGTAACGACGACACGACGACTCATTGCGGATTCTCCTGGTCCCGTTCGTGGGGGACGTTCCCGGGGATTGTGGAATTGAAGCGGAAATACACGGGGCCGCATTCCGCGGCCCCATGAGTGCGGCGCGGCCCGGCGCACGGCCCGGCCACGCCTGCGTCAGGCATGGATCAGGCCTTGACGTGGGCCTTGATGTAATCGATGGCAGCCTGCACGGTGCTGATCTTCTCGGCCTCTTCGTCCGGAATCTCGCACTCGAATTCCTCTTCCAGCGCCATCACCAGCTCGACGGTGTCCAGCGAGTCTGCGCCCAGGTCATCGACGAACGATGCGCTGTTGGTGACTTCCTCTTCCTTGACGCCAAGCTGTTCGACGACGATTTTCTTGACGCGTTCTTCGATGGTGCTCATTGGATATCGCTCCAGATGGAGTAGTGGTTCAAAAGGCGCCATCGGATTGATGGCCGTGGGATAGTGTAGTGGAAACCGCCGGACCCATGCATTCTGGCAAAAAGCCACGGCGATCAACCACTTGGGCGCAGTCCCTGCGCCACACGCTTACGGCATGTACATGCCGCCGTTCACGTGGAGGGTTTCGCCGGTGATGTAGTTGGCCGACGGGCCGGCCAGGAACGCCACCGCGCGGGCGATGTCCGCCGGCTCGCCGAGGCGGCCCAGCGCGATCTGGCCGAGCATCGCGGTCTTGGCGTCCTCGGGCAGATCCTTGGTCATGTCGGTGTCGATGAAGCCCGGCGCGACCACATTGACGGTCACGCCGCGGCTGCCGATTTCCTTGGCCAGCGACTTGGAGAAGGCGATGATGCCGGCCTTGGCCGCGGCGTAGTTGGCCTGGCCGGCGTTGCCGGTGACACCAATGACCGAGGCGATGTTGACGATACGGCCCTTGCGCGCCTTCATCATGCCGCGCATCACCGCCTTGGAGGTGCGGTAGACGCTGGTCAGGTTGGTATCGAGGATGGCCTGCCAGTCCTCGTCCTTCATCCGCATCAGCAGGTTGTCGCGGGTGATGCCGGCGTTGTTGACGAGGATGGTGATGGCGCCGAATTCCTTGCCCACCGCGTCGATCAGCGCGTCCACCGCACCCGGCTCGGTCACGTTCAGCGCGCGGCCGTGGCCGCCCAGCGCGGCCAGGCGCGCGCCGATGGCGGCGGCACCGGATTCGGTGGTGGCGGTGCCGATCACGGTCGCGCCCTGCGCGGCCAGTTCGTCGGCGATGGCCGCACCGATGCCGCGGCTGGCGCCGGTGACGAGCGCGATTTCACCCTGCAATGGCTTGCTCATGCATTTTCCTCGATGGCGGGCGGCCGAACGGCCACCGGAGGCGATGCGGCACGCGCGGTGCCCCATCGCGGCTCGCATTGTTTAGTGGGTCCACTCGTCCAGCGCGGCGTCGAAATCGGCGGGCGTGCCCAGCGGACGGGCTTCCAGCGACTTGTCGATGCGCTTGACCAGCCCGGTCAATACCTTGCCGGGGCCGCATTCGGCCACGCTGGTGACGCCGCGCGCGGCCAGCGCCTGCACGCACTCGGTCCAGCGCACCGGCAGGTACAGCTGGCGCACCAGCGCGTCGCGGATGGCCTCGACGCTTTCATGCACCTGCGCATCGACGTTCTGCACCACCGGCAGCACCGGCAGGCGCCAGTCCAGCCCGGCCATCGCCTCGGCCAGGCGATTGGCGGCCTCGCGCATCAGCGGTGTGTGCGAGGGCACGCTGACGGCCAGCTTGACCGCCTTGCGCACGCCCTTTTCGGCCAGCAGCGCCAGCGCGCGATCGACCGCGGCGGCATCGCCACCGATGACGATCTGGCCGGGCGAGTTGTAGTTGGCCGGCACCACCACCTGGCTGCCCGAGGCCTGCCCGCAGACCTCCTGCACCAGCGCATCCTCGGCGCCAAGCACGGCCGCCATCGCACCGACGCCGGCCGGTGCGGCTTCCTGCATCAGTTGCCCGCGCAGGCGCACCAGGTGTGCGCCCTCGCGCAGCGACAATGCGCCAGCCGCGACCAACGCGGTGTATTCGCCCAAGCTGTGCCCAGCCAGTACCAGCGGGCGCTGCACGCGCTGCCCGGCCCACAGCCGCCACACCGCGACACCGGCGGCCAGCAGCGCCGGCTGGGTGTATTCGGTGCGATTGAGTTGCTCTTCCGGTCCGCCCTGCGACAGCGCCCACAGGTCGACGCCGGCACCGTCGGAAGCCTCGGCGAAGGTCTCGCGGACCTGCGGGTGCAGTTCGGCCAGTTCGGCCAGCATGCCCAGCGATTGGGAGCCCTGGCCGGGGAATACGAAAGCGAGTCGGGAATCGGTCACGCGGTCATTCACTGCATGAATCAAGACCGCCCATGATAATCGCGAATGTCGCCACCCGTCTGTACTGCCGCGTATGCAGGTGCGGCGGCACGGCTCAGCCGATGAGGTCGAACAGATCCAGCTCGCCGTCGCCCAGCAGGTCCAGGCACAGCACCGCCAGCACCACGAACCCGAAGGTGCTGGCCCCGTGCACGACCAGGATGGCATGGGCCAGCGCGCGCCCCGACTTGCCGGCGCGGCGCAGCATGCGGGCCAGCCGCCGCAGGCGCCCGGTCACCGCATGCGCATGCTCGACCACCGGCTTGCCGGCCTGTTCCATCGCCGCGGCCAGCATCGCTTCCAGCGCCTGCGGCCGGTCGTCGTAATATTTGGCCACGCCATAGCCGAACATCAGCCAGTCACGGGCCTGCGCCTGGGCTTGGTCCATCACTTCCAGCGGGTCTTCCTCGAAGTCGATGAAACCCACGCGCTGCCCGTCCCAGGTCATGTTGCGCGGCAGCGGTTGGCCGAAATAGGCGCCGTTGCGGTGCGCCTCGGCGATCGCGGCGATGGCCGCACCCACCAGGCGGTCGCGTCCGGCCATGTCGGCCTTGCGCAGGCAGGCGTTGAACGAATCACCTGTGTGCTCGAGCACCAGCACGGTATCGCCCTGGCCGATCACTTCCGGCACGTGCACGCCCTGCGCCTTCAATTCGAGCAGGCGCCGCGCCTCGATCCCGCACGCACCGGCACCACCGCGATGCGGCGGCGGCCGCAGGGCATCGAGATGGAAACGGCGCGCGACGAAGTTGAGCAGCCCGAGGGCCACGGCCCGGCTGCCTTCACCGTAATGCTTGAGCCATGCGCGCTGCCCTTCGATGACGATGGGTTCAGCCATGACGATATCTCCCGGAATCGACGGCCTTGCGGCCACGCCGGGAGCCTCGTGCCCCCGGCCATATCCGGTGGATCAATAGCGCAGCAACGCCGAACCCCAGGTGAAGCCGCCACCGAAGGCTTCCAGCAGCAGCAGCTGGCCGCGCCCGACGCGCCCGGAGCGAATCGCCGCGTCCAGCGCCAGCGGCACCGAGCCGGACGAGGTGTTGCCATGCTTGTCGACGGTGACGATCACCTGCTCCATCGGCATGTCCAGCCGCCTGGCGGTGGCTTCGATGATGCGCAGGTTGGCCTGGTGCGGGATCAGCCAGTCCAGGTCGGACTTGTCCAGGCCATTGGCGTGCAGGGCCTCGTCGACGACCGAGTCCAGCGCCTTGACGGCGTACTTGAACACGTCGTTGCCCTTCATCAGGATCTTGCCGGGCTGGTCCAGGCCGGTGGACACGCCGATCGGGTTCCACAGCAATTCCTTCTTGCTGCCGTCGGCATGCAGGTGGGTGCTGAGGATGCCGGTTTCCTCGTCGGCCTTGAGCACGACGGCGCCGGCGCCATCGCCGAACAACACGCAGGTGGTGCGGTCGCTCCAGTCGACGATGCGGGTCAGGGTTTCCGCACCGATCACCAGTACGTGCTTGGCGTCGCCGGAGCGGATGAATTTGTCGGCCGTGCTCAGCGCGAACAGGAAGCCCGAGCATGCCGCGTTGACGTCGAACGCCGCCGCGCCGGCCGCGCCGAGGCGCGCCTGGATCAGGCAGGCGGTGGACGGGAAGATCAGATCCGGCGTGGTGGTGCCCACGATGATCATGTCCAGCTGCGACGGCTCGATGCCAGCCGCTTCCAGCGCGCGCAGAGCGGCGTTGTAGCCGAGGTCGCCGGTGGTCTCGCCTTCGGCGGCGATGTGCCGCTCGCGGATGCCGGTGCGCGACTGGATCCACTCGTCGCTGGTGTCGACGATCTTGGTCAGATCATCATTGGTCAACACCTTCTCGGGCAAATAGCTGCCGGTGCCCGCGATCCTCGAGTAGATCCGCTTGCTCATGCTGGTTCCTGTTGCGCGGGCCGCCGCAGGCGGCCCTGAAGAAACGAGTGAAGCCGCCACCCTTGCGGATGGCGGCTTTCACCGATCAATCTTCTTCGACGACCGAGGACTTGGTCGTGATCACCTTCTTGCCGCGGTAGAAGCCGTCGGCGGTGATGTGGTGGCGCAGGTGCACTTCACCGGTGGTCGGATCGGTGGACAGCTGCTTGGCGCTCAGCGAATCGTGCGAACGGCGCTGGCCGCGGCGGGACGGGGTGACACGGGATTTCTGCACAGCCATTGGGGTTGCTCCAAACTTCGGTTCGTTTGCTTCGTCGTTGCAGTGCATGCGGACGCCAATGTCCGGCACTGTTTTTTCGCTTTCGCCGCAGCCGCCGACGACAACCGGCCGCTATTGTTTCTTCAATGCCGCCAATGCCGCGAACGGATTGGCCTTGTCCAACTCTTCACTGGTCGCGGAGAAGTCGCGCTCGACCGCCTCGCTTCCCGGCGCCAGCGGTACCACGGGCACCGCCAGCACCAACTCGTCCTCCACCAGGTCCAGCGGCCGCAGGTTGCCGTCCTCGGGCACCAGCAGCGCTTCGTAATCCGGCGGAAGCGCCTGTTCCTCGTCTTCGTCGCGGATCAGGCCCAACCGCTGCACCAGCGACACCGGCAGCAGGAAACGCTGCATGCTGCGCTGGCAGGTCAACGGCAGCGCGGTTTCGATGGTCAGTTCGACATAGGGTACCTGCAAAGCCTCGTCGCGACCGAATTCCAGTGCATACGCGCACTCCCCTTCGGTATCGGCGACCAGCCCCTGCAGGCGCTCCAGCCCGGACAACGGCACCCGGCCGTCAAAGCGCCTGTGCGCTGCGACCATCCGCCAAGCATCCAGCAATTCGGGCACGTTCGCGGACATAAGCCGCAGAATGTTAGGGCCCGCCCCGGCCGCTGTCAAACCCGCCCCGGCCGCCGTTGCCATGCCGGCAACCGCGCCGCAGACTCGGCGGCGCCTTCACGCCGGGATTTTCGCATGTCCACCCTCGTCCTCGCCTCCACCTCCCGCTACCGGGCCGAACTGCTGGCACGGCTGCGGCTGGCGTTCGACTGCGCCAAGCCCGAGGTGGACGAGACGCCACTGCGGGGCGAGGCACCCCGCGCCCTGGCCGTCCGCCTGGCCCGCGCCAAGGCAATGGCGGTGGCCGCGCAACATCCCGGCGCCTGGATAATCGGCTCGGACCAGGTCGCCGAACTGGACGGCCGGCCCCTCGGCAAACCCGGTAGTCGCAATGCCGCCAGCGCGCAGCTGGCGGCGATGTCCGGCCGTGAAGTGGCGTTCCATACCGCCGTGTGCGTGGCCGGCGCGGGCATGCAACGGGAAGCCTGCGACCTGACCCGGGTGGCGTTCCGCCGGTTGCGGCCGGAAGAGATCGAACGCTACGTCGATGCCGAGCTGCCACTGGACTGCGCCGGCAGCTTCAAGTGCGAAGGCCTCGGCATCACCCTGTTCGAGGCGATCCACAGCCAGGACCCCACCGCGCTGGTCGGCCTGCCGCTGATCGCCACCGCCGGGCTGTTGCGCGAGGCCGGCTTCACCTTGCCCTGATCCGGCCTGAACGACGCGGCATGGTTAGCGGTCCGGAATTTCGAACGGCTGCTCCTTCCAGTCCTCCACGCTGCCATCCGCACCATGCAGGCGCAGCCCGAGCCAATGCCTGCCGGGTGCCAGCGCGGTGGTATCGAAGCGGGCGGTGAAGCCGGTCTTCGGATGGTTGGGATCGGTGGATATCTTCCAAAAACCGGAGACGTCGTAGTCGGCGCCGTAATCGGCAGTGGCCATAACCCGGCCATCCACCAGCACCTCGACGCCGCTCAGGCCCACCCCGTCCTTGAAAGCCCAGCCCTGCATCTCGACGATCCCGCCCACCGCCTCGTGCGGCAGCGGCGTATTGATCCACGCCATCGCCGGCGTCACACAGGGGCCGGGCTGCTTTTCGGCCGGCAGCCGGAACAGCAGAAAACGCTGGTTGCCGTGGTCGAGCGCCACCACCCGCGGTGGCGGCAGCGGCCCGACCAGGTCGCAGACCTGGTGATAGCGCTGGAGCAGGTCGCGATAGCGCTGGTCGCCCGGCGCGAGCACCAGCAGCCGCGGCGTCGAACGGCTGCCGTCGCTGATCAGCCCCCACAGTGCCAGCTGCGCGGTGCGCCCATGCTTGTCGTTCAGTGCATGCGGCAACACCTCGATGGAGGCATCGCCCAGCCGGAAACCGAGCTCCGCGCCAATCTTGAAATTGCCGGCCAGCACCTTGGTGTCGGCCGGCATGTCCACCAGTTCCTCGCGCACCGCCACCGCCAATGGCCGCCAGCCGGCGAAATTGCGCGGATAGAACTTGTTGCCGGCCAGTTCCTCGCGCAGCGACGGTGTCGCCGCCATCACGTAATAGGCAAGCGCCAGCAGCAGGCCAACCGAGGTCAGGCCCCAGGTGATGCGGCGCCAGTGCCGCGGCCAGCGGCTCAGCACCACCGGTGCGGCCACCAGCAGGGCGAAGTAGCCCGGCAGCGGCCAGTGGAAGCTGATGCGCTCCACGTCGGTGAAGAAACCGAACAGGAAGATCGCCAGCGTGGAAACGCCGCCCACCAGCGCGAAATAGCGCCATTGCACCCGGTAGGTGTCACCATGATTCGGGCGGAACCCGGCGACGCCCACCTGCCACATCGCCAGGCACAGCAACGGCGTCACCAGCAGCGGCTGGATCACCAGGAACCACAGCCCGGTGGCCTGGAAGGACCACGGGTGGCGCTCGACCAGTTGGAAACGCAGGCCGGCATCCTGGTTGCCCAGATTCCACGCAAGCAGCGGCAGCCAGGCGACGATGCCGACCGTCAGCGCCATCCACACCCGCGCGTCGCGCAGCATCCGCCTTCCTTCCGGCAACAGCAGCAACGCGATGAAACCGAAGCCGATCACGCCGATGAAGCGGTAATGGCTCAGCGCCCCGACCAGCAACCCGGCGGCCAGCAGCAGCGCGCCACCGGCATCGACGTCGCGCAGCAGCTTCGCCCCGGCCCCCAGGCACAGCACCGAGGCGAATGCCATCGGTACGTCCGGCACCGCGAGGATGCCCAGCGTCGCCGACAGCGGCATCAACAGGGTCAGCGAGCCGGCCAGCCAGCCGATCCTGCCGCCGAACCAGCGCGCGGAAATCCGCGCCACCATCCACGGCAACAGCGCGCCCAGCAGCAGGAACGGCAGGCGCAGGCCCAGCCGGTGGCCGCCGCCGATTTCCACGCCCAGCCGCGTCAGCCACGCGGTCAGCCCCGGCAGGTCCGAATAGGCCGCGGCCAGATGCTGCCCTTCCTGCCAGTAGAACGCCTCGTCGACGAACAACGGCAGCCGCCAGGCCACGAATATCTTGATCGCCGTGACAATCACCCACAACGACAGGAAGATTGCCCGCGCCCGCTGTTCGCCCTGCAATGCCACTTACACTCCCCTGAATATCCCCTGCGAGACACCGCATGTCCCCGGCATCCACCGAAATGCTACCCGAAGTCACGTTGCAGGCCTTGCAGCGCGCGCAGGCGCAGGTCAACGCCCTGCTGCTGGGCAAGGCCGACGAGGTACGGCTGGCCTTCGTCGCCCTGCTCTGCGGCGGCCACCTGCTGATCGAGGACCTGCCGGGGCTGGGCAAGACCACCCTCGCCCATGCGATGGCCTCCGCGCTGGGGCTGCAGTTCCAGCGCGTGCAGTTCACCTCCGACCTGCTGCCGGCCGACGTGCTGGGCGTGTCCATCTACGAAGCGGACAGCCGCAGCTTCCGCTTCCACCCCGGCCCGGTGTTCAGCAACGTGCTGCTGGCCGACGAGATCAACCGCGCGCCGCCGCGCACGCAGAGCGCGCTGCTCGAGGCGATGGCCGAACAACAGGTCACCCTGGACGGCACCACCCACGCCCTGCCCGACCCGTTCTTCGTCATCGCCACGCAGAACCCGGTGGACCTGTCGGGCACCTTCCCGCTGCCCGACTCGCAGTTGGACCGCTTCCTGCTGCGGCTCACCCTCGGCTACCCCGACGCCGCCACCGAACGCACCCTGCTGGCCGGCAGCAGCCGCCGCGAGCTGATCGCGCAGACGCTGCCGTGCCTGTCCGAGCAGGACATCCGCGTACTGCGCGTGGCGGTGGAACAGGTGCATGCCAGCGACGCCCTGGTCGATTACGTGCAGCGCCTGCTCGCGCGCAGCCGCCAGCATCCGGGCATACGCGTGGGTCTGTCGCCCCGGGCCGGCATCGCACTGCTGCGCGCGGCGCGGGCGCATGCGCTGCTGGCGGGCCGCCACCATGCATTGCCGGACGACGTGCAGGCACTGTTCGTCGCCGTCGCCGCGCACCGGTTGGTGGCCGAGGCCGAGGCCACCGCCGCACCGGCGCTGGCCCAGGCCATCCTGCACGGCGTGCAGGTCGATTGAGATGCCCGGTTGGCTGCATGTCCAATCGCGGAGGCTGCAGTTGCTGGCGCGCCCGCGGCGGCCCGAAGCACTGCCGGTCACGCTCGACCGCCACCGCATCTACGTGCTGCCCACCGGCTTCGGCCTGTTCCTCGGCACCCTGCTGGCGGTGATGCTGCTCGGCGCCCTGAACTACAACAACAACCCGGCGCTGCTGCTGGCGCTGGTCTTGGCGACCAGCGCACTGGCCAGTGCGCTGCATGCGCACCTGCAGTTGTCCAGCTTGCGCCTGCGTGCGCTGTCCGCCGAACCGGTGACCGCCGGCCAACCGCTGCGGCTGCGGCTGGCCCTCGCCCGCGACGACCACCGCCCGCGCCGCGGCCTGCAGCTGTCCTACGGGACGGCCAGCGCCTGCGTGGACCTGCTGCAGGGCGAGCAGGTGGAAGCCGACCTGTGGCTGCCCACCGAGCGGCGCGGCTGGTTGCCGTTGCAGCGCATCCGCCTGTCCACCCTGCAACCGCTGGGACTGGTGCGCGCCTGGGGCTGGGTCTGGCCGGCGACGCCGGTGCTGGTCTATCCCGCTCCCGAGCGCAATGCCCCGCCACTGCCCGATACCGGCGACCGCGGCACCCACACCCGCCCCGATCCGCTCGGCGACGACCTGCAGCAACTGCGTCCATACCGCCACGGCGACGCCCGCCGCGCCATCGCGTGGAAGCACTCCGCCCGCCGCGACAGCCTGCTGGTGCGCGAGCACGAACGCGCCACCGGCAATGAACTGCTGCTGGACTGGCACGCCCTCGGCCCGTTGCCGCACGAACACCGCATCGCGCGGCTGGCGCGCTGGGTCGACGACGCCGAACGCGAGGGCCGCCGCTACCGCCTGCTGTTGCCGGGGCAGCCGGCGCTCGGCCCGTCCAGCGGCGACGCCCACCGCCACCAGTGCCTGCGCGCGCTGGCACTGATGCCCGCCGCATGAAAAAACGACAGGACAGTCGTTTTTCACGGCGAAGCCGCCCGAAGGGCGGCGCACACGGATGTGCGCCATGAAAAAACGACAGGACAGGCATTTCCCACAGCGAAGCCGCCCGAAAGGTGGTGCACGGGGATGTGCGTCATGAACAGGTCCACCACCCTGCCAACGACCGCGCGCGGCTGGCTGCTGCTGACCACCGCACTGGCCCTGCTGCCGCTGCTGCTGCAACTGCCCCGCGTGCTGGCCGCCATATTCGCCACCAGCGCGCTCGCGGTCGGGGCGCTGGCGTGGCGGCGCGTGCTGCCTGCGCCATTGCGGCTGCTGCTGGTCGTCGCGCTGCTGGCGGTCATCTACTGGCAGATGGGTGCCACGCCCGGCCGCGACAGCGGCTGCGCGTTGCTGGCGGCGATGCTCGCGCTCAAGCCCGGCGAGCTGCGCACGCTGCGCGACGCCCGCAGTCTGCTCGGCTTCGCCCTGTTCGCCCCGTTCGCCGCCTTCCTGCTCGACCAGGGGCCCGGCTCCCTGTTGCTGGCCGTGGCCGCGGTGGTCGCCGCCCTGCTCGCCCTGCAACGGCTGGCCGATGCCGACACCGGTACCGCGCCACTGCCGGCACCGCACCAGTTGCGCACGGTCGGCCGGTTGATGCTGGTGGCGCTGCCGCTGGCGTTGTCGGCCTTCTGGCTGGTGCCGCGCCTGCCCACGCCGCTGTGGGGCATCCCGCAGCGGGCCGTGGCGCTGCCGGGGTTGTCGGACACGATGCAGCCGGGGCAGTGGCTGGACCTGATGACCGACGACAGCCCGGCGCTGCGCGTGCAGTTCTCCGGCGCCGCACCGGCACCGCAGCAGCGCTACTGGCGTGGTCCGGTACTGACCCGTTTCGACGGCCGCCGCTGGAGCCGCCTGGACTACCAGCGCGGCGCACCACCACCGCCCATCAGCACCGGCGCGGCGCAGTGGGATTACCAGGTCGAATACGAAGCCAGCGAACGCCGCGAACTGGTCGCGCTGGACCTGCCGCTGGCCGCCCCGGACCAAACCCGGCTGGATGCCGACTACACCCTGATAAGCAACCGCCCGCTGACCGCGCTGACCCGCCTGCAGCTGCGCTCGGCGGCCCCGGCCCGGTTCCAGCCGGAACTGCCTGCCCTGCTGCGGCGGCAGGCCCTGCAACTGCCAGCCGGCTACAACCCGCGCACGCTGGCGCTGGCCCGGCAGTGGCGCCATGACGCGGGCGACGACGATGCCGCCATCGTCGAGCGCGCGCTGCAATGGATCAGGCGCGACTTCAGCTACACCCTGAGCACGCCGCTGCCCGGCCGGCATGGCGCCGACGAATTCCTGTTCGAATGGAAGGCCGGCTTCTGCGAGCACTTCAGTTCGGCCTTCGTGGTGCTGATGCGCAGCGCCGGCATCCCCGCGCGCGTGGTCACCGGTTATGCCGGCGGCACCCGCAACCCCTATGGCGACTACTGGCTGGTGCGCAAGATGGACGCACACGCCTGGGCCGAAGTGTGGCTGCCCGAGCGCGGCTGGACCCGCGTCGACCCCACCGCCGCGGTGGCGCCCGAGCGCATCCGCGACACGCTGGAGGACCGGCTGGCGCAGGCCCGCGCCGGCGGCGGCACGCTCGACCTCGGCACGCGCTGGCTGCAGGTGGCGCAGGTGGGCGACTGGCTGCGCCGCAACTGGAACGGCATGGTGCTGTCCTTCGACGCCCGCCGCCAGCAGCAACTGCTGCGCGCGTTCGGCGTCGAGCGGTTGCAGCCGGCGCAACTGGTCGGCCTGTTCGCCACCTTCGCGCTGCTTGCCATCGGCATGATGGCCTGGCTGCTGGCGCGCGGGGAACGCGAGCGCGATCCGCTGCTGCGTGCCTGGCGCCGGCTGGACCGCCGCTATGCCCGCCTCGGCCTGGGCCGCCTGCCGCACGAAACCGCCGGCCGCTGGGCCGCACGCGTGGAAGCGGCGCGACCCGGCAGCAGCCTGCCGGCGCTCAGCCGCCGTTTCACCGATGCACGCTACGCTGGCGCCGGTCTGGACAGCGCATTATTGTCGGACCTGCACAGGCATCGCCCCCAACGCGGAGCACGAACCGGAGCATGACCATGAACATCCGCATTTTCCTGACCCTCGGCGCCAGCCTCGCACTGGCTGCCTGTGCCACCGCCCCCAAGCCGTTGCAGGGGCAGTTCAGCACCGTTTCGCCGCGTGATTCCGTCGCGCAGCAACAGACCGGCACGCCGGTGCGCTGGGGTGGCCGCATCATCGAGACCCTGCCCGGCCAGGGCGAGACCTGCTTCCAGATGATCGCCCGCCCGCTCAACGGCACCGGCCGCCCGAGCACGACGTCCGCCGATGCCAGCGACGGCCGTTTCCTGGCCTGCCGCGCCGGCTTCTACGACCCGGCGGTGTTCGAACCGGGCCGCGACGTGACCTTCATCGGCCGCATCGACGGCTACCAGTCGACCAAGATCGGCGACTACGACTACCCGCTGCCGAAGATCGCCGCCGACGTGGTCTACCTGTGGCCGGTGCAGCGCGAGGTGGAAGTGGTGCCGGCCTACCCTTATGGCCCGTGGGGTCCGGGCTGGGGCCGATGGGGTTATTACGGCTGGTGGTAAGCCCGCGCAGCGCCTGATGCAAAACGCCGCCCGATGGGCGGCGTTTTCGTTTGCACCCTCATTGGCGAAAAGGTTCCACGTCGGGCACGCCATGAAAGCCCCGTGCCGGGCAAGCCCGGCACCTGCGGATGCAGCGCCGCAGATGCGGGGCTTGCCCCGCATGCAGCAGCAGTCAAGCCGCGCCGAACTGCCCCAGCGGCGCGCCGGCCAGCAGGTGCAGGTGGATGTGGAACACGGTCTGCCCGGCATCCTCGCGGCAGTTCATCACGATGCGGTAGCCATTCTGCGCAAAGCCTTCCCGGCGCGCGTACCCGGCCGCAGCCAGCGCCAGCTTGCCGATCAGGTGCGCCTGCGCCGGCTGCAGGTCGTCCAGGGTCGGGATCAGCTCGTTCTTCGGGATGAACAGCACGTGCACCGGCGCCTGCGGGGCGATGTCCTTGAAGCCCAGCACCTCCTCGTCCTCGTAGACGATGGTGGCGGGGATCTCGCGGCGGATGATCTTGCCGAAAAGGGTGTCGTTGCGCATGGTCTGCCTCGGCGGAATGTCCAAGGCATTGTATGCAATGCCGATACCCGCCCGACCGTTGGTCGTGGCGGCGATGCGCAGCACCGTGCGGTTCGATGGATGGCGAACAGCCGTGCCGGCCAACGGTCAGCACCCACCGGCATCCGGCAACCTCGGCCACCGGCAATGAACCGTCAGTCGCGGATTTCGCTGCGGCTGCCGAAGGCGTGCGACAGCGTGCCGCGGTCCACGTATTCCAGCTCGCCGCCCAGCGGCAGGCCCTGCGCCAGCCGGCTCGGGCGCACGCCGTGGCGGCGCGCCAGCTGCGCCAGGTAGTGCGCGGTGGCCTCGCCTTCGACGGTGGAATTGGTGGCGATGATCAACTCGTTGACCTCGCCCTGCGCCAACCTTGCTTCCAGTTGGTCGAGGCCGAGCTCGCGCGGGCCGATGCCATCCAGTGGCGACAACCGCCCCTGCAGCACGTAGTAGAGGCCACGGTAGCTGGTGGCATGCTCGATCGCCAGACGGTCGGCCGGCGACTCCACCACGCACAGGGTCTGCCGCTCGCGGCTGGTGCTGGCGCACACCGGGCACACCTCGGTCTCGCTGAAATCGCGGCACTGCGTGCAATGCCCGATCTTCTCGATCGCATCGGCCAGCGCCACCGACAGGCGCTGGCCGCCCTCGCGCGCGCGTTCGAGCACGTGGTAGGCCATGCGTTGCGCGGTCTTCTGGCCGACGCCGGGCAGTACCCGGAAGGCGTCGATCAGTTGTTCGAGAAGTGAGGACACGGGGAGTCGGGAAGGCTTGGCTGGACGTGATCGGCGTCGAATGCCGGCTGTTTCCTTCTCCCTCCGGGAGAAGGTGCCCCGCAGGGGCGGATGAGGGTACGGGCGAAGCCGCGCCGCAGGGAACTGACGGTGGTCCTGACGATGAACGCGTCGCCACGCGCCCGTGGAGAAAACAATCGAGATACCGCTGTTTGCATACACAGGGTGCGCAAGGCTTCGCCCCCGAACCCTCACCCCAACCCCTCTCCCGGCGGGAGAGGGGCTTGATGGCTGGCGTCCGCTGCCGTCAGAACGGCAGCTTCATGCCCGGCGGCAGCTTCATGCCGGCGGTGGCCGAGCCCATGCGCGCCTGCGATTCGGCGTCGATCTTGTTGGAGGCGTCATTGAACGCCGCCGCGATCAGGTCCTCGACCATTTCCTGGTCGGACAGGATGCTAGGATCGATGCGCACCTTGCGGCACTCCTTGGTGCCGGTGAGGGTGATGTTGACCATGCCGCCGCCGGCGCTGCCGGTGACTTCCAGCTTGGCGATTTCTTCCTGGGCCTTCTGCAGGTTTTCCTGCATTTTCTGGGCCTGTTGCATCATCTGGGCGATATTGCCGCGCATGCTTGCTTACTCTTCAAAGGGACGGATGGAATCGGCCACGACCCGTGCGCCCTGCGCGAGCAGGTGCTGTACCTGCGGGTCGGCCATGAAGGCGGCCTCGGCCGCGGTCTGTCGTTCGCCACGCTGGCGGTCGGTGCGGGCGTGCAGGGTCTCGGCCTGCGCCTCCTGCCCGGCCTCGACCACGATCTTCGGCGCGCTGCCCAGCGCCTGCGCCAGGGTCTGCGCCAGCGCCGCCAGCGAGCGCTCGGACTGCAGGTATTCGAAGCCCGGCGGCAGCGCCAGGCGCAGCACGCCATTGCGGTAGCTGACGAAGGCGGCGTTGGCCGCCAGTTCGCGCGACGGCCCGGACAGGCCGCTGGCGGCAACCAGGTCCAGCCATTGCCCGGCGCTTTCCAGCGCACGCGTGGCGGCGGCGCTGCGTTCGACGGCGGGCGGCGGCGCAATCGCGATGCCGTCGGCGCGGAACGGCGAAGGCGGCGCCTGGCGAACCGGGGCCGGCAGGGCGTCGGCCGCGTCGTCGCGCGCCTGCGCGGCGGCGGTTTCTTCCATCCACGGCGGCAGGTCGTCGTCGCGGTGGGCTGCTGTCGGGGCCGGCAACGGGGAAGCCACCGGCTCGGACCGGGGTTCGCGCACACGCAAAGGCTCGGGCGCGGCGGCCACCGGGTTCGCTGCCGCATAAGCCCCCGGGGAAGGATCTGCGGGCGTGGCATTCGCCCGCCGCACCGGCGCGGCCATGGCCGCGGCCGACGCCACAGGCGCGGAACCGCTTGCCGACGACGCTCCAGCGCCCGCCTCCGGGCCGGCGCCTTCCGGCACCGCCGGCACGCTGCCGGCCGGGCGGAAGGCCAGCATGCGCAGCACGGTCATTTCGAAACCGGCGCGCGGGCTCGGCGCCAGATGCAGGTCGCGGCGGCCGCCCAGGGCCATCTGGTACCACAGCTGCACCACTTCCGGGCGCAGGCGCGGCGCGAACGCCACCGCGTCGATGCCGTCGCCCGGCACCAAAGCGCCCGGCACCAGTTGCTGCACCTGGATGCGGTGCAGCGCCTCGGCCAGCGCATCGAGCACACCGCTCCAGTCCGGCGAGAAATCGGCCAGCGCGGCCACCACCTGCAACAGCCGCGCGCCATCACCCGCGGCCAGCGCATCGAGCATCGCCGCCACCTGGGTACGGTCCACGGTGCCGAGCATCGCCCGCACCACCTCGTCGCCCAGCACGCCGCCGGCATAGGCGATGGCCTGGTCCAGCAGCGACAGGCCGTCGCGCAGCGAGCCATCGGCGCCGCGCGCCAGCTGCGCGATGGCACCGTCCTCGAACTCGATCTGCTCGGCAGTGAGGATCCGGGTCATCTGCCCGCGGATCTGTTCCTCGTCCAGCCGCTTCAGGTTGAACTGCAGGCAGCGCGACAGCACGGTCACCGGCAGCTTCTGCGGGTCGGTGGTGGCCAGCAGGAACTTCACGTGCTCCGGCGGCTCCTCCAGCGTCTTCAGCAGCGCGTTGAACGCCGCCTTGGACAGCATGTGCACCTCGTCGATCAGGTACACCTTGTACTTGCCGCGCGAGGGCATGTACTGGGCGTTCTCGATCACCTCGCGCACGTCGTCCACGCCGGTGTTGGAGGCCGCGTCGATCTCCAGCAGGTCGATGTAGCGGCCGGCGTCGATGTCCAGGCAGGCCGCGCACTGGCCGCAGGGGTCGGCACTGGTGCCGTGCTCGCAGTTCAGCGACTTGGCGAAGATGCGGGCGATGGTGGTCTTGCCGACGCCGCGGGTGCCGGTGAACAGGAAGGCATGGTGGACGCGGCCGCTGTCCAGCGCGTTGCTCAGCGCGCGGACCACGTGTTCCTGCCCCACCAGCTCGGCGAAACGCTTGGGGCGCCACTTGCGGGCGAGGACGAGGTAGGACATCAGGCAACCGTCTTCATCTGGACCGTCATTGTGCCGGTGCCGGCCGGCCGGTGCCACACCCGCGCCGCCGGCCCGGTTAAAGATCCGGCCGCCGGGGGCGATATCTCCAGCAACGGGGCCGGCATTGCCGCCCAGCCTTGTGCTGACTGCGCTCCGGCAACATTCCAGAGGTTGGACCAATGCAAGTTCGCCGAACGGGTTTGAAATCGGTGGTGGCGCGTACCGCGCTGGTGCTGGGACTGGTGGCCGCGGCCTGCTTCGCCGGCGCGGCGTGGCTGATCCAGCAGAAGGCGGCGGCGGTGCAGGAGGCGGCCGCCCTGAACGAGCTGGAGCACCTGGCCCAGGCCGAGGCCGCCAAGGTCCGCGGCGACGCCACCGAGACCCTGTCGCGCGTGCGCGGCCTGGCCGACGCCACCGAGGCGCTGATGGCCCGCGGCGACGCCAGCCGCGGCGAGGTGTCCGCACTCACCCGGCGCTTCACCGCCGCGGACGCGGCGGTGCTGGGCTACTGGCTGGAATTCGAGCCCAATGGCTACGACGGCCGCGACGCCGAGTTCGCCCGCAGTTGGCCCGAGGGCGAACCCGAGGGCGACGAACTGCAGGCCTTCATCGCCGGACTGGACCCCGACCAGCAGGTCAGCAGCGACGCCGGCCGCATCTCCATCTACTGGACCCGCCAGGGCGACGCCGAACCGGCGTTGCAGGACACCGTCGGCAGCAGCAACGAGATCAAGATCGACGGCCCCGACGCCGAGAAGTACTACGTGGCGGTGAAGGAGCGCGGCGACGAGCTGATGTTCGAGCCGTACCTGGACGACGTGGGTACCACCAAGGTGCTGATGACCAGCCTGATGGTGCCGATCAAGCTGGACGGCCAGTTCCACGGCGTGGCCGGCGCCGACATCGCCCTGTCCGCCATCCAGGCCAACCTCGCCAAGGTGCGCCCCTACCAGCGCGGCGTGGTGCGCCTGCTCTCGCCCACCGGCGCCGTGCTCGCCGCGCCGGAGCAGCAGAGCCTGGGCAAACCGTTCGCCCCGGACCTGGCGCCGCTGCTGGCGCGGCTGGCCAAGGGCGAAATCGTCCACCAGCGCACCGTCGACGCCAGCGTCGGCGGCGAGGTCTTCCGCGTCTACGTGCCGATCACCGTCGGCCATGCCCCGGACGCCTTCGCGCTGATGGTCTCGGCCCCGGTCGATGTGGTGATGGCCGGTGTGGTGCAGATCCGCAACCGGGTAATCTGGGTCGGCGTGGCCAGCGTGCTGGCGCTGGTGACGGTGGTCGTGCTGCTGCTGCGGCAGCTGGTCGGCACCCCGCTGCGCGGCATCGTGCAGGGCGTGGACGCGGTGGCCGCCGGGCAACTGGACTACCCCATCGCCGCCGGTGGCGACGACGAAGTGGGACAAGTCTCGCGCGCCCTGCGCAAGATGCAGGCCGACCTGAAGGCGCGGCTGGACGCCGAGCGCCGCATCGCCGCGGAGAACCTGCGCGTGCGCATCGCCTTGGACAATGCCGGCACCGCGATGCTGATCGCCGATGCCGGCGGCCGCGTCGCCTATGCCAACCCGGCGATGCGGCAACTGCTGGCGCAGCACCGCGCCGAACTGGCCCGGCACCTGCCCGATGCCGATCTCGAGCATCTTGAGGAACAACCGCTGGCACAGCTGCAGCCCGACGGTGGCGACGCGCTGGCCCACATCGAAGGCATCGTGCAGCGCGAACTGGCCTTCGGCAGCGCCGTGTTCGCGCAGACCGCCGCACCGGTGGTTGCCGGCGACGGCCAACGGCTGGGCGTGGTGGTGGAATGGCGCGACCGCAGCCAGGAAGTGGCGGTGGAGGCCGAAGTGGGCAGCGTCATCGACGCCGCCGCCGACGGCGACCTGTCCCGGCGCATCGGCCGCGACGGCAAGACCGGTTTCTTCCGCCGCCTGGCCGACGGCGTCAACGGCATGCTCGACGCCAACGCCGGCACCATCGGCGACGTGCAGCGCGTGCTCGGCGCGCTGGCGCAGGGCGACCTCACCCAGCGCATCACCGCCGACTACCGCGGCGTGTTCGGGCAGATGCGCGACGACACCAACGCCACCGTGGAGCGCCTGACCGGCATCATGCAGGGCGTGCGCGGCGCGGTGGACGCCATCGGCACCGCCGCCCACGACATCACCGCCGGCAACAACGACCTGGCCGCCCGCTCCGAGCAGCAGGCCGCCAACCTCGAGGAAACCGCCGCGTCGATGGAAGAGCTCACCTCCACCGTGCGCAACAACGCCACCACCTCGCAGCAGGCGCGGCAGCTGGCCACCGGCGCGGCCGACATCGCCGGCCGCGGCGGCGCGCTGGTCGGGCAGGTGGTCGAGCAGATGGACGGCATCAGCCACGCCTCGCGGCAGATCGAAAGCATCATCGGCGTGATCGACGGCATCGCCTTCCAGACCAACATCCTCGCCCTGAACGCCGCGGTGGAAGCCGCCCGCGCCGGCGAGCAGGGCCGCGGCTTCGCCGTGGTCGCCAGCGAAGTGCGCCTGCTGGCGCAGCGCTCGGGCGAGGCCGCGCGGCAGATCAAGGGCCTGATCGGCGACTCGGTGCAGCGCGTGGGCCAGGGCGCGGCGCTGGTCGGCGACGCCGGCGACACCATGCGCGAGATCATCGCCTCGGTGCAGCGCGTCAGCGACCTGATGGCCGAGATCGCCGCCGCCTCGCAGGAACAGAGCGCCGGCATCGAGCAGGTCAACCAGACCATCGTGCAGATGGACGGCGCCACCCAGCAGAACGCGGCGATGGTGGAGGAAGCCAGCGCCGCGGCCCGCTCGCTGCAGGAGCAGGCCGACGAACTGGCGCAGATGGTGGCGGTGTTCCGGCTGGCCTGAACAGGCCGCCGCCACCGGGCGGCGCACGGAGGCGGACTGCCGCCCGACTCCGCGTTCCCGACTTGTGGCCGCCGTCCCGCCCCTATAGAATTCCCGCCCTTGCCACCGCCCAAAGTGGCGGCAAGTCCTGGAGAGGTGTCCGAGTGGTTGAAGGAGCACGCCTGGAAAGTGTGTAAGCGTCTAAACCGCGCTTCGGGGGTTCGAATCCCCCTCTCTCCGCCAGATTACGCAAACCCCTGTTTACGCAGGGGTTTTTTGTTGGCGTAAGGATTGGGCTACAGAGACGCAAGGTGGGACACATGACGCCTATGCGCATCCCTCATCATCTCTCCCGTGCACCAACCGGTCTCTGGTCGTTTCGGCAACGGGTGCCCGTCGATCTCCAGTCAGTCGTGGGCCGGCAGACCTTCAAGCGCACCCTGCAAACCTGCGACATGCAAAGACGCGCGGATGCGCGCGTTGGTGTTGGCGGCCGGTTAACCATCCAATTCTATAAAGCAAGCTTCATCGGCCAGCGCTTTCATAGGCCGCCCATGGTCATCCGCGGCCCTTGCTCCTGCTGGACGGTTTGCTGCTGCGTCTGCTCCAGTGCTTGCTGACGGACCTGGTCCTGCTTGATGAACTCGGCCTGCTGCAGGTTCTGCTGCGCAGGCTCCTGCGCGGCCTGATGGCCATCGACATGCGCATGGAAGAGCGGCCCCTTGTCCATCCCGTACGGGGCGTAAACCGCAAACACGTTGTGCGCCCCGTCCTTCCCCAAGCCGCCGGTGACCGCATCTACTCGTCTGATGAGGGGGTCGTTCACTTGCTGCTTGTAGAGCGACGCCGCCACGTTCTTGGACTCCTCCTCGGTCCAGTTGCCGGTGCCCTTCACCCAACCAGGGTTCTACCCCGAAATCACGGACGGTTGTGAAAGAGCTTGGAACTCCCGATCGCGCCTGGCGACTCTTCGCCGCATCCTCGGGTTATGGAACCGCTCGACGTATTCGAACACATCAGTCTTCGCTGCATCGAGTGTCAGGTACTTCGTGCGGTAGATCCGCTCGCGCTTGAGCACGCCGAAAAACCCTTCGCAGGCCGCGTTGTCGCCGCAGTGTCCCACCGCGCTCATCGAACAGACCAGGCCGTTTCTCGACAGATACCGCTGGTAGTCGCCGCTTCGGAATTGACTGCCGCGATCGGAATGCAGGATCACCGGCTCCGCGCCTTGCCGCTGCCATACCGCCATCTGCACCGCCCGGATCACCATGTGCCGGTCCTGCCTGTGGTGCATCGACCAACCCACCACGCGCTGGTCGAACAAATCCAGCACGATGCATAGATACAGCTTGCCTTGTCCTGTTTTGATCTCAGTGATGTCGGTGACCCATTTGGTCTCCGGCTCCAGTGCGGTGAAGTCCCGCTCCAGCAGGTTGCGCACGCCCGGAGGCGTGAGCGCCGGCCGTCCGCGCTGACCGCGCCGCTTCGGGCGCGGCCAGCCCTGCAAACCCTCGGCCGCCATCAGTCGCGCCACGCGGTTCAAGCTGGCCGACTCGCCCTGATCGACCAGGTCTTCGTGCATGCGACCGGCGCCGAGAGTGCCACGGCTGTCCTCGTGCATCTCGCGGATTCGCGCGGCCAGGCGCTGGTTGTCGCGCTGTCGGGCGCTGGGCAGTCGCTGGCTCCAGTCGTAGTAACCGCTGGCCGACACCTTCAGGCAGCGGCACATCAGTCGAACCGGAAACGCGTCGCGGCAACGTTCGATCACCTGATACCTCAGGATGATCCCTTGGCAAAGAACGTCGCCGCTTCTCGCAAAAAATCCCGTTCCTTCCTCACCCGGGCCAGCTCGCGCTTGAGGCGGGCCAGCTCTTCGTCCCGGGGCGTCCCGCTGCCGCCGAAAGCCACCACCCCCTGGCTCTGGGCTTCCCGCTTCCAGCGGGTCAACAGGGTGTCGCGGATCCCCAACTCCCGAGCCACTTGGGCACAGCTCACACCCGGCTGGCTGGCCTGCTCAATAGCACCGCGCTTGAACTCGGCGCTGAACTTCCTTCGCTTCGACATGAACACTCCTCAGGCCTCGATCGGCCTTCTCGTAAGTGTCCGTGAAAACGGGGGTGAACCCATCCTCCTCTCTCCGCCAGATCATGCGAAACCCCTGACTCGTCAGGGGTTTTTCTTTGGGCGGAACCCATATCGGCGGGCACGGGTCGGGGCACAGGCCGATCATGGCAAACCATCGGCCCGGCGCGATGGCCGCTACACTTCCCATCATCGTTTCAATGGTGTCCGTCATGTCCGAAATCCTGGTCCCCGTCTCCTTCGGCGAGCTGCTCGACAAGATCACGATCCTGCAGATCAAGTCCGAGCGCATCAGCGACGCGGCCAAGCTGGCCAACGTGCGCAAGGAACTGGCTGCGCTGGAGGCCACCTGGTCCGCGCATCCGGCCGCGGCCGCGGACATCGGTGCCCTGCACGCGGAGCTGAAGGCGGTGAACGAGCAGTTGTGGGACATCGAGGACGACATCCGCCTGAAGGACAAGGCGCAGGCCTTCGACGACGGCTTCGTCGAACTGGCGCGCAGCGTGTATTTCCGCAACGACGAGCGCGCGCGTATCAAGAAGGCGATCAACCTCGCGCTGGGCTCGGGCTACGTCGAAGAGAAGTCCTACGCCGACTACGCCGCGCGTTGAACCACCCGTTTTGCAGGAGCGACGCAAGTCGCGACCTGGCTTTGTCGGGAAAGCCTCGTCGCGACTTGCGTCGCTCCTGCAGGGGGTTTCAGGCCAGGTGATCAGCCACGTAACGCTCGAACGCGGCGATGGCATCGTCCACCGTCACCAGGTCCATCACCCCGTCGAACTCGACCTTGGTGCCCCACTTCAGCGCGCTGGCCGGCTTGTGCAGGAAACGGCGGGCCGCGTCGTCGTAGCGGTCCACGCAATAGCGGCGGTCCGAATACGGGCCGCTGCGCTCGGGGTTGCTGGCCGCGTGCAGGCCCAACACCTTGGTGCCGACGGCATTGGCGATGTGCATCGGCCCCGAATCGGGCGTCAGCAGCAGGTCGGCGCGGGCCAGCAATGCCGGCAACTGCTTGAGCGTGTCCTTGCCGACCAGGTCCAGTGCCGGCCCGCGCATCGCCGCGAGGATCGCATCGGTGGTGCTGCGTTCCAGTTCGCTGCGGCCGCCGCACAGCACCACCTTCCAGCCGCGCGCGGCGGCATGGTCGGCCACCGCGGCGTAGCGGTCGGCGCGCCAGTTGCGGCGCGCATGGCTGGAACAGGGGGAAATCATCAGCACCGGGCGGCCATCGTCCTCCCACTGCGCGCGCGCCCATGCGTGCGCTTCCGGCGGCGTCCCCAGGTCCCACGCGACGTCGGTCTGCTTCAGGCCCAGCGGTTCGCAGAAGCTGCCGATGGCATCGAGCACGTGGATGCCCGGGCGGTCGGGGATGCGTTCGTTGATGAAAAGGCCGTGCAGGTCCTTCGAGCGCGACTTGTCGTAGCCGATGCGCCGCCGCGCCGGGATGAACGCCGACAGCACGTTGGCGCGGAACGCCACCTGCATCTGCAACAGCGCGTCGAAACCACCCGCCGGCAATTCGCGGCGCAGCGCGCGCATGCCGGCCAGCCCGCTGTTCTTGTCGTAGACGTGGAAGCCGACGCCCGGCAGGCCGTCGAGCAGCTTGTGCCCGGCCTTGTCGATCACCCAATGCAGCTCGGCGCCCGGCAGGCCGCGTTGCAGCGTGCGCACCAGCGGCAGCACATGGGTCACGTCGCCCAGCGCCGACAGGCGCAGCAGGCACAATGGGGAGGACGTTGCGGGCATGGTGTTGTTAGACTCGCCGGAATGGTCGCTTTCGACGCCACTGAAGCGCTGACGCCTTGCCGCGAAGGCCGCGGCCAGGGCGCCATTCTGTTCGACCACGAATATCTGCGGCAAGCCGAAGCCGCGATGTTCTCGCCCCCTTGGTGGGGCGACAAGGCGCGGCCGGTGGGCGCCGGCGGCCGCGGCGGCGCATGGTTCGTCAACGCGCCCTTCGGCCAGTGCGTGCTGCGCCACTACCTGCGCGGCGGGCTGGCGGCGCGGATCAGCCATGCGCATTACCTGTGGCATGGCGCCAACCGCACCCGCAGCTTCGCCGAATTCCGGCTGATGCGGAAACTGATCGCGCAGAAGCTGCCGGTGCCGCGGCCGGTGGCGGCGTTCTACATGCGCGACGGGCTGCGCTACCGCGCGGCCCTCCTGATGGAGCGGCTGGACGACGTGCGCTCGCTGGCCGACCGCGCGCTGGTCGCCGGGCGCGGCGCGCCGTGGGAGGAAGCCGGGCGCCTGATCGCGCGTTTCCACCGCGCCGGGCTGGACCATGCCGACCTCAATGCCCACAACATCCTGTTCGACGCCAATGGCCGCGGCTGGCTGATCGACTTCGACCGCGGCGTGCTGCGCATCCCCGCCACGCGCTGGCGCGAGCGCAACCTCAAGCGCCTGCTGCGCTCGCTGCTCAAGCTGCGTGGCGAGCGCAGCCGCGAGGACGTGGAGAAGGATTTCGCGCGCCTGCGCCGCGCCTACGACCTGGCCTGGAACCGGGGCGTGTGAAGTGAGCTGGGCACTGCGTTTCCTTGGCGTCGGCAACGCATCGGCGGTCGAGCTCGGCTCGCCGATGGCGGTGATCGAGCGCGACGGCCGGCCGTGGCTGACCATCGACTGCGGCGGCGAGGGCCTGACCGCCTACCACGCGCACTACGGCGCGATGCCCGATGCCGTGTTCGTCACCCACGTGCACCTGGACCACGTGGCCGGGTTCGAGCGCCTGTTCGTCGATACGTACTTCAACCCGCAACGGCGCGGCAAGGTCCGCGTGTACGTGCCGGCGCCGGTGGTGCCGCTGCTGCACCGGCGCGTGGCCGACTACCCGAACGTGCTGGCCGAGGGCGGCGCCAATTTCTGGGACGCGTTCCAGCTGGTCGTGGTCGGCGAGGCGTTCTGGCACGACGGCCTGCGCCTGGAGGTGTTCCCGGTGCGCCACCACTGGCCGGAAACCGCCTGGGGCCTGCGCCTGCAGGGCGCGCTGGCATGGAGCGGCGACACCCGCCCCATTCCGGAAATGCTGGCCCGTTACGCGGACGATGGCGAACTGGTCGCGCACGACTGCGGCCTGCACGGCAATCCGTCGCATACCGGCATCGACGACCTCGAACGCGAATACCCGCCGGAGCTGCGCGCGCGGATGATGCTCTACCACTACGCCAGCGCCGCCGATGGCGCCGCCCTGCGCGCGCGCGGGCACCGCGTGGCCGAGCCGGGGCAATGCGTGGCGCTGGCCGCGCCCACGACAGCGCAGGCGGAGCCATTCGCTTCCCCGTAGATGTCGGGCTTGCCCGGCATGGGGCTTTGCCGTGGAGGTTCCATGCGGGGCAAGCCCCGCATCTACAGCATGCCCAATATCACATGCTACGGCAGTTGGCAGGCCCGAAAAGGTGGCGGCCCCGCCGGCTGACCTCGGCGCCCGCGTCAGTCGATACCGTTGCTGCCTTCCGGCCCTGGCGGGATTTTCGACCTAGCGTCGCGAGGGGCCGACGGGGCCACCATAGACGCAGGCCGCGCAGTGCGCGGCCCGGTTTCGATGTTCCGCGCAGCATTGCGCGGGGTTGCGAGAAACTCGCGTGTCTGGCGGGAAGGGGGGGATTCGAACCCCCGATGCGCTATAAACGCATGCCTGATTTCGAGTCAGGTACATTCAACCACTCTGCCACCTTCCCGGCGGTTCCCGGCGAACCGGGCTGCGAATGATAAGGGGCGCGGGCGGCGTGGACAAGCGGTTTCTGCCCTTCCACCCTGGCAAGACGCTTGCCGTGCACCGGCCGCGGACGCGATGATGCAGGCCGCTTCCGCTGAAAACCGCCCCCGCCGGCGCCCATGATCGAATTCGGACACCTCAGCCACGTCGGCCTGCGCCGCCAGCTCAACGAGGACACCTACCACGGTGACAGCGAACTGGGGCTGTGGCTGGTGGCCGACGGCATGGGCGGCCATGCCTGCGGCGAGGTCGCCAGCGCGCTGGCGCGCGAGGCCATCGTCCGCGAGGTCCGCGGCGGCACCACGCTGCCGCAGGCGATCCGCATCGCCGACGAGGACATCATCCGCGCCTCGCGCCACCGCAACGACAGCCTGCCGATGGGCACCACGGTGGTTGCCGCGCGCGTGCTGGGCAACCGCTTCGAGGTGGCCTGGGTCGGCGACAGCCGTGCCTACCTGTGGCGCGACGGCAAGCTGGCCCAGCTCAGCCAGGACCACAGCTACGTGCAGGAGCTGATCGCGCAGGGCTCATTGACCGCCGAGCAGGCCCGCGCCCACCCGCACCGCAACGTCGTCACCCAGGCACTGGGCGTGACCGACCCGGCGCACCTGAATGTCGCGACGATGACCGGCGAGCTGCGGCCGGGCATGCAGTTGCTGTTGTGCAGCGACGGCCTGACCGAGGAAGTGGACGACACCGGCCTCGCCGATGCCCTTGCCCAGCACGACTGCAGCGCGCAGGAATGCGTGGACATGCTGGTCGCCGCGGCGCTGGACGGCGGCGGCTCGGACAACATCACCGCCATCCTGGTGCGCTGCCATTGAGCAACGCCGTCATGCCGGAACCCGCACCGTAGGTGCCGGGCTTGCCCGGTACAGGGCCTTCCCGGCGTCGCCTGCCACGAGCATGCGGGGCAAGCCCCGCATCTACGCGCTGACTGTTTCTTCCGCCTTCGCGCCATCCCACAGCGCATGGCCGGCCTTCTTGCGCAGGCGTTCCAGCCGCGCCGCATGCGCCTCCAGCTCGGAAGCGGTGACCAGCACGCGCGGGCGCGGCAATAGCACGGCGGCATCGAATACCTGCACCACGCCGCCGGCACTCGCCGCTTCCGCCTCCGGCAGGCCGAAGCCGATCTCCTCCTGCCCCGAGGTCAGCGCGATGTAGACGTCGGCCAGGATCTGCGCGTCGAGCAGGCCGCCATGCAGGTGGCGGTGCGAGTTGTCCACGCCCAGCCGCTTGCACAGCGCGTCCAGCGAGTTGCGCTGGCCGGGGAAGCGCTCGCGCGCCATCGCCAGGGTGTCGGTCACCGTCACCCGTTCGTCCAGCCGCCCCCTGCCCACGAGCAGCATCTCGTTCTCGAGGAAGCCCATGTCGAACGCGGCGTTGTGGATGATCAACTCGGCACCGTCGACATAGGCAAGAAATTCGTCGACGACCTCCTCGAAGCGCGGCTTGTCGGCGAGGAACTCCAGGCTCAGGCCGGTCACTTCCTGCGCACCGGCCTCGAACGCGCAGTCCGGCTTCAGGTAGCGGTGGAAGTTGTTGCCGCTGGGGCGGCGTTCGAGCAACTCCACGCAGCCGATTTCGACCACGCGGTTGCCCTTCTTCCATTCCAGGCCGGTGGTTTCGGTATCAAGGACGATCTGGCGCACGGGTTACCTCAGTTGCTTGCGGCGCCGTTGCGCACGTGGATTGCGGCATCGCGGGCCAACTGGTCCACGCGCTCGTTGTCGGGATCGCCATTGTGGCCCTTCACCCAGCGCCACTCGATCTGGTGCCGCTGGGTGGCAGCATGCAGACGTTCCCACAGGTCGCGGTTCTTCACCGGGTCGCCGCCAGCGGTCTTCCAGTTGCGCCGTACCCAGCCGGGCATCCACTCGGTGATGCCCTGGCGCACGTACTGCGAGTCGGTCTGCAGCACGATCCGGCACGGCTCGGTCAGCGTTTCCAGCCCCATGATCGCGGCCATCAGCTCCATGCGATTGTTGGTAGTATGCCCTTCGCCCCCAGCCAGTTCGCGTTCGTGGCCCTTGTAGCGCAGCAGCGCCGCCCAGCCGCCCGGCCCGGGGTTGCCGAGGCAGGCCCCGTCGGTGTGTATCTCGATCTCTTTCATCTTGCTCCGTCGTTCAGGTCGCCACCGGCCCGCGCCAGCCTACCGGCTGCGCTTTTTCCGGGCCGATGAAGGCTACCGTGCGTTTCTCGAATTCCAGCACGCATACCGCGCGCAATGCCGGCAACACCTTGCCGGCCGGCGCCGCCGCGTCGTTCCACAACGGGCCGACATGCCGCGTCGTGCGGATGCGCAGGCCCTCGCGCTGCAGACCGCTGCGGCAACGCAACGCCGTGGGCGGGCGCATGCCGCGCCACTGCCAGTGCCCGCGGTACAGGCTGTGGCGGTTGAGCAGGGTCAGCCACAGGCGCCCGCCCGGCATCAGCACCCGCGCGCATTCGGCCAGCAGCGGTTCCAGCTCCATCGTCGCCGGGTGCTGCAGCACGATGGCGTTGACCGCCTCGGACGGCAGCGGCAGCGGCAGGGCGCAGTACACGTCGCCCTCCCAGCCCGCGCCCTCCGGCGTCCGCTGCAGGCGCAGGCCGCGCCCGGCGGGGGCCGGCTGCGGGCGCCACGCGCTGCACGGCGCCAGCCACAGCCAAGGCTGTGCGGGGACGCCCTGCAACTGGTCGAGCAGATGGCGGTTTTCCATCGCCCTCACCGTTTCCGCACCCGTCTTCTCAAACCAGGTAGAGACTGCAGCTTGACGGGGGAACGGGGCGGCAGGCATGGTCCCAATTCTATGCGACTGACCGCCCTGCCCGCATTCCAGGACAACTACATCTGGGCGCTGCAGGCGCCGGACGGGCGCACGCTGTTCGTCGACCCGGGACAGGCGCAACCTGTGCTCGACGCGGTGGCGCAGGGCATGCAGCCGACGGCCATCCTGCTCACCCACCACCATGACGACCACACCGGCGGCGTCGCCGAGCTGCGCCGGCATTGGCCGCAGCTGCCCGTGTTCGCGCCGGAGGACGAACGGATCGGGCTGGAATGCGAACGGGTCGGCGAAGGCGCCCGGGCAAGCCTGCCCGGCTTCGACTTCACGGTCCTGGCCGTTCCCGGCCATACCCGCAGCCACGTCGCATTCCACGGCCACGACCACCTGTTCTGCGGCGACACGCTGTTCAGTCTGGGCTGTGGGCGCATGTTCGAAGGTACCCCCGCGCAGATGCTGGCCTCGCTGCAACGGCTGGCGGCGCTGCCGGCACGGACGCAGGTCTGCTGCGGGCACGAATACACCTTGGGCAATGCCGCGTTCGCGCGGCATGTCGATCCCACCAACGCGGCATTGCAACGCCGCCAGAAGGAAGCTCAGGACATGCGCAGCCGCTCGCTCCCCACCGTTCCCTCGCTGCTGAGCGACGAGCGGGCCTGCAACCCGTTCCTGCGCACGTCCGCGGCCCCCGTCGTCGCGGCCATTGCCGCACGGCTGGGGCGCGCGCCGGAGGACGAGGTGGAGGTATTCGCCGAACTGCGGCGTTGGAAAGACGGTTTCCGCGCGTGAAGCGGCACCTGCCGATGGCGCTGGGAGTGCTGCTCGGCGCCGGCAGCGGCATCGCCGCCGCGCAGTCGATCCCGGCCGGCGTCGGGCTGGCGCAGAACTTCGCAGCGCTGAACCGCCTGCCCACCGATCCGGCCGCGCTGCCGGCACCGCTCACGCGCAACGGCCACCTGATCCTCGCCAATTTCCGCGATGGCCTGGCCGCGCCGCAATGCGACAGCGAGGCGACCAACCCGCGCTGGCGCCGGCAGTTCGCGCATGCGCCAACACGGCTGGGCAACGCGGAGGATGACGCGCTGCCGCTGTTCGGCTACGTGGTCGACGAACTGCGCACCGCCGGGCTGCCCACCGAGTTCGCGCTGATTCCCTTCGTCGAAAGCGGCTACCGCCCCGGCGCACGCAACGCCAACGGGCCAGCCGGGTTGTGGCAGTTCATCGCCACCACCGCCCGCAACCACCGCGTGCCGATGGAAAAGGGCTACGACGGCCGGCTTTCGGCGGTGGAATCCACGCAGGCGGCGGTACGTTACCTCAAGACCCTGTACGGCATGTTCGGCGGCGACTGGCAGTTGGCGGTGATGGCCTACAACGCCGGCGAATACCGCATCCTGCAGGCACTGCGCCGGGGCGGCATGAACGCGCAGAACGCGCGCCCGGCCGAGTTGCCGGGGCTGTCGCCGATCACCCACGCCTACGTCGAAAAGCTGCACGCGCTGGCCTGCGTGCTGGAACAGGCGGAGCAGGAACCGGAGCTGATGGCGGCGCTGGACCGCCCGGTGCCGATCCTGCGCGGGCACAGCCTGCCGGCCGGCACCACGCTGGCCGAATGGTCGGCGGCGAACGCGCTGGACGCCACCCGCATCGCCCGCCTCAACCCGGCGCTCACCGGCAAACGCAACGGTGCCCGGGTGCTGGCCCCGGCCCTGCCCGAACCGGAGCCGGGCAGGCAGCCTTCGCCCGTGGTCGTCGCCGCCACCGAAAGCGAACCCGCGTCCGCCGCCGCTGCCGTCGCCACCGTGGCGGCAACCGGCACGCAGAGGCACACGGTCCGCCGCGGCGAAAGCGCCTGGTCGATCGCGCGCCGCCACGGCATCCCGTTGAAGGTGCTGCTGTCGCGCAACAACCTGGACGCCACTGCGGTGCTCAAGCCGGGCATGGTGCTGCGCTTCGACGATCCACGCTGATCGCGGCCTGCCTGCAGGAGCGACGTGAGTCGCGATGGGGCCTTCCCGGCAATCCCCGGTCGCGACTCACGTCGCTCCTGCAAACAATCCATGGCAGATGCCCCATATGGAAAACCCGGCCAGTGGCCGGGTTTTCCGTTTCAGCGATGCGTTGCGCTCAGAGCTGGGATTCCTGCACCTGCACCTTGAAGCGCTTGCGCATGCCGTCCACATAGGCCTTGGCCGCCGCCGCGCCGTCGATCTGGCTCAGCTGCTGCTTCAGCATCGCCCGCTGCGGCTCCGGCACTTCGTCGAGCTTGCCCGGCGTCACCTTGGTCAGCGCGAATACCGCATAGCGGCCGTCGTCCAGCACCACCTTGCCGTAGCTGGGCTTGTCGCCGGTGGGCGGGGTGGCGGTGAACACCGCGCGGTTGGCGGCCGCCGTCGGCATCGGCGCCGAGCGCGGCAGGCCCGGAATCGGCAGCAGCTGCAGGTGTTCGCCTTCGGCCAGGGCCTGCAGCGTCTGCCCGCCTTCCAGCTTGGCCAGCAGCGCGTCGGCGGCCTTCTTCGAGGCTTCCTCGGCGCGGTTCGCACGCACCGCCGCGATCACCTGCTCGCGGGCCTGCTCCAGCGGGATGGCCTGCTCCGGGGTGTGCTCGGTGACGCGGATCATCACGTTGTGGTTCGGCCCCAGCTCGATCGGGTCGCTGACCGTGCCGTCTTCCTTCAGCGCATCGGAGAACGCGGCACGCAGCACCGCCGGGTTGGCGGCAATGCCGCTGGCGGTGGCGCGGCTGAACGGCCCCAACGTCTGCACCGGCAGCTTCAGTTCCTCCGCGGCCGACTCGAGCACGGTCGGGTTCTTGTAGACCAAGTCCACCAGCTTGCCGCTGAGCTCGTTGAAGGCGCGCTCGGTGTCGGCCTGCAACTGCTCGGCCGCCAGCTGGTCGCGCACCTCCTCGAACGGCCGGCCTTCGCCGCCCTTGGTCTCGCGCAGCTGCAGCACGTGGTAGCCGAACTCGGTCTTCACCGGGCCGCTGACTTCGCCCGGCTGCATGGCGAACAGCGCGTCCTCGAACGGCTTGACCATCACCCCGCGCTCGACCCAACCCAGGTCGCCACCGGCCTCCTTCGAGCCCGGGTCGTCGGAATTGGCCCTGGCCAGCGCGGCAAAGTCGGCGCCCGGCTGCTTTGCTTCCTCGGCCAGCCTGGCCGCCTTGGCCTCGGCGCCCTCGCCGTTGCCGATCAGGATGTGCGAAGCCAGCCGCTCTTCCGGCTTGACGAAGCGCGCCTTCTCTTCCTCGTAGCGCTGGCGCAGCGTAGCGTCATCAGCCGCTGCCGCCGGCGGCATGCTGGCCGCGTCCAGCTCGACGTATTCGATGGACACGCTCTCCGGCTGGCGGAAGTCGGCCGGGTGCGCCTCGTACCACTGCTTGACCTGCGCATCGTCCACCGCCGCGGCATCCGCTTCCGGCGCCGGCAGGATCGCGAACTCGACGTCGCGGGTTTCGCCCAGCAGCTTCAACAGGCGCTCGCTCTCGCCCTGGGTCACGAAGCCCGACTGCGCCAGCGCGGTCGGGATGATCGACTGCTGCAAGCTGGTGCGCACCACCTGGTCGAACATCGCCGGGGTGCGCGGCGGCATGCTCTGCGCCAGCGTCAGCCGGTACTGCTCGGCGTTGAACTTGCCGTCGCGCTGGAAGGCCGGGATGCTGGCGATGTAGTCGCGCACGGTGGCATCGCCGATGACGATGCGTGCGTCTTCCGCGGCCAGCCGCACCACCTGTTCGTCGATCATCTGGTCGAGCACGACCAGCTTGTTCTCGGTGGTCTCGAACTCGCGCGGGTCGAAATCTTCGCCCTGCTGCTCGCGCGCCTGCATGCGCGCCTGCTCGAAGCGGGTGCGGAACTCGTCGTTGCTGATCTCATGGTGGCTCCACAGGAACGACATCGGCCACCACGACGGCGCCGAACGCCACCACGACGGTGGCGCCGATACCTTGGCCACGTTCTGCCCGCCGACGCCACCGAGGTAGCTGTTGTCGATCACGAACAGGAACGGGATCATCAGCAGGCCCATGATCACGGTAACGATCCAGCCTGAGGTCTTGTCGCGAAGTTTCTGCAGCATGGGAAAAATCAGGGCCTGATGGCGAGCCGGGCAGTGTAACCCGCTTCCCGCCCCACGCCCAAACGGCGGGCCTTGCCGCCATTGCGGGCAGCCAACGAAAAAGCCCCCGGCCTGCGCCGGGGGCTTTGCGATCAATGGCGGAGCGGACGGGACTCGAACCCGCGACCTCCGGCGTGACAGGCCAGCATTCTAACCAGCTGAACTACCGCTCCGCGTTGTGCTGCTGCGCCCCACCGACACCGCGGCGTGCGCGCCATTGCAGGGCAATGGCAGGGTGGAACTGGCGGAGCGGACGGGACTCGAACCCGCGACCTCCGGCGTGACAGGCCAGCATTCTAACCAGCTGAACTACCGCTCCGCGCTTTGACCCTTCGTTTCCCCGCGCCCTCGCGGGCGTCGGAGAAAACAAGGCCCCCGATCGCTCAGGGGCCTTCTTGAAACTGGCGGAGCGGACGGGACTCGAACCCGCGACCTCCGGCGTGACAGGCCAGCATTCTAACCAGCTGAACTACCGCTCCACATTTCAAAACTGCTTACTGACGGTGCTTCGTGGTGGGTGCTGAGGGTTTCGAACCCCCGACCCTCTCCTTGTAAGGGAGACGCTCTACCACTGAGCTAAGCACCCCCGGTGAGCCGCTTAGTTTACGGCATCCTTCAGGGCTTTGCCAGCCTTGAACGAGGGATTCTTCGAGGCGGCGATCTTGATGGTGTCGCCGGTCTTCGGGTTGCGGCCGGTGCGCTCGGCGCGCTCGCGGACCTGGAAGGTGCCGAAGCCGACCAGCGTCACCGCATCGCCCTTCTTCAGCGCCTTGGTGATTTCGGCAACGACGGCATCGACCGCACGGCCGGCTTCGGCCTTGGAGAGGTCAGCGGCAGCGGCAACGCCATCAATCAATTCGGTCTTGTTCATTTACGTAAAACTCCCTATGCGGACGATCCCGCGGAATAGATTGGGTTGGTCCCCGCCCATGACGGCAGCGGCGGCAACCGGAAGATCCTGCAAACACGCTGCCCGCTTTGACGCGGGCAGGTGGGTCGAGCTTTTATACCAGCGCCCCCCTACCCACGCAAGCCGAAAAGCCAGCAATGGCGCGGGTTTCAGGGCATTTCGCGTTCATCTTCAATGCTTGACGCGTGCGCTCGGCGCCGGCTTCGGCTTGCCGCGCATCGCCACCCGCTGGGCCTTGCCACGCGCCTTCCTGGGGGCCAGCGGCGTCTCCAGCGCGAGGTCCAGCACCTCGTCGATCCACTTCACCGGCACGATGTCCAGGTCGCGGGTGACGTTGGCGGGGATGTCGGCCAGGTCCTTGCGGTTCTCGTCGGGGATGATGACGGTGCGGACGCCGCCGCGCAGCGCGGCCAGCAGCTTCTCCTTCAACCCGCCGATGGCGGTGACGCGGCCGCGCAGGGTGATCTCGCCGGTCATCGCCACGTCGGCCTTCACCGGCACCTTGCTCAGCGTGGACACCAGCGAGGTGACCATCGCGATGCCGGCGCTGGGGCCGTCCTTGGGCGTGGCGCCGTCGGGCACGTGCAGGTGCACGTCGTGCTTCTGCAGGAAATCCACGTCAATGCCCAGCGCCTCGGCCCGCGCGCGCACCACCGACAATGCCGCGGTGGCCGATTCCTTCATCACGTTGCCGAGCTGGCCGGTCAGCGTCACCGCGCCCTTGCCGGGGATCAGCGTCGACTCGATCTGCAGCAGGTCGCCGCCGACCTCGGTCCAGGCCAGGCCGGTGACCAGGCCCACTTCGTTCTGCTCCTCGGCGCGGCCGAAGTCGAAGCGGCGCACGCCCAGGTACCTGTCGAGGTTGGCCGAATCGACCACGACGCGGGCCTTGGCCTTCTTCGCGGGCTTCTTCGCCGGCTTCACTGGCTGCGGGCCGGCCAGGGCGATCTCCTTGACCACCTTGCGGCAGATCTTCGCCACTTCGCGCTCGAGGTTGCGCACGCCGGACTCGCGCGTGTAGTAGCGCACGATGTCGCGGATGGCCGCTTCCTCGACCGCCAGTTCCTCCGGCTTCAGGCCGTTGGCCTTGAGCTGCTTGGGCACCAGGTAGCGCAGGGCGATGTTGAGCTTCTCGTCCTCGGTGTAGCCGGGGATGCGGATGACCTCCATGCGGTCCAGCAGCGGGCCGGGGATGTTCAGCGAGTTGGAGGTCGCCACGAACATCACTTCGGACAGGTCCAGGTCCACTTCCAGGTAGTGGTCGTTGAAGGCGTTGTTCTGCTCGGGGTCGAGCACTTCCAGCAGCGCCGAGGACGGGTCGCCGCGGAAGTCCATCGACATCTTGTCGATCTCGTCGAGCACGAACAGCGGGTTCCTGCTGCCGACCTTGTTGAGGTTCTGCACGATGCGGCCCGGCATCGAGCCGACGTAGGTGCGGCGGTGGCCGCGGATCTCGGCCTCGTCGCGCACGCCGCCAAGGCTCATGCGCACGAACTTGCGGTTGGTCGCCTTGGCGATGGACTGGCCCAGCGAGGTCTTGCCCACGCCCGGCGGGCCGACCAGGCACAGGATCGGGCCCTTCATCTGCTTCACCCGCGACTGCACCGCGAGGTATTCGAGGATGCGCTCCTTGACCTTGTCCAGCCCGTAATGGTCGGCGTCGAGCGTGTCCTGGGCGGCCTTCAGGTCCTTGCGCACCTTGCTGCGCTTCTTCCACGGCACGCCCAGCAGCCATTCCAGGTAGTTGCGCACCACCGCGGCCTCGGCCGACATCGGCGACATCTGCTTGAGCTTGTTCAGCTCGTTCTTCGCCTTGGCCTCCACCGCCTTGGGCATGCCGGCCCCGGCGATCTTGCGCGCCAGTTCCTCCAGCTCGCCGGGGGCCTCGTCCAGGTCGCCCAGCTCCTTCTGGATCGCCTTCATCTGCTCGTTGAGGTAGTACTCGCGCTGGCTCTTCTCCATCTGCGACTTGACCCGGCCGCGGATGCGCTTCTCCAGCTGCTGCACGTCGATCTCGCCATCGACCAGGCCCACCAGCATTTCCAGCCGCTCGCCCACCTGCAGGATTTCCAGCAGCTTCTGCTTGTCGGCCAGGCGCACGCCGATGTGCGCGGCGATGGTGTCGGCCAGCCGCGCCGGCTCCTCGATGCCGGCCAGGGTCTGCAGCAGCTCCGGCGGCAGCTTGCGGTTGGTCTTGACGTACTGCTCGAACAGCGACATCAGCGAGCGGGCGATGGCCTCGATCTCGCGCGGCTCGCGCGATTCGTCCGATTCCAGCTCCACGCCGACGCCCTGCAGCGAGCCGTCCTGCTCGCGGATCTTCTCCACGGCCACGCGCGACAGGCCCTCGACCAGCACCTTGATGGTGCCGTCGGGCAGTTTCAGCAGTTGCAGCACCTGTGCCAGCGTGCCCACCGTGTACAGGTCGGCCGCCGCCGGGTCGTCGGTCTCGGCCGACTTCTGCGCCACCAGCAGGATGCGCTTGTCCGCCTCCATCGCCCGCTCGAGTGCCTGCATCGACTTGTCGCGGCCGACGAACAACGGGATGACCATGTGCGGGAACACCACCACGTCGCGCAGTGGCAGGACCGGCAGGTCGAGGACTTCGGGTTTGTGCTGGGCCATGAGGGCTCCACTGGGTCAGGGGGCGGCCATTGAAAAGCCGATGGCCCCGTTATGGGGCCATCGGCTGGGGCTTGCAAGAGGCCGGGGGGCCTGCCGGTTCAGTCGCCGGAGGCGGCCTTGGCCGGCGGCGCCTCGTAGATCACGTAGGGCTCGGACTTGTGCTCGATGACCGATTCATCGACCACCACCTTGCTCACGTTCTCCTGCGACGGCAGGTCATACATGGTGTCCAGCAGCACCGACTCGACGATGGTGCGCAGGCCGCGCGCGCCGGTCTTGCGCTTGATCGCCTTCTTGGCGATCGCCGCCAGCGCGTCGGGGCGGAATTCCAGCTCGACGTTCTCCATCTCGAACAGCTTCTTGAACTGCTTGGTGATGGCGTTCTTCGGCTCGGTCAGGATCCTGACCAGCGCTGGCTCGTCCAGCTCCTCCAGCGTCGCCACCACCGGCAGGCGGCCGACGAACTCGGGGATCAGGCCGAACTTGATCAGGTCCTCGGGTTCCACCTCGGCCAGTATCTTGCCCACTTCCTGCTTGCGCTCGGCGCTCTTGACCTTGGCCCCGAAGCCGATGCCGCTGCTGTCCGAGGAACGCTGCTGGATCACCTTGTCCAGCCCGGCGAACGCGCCGCCGCAGATGAACAGGATGTTCTTGGTGTCCACCTGCAGGAATTCCTGCTGCGGGTGCTTGCGCCCGCCCTGCGGCGGCACGCTGGCCACGGTGCCCTCGATCAGCTTCAGCAGCGCCTGCTGCACGCCTTCGCCGGACACGTCGCGGGTGATCGACGGGTTCTCGCTCTTGCGCGAGATCTTGTCGATCTCGTCGATGTAGACGATGCCCTGCTGCGCCTTCTCGACGTCGTAGTCGCACTTCTGCAGCAGCTTCTGGATGATGTTCTCCACGTCCTCGCCGACATAGCCGGCCTCGGTCAGCGTGGTCGCATCGGCCATCGTGAACGGCACGTTGAGCAAGCGCGCCAGCGTCTCGGCCAGCAGCGTCTTGCCCGAGCCGGTCGGGCCGACCAGCAGGATGTTGGACTTGGACAGCTCGACGTCGTCGCTCTTCTGGCGGCTCTCGATGCGCTTGTAGTGGTTGTACACGGCCACCGCCAGCGTGCGCTTGGCGCGGTTCTGGCCGATCACGTACTGGTCCAGGACCTCGAGGATCTCGCGTGGCTTGGGCAGCGAACTGCGCGCCGACTGCGCCTTTTCCTCCAGTTCCTCGCGGATGATGTCGTTGCACAGCTCCACGCATTCATCGCAGATGAACACGCTCGGACCCGCGATCAGCTTGCGTACTTCATGCTGACTCTTGCCGCAGAACGAGCAGTAGAGAATCTTGCCACCGTCCCCGGAACGACCTTGCCGGTCTTCGCTCATGCTTCGCTTACCCAGTTGCCCTCCCCCATGAACAGGGGATTCGATTTCGAGAATAGCACAGGGCCGGACGGGCGCCAGCCCGGTTCCGACCCTGCGGAATTGCCGTGTTTTCGGCTGTTTGCCGCCGTCATGCCGGCTGGATCGACTCCTCCGAACGCCGGTCCACGACCTGGTCGATCAGCCCGTATTCCCTGGCGCCCTCGGCGCTGAGGAAGCGGTCGCGTTCCATGTCGCGCTCGATCTGCTCGATCGGCTGCCCGGTGTGGCTGGCGTACAGCCCGTTCAGGCGCTGGCGCAGGTACAGGATCTCCCGCGCCTGGATCTCGATGTCGGTCGCCTGGCCCTGCGCGCCGCCGGACGGCTGGTGGATCATCACCCGCGAATTCGGCAGGGCGAAACGCTTGCCCTTGGCGCCGGCCATCAGCAGCAGCGAGCCGGCGCTGGCGGCCTGGCCGATGCACATGGTGCTGACGTCGGGCTTGATGAACTGCATGGTGTCGTAGATCGCCAGCCCCGCGGTCACCACGCCACCGGGCGAGTTGATGTACAGGTTGATGTCCTTCTCGGGGTTCTCCGCCTCGAGGAACAGCATCTGCGCGACCACCAGGTTGGCGACGTGGTCGTCGATCGGGCCGACCAGGAAGATGATCCGCTCCTTGAGCAGGCGCGAATAGATGTCGTAGGCGCGCTCGCCGCGGCTGGTCTGCTCGACCACCATCGGAACCATGTTCAAGGCTGTGGTTCGGTTGTCCACGCGGGAATCTCCTGAGGTGTGTTGGAACCCCGCGCATGGAGCGCGGGGCCTTGCGGGCGACCCGCGCTTACGGGCGGATCGCGTCCTGGAACGACAGCGACTGCGCGGTGTGCTGGGCACGCTCGGCGATCCAGTCAATCACCTGCTCTTCCATCACGCGGTTCTGCAGGCCACCCATCAGCTGGGGGTCGTTGCGGTACATCTCAATGACCTGCTCCGGCTCCTCGTAGGTCGAGGCGATCAGGCGCATGGTTTCGTTCAGGCGCTTCGGGTCCAGGCGCAACTCGTTCCTGCGGGCGACCTCGCCGACCAGCAGGCCGACCAGCACGCGCTTGGACGCGGCGTCCTTGAAGCCCTCGTGGGCGTCGGCCGGCACGTTGCCGGGGTTGCCGCCCTGGCGGCGGATGGCATCGACCTGCTGGGCCAGCATCGCGCGGGCCTCGTTCTCGACCAGCCGCGGCGGCAGCTCGACGTGGGCGTAGGCGGCGATCAGCTGCTCGCCGACCTCGCGGCGCAGGCGGTTCATCAGCGCGCCCTTCAGCTCGCGCTCCAGATTGGAGCGGATGTCGGCGCGGAACTGCTCCAGCCCGCCGTTCTTGACGCCGAAGCTCTTGATGAAGGCGGCATCGACGTCCGGCACCACCGGTTCGGACACTTCGGTTGCCTTGACCGCGACCTTGACCTGCTTGCCGGCCAGCGCCGGCACCCGCCAGTCGGCCGGGAACTCGACGTCCAGCGTCTTCTCCTCGCCCTTGGCCAGGCCGACCAGGCCCTTCTCGATCTGCTCGAACATCATGCCCTGGCCGACGATGACGGTGCCCTTCTCGGCACCCTCGGCCGGCAGGCGCTCGTCACCGGCCTGCGACCAGGTTTCCAGCGCGACCAGGTCGCCTTCCCGCGCGGCGCGCTCGACCGCCTTCCAGCTGCGGCGCTGTTGGCGCAGGTTCTCGATCATCTGGTCGATGTCGGCGTCGGTGACCTCGGCGGTGTGGCGCACGACGGTCAGCTTGGTGACGTCGACGTCGCCGAAATCCGGCACCAGCTCGATGTTGGCGACGAAGTCGAACTCGCCCTCGCCGGCCTTCTCGATGCGCGGGTTGCCGGCGATGCGCAGCTCGTGCTCGCGCAGCGCGGCGTCGAAGGTTTCACGCAACAGGCCATCCATCGCCTCGGCACGCACCTGCGGCCCGAAGCGCTGCTCGACCACCTTGGCCGGCACCTTGCCCGGGCGGAAGCCCTTGATGCGCACGGTGCGCGCGATCTCGCCCAGGCGGCCATCGATGTGGCTCTGCAGGCGCTCCTCCGGCAGGGAGAAGGTCAGGCGGCGTTCCAGATTGCCGGTGGATTCGATCGAAGCTTGCATGTGGACTCCTGCCACCGGCGGCCCCGGGCCCCGGCACGAATGTGGACTGAAATGAATGACTTCCGGCAGGCACCTGTCCCCGCCGCAGCCCTATAGTTTGGCCGATTCCGGCCCTGGCCGCCAGCCTGCGCCCGGCACGCGGCGCGGCCGGACATCCGGACGACCCACGGATGGTGCGAAAGGGGGGACTCGAACCCCCACGCCTTGCGGCACTGGAACCTAAATCCAGGGCGTCTACCAATTCCGCCACTTTCGCATGCGACCGGCATTATCGCAGGCCGCCGGGCAAAAAACGCCCGGTCCGGAGGGGTGCCGCCAAGGAGGGCGGCGGCAAAGAAAAAGGCACCCGTGGTAGCGGGTGCCTGGATCTGGTGGGCTGTCAAGGATTCGAACCTTGGACCTATTGATTAAGAGTCAACTGCTCTACCAACTGAGCTAACAGCCCGTAAAACGCGAAACCACATCTTTCAACAAAACAGCCATCCGAAACTTCTGGATGGCTGTCGCAACTGGTGGGCCGTCAAGGATTCGAACCTTGGACCTATTGATTAAGAGTCAACTGCTCTACCAACTGAGCTAACGGCCCTGAAAAATCAGGGTGCACATGGTACCCGCACCCTTTGCTTCTTTCAACCCCGGCATGCATGCACGCCGGCGTCCTGTTCAATGGGGTGGCTGAGGGGATTCGAACCCCCGACCACCGGAATCACAATCCGGTACTCTAACCAACTGAGCTACAGCCACCACTGAAAACAACAACCCACCGCTTGCGCCGATTGGCGCGCCCGACAGGAATCGAACCTGTAACCGCCGGCTTAGAAGGCCGGTGCTCTATCCAGTTGAGCTACGGGCGCTCTGACCGGATCGTCGCACTCCAACGCACTGCGGTGCACTGGATGGTCGGGGTAGAGGGATTCGAACCCCCGACATCCTGCTCCCAAAGCAGGCGCGCTACCAGACTGCGCTATACCCCGGCGGTGAATCTCCCGAGGTTCCCCCCGAAAGGTCGGCTATTGTCGGAACTGCGCGACAGTCTGTCAACGGCGGATTGCATCGCCGCGCGTTTGGTTATGCTCGGGCATTCCCCCTACATCCGGAGCCTCACATGCGCAGCGGCAACCCCGCCCTCTCCGACTCCACCTTCCTCGACCTCGGCAGCGGCACCGTGGTGACCCGCGACGGCGGGACCATGACCCTCAACGGCACGGTCAACCGCACCGGCATCCTGTTGCTGCTGGCCGTGCTCACCGCGGCCTTCGCCTGGAACCATACCCTCACCGACGGCGGCGAGCTGGCCGCCGGCGCGCGCCTGTACCTGTGGGGCGGGATGATCGGCGGCTTCGTGCTGGCGCTGGTCACCATCTTCAAGAAGAGCTGGGCACCGGTCAGCGCGCCGCTCTACGCGCTGGCCGAGGGCCTGTTCCTCGGCACGATCTCGGCGATCTACGAGGCGCGCTTCCAGGGCATCGTGTTCCAAGCGGTGCTGCTGACCTTCGGCACGCTGTTCGCACTGCTGTTCGCCTACCGCAGCGGGCTGATCAAGGCCACCGAGAACTTCAAGCTCGGCGTGATCGCTGCCACCGGCGGCATCGCGCTGGTCTATCTGGCGACCATCGTGCTGGGCTTCTTCAACATCAACATTCCCTTCATCCACGACTCGGGCCTGGTCGGCATCGGCTTCAGCCTGTTCGTGGTGGTGATCGCCGCGCTGAACCTGGTGCTGGACTTCGACTTCATCGAAAGCGGCGTGGAAGCCGGCGCGCCGAAGTACATGGAGTGGTACGGCGCGTTCGGCCTGATGGTGACGCTGGTGTGGCTGTACATCGAGTTCCTGCGGCTGCTGTCCAAGCTGCAGTCGCGCAACTGATCTCCCGCCTCCCCCAGGAGCGACGTCGGTCGCGACGAGGCTTTCCTGGTGAAGCCCCATTCGCGACTGGCGTCGCTCCTGCAGTAAGGCTGGGAGCAGTACGCATGAAACGAAGAAGAGCGCCAACGGCGCCCTTCTTCTTCGACCGCATGGTCGCCCGCTTACAGCCGGCTGGCGATCGCCTTGGCGAAATCCATCGTGCCGCTGTTGCCGCCGAGGTCGCCGGTCAGCGAATCCCTGGCTTCCATGGTGGCGACGATGGCGTTGCGCAGGCGCTCGGCGTTCTGCGGCTGGCCGAGGTGGTCCAGCATCTGCGCCGCGCCCAGCAGCAGCGCGCACGGGTTGGCGAT
Organism: Stenotrophomonas sp. NLF4-10; assembly: GCF_022359915.1. Lineage (NCBI taxonomy): Bacteria > Pseudomonadati > Pseudomonadota > Gammaproteobacteria > Lysobacterales > Lysobacteraceae > Stenotrophomonas > Stenotrophomonas sp. NLF4-10. Next base: position 3,077,745 of record NZ_JAKSEE010000003.1, read on the forward strand.
GCCCTTGCCGGCGATGTCCGGCGCGGTGCCGTGCACGGCCTCGAAGATGGCCGCGTTCTCGCCGATGTTGGCGCCCGGGGCCAGGCCCAGGCCGCCGACCAGGCCGGCGCACAGGTCGGAGATGATGTCGCCGAACAGGTTGGTGGTGACGATGACGTCGAACTGCTCGGGGCGCATCACCAGCTGCATGCAGGTGTTGTCCACGATCATTTCCTGGAACTCGATTTCCGGGTAGTTCGCGGCCACTTCGCGGGCGATGTTCAGGAACAGGCCCGAGGTGGACTTGATGATGTTGGCCTTGTGCACGGCGGTAACCTTCTTGCGGCCGGTGCTGCGGGCCAGCTCGAAGGCATAGCGCACGATGCGCTCGGAGCCCTTGCGGGTGATGCGGGTGCCGGAGAACGCGGTCTCGCCGTCGGCCGACACTTCCTGGCCTTCGCTCAGGTAGGCGCCTTCGGTGTTCTCGCGCACGGTGATCAGGTTGACGTTCTCGTAGCGCGACTTGGTGTTCGGGAACGAGATCGCCGGGCGCACGTTGGCATACAGGTCAAACTGGCGGCGCAGGGCCACGTTGATCGAGCTGAAGCCGCCGCCGACCGGGGTGGTCAGCGGGCTCTTCAGCGCGACCTTGTTCTTCTTGATCGACTCCAGCGTGGAAGCCGGGATCAGCTCACCGTGCTTTTCCAGCGCGGCCAGGCCGGCGTCGGCGAACTCGTAGGACAGCCCGGCGCCGAGCTGGTCCAGCACGAACAGGGTGGCGTCCATGATTTCCGGGCCGATGCCATCGCCGCGGATGACGGTGATTGTCTGCGTCATGTTTTGGGGTTCCGAACAGATGAGGGGGTGCGCGCCGGCCGGCTGCCCGGTATCAGGCGCGTCAGAAAGTTTCAACTGTCAATTATGCCCGATCCCCGCCCCCTGCCCCAACTGGACCAAGGTCGCAGGTTCAGCCGTGGTCGTGCCCGGCCGGGGCCTGCGCGGCCCCGGATTCGAGCTGGTCGAGGAAATCCACCGCCCGCCGCAGGTGCGGGATGACGATGGAACCGCCGACCACCAGCCCGACCGAGAACGTCTCGAACAGCTCCTCGCGGCTGGCCCCGGCGTCCTTGCACTGGGCCACGTGGTAGCTGATGCAGTCGTCGCAGCGCAGCACCAGCGAGGCCACCAGCCCCAGCAGCTCCTTGGTCTTCACGTCCAGCGCGCCGGCCTGGTAGGTCTGGGTGTCCAGCGCGAAGAAGCGCCGCACCACCTGGTTGGGCTCGGCGAGGATGCGCTGGTTCATGCGCTGGCGGAATTCGGTGAATTCGGCCAGGCGGTCCTTCTCCGCGCCGCTCATGCGCCCTGCCCCGCCAGCAGCGGTTCGAGCTTGCCCTCGCGGTGCAGCGCCATCATGTCGTCGTAGCCGCCGACGTGGACCTCGCCGACGAAGATCTGCGGCACGCTGGTGCGGCGGGTCAGCGTCATCATCTTCTCGCGCGCGGCCGGGTCCAGGTCGATGCGCACTTCGGTCCACGACTGCCCCTTGCTCTTGAGGAAGTTCTTGGCCGCCACGCAGTACGGGCACACGGCGGTCGAATAAATGGTGATCTCGGGGGTCTGGTTGCTCACGGGAAACTCCACGCGGGATTGTTGTCTGCATATGGTAGCGGCCGCGCCGATTCCACAGGCCCCTTGCACCGCCCGTCGCTGGAACACTGCGGGTTAATCTGTGCTTCACCCCGCCCCGCCGCTTCCCCGTCATCCTCCGTCCAGCCCCACCGGAGCCTTGCCTTGCGCACGCTGCTGCTCGCCACCGCCGTCACCCTGGCCTTGGCCACCCCGCTGTCCTCCGCCCAGGAGAGCAGGCTGCCGGACATCGGCTCGTCCGCCGGCGAACTGCTGACCCCGGCGCGGCAGGCCGAGTACGGCGGCATGATGCTGCGCGAGCTGCGCAACTATGGCTACCTGGTCGACGACCCGCTGGTCGACGACTGGCTGCAGCGCATGGGCACCCGGCTCGGCTCCAACAGCGCGCAGCCGCAGCAGGCATTCACCTTCTTCATGCTCAAGGACCGGCAGATCAACGCCTTCGCCACCCTGGGCGGCTACATCGGCATGAACGCCGGGCTGGTGCTGACCGCGCAGCGCGAGGACGAGGTGGCGGCGGTGCTGTCGCACGAGATCTCGCACGTCACCCAGCAGCACGTGCTGCGCAGCGTCGAGAAGGCGCAGCGCGACCAGATCCCGATCCTGCTGGGCATGCTGGCCGCGGTGGTCGCCGCGCAGCAGGCCGGCGGCAATTCCTCGGGCGACGCGACGATGGCCGCGATCACCTCCGGCATGGGCCTGATGCAGCAGTTGCAGATCAACTTCACCCGCTCCAACGAATCGGAGGCCGACCGGCTCGGCATCCGCACGCTGGCGCGCAGCGGCTACGACGTCGATGCGATGGCCGGCTTCTTCGAGCGCATGGCGGCGGCGATGCGCGGCAACGAGGGCGGCTATTCCACGCCGGATTTCCTGCGCACCCACCCGGTCACCGTCACCCGCATCAGCGAGGCCAAGGCCCGCGCCGAGCAGATGAAGAAGGACACGGTGCTGCTGACCACCACCACGCCCAGCGGCGTGCGCCAGGAGCGGGTGGACCCGTCCGACCCGGCCGCCGACCCGCTCACCACGCTGGGCAACCCGCTGCTGCCCGGCTCGATGCAGCTGTCGCTGCCGTCGCTGGACCTGCCGCGCGGCGCCAGCGGCCAGTTCGACTGGGCGCGCGAGCGCCTGCGCGTGCTCAGCGCGCCCACCCCGTCCGAACTGGTGCGCGAATACCAGGACCTGCGCCGCAGCCAGAAGGACGGCCTGAGCGACCCGCAGCGCTACGGCGTGGCCATCGCCCAGCTGCGCGACGGCGGCAAGGCGGTGCAGCAGGCGCTGCAGGAACTTCAGGAACTGCACGCCGAGTACCCGGACAACCTGTGGGTGGGCCTGGCACTGGGCGAGGCCGAATCGCGCAGCGGCCGCCACGACGACGCCAACCGCCGCTTCGACGCGCTGCTGCGGCAGCTGCCGCAGAGTCGCCCGGTAGCGCTGACCTACGCGCAGGTGCTCAACGAACAGGGCGGCGCCGAGGCCGGCAAGCGCGCCCAGGCGATGCTGCGCCCGCTGCTGGCGCGCGCCGGCGACGACCCGGTGTTCCAGCGCACCTTCGCCCGCGCCTGCGAACTGGCCGGCGACACCACCCGCGCCAGCGAGGCCTATGCCGAGGCCGCCTACCTGAACGGCCGCCCCGAGCAGGCGCTGCTGCAGTTCCAGGCATTGCTCAAGCAGCCGGCGCTAGATTACGTCGGCCGCGCCCGCGTCGATGCCCGCATCGAGGCGATCATGCCGACAGTGTTGGAGATGCGGCGGCTGGGCCAGCGCGACCCGGACATGCAGCGCCGGTAGGTCGGGGCCATGCCCCCGACGGTCGCACATGGGAGCATGTCGAGGTGTCGGGGGCGTAGCCTCGACCTGCGACCTGCGACCTGCGACCTGCGTGCCAGGCCACCACGCTCGTCATTGCTGTCACAAACCCGTCATCAAACCGTAGTCTAATCGCGGCCGAACGGGCTCCATGACAGGCAAAACGTGCTCAAACGCATCCTGATAGTCGACGACGAACCGGCGATCCGCGACATGGTCGCCTTCGCCCTGCGCAAGGGCGAGTACGAGCCGGTGCATGCCGGCGACGCGCTGGAGGCGCAGACCGCCATCGCCGACCACGTGCCGGACCTGATCCTGCTGGACTGGATGCTGCCCGGCACCAGCGGCCTGGAGCTGGCCCGACGCTGGCGCAAGGAGGCGCTGACCCGCGAGGTGCCGATCATCATGCTCACCGCGCGCGGCGAGGAGAACGACCGCGTCGGCGGGCTGGAAGCGGGCGTGGACGACTACGTGGTCAAGCCGTTCTCGGCGCGCGAGCTGCTGGCGCGCATCCGCGCGGTGCTGCGCCGCACCCGCGACGACGACGAGGACGGCAGCGTCGGCGTCGGCCCGATCCGCATCGACGGCGCCGCCCACCGCGTGTTCGCCAACGACGCGCCGGTGGCCATCGGCCCCACCGAATACCGCCTGCTGCACTTCTTCATGACCCACCCCGAGCGCGTCTATACCCGCTCGCAGCTGCTCGACCACGTGTGGGGCGGCAGCGTCTACGTGGAAGAGCGCACCATCGACGTGCACATCCGCCGCCTGCGCAAGACGCTGGAGCCGTTCGGTGCCGAGAACATGGTGCAGACCGTGCGCGGCGCCGGCTACCGCTTCTCGGCATCCTGAAGCGGGGAACACGGAAACGGGGAACAGGGAATGAAGCAAGGCCGGGAGTCGGTAGGTGAAAAGCGGGGAATCACCGGAACGGCGCAAAACCACGGCATGGCCCCACGGCTCCCCTTTCCCTGCCTGATGCGCAATAGTTGAAGCAGCACAAGCACTCCCTTCCCGCCTGCATGTAACGGGCGCCCGATCACCCCGCATTCCCCGTTCCCACATTCCCCGCCTCCCCACGATGCCCCGCCAATTCCGATCCGCCTGGTTGAAGACGCTGGCCACCGTGGCCGCGCTGTTGCTGCTGGCCGGGCTGCTCGGCGCGCTGCTCGGCAAGCCGGCCTCGGTGGTGGCGCTGGCCGCGCTGGGCATCCTCGCCTGGCACTACTGGCGGCTGCGCCAGGTGCTGCTGCGGCTGACCGCGCGCCAGCGCTGGGAAACCCGCGACGGCACCGGCGTGTGGAACGAGCTGGACCGGCTGCTGTACCGCAACCAGCAGGAAATGCGCGCGCGCAAGCGGCGCCTGCTGGACATGCTGCGCAGCTACCGCGCCGCCGCCGCGGCGCTGCCCGACGCGGTGGTGGTGGTGGACCGCAACACCCAGCGCATCCAGTGGTTCAACGAGGCGGCCACCGGCCTGCTCGGCCTGCGCCACCCGGCCGACATGGGCGCGCCGCTGGTCGAGCGCCTGCAACCGCTGCCGCTGGCGCACTGGCTGGCCGGCGGCCGCAACGCCGAGCCGATCCTCGACGCCAATTCGCCGGTCGATGCCGGCATCCGCCTGCACCTGCGGCTGATCCCGTATTCGGACCACCACTGGCTACTGGTGGCGCGCGACGTCACCAAGCTGCTGCACCTGGAGCAGGTGCGCCGCGATTTCGTCGCCAACGTCTCGCACGAGCTGCGCACGCCGCTGACCGTGGTCCACGGCTACCTGGACATGATGGACCCGGAGGACTTCCCCGACACCGGGCCGATGCTGGCGGAGATGCGCAAGCAGAGCCAGCGCATGGCGCAGCTGGTCGAGGACCTGCTCACCCTGTCGCGGCTGGAGTCGCAGCAGCACACCGAGCTGGAAACCGTGGCGATGACCTCGATGCTGGCCTCGCTGCGCCGCGAGGCCGAGGCGCACAGCCAGGGCCGCCATGACATCAGCGTCGAGGACACCGCCGGGGTGGACCTGGCCGGCTCCAACAAGGAGTTGCACAGCGCGTTCTCCAACCTGGTCACCAACGCGGTGCGCTACACCCCGGCCGGCGGCCGCATCAGCCTGCGCTTCGCCCGCGAGGGCGGCGGCGCGGTGCTGTCGGTCACCGACACCGGCTACGGCATCCCCGCCAGCCACCTGCCGCGGTTGACCGAGCGCTTCTACCGCGTGTCCAGCAGTCGCTCGCGCGAGAGCGGCGGCACCGGGCTGGGCCTGTCCATCGTCAAGCACATACTCGGCCTGCACCAGGCGCGGCTGGAGATCCGCAGCGAGGTGGGCCAGGGCAGCGTGTTCGCCTGCCACTTCGACGCCGAGCACGTGCGCCCGCGCGACATCGCCCTCCCTACCGCCCCCACCGAAGACTCCCCGGCATGAATCCCTCCGTCCCGCCTGTCGCCACAGCGGCTCCCGCCGCCGATCCGCTGCGCGATCCGGCGCTGTACATCAACCGCGAACTGTCGCAGCTGGACTTCAACTTCCGCGTGCTGGCGCAGGCGATGGACGCGCAGGTGCCGCTGCTGGAGCGGCTGCGCTTCCTGTGCATTTCCTGCACCAACCTCGACGAGTTCTTCGAGATCCGCGCCGCGGCGGTGCGCCACGCGCAGGAGTTCGGCCTGCCGCCGGCGCCGGACGGGCTGAGCCCGCAGCAGATCCTGTCGGCCATCCACGACCGCGCCGCCGAACTGGTGGACCAGCAGTACCGCTGCTGGAACGAGGTGCTGCGCCCGGCGCTGCAGGAGGCCGGCATCGGCATCCTGTCGCCGTCGGCGTGGACCGCGCGCCAGCGCCGCTGGCTGCGCGCCTACTTCCGCAACGAGATCATGCCGGTGCTGTCGCCGCTGGGGCTGGACCCCTCGCACCCGTTCCCGAAGATCCTCAACAAGTCGCTGAACATCGTCGTGGTGCTCACCGGCACCGACGCCTTCGGCCGCGCCGGGCACCTGGCGGTGGTGCGCGCGCCACGCTCGCTGCCGCGCATCATCCAGTTGCCCGAATCGCTGGGCGGGGCGCAGAACTTCGTGCTGCTGTCGGCGGTGCTGTCCACCTTCGTCGACGAACTGTTCCCCGGCATGGACGTGCGCGGCGCCTACCAGTTCCGGGTCACCCGCAACTCCGAGCTGGTGGTGGACGAGGAAGAGGTCGAGAACCTGGCGCTGGCGCTGCGCGACGAGCTGGTGGACCGCGGCTACCGCCCGGCGGTGCGGCTGGAGATCGCCCACGACTGCCCCAAACCGATCGTGCAGACCCTGCTGCAGAACTTCGGCCTGTCCGACAACGCGGCCTACCGCATCGATGGTTCGGTCAACCTCAACCGCGTGATCCAGGTCTACGACCTGGTGCAGCGGCCGGACCTGAAGTACCCGCCGATGACCCCGCGCGTGTTCAAGGCGCCGGAAGGCATCTTCGCCGCGGTGGCGCGCAAGGACGTGCTGCTGCACCACCCGTTCGATTCGTTCGGCACGGTGCTGGAACTGATCCGCGAGGCGGCGGTGGACCCGAACGTGCTGGCGATCAAGCAGACCCTGTACCGCACCGGCAAGGACTCGGGCATTGTCGACGCGCTGATCCAGGCCGCGCGCAACGGCAAGGACGTGACCGTGGTGGTGGAACTGCGCGCGCGCTTCGACGAGGAAGCCAACCTCGGACTGGCCGACCGCCTGCAGGACGCCGGCGTGCAGGTCGTCTACGGCGTGGTCGGCTACAAGACCCACGCCAAGATGCTGCTGATCGTGCGCCGCGAGGGCCGCAAGCTGCGCCGCTACGTGCACCTGGGCACCGGCAACTACCACAGCGGCACCGCGCGCGCCTATACCGACCTGAGCCTGATCACCGCCGACGCCGACATCGGCAACGACGTGCACCAGTTGTTCCAGCAACTGTCCGGGCTGGCCTCGAAAAGGACGCTGGACTGCCTGCTGCAATCGCCGTTCACCCTGCACAGCGGGCTGCTGCAGCGGATCGAGCGCGAGACGCGGCTGGCGCTGGAAGGCCGGCCGGGACGGATCATCGCCAAGATGAACGCGCTCAACGAGGCGCAGGTGATCCGCGCCCTGTACGCGGCCTCGCAGGCCGGCGTGCGGATCGACCTGATCGTGCGCGGCGCCTGCACCCTGCGCCCCGGCGTGGAAGGCATTTCCGACAACATCAGGGTGCGCTCGATCGTCGGCCGCTTCCTCGAACACAGCCGCGTCTACTGGTTCGGCAACGACGGCAGGCCGGAGCTGTTCTGCGCCAGCGCCGACTGGCTGGAACGCAACCTGCTGCGGCGCGTGGAAACCTGCTTCCCGGTGCTGGACGACAACCTGGTCCAGCGCATCCACCGCGAGGTGCTGCAGAACTACCTGGACGACAACCTCAACGCCTGGGAACTGCAGGCCGACGGCCACTACCGCAAGTGCGAGCCGCAGCCGGGGCAGGCGCCGCACTCGGCGCAGCAGGCGTTGCTGGAAGCGCTGTAGGAGCGCAGCTTGCTGCGCGATGGCGCTTTGCCGGGAAAGCCTCCCACGCACCGAGGTGCGCTCCTACACACCCGTCCCGGCCATCCACTACCATTCCGCCATGCCCCAGTCCCCCCCGACCTTCCCCCCCCTGCAGGACGGCGACCTGCTGGCCGCCATCGACCTGGGGTCCAACAGCTTCCACATGGTCATCGCCCGCTACCTGCTCGGCCAGCTGCGGGTGGTGGACCGCCTGCGCGAGACGGTGCGCATGGCCGACGGGCTGGACGGCAAGGGCGGGCTGTCGGCCGAGGCGCGGCAGCGCGCGCTGGAGTGCCTGGCCCGCTTCGGCCAGCGCATCCGCACCATCCCGCCGTACCGGGTGCGCGCGCTGGCCACCAACACCGTGCGCCAGCTGCGCTCGCCGCTGTCGTTCCTGATGCCGGCCGAAACCGCGCTGGGCCATGCAATCGAGGTGGTCAGCGGCCGCGAGGAAGCGCGCCTGATCTACCTCGGCGTGGCCCACGCGCAGCCGCCCAAACCCGGCCAGCGGCGGCTGGTGATCGACATCGGCGGCGGCTCCACCGAATTCATCATCGGCGCCGGCATGCAGCCGCTGGAACGCGAGAGCCTGCAGGCCGGCTGCATCGCCAGCACCCGGCGCTTCTTCCCCGGCGGCAAGCTGAGCAAGAAGCGCTGGAAGGACGCGCTGACCGAGATCGGCGCCGAGTTCCAGCCGTTCGCGGCCAAGTACCGCGCGCTGGGCTGGGACGAGGCGCTGGGCTCGTCCGGCACGCACAAGGCGATCAGCGAGATCTGCGCGGCGATGAAGCTGAGCAAGGGCGCGATCACCGCCGAAGCGCTGCCACAGCTGCGCGAGGAACTGCTGCGCGCCAAGCACATCGACGACATCAACCTGCCGACGCTGTCCAGCGAACGGCGGCCGATCATCGCCGGCGGCGTGCTGGTGCTGGAGGCCGCGTTCCAGGCGCTGGGCCTGCAGAAGCTGCTGGTCAGCAAGGCGGCGATGCGCGAGGGCATCCTCCACGACATCGTCGGCCGCGCCGGCGACAACGACCCGCGCGACGAATCGGTGGCGGCGCTGACCCGGCGCTATGCCATCGACGAAGCCCAGGCGCAGCGCGTGGAGGCGACCGCGCAGCGCCTGTTCGAGCAGGTGGCCGAGGGCTGGAAGCTGGATTCGGACGACGCCCGCATGCTCGGCTGGGCCGCGCACCTGCACGAGCTGGGGCTGATGATCGCGCACAGCGGCTACCACACACACGGCAGCTACGTGATCGAGCACTCGGACATCGCCGGCTTCTCGCGGCAAGAGCAGCAGGTGCTGGCGGCGCTGATCCGCACCCACCGCCGCAACGTGCCCAAGGCCGCGTTCGACGCCCTGCCCGAGCGCCTGCTGCTGCCGGCCAAACGCACCGCCGCGCTGCTGCGGCTGGCGGTACTGCTGCATCGTGCGCGCGAGGACGACCCGATCCCGACGCTGGAACTGTCGATCGACGGCAACACGCTGTCGCTGGTGCTGGACAAGGCCTTCATCGACGCCCGCCCGCTGCTGCGCGCCGACCTGGTCGGCGAGGCCGAGGGCATGGCCGGGCTGGGCATCAGCTTCCGGCCGTTCGTGGCTTGAGGACGGGGAACGGGGAGACACGCAGGTCGGGGCTACGCCCCCGACGCCCTTGGCCTCCCGCGTCGGGGGCGTAACCCCGACCTGCGTGCTTGTAGATGCGGGGCTTGCCCCGCACGAAGCATCACCGGGAATGCCCCGTGCGGGGCAAGCCCCGCATCTACGGGTGCGGCATGGCTTCGCATCCGCGTGTCACTCCACAGACGCATATCGGTCACATCGCTGCCACCGCCCGTCCCCATGCTGATGCAAACGGGAGAACGCGCATGCGCTATGCCATCGTCACCGAGACCTATCCGCCGGAGGTCAACGGCGTCGCCCTGACCGTGCAGGGCCTGGAGCGCGGCCTGCGCGCGCGCGGCAACACGGTGGACCTGATCCGCCCGCGCCAGCCCGGGGACAGCGCCGGGCCGCACGAGCTGCTGGTACGCGGCGCGGCCCTGCCGCGCTATCCCGGCCTGCGCTTCGGCCTGCCGGCGCCGTACCAGCTGGCGCACTACTGGCGCCGGCACCGCCCCGACGCGGTCTACATCGCCACCGAAGGACCGCTGGGCTGGTCGGCGCTGCGCAGCGCGCGCCGGCTCGGCATCCCGGTCGCCACCGGCCTGCACACCCGCTTCGACAGCTACCTGCCCGACTACGGCGCCGCCTGGCTGCAACCGGCGGCGCTGGGCTGGATGCGCCGCTTCCACAACCGCGGCGACGCCACCCTGGTCCCGACCCGCGAGCTGCACGACTTCCTGCTCGACAGCGGCTTCCGCCAGCCACGGCTGCTGGCGCGGGCGGTGGATACCGCGCGGTTCTCGCCGCACCGGCGCGACCCGGCGCTGCGCCGGGAGTGGGGACTGGGCGACCACGGGCTGGCGGTGATCCACGTCGGCCGCATCGCCGCGGAAAAGAACCTCGAGCTGGCGGTGCAGGCATTCCGCCACCTCCGCCAGCGGCGCCCGGAGGCACGCTTCGTCTGGGTCGGCGACGGGCCGCTGCGCGGGCGCCTCGCGCAGGAAAACCCGGATTTCATCTTCTGCGGCGTGCAGCGCGGCGAAGCGCTGGCCCGCCATTTCGCCAGCGGCGACCTGTTCCTGTTCCCCAGCCGCAGCGAAACCTTCGGCAACGTCACCCTGGAAGCGATGGCCAGCGGCGTGGCCACGGTCGCCTTCGACTACGGCGCCGCGCGCGAACACCTGCAGAACGGACACAGCGGCATGAGCGTCGACAGCGACGACCGATTCATCGACGCGGCCCTGCGGCTGGCCAGCGACGACGACCTGCGCCCCCTGCTCGGCGCCAATGCCAGCCGCACGATGCAGCGGCTGCACCCGGAACACGTGGTCGCCGAGTTCGAGGCCCTGCTGCGCGAACTTTCCGAACGGAGGCGTGGCCATGCGCTTGCCGCCGCCTGACGGCCTGCTCGCCCGCGAAACCCGCTGGTGCCGGCAGGCCAACCGCTATTGCCGGCGCCGCGGCATCCGCACCCTGTTTGCGGTGCTCAGCCGCCTCGGCGACGGCGTGTTCTGGTACCTGCTGATGGGCGCGCTGGTGCTGGCCGACGGCATGGATGGCCTGCGCGCCTCGGCGCACATGGCCGCCACCGGCGTGGTCGCGCTGACCCTGTACAAGGTGCTCAAGCGCTGGACCCGGCGCCCGCGCCCGTTCGCCGCCGACTTGCGCATCCGCGCCTGGGTGGCGCCGCTGGACGAATACAGCTTCCCATCCGGGCATACCCTGCACGCGGTGTCGTTCACCGTGGTGGCGCTGGCGTATTACCCGTGGCTGGCGCCGCTGCTGCTGCCGTTCAGCGCCGGCGTGGCGCTGTCGCGCGTGGTGCTGGGCCTGCACTACCCCAGCGACGTGCTGGCCGCGACCGGCATCGCCCTGCTGCTGGGCACCGCCTCGCTGCAGCTGTGGCCGCTGCCGTTCTGACGGTGGTGCCGGCCGCTGCCCGGCAACCCCGCACCTCCCGGCATTCACGCAGCCGGGGATGTAACCCCGACCTACGGGTGACGTGACGGCGTTGCCCCTACAATGCCCGGCATGACCACGCTGTTCATCTCCGACCTGCACCTGGACCCCAGCCGTCCGGCCATCACCGACCTGTTCCTCGACTTCCTGCGCGGGCAAGCGCGGCAGGCCGAGGCGCTGTACATCCTCGGCGACCTGTTTGAAGCATGGATCGGCGACGACACGCCTTCGCCCGCCGCCGACGCGGTGGCCGCCGCGCTGCGCGAACTGGCCGATGCCGGCGTGCCGGTGTTCTTCATCCGCGGCAACCGCGACTTCCTGCTCGGCGAGGATTACGCCAGGCGGGCCGGCATGCGCATCCTGCCCGACCCCTGCGTGGTCCCGTTGTACGGCAAGCCGGTGCTGCTGCAGCACGGCGACCTGCTGTGCACCGACGACGTCGCCTACCAGGCCTTCCGCGCGCAGACCCGCGACCCGGCCTTCATCGCCCAGTTCCTGTCGCAGCCGCTGGAAGCGCGCATCGCCTTCGCGCAGAAGGCGCGCGCGGCCAGCCAGGCGCGCCAGTCGGAAATGAAGGAAGGCGACCGCGCCCAGTTCGAGACCGTCACCGACGTGGCCCCGGCCGAGGTCGTCGCCACCTTCCGCCGCTACGGCGTGGACACGATGATCCACGGCCACACCCACCGCCCGGCCGTGCACACGGTGCAGGCGGGCGACGCCAGCTGCACCCGCATCGTGCTCGGCGACTGGTACGAACAAGGCTCGGTACTGCGGGTGGACGCCGACGGCTTCCGGCTGGAAGCCCTCGGCTGAGCATCCGGCAACCTGCCGGGCAGGCCCGGCGGCCGCGTCTGGACGACTATTGCGCCGGCAATGCCTTGCGCTGGGCCTCGAGGATGGGCAGGCCCGCCTCGGTGGGAATGTAGATGGTCTGGTTCGGCGTGGTCTTCAGCGCATCGATGTAGAGGTAGCGCAGGTAGCCCTCGTTGCCCTTCAGGCTGTCGCCGATGATGCGGTTGGCTTCGGCCACGCCCTTGGCCCGTTCGATTTCGGCGGCGGCCAGCGCGACGGCGGCATCCCGCGCGGCTTCGGCCTCAAGCACGGCGATGCGCCGGTTGCTTTCGGCCTCGACCAGGGCCGCCTTGCCGCGCAGCTCCTGTGCGTACACCCGGTACCTCGGCACGGCCCACGCAGTGCCGACCAGCACCAGCGCGACCAGCCCCGTCACCACCCAGACGCCCACCTGTGCCGAACCGCGTTCACGTTGCCGCATGTGTCCCCTCCCTTGTCATCGATGGCATGACCATACCCCATCCGCAGCCTCGTCCCTCCCACCGGAACCGCCGCCGACGGTTCACTGCGGCGGCGGTGGCGAAGCCGGGTCGAAGGCGCAGCCCCTTGCGGTTTTTCCGTCCAGCAGCAGCGACACGCTGAACGGGTATTCGCGGTCGGACATGCCGTCCGAGCAGGCCTCGCGGCGCACGTCCAGACGCAAGCCGGCATCGCCATTTCCACCGACCAGATGCAGCCCCTCGGCATCGCTGCTGCGCGTGGCCTGCAACCGGCGTGGCGCATCCATCGTTTCCGGCGTGGTGTAGAGCAACACATCGCCCGCCACCTCCACGCTCCAGAACGGTTCGGTGCCGATGGCCTGCAAGGTTGCCGGGAAATCCACGGCAGGTGCGTTGCGTGCCGATGGCCCGGCAGCCGTCTTCCCCGGCGACGGGCTGCATGCCAGCAATGCCGCCATCGGTAATGCGCAGAGCAATGAATGCAATGGTTTCATCGGGATGTCCTCACGATCTCGCGGAAGGCTCCGATGTTAACGGCGCGGGTGGAGGCGGTGGCCGGCTTCGGGCCCACCGCGAACGCGGTGTTCAGCCCGCCTGCTCGACCAGGTTCGCCAGCTCGTCCTCGTCGAAGCCGGCCAGCAGCCGCGCTTCGATGTTGAACGGGCCGTGCAGGTAGCCGCCGGCGTATTCGCGCAGCAGTTCCCTGAAGCGGGCGCGCGGCTCGACGCCGGCGCGTTCGCAGTACCAGCGGTACCAGCGCGAGCCGGCGGCGACGTGCGCCACTTCCTCGCGCAGGATCACCTCCAGCACGTCGGCGGTGGCGTCGTCGCCGAGCGCGCGCAGCTTGGTGATCATGCCCGGGGTCACGTCGAGGCCACGCGCCTCCAGTACGCGCGGCACCAGCGCCATGCGCGCCAGGCCGTCGTGGGCGGTCTTCTCGCACATTTCCCACAGGCCGTTGTGGGCGGGGAAATCGGCGTAGTTGTGGCCGTGCGCGAGCAGGCGCCCGCGCAGCAGCATGAAGTGGCGCGATTCGTCGTCGGCGCAGCTCACCCAGTCGGCGTGGAAGCTGCTCGGCAAGCCACGGAAGCGGTACACCGCATCCCACGCCAGGTCGATGGCGTTCAGTTCGATGTGGGCGATGGCGTGGATGAAGGCGGCGCGGCCTTCCGGGTTGCCGAGGCCACGCCGCGGCAGGTCGCGCGGGTGCACCAGCACGAGGTTGGCCGGGCGGCCGGGCATGCGGATCGGCTCGGGGTCGGATGCGTGTTCCGGCAACTTGAGTTGGCCGGCGCGGAACAGTGCGGCGTAGTGCTGGGTGAGGGCGACCTTTTGCAGCGGGTCGGCTTCGGCGAGGCAGATGCGGGCCGCGTCGAGGAGGTTGGTGCTTGAAGCCCCTCTCCCATCGGGAGAGGGGTTGGGGTGAGGGCTGGGCAGCGCAGTGATGTCTGGATCATTCATGCTGCGACCTGCCTTCATCCATGCCTTCAAGACACCTTCCCACGAGGTGTGCGTGAGACAGAGCATCAAAACAGGAGCGTGCTTGTTGCGTTGTCATTGGCATTCAAGCATTGCCACTTCGTTCGCCCCTCACCCCAACCCCTCTCCCGCAGGGAGAGGGGCTCAAAAGCATTCACGCGCGGCGCTTGTTCTTGGCTTCATCCGAGCGCAGTTGCTGGATGCGCTCGAAATACCCCGGTTCGATGCCGGTGACGTATTCGCCGTTGAAGCAGGACGAATCGAATGCCTTCAGCTCCTGATTGCCTTCACGCACCGCCGCTTCCAGGTCTTCCAGGTCCTGGTAGACCAGCCAGTCGCAGCCCAGGTGCTTCTCGATGTCCTCGATGCTGCGGTCGTGCGCCACCAGTTCCTCGGCGGCCGGCATGTCGATGCCGTAGATGTTCGGGTGGCGCACCGGCGGCGCGGCGCTGGCCAGGTAGACCTTGCGCGCACCGGCGTCGCGCGCCATCTGCACGATCTGCTGGCTGGTGGTGCCGCGCACGATCGAGTCGTCCACCAGCAGCACCACGCGGTTGCGGAATTCGAGGTGGATCGGGTTGAGCTTGCGGCGCACCGATTTCACCCGCTCGCCCTGCCCCGGCATGATGAAGGTGCGGCCGACGTAGCGGTTCTTGACGAAGCCCTCGCGATACTTCACGCCGAGCACGTTGGAGATTTCCAGCGCCGCGTCGCGCGAGGTGTCGGGGATCGGGATGATGGTGTCGATGTCGTGGTCCGGGCGCAGGCGCAGGATCTTCTCGCCCAGCTTCTGGCCCATGCGCATGCGCGCCTTGTGCACCGAGACGTTGTCGATCATCGAGTCCGGGCGCGCGAAATACACGTACTCGAAGATGCACGGGGTCTGCTGCGTGTTGGGCGCGCAGACCTCGGCGAACAGTTCGCCGCGCTCGGTGATGACCAGTGCCTCGCCGGGCAGCACGTCGCGCACGCGCTCGAAGCCGAGCACGTCCAGCGCCACCGATTCGGAGGCGACGATGTATTCGTCGCCCTCGGCGTGGCTGCGCTTGCCCAGCACCAGCGGGCGGATGCCGTGCGGGTCGCGGAACGCCACCAGCCCCAGCCCCAGCACCACGCTGACCACCGCGTAGCCGCCCTTGCAGCGGCGGTGCACGCCGGCCACGGCGCGGATCGCCGCCTCCGGGGTGAGCATGCGCTGCGCGTCCAGCTCGTAGGCGAACACGTTCAGCAGCACTTCGCTGTCCGAGTCGGTGTTGATGTTGCGGCGGTCGGCCTCGAACACCTGCTGGCGCAGCGCCTCGGTGTTGATCAGGTTGCCGTTGTGCGCCAACGCGATGCCGTAGGGCGAGTTGACGTAGAACGGCTGCGCCTCGTCGGTGCCTTCCGAGCCGGCGGTGGGGTAGCGCACGTGGGCGATGCCGATGCGGCCCTGCAGCAGCGCCATGCGGCGCTCGTCGAACACGTCGCGGACCAAGCCGTTGGCCTTCTCCACGCGCAGGCGGGTGCCGTTGGCGGTGGCGATGCCGGCGGCATCCTGGCCGCGGTGCTGGAGGACGGTCAGGCCGTCATAAAGCTGCCCGGCGACGTTCTGGTTGCCGACGATTCCGACGATGCCACACATGTTGCGCGATCTCCGCTGGGCGCTGGGGCCCGGTTAACGTGAAGGTGGCCGTGCCTGGCCCTGTGCCTCGACCCGCGCCGGGTCGGGTTGACCCGGGCGCACCTGCGCGGGGTCGATATTGGAGGGCAACGCCCTCGCAGGGTCCTGTCGGCGGGCGGCGTCGGCGGCGTCCGGCGCGGGTTTCCCCAGCGCCCGGCTCACCATGTCCGGCAACCCACTACCCTTCATCATGTCGTTGAGCGCGGCATTATCGCCTGTCACCGGCAGGTTCCCCAAGTCCGTCGGCGCCAATGCGTCCAGGTCCACGCCGGGCATGGACAGGTCCGGCAGCTGCGCGCGCATCCATTCGGCACCTGGCAGCAGTACCGGCAGCACCTTCGACTGGCCCCACTCGGCCTCGCGCGGCAGCGGCGTGAAGCCCATCAGCAGCACCAGCACGCAGGCGAACAGCCCGCCGCGCAGCATGCCCAGGCCGAAGCCCAGCGCGCGGTCGGTGCCGTTGAGCCGGGTGGCGTCGACCGCACTGCGCAGCAGCATGCCGGTCACCGCCACCAGCACCAGCACGCCGACGAAGACCAGCGCATAGCCGCCCAGGTAGTGGGTCAGCGACGGCGCCGCGCCCTCGGCGAGCCAGCGCGCGGCATGGCCCCCGAACTGGAACGCGGCCCAGCCCGACAGCAGCCACGACAGCGTGCCCACGACGATGCCGACGAAGCCCTTCATCAGGCCCAGCAGGGCCGACAGCCCGATCACGGCCAGCAGCACCATGTCGATCATGCGTCGCCTCCGTGGCGGTGGAGCGGCGGTGCTGCCTGCATCAGGGGTGCGGGCTGACGATGCCGGGGATGCCGACCTTCGCCGCCACCTGCGCCTTGAGCTGCTCGGCTTCGGCGCGGTTGGCCACCGGCCCGACGCGGACACGGTGCAGCAGCACTCCATCGCCCCTGCGCACCTGGTCGGTGAAGGCACTGAAGCCCGCCGCGCGCACCTTGTCGCGCAACGCATTGGCGCCCGCGGGCTGGGTGAACGCCCCCAGTTGCACCGCGAAGCCGACGCCGCTGGTGGCCGGCGCGGTGCTCACCGTGGTCGTGCTGCGCTCGGGCACCGCCGGCTTGGCGGCCTCCGGCTTCGGTGCGGCGGGCCTGGGTTCGGGCCGGGTTTCCGGCTTCGCGGCCGCCACCGGCCTGGCTTCCGGCGGCGGCGACGCGGCCGGCGCGTCCTTGTCGGCGTCGAGCACCACCACCTGCGCGTTCACGTCGCTGCGCACCTTGCCTGCTTCCAGCCGCACCAGTTCGGCCTGCGCGCGGTCGGCGTAGGGGCCGATGCGCACCCGCCAGGCCCGGCTGCCGTTGATGGTGTCCGGCTGGCGGAAACCGGGAAGGCCGGCCGTCTTCAGGTGCGCGATCACCGCATCGGCATCGGCCTCGGTCGCATAGGCGCCGAAGTTGACCGCGTAATTGCCGGCGGCGACGGCCGGTGGCAGCGCGCGGCCGTCGTCCGTCGCCGGCGCGGCCGCGTTGGACTCCGGTTGCGCCGCCGGCATGCCGGTGGCACTGCCGGATGCCGGTGCGTTGGGCGCCACCAGCGGCAGCTCACGGGTCTCGAACTGGCCGTCGGAAGGAGCGTCGGGGGCGCGCAGCGGCACGTCCTGCGCACTGCCGCTGTCCGGCGCCGGGTCCTTGACCAGCATGGGCAGGAAGATCACGGCCAGCGCCACCAGCACGATGGCACCAATCAGTCGCTGTTTCAGGGGGGTATCCACGGAAGGCGGGTCCGGCGGCATGCGAGTGTGTTCCGATTATATGCGGGTGCCTGCGGGCACGACGGCCGATGGCTGAATGCCTTGGCGGGTGCCCTGCATGGAGCCCGCAGGTCGGGGCTGCGTCCTCGACGCGCCTCCACATCGACGAATCGAGCGTCGGGGGTGTAACCCCGACCTACGGTTCCCGCTGCTCCAGCCCGTAGGTCGGGGCCATGTCCCCGACGCGCTTTCACGGACGAATCGAGCGTCGGGGGTGTAACCCCGACCTACGGTTCCCGCTGCTCCGGCCCGTAGGTCGGGGCTACGTCCCCGACGCGCTTTCACGGACGAATCAAACGCCGGGGGCGTGGCCCCGGCCTACCCGTGCAGCAGCGGCAACGCTTCGGCCACGGTGTGGAAGGAGCCGAACACCAGCACGCGGTCGCCGCGCCGGGCCTGTTCCAGCGCGCCGGCCAACGCCTGCCCGACATTGGCCGACAATGCCGCGCCGGCGGCGGCGGTCCCGGCCAGGCGCTCGCGCAGCCGTGCGGCGCTCTGCCCGCGCGCGCCTTCCAGCCCGGCCAGGTGCCAGCGGTCGATGCGCCCCTGCAACGCGGCGACCACGCCGGGCGCGTCCTTGTCGGCCAGCGCCGCGTACACCGCCAGCGTGCGCCCGGCGGCGGGGCGGGCCTGCAATGCCGCCGCCAGCACGGCGGCGGCCTGCGGGTTGTGGCCGACATCGACCAGCACCTCCACGCCATCGCGTTCGAACCGCTGCAGGCGCCCGGCCACCCGTGCCTCGGCGATCCCCCTGGCCCATGCCGCTCGCGGCACCGCCCGGTCCAGCGCGCGCAGCGCGGCGATGGCGGTGGCAGCGTTGTCGCGCTGCACCGGCGCCCACAGCGCCGGCTGCGGCAACTCCAGCCGCAGCGACACGTCGCGCCAGCGCCAGCGCCCGGCATCGATCGGCTCGGCGAAGAAA
This sequence comes from Stenotrophomonas sp. NLF4-10, assembly GCF_022359915.1. Taxonomy (NCBI): domain Bacteria; kingdom Pseudomonadati; phylum Pseudomonadota; class Gammaproteobacteria; order Lysobacterales; family Lysobacteraceae; genus Stenotrophomonas; species Stenotrophomonas sp. NLF4-10. The sequence goes on from NZ_JAKSEE010000003.1 coordinate 3,096,390, forward strand.
TCGCTGCCGAAGCGGATCGCGTTGGCGCCCAGCACGTAGGCACGGCGCAGCACGCTCGACGGCGGGTCGATCTCGCCGAGGATCACCGGCTTCCAGCCGCGGATGATGCCGGCCTTCTCCATGCCGATGGTTTCGCGGTCGCCGCCCAGCCAGTCGGCGTGGTCGATGTCCACGGTGGTGATGACCGACACGTCGGCATCGACGATGTTCACCGCGTCCAGCCGCCCGCCCAAGCCGACTTCCAGCACCGCCAGGTCCAGCCCGGCCTGCTGGAACACCCACAGCGCGCACAGCGTGCCGTATTCGAAATAGGTCAGCGCGGTGTCGCCGCGCGCGTCCTCGACCGCGTTGAAGCCGGCCACCAACGTGGCGTCATCGATGTCGGCACCATCGATGCGCACGCGCTCGTTATAGGCCAGCAGGTGCGGCGAGGTATAGGCACCCACCTTCCAGCCGGCGGCGCGGGCGATGGCCTCGATGAAGGCCACGGTCGAGCCCTTGCCGTTGGTGCCGCCGACCACGATGCAGCGCTTGCCCGGTTGCGCCAGCCCCATGCGTGCAGCCACCTCGCGCACGCGCTCCAGCCCCATCGCGATCGGCTGAGTGTGCTGCTGTTCGATGTGGGCGAGCCACTGCGCGAGCGTGGCGGGACGTGCGGGGGACATGCGGGGTTCTCGACGGAAAAACCGGCGCCGTGCGCGCGGGACGCACATGATAGCGGCGCTGGCCGCGAACGCCGGCATCACGCGCCGCCCGGCCAACGGCCGGGCGCTACCGGATTGCGGGTAGTGCCGGCCGCTGGCCGGCATCTGCATGCATATCTGGAGTCTGCGAGGTTGCCGGCCGGCGGCCGGCACTACAGCGCGCGGTGCTTGGCTTCGCCGAAGAACGGGGTGTGGTGGGCGCAGTCGTTCAGGCGCACCACTTCCAGATGCTCCAGATCCGGGCCTTCGAGCAGGTTGAGCGTGGTCGGGGCCTGGCGGAAGGTCCACAGCTTGCCGATCGGCAGGCCCAGCACCCGGCACAGGATCACGCGGTTGACCGCGTCGTGCGCGACCACCAGCAGTGTGTCGTCCTCGCCCAGCCCTTCGGCGGCCTTGGCCAACCCGCGCCAGCTGCGGTCCAGCACCTGCCGCAGCGACTCGCCGCCGGGCATCAGCACGGTATCCGGCTCCTCGCGCCAGGCGCGCAGCCGTGCCGGGTCGGAGTCATTGATCTCGCTGGCAAGCAGGCCCTCCCACTCGCCGTGGGCGATTTCCTGCAAGTCCGGCTCGGTCAGCAGCATGGCTTCGCGCGCCGCGCCCAGCGCGGCCCTGGCGGTGCTCTGCGCGCGCGACAGCGGCGAGGCCACGGCACGGGTGATCTGCACGTCCCGCAGGCGCTCGCCAAGCGCGGCGGCCTGGGCCTGGCCCACCGGCGAAAGGGGAATGTCGATCTGGCCCTGGTAGCGGCCTTCGGCGTTCCACGGCGTTTCGCCGTGACGGGCAAGCAGGATGCGCATGCAGTGGAGTGTCCGTGGAGGGGGCCCGCATCATAGCCTGCCCCCGTGGCGCGGCCGGGGTCGGTTACCCGCGTTACGAAATCGCGGGTGGTCGCTCTCGCAGCGAACCTGCAACCGCCAGCGCGTTTGCCGGCCAACGGCAGGCGTTACCATACCGGCCCTCCTTTGGCTGCCTGGTGTGAATCCGCATGAGGGCCAGCACCTCCCACGCCCCCGACGCGGCATGAGCAGCCTTTCGACGTCCCCGACGCCCCGTCCCAAGCCTTTGAACGAGCACCTGCAGCCGTGGGTGGCGGCGCTGGCGAGCGCACTGCTGCACCTGCTGGTGGTGCTGCTCCTGCTGCACGCCGATCCGCCACAAGTGAGCACGCCGCAGGGTTCGTCCAATGGCGGCCGGGTCAAGGTGGATTTCATCGGCGAGGCACCGCCCTCCCCGCAGGCCACGCCGGCCCCGCCCAGCCCGAAGCCGACGGACGCGCCCAAGCCGCGCCCCAAACCAACCGCACGCAGGAAGGTCGAGCAGCGCAAGCCGATGGCCGAAGCCAGGTTCATCGAACCGCCGGCCGAGCCGGAGCCGGAACAGGCCGAGGCCGCGGACCCGCCCGCGCAGGTACCGGCGCAGGCCGCCTCCAGCCCGTCGGGCACCGCCCAGCGCCAGCCGCGGACCTGGACCGGGCGTCCGCCGGGCTGGCTGGAAAAGGAAACCGCTCCCGACGACGACGGCCGCTACCGCGGGCAGGTCAACCGCAACGGCAGCCGCAACGACATGGCGAGCGGCGAGCCGGCCATGCAGGTGGGTGGCTACCAGATCATCTACGACCTGCTGCGCGAGGCCCAGCTGCGCGACTGGATGGAACAGGGCATGAAGGAGCTGTCCATTCCGCTGCCCGGCACCAGCTACCTGATGGTCTGCCCGGCCGAGGTCGCGCTCAGGCGCGAGTCCAGCAAGTGCCGCCTGCTTCCCCCCGACTCGCCGGAGCTGCAGGCCATCGGCGATGCCCGCGAAGTGGTCACGGTGATGTCCGTGTACCGGCAGGGCGAACTGGTCTGGCGCGGACCGGGGCCATACCGGTAGGCGCTGCGAATGCCTGAGCACCTGTAGGAGCGCACCTTGGTGCGCGATGAAGCTTTCCCGGTAGAGCCTCATCGCGCACCAAGGTGCGCTCCTACCAGTGGTGGGCCATGCAAAAAGCCCCGGGCGGTTTCCCGTCCGGGGCTTTCGCTTCGATGCAACCACCGCTTACTTCGAGGCGGCTTCCATTTCCTTCAGCAGCTGCGGCGCCGGGGCCACTTCCTGCATGATCCAGCGCATGTAGCGCTGGTCCACCGAGATCATGCGGGTCATCACCGGGTCGAACACCCAGTTGCTGGCCACCGCCTCCCAGATGCCGTCGAACGCCAGGCCCACCAGCCGGCCATGCGCGTCCAGCACCGGCGAGCCGGAGTTGCCGCCGGTGATGTCCAGGTCGGACAGGAAGTTCACCGGCACGCTGCCGATGCGCTTGTCCTCCAGCCCGCCGTAGCGCCTGGCCTTGACCGCGTCGAGCAGCGCCTTCGGCGAGTCGAACGGATCGGCGCCGGTTTCCTTGGCGGCCACGCCTTCAAGATCGGTGAACGGCTGCTGCACCTTGCCGTCCAGCCCGGTGTAGCCCTTTACGTTGCCGAAGGTGATGCGCAGGGACAGGTTGGCGTCCGGGTAGACGAACTCGCCCTTGCTCTGCTTGTAGTCGGCGATGGCCTGCAGGAACAGCGGCCGCGCCACCAGTTCCTCGCCCATGCGCACCTTGCGCTGGTGTTCCAGTTCCAGCAGCGCCGGCATCACCGCCACCGCGTACTGGATGGCCGGGTCGGTGCTGGCCTCGAACGCGGCCTTGTCGGCGTTGAACCACTTCAGGCGCTCGTTCAGCTCGCCCAGCCTGGAGCCATCAAGGCGCGCCAGTGCCGCGTCCAGCGCCGCCGCGTCGCTGCCGCCCAGCCACTGGTCCAGCGCCGGCAGGCCCTTGCCCGCCGGCAGCTGCAGGTACTGCTGCAGCCAATATTGCTGGAACTGGCGGTCCATCGACGCCACGTAGCGGCGGTCCATCTGCTTCAGGCCGCCCTCGATGGCCGGCAGGTCGCGTTCCTGGTAGCCCTCCTCGCGCTCGGCATCCGGCCTGGCCTTCTCGATCGCCAGCCGGTACAGGCGCACCGCGGTGCCCAGCGTGCCGGTGCGGTTGAACATGCCCAGCACGAAATCGCGCTCCTGGGTGGCGCGCGCCATCGTGCCCAGGTTCTGCAGGCGGTCGTAGGCGTGCAGCGCCGGCCGGCCGGCTTCGCCCTGCGCGCGCAGCCATTCCAGCACCGCGGCCTCTTCCTTCTGCTTGTGGGCAAGCACGCCGTTGCGCTTGAAGCCGTCCAACTGGCCGTCGAAGTTCTTGCTGGTGTTGTTCCAGCCGGCCATGTTGGCCGCGTACTTCACCGCGATGTCCTTGTCGTCCTTGCCGGCCGCTTCCACCAGCGCGATCTGTTCCTTGTAGGCCTTGGCAACGGCCGGGTACAGCCAGTTGGCGGTGTTCTCGAACTCGCTGACCAGCGCATAGCGGTCGGTGCGGCCCGGGTAGCCGGCCACCATCACGAAGTCGCCCTCGCCCAGCGGCTGGTCGGCCAGCTTCAGCCAGTGCTTGGGCTGGTACGGCACGTTGTCGGCCGAGAACGCGGCCGGCTTGCCGTCCTTGCCGACATAGGCACGGTAGAACGAGAAGTCGCCGGTGTGGCGCGGCCACATCCAGTTGTCGATGTCGCCGCCGAACTTGCCGACGCTGCCCGGCGGCGCATAGGCCAAGCGCACGTCCTTGATCTCCAGGTTCTTGAACAGGCGATAGGTGTTGCCGCCGGAGAAGCTGTACAGCCGGCAGCTGTAGGCCTCGTCGGCCTCGCAGTCGGCGACGGCCTTCTTCTCGAACGCCTCCAGCGCCTCGGTGCGCTTGAGCGGATCGGCGCCCGCCGCAGCGATGGCCGCACGCGCCTGCGCGGTGACGTCGGTGATGTCATCCAGCACATAGATGCGCGCGTTGGGGCCGGCGCTGAGTTCATCCTTGAAGGTCGGCGCGTTGAAGCCGTCCTTGATCAGGTTCTTCTCGGCGGTGGAGTTGAGCTGGATGGCGCCGTAGGCGCAGTGGTGGTTGGTGACCACCAGGCCCTGCGGCGAGACGAAGCTGGCAGTGCAGCCGCCCAGCGCGACCACCGCGCCCATCGGGTCGCCGGTGAGGTCGGCCAGCTGCTGCGGATCCAGCTGCAGCCCGGCCTGCTTCAGCGGGCCGGCGATCTCGGGCAGCTGCTGCGGCACCCACATACCTTCGGCGGCCTGCGCCAACTGGGCCAGGCCGAGCCCGGCAACGACGGAAAAAGCGAGAAGGTTCAGACGCATGCAGGTACCCCCGGGGAATGGAAGCCCGATTGTAGCGGTTGCAACCAACTTGTCCCGCCGGCCGCTTGCATCTGGGCAAACGGGCAAGCGGAAAGCCCGCCCAAGCGGGCAGCCTGCCCGGGACGACCCGGCCATCACGGCGCCAGCCGCGCGACCATTTCCCTGATGACGGTGTGCGTGATCGCGCGCAGGCAACGCATCTCGCCTTCCAATTGCGGGCCGATGGGCAACCTCCTGCCCAGCTCGGCGTTCTCCGCCTCCACTTCGCCCAGCAACTGCCCGGCCACCTCGAAGATCGAGGCCTGCATCATCGCGAGCCTGTCCGCCGCCGTCCGCGGTTTCAGGCCCAGCGCCTGCCCGGCCTCGACCAGGAGATCGAAGCTCAACTCGCTGAACCGCTCCACGCCCAGGATCGGCCAGGCCAGCGTCGAATTCTCCGGCCAGCCCTGGCCGAACGCCCCGGTCTCATAGCAGACCGTGCTCAGCAGGTCATAGTGCGGGGCGAGCTGGATGCCTTCCGGCCCCACCAGGAAACTCAGGTTCTTCAGGTGCGCATCGCTGTTGCCGGCCAGCACGTTGAACACCAGCCAGTCGAACAGGCGGAAGCGGGCGGAGAGTTTGCCGCGGCAGGATTCGACGATGTCCGCCAGCACCTGCAGACTGCCCCGGTACTTGAAGACACGATCCAGATTCAGCAGCTGGCATGCATCCATCGTGTGCAGGCGGCGCACGCCGGCGGGCGTCCGCTCGCGGTCGAAGCGCTCGACCAGGAACGCGGGTTCGGGCACGTAGCGCCGTGACACGCGCGGAACCTCAAGGCCCATCGCGGCCGCCAGCCGCATCACGAACCACTCGTTCGCCACACTGTGCGGATAGCTTTTGTCCGTGTTGTCGGGCTTGAGGACATGCGTCGACGGCTCCGCGCCGATGGGCTGGAACAGCGCCCCGTCCTGCTCGATGACGGCCAGCTTGTGCTGCGCGCCGGCCAGCGACATCCGCTTGGGCGAACCGGCGGCCAAGGAATGGTGCGGCAGCGCGCGGATGCGCCGGGACAACTCCGCATCGGTCAACTCGGCCCTGCCCCCGGGCTCCAGTACCTTGCCTTCCGGCAGCAGTGTCAGCGCCCCCGCCGATTCCGCGCCGTAATGGCACAGCAGGCCGAATGCATCGCCACTGGCCACGCGGGCATCGCCGGCCATCAACTCGCGTTGCGCCTCCTCCGGCAGGAGGTTGTCGAAATACCACTGGACCGGGCGGAACGACGCGCCATCGTGGATGCTCGCCTCCTGTAACGGCAGCGACAGGGCCAGCGCGAAACGCCCGGCACTGGCCAGCCATTCGGGTGCATAGGTGAACGCCCACAGGTTGCCACGCTCGGAGAGCGTGCCGACCAAACGGCCGTCGATGCTGGCCAGCAGGCTGCGCCCCGGATAGCCCAGGCCGTCCAGAGTCGTGACGGTGATGGCCTCGTCCAGCGGAACCCGATTCATCGCACACGCGCCCTGGCACGCTCGTCGATGGCATCCATGACCTTCTGCGGCACGTCGATTTCGACATGCAGCCCCAGCTCGGACAGCACGTTGAACAGCTTGCCCCATTGCACCGTGCCGCTGCCGCGCTCGACCTTGGCCAGGAAGTTCTCGCTCACGCCCACGCCCTCGGCCGTGGCGTCCTGACGCAACCCCTGGTGCCTGCGCATGGCCTTGACCAGCGGCCCCAGCTCCTCGGCTTTGCTCAACCGGATCCGCATGGCGTAATCCTCATGGTCATGCGGATTCATCCGCAGTTGCGCCATGCTACAGCAAAAATCCACTCGCTCGTGAGGAATTTGGAAAATCCTCCTCACGATCATGTGGAAATCTCCAATTAATCCTCTTTATCGCAAGGATTTTTCCGCATATTGCCGGTGCTGCACAAAAATCCTCATGCGGCAAAGGATTTCAGGCCCCCATCAATCCCCGGTCATCGCGGCTCAACCCGCCACCACCCTGTCGCGCCCGCCCTGCTTGGCGCGGTACAGCGCCGCGTCGGCCGCATCCATCAGGCATCGCCCGTCGGCTTCTTCCTGCGGTACGGCGGTGCATACCCCGATGCTGATGGTCACGCGGCGGGCCACCGGCGACTTTTCATGCGGCTCTTCCAGCGCATGCACGCTTTCGCGCAGGCGCTCGGCGATCCCCTGCGCCCCGGCGGCATCGACGCCATTGACCAGCATGACGAACTCCTCGCCGCCATAGCGGGCGAAGACGTCGGCCGACGAGCGCTGCTGCGCCTTGAGCGCGGCGGCCACGCGCTTCAGCACGCGGTCGCCCGCCGTGTGCCCGTAGTGGTCGTTGTATTGCTTGAAATAGTCGATGTCGATCATGAACAACGACAGCGCCTCGCCATTGCGCCGCGCCCGCTGCAGCACCAGCGCGAAGCTCTCGTCGAAGAAGCGGCGGTTGTACACGCCGGTCAGGCCGTCGGTCACCACCTGGCGCTTGAGCGCCTCGGAGTGCGACATCAGCATCTTCTCGCGCCGGATCGAATGGCTGGCATCGCTGACCTGGATCAGGCAGGCACGGCTGCCATCGACCGCCATGATGGGCGTCATCACCACCGACTGCACCATGCGCGCCGGCGCCCCGCCGTCGTTGCCGGCATTGGCGTGGTACAGCGGCAGCGGCGAGCGGTGCAGGGCGCTGGACAGCATCGCCGGCAAGCCGTAGCTGATGGTGTTGGACAGCGCCCGCAGGAAGCCGGGGGCCAGCTGCTGCTGGAACAGCGTGACGAAATTGGCGTTGAGCGCGCGCCCGGCGTCGATCCCGCCATGCCGCTCCATCCAGCCGTTCCACAGCAGGATGTTGAAGTCCTTGTCCAGCACGACCAACCCCAGGTTGAGGTTGTCGAGCACGGCATCGGCGGTGATGCGGCCCGGAACGAAACTGCTCATGAAATGGCGTTCAGATAGCGTTGGATGTGCGCCACCAGCCGGTTGAGCGAGGTCGAGCTAAGCAGGAAGATCAGGTGGCCCGAGGCGTGGTGTTTCTCGATCAGCAGGTCGATGTGCAGGACCAGCACGTAGGTGTCGTCGTTCTCGCCGGAGGCCAGGCGCGCGGAGATTTCCTCCGGCGAGGACACCGCGTACTCGGGCAGCGAACTGTTCAGGGTGATGCCCAGCATGTCGGCCATCGCCGACAGGCAGGCATTGAGGATGATGTTGCCCAACTCGCACATGGCCTCCTGCTCGAACTCGGCCAGGTCCTCCAGGCTGATCTGCGAGCCCATCATGTCGCGCACGATTTCCAGCGCATGGGCCTCGGCGAACAGCAGCACCGCCTCGGCGTCGAACGGGCCGTCGAATATCTGGCTGACGGCGGCGAAGCGCGCATTGGCCAGCGGCAGCACCCGCTCGTCGATCTCGCGCGTGCGCAGCACCTCCAGCGACGGCACCGACAGGCGCACCTCGTCGCCCACGATCTCGGACAGGCTCAGCGCGGCGCGCCCGGCACCGACGTTGAAGATCTCGGTGAGCGCGTCGGTTTCGATGTCGGTCAGGACGCTCATGGCCTACCCCGCGAAATGCTGGAGGGCCTGCGCGATCGACTTCTCGGTCACCGGCTTGGCCACGAACACCGCGCCCAGCTGCTGCGCGCGCGTCTGCACCGCTTCCTGGATGTTCGCCGAGAAGATGGCGATGCGCACCTGCGGGTGCGCCTGCAGGATCAGCGCCGCCGCATCGGTGCCGGGCATGCCGGGCATGTTGACGTCCACGGTGCAGTAGTCGGGTACCGCCTTGGCGACCAGCGCGACGGCCTCCTCGCCGGTGCCGGCCTCGACCACCTGCCACTGCGGGTGGACCTCCAGGATGTGCGCCTTGATCACCATGCGCGACACCTTGCTGTCGTCGACGACCAATACCGTCTTGCCCGAATCCGCCTGGATGGCCATGTGTGCTGTCTCCCCGCACCGTGATGTGCCGCACAATTTTACGCGCAATGCCCTTGCGCTGCGCACCGCCCGCCGCAACGGCCCGGCCACCGGACCGTTGCGGCTGAAAGCATATAATCCGCGCTCTTTCCCACCGTGGTTTTCCGGCAATGACACAGAACACGATGCGCGCGCTGGTGAAGCGCGAGGCGGCCAAGGGCATCTGGATGGAAGAGGTGCCGGTGCCGGTGCCCGGCCCCAACGAGGTGCTGGTCAAGCTGGAGAAGACCGCCATCTGCGGCACCGACCTGCACATCTACCTGTGGGACGAGTGGAGCCAGCGCACGATCAAGCCGGGCCTGACCATCGGCCATGAGTTCGTCGGCCGTATCGCCCAGCTCGGCTCGGCCGTCACCGGCTACGAGGTCGGCCAGCGCGTCTCGGCCGAGGGCCACATCGTCTGCGGCCATTGCCGCAACTGCCGCGGCGGCCGCCCGCACCTGTGCCCGAACACGGTGGGCATCGGCGTCAACGTCAATGGCGCGTTCGCCGAGTACATGGTGATGCCGGCGTCCAACCTGTGGCCGATCCCCGATCAGATCCCGAGCGAGCTGGCCGCGTTCTTCGACCCCTACGGCAACGCCGCGCACTGCGCGCTGGAGTTCGACGTGATCGGCGAGGACGTGCTGATCACCGGCGCCGGCCCGATCGGCATCATTGCCGCGGGCATCTGCAAGCACATCGGTGCGCGCAACGTGGTGGTCACCGACGTCAACGACTTCCGCCTGAAGCTGGCCGCCGACATGGGCGCGACCCGCGTGGTCAACGTCGCCAACCAGTCGCTGAAGGACGTGATGGCCGACCTGCACATGGAAGGCTTCGACGTGGGCCTGGAGATGAGCGGCAACCCGCGCGCGTTCAACGACATGCTCGACTGCATGTACCACGGCGGCAAGATCGCGATGCTCGGCATCATGCCCAAGGGCGCCGGCTGCGACTGGGACAAGATCATCTTCAAGGGCCTGACCGTGCAGGGCATCTACGGCCGCAAGATGTACGAGACCTGGTACAAGATGACGCAGCTCGTCCTGGGCGGCTTCCCGCTGGGCAAGGTGCTGACCCACCAGCTGCCGGTGGACCGCTTCCAGGAAGGCTTCGACCTGATGGAACAGGGCAAGGCCGGCAAGGTGGTGTTGAGCTGGAATTGAGCTCCGCGGAATCGCGCCAAGGCGCGTTCCCGCACATGAAAAAGGCGCCTTGCGGCGCCTTTTTCATTGCAACGGCGTTGCCCGCGCTCAGCGCGCGATCTTCACCGCCAGCACCACGCGGTTGTCGGCCAGCTTGCCGAAGTTGTCGCGGCCGTTGCCGTCGGCGCCGTAGTAGCCCAGCGACACGTTGGCGATGCCGAAGCCGCGGCTCACGCCCACGCCCCAGTCGGTGTAATCCTCGGCGACGCCATTCTCGAAGGTACTGCGGCCGACGTTGGCGCTCAGGCTGAATTCGTTGGGCAGGCCCCACTCGCCACCGATGCCGTAGTACCAGCCATCGGTGCCGCTGTTCCACACGTCGTTGCTGTAGCTGACGTTGACCTTCCAGGTCTCGGCGATGGTGGTGGTGGTGACCAGCTCGTTGTAGGCCAGCTCGCTCGCGCCGGGGTAGGTATAGCGGTTGAGCAGCACGTCGAAGTTAACCTGCTCGCTGACGTCGAAGCCGTAGCCGACGAAGAAGTCCACTTCCACGTCGGGGTCGCCGGGGCCGAAATCCACGCCCGAGCCCCAGGTGCCGACGTACAGGCCGACCGGCGAAGTCCAGGTCAGGCCCGCCTGCACGGTGGGCTTCTCGTCGGTCTGCGAGGCCGCGCGGAACAGGTAGTCCGATACCGCGCCGACTTCCCAGCTGATGGGCGATTCGGCCGCGTCGTCGGCGGAAGCCATGAACGGGACGGAAAGCAGGGCGGCGCAGGCAACGGCGGCAAGGCGTTTGCTGTAGGTCATTGCGGTTCTCCTGTGGGGGGACCCGTGCGGCCAGGGCACGGGTTCACGAATTCTTAACCACAATGACCAGGCAGCGCCAGAGGAAATTCGGCTCTTCACCCGATTGCGGGGAAGCGCAATCCCGCAAGTCCGCAGAATGCCCTGCCCTCGCAGGTACCGGGCTTGCCCGGCATGGGGTTTCGTCGGCAAGGCCCCATGCGGGACGAGCCCCGCATCCACGGGGGCTGTGCCGGCACGCGCTACGTGGCCGGGAACACCCCGTGGCGGCGCGCCGCCAGCGCGATGGGCTGGCCGGCGGCATAGGCCGGGGCGTCCGGCGGCAGTTCGACCTCCACGTCCACGGCGGCCTCGTGCAGGCGCGCGCGCAGCCGGGTACGGGCGCCGCTGCGCTGTACCGACAGCACGGTGCCGGCCCAGTCGCCGGCGTCGTCGGCGCGCATGTCCTCCGGCCGCACGTAGACCTCCAGTTCGCCCGCCGCCAGCAGGGTCGCCGGCAGCGGCCATTGCGCGCCGGCCACCTCCAGCCCGTCGCCGCGCACCCGCGCCGGCAGCCGGTTGGCCTCGCCGACGAAGCCGTACACGAACGGCGAGGCCGGGCGGTCGTAGACCTCGGCCGGGGTGCCGACCTGCTCGATGCGGCCGCGGTTGAGGATGGCCACGCGGTCGGCCAGTTCCAGCGCTTCCTCCTGGTCGTGGGTGACGAACACCGTGGTCAGCCCGGTGCGGTCATGCAGTTCGCGCAGCCAGCGCCGCAGGTCGCGGCGCACTTGTGCGTCGAGCGCGCCGAACGGTTCGTCCAGCAGCAGCACGCGCGGCTCGATGGCCAGCGCGCGCGCCAGCGCCACGCGCTGGCGCTGGCCGCCGGACAGCTGCGTCGGGTAGCGCCCGCCCAGCCCGTCCAGCTGCACCAGCGCCAGCAGTTCCTCGACCCGGGCGGCGATGCGCGCCTTCGGCCAGCGCTCGCCGCCGCGCCGCACTTCGAGGCCGAAGGCGATGTTGCGGCGGACGTCCATGTGCTTGAACAGCGCGTAGTGCTGGAACACGAAGCCGGCGCGGCGCGCCTGCACGCTCAGCCCGGTGGCGTCCTCGCCGTCGAACAGGACGCGGCCCTGCTCGGGCTGCTCCAGCCCGGCGATGGTGCGCAGCAGGGTGGTCTTGCCCGAGCCGGACGGCCCCAGCAGCGCCAGCAGCTCGCCGCTGCGGATGTCGAGGCTGACGCCGTCGAGCGCGGCGAAATCGCCGAAACGCTTGCCCAGTTGTCGTATGCGGATGTCCATCGTCGTCATCTCAGTGGCGGTGCGCGGCGGCCAGCGATTCGCCGTGGCGCCATTCAAGGAAGGTCTTTGTCACCAGCGTCAGCAGCGCAGTGCCGGCCAGCAGCGAGGCGCAGGCGAACGCGGCGCTCCACGTATGCGCGGACGGTTCGTTGTAGAGAATTTCCACATGCAGCGGCAACGTGTTGGTACGCCCGCGGATGTGCCCGGACACCACCGACACCGCGCCGAATTCGCCCATCGCCCGCGCGCTGCACAACAGCACGCCGTACAGCAGGCCCCAGCGGATGTTCGGCAACGTGACTTTCCAGAACATCTGCCACGCGTTCGCGCCCAGGGTCAGCGCGGCCAGTTCCTCGTCGTTGCCCTGCTGCTCCATCAGCGGCATCAGTTCGCGGGCGATGAAGGGAAAGGTGACGAAGGCGGTGGCCAGCACGATGCCGGGGATGGCGAACACGATGCGCGGCAGTTGCAGCAGCACCTCGCCCAGCACCGGCAGGTGCAGGTGCAGGCCGTCCTCGATCAGCGGCCACAGCCAGCCGTCGCGGCCGAACAGCAGGATGAACACCAGCCCGGCCACCACCGGCGACACCGAGAACGGCAGGTCGATCAGCGTCACCAGCCAGCGCTTGCCGGGGAACTTGTGCTTGCTGACCACCCACGCCGCGGCAATGCCGAACACCAGGTTCAGCGGGACGACGATCACGGTGACCAGCAGGGTCAGTTTCACCGCCGCCAGCGCGTCGGCATCGGTGATCGCGGCCCAGAACGCCTGCACGCCGCCACGCAGTGCCTCGCCGAACACCAGCAGCAGCGGCAGCAGCAGGAAGGACAGCAGGAAGCCCAGCGCGCCGAGGATCAGCAGCACCTGCACCCAGCGCGGCTCGGTGGTCACGCTGGCCGCTTGCGCCGCGCCGCGGCGGCCGGTGGATGCGGCAATTCCCATCGGCAGCTCCGACACCATTTCGTTCATCGCGCGCCCCTGCGTTGCAGCCGCGCTTGCAGGCTGTTGACCAACAGCAACACGACGAAGGACAGCAGCAGCATCGCCGTGGCGATCGCGGTGGCCCCGGCGTAGTCGAATTCATCCAGGCGGATGGTAATCAGCAGCGGTGCGATCTCGGTGGCGAACGGCAGGTTGCCGGCGATGAAGATCACCGAGCCGTATTCGCCCACGCCGCGCGCGAACGCCAGCGCAAAACCGGTCAGCAGGGCTGGCCACAACGCCGGCAGCACCACCCGCGCCACAGTCTGCAGGCGGTTGGCGCCGAGCGTGCCGGCCGCTTCCTCCAGCTCGCGCTCGCTCTCGGCCAGCACCGGCTGCACGATGCGCACCACGAACGGCAGGCCGACGAACACCAGCGCCACCACGATGCCGGCCGGTGCATAGGCGACCTTGACGCCCAGAGGCTCCAGCCAACGGCCTATCCAGCCCTGCCCGCCGTACAACGCGGTCAACGCGATGCCCGCCACCGCCGTGGGCAGCGCGAACGGCAGGTCGATCATTGCGTCGAACAGGCGCCGGCCGGGGAAGCGGTAGCGCACGAACACCCACGCCACCCACGTGCCCATCACCGTGTTGAACGCCGCCGCCGCCAGCGCGGTGAGGAAGCTCAGGCGCAACGCCGCCAGCACCCGCGGCTCGCTCCATATCTGCCAGATGCCGCCCACGCCCAGCCCGGCGGCCTTGAGGAACAGCCCGGCCAGCGGCACCAGCACGATCAGGCCCAGCCAGAACAGGGTGATGCCCATGCCGAGGCCGAAACCGGGAATGACCCTGCGCGCGCGCCGCCGGCCCTTCGGCGCAGCCAGCGGGGACGCCGGAGCGGGAGAAACCGGATGGGTCACTTATTTGCTCGCCTGGATCTGGTCGAACACGCCGCCATCGGCGAAATGCTCGGCTTGCGCCTTTTCCCACGAACCGAAGGCATCGCGGATGGTGACCAGCCGCACCTGCGGGAAGCGCGCCACGTCGGCCGGGGCGGCCAGTTCGGGATGGCGCGGACGGTAGTAGTGGCGCGCGGCGATGCGCTGGCCCTCCGCCGAATACAGGTAGTGCAGGTAGGCCTGCGCCACCTCGCGGGTGCCGTGGCGGTCGACGTTGCGATCGACCAGCACCACCGACGGCTCGGCGAGGATCGACATGCGCGGCACCACGATCTCGAACTTGTCCGGCCCCATTTCCTGCTGGGCGAGGAAGGCCTCGTTCTCCCATGCCAGCAGCACGTCGCCGATGCCGCGCTGGACGAAGGTGGTGGTGGCGCCGCGCGCGCCGGTGTCCAGCACCGGCACGTTGCGGAACAGCGCGCGCATGTAGTTGAGGATGCGTTCGCGGTCGCCCTTGAAGATGTGGTCGGCGTAGGCCCAGGCGGCCAGGTAGTTCCAGCGTGCGCCGCCGGAGGTCTTGGGGTTGGGGGTGATGACCGACACGCCGTCGCGCAGCAGGTCCGGCCAGTCGCGGATGCCCTTGGGGTTGCCCTTGCGCACCAGGAACACGATCGTCGAGGTGTAGGGCGAGCTGTTGTCGGGCAGGCGGCTTTCCCAGTCCGCCGGCAGCAGCCTGGCCTTTTCGGCGATCGCATCCACGTCGTAGGCCAGCGCCAGGGTCACCACGTCGGCTTCGATGCCGTCGATCACCGCGCGCGCCTGCTTGCCCGAGCCGCCGTGCGAGGTTTCGACGGTGACCGTATCGCCGGTGGTCTGCTTCCAGTGCTTGGCGAAGGCGGCGTTGAAGTCGCGGTACAGCTCGCGGGTGGGGTCGTAGGAAACGTTGAGCAGCTGCACGTCGCGGGCGAAGGCACTGCCGGCACCCAGGGCCAGCAGCAAGGCCAGCGTGGCAATGCCGGCGCGGCGGACAAGGGAGGAAGTCGTCATGGGGGCTCTCCGTCAGAAGGACACTTGCAGGCGCGAGAAAACGGCTTTTTCGTCGGGCAACGCGCTGGCGCCGCCGGCTGCGTCGAAACGGGTGTGCGTGTAGTTGGTCACCAGCTTCAGGTTGGCGGTCAGGTACCAGTTGGCGCCCAGCACCCAGGCGCGGGCGCGCGCGGCCGAGGTGGCCGGGTCGGCATAGAACGGGAAGGCGGCAGCGTCGATCTCCAGCTCGCCGTAGCGGGCGGTCAGTTCCAGTGCGCCGCGGCCGCCGTTGACGCCGAATGGCCGCGCCGGCGTCACCCCGCGGTAGCTGGCGTCCTCGCCGCTGAGCACCCAGCTGGCGGTGGCCTGCCAGGCGCGGTGCTCCAGCGCGGCGCGCTGGCCGGCGCTGGCTACTTCCTGCCGCGAGACGATGTATTCGCCCTGCAGGCCGAAGCCGTCACGGTAGAACCAGCCCTGCGGCGACCAGCGGCGGTGGCTGCCGTCGGCCAGCACCGTGCCGCGGTAGCCGAAGAACGTGGCCTGCCCCGGGGTGCGGTAGCGCGGCAGGAAGTTGTTGCCGGCGCCATGCTTGTCGCCACTGCTGGCACCGAGGCCGAAGCCCAGCCCCGCCCAGGCGCTGCCGCTGCCCTTGAGCGGCTCGAAGAACACGCGCCCGGCCAGTTCGAAATCGTCGTCCGGGTTGCTGGTGACGGTATCGCGGCCATCGACCGCGCCGTTGAACACGCCCAGCGCATAGCTGAACCTGCCCCCGGCCACGTCGCCCTGCAACTGCACGCCGAGGTCGCGGTTGGGCGCCAGTTCGCTGGCCAGCGCGCGTTCCACGTCGGCCAGCGCCGAGGAGGACTGCAGGCGCTCCAGCCCCACCGGCGAGGTGAACCTGCCCACCCGCAACGTCCAGGCGGGGTCGAAGCGCAGGTCGGCATAGGCATCGACGACGCTGGCGCTGTCGCCGGCCAGTTCCGGGGTGAAGCGGTAGGCCACCCGCTTGCCGAGGCTGCCTTCCAGCGTCGGCCGCGCGGTGCGCAGCAGGAAGCTGTCGTTCTGGTTGGCGTCGCTGCCGAGGAACACCCGCGCATCGCCCTGCAGCAGGCCGCGCAGTTTCAGCTCGTAGGCGCCGTCGCCGGACTTGAACGCGGCGCCCTTCTGGTCGATGGCGATCTTCGGCGCGGCCTTCGCCGTGGCTGCGCGCTCTTCTTCCTGCAGTTCCAGGCGGCGTTCGAGGATGCGCAGGCGCTGGTCCAGCGCGGCCAACCCGGTATCTGCATCATCATCGTCGGCAGCGGCCACGCCGGCATGGCGTTCCAGCCGTTCCAGCCGCTGCTGCAACTGTTCCAGCGTCAGCGATTGCGCCTGTACCGGCCCCCATGCCCCACATGCCAGCCCGGCCAGGCTGGACAGCAGCATCCTGGTCGACTTGGCGGACGGGGGAAGGGGCGCGGTCATCGGGAGATTCCTGTGGGATTGGACAGGTTGCCGATGCTGCGGGCGCACACGCGGGCGGAGAAATGACTTCGCCCGCCGCGCTTATAGCCATTCCCCATGACTCCGGCGGCGCGGGCGGCCGGCGGCTAGAATCAGCGTCTTCTTTCCGCCGCAAGACGCCGCCATGACTTCCACCGCGCACACCTCCCCGCTCACCCGGCACTACGCCGAGGAACTGGACGCCATCCGCGCGCAGGGGCTGTTCAAGTCCGAACGCACCATCACCAGCCCGCAGTCGGCCGAGATCACCCTGGACGACGGCCGCACCGTGCTGAACTTCTGCGCCAACAACTACCTCGGGCTGGCCGACCACCCGGCGCTGATCCAGGCCGCCAAGGACGCGCTGGACAGCCACGGCTTCGGCATGGCCTCGGTGCGCTTCATCTGCGGCACGCAGGATTTGCACAAGCAGTTGGAAGCACAGATCGCGCGCTTCTTCGGCAAGGACGACACCATCCTCTACGCCGCCTGCTTCGACGCCAACGGCGGCCTGTTCGAGCCATTGCTGGGCGAGAACGACGCGATCATCTCCGACGTGCTGAACCACGCCTCGATCATCGACGGCGTGCGCCTGTGCAAGGCCAAGCGCTTCCGCTACGCCAACTGCGACATGGCCGACCTCGAAGCGCAGTTGCAGGCCGCCGACGCCGCCGGCTGCAAGACCAAACTCATCACCACCGACGGCGTGTTCTCGATGGACGGCTTCATCGCCCCGCTCGACGAGATCACCGCGCTGGCGAAGAAGTACGGCGCGTTGGTGCACATCGACGAATGCCATGCCACCGGCTTCCTCGGCGCGACCGGCCGCGGCTCGGCCGAGGTCAAGGACGTGCTGGACCGCATCGACATCATCACCGGCACCCTCGGCAAGGCGATGGGTGGCGCGCTGGGCGGCTTCACCTGCGCCAGCGCCGAGGTCATCGAGCTGCTGCGCCAACGCTCGCGCCCCTACCTGTTCTCAAACTCGCTGCCGCCGCACGTGGTGGCCGCCGGCATCAAGGCGTTCGAGATGCTGGACGCCGCCGGCGACCTGCGCGAAAAGCTGGCCGAGAACACCGCTTACTTCCGCGAGAAGATGACCGCCGCCGGTTTCGACGTGAAGCCGGGCGTGCACCCGATCAGCCCGGTGATGCTGTACGACGCCCCGCTCGCGCAGAAGTTCGCGCAGCGCCTGCTCGAGGAAGGCATCTACGCGATCGGCTTCTTCTTCCCGGTGGTGCCGAAGGGACAGGCGCGCATCCGTACCCAGATGAGTGCCGCGCACAGCCGCGGGCACCTGGACCGCGCCATCGATGCCTTCACCCGCATCGGCAGGGAACTGGGCGTCATCAAGTAACGGAACGTGCCCGGCCGGCAGCCGGGCACCCTCGCGCCATGCCGGCCAATGGCAGGCATGGCGCCATACCCGGCGCGGTCAGCGCTTGCGCTTCTTCCCGTCCACGACCGCCGGGGCCGCTGGCGCACCCTGCGCCACGCGGATGCCATTGGCCTTCATCCAGGCATCGAACTGGTCGGCGCTCATGTTGGCGCCGTCCTGCTGCATCAGGAAACGGTAGTTGCCCAGTGCATCCTTCTGCGCCACGGAAGCGGCTTCCACCGTCACCGTGACCGGCTTGGGCGCCATCGCCTGCGGGCCGGTCGAGGCGCACCCGGCCAGCCCCGCCACCGCCGCCAGCCACAGCGACGTTCCCGATACGCGAATCACTACCTGCATGGCACATCACCTTCGTTCAAACCCGAGGGCCCCAGCCTAATCAGACACACGAAGTATTCAAGCTATTTCACTGAATCCATTGAATAAATGCAGATCCAGTCGCATTCATTCACTGAATGGGCACTGCAATGCCTGCAGTTCTTCCGCTTCCAGTTCGCGCCACTGCCCCTTCTCCAGCGTCCCCAGCTGCACCGGCCCGATCGCCACCCGTACCAGCCGCAGCACTTCGAACCCCAGCACCTGCAACAGGCGCCGGATATGGCGGTTGCGGCCCTCGGCCAGCACCACCTCCAACCAGGCGGTGCGCTGGCCGTGGCGCAGCACCTGCACCGCATGCGCGGCCAGGTGCTCGCCGGCGGCATCGTCGACGCCCTCGCGCATCCGCGCCAGTTGCGCCGCATCGGGCAGGCCATCGACCTGCACCCGGTAGGTCTTCAGCGGCCCGGTGGCCGGGTCGGTCAGCCGCGCCGCCCATTCGGGATCGTTGCTGAAAAGCAGCAAGCCTTCGCTGGCCTTGTCCAGCCGCCCGGCCGGCGCCAGCCACGGCAGGCCGCCGCCGTCGAAGCAGCGATACACGGTGTCGCGCCCCTGCTCGTCGCGCACCGTGGTGACCAGCCCGCGCGGCTTGTTCAGGGCCACGTACCAGCGCCGCGCCGGTGCCAGCGGCATGCCATCCACCCGCACCTGCTGGCGCGACGGCACCACCGGGAACTCCGGATCGCGGACCACGCGCCCGTCCACGCTCACCCGCCCTTCCTGCACGCGCCGCGCCGCCTCGCTGCGCGAGCACAGCCCGGCCTTGGACAGCACCCGCGCCAAGCCATGCCGCGCCCCCCCGGCCGGCGCCGGCGCGGAAACGCGACGCCCGCCCTGGTGACCAGGACGGGCGTGCGTTGAAGGGGTCCGGCGGGAAGCCATGCGGCCTTGCGCCGGTTACTTGGCCTCGGGAGCCGGCTGCGCCTCGGCGGGGGTTTCGCGCGCCTTGACCACGCGCACGCCGCGCGCCTTCATCCAGGCATCGAACTCCTCGGCGGTCATGCGCTTGCCGTTCTGGCTCATGTCGAAGCGCCACGGCGTATTGTCGAATTCGGTCTGCGGCTTGTAGGCGGCCGGATCGTTGGGGTTGACCGCAGCGCCTGCCGGCACCGCATTGGCGACGTTGTTGCAGCTTTCCACGCGCAGGCGCATCAGCACCAGGTCCAGCGACTGCTCGCCCAGGTTCGAGGTCAGCACGCCCGCGGGCATGCCCAGCTGGCCCTGGCGCACGTGCAGCTCGGCGGCTACCGGGGCCACCACCGTGGCCGGCAGCGGTGCCGGGACCGCGGCACTGGCCGAGCAATCGACGGCTGCGTGGGCAACGGGGACGAGAGCCAGCGCGAGGGCACCGGCCAATGCGATACGCAGCATCGGATTTCCATCGGAAGAAGAACGCGGCGAGTGTAGGCAGCTGCCGATGCGCAATCAACCGCGGCATGCACGCGACCGCGCGCGGCGTGCCGGAGGTCCCGCGCATTCCGGGCCGCCGTCACGAAAAAGACAAGGCCCGGCAATGCCGGGCCTTGTCTGGTATCAACCGAAGCGTCCGGAGTCGGGTGGGAGGGAGCCATCGCTGACTCCCTCCCTCCTAAGAACCGTACGTGCGCCTTTCAACGCATACGGCTCAAGCCCTGGTCAGGGCTTCACAACGGCTAGGCCCAAGGCATGGACCTGTGTATGACATCCCGGGTGTAACAGGACCCGGTTGGACAGAAGGTCGGAACCTCCCGCCACCCGCGGCACGATATGGTGGTCGTGCCATCCCGTCTCCCGGGTAATCGGCTGCCGGCACAACGCGCATAGGCCCTGCTGTAACGCATAAAGGCCCGCCCACTGCTTCCGGTGCGCGCGGGACCGCAACATCCGGTCCTGCCGCCGCTTCTCCGCATACTGTTCGAACGCTGGATCAAACGGGTTGAACTCCGCCTTCACCTTCACGTGCCGAACAATCGGCGTGTCCGCCAACTGATACAGCTCCAGCATCGGAGCCTGTGCCTCCCCTTCCTCGCGTCTTGCCGCAAATACCCAGTTCCGGGTACCGATGGCGTGAAAGTAACGATCTTTCACCCACTTGGCGCCCTTGTTGTTGTGCCGTCGTCGTGCCCATTGCCAGAGTGCCCGAAAAAGCAGGGCATCCAAGCTGTTGAACACGTTTTGGGCTACGACCGGATGGTGATAGTTCGCCCATCCTCTGAGTACCTTGTTCAACATCATGATCAGCAGGTCCTGCCTGAGCGACTTGTGGCGACTGATGAGTTCCTTCACCTTGCGATAGAACGCCTGCGCGTTTTTCCTGCTCGGTTTGATGAGGAGCTTTCCGCTGTACTTGCGGAAGTTCCATCCAAGGAAATCGAAGCCTGCATCGATGTGCGTCACCCGGGTTTTTTCCTCCGACAACTCCAATCCACGGATGGCCAGAAACTGCTCCACCCACGGACGGACCGTCTCCACCAGCACCTCTTTCGAGGAGCCGGTGATTACGAAATCGTCGGCGTATCGGATCACGTTTACCTTTGCCTGCTGCGCCTTCGTGTATCCCAAGGTTGCGTACACATGCGCCTTGAGTCCCACTTCCAGCCCATCCAGTGCCACGTTCGCCAAGGTCGGGGAAATAATCCCACCCTGTGGCGTCCCCTCCTCCGTCGGTTCGTACTGACCCCGATAGAGGATGCCGGCCTTCAACCACTTGCGCAGGATCGCCTTGTCCATTCGGACGTGGGTCACCAGCCAGTCGTGATCGATGTGGTCAAAGCATCCTTTGATGTCCGCTTCCATCACCCATTCCGGCGAATATTTCTTCGCCAGACAGATGAAGTTCTGGGCCATTGCATCGTGCGTCGAGCGACCTTGCCGAAAGCCGAAGCTGTTCGGGTCGCCCGTGCTCTCTGCAACCGGTTCCAGTGCCAGCAGGTGAAGTGCCTGCATGGCCCGGTCCCGCATCGTGGGGATGCCCAGCGGCCGCTCCTTCCCATTGGATTTCGGGATGAAGACGCGCCGTAGTGGCAGGGGCTTGTAGCCACGCGGACGCAGCTGGGAAATTGCCTTCCAGCGTTGCCCGGGTTCGGTCCACAGCACACGGTCTACACCCGCCGTGCGTTTGCCCTGGTTCTCCGTCACTCGTCTGACCGCCAACATCTTTGCGGTCAGGGAGCGGGTCAGCATCCGTTGCAGGGCTTTCACCCTGCGCCAGTCGCCTTCCTGTGTCGCCTTTGCGATTCGTAGCTGCATACCCCGGACGGTCCGATGCACGTGATGCCAATCAATGGTCATCCAGTCTTTCGGCCCGCCGGAGAACGCAGACTCAACCGGCTGGTTGAGCTCTCTCATGCTGTTCTCCTTGTTGTGATCCACGACCACACGGAAGACGCAGCACTCCCCCGATGGGGACTGTGTCCCCATGCGGGTGTTGGTTCTTTGCGGGTTTCCGCAATTCGTTGTCGCAATCCAGCACCACGTGGAAGTCGGCGTGCTCTCGCACTAGCGTGATGTTTCAACGCCTATACCCGCCATTACAGCCGGCCATTCGCTTTTTCCACGATCCTTTACCCCCGCACCCAACAGCGTTCCTTGCGGTTCGCCTGCCTCTGGGGCAGATGGGAGGGCTTACCACGTTCCCGCGATGACACACGACCGGGTTAGGGCCTGTCTGTTCGCCGGTGAGCTTCATTAGCGACGTGCCCCGAAACTAAAACGGGACAACTGCCCACGTACCTTTTGGTCGATGCCTGACAGCAGCTTTGGCACCCTCGTCCTAACGGCGTTTATCGACAGTTCTCTGGTCGATACCCATACCGGTCAGCCTAGCTCCCGAACCGCATTGCTGCTCGCAGTCCTGATCCATCTCTCACGAGCTGGATGTACCTGAAAATCAGGGGGATTCATTGTCGATAGGGCTCCGCACCTGACCGTTGCCAGTCACGCACGCCTATCTAGGCTACCGCTAGTCGCATAGCAGGCTTCCTACCTTGAAAACAGTTTCCAAGGTGAAGCAATGCCACCACGGACACGCAATCTGCGCGCCTGTTTCCAGCACCCGTTGCAGGTCTGGCACACCGTGAACTCCAAGACGAAGTTCCCCGGTCATCATTGCGATGACGGACGAAGCGAGAAGTACAGACGCACGTTCCCCCAGTCCGCATTGCGCGGAAACCCGGAAGGATATGCCCCTTCCGGGCCCCGTTTTACTCATGCCCCCTTGCCCGAAGGCAAGGGGTTTATTACAGTGTGTCTCAGAGAAAGCTGAGTCTTTTCAGTGCTTTACGATTGCTCGTGTCGCACTCAGTTCTGGACGTTCAGCTCGGTGCGGCGGTTCTTGGCGCGGCCTTCCGGATTGTCCGAACCATCTTCATTGGTGTTCGGGGCAATCGGACGGCTCTCGCCGTAACCCACCGGGCCGATCAGGCGCGAAGCAGCGACGCCGTTGCCGGTCAAGTAGTCGTACACGGCGGTGGCGCGACGCTCGGACAGCTTCTGGTTGTAGGCGTCGCTACCCTTCGAGTCGGTGTGACCGGCGACTTCAACGCGCAGCTCCGGATAACGCTTCAGGATCTCGGCCGCTTCGCTCAGGACCGACACGGCGTCCGGACGCAGGGTGGCCTTGTCGAAGTCGAAGTTGACGCCCTTCAGGTCGATCGACACCGGCACCGGGCAACCGTCCGGACCGATGATCTGGCCGGCTTCCGAGGTCGGGCACTTGTCGTCGCAGTTGTTGACGCCATCGCCGTCGTCGTCCAAGTCGGCGCAGCTCGGCGCAACCGGAGCCGGAGCCGGTTCCGGAGCGGCGGCCACCGGGGCCGGGCCCAGCGGGATCACGACGCCGACCGAGGCCAGCACGTCGCCGAACCAGTCTTCGTTCGGGGCAGCCCAGCTCTGGTCGTCGAAATCGGCGCGGTAGGCCAGCTCGGCACGCACGGCGACGCGCTTGTCGAAGGTGGTCTGCAGGCCGACACCGACCTTGGCGGCCAGGTTGCCGTCCTCACGCTGCGCCGGCGAGGTCGGCGCATTGATGACGTACTCTTCCTCGGCCTTCTGGTAGCCCAGGCCGAACAGCAGGTACGGGTTCCAGCCGCGGCCGTCCTGGATGAAGTGGCGACGCAGGTCCAGCGACACGCCGTACTGCGACCAGTTCAGGTCCTGGTTGCTCTCGAAATTCGGGTTCTGGTAGTTCAGTTCGCCGTCCAGCGACCAGTTCGGGCTGATGAACTTGCCCAGGCCCAAGGTGACGAACGGCGCATCATTGGTGGTGCGGTCGCTGTCCTGGAAGTTGAAACCAGCCGAACCGGTCAGGTACCAACGGTCATCGAATTCCTGGGCCGACGCAGCCTGGGCGAATGCCAGGCCACCCAGCAGCGCGGCGGTGAGAATCTTCTTGTTCATGAATACAACTCCTTGTTTCGGGGGAATGAAACCGGGTTAAGGCATGGTCCAGCGATTTCGTTCGTCGCGTTCAGAAACGACCGTATCCGCACGCCAACGCGGTGCACATTATGCGCGGGACCGTGAAGACCGTGTTAACGGCGATATAACAAATGGCAGATTGCCGTCTTCCCGACCACGAACGAACGCTCATGCGGCTTGGCGGGCATACCTGCTCATCGGCATCGCATTCACGCCGCTCCGCCATCGTTGGCCCTCCCCTCACCGGCCACGCCATCAACCGCGCTGCGTATGATGCCCCTGCCCTTCCAGCAACGGATCTTCCCACATGAAAGCCGTCGCCCTGACCCGCTACCTGCCCATCGACGACCCGCATTCACTGCAGGATTTCGACCTCCCCGAGCCCGCCGGGCCGCATGGCCGGGACCTGCTGGTCGGCGTGCAGGCGGTGTCGGTGAACCCGGTGGACACCAAGCTGCGCCGCGCCGGCACCGGCGAGGAGAATCCGCCGCGGGTGCTCGGCTTCGATGCCGCCGGCACGGTGCTGGCCGTCGGCCCGGAGGTGACGGCGTTCGAGGTCGGCGACGCGGTCTACTACGCCGGCGATGTCACCCGCCCCGGCTGCAATGCGCAGCTGCAACTGGTGGACGAGCGGCTGGCCGGGCGCAAGCCGGCCACGCTGGATTTCGCCGAGGCCGCCGCGCTGCCGTTGACCACGCTCACCGCATGGGAGCTGCTGTTCCAGCGCATGCCCTGCCAACTGGACGGGCGCCGCCATGCCGGGCAGGTCCTGCTGGTCGTCGGCGGTGCCGGCGGGGTCGGCTCGATGGCCATCCAGCTCGGCCGCCATGCCGGCTTCACCGTGGTGGCGACCGCTTCGCGCGAGGAAACCGCGGCGTGGTGCCGGCAAATGGGCGCCGCGCACGTGGTCGACCACCACCAGCCGCTGGCCCCGCAATTGCGGGCGCTGGGCATCGTCGAGGTGGATGCGGCGCTGAACCTGGCCGATACCGACGCGTACTGGCAGCAACTGGGGGAGCTGCTGGCCCCGCAGGGTCACGTGGGGCTGGTCGTCGAACCACGCGGCGAACTGCGCATCGGCGATCCCTACAAGGCCAAGTGCATCGGCATCCACTGGGAATTCATGTTCGCCCGCGCCCGCTTCCGCACCGACGACATGATCGAGCAGCACCGCATCCTGACCCGCGCGGCCAGCCTGATCGATGCCGGCGAACTGCGCAGCCCGCTGAACCGGCGGCTGGGGCCGATCGGCGCCGCCAACCTGCGCGAGGCGCACCGGCTGCTGGAGTCGGGCCGCAGCATCGGCAAGCTGGCGCTGGAAGGCTGGGGTTGAAAGACCG
Organism: Stenotrophomonas sp. NLF4-10; assembly: GCF_022359915.1. Lineage (NCBI taxonomy): Bacteria > Pseudomonadati > Pseudomonadota > Gammaproteobacteria > Lysobacterales > Lysobacteraceae > Stenotrophomonas > Stenotrophomonas sp. NLF4-10. The sequence continues at coordinate 3,121,317 of NZ_JAKSEE010000003.1, forward strand.
GCAGGAATGAAGGAAGCAGGATTCACTCTCCCGGCATTTTCCCTTGGCCCATCCTCTCCCCCCGCCTTCATGCCGATGTCCCGCACCGCCCTCGCCCTGCGCCTGCTGCAACTGCTTCCCGGCCTGTTCCTGTTCGGTATCGCCTCGTCGTTGATGATCCGCGCGGGCATCGGCATCGCGCCGTGGGACGTGCTGGCGCAAGGCATCGCGCAGCGCAGTGGCTGGTCCTTCGGCCTGGTCAGCAATCTGGTGAGCATCGCGGTGCTGTCGATGTGGTGGCCGCTGCGGCAACGGCCGGGGCTGGGCACCGTGCTCAACGCCCTGCTGGTCGGCCCCAGCGCCCAGTTCGGGTTGAACCTCATACCGGCGCCGCAGGGCCTGCCCATGCAGTTGCTGCTGTTCGCCGCCGGACTGGTGCTGCTGGCCGTCGCCACCGGGCTCTACATAGGCGCGCACCTGGGGCCGGGCCCGCGTGACGGACTGATGACCGGGCTGCATGCGCGTACCGGCCGGGCGATCTGGAAGGTGCGCACCCTCATCGAAGCCAGCGCCCTGGCGGTGGGCTGGTGGCTGGGCGGAAACGTGGGGCCGGGCACGTTGGCCTTCGCCCTGCTGATCGGCCCGCTGTGCGGCATCACCCTGCCGCTGTTCGACCGGGACAGACGCCACCCGCCGGCAGCCACGGCATCCCTGCCGGATCAGGCGCCCAAGTGACTAACGCCGCTGCGCCAGCACCTGCCCGCGGATGTACCAGTCGCGCAACGCGACATTGGCGGCAATGCGCCGGGCCTGCGCAAGGGCAGCTGCATCCGGCACGTGCCCCTGCGCCTGCACGCGGCGTGCATCCTGCCAACCATGCAGTTGCGGGGCCTCCAACGGGGTCAGCATGCCCTCCGGCAGGTAGAGATGCTTGAACTGGGACAACGCCTGTCCGCCATCGGCCGGCGCCTGCCATAGATTGCGTCCGGTGGCGAAATAACGCTCTCCCGGCAGGGCCAGCGACACCAGCGTCGGAACCAGGTCGCCGTGACCGGCGAACGCATGCACGTCGGGCCCCGGCCCGGGCGGCGCGAATGCAGGCGGCACCCGCAGGTAGGCGAACACGCGGTCCACGTCCGGCTGCTCCGCCGGCAGGTCGTAACGATAGTGGGTGCGCAGGTTGTGGTCGCCGGCGGCGGCAACGAGGGTTCGCTCCCCCAGTTCCCCCTGTCGCAGCACCTGCAGGAAGGCGCCGAACTCGTCGGCCTGGTACTGGTACGTCGCCAGGATCCTGCGCAGCTCGTCGCGGTCGTCCGTTGCGCGCGGGCCCAGGGCGGCCGGGTCCAGCGGCAACGTGCGATGCGGCGTGTCCAGTTCGAACGGCGGGTGGTTGGTCGTGGTCAACAGCACCAGGAACAGGCGTTCGCCACGGGCATCGGCCTGTGCCAGCAGTTCCCCGGCGAAGCGGAACAGGTAGGCGTCATAGATGCCCCAGTCGGTGCCATGCGCCTCGGGGAAGCGCGTGCGGATGTCGCGCGCATCGTAGACATGGTCGAAGCCCTGGTGGCTCAACGCGGTGCCGATCTGGCGCCAGTCGCTGCCTCCGCCATAGACGAAGGCGGTGCGGTAGCCGGCCCGCCTGAACGGCAGTGCCGCCGAGGTATCGAACGTCATCCGCGCATTGCGCCCGCCGGTAAGCGGCGTGATCGGCGTGCCGAGCAGCAGGTTTTCCAGTTCCTGGTGGGTGCCGTTCTGGCCGGCGATGAAATTGTCGAACCGGTAGCCGTGGGCCAGTTCCCCGCGCAGGCGCCCCAGCATGTCGTTGCCGGGCGTGTCGGCGTGCAGCAGGTCCTGGCCGAACGACTCCAGCAGCCCCAGCACCACATGCGGCGACTGCGCCAGCGGACGCGGCTGCCCCGGCGCCACTGGGAACAGCGCCGCGCGCACCGGTCCGGGTTCGGCAGACAGCAGGCCGGCGACCGCGGCCGCCTCGTCCAGCGTGGCGAAACCCAGCCGGTGCAGCCCGACCAGCGGATCGTTGCCGACACGGGTTTCCCGCGCCCGTATCCGGAGCGCGCGGTACAGCGTCAGCGGCGCATTCAGCACCGAGGCGTTGACGAAGGGGTCGGGCGAGAACGTCACGTCGCGCCGCACCAGCGGGAACGTGCCCACGCTGCCACGCGCCAGCAGCAACAGCAGCAGGCATTGCACGACCACCAGCACGATGCGGGTGCCGGTACCGGAACCTGCAGGCCAGCGCGCGCTCAACCAGCGGCCAGCGCGCGGCACGGCCCAACCCAGCAATGCCGCCGCCAGCGCCAGGCCCAGCACGCCGCGCAGCACTGGATAGTCCTGCCAGATGGTCACGAGGACCGCACCGGTATCGTCCTCGAACAGGCCGAACATGACCGGGTCGAAGCGCGTCTTGTAGAAACCGTAGTAGAAGTATTCGCAGGCGGACAGCAACAGGAACAACAGCAACACCCCCACCGCCAGCCACTGCGCCAGCCACGCCGCCCGGGCGTGTCGGCGCCGCAGCCACAGCGGCATCACCAGCAACCCGAGCAGCAGGGCGGCCACCGCTCCCGCCACCAGGTCATAGCGCAGCCCCTGCAGCAAAACCGGCAGCAACAACTCCATTCCCCGCCCGGCACCGGCATGGGCGCCCCACATGCACAGCCTGGCCATGCCCCCCAGCACGGCAATGCCCGCGACCAACAGCCACAACCTCGGCAATACCCGTTGGTCCTCGGGCAGCAATGATTTCGTATTCATTCGGAACAGGCAGCCCTTGGCGGTGGAGCGAACCGGCGATGCGGGCGCGCATTGTAATTCCAGCCCGCACCCTGGCTATCCAATACCCGGGGATTGAGAAATCGGCAGGTTGCACCGCAGAATGGCGGCAATCCATACGCAAGCGTATCCATCATGACGCCAGCCACCGACATCGCCTATCCCCACCTGTTCGCCCCGCTGGACCTGGGCTTCACGCGGTTGCGCAACCGCGTGCTGATGGGCTCGATGCATACCGGGCTGGAAGACCATGCCCGCGATTTCCCCAAGCTGGCCGCCTATTTCGCCGAGCGCGCAGAAGGTGGCGCGGCACTGCTGGTGACCGGTGGTTTTGCCCCCAACGTGGTCGGCTGGCTGGCGCCGTTCGGCAGCAAGCTGTCGTGGCCGTGGGAAGTGCGCCGGCACCGGCAGGTGACCGCCGCCGTGCACGGGCACGGGGCGAAGATCTGCATGCAGTTGCTGCACGCCGGCCGCTACGGCTACCACCCGCTGCAGGTGGCGCCATCGAGGTTGAAGGCACCGATCAACCCGTTCACGCCGCGCGCCCTCAGCGCGCGCGGCGTCGAGCGGCACATCGCCGATTACGCCCGCGCGGCGCGGCTGGCACGCGAGGCCGGCTACGACGGCGTCGAGGTGATGGGCTCGGAAGGCTACCTGATCAACGAGTTCATCGCCCCGCGCACCAACCAGCGCACCGACACCTGGGGCGGCGACGCGGCCAGGCGCATGCGCTTCGCGGTGGAGATCGTGCGCCGCATCCGCGAGACCTGCGGGCCGGACTTCATCATCATCTACCGGCTGTCGCTGCTGGATCTGGTGGAAGACGGCAGCAACTGGCAGGAGATCGTGCAGCAGGCCAAGGCCATCGAGGCGGCCGGCGCGACGATCATCAACTCCGGCATCGGCTGGCACGAGGCGCGCGTGCCGACCATCGCCACCTCGGTGCCGCGCGCGGCGTTCGCCGGCGTCACCGCCAAGCTCAAGCCGCACGTCGGCCTTCCGCTGATCGCCACCAACCGCATCAACATGCCGGAGGTGGCCGAAGCCATCCTCGCCGCCGGTGGCGCGGACATGGTGTCGCTGGCGCGACCGCTGCTGGCCGACCCGCAGTGGCCGAACAAGGCGCGCGCCGGCAAAGCCGACGCCATCAATACCTGCATCGCCTGCAACCAGGCCTGCCTGGACCACGTATTCCAGAACAAGCGCGCCAGTTGCCTGGTCAACCCGCGCGCGGCGCACGAAACCGAACTGGTCTATCGCCCGACCTCCGCGCCCAAGCGCATCGCCGTGGTCGGCGCCGGGCCGGCCGGGCTGGCCTGCGCCACGGTGGCGGCCGAACGTGGCCACCGCGTGACCCTGTTCGACGCCGCCGGCGAGATCGGCGGCCAGTTCAACGTCGCCAAGCGCATCCCCGGCAAGGAGGAGTTCCACGAGACGCTGCGCTACTTCCGCCACAAGCTGATCGATACCGGCGTGGAGCTGCGGCTGGGCACGGTCGCCGACGCGGAAAACCTGGCCGGCTTCGACGAGGTGGTGGTGGCCACCGGCATCGTCCCGCGCACCGTGGATTTCCCCGGTGCCGACCACCCGATGGTGGTCAGCTACCTCGACGTGCTGCTGGGCCGGGTCCGGGCCGCGGACAAGGTGGCGGTCATCGGCGCCGGCGGCATCGGCTTCGACGTCGGCGAATTCCTCGTCCACGAAGGCGAATCGCCGTCGCTGGACCCGGCCCGCTGGATGGCCGAATGGGGCGTGGACCCGGACTTCGAGGCGCGCGGCTCGCTCGCCAGGCCCCGGCCTGAACACCCGGCACGCCACGTCTGGCTGCTGCAGCGCAGCCCCGGCAAGCCCGGCGCACGGCTGGGCAAGACCACCGGCTGGATCCACCGCGCCACGCTCAAGGCCAAGGGCGTGAAGATGCTGGGCGGCGTCGAGTACCTCGGCGTGGACGACGCCGGCCTGCGCATCCGCGTGGACGGCAGCGAGCAGTTGCTCGATGTCGGCACCGTGGTGGTCTGCGCCGGGCAGGAGCCGCGCCGCGAACTTGCCGACGCGCTGCGCGCGGCCGGCCGCAGCGTGCACGTCATCGGCGGCGCCGACGTGGCCGCCGAGCTGGACGCCAAGCGCGCCATCGATCAGGGCAGCCGCCTCGCTGCGGAGCTCTGAAGCCACGAAGAATGTGACGACGCCCTCAATTCCATCCCAGCAACAAACCTGAATGTCAAGAAACCGCATTCAGGACCGGTTTTGGATTCCCCCCCTACCTTGCGCGCACTTTCCGCTCACCCCCCAGTTCAGGTGAGCACGGCGCGGCCCCCTCCGAACGACATTGGAGGCCGCCCACGGGGCGGCCCCGATGCCACGGCCGCCTCCCCATGACGCCAAGCTGCGGTTGCCAGGCTCCAGGTTTCGTTACCAGAGCAGGCGCTGCTGCCCATACGGAGCAAGGAGACCCAATGAAACTGGCCTGGATACTCTGGCTGTCGCAACTGTTGCCGCAGCCGGCCGCCGACTCGCTGTGCCTGAGCACCACCGTTTACCTGGAAGCCCGCGACCAGACCCTGCGCGGCCAGCAGGCCGTGGCCGAAGTCGCGCTGCGCCGCCTCGACAGCGGCCTGTGGGGCGACTCGATGTGCGAGGTGGTGACCGCGCGCAAGCAGTTCGCGCCCACCCTCGTCGCCCCCGGCTTCCGCCTGCGCAACAACGACGCCTGGGCCGAAGCGGTGGGCGTGGCCTTCGCCGCCGAGCGCAACTGGGCGTTGCCGGCCGGCGAGCGCCAGGAGATCGTGCCCGGCGCCAGCCACTTCGCCGCCCATGCCATCGCCAGCCCGAGCTGGCGCAACGCCTACCAGGTGGCGACCATCGGCGGGCACACCTTCTACAAGGTGCAATCGCTCAAGCCGCGGCAGTCGTAACGGTCCGTTGCCGCCACGCCGCTGTGCGGCGGCAACCGGCTCTGGGATAGTGCGTGGGTTTCCCATCCACTCCCGGAGTCCCCATGAAGCTGTACAGCAAGCCCGGTGCCTGCTCCACCGCCGACCACATCGCCCTGCAATGGACCGGCCAGCCGTTCGAGGTCGAACTGCTGACCGCCGAACGCATGAAGGCGCCGGAATTCCTGAAGATCAACCCGACCGGCGCGGTACCGGCGCTGGTGGACGGCGATTTCGTGCTGACCCAGAACGCGGCGATCATGGGCTACATCGCCGACAGCTTCCCGCAGGCGCGGCTGGCCGGCGACGGCAGCCCACGCCAGCGCGCGGAGGCGACCCGCTGGCTGTGCTTCGTCAACTCCGACCTGCACCCGGCCTTCGTGCCGCTGTTCTCCCCGGCCAAGTTCCTCGCCGATGCTTCCCAGCACGACGCCCTGAAAGCCACCGCCCGCACCCGCCTGCGCGGCCTCTACGAGCAGGCCGAGCGGCAACTGGCCGGCAAGGACTGGCTGGCCGGCTTCCGCAGCTTCGCCGATCCCTACCTCTACATCACCCTGCGCTGGGCCGGCGCGGTGGGCGTGGACCTGTCGGGGCTGGACCACCTGGCCGCGTTCAAGGCGCGGATGGAAGCCGATGCCGGCGTGCAGGCCGCACTGAAGGCCGAAGGACTGGCCTGACGGTCCCCGTAGCAGCGGGGCTTGCCCCGCAGGGGCCTTCTTATTCAGAGGATTCCTTCCGGAAAGCGTGCGGGGCAAGCCCCGCACCTGCGTCAAGTTTCAGAACGGCACAGGCGACTCGAATGCCATCGTCTGCCCGCTGCGCGGATGCGCGAACTCCAGCGCTCGCGCATGCAGGCATACCCGTGCCGCGGGTACGGCCCCGTAGAGCACATCCCCGACGATGGGATGACCAATGCTGGCCAGATGCAGGCGCAGCTGGTGGCTGCGGCCGGTCACCGGCTCCAGTTCCAGCCGCGTGCACCGCGTATCGGCATCGCGTGCCATGACCCGCCAGCGGGTCAACGCCGGCTTGCCCAGTTCCAAATCCACCTTCTGCTTCGGGCGGTTCGGCCAGTCGCAGATCAAGGGCAGCGCGATCTCGCCAACCTCTTCTTCGACCAGTCCCTGCACCAACGCTTCGTAACGCTTGCCGACCTGCCGCCGCTCGAACTGCGCCGACAACGCCACCTGCATCGCCTTGCCCCGTGCATGCAGCAGCAGCCCCGAGGTGACCTGGTCCAGCCGATGCACTGTGAGTACATCCGGGTAATGCGCCTGCAAGCGCGTCACCACGCAATCGCGGTTTCCCTCGGCACGCCCCGGCACCGACAGCAGGCCGGCCGGTTTTTCGGCTACCAGTAGCGCCTCGTCGATGTGGTACAGGAGGATGTCGTTCATCAGTTGGAGCACGGAATCCTTGTAGGAGCGTACCTTGGTGCGCTCCTACGCCATGAAAGCCCACAAAAAGACGGGGAAGCCGAAGCTTCCCCGTCCGTCACGTCATGGCGCCATCGTTTACAGCAGGTCTGCCACGCCGGCGCGCTCTTCTTCCAGCTCGGCCAGGGTGATGTCGATGTACTTCTTCGAGAAGTCGTCGATCGGCAGGTCCTTGACGATGCTGTAGGTGCCGTTCTCGGTGGTCACCGGGAAGCCGAACACCACGCCTTCCGGAATGCCGTAGGAGCCGTCGGACGGCACGCCCATCGTCACCCACTTGCCGCCGGTGCCCAGCACCCAGTCATGCACGTGGTCGATGGCGGCATTGGCGGCCGAGGCCGCCGAGGACAGGCCACGGGCGGCGATGATCGCCGCGCCACGCTTGCCGACGGTCGGGATGAAGGTGTTGGCGTTCCATTCCTGGTCGTCGATCAGCTCGGCCACCTTGGCGCCGCCGGTGGTGGCGAAGCGGTAGTCCGGGTACATGGTCGGGCTGTGGTTGCCCCACACGGTGAACTTCTCGAAGCTGTCCACGGCCTTGCCGGTCTTGGCGGCGAGCTGGCTCAGCGCGCGGTTGTGGTCCAGGCGCAGCATCGCGGTGAAGTTCTTCGGGTCGAGGTCCGGCGCCGACTTCATCGCGATGTAGGCATTGGTGTTGGCCGGGTTGCCGACCACCAGCACCTTGACGTCGCGCTTGGCCACGGCGTTCAGCGCCTTGCCCTGCACGGTGAAGATCTTGGCGTTCTCCAGCAGCAGGTCCTTGCGCTCCATGCCCGGGCCGCGCGGGCGCGCGCCAACCAGCAGGGCGACGTCGACGTCCTTGAACGCGACCAGCGGGTCGGCGGTGGTCACCACGCCGGCCAGCAGCGGGAACGCACAGTCTTCCAGCTCCATCACCACGCCCTGCAGCGCGGCCTGGGCCTTCTCGTTGTCCAGTTCCAGCAGTTGCAGGACGACCGGCTGGTCCTTGCCCAGCATTTCACCGGAAGCGATGCGGAACAGCAGGGCGTAGCCGATCTGGCCGGCTGCGCCGGTCACGGCAACTCGTACGGGTGCTTTCATGGGGGTTTCCTCTGTCAAGAAACGAATCGTGGGGGCGGCCCGCGCCTTGCGGCGGGGCTTGAAGCAAAAACGGCCACCCGTGCAGGTGGCCGTGGAGAATCAGGCGGCGAGGATCTTGTTCCACTCGGCCACGCGGTCGGCCTTGGCGGCCAGCGCGGCGTCGGCATCGCCTTCGATGGTGATCGTGTTGATGGCGTCGCCCTGTTTGATGGCGTCAACCACGTCCAGGCCTTCGGTCACCTTGCCGAACACGGTGTGCTTGCCGTCCAGCCAGTCGGTCTTGATGTGGGTGATGAAGAACTGGCTGCCGTTGGTGTTGGGGCCGGCGTTGGCCATCGACAGCACGCCGCGCTCGTGGCGCACACCGTTGTTGGTCTCGTCCTCGAAGCGGTAGCCCGGGCCGCCGCGGCCGGAGCCTTCCGGGCAGCCGCCCTGGATCATGAAGTCGGCGATCACGCGGTGGAAGTTCAGGCCGTCGTAGAACCCGCGCTTGGCCAGGTTGACGAAGTTGGCCACGGTCAGCGGCGCCTTGTCGGCGAACAGCTCGACCTTGATCAGGCCGCGGGAGGTGTCGAAGTTGGCGATCAGGGACATGGGATACCTTGTGGGGAAAGACGGCTTTGCCAGCCGCATAGGATACACCCGGCCCGAATCCGCCAGCGTCGGGCACCGCACCCGGCACTTGCTGAATGGGCGCCCTCACGTCCCGCTACGGGTACTTTCCGCGAAGGGCCCGCCTGCCCGTATAATGTTGGACTTCTTTTCCCAATCCACGGCACCTGCTGGCCGTCTTTCGCATGTCCATCGAAAACCTTCGCAACATCGCCATCGTCGCCCACGTCGACCACGGCAAGACCACCCTCGTCGACCAGTTGCTGAAGCAGTCTGGCACCCTGTCCGAGCGCACGGTGCTGGCCGAGCGCGTGATGGACAGCAACGACCAGGAAAAGGAACGCGGCATCACCATCCTGGCCAAGAACACCGCCATCAAGTGGAACGGCAACCGCATCAACATCGTCGACACCCCCGGGCACGCCGACTTCGGCGGCGAGGTGGAGCGCGTGCTGTCGATGGTCGACTCGGTGCTGATCCTGGTCGACGCGATGGACGGCCCGATGCCGCAGACCCGCTTCGTCACCCAGAAGGCCTTCGCGATGGGCTTCAAGCCGATCGTGGTGGTCAACAAGGTCGACCGCCCTGGCGCACGCCCGGACTGGGTGATCGACCAGGTGTTCGACCTGTTCGACAAGCTCGGCGCCACCAACGAGCAGCTGGACTTCCCGATCGTCTACGCCTCCGGCCTGAACGGCTACGCCGGCCTTGAGGACACCGTGCGCGACGGCGACATGACCCCGCTGTACGAAGCGATCATGAAGTACGTGCCGGCGCCGCAGGTCGAGACCGAAGGCCCGTTCCAGATGCGCATCAGCCAGCTGGACTACAACAACTTCGTCGGCGTGATCGGCATCGGCCGCATCCAGCGCGGCAAGGTGAAGAAGAACCAGCCGGTGGTCGTGATCGACCGCGAGGGCAAGAAGCGCCAGGGCAAGGTGCTGCAGGTGCTGGGCTTCATGGGCCTGGAGCGGATCGAGGTCGAGGAGGCGCAGGCCGGCGACATCGTCGCCATCTCCGGCATCCAGGAGCTGACCATCTCCGATACCGTGTGCGCGCTGGACAACCCGGAGGCGCTGCCGGCGCTGACCGTGGACGAGCCGACCATCTCGATGACCTTCCAGGTCAACAACTCGCCGTTCGCCGGCAACAAGGACCTGTCCGGCGGCAAGTTCCTGACCAGCCGCCAGCTCAAGGAGCGGCTGGAGCGCGAGACCGTGCACAACGTCGCGCTGAAGGTCGAGCAGTTGGAGGACGCCGACAAGTTCCTGGTCTCCGGCCGCGGCGAACTGCACCTGTCGGTGCTGATCGAGACCATGCGCCGCGAAGGCTACGAGCTGGCCGTGTCGCGCCCGGAAGTCATCATCAAGGAGATCGACGGCCAGCTGATGGAGCCGATCGAGCAGCTGGTGGTGGACGTCGAGGAGCAGCACCAGGGCGGCGTGATGGAGAAGCTCGGCACCCGCAAGGCCCAGCTCAAGAACATGGAGCCGGACGGCAAGGGCCGCGTGCGTCTGGACTTCGAGATCCCGGCGCGCGGCCTGATCGGCTTCCAGAACGAGTTCAAGACCCTGACCCAGGGTTCGGGCCTGCTGTTCCACGTGTTCGACCATTACGGCCCGAAGGAACAGGGCGCCATCGCCAAGCGCCTGAACGGCGTGATGATCGCCAATGCCCCGGGCACCACGCCGGCCTACTCGCTGGGCCCGCTGCAGGAGCGCGGCAAGCTGTTCGCCGCCGAAGGCGACAACGTGTACGAAGGCCAGCTGATCGGCATCCACTCCAAGGACAACGACCTGACCGTCAACGCCATCAAGACCAAGCCGCTGACCAACATGCGCGCCTCGGGCAAGGACGACGCGATCCAGCTGACCCCGGCGATCAAGTTCTCTCTGGAGCAGGCGCTGGACTTCATCGACGACGACGAGCTGGTGGAGATCACCCCGAAGGAGATCCGCCTGCGCAAGAAGCACCTGACCGAGAACGATCGCAAGCGCGCCTCGCGCGCCGGCTGATCGTCTTGAAGCAACGCCAGCCCTACAACCCGGATCGCCACGCGCATCCGGGCCTGGCCGCCATCGCCCTGCTCGAAGCGGGCAAGGCGGTGCTGGCGTTCCTCGCCGCCGCGGGCCTGGAGATCTCCGGGCCCGCGCCGTTGCGCAACATCGTCAACACGCTGGTCCGCCGCGTCGGCGCGGACCCCGAGCACGGCTCGTTCTCCAACCTGCTGGACCTGATCACGCCGGACACCGTGCACGTCGGCGTCATCGCGCTGGTCGCCTACGGCCTGCTGCGCGCGGTGGAAGCCTGGGGCCTGTGGCGCGCCAAGGCCTGGGCCTCGTGGCTGGGCTGCATCTCCGCCGCGCTGTACCTGCCGCTGGACGTCTATGCCATCGCCAGGCACCCCGGCTGGGCCTCGTGGCTGCTGCTGGCGGTCAACGTGCTGGTGGTCTGGGTGCTGGCCCGCGACATCGGCAAGCGCCGCCCGCCGCGCAACGCCTGACGCCGTTGCCAAGGGCGCCACGGGGCAATAGCCTGCGCGGATGCGCCCCTTCCCGATACGTCCCCGCCCCCTGCTGCTACTGGCGCTGGCCCTGTGCTGCGCCTGCCAGCGCTCCGCCACGCAATCGGCCGAAGTACCCTTCCCCTATCAGGAAGCCGACATCGCCGGACTGCAGGCGCGCATGGCCGCCGGCGAACTGGACAGCGTCACCCTCACCGATGCCTACCTGCGCCGCATCGCCGAGCTGGATCGCAGCGGCCCCACCCTGCGCGCGGTGACCGAACTCAACCCCGCCGCGCGCCGCGAGGCCGCCCAGCGCGACGCCGAACGCCGCGCCGGCCACGTGCGCGGGCCGCTGCACGGCATGCCGGTGCTGCTCAAGGACAACATCGCCGCCACGCCCATGCACAACACCGCCGGCTCGCTGGCGTTGAAGGGCTTCCGCCCCGGCCGCGACGCCTTCCTCGTGCAGCGCCTGCGCCAGGCCGGCGCGGTGATCCTGGGCAAGACCAACCTCAGCGAATGGGCCAACTTCCGTTCGACCAGGGCCAGCTCCGGCTGGAGCGCGGTCGGCGGGCAGACCCGCAACCCGTATGCACTGGAGCGCAACCCCTGCGGCTCCAGCGCGGGCAGCGCGGTGGCGGTGGCCGCCAACTTCGCGGTGGTGGCCATCGGCACCGAAACCGACGGCAGCATCACCTGCCCGGCGGCGATCAACGGTATCGTCGGGCTCAAGCCCACCGTCGGGCTGGTCAGCCGCGACGGCATCATCCCCATCTCCTTCAGCCAGGACACCGCCGGGCCGATGACCCGCAGCGTCGCCGATGCCGCGCTGCTGCTGGGCGCCATCGCCGGGCGCGACGAAGCCGACCCGGCCACCGCGGCGATGCCCGGCCGCGCCGTCTACGACTACAGCGCACGCCTGCGCACCGATGCCCTGCGCGGCGCCCGCATCGGCCTGCTGCGCAGCCCGCTGTCCGAACGCCCCGAGATCGGGCCGGTGCTTGCCCAGGCCGTCGCGGCGCTGCGCGAGGCCGGCGCCATCGTGGTCGAGACCGAGCTGCCGACCGAAGGCCAATGGGAACAGGACGAACTGACCGTGCTGTTGCACGAGTTCAAGGCCGGCCTGCCGCGCCACCTGCAGCAATGGCAGGCGCCGGTGACGACGCTGGCCGGGCTGATCGCCTTCAACCGCGAGCATGCCGCGCAGGAAATGCCGTTCTTCGGCCAGGAACTGTTCGAACAGGCCGAAGCCGCCGGCGAACTGAACGACCCGGCCTACATCAGCGCCCGCAACAACGCGCGGCGCCTGGCCGGCCCGGAAGGCATCGACGCCGCGCTGCGCGCCGACCAGCTGGACGCGCTGATCGCGCCGACCACCGGCGTGGCCTGGCGCACCACCCACGGCGAGGGCGACGACTACCCGGGCGGCAGCTACGGCGCGGCCGCGGTGGCCGGCTACCCGAGCCTGAGCGTGCCGATGGGCCATGCCGACGGCCTGCCGCTGGGACTGCTGTTCATGGGCACCGCGTGGAGTGAACCGCGCCTGCTGGAACTAGGCTACGCCTACGAGCAGCTCACCCGCGCGCGCAAGCCGCCGACGTTCGCCAGCGGCAAGCCGTAGACGCAGGGCTTGTGCTTGCATCCCGTGTTCGGGACAGCATCGGAGCCCTGCTGCGAAAGCCCCGTGCCGGGCAAGCCCGGCACCTACGTGGGAACGCTTGGCCTTCCGTAGATGCGGGGCTTGCCCCGCATGGAGCCTCACCGGTAAAGCCATGCATGGGGCACAAACCCCATACCCGCGATCCCGGACGCGCGCCTATGCGCCCTGCTTGCGCACGATCGCCATCGCGATTTCCAGCGACTGCTCGTAGTTCAGCCGCGGGTCGACGCTGGAGCGATAGGCACGCTCCAGATCGCGCTCGGTCAACTCGCGCGCGCCGCCGGTGCATTCGGTGACGTCCTCGCCGGTCAATTCCAGGTGCACGCCCCCCAGCCGGGTGCCGGCGGCTGCATGCAGGTCGAAGGCCAGCTCTACCTCGCGGCGGATGTTGTCGAAACGGCGGGTCTTGTAGCCGTTGCTGGTGCTTTCGGTATTGCCGTGCATCGCGTCGCACACCCACAGCACGCGGCGGCCATCGCGCTTGACCGCATCCAGCAGCGGCGGCAGCTTGTCGGCGATCTGCGCCGCGCCCATGCGGTGGATGAAGCTCAAGCGGCCCGGCTCGTCGTCCGGGTTCAGCGCGTCGATCAGGCGCAGCAACTGGTCCGGCTGCACCGACGGCCCCACCTTGATCGCGACCGGGTTGCGGATGCCGCGGAAGTACTCGACGTGCGCGCCGTCCAGCGCGGCGGTTCGCATGCCGATCCACGGGTAATGCGTGCTCAGGTTGAACCAGCCCGGCTGACGTGGCACCTGCCGGGTCAACGCCTGCTCGTAGGGCAGCAGCAAGGCCTCGTGCGAGGTGTAGAAATCGACCCGGTTGAGGTTGTGCACCTGCGCGCCGGACAGGGTTTCCATGAAGCGCACCGCATCGCCGATGGAGCCGACCATCTTCTGGTACTCGGCGGCCAGCGGCGAGCAACCCATCCAGCTCAGGTTCCAGTATTCGGGGTGGTGCAGGTCGGCGAAGCCGCCGTCGATCAGCGCACGCACGAAATTCATGGTCAGCGCCGAACGCGAGTGCGCCACGATCATCCGCTGCGGGTCGGGCATGCGCGCGGCGGCGGTGAATTCCGGCGCATTGATGACGTCGCCGCGATAGCTGGGCAGCGTCTGCCCGTCGCGGGTCTCGGTATCGGCCGAACGCGGCTTGGCGTACTGGCCGGCGAAGCGGCCGACGCGGATCACCGGCTTGCGCAGCCCGTGCACCAGCACCAGGCTCATCTGCAGCAGCACCTTGAGCCGGTTGGAGATCGTGCCCGACTCGCAATCGACGAAGTTCTCCGCGCAGTCGCCACCCTGCAGCAGGAAACGCTCGCCCTCCTGCGCCTCGGCCAGCTGCCGCTTGAGCGCGAGGATCTCCCACGAGGTCACCAGCGGCGGCAACCGCCGCAACTGCCCCAGCACGTCCTCCAGCGCCTGCAGGTCCGGGTAGGTCGGCATCTGCAACGCCGGCTTGCCGCGCCAACTCTCCGGCGTCCAGTCGGCGGCGGCGGGAGACGGGGACGGGAAAGCATTCATGGGGGATACCGTTGCAGTACGAAAAACGGGGGATCAGAACAGGCGCGACTTGCGTTTGCGCAGGCCGGCGCACAGCGCCAGGACACCGAGCAGCACGAACCAGACCAGGCTCCACATCGGCATGCTCAGGCCGAGGAAGGTCCAGTCGATGGTGCCGCAGTCGGCGGTGCCGGTCAGCACGGTGCGGAACACCTCGAACGGCCCCATCGTCTCGCTCAGGAAGCTCAGCGGCGGCCCGCAGCTGCTGCCCAGCTCCTTCGGCAGCAACTGCACGTAGACGTGGCGCCCGGCGATGCCCATGCCCACCGCGGCGGCGATGAAGGCCAGCAACCCATAGGCGGCGCGCCCGCCGCGCGTGGCCGGCCCGTGCAGCGCGCCGAGCAGGAACAGCACGCCCAGCGCGGCAAAGGCGATGCGCTGGAAGATGCACAGCGGGCACGGCTCCAGCCCCATCTTCAACTGCATCCAGATCGCAAACGCCAGCAGGCCCGCACACACCAGGAAACCCAGCAGGCACTGCGCGCGGAAACTCCAGCGCAAGGGATTCATCGCGTCATTCCGGTTCGACAAGTACGCAAGAGTAGCAGGCCCCAACAAGTCCACGCATGACCTGGCTCATTGCAAACATGCATGAACGCAAAAGCCCGGCCAGGGCCGGGCTTTCGTTGCATTCGTCGTGATGGACGAAGGGCGCGATTACTCGGCCACTTCCTCGGCCACGGCAGCCGGGCGGTCGACCAGCTCGACGTAGGCCATCGGCGCGTTGTCGCCGGCGCGGAAGCCGCACTTCAGCAGGCGCAGGTAGCCGCCCGGACGGGTGGCGTAGCGCGGGCCGAGAATGGTGAACAGGTTGCCGACGGCTTCCTTGTCGCGCAGGCGGGCGAACGCCAGGCGGCGGTTGGCGACCGAGTCGACCTTGGCCAAGGTGATCAGCGGCTCGGCGACGCGGCGCAGTTCCTTGGCCTTGGGCAGGGTGGTCTTGATCAGCTCGTGCTTGAACAGCGAGGCGGCCATGTTCTTGAACATCGCTTCGCGGTGGGCGCTGGTGCGGTTGAACTTGCGGCCCGACTTCTGGTGGCGCATGGGTGTGTTCCTTGGTCAGTGAATGGTGGGTCGTTGTACGTCGCTGTCGCCATCCCGGCGTTGTCTGCGGACTGCGGTTGGTCCTTGGCCGCTCGTCCTGAACGACCTGCCCGCGAACCTGCGGTTCGTCGTGGCGGCGAAGCCCTCAAGGCTTCGTTGCGAAGGCTCCACCGTTGCCGGTGGAGCCTTGCGCGGTACTGCAGGGAAGCGGCTGTCAGCCGAGCATGCCGTGGGCTGCAACACCGGCCGGCGGCCAGTTCTCCAGCTTCATGCCAAGCGACAGGCCACGCTGGGCCAGCACTTCCTTGATCTCGGTGAGCGACTTCTTGCCCAGGTTCGGGGTCTTGAGCAGCTCCACTTCGGTCTTCTGGATCAGATCGCCGATGTAGTAGATGCTCTCGGCCTTCAGGCAGTTGGCCGAACGCACGGTCAGCTCCAGGTCGTCGATCGGGCGCAGCAGCACCGGGTCGACGCCGGTGTTGGCCGGCTTGGCCGCACCGCGGTCACGGTGGGTGAAGTCGCCGAACACCGACAGCTGGTCGCTGAGGATGTCGGCGGCGGTGCGCACGGCTTCCTCGGCGTCGATGGTGCCGTTGGTCTCGATGTCGATGACCAGCTTGTCCAGGTCGGTACGCTGCTCGACGCGCGCGGCTTCCACCGCGTAGGCGACGCGGCGCACCGGCGAGAACGAGGCGTCCAGCACCAGGCGGCCGATGGCGCGCGACTCTTCGTCCGGGCGACGGCGCGAGGCCGCCGGCTGGTAGCCGAAGCCGCGCTCGACCTTCAGGCGCATGTTGATCGACGTATCCTTGGTCAGGTTGCAGATCACCTGATCGGGATTGACCACTTCGACGTTGTGGTCGACCTTGATGTCGGCCGCGGTGACGACGCCCGGGCCCTGCTTGGACAGGGACACGGTGGCGCTCTCGCCGGAATGCATGCGAATGGCCACGTCCTTCAGGTTGAGCAGGACTTCCAGCACGTCCTCCTGCAGGCCTTCCAGCGTGGTGTACTCGTGCAGCACGCCATCGATCTCGACTTCGGTGATGGCGAAGCCCGGGATGGACGACAGCAGCACGCGACGCAGGGCGTTGCCCAGCGTATGCCCGTAACCCCGCTCCAAGGGTTCGATCACGACCTTGGCGCGGGTGTCGGTAAGGCGTTCGATCTGCGGGCCGCGAGGACGCAGAACCTGGTTTGCGGTAACCGTCATGTGGCGGGTTCTCCTAGTGAACTCCCGGCCGTCGCCGGGAGTTCTCCGATGTGAATTACTTCGAGTACAGCTCGACGATCAGCGCTTCGTTGATGTCCGCCGGCAGGTCGGCGCGATCCGGCACGGCCTTGAAGATGCCGCTGAACTTCTTCGAATCGACTTCGACCCACGACGGGCTGAGATCGTGCTGTTCGGCCACGGTCAGGGCTTCCTGCACGCGCAGCTGCTTCTGGGCCTTTTCGGACAGGGCGATCGCATCGCCGGCCTTGACCTGGTACGAGGCCAGGTTGACCGACTTGCCGTTGACCGTGACGCCACGGTGCGAGACCAGCTGGCGCGCGGCCGGGCGGGTCACGGCGAAGCCCATGCGGTAGACGACGTTGTCCAGGCGGGTTTCCAGCAGCTGCAGCAGGTTCTCGCCGGTGTTGCCCTTCTTGGTCGAGGCCTTCTTGTAGTAGTTGCGGAACTGGCGCTCCAGCAGGCCGTAGATGCGCTTGACCTTCTGCTTCTCGCGCAGCTGGGTGGCGTAGTCGGACAGCTTGCCCTTGCGGGCGGTGGCGCCATGCTGGCCGGGCTTCTGCTCCAGTTTGCACTTGGAGTCCAGCGCACGGGCCGGCGACTTCAGCGACAGGTCGGCGCCTTCGCGACGGGCGAGCTTGCAGGTAGGACCGATATAACGAGCCATTTCTTATCGCTCCTTTAGACGCGACGCTTCTTCGGCGGACGGCACCCGTTGTGCGGGATGGGCGTCACGTCGATGATGTTGGTGATCTTGTAGCCGACGTTGTTCAGCGAACGCACGGCCGACTCACGGCCCGGACCCGGGCCCTTGATGCGGACTTCCAGCGACTTCACGCCGTAGTCCAGCGCAGCCTTGCCGGCCTTTTCGGCGGCGACCTGCGCGGCGAACGGGGTGGACTTGCGCGAACCGCGGAAGCCGGCACCACCGGAGGTCGCCCAGGACAGTGCATTGCCCTGACGGTCGGTGATGGTCACGATGGTGTTGTTGAACGAAGCGTGGACGTGGGCGACGCCGTCGGTGATGACGCGCTTGATCTTCTTCTTGGTCTTGGTAGCAGCGGGCTTGGCCATTTTCTAGGGTCCCTTACTTCTTCAGAGCCTTGCGCGGGCCCTTGCGGGTACGTGCATTGGTCTTGGTGCGCTGGCCACGCAGCGGCAGGCCGCGACGGTGGCGCAGGCCGCGGTAGCAACCCAGGTCCATCAGGCGCTTGATGGCGATGCCGACTTCGCGACGCAGGTCGCCTTCGACGATGTACTTGCCGATCTCGGCACGCAGACGGTCGATTTCCGGCTCCGACAGATCGCGGATCTTGGTGGTCGAAGCCACGCCTGCGTCTTCGCAGACCTTCTTCGAACGGGTACGGCCGATGCCGTAAATGCTTTGCAACCCGACCCAGACGTGCTTCTGGGCTGGCAGGTTGACGCCTGCAATACGCGCCATGACGCGGTTCTCCAGCTGAGTGATGGCCGAATGCGCACCGCATGGCGCGCCGTTCCGGCAGGATGGATCAAAAAAGTGGACTGGTGATTCTAGCAAGGCCTCGGTTCATCTGTAGGTCCGTGGAACACGAAGTTCCATGGACCCGGCATGGGGAGTGTGCCCATGCTCCGGCGCCGGATGTGCCTGGCGAGGAATCTTCCCCACGCCGTCCGCGCTACTCCCGCGCGGAACTACCACATCGCACCCCCACCCGAGACCGCTGCGGGGGCCGCCCTTCCGTTTTTGGAAGCCCGCCCCGGGAACCGGTGCGGCGGGCTTCACGCCATGAAGCAGAGAAGTATAACCGGGAATCAGCCCCGCGCAAAACCGCCGCGGTTGCCGCCCTTCAGGTTCGCCTTCTTCAGCAGGCTCTCGTACTGGTGCGACATCAGGTGCGACTGGACCTGGGCGATGAAATCCATCACCACCACCACCACGATCAGCAGCGAGGTGCCGCCGAAGTAGAACGAGGCGTTGAGCTCGGTGCGCATGATCTCGGGCAGCAGGCAGACGATCACCACGTACAGCGCGCCGGCCGCGGTCAGGCGGGTCAGCACGGCGTCGACGTAGTCGGCGGTGGCCTTGCCCGGGCGGATGCCGGGGATCAGCGCACCGGACTTCTTCAGGTTGTCGGCGGTTTCCTGCGAGTTGAACACCAGCGCGGTGTAGAAGAACGAGAAGCCGATGATCAGCGCGGCGAACACGATCATGTGCAGCGGCTCGCCCGGGCCCAGCGCGTTGGACGCCTTCTGCAGCCAGGTCGCCGAGGTGGCCTGGCCCGACCACTGCGCCAGCGTCGCCGGGAAGGCGAGGATGCTGGAGGCGAAGATCGCCGGAATCACGCCGGACATATTGAGCTTCAGCGGCAGAAACGAAGCCTGGTTCATGTAGGCGTTGCGGCCGCCTTGGCGGCGCGCGTAGTTCACCGTGATGCGGCGTTGCCCGCTCTCGACGAACACCACGAACCAGGTGAAGCCCAGCACCACGACCAGGATGATCAGCAGCGAGATGAAGCTCATGTTGCCGTTGCTGTAGGCCTCCAGCGTGTGGATGACCGCCGCCGGCAGGCCGGCGACGATGCCGGCGAAGATGATCAGCGAAACACCGTTGCCGATGCCGCGCTCGGTGACCTGCTCGCCCAGCCACATCAGGAACATGGTGCCGGCGGTCAGCGCGACCACGGCGGTCAACACGAAGCCGAGGCCCGGCGCGTAGACGACCGGGGCGCCGCCCGGCGACACCTGGTTCTGCAGCGCCAGCGCGATGCTGCCGCCCTGCACCACGGCCAGCAGCACCGCGCCGATGCGCGAATACTGGGTGACCTTGCGGCGGCCCGACTCGCCTTCCTTCTGCATCGCCTTCAATGCCGGGAACACGTGCACGGCCAGCTGCATCACGATCGACGCCGAGATGTACGGCATCACGTTCAACGCGAAGATGCTGAAACGGTGCAGGGCGCCGCCCGAGAACATGTTGAACATGTCCACGATACCGCCGCCCTGCGCCTTCATCAGCGAAAGCATGGCATCGGGATTGACGCCCGGCACCGGCACGTAGCAGCCGATGCGGTAGACGAGCAATGCCCCGACGACGAACAGAAGACGCTGGCGAAGTTCCGTGAACTTGCCCATTCCGCCCGCGAGGTTTCCGATGCCAGCTTGCGCCATGTTCCAGTTACTCCTGCACGCTGCCGCCGGCAGCTTCGATCGCGGCCTTGGCGCCGGCGGTGGCCGCCACACCCTTCAGGGTGAATGCCTTGGTCAGCTCGCCCTTGAGGACGATCTTGGCCTTCTTGGCGGTGGACGGGACCAGCTTCGCGGCGCGCAGCGCGGCGAAATCGATCTCGCCGGCTTCCAGGCGATCCAGGTGGTAGGACAGCACTTCGGCGGTGTCCTTGGCCATCTTGGAATGGAAGCCGATCTTCGGCAGGCGGCGCTGCATCGGGGTCTGGCCGCCTTCGAAGCCGGCCTTGATCTTGCCGCCGCCCTTGCGGGCGAACGAACCCTTGTGGCCGCGGCCGGCGGTCTTGCCCAGGCCCGAGCCGATGCCGCGACCGACGCGGGTACGCTCGGTGCGGGCGCCCGGTGCCGGGCTCAGTTCATTGAGACGCAGAGTCATGGTCGATTACTCCTCAACCTGGACGAGGTACTGAACCTGGTTGATCAGGCCGCGCACCTGCGGGCTGTCCTTCAGTTCACGCACATCGTTGAGCTTGTTCAGGCCCAGCGCACGCACCGACAGGCGGTGACGCGACTGGGTTCCACGCAGGCCGCGCACCAGGCGCACCTTGACGGTCTTGTTGGACTCATTAGCCATGGTTGAGTTCCTCCACCTTCTTGCCGCGCTTGGCCGCGATGCGGGCCGGCGACTGCATGCCTGCCAGACCCTTGACCGTGGCGCGCACCAGGTTGATCGGGTTGCGCGAACCGGTGGCCTTGGCCAGCACGTCCTTCACGCCCACCGCTTCCAGCACGGCGCGCATGGCGCCGCCGGCGATCACGCCGGTACCTTCCGAGGCCGGCTGCATGAACACGCGAGCCGCGCCGTGGCCGTCCTTGACGGTGTGCCACAAGGTGCCGTTGTGCAGGTCGACGTTGACCAGGTTCTTGCGCGCCTGCTCCATCGACTTCTGGATGGCGACCGGCACTTCGCGCGCCTTGCCGTAGCCGAAGCCGACCTTGCCCTCGCCGTCGCCGACCACGGTCAGCGCGGTGAAGGTGAACTGGCGGCCGCCCTTGACAGTCTTGCTGACGCGGTTGACGGCGACCAGCTTCTCGATCATGCCGTCGTCGACTTTCTCTTCGCGGTTGCGGTCGCGATCGCGACCCCGCGACTGACGTTCTTCTGCCATGTTGATTCCTTGATTGATTGGGTATGTACGGCTCGGGGCCGCTTATGGTTGTGGAATGGAACGTTGGACCGCCGGCGGTTGCAGAAGAACCGCCGGCGCCCGGCACTACCCGTGCCGGCAGGCTGGCAAGGAGCCGCGAAGCTCCTTGCCCATGTTGCTTAGAACTGCAGGCCGCCTTCGCGGGCAGCGTCGGCCAGCGCCTTGATGCGGCCGTGGTAGCGGTAGCCCGAGCGGTCGAAGGCGACCTTCTCGATACCGGCAGCCTTGGCGCGCTCGGCGATGATCTTGCCGACCTTGGTCGCGGCGTCGCAGTTCTTGCCGTTCTTCAGGCCTTCCTTGACGTCGGCCTGGGCGGTGTTGGCCGAAGCCAGCACCTTGGAGCCGTCGGCGGTGAAGACCTGCGCGTACAGGTGCTGGCCGGTACGCAGCACCGACAGGCGCGGCACGCCCAGGGTACGGATGTGCGAACGGGTCGACTTGGCGCGGCGCAGGCGAGCGATGTTCTTGTTCATGTTCTTTATCCTCGAAAGCTGAAGACCTAGGAATTAGGCCTTCTTGGCTTCCTTGCGAATGATGTTCTCACCGGCGTACTTCACACCCTTGCCCTTGTAGGGCTCCGGCGGACGGTAACCGCGGATCTTGGCGGCGACTTCGCCGACCACCTGCTTGTCGGCGCCCTGCACGACGATTTCCGTCTGCGTCGGGGTCGACAGGGTGATGCCTTCCGGCGCCACGAACACGATGGGATGCGAGAAACCCAGCGACAGGTTCAGGTCCTTGCCCTGCATGGCGGCGCGGTAACCCACGCCGACCAGCTCCAGCTTCTTCTCGAAGCCTTCGGACACGCCCTTGACCATGTTGGCCAGGATCGCGCGGACGGTGCCGGTCAACGCATCGAAGGAGATGTCCTTCGGGTTCAGCGTGGCGACGCCGTTGTCGAGGGTGATTTCAACGCCGGCGGCCTTGGCCAGCGACAGGGTGCCCTTCGGGCCCTTCACGCTGACGGATTCCGGCTGGATGTTCAGTTCAACGCCCTTGGGCAGGTTGATCGGCTTCTTGGCTACGCGGGACATGGTCTACTCCTTCTCGCTTAGGCCACGAAGCACAGGACTTCACCGCCGACGCCCTGCTGGCGCGCCTGCGCATCGGTCATGATGCCCTTGGAGGTGGAAATGATGGCGATGCCCAGGCCGTTGAGGACCTTCGGCAGCTCGCTCTTGCCGCGGTACTGGCGCAGGCCCGAACGCGAGAAGCGCTTCAGGGTCGCGATGACCGGCTTGCCCTCGAAGTACTTCAGGACGATTTCCAGCTCGGCCTTGTTGTTTTCCAGCTTGTTCACGCGCAGGTCGGCGATGTAGCCCTCGTCCTTCAGGACCTGGGCGATCGCAACCTTGATCTTGGAGGACGGCGCCTTCACCGTCGGCTTGCCAACCGCGGCCGCATTCTTGATGCGGACCAACAGGTCGGCGATGGGATCAGTCATGCTCATGTAAATACCTTTGAGTGCACCGATATCCGCTTTCGCGAAAATCTCGTGTTTTCCCGGGAGGGGCCGGGGCCCTTTGCCAGCGTCACCCACCCTTTCGGGCAGGCAAGACGCGGGAGTATACGACAAAAAGTCCGACTTGCGTCGGACTTCCTGAATTGCCGCCGGGTTGCCCCGGCGGCGCTCCGCGGCAGGCCCGAAAGGCCCGCCGCGAAAGGTCTTACCAGCTGGCCTTGCGCAGGCCCGGCACGTCGCCACGCATGGTGGCCTCGCGCAGCTTGTTGCGGCCCAGGCCGAACTTGCGGTACACGCCACGCGGGCGGCCCGACAGTTCGCAGCGGTTGCGCTGGCGGCTCGGCGACGAATCGCGCGGCAGCTTGGACAGCTTGGTCGCGGCCTCGATCTTCTCCTCGTAGCTCGCGTCCTGCGAGGACACGATCTTCTTCAGAGCCGCACGCTTGTCGGCGTACTTCTTGGCCAGCTTCGCCCGCTTGATGTCGCGGTTGACCATGGAGGTCTTTGCCATTTCGGTTTCCTCGACGGATCAGTTACGGAACGGGAACTTGAACGCTGCCAGCAGCGCCTTCGCTTCCGCATCGGTCTTGGCGGTGGTGGTGATGGCGATATCCATGCCGCGGATCGCATCGACGGCGTCGAAGTCGATTTCCGGGAAGATGATCTGTTCCTTCACACCCATGTTGTAGTTGCCGCGGCCGTCGAACGAACGCCCCGACACGCCGCGGAAGTCACGCACGCGCGGCAGCGAGATGTTGATCAGGCGGTCGAGGAACTCGAACATGGTGTTGCGGCGCAGGGTGACCTTGCAACCGATCGGCCAGCCATCGCGGATCTTGAACGAAGCCACCGAGACGCGCGACTTGGTGACCACCGGCTTCTGGCCGGTGATCTTGGCCATGTCGGCGACGGCGTTCTCCAGCACCTTCTTGTTGGTCGCGGCTTCGCCGACGCCCATGTTCAAGGTGACCTTGACCAGCTTCGGCACTTCCATCGGATTGGTGTAGCCGAACTGCTTCATCAGCGCCGGCACCACTTCTTCCTTGTAGATTTTTTCGAGACGGGAAGTCATCAGCTCATTCCTCAGGCGTCAATCGCCTCACCGCTGGAGCGGAACACACGCAGTTTGCGTCCATCCTCCAGCACCTTGAAGCCAACGCGCTCGCCCTTGCCCGAAGCCGGGTTGAGGACATTGACGTTGGAGATATGGATCGAAGCTTCACGCTCGACCACGCCGCCGGCGACACCCGCCTGCGGGTTCGGCTTGGTGTGCCGCTTGACGATGTTCACGTTGGCGACGACCACGCGGTCGCCGTCGACGCGGACGACTTCGCCCTGCTTGCCCTTGTCCTTGCCGGTGTTGACGACGACCTGGTCGCCCTTCTTGATACGGTTAGCCATGATTATCTCCTAGTCGCTCACAGCACTTCGGGAGCGAGCGAGACGATCTTCATGAACTTCTCGGAACGAAGTTCACGGGTCACCGGCCCGAAGATACGGGTGCCGATCGGCTCTTGCTTGTTGTTGAGCAGGACCGCGGCGTTGCCGTCGAAACGGATCAGCGAGCCGTCGGCGCGGCGCACACCCTTGCGGGTACGCACCACTACGGCGTCATACACTTCACCCTTCTTGACCTTGCCGCGCGGGATCGCGTCCTTCACGGTGACCTTGATGATGTCACCGATGTGCGCGTAACGGCGCTTGGAACCACCCAGCACCTTGATGCACATCAGTTCCTTGGCACCGGAGTTGTCCGCGGCGTCAAGGTAGCTCTGCATCTGGATCATGATTCAGATCTCCTTATTCGGCCGCACGGGTGACGACTTCCACCACCCGCCAGTTCTTGGTCTTGGACATCGGAGCAATCTCGGTCACGCGCACGACATCGCCTTCGTTGCAGGCATTGTCGGCGTCGTGTGCGTGCAGCTTGGTCGAGCGCTTGATGTACTTGCCGTACAGGGCGTGCTTGACCTGGCGCTCCACCAACACGGTGACCGTCTTGTCCATCTTGTTGCTGACGACACGGCCAACGACCGTGCGCAGCGTCTTTTCGGTATTTTCGCTCATCGCAGCCATCCTTACTTCGTGCTGCCGATCAGGTACTTGACGCGAGCAATCTCGCGGCGCACCCGGCGGGTTTCATGGGTCTTCGGCAGCTGGCCGGTGGCGGCCTGCATGCGGAGCGAGAACTGCTCCTTGCGCAGGTCGCCCAGGTGGGCCTTGAGTTCGTCAGCCGACTTTTCGCGGAGTTGTTTGATGTCCATCAGCGCACCGTCCGGGTCACGAAAGTGGTGGTGACCGAGAGCTTGGCCGAAGCAAGACGGAACGCCTCGCGCGCCACTTCCTCGGAGACACCCTCGATTTCATAGATCATGCGACCGGGCTGGATCTGGGCGACCCAGTATTCCACGCCACCCTTACCGGCACCCATTCGGACTTCGATGGGCTTCTTGGTGATGGGCTTGTCGGGGAACACGCGGATCCACATCTTGCCACCGCGCTTGACGTAGCGGCTGATCGAGCGGCGAGCCGCTTCGATCTGGCGCGCGGTCAGCTGACCGTGGGCGGTTGCCTTCAGGCCGTACTCACCGAAGCTGACGGCATTGGCGCTCCAACTCAGGCCGTCGTTGCGGCCCTTGAACATCTTGCGGTACTTGGTTCGCTTGGGTTGCAACATTGCCGTTACCTCGCTTCACGAGCCGGGCGCGACGGACGGTCACCACGGTCGCCACGATCATTGCGATCGTTGCGCGGGCTGTCGTCCTGCTTTTCCTGGCCAACCTGGGAGAAATCAAAGACCTCGCCCTTGTAGATCCAGACCTTGATGCCGATGATGCCGTAGGTGGTGCTGGCCTCAGCGAAACCGTAGTCGATGTCGGCACGCAGGGTGTGCAGCGGCACGCGGCCTTCGCGGTACCACTCCGAACGGGCGATTTCAGCGCCGTTCAAGCGGCCAGCGACGTTAACCTTGATGCCCAGCGCGCCCAGGCGCATCGCGTTGCCGACCGAGCGCTTCATCGCGCGGCGGAACATGATGCGGCGCTCCAGCTGCTGCGCGATCGATTCGGCAACCAGCTGCGCGTCCAGCTCCGGCTTGCGCACTTCGGTGACGTTGATGTGCGCCGGGACGCCCATCATCTCGCTCACTTCCTTGCGCAGCTTCTCGATGTCCTCACCACGCTTGCCGATCACCACGCCCGGGCGGGCGGTGTGGATCGTCACGCGCGCGGTCTTGGCCGGACGCTCGATCAGGATCTTGGAGATACCCGCCTGAGCCAGCTTCTTGCGAAGCATCTCGCGGACCTTGAGGTCGGCCGCCAGGTAGCCGGCGAACTCGCTCTTGTTGGCGTACCACTTGGAGTTCCAGTCCTTGGAAACACCGAGGCGGATACCAATCGGATGTACTTTGTGACCCATCGTTATTTGCCCTCGCCCACGACCACGGTGATGTGGCTGGTGCGCTTGAGAATGCGCGTGCCGCGGCCCTTGGCACGGGCCATGAAGCGCTTCAGCGTCGGACCTTCGTCGACCATGATGGTCTTGACCTTCAGCTCGTCGACGTCGGCGCCCTGGTTGTTCTCGGCATTGGCGATCGCCGATTCCACGACCTTCTTGATCAGGGCGGCGGCCTTCTTGTCCGAGAACTTCAGCAGGTTGACCGCACGCTCGGCCGGAAGGCCGCGCACCTGGTCGGCGACCAGACGGGCCTTCTGCGGGGAGATGCGCGCGGTGCGCAGGATTGCTTTCGCTTCCATCGTCATCTCTCCTTACTTGCCCGACTTCTTGTCAGCACCGTGACCCTTGAAGGTCCGGGTGATGGCGAATTCGCCGAGCTTGTGGCCAACCATGTTCTCGTTGACGAGAACCGGGATGTGGTTCTTGCCGTTGTGCACGGCAATGGTGAATCCAACCATTTCAGGCAGGATCATCGAACGGCGCGACCAGGTCTTGATCGGCCTTTTGCTGCCCGCGGCGGCCTCCACCTTCTTGACGAGGTGGTGATCGACGAACGGGCCCTTCTTGAGTGAACGTGCCATGGTCGATTAGCCCCTACGATCGCGGACGATGAACTGCTGAGTGCGCTTGTTATGGCGCGTCTTGTAACCCTTGGTCGGCACGCCCCACGGGGTGACCGGATGCGGGTTGCCCTGGCCGGCCTTGGCCTCACCACCGCCGTGCGGGTGATCCACCGGGTTCATGGCAGCACCGCGGACGGTCGGGCGGACACCGCGCCAACGCTTGGCGCCGGCCTTGCCCAGCTTCTCCAGGTTGTGCTCGTCGTTGCCGACTTCGCCGACGGTGGCGCGGCACTCGACCGGCACCTTGCGCATTTCACCCGAGCGCAGGCGCAGGGTGGCGTAGATGCCTTCGCGGGCCACCAGCTGCACCGAAGCACCCGCGGCACGGGCGATCTGGGCGCCCTTGCCCGGCTTCAGCTCGATGCCGTGGATGGTGGTGCCGACCGGGATGTTGCGCAGCGGCAGGGTGTTGCCGGTCTTGATCGGGGCATGCGCGCCCGAGATGACCTGGTCACCGGCCTTCAGGCCCTTGGGGGCGATGATGTAGCGGCGCTCGCCGTCGACGTAGCACAGCAGGGCGATGTGGGCGGTGCGGTTCGGATCGTATTCGATGCGTTCCACGCGCGCCGGAATGCCTTCCTTGTTGCGCTTGAAGTCGATGATGCGGTAGTGCTGCTTGTGGCCACCACCAACGTGACGGGTGGTGATGCGACCGTGGTGGTTGCGACCACCGGACTTGCTCTGCGGCTCCAGCAACGCTGCGTGCGGTGCGCCCTTGTGCAGATCGGGCGTGACCACGCGCACGGCCGAACGACGGCCTGCGGAGGTGGGCTTGAATTTCATCAATGGCATGGGATGTACCTCAGGCCTTGGCCGTTACATCGATGGACTGGCCATCGGCCAGACGCACGTACGCCTTGCGCCAATCGCCGCGACGGCCAGCGCGGTTACGGAAGGACTTGCTCTTGCCCTTGACGTTGACCACGTTGACGGCCTCGACCTTGACGTCGAACAGCTGCTCGACCGCGGCCTTCACATCGGCCTTGGTGGCTTCGTTCGAGACTTCGAAGACGTACTGGTTGGAGAGTTCCTGCAGGCGCGCGGTCTTCTCGGAGACTCGCGGAGCGCGCAGCACGCTGAAGATTTTTTCGTTGCTGCTCATGCCAGCCACTCCTCGACCTTCTTGACCGCGTCAGCGGTGATGACGACCGTGTCGGCACCGACCAGGGCGACCGGGTCCATGCCCTGCACGTCACGCACCTGCACGTAGGGCAGGTTGCGGGCCGACAGGTACAGCGACTCGGAGGCGTCCTCGGTCACGATCAGCGGGCGCTTGCCCACTTCCAGACCGGCCAGCTTCTCGATCAGCGCCTTGGTCTTGACCGCCTCGACGTCGAACGACTCGACGACCTTGATGCGGCCCTGGCGGTTCAGCTCGGACAGGATCGCGCAGATGGCCGCACGGTACTGCTTGCGGTTGACCTTCTGCTCGAAGCTGCGCGGCTTGGCTGCGAAGGTCACGCCACCGCCGACGAAGATCGGAGCGGTCAGGGCACCGTGGCGAGCGCCACCACCCTTCTGCTTCTTCGACTTCTTGGTGGTGCCGGCGACTTCCGAACGCGTCTTCTGTGCCTTGGTACCGGCGCGAGCGGCGTTGCGGTAGGCGACGACGACCTGGTGGACCAGATCCTCGCTGAATTCGCGACCGAACACGGCTTCGGAGACCGACACCTTGTTGTTGCTACCCGTGATAACGAGTTCCATCGTCATCTCTCCTTATGCCTTGCTCGCCGGACGCACGATCACGTCACCGCCGGCAGCACCGGGAACGGCGCCGCGAATGGCGATCAGACCACGCTCGACGTCCACCTTGACCACTTCCAGATTCTGCGTGCTCTGCTGCACCGAACCCATGTGGCCGGACATCTTCTTGCCCGGGAAAACGCGACCCGGGGTCTGGCGCTGGCCCAGCGAACCCGGCGCGCGATGCGACAGCGAGTTACCGTGGGTGGCGTCGCCCATGCGAAAGTTGTGGCGCTTGATGGTGCCCTGGAAGCCCTTGCCCTTGGTGACGCCCTGGACGTCGACCTTCTGGCCGACCTCGAAGATGTCCGCCTTGATTTCACCACCGACGGCGAAATCGCCGACCTTGGTGTCCTCGACACGGAATTCCCACAGGCCACGACCGGCCTCGACCTTGGCCTTGGCGAAATGGCCGGCTTCCGGCTTGTTCACCAGGGCGGCGCGGCGGGCGCCGACGGTCACCTGCACGGCGCTGTAGCCGTCGGTTTCGACGGTCTTGACCTGCGCGATGCGGTTCGGGGTGGCTTCGATCAGGGTCACCGGAATGGACTGGCCGTCCTCGGTGAAAACGCGGCTCATGCCGGCCTTGCGGCCCACGAAGCCCAACGAATATTTCTTCGTCATGGTCGTAGTCCTCAGGTCAACTTGATCTGCACGTCAACGCCAGCGGCCAGTTCGAGCTTCATCAGCGCGTCCACGGTCTTGTCGTTGGGATCAATGATGTCGAGCACGCGCTTGTGCGTGCGGGTCTCGTACTGGTCGCGCGCGTCCTTGTCGACGTGCGGGGAGACGAGAATGGTGTAGCGCTCGATCTTGGTCGGCAGCGGGATCGGGCCGCACACTTGTGCGCCGGTCCGCTTTGCCGTCTCGACGATCTCGCTGGCCGAGCGGTCGATCAGACGATGATCGAAAGCCTTCAGCCGAATCCGGATCTTTTGGTCCGCCATGACGGTGTTCCTGTAGGTCTAAAGAGCGACGGGCCCGGCCTCTTGTGTACCGGACCCCATGAATGCGGCAGCAGGCATGCCCTTGCCGCGCGAATCCCTTCAAAACACTAAGGCGGCCCGGTTTCCCGGCCCGCCCCAGACACAAACAAACGCGCAGAAACCCCTCCGTCAACCACCGGAGGATCCACGCGACCTGTCCTTAGTCTGGCGAATACGAGGCGCTTCCTGCCCCTCATTTCGCTGGTTGCGGAACGGGTGCGATGCACGCATTCCACAGTGGTCGCGCATTCTGTCAGGATTTCCGGGCCATTGCAAGCCCTGCCCCTCGACAAAAGCGGACGCTTCAGCTGCCGGCCATCCCGCGGGAGTCCCGGCAAGCGGAAGGGCGGCCCGAGGACCGCCCTTCCCTGCACTTCGCCCCTGCAGACAGGGGTTGGCGCGGCTGCTTACTTGGTGATCTTGGAGACGACGCCGGCGCCGACGGTACGGCCGCCTTCGCGGATCGCGAAACGCAGGCCTTCGTCCATCGCCACCGGGTTGATCAGGGTGACCGCCATCTTCACGTTGTCGCCCGGCATCACCATCTCCACGCCTTCCGGCAGCTGCACCGCACCGGTGATGTCGGTGGTGCGGAAGTAGAACTGCGGACGGTAGCCCTTGAAGAACGGGGTGTGACGGCCGCCTTCGTCCTTCGACAGCACGTACACCTCGGCGTCGAACTCCGTGTGCGGGGTGATCGAACCCGGCTTGGCCAGCACCTGGCCGCGCTCCACTTCGTCACGCTTGGTGCCGCGCAGCAGCAGGCCGGCATTATCGCCCGCCTGGCCCTGGTCCAGCAGCTTGCGGAACATTTCCACGCCGGTCACGGTGGTCTTGGCGGTCGGACGGATACCGACGATCTCGATTTCGTCGCCCACCTTGATGATGCCGCGCTCGATGCGGCCGGTCACCACGGTGCCGCGGCCCGAGATCGAGAACACGTCTTCCACCGGCATCAGGAACGGCTTGTCGATGTCGCGCTCCGGGGTCGGGATCCAGCTGTCCAGCGCATCGACCAGCTTCAGGATCGCCGGCACGCCGATCTCGCTCTGGTCGCCTTCCAGCGCCAGGCGGGCCGAGCCCGAGATGATCGGGGTGTCGTCGCCCGGGAAGTCATACTTGCTCAGCAGCTCGCGCACTTCCATCTCGACCAGCTCGAGCAGCTCGGCGTCGTCCACCATGTCGGCCTTGTTCAGGAACACGACGATGTACGGCACGCCGACCTGGCGCGACAGCAGGATGTGCTCGCGGGTCTGCGGCATCGGGCCGTCAGCGGCCGAGCACACCAGGATCGCGCCGTCCATCTGCGCGGCGCCGGTGATCATGTTCTTCACGTAGTCGGCGTGCCCCGGGCAGTCGACGTGCGCGTAGTGGCGGGTGTCGGATTCGTACTCGACGTGCGCGGTCGAGATCGTGATGCCACGTGCCTTTTCTTCCGGCGCGGCGTCGATCGAGGAGTAGTCCTTGAACTCGCCACCGAAGCGCTCGGCGCCGATCTTGGTCAGCGCGGCGGTCAGCGTGGTCTTGCCGTGGTCGACGTGACCGATGGTGCCGACGTTGACGTGCGGCTTGGTGCGTTCGAACTTGCCCTTGGACATGGTTGTTTGCTCCGTGATTCGTGATTGGTTATGTGTGACTGGTGGGGCGAACCCCGTGCTCCTTTCGGATCACGGGGCCCGGTCACCCGTTCACGGCACTCAGGCCTTCTTGATGACGGTTTCGGCGATGTTGCTCGGCGCCGGCTCGTAGTGGTCGAATTCCATCGTGAAGGTCGCGCGACCCTGGGTCTGCGAACGCAGCGCGGTAGCGTAACCGAACATTTCGCCCAGCGGGATCATCGCATTGATGATGCTGGCCGAGCCGTCACCGGTGGTGCCCGAACCCTGCAGCACGCCACGGCGGCGGCTCACGTCGCCCATCACGTCGCCCTGGTAGTCCTCCGGGGTGACGATCTCGACCTTCATGATCGGCTCCAGCAGCACCGGCTTGGCCTTGGCGAAGCCCTGCTTGAACGCCATCGACGAGGCGAGCTTGAACGCCATTTCCGACGAGTCGACGTCGTGGTACGAGCCGAACACCAGCTTGACCTTAACGTCCACCACCGGGAAGCCGGCCAGCGGGCCGCTGGTGATGGTTTCGCGCAGGCCCTTCTCCACGGAAGGAATGAATTCCTTCGGGATCACGCCACCGGTGATTTCGTTCAGGAACAGGAAATCGTCCTTGATCAGCGGAGCGATCTTCGGATCGGCACGGTCCTCGGCGGTGATCGGCGACAGCTCGATCACGACGTGGCCGTACTGGCCCTTGCCGCCGGACTGCTTGGCATGCTTGTAGTCCGACTTGACGTCAGCGGCCTGGATGGTTTCGCGGTAAGCGACCTGCGGCTTGCCGACGTTGGCCTCGACGTTGAACTCGCGCTTGAGGCGGTCGACGATGATGTCCAGGTGCAGCTCGCCCATGCCGGAGATGATGGTCTGGCCGGATTCCTCGTCGGTCTTGACGCGGAACGACGGGTCTTCCTGGGCCAGACGGCCCAGCGCCAGGCCCATCTTTTCCTGGTCCGACTTGGTCTTCGGCTCGACCGCCATCGAGATCACCGGCTCCGGGAAGGTCATGCGCTCGAGCACGATCGGCGAATCGATCGAGCACAGCGTGTCACCGGTGGTGGTGTCCTTCAGGCCCACGGCAGCAGCGATGTCACCGGCCAGGACTTCCTTGATTTCCTCGCGGTTGTTCGAGTGCATCTGCAGGATGCGGCCGATGCGCTCCTTCTTGTTCTTCACCGAGTTCAGCACGGTGTCGCCACCGTTCAGCACGCCGGAATAGACGCGGAAGAAGGTCAGCGCGCCGACGAACGGGTCGGTGATGATCTTGAACGCCAGCGACGAGAACGGGGCCTTGTCGTCCGACTTGCGGGTCATCTCGATGGTGTCGTCGTCGACGTCCGTGCCCTTCACGTCCGGCACGTCCACCGGCGACGGCAGCAACTGGATCACGCCGTCGAGCATGGCCTGCACGCCCTTGTTCTTGAACGCCGAGCCGCAGAACATCGGCACGATCTCGGTGGCCAGGGTACGGACACGCAGCGCCTCGATGATTTCAGCCTCGGCCAGCTCTTCGCCGCCCAGGTACTTTTCCATCAGCTCTTCGTTGGCTTCGGCCGCAGTCTCGATCATGAAGGTGCGGGCTTCTTCAGCCGTTTCCACCAGATCGGCCGGAATGTCGCCGTATTCGAACTTCATGCCTTGCGAGGCTTCATCCCAGTGGATGGCCTTCATCTTCAGCAGGTCGACGACGCCCTTGAAGCCTTCCTCGGCGCCGATCGGCACCTGCATCGGCACCGGCACGGCGCCCAGCTTGGCCTTCAGCTGGTCACGGACCTTGAAGAAGTTGGCGCCGGTGCGGTCCATCTTGTTGACGAACGCGATGCGCGGCACGTGGTACTTGTTGGCCTGGCGCCACACGGTCTCCGACTGCGGCTGCACGCCGCCGACGGCGCACAGCACGAACACCGCGCCGTCGAGCACGCGCAGCGAGCGCTCCACTTCGATGGTGAAGTCGACGTGCCCGGGGGTGTCGATGATGTTGAAGCGATGCTCCGGCATCGACTTGTCCATGCCCTTCCAGAACGCGGTGGTGGCAGCGGACTGGATCGTGATGCCACGCTCCTGCTCCTGCTCCATCCAGTCCATGGTGGCGGCGCCATCGTGCACCTCACCCAGCTTGTGGCTCTTGCCGGTGTAGAACAGGATGCGCTCGGACGTGGTGGTCTTGCCGGCATCGATGTGGGCCATGATGCCGAAGTTGCGGTAACGCTCGATGGGAGTGGTGCGGGCCACGGGGAGCCTCTCAATTTTCGGATTTCGGAATGGCCGAATGCCGCCTTGCGGCGGCCTTCGGGTTGACGCGGCGATTCTGTCGCCGCGAAGTGACGCCCTCGGGCGTCACCGGGCCTGTCTCACAAGGCCGTCAAACTCACCAGCGGTAGTGCGCGAACGCCTTGTTCGCTTCCGCCATGCGGTGGGTTTCTTCACGCTTCTTGATGGCGCCGCCACGGTTCTCGGAGGCATCCAGCAGTTCGGCGGCCAGCTTGCGCGGCATGCTGTTCTCGCCGCGCTTGCGCGCCGACTCGATCAGCCAGCGCATGGCCAGCGCCATCTTGCGCGAGGCGCGCACTTCGACCGGCACCTGGTAGGTGGCACCGCCGACGCGACGCGACTTCACCTCGACCGACGGGGCGACGTTGTCCAGCGCCTTCTGCACCAGCTCGACGGCATCCGGATTCTTTTCGCCGATGACGTCCATCGCGCCGTAGACGATCTTCTCGGCCACGGACTTCTTGCCGCTCTGCATCACCATGTTGATGAAGCGGGCGATGGTTTCGCTCCCGTGCTTCGGATCGGGCAGGACGGAACGCTGCGGAGTATTACCCTTACGCGACATAGTGCTCTCCCCTTAGGCCTTCGGACGCTTGGCGCCGTACTTGGAACGGGCCTGGCGGCGCTTGGCGACGCCGGCGGCGTCGAGCGAGCCACGGACGGTGTGGTAACGCACACCCGGCAGGTCCTTGACGCGACCGCCGCGGATCAGGACCACGGAGTGCTCCTGCAGGTTGTGGCCTTCACCGCCGATGTAGGAAATCACTTCTTCCTGGTTGGTCAGGCGGACCTTGGCAACCTTGCGAAGCGCCGAGTTCGGCTTCTTCGGAGTGGTGGTGTAGACACGGGTGCAGACGCCACGGCGCTGCGGGCACTTGTCGAGCGCCGGCGAGGCACTCTTGTAGGTGGTCGCTTGCCGCGGCTTGCGGACCAGCTGGTTGATCGTCGCCATCAGTAGGTTCTTCTGATTGGGGCCGCGAAAAACGGCCAGATGCGGAAAATGGAAAGCAGGCCCGAAATTCAGGCCTGCCGAGACAGACGATTGTAGCAACCCCTCCGGAACGCAGTCAAACGCACTCCTTCCGGGCCAGCCCTTATCCGGGACCGTTACAGGGGGGCCTCCATGTACCCCGTTCAGGTTTGGACGGCCGGCCCGCGGACGGGCCGGCAATCCTTCAAAGCGCCCGGCCCCGGAGGGCCGGACCTACCTCACTCTTCGCCGCCCGCCGCCTGTCCGGCTTTGGTCGACGCAACCTCCGGTTCGACCACCGCGGCCGTACCGGCCAGGGTCTCGATCTCCGACTCGGTCAGGCCGGAGGCGCCGCGACGGCGCTTGGTGTGGTACGCAAGGCCGGTACCCGCCGGGATCAGGCGGCCGACGATCACGTTTTCCTTCAGGCCGCGCAGGTTGTCGGCGGTGCCGCGCACGGCGGCCTCGGTCAACACGCGGGTGGTCTCCTGGAACGACGCGGCCGAGATGAACGATTCGGTCGCCAGCGAGGCCTTGGTGATGCCCAGCAGCACCGGCTCGAAACGGGCCGGCAGTTCGTTGCGGGACACCAGCTTGGCGTTTTCCTCGATCACGCGCTGGCGCTCGGCCTGCTCGCCGTTGAGGAACTTGCTGCCGCCCTGGTCGGTGATCTCGACCTTGCGCAGCATCTGGCGGGAAATCACCTCGATGTGCTTGTCGTTGATCTTCACGCCCTGCAGGCGGTACACGTCCTGGATTTCCTTGACCAGGTAGCGCGCCAGTTCCTCCACGCCCTTCAGGCGCAGGATGTCCTGCGGGCTCGGCTCGCCGTCCACCACGGTTTCGCCGCGGGTCACGTGCTCGCCTTCGAACACGATGATCTGGCGGTACTTCGGGATCAGCTCCTCGTGCTCGGAACCGTCGGTGTCCTTGATGATCAGGCGCTGCTTGCCCTTGGTGTCCTTGCCGAAGCTGATGATGCCCGAACGCTCGGCCAGGATCGCCGGATCCTTCGGCTTGCGCGCCTCGAACAGGTCGGCCACGCGCGGCAGACCGCCGGTGATGTCGCGGGTCTTGGACGCTTCCTGCGGGATCTTGGCGACCACGTCGCCCACGCCCACCGGGGCGCCGTCCTGCAGGTTGACGATCGAGCGCGGCGGCAGCAGGTACTGCGCCGGCAGGTCGGTGCCCGGGATGGTCAGGTCGTTGCCCTTGCCGTCGACGATGCGCACCAGCGGGCGCAGGTCCTTGGCCTGCGAGCCGCGGCGCTTCGGATCGGTGATCTCGCGCGAGGCCAGGCCGGTCAGTTCGTCGGTCTTCTCGATGACGGTGACGCCGTCGACGAAGTCGATGAAGCGCACGAAACCGGCCACTTCCGACACGATCGGGTGGTTGTGCGGGTCCCAGTTGGCCACGGTCTGGCCGGCCTTGACCTCGGCGCCGTCCTTGACGTTGATGGTCGCGCCGTAGGTCAGCTTGTAGCGCTCGCGCTCGCGGCCGTGGGCGTCGAGCACCGACACCTCGCCCGAACGCGACACCGCCACCAGCGAGCCGTTGGCGTGCTCGACCGACTTGAGGTTGGTGAACTTGACCGAACCGGTGGTCTTGACCGTGATGTTGTCCACCGCCGCCGCACGCGAGGCCGCACCACCGATGTGGAAGGTACGCATGGTCAGCTGGGTGCCGGGCTCGCCGATCGACTGCGCGGCGATGACGCCGACCGCTTCGCCGATGTTGACGATGTGGCCGCGGGCCAGGTCGCGGCCGTAGCAGTGCGAGCACACGCCGAAGGACGATTCGCAGGTGATGGTCGAACGGACCTTGATGGTCTGCACGCCCGCTTCTTCCAGCTTGTTCACCCACTGCTCGTCGAGCAGCGTGTTGCGGGTGACGATCGGGTCCTCGTCGTTGCCCGGCAGGAACACGTCCTCGGCCACGACGCGGCCCAGCACGCGGTCCTTCAACGGCTCGACCACGTCGCCGCCTTCCACGATCGGGGTCATGGTCAGGCCTTCGGTGGTGCCGCAATCGACCTCGGTGATCACCACGTCCTGCGCGACGTCCACCAGACGACGGGTCAGGTAGCCCGAGTTCGCGGTCTTCAGCGCGGTATCGGCCAGGCCCTTGCGCGCGCCGTGGGTGGAGTTGAAGTACTCCTGCACGTTCAGGCCTTCGCGGAAGTTCGCCTTGATCGGCGTCTCGATGATCGAGCCGTCCGGGCGCGCCATCAGGCCGCGCATGCCGGCCAGCTGGCGGATCTGCGCCTGCGAACCACGCGCGCCGGAGTCGGCCATGATGTACAGCGAGTTCATCGACTTCTGGTCGACGGTCTTGCCTTCGGCGTCCTCGACCTTCTCGGTGCCGATGGTTTCCATCATCGCCTTGGCGATGCGCTCGTTGGTGCGCGACCAGATGTCGACCACCTTGTTGTAGCGCTCGCCGGCGGTGACCAGGCCGCTCTGGTACTGCTCCTGGATTTCCAGCACTTCCTGCTCGGCTTCGCCGAGGATGCCCTTCTTCTCGGCCGGGATCAGCATGTCGTCGATGCCGATCGACACGCCGGCGCGGGTGGCGTAGGCGTAGCCGGTGTACATCAGCTTGTCGGCGAACACCACGGTGTCTTTCAGGCCGAGCAGGCGGTAGCTCTGGTTGATCAGGCGCGAGATGTTCTTCTTGGTCATCTCGGTGTTGCACAGCTCGAACGGCAGGCCTTCCGGCATGATCTCGCTGAGCAGCGCACGGCCGACCGTGGTGTCCACGATCGAGCTCTTGCTGACCTTGTTGCCGGCTTCGTCGCGCTCGACCTGGACGATGCGCACCTTGACCTTGGCGTGCAGCTCGACCACGCGGTTGTCGTAGGCGCGCTTCACCTCGTCGGTGTTGGCGAACACCATGCCCTCGCCCTTCTTGTTGATCAGGGCGCGGCTGAGGTAGTACAGGCCCAGCACCACGTCCTGCGACGGCACGATGATCGGCTCGCCGTTGGCCGGCGACAGGATGTTGTTGGTGGACATCATCAGCGCGCGCGCTTCCAGCTGCGCTTCCAGCGACAGCGGCACGTGCACGGCCATCTGGTCACCGTCGAAGTCGGCGTTGAACGCGGTGCAGACCAGTGGGTGCAGCTGGATCGCCTTGCCTTCGATCAGCAGCGGCTCGAACGCCTGGATGCCCAAACGGTGCAGGGTCGGCGCACGGTTCAGCAGCACCGGATGCTCGCGGATGACTTCTTCCAGGATGTCCCAGACCTCGCCTTCCTCGCGCTCGACCAGCTTCTTGGCGGCCTTGATGGTGGTGGCCAGGCCGCGGCGCTGCAGCTTGGCGAACACGAACGGCTTGAACAGCTCCAGCGCCATCTTCTTCGGCAGGCCGCACTGGTGCAGCTTCAGGTACGGGCCGACGGTGATCACCGAGCGGCCGGAGTAGTCCACGCGCTTGCCGAGCAGGTTCTGGCGGAAGCGGCCCTGCTTGCCCTTGATCATGTCGGCCAGCGACTTCAACGGGCGCTTGTTGGTGCCGGTGATGGCGCGGCCGCGGCGGCCGTTGTCCAGCAGGGCGTCAACCGATTCCTGCAGCATGCGCTTTTCGTTGCGCACGATGATGTCCGGGGCGTTGAGCTCCAGCAGGCGGCGCAGGCGGTTGTTGCGGTTGATGACGCGGCGATACAGGTCGTTCAGGTCGGAGGTCGCGAAGCGGCCGCCGTCCAGCGGCACCAGCGGGCGCAGGTCCGGCGGCAGCACCGGCAGCACGGTCATCACCATCCACTCCGGGCGGTTGCCGGATTCGAGGAAGGCTTCGACCAGCTTGATGCGCTTGGTCAGGCGCTTGAGCTTGGTTTCCGAACCGGTGGCGGCGATTTCTTCCTTCAGCCGTACCATCTCGGCCTGCAGGTCGATGGTGCGCAGCAGCTCGTACACGGCCTCGGCACCCATCGCGGCGTCGAAGTCGTCGCCGTGCTCCTGGCGCGCCTGCAGGTACTGTTCCTCGGTCAGCAGCTGGCGGCGCTCCAGGCTGGTCAGGCCCGGCTCGGTCACCACGTAGGCTTCGAAGTACAGCACGCGCTCGATGTCGCGCAGGGTCATGTCCAGCATCAGGCCGATGCGCGAGGGCAGCGACTTCAGGAACCAGATATGCGC
Source organism: Stenotrophomonas sp. NLF4-10 (assembly GCF_022359915.1). Lineage (NCBI taxonomy): Bacteria > Pseudomonadati > Pseudomonadota > Gammaproteobacteria > Lysobacterales > Lysobacteraceae > Stenotrophomonas > Stenotrophomonas sp. NLF4-10. The sequence goes on from NZ_JAKSEE010000003.1 coordinate 3,159,757, forward strand.
GACCGGCGAGGCCAGGTCGATGTGGCCCATGCGCTCGCGGCGCACCTTGGCCAGGGTCACTTCGGTGCCGCACTTCTCGCAGACCACGCCGCGGTGCTTCATGCGCTTGTACTTGCCGCACAGGCACTCGTAGTCCTTGACCGGGCCGAAGATGGCGGCGCAGAACAGGCCGTCGCGCTCGGGCTTGAAGGTACGGTAGTTGATGGTTTCCGGCTTCTTCACTTCGCCGAAGGACCACGAACGGATCAGGTCCGGCGAGGCCAGCGCGATCTTGATCGCGTCGAAGTCCAGCGTCTGGCGCTGCTGGTTGAAGAGGTTGAGCAGGTCTTTCATGGTGTTCTCCGAAAGGAGGAAATCTTGGTCGATGGGCTGTCGGTCACTGCTGGCGGCGCCGCCGCATCACTGCGGCGGCGCCTGCGCGGTCAGTTGTCTTCCAGTTCCATGTTGATGGCCAGGGAGCGGATTTCCTTCACCAGCACGTTGAAGGACTCCGGCATGCCCGCGACCATCTCGTGCTCGCCGTCGACGATGTTCTTGTACATCTGGTTGCGGCCCTGCACGTCGTCGGACTTCACCGTCAGCATTTCCTGCAGGGTGTAGGCCGCGCCGTAGGCTTCCAGCGCCCAGACTTCCATTTCACCGAAGCGCTGGCCACCGAACTGCGCCTTGCCGCCCAGCGGCTGCTGGGTGACGAGCGAGTACGGGCCGGTCGAACGGGCGTGCATCTTGTCGTCGACCAGGTGGTTCAGCTTCAGGTAGTGCATGTAGCCCACCGTCGTCTTGCGGTCGAACGCCTCGCCGGTGCGGCCGTCGTACAGCTGCATCTGGGTCTTGCTGGCGTTGAAGCCGAGCTGCTCGGTGTCGCTGTCGCCGTCCGGGTAGGCCAGGTTCAGCATCTCGCGGATCTCGTCCTCGTGCGCACCGTCGAACACCGGGGTGGCCATCGGCACGCCGTCGGTCAGGTTCTTCGCCAGCGCGATCAGCTCTTCATCGCTGAACTGCGACAGATCCACGCGCTCGCCGGCCAGCTTGCTGTCGTGGTTGTAGATCTTGCCGAGGAACCCGCGCAGTTCGCTGACCGCACGCTGCTGCTCCAGCATCTTCTGGATGCGCTTGCCCAGGCCCTTGGCGGCCCAGCCCAGGTGCACTTCGAGGATCTGGCCGATGTTCATGCGGCTCGGCACGCCCAGCGGGTTCAGGCAGATGTCGACCGAAGTACCGTCGGCCATGTACGGCATGTCCTCGACCGGCACCACGTTGGACACCACGCCCTTGTTGCCGTGGCGGCCGGCCATCTTGTCGCCCGGCTGGATGCGGCGCTTCACCGCCAGAAACACCTTGACCATCTTCAGCACGCCCGGGGCGAGGTCGTCGCCCTGGGTGATCTTGCCGCGCTTGTCGGCGAAGCGACGCTCGAACTCCTGCTCGTGGGCCTGGATCTGCATCTGCGCGCGCTCGATCGCCTCGGCGGCGTCTTCGTCCTTCATGCGCAAGGCGAACCAGTCGGCCTTCTTCAGGCCATCGAGGAACGCGTCGCTGATGACGTCGCCCTTCTTCAGGCCGGCGCCGCCGTTGGCGACCTTGCCGACGATCTGCGAGCGCAGGCGCGCGTAGATGGCGCCTTCCAGGATGCGGAACTGGTCGTCGAAGTCCTTCTTGACGCGCTTGATCTCGTTTTCCTCGATCTGGCGCGCGCGCTTGTCCTTCTCGATGCCGTCGCGGGTGAAGACCTGCACGTCGATGACGGTGCCGTCCATGCCCGGCGGCACGCGCAGCGAGCTGTCCTTAACGTCCGAAGCCTTCTCGCCGAAGATCGCGCGCAGCAGCTTCTCTTCCGGGGTCAGCTGGCTCTCGCCCTTCGGCGTGACCTTGCCGACCATGATGTCGCCGGCGCGCACTTCGGCGCCGATGTACACCACGCCGCTCTCGTCCAGGCGGTTCAGTGCCTGCTCGGAGACGTTGGGGATGTCGGCGGAGATTTCCTCCGGCCCCAGCTTGGTGTCGCGCGCGACGCAGGTCAGCTCCTCGATGTGGATCGTGGTGTAGCGATCCTCTTCCACCACGCGCTCGGAGAGCAGGATGGAGTCCTCGAAGTTGTAGCCGTTCCACGGCATGAACGCGATCAGCATGTTCTGGCCCAGCGCCAGTTCACCGATGTCGGTGGACGGGCCGTCGGCCAGCACGTCGCCACGCGCGATCACGTCGCCCACCTTCACCAGCGGACGCTGGTTGATGCAGGTGTTCTGGTTCGAGCGGGTGTACTTGATCAGGTTGTAGATGTCGACGCCGGCGTCGGCGGCATCGGTGATCTCGTCCTCGTTGGCCTTGACCACGATGCGGCCGGCGTCGATCTGCACGATCTGGCCGCCGCGGCGGGCGTTCACGGTCACGCCCGAGTCACGCGCCACGGCGCGCTCGATGCCGGTACCTACCAGCGGCTTCTGCGCACGCAGGGTCGGCACCGCCTGGCGCTGCATGTTCGCGCCCATCAACGCACGGTTGGCGTCGTCGTGCTCCAGGAACGGCACCAGCGCCGCGGCGACCGACACGGTCTGCATCGGCGAGACGTCCATGAAGTGCACTTCCGCCGGCGGCTTGAGCAGCGACTCGCCCTGGAAGCGGCACGGCACGAACTGCTCGGTGAGCATGTTCTTGCCGTCGGTCAGGGCGTTGGCCTGGGCGATGACGTACTCGTTCTCCTCGATCGCCGACAGGTACTCGACGTCGTCGGTGACCTTGCCGTCCACGACCTTGCGGTACGGGGTCTCGAGGAAGCCGTACTTGTTGGTGCGGGCGAACACCGCCAGCGAGTTGATCAAGCCGATGTTCGGGCCTTCCGGGGTTTCGATGGTGCAGACGCGGCCGTAGTGGGTCGGGTGCACGTCGCGCACTTCGAAGCCGGCGCGCTCGCGGGTCAGGCCGCCCGGGCCGAGGGCCGAGACGCGGCGCTTGTGGGTCACTTCCGACAGCGGGTTGTTCTGGTCCATGAACTGCGACAGCTGCGAGGAGCCGAAGAACTCCTTGATCGCGGCGGCCACCGGCTTGGCGTTGATCAGCTCCTGCGGGGTCAGGCCCTCGGATTCGGCCATCGACAGGCGCTCCTTGACCGCGCGCTCGACGCGGACCAGGCCGACGCGGAACACGTTCTCGGCCATTTCGCCGACCGAACGCACGCGGCGGTTGCCGAGGTGGTCGATGTCGTCGACCACGCCACGGCCGTTGCGGATCTCGGTCAGCACCTTGATCACGTCGAGGATGTCCGAACCTTCGCCATGCGCGGCGACCAGGCGCTTGGACTCCTCGTCGTTGCGCTCGCCGAAGTACTTGTTGTCGTACAGCACGGCCTCGCCGGTGACTTCCTTGCGGCCGACACGGCGGTTGAACTTCATGCGGCCGACCGTGGACAGGTCGTAGCGCTCGAAGGTGAAGAACAGGTTGTGGAACAGGTTCTGCGCGGCGTCCTTGGTCGGCGGCTCGCCCGGGCGCATCATCCGGTAGATCTCGACCAGCGCTTCGAGCTGGGTCTTGGTCGGGTCGATGCGCAGGGTGTTGGACAGGTACGGGCCGCGGTCCAGGTCGTTCACCCACAGGGTGCCGACCGCATCGACGCCGGCCTTGCGGAAGGCCTGCAGCTGCTCGTCGGTGATCTCGTCGTTGGCCTGGGCCAGCAGTTCGCCGGTGTTGGCGTCGACCACGTCGTGCGACAGGATGCGGCCGACCAGGTAGTCGTCCGGCACCGCCAGCGCGGCAATGCCCGAGGCCTGCAGCTGCTTGACGTGGCGCGCGGTGATGCGCTTGCCGGCTTCCACGATGACCTTGTCGCCGTCGGCCAGGTCGAAGCCCAGGGTCTCGCCGCGCAGGCGCTCGGCGACCAGCTCCAGCTGCACGCCCTCGCCTTCCGGCAGGATGTGGAAGGTGTTGATCTCGAAGAACTCGGCCAGCATCTCCTCGTTGCTGTAGCCGAGCGCGCGCAGCAGGATCGACACCGGCAGCTTGCGGCGGCGGTCGATGCGGGTGAACAGCGCGTCCTTCGGGTCGAACTCGAAGTCCAGCCACGAGCCGCGGTAGGGGATGATGCGGGCGCTGTACAGCAGCTTGCCCGAGCTGTGGGTCTTGCCGCGGTCGTGGTCGAAGAACACGCCCGGCGAACGGTGCAGCTGCGAGACGATGACGCGCTCGGTACCGTTGACGATGAAGGTGCCGTTGTCGGTCATCAGCGGGATCTCGCCGAGGTAGACCTCCTGCTCCTTCACGTACTTGATCGCCTTGGTCGACGACTCGCGGTCGTAGATGACCAGGCGCACGGTCACGCGCAGCGGCGCGCCGTAGCTCATGCCGCGCTGGCGGCACTCACGCTCGTCGAACACCGGGTCGCCCAGCTTGTAGCCCACGTATTCCAGCGCGGCGTTGCCGCTGTAGCTGGAGATCGGGAACACCGACTTCAGCGCGGCGTGCAGGCCGTGGTCGGCGCGCTTGGCCGGGTCGACGTTTTCCTGCAGGAATTCACGGTACGAATCGACCTGAATGGCGAGCAGGAACGGCACCTCGAGGATCGAGCTCTGCTTGCCGAAATCCTTGCGGATGCGCTTTTTCTCGGTGTACGAATACGACGTCATGGGACTTTCCACCTTGTTGTGCAGGCCGTGCGTCCACGACCCGGAAGGGAACTTTCAAATTGTCAGTTGGAAGTCGCTGGTATTGCCGGCACCAGCACGCCTTCTCCCGCTACTTCCAACTGCCAACTCGCCTGGAATGCGGAGCTGGACTTGACCGGTACCCCCGCGCGAAGCGCCGGCACCGGGTTGCAACCTCCGCAAACCCGCTTGCGGTTTGAAACGACCAAAGGCCGGGGGCTTACGCCCCCAGCCTTGGCTGCATCGCCGTGATTCGATGGCGACGCAAGGGAACTGCTTACTTCAGCTCGACGGTCGCGCCGGCGGCTTCCAGATCCTTCTTGAACTTCTCGGCGTCTTCCTTCGAAGCGCCTTCCTTCACGACGCCACCGGCCTCGGCCAGGTCCTTCGCTTCCTTCAGGCCCAGGCCGGTGATGGCGCGAACGGCCTTGATGACCTCGACCTTCTTGGCGCCGGCATCCTTCAGGATGACGTTGAACTCGGTCTGCTCTTCGGCAGCGGCGGCCGGGCCGGCGGCGGCGGCCACGGCAACCGGGGCGGCGGCGGAAACGCCGAACTTGTCTTCGATGGCCTTGACCAGCTCCATCACTTCCATCAGGGACTTCTCGGCGATGGCGTCGACGATCTGCTCGTTGGTAAGGGACATTTTGATTACCTTTGGAAAATATTCTGGGATTCAGGTTCCGTCAGGAACCACGTGAACGTCGACTCAGGCGGTTTCGGCAGCCGGCTCGGCGGCTTCGACGGCCGCACCACCTTCCTGCTTCTCACCGACAGCCTTGACGGCGCGCGCGAACATGGTGACCGGCTCGGTCAGGACGCGGGCCAGCATGGCCAGGGCCTGATCACGGGTCGGCAGCGATGCCAGCACGTCGACGTGGCTGGCCGGGAACACTTCCCCGCCGATCGCCACGACCTTCGCCTTCAGCTTGTCGTTGCCCTTGGCAGCTTCCTTGATCAGGCGACCGGCGGCGCCGGGCTCCTCGAGCGAGAACGCATACAGCAGCGGACCGACCATCTGGTCCTTTGCGACTGCGAAATCGGTGCCTTCAACGGCGCGCGAGGCCAGCGTGTTCTTGACAACCTTCAAGAAAACACCGGTTTCGCGGGCCTGCTTGCGCATCGCGGTCATCTGGGCGACCGTGGTGCCAGCGTATTCGGCTGCGATCAAGGAGTGGGCCTTGGCGGCGACGTCTGCCAGCTCGGCGACTACTTCTTGCTTCTGGGACAGATTGAGAGCCATTGCACTCCTCCAATTGAACTCCGCTTACGGCTCCTGCCGTGTGCGGTCCTGTGCGGCATCCGTCCTGGACGCCGGGAGCATCGGGGTGACGCTCCGGTGGTGGCCATTCCAGACCTGGAGTGTGCCGGCCCGGACATCCCGGACCTGCGTGAAACCAGAAAAACTCCAGAAGGGCGGCACCATCTACGCAGGGTGATTCGCGAAGAATCGATTAAGCGATCCCGCTGTCCCGGCGGCGACTCCTTGCCAGATCGAGCTTCCGTGCCCGTCGCCGGTATGCGCTGACCGCGCCTGCGGTCTTTGACGGCTATCGCGCGGGCGGACCCTTGCGACGCCTTCAAAATGACGGACACGACGCCAAGGCGCCGCACCCGCTTGAAACGATTACTTCAGGGTCAGCGACGACTGGTCGACGGTGACGCCCGGGCCCATCGTCGAGCTGACCGAAACCTTCTGCAGGTAGGTGCCCTTCGAGGTGGCCGGCTTGGCCTTGATCAGGTCCAGCAGCAGCGCCTGCAGGTTCGACTGCAGCGCAGCGTTGTCGAAGCTGGCCTTGCCGATGGTGCAGTGGATGATGCCGGCCTTGTCGGTGCGGTAGCGCACCTGGCCCGACTTGGCGTTCTTCACCGCTTCGGCCGGGTTCGCCGACACGGTGCCGACCTTCGGGTTCGGCATCAGGCCGCGCGGGCCCAGCACGGTGCCCAGCTTGCCGACGACGCGCATCGCGTCCGGGGTCGCGATGACCACGTCGTAGTTCAGGTCGCCGGCCTGCATCTTCTCGGCCAGGTCGTCCATGCCGACGGCTTCGGCGCCAGCGGCCAGGGCCTCGTCGGCCTTGGCGCCGGCCGGGGCGAACACCGCCACGCGCACCGACTTGCCGGTACCGGCCGGCAGCACGGTCGAACCGCGCACCTGCTGGTCGGACTTCTTGGCGTCCACGCCGAGGCGCACGGCCACGTCGATCGACTCGACGAACTTGGCCTTGGCGACGGTCTTCAGGATGTTGATCGCGTCCTCGAAGGCATACGCCTTGCCCGGAACGACGGCGGCCTTGATGGCCTTTTCACGCTTGGTCTGTGCCATCTGCTTAACCCTCCACCACCAGGCCCATGGAACGGGCCGAGCCCGCGATCGTACGCACGGCGGCGTCCAGGTCGGCAGCCGTCAGGTCCGGCTCCTTCGCCTTGCAGATGTCTTCCAGCTGCGCGCGGGTGACCTTGCCCACCTTTTCGGTGTTCGGACGCTTGGAACCGGAAGTGATCCCCGCCGCCTTCTTGAGCAGCACGGTGGCCGGGGTGCTCTTGGTGATGAAGGTGAAGGTACGGTCCGAGTAGGCCGTGATGATCACCGGCACCGGAATGCCCGGCTCCAGCTTCTGCGTGGCGGCGTTGAACGCCTTGCAGAACTCCATGATGTTCAGGCCGCGCTGGCCCAGCGCAGGACCGACCGGCGGCGAGGGGTTGGCCTGACCGGCCTTCACCTGCAGCTTGATGTAACCGACAACTTTCTTTGCCATTAGAGTGCTCTCCGGGTGCTAGCGCCTTGCGACAACAGGCTCCCCATCGGACCGGGAATCACGCGTCCCGGCATCGCGTCTTGAAATCCTCGAATCGCACCGAAGGCCACCTCGCGGCAGCCTTCGTGTCGACCCCCGTTGAAGGGAGCCGGAGATTCTAGCAGTTTTTGTGGCGCCAACCTGAACAGGCTGGCGCCGATGCTCAGGCGGCCTTCTCGACCTGCCCGAACTCGAGCTCGACCGGGGTGGCGCGACCGAAGATCAGCACCGACACCCGCAGGCGGCTCTTTTCGTAGTTGACTTCCTCGACCACGCCGTTGAAGTCGTTGAACGGGCCGTCGATGACGCGGACCATCTGGCCCGGCTCGAACAGCACCTTCGGACGCGGCTTCTCGACGCCTTCCTGCACGCGGTCGAGGATGGCGGCGGCCTCCTCGTCGCGGATCGGCAACGGACGGTCGGCGGTGCCGCCGATGAAGCCCAGCACGCGCGGGGTTTCCTTGACCAGGTGCCAGCTTTCGTTGTCGATGCGCGGGATGCCGGCTTCCTCGTGGGTCTCGATCTGGACCAGCACGTAGCCGGGGAAGAACTTGCGCTCGGAACGGCGCTTCTGGCCGGCGCGCATCTCGACCACTTCCTCGGTCGGCACCAGCACGTCACCGAAACGCTCCTGCATTTCGTCACGCACGATGCGGTCGCGCAATGCCTGCGCCACCGACTTCTCGAAACCCGAATAGGCGTGGACGACGTACCAACGCTTCACTGTCATCTCCCTCAATGGCCCAGGAACAGCTGGGTCAACTTCTGGATCACGAAATCGAATCCACCCAGCAGCAGGCTCAGCACGACCACCACCAGAATCACCACCCAGGTCATGCGGATGGCTTCCTGGCGTGTCGGCCACACCACCTTGCGCAGCTCGAAGCGGGACTCGGACAGGAACGACCGGACCCAGTGACCCTTTTCGGTCAGCATGAACACGGCGCCACCGGCCACCAGGCCGACAAGGACCGCCAGCGCGCGCAGCGGGCTGCCCCATGCGCCCAGCTTCGCCGTCGCAACATCCGCCGAGAACCAGAACCAGACGAACAGACCCGCCAGCACCAGCAATGCGGCGCCAACGTACTTGAGCATATCGCCACCGGAAGTGGCGCCCTTGGAGCGTTCGATCTTGCTGTTCATCCGACTCTTGCTGCAGGTGCGACCAAGGTCACGGGAGGGTGAGTGGCAAGTGGCACGCCAGGAGGGACTCGAACCCCCAACCTGCGGTTTTGGAGACCGCTGCTCTGCCAATTGAGCTACTGGCGTATGACTTGAACTGTTGCACGTCCCTTAGACGGCGAAGGCGGACCGAGGTTCCCGGCCCGCCGTTCGCGTAACCAGCAGCAGATTACCGCTGGGTACTGCAGGCTTACTTGGTGATCTTGGAGACCACGCCGGCGCCGACGGTACGGCCGCCTTCGCGGATCGCGAAACGCAGGCCTTCGTCCATCGCCACCGGGTTGATCAGGGTGACCGCCATCTTCACGTTGTCGCCCGGCATCACCATCTCCACGCCTTCCGGCAGCTGCACCGCACCGGTGATGTCGGTGGTGCGGAAGTAGAACTGCGGACGGTAGCCCTTGAAGAACGGGGTGTGACGGCCGCCTTCGTCCTTCGACAGCACGTACACCTCGGCGTCGAACTCGGTGTGCGGGGTGATCGAACCCGGCTTGGCCAGCACCTGGCCGCGCTCCACTTCGTCACGCTTGGTGCCGCGCAGCAGCAGGCCGGCATTGTCGCCCGCCTGACCCTGGTCCAGCAGCTTGCGGAACATTTCCACGCCGGTCACGGTGGTCTTGGCGGTCGGACGGATACCGACGATCTCGATTTCGTCGCCCACCTTGATGATGCCGCGCTCGATGCGGCCGGTCACCACGGTGCCGCGGCCCGAGATCGAGAACACGTCTTCCACCGGCATCAGGAACGGCTTGTCGATGTCGCGCTCCGGGGTCGGGATCCAGCTGTCCAGCGCATCGACCAGCTTCAGGATCGCCGGCACGCCGATCTCGCTCTGGTCGCCTTCCAGCGCCAGGCGGGCCGAGCCCGAGATGATCGGGGTGTCGTCGCCCGGGAAGTCATACTTGCTCAGCAGCTCGCGCACTTCCATCTCGACCAGCTCGAGCAGCTCGGCGTCGTCCACCATGTCGGCCTTGTTCAGGAACACGACGATGTACGGCACGCCGACCTGGCGCGACAGCAGGATGTGCTCGCGGGTCTGCGGCATCGGGCCGTCAGCGGCCGAGCACACCAGGATCGCGCCGTCCATCTGCGCGGCGCCGGTGATCATGTTCTTCACGTAGTCGGCGTGCCCCGGGCAGTCGACGTGCGCGTAGTGGCGGGTGTCGGATTCGTACTCGACGTGCGCGGTCGAGATCGTGATGCCACGTGCCTTTTCTTCCGGCGCGGCGTCGATCGAGGAGTAGTCCTTGAACTCGCCACCGAAGCGCTCGGCGCCGATCTTGGTCAGCGCGGCGGTCAGCGTGGTCTTGCCGTGGTCGACGTGACCGATGGTGCCGACGTTGACGTGCGGCTTGGTGCGCTCGAACTTACCCTTGGCCATGGCTGCTTATCTCGAAATTCGTCTTGAGTGTGATGCGAAGGATGGTGCTCACGAAAGGAATCGAACCTTCGACCTCCTCCTTACCAAGGAGGTGCTCTACCGACTGAGCTACGTGAGCGAGTTGTGCATTATGGCATGAATCGCGCTGCGTTCAATGGAGCGGGAGACGGGAATCGAACCCGCACCATCAGCTTGGAAGGCTGAGGTTCTACCATTGAACTACTCCCGCACCGGGAACGACTGCCACAACGTGAAACTGGTGGAGGGAGGTGGATTCGAACCACCGAAGGCGTAAGCCAGCAGATTTACAGTCTGCCCCCGTTGGCCGCTTGGGTATCCCTCCGTTTCCGCCCCTCTTGGGTGACCTTGGCCTTACCGGTCAGGGGTGGAAGAGCCCGCTATTATGGCGATCGTCCGGATAGTGTCAACAGGAATTTTCACTTCCGGCGAAATTTCCCGCCGCTCATTCATTCGGCATCTGCAGCGCATCGCCGGTGAAGATCGCCACGTGCGGAACGCCGTCGGCGCCGATCCAGCCGCGGTACATGCCTTCGGTGTTGAACGGCATGGCGGCGCGGCCGTCGGCCGACAGCACGATGGCGCCGCCGTCGCCGCCCAACCCGGGCACCTGCCTGACGATCACCTCCTCGCCCGCCGCGGCCGGGCTTTCGCCCAGGTAGTGCATGCGCGCGCAGATCTCGTGCGCGGCCGCCAGGCGCAGGTAGAACTCGCCCCAGCCGGTGCCGGACACCGCGCAGCGCGCGTCGGCCCAGGTGCCGGCGCCGATGACCGGCGAATCGCCGACCCGGCCATAGCGCTTGTTGGTCATGCCGCCGGTGGAGGTGCCGGCGGCCAGCCCGCCCTGCGCATCCAGCGCCACCGCGCCGACGGTGCCGAAGTGCCTGGCCGTTTCCAGATCGGCATGCGCCTGCCCGGCCGCCTCCTCCCTCAGGGCACGCTGCAACTGCTGCCAGCGCTTCTCGGTGCGGAAATACGATGGATCGACCTGCTCGATCTGCTGCTCGGCGGCGAACATCTCCGCGCCCTGCCCGACCATCATCACGTGCGGGGAATGCTCCATCACCGCGCGCGCCAGCAGGATCGGGTTCCTGATCGTGTGCACGCCGGCCACCGCGCCGGCGCGTTGGGTGGCGCCGTCCATCAGCGCGGCATCCAGCTCGTTCCTGCCGTCGTGGGTGAACACCGCGCCGCGCCCGGCGTTGAAGGTCGGGTCGTCCTCCAGCACGATGATCGCCGCGGTCACCGCATCCATCGCCGGCCGGCCGGCGGCGAGCGCCTCGTGGCCCTTGCGCAGCGCGGCCTCCAGCGCGGTGCGCGCGGCCTGCATCTCTTCCGGGCCGAGGCTGCCGCGTTCCACGCCCGCGCCGCCATGAATCACCAACAGGGGCGAGGTGGCCGGCGCGGCCACGGCGGCCGCCGATGACAGCGACGCCAGACCCAGCAATACCGCGGAAGTCAGCTTCATGTGTGCGCTCCTGGAACGGGCCTCGATTCTAGGCATGCCGCCGCAACGACAAACAAGTGCCGGACGGGGCACGGCTTCCGTCCCGGCGGCATCGCCGCCGCGACTGCCCCATGCCCGCCTCCGTTGCGCGGAAGCGAAAAACCCGCCTCGCGGCGGGTTTTCGCATCGTCGTCGGGCAGGCCGATCAGACGTTGAAGCGGAAATGCAGCACGTCGCCTTCCTTGACGATGTAATCCTTGCCTTCCAGGCGCAGGCGGCCGGCTTCCTTGGCGCCCTGCTCGCCCTTGAGGTTGATGAAGTCGTCGTAACCGATGGTCTCGGCGCGGATGAAGCCGCGCTCGAAGTCGGTGTGGATCACGCCCGCCGCCTGCGGCGCGGTGGAACCGGCGCGCAGCTGCCACGCGCGGACTTCCTTCACGCCCGCGGTGAAGTAGGTCTGCAGGCCCAGCAGCTTGTAGCCGGCACGGATCACCCGGTTCAGGCCCGGCTCGTCCAGCCCGAGGTCCTTGAGGAACTCGTCGCGGTCGGCGTCCTCCAGCTGCGACAGCTCTTCCTCGATCGCCGCGCACACCGGCACCACCTCGGCGCCCTCGGCCTCGGCGCGGGCGCGCACCGCATCCAGGTGCGGGTTGTCCGCGAAGCCGTCCTCGGCGACGTTGGCGATGTACATCAGCGGCTTGAGCGTGATCAGGAACATGTCGCGGACCAGCGCCTTCTCGTCCGCGTCGAGGCCGGCCGAACGCGCCGAGCGGCCCTGGTCGAGCGTGGCCGCCAGCTTCTCCAGCACCGGCTTGCGCGCCAGCGCGTCCTTGTCGTTGGCCTTGGCCGCGCGGTTGGCGCGGTCCAGCGCCTTCAGCACCGATTCGAGATCGGCCAGCGCCAGCTCGGTGTCGATGGTCTCGATGTCGGCGATCGGATCCACCTTGTTGGAAACGTGGATGACGTTGCCGTCCTCGAAGCAGCGCACGACGTGGGCGATGGCGTCGGTTTCGCGGATGTGGGCGAGGAACTTGTTGCCCAGGCCCTCGCCCTTGGACGCGCCGGCGACCAGGCCGGCGATGTCGACGAACTCCATCGTGGTCGGGATCACCCGCTCCGGCTTGACGATCGCGGCCAGCGCATCCAGCCGCGGGTCGGGCACCGGCACGATGCCGGTATTCGGTTCGATGGTGCAGAACGGGAAGTTGGCCGCGGCGATGCCCGCCTTGGTCAGCGCATTGAACAGGGTCGACTTGCCGACGTTGGGCAGGCCGACGATGCCGCATTTGATGCCCATGTTTGACAACCTCCTGGGTGAAAGTGATTGGCGAAACGGCGCGCGCGTCGTTTGGCCAATCCATCTCGGGTTCGGGTGGATCGCGGTTGCCGGCCGGCGGCCGGCGCTACCTTGGCGTATGCAGGCGCTTCATGGCCTCGTTGAAATCGCCGGCCACCGCCAGCGGCAGCACGTCGATGGCCGCGTCGATGGCGCGGGCGACCAGCACCTCGTCGTCCTTCGACGCGCGCCCCAGCACCCACGGCACCACGCGGTCCTTGTGCCCGGGGTGGCCGATGCCGATGCGCAGGCGGTGGAACCTGCCGTGACCGAGCAGGCGGATGGTGTCGCGCAGGCCGTTCTGGCCGCCGTGGCCGCCATCGAACTTGAGCCGCGCCGTGCCCGGCGGCAGGTCCAGTTCGTCGTGCGCCAACAGGGTCTGTTCCGGCTCGATCTTCCAGAACCGCTGCGCGGCGGTGACCGACTTGCCGGACAGGTTCATGAAGGTGGCCGGCTTCAGCAGCCACACCGGCTGGCCGCCGACGTCGACCTTGGCCACCTCGCCGAACAGCTTGCTTTCCAGCGTCCAGCGCGCGCCCGCGCGCTCGGCCAGGGCCTCAACGAAATGAAACCCGGCATTGTGCCGGGTCCGGGCGTGTTCGGTGCCGGGGTTGCCCAGACCGACGATAAGTCGCAAGCCAGCCATGCATTCACCGTTGGCTGCGCCCGCCCCGGGAGGGGCGGACGCAACCGGCCGATCACTCGGCAGCGGCCTCGTCTTCGTCGGCAGCGGTCGGCGCCTTGGCGATGACCACGGCGTCGTCGTGGTCCTTGCCCAGCTTCAGCGCCGGGATTTCCACGCCGGCCGGCAGCTTGATCTGCGACAGGTAGATGATGTCGCCGGCCTTCAGCTCGGCCAGGTCGACTTCGATCGACTGCGGCAGGTTGCCCGGCAGGCAGGCGATGCTGACTTCCTTCAGCTCGTGGGTGACGGCGACGTCGGCGGCCTTGCCGGCCGGCGAGACGTCTTCGTTGACGAAGTGCAGCGGCACGGTGGCGTGCAGCACTTCATTCTCGTTCACGCGCTGGAAGTCCAGGTGCATGATCAGCTGCTTGTACGGGTGGCGCTGGATGTCGCGCAGCAGCACCTTCTGCACCTGGCCATCCAGGTTCAGGCCGATGATCGAGGAATAGAACCAGTCGTTGTGCTGGGCCAGCCAGATTTCGTTGTGGTTGAACTCGACCATCACCGGGTCCAGGTCACCGCCGTAGACGATGCCCGGGACCACGCCGGCGTGACGCAGGCGGCGGCTCGCACCCTTGCCCTGCACGTCGCGACGGGCGACCTTGATTTCGTGGGACTTTGCCATTGTTGACTACTCTTGAGTTGGTGCACCGCCAGCGGTGCGTGATGAAGGCCCTTCCGCGACCAGAAGGACCGGTGTCGGCCACCGGCGGTTGCCGGCGGCCGGATCGGGTCAATCCACGTACATCGAGCTGACCGACTCGCCGAAGGCGATGCGGCGCATCGTCTCGGCCAGCATCTCGGCCACGCTGATCTGGCGGATCTTGGTGCAGACACGGGCCACGTCGGACAACGGGATCGTGTCGGTCACCACCAGCTCGTCGAGCTGGGAGTTGTTGAGGTTGTCCACCGCCGGGCCGGAGAGCACGGCGTGGGTGCAGTAGGCGGCGACCTTGACCGCGCCACGCGCCTTCAGCGCGGCGGCGGCGGCGCACAGGGTGCCGGCAGTGTCGACGATGTCGTCGACCATCACGCAGGTCTTGCCCTCGACGTCGCCGATGATGTTCATCACCGTGGCGACGTTGGCGCGCGGGCGGCGCTTGTCGATGATCGCCAGGTCCGCGTCGTCCAGGCGCTTGGCGACGGCGCGCGCGCGCACCACGCCGCCCACGTCCGGGCTGACCACGATCAGGTTGTCGGTGCCGTAGGCGCGCCAGATGTCGGCCAGCAGCAGCGGCGAGGCGTAGACGTTGTCCACCGGCATGTCGAAGAAACCCTGGATCTGGTCGGCATGCAGGTCGACGGTGAGGATCTGGTCGGTGTTCACCGACGAGAACATCTTGGCCGCGACCTTGGCGGTGATCGGCACGCGCGAGGAACGCATGCGGCGGTCCTGGCGGGCGTAGCCGAAGTACGGCACCACCGCGGTGACGCTGGACGCCGAGGCGCGCTTGAGCGCGTCGATGATGACCAGCAGCTCCATCAGGTTCTCGGCGCTCGGCGCGCAGGTCGGCTGCACCACGAACACGTCCTGCTTGCGCACGTTCTCTTGGATCTCGACCTGCACCTCGCCGTCGGAGAAGCTGGAGACCAGCGCCTTGCCCGGCTGCACGCCCAGTTCCTTGCAGATGCTCTGCGCAAGCGGCTTGTTGGCATTGCCGGAAAAGACCAGCAGGTTCGGGGAGTCTTGCATGTGGGCTTTCTCGGGCGGCGGCGAAAGAGCGTGGAGCGGGTGGGACAACGCTGGCCCCGACCATCCGGTGCCGGGCTTTTCCCCTGGCGCCGCACGCGGGTGTGCGGCCTGCGCAGCAGGGGGCTGCATGTTCGAAGTGGCAGGGGCGGTAGGATTCGAACCTACGAATGCCAGGATCAAAACCTGGTGCCTTGGGCCTCTTGGCGACGCCCCTGCATCAAACGATTTCCGTTGCCTCCAGTGCATCGAGCAATGGCGAGCGCTGCACGCCCGCGACCACCCACGCCCGCAGTTCCCCCGGCAATTCCGCCAGCGCCTGCTCTGCGGCGGCGCGCGTGGCGAATTCGACGAAGCAACCGCCTCCCGACCCGGTAAGCCGCACCCGACCGACGCGCGAAAGCGCCTGGAACGCCGCTTCGACGGCGGGCTCCCGGCGCCGCAGCACCGGTTCGAATGCGTTCCCGAGGACGGTCCCGGAAGCGAAGTCCGCTATTTTCGCGGGCGCAGCATCCCGCGTCAAATCCGGGCAGCGGAACAGCTCGGCGGTGGGCACGTGGACACCCGGATCGGCCAGCAGGTACCAGGCCGGCGGCAGCACCAGCGGCGCCAGCTTTTCGCCCACACCCTCGGCCCACGCATTGTGTCCGCGCACGAACACCGGCACGTCGGCCCCCAGTTGCAGGCCGAGGGCCGCCAGTGCGTCCTCGTCCAGCCCGGTGCCCCACAGCGCGTTGAGCGCCACCAGCACGGTGGCCGCGTCGGAGGAACCACCACCGAAGCCACCACCGGCGGGAATCCGTTTTTCGACGCCGATATCGGCACCTTTCGATGATTTAGCGGCTTTTTGCAGAACGATGGCCGCACGCACGACCAGGTCATCGGCCTCGGCGACGCCCGGCACGGAAGCCCCGACACGCCGTATCTGCCCATCGTCGCGCACGCGCAGCGCGATGCGGTCGCCCCAGTCCAGCAGGCGGAACACGGTCTGCAGCTCGTGGTAGCCGTCCGCACGGCGGCCGGTGACGTGCAGGAACAGGTTCAGCTTGGCCGGGGCCGGCCAATGCGACCAGCCCGCCGCTTGCGCGACGGCATTCATGGCTGGCCCAACGTCCATTCGTCGACGATCAGCCGCACCTTGGCGTCGCCGTTGACCGCGTCGATGCGGCGCGGCAGCGGCGGGCGCTCGCCTTCCGGCGGGTACCAGTCCAGATAGTCGATGCGCCAATCGTCCTGCTGCAGCACGCGCGGGCGACCCTCGGCATCGAAACCCCGTCTGGCCGCCTGCGCGCCCGTTGCGGGCATGCCGCGCACCCAGGCGGCCAGTTGTTCCACTGGAATCTCCCAGCCCGTGGCCTGCAGCAACAGCTGGCCGGCATCGCCGCCGCTGCGCGGGCCGCCTTGCAGTCCGTCCAGCCGTACCGCCTGCCCGGCGCCGCCGCTCAACTGCCAGCTCTGCCGGGTCACCGGCGCGGCGAGGCTGACCTGGTAGGCGTCGCCCTGCTGCTGCCAATCGATGCGGCCGCTGCCGCCGTTGCGTCCTTTGCTGACCGCGACCCGGCCCTGGAAAGACCATTGCGGCGACAGCGCCAGCATCGCCTGCCGCGCCGTTTCGACCGCCGGCTCGGGCATGAACGCGACGTCCTCCGGTGGCGCCTGCCGCGTCGCCAATGAACCACAGCCGCCCAATGCACCCGCCACCAGCAGCACCGCCGCCGCCCGCCATGCCGTTGCCGTCATGCGCCCAGTGCCTCCATCGCGCGCAGCAGGGCGCGGTTGTCCGGGTCCAGCTTTCGCGCCTCTTCGAAGAAGTGCCGCGCCTCGTCGCGCCGCCCCAGCACCCACAGCACCTCGCCGACATGCGCGGCGATTTCCGGGTCCCGATTCAGGCTCCACGCCCGGCGCAGCTGCACCAGCGCCTCCTCGTTGCGGCCCAGCCGGTACAGCACCCAGCCATAGCTGTCGACGATGGCGGCATTGTCCGGCTCGGCCACGCGGGCGCGGTCGATCAGCTCCAGCGCTTCCTGGTGGCGCTCGGTACGGTCGGCCAGGGTGTAGCCCAGCGCGTTGAGCGCAGCCACGTTCTCCGGCTCGGCGACCAGGATCTTGCGCAGGTCGGCCTCGGCGCGCGGGATGTCGTCGCCGCGTTCCCAGGCCAGCGCGCGTGCATACAGCAGCGCGCTGTCGTCCGGCCAGGCGGCCAGCCCACGGGTCAGCACCGCCACCTCGGCATCGTTGTGGCCGTCGCGCTGCTGCAGTTCGGCTTCCAGCAGGTAGGCGTCGCGGCGCAGGTCGTCGTCCACCGCGGCATCGGCCTGGATCGCGTGGACCTCGTCGCCGGCCTGCGCCTTTTCGCCCAGCTCGTGCAGGGCATTGACCGCGCGCAGCCGCGCCTCGCCGCGATGCGGGCCGCCCGGCACGCCGTGGTACCAGTCCACCGCCTCGCGGTAATGCTTGAGGTATTCGGCGATCCGCCCCAGCAGCAGGCGCTGGTCAGGATCGGGCTTGTCCGCCCGGGCCGCGATGTCCCGGTACAGGGCCTGCAGCGCCGCGTCGTCCTTCTGCTTGGCCAGCAGCGCCGCGCGCATGCCCCAGGTCTGCACGTCCTGTTCGCCGGCCGACAGCACCCGCTCGGCCGCCCCCGGCTCGCCGAAGGCATCGTAGGAATAGGCCAGCGCATTGCGCAGCTCGGCATCGTCGGCCGCCTTCGGCTCGATGCCGCGCAGCAGCGCCAATGCCTCCTCCTTCTTGCCGGCCTGGTTGAGCTGGGAGGCATGCAGCAGGGCTACGCGCGGCTCGTCGGGAAAGCGCCTGACCACCTCGCCGACCATGCGCTGCGCCAGCTGCGGCCGCTCCATGCGCAGGGCCAGCCGGCCGAACTCCTGCCAGGCTTCCAGTTCGTCCGGAATCGCCCCGGCATCGACCAGTTCGCCCAGCACCTTGGCCGGCGCGGCCGGGTCGCGACCGCCGGCAGCCAGCGCCAGCAAGGCGTGGCGCCACGCCCGCGGCTCGGGCGAGCGCAGCACCGCCAGCAACTCCTTGCGCGCCAGACGGGTATCGCCCTGGCGCAGCGCCAGCGACGCGCGGGTGCCGCGCAGCGCCAGCGAGCCGGGGTCGCGCTGCGCCCACAGCGCCAGCGCCTGCCGGGCGCGCGCGTCGTCACCGGCCAGCATGGCGATGCGGGTGGCGCGCTCGGCCAGGCCCACGTCGCCGGTGGTCTGCTGCGCCGCCTGCAGGTACCAGCGCGCGGCATCGGCCAGCTTGCCGGCCTGCAGCGCGAATTCGCCGGCCAGCACCGGCTCCAGCGGGGTTTCCTGCCCGGCCACGGCCGCCGGTGCCGGCTGCGCGGGGGCGGCCGGCAACTGCCACGGCAACAGGGAAAGCAGCAGAACGCTGCATGTGCGGAAACGTGTTCGGCTGAAATTGGGCATCTACTGCAACCGGGCCGTAAAATGGCGGGCCTCAACAGCCAGCAGCTTATCGCAAGCAACTGAACAGATGACCCTGTGGGTGCTCGGACTGAACCATCAGACCGCGCCGGTGGAACTGCGCGAACGCGCGGCCTTCGGCGGCGACGCATTGCCGCGCGCGATGGCTTCGCTGCGCGAGACGCCGCAGCTTGCCGAAGCGGTGCTGCTGTCCACCTGCAACCGCACCGAGCTGTACGCCGTGGCCGAGGATGGCAGCGCGCTGGAACACTGGCTGCAGGGTCATGCCGGCGACCTGCAGGGCTACCTGTACCAGCACCGCGACGATGCCACCGTGCGCCACCTGTTCCGCGTCGCCACCGGGCTGGACTCGATGGTGCTGGGCGAGCCGCAGATCCTCGGCCAGGTGAAGGACGCCTGGTCGTTGGCCCGCGACAGCGGCGCCATCGGCCACCACCTGGACCGGCTGTTCCAGCAGACCTTCTCGGTGGCCAAGCGCGCCCGCACCGACACCCGCGTCGGCGCCAACCCGATCTCGGTGGCATCCACCGCGGTGCGACTGGCGCAGGACTCGTTCGCGCGGCTGGACGACTCCACCGTGCTGCTGGTCGGCGCCGGCGAAACCATCGAGCTGGCCGCCCGGCACCTGGGCGAAGCGCGGGTGAAGCGGCTGCTGGTGGCCAACCGCACCCTCGCCCACGCGCAGGACCTGGCCAGCCGCCACGGCGGCGTGGCGCTGCCGCTGGCCGAGCTGGAGCGGCACCTGGCCGAAGCCGACGTGGTGTTCTCGGCCACCGCCGCGCGCGAGCCGGTGATCCTGCAGCGGCAGGTCGCCAACGCCTTGCGTTCGCGCCGGCACAAACCGATGCTGCTGTTCGACCTGGCGGTACCCCGCGACATCGAGGCCGGCGTCGGCGAACTGGCCGATGCCTACCTCTACACCGTCGACGACATGGAGCGCGCAGTGGAAGAAAACCGCCGCAGCCGCCGCGAGGCCGCCGCCGAGGCCGAGACCATCATCGACCTGCAGGTGTCGCGCTACATGGAGAACCTGCGCGCCACCCACCTGCAGGCGCCGCTCAAGCAGCTGCGCGCGTTCGGCGAGTCCACCCGCGCCGAGCTGCTGGAGAAGGCCCGCCAGCAACTGGCCCACGGCAAGACCGCCGAGGACGTGCTCGAACACCTCGCCCACGGCCTGACCAACCGCCTGCTGCACCCGCCCACCGCCGCGCTGCGGCAGGCCGCGCTGGAAGGCGACGCCGACCTGACCCGCGCCGCCGAGCGCCTGTTCCCGGCCGCCCCCGGGTACCGCCACCCCATTGCGAGAACCGATGACGCCGACCCTGCGCCGTAAACTGCTGGCCCTGGCCGAGCGCCGCGAAGAACTGGAACGCCTGCTCGCCGACCCGGACGTGGTCGCCGACAACGCGCGCTTCCGCAATCTCTCCCGCGAGTTTTCCCAGCTTGAACCGGTCGCCACCGCGCTGGCCGCCGAAACCCGCGCACGCGCCGACCTCGCCTCGGCCGAGGCGATGCGCGCCGACCCGGAACTGCGCGAGCTGGCCGAGGAGGAAATCGCCGCGGCGCAGGCACGCCTGCAGGCGCTGGACGAAGAACTGGCGCTGCTGCTGGTGCCGCGCGACCCGCGCGACGACGGCAACCTGTTCCTGGAAGTGCGCGCCGGCACCGGCGGCGACGAAGCGGCGATCTTCGCCGGCGACCTGTTCCGCATGTACGCCCGCTACGCCGAGCGCCAGGGCTGGAAGGTCGAGGTCGAGTCCGACAACCCCGGCGAGCACGGCGGCTACAAGGAAGTGGTGGCGCGCGTGGTCGGCCGCGGCGCCTACTCGAAGCTGAAGTTCGAGTCCGGCACCCACCGCGTGCAGCGCGTGCCGGCCACCGAGTCGCAGGGCCGCATCCACACCTCGGCGGCGACCGTGGCGATCATCCCCGAGGCCGACGACGTCGAGGACGTCGCGATCAACCCGGCCGACCTGAAGGTGGACACCTTCCGCTCCTCCGGCGCCGGCGGCCAGCACGTCAACAAGACCGAATCGGCGATCCGCATCACCCACGTGCCGAGCGGCGTGGTGGTCGAGTGCCAGACCGAGCGCAGCCAGCACGCCAACCGCGACAAGGCGATGAAGCGGCTGAAGGCGCAGTTGCTGGACGCCGAACGCAGCAGGCAGGCGGCGGCCGAGGCGCAGACCCGCAAGCTGCAGGTAGGCAGCGGCGACCGCAGCCAGCGCATCCGCACCTACAACTTCCCGCAGGGCCGCATCACCGACCATCGCGTCGAGGGCCTGACCCTGTACGACCTGCCGAACATCATCGAGGGCGATCTCGATGCGCTGGTGGGGCGCTTGCAGCACGAGCATCAGGTGGACGAGCTGGCGCGGTTGGCCGAAGGCACCTGACCACACCGGACCACAGGCGCTACGCCATGTACTTCATGGCACCGCCATGAACGCCTCGATTTCCTCGGCACCGCGCTCCAGCTCGCCGGTCAACACCCGATGGCCATCGCCGGTGATCAGCACGTCGTCCTCGATGCGGATGCCGATGCCGCGCCAGCGTGGCTCCACGCTGGCGTCGTCCGGCGACACGTACAGCCCCGGCTCGATGGTGAACACCATGCCCGGCTCCAGCAACCGCGATTCGCCGGCGAGCTTGTAGTCACCGACGTCGTGCACGTCCAGCCCCAGCCAATGCCCGGTCTTGTGCCGGTAGAAACGTTTGTAATGACCTTCGATGATGTTTTCCTCGAGGTCGCCTTCCAGCAGCCCCAGCCGCAGCAGGCCTTCGGTCAGCACTTCGACCGCAGCCAGATGCCCTTCCTCGTAGGCGACGCCGGGCCGCGCCTGTTCCAGCGCCGCCGCCTGCGCGGCCAGCACCAGGTCGTGCAGCGCGCGCTGCTCGGCGCTGAAACGGCCGCCCACCGGGAAGGTGCGGGTGATGTCGCTGGCATAGCCGCGGAACTCGGCACCGGCGTCGATCAGCACCAGCTCGCCGTCGCGGCTGCCGCCGTTGTTGGCCCGGTAATGCAGCACGCAGGCATTGCTGCCGGCGCCGACGATGCTGTTGTAGGCCGGCCACGCGTCGCCGCGGCGGAACTCGCGCTCCAGCTCGGCCTGGAGTTCGTATTCGAAGACGCCCGGCCGCGCCGCACGCATCGCCGCGCGGTGCGCGCGCACGCTGATGTCGGCGGCCTGCTGCATCAGCGCGATCTCGGCCGGCGACTTGAACAGGCGCTGCTCATGCAGCAGGTGGCCCAGTTCGAGGAACTCGTGCGGCGGCTGCGCGCCGTGGCGCACCTGCGAGCGCACGCGGTTGACCCAGCCGATCAGCTTGAGGTCGAAGTCGGCGTCGCGACCGAAGTGGTAATAGACCCGCGAGCGGCCTTCGAGCAGGCCCGGCAGGATGTCGTCGAGGTCCTCGATCGGATAGGCGTCGTCCATGCCGTAGCGCGACACCGCGCCTTCCTGCCCTTCGCGCGGGCCGTCCCACGCCTCGCGCTCGGCGTCGCGCTCGCGGCAGAACAGGATCGCCTCGCCGTGGCGGCGGCCGGGGACCAGCACCAGCACCGCCTCCGGCTCGGGGAAGCCGCACAGGTACCAGAAGTCCGAATCCTGCCGGTAGGGATGGAAGGTGTCGTGGCTGCGCACGCGCTCGGGCGCGGCCGGCAGGACCAGGATGGCGTCGTCGCCGGCCGCCTCCATCAGCTGGCGGCGGCGCTGCGCGTATTCGGCGGGGGCGATGCCGGTCAGGTGCTTCATCGCCACCCTCAGTTCAGGCGTTGGCGGTGGCGCGCGCCCATCACGCAGTCGCCGTGCAGCAGCAGTACCGCCACGCGCACGAATTCCTCGATCTCGGCCAGCGCATCCTCGTCCTCGTCGGCGCTGTCGAACTGGTCGCTGGAGGCCTGCGCCAGCCGCGCCAGGTCCTGCAACGCCTCCTCGCCCTCCTCACTCAGCACCGGCCGCTTGTCCGCGGCCAGCCCGAAACCACCGAGGAAGGCGCGGCACCAGTCGAACAAGGCATCGGTCCGCGCCTGCAGCGGCGCGCCGGGTTCGGCCAGCAGCAGCTCGAAGGCGAAGTCGCGGTCCTCCAGCTGCGCCACCACGGCCTGGCGCAGCCGGTCCAGCGCGCTGCCCGGCTCGGGCGCCGGCAGGCCATCGTCGGCCAGCACCTTGGCCGGCCACGCCTGCACGTCGGCGCCGCCGGCCGCCAGCCAGCCGCACAGCCCGCCGTGCAGTTCGGCCGCCGAGGCAGCCAGGCCCAGCGCACGGCTGGCCTGGAGGATGTCGTGGACGGCGGGGAGTTCGGTCATGTCACTGGCCTTTGCAACGGGGAAAACCCGCGCCCGCACAACGCGTGGCGACGGCCGCACAGTGTAGCAACCACGCGCACGCGCCCATCTTGACCACCCCCGATCCCCATGCCTATCGTGCCGCAATGGATTCCTTCGACCCCGCCGCCCAGCTGCAGGCCCTGGCCACCCGCCTCGACGCCCTGTTCGAACGCAACCGGCGGCTGGCCGAGGAGAACCGCAGCCTGCGCCAGCAGCAGGAGCAACTGGTCGGCGAGCGCGCGCAGCTGCTGGCCAAGAACGAGCAGGCGCGCTCGCGGGTGGAAGCGATGATCACCCGCCTAAAGTCGCTGGAGCAGCACACGTGAGCCAGAACGAACCGGTCAGCGTCCACATCCTCGACCGCGAATACACCGTCGGCGTGGAACCGGCCGAGCGCGACAGCCTCACCGCCGCCGCGCGCATGCTCGATGCCAGGATGCGCGAGATCCGTGGCAGCAACCGCATGGCCGCGGTAGACCGGGTGGCGGTGCTGGCGGCGCTGAACCTGGCGCACGAACTGCAGCTGGTGCGCGACGAACTGGCGCGGCAGCAGCAGCGCTTCCAGTCCACCCTGGACGGCCTCAACCGGCGCCTCGATGGCGCCCTCGACGACGGTCACTGACACGGCCGGCGGCGGCGCATGAACGGGCATTCGCCGCATTCATCCGGAACCGTGGAAAACAGGCTGGCAAGCGCACCCAACATGGCTATACTGGCGGCGCGTTCTCTGCCGTGAACGACGGCGTGTGCAAACATTCGCCTTGTCCCTTAATGACGACCACGGGGGCGCGACGGTACCGGGTGTGCAGGTCCGCCTTGCAGCGGGAAGCCCGATGGTTCCCCAACGTCCCCACTTGAACCCCGGGTTCAAGGTCGTTTCGCACGCATCGTCATGGCGGAGAATGCAATCATTCCGGAACGGCGCCGCAAGGCGCCGTTTCTTTGTGCGAGTCCCTCGCAACGGCCCGCACATCCATGTGCGGGGGTTCGACTCTTTTCCTTCTCCCGCAGGGAGACAATTCGGCAGGACTGCCGAATTGCACGGCGAAGCCGCCCGAAGGGGGCGGCACAGGGATGTGCCGCATGCAGGTGCCCCGCAGGGGTGGATGAGGGTACGGGAGAAGCCTCGTGCAACCAAACATTGCGAGGGCTTCGCCCCAACCCTCTCCCCAACCCCTCTCCCAGAGGGAGAGGGGCATACTTCCCGTCCATGACTTCCGACCACCGCCACGCCCTGCGCCAGAACCTGCGCCAGCGCCGCCGCGAAATCCCCGCCGCCGCGCGCATCGCCGCCGCCGAGGCGCTGGCCGCGAACCTGCTGGCGCTGCCCTTCGCCGACGTCGCCGGCCCGGTCGCCGGCTACTGGGCGATGGATGGCGAGATCGCGCTGCACCGCTGGCAGATGCAGTTGCCTCCGCAGCAGACCTATTGCCTGCCGGTGCTGCACGGCAAGCTGCTGCGCTTCGTGCCATGGCGGCCGGGGCAGCCGCTGGTGGCCAACCGCTACGGCATACCCGAGCCGGACGTGGACCCCGCGCAGGCCCTGCGGCCCGAGGAAATGGCGCTGGTCGTCGCGCCCTTGACCGGCTTCGACGCGCGCTGCCGGCGGCTGGGCATGGGAGGCGGCTGGTATGATCGCAGCTTCGCTTTCCGCCAGCGGCGCAGCGCGCCACCGTGGCTGGTCGGCGTCGGTTTCGCCGCCCAGCAGGTGCCGGCGCTGCCGGTCGAGGACTGGGACGTGGCGGTGGACGCGATCTGCACCGAGCAAGCCACCCTCCAACCGGAACCGTTTCACGCATGACCGCCCGCAAGCGCTACTGGCTGATGAAGTCCGAACCGGACGCTTTTTCGATCGACGACCTGCAGCGCGTGGGCACCGAACCGTGGAACGGGGTGCGCAACTACCAGGCGCGCAACTTCATGCGCGACGGCATGAAGGTCGGCGACGGCATCCTGTTCTACCACTCCAACACCAAGGTGCCGGGCATCGTCGGCACCGCCACCGTGGCCAGCGAAGCCTATCCGGACGACACCCAGTTCGACCCGAAGACGCCCTACTTCGACCCCAAGGCCACCCGCGAGCAGCCGCGCTGGTACCTGGTGGACGTGGCGTTCGAGCGCAAGTTGGCGCAGGTGATCCCGCTGGAGGAGATCAAGCAGTACGCCGACGAACTGGGCGAAGGCTTCGCGCTGACCGCGCGCGGCAGTCGGCTGTCGGTGTTCCCGGTGACCGCTGCGCAGTGGAAGCTGCTGCTGTCGCTGGAAAAGAAGCCGGCCTGATACCCGCTTTCCTGTAGGAGCGACGCAAGTCGCGATGAAGCTTTACCGGGGAAGCCCCCGGTCGCGACTTGCGTCGCTCCTGCACCTCCCATTCCTCCAACTCCGAGCCCACCATGTCCGAAGCCAAGCGCCTGGCCGCCGAAAAAGCCATCGAATACGTCGAGAAGGGAATGATCGTCGGGGTCGGCACCGGCTCCACCGTGGCTTACTTCATTGAAGCCCTGGCGCGCATCAAGGACCGGATCGAAGGCGCCGTCTCCAGCTCCGAGCAGAGCACCGCCCTGCTCAAGGGCCACGGCATCGAGGTGCTGGACCTGAACCACACCGGCGGGCTGTCGCTGTACGTTGACGGCGCCGACGAGTGCGATGGCAACAAGAACCTGATCAAGGGCGGCGGCGCCGCGCTGACCCGCGAGAAGATCATTGCCGAGGCCAGCGAGACCTTCGTCTGCATCGTCGACCCGAGCAAGCAGGTGCCGGTGCTGGGCAGGTTCCCGCTACCGGTGGAAGTGATCCCGATGGCACGCAGCCTGGTCGCCCGCAGGATCCTCGCGCTCACCGGCGGCCAGCCGGTATGGCGCGACGGCGTGGTCACCGACAACGGCAACCTGATCCTCGACGTGCACAACCTGTCCATCACCGATCCGGTGAAGCTGGAGCAGGAACTGAACCAGATCCCCGGCGTGGTCACCGTGGGCCTGTTCGCGCGGCGCCCGGCCGACGTGGTGATCGTCGGCGGGCAACCACCGCAGGTGCTGTAAGCCTGCGGGACACGCGAATCCCCGCCAATGGCGGGGATTTCGTCATCCGGCACGGCAAGTCCGCCTACGGCTTGCGCTCTTCCTCTTCCTCTTCGCCCAGCGCTTCCACCAGCGCGCCCACCAACTCGCGCTTGCGCTGCGGCAAGGCGAGGAACGCATCGATCACCTCGCGTTCGCGCACTCCCACCACCTGCCACGGCTGCCGCGGCTCGGCCACCCGCTGGCCGCCGCCGAACCGTAGCTGGTGCGGCTCCACGCCGAACAGTTCGGCCAGCACCTGCAGCTTGTCCTGCTCGGGAATCGAACGCCCGCCGAGCCAGCGCGAAGCACTCTGAAAGCTCACCGAACGCCCCTGGTAGCGGGCATTGAACAGGCGGAACAACACCGCCGGGCGCGGCTCGTAGCCGGCCATGCTCATTGCCTGCGCCAAGCGCCGGGAAAATTCGAAGCGTTCTTCGCTCATGGCCGGCAACGTTACGGACCGTGTCCGCGGCCGATTCACCACTCACTTCCATTCTAGACAACTTATTGCTTTCATTGGCGAAAGGATTTCGCAGGCCGGCGCCCGCCGGCCTCCCGACAAAGGACCCGCATGGAAACGACACAGGACACCGCAGCCTTGCCGCCACTGAACCCGGTGGACGGTTACATGCGGGTGAACTACCGCCACCACTACGCCGAACTGCTGCGCATGGTCGCCGCGCCGCCGGAGGCCATCGCCGAGCTGTGCCTGTTCCGCTTCTGGCTGGCCTGCCGCGCGCACCACCACGCCCATGCCGGCAACGCCGATACGCCGACGCCGCTGCGGCCGCCGGCGGGCTGGCCGCTGCCGCGCCATGCCTCCGGGTTCGACGTCGAGCGCATGCTCGGCCGCGGCCTGGTGCCGCTGCTGGAAAGCCGGCTGCAGCTGTACGACCGCTTCGTCCTGCTCGGCCACAACGCCGCCGACCCGCAGGGATTGGACGCCGCGGCGCTGGCGCTTTCCTGCCAGTTGTTCGTGCAGGCGCCGCCGATCGCACGCGCCTACCTGCAGGCCGAAACCCGCCACCTGTTCGCGCGGATGCTCGCCGCCTGCGCCACGCCGGCGTCCTCCCCGGCTTGACGCCATCCGGCGCATCCCCGAAGGTGCGCAGCGCCGTTCCCTTCTTCCGGATACCACCAATGTCCCTGCCGCGCCGCGCCGCCTGCCTTGCCCTGCTCCTGCTGCTCGCCGGCTGCGCCAGCGCCGGTGGCCACTGGGTGGAACTGGCCGGCACCCGCTACCAGGTGGAACTGGCGCAGGACGACGCCACCCGCGCGCGCGGGCTGATGTTCCGCGAGCACATGGACGCCGACCGCGGCATGCTGTTCGTCCACGACCGCCTGGAACCGCAGGCGTACTGGATGAAGAACACCAGGATCCCGCTGGACATCCTCTATTTCGACGATGCCCGCCGGCTGGTCAGCCAGCAGCGCGACGTGCCGCCCTGCTCGGCCGGCGACGCCTGCCCGCCCTACCCCAGCTTCAAGCCGGCGCGCTACGTGCTGGAACTCAACGCCGGGCAGGCCGCGAAACTGAAGCTGGAGGACGGCACCGAGCTAACCTTCGGCCCCGGCATTCCCAAGGGCGAATGACCCCGCGGCACGCCATGCCTTGGCCGTGCCTTGAATAGGTCGCGCTTTGCCGCCAGTCTTGGGCCATGCCCGACACCCGTTTCACCCTGCCGAGCTGGAACACCCTTGCCGGCCTGGCCGACGCCGACCTGCCCCTGTTCGCCACCGCGCTGCTGATCGCCCGCGACGAATACCCGGAGCTGGACCCGGCGTGCTGCGACCGCCTGCTGCAGGCCCACGCCGACCACCTGCGCACCGAAGTCTCGGCCATCGGCGAATGGCCGCTGAAGGTGGCCGCCATCAACCACCACCTGTTCAACGAACTGGGCTACAGCGGCGACCACGACGCCTACTACGACCCGCGCAACAGCTACCTCAACGAAGTGGTGGCGCGCCGGCTCGGCAACCCGATCTCGCTGGCGCTGGTGCAGATGGAAGTCTCGCGCCGGCTCGGCCTGCCGCTGGAAGGCATTTCCTTCCCCGGCCATTTCCTCGTGCGGCTGCCGGTGGAAGAGGGCGTGCTGGTCATGGACCCGTTCAACGGCGGCCGCCCGCTGGGCGTGGACGAACTGCGCGAACGCGCGCGCAGCAACCTCGGCGGGCGCACCCCGGACGACCAGATACTGGCGCGGATACTCGACCCCGCCCCGCACCGCGCCATCCTGGTCCGCATCCTGCGCAACCTGCATGGCGTCTATGCCGAGGCCGGGCAATGGGACCGCGCCGCGCGCAGCGCCGACCGCATCCTCACCCTCGCCCCCAGGCAGAACGACGCCCTGCGCGACCGCGGCATGGCCTACCTGCACCTGGGCCACGACGCCGGCGCGCGCAGCGACCTGGCCGGCTACCTCCAGCGCGAACCCGACGCCGACGACGCCACCCAGGTGCGCGACAGGCTGGTCGGACTGGGCAGCGGGCGCCCGCGGCTGCACTGATTGGCTGAGCCCTTCTCCCTTCGGGAGAAGGTGCCCGAAGGGCGGATGAGGGGCAAACGTAGTCCATGATGGTTAACCATCTGGACTACGCGTGCCCCTCACCCCAACCCCCGCTCCGCGCCCCGGCCCACTCCAGCGGCGTGGGCGCTCAACCCGGAGCAGCGTCAGAACAAAAGCCGCTGGCGCGCCCACGCGTTAAACTGGCGCACCCTTTGCTCCGCCACACCCCATGAGCCACTACGAAGGCGACCTCCGCCCGGCCGAATCGGCCCGTTTCGTCATCATCGCCAGCCGCTGGAACGCCCGCATCACCGACGTGCTGGTCACCGGCGCGCGGCAGAGCCTGGCCGGCAACGGCATCGGCGAGGACGCCATCGACGTGGTGCGCGTACCCGGCGCGTGGGAAATCCCGCTGGTCGCCGCACGCCTGGCCGCCACCGGCAAGCACGCGGCCGTCATCGCCCTGGGCTGCGTGATCCGCGGCGACACCCGCCACTACGAACACGTGGCCGACCGCTGCGCCGAGGGCCTGATGCGCGTGCAGCTGGATTTCGGCGTGCCGGTGCTCAACGGCGTGCTGGCGGTGGAACGCGTGGAGGACGCCGAGGCCCGCGCCGGCGGCAGCCACGGCAACAAGGGCGAGGAAGCCGCATTGACGGCGCTGGAAATGGTCAACCTCCTGGAGCAGCTGCCATGAACAACAAGCACCACGGCAAGCCTGCCGGAAAGCCCCGCCGCCACGACGGCATCGACCCGGTGCTGCGCTCGCGCGCGCGCCGCCGCGCCCTGCAGGCGGTCTATGCATGGCAGATTTCCGGCGGCAGCGCCGAATCGCTGCTGGCCCAGTTCGCCCACGAACAGGCGCACGAAGTGGCCGACCTGGCCTATTTCGAGAACCTGCTGCGCGGCGTGCTCGACCACCGCCGCGCACTGGACGAGGCGCTGGCCCCGTTCGTCGACCGCCCGGTCGAGGACGTCGACGCCATCGAACGCGCGGTACTGCGCGTGGCCGCTTACGAACTGCACCACCGCCCGGACGTGCCGTACCGCGTGGTCATCAACGAGGCCATCGAAACCGCCAAGCGCTTCGGCTCCGAGCACGGCCACACCTACGTCAACGGCGTGCTGGACCGCGCCGCGCTGGAATGGCGCAAGGTCGAGGCCAAGGAGTGAGGAACGCGGCCCGAGCGCAAGCCGCTCCGGCCTTCCCTCGCTTCACTCCCCCATGGACGAGTTCGGCCTGATCGACCACATCGCCCGCCGCGCGCGCCTGCGCGCCGACGTGGTGCTGGGCATCGGCGACGACGCCGCCCTGCTGCAACCGCCGCCGGGCCGGCAACTGGCGGTCACCGCCGACACGCTCAATGCCGGCGTGCACTTCCCCGCCGAAACCCTGCCGGCCGACATCGGCTGGAAGGCGCTGGCGGTGAACCTCTCCGACCTGGCCGCGATGGGCGCCGCGCCGCTGTGGTGCACGTTGTCGCTGTCCCTGCCGCAGGCCGACGCCGGCTGGCTGGAGGGCTTCGTCGACGGCTTCTTCGCGCTGGCCGACGCCAGCGGCATCGCCCTGGTCGGCGGCGACACCACGCGCGGGCCGCTGTCGCTGTCGATCACCGCGATGGGCGCGGTGCCGGCCGGGCAGGCGCTGCGCCGCAATGGCGCCCGCGTCGGCGACGACATCTGGATCAGCGGCATGCCCGGCGAGGCAGCCGGCGCACTGCGCCTGTGGCAACGCGGGGCGCTGGACGTGCGCGCGCCCGCGGCCGATGCCGGCCACGAAATCCTGCGCCAGCGCCTGCAACGGCCGACGCCGCGGCTGCAACTGGGGCAGGCGCTGCACGGCGTGGCCAGTGCCGCGGCCGACGTGTCCGACGGGCTGCTCGCCGACCTCGGCCACATCGCCACGCGCAGCGGCGTCGGCGCGGTGGTGCAGGCCGGGCGCGTGCCGTTGTCGTCGGCGCTGCGCGACGCGCTCGGCGCCGATGCCGCGCGCGACTGCGCCCTGCGCGGCGGCGACGACTACGAACTGTGCTTCACCGCCGCACCGGAACGGCGCGACGCGCTGCAGGCGCTGTCATCGCGGCTGGCACTGCCGTTGACCCGCATCGGCCACGTCGTCGAAGGCCGGGGCGTCTCCTGCGAAGGCGATGCGGATACCGGGCACGCCACCGGCTACCGCCACTTCGCGGCGCAATGACCGTGGATGCCGGGCTTGCCCGGCACGGGAGCTTCACCGGGAAGGCTGCATGCAGGGCAAGCCCCACATTCACAACAGCCAACCGTAGGTCGGGGCCACGCCCCCGACGCTTCGTGCGTACCGCCGTCGGGGGCGTAGCCCCGACCTACGTACTCACGAAATTCTCGGCGCAACGACCGGGGGTGCCGGGCTTGCCCGGCACAGGGGCTTCACCGGGAAGGCTTCATGCGGGGCAAGCCCCGCATCTACGTACTCAATCCAGTTCCACCATCTCGAAATCGTCCTTGGTCGCGCCGCAATCCGGGCAGGTCCACGTATCCGGCACGTCGGCCCAACGCGTGCCCGCCGCGATACCCTCTTCGGGCAGGCCATCGGCCTCGCTGTAGATGAAGCCGCAGACGACGCACATCCAGGTGCGGAAGGTGGAGGCGGAGGCATCGGACATCGGATAATCACGGCAATACGGGACGGTTGCCGATTGTCCCACTCCCGCCGCCGCACAGGTAGCCATTGCATGCCCCACGCTTCCCACACGCCCCGCGGCGTCTACCTGATCACCCCGGACGAACCCGACACCGCACGCCTGCTCGCCCGCGTGCGCCCGCTGCTGGCCGGCGCCACCTGGCTGCAATACCGCAACAAGGCGGTCGATGCCGCCACCGCCCGCGAACAGGCGCATGCGTTGCAGGCCCTGTGCGCCGAAGCCGGCGTGCCGCTGATCGTCAACGACGATGCCGCGCTGGCCGCCGAGGTCGGCGCGGCCGGCGTGCACCTGGGCGAGGACGACGGCGACATCGCCGCCGCGCGCGCGCTGCTCGGCCCCGGCGCGATCATCGGCGCCTCCTGCTATGACCAGTTGGAACTGGCGCAGCGCGCGGTGGCCGCCGGCGCCAGCTACGTCGCCTTTGGCGCGTTCTTCCCCAGCCGCAGCAAGGCCACCCCGCGGCGGGCGCAGCCGCAGCTGCTGCGCGATGCCGCCGCGCTGGGCGTGCCGCGCGTGGCGATAGGCGGGTTGGCGGTGGACAACATCGCGCCGCTGGTCGAGGCCGGCGCCGACTTGGTGGCGGTCATCAGCGGCGTGTTCGCGGCCGAAGACCCGGTGGCTGCGCTGCGCGCCTACCAGGCTTGTTTTGTGTAGGTCGGGGCTACGCCCCCGACGCACATCGCCGGTTCCGCGCGTCGGGGACGTAGCCCCGACCTACCCATGCTTCCCGCAGGAGCGCATGGGTTACTCCAGTGCCGCCTTGACCGCTTCCGGGTCGGCCAGTGCCTGCACCTGGCGGATCAGGCGCACGGTGTTGCCGCCGAGGATCGCGCTGACCTGGCGGTCGTCGTAGCCGGCGTCCAGCAGCGCCTGCACCACCTTCGGCAGCGCGGTGATGTCCTCGTAGCCGTCCACGCCACCGCCGCCGTCCCAGTCGGCGCCGAGGCCGACGTGCTCCCAGCCGGCCACCTCGATGATGTGCAGCAGGTGGCGCATGTAGTCGTCGAAATCGGCCTTGCGGATGCCGTACTTCGCATCCAGTTCGGTGAACTTCGCCTTGGCCTGCTCGCGTTCCTCGGCCGTCAGCTCGTGGCGGTCGCCGAAGGACGCGTAGACCTTGCGCCGCTCGGCGCGGTACTCCGGCGTGGCGCCGGTGTCGATCAGGTAGCCACCCAGCGAGTTGACCTGGATCACCCCGCCCTTCTTCGCCAGTGCGCGGATGCGCGCGTCGTCGATGTTGCGCGAGTGCGCGAACACGTCATACGCACCGCTGTGCGAGAGGATGATCGGCGCCCTGCTCAGCTCCAGCATCTGGTCGAACACCGCGTTGGAGGCGTGCGACTGGTCGAGGACGATGCCCAGCCGGTTGGCCTGCGCAACCAGCGCGCGGCCCTTTTCGCTCAGGCCGCCATGCTCGCCTTCCGGCGCCACACCCATGCCCGCCGAGTCGGCGAAATCGTTGTGGCCGATATGCGCCAGCGAGATCATCCGCAGCCCCTGCCTGTAGTAGAAACTCAGCAGGCTGGGGTCGTGCTCCAGCGGGTAGGCGTTCTCCATGCTGATGTAGACCGACTTCTTCCCCGCCGCCTTGATCCGCGCCGCGTCGTCGGCGGTGGTGGCCAGCTCGAAGATGTCGGCATTGGCCGCGACCATCTCGCGGATCTCGGCCAGCCGCGCCAGGCCGGCGTCGCGCGCCTTCAGATTGCCGGCTTCGTCGCGCGCGCCCTGCCCGGTGTAGATCACCCAGAAACCGCCATCCAGCCCGCCCTCGACCATGCGCGGGTAGTCGATCTGCGAACCGTCGTCCTTGAACGCATGGCGGTCGCTGATCTTCCAGCCCGGCTGCGAGAACAGCGCCGGCGTATCGAGGTGGGTGTCGAGGTTGATCGCCTGCGCCTGCAGCGCGCGGGCATGCGCGGAGATCTCCGCCGGGCCGGTGCCGGCCTGTGCGCCGGCGGCAACGGCCAGCAGCAGCGCGCTCGCCAGTGCACCGGTCTTGAACGTCGCAACGAACTTCATGGCTCTCCCTTCGGGATGGATGGCTCCGGCATTCTGGCACGCGGTGCGGACGCGCCATGCAGGCCATAGGTCATGGATTCCGATGCGCGTGGCAGGCCCCGGCGCGAAAGCGGACAATGGGCGCAATTCCCCGCACGCACCGATGCCATGTCCCCGACCACGAACCACGAACACGACCAGTCCCATGCCTTGTTCACCCGCGCGCAGCAGCTGCTGCCCGGCGGCGTCAACTCGCCGGTGCGCGCGTTCAAGTCGGTCGGCGGCGAGCCGTTCTTCGTGCAGCGCGCCGACGGCCCGTATCTGTTCGACGTGGACGGCAACCGCTACATCGACTACGTGGGTTCGTGGGGCCCGATGATCGTCGGCCACAACCACCCGGCAGTGCGTGAAGCGGTGGCGCGGGCGATCGGCAACGGCCTGTCGTTCGGCGCACCGTGCACGGCCGAGGTGACGATGGCCGAAACCATCACCCGGCTGGTGCCCTCGTGCGAGATGGTGCGCATGGTCAACTCCGGCACCGAGGCCACGCTGTCGGCGATCCGGCTGGCGCGCGGCGCCACCGGGCGCATGAAGATCGTCAAGTTCGAAGGCTGCTACCACGGCCACGGCGACTCGTTCCTGGTCAAGGCCGGCAGCGGCATGCTGACCCTCGGCGTGCCGACCTCACCGGGCGTGCCGGCCGGCCTGAGCGAACTCACCCTGACCCTGCCCTACAACGACTTCGACGCGGCCACTGCATTGTTCGAGCAGCAAGGCAGCGAGATCGCCGGCCTGATCATCGAACCGGTGGTCGGCAACGCCAACTGCATCCCGCCGCGCGAGGGCTACCTGCAGCATCTGCGCGAACTGTGCACGCGGCACGGCACGCTGCTGATCTTCGACGAGGTGATGACCGGCTTCCGCGTGGCACTGGGCGGCGCGCAGGCGCATTACGGCATCACGCCCGACCTGACCACCTTCGGCAAGATCATCGGCGGCGGC
Source organism: Stenotrophomonas sp. NLF4-10 (assembly GCF_022359915.1). Classification (NCBI taxonomy): domain Bacteria; kingdom Pseudomonadati; phylum Pseudomonadota; class Gammaproteobacteria; order Lysobacterales; family Lysobacteraceae; genus Stenotrophomonas; species Stenotrophomonas sp. NLF4-10. Next base: position 3,193,957 of record NZ_JAKSEE010000003.1, read on the forward strand.
ATGCCGGTAGGCGCCTACGGCGGCCGCCGCGAGTTGATGCAGCAGATCGCCCCGGCCGGCCCGATCTACCAAGCCGGCACCTTGAGCGGCAACCCGGTGGCGATGGCGGCCGGGCTGGCGATGCTGGAGTTGATCCAGCAGCCCGGTTTCCACGAGCGCCTGGGCGCCGCCACCACGCGCCTGTGCGAAGGACTGGAAGTAGCCGCGCGCGAGGCCGGCGTGGCCGTCACCACCACCCGCGTCGGCGCCATGTTCGGGCTGTTCTTCACCGACGAGAAGGTGGAGACGTATGCACAGGCCACCGCCTGCGATACCGCCGCGTTCAACCGCTTCTTCCACGCGATGCTGGAGCGCGGCGTGTTCCTGGCACCGTCGGCGTATGAAGCCGGCTTCCTGTCCAGCGCGCATGACGATGCGGTGATCGAGGCCACGCTGGCGGCCGCACGCGAAGCGTTCAAAGCCGTCGCCGCCTGATTGCTCCCTTAGGAGCGCACCTTGGTGCGCGAGGAGCTTTCCCATTCGAATCCCCGCACAGGGATGTGCAGGCTGTTGCGGGGGGAAATGCATGAAAGCCCCATCGCGCACCGAGGTGCGCTCCTACGAGCGACCTTCATGATTCCCACCCCGCACGCCCTGCTGCTCGACTTCGACGGCCTGCTCGCCAGCTACGACCACCACGTCCATCTTCAGCACCTCGCCGACGCAGCCGGCTGCACGCCCGCACAGGTGGACGCAGCCCTGCGCGGCGAAGGGCTGGAACTGGCCCACGCCCGCGGCGAACTCGACGGCGACGCCCTGCTGCATGAACTGAACGCACGCCTCGGCAGCCGGCTACATGCCCAACACTGGCTCACCGCACGCACCGCTGCCAGCACGCTGCGCCGCGATGCGCTGGCGGTGCTGAAACAGGTTCGCCCCGGCGTCCACATCGCCGTACTGACCAACAACGGCCCGTTGAGCGTGGCCGCAATCACCGCGCTGCTGCCCGACTTCACCGTCCTCGACAGCGCCACGCTCGGCGTGCGCAAACCCGACCCACGAGCTTACCTGGCAGCCACTGCCCGGCTCGGCTGCGAACCGGCGCGCACGCTGTTCATCGACCACTTGTTCCGCAACGTGCAGGGCGCGCGCAGCGCCGGCCTGCACGCGGACACCGCCTTCCACGCGAAATCATTGCAGCGTGTGCTGCGGCGTTACCGGCTGCTCTGACCAGCCCTTGCAAGAACACTTTCAGGAGTGAAACAAGGCACCCCTGTGGGAGCGGCCTTGGCCGCGATGCTTTTTCCAGCACAACCAGGCGCATCGCGAGCAAAGCCCCCCCACACCCCCGATCAGCGCACGGCCACGAACGCCGCGATCGCCTCGCGCACGCGCTTGAGGCCTTCGGCCAGCTCTTCGTCGGTGATGTTCAGCGGCGGCACGAAGCGCAGCACGCTGCTGCCGGCCTGCAGGATCAGCACCTGTTTCTCCGCGGCCAGGTCCAGCAGGGTGCCGATATCGGCAGCATATTCCGGTTTGAGCACCGCGCCGATCATCAGGCCCATGCCGCGCACCTGCTCGAACACGCCGAACTCGGCGCCGATGGCTTCCAGCCCGGCGCGGAGCGCGGCCGACTGGCGGGCGACGTTGGCGCGGACTTCATCGGAAGCCAGCCTGCGCAGCGCCACCCGCGCCACCGCCGCGGCCAGCGGGTTGCCGCCGAAGGTGCTGCCGTGCGCGCCCACGCCCATGACCTCGGCCACCTTGGGTCCGGCGAGCATGGCGCCAATCGGGAAGCCGCAGCCCAGCGCCTTGGCGAGGGTGACGATGTCCGGGGTCACGCCCCAGTGCCAGTGCGCGAACAGCTCGCCGGTGCGGCCCATGCCGACCTGGATTTCGTCCAGCACCAGCAACGCGTCGTGCTGGTCGCACAGCTCGCGGGCGCGGCGCATGAACTCCGGCGTGGCCGGCATCACCCCGCCCTCGCCCTGCACCGGCTCGAACATCACCGCGGCGACGTCGCCGCCGGCCATCGCCGCTTCCAGCTGCGCCACGTCGTTGAAGTCGGCGTAACGGAAACCACCCGGCAACGGCTCGTAGCCCTCCTGGTACTTCGGCTGCGCGGTGGCGGTGACGGTGGCCAGCGTGCGGCCGTGGAAGCTGCCGCGGAACGTGACGATGACGCGCCGCTCCGGCGGCCGGCCCTGTGCGGCGGCCCACTTGCGCACCAGCTTGATCGCCACCTCGTTGGCCTCGGCGCCGGAATTGCACAGGAACACGCGCTCGGCGAAGCGCGAGGCCGCCACCAGCTCCTGCGCCAAGTGCAGCGGCGGCTCGCTGTAGAACATGTTGCTGGTGTGCCAGAGCTTGCCGGCCTGCTCGACCAGCGCCGCCTTCAGCTCGGCGTTGCCGTGGCCGAGGCTGCACACGGCGATGCCGGCGGCCAGGTCGATGAACTCGCGGCCCTGCGTGTCCCACAAGCGGGCGCCCTGCCCGCGCTCCAGCACCAGCTGGCGGGGCCGGTACACCGGCAGGTAGTACCGGGACAGGGACAGCAACGGTTCGGCGACGGCGGTCATGGCATTCGAGTGGGTGGTTGCGGGCGAAGCCGGCATTGTCCCCCATTGCGCCGGCTGCGGCACAATGCCGGCCATGCGACTGTTCTCCGCCCCGCAACTGAACCCCGCCTCCGAGACCGGCTGGCGCAAGCGCTGGTTCGACATCATCTACCGCAGCGATACGCCACCATCGCGCCGCTTCGACCTGTTGCTGGTCTATGCCATCGTCGCCAGCGTGCTGGTGGTGATGCTGGACAGCGTGCAGCACATCCACGCCGCCCGGGCGTCGTGGTTCTACGTGGCCGAGTGGGGCTTCACCCTGCTGTTCACCGCCGAGTACACGCTGCGGCTGCTGGTGGTGCGGCGGCCGCTGCGCTACGCGCTCAGCATCTGGGGCGTCATCGACCTGCTGGCGATCCTGCCCACCTACCTCTCGCTGCTGCTGCCCGGCGCGCAGACCCTGCTGGTGGTGCGCGCCCTGCGCATCCTGCGCGTGTTCCGCATCCTCAAGCTGACCCGCTACATCGAGGAGAGCGGCATCCTGATGCAGGCGCTGTGGCGCAGCCGCCGCAAGATCCTGCTGTTCCTGTCGATGGTGGTCACCATCGCCATCGTCGCCGGCTCGCTGATGTACGTGATCGAAGGCCCCGGCCACGGCTTCAGCAACATCCCGGCCAGCATGTACTGGGCGGTGGTGACGATGGGCACGGTCGGCTTTGGCGACATCGTGCCGCAGACCACGCTGGGGCGGTTCGTCACCTCGGTGCTGATCCTGATCGGCTACAGCATCATCGCCGTGCCCACCGGCATCTACACCGCCGAGCTGGCCAACGGCATGCGCAAGGCCGAAGCGGAGCGGCAGCGCCGCGACAACCGCGGCTGCCCCGATTGCGGCCACGAAGGCCACGAGCCAGCCGCGCGCTACTGCAACCGCTGCGGGCACGCGTTGCCCGAGCCGCTGGAACCCTGAGACATCCGCCTGCGTCAGCCGAGGAACAAGTCCGGCAGCAGCGGCCGCGACGGATCGACCGCGTAGCCGGACAGGTCGGTGACGCCGGCCTGCGCCAGCACCTCGTCGTCGATCAGGAACTGCCCGCCGAAGCCGGCGGCCGGGCGCGTCAGCACCGCGTGGGCGGCATCGGCCATGATCTCCGGGCGGCGGCAGCCGGCGGCATCGACGCCGGGGATCATGTTGATCGCATCGGTGGCGATCACCGTGCGCGGCCACAGCGCATTGACCGCCACGCCCTGCGGGCCGAACTCGGCGGCCAGCCCGAGGGTGACGAAGCTCATGCCCATCTTGGCCAGGGTGTAGCCGGTGTGCGGCCCCCACCACTTCGGGTCCAGCGACGGCGGCGGCGCCAGGGTGAGGATGTGCGGGTTGGCGCTGCGCAGCAGGTGCGGCAGGCAGGCCTGCGCGCACAGGAAGCTGCCGCGTGCGTTGACCTGCTGCATCAGGTCGAAGCGCTTCATCGGCGTGTCCAGCGCGCCGCGCAGCCAGATCGCGCTGGCGTTGTTGACCAGGATGTCGATGCCGCCGAAGGCATCGACGGTGGCCGCCACCGCCGCGCGTACCTGGTCCTCGTCGCGGATGTCGCATTTCAGCGCCAGCCCGGTGCCGCCGGCCGCGGTCACCGCCTCGGCCGCGCTGTGGATGGTGCCGGGCAGCTTGGGATTGGGTACCGCCGACTTGGCGGCGATGGCGACGTTGGCACCGTCGCGCGCGGCGCGCAGCGCGATGGCCAGGCCAATGCCGCGCGAGGCACCGGTGATGAACAGGGTTTTGCCGACGAGGGACATGGGCATGGGAACCGTGGCAACAGGGAATGCGAAGAGTAGCAACCGTAGGTCGGGGCCACGTCCCCGACGTGCTTTTCCCGCGGTGCCCGGAGCGTCGGGGGCGTAGCCCCGACCTACCTTTCCGGCGTGGAGCCCCCTTTGTTAAGGGGATAGGCAAGGCAAAGGCCGGGGCCCGAAGTTGCGAAGCAACTTCGGGGTGATGGCTCCCGCCTTGCGGGAGCCATCACGCCTTCGGCCCCTGCCCCTCGTTGTCTTCCCAATGCAGGATGCGGCGGGTGACGAAGCGGTACACCGGCTTGCCGGTGGCGAACCACAGCTCGCGCACCCACGAGTGGCGCTTGAGCAGGCGCAGCTCCACCGGCGTCAACGCATCACGGCAATACATGCGCTTGTGCTTGAGCAGGTGGCGCAGGTCCTCGCGGGCGAGCAGGCGCATCCAGCGCGAGCGCGGGTTGCCGCAGACGGCGAGCTGGAAGTCGATCAGCGCCGGCGAGCCGTCGGCGCGCACCAGCCAGTTGGCTTCCTTGGCCAGGTCGTTGTGGGCGATGCCCTTGCGGTGCACCTGCTGCAGCAGGCGCCGGGCGGCGCGGAACCAGGCCACGTCGCCGCGCGGCGGGCGCTGGTGCATGGCCGCGCCCTCCATGTAGCTGCGGTCCAGCCAGCGCCCGTCCCAGCCGAGCAGCCGCGGGGTCGCCGCCATGCCGTCAAGCCTGCGCAGCGCGCGCGCCTCGCGCCGGGCCAGCCACCACGCCGGCAGGCGCAGCCACCACGGCGTGGCGCCGAGGTCGCGGCGCACGAAACGGCGCCCGCCGTCGCGCACCAGCAGGATGCGGCCGAAGCTGTCGGACTTGAGGATGCGGGTGTCGTCGTCGCGGTTCATCACCCCGGCATTTTATTGGACGTGCGCTGACTGGATCATCGCCGCCGGCCACCGGATCGACACCGCCGCCCTTTTATAATCCGGCGATGAATTCCTGGATCGACTCCCTGCTGGCCTGGATCGCCGCACACCCCGCGCTGGCCGGCGTGGTCGTCTTCGCCATCGCCTTCAGCGACGCGGTCATCATCCTCGGCGCGATCGTGCCGGCATTGCCGCTGATGATCGCGGTGGGCGTGCTGATCGGCATGGGCGAGCTGTCCGGCCCCTATGCGGTGGCCTGCGCCACGCTCGGTGCGTTCGCCGGCGACGGCTTGAGCTACTGGGTCGGCCGGCGCTGGGGCGAACGGCTGCGCGGGGTGTGGCCGTTCAGCCGCTACCCGCAGTTGCTGGAACGCGGCGAACTGCTGTTCCGGCGCAATGCCTTCAAGAGCATCCTCGTGGCCCGCTACGTCGGCGCGATCCGCCCGTTCGTGCCGGCCATCGCCGGCATGGCGCACATGCCGCTGGCGCGCTATGCGCAGGCCAGCGGCATCGCCTGCCTGTCGTGGGCGGTGCTGTTCCTGCTGCCGGGCTGGGCACTGGGACAGGCCTACGACGCGGTGGCGGCGGTGGCCGGGCGGCTGTTCCTGGTGGTGGGCCTGCTCGGCGCGGTGCTGGCGCTGGTATGGGCCACCGTGCTGTACGGCTACCGCTGGTCGGCCGCGCGCATGGACGGCTGGCTGGCGCGCCTGCTGCACTGGTCGCAGCGCCACCCGCACCTGCTCGGGCGCTGGTGGAACGACCTGTTCGACCCGCGCCGGCGCGAGTCGGTGCCGCTGGCGATGCTGGCGCTGATGTTGCTGCTGCTGGGCTGGGGTTGGTTCGCGCTGCTGATGGTGGTGGTCGGCCACGGCGAGCCGCTGGCGCTGGACCTGGCCGTGCACCGCTTCATGCTGACCCTGCGCAACCCGCTGGCCGACTACCCGATGGCGGCGCTGGCCGCGCTGGGCGACTGGCAGGTGCTGCTGCCGGCCATCGCCGCCGGCATGGGCTACCTGATGTGGCGGCGGCGCTGGATGGCCGCCGCGCACTGGCTGGCGGCGCTGGCCTTCGGCCTGGCGCTGACCAAGCTGCTCGGCGCCACCGTGGACGTGGTGCGGCCGCCGGCGGCCAGCAGCGGCTTCGGCTTCCCGTCGGTGTCGGTGACGATGGCCACCATCACCTTCGGCTTCTTCGCCGTGCTGATCGGCCGTGAACTGCCCGGCCGCACCCGCGTGTGGCCGTACCTGCTGTCGGGCATCGTCGCCACCGTGATTGGCTTTGCCCGCATCTACCTGGGCGCGCACTGGGTCAGCGACGTCATCGGCGGCATGCTGTTCGGCATCTTCTGGCTGCTGGTGCTGGGCATCGCCTACCGCCGCCGCTTCAACCGCTCGTTCTGGGTCAAGCCGGCGGCGTGGCTGTTCTATGGCATCTTCCTGCTGGCGGGGTTCTGGTACGCGCCGCGCAACGTGCCGAGCAAGCTGGCCAAGTTCGAGCCGGTGGCCGAGGCGCCGCGGATGATGGATGCCGCGCACTGGTGGCAGGACGGCTGGCGCGAACTGCCGGCGCGCCGCAACGAGTTCGACGACGACCTGCGCTGGCCGCTGGACGTGCAGGTGGCCGGCCCGCTGGCGCCGCTGCAGCATCAACTGGAACGCCACGGCTGGAAGCTGCAGGCCCAAGCCGGTTGGCAGGAGGCCCTGGCGATGCTCGACAGCAAGGCCGCGCCCGGACAGGTGCCGGTGCTGCCGGCCACGCTGGACACCCACGTCGAATCGCTGCTGATGCTGCGCCCCGGCAGCCGGGCCGACGAGTTGTATGCGCTGCGCCTGTGGCCGGCCCCGGCGCAGTTGCAACCCGGGCAGGCACCGCTGTGGCTGGGCAGCGCGCAGACCCTGCACTACAAGCGCCATTTCCGGCTGTTCGGCCTGTGGCGTCCGTTGCCCGGCACCGAGCCGGCGCTGGCGGCGCTGCGGCAGGCGCTGGACGGTGTGGAAACGCGCGAGCAGGTGCTGCCGGAAAGCGGGGTGCCGCTGTTGATGATCCGCAGCGAACCGCAGCCGTAGATGTGGGGCTTGCCCCGCATGGGGCCTTCCCGATGAAGCCCGGCACCGCGTGATGCGGTCGGGCCAGCCCCACCACTACAAATCGGTTTCCGGGGGCGGATCGAATTCGGGAATCCATGCCAGCAGGTGGTCCAGCCGCCGGCACGGGTCGTCCTCCTGCAACAACAGCAGGCGCTGTTCTTCTTCCAGCGGCAGCAGTTCGGCCAGCCGCCAGCCGACCCATGCGGCTTGGTCCATCTGCGCTTGTCCGGCGCCGGCAAGTTCGCTGCCGGCCTGTTCGAGGATGTGTTCCAGCAGGACCGCCAGCAGTGCGTGCTCGGGTTGCAGTTCGCCGTCATCGTCCGGCAGGCGCCACTCGACCTCGCCGATGACCAGGCCGTTGTCGCGCACGTGCGTCTTCAGCACGTGGAAGCGCCGCGCACCGCGCAGCTTCAGCTGCAGCACGCCGTCGGCGCCCATGTCGAAATCCTCGATGCGCGCCTCCACGCCCCACGCCGCCGGCGTGGCCGGCGCGCCGACTTCCTCGCCCTCCAGGATCGGGCACACGCCGAAGGTGCTGCCCTGCCGCCCGCATTCGCGCACCAGGTCGAGGTAACGCGCCTCGAACACGCGCAGGCCGAGCGCGGCGCCGGGCAGCAAGGTGGCGTGCAGCGGAAACAGCGGCAGCGCCTGCACCGTCATCGACCGCCCTGCAACTGCGCCAGGAAGCGCCGCGGCGCGCCGTCGAAGCCGCCGTTGGACATGAACACCACGTGGTCGCCGGCGTGTGCCACCTCGCCCAGCCGCGCCAGCAGGGCATCGGTATCGGCCACCGCCTGCGCATCGCCACGCACCGCGGCGATCACCTTGGCCGCCTCCCACGGCAGTTCCGGCCGCGCGAGGAACACCACCGCGTCGGCGACATCCAGCGACGGCGCCAGCGCATCGGCGTGCGCGCCCAGCCGCATCGAGTTGCTGCGCGGTTCCATCGCCACCACGATGCGCGCCCCGTCCACCTTCGCGCGCAGGCCGGCGAGCGTGGTCGCGATCGCGGTCGGGTGGTGGGCGAAGTCGTCGTAGACGGTGATGCCGCCGTGTTCGCCGATCACTTCCAGCCGGCGCTTGACACTGCGGAACCCGGCCAACGCCGGGATCACCGCCGCGACATCCACCCCCACCGCCGCGCACGCCGCCAGCGCCGCCAGGCCGTTGAGCACGTTGTGGTCGCCCAGCAGCGGCCACTGCACGACGCCGAGCGGCTCGCCACCGCGCAGCACCGCGAACCGGCTGCCGTCGTCGGCCAGCTTGCGCGCGCTCCACTCGAACGAGGCGTCGAAGCCGAAACGCTCCACCGGCGTCCAGCAACCCATCGCCAGCACTTCGGCCAGATGCGCGTCATGGCCGTTGACGACCAGCCGGCCACGGCCGGGCACGGTGCGCACCAGGTGGTGGAACTGGCGCTGGATCGCGGCCACATCCGGGAAGATGTCGGCGTGGTCGTACTCCAGGTTGTTGAGGATGGCGACCAGCGGCCGGTAATGGACGAACTTGCTGCGCTTGTCGAAGAACGCGGTGTCGTATTCGTCGGCTTCCACCACAAAAAGCGGTCGATCCGGCAGGATCGACTCCTTGTTTCCTTCCCCCTCCGGGGGAAGGTGCCCCGCAGGGGCGGAAGAGGGTGCGGCAACAGCCCGCCCCAATCTTGCGGAAACCCCGAAATCCTCCGCCACACCGCCAATCAGGAACCCCGGTTCGCGCCCGGCGGCTTCCAGCAAATACGCCAGAATCGTGGTGGTCGTGGTCTTGCCGTGGGTGCCGGCCACCGCCAGCGTGTCGCGGCCGGGCAGCACGTTTTCCGCCAGCCACTGCGCGCCGCTGGTGTAGCGGCGGCCCGCGTCCAGCACCGCTTCCACGGCGGCGTTGCCGCGCGAGAGCGCATTGCCGATGACGACCTCGTCGCAATCGTCGCCGATGTTGCCGGGCAGATAGCCCTGCGACAGGGCGATGCCCAGCGTCTCCAGTTGGGTGGACATCGGCGGGTAGACCGCTTGGTCGCTGCCTTCGACCCGATGCCCCAGTTCACGCGCCAGTGCGGCCACGCCCCCCATGAAAGTACCGGCAATGCCGAGGATGTGGATCTTGCTCATGCGGCGATTGTCACCGATGCGGCGCCCCGGCGTCCGCTTTTCCCCACTGTCGTGTAGGGAAAATTCCTATACCCGTCGCGGTGTCCGATCCGGACAATGGCCCGGCCAGCCGCAGCATCCCTCAGGTCCTACTCCCCAAGAGGCCCATCCCCAGGGAGCTCATGCTGCGGGGCATTGAGCACGCCCACCTGCTGGCCCCTACAAGACGAACGCCCCGGACCATGCACTGGTCCGGGGCGTTCGTTTTCGTGCCCGGGCCCAACCCGGACCGCTCCGGCCGAGCCGGAGCGGCAACGGCATCAGCGCTTGATCGCGGCCAGGATGCGGGCCAGCACTTCGTCCAGCGCGCCCACGCCATCGACCCGGGCCAACGTGCCCTTGCCGGCGTAGAAGTCGATCACCGGCGCGGTGGAATCGTTGTAGACCTGCAGGCGCTGGCGCACCGACTCGGGGTTGTCGTCGGCGCGGCCCTGTTCCTTGGCACGGCCGGCGATGCGCTCGACCAGCAGTTCGGTCGGCACGTCCAACTGCACGATGGCGTCCAGCGGCTGGTCCAGCCGGCCCAACAGTTCACCCAGCGCGTTGGCCTGGGCGACGTTGCGCGGGTAGCCATCGAGGATGAAGCCATTGGCGACGTCGGCCTGGGCCAGGCGTGCTTCGAGCATGCCGAGCAGGATGTCGTCGGACACCAGGTTGCCGGCGTCCATCACCGCCTTGGCCTGCTTGCCCAGCTCGGTGCCTGCGGCCACTTCGGCGCGCAGCAGGTCGCCGGTGGAAATGTGCGGAATCCGCAGTTCTTCCTTCAGGCGGGTTGCCTGCGTGCCCTTGCCCGAACCGGGCGGTCCCAACAGAACCAATCGCATTCCTGACTCCCAATATGTTGAGGAAACGGGACGGACAGCGGCGTTAGACTCAGGGGCCCCCTGTGAGCTCATTCACGCTGCACCGCAATATCGCAGCTTACCGCATCCGGCCAATGTCCCGGAAATGTCCCCCGCCCGGAGAGTCTCCCCATGTCCCAAGGCACCTTGCTCTACGCCCAGTCCGGTGGCGTCACCGCCGTCATCAACGCCACCGCTTCTGCCGTGATCACCGAGGCCAGGGCGAAGAAAATCAAGGTGTTGGCCGCGCGCAACGGCATCCTGGGCGCGCTGCGCGAGGAGCTGATCGACACCTCGAAGGAAGCGGCCGCCAGCATCGCCGCGCTCGCCCATACCCCAGGCGGGGCGTTCGGCTCGTGCCGCTACAAGCTCAAGTCGCTGGAGGCGGACCGGGCGAAGTACGAGCGGCTGCTGGAGGTGCTCAGGGTGCACGACGTGCGCTGGTTCCTCTACAACGGCGGCAACGATTCGGCCGACACCGCGCTGAAGGTGTCGCAGCTGGCGAAGGAATTCGGCTACCCACTGACCTGCGTGGGCGTGCCCAAGACCATCGACAACGACCTGGCCGTCACCGACACCTGCCCCGGCTTCGGCTCGGCGGCCAAGTACACCGCGGTGTCGGTGCGCGAGGCGGCGATGGACGTGGCGGCGATGGCCGAGACCTCCACCCGCGTGTTCATCTATGAGGCGATGGGCCGCCATGCCGGCTGGCTGGCCGCCGCGGCCGGGCTGGCCGGGGAGAACCCCGACGATGCGCCGCAGATCATCCTGCTGCCCGAGCGCGCCTATGACGAGGCCGCGTTCCTGACCAAAGTGAAACAAGTGGTGGAGAAAGTGGGTTACTGCGTGGTGGTCGCCAGCGAAGGCATCCACACCGCCGATGGCCGCTTCGTCGCCGATGCCGGCGGCGCCACCGATTCGTTCGGCCATACCCAGCTCGGCGGCGTGGCCTCCTACCTCGCCGGCCGGGTGAAGGCCGGGCTCGGCTACAAGGTGCACTGGACCCTGCCCGACTACCTGCAGCGCTCGGCCCGCCACGTCGCCAGCAAGACCGACTGGGAACAGGCGCAGGCGGTGGGCAAGGCCGCGGTGCGGTTCGCGCTGGAAGGGCGCAACTCGGTGATGCCGGTGATCGTGCGCACCTCGGACGCGCCCTACCGCTGGAAGATCGAGGCCGCGCCGCTGTCGAAGGTGGCCAACCACGAGAAGAAGATGCCGGCCGGCTTCATCCGCAAGGACGGCTTCGGCATCACCGACAAGGCGCGCCGCTACCTGCAGCCGCTGATCCGCGGCGAGGCGCCGCTGCCTTGGGGCCGCGACGGCCTGCCGAAGTACGTGACGCTGAAGAACATGGCGGCGGCGAAGAAGCTGCCGGCGTGGGAAGGCTGAGCAAAGCATTTACCGCCCTGCGATGCGCCGGGCATCCGGCCGCCGCACCGCACCCTCGCACCACCGGCAGCGTGCCGGCCCCACGACAGGAGACAGCGATGTTCCCCAGCCTGCGCAACGCCGGCCTTGTTCTCGCACTCGCCGCCTTTGCCGGGACGGCCCCGGCAATGGCCCACGACGATGGCCGCTGGCAGGGCCACGGCAACGACGACCCGTCCGGCAAACCCGAATGGCAGGTCCGCGAGGAACAGCGCCAGCGCGAACAGGCCCGGCGCGAACAGGAACAGCAACGCCAACGGCAGGAAGAACAGCGGCGCCTCGCCGAACGGCAGCAGCGCCGCAGCGAAGCGGCACAACTGCGTCAGGAAGCGCAGCAACGCCGTGTCGCCGAGCAGCAACGACGGCGCGATGAAGCCTGGCAGCGCAGCCAGGAGCAGGAGCTGCGCCGCCGGGCCGAGCAGCAGCGCCGGCACGACGCGGCGTGGCAGCGCGAGCAGGAGGCGATCCAGCGGCGCCGGGCCGCGGCGCAGGGCCATCCAGCCAGTCATGGCAGCCATCCGCATTGGGAGCGTGGCCGCCGCTACGACGGCCCGGTCAACGTGGTCCGCGACTGGGACCGCCACCACCTGCGCCAACCCGCGCATGGCCAGCAATGGGTGCGCACCGATGGCGGCGACTACCTGCTGCTGGAAATCGCCAACCAGCTGATCGTGGACATGCTGTCGCGCTGATCGCGATGGCATCCTGCCGTAGATGCGGGGCTTGCCACGCATTGGGGCCTTCCCGGCAATGCCCCGTGCCGGGCAAGCCCGGCACCTGCGGACGGGCGTTCCCGGAAAACACTCATCCAGCTCAGCGGCAGGGCCGCCCCTCCATCTCCAGCCGCGCCGCATAGGCCGGCAATGCCGCCAGTCGTCCGGCCCCGGCCTGCTTGCGTGCCTCATCCAGATACACCCGCAGTTGACCTTGACCATCGCGGTCCAGCGGCTGCTCGACCGGACGCCGCCAGACCTCGACCAGCGCCTGCTGCCCCGGGCACTCCGCGGCCGGGACCCGGATGCGGTCGTTGAGCTTCCAGCCGCCCTGACCCGGCGTGACCTGCGCGAAATCCAGCCAAGCCGCGCGCGGCTGGCATTGCGCACCGAGACGCACCAGCCGCATGTCGTAGGGCGCATCGTCCTGGCCGGTAAAGCGGCCTTCGATGCGGGTGCAGGCCTCGGGAACCTGCCGCACGGTATGCAGCACGTCCACGGCCTGCGCGGCGGCCGGCGGGCGCTGGATTTCCTGCGCCCGCGCAGCCACGGCCAGCGGCGCCAGCAGCAGGACGGGCAACCACCTGCATCGGTTGTTCATCGGCTTTGCCTCGTTCGCATTGCGGAACCGGAACGGTGCCGGTTCGCCGCTGAACGGCACGGCAAGCGCACTGCGTCATGACAGTGAACGCCGCCTGACCGCATACTCGCCACGGCTCCAGGAAACGTTGAACACCGCGACACGCACCACGGCCGCTGCTTGGCTCCGGGTCTGTTCCAGTGCTTCACCCCCGGCGTGTCCCGCGTTCAGCGCTTCGCTGGACGAATCCACCTGTGCTGGAGGGGTCATGCTGGAAAACCACGGTCTCGTCATTGCGTTGGCCTGCGCGGCCATCGCCATCGTCTACGGTCTCATTTCCACCCGCTGGGTGCTGCGGCAGCCGGCCGGCAACCCGCGCATGCAGGAGATCGCCTCGGCGATCCAGGAAGGCGCGCGCGCCTACCTCAACCGCCAGTACCTGACCATCGCCATCGCCGGGGTGGTGCTGTTCGTGCTGGTGGGCGTGTTCCTGAGCTGGTACACGGCGGTCGGCTTCGCCATCGGCGCGGTGCTGTCCGGCGCGGCCGGCTACATCGGCATGAACGTGTCGGTGCGGGCCAACGTGCGCACCGCCGAGGCCGCGCGCAAGGGCATCGGCGCGGCGATGGACGTGGCGTTCCGCGGCGGCGCCATCACCGGCATGCTGGTGGTCGGGCTGGGCCTGCTGGGCGTGGCCGGCTACTACCTGCTGCTGACCCGCCACCTGGGCGTGACCGGCGAGGCGGCGCTGCACGCGCTGGTCGGGCTGGCGTTCGGCAGTTCGCTGATCTCGATCTTCGCGCGGCTGGGCGGCGGCATCTTCACCAAGGGCGCGGACGTCGGCGCGGACCTGGTGGGCAAGGTCGAGGCCGGCATCCCCGAGGACGACCCGCGCAACCCGGCGGTGATCGCCGACAACGTCGGCGACAACGTCGGCGACTGCGCCGGCATGGCCGCCGACCTGTTCGAGACCTACGCGGTGACGGTGATCGCCACGATGCTGCTGGGCGGGCTGATGCTGGCCGAGGTCGGCCGCAACGCGGTGCTGTACCCGCTGGTGCTGGGCGGGGTGTCGATCATCGCCTCGATCATCGGCGCGTTCTTCGTCAAGGTGAAGGCCGGCGGCTCGATCATGGGCGCGCTCTACAAGGGCGTGATCGTCTCCGGCGTGCTGGCCGCCATCGCGTTCTGGCCGGTGACCACGCAGCTGATGGCCGATTCCAGCTACGGCGCCACGAACCTGTATTTCTGCGCGTTGATCGGGTTGGTGCTGACCGGGCTGATCGTGTGGATCACCGAGTACTACACCGGCACCCAGTACAAGCCGGTGCAGCACGTGGCGCAGGCCTCCACCACCGGCCACGGCACCAACATCATCGCCGGCCTCGGCGTGTCGATGAAGTCCACCGCGCTGCCGGTGATCGCGGTGTGCGTGGCGATCTGGGGCGCGTTCCACTTCGGCGGGCTGTACGGCATTGCGATTGCCGCCACCGCGATGCTGTCGATGGCCGGCATGATCGTCGCGCTCGACGCCTACGGCCCCATCACCGACAACGCCGGCGGCATCGCCGAGATGGCCGAGCTGCCGAGCGAAATCCGCGACATCACCGACCCGCTGGACGCGGTGGGCAACACCACCAAGGCGGTGACCAAGGGCTACGCGATAGGCTCGGCGGCACTGGCCGCGCTGGTGCTGTTCGCCGACTACACCCACAACCTGCAGGCCGCCAACCCCGGCGAAACCTTCGCCTTCGACTTGTCCGACCACACGGTGATCATCGGCCTGCTGATCGGCGGCCTGATCCCCTACCTGTTCGGCGCGATGGCGATGGAAGCGGTGGGCCGCGCCGCCGGCGCGGTGGTGGAGGAAGTGCGCCGCCAGTTCCGCGAGATCGCCGGGATCATGCAGGGCACCGGCAAGCCGCAGTACGACAGGGCGGTGGACATGCTGACCCGCTCGGCGATCAAGGAGATGATCGTGCCATCGCTGCTGCCGGTGGTGGTCCCGGTGGTGGTCGGCCTGCTGCTGGGGCCGAAGGCGCTGGGCGGCCTGCTGATCGGCACTATTGTTACTGGCCTGTTCGTGGCGATCTCGATGACCACCGGCGGCGGCGCCTGGGACAACGCCAAGAAGTACATCGAGGACGGCCACTTCGGCGGCAAGGGCAGCGAGGCGCACAAGGCCGCGGTCACCGGCGACACCGTCGGCGACCCCTACAAGGACACCGCCGGCCCGGCGATCAACCCGCTGATCAAGATCATCAACATCGTGGCGCTGCTGCTGGTGCCCCTGCTGTAAGGCGCCCCGGAACCCGGCTCCCTTCCCCCCCCTGGGGGAAGGGAGCGGCCGGGAACCACACCGTCCCGTCCGCCGATACCGTTTGGTGCGCCGCACCAGCAGCAGGCGTAGAATGCCGCCTTTCTGTCAAACGCACGATTCGGAGCAGCGCATGGGTCTGGAACTCGTCTCCGCGGGCAAGAACCCGCCGGAAGAAATCAACGTCATCATCGAGATCCCGAAGGATTCGGAGCCGGTGAAGTACGAGGTGGACAAGGACTCCGGCGCGATCTTCGTCGACCGCATCCTGTCCACGCCGATGCGCTACCCCTGCAACTACGGCTACGTGCCCAGCACCCTGTGCGGCGACGGCGACCCGGCCGACGTGCTGGTGGTGCTGCCGCTGTCGCTGGTGCCCGGCTCGGTGGTGCGCTGCCGCCCGGTGGGCGTGCTGAAGATGAGCGACGAGGCCGGCAGCGACGAGAAGATCCTGGCCGTGCCGGTGCCGAAGATCTTCAACGGCTACGCCCACGTCGAGGACATCGGCCAGGTGTCCAGCCACTGGCTGGAGCGCATCGGCCACTTCTTCGAGCACTACAAGGACCTGGAAAAGGGCAAGTGGGTCAAGATCGAAGGCTGGGGCGGCGCCGATGAGGCCAAGCGCATCCTGGTCCAGGCCCACGAGAATTTCGTCGCCAAGCAGGGCTGAGCCCTGCGCACCGGTACCGCCCCGGGCGGTACCGGTGCCGACGATCACGTTTCATCCGCCCGGCACATGACCTTGCCGGGGCATTCGGCTACATTGGCGGCCAGATTTTCCGGCCCGTCCACATGATGGTCGAGCGGTTCCATTGGGGGAATGTGCCTTGCGTATCCTGCTAGTCGGCGACGATGCCAATCTGTCGGCCGAACTCCTCGAATACATCGCCGACCTGGGCGACGAATGGCATGTCCAGGGCGTTGCCGACGGCAATGCCGCCATTGCCACGGTGGCGTCCAGCACGGTCGATGCGGTCATCGTCGCGCCGGCCCTGCCGGACCTCACCCCGGCCACCCTGCTCGGGCAGATCCGCACCCTGCGCCCGGAGACGATCCGCATCGCGCTGATCGAGGCCGCGCAGAGCCAGCGCGCGCCCGCCGCCCGCATCATCGGCGTCGCCCACCGCTTCCTGCCGCTGCCGCTGTCGCCGGAAGTGTTGCTCGACGCCCTGACCAGCCTGGAAGAGCTGCGCGACCTGCTGTACAGCCCGCGCCTGAGCAGCGCCATCGGCCGCATCGAGAAGCTGCCCTCGCCGCCGCACCTGTACCTGAGCCTGATGCAGGCGCTGGAGGAGGACGAGAACAGCGACGCCACCGACATCGCCAAGCTGGTCGCCGCCGACCCGGCCATCGCCGCCAAGGTGCTGCAGCTGTCGAACTCGGCCTTCTTCAACAGCGGCCGCTCGATCACCGACCTTCGCGGCGCGGTGACCCGGCTGGGCCTGTCCACCCTGCGCGACCTGGTGCTGGCCAGCGAAGTGTTCGCCGTGCCGGCCATTTCCCCGGCCGAGCGCAACGCATTGCAGGCCCGCGCCCTGATGGCCTCGCGGCTGGCGGCGAAGATGCTGCCGGCCAGCAGCGCCGAACTGGGCGCGACCGCAGCCCTGCTGGCCGACATCGGCCTGCTGCTGCCCGGGGTGCGCAACGAGCGCGAAGCGCTGGCCGAAGGCGACGACCGCCCCGGCCACGCCGAGGCCGGCGCCTACCTGCTGGGCCTGTGGGGCCTGCCGATGGCGATCATCGAAGCCGTCGCCTTCCACCTGCAGCCGCAGCGCTCGAACGTGCGCAGCTTCTGGGTGAGCGGCGCGGTGCACGTGGCCACCGCGTTGGCCAGCGGCACCCCGGTCGACGAGCAGTACCTGGAACGCACCGGCGTATTGTCCAAGCTCGACGGCTGGCGCGACCTGGCCAACGAATACGCAGGGTTGTCCGCGGAAGCCTGAGGCGGCATCTCACGGAACTACTGCCGAACGGCCGCGTCTGACGCGGCCGTTTCGTTTTGGGATCCGGCGAAATCCGTGGTGACCGAGCGATACCGGCAGGCATTCCGTTGCCTCGCCGGGCACGGCAAAGAAAAAGGGTGGGCCTTACGGCCCACCCTTTTCGTCCTGCACCAAGCTTCGATGGATCAGAAGCGCTGGGTGTACTTCATGTAGATGAAACGGCCGATATCGAAGCCACCGTAGTAGGCAAACGACGAATTCGGGGCCGAGTACATCAGCGGGCCACGGTGGTCGAACAGGTTGTTCGCACCGACGGCGATGGTGGCATCCCACGGTGCCTTCCAGTTGACCTGCAGATCGTGGAAGGTATTGGAACCGGTGACGCGCAGCGGATCGGTCTCGCCATTGGCAATGTGATCCGGCTTGTCGCACCAGCCATCGGCCAGCGAGATGCAGTTTTCCTTCATGCCCGAGTAGTAGCGGGCGGTGTAGTTCACACCGAAGTCACCCAGTTCCCAGTTCACGCCAATGTTGGAACGCACGCGGAAGATGCCCGGAGCGCCGACGTTGCCGATGATGATGTCCTCACCCTTCTTGTTCTGGCCGGCTTCGTCGTACTTGGAGGTGTAGGTGGTCTGCCAGTCGATGCTGAACTGGCCGATGGCCAACTCCGGCAGGCGGTACTTGACGCCCACGTCGTAGCCTTCGGTTTCCATCTGGCCCAGGTTGGTCAGACCGTAGAACAGCTGGGTGATGTGGCCATCGGCCGCACGCACCACGCCATTGCAACGGGCCGAATTTCCGAGCACGTAGCAGTCACGCAGGATACGGTCCACGCTGTCTTCGATGATCATGTTCTTGATCTCGTAGCGGAACCAGTCCAGCGAAACGTCCAGGCCCTGCACCCAACGCGGGCTCCACACGATGCCAACGGTCTTGCTGGTCGAGGTTTCCGGCAGCAGGTTTTCGTTGGAGCCGGTGATGAACTGATCCGGGGTGGCGCATGGCCAGGTGGTGCACGGCTCCAGGCCCTGGCCCAACTGCACGAAGTCAGCCGGTGCACCAGCAGCGGTACAGGCGGCATTGCCGGCGACACTACCAGCGACACCAACCGAGCACGGGTCGGTGTACTTCTCGAACGAAGAACCGGTACCGCCGTACAGGTTGTCGATGGACGGCGCGCGGAAGCCCTCGGCGTAGGTGCCGCGGATCAGCAGGTCATCCGCCGGACGCCAGGTCAGGCCGAACTTGCTGTTGGTGGTACCGCCGAAGTTGCTGTAGTCCGAATAGCGGCTGGCAACGTTGACGGTCAGCTCCTTGGCGAACGGCATGTCGGCCAGCACCGGGATGTTCAACTCCAGGTACACCTCGTCCAGTTCGTACTCACCGGAGGTCGTGGTCGATGCCAGGCCGGTGGACATGCCGGACTGCGCGAACGCATCCGGAACATAACGGCCTTCTTCCTTGCGATGCTCCACGCCAACGGCGAAGCCCAGGTCGCCTGCCGGCAGGGTCACGATCGAACCACTGAGATCAGCCGTGAAACTGGTGGTCTTGGTGGTGCCGGTGGTGGTGTAGATCGGGAACAGGAAGTTCTGCAGATCCTTGTCCGTGAGCGAACCAGGACCGCTCACGCCATAAGGCAGCAGCGGGTTCCAGGCATAGCAGCCATCGATCGGGTTGGCCGCAGTGCCACAGCGAGCGACGCCGTTGGCGTCGATGAACGACGGACCCAGCGCCTGCTCGGAAGCGATCAGGCTCATGTCGCCGCGCTGAGACTTGGTGATCTCATTGCGGTTCCACAGCGCGCCGACGCTCCAGTCGAAGGACTTGTCCGCGAACTCGAAGAAGCCGCTGATCGATGGGGCGAAACGCAGGGTCTTGAGCTGGCTGGCGGTGGTGCGCGGCACTTCCCACAGGCGGCGACGGAACTCGATGTCCTCGCCCACCGGGTTGAAGGCGCTGTCGGCCGACAGCGGGGTTCCGAACGCCAGCGACTGGTACGGGTAACCGGCGATCTGCTGGTCGGTGTTGCGCTCGTTGTACAGCAGGTCGGCGTTGAACGACACCGAGTCGGTGAAGTCGTAGTTGCCGTTGACGTACACCGACTTACGCTCGATGCCGGTCTGCACCATCATCTGCTGGTTGGCATTGGCGTATTCGGCACCGGTGATCTCGTGGTAATCGGCCGGATTGGTCGGATCACCATTCGGGTTCAGCGTCTGCCAGAGCGAGCCGGCCTTGGTGCAATCGTTCACCGAAGGCTGGCACCAGCTGCCGTTCTGGCTGATGGCGCTCCAATCGGCGGTGCTGGAATTCGGGCCCTTGCCGCCATCCTTCGAGAACCAGCGGTCCGCACCCCACACCGGATCCTGCTTGGAGTATTCGGCCGACAGGGTCACGCCACCGCGCTCACCTTCGGCGCCGAGGGTGAAGGAATACTGGTTGGTGTCGCCGTCGCCTTCACCGTACTGGCCGACGTAGACCTGGGCTTCAGCGCCATCGAAGCGCTTGCGGGTGATGACGTTGACCACGCCGGCGATGGCGTCGGAACCGTAGATGGCCGAAGCGCCGTCCTTCAGCACTTCGATGCGCTCGATGGCCGACATCGGGATCTGGCTCAGGTCCTGGTAGCCGCCGGTGGTGGCACCCAGGCGCTTGCCGTTCATCAGCACCAGGGTGCGGTTGGCACCCAGGTTGCGCAGATCGACGTAGTAACCGCCAACGTTTTCACCGGAGGCCAGCGCGTAGGCACGGGAAATCGCCGGCGAGCCGGCCGAGGTCAGGTTCTGCAGCACGTCGGCAACCGAGGTGAAGCCCTGCTTTTCCAGGTTCTCACGGCTCAGGGTGATGATCGGCTGCTGGGTTTCCATGTTCGCGCCACGAATGCGCGAACCGGTGACCTCGATGCGGTCCAGGTCGGTGGTGCCCTTGGCAGTGTCCTGCGCCGAGGCGAAGGCCGGGGTCAACGCGATCGCGATGCCGGCCGGGAGCAGGCCCAGCCGCATTGCGGGAGTACGAAATTTCATCAATCTCTCCGGTTACGTTAGTGGTGTGTTAAACACCCCTGAAAGTTACGTTCGTACCGATGCGATGGGTTTGCGCGAACCACCCGCAGGCTTTGCCGACTCTGGCGGGAAGCCCAATGCCGTTTCCCGGTAGCGGGTGGCCGAGGTACCGAAACGTGCGCGAAATGCACGTGCGAAGCTGCAGCAGTTGTCGAAACCGCTGGCCGAGGCCACCTCACCGATCATCATGTCGGTATCGCGCAGCAGCATCGCCGCGCGCTCCAGCCGCAGCCGCGCGGACAGCGACTGCGGGCTTTCTTCGTACAGGCTCTGGAAGGTCTTGGACAGGTACCAACTGGAGAAGTTGGTCAGCTCGGCCAGTTCGCCGATCCGCACCACGCGGTGGCTGTTGCCCTCCAGGTACATCCGGGCACGCTGCATGCGGCTGAACACCTGGCGCTTGCGCAACCGCGAGCGACCGGGGCAGCGCTGCACGCCATCGGCCAGTTCGCGTTGCAACGACGCCACATGCAGCAGCAGCGGACGCAGGGCATGCACGCCCGGAACACCCGCTTGTGCCTCGCGCCACAGGCGCAACGCCAGCCGCGCCTCGGCCCGGGTCATGCGGCCGTGGCCGGTGTAGACACTGCTGTCGGCCAAGGTACCCAGCAGGCGCAGCGCATCGCCATCCAGGGCCATGCCGATGCAGATGCCATCGCGCCCGGCCTGGACCATCGGCCGCGATTCCTTTTCGAATGCAATCCATTCGCGCTGGTGCAGCCGGAACTTGCCCTCCTTGGATTCGATCCAGCTGCTGCCACGCAACTGCATCCACAAGGTGAACACCGTACCGGATGTCTGCAGGCTGCCCAGCCGCGCGACACCGACGCAATTCGGGCGGCTGCCCTCTTCACCTTGCTTCTCGAACGAAACCGACTGGCCGCGATCGACCCAGGAAACCTGCCGCATGTGACACACCATCATTTGCCTTCACTGGCCGATGGTTTTGCCAAATCTGCCTGCAACCGTCAGGAAGTTTTCGCGAGGTCGTGCCGAAATCTCCACGAAGGTCGATCCGAAGGAATCACGAATCCGATTTCCCCAGCTGTGGCAACCACTTGAGGACACCCAACGGCAATTTCAGGTGCTCTTTCGGTACCGGCATCACACCGATGTTGGTGCCATCGTTCACTGCCAATGCCACATAAGCCGCGTCGCCGTCAGGCGCCAGGCTCAAGCCATTGCTGCCGGCCGATGCGTCGGCATGCAGGCAGCGGCTCGTGCCGTGCTCTGGCCCATCCAACCGGATCAGGCGTGACTGGCAAGTGGCCTCGGCACGCAGATACTCGATTACGCCGCCCGCACCCACGGCCCAGGTGCGGTAGCGCCAGCGACTCGGAGCCACCTCGTTGATCTGCCGGACACTGTCGGGCGAAAGTGCCGCATCGGCTTGCCACAAGCCACCGCCGGCCAAGCGGGTGAACAGAACACGCATGCTGCTGCGGTCGTAGCGCACCTGCGAAACACCTGTCAGGCTGGCCAGCCGTTGCCACGGAATCCGCGAACGGTCGAATAGCACCAGCACCATCCGCTCGTCGGCGTCGCGCTCGATCACGTACAGCCGTTCCGGCGAAGGCCCATATACCGCCTGCAATGGCTCATACGCCGATACCGGCAACCGCTGCCAGCGCCCATGCGCGGGTTCAACCTCGTAAATGCCGGGATGTCCGGCCTCGTCGCGCCCGCTGACCAGCAACCGACGGCTGTCGGCCGCCCAGTCCGGGGCCTGCCGTGCCTCTGGCCGCAACCCGGCAACCAAACGCAATGAATCCGGCTGATCCAGCCGCCCCCACCACAAGCCGAAAATACCCGAGCGATCGGAGGTGAATGCCAGTTGCCGCCCATCCGGGGCCACCATTGGCTGTGCATCACGACCAGAAGAGGCGAACAGGCGCTGACTGTCACCACTGCCATCGAGCGCAATCCGGAAAAGGCCGAATTGCGGACGCCGATGCACGAAGGCCAGCATCGGCTTGAGCCGCGCCACGGCAGGACTTTGTGCATCGTCCACATCCATGTCCTGCAATTTTCGCGAACTCACGTCCA
This sequence comes from Stenotrophomonas sp. NLF4-10, assembly GCF_022359915.1. Lineage (NCBI taxonomy): Bacteria > Pseudomonadati > Pseudomonadota > Gammaproteobacteria > Lysobacterales > Lysobacteraceae > Stenotrophomonas > Stenotrophomonas sp. NLF4-10. The sequence goes on from NZ_JAKSEE010000003.1 coordinate 3,216,363, forward strand.
GCCGGTACAGGCGCGACTCGGTACCCACGCGGCGACCGAACACCATCGTCGCATCATCCATCCAGCTCCAGCCACGAAGCTCGGCAGCATCTTCGGTCATGCGCCGTGCATTGCCGCCATCGGCATCCATCAACCAGAGGTCACCGACCTGCGGGTTGCGCGCAAAACCGATGTGCCGGCCATCCGGAGAAAAGCGCGGTGCGTAATCGAAATCATCAGGACCACGCGTGTAGTCCAGTGCCGTCCAGCGGCCGGATGCCAAATCAAGAATGCGGATACCGGGCGCACCTCGAGGCCCGGTCATAGAGCCGAACACCAACCCTCGCCCATCCGGCGTCCAGTCGAAACTGAGCATGTCCGCACCGTTGCAATCGGCAACCCGGCGCTCATCGCCACCGGTAACTGCCCGCACCAGTACTTCGCACTGCCCCTGCTCACGAAAACGCGCGAATGCGATTTCGCGTCCATCCGGCGACCACGCCGGCAGACGATCGGAGGCGTCGTCGGGCGTCTCCGCCAGCGCTACCGCAGGTGCATTGCCGGTACTCTGCACTTTCAGCGTGGAATGCCGGCCACTTTCATCGGCATAGACCACCAATGCACCGTCCGGCGACAACGCCGGCCAGGTTTCAAATCCCTCGGTGGTGGTAATCAACCGGTATGGCGGCTCGGGGCTGCCTATCACGCGGGTGCCATCGCTGTTGATCGCATCCTGCAACGTCTCCGTCCCCGACCGCTGCCACAGCAACCAGGCCAGCAGCAACGTGCTGCACAGCAATGCCAGTCCAACCAGCCACAACAGGCGGCGGCGCATGCGGCGCCAGTTGCGGGGTTTTCCCCCTTCTTCGATTGGCGCTGGCGGGGCTACAGCGGCCTGGGCAGCGGCGTCCACCACGACATCGGCCCGAGGGGGCAATGGCTCCGGCATGTCCCACGTGACGGGCGCCAGCAGGCGATAGCCACTCTTGGCAATCGTCTCGATGCTGCTGTGGCCATCCGCGGAGGCGCCACCTGCTGCGAATGCCTTGCGCAGCTGCGTGATCGCCTGGGTGAGCACGTCGTTGGTCGGCAAGGTGTCCGGCCACACCTGCGCGAACAAATCGTCACGGGTGACCACGTTGCCGGCGTTGCGCGCGAGCACCAGCAATACACTGGCCGCCTTGGGCGTCAGCCGTACCGGCCGTCGTGCGCCCGGTGCGTGCACTTCGCGCGAAGACAGGACGACGAGGCATTCGCCGATGTGCAACCGGTCCAAGGCCGGCATGTCGTTGTCGATGTGTTCCATACCGTGTCAGGGACGAAATCGCTGGTGGGCACCTTCCCGTGCCCGCCCCCTGGTGAATGCCACCGCCAGTGAACCGCCAGAATCCGCAAATGGCGTCAACGCAAACCGCAAATGTTTCAAGGCGCGCGGATATTAGCCTAGGCATCGTTTCCTGCGCTCTCGTGCAGGGCAACATCAGGCTCTCTCTCGCCGACGGATTCATACAAACTGTTTCAGGATTCGCGCCCTCGGGCGCGAAATTTTTTTGCGACGCCAGCTCCAGGAAGCTGGAAAAGCCTTGAAACAAGGGTACTCCCGCGTTCATCGCCAATCGCCCAGAGCAGCATTTCGCATGCATTCAACATGCTGAAGAAAAACTGAAGACCACGATTTCCGGCCACTCTCCGGGCCATCGCGCAGGCGTGATGTCGTGGCGCTGCTGATGCATAAATCGGCAATGCATCACACAACACAGTCACCCACGAACCGATGCTGGTCATGGCGTTGCTGCCACAAGTGCCGAGCCTGCTTCCGCATGGATGCTGTCGGGAAAGCTTCATGCGGGGCAAGCCCCGCAGCCCGGCATTCCGAGTGGGTGCTGGGCTGGGCTTGCCCGGCACGGGACCTCACCGGAAAGGTATCCCCTGTCGAGAGCTGGAGTGAGGCGAGGACGATGGAGTCCCGATGATTCAGCCATGGGAGCCAGGGGCGCCCTCTCCCGCAGGGAGAGAGGCCCCGACGCGCAAGCACATCACTCCACCCGATAGACCTGCGCACCCTGCTCGCGGAATTCCTTCGCCTTCCCGGCCATGCCCGTTTCCAGCGCGGTGGCTTCATCGACGCCCTGCTCGGCGGCGTAGTCGCGTACGTCCTGGGTGATCTTCATCGAGCAGAAGTGCGGGCCGCACATCGAGCAGAAGTGCGCCAATTTGTGCGCTTCCTTCGGCATCGTCTCGTCGTGCATCGACTGCGCCTTCTCCGGGTCCAGGCCGAGGTGGAACTGGTCCTGCCAGCGGAACTCGAAGCGCGCCTTGCTCAGGGCGTTGTCGCGTACCTGCGCGCCGGGATGGCCCTTGGCCAGGTCGGCGGCGTGCGCGGCGATCCTGTAGGCCATGATGCCGTCGCGCACGTCCTCGCGGTTGGGCAGGCCGAGGTGCTCCTTCGGCGTCACGTAGCAGAGCATCGCGGTGCCGTACCAGCCGATCATCGCAGCACCAATCGCGCTGGTGATGTGGTCGTAGCCGGGCGCGATGTCGGTGGTCAGCGGCCCGAGCGTGTAGAACGGCGCTTCGCCGCACTCGCGCAGCTGCTTGTCCATGTTCACCTTGATCAGTTGCATCGGCACGTGGCCCGGGCCTTCGATCATGGTCTGCACGTCGTGCTTCCACGCGATCTTCGTCAGTTCGCCCAGTGCTTCGAGTTCGCCGAACTGCGCCGCGTCGTTGGCATCGGCGATGCAGCCCGGGCGCAGGCCGTCGCCCAGCGAGAAGGCCACGTCGTAGGCCTTCATGATGTCGCAGATATCCTCGAAATGCGTATAGAGGAAATTTTCCTTGTGGTGCGCAAGGCACCACTTGGCCATGATGCTGCCGCCGCGCGAGACGATGCCGGTCACGCGCCTGGCCGTCAGCGGCACGTGGCGCAGCAGCACCCCGGCGTGGATGGTGAAGTAGTCCACGCCCTGCTCGGCCTGTTCGATCAAGGTGTCGCGGAAGATTTCCCAGTTCAGCTCCTCGGCGCGGCCATCCACCTTTTCCAGCGCCTGGTAGATCGGCACCGTGCCGATCGGCACCGGCGAGTTGCGGATGATCCACTCGCGCGTCTCGTGGATGTGCTTGCCGGTGGACAGGTCCATCACCGTGTCGCCGCCCCAGCGGATCGCCCACACCAGTTTTTCCACTTCCTCGGCAATGCCCGAGGACACCGCGCTGTTGCCGATGTTGGCGTTGATCTTGGTCAGGAAGTTGCGGCCGATGATCATCGGCTCGCTTTCCGGGTGGTTGATGTTGTTGGGCAGGATGGCGCGGCCGCGGGCAATCTCCTCACGCACGAACTCGGGGGTGATGACCTGCTGGATGTTCGCGCCGAAGCTCTGCCCCGGATGCTGCGCAAGCAGATGCGCCTCGCGCACCGCCTCCAGCCGCTGGTTCTCGCGGATGGCGACGTACTCCATCTCCGGAGTGACGATGCCGCGCCGCGCGTAATGCATCTGGGTGACGTTGGCGCCGGCCCGCGCGCGGCGCGGCAGCGTACGGTTGGGGAAGCGCACCGCGTCGAGCTTGGCATTGCCCTCGCGCGAACGGCCGAACGCCGAGCTGAGCGCGGGAAGCGGCTCGGTGTCGCCGCGCTCTTCGATCCAGCGCGCGCGCAATGCCGGCAAACCGGTGGACAGGTCGATGCACGCGTCCGGGTCGGTATAGGGGCCGGAGGTGTCATAGACGGTGACCGGCGGATTGTCCTCGCCACCGAACAGCGTCGGCGTGCGGGTCAGCGCGATCTCGCGCATCGGCACCTGCAGGTCCGGGCGCGAACCGGGCACGAAGATCTTGCGCGAGCCGGGAATCGGCCGGGTCACGGATTCGGAAAGTTGCTGTGCCTGCTGCTGCAGGGCGGAGAGCTGTGCGTTCATCGGCATCGTCCTGTTGGGATCCCGCACGGAGGTACGGGTTGAACGAAGCGAAGGCGCATTGCCGCAGGCGCACGGACGCACCTCGGGCGGTGTCCACGCGCGATCGAACATTGCAAAGCTTCCCTACGCCGGTATCAGCCGGATCAGGTTCCAAGGGACTGTCTCAACCGTGGCCTTGCGGCCGCGGTACCCCCGCTTCGGCCGGCATTAGACCACAAAGGCAGGGGTGCGTCTTTCGGCCCTTGCGGCCGCTGTTTGCGTCATTGCGGCCGATCTTCAGCCACGGCCGTGCGGGATGCATTAACGAAACCATGACGTTTTGTTCATTAGGCTGTGGCGTGGTTGTTCATCTTCGCCACCCCTGCGCCGCTTCGACGGCCTTCCCCACCGCGCCCATGTGGCCGGTTCCGCTGCAAGCCCCGGCTCGCTCCCCTCATGCTCTGATCGGAGAAGCTCCTTCATGGTGTTTCGTGTTTCCATCGCGCTGGTCGCCGCCCTGGTGCTGCTGGCCGGCATCGCCCCCGGCCCGTTCAACGACGTGGTGCAGGGCCTGCTTGTCGAAGTCGTGCGCAACGCCGGCTGGCTGTACCTGCTGATCGTGTTCCTCACCCTGGCCTTCCTGCTGTACCTGGCGTTCGGCCGCTTCGGCAACCTGCGCATCGGCGGCGAGGATGCGGAACCGGATTTCTCCCGCGCCAGCTGGCTGTCGATGCTGTTCGCCGCCGGCATGGGCATCGGCCTGGTGTTCTGGGGCGCGGCCGAGCCGATCTCGCACTTCGCCAAGCCGCCGGAGGGGCTGCCGCCACAGAGCGCGGACGCGGCGCGCGCGGCGATGCGCTACGCGTTCTTCCACTGGGGCCTGCACCCGTGGGCGATCTATGCGCTGATCGGGCTGGCGATGGCGTGGTTCCAGTACAACCGCAACGGCCGTGGCCTTATCAGCGACATGCTGCAGCCGGTGATCGGGCGCCACCATCGCGGTGCGTTCGGGCAGGTGGTGAACATCGCCGCGGTGGTGGCCACTGCGATCGGCGTGGCCACCACGCTGGGCTTCGGCACCATCCAGATCGCCGCCGGCCTGCAGCGCGTGTTCGGCATCACCGCCACGGTGCCGGTGCAATTGACCATCATCGCCATCGCCTTCGTGCTGTACATGGCCTCCACCACCAGCGGCGTGGACCGCGGCATCAAGTGGCTGTCCAACTTCAACCTGGCGCTGGCCGGGTTGCTGCTGGCGGCGGTGCTGGTGCTGGGGCCGACCGGCTTCATCTTCGACACCTTCACCACCACGCTCGGTTCCTACCTCAACCAACTGCTGACGATGAGCCTGCGCATGTCGCCGTTTTCCAGCAGCACCTGGGTGGCGGACTGGACGATCTTCTACTGGGCGTGGTGGATCGCGTGGGCACCGTTCGTCGGTGCGTTCATCGCGCGTGTGTCGCGCGGCCGCAGCGTGCGCGAGTTCGTGATCGGCGTGGTGCTGGCACCGACCCTGCTCGGCTTCCTGTGGTTCTCGGTATTCGGCGGCAGCGCACTGTGGGCGCAGCTGACCGGCCATGCCGACCTGTTGCAGGCATTGGCCGGCGGCTACGAGACGGTGCTGTTCGCACTGTTCGACAGCCTGCCCGGCTCGCTGCTGCTGTCGGTGGTCGCGCTGATGCTGCTGGTGATCTTCTTCGTCACCTCGGCCGATTCGGCGGTGCTGGTGCTGGCCAGCATGTCCACCGACGAGGCTGGCGACCCGCCGCTGTCGCGCAAGCTGGTGTGGGGCGTGGCGGTGGCGCTGATCGCCGCGGTGCTGTTGCTGGCCGGCGGGCTGGAAGCGTTGCAGGGCATGATCACCATCGCCGCGTTGCCGTTCGCGCTGCTGATGGTGCTGGTGATGGTCAGCCTGTACCGCGTGCTGGACTTGGAGTACCTGCTGGAACGACGGCAGGCGCAGCGTGCGCGGCACGCGGTGCAGGCATGGATCGAGCGCGAGATGGCGGCGCAGGCCGACGCCGCGCAGGCAAGGGACGATGGCTGAAGTCGGGCCGGCCGGTCAGTAACCGGCCGCCTGCCCGTCCTTGCGGCTTTCCGAAGCGCCGTAGTACACGCCGGTTTCGGGGTCGCGCAGGATCGCCTGATAGCCACCATACGGGCCGTCGGCGAACACCACGCGGTGGCCCTTGCGCATCAGTGCGCGGATCGTTTCATACGGGAAGCCGGTTTCGAGATTGACCTCGCCGCCATCGCTCATCACCGTGGATTGGCCGGTCGGTTCGGTCGAGCCTTCGTGCTGGATGCGCGGCGCATCGCCGGCTTCCTGCAGGTTCATGCCGAAGTCCACCAGGTTCATCACGATCTGCGCATGGCCCTGCGGCTGCATCGCCCCGCCCATCACGCCGAAGCTGGCGAACGGCTGGCCGTCCTTGGTGATGAAGGCCGGGATGATGGTCTGGAACGGGCGCTTGCCCGGCGCATAGCCGTTGGGGTGGTCCTTGCGCAGCACGAACATCTCGCCGCGGTCCTGCAGGATGAAGCCCAGCCCCGGTGGCGCCATGCCACTGCCCATGCCGCGGTAGTTGGACTGGATCAGCGACACCATCATGCCGTCGGCGTCGGCCACGGTCATGTAGATGGTGTCGCCCTCCTCCAACTGCTTCGGCGTGCCGGGCTGCACCTCTTTCAGCGCCCTTTCCGGCGAGATCAGCGCACGCCGCTGCGCCGCGTACTCCTTGGAGATCAAGCGCTGCACCGGCGCGGGCGAGAACGCCGGGTCGGCATAGAAGCGCGCGCGGTCGGCGAAGGCCAGCTTCTTGGCCTCGACGAACAGGTGCACGTGCTCGGGCGAGCCGAACGGGATCTTGGAGAAGTCGTAGCCTTCCAGGATGTTGAGGATCTGCAACGCGGCGATGCCCTGGCTGTTGGGCGGCAACTCCCACACGTCGAAGCCACGGTAGTTGCTGCTCACCGGCTCGACCCATTCGCCGTGGTGGCCCGCCATGTCCGCATAGCTCAGGAAGCCGCCATTGGCCTTGAAATAGGCGTCGATGGTGCGGGCGATATCGCCCTTGTAGAACGCATCGCGGCCACCGTCGGCAATCTTCTGCAGGGTATCGGCAAGGTTCGGGTTGCGCCACAACTCGCCCTTGCGCGGCGCGCGGCCGTCGATGGTGAACTGCTCGCTGAAGCCGGGATACTGCGACAACCGCGGCACCGAGCGATCCCAGTAATAGGCGATCACTTCGGCCACCGGGTGTCCTTCGCGCGCGTAGCGGATCGCCGGCGCGAGGTTGTCCGCCATCGACCTGCGGCCAAAGCGCTCGTGCAGGGCGAACCAGCCATCGACCGCACCGGGGACCGACACCGGCAATGGGCCCGTGGCCGGGATTTCCTTCAACCCGCGTCGCTGGAACTCGGCCAGCGTCAGCGAACGCGGCGAGCGGCCCGAACCGTTGTAGCCGTATAGCTTCTGCGTCTTCGGATCCCAGACGATGGCGAACAGGTCGCCGCCGACGCCATTGCCGGTCGGCTCCATCAGGCCGAGCGCGGCGTTGGCGGCAATCGCCGCATCCACCGCCGAACCGCCGGACCTCATCACGTCCAGCGCCACCTGCGTGGCCAGCGGCTGCGAGGTGGCGGCCATCGCATGCGGCGCGATCACCTCCGAACGGGTGGCGAAGCCGTGGCCGGTGACGCGGTCGGCGGCATGCAGGGATGGAATGGCGAGGCAGCACAGCAACAACAGCGGAAGGCGCTTCATCGGCAAACCTGGGCAATGGAGAGCCTGGAAGATAACCGGCACGGCAGTGCCACTGCACCTTCCACTCCCATACGGAACCGTACCCATTCCCTGCGTCTCCGGTATGGCACCTGCCCTGCCGAACATGGCTCTTGCCCCCGCCGGACCCAACCGAAACCCGGCCCGGCCATCCTCTTACGTTTCTCTTACGACGGCCGTCTATCTAGTTGCTCCGAAACAGAACACGCCCGGTGGACAGCCATGTCCGCCGGGCCGCGCAGGTTTCCATCAAAGGGGCAATCCAATGCAAATGCTTTCCAAGCGCCGCCAGGGCGGCTTCACCCTTGTCGAAATGGCCGTGGTGCTGGTCATCATCGGCGTCATCATCGGTGCGGTGATGATCGGCCGCGACGTGCAGCGCAACGCCGAATACACCCGTATCAAGCAGAAGTTCGTCGACCAGTGGGTGGTCACCTACAACAGCTACCAGCAGCGTTATGGCGCGCCGATCGGCGACAACCAGGCTGCGCCGCAGTTGATGGTCAACGGCGCTCATTTCACCTCGGGCTTCTCCGGCGGCAACATGACCGGCGTCACTCCGCCTGCACCTATCTGCTCCGGCACCGACGGTCTTCACAAGGATGTGGGCGGCACCCCGGAAAGCGACACCGGTTTCGACCTGCGTGACCTTGTACGCAAGGCCGGCATCACCCTGCCGCCGGGCCGTGGCGAGGGCAAGGAAGACCGCTACGCCTACCTCGACACCAACGGCAACCCGCAGGAAATCCGTGTCTGCTTCGGCTGGAATCCGCCCGGCACCGCTTACGGCTCGGGCAACTCGATGATCATCACCGGCCTGACCCCAGACTTGGCCCGCTCCCTGGACCAGATGATTGACGGCAAGGCCGACGCCGGCAATGGCGCGTTCCGCCAGTACATCACCGGTCTGACACGCAAGGCCACCGGTACCGGCGGCGCCCAGGCCGCCGCCGACATCGGCACCGAGTGGGCGGGCAACAACACCGGTTCGATGACCGCCGGTGTGACCGATGGCAACACCTTCGGCACCGCCACCGACGACGACCAGATCATGACCGTCGTCGCCAACTACAAGATGAACCAGTAAGCCGCCATGAACCTGCCTCCCTTGCTCTCCCGCCTGCGCCAGTCCCGGCGGTCGTCACTGACGGTGTTCGGCATCACCCTGGCTGCACTGGTGATCACCGCCGTGTGGTTCCTCAGCGCACGCTCGGCGCTGGCCGAAGCCTACGCCCAGTTGGGCGAGCGCAAGCAGGCCCTGGCCGAGGCGCAGGTGCGGGAGCAGGAGGCGCAACTGCGCGTGGACCATGCGCACTCCTCGCATGCGTTGCTCGACGCCGCCCAGGCCAACGGCTTGCAGCCGGAGGCCTGGGGCGAGCGCCTGATCAACCTGCGCCAAAGCCAGATGAGCCGCGAGGACACCGCCGCGGTACTCGGCGCGGTCACCCGCAGCGGCGACCGCATGTTCGGCGCGGAGGCGTTCGAGCTGTCGGTGACCCATCCGGACGAGGGCCTGTTCGACGCTCCCGTCGTCAGCGACCGCGCCCCGGCGCCGCTGCAACTGACGCTGCGCGGCGCGATCCTGTTCCGCACCGGTGCCACCGATGCGGCCCCCCTGCCCGCCGGAGTCGCCCCATGAGCCTGCTTTTCACCGTCCAGCAGCAGCACGCCTGGCTGGTCTTCGACGGCGCCCATGTCACCCGCAGCGACACCCGCCCGCGCCTGCCGCGCGCAGCGATGGCGATAGCCGACTTCGAAGGTGCGGTCAGCAGCGTGCTCGCCCTGGAAGGCAGCCCGGCGCATGCGGTGGCCCTGATCGAACGGCGCCTGCGCTCGGACGGCATGGTCGACGGCGAAGCCAAGGTGCTGATCCACAAGACCCGTACCGTCGGTGCCGGCTACCAGACCCTGTTCACCGCGGTACCGCTGGACACCTGGCAGCAGACCTTCGCCTGGGCCGAGGCGCAGCCGGACCACTGCCTGCTGATACCGGCCACCTCGCTGCTGTTCAGCGCGCTCAAGCCGGGGCAGGCGGTAGTCCTGCAATCCGGGCGCCAGATCAGCGTGCTGGCCCTGCTCAAGCACGGCATGCTCCACCGCAGCTCGCTGGCCTACAGCGACGACCCGGACGACCTGGCGATGACCGCCGGCGCGCTGGGCGAACAGATCGCCGACGACCTGGCCCGCAGCGAGGACAACCTCGAACCGCTGGAGGTGAAATGGTGCCCGCTGCTGGTGCCCAATCCCGGTGCAGGCCAGCCCTGGCTGGACGACAGCCTGCGCGAGGTCTTCTCCGCACGCAGCGGCCTGGCCGTTTCCACCGTGCCGGTACGGCGGGTGCTGGACAACGCCGGCAACGAATACCGCAGCGGCGCGGCCTGGATGGAGCGCATTGCCAGCACCGCCATCGCCGTCAACCCCGGCAGCAGCCGTGCCGCCTACCTGGCCGAATGGGCACTGCCCTGGGCCAGTGCCGCGTCGCTGGTGTTCGCACTGGTGCTGGGCGCACTGGGTGCGCGCTGGACGCTGAGTGCGCATGAGGCCGGTTCCCGCGCCGAAGCCCTTGGCACGCAGCTTGGCGAGCTTGAAACCCGCATCACCGCGTTGAACGGCAAGGCCACCATGCCCGAGCACTTCGACCAGATGCTGCAATTCATCGAGCGCGCGCAGTCGTTGCAACAAGGCATCGACCCGGTTGCCGGCATGGGGCTGGTGCGTGAAGCCGCCGCCGGCCAGGTGCGCATCCTGCGGGTACGCATGGAAGAGCCGATGCCGGCCGGTGCACCGGGGCGTGCACCCGATGCACCGGTGGTAACCGAGCCCACCTTGCGCGTGGACGCGGTGGTCGACGCCGCCCACGGCGACGCCGGCATGCAGATCCCGACCTTCGTCGAGCGCCTGCGCCGGGCCGGGTTCGAGCCGGTCGCGCTCGACCCGCAGGCCAGCGCCACCGCCTCGCGCTCGGCCGGCGGCTTTTTCTCCTACCTCCTCAAGCGTCCTTCCGCCATCGCCCCCGTGCCGGCAGCGGCCACCGGAGCCACCCCATGAAGATGAAATACACCGCCGCCTTCGCCCTGGTGGCCTGGCTGCTGGTCGCCGGCTGGCTGGCGAGCATGGTGATCGCCAAGCCCGCTGTGCTGCGCATGGGCAACCAGGCGGAAGAAACCGCGGCGATGGCCGAGCTGCGCAACGCCATCAACCGCAACCGCCAGGCCGTGGCCACCCTCGCCACGCTGCGCGACAGCCAGTTCCCCGTCGTCGATACCGGCAACGTGGTCGCGCTGCCGGTGGCCGCCGCTCCGGCTACCAATGCACAGGGCATGGCCACTTCCGGCTACGGCAATACCGGAGCAGAAGCAGAAGCCGACGCCATGCCGCATGCGGTCTCGCTGGTACTGGTCGGCAATGGCCGCCGCGTCGCCGTCATCGACGGCCAGTACGTGCAGATCGGCTCGCGTCTGGCCGACGGCACCCGCGTGCGCGCCATCGGTCCGGATTGGGTGCGCCTTACCGACCCGGCCGGCAATCCGCAGACCTACCGCGTGCTCAACCCGCTGCAGCCCACCCAGGCCGGGGGGCGCCCGTGAAGTCGCTGACGAAACCCCTGCTATGGCTGGGCGGCATCGTCGTGGTCGGGGCAGCGCTGGTCATGCTGATCCCGCGTGGCACCGAACCGTCACCGGCACCCGCGCCGGAAACCACCGCAAGCAGCCCACCCGCCCAAACCGGACAACCGGCCACGCCGCCCCCGGCCGCGGGCACGGGCACGGGCAGCGATACGTTGCCGTGGATGAACCCGAATGCCGCCAGCCGGCAGACGGCGGCGGCAACCCGCGCACGTTCGGCAATCAACCCGCCGCAGCCCTCCGCCAGTGAAGTTGCCCGTGCCGTCGTGGCGGTGCGCGAGCAGGCAATCCACAACGAACGCACTGCCGATGAACTGCTGCGCCAGATCGATGCGATGAAGGCCAGCGGCCAAGCGCCCAAGGGCGTCAACCTGGATGCACTGCGCAGCAACCTGCTGGTGGCCAAGCGCGCGCAGGCATTGGCGCGGGAACTCGCCGAGCTGACCCAGCAGGCCGATACCCCTGCGCGTAAAAAGCGCATCGAAGACATCACCCACGAGTTGCAAGGGCTGCAATCGCAGCTGCGTTACGACGTCGGCGGCCCCACGGCTGCGCAGGCCACCCCCGCCGTATTGGGCAGGAAGCAATGAAATGCGTAGTGCTTCGCGCCAGCACGCGGGTTTCACTCTGGTTGAAGTGGCCGTGGTCGCCGGCATCCTCGGCCTGTTGGCGCTGACCATGACCTCTGCGTTCGAAGGCATGGAGCAGGCACGCGTGCAGAACCGGGCGCAGGCCGATGCGGAAGCCGCACGTCAGGCGCTGCGGCACTTCCTGCTGCGCAACAAGCGCCTGCCCTGCCCCGACAACAGCAGCTATGGCGACCGTGGCCGCGAAGCCGGCGGCAGCGGCAGTTGCCCCGGCGGCCTGGATACCGGCTGGCTCCCCTACGAAAGCCTTGGCCTGCAGTTGCCCGTGCGTGCCCAGCGCCTGCGTTATGGCGTCCACCGTGGCAGCGGTGCCGATCTGGCGGCACCGACACCCGGTGCCATCGACGGCCTGGACCTGGAAGGCTCGGCCGGCCTGGCCAGCGCGCTGTCGAAAGCGGCCAGCGCAACGCCCTCGTCCAGCTTTCCGTACTACGCCGCCACGGTGACCGCCGCCGGCACCACGTGTGGCGGCGGCGACCTGGTCAACCCCGCCTTCGTGCTGATCGCCCCGGCAACGGACCGCGACGCTGATGGCGGCACCTACGCCGGTTTCGACGCGCCCAATCTCGGTTTCGCCGCAGGCAGCGCCAAATGCGTTGCCGCGCCGGCGCGCCCGGCCTCCATCGCTTACGACGACGTGGTGGTCGCCGAAAGCAGCAGCACCCTGCTTGGCTGGTTCCTCGCATCCACCCGTTGAACTCCTCACTCTTGCTGAAAGGTCCGCATTCATGAGCCCGACCCCGTCCTCGATACCCCGATACCGCGCCGTACCGCGCCTGCTTGCCATCGCGATCGGCGGGCTGGTGCTGACCTCGTGCGCCAACATGCCTCCTCGCAGCGTGCGGGATTTGCCACCCACCGAATACAAGGCACTGGAGCGCACCAACACCGCCATCGCCGAGGAGTCGGCCAAGCTCAAGGCGCAACAGGACGCCCTGTTCCAGAACATCGAGAAAACCAGCACCGCCAGCGCCGAGGTGGCACCGGTGGCCCCCACCTATGACCCGCTGGAAAACAGCGTGGTCAGCATCAGCATGTACGACGCCGACGTCGGCCAGCTGCTGTGGGCGCTGGCCGACGAACTGAAGATGAACCTGATCGTCGATCCGCAGGTGCTGGAACAACGCCAGCGCTCCAGCCTGCACCTGCGCAACGTCAGCGCACGCGAGGTCTACAACAACATCCTCGAAGCCTTCGACCTGCACGGCGAGGTCCGCGGCGGCACGCTGGTCGTCTCGCAGATGAGCGAGCGCATCTTCAACGTCGACATGCTCGACTCCAACACCTCGCTGGACCTGTCCACCGGCGGCGACGTGTTCGGCGCCGGCATGCAGAGCGCCGGCGGCGGCGGCCAGCAGTTGCGCGGCAGCCTGACCATGACCGGCAGCGTCGGCAAGGACAACGACCCCTACAAGCAGCTCGGCACCGCGCTGGAAACCATCCTCGGCACCGACAAGGCCGCCGCCCCCGCGGCACAGGTGCCGGGTGCGCCACCGCCGCCGGAAGCGGCGCGCTTCAACCTCGACCCGGGCAGCGGCACGCTGTACGTGCGCGCCCGCCCCTCGCAGATGCGCGCGGTCGAAGAGCTGATCAACCACAGCAAGAAGAAACTGCGCCGGCAGGTGCTGGTCGAGGCGCAGATCCTCGATGTGTCGCTCAACGACGATTCCAACTACGGTGTGGACTGGAACCTGCTGCGCAACCGCGTGGCCGGCATCTACGGCGACAGCCCGGCCACCATCGTGCCCTTGCCCGGCACCCCCGCCAACCCGGATCTGGGCATTCCCGAAAACCCCAACCTGCTCGGCTACAACGGCAACGGCCCGAACTTCAGCAACAACCGCTTCGGCAACCAGGGCCGCCAGATCGTGTTCCCCAGCCAGTCGCTGGGCTCGGCCATTGGCCGCTCGCTGGGCCTGAGCTACATGACCGACACCTTCTCGGCAGCGGTGCACGTGCTGCGCGAGTTCGGCAACGTCAAGATCCTGTCCAACCCCAGCGTGCGCGTGCGCAACGGCAGCCCGGCCTACCTGAGCGTGGGCACCAACATCCGTTACGTCACCAAGTCCACCACCAACTTCTCCGGCGGCTCCGGCACCGGCTCGGGCTTCACCTCCTCGGACATCCAGACCGACTCGCTGTTCTCCGGTGTGGTGATCGGCGTGGCGCCGATGATCCACGACAACGGCTCGGTGGAGCTGCTGGTGCACCCGATGCAGACCGAGGTGGTGCCCACCAGCCTCGCCCTGCAGCAGTTCCCCAACGGCAACGCGGTCACCCTGCCCATCATCAACGTCAAGGGCATCACCACCACGCTCAACCTCAAGGACGGCGACACGGTGATGCTCGGCGGGCTGATCGACCAGAACACCGGCACCACCGACAACGGCATCCCCGGCCTGTCCGACGTGCCGGTCTTCGGCCGCATGTTCGGCTCGCGCGGCAAGAACCACAGCACCCGCGAGCTGGTGGTAGTGCTGCGGGTACGGGTGATCTGATGAGCCTGGTCCACGACGCGCTGCGGCAATCGACAACCACGGCCGGCGGCAACCCGCCACCGGTGGCCGCCGCGTCGTGGCCGCAACACTTGGCCGGCTACCGCCGCCCCGCGGCGTGGCTGGCCGCCGGGATGCTGATTGCCGCGCCGGTGGCCTGGCTGCTGGCGCGCCCACAGCCGGGCCAGCCTGCCGCCCCGGCCAGCGTGGTCACGGTCATGCCCACCGCTGCCGTGATGCCCACGCCCGCCGCCACCGTGCCGGTCGCCCTGCCGCAGGAACAGCAACCTGCCGTGCCGGCAGCGGAACCTGCACCTGCACAGACAATTGCATCGGCAGTTGTGCCTGCACCCGCGCCGGCACCTGAAGCAACTCCCGCGCCTGCCCGCATACCGGCGCCGGTGGCGACGCCCGCACCCGCTGTATCCGCCATTGCAGACAACACGCCGGCACCCGCCAGTGCACCCACGCCCTCGCAGATCCAGCTTTCGGTGCACCGGCTTGGCAATACCGGCAACAAGGCGGTAGCGGACGACGGGCGCAACGCCGTGGCCGTGCGCATGGCCATGTCCACCCTCAATGCCGCCGTCGCCAGGCACGACACCACGGCCACCACCCAGGCCATCGCACAGCTGCAAACCCTGCTGCCGGCGCAGAGCCTGACCCTGCTGCGCGCCCGCGCCTGGGCCGCGCACGGCAGCGGCGACTACGTTGATGCCGAGCGCCTGTACCGCACCATCCTCAACCGCGTACCCGACGACGAGCACGCCGGCATCAACCTGGCCTTGCTCGATGCACGCCGTGGCGACATGGACGACGCGCGCGCACGACTGACCCAGATGGCCGCGCGCAACTCGCGCTCGCCGCAGATCGCCCAAGCCCTCGCCGAACTGGACGCGGCACGGCAATGAACCCGGCCATGACCCGCCACCTGCAGACGCTGGGACTGGAACGCGCGCCGTTCCCGCCCACGCCCGATGCCGCCGCCTGGTTCCAGACCACGCGGCTGGAGGCGGAACTGGCCGAAGCCGCGCATTGCCTGCGCACCCGCGCCGGCTTCGTGCTGCTGACCGGCGAGGTCGGCACCGGCAAGAGCACCTTCCTGCGCCGACTGCTGCTGGCGCTGGATGGCGAAGACGTGGTCACCTCGATGGTGTTCAACACCTTCCTGCAGGGTGCTGACCTGCTGGCGGCGGTGCTGCGCGACTTCGGGCTGGAGGCCAGGGGCAACCCCGCCGCCGACATCGAGACGCTCAACCGCTTCCTGGTGCAACGCTGGCGCGCGCAGGTCACCTGCGTGCTGGTCATCGACGACGCGCAGAACCTGACCCTCGAAAGCCTGGAACTGCTGCGGCTGCTGACCAACCTGGAAACCGGGCAGGAAAAGCTGCTGCAGATCGTGCTCGCCGGCCAGCCCGAGTTGCACCACAACCTGGAACAACCGCGCATCCGCCAGCTGACCAGCCGCATCTGCAAGCACGTGCGGCTGGACGCGCTGGACGCCGGCGACGTCGGCCCCTACGTGCAGTTCCGCCTCGACGCGGCCGGCAATTCCGGCATCACCCTGGCCGCAGATGCCGCACTGGCCCTGCACCGCGCCAGCGCCGGCAACCCGCGCCGCATCCACCAGATCATGGACCGCTGCCTGTACGGGCTGTACGGCCGCGATGCCGGCCGGCGCATCGTCGATGCCGCGCTGGTGCGCACCGCTGCCGCCGAAGCCGGCGTGCTGCGCCTGCCGCGGCGGCGCCCGCGCCTGCCGCTGGCGCTGGCGGCCTCGCTGGCCGGGCTGCTGGCCGTGTCCGCGCTGGCGCTGCTGGCCGTGCGCAGCGCCGACAGCTATGCCGGCAACCAGATCCCCACCGCATCCCCATCGCCGGACGTCGCCACCACCGTGGAAGACGTCGATGCGCAATGGAACGCCTGCCTGCAACGGCTCGGCAAACAGGCCCTGCAGGTGCAGCCACTGAGCGCCGCACTGCTCGCGCAGCTGCCCACCCGCGAAAGCCTGTGCCTGCGCCGGCAGGGCGACGGCTGGCAGGCGGGCTGGCGCGCCGGCCTGCGCGCCGAGGATTTCCTCGACGGTGCCGGCGACCGCCAGCGCCTGCAATCGCTGCAGGCCCTGCTGCTGGACCGCGGCCTCTACGACGGCGCGCTGGACGGCCTGTACGGCCCGCGCATGCGCGCGGCGATCGGCCGCTTCCAGCAAGGCCACGGCCTGCCCGCCAGCGGCCTGCCCGACCCCACCACCCTGCTCCTGTTCGACACGCTGCTGGCCGTGCCCGCCACCGCCAGCCGCCCCACCCCTTCGGAACCGCAACAGCATGGCCACGGTTGACCCCACCACCCCCACCCGCTCCCAGCC
Source organism: Stenotrophomonas sp. NLF4-10 (assembly GCF_022359915.1). Classification (NCBI taxonomy): domain Bacteria; kingdom Pseudomonadati; phylum Pseudomonadota; class Gammaproteobacteria; order Lysobacterales; family Lysobacteraceae; genus Stenotrophomonas; species Stenotrophomonas sp. NLF4-10. The sequence continues at coordinate 3,233,152 of NZ_JAKSEE010000003.1, forward strand.
ACAGGATGCCGTCCAGAAGAGCGGCATGCGCCTTGGCGAGCGGATGCTGGCCCACGGCCTGATCGACGCCACCCAGCTGCAGTACGCGCTGCAGAAGAACGAGGTCGAGAAGCAGCGCCTGGGCCGCATCCTGATCCGCCACGGCCTGGCCAACGAGTCGGACGTCGTGCAGGCGCTGGCCGAGATGAACGGCATCGACTACGTGCAGGTGGACACCCTGCCGCAGGCCGATCCGCAGGTGCTGGCGATCTTCAACCGCGAGCTGTGCCAACTGCGCCAGTTCCTGCCGCTGCGCCGCACCGGCGACGCGCTGGAAGTGCTGATCGGCGACGCCGACGCGCAGGCGGTACAGCAGCTGGTACTGCAGCGCTGCGGCCTGCGCTGCCGCTTCCTGCAGGGCGAATACGGCAAGGTCGCGCGGCTGATCCGCCACACCTACTACTTCGCGCAGAACCCGGTCGAGAGCCTGCTGGAGCGCGAGATCAAGCGCCTGTCGGCCGACAACGACCACGCCTACAGCCCCGAGAAACTGCTCGACTACCTGCTGCATTACGCGGTGCGCGAGCGCACCACCGACATCCACATCGCGCCGTCGGACGACAGCCTGCACGTGCTGTTCCGCGTCGACGGCGTGCTGCGGCCGATGTTCGCCATGCCCACCTCGCTCAACCGCCTGCTCGGCTACATCAAGCTGGCCGCGGAGATGGACATCTCCGAGCAGCGCCGGCCGCAGGACGGCAGCTTCCGCGCCACGGTGCTGGACTCGGCGCTCACCGTGCGCATCTCCACCATCATCACCGACCCCGGCGAGCGCGTGGTCATGCGCCTGCTGCCCGAGCACAGCGACCTGGACGGACTGAAGGAGCTGGGCTTCTTCGAGGAGGACGTGGCCGCGCTGGAACGCCTGTTCGCGCGCCCGGCCGGGCTGATCCTGATCACCGGCCCCACCGGCTCGGGCAAGAGCTCCTCGCTGCACGCCGCGCTGCGCATGCAGTCGCTGATCGAGCGCAACGTGCTCACCGTGGAAGACCCCATCGAGTACCGCGTGCCCGGCGCCGGCCAGACCGAGGTCAACCGCCGCGCCGGCTACGAGTTCGGCTCGGCGCTGCGCCACTTCCTGCGCCATGACCCGGACGTGATCCTGCTCGGCGAAATGCGCGACGCCGAAACCGCGCAGGCGGCGCTGGAAGCGGCCGCCACCGGCCACCTGGTGCTGTCCACCTTGCACGTGACCACGGTGTTCGGCGTGGTGCCGCGGCTGCGCCCGCTGGGGCTGGAGGCACAGGTCATCGCCGACAACCTGCTGGCGGTGGTCAACCAGCGCCTGGTGCGGCAGAACTGCCCGTTCTGCGCGCAGGAAGCGCCCTTCAGCGAGCGCGAACTGGAATGGCTGGGCCTGCCCGCCGGCAGCTGCGGCAAGCGCGGCGCCGGCTGCGAGCGCTGCCGCGGCAGCGGCTTCCACGGCCGCCTGCCGGTGTACGACATCATGGTGGTGGACGACGCACTGGCCAACGCCATCGCCGACGACGCCAGCCGCGAGACGCTGCGCAACAAGGCGATGAACGCCGGCTTCCGCGGCATCGAGGAGGTGGCCAAGGCACGCGTGATCGCCGGCCAGACCACCAGCGAGGAAGTGATGCGCGTGGCCGGCGTGGGGCCGGCGCCATGAACGTCTACTACTACCGCCTGCTGCTCTCCAGCGGCCGCGTGCGCAGCGGCGTCACCCAGCTCTCGGTCGAGCACGACGCCTCGGCGCGGATGTGGCTGGAAAAGAACTTCGACGCGGTGGTGCTGTCGCTGTACCGCCTGCCGGGTTGGCTGGCCGAGACCCAGCGCTCGCTCTCGCACCTGATCAAGCCCAGCATCCGCCCGGCGGAACTGGCCGGCATGCTGCGCGACCTGGCGGTGATGACCAGCAGCGGCATCCCGGTGCTGGAAGCACTGCGCGCGGTGGCCAACGAGGTCGGCGGCCGCGCCTCCAACCCGGCGCGGCTGGCGCGGCGCCTGCTGGAGGAACTGGACGCCGGCGCGTCGCTCAGCGACGCGTTCTCGCGCTTCCCCGATTCGTTCCCGGAAACCGTGCGCAACCTGGTGATGATCGGCGACGAGACCGGCACCATGGACCGCATGCTTGGCGAGGCGGCCGACCACATCGAGCGCATCTCCAAGATGACCGCCGACACCCGCCAGGCACTGATCTACCCGGCCTTCGTGTTCTCGGCGATCTTCGCCGCCGGCGGCTTCTGGATCTACTACGTCATCCCCAACCTGGCCGACCTGTTCAAGCAGATGAACGCCAAGCTGCCGCCGCTGACCATCGCGGTGATGGCCGGCTCGGAATGGCTGATCGCGCACATCGCCTGGATCCTGGCCGGGCTGGTGGTGGCCGCGTTCGTGTTCTGGGTCACCTGGCGCTACAGCCGCGCGTTCCGCCGCGCCATCCACTACACCCTGCACAAGCTGCCGATCGCCCGCACCATCATGTATTCCTCGGGGCTGGCGTTCTTTACCGAATACATGTCGCTGCTGATCCGCGCCGGCGTGGACATGGTCAGCAGCCTGCAGGTGATGGAGCGGGCGATGCGCGACGAGTACTACCGCGACCGCATCATCGCCATCCGCCAGGTGCTCGAACGCGGCGACCGCGTGTCCTCGGCGATGCGCCAGGTCGGCGGCTTCCCGTCGATGATGGTGCGCATGATCGGCGTGGGCGAGGAAACCGGCACGCTCGACTCGCAGTTCTCGCGGCTGTCGGCCGAATACAGCCTGCGCCTGCAGCGGCTGATCACCAACCTGTCCGAGGTCATCAAGCCGGTGGTGGTGCTGCTGGCCGGCGGCATGTTCGTGTTCCTGATCGTCGCCCTGCTGCTGCCGGTCTACGACCTGGTCCGGCAGGCCATCACCGGACCCAAGCTGTGAACGAGAGGACCCCCATGCCGATCCCGCACCATCGCCGCCGCTGCAACGGCTTCACCATCCTGGAGATGTCCGTGGTGCTGGTGGTCATCGCCCTGATCATCGGCGCGGTCAGCGTCGGCCGCGACGTCTACCGCAGTGCCGTGGCCGAGCGCATCAGCACCGAGTTCGTGCAGGGCTGGATCGTTGCCTACGACCGCTACGTGGCGCAGGTGGGCACGGTGCCGCTGGACAACCTCGCCAACCCGACCGGCCGCGTGCGCGCTGGCAGCACTACTCCGCTGTGCGACACCGCCAGCACCAAGGAACTGCGCGACGAGATGCTCAAGCGCGGCATCACCCTGCCCACCGGCCGCGCCGAAGGCATGGAGTCGCATTACGTCTACCAGGACGGCAACGGCGAACCGCAGAACCTGCAGGTGTGCTTCACCTCGGTCACTGACTGGGCCGAGCCCGGCCCCGGCAATACCTACATCGGGCGCACCCGCAACGTGATGGTCCTGAACGGGCTGACCCCGGAGCTGGCCAACCAGCTCGACAACCGTATCGACGGCCGCATCGATGCCCGCTTCGGTCGCCTGCGCGAGGCGACGTCGGGAGCCCCCCAATACAACCTCACCGGTGCCGTCGGCAGCCCGCCGGACGACAACCCGTGGAGCCTGGACAGCACCGCCACCCGCGATGGCAAGCCTGACGGCCAATCGAGGGTGATGACCGCCTACCTGAAAATGAACCAGTGATTCCACCGCGACACCACGCCTGCCAGAGCAACAGGACCACGACCATGAGCATGCAACCGCCCAACATGCGCATATCCCATTTCCCTCGTCCCCACGCGGGCAGGCAATCCGGCATCGGCCTGGTCCAGGTGATGCTGGTCCTGCTGCTGGTCGCCGCCACGTTGGGCGCCGGTGCGATCCTGCTCCAATCGAAAAAAGCCCCCTCCCAGGCGCTCACCCAGGAGCAGGACCTGCGCTGGGCCGACGAGGCCATCGTCGCTTTCGCCGCGGCCCATTCGCGGCTGCCCTGTCCGGCGCAGCTGCCCAACCAGTACGAGGACTGCAGCGCCGGACGCAGCAAGGGCTGGCTGCCGTGGCGCAGTCTGGCCGGTGCCAGCGGCAACGGGCCGCAGGTTGGGCCGATGGCCTACATGGTCTACCGCGGCGACACCGGCAACCAGCTCGACCTGGCCGACGTCGGCAACGCCTACCAACCGGCGGGGCTGGACGGCGAGAACCGCGAGATCGTCGTCGCCACGAACGACAAAGGCGAACCGACCGAAACCCGCGAAATGGGCTCCATCAACGGCCTGGACCTGTGCCGCACCCTGGCCCTGGCCACCGACGCCACCCCCAGCGCCACGCTGGCCAACGTCCAGGCCCGCAGCGGCCTGCCCGTCAACGTGGCCTACGGCATTGCCGCCGCCGGCCCGCAGGCAGGCACCACCGGGAGGCTGGACGACAGCAACGCCAACACCGCCTCCAAGGCACTGGAAGCGCCTTGGCGCGAGTGGGATTCCGGCTACGACGACCGGGTCCGCATCCGTACCTTCGACACCGTCGGCCAGATGCTGGGCTGCCGGATGCAAAGTGACCACACCGCTGCGGCAGCCAGTGCGCCCGTACCCTTTGCAATGGCGGCGGTCACCGACTCCCTGCCCACCTACGACGTCTCCCTGGCCAGCATGGACATGCTGGCCGCAGCCGTCACCATGCACGACACCCTTGCTGCGTTGCAGGACAACAACGTCGGCAACACCAACGCTTCGGTTGTCGCCGCCGGCTTTGCCCAAGCCGTGGCGATTGCTGCGGTGGTGCTGTCGGTCGGGCAGATAACCGACGCCATCTCGACAATGGTCACAGCAGCCGTAGAGTTGGTCGCCGCAATTGTCACCTGCATCGCCTCGCTGGGTACCACATGCTTTGATGTACCCCTCAAGGCCACGGGCCTGGCCGTGTCAACCGTCGGCGGTGTCGTGGCCCAAGCCGTCGCCCTCGGCGTCAAGATCGGTGCGCTGGTGCCCACTGCACAGGCGCTGTCCATGACCATCGACGCCCGTGACCGCGCCAAGAAAGCGGCTGAGGAAAAACCCGCTGACCTGGAATCGACGATCAAGCAGATGGCCTGCAAGCTGTATGGCAATGATCCGCCGAAAAATTATCCCAGCGAGGATAAATACAAGGATTACAAGCCCTACCCCTACAGCGACAACCCCTGCGCACCCGAAAATACGGCAAAGCTCGACAAAGACGGCAAGCCGGTCAAGAAACTGGATGAACAGGGCTTCCCCATCCCCAAGCGCGACAAAGACGGCAAGCAGATGTTCGATAGCAACGGCGTGCCGCTGTACGAATACGAATACGTGATCGACAACAATCCGCCGGGCCTAGACGACAAGCTCGTCAAGGCCAAGGAACAGTGGGATGCGTTGGCCGAGCATTCCACGTTGCTGTTCGTCAACCGGATTACGCCGTGGGATGACCAGCACATCAAGGACCGCATCAGCCCCTACAGCAATGACCTTGAGCAATCCGGCCGCCGCTACAGGAAGGAAGTGATTGACGTGTTCTGCGATCACGTAGGCGCCAACAATGGCGAATACGACAAGCAGGGCAATGACTGCGTCCATGTAGGAAGCCACATCGAAACTGCGCCGGATGGCAGCACCAGCACGGTCAAGGACGGCGCGTACAACCGGCGCGAAGAGAAGCGTTACGAATTCGACTGGGACAAAGCCGTGGCCGAAGCCATCGCCAAGCGCGAATTTGCCAAAAAGTGGGTCGAAGCCAACCGCAGCGTGGAGGAAGCGAAGAAGGAGGCAGAAGAACAGCAGAAGCGCTGGGACCAGTGGTTCGTCGGCGATGGGACGGCCAAGGCAATCTTCAAAGGCATGCAGGACGAACGCGATACCGACTGCGCCAAGGACCAGACCGACAAGGTCAACAAGCAGAAGTGCGACAACGCGGAGGAAGCCGTCACCTACATCGATACCTGCAAGCGCCACGACATCGACCCGAACGACCCCGGCGAAAAGATCCTCATCGAGGACAAGAACCCCAACGCCACCTGCAGAATCCGGATGCAGGAAAAGCTGACTGCAAAAAAGGCTGAAGAACAGGCCGCGCTGGCCCAAATGACCGACCAGGCAACCAAGTATTCCACTGCGCCCGCCCCCCGCATGGCCTACCCCGGCGGCTGGTTCCACCACGCCATCGAGATCATCAAGGACGCCGACGGCAACCCCACCGACTACAAGTGGCTGGATTCACAGAACGATAACCGCAACAAGGAGTCCTATTCCTGGCCATGCACGGTGGACGGTAAAGACGCTATCTGCTGGGGTGAACGCTGGGTGCCCTACTACGCACCGGAGCCCTACACCGGCTCCGTCGCGCCGTTGCTGGTAACCGGCAATCTGGAGATCTACAACAAGGACCTGTGCCGCTTCTTCAATGGCACTTGGTGGAACATGGGCTGGGGCGATGCCTACAAACATGGCATCTACTGCCAGCGCTACCCCTACAGCCGTGGCTACGATGACTGGATGCGCGCTCAGGAGGCCACCAAGCTGGCCAGAATTGCCTATGAAGGCGAGGATCTGGATGGCGATGGAAAAGGTGACGGCGGCCTCAAGAAAGAATTCGACAGCCTGGAAGCGCAGTACCAGGCTCTGCTTGGCACCGACCTGGCAGAACCTGGCGGCAAGAACGCCAGCCCGGTCAGCTTTGGTGCCGAGACGGTGCTGGAACGCGCCGACGCGCGCGGCTCGGTTGGCCCGCAACCGGTGACCACACCATGACCTTTCCTGCATGCCCCGCCCGCCAGCAAGGCTGGTCGCTGGTGGAACTGGCCGTCGGCCTGGTCATCTCTGCGCTGCTGACCGTGCTGCTGGTCACGCTGTTGCCGCTGGGCAGCCACATCCTCGACCGCGAGCACCAGCAGCAGGAACTGTCCCAGGCCGAAGAGGCGCTGCTTGGCTATGCCCGTGTACATGCACGCATGCCCGCCGCCGACAGCGACGGCGATGGCCGTGCCGACGCCGGCAGTGCCGCCGGCTGGCTGCCGGTCAATGACCTGGCACTGGGGTCGCGGATGCGCATCCACTACCAGGTGCAGCCGCATTTCCTGCAGCCGGCGGGCGACCTGTTCCGCCCCTTGCTCCCGCCCGACTACGACGCGCAGACCGCGGGCAACGTCAACGGCCTGGATTTCTGCATGCGGCTGCTGCTGGACCAGCGCGGCGGTACCTCCCTGGGCGGGCTGGGGATGCCGGTGGCCTACTACCTCGCCCACTCCGGCGGCAGCGGCCAGGACCGCGCCGATGCCGGCGAGGTATGGGACAAGACGGCACAGATGCTGCCGGGCAGCGCCACGACGGAAACGGTCGCACTGGCCGCCGCCGGCCCCGGCGAGTTCGCCGCGCGCCTGTCCTGCCCGGACCGGCTGGCCCGCGCCCAGGGCAGCGCGCAAAGCGCACTGGCCAGCTACAGCGCCAAACGCATGGCCGACTTCAACGAAAAGTTCCGCACGTTTGACGTCAAGGTCGCCAAGCTGACCCTGGAACAGGCCGAAGCCGGCCTTGCCTTTGCGGGGGTTGGCCTGGCAATGGCCATTGTTGACGAGGCCATTGCCATCACCCTGACCGCGGCCGGCTGGCCACCGGAAGGGATCGCCATCGGCGTCGGTATCGGCGAGCACGCCGTCGCCGTCGGCTCCATCATCTTTGCCGCCATACAGGTCGATGCGGCCGAGAAGGACAAGGCAAGCGCCGTACAGGGCGTCAAGGACGCCGAAGACAACCTGGTCAGGGCCGAAACAGCACAGACCCGGATCGACACGCTGTACCTCGACGCCAACCTTGACGCGGTCAAGCTTGAAAAAGCAGGACTGGAGCAATGACGATGCACTCCGCAACCACACCCGCAGCATCCAAGCGCCACCGTGGCTTCTCGCTGCTGGAACTCACCGTGGCCCTGGTGATCCTGGGCATCATTGGCGTCCTGCTGGTGCGCTGGATACAACTGCAGTCCAGCGAGCACCAACAGGTCGTCCAACGCGAGTTGCTGCAACGCGCCGATGACGCGGTAATGGGCTTTGCCGCCATCCAGTCACGCCTGCCTTGCCCCGACACCGACGCCGATGGCCGCGAGGACTGCGGCGGCGGCCAGGCGGTGGGCCAGTTGCCCTATGCCAGCATCGGCCTGCCCGACCGCCGCGCCGCCACCATCCGCTATGGCGTGCTGCGCCGGAACGGCACCCTCACCATCCCGGAATGGGACGACAAGACCTCAGAGAAAACCGTGGACGCGGACCTGGCCCAGGCCGCCGACCGCGCACAGACCCTGCAGGTGATTGCCAATTCCAAGGACATCCAGGCCGCGGCAATTGTCCGTTTCAATGACAATTGCGCCCACCTGCCCGCTACCGGGGCTACCTGCGAGGACTTGCCGCAACTGCGCGACAACGGCCTGGACTTCTGCGAAGCCATCCGCGATGCCTCGCTGCTGCCGCCCAGCCCCAACTTCCTGCACACCCGGGACGAGGATGCACCGGGCCTGATCGCCGGCAACGTCGCCTATGCACTGGCAATGACCGACCGTCTGTCGCCTGCACCCGAGCACACTGGCACCTCGCTGGCCTTCCATTCGCCGCGCCAGCCCTCGTCCGCCACCTACCACGACAAGGTCCGCGCCATCGGGCTGGAACAGCTCTGGACCCGGCTGCGCTGCGGCGAGAGCTATGGCGCCGCCCTCTACGCCCATGCCAACGTGGCCGCAGCCGCGCGCTTGGCCACCCCCGCCATGTACGACTACCAGGAACAATTGGCGATCATGCTCGACCTGGCGGAAGCCAACGTCAAAAGCGCCGATGCCGGCCTGGTCACCGCAGCCGGGCAGATCACCAGCGCCACCGCCGGCATATTCGACACCATCGCCGAGACGATCCTCAAGTATGGCGCCTGGAATTGGCGCGTGGCAGTAGCCACCGGCGGCCTCGCCTCGGCGGTAGGCGGGATGATTGCTGCTGGAGTGATGAAGGGCCTCTCCGACACCTACGCGACCTCCTCCAGGGAACTGCTGGAAGAGTTCTCCAAGACCCAGAACTACCCCGGCCTTGCCGGCGGACTGGAGCAAGCCATCACCGTCGATGCCCGGCGCGCGGACATGCTTGGGCTGTACCCCGACAAGACGGTGCGCGATACCGCCAGCCAATTCGATTATTCGAACTGACACGCATCCCAGGATGCCGCTGCCATGACGGTATCTTGGAGTGTGCAGGTAGAGGTAGCCCCTGAGTGAAACCGTGCCGGACAAACCTGACACCCACGATGGAACGCCGGCCCCTCGTGGATGCGGGGCTTGCCCCACATGAAGCCTCCCCGGTGAAATCCCGTGCCGGGCAAGCCCGGCACCTACGGCACCACGGACAACCCTTACGCCGCCATGCCCGCCCACAACTGGTTCATGCGGGCAGCACGCATCGGCGGTGGTGCGGGAAAGCGTGGGACATGCTGCTCGATCTCCGCGGCCAGCGCGCGCGTCGCCGCCTGCGGCTCCACGTCCAGTTCGCGCCGCAGGTGCTCCTCCAGCATGCGGTAGCACTCCAGCGCCATGCCGGGCTTGCCCATCTGCTGGTACAGGCGCATCAGCCCGCGCTGCCCGGCCTCGTCCCAGCGGTCCAGCGATACCTGCCGGCGGGCCAAGCGCACGGCCAGCCCCAGGTCACCGCCGGCGGCCGCGTCGTCGCGGCGGCGTTCCAATGCCCCCAGCAGGCGCCGCCACGTCCACGAGCGGACGCCCAGCAGCCATTCGCCGAAATCGTCGCAATGGTCCAGCACGATGCCGTCCAGCAATTCGCCGGCATCGAGCAGCCAGTCGGCGTCGGCGCCGCCGCTTTCCAGCAGGTCGATGTCCAGCAGCCCCTGCGAGGCCTGCGGGCACAGCCGCACGGTTTCGCGGTCCACCAGCAGCACGCCCTCGCCCACCGCGGCGTGCAGCGCCTGGTTCAGGTCGCGCAGCACCTGCCGCAGGTTGGTCAATGCCGCCTGCTGCTCCAGCTCGGGCCACAGCATGGCCGCGATCTGGCTGCGCCGGTGGGTGCGCGTGCGCTCCACCGCCAGGTAGGCCAGCAGGGCCCAGCCCTTGCGATAGGCCAGCCGCTGCGGCCGGTCGTCGTCGCCGATGCGGCATTCGCCCAGCAGGCGGATCAGCGGCGGCCGGTTGCCGATCCAGGCGCTCATTGCCGCTTCTCCGGCAGATGGGCGGGACGGTGCGTGTTTTCGGTCCGCGGCAGGCAGACAGGACGACGGCTCATGCATTTCCCCGGCAGATGGATGGACGGCGCCCTGATTCCCCGGCGCTTACCTACCCAATCGTGAAAAGCGGCCGAATCCGATCACCCGATCACACTTTCTTTCAAACGCGCCGCATTCAGATCTTCAGGTAGATCCGCCGCCGGTCCAGCCAGGCCATCGGCAGCCACCACAACGCGACGAAGGACAGCGCCATCGCCAGCGAGGCGGTTTCGGCGCCGGCCAGCGGGGTGATCCAGCGGTCGAACACCTGCGCGTACAACCAGCCCCAACTCCCCGTGCCCAGCATTGCCAGCACCATGACGCCGGAGCCGGCATAGGCAGTGATGGCGTTGACGCCGAAGCGCCGGCCCAGCGCCGGCCAGCCATTGCGGTCTACCAGCCGATGCGCCAGCCATAGCGCGGCATACGCCCAGCCGGCCGTCCACAGCACGTAGGACGGCGTCCACAGGTTCTTGTTGATCGGCAGCCAGTGCGACCACACGCCGCCGGCGACCAGCAGCACGATGGCTGCCGCCAGCAGTCGCAGCGGACGGCCGCTGCGCAACAGCGCGGCGGCATGCAAGCCGAGCAGGGTAGAGGCCAGCGCCCCCAGCGTGGACAACAGGCCTTCCGGGTCATGCCCCAGCCCGGTGGCGGCATCGTACTGGTAGAGCAACGGGCCGAGCAGGACGGTGTCCACGCGGCTGGGCAGGTTGTGCCACGGCGACGTCCCACCGGCCACCAGCAGGGCGGCGTAGCCGCCCAGCAGCAGGCCGATGCACAGCCACTGCATGCGTGCGGACAACCAGATGGCCGCCATGCCGGCGATGGCGAAGCACAGGCCGATGCGCTGCAGCACGCCCCACGGCCGGTAATGCGGCAGGTCCAGCCACCACCATGCCAGCAGGTGCAGCAACAGCCCGAGGCCGAGGATGCGCAGGGCCCGCACCAGCACGGTACGGGTGAGCGCGGCACGGTCACCGCCCTGCTCGACCCGCGGCACCACGCCGAGCCCGATCGACACGCCGACGATCACCAGGAAGAACGGGAAGATCAGGTCGGTGGGCGTGCAGCCGTTCCACTGCGCATGCTCCAGCGGCGCGAACACGTGGCTCCAGGTGCCGGGGTTGTTGACCAGCAGCATCGCCGCGACGGTGATGCCGCGCAGCGCATCGACCGAGGCGTAGCGAGTGGGTGTTTGGCCGGATTGGGAGCTGGTCATGGGTGGTGTCCCGTGCAATCAAGTGTCAGGAGGCTTTCGAGCAATCCATCGAAGAGCGATTACCAGCCTGCGGCTGTTGTGAAGCGATTCCCGCCTTCGCGGGGCATTCAACGGACGCATGTCCGGTCATGACGAGCAAAAGCATGCCGTTGCCGTTGCCGTTGCCGTTGCCGTTGCCGTTGCCGTTGCCGTTGCCGTTGCCGTTGCCGTTGCCAGTGATTTTGCCTTTCGGCTTTTGACTTCCCTGCCGTAGAGCGAGCCGAGCACCGCAGTGGAACGAGGGGCGAAGAGGCGCACGTGTCTGAGCGAAGCGAGTTGTGCGCCGTCCCCTCGTTCCGCGAGGAGCGCAGGGGACCGATGTGGCGCAGCCGCATCGGCTCGCGTCCGGCCGTGTTTCTCTTGGTTACCTTCTCTTTGCACGAGCAAAGAGAAGTAACTCGCTCCTGCGCAGCAGGAGTGAAAGCCTTTGCTTTACCCATCAACCCAGCATCTGGACTCCATTGCCCCTCACCCCAACCCCCGCTCCGCGCCCCGGCCCACGCCAGCGGCGTGGGCACTCGAAGGCACGCGCGCCAGTGGCGCGCAAACCGCGCCATCTCGCCCCAAAGGGAGAGGGGCTACATCAATCCTGCTGGCCCGCGATCCAGGTGGCCTGCACCTGCAACGCCTCGTCCAGCAGTACGAAATCCGCCTGATACCCCTCCTCGATGCGCCCGTAGCGATCATCCAGCCGCAGGAACTGTGCCGGATACGTCGACGCCATCCGTGCCGCCTCCGCCAGCGGCAGGCCCAGCAGGTTGACCGTGTTGCGCACCGCCGTGGCCATGTCCAGCGCCGAACCGGCCAGCGAGCCGGCCGCATTGCGCACCACGCCATCCACCGCGGTGATGACCTCGCCATACAGCTCGAACGAAGGATCGTCCGCGCCCACCATCGGCATCGCGTCGGTCACCAGCAGCACCTTGCCGCGCGGCTTGGCCGCCAGCGCCACGCGCAGGCTGGCCGGGTGCACGTGCACGCCATCGACGATCACCCCGACCCAGCTGGCCGCATCCTCCAGCGCCGCGCCGACCACGCCGGGCTCGCGCCCCTGCAACGGCGTCATCGCGTTGTAGAGGTGGGTGAAGCCGGTGATGCCGGCGTCCAGCCCGGCGCGGGTTTCCTCGTAGGTGCCGGCGGTGTGGCCGGCGCAGACGATGGCGCCGTTGCCGACCATCGCGGCAATGGTCGCCACCGGCACTCGCTCCGGCGCCAGCGTGATTAGGGTGACGCCGTTGTCCAGCGAAGTGGCCATCGCCACCTCCTCCGCCCCCGGCACGCGGAACTTGCCGGCGTCGTGGGTGCCCTTGCGTGCCGGCGCGATGTACGGCCCTTCCAGGTGGATGCCGAGGATGCCCGGCACGCCTTCGGCGATGGCCTGGCGCACCGCGGCAATGGCCTCCGCCATCACCGCCGCGTCATCGCTGATCAGCGTCGGCAGCATGCCGGTGGTGCCGAAACGGCGGTGGCCGCGCATCATCGCGCGCAGTGCATCCACGTCCGGGGTGTTGTTGAGCAGCGCGCCGCCGCCGCCGTTGACCTGCACGTCGATGAAGCCGGGCAGCAGCCAGCCGCCGCCGAGGTCATGGCGCGGCAGGCCCGCCGGCAGCGCCGCTTCCGGCAACAGCCTGGCAACCTTGCCGTCCTGCACCCACACGGCGATGCCGGACTGGAAATCGTCGTCGGTCAGGGCGCGGGCGTTGGTCAATGCGTAACTGGTCATCTTTCCGGTTTCCTGCTGCTGGAGTTTGGTCGTAGGTCGGGGTTACACCCCCGACACCGGCACTCCCCGAACGCCGGGGGTGTAACCCCGGCCTACCTGCTGTGGATACGGGGCTTGCCCCGTATGCATTTCCGCGAAGTCCCCGTGCCGGGCAAGCCCGGCACCTACGGGAAACTCCGCCCCTTCCCGCCGGGAGAAGGGAAAAGCGTCACACCGTCTCGGTCACCTTGTTCAAATGCGGCGGCAAATCCGGGTTGAAGCCACGGCGCAACGCCAGTGCGTTGATCGCGCGGTAGAAGCTCTGCACCGTCAGCAGCGGCGCACAGAGCGGGTGCGGTGCGGTGGCGACCGGCAGGTTGCCGCCCTCGCCGGCCAGCCACACACGGGCACCGCGAGCGGCAAATTCATCGGCCAGCGCGCGGGTGCCGGCGCCGGTTTCGTCGGGCTGGGCGAAGGCCAGCACCGGGAAATCCTTGCCCACCAGCGCCATCGGGCCGTGCTTCACTTCCGCCGAGCTGTAGCCCTCGGCGTGCAGGCCGCAGGTTTCCTTGAACTTCAGCGCCGCCTCCTGCGCGGCGGCCAGGCCGGGGCCGCGGCCGACCACGAACAGGTTGTGGGCCTCGACCAGGCCATCGGTCACCGCGCTCCAATCGCACTCCCATGCCTGCGACAGCGCCGCCGGCAGCGCGTCGAGCGCGGCGATCAGCGCCGGGTCGTTCCGCCAGTACGCGCCCAGTTGCAGGATGGCCGCCAGCGAGGCGAGGTAGCTCTTGGTCGCGGCCACGCTGCGCTCGGCGCCGGCGGCCATCGGGATCACCGTGTCGGCCAGCTGCGCCAGCGGCGAATCCTCGACGTTGACCAGCGCCACCACGCGCGCGCCGGCGGCCTTGGCCGCCTCGGCGTTGCGCAGCAGGTCCGGGCTCTTGCCCGACTGCGAGATCACCAGGTACAGCGCGCCCCGCAACTGCTGCGAGGCCTCGTAGACCGAACCGACCGACGGCGACGCCGACGCGGTGACCAGCCCGAGCTGGGTCTCGAACAGGTACTTGGCGTAGGTGGCGGCATGGTCCGAGCTGCCGCGCGCGCAGGTCACCACGAACGGCGGCGGGTTCTGCCGCAGGTCGGCGGCCAGCGCCTGCACCACCTCGCGGTTGCGCGCGTACTGGGCGGCGATGACGGCGGCGCTGGAAGCCGCCTCGTTGAACATCAGGGTTTCGGTCTCGCTGGGCAACATGGGTCTACTCGGAAAGATCGGGGGAGGAAGTCGCTGGCCGCAGCGGCTGCTGGCGCAGCGGCGCGGTGGAGCCGCGCACCACCAGCTGCGGCACGAAACCCTGGTTCTGCAACTGCATCGGGTTGTCGTCGTAGGCGTCGGTGCGCAGTTGGTTGATCAGCAGGCGCGCGGCATGCCGGGCGATGTCGCCGGTGGCCTGCTTGGCGGTGGTCAGCGGCGGCCACGACTGGCGCGAGAACGGGCTGTCCTCGAAGCCGGCGATGGACAGGTCGTAGGGCACGTTCAGGCCGACCGAATTGGCCGCGGCCAGCACGCCGGCGGCGATTTCGTCGTTGGAGCCGAAGATCGCGGTGGGCGGCTCGCGCAACGCCAGCAGGCGCCGCGCGCCGCGGAAACCGTCATCGAAGGTGTAGTCGCCCGGCACCACCAGGTGCTTGTCCAGCGGGATGCCGTAGTCCTTCAGCGCCGCCTCGTAGCCGGCATGGCGCTCACCGCTGGAGCGGTGCTCCGGCCCGCCCCACAGGAAGCCGATGCGCTGGTGGCCGAGCTGGATCAGGTGCTCGGTGATCTCGTAGGCCGCATCGCGGTCGTCGACGAACACGCAGGGGCCGTCGTCCGGGTCCTCGGTGGCGGCGATGATGCGCACGGTCTTGATGCCGCGCGCGGTGAGCGCGGCCACCAGTTCCGGGCGCTCGGACATCGGCGCGGTCAGCACCAGCCCGGCCAGCCGCGAGCGCTGCACCCAGTCGGCCAGTTCCTCGGCCAGCATCGGCGAGGTCGCGTCGCAGGGGTGGATCTGCAGGCCGAAGCCGGTTTCGCGGCAGGCCGACAGCACGCCGTTCTGCACGCCGATGATGTGGTACGGGTTGGGGTTGTCGTACACCAGCCCGATCACGAAGGAGGTATTGCTGCGCAGGTTGCGCGCCGACGGGTCCGGCTCGTAGTCCAGCTCGGCCACCGCGCGCAGCACGCGCGCACGGGTGGCCTGCATCACCGAAGGCTCGTTGTTGATGACCCGCGATACCGTCTTGAGCGACACCTTGGCGCGCTCGGCGACGTCCTTGATGGTGGGTCTGCGCATACCTGTTTCCTGCCTGGCTGGGATGGCCGCCATGATGCTCGATTCAGCCACCGTGCGCGCGCCCCGCACGCTGCCCGGCCACGGCGAAGAACAGGATGTACAGGTAGCACGGCACCATCAGCGCGGCGAACACCAGCTGGAACTGCTCCGGGTACTGGTGCTTGAGCAGCGCGAACAGCTGCGGAATGATCGCGCCGCCGGCGATGCCCATCACCAGCAGCGCCGAGCCGGTCTGGGTGAAACGGCCCAGGCCGCGGATCGCCAGCGGGAAGATCGCCGGCCACATCATCGCGTTGGCGAAGCCCAGCGCGGCGACGAAGCCTACCGATACGTAATCGCGGGTGACGTAGGCGCCCACGCAGAACAGCACGCCCAGCGCCGCCGACACCGCCAGCCAGCGCTCCTGCGAAACGAAGCGCGGGATCAGCACCAGCCCGACCAGGTAACCGACCAGCATCGCCGTCAGCGTGTAGGAGGTGAACAGCTTGGTGCTGTCCAGCGGCAGGCCGAAGCCGTTGCCGTAGGTACCGATGGCGTCGCCGGCCATCACTTCCGCACCGACGTACAGGAACAGGCACAGCACGCCCAGCCACAGATGCGGGAACTGGAAGATGCTGCGCTTGTCGGCACTGCCGCCGGCGCCACCGGCATTGGCCTCGGCCGCGCGTACTTCCGGCAGCGGCGAGAACAGCACGCCGATGGCCACCACCAGCAGCACGCCGGCGATGACCATGTACGGGGTGTGGATCTTGGCGGCGAAGTCGTTGAGCAGCTGCGTCCGGGTCGCCGCATCGGCGGCCTGCACCTGCGCATCGAGGTCGCCGATGCCGTGCAGCACCAGCGAGCCGATCACGATCGGCGCGAGGATGCCGGCGACCTTGTTGCAGATGCCCATCAGCGCGATGCGCTGGGCCGCGCCCTCGATCGGGCCGAGGATGGAGATGTACGGGTTCACCGCGGTCTGCAGCAGCGCCATGCCGCCGCCGATCACGAACAGGCCGCCGAGCGCGCCGGCGAACCAGCGCTGGGTGGCGAACTGGCCGAACAGCATCGCGCCCACCGCCATCACCGCCAGGCTCAGCGCCAGGCCCTTCTTCATGCCGGTGCGCTCGAGGATCCACGAGGCCGGCAGCGCGAGGAAGAAATACGACAGGTAGAACACCATCAGCACGAGGAAGGCCGACACCTCGCTGACTTCGAAGGCCAGTTTGACGAAGGCGATCAGCGGCCCGTTGATCCAGGTACAGAAGCCGAGGATGAAGAACAACCCACCGACGATGGCGATGGACGAAGCCATGCCGGCGCGCGGCGTGGAAGCGGGAACAGCGGACATGGAAAAGCTCCTGCAGCGTGTGAGGGGCGGCTCGCGCCGGTCATGCAACTGGGAACAACGTTGTCACATTTATCCGTTGGCCTTGACAACTTTGTCAACCGGGCATCCCGCCCGCGAGGCGCCGCGCGACGATGCGGAAAAGCGCAGGGCGCCGCGCATCAATGCTCTTGCCGCGCAGGCACTTGATACATCAATTACATGGTGTCGAATGCAACGATCCCGGCACCGCCACAGCCCGCGCAAAATGTGACGCATTGCAGCATCGAAAGTTGCAAAAATCCGTTGACATCGTTGTCAGAACGATTACAGACTCGGCCCCCGTAAGGCGCCTGACCGGCGCCCCATGCCACAGGGAAACCGAGTGATCGCTGCTGCCCCCACACTGCAGACCTCTTCACCCGAGCGCGCGCCACAGCCGTTCTATGCCGCCGACGTCGGCGGCACACACGTCCGCGTCGGCCTGGTCCGCGCCGGCAGCGGCTCCGCCATCGAGGTGCTGTCCTACCGCAAGTACCGCAACGCCGACCATCCGGGCCTCGGCGCGATCCTGGCCGACTTCGCCAGCCACAACCCGCCGGTGTCCGACTGCGTCATCGCCACCGCCGGCTACGCGCTGGCCGACGGCACCGTCATTTCCGCCAACCTGCCGTGGCCGCTGTCGTCGGGCCGCATCCGCGACGAGCTCGGCTTCCGCAACGTGCACCTGGTCAACGACTTCGAGGCCGTCGCCCACGCCGCGGCCCACATCGGCGACAGCCAGGTGCTGCAGCTCACCGGCCCGGCCGACGCGCCGCGCGGCCCGACGCTGGTCGTCGGCCCCGGCACCGGCCTCGGCGCGGCGGTGTGGATCCCGGTCGGCGAGCGCTCGGTCGTGCTCGCCACCGAGGCCGGGCAGGCTTCGCTGGCCGCCACCACCGAACTGGAGCTGGCGGTGCTGCGGCAGATGCTGCATGACCGCCCGCACGTGTCGATCGAGCAGGCCCTGTCCGGTCCCGGCCTGCTCAACCTCTACAACGCCCTGTGCGCCGTGCGCGGCGCCACGCCGGTGCATGCCACGCCCGATGCGGTCAGCGCCGCCGCCTGCGACGGCAGCGACCCGCTCGCGGTCGAAACCCTGCAGCTGTTCTGCGGCATCCTGGGTTCGACCATCGGCGACATGGCCCTGCTCTACGGCGTGCAGGGCGGCGTCTACCTGGCCGGTGGCATCCTGCCGAAGATCGGCCAGTTCCTTCTGAACAGCAGCTTCGTCGAACGCTTCCTCAACAAGGGGCCGATGACGAAGGCGCTGCAGCGCATCCCCGTGAAGCTGGTCGAGCACGGGCAACTGGGCGTCATCGGCGCGGCCAGTTGGTATCTGGAGAAGTCGGCCACCCAAGCCTTCGCAGCATAAGCAGCAGAACCACCAGCAAGACGCAGTAACGCGGCACCCCGGTGCCATTCACCCCGATGTTGAGGAGAGACAACATGCATCGCAAGACCCTGCTTTCGGCAGCCATCGTCAGCTGCCTTGCCTTCGGCGCCCACGCGCAGGAAGCGCAGCCCCAGGCCACCGACCTGGACACCGTTATCGTCACCGGCATCCGCGGCTCGATGGAAAAGTCGCTGGACACCAAGCGCGAAGCCAACAGCCGCGTCGAAGTGGTCACCGCCGAAGACGTCGGCAAGCTGCCGGCGCACAACGTCGCCGACACCCTGCAGCGCCTGCCGGGCGTGAACATCAGCTCGTCCTCGGCCGATGAAGGCGGCTTCGACGAAGCCGACCGCGTCAGCCTGCGCGGCACCAGTCCGAGCCTGACCCAGACCCTGATCAACGGCCACAGCGTCGGCTCGGCCGACTGGTTCGTACTCAGCCAGGGCAATAACGTCGGCCGCAGCGTCAGCTACACCCTGCTGCCGTCCGAGCTGGTCAGCTCGGTGGAAGTGAACAAGTCCTCGCAGGCCAAGCTGCAGGACGGCGGCACCACCGGTACCGTCAACATCATCACCCGCAAGCCGCTGGAGTTCGCCAACCAGATCACCGCCGAGGCATCGGTCGGCCTGGTGCGCTCGGATCAGGCCGAGTCCAACGATCCGCAGCTGTCGGGCCTGTTCAACTACAAGAACGACGATGGCACCTTCGGCGTGATGGTGCAGGCGTTCAGCCAGAAGCGCGAGCTGCGCCGCGAAGCCCAGGAAATCCCGGGCGGTTTCTTCCAGATCGGCGCCACCGATCCGGTGGCCGCCACCAATCCCGACCTGGTCGGCGTATGGGCACCGGGCCTGCTCGGCTCGACCCTGTTCGAACAGACCCGTGAGCGCAAGGGCGGCCTGCTGTCCCTGCAGTTCAAGCCGTCCGACACCCTCACCCTGGGCGTCGAAGGCTTCACCTCGAAGATGGACGCCAACAACTACAACCGCAACTTCATGATGTGGGGCGGCCATTTCGCCAACAGCCAGGCGCCGGATGCCGGCTACGTGGTCAAGGACGGCGTGCTCACCGATGCCAAGTACACCGGTGTTGCGGGTACCGACTACGCGGTCTACGACATGATCTACCGCGAGGCCACCGCCAAGAGCAGCTACGTCACCCTCGACGCCGACTGGCAGGTCACCGACAACCTGAGCGCCAAGTTCCAGGCCGGCTCCACCAAGGGCGAAGGCTCGACCCCGCGCCAGTTCATCGCCGAGGTGACCCTGGCCAACGGCGGCGGCGCCAGCTGGAGCACCCACGGCAACGGTTCTCCGATCGACTGGAACGTCGGCGGCGACCTCACCCCGGCCGGCGTGACCAGCTTCGGTACCTGGGGCAACCAGCAGGTAACCGCGGAAGACAAGGAAAAGTGGTTCACCGCCGACTTCAGCCAGTACTTCAACGACGGCACCCTGAGCTCGATCGACTTCGGCGCCCGCTACGCCGACCACAAGCGCGAAGCCCTGTCCCCGGAAGGCGCCAGCCCCGGCGATATCTGGAGCGCGCTGCAGAACGGTGCCACCTCACCGTATCCGGGTGGTTTCGCCAGCAACATCGGCGGCGATTTCCCGCGCAACCTGTGGTACTTCACCCCGGGCGCACTGAAGGACGCGGTGGTCAACAACTCCACCTGGCTGTCCGACGATGACGGCCCGAATGGCCGCCACAACTATGGTGCCGAGTGGAAGGTGCAGGAGAAGAACTTCTCCGCCTACGTGCAGGCCAACTTCATTGGTGACAGCTGGAGCGGCAACGTCGGCCTGCGCTACGTCAACATCGACCAGGACATCATGTCCTACCAGTCGGTCAGCGACGTCGCCAACGCCGATGTCACCAGCCTGTTCGCCCAGGGCCCGGGCCCCGATCCCTGCGGCTGGGGCTGCCCGGTGTGGGGTGGCTGGAAGATCGTGAACACCAGCAACAAGCACAGCCGCATCCTGCCGAGCGCGAACATCAAGTTCGACATGGCCGACAACCTGGTGTTCCGCTTCGCTGCGTCGCAGACCCAGACGCTGCCGGACTTCTCGGCACTGGGTGCTTCGTCCTGGGGTTCGGACCTGAACAAGACCGGCGGCGGCGGCAACCCGCACCTGAAGCCGATCCTGTCCACCAACTTCGATGCCAACCTCGAGTGGTACTTCATGCCGCGCGGCCTGCTGTCGATCGGCGCCTACTCGATGAACCTGAAGGACTACGTGGCCTTCGGCACCGAGACCCAGATGCTGTTCAGCGAACTGACCCACCAGCTGGAGCCGTACAACGTCTCGGTGCCGGTCAATTCCGACGGCAAGGTCACCGGCGTGGAGTTCGTGTACGAGCAGCCGCTCGGCGACAACTTCGGCATCACCACCAACTACACCTACGCCGATGGCAGCACCTCGCACACCTGGGCGGACGGCAGCAACAACCTGACCGGCACCTCGAAGAACACCTACAACGTGGGTGCCTACTTCGAGAACGACACCTTCGGTGCACGCGTGGGCTACACCTACCGCTCGAAGTTCCTGATCGGCCTGTCCGGTGCCAACCCGTACTACCAGGACGAATTCGGCACGCTGTCGGTGGCGCTGAGCTACAAGGTCAATGACCACCTGAGCTTCAGCCTGGATGCGCTGAACCTCAACGACCCGACCTACAAGTACTACCAGAGCGCCAGCATCCCGACCGCGTTCTACAGCAACGGTCGCCAGTACTACTTCAACGCTCGCGTGAAGTTCTGATCCACCCCGGCAGCATTGCCGGATAGCACCACAAGCGCCGGGCCCGAAATACTTCTGGCCCGGCGTTTTTTTACGCGTGCATGGACGCCGCTCCGCAATCCGGACATGGAAAACCATACCCGTATCGGGTATATTTTGGAGCCAGGATGAAAGTTTTCAAGCGCAAGGACTTCGCGCGATGGCAGGCAGCCGAGAAGCTGTCCGATGCCTTCCTGTGCAAGGCAGTCAAGGAAATGGAAAGAGGCCTGATCGACGCGGACCTTGGCGGTTCTCTCTACAAGAAACGGATAGCCCGCCCGGGTGCCGGCAAGAGCGGTGGCTATCGCACGCTGCTGTCGGCCCGG
The DNA here is from genome assembly GCF_022359915.1 of Stenotrophomonas sp. NLF4-10. Lineage (NCBI taxonomy): Bacteria > Pseudomonadati > Pseudomonadota > Gammaproteobacteria > Lysobacterales > Lysobacteraceae > Stenotrophomonas > Stenotrophomonas sp. NLF4-10. Next base: position 3,254,508 of record NZ_JAKSEE010000003.1, read on the forward strand.
GTCGGCAATCGCTACGTGTTCCTGCATGGGTTCCCCAAGAGCGACAAGGCGAACATCACGCAGGACGAGAAGAAGGCACTGCAATTCGTCGGCAGGATGTACCTGGAGCTGTCGGCCGCGGCTTTGTCGAAGGCACTGCAATCGGGCGTGCTACTGGAGGTGCGTTGTGAGCAAGATCATTGAATCCCTGCGCGGCGATCTGGCCGCGCTCCATGAAGCGGGAGCGATCGGCAAGGTGACGATGCGCAAGTTCGACGCCATCTGCCCGCCGCCGGTGCGGGAGTTCGACGCCGCCGACATCAAGCGCCTGCGCGAAACCTTGAAGTTCAGCCAGCCGGTGTTTGCGCTGCACCTGCATACCACTGCCTCGACGGTACGCAAATGGGAGCAGGGCGAGACCCGTCCGGCTGGCCCGGCACTCAAGCTGCTCAACGTCATTGCGGACAAGGGACTGCAGGCCATCATCTGATGCCTGAAGGAGTAAATCGACCTTTTCAGCTCACCGCATCCGCTCCGTATTTTTCTCTGCGAGAGATGACTCGACAGGATCACCGAGCTACCCGGTGAAGCCGCTCCAAAGAGCCAGGCACATGGATCTGCCGAATGCGAGTACTCCGCAAGTAGGTCGGCCCTACGTGGCCGACGCGGGAAAACCCGGTGGCGCAATGCGTCTCGTAGATGCGGGGCTTGCCCCGCATGAAGCCTTGCCGTGAATGCCACCATGCGGGGCAAGCCCCGCATCTACAACCGCTTATCCGCCTCACCATCCATCCAAGGAGCCACGCCCATGACCACGCCCCGCCCCGCCGCCTTGCGAACCCGTTGGCTCGCGGCCGGCCTGCTGCTCGGCGCCTGCATGCCGCAGGCACAGGCCGCGGACACGCTGCCCCTGATCCCGCTGCCGGCCCACTACCAGGCGGCCACTGGCAAGGACTTCACGCTGAAGCCTTCCACCCGCGTCGCCGGCAACGATGAGGCCGCGCGCCGCGTCGCCGGCCAGTTCGTGCGCTTGCTGGCGCAGAACGGCGGGCCGACGCTGGCCGTTGCCGAGGCCGCCGGCAGGGCCCAGGTCCGCTTCCACCTCGATGCCGCGGCCGCCACCGGCGCCGAAGGCTATGCGTTGAAGGTATCCAACACCGGCATCGAGGTCAGCGCGCGCGACGAGGCCGGGCTGTTCTACGGCGCGGTGACCGCCGCGCAGCTGCTCACCGGCAACGACGCCGGCCGCGTCGCCGCCGCCAGCATCGCCGATGCGCCGCGCTTCGCCTGGCGCGGGTTGATGCTGGATTCGGCACGCCATTTCCAGAGCCTGGACGAGATCAGGAAGCTGCTCGACGCGATGGCCCAGCACAAGCTCAACACCTTCCACTGGCACCTCACCGACGACCAGGCCTGGCGCATGCAGATCAAGCGCTACCCGAAGCTCACCGAGGTGGGCAGCTGCCGCGTGCCGCTGGGCGACGCCGGCCGCGACGAGGCCACCGGGCAGCTGCGCACCTATTGCGGCTACTACACGCAGGAACAGATCCGCGAGATCGTCGCCTATGCCGCGCAGCGGCACATCCAGGTGATCCCCGAGATCGACGTGCCCGGCCATGCCACCGCCGCCATCGTCGCCTACCCGGAGCTGGGCAGCATCGACCAGCCGCTCACCATCGACAACCAGTGGGGCGTGTTCCCCAACCTGTTCAACACCGAGGAAAGCACGCTGCAGTTCCTGGAGAACGTGCTGCTCGAAGTGATCGACATGTTCCCGGCCCGCTACGTGCACATCGGCGGCGACGAGGCGGTCAAGGACCAGTGGATCGCCTCCAGCCGCGTGCAGGAACACATGCGCGCGATCGGCGCCAGCGACGAGATGGCGATGCAGAGCCACATCGTCAGCCGGCTCGAACGATTCCTGGCGCAGCACGACCGCCGCCTGATCGGCTGGGACGAAATCCTCGAAGGCCCGCTGCCGGAAGAAGCCACGGTGATGTCCTGGCGCGGCACCGAGGGCGGGCTGAAGGCCGCCAGCGAGGGCCACGACGTGGTGATGGCCCCGGTCACCCACATGTACATGGACTACCTGCAGACCGGCTCGCCGAACGAACCGCCGGGCCGGCCGACGACGACCGAACTGCGCAAGGTCTACGACTTCGAACCGGTGCCGACGGAGCTGGCCGCGGACAAGCGCGCGCACATCCTCGGCCTGCAGGCCACGCTGTTCACCGAGCACACCCGCAACGACACGTGGCTGGAACACCACCTGTTCCCGCGCCTGGCCGCGGTGGCCGAAACCGGCTGGAGCCCGCCGGAACAGCGCGGCTTCGACGGCTTCCTGCAACGCCTGCCGCGCCAGTTGCAGCGCTACCGGGCAATGGGCATCGGCTATGCGCAGACGCCGTTCCAGGTGGACATGCAGGACCAGGGCAACCGCGCCGCCGGCACCGCCGAGATCACGCTGGCCAACCCGCTCGGCTACGCCATCCACTACACGCTGGACGGCAGCGAGGTGAGCGCGGCATCGCCCGGTTACAGCCAGCCGCTGCAGGTAGCACTGCCGGCGCAGGTGAACGCCGCGGCGTTCTTCGACGGCCAGCCGCTGGCCGCCGCCAGCCGCTTCGAGGTCACCGCCGATTCGCTGCTGGTGCGCGAGGACACCCAGCTCGGCCTGTGCCCCGGGGACGGCAAGCTGCTGCTGCGGCTGGAAGACGACGGCCCGGCCGAGGGCCAGCGCGCCATCTTCAACGTCAACATCTTCAACCCGTGCTGGTTGTGGCAGGACGCCGACCTGGGCGGCGTGACCGGGGTGAAGCTGCGCGCCGGCCGCATTCCCTACAACTTCCAGCTGGCCCACGACGAGCCGAACCGCAAGTTCGCGCCGGCGCACAGCGCGCATGGCGAACTGGAAATCCTCGGCGACCAGTGCCAGGGCGAGCCGCTGGTATCGCTGCCGCTGCCGGCCGCACCGGATGCCGATGGTTTCATCGAACTGGAAGCGCCCCTCGCACCGGCCAAGGCCCGTGGCGACCTGTGCATCCGCTTCACCGGCGACACCCGCCCGGACATGTGGACACTGGATTGGGTGCGGCTGCAAACCGGGAACTGAAAAGACGAGGAAACCCCCTCGCTACCGCGACAAGGATTCCCCCAAGGCCACCGGAAACGGTGGCCTTGGCGTGTCCGGAGCCGGTATTGCGACCGATGTTGCGATGCGAAAAATTTTCATGAAACAACCTGAAAACCGATGCAAGACAGGCATCCCATCCCCATCGATTTCGCATGGAACAAATTTTCCCTTCTGCAACACCGGATACACCCGACATTACGCACTGAAACCATTCTGAAAATTTTTTGCATGACAGCTTGACATCGTTGTCACACCCCCCGACACTCCAGCCATCACGGCACCACGCAGTGCCGCGCATCCATCGGGGAAAACCAGTGACCGCCAGCATCATGCCCGCCCATGCTCCCTCCACGTCGGCCGCGCAACTGATCGCCGCCGACGTGGGCGGCACGCATGTGCGCGTGGGCTTGATCCGGACGGGCCTCGACGGAAGCGACGCCATCGAGGTGCTCGCCTACCGCAAGTACCGCTGCGCCGACCATCCCGGCCTCGATGCGATCCTCGCCGACTTCGGCAGCCACAACCCGCCAGTGGCCGAATGCGTCATCGCCACCGCCGGCTATGCGCAGGACGACGGCACCGTCATTTCCATCAACCTGCCGTGGCCGCTCTCCACGCAGCGCATTCGCGATGCGCTGGGCTTTCGTGCCGTGCACGTGGTCAATGATTTCGAGGCCGTCGCCCACGCCGCCACGCACATGGACGACAGCCAGGTACTGCAATTGGCCGGGCCTGCCGAAGCCACACCCGGGCCGGTCCTGATCGTTGGCCCCGGCACCGGCCTCGGTGCTGCGGTGTGGATTCCGGCCGACAAGCGCAACGTCGTGCTCGCCACCGAAGCCGGACAGGCCGCGCTCGCCCCGACCACCGAGTTGGAGATCGCCGTGCTGCAGCACCTGCTGCACGAACGCGCCCATGTCTCCATGGAACAGATCCTTTCAGGCCCCGGCCTGCTCAAGCTCTATCGCGCACTGTGTGCGATACGCGGCGCCACGCCCTCGCATGCCACGCCCGATGCAGTCAGCGCCGCCGCCTGCGATGGCGGCGATGCGCCGGCCCGCGAAGCCCTTTCGCTGTTCTGCGATTTCCTCGGCTCGGCGATCGGCGACATGGCGCTGTTCTATGGCGCGCAGCGCGTCTACTTGGCCGGAGGCTTCCTGCCGCGCTTCGGCCCCTTCATCCAGAACAGCCGCTTCGTCGAGCGCTTCCTCAACAAGGGGCCGATGGCGCAGGCGCTGCAACGCATTCCCGTGAAGCTCGTCGAACACGGGCAACTGGGCGTCATCGGCGCCACCCTCTGGTACCAGGGCCGGAGGAACGACTGACCCGGCCATCCATCGCCGTGCCGGCAACCCAGCGCCGCGCACGGTCCCACCCCCGCAACAGGCAAGGCAATCCCGGCTCACCCCGGACATTCCGTCAATGATGAGGAGAGACATCATGAGGTACCGCAAGTCCGTACTATCCGCTGCCATCGTCACCTGTCTGAGCTTCTCGGCCCATGCGCAGGAAGCCGCGCAAGGCGCGCAAGCCACCGACCTGGACACCATCGTCGTCACCGGCATCCGCGCCAGCCTGCGGCAGGCACTGGATACCAAGCGCGACGCCGACGCCATCGTCGACGTGGTCACCGCCGAGGACGTGGGCAAGTTCCCGGCCACCAACGTCGCCGAGGCCATCACCATCATCCCCGGTGTGACCATCGACAAGGCATTCGGCCAGGGCGAGAAGGTCAGCATCCTCGGCACCGACCCGGCGCTGAACCGCACCGTGCTCAACGGCCAGACCGTGGCCTCGGCCGACTGGTTCATCACCGACCAGCCGGGCCGCACCTTCAACTACTCGCTGCTGGCACCGCAACTGGTCAGCAAGGTCGAGGTGTACAAGTCGCCGGAAGCATGGCTGGACGAAGGCTCCATCGGCGGCACCGTCAACATCTCCACCCGCAAGCCGCTTGACCTGGAAGGCACCACCATCTCCGGCGCGGTCAGCTACCTCTACAACGACCGCATCAAGAGCGGTGACCCGTCCATCTCGGCACTGCTCGGCTGGAAGAACCAGGCCAGCAACTTCGGCCTGATCGTGTCGGCGCAGCGTTCGGAAGAAAACATCCGCCGCGACGGCATCGAATCCTACGGCACCGTGACCGGCAAGGACTACATCGACGGCGCCGGCGGCGGCGGCTCGATCAACAACCTGCCCATCGACTGGTCGTTGCCGGCCGACGACGAAGGCAACTGGCAGACCAAGCCCGCCTCCTGTCAGGGCGGCTGCGCGGACACCCTGCTGGCCAACCCGGATGCGGTCGGCCCGAACTCGGTCAGCGCCCACTACTTCGAACAGGAGCGCAAGCGCGACACCCTGTCGCTGTCCCTGCAGTTCAAGCCGCACGACAAGCTGGACATCGAGTTCAACGCGCTCGACGTCAAGGCCGGCTACGACAACATCAGCCACTCCATGTTCGCCTTCAACGGCAACGCCTACAACGGCCTGATGAAGATGACCGACCTCACCGTCGACGGCGGCGTCATCACCAAGGCCGATTTCCAGAACGCGCTGGTGGTCTACGACCTGATCAACCGCCAGGCCACGGTGGATACCGACTCCTACGACCTGAAGGCCAAGTGGAACGACGAGCGTTGGTTCGCCTCGGTCCACGCCGGCACCTCCAAGGCCACTGGTGGCACCGGCCGCCAGGTCTATGGCGAGTTCCTGAACTGGTCCGACTACAGCTACGACATCAGTGGCAAGCGCAGCCTGACCTTCCACGGCAACAATCCGTTCCTCGACCCGTCCGCCTTCCAGATCGACGGCGGCTGGGCCGGCGCTTCGGGCAGCCCGGACAACAGCGACTGGAACCCGGGCTGGGGCGGCAACATCGTGTTCAAGCCCACCGTGGACAAGGAGAGGTACGCGCAAGCGGACTTCGGCATCCGGCTGGATTCGCCGGTCTACCAGATCCGCTTCGGTGCCAAGCGCCGCGAACACGAAACCGCACAGCGCATGGGCGGCGTCTCGCTGGCCTCCGTTGCCGGTTACGGCGATGCCAGGGCCAGCGACTTCTCCCCGCGCCCGCTGCCGGGCAACTACCTCGACGGCTTCAGCAACACCGGCGACCTGAGCAAGCGCTTCACCATTGACGGCTGGCAGTTGGCCGACTACATCCTCGGCGGCAACTGGCTGGCGCCGTGGCAGACCATGCCCGAGCCGAGCACGTTCAACGACCCGTCGTTCGCGGCCAATACCTGGACCATCAAGGAGGATGTGACCTCCGCCTATCTGCAGGCCGACTTCAGCGCCAACCGCCTGCGCGGCAACTTCGGCGTGCGCTTCGTGCAGACCGAGTCGGACAGCATGGGCTGGGCCTGCACGGTCAACCAAAGCCCCTGCCCGGCCACCGACTATGCGGCCACCAGCACCAAGAAGAAGTACAACAACGTCCTGCCGAACGTGAACGCGGCGTTCGACCTCAACGACCAGTGGGTGCTGCGCGGTTCGGCGGCCAAGGTCATCTCCCGCCCGAACTATGGCGACATGTCCAGCTACCTGTGGCTGGGCGACCAGACCCTGACCGGCGGTGGCGGCAACCCGGACCTGGATCCGTATGAATCCACCAACTACGACTTCTCGGCCGAGTGGTACTTCAGCCGGAACTCGATCCTGGCCGCCACGATGTTCTACAAGAAGGTGGACAACTACATCCTGGTCACCACCCGCGAGGAAACCCACTACAACCAGAACCAGAGCAAGGACACCGTCTTCAACGTCTCGCGTCCGAACAACGCGGGCAGCGCGGACGTGAAGGGTGTTTCGCTGGCGTTCCAGACCAGCCTCGACAGCGGTTTCGGCCTGCTGGCCAACTACACCTATGCCGAAGCCAAGGCCGACAACGGCGACTTCCTGCCGTACAACTCCAAGAACCAGCTGAACATCAGCCCGTTCTTCGAGAACGACCGCTGGAGCGCGCGCGTGACCTACTCGTGGCGTTCGAAGTACTACACCAACGTGGATCGCGGCAACTATCTGGTCACCGACGACTATGCCTCGCTCGATGCCAGCCTCAACTACAAGATCACCGACAACCTGAGCCTGGGGCTGGACGGCATGAACCTGCTGGACAGCGAGTACTACTCCTATGCAGAGGTCAAGGGCGTGGCCAACACCGACAAACTGGTGCGCGGCGCATACCGTACCGGCCGTCGCCTGATGGCTTCGCTGCGCTTCCAGTTCTGACCCTGTCCCACCGCAACACGTTTCACGCTGTTTTTCTCCTCCAACGGGCCTGGGAATTCCAGGCCCGTTTTTTTGAAACCACGAAATCCCCTGTATCCCCTGTAGGAGCGACGCAAGTCGCGATGAAGCTTTCCCGGCAATGCCCCATCGCGACTTGCGTAGTTCCTGCACGTTCCTGCACACACCCCGCACGCCACCACGAGAACCCACCATGATCCGACACCGACGCCCCGCCACCGTCCTTGCCGCCGCGCTGTTCGCCTCGCTGGTGACGCTCGGCGGCTGTACCGGCAATGACCCAACCGCCAGCACCGCGCAGGTGCAAACCGCGGAAGTCAGCGGCGCGCCGTTGATACCGCGCCCGGTTTCGCTGCAACTCGGCGAAGGCCGCTACACCGTCGACAACGCCACCGGCATCCATGCGCAGGGCGAGGCCGCAGGCCGCGTGGCGGCGCAGTTCATCGAACTGCTGGGCAGGACCACGCCGCTGCAACTGAAAACCACCGATGGCGCCGGCGGCATCAACTTCCGCCTCGTCGAAGCCGCCGACGGCGCATCGCCGGAAGCCTACGTGCTGGACATCGGCAACGACGGCATCAGCATCGAAGCCGGCGACGAGCGCGGCCTGTTCTACGGCGCAATGTCGCTGTGGCAGCTGCTGGCCGGGCAGCAGGCCGGTGCGGTGTCGTTGCCGGCCATGCACGTCGAGGATGCACCACGCTTCGGCTGGCGCGGGCTGATGCTGGATTCTGCGCGCCACTTCTGGAGCGTGGAGCAGGTCAAGTCGATGATCGACGCAATGGCCGTGCACAAGCTCAACACCTTCCACTGGCACCTCACCGACGACCAAGGCTGGCGCATCGAGATCAAGCGCTACCCCAAGCTCACCGAAATCGGCGGCTGCCGCGTGCCGCAGGGTGATGCAGGACGCAAGGCCGATGGCTCGCCGAACCTGTACTGCGGCCATTACACGCAGCAACAGATCCGCGACGTGGTGGCCTACGCCGCCGCGCGCCACATCACCATCGTCCCCGAGATCGACGTGCCCGGCCATGCGCAGGCGGCGGTGGCGGCGTATCCCGAACATGGCGTGGTCGATGGCCCGACCGAGCCGTCGCACAACTGGGGCGTGAACCCCTACCTGTTCAACCCGAGCGAGGAAACGCTGCAATTCCTCGAAGGCATCCTCACCGAAGTGATCGACCTGTTCCCCGGTGCCTACATCCACATCGGCGGCGACGAGGCGGTGAAGTACCAGTGGCAGGCCTCGGCGCAAGTGCAGGCGCTGATTCGCGAACTCGGCCTGAAGGACGAGGAGGCGATGCAGTCGTACATGCTCAAGCGGCTGGAGACGTTCCTCGAAGCGCACGACCGCAAGCTGCTCGGCTGGGACGAGATCATCGAGGGCGGGTTGCCGCCGCAGGCCACGGTGATGTCCTGGCGCGGCACCGAGGGCGGCATCGAGGCGGCCACCCACGGGCATGACGTGGTGATGGCGCCGGGCCACACGCTGTACCTGGACTTCCTGCAAACCGACCTGCCGGACGAACCGCCGGGCCGGCCGAAGTTCACCCCGATGCAGAAGATCCACGCCTTCGACCCGGTGCCGGAACAGCTCACGCCCGAGCAGCGCAAGCACGTGCTCGGCGTGCAGGCCAATGTATGGACCGAACACATGCGCCTGTTCGAGCGCGTGCAGCACAACGTGTTCCCGCGCATGGCGGCGCTGGCCGAAATCGCGTGGTCGCCGGTCGAGGGCAAGGATTACGACGAATTCCTCACCCGTCTGCCGGCGCAGTTGCAGCGCTACAAGGCACTGGGCATCCCGTATGCGCAGACCGCGCTGTCGGTGGCGATGCAGCGCCGGGACGACCGCGCCAACGGCACGGTGACGGCCGAATTGTCCAACCCGATGGGCTATGCCGACATCCGCTATACCACCGACGGCAGCGCGCCCACCGCGCAATCGCCGGCCTACGATGGCCCATTGACCCTGCCGGTGCCGACCACGCTGAAGGCCGCCGCCTTCTTCGACGGCAGGCCGCTGGCCGACGCCGCCAGCAGCTGGACGCTGGATGCTGCCTCGCTGCTGAGCCGCAACGACAAGACGCTGGCGCAATGCCCGCAGGGCGGCCGGCTGCTGCTGCGGCTGGAGGACGACAACCCGCTCGACGGCCCGCGCGAGAACTTCGACGTGAGCATCTTCAACCCGTGCTGGCTGTGGGAGAACGCGCAGTTGCAGGACGTGGCCAGCATCCACGTCCGCGCCGGGCGCCTGCCCTACAACTTCGGCCTGCTGCGCGAGGAAGAAGCCAGGCGCGGTTTCCGCAAGCCGGTCGCCGCGCATGGCGAGTTCGAGGTGCGCGACGGCTGCGAAGGCCCGGTGCTGGCCTCGGTGCCGCTGCCGGAGGCGCCGGGCACGGATGGATTCATCGAGCTGGAAGCGCCGTTGCATGCGCCGGCCAACGACGTCGCCAACCTGTGCATGACCTTCAGCGGCGATACCCGGCCGCAGATGTGGGTGTTGAAGCAGGTGACGCTGCAATAACCCGTAGCAGCGGGGCTTGCCCCGCTGTGCTTCATCGGGAAAGCCACGTGCCGGGCAAGCCCGGCACCTACGAGGGTTGCCTCGTCATCGGCGCGGCTGCAAGCGCAGCAACAGATCGCGCAGCGGCGTGAACGCCGTCATCAGGCCAACCGACACACCCACCGTGTTGGCCAGCGCATCGAGCGGATCGGCGCTGCGGGTTTCAGTCAACGCGCCCTGCGCGAACTCGATGCACACGCCCATCGCCACCAGCGCCACGCCCACGGCCAGCAGCACGCGGCCGCGGCGGAACAGCTGCACCGCACCGGCGGCCAACAGGAAGTAGGCGGCGAAGTGTTCCAGCTTGTCGCTGTTTTCCGGCAATGGCGGCAGTGGCGGCGGCGGAACCAGGCACACCACGATCACCGCCAGCACCGCCAATGCCCACAACGCGGCCCATAGCCGGGGGTGCCGCAGCGGCTTGAACATTCCGTTCACAAGCCCACCGCTCACAGGCGCCAGGTCAAATCGCCCATCGCGAACGCGGCCGACAGGTCCACGTCGCGGCTGAAGCCCATCACCTGGAAACGCTCGCCCATCTCGGTCGGCAGGGTCAGGCGCTTGAACTGCTCGCGCAGGCGCACGCGCCCGACTTCGTCGGTGTGCTCGTCGGCGGCCTCCAACAACTCGGCAATGCCGTTGCCGAGCAGGAACCCGGCCTGGTGGCCATAACCGGCCAGCTCGAAGCCGGCGCCGGTGCCAGCCTCGGCCAGCGCGGTGAAATCCACCGAGGCGGTGATGTCCTGCAGGCCCGGCCACCGGTACACGTCGTTGTGCACGCGGTGACGGTAGAACGCACGCACGGTGCCGTCGCTGCGGTCGTCCTGGTAGAACTCGTCGCGCACGTAGCCGTAATCGACGAACAGCATCGCGCCGCGGCGCAGGCCGCCGGCCACTGCCTGTATCCAGTACGGCAGCTGCGGCAGCAGTTCCGAACGATAGCCGTTGGCGAACGGGCGTTCGAGGTAACGCTCGACATGGCGCACCGCCGCGTGCAGCAGCATGTCCGCCGGTTGCGCACCGCGCACGAATCGGCCTTCGCCGTCGAGCTCGACCGTTTCCTCGTACACCTCGCCTTCGTCGATGAAGAAGCGCGGCGTCGGCAGCGCGTCGATCACCTCGTTGGCGAACAGCACGCCGTCCCATTCGTCGTCGAACGGGCGGTCCAGCCATTCCACACGGGCGAACAGCGCCGGTTCCAGCGCTTCGCGCAGGCGTTGGCGCTGGCGCTGGCGCAGGTCGGCGCTGGGTTCGAGGATCGCGTAGCGCGCCGGCGCCGCGTCCAGTTCGGCCAGCCGCTTCAGCGCGGCCTCGGCGAAGGCGCCGCTGCCGCCGCCCAGTTCCAGCACGCGCGCCTGCGCGCCGAGTTCGCGCAGTACCGGGGCCAGCGCGTTGGCGGTGGTCGCGGCGAACAGCGTGCCCAGCTCCGGCGCGGTGACGAAATCGCCGGTGGCACCGAACTTGCTGGCGCCGGCGCTGTAATAGCCCCAGCCCGGCGCGTACAGCACCAGCTCCATGAAGCGCGAGAACGGCATCGCGCCGCCCTGCGCCATGATCTCCGCGCGCAGGTGCGCGGCCAGCTGCTCGCTGTGGGCCAGCGCGTCGGGTTCGGGCAGGGGCAGGTCGGAATGCATGGGACGGCGATTTGCGGGGACAATGCACAGGATAGCCGAGCGAGGAAACCACAGATGACCGACCCGCAACGTGTAGCCCTGGTAACCGGCAGCGCGCGCCGCATCGGCGCGGCCATCGCCCGCCACCTGCATGCGCACGGCTACCGGCTGGCGCTGCACGCGCACCACTCCGGCGAGGAACTGCAGGCGCTGGCCTTCGACCTGGAAAGCGAGCGCCCCGGCAGCGTGCTGGCGGTGCAGGCCGACCTGCGCGAGCCGCAGGCGCTGCCGGACCTGGTCGAACAGGTGGTGGCGCACTTCGGCCAGCTCGACGCGCTGGTCAACAATGCCTCCAACTTCTTCCCCACGCCGTTCGGGCAGGTGACGACGGCGCAGTGGGACGAGCTGTTCGCGGTCAACGCGCGCGCGCCGTTCTTCCTCGCCCAGGCCGCCGCCCCGTACCTGCGCAGCCAGCGCGGGGCCATCGTCAACCTGACCGACGTGCATGCCACCCGGCCGCTGCACCAGCACCCGGCCTATTCGGCGGCGAAGGCGGCGCTGGAGATGACCACGCGCACGCTGGCGCTGGAACTGGCCCCGCACGTGCGGGTCAATGCCGTGGCGCCGGGCGCGATCCTGTGGCCGGAACAGGGCAAGAGCGAGCCGGACAAGCGCAGGCTGATGGAGCGCACCCCGCTGGCGCGCACCGGCACCCCGCACGAGATCGCCGCGGCGGTGCGCTGGCTGCTCGACGACGCCGGCTACGTCACCGGGCAGACGCTGTGGCTGGATGGCGGGCGGATGCTGACCTGAACCTGCCTCGCGGGAGCCTGCCTTCGCGCACGATGGGGCTATTCGTGGATGCCTCTGCGCCACGTAGGTACCGGGCTTGCCCGGTACGGGCTTTATCGGGAATGCCCCATGCGGGGCAAGCCCCGCATCTACGGGCGCTCCCGCGTCTCACCCGGTGTTCTGCACACCCTGCGAGACGCCGTTGACGCAGGCCACCAGCGCGCGCAGCAGCGCCTCGTCCTCGCGGCCGCTCTGGCGCCAGCGGCGCAGCAGGTCCACCTGCAGGGTGCTGATCGGGTCGATGTAGGGGTTGCGCAGGCGGATCGACAGCGCCAGCCGCGGGTCGTGCTCCAGCAGTTCCTGCTGGCCGCTCAGGCGCTTGACCCAATGCGCGGTCAGCGCCAGTTCGTCGCGAATCAGCGGGAAGAAGCGCTCGTGCAGCGGCCCGGCCAGCGTCGAGAACTGTTCGGCGATGTCGATGTCGCCCTTGCTCAACACCATCGCCATGTCGTCGAGGAAGGTGGCGAAGAACGGCCAGTCGTGCGCCATTTCCAGCAGCGTGTCCTCGTGACCGGCGGCAGCGGCGGCCTGCAGGCCACTGCCGACGCCGAACCAGCCGGGGATCACCGCGCGCGCCTGGCTCCACGCGAATACCCACGGGATCGCGCGCAGGTTGGACAGCGCAGCGTTCTGGCCGAGCCGGCGCGAGGGCCGCGAACCCAGCGTCATCCGCTCGATCACGTCGATCGGCGTGGCCTGCCGGAAGTAGTCCATGAACTGCGGATCGCCGACGAAGGCGCGGTAGGTACGCGAACTCTCGCTGGCGACGATGTCCATCACCGGCTTCCAGCGCGCCTCGCGCGGCTCCGGCGCGCGCGGGCGCAGGCTGGCGCGCAGCACCGCGCCGGCGGCCTGCTCCAGCGAGCGCAGCGCCAGCGCGCGGATGCCGTACTTGCGGTGGATCACCTCGCCCTGCTCGGTCACCCGCAGGCGGCCGCCGATGCTGCCGCGCGGCGAGGCATCGACCGCATGCGTGGTCTTGGTGCCGCCGCGGCTGAGCGAGCCGCCGCGGCCATGGAAGAAACTCAGCCGCACGCGCTGTTCGCTGGCGGCGTTGAGCAGTTCCACCTGCGCCTGCTGCAGGCCCCAGCGCGAGGCGGCGATGCCGCCGTCCTTGCCGCTGTCCGAATAGCCCAGCATCACCATCTGCACGTCGCCGCGCGCGCGCAGGTGGGCGCGGTAGACCGGGTCGGCCAGCAGGTCGCGCAGGGTGGCGGTGCCACGGCGCAGGTCGTCCACGGTTTCGAACAGCGGCGCGATGTCCAGCGGCACCGCGCCCTGCGCATCGGCCAGGCCGCCGCGGCGCGCCAACGCCAGCACCGCCAGCACGTCGCCGCGGTCGTGCGCCATCGAGATGATGTAGGTGCCCAGCGCATCGGTGCCGTGGCGGCGGCGCGCGTCGGCCAGCGCGGCGAACGCCTTGTCCAGGCGCTGGCCGGTTTCGTCGTTGCCGGGCGGCAGCGCGGCCTCGCCGGCCGCGTAGGGCGACAGCGTGCCGGCGCGCGCTTCGTCGTCGAGCGCATCGAATGCCTCCTGCCCACCCAGCACCTCGGCCAGCGCGCGCGAATGCACGCTCGACTCCTGGCGCACGTCCAGCCGCGCCAGGTGGAAGCCGAAGGTGCGTACCCGCCACAGCAGCCGGCGCACCGAGAACCAGCCGGCATGCCTGCCCTTGTTCGCCTCCAGGCTGTCGAGGATCAGCTGGATGTCGCCGATGAACTCCTCCGGCGAGGCATACGCGCCCGGCGCGTCGTCCAGCGTGGCCTGCAGCCGCGCGCGCATGCGGTCGTTGAGCAGGCGGTAGGGCATGTCGGCGTGGCGCGGGCGCGACTGCACCTGCGGCAGCAGCTGCCGGTATTCCTCGACGCGCGCGCGCACCGCATCGCTGACGCCGATCAGCTCGGTGGACTGGCTGAGCAGGCTGGCGAGCTTGAGCAGGTCCTTCAGGTACAGCTCCAGCACCGCGTTGCGCTGCGCGTCCAGGGTGGCGGTGATGGTGCCGGCGTCGACGTTGGGGTTGCCGTCCATGTCGCCGCCCACCCAGGTGCCGAAGCGCACCAGCCGCGGCAGCGGCAGGGTGCGGCCCCAGGTGTCGAGCAGCGCCTGTTCCAGCGATTCGTAGAACACCGGCATCACCCGGTACAGCACCCGGGCGAGGTAGAAGCCGACGTGCTCGCGCTCGTCGTCCACCGTGGGGCGCACCGGCGAGGAGTCGGCGGTCTGCCACGAGGCGGTGAGCGCCATGCGGAAGCGCGCGGCATCGGCGGCCTGTTCGCCCGGCGTGCGCTGGCCGTCGAGGTTGTCCACCAGCGCGGCCACCATCAGCTGCTCTTTTTCCAGCAGCGCGCGGCGCACCGCTTCGGTCGGGTGCGCGGTGAACACCGGCTCGATGTCGATGCGCGGCAGCCACTGCGCCAGTTCTTCCAGCGTCACGCCCTGCGCCTTGAGCTGCTGCAGCGCGTCCTGCAGCCCTTCCGGCTGCGGGCGCTTGGTGCCGGCGCGCTGGTAGTCGCGGCGGCGGCGGATGCGGTGCACGCGCTCGGCGATGTTGACCACCTGGAAATAGGTGCTGAACGCGCGCACCAGCACTTCGGCCTGGCGCGGCGCACGCCCGGCCAACTGCTCGCTCAGCGTGGACAGCGGGCCCTGGCTTTCGCGGCGCGCGATGGCAGCGGTGCGCACGTCTTCCACTTCATCGAGGAAGGCCGGTGCGACCTGTTCGGAAATGAGCTCGCCGACCATCGTGCCGAGGCGACGCACATCGTCGCGCAGGGGCAGGTCGGGGGTGGCGAAGACGACGCTGCTGCGGTACTCGTTCATCCGGAATGCCGAACCTCGGGGAGGAAGCATTCAAGCCTAACCGAAAAAATCACCGGTTTTTGCAGTGCATCAAACCTGAAACAGTTGCATCTGCATGTTGTCCGGTCGCTGTCCGGAGGGACACGAAAACGGGGCGCGAGCGCCCCGTGGTGGACAGGCGATGACGCCATGACGCCGTAGATGCGGGGCTTGCCCCGCATGGAGCCTTGCCGGGAAACCCCCGTGCCGAGCAAGCCCGGCACCTACGGGTTGCATTGTGTGCGGCGGTGCGCCGCGCCGATGGGTTTCCCGCAACCGGATCGGTAATGCCGACCAACGGTCGGCACCCACCCCGACGGTGCTGCCCAACCTGTCTCCGGTAGTGCCGGTCGCAGGCCGGCAACCTCGCATTTCCCGACATCAGGCAGATGCCGGCCAGCGGCCGGCACTACCTGCCATCAACGGCGCCTGCTCTCCTTCGCCGGTGCGGCCAGCCAGCGGTCAAGCCAGTCCTCGCTTTCGGCGAGCATGGTCATGATCGATTCGCGCGCGCGGTAGCCGTGCGATTCGTTCGGCAGCATCACCAGCCGCGCGGTGCCGCCCAGGCCCTTGACCGCGGCGAACATGCGCTCGCTCTGCATCGGGAAGGTGCCGGAGTTGTTGTCGTCCACGCCGTGGATGAACAGGATCGGGTCCTTGATGTCGCCGGCGTAATTGAACGGCGACATCTTCAGGTAGGTGTCCTGCGCCTGCCAGTAGTTGCGTTCCTCGGCCTGGAAGCCGAACGGGGTGAGCGTGCGGTTGTATGCGCCCGAACGCGCGATGCCGGCCTGGAACAGGCGCGTGTGCGCCAGCAGGTTGGCGGTCATGAACGCGCCATAGGAATGCCCACCGACGGCGATGCGCCCGCGCTCGCCGACGCCACGCCGCACCACTTCGTCCACCGCTGCCTGCGCACTGGCGACCAGTTGTTCGATGTAGGTGTCGTTGGGCTCGACGTCGCCCTCGCCGATGATCGGCATGCTCGGGTTGTTGAGCACCACGTAGCCCTTGGCGAGGAACGCCTGCGGCCCCCAGTAGCTGATCGCGTTGAAGCGGTGCGGCGAGCCGGTGACCTGGCTGGCGTCGTCGGCCGACTTGAACTCGGCCGGGTAGGCCCACATCAACACCGGCCGCGGGCCGTCCTTCTTCGGGTCGTAGCCGGGCGGCAGCAGCAGGTCGGCGGTGAGCTCGACGCCGTCGTTGCGCGCGTAGCGGATCTGTTCCTTCTTCACCCCGCGCAGCTGCGGCAGCGGATGCGCGAAATGGGTCAGTTCCACCGGTGCGGCATCGCCGCCGAGCGCGTGGGCATACAGGTTGGCCGGCACGTCGTTGGATTCGCGATAGGTAAGGATGCGCGCGTGCTCGCCTTCGATGATCGACAGCGGCACTTCGTAGTACGGCGCCTGCGAATGGAACAACCGTTCGCTGGCGCCGCTGGCCAGGTCGACGCGGTCGAGGAACGGGCGGTCGCCCTGCGGCGAGGCGCCGTCGCCGATGCGGTAGAAACTGCGGCCATCGGCGCTGAGCTGCAGGCGGGTGCGGCCGGCGGCGTCGCGCCGCAGCAGCGGTTCGCCCGGGTCGCCGTAGCGGTCGTCCTCCGAGCGCGCGTACAGCAGCACCGGCGCCTGCTCCGGGTGGTCCGGCGCGATCTTCCACTGCTTCACCTGGCGGCTCTTCCACCAGTATTCGTCCAGCAGCGCCAGCCCGTCGTCCGCCCAGGTGATGCCGGCATAGCGCGAACCCAGCTGCGCCAGCGTGACCGGTGGCTTCTCGAACGGCGCGGCCTGCATCAGCACCGCGTCGCGGATGGCCGCCTCGCGCGAGGGATCGCCGCCGTCCTGCGCTTCGGCCCAGACCAGCGTGGCCGGCGCGTCGGCGCGCCAGCCGATCGCGCGCACGCCGGTCGGCACCGCGTCGTTGCCGGTCGGCAGGCCCTCGACCAGCGGCAGCTTCGCCACCGTGTGCGCCACGCGGCCCTGCGCATCGAGCACCTCGATGCGGCGCGGGAAACGGTTCACCGGCACCGCGTAGGAGAACGGCCGCTCCACGCGCTGGCCGAGCAGGTAGTTGCCATCGGGCGAGGCCGACAGGCCCAAGTACAGGCCGGGGGCGCCGATGGGCGCGCTCTGGCCGTTGATCGCCACCCGCAGCGGCTGCGCCTTCAGGTAATGCTCGAACAGGCGTGCGTCGTCCTCGTTCTTCAGCAGGTCCTGCCAGGTACGCACCGCACGCACGCCCTGCCCGGCCACGGTTTCCTGCACCGCCGGCCCTGTGGGCACGCCATCGCCCGCCGGCGCCTCGCCCTGCCCGGCCGGGCGCTGCATCACCAGCAGCGCGTCGCCGCCCGGCAGCCAGGCATAGCCATCGGTGGCGATGCTGTTCAGCCGCTCGGCCAGCTTGCGTGCGCTGCCGGCGGCCACGTCCACCAGCCACAGCTCGTTGCGGCCGCTGGCCGGGTCGAGCTGGTTGAAGGCGAGGTAACGCTGGTCCGGCGACCATGCCAGCGACGCCACCGACAGCGGCTGCGGCAGGCCGCTGATCTGGCGTTCGGCGCCATCGACGGTGGAGATCAGCCACAGCTTGCTGCCGAAGGAGAAGCGGCTGTCGGAGAACGTCTTCGGATTGATCCGCAGTCCGGCCAGCTTCAGCTCCGGCGCGGCGACCTGGGCGACGGACGGCAGCGGCGGGGTCTGCAGCATCGCCGCCATGTCGCGCCGGGGCGAGAGGTGCAGGCTGGGCGCGCGCGGCGCATCCACCACCGCCTGCAACGCCGCCGACGGCAGCCGGTAACCCTGTCCGTCACTGGCGGCGGGCTGGGCCGCGGGCGTGGCCGCCAGCAACGGCGGCACCGCCAGCAGCAGGCCCGCGCACAGCAGCAGCGCCGCGGAAGCCCGCCGTGGGCGGCGGGAAGCGAACATCGTCATGGCAATCCTCTCCAATGGAATCAGCGGGTCACGTTAACAAGCTGCGCCCGCCGGCTCCCCTGCCTTTGGTTGGGCCGGGCCACGATATAATCGCCGGCCCGTACCGAGGGGCGCTGCGACTGTCAGGCGGTTCATGCCGCCCAATACAGCCAGGCTCGGACGGCTACCCACAGAACGGCGCCCGGCGAACACGAGTCCCCTCGTAACCACCGGAGCACACCGCATGAACACCCATGTTTTTTCGCAGGATGCCTTCTCGCAGGAAGGCGACTACAAGATCGCCGACATCTCGCTGGCCGACTGGGGCCGCAAGGAAATCGACATCGCCGAGCACGAGATGCCGGGCCTGATGTCGATCCGCCGCAAGTACGCCGCCGCCAAGCCGCTGGCCGGCGTGCGCGTGACCGGCTCGCTGCACATGACCATCCAGACCGCGGTGCTGATCGAGACGCTGAAGGACATCGGCGGCGACGTGCGCTGGGCCTCGTGCAACATCTTCTCGACCCAGGACCAGGCCGCGGCCGCCATCGCCGCCACCGGCACTCCCGTGTTCGCGTGGAAGGGCGAGACGCTGGAGGAATACTGGGACTGCACGCTGGAAGCACTGACCTTCAAGGCAAGCGATGGCACCCTGCTCGGTCCGGAACTGGTCGTCGACGACGGCGGCGACGTCACCCTGCTGATCCACAAGGGCTACGAGCTGGAGAATGGCAGCGACTGGGTGAACAGCGCCTCCGGCTCGCACGAAGAACAAGTCATCAAAAACCTGCTCAAGCGCGTGCATGCCGAGCGCCCCGGCTACTGGACCCGCGTGGTCAAGGACTGGAAGGGCGTCTCCGAAGAAACCACCACCGGCGTGCACCGCCTGTACCAGCTGGCCGAGGCCGGCACCCTGCTGGTGCCGGCGATCAACGTCAACGACTCGGTGACCAAGAGCAAGTTCGACAACCTGTACGGCTGCCGCGAATCGCTGGCCGACGGCCTCAAGCGCGCGATGGACGTGATGCTGGCCGGCAAGGTGGCCGTGGTCTGCGGCTACGGCGACGTCGGCAAGGGCAGCGCGCACTCGCTGCGTGCTTATGGCGCACGCGTGGTGGTCACCGAGATCGACCCGATCTGCGCGCTGCAGGCGGCGATGGAAGGCTTCGAGGTCAACACCATCGAATCCACGCTGGGTACCGGCGACATCTACGTCACCACCACCGGCAACAAGGACATCATCCGCATCGAGCACCTGAGCGCGATGAAGGACCAGGCCATCGTCTGCAACATCGGCCACTTCGACAACGAGATCCAGGTCGACGCGCTGGTGAAGTTCCCGGGCGTGCAGCACGTCAACATCAAGCCGCAGGTGGACAAGTACGTGTTCCCCCGTGCCGATGGACAGCCGGGCAACGCGATCTTCCTGCTGGCCGAAGGCCGGCTGGTGAACCTGGGCTGCGCCACCGGCCACCCCAGCTTCGTCATGTCCAACAGCTTCGCCAACCAGACCCTGGCGCAGATCGACCTGTGGGCCAACAAGGACAGCTACGAGGCCACCGTCTACCGCCTGCCGAAGAAGCTGGACGAGGAAGTGGCGCGCCTGCACCTGGAGAAGATCGGCGTGAAGCTGACCACGCTCACGCAGGAACAGGCCGACTACCTCGGCGTGCCGGTGGACGGCCCGTTCAAGCCGGAGCATTACCGCTACTGAGCGGCTTGCCGTTCGGCCGATGATTCGCGGAAACGGGTGCCGAAAGGCGCCCGTTTTCTTTTGCGTATTCCGCGAGCGGAATCGGATCGCAGCCGGCTTCGCGCGCGAAGATGTGCGAATCTTTCCGCGATCTCCGCAGACGCCGGACCCCTCGGACCGGGCCGATGACAAGCTCAGGCACACCGCGATCCAACAGGCACACGGGCACCAAGCCCGCCACTTCCCGTTTCAAGGCCAGGCTGCGCCGCCCGGCCAAACCGGACGGCGATGCGCCGTGGGCTTTCGTGGTCCTGCCCAGGGAAGCCAGCGACACGCTGCCAAGGCGCGGGCGTACCAGCATCGAAGGCACCCTCGACGGCCATGCCTTCCAGGCCACGCTGGAACCGGACGGCCAGCTGAGCCATTGGCTGCGTGTGGACGCGGCATTGCTCGACGCCGCGGGCGTGGCCATCGGCGACGACGTCACTCTCGAAATCCGGCCGGTGGCACGCGAGCCGGAGCCGGAACTG
Organism: Stenotrophomonas sp. NLF4-10; assembly: GCF_022359915.1. Classification (NCBI taxonomy): domain Bacteria; kingdom Pseudomonadati; phylum Pseudomonadota; class Gammaproteobacteria; order Lysobacterales; family Lysobacteraceae; genus Stenotrophomonas; species Stenotrophomonas sp. NLF4-10. The sequence continues at coordinate 3,274,872 of NZ_JAKSEE010000003.1, forward strand.
CCGCCCGACCTGCGCGCGGCGCTGGCGGCCGCACCCGAGGCCCGGGTAGCGTGGGAGGCCACCACCACCCTCGCGCGGGTGGACTGGATCCACTGGATCACCACTGCCAAACAGGCCAGGACCCGCGCGCAGCGCATCGCCAACGCCTGCGACATGCTGGCCGCCGGCAAGCGCCGGGTCTGCTGCTTCGATCCTTCCGGGTTCTACAGCAAAGCCTTCGCCGCGCCCGAAGAGGCATAGGCAGCGAAGCCCGACGCGACGCCCTCAATGGGGTAGGTCGGGGCTACGCCCCCGACGCCTCTGCGCCCGCATCGTCGTCCGTCGGGGGCATCGCCCCGACCTGCCTAGCGCCAGTTGGCATTGTTCTCCCAGAACTCCACCGCACCGCGGTAGGCGTCGCGGTCGATCGGCACGCCCGAACCGCCTTCCTCCACGCCCAGCGCATTGCGCAGCATCGTGATCGGCGCCATCGGGATTTCCTCCGGCGTCGCCGTGTAGAGGCAGCCGACCACGCCCCAGTCGGCGTCGATCGGCGAGCCTTCCTTCGCCAGCTGCTCGCGGCTGTAGAGGATGACGACCAGGTAGTCGGCCACCGGCGGCGCCACGCCCTCGAACCAGCGCACCAGCACCGGCAGTTCCTCGCGCGTGCGCGCCTCGTAGGCCGAGCGCAGCAGGTGGCGGTTGGCGTCGGTGACCGGCACCGTCAGGCAGCGCGTTGAAGTCCAGTTGCGGTGCACGTGCAGCTTGCAGAACGGCGCGTAGCCGTCGAGCACCTTCAACGGCGCATGTTCGTTGAGATGGCGCTCGAACTGCTCCGGCGTGCAGTCCTGGATGGTGTTGCCGCGCGGCGTGCGCGGGAACAGGCGGGTGCGGGCGAACGGGGTCAGGAAGATCGACATGGGCAGGTGCGTGCGTGGACCGGGGCGCATTGTCGCCGATGCCGCGGCCATGCCGGCGCCTGCCGAAAGCGGCGATCATGTCCGCCTGTCCACAACGAGCAACGCCATGGAACTCTTCATCTACGAACACTGCCCCTTCTGCTGCCGCGCGCTGATGATCGTCGGCCTCAAGCAGCTGGACGTGGACATCGGCATCATCATGGAAGGCGACGTGGAGACGCCCACGCGCATGGTCGGGCGCAAGGTGGTACCGATCCTGCGCAAGCCGGACGGCAGCCACATGCCCGAGAGCATGGACATCGTGCACTACCTCGACCAGTCCGTCGCGCCGGCCCTCGTCCAGCGCGGCGGCGACGACGCCATCGACGCCTGGGTCGAGCACGCGTGGCCGCTGATGCTGCGCCTGTGCGTGCCACGCTTCACCCGCGCCGACTTCCGCGAACTGGCCACGCCGGCCGCGCGCGAAGCATTCGTCGCCCGCGAAACCCGCGCCTTCGGCGATCTGCAGGCATTGCTGGACGACAGCGACAAGCTGCTTGATGAACTGCGCCCGCTGCTGGACGAGCTGGAGCCACTGCTCGCCACGCGCGGCGAGGCCATCGACGAAAGCGACTTCCGCCTGTTCCCGCTGCTGCGCTCGCTGACCATCGTCAAAGGCATCGGCTTCGGCGCCAACAGCCGGCGCTACCTCGACGCCATCAGCGCACGCTGCCGCGTCGCCCTGTTCGACGACAGGGCCGCCTGACCACGGCTTGTCCCCCTGCAGGAGCGACGTGAGTCGCGACCGGAGCTTTCCCGATAAAGCCCCGGTCGCGACTCACGTCGCGCCTACGGTCACGCCGGAAACATTTGCATATCTATCTTGATAAAGAGATATAATTCGCCGCGATTCCACATCCCCGCCCACCATGACCGCGCTCAGCTTCGAGTTCTACCCGCCCAAGACCGACGACCAGCGCGCGCAGCTCGACCGCGCCGCGAACAAGCTCAAGGTCCATGCCCCCGAATACGTGTCCTGCACCTTCGGCGCCGGCGGCTCGACGCTGAGCTACACCTCCGAGACCGTGCGCCACCTCAACCAGCACCACGGCTTCGAGGCCGCGCCGCACCTGTCCTGCGTCGGCGGCACCCGCGAGGAAATCCGCGAGCTGCTCAAGCTGTACCGCGCCATCGGCGTCAAGCGCATCGTCGCCCTGCGCGGCGACCTGCCCTCGGGCATGGGCTTCCCCGGCGACCTGCGCTATGCCTCGGAACTGATCGCCTTCATCCGCGCCGAGCATGGCGACGCCTTCCGCATCGAGGTCGGCGCCTACCCGGAGACGCACCCGCAGGCCGGCGACGCACTGGCCGATCTGCGCCACTTCAAGGCCAAGGTCGATGCCGGCGCCGACGCCGCCATCACCCAGTACTTCTACAACGCCGACGCCTATTTCCGCTTCGTCGACGACGTGCGCCGGCTGGGCGTGGACATACCGATCATCCCCGGCGTCATGCCGATCTCCAACTTCAGCCAGCTGCGGCGCTTTTCCGAGCAATGCGGCGCGGAAATCCCGCGCTGGATCGGCAAGCGCATGCAGGCCTACGGCGACGACGCCGAATCGGTGCGCGCCTTCGGTGCCGACGTGGTGGCCGCGCTGTGCGAGCGCCTGAGCGCTGGCGGCGCGCCCTCGCTGCACTTCTACACGCTCAACCTCGCCAAGCCGACCGGCGCGGTGCTGCAGCGCCTCGGCCGCGCTTGATCCACGGGCCGGGGACTTCGCTCCGGATGCATGGCACGTCGGGGACGTGACCCCGACCCACGCACTTGATTCCCGACCCTGCCGGTGGGTGCCGATCGTTGGTCGGCACACGATCGGGCGCCACTGGGGCACCCGGATGCGTCCTTGCACGCTAGTCTTGGCGGATGCGACGCTCCCTCCTCCTGCTGGCTTGTTGCGCCCTGGCTCCCGCCGCCCACGCGCAGCAGGTCAACCGCTGCACTGATGCCCAGGGGCGCACCGTGTATGGCGACCAGACCTGCGAAACGATGGGCGCGCGGGCGCGCCTGCCGCCGGATACCCGCGCCGCGGGCGGCAGCGGCCTGTACCGCGACAGCTGCGCGCGGCGCCTGAGCGAGGTGGTGACGCAGATCCGCGGCGCGGTGGAGGCGCGCGACGCCAACCGCCTGTCCGGCATCTACCTGTGGAACGGCCTGTCCAATGCCAGCGCCGCGCGGGTGATGGACCGGCTGGATGCCATCGTGCAACGCCCCCTCGTGGACATCGCCCCGGTGTATCCGGACGACCCGGCACTGGAACCGGTGGACGCACCCGGCACGGAGGCCCGCGGCGGCCCGATCTTCATCACCAACATGCCGGCCACGCCACCGCGGCCGGTCGCGCTGCGGCTGGAGCAGACGCTGGGCACCGGCCACGTGCCGGCGCGCACCGTGCTGAACCTGCGGCGCCAGTACAACTGTTTCTGGATCAGCCTGTAACCGGGTGCGGCCACAACGCACGGATCGCCGCCACGCCCTGCGCACCATGCCGGCGCGCGGCATCGACATCATCGGCGGCGAGGCCGCCGATGGCGTAGATCGGCAGGGCCACCTGCTCGCGCATCCGCTCGAATGCCTCCCAGCCCAAAGGCGCGGCGCCCGGATGGCTGGCAGTAGCCCGCACCGGGCCGAGCACGGCGAAATCACAGCCCAGCCGCTGCGCGGCCTGCAACTGCGCCAGATCGTGGCAGGACGCGGCGACCGGCACGCCGTCCGGCAGTGGGCGTCGTTCCAGTTGCAGCAGCTGTTCGCTGCCCAGGTGCACCCCCACCCCCAGCTCCCGTGCCAGTTCGATGTCGCGGTTGAGCAGCAGTTCGGCATGGCGCCCGACGCAGTCCACTGCGTCGTGCGCCAGGGCGATGCGCGCTTCGCTGCGCGGCGTGCGCAACTGCACGCGGCGGATGCCGCCTTCGACCGCGGCCTGCAGGCGTTCCAGCCAGGCGGCCGTTCCCGCGGCCGGTTCCGGCGTGACCAGGTAGCGGTCTGCCTGCATCAAGGCCGCCACCGCCGGCTGGTCGGCCGGCGGCATCGAATAGCGGGTCAGCTTCTCCGGCGCCACCCAGGTGATGGCCTGGCCCTCGCGGCCGCGGGCGTTGCCCTTCCACTGCCGCACGTGGCGCACCTCCAGCCGCAGGCGCTTGTCCGGGTACAGCTGCGGCACGTCCATCAACCATTCGCCGACCTCGGCCTCGATGCCGAGTTCCTCGTGCAGCTCCCGCGCCAGCGCCTGCTCGGAGGTTTCGCCCGGCTCGCGCTTGCCGCCGGGGAACTCCCACAACCCGGCCATGTCGCTGTCGCCGGTGCGGCGGTTGAGCAGGATGCGGCCACGCGCGTCGGTGATGACGGCGGCCACGACGTGGATCGAGCGCAACAGGGGTGTCATGGCACCGAGAATGCCGAAAATCCGGCGGCCAGCGCAATCTCCGGTGCCGGGTGTCGTAAAACCCTCCCCCCACCTGTGGCGCCCGACCGCTGGTCGGGCGGCAGCGCGCCTGGCGTGAACGGATGGATCAGTGCCGACCAACGGTCGGCACCCACCGGGAAATCCTGGCTCCGGGTAATGCCGGCCGCTGGCCGGCAACCTCGCATTCCCCGATATCGTGCAGATGCCGGCCAGCGGCCGGCACTACCGGATATGTCTGGAGGAAAGCCCCCCTTGGTAAGGGGGGCGCGCCGAAGGCGCGGGGGATCGGAGATGAAGACCGTGTGCCCATGATCCGTTGCACGGATCATGGGTGTGTAGCCCGCTCCGCGGGCTACACCACAGGTCAGCTCAGCCTCAGCTGAGCTGACCGTGGCAATGCTTGTACTTCTTGCCGCTGCCGCACGGGCATGGCTCGTTGCGGCCGACCTTGGGCTCGGCCTGCGCGGCCTGCACCTGCGCGGCTTCCTCGTCGGCGCCGTAGCCGCCGTTGTCCTGGTGCTGGAACTGCGACATGCGCAGGCGCGCCTCGGCCTGCTGGCGCTCCAGTGCCTCCATCGCCGCCACTTCCTCCTCGCTGCGGATGCGCACGCGCGCCAGCAGGTGCACGACCTCGCGCTTGACGTTCTCCAGCATCTCCGAGAACAGCTCAAAGGCTTCCTTCTTGTATTCCTGCTTGGGCTGCTTCTGCGCGTAGCCGCGCAGGTAGATGCCCTGGCGCAGGTAGTCCATGCGCGCCAGGTGTTCCTTCCAGCTCTGGTCGAGCACGGTCAGCATCACGTGCTTCTCCAGCGCGCGCATGGTCTCGCCGCCGACCGCGGCTTCCTTCCCGGTGAAATGCGTGTCGACGGCCTCGGCCACCTGCCGGGCGATGCCCTCGGCGTCCAGTTCCTCGTGCTGCCTGAACAGGCCCACCAGGTCCATCTGCACGCCCAGGTCCGACTCCAGCGTGGCCTGCAGGCCCGGCAGGTCCCACTGCTCGTCGATCGAGTTCGGCGGCACGAAGCGGGCGACCAGGTCGTAGATCACGTCGTCGCGGATGCCGTCGATGTTGTCCTTGACCGACTCGGCGTCCAGCAGCTCGTCGCGCTGGGCGTAGATCACCTTGCGCTGGTCGTTGTTGACGTCGTCGAAGTCCAGCAGGTTCTTGCGGATGTCGAAGTTGTGCGCCTCGACCTTGCGCTGCGCCTTCTCGATCTGGCGGCTGACCAGGCGGTCCTCGATGACGTCGTCTTCCTTCATGCCCATCATGCGCATCGCCTTCTGCACCCAGTCCGAGGCGAAGATGCGCATCAGGTTGTCTTCCAGCGACAGGTAGAAGCGCGAGGAACCCGGGTCGCCCTGGCGGCCGGAGCGGCCGCGCAGCTGGTTGTCGATGCGGCGGCTTTCGTGGCGTTCGGTGCCGACGATGTGCAGGCCGCCGGCGGCCTTCACCGCCTCGTGGCGCTGCTGCCACGCGGCCCGGGCCGCGGCCTTCTGCGCGTCGGTCGCCTCCTCGCCCAGCTCGTGCAGCTCGGTTTCCAGCGAGCCGCCGAGCACGATGTCGGTACCGCGGCCAGCCATGTTGGTGGCGATGGTCACCGCACCGGGCTGGCCGGCGTTGGCGACGATGGTCGCTTCGCGGTCGTGCTGCTTGGCGTTGAGCACCTCGTGCTTCACCCCGGCCTTGCGCAGGTGCTCGGACAGCATTTCCGAGGTTTCGATCGAGGTGGTGCCCACCAGCACCGGCTGGCCGCGCCTGGCGCAATCCTCGATGTCGGCCAGCACCGCGTTGAACTTGCCGGTGCGGTTGAGGAACACCTGGTCCGGGTGGTCCTTGCGGATGGTCGGCTTGTTGGTCGGGATGACCACCACTTCCAGGCCGTAGATGCTCTGGAACTCGTAGGCTTCGGTGTCGGCCGTGCCGGTCATGCCGGACAGCTTCTTGTACATGCGGAAAAGGTTCTGGAAGGTGATGCTGGCCAGCGTCTGGTTCTCGCGCTGCACCGGCACGCCTTCCTTCGCCTCCACCGCCTGGTGCAGGCCGTCGGACCAGCGGCGCCCGGCCAGGGTGCGGCCGGTGAACTCGTCGACGATCACAACCTCGCCGTCGCGCACGATGTAGTCCACGTCGCGCTGGAACAGCGCGTGCGCGCGCAGCGCGGCGTTGAGGTGGTGGACCACGGTCAGGTTCTGCGCGGCGTACAGGCCGCTCTCGTTGTCCGCGCCGATGATGCCGGCCTGGCGCAGCAGGTCCTCGGCGTGCTCCATGCCGGCCTCGGACAGGTGCACCTGCTTGCCCTTTTCATCGACCCAGTAGTCGCCCTCGCCTTCCTCGGTCTCCTGCTTGATCAGTTGCGGCACCACGCGGTTGACGCGGATGTACAGCTCCGGCGAATCGTCGGCCGGGCCGGAGATGATCAGCGGGGTGCGCGCCTCGTCGATCAGGATCGAGTCCACCTCGTCGACGATGGCGTAGTGCAGGCCGCGCTGGTAGCGGTCGGCGCGGCTCAGCGCCATGTTGTCGCGCAGGTAGTCGAAGCCGAACTCGTTATTGGTGCCGTAGGTGATGTCGGCGGCGTAGGCCTCGCGCTTGTCGCCGTGCGGCATGTTCGGGTAGACCACGCCCACGCTCAGGCCCAGCCAGTTGTACAGCCTGCCCATCTGCGCGGCGTCGCGCTTGGCCAGGTAGTCGTTGACGGTGACCACGTGCACGCCCTTGCCTTCCAGCGCGTTGAGGTACACCGGCAGGGTCGCCACCAGGGTCTTGCCCTCGCCGGTGCGCATCTCGGCGATCTTGCCCAGGTGCAGGACCATGCCGCCGATCAGCTGCACGTCGTAGTGGCGCATGCCCAGCACGCGCTGGGAGGCCTCGCGGCAGACCGCGAAGGCTTCCGGCAGCACCTTGTCCAGCGCCTCGCCGGCGGCGATGCGCTCGCGGAACTCGGGGGTCTTGGCCTTCAGTTCATCGTCGGAAAGCTTGCCGATTTCCGGCTCCAGCGCGTTGATTCTGGCGACGATGCGGTTGAACTGGCGGAGCTGGCGTTCGTTGCGGCTGCCGAAAACGCGGGTAAGCAAGCTGTTGATCATTGAAGGAACCGGTTTGGATGGAATGCCGCGCGCCCCCGCCCCGGGCGGAACCTGTCGGCACAAACGAAACAGGGCGCAGCGCGCCCCGTCGATGGCAATGCCTATTGTAGCTTGGGGCGGGCGCCTGGCGATTCAAGCGCCCGCCGCCGCCTCGCCCCGGCGATCAGCCGCGGCCGATCCGCCCCACCGGGGTGTTGCCGCCCTCGCCGAGGAACTTGCGCGGGTTCATCACGCGCCCGTCCTGCCACACCTCGAAATGCACGTGGGCGCCGGTGGAACGGCCGGTGGAGCCGGCCTTGGCCACTTCCTGCCCGGCGCGCACCAGGTCGCCCTCGCGCACGCTCAGCCGCGAGTTGTGCGCATAGCGGGTGACGTAGCCGTTGCCGTGGTCCACGTCCACCACGTTGCCGTAGCCGCCCTTCACCCCGGCAAAGCGCACCACGCCGTCGGCCACCGCCATCACCGGGTCGCCGACGCGGGCATGGAAATCGATGCCCTTGTGGCTGGCCGCGCCGCGGCCGAACGGGTCGGCGCGGGTGCCGAAGCCGGAGGTCACGTAGCTGTTGCGGATCGGCATGCGCGAGGGCACGGCGTTCTGCTCCAGCTGGTGGTCGAACAGCAGCGATTCCAGCACCGACAGCTGCCGGCCCGAATCGACGAAGCGCTGCTGCAGCATCTGTAATTCGGCGTCGACCTTGCCGGCCGGGATGTCCTCGACAGGACCGGCGTCGCCATCGCCCATGCCGGGGGTTTCGTTGAAGTCGAACTCGCCGTCCTCCAGCTTGCCCATCCGGGTCAGGCGTTCGCCCAGCGCATTCAGCCGGGTGGCCTGCGCCTGCAGTTCGGCCATCCGCGCCGCCAGCGCGTTGACCTGGGTCTGCGCGTCGGCGCGCACCTTGACCAGTTCCTGCTGCTGGCGCTCGACCTCGGTGCGCAGCATCGCGTCACCGGCCGCGCCCACCGCCAGGGTCACCCCCATGCCCAGCAGGCAGCCCAGCCCCAGCAGGCCCCCAGCCAGCGCCTTCGGTCGCTCCTCGAAAAAATCATGCAGGCGTGCCAACCGGGTTTTCGCCTGCCGCCCCCGTGTTTTGATTACGATCTTTCTGAAGGTCATCGAAGAATTCTTATGTCTGAGCCGAAATCCGGTGTTCGCTCCCGTACAGCGCCCAAACAGGCGCTGGAAGCGGTCATGGCGGACAAAGCAGGAAATCCGTTGCGGCGGGCCCTGTGGCTCGATGCGCTGGACCGGCAGTTGCGCCCCCAGTTGCCACCCATGCTGGCGAGCCGTTGCCGGCTGGCCAATGTGGACGGCGAACACCTCGTTTTTCTCGTCGAGTCACCGGTCTGGCATGCCAAGGTGCGGCTTGCCGAACAGCAGTTGCTCGACGCGGCCCGATCCATCGGGCTGAAGGCCACGCGGGTGACCGTCAAGACTGCTACCGCGCCTGCACCCTCCCCGGTGCGCAACGACCAGCGCAGTTCCCACGCAGTAACGGCCGCCACGCACAAAGGCCTGCGCGACGCCCTGGCTTGCCTGGCGGATGTGAAAGGCACCCGGTCCGGAAACGGCGGATGATCCTCCGCCACGCTCGCGGCACCCCGAAGGTCGCCGCGACAAGCCGGCAGGAATCCTAGCCGCGACTGGAAGGGCGGGAGTTAGCGAAACGTTAAATTAAAGTTAAGTGTCGCCCGGAATTCCCGCGGGCTTCACATTTCCGACACACCGCCGGCCAACGGGTGCGTTTCGCCCATTCAGCATTCAGGCGTAGGCGACGTCGCCGTAGACGACGGGGCCGGGCGCGGCCGCGGCGTCGTAGCGGACCCATTCCCAGGCGCTTTCATCGGCCAGCAGGGCGCGCACCAGCTTGTTGTTGAGCGCATGGCCGGACTTGAAGCCTTCGTAGGCACCGAGCACCTGGCCGCCGGCCAGGTACAGGTCGCCGATGGCGTCGAGGATCTTGTGGCGCACGAACTCGTCGGCGTAGCGCAGGCCGTCGTCGTTCAGTACGCGGAACTCGTCGAGCACGATGGCGTTGTCCATCGAGCCGCCCAGGCCGAGGTTGCGCTCGCGCATGTACTCCAGGTCGCGCATGAAGCCGAAGGTGCGCGCGCGGGAGATTTCCTTGATGTAGGCGGCGGTGGAGAAGTCGATTTCCGCCCGCGACTGCCGGGCCGGGATCATCGGGTGGTCGAACTGGATGGTGAAGCCGAGCTTGTAGCCCTCGTGGGGCTCGAAACGGGCGACCTTGTCGCCGTCGCGCACTTCCACCGGCTTGAGGATGCGCATGAAGCGCTTGGCCGCGCCCTGCTCGGCGATGCCGGCCGACTGCAGCAGGAACACGAACGGGCCGGCCGAGCCGTCCATGATCGGCAGTTCGGCCGAGGACAGTTCGACGATGGCGTTGTCGATGCCGAGGCCGGCCATCGCCGACATCAGGTGCTCGACGGTCTGGATCTTGGCGCCCTCGCAGGTCAGGCCGGTGCACAGGGTCACCTCGGTGACCAGGTCGGCACGGGCCGGCACTTCCACCACCGGGTCCAGGTCCACGCGGCGGAACACGATGCCGTGGTCGACCGGGGCCGGGCGCAGGGTCATGTAGACCTTGTCGCCGCTGTGCAGGCCGACGCCGGTGGCGCGGATCGTGTTCTTGAGGGTGCGCTGCTGGATCATGGGTTCGGGATCGGAGGCCGTGCAGGCACGGACATTCAAACAAGAATAACACGCGTTACCACGCGCCCTGCCGCCGCGAAGCGGCCTGCGCCGGCAGCGCCGCGCTGCCGAAAATGCCGCCGGTCCGGCACCGGACCGGCGACAAAGGACATGGTGCCGCCCGCCGGGGAGGACAACCCCGGCGTCGTGTTGCCGCGGCCGGGCGGCCAGGGCCACCCGGTCGTTCCGCTGCGGTCAGTCGGCCTGGCGACGCAGGGCGAACCGCCGCGTCTGCGAAGCACTGCTTCGCGCGGCGGTGAGCGCCCGGCCACGGATGGCCGGGCCGGACGTCCCGCAGTCGCGATGCCTCGCCAGGGATGGCATCAGTCGGCCTGGCGACGCAGGAACGCCGGAATGTCCAGGTAGTCGCTGGGCAGTTCGGCGGCGGCGGTCGGCGCGGCCGGGGCCGAGGCGGCCACGGTGTCCGAGCTGGGGCGGCGCAGGCCGGTGCTGAGCGAGCTGCCGACCGCGCGGGCCACGGCGTCGGCCGGGCTCTCGTAGTCGCCGCCGAACTCCGGCTGGCCGGTGGTGGCGTTGCGCACCAGCTTGATCGGCGCGCGCTCGCCGGGACGCTGGGCGCCCTTGGCGACGGCACGGTTCAGGCCAGTGGCGACCACGGTCACCTTGATCTCGTCGCCCAGGTCCGGGTCGATCACGGTGCCGATGACCACGGTGGCGTCCTCCGAGGCGAAGGCGTGCACGGTGCGGCCGATCTCGTCGAACTCGCTCATGGTGATGTCGGTGCCGGCGCTGATGTTGACCAGCACGCCGTTGGCGCCGGCCAGGTTGACGTCGTCCAGCAGCGGGTTCTGGATCGCGGCCTCGGCGGCGGCCTGGGCGCGGTCGTCGCCGCGTGCGGTACCGGTGCCCATCATCGCCAGGCCCATTTCCGACATCACGGTGCGCACGTCGGCGAAGTCGACGTTGATCAGGCCCGGGCGCACGATCAGGTCGGCGATGCCCTGCACCGCGCCCTGCAGCACGTCATTGGCGGCGCGGAAGGCCTGCACCATCGTCGCGTTGCGGCCGAGCACGGTGATCAGCTTTTCATTCGGAATGGTGATCAGCGAATCGACGTGCTGGCTCAGCTCCTCGATGCCCTTGAGCGCCACCTGCATGCGGCGGCGGCCCTCGAACGGGAACGGCTTGGTGACCACGGCCACGGTCAGGATGCCCATTTCCTTGGCCAGCTGCGCCACCACCGGCGCCGCGCCGGTGCCGGTGCCGCCGCCCATGCCGGCGGTGATGAACACCATGTCCGCGCCCTGCAGGGCGTCCATGATGCGCTCGCGGTCCTCCAGCGCGGCCTGGCGGCCGACTTCCGGGTTGGCGCCGGCGCCCAGGCCCTTGGTGACGTTGGTGCCGAGCTGCAGCTGCAGCTTGGCGCCGCAGTTCTTGATCGCCTGCGAATCGGTGTTGGCGGTGATGAACTCCACGCCGTCGATGCTGCCGTTGACCATGTGCGCCACGGCGTTGCCGCCGCCGCCGCCCACGCCCACCACCTTGATCACCGCATTGGGTGCCATCTTCTCGATCAGTTCGAAATGTGCCATGTCCATGTCCTCGTTATGTTGGAACCCGACCCGTGGGCCGGCATCTCTTCTAGTTGGTGTTGCGTTACCGCCAATCGTCTTCCGCCCTTCCGCCTTCCGCTCTTTCCACAGCCGGCCCGCGACGCTCAGAACTCGCCGCGGAACCAGTTCTTCAACTTGTTGAACAACGTGCCGGCGCGCCCGACCGGCAGCGACGGCCGCCGCGGGTGCTCGATCTGGCTGCCCATCAGCAGCAGGCCCACGCCGGTGGCGTGCACGGGGTTGCCGACCACCTCGCCCAGCCCGGTGACGTGCTGCGGGATGCCCACGCGCACCGGCATCTGCAGCATTTCCTCGGCCAGCTCGACCACGCCCTCCATCTTCGAGGCGCCGCCGGTGAGCACCATGCCGGCGCGCACCATCTCCTCGAAGCCGGAGCGACGCAGTTCGGCCTGCACCATCTCGAAGATTTCCTCGTAGCGGCCCTGCACCGCCTGCGCCAGCGAGGCGCGCGGCATGCGCCGCGGCGGGCGGTCGCCGACCGACGGCACCTGGATGCTTTCCTCGGCGGTGGCCAGCTGCGCCAGCGCGCAGGCGTAGCGCACCTTGATCTGCTCGGCCTCCGGGGTCGGCGTGCGCAGCATGTGCGCGATGTCGTTGGTGACGTGGTCGCCGGCGATCGGCAGCGAGGCGGTGTGGCAGATGGCACCCTGCACGAACACCGCGATGTCGGTGGTGCCGGCGCCCATGTCCACCATCACCACGCCCAGCTCGCGCTCGTCGGCGGTCAGCACCGCCACCGAGGAAGCCAGCGACGACAGCACCAGGTCATCGACCTGCAGGCCGCACTTCTGCACGCACTTGCTGATGTTGGCCGCGGCCGACTGCGCGCACACCACCAGGTGCGCGTGCACCTCCAGCCGCACGCCGGTCATGCCGACCGGGTTGCGGATGCCTTCCTGCGAATCGTCCAGCACGTACTCGCGCGGGATCGCGTGCAGGATCTTCTGGTCGGCCGGGATCGCCACCGCCTTGGCCGCCTCCAGCACCCGGTCCAAGTCGCCCCAGGTCACCTCGCCCTCGCGGATCGGGGTGATGCCCTGCGAGTTGCGGCACTGCACGTGGTTGCCGGAGATCGAGGCGTAGACCGAGCGGATCTCGCAGCCGGCCATCAGCTCGGCTTCCTCGATCGCCCGCTGGATCGACTGCACGGTCGATTCGATGTCCACCACCACGCCGCGCTTGAGCCCGCGCGATTCGTGCGAGCCGATGCCGATGACCTCGATCGGGCTGCCCGGCGAATACTCGCCCACCAGCGCCACCACCTTGGAGGTGCCGATGTCCAGCCCGACGATCAACGATTTGTCACCCTTGCGATTCATGTCCTGTCCTGCGTCTGCTTTGTTGCCGGCGGCGGGGTTCCCCAGCTCAGCGTGAAACCATTGGTGTAGCGGAGGTCGGCGCGCACGATCGGCACCTGGGCGCGGGTGAGCTGCGGCAGCACGCGCACGAAGCGGGCCAACCGCGAGCGCGCGTCGTTGCGGCCGACGACGACCTCGGTGCCGTTGTCCAGCGCCAGCGACCAGCTGCCGCGCGCGTCCATCGCCAGCCGGCGCACGTCCACCCCGGCCGGTGCGAACAGCGCGCGCGAATCGTTGTAGAGCTCGACCACTTCGGCGGTCTTGCCGTCCGGGCCGTCGAGCTGCGGCAGCGGCGCGTGCTCCAGCCCGCGCGGCACCGCGAACAGCTGGCCCTGCTCGGACAGCAGCCGGTCCTCGCCCCAGCGCGCGAACGGCCTGTGCTCGACCACGCTGACCTCCAGCACGTCCGGCCACTGCTTGCGCACCTGCGCGCTCGCCACCCACGGCAACTGCTCCACCGCCTGCTGCGCGTCCTGCAGCCTGACCGCGAAGAAACCGGCACGCGCATACGGCAGCAGCGCCTTCTGCAACTCCTCGCCGGGCACGCGCTTGAACTCGCCATGCACGCGCAGCTTCGTCAGCGGCCAGCGCTCGGCGCCGACCCAGCCGTTGAGCACGGCCACCACCGGCAACGCCACCAGGGCGATGGCCAGCAGCCAGGCGAGGATGCGCAACAGTGCGTTCATCGTGCGCACCTCCGGGCCGCACGCGCACGCATGCGCGCCGGCGATGCGGCAGCATGGGTACGGCGCGACGGGCGCAGGGCGCGGATCATTCGTCGGCACCCTCCGCCAGGAAGCCGCCGGTGGCGATCTGTTGGGCGACGTGGCCGATGTCGCCGGCGCCCATCATCAGCAGCAGGTCGCCGTCGCGCAGCACGTCCGGCAGCACCGACACCAGGTCGCCGGCGTGGCCGACCACCACAGGTTCGCTGCGGCCGCGCGCACGTATGGCGCGGGCCAGCGACCGGGAATCGGCACCGGGGATCGGCGCCTCGCCGGCCGGGTAGACCTCGCTGAGCACCAGCGCGTCCACCTCCGACAGCACCGCGGCGAACGCGTCGAACTGGTCGCGGGTGCGGCTGTAGCGGTGCGGCTGGAACGCCACCACCAGGCGCTGTTCCGGCCAGCCGCCACGCGCGGCGGCGAACACCGCGGCCAGTTCGCGCGGGTGGTGGCCGTAGTCGTCGATGACCCGCACCGCCGCGCCCTTGCCGGTGGCGACGACGCCGAGGTCGTTGAAGCGGCGGCCCACGCCCTGGAACTTTTCCAGCGCGGCGGCAATCGTTTCCGGCGCCACGCCCAGCTGCCAGCCGATGGCGGCCGCGGCCAGCGCGTTGAGCACGTTGTGGCGGCCCGGCAGCGCCAGCGTCACCGGCACGCTGCTGCCTTCGGGCAGGCGCAGGGTGAAGCGCATGCGCGCGCCGTCCTGCACCACGTCCTCGGCGCGCACGTCGGCGTTGCCGCCCATGCCGTAGGTCATCACGTGGCGCGGCGTGGTGGCGGCCAGCGCGGCCACCTCGGGGTCGTCGATGCACAGCACCGCCAGCCCGTAGAACGGCAGGCGTTGCAGGAATTCGGCGAACGCGGCCTGCACCCGGGCGAAGTCGCCACCATAGTTCTCGAGATGGTCGGCGTCGATGTTGGTGATCACTGCCACCAGCGGGTTCAGGCGCAGGAAGCTGCCATCGCTCTCGTCGGCCTCGGCCACCAGCCACTGGCCGCCGCCGAGCTTGGCGTTGGCACCGGCGGCGAGCAGCTGCCCGCCGATGACGAAGGTCGGGTCCAGCCCGCCCTCGCTGAGCACCGCGGCGGTCAGCGAGGTGGTGGTGGTCTTGCCGTGGGTACCGGCTACGGCGATGCCGCGGCGGAAGCGCATCAGCTCGGCCAGCATCGCCGCGCGCGGCATGATCGGGATGCGCTGGCTGCGCGCCTCCATCAGCTCCGGGTTGTCGTCGCGGATCGCGCTGGAAACGACGATGCAGTCGGTGCCCAGCACGTTGGCGGCCGAGTGCCCGCGCATCACCCGTGCGCCCAGCCGCGCCAGGCGGCGGGTGGCGGCGTTGTCGGCGTTGTCCGAGCCGGAGACTTCATAGCCCAGGGTCAGCATCACCTCGGCGATGCCGCTCATGCCGGTGCCGCCGATGCCGACGAAATGCACGCGCGGGAAGGCGCGCACCAGGTCGGTGGTGTCGTGCAGGCGGCGGATCACTTTGTGCCTCCTTCGGAGGCACCGGGATTGGTGATTCGGGATTCGGGATTCGAAGGAGCAACAGCGGAAGCCTGCTCCGTGTTGGCATCTGCATGCATTTGCGGTTGTTCCTGCTCTTGTTCCTGCCTGTCCCGAATCACCAATTCCGAATCACCATTCCCGGCTTCTTCAAGAATGATGTCGGCGATGCGTTCGGCCGCATCGGGCATGGCCAGCGCGCGCGCGGCCTGCGCCATCCGCAGGCGACGCTCGGCGGTGCCGGCCAGCGCGCGCAGCACGCCTTCGAGGTTGGCGGCCAGCGCGTCGTCCTGTTTCAGCAACTCGGCGGCACCGCGTTCGACCAGGTAGTCGGCATTGCGGGTCTGGTGGTCGTCGACCGCGGCGGCGAACGGCACCAGCACGCTGCCGATGCCGACCGCGCACAGTTCGGCCAGGGTGGAAGCACCGGAACGGCACACCACCAGGTCGGCCCATTCATAGGCCGCGGCCATGTCGGTGATGAAGGCATCGACGCGGCCTTCGACGCCGGCGTCGCGGTACGCCTGCTGCGCTTCGCCGTGCAGCTTATCGCCGCACTGGTGCCAGACCTCGATGGCGACGCTGTTGCCCAGCCCGGCCAGCGCCTGCGGCATGGCGTTGTTCAGCGCGCGCGCGCCCTGGCTGCCGCCGAGCACCAGCACGCGCATCGGGCCGCCGCGGCCGGCAAGGCGCTGTTCCGGCGCCGGCAACGCGGCGATCTCGGCGCGCACCGGGTTGCCGACCACTTCCTCGCGCGCGGCGAAGCTGCCTGGGAAGCCGGTCAGCACGCGGCGTGCGACGCGCGACAGGATGCGGTTGGTCAGGCCCGGCGCGCGGTTCTGCTCGTGCACCAGCAACGGCAACCCGTGCAGGCGCGCGGCGATGCCGCCGGGGCCGGAGGCGAAGCCGCCGAAGGCGACCACGGCGCGCGGGTTGCGCTCGCGCAGGATGAAACCGGCCGCGCGGATCGCGCGCATCACCCGCAGCGGCGCGCCCAGCAGCGCCAGCTTGCCCTTGCCGCGCAGGCCGCTGATGGCGAGCGTGTCGAGGGCGATGTCGTGCTGCGGCACCAGCCGGGTTTCCATCGCGCCGTCGGCGCCCAGCCACGTCACCGGGATGCCGCGCGCGCGCAGCACTTTGGCGACCGCCAGGCCGGGGAAGATGTGGCCACCGGTACCGCCGGCCATGATCAGCACCGGGCGCTGCCGCATCGACGGGCCGGCCATCACGCGATCCTCCCGAAGGTGGGTTCGACCCGCTGCTGCATGCGGCTGGTGCCGCGCGCGGCACCCCGCTGCATCGCCACGGCGATGGCGCCGGCGGTGGCCGGCGTCGCCGCCGGTTCGTCCTCGGCGGCCTCGAACAGCAGCTCGCTGTCCTCCTCGCGCACTTCCTGGCGGCGCACCGCGCGGTTGTATTCCCACGACACCCGCAGCAGCACGCCGATCGCCACGCAGGTCATCATCACGCTGGAGCCGCCGGAGGAAATCAGCGGCAGGGTCAGGCCCTTGGTCGGCAGGATGCCGAGGTTGACGCCGATCGACACGAAGGTCTGCAGGCCGATCCACAGGGCGATGCCGAAGGCGATGTAGCCGGCGAAGTGGCGGCGCATCTCGATGCAGCGCATGCCCAGCCACAGCGCGCGGCCGACCAGCAGCGCGTACAGCGCGACGATGCTGCACACCCCGGCGAAACCCAACTCCTCGGCGATCACCGAGAAGATGAAGTCGGTATGCGCCTCGGGCAGGTAGTTGAGCTTCTGGATCGATGCACCCAGGCCCACGCCGAACCATTCGCCGCGGCCGATCGCCATCAAGGCGTTGGACAGCTGGTAACCCGAACCCAGCTGGTCCACCCACGGGTCCATGAACGAAGTGACGCGGGCCATGCGGTATGGCTCGATGATCACCAGCATTACCAGCGCGGCCAGCAGCACCAGCGCCGGCAGCACGATGCGCTTCATCTGCGCGCCACCCAGCACCAGCATGCAGATGGTGATGCCCAGCAGCAGCGTCGATGAGCCGAAATCCGGTTGCAACAGCAGCAGGCACACCAGGAAGCCGACCACGCCCACCGGCTTGAGCATCGCCGGCCAAGTGGCGTTGACCTCGTCGCGGAAGCGCACCAGGTAGCTGGACAGCCAGACGATGTACAGCACCTTCACCGCCTCGACCGTCTGGAACTTGGAGACGCCCAGGTTGATCCAGCGCCGCGCGCCGTTGACGGTGCTGCCCAGGCCGGGCACGAACACCACCAGCAGCAGCACCGCGCAGGCGACCAGCAACAGGCGGTTGTGCTCCTCCACCTTCTTCAGCTCGACGCGCATGGCCACCGCTGCCAGCACCGCGCCGATGGCGATGAACAGCAGGTGGCGGTCGAGGTAATAGAACGGGCTCCGGGTCAACGCGATGGAGCTGGACGCCACCATCACGATGCCCAGCGATGCCAGCGCCACGGCGGCGCCCAGCAGCCACTTGTCGTAGTGGCCGCCGATCGCTTCGAGCCGGGTCGCCTGGCGCGCGTAATCGTCCATCAGCGCACCTTCAACGTCGCCAGGCCGATCAGCACCAGCACCACCGAGATGATCCAGAAGCGCACGATCACCCGCGGCTCCGGCCAGCCCTTCAGCTCGAAGTGGTGGTGGATCGGCGCCATGCGGAACACGCGCTTGCCGGTCAGCTTGAAGCTGGCGACCTGGATCATCACCGACAGCGTCTCGATCACGAACACGCCGCCCATCACCACCAGCACCAGCTCCTGGCGCACGATCACCGCGATGGTGCCCAGCACCGCGCCCAGCGCCAGCGCGCCGACGTCGCCCATGAACACCATCGCCGGGTAGGTGTTGAACCACAAAAAGCCCAGCCCCGCGCCGGCGATCGCCGCGCAGATGATGACCAGTTCGCCGGCGCCGGGAATCTGCGGGATCTGCAGGTAGCTGGAGAACACCGCATTGCCCGAGGCGTAGGCGAACACGCCCAGCGCGCAGGCGACCAGCACGGTCGGCATGATCGCCAGGCCGTCGAGGCCGTCGGTGAGGTTGACCGCGTTGGAGAAGCCGACGATCCAGAAGTAGGCGATGGCCACGAAGCTGATGCCGGCCAACGGCAGCGCGATGGCCTTGAACATCGGGATGTACAGGGTCAGCGCCGCCGGCACGTCGGCCGTGTAGAACAGGAACAGGCCGGCGCCGAGGCCGAAGATCGACTGCAGCAGATACTTCCAGCGCGACTTCAGGCCGTTGGGGTCGCGTTTTGCGATCTTGATCCAGTCGTCGTACCAGCCGATGGCGCCGAAGCACAGCATCACCGCCATCACCAACCACACGTAGCGGTTGCGCAGGTCGCCCCACAGCAGCACCGCCATCAGCACCGACAGCAGGATCAGGCCGCCGCCCATGGTCGGCGTGCCGGCCTTGGAGAAGTGCGACTGCGGGCCGTCCTTGCGGATCGGCTGGCCGCCCTTGAGCTGCGCCAGCCGGCGGATCGCCGCCGGGCCGAGCCACAGCGACAGGCCCAGCGCGGTCAGCGCGGCGAGGATGCCGCGGAAGGTGAGGTAGTTGAACAACCGGAACAGGTCGTCCAGCTGCTGCAGCCAACGGGCCAGTTCAAGCAACATGCGGGGTGTCCTCGCCACGCTGCAGCAGCGCGGTCACGATCTTGTCCATTGCACTGCCGCGCGAGCCTTTGACCAGCACGCGCGGGGAACAGGGAACGGGGAATGGGGAATGGTCGTTTTCGGGCGACGGTGGGGCAGTGCTCGTGGCGGACAGATCGGCAATCAATGCCGCGGCCAATGCCGCGTGCGACTCGAAATGCCTCGCACCTTCGCCGAAGGCCTGCGCTGCGGCTTCGCTCAATGGCCCCAGCGTATAAAGGCGCTTCAAGCCGGCTTCGCGCGCGCGAACGCCGGCCTGCGCATGCAGCGCCTGCGCATCGGGGCCGAGTTCGCGCATGTCGCCCAGCACCAGCCAGCCGGGCTGCCTGCCGGCGGCCAGCGCGGTGATCGCCGCAGCCAGCGAGCCGGGGTTGGCGTTGTAGCTGTCGTCAACCAGCACCGCGCCGTTGTCCAGCACATGCGCGATCTGGCGGCCGGGCACCGGACGCGCCTGCGCCAGTCCTTCGGCCACCTGCGCCAGCGCGATGCCGGCGGCCAGCGCCAGCGACGCGGCGGCCAGCGCGTTGAGCACGTTGTGGCGGCCGGGCAGCGGCAACTCCACCGCGGCCTCGCCCTGCGGCGTGCGCAGCACGAAGCGCGAACCGGCCTCGGCCAACGCGATGTCGCCTGCGGTGACCTCGGCGCTGGCGTCCAGCCCGAAGCGGATCACCCGGTGCGCGCCGGCACGCGCCGCGAAGTACGGCGCGAACGCGTCGTCGGCATTGACCACCGCCACGCCGCCGGCGCGCAGGTCGTCGTAGACCGCGGCCTTGGTGTTGGCGATCTCCAGCAGGCTGCCCATGCGCTCCAGGTGCGCCGGGGCGACGTTGTTGACCAGCGCCACGTCCGGCGGCGCGATCGCGGTCAGGTAGGCGATGTCGCCGGGCTTGCCGGTGCCCATTTCATAGACCGCGTAATCGGCGTCTTCCGGCGCGTCGATCACCGCCAGCGGCAGGCCGATCTCGTTGTTGCGGTTGCCCGGTGTTGCGTGCACATGGCGGCCTTCCAACGCGGCGGCGTGCCGCAGGATCGCCAGCAGCAGGTTCTTGACGCTGGTCTTGCCGTTGCTGCCGGTGATCGCGAACACCTTGGCGCCACGGCCCTGCTGCATCGCGGCGGCGATCTTCGCCAGCGCCAGTTCGGCATTGGCGACCACGACCTGCGGCACGTCCAGCGGCTGCAAGGCTTCGACCAGCAGGGCGCTGGCACCGCGCGCGAGCGCGTCGGCGGCGAAGGCATGGCCGTCGAAATTTTCGCCACGCAGGGCCACGTACAGGCTGCCCGGCGCCAGCGTGCGGGTGTCGTTGCCGATGGCCTCGATGCTCGCGTCGTCGCCGTGGAGTTCGCCGCCGGCCCAGTGCGCGATCAATGACAGCGGAGTGCGCTTCACCCTGCACCTCCCCTGCGTGCCGCCAATGCCCGCGATGCGACCTCGGTGTCGTCGAAGGGGTGCTTGATGCCGGCGATCTCCTGATAAGGCTCGTGGCCCTTGCCGGCCACCAGCACGATGTCGCCGGGGTCGGCCTGCGCGACGGCCGCGCCGATGGCGCGCGCGCGGTCGCGCTGCACGTTCACCCGCGACGGCTCAGCGAAGCCGGCCATGATGTGGGCGACGATGGCGTCGCCATCCTCGCCGCGCGGGTTGTCGTCGGTGACGAACACCACATCGGCCAGTTGTTCGGCAATGGCCGCCATCTGCGGGCGCTTGCCGGTGTCGCGCTCGCCGCCGCAACCGAAAACGCACAGCAGGCGGCCGTCGATGTGGCCGTGCAGGCTGCGCAGCGCCTGTTCCAGCGCATCGGGGGTGTGGGCGTAATCGATCACCACGGTGGGCTCGCCGTGGCCGCCGAGGCGGTTCATGCGCCCGCGGATCGGCTGCAGCTGGCCGAGCACGCCGGCGATGGTCGCCGCCGGCTGGCCCAGCGCATGCAGCGCGCCGGCCACGGCCAGCAGGTTGTCGACGTTGAAGCGGCCCAGCAGCGGCGAGCGCAGCGGGTGGCGTTGGCCATCGACCCGCAGGTCGAAGCCGATGCCCTGCCCGTCCAGCACCAGGTTTTCGGCACACACGCCTGCACCCGACTGGCCGGTCGAACTCAGGCCAATGGGCCGCACGTCCGCCGCCAGCGTGGCGATCAGGTCGCGGCCAAAGCCATCGTCGAGGTTGATGACCGCCGCCTTCAGGCCGTCGCGGTGGAACAGCCGCGCCTTGGCCGCGCCGTAGCCGGCCATGTCACCGTGGTAATCGAGGTGGTCGCGGGTGAGGTTGGTGAACACCGCCACATCAAAGTGCACGGCATCGACGCGGCCCTGGTCCAGCGCGTGCGAGCTGACCTCCATCGCCACCGCCTGCGCGCCCGCATCGCGCAACTGCGCCAGCACTTCATGCATCTGCAGCACCAGCGGCGTGGTGAAGCCGGTCGGTACCACCTCGCCGTACAGGCCCACGCCCAGCGTGCCGATCGAGCCGCTGCGGGTGCCCAGCAACTGCCACGCCTGCGCCAGCAACTGCACGGTGGAGGTCTTGCCGTTGGTACCGGTGACGCCGACCATCGTCATCGCGCGCGAGGGATGGCCGTGGAACTGGTCGGCCATCGCGCCCATGCGTGCGCGCAGGCCGGGCACGGCGATGGCATCGGCCGGCGCCGGCAGTTCCGCCGGGGCCGGCGGCTCGAACAGGATGGCGCTGGCACCGGCCGCGCGCGCCTGCTCGACGAAGCCCAGCCCGTGCGCACCGAAACCGGCGATGGCGACGAAGGCATCGCCAGGGCGCACCTGGCGCGAATCCAGCACCAGCCCGGCGACCTGCGCATCGCGCGCCAGCGCCACGTCCGGCAGCAGCTGCGACAGCGGCATCGTGCGGCTCACTGGCGCACCTCCTGCGCGGCCGGCTGCGGCGCACGGGCGGTGGGCATGGCCGCGTCGAATTCGGTGGCGGCATCGATGTCGGCGCCTGCCGCATCGGCCGGGTCGGCGGCGACCGGCAGCACCGCGGCGTTGCCGACCTTGCCGGCGGCCTGCGCCGCCAGCCACGACTGGATGTCATCCGGCGGCACGTCCATCAGCCGCAGCGTGCCTTCCATCACGCTGTGGAACACCGGCGCGGACACCTGCCCGCCGTAGTACTTGCCACCCTGCGGATCGTTGACCACGATCACCGCGGCGAAGCGCGGGTTGGTCGCCGGCACCACGCCGGCGAACAGCAGGTTGTAGTGGCCCTGCTCATAGCCGCGCGGCCCGTTCTTGCGCGCGGTGCCGGTCTTGCCGGCGACGTGGTAACCCAGGATCGCCGCGCCCTTGGCGCCGCCCTGGGTCACCACCGTCTCCATCATCCGCACCACTTCGCGCGCCACGCCCGGCTCGATGACCTGCCGCGCCTCGTTGTGCTGGCCCTTGACGAAGGTCGGCTGGATCACCCGGCCGCCGTTGGCCAGCGCCGAATACGCCTGCGCGATCTGCAGCGGCGTCACCGACAGGCCGTAGCCGTAGGACATCGTGGTCTTGGTGGTGCCGTACCAGCCGGCGCTGCCCGGCACCGGCACCACGCCCACCGATTCGCCGGGGAAGCCGCTGTGCGGCGCCACGCCGTAGCCGAAGGCGCGCACCGAGTCGTAGAAGGTGCGGTCGGGAATGCGCGCGGCGATCTTGGCCGCGCCGATGTTGGAGCTGCGGGTGATGACGCCGGTGACGTCGAGCACGCCGTTGTTCCGCGGCACGTCGCGGATGGTGTAGCGGCCCAGGGTCAGGTAGCCCGGGTTGGTGTCGATCTGGGTGTCCGGCGTGACCAGGTGGTTCTGCAGCGCGGTGGCCACGGTCAGCGGCTTCATCGTCGAGCCCGGCTCGACCAGGTCGGTGACGGCGCGGTTGCGGCGCGCATCCGCACGGGCGCCGCTGATCGCGTTGGGGTTGTAGGTCGGCAGGTTGGCCATCGCCAGCACCTCGCCGGTGGCCACGTCCATGATGACGACCGAGCCGCCGGCGGCCTTGTTCTCGACCACCGCGTTGCGCAGCTCGCGCATGGCCAGGAACTGGATGCGGCGGTCGATGCTCAGGGTCAGGTCCTTGCCCGGCTCGGCCGGCCGCACCAGGTCGATGCTCTCGACGATCGCGCCCTTGCGATCGCGGATCACCTTCTTGGCGCCGGGCTTGCCGCGCAGCCAGTCGTCGAAGGCCAGCTCCAGCCCTTCCTGGCCGTGGTCGTCGATGTTGGTGAAGCCCAGCACGTGCGCCAGCGCCTCGCCCTGCGGGTAATAGCGGCGGAACTCGCGCTGCGAGAACACGCCGGGGATCTTCAGCGCGACGATCTGCGCGGCCACGTCCGGGTTCATGCGCCGGCGCAGGTACAGGAATTCCTTGTCGGCCTTCTGCGTGAGCTTCGCGGTCAGTTCGTCCACCGGCAGCGACAGCGCCTGCGCCAGCTCGGGGATGCGTTCGGGCGCGCGCAGCAGCTCCTGCGGGTTGACCCAGACCGAAGCCACCGGCGTGGACACCGCCACCGGCTCGCCGTTGCGGTCGGTGATCATGCCGCGCGAGGTGGCGATGGGCACTTCGCGCAGGTAGCGCGCCTCGCCCTGGCGCTGGTAGAAGTCGCTGTTGACCAGCTGCACGTAGGCGGCGCGGCCGACCAGCGTCACCGCGCACAGGCCCAGCCCGGCGCCCACCATCAGCATGCGGGTGCTCAGGTTGAACTGGCTGCGGTTGCGATTGCGACGCGGCGCGTTCATGGGCGCACCACCACGATGTCGGCCGCTTCCGGGAACTTCATGCCCAGCCGGCCGCGCGCTTCTTGATCCACGCGGGTGGCCTGCGCCAGCGTGGCCTGCTCCAGCTGCAGGCGGCCGAATTCGATGTTCAGTTCGTCGCGCGCGTGCTCCAGCCGCGTCAGTTCGACGAACAGCTGGCGGTGGCGGTGGCGGCTGTAGACCACGCCGATCGCCGAGGCGATGGTAGCGAGCAGCAGCACGACGAGGAGGAGCCGGCTCATGGCCCGCCTCCTGTGGAGGCAGGGAATGACGGATCGCGGGAAAGCCTCATTCCCGGTTCCCCGTTCCCTGTTCCCCGCTTCTCGGCCACCCGCAATACCGCGCTGCGCGAACGCGGGTTCGCCGCCAGTTCGTCGTCCTCGGCCTTGGTGGCACCGCCAATCAAATCCAGCGTCGGCACGAAGGCCGCCATCTCCGGCAGCCGACGGTTGCTCGGCGGGGCCTTGGCGTGGCGGTTCATGAACTGCTTGACGATGCGGTCTTCCAGCGAATGGAAGCTGATCACCGCCAGCCGGCCGCCGGGCTTGAGCCGCGCCAGCGCCGCGTCCAGCCCGGCCTCGAGGTCGGCCAGCTCGCGGTTGATGTGGATGCGGATGGCCTGGAAGCTGCGCGTGGCCGGGTGGATCTTGTCTTTCCCGCGCGGCATCGCCGAGGCGATCAGCTCGGCCAGTTCGGCGGTGCGCGCGAACGGCTGGCTGGCACGGCGGGCGACGATAGCACGGGCGATGCGGCGGCTCTGGCGTTCTTCACCGTAGGTCCACAGCACGTCGGCGATCTCGCGCTCCTCGGCGCGATTGAGCCACTGCGCGGCGCTCTCGCCCGCGTCCGGGTCCATGCGCATGTCCAGCGGGCCGTCCTTGCCGAAGCTGAAACCACGCTCGGCCACGTCCAGCTGCGGCGAGGACACGCCCAGGTCGAACAGCACGCCGTCGAGGCCGGCAGCCGTCTCGTTCCAGTCCAGCAGGTCGGCGAAGCTGCCGCGATGGATGGACACCCGCGCATCCGGCGCGAAGTCGCGCTGCGCCACGGCGATGGCTTCCGGGTCCTTGTCCATCACCAGCAACCGGCCCTGCGGCCCCAGTTGCTCCAGCACGCCGCGCGCATGGCCGCCACGGCCGAAGGTGCCGTCCAGGTAGGTACCGTCTTCGATCACCCTCAGGCCGCTCAGGACCTGGGTGTACAGCACCGGCAGGTGGGCCGCCGGCGGCTGCGACACCGGAGGGTGACCGGCCTGCGCTTGACCGCGCACCCGGGCACCCCGGCTCACAACTTCAGGTCGAGCAGCCCATCGCCCAGATCCCCATCAGACAACGTCTGCTGGATCAACGCGCGATGCGCTTGCTCGCTCCATAGTTCGAACTTGTCGCCCATGCCCATCAGCACCGCCTTCTTCTCGATGCCGACCGCGTTGCGGTGGCTGGACGGCAGGCTGATGCGGCCGTTGCCATCCAGTTCCAGATGGGCGGCCGAGCCGACGAGCTTCTGCTGCAGGGTGCGCACCACGCGCTGCGTGTTGGGCTTGGCCATCACCTCGTCGCGCACCCGCTCCCATTCCTTTTCGGCGTACAGCCACAGGCAACCGGCTTCGAACGGGTTGTAGGTCAGCACCAGGCGGTTGCCACAGGCACGCGCGACCAGGTCGCGATGGGCGGTGGGCACCGCCATGCGTCCCTTGTCGTCAACCGTGATGGCCGTCTCACCCTGAAACACGCCGCGTCCTACCCGTCTGTCATTCCGCCTGGGCGGTCATTGAACCACGAAAAACCACGAATAACCCGGTTTTCCCTCCGATGCCCACATTAGCAGTGGCAAAGGGCTTGTCAACAACTTTCGGGACGCAAAATCGCCAGACGCATCAATGGCTTGCGCCAATCTTTAGAGAATTGTTCAAGGTTTATCCACAAGTCGCTGTTTCGTCTCAAATTTTGAGATTGAGGTGAAGTTCAGGCGCGTAGAGACGGCGTGAAGACCACGCTGCCATTCAGCCGGCCGTGGCCGCCGCTTGCGCGAAAAGGCACACTGGAGCGCATGTGTCTGGTCGCCCTTGCCTGGAAAACCCACCCCCGTTGGCGCCTGCTGATGGCCGGCAACCGCGACGAATTCCACGCCCGCCCCACCACCGCCCTCGCCCGC
The DNA here is from genome assembly GCF_022359915.1 of Stenotrophomonas sp. NLF4-10. Lineage (NCBI taxonomy): Bacteria > Pseudomonadati > Pseudomonadota > Gammaproteobacteria > Lysobacterales > Lysobacteraceae > Stenotrophomonas > Stenotrophomonas sp. NLF4-10. Next base: position 3,300,740 of record NZ_JAKSEE010000003.1, read on the forward strand.
TGGCCGGCGCCGCAGGCGGGCGTCGTCGCCGGGCGCGACCTGCGCTCGGGCGGCACCTGGATGGGCATCAACGATGCCGGCCACGCGGCCGTGCTCACCAACGTGCGCGACCCGACCGCCGCCACCGGCGGCCCATCGCGCGGCGCACTGGTCGCCGATTTCCTCGCCGGCACGATCCCGGCGGCCACCCGCATCGACGCATTGGCCGGGAATGCCGGCGATTTCGCCCCGTTCAACCTGCTGCTGGCCGATGCCGAAGGCTGCCACCACCTCGGCAACCATCCAGCGACGCGACAGGCGCTGGCGCCGGGTGTGCACGGCATGTCCAACGGCGCACTGGATGCACCGTGGCCGAAGACCCGCCGGCTGATGGCCGCCCTCGAGCACTGGCTGGCGCAGGACGACCCGGCGCTGGACGGATTGTGGACCGCGCTGTCCGACGAATGGCGTCCGGCCGACTCCGACCTGCCCGCCACCGGCATCCCGCTGGAAGTGGAGCGGCACCTGTCGGCCGCCTTCATCCGCGGCGAGGACTACGGCACCCGCGCCAGCACGATCCTCGCGCTCGACCATGCCGGCCACGGCTTCATCGTCGAGCGCCGCTTCGGCCCGCAGGGCGTGTTCAACGGCGAAACACGGATAGAACTGCAGGAGCGCACCAGGGTGCGCTCCTGCAACGATGCGAAGCGAGCCTCGGAAAACCCTCTGGAGAAAAGCCCCCTTTGGTAAAGGGGGCGCGCCGACAGGCGCGGGAATTCGGCAGAAAATGGAGCGGGACCCAATCTTTTGTACCGCCGCTCCGGCGGTACAAAAGATTGGGCGCCTTTTCGGGCGTTGCCCGAAAAGGCGGCGAAGCCGGCCTGTAAGCCGGGTTCTGTCGTGGACAGTCATTCTTCTAGGCGCCGCGTCACCGCGACGCTCGAGCAACCTACCCGGATCCGACGCGGGCCACGTCATGGGATCCCTATTTGGTCTTGCTCCAGGTGGGGTTTGCCGTGCCGGTCCGTTGCCGGACTCGCGGTGCGCTCTTACCGCACCATTTCACCCTTACCGGCCTTCCGAAGAAGACGTAGGCGGTATCTTTCTGTTGCACTTTCCGTCGGCTCGCGCCGCCCAGGCGTTACCTGGCACCTTGCCCTGTGGAGCCCGGACTTTCCTCGGCGCTCCCGAAGGAACGACGCGACTGTCCGGCCGACTCCGCCGCGCGCATTGTACGGGGTAATGCCTGCTTGGCGGGCTTTACCTCGACAATCCGCAGGTCAAGGCGTCAGCCTCCATACAAGGCCTTGCGCGGCGCGCCGCTCAACTCGGCCGCCAGCTTGGCCGCGGTCGAAGGCGGCAGGTGTTCGTGGAGCCTGGCGTACAGGCGGCGGCCCTCGGCGATCTTCGCCTCCCCGTCGTCGCCGGCGCCCTGCACCATCACCACGAACTCGCCCTTGCGCTGGTTGTCGTCGGCCTCCACCGCCGCACGCAGTTGCGCCAGGGTGCCGTCGAGCACGGTCTCGAACAGCTTGGTCAGTTCGCGCGCGACCGCCGCCGGGCGCTCGCCGCCGAACGCGGCGGCCATGTCCGCCAACGACTCGACGATGCGGTGCGAGGATTCGTAGAACACCAGCGTGCCGGTCTCGCCGGCCAACCGTTGCAGGCGCTCGCGGCGCGCGGCGGCCTTGGCCGGCAGGAAGCCCTCGAACACGAAGCGGTCGCTCGGCAGGCCGGCCACGCTCAATGCCGCGATCGCCGCGCAGGCACCCGGCACCGGCCTGACCCTCACCCCCGCCGCGCGCGCGGCGCGCACCAGCCGGAAGCCGGGGTCGCTGACCAGCGGGGTGCCGGCGTCGCTGACCAGCGCCAGCGATTCGCCGCCCAGCAGGCGCGCCACCACGCGCTCGGCCATCGCCTCCTCGTTGTGGTCGTGCAGCGCCACCAGCGGCTTGCCGATGCCGAAGTGCGACAGCAGCTGGCCGGTGTGGCGGGTGTCCTCGGCGCAGATCGCCGCCACCGAACGCAACACCTCCTGCGCGCGCGGGCTCAGGTCGGCAAGGTTGCCGATCGGCGTGGCAACGACATACAGGGTGGCGGCAGGGGCGGGCATCATCGGCTTTTCCGTGGGCAAGGGTAGAATCCTACCGTCTCCTCCACCCCGCGCCGCCGCATGCCGTTGAATGGACTTCGAATGAACAAGCCCGCCGCACGGATCACCACCCTGTCACTGTCGCTGCTGCTGTTGGCCGGCTGCGCCACCACCGGCATGGCGCCCACCGCATCGCCGGGCCAGCAGGCGGCCATCGCCCTGCTCGACCAGGGCAAGCCGCGCGAGGCGGCGCAGCAACTGGAAGCCGAGGCAGCGCTGGCGCGTGGCGCGCAGCGTGCGCAACTGCTGGCCGACGCCGCCTTCGCCTGGCACGAGGCCGGCGACGATGCGCGCGCGCGCATGCTGCTGGCGCAGGTGCAGGCCCGCCAGCTGGCCGGCGCCAGCCAGCAGCGCCATGCCCTTTTGGTCGCGGAACTGGCCCTGGCCGACAAGCAGTTGGGCACCCTCCTGCAGACACTGGGCGGCCAGCCCGATCAATTGCCGGCAGCCCTGCAGGCGCGCTGGTACCTGGCACGCGCGCAGGCACAGGAAACCGCCGGTGATGCCTTCGCCACCGCCGGCGAGCGTGCACGCGCCAACCCGCTGCTGTCCGGCAGTGCCCGCGCCGACAACCAGCGCGCCATCGTCCGCCTGCTGGCCAGCCTCGACGACGCCACCCTCACCCGGCGCAGCGCGGCGCTGCCGGTGGGCGACCCGCTCTACAACCATGCAGGCCGTGCCCTGATCGGCCGCGGCCTGCCGCTGCCGCGCCCGTTCGACCGCGATGCCGCCTGGCAGATGGACACCGGCAAGCGCCCGCCGGCCGAGGCCGACGGCTACCGGCCGCCGCTGAAGATGGCGGTGCTGCTGCCGCTGTCCGGCAGCCTCGCCACCGCCGCCGCGCCGGTGCGCGACGGCCTGCTGACCGGCTACTACGCCGAGTATCGCCGCCGCCCGCAGCTCGACTTCATCGATACCCGCGGCACCCCGGCCGGCGCCGGCGCCGCCTACGACAAGGCGGTGGCCGACGGCGCCGACTTCGTGGTCGGGCCGCTGGGCCGCGACGAGGTCGACGCGCTGTTCGCCCGCGACCAGTTGCAGGTTCCGGTGCTGGCGCTGAACCGCGGCAAGGACACCCCACCGCCGGGCAGCGCCGGTTTCTCGCTGGCGCCGGAGGACGACGGCATCATGGCCGCCGAATACCTGCTGGCGCGCGAGCGCGGCAACGTGCTGGTGATCGTCAGCAACGACGACACCGGCCGCCGCGCCGCGGCCGCCTTCGGCGAGCGCTTCGCCCAGCGCGGCGGCAAGGTGGCGGCCAGCATCGGCATCGGCGACGCCCCGGCCGACATCGGCGCGCAGCTGCGCCAGGCCGGCACGGTGGATTCGGTGTTCCTGGCGGTCAAGGGCCCGCAGGCGCGGATGCTGACGCCGCAGCTGGCGCTGGCCGGGCTCGCCGGCACCACCCGCGTGGGCACCTCGCAACTGGTTTCCGGCACCGGCAAGGCCGAGGAGGACATGCCGCTGGACGGCATCGCCTTCCCGAGCGAGGCATGGACCACCCGTGGTACCGCCGGCCTGCCTGCCGCCAGCGAACTGGCCGCCACCCTGCCGACCGCCCGCGGCGCCGCCGCGCGCCTGTTCGCCTTCGGCTTCGACGCCTGGAAGATTTCCGCCTATCTGGAAAAGCTGGCCAACAGCAGCGGTGGCAGCGGCCTGGCCGGGGCCACCGGCACCCTGCACCTGGATGGCTTCGGCAACGTGCTGCGCACCCCGGCATGGTCCACCTTCCGTGGTGGCCAGCCGGTGCCGATCGGTGATGGTCGCTGAGCAGGCCGACCGTGGCGCGGCGGTCGAGGCCGCCGCGCGCCGCCATCTGGAAAGCGCCGGCCTGCGCTGGCTGGCCGGCAACGTCCGCTACCGCGGCGGCGAGCTCGACCTGGTGATGTTCGACCCGGCGGCCGGCAGCCTCGTGTTCGTGGAAGTGCGCTACCGTCGCCATGCCATGTTCGGCGGCGGCGCGGCCTCGGTGGATGCCGGCAAGCGCCGCAGGTTGCTGCTGGCCGCACAGCTCTATCTATCCGCGCACCCGCAACATGCGCAGTCGCCCTGCCGCTTTGACGTGGTCGAGGCCAGTGGCGAACCGCCGCGATTGAACTGGCTGCGCGATGCATTCCGTGCCGACGACTGCTGATGCGATGAACCCGCTGCCCACCGCCTTCACCGATGAACTGTCGCGGCTGCTCGGCGAGCACTGGCGCACCGACGCCGCCGCATTGGCCGCGCACGCGCAGGACAACTCCTGGCGCCACGCGCTGCCGCAGGGCGTAGCGCTGCCTTCGAGCCGCGAACAGGTGCAGGCCATCGTCCGTGCGTGCCGCGCACACGGCGTGGCGCTGGTCGGGCGCGGCGCGGGCACCGGCACCACCGGCGCGGCGGTGCCCAGCGCCGGCGGCATCGTCCTGTCGTTCGCGCGCATGGACCGCATCCTCGCCATCCGCCCCGGCGACCGCTGCGCGGTGGTCGAGCCGGGCGTGTTGAACGGCGACCTGCAACAGGCCTTGATGCCGCACGGCCTGTTCTGGCCGCCGGACCCGTCCAGCTTCGAGATCTGCAGCATCGGCGGCAACCTCGCCACCAACGCCGGCGGCCCGCGCGCGGTGAAATACGGCACCAGCCGCGACAACGTGCTCGGGCTGGTGGCCGTCACCGGCGCGGGCGAGATCATCGAATGCGGTGGGCCGTGGACCAAGGACGCCACCGGCTACGACCTCACCCACCTGATCGTCGGCAGCGAGGGCACGCTGGCGTTGATCGTCGAGGCCACGTTGAAGCTGGCGCCACGCCCGCGCGCGCAGGCCGGCCTGCGCGTGCTCTACCGCGACGCCGAAAGCGCGGCGGCAGCGGTGTCGCGGGTGATGGCCCAGCCGGCCACACCGACCACGCTGGAATTCATGGATGCGCGCAGCCTGGCGCTGCTGCGCCGCAATGGCGCACAGGTGCCCGAGGCCGGGGCGATGCTGCTGATCGACGCCGATGGCGACGAGGACACCCTGCCCAACGTGCTGCACGCACTGGCGCAGGCGGCCGAGGGCGATGGCCTGCTGGCGCTGGACGTGGCGATGGACGGCAGCGCGCGCGAAAAACTGTGGGCGGCGCGGCGCGCGTTGTCACCGGCGCTGAAGAGCATCGCGCCGGGCAAGATCAACGAGGACGTCGTGGTGCCGGTGTCGCGCATTCCCGAACTGGTGGCCGGGGTGCAGGCGCTGTCGGCGAAGTTCGACCTGCCCATCGTCACCTTCGGCCATGCCGGCAACGGCAACCTGCACATCAACATCCTCTACCACCCGGACGACGCAGGCGAAAACGCGTGCGCGCATGCGGCGTTGCCGGAAGTGTTCGCGCTGGCGCTGGCGCTGGGCGGCACACTGTCCGGCGAACACGGCATCGGCCTGGCCAAGCGCGACTTCATGGCACGGGCCTTCACCCCGGCCACGCTGGCGGCGATGCGCGCGATCAAGCAGGCGCTCGATCCCGACGGCATCCTCAACCCCGGCAAGGTGCTGCCGCCGTCGTAGGAGCGACGTGAGTCGCGATCTTGGTGTTGCCGGGAAAGCCTCATCGCGACTCGCGTCGCTCCCACAAAAACCTGCCGGAACCGCGCAATCGGCCGCTCCCCTCCTTCGTCGCCACGCTGTTGCCGCATCGTTTTCAACGGCAACCATGCTGCCGTGGCGGGCATTCGCGCCGCATTGCGGCATGGCGCTCCGCGCATCCAGCGCACAAGGCTTGACAGCGGCAAAAGTCGCATGTTTATCTCGAACCCATGCTGCAACGCCACACCGCCACCGTCCACCTGTCGCCGAGCCCGGCTCCCGCCGCGGCCTCGCTGCTTGTACTCGTGCTTATTACCGGGCCCACAGGTGCGGGACGAGCTGGCGCGTAGTCGAAAAAAGCCAGTTTCGATCAAGAACCCCGCACCGGCCCCGGTGCGGGGTTTTTCGTTTCCAGCATCTATTTCAACTGAAACCATGTCCATCGCCACTACCGCCAAACAGAAAACCACCGCCTGCGATGCACCGCGCACCGCAGCGGCCCGCGTCCATTGCCCGCCTCCCCCGACGGCCGCCGCGTCCTGACGCGACGGCCGTTTCTTTCTTCACCGCACCCTTTCTCTTCATCGCAAGGAACCAAGCCCCATGAGCACCAACGACCTGCCCCAGATCAAGATCGCCGTCATCGGTTACGGCAGCCAAGGCCGCGCCCATGCGCTGAACCTGCGTGAATCCGGTTTCGACGTCACCGTCGGCCTGCGCCCGGGTGGCCCGACCGAAGCCAAGGCACAGGCCGATGGCTTCACCGTCAAGGCGCCCGCCGAGGCGGTCAAGGACGCCGACCTGGTCGCGGTGCTGACCCCGGACATGGTCCAGCAGAAGCTCTACGACGAAGTGCTGGCGCCGAACATGAAGCAGGGCGCGTGCCTGCTGTTCGCCCACGGCCTGAACGTGCACTACGGCATGATCACCCCGCGCGTGGACCTGGACGTGGTGCTGGTCGCGCCGAAGGGCCCGGGCGCGCTGGTACGCCGCGAATACGAGATCGGCCGCGGCGTGCCGTGCATCTGGGCGGTCTACCAGGACAAGAGCGGCAAGGCCGAGCAGTACGCGCTGGCCTATGCCGCCGGCCTGGGCGGCGCGCGCGCCAACCTGATCCAGACCACCTTCAAGGAAGAAACCGAAACCGACCTGTTCGGCGAGCAGGCGGTGCTGTGCGGCGGCGCCTCGTCGCTGGTGCAGGCCGGCTTCGAGACGCTGGTGGAAGCCGGCTACCAGCCGGAGATCGCCTACTACGAAGTGCTGCACGAGCTGAAGCTGATCGTCGACCTGTTCTACGAAGGCGGCATCAGCCGCATGCTGGAGTTCGTCTCCGAGACCGCGCAGTACGGCGACTACGTCAGCGGCCCGCGGGTGATCGACGCTGGTACCAAGGCGCGCATGAAGGACGTGCTCAAGGACATCCAGGACGGCACCTTCACCCGCAACTGGGTGGCCGAGTACAACGCCGGCCTGCCGAACTACAACAAGTTCAAGCAGGCCGACCTGGAGCACCCGATCGAGAAGGTGGGCAAGGAGCTGCGCGCCAAGATGGTCTGGCTGCAAGCCCAGAACGCGTAAACCCGCGGTCCCCCACCCGCAACAGGCAAAGGTCGCTGCATGAACACTCCCGTCCACGGCGCGCCACGCAACGGCGCACGCTGGTTGACGCAGGCCCTGGAGGCCGAAGGCGTGCAGACGCTGTTCGGCTATCCGGGCGGCACCATCATGCCGTTCTACGACGCATTGGTGGATTCCACCCTCAAGCACATCCTGGTGCGCCACGAGCAGGGCGCGGCGCTGGCCGCCAACGGCTACGCCCGCGCCAGCGGCAAGGTCGGCGTATGCGTGGCCACCTCCGGCCCCGGCGCGTCGAACCTGGTCACCGGCATCGCCGACGCGATGCTCGACTCGGTGCCGATGGTGTGCATCACCGGCCAGGTCGCCACGCCGCTGCTGGGCACCGATGCGTTCCAGGAGCTGGACGTGTTCGGCATGATGATGCCGATCGTCAAGCACAGTTGGTTGGTGCGCAGCGTCGACGAGCTGCCACGGGTGCTGGCCGAGGCGTTCCGCGTCGCCCGCGAGGGCCGCCCCGGCCCGGTGCTGATCGACCTGCCCAAGGACGTGCAGCTGGCCGATGCCTCGCACCTGCCCGACCACGTGCCGGCCACGGTCGAGCCGGTGCCGGCGCCGGACGCACAGCGGCTGGCCGAGGCGGTGGCGATGATTGCCACGGCCGAGAAGCCGGTGATCTACGGCGGCGGCGGCATTGCCCTGGCCGAGGCGGTGGGCGAGTTCCGCCAGTTCGTCGAGGCCAGCGGCATCCCCACCGTGCTGACCCTGCGCGGGCTGGGCGCGCTGCCGGCCAACCACCCGCAATACCTGGGCATGCTGGGCATGCACGGCACCCGCGCCGCCAACATGGCGGTGCAGGAATCGGACCTGCTGATCGTGGTCGGCGCGCGCTTCGACGACCGCGCCACCGGCAAGCTGGCCGAGTTCGCACCGTTCGCGCGCGTCATCCACCTGGATGCCGATGCGTATGAAATCTCCAAGCTGCGCGGTGCCGACATCGCCATTCCCGGCAACGTCAAAACCGGTCTGCAGGCGCTGAGCAAGGTGCGTGGGAACTGCAACAGCTGGCGCGCGCGCTGCGCGGCCAACCGCGAGAAGTTCGCCGCGCGCTACGACGCACCGGGCAAGGACATCTATGCCCCGGCGCTGCTCAAGCGGCTGAGCGAGATCGCCCCGCCGGACACCGTGATCACCTGCGACGTCGGCCAGCACCAGATGTGGGTGGCGCAACACTGCCGCTTCAACCACCCGCGCAACCACCTGACCAGCGGCGCGCTGGGCACGATGGGCTTCGGCCTGCCGGCGGCGATGGGCGCGCAGTTCGCCTGCCCCGAGCGCACCGTGGTGCTGGTCTCCGGCGATGGCAGCTTCATGATGAACGTGCAGGAGCTGGCGACCATCGCCCGCTGCCGGCTGCCAGTGAAGATCGTGCTGCTGGACAACTCCTCGCTGGGCATGGTCCGGCAGTGGCAGGAGCTGTTCTTCGCCGAGCGCTACAGCGAGATCGACCTGTCCGACAACCCGGATTTCGCCGCGCTGGTGCAGGTGTTCGGCATCCCCGCCACGCACATCACCCAGCGCGCGGAAGTGGAGGACGCGCTGGCCGCGCTGTTGGACACCCCCGGCCCGGCGCTGCTGCACGTGGGCATCGACGCCCGCGCCAACGTGTGGCCGCTGGTGCCGCCGAACAACGCCAACAGCACCATGCTGGACAGCAACCCCGCCCATGCCCGGGCGACGCAGGAGAACCCCAATGCAATACCGGCTTGAGCTGGTGCTGAAGCCCGCCGAAGGCGCGCTGCTGCGCGTGCTGGGCATGGTCGAGCGCCGCGGCTTCTTCCCGCACAACATCGACGGCAGGCGCAGCGCCGACGGCTGGCGCGTGCGCATGGAGATTTCCGGCCAGCGTCCGCCGGAGACGCTGCGGCACCAGTTGGAGAAGGTCTATGACTGCGAATCGGTGCGGGTGGTGGAGCTGGACGATGCCGGGGTGACGGCATGAACTCTGAAGTAGCTGTAGCGCTGCCCTTCCCTTCTCCCATCGGGAGAAGGTGCCCCGTAGGGGCGGATGAGGGGCGATGGAGTCCCGATGGTTCAGGCATACGGACTCCGTTTACCCCTCACCCCAACCCCTCTCCCGCAGGGAGAGGGGCTCGTTCACGGAGGCGTCTTCTTCGACGCCACACGACGCCCCTCCATTCCCCGTTCCCTGTTCCCCGTTCCCGGCCGCTCCATGCCTGACCGCGGCCGTTCCACCGCCGATGCCGACAGCGCGGGCGACGTAAACGTCAGCGTCGCCGACGTATTGGCCGCGCAGGCGCGGCTGCGCCGTTTCCTGCCGCCGACGCCGCTGCACTACGCCGAACGCTTCGGCACTTGGCTCAAGCTCGAAAACCTGCAACGTACCGGCTCCTACAAGGTGCGCGGCGCATTGAACGCGATGCTGGCGGCGCTGGAGCGCGGCGACGAGCGCCCGGTGATCTGCGCCTCGGCCGGCAACCACGCGCAGGGCGTGGCGTGGGCCGCGTACCGGCTGGGCGTGCAGGCCATCACGGTGATGCCGCATGGCGCGCCGGCCACCAAGATCGCCGGCGTGCAGCACTGGGGCGCCACCGTGCGCCAGCACGGCAGCAGCTACGACGAGGCCTACGCCTTCGCCCGCGAGCTGGCCGGGCAGAACGGCTACCGCTTCCTGTCCGCGTTCGACGACCCCGACGTGATCGCCGGGCAGGGCACGCTGGGCATCGAGATCGCCCCGCACGCGCCGGACGTGGTGATCGTGCCGATCGGCGGCGGCGGCCTGGCGTCCGGCGTGGCGTTGGCGCTGAAATCGCAGGGCGTTCGCATCATCGGCGCGCAGGTCGAGGGCGTGGATTCGATGGCGCGCGCGATCAAGGGCGACGTGCGCGAGATCGCGCCGGTGGCGACCCTGGCCGACGGCGTCAAGGTCAAGATCCCCGGCTTCATCACCCGCCGGCTGTGCGCCAGCCTGCTCGACGACGTGGTCATCGTGCGCGAGGCCGAGCTGCGCGAGACGCTGGTGCGGCTGGCGCTGGAGGAACACGTCATCGCCGAGGGCGCCGGCGCGCTGGCACTGGCCGCCGGTCGCCGCGTGGCCGGCAAGCGCAAGTGCGCGGTGGTGTCCGGCGGCAACATCGACGCCGCCGTGCTCGCCACCCTGCTCTCCGAAGTCCGCCCCAGCCCCCCGCGCAAACCACGACGGCGCAACCCCGAACGACTCCGCAGCCGCGTCGCCGGCAGCGCGGCGCGCGCGCCCCGAACCGAACCTTCCAACATCATCGCTACCGCCGTCGAGGAGACCCTCTGGTGAATACTCCAACCATCAACACCCCGCGAATTACCATCTTCGACACCACCCTGCGCGACGGCGAGCAATCCCCCGGCTGCAGCATGACCCCGCCGCAGAAGCTGGTGATGGCACGCGCGCTGGCCGAGCTGGGCGTGGATGTCATCGAAACCGGCTTCCCGGCCAGCTCGCAGTCCGACCGCGAGGCGATGGCGCTGATCGGCCGCGAGCTGCGCGAACCGGTGCTGGCGGTGCTGTCGCGCTGCCTGCCGGGCGACATCGAGACCTCGGTCAAGGCGCTGGAAGCGGCGGCGAAACCGCGCCTGCACGTGTTCCTGTCCACCAGCCCGCTGCACCGCGAGCACAAGCTGCGCATGAACAAGGAGCAGGTGCTGGAGTCGGTGCACAAGCATGTGAGCATGGCGCGCGGCTACATCGACGACGTCGAGTTCTCCGCCGAGGACGCCACCCGCACCGAGCTGGATTTCCTCACCGAAGTGGCGCAGGTCGCCATCGCCGCCGGCGCGCGCACCATCAACCTGCCGGACACCGTCGGCTTCACCACCCCGGAGGAGATCCGCGCGATGTTCCAGCACGTGATCGCCAATGCCGCCGGTACCGACAAGGTGGTGTTCAGCACCCATTGCCACAACGACCTGGGTCTGGCCGTGGCCAACTCGCTGGCCGCCATCGAGGGCGGCGCGCGGCAGGTGGAAGGCTCGATGAATGGCATCGGCGAGCGCGCCGGCAACTGTGCGCTGGAGGAGATCGCGATGGTGCTGAAGGTGCGCAACGCCTTCTACAACTTCGATACCGGTTTCGACACCCGCCGCATCGTGCCGACCTCGCAGCTGCTGCAGCGGCTGGTGGGCATGCCGGTGCAACGCAACAAGGCCATCGTCGGCGCCAATGCCTTCGCCCACGAATCGGGCATCCACCAGCACGGCATGCTGCGCAACCGCAACACCTACGAAATCATGCATCCGCAGGACGTGGGCTGGGCCGACACGCAGATGGTGCTGGGCCGCCACAGCGGCCGCGCCGCGGTCGAGGCACGCCTGCGCGCGCTGGGCTACTGGCTGGAGGAGGAAGAACTGAAGCTGGTGTTCGAGCAGTTCAAGAACGTGTGCGAACAGCAGCGGGTGGTCACCGACGCCGACCTGCAGGCACTGATGCAGGGCACCTCCGGCAACGATGGCTACCGGCTGGCGTCGATGACCATCAGCGACGTCGGCAGCCGCGCCAACGCGCTGGTCGAGCTGTCCGACCCGGAAGGCAACCGCGTGGCCGAGACCGCGCAGGGCGACGGCCCGGTCGACGCGCTGTTCGCCGCGCTGTCGGCCGCCACCGGCATCCAGCTGACCCTGGACAGCTACCACGTGCACAGCGTCGGCATCGGCGCCGACGCGCGCGGTGAGGCCAACCTCAGCGTGCGCCACGAGGGCGAGATACTGGAAGGCACCGGCACCAGCCGCGACATCATCGAGGCCAGCGCGCTGGCCTGGCTGGACGTCACCAACCGCCTGCTGCGCCAGCGCGAAGGCGTGGACAACGAGGAAGCCGTCAGCGCCTGAGCGCGGCGGCCGGCACAGGCAACGGAACCGAACACGATGAGCTCTGCACCCAAGACCCTGTACGACAAACTGTGGGACGCCCACGTCGTCGTCCCCGAAAGCGACAGCGCGCCGGCCGTGCTGTACATCGACCTGCACCTGATCCACGAGGTCACCTCGCCGCAGGCCTTCACCGAACTGCGCGAACGCGGCCTGAAGCCGCGCCGCCCGGACCGCACCAAGGCGACGATGGACCACTCCACGCCGACCCTGCCGGCCGGCGCCGACGGCAAGCTGCCGTATGCGAGCAAGGCGTCGGAAGCGCAGGTCGAGATGCTGGCGAAGAACTGCGCCGAATACGGCATCGAGCTGTTCGACATGGCCTCGAGCAGCCGCGGTATCGTCCACGTCATCGCCCCGGAGCAGGGCTTCACCCAGCCGGGCATGACGATTGTTTGTGGCGACAGCCACACCTCCACCCACGGCGCGTTCGGTGCGCTGGCGTTCGGCATCGGCACCAGCGAGGTCGGCCACGTGCTGGCTACGCAATGCCTGCTGCAACGCAAGGCCAAGACCATGTCGATCACCGTCGATGGCGCATTGGCGCCGGGCGTCGGCGCCAAGGACGTGGTGCTGCACATCATCGGCGTGATCGGCGTCAACGGCGGCACCGGCCACGTCATCGAGTTCCGCGGCTCGGCGATCCGTGCGATGGACATGGAGCAGCGCATGACCCTGTGCAACATGTCGATCGAGGCCGGCGCCCGCGCCGGCATGGTCGCGCCAGACCAGATCACCTTCGACTGGGTGGCAAAGACCCCGCGCGGCCCCAAGGGCACCGACTTCGACAAGACCGTCGGTTACTGGAAGACCTTGAACAGTGACGAAGGCGCGCGCTTCGACGTGGAGGTGCGCATCGACGCCGCCGACATCCGCCCGACCCTGACCTGGGGCACGCACCCGGGCACCGCGATTGCGGTGGATGCGCCGATCCCCGCCGCCAACGACGCCGCCGCGCAGAAGGGGCTGGACTACATGAAGCTCGAGGCCGGTCACGCGTTGGCCGGCACGCCGGTCGACGTGGTGTTCGTCGGTTCCTGCACCAACGGCCGTCTCAGCGACATGCGCGACGTGGCGACGGTGCTGCGCGGCCGCCGCGTCGCCGCGGGCGTGCGCATGCTGGTGGTACCGGGCTCGGAGATCGTCAAGCGCGAGGCCGAGGCCGAGGGCATCCACGAGATCGTGCGCGCCGCCGGCGCCGAGTGGCGCGAACCGGGTTGCTCGATGTGCATCGCGATGAACGGTGACCTGGTCGCACCGGGACAGCTGGCGGTAAGCACCAGCAACCGCAATTTCGAGGGCCGCCAGGGGCCGGGCTCGCGCACCCTGCTGGCCTCGCCACTGAGCGCCGCATGGGCCGCGGTGAACGGCCATGTCGCCGACGTGCGCGAACTGTTCAACAAGGAGGTGGCGTGATGGCCGGTTTCCGTACCCTGAGCTCGCGCAGCGTGGTGCTGCGCCGGACCAACATCGATACCGACCAGATCATCCCGGCGCGCTTCCTGTCCACCACCGAGCGCGCGGGGCTGGGCCGCAACGCCTTCAACGACTGGCGCTGGCAGGCCGACGGCTCGCCGAACCCGGAGTTCGCCTTCAACCAGCCGCACAACGCCGGCCGCAGCATCCTGCTGGCCGGACGCAACTTCGGCTGCGGCTCCTCGCGCGAGCATGCGCCGTGGGCGCTGACCGACCTGGGCCTGCGCGCCATCGTCAGCAGCGAGATCGCCGACATCTTCCGTGGCAACTCGCTGAAGAACGGGCTGCTGCCGATCGTGCTGGACGAGGACGACGTGCAGGAACTGATGCAGAACCCGGACGACGAGCTGACCATCGACGTCGCCGCACGCGAACTGCGCACGCCTGCCGGCAAGGTGTATTCCTTCCCGCTGGATGGCTTCTCGCAGACCTGCCTGCTGGAAGGCGTGGACCAGCTCGGCTGGTTGCTGGGGCGCGTGCCGGAGATCGAGCGCTACGAGGCTTCACACGCGGCGTGACCTGCCTTTCCCTTCTCCCCTCGGGAGACAGCTTGGCAGGATTGCCAAGCTGCACGGCGAAGCCGCCCGAAGGGTGAGGCACAGGGATGTGCCGAATGCAGGTGCCCGAAGGGCGGATGAGGGGCGAACGAAGTCCATGATGGCTAGTCATCCGGACTCCATTGCCCCTCACCCCAACCCCTCTCCCGAAGGGAGAGGGGCTTCAAATAGCAAAAACAAAACCACTGGAAGACCCCATGCAAGCCAACATCGTCGTACTGCCGGGTGACGGCATCGGCCCGGAAATCACCGCCGTCGCCGTCGAGGTACTCAAGGCCGTCGCCACCCGCTTCGGCCACGACTTCAGCTTCAGCGAGCACGACATCGGCGGCATCGCCATCGACAACCACGGCGAGCCGCTGCCGGCCACCACGCTGGACGCCTGCGCCAAGGCCGACGCCGTGCTGCTCGGCGCGGTCGGTGGCCCCAAGTGGTCCGATCCCAACGCCAAGGTGCGCCCGGAACAGGGCCTGCTCGCGATCCGCAAGGCGCTGGGCCTGTTCGCCAACCTGCGCCCGGTGCGCACCCACCCGGCCGCGCTGCATGCCTCGCCGATCAAGCCGGAACTGCTCAGGGACGTGGATTTCATCGTCGTGCGCGAACTGACCGGCGGCATCTACTTCGGCGACAAGACCCGCGACGCGCAAAGCGCCAGCGACCTGTGCCGCTACACCTCCGCGGAGATCGAGCGCGTGCTGCGCAGCGCCTTCAGGCTCGCGCAGCAGCGCCGCGGCAAGCTGACCTCGGTGGACAAGGCCAACGTACTGGAAACCTCGCGGCTGTGGCGCGACGTCGCCGCGCGCATCGGCCGCGAGGAATTCCCCGACGTCGAACTGGAACACCAGCTGGTCGATTCCATGGCCATGCACCTGATCGCCAAGCCGCGCACCTACGACGTGATCGTCACCGAGAACATGTTCGGCGACATCCTCACCGACGAGGCCTCGATGCTGGCCGGCTCGCTGGGCCTGCTGCCGTCCGCCTCGTTGGGTGAGGAAGGCAAGGTCGGTATCTATGAGCCGATCCACGGCTCGGCCCCGGACATCGCCGGCAAGGGCATCGCCAATCCCTACGCCACCCTCCTCAGCGCGGCGATGCTGCTGCGCCACTCGCTGGGGCTGGAAGCCGAAGCTGCCACCATCGAGCAAGCCGTCGCCCGCGCCCTCGACGATGGCCTGTTCACCGCCGACCTCGCCACGCAGGGGCAGGCACTTTCCACGCGACAAGCGGCACAGGCGGTTCTTGATCGCCTGCGATGACTTCCATGACGCGGCCAATGGCCGCGTTCTTGTTTCGATTGTCCCTTCCTTGTCCCACTTTCCCATCCAGAGGTAGCGCCCTTGAACCACCGCAGCCCCGATGACTTCCTGGCCTATGTCGCCAGCCGCGATGCGCACCAGCCCGAGTTCCTGCAGGCGGTCAAGGAAGTCACCCACAGTCTCTGGCCGTTCCTGCAACGGCATCCGCATTACACCCGGCATGGCCTGCTCGAACGCCTCGTCGAACCGGAACGGGTCATCCAGTTCCGCGTGGCCTGGGCCGATGACAGCGGCCGCGCCCACGTCAACCGCGCCTGGCGCGTGCAGCACAGCTCGGCGATCGGCCCGTTCAAGGGCGGCATGCGCTTCCACCCCTCGGTGAACCTGTCGATCCTGAAGTTCCTGGCCTTCGAGCAGACCTTCAAGAACGCCCTGACCACGCTGCCGATGGGCGGCGGCAAGGGCGGCTCGGACTTCGACCCCAAGGGCAAGAGCGACGGCGAGGTGATGCGCTTCTGCCAGGCGCTGATGCTGGAGTTGTACCGCCACCTCGGCCCGGACACCGACGTGCCGGCCGGCGACATCGGCGTGGGCGCGCGCGAGGTCGGCTTCATGGCCGGCATGATGAAGAAGCTCAGCAACGACGCGGCCTGCGTGTTCACCGGCAAGGGCATCGCCTACGGCGGCAGCCTGATGCGCCCGGAAGCCACCGGTTACGGCACCGTGTATTTCGTCGAGCAGATGCTGCACCACGCCCGCCGCGAAACCCACGGCGCGAAGGTGCTGATCTCCGGCTCCGGCAACGTCGCCCAGTTCGCCGCGCTCAAGGCCGCCGAACTCGGCGCGCAGGTGCTGACCTTCTCCGACTCTGGCGGCACCCTGTTCGCCCCCGATGGCTTCGACGAGCAGGCCATGCAGGAAGTGATGGCGCTGAAGAACGAGCGCCGCGGCCGCCTCGCCGAACTGGCCGACGACAAGCGCTTCGACTACCTCGAAGGCCACCGCCCGTGGCACATCCCGGCCGACATCGCCCTGCCCTGCGCCACCCAGAACGAACTGGACGGCGAGGACGCCCGCACCCTGGTCCACAACGGCGTGCTGTGCGTGGCCGAGGGCGCCAACATGCCCTCCACGCTGGAAGCGGTGGACGTGTTCCTGCAGGCCGGCACCCTGTACGCCCCCGGCAAGGCCAGCAACGCCGGCGGCGTGGCCACCTCCGGGCTGGAAATGAGCCAGAACGCATTGCGCCTGTCCTGGCGCCACGCCGACGTCGACGAACGACTGCACGTGATCATGAAGGAGATCCACGCCAATTGCGTGCAGCATGGCGTGCGCGCCGATGGCAGCGTCAACTATGTCGATGGCGCGAATATCGCCGGATTCGTCAAGGTGGCCGACGCGATGCTGGCTCAGGGGCTGTACTGAGGATGTCCCGTCCCTTCTTCCGCGCGGAGGAAGGGACATCGCCGGTATCCACCCCAATCGGCCCGACACCTTGGCCTGACACCACCCTTCCAGGCGCATGAACGTCTGCGACGTGCCGGATGACTTGGGGGCAACCAGTTGAGCGCGGACATGCGGCGCTTGCCCGCAGGCGCCGCGCCACGCATGCCCCCTGCCGGATCCGTGCCCAGCGGATGACCTCGCCGCCACCCGAGGGTTCTACCCCGAAATCACGGACGGTTGTGAAAGAGCTTGGAACTCCCGATCGCGCCTGGCGACTCTTCGCCGCATCCTCGGGTTATGGAACCGCTCGACGTATTCGAACACATCAGTCTTCGCTGCATCGAGTGTCAGGTACTTCGTGCGGTAGATCCGCTCGCGCTTGAGCACGCCGAAAAACCCTTCGCAGGCCGCGTTGTCGCCGCAGTGTCCCACCGCGCTCATCGAACAGACCAGGCCGTTTCTCGACAGATACCGCTGGTAGTCGCCGCTTCGGAATTGACTGCCGCGATCGGAATGCAGGATCACCGGCTCCGCGCCTTGCCGCTGCCATACCGCCATCTGCACCGCCCGGATCACCATGTGCCGGTCCTGCCTGTGGTGCATCGACCAACCCACCACGCGCTGGTCGAACAAATCCAGCACGATGCATAGATACAGCTTGCCTTGTCCTGTTTTGATCTCAGTGATGTCGGTGACCCATTTGGTCTCCGGCTCCAGTGCGGTGAAGTCCCGCTCCAGCAGGTTGCGCACGCCCGGAGGCGTGAGCGCCGGCCGTCCGCGCTGACCGCGCCGCTTCGGGCGCGGCCAGCCCTGCAAACCCTCGGCCGCCATCAGTCGCGCCACGCGGTTCAAGCTGGCCGACTCGCCCTGATCGACCAGGTCTTCGTGCATGCGACCGGCGCCGAGAGTGCCACGGCTGTCCTCGTGCATCTCGCGGATTCGCGCGGCCAGGCGCTGGTTGTCGCGCTGTCGGGCGCTGGGCAGTCGCTGGCTCCAGTCGTAGTAACCGCTGGCCGACACCTTCAGGCAGCGGCACATCAGTCGAACCGGAAACGCGTCGCGGCAACGTTCGATCACCTGATACCTCAGGATGATCCCTTGGCAAAGAACGTCGCCGCTTCTCGCAAAAAATCCCGTTCCTTCCTCACCCGGGCCAGCTCGCGCTTGAGGCGGGCCAGCTCTTCGTCCCGGGGCGTCCCGCTGCCGCCGAAAGCCACCACCCCCTGGCTCTGGGCTTCCCGCTTCCAGCGGGTCAACAGGGTGTCGCGGATCCCCAACTCCCGAGCCACTTGGGCACAGCTCACACCCGGCTGGCTGGCCTGCTCAATAGCACCGCGCTTGAACTCGGCGCTGAACTTCCTTCACTTCGACATGAACACTCCTCAGGCCTCGATCGGCCTTCTCGTAAGTGTCCGTGAAAACGGGGGTGAACCCCGATGCTGGTGCTGCGCCCCGGAAAAATGATCTTCATGTCATGTCGATTCCATGCCTCCTCGTTCGTCTGGTTGATGGAGCAGGCCAATTCGGATGTTGCGGCCTGCACTCCAACCCGACCCAACCGGAGGATATCCATGACAATCACCATTACCGCCTTCGAAAAATCCCCCGATGGCGGCAAGGGGCTGGCGCGGGACATGCGCGTTCGCTGGGCGTTGGAAGAGGTGAACCAGCCGTACCAGGTTCGCCCCGTTTCGTTCCAGGCGATGAAGAAACCCGCGCATCTCGGCATTCAGCCCTTTGGCCAGATTCCGACCTACGAAGAGGGTGATCTCGTATTGTTCGAGAGTGGCGCGATCGTCCTTCATATCGCCGGGTGCCACCCGGGTCTGCTGCCGAAGGATGTCGATGCCCGGGCACGCGCCATCACATGGATGTTTGCCGCGCTCGGCACGGTAGAGCCTCCCATATTTGAACTTGCAACAGCCAAGTTCCTCGAGGTGGAAAAGCCCTGGAGCAAGGAGCGCCTGCCCTTGATCCAGGATCGCATCCGCAATCGACTGAAGCAGCTATCCGCCTGGTTGGGTGGTACCGATTGGCTTGATGGTCCGTTCAGTGCAGGCGATCTGATGATGGTCCACGTGCTGCAGAGATTGAAACCCTCCGGCCTTCTCGATGAATTCCGGAATCTGGCCGATTACGTCGCCCGCGGGGAGGCACGGCCCGCATACAAGCGGGCTTTCGCCGCTCAATTGGCCGCCAACAGCCCTGCCCGGAATGCCCGGGCCTGACCGCATGCCGCGGCCGATCTCCATCCCGCTGCATCATCTACCGGCACCCGGCCCCAGGCGGCAAGCCGCACCACTCACGCATCGAGGATCATCCGATGAAACATCCATCCCTGGCCCCCGATCAGATCACCTTGCTGGGTACTGCGGATGACGTAGCCCTTGCAACCAGCGAGGTCATCCGGAAATTTCATGACGCATTCGACCATCACGATCCCGGGGCCATGAAGGACCTGGTGTCAGACGATTGCGTGATCGAGAATACGAACCCCGCCCTGGACGGAGCCCGTCTCGTCGGAAAGGCGGCATGCCTGGCGAACTGGCAGGATCTTGCAAGGTCGACGGCTACACGGTTCATCCGTGAGGAGGTGCTTGTCGTCGGTAAGCGCGCCATCATCCGGTGGCGCTATTGCTGGAGCGAAGACAACGGCCAGTCCATCCGCGGCATCAACCTGATGCGGGTTCGCGATGGACTCATCGTCGAAGCAACGGGTTACGTGAAAGGATGGAAAAGACCACGATGCATATATCGCTATCCGAATGGCAAACGCGCCTCCCCTTGCCGGCCACCGATCTCTGGCCGCAGGGCGTCTGGGACATCGAGGCGATGGCACACGGCAGCATGTCGGTCATCCTGTTCACCCCACGCGGGAAGGATTACCAGACCACGCATGCACAGGACGAGATCTACATCGTCATGACGGGAAGCGGCGTTCTCGTAGTCGAGCAACAGCAGTACCCTTTCACCACCGGTGACGTGCTGTTCGTTGCGGCCGGTGCCATGCATCGTTTCGCGGAATTCACGGATGACCTGGTCACCTGGGCGATCTTCTGGGGCCCCAAGGGGGGCGAGGTTGCATGAGCAGGGGCGTCACGCATACTGCCGAACCCGGACATCGGATGCAGCGGAGAAATCATGGGCAGTTCAAACATTCAGGACCTTGTTGACCGATATCTGGTCGCTTACAACGCCTTCGACATCGATGGCATGGTTTCGCTTCTTTCCCCGGATGTGCGTTTCGAAAACTACTCCGGTGGCCAGCTCACGACGGCGACGAACGGCATCGAGGAGTTCAGGCAACTCGCGGAGCAGTCCAGGTCCCTGTTCTCCGAACGCGAGCAGCGCATCACGAACCTGGAGCTCGGCCATGAATCGGCAGTGGCCGCCATCGCCTATCGCGGAAAACTGGCGAAGGACATTCCCGATGGCCCGCCCGCCGGCACCCTCCTCGATCTCCAGGGCATATCCGAATTCTCGTTCGGCAATGGACGGATCACGAAGATCGTCGATCGCAGCTGATTGCGTGCCCGATGACTCTTCCTGGCGCAGGAGGGAAGCAGGCCCGTGACCTCGATACAGATTGAAGGTGGCTGCTTCTGCGGAGCCATCCGCTACCGGATCGGCAGCAAACCCGACGGAAGCATGATCTGCCATTGCCGGACATGCCGCAGGCTGTTTTCCGCGCCCGTGGTCGCATGGCTGTCCGTTGACTCGGGCAGCTTCGAATTCATCCACGGCAAGCCCGCCACGTTTTCGACCAGCGCACCGGTGACGCGCTGGTTCTGCGCGGCGTGCGGGACCCATGTGGCCTATGTGCACGCGGACGAACCTACCTTCATCGAGGTAGTCACGTGCAGCCTGGACGATCCATCGGAATTTCCTCCGACGCATCATTCGTGGCTGGGCCATGACCTTGCATGGGTGGCGTTCGGGGATGACCTTCCCGTATTCCCGGAGTCACGCCACTGAGCCTCTTCCTGACAATCCATTCGAACTGACGTGGCTTCGACATCCATCCGATGTCGCCATCATTCGATGAAACCCGACCCTGAGACCACTGGACGCCATGCCCTATCAACGATCACCGCTATTCCACAAGCACTACGAGCATTACAACCTGCCCCCGTACGGCAACTTCGTTGAGCAGAATGCAGTCACGATCGCCCAGGTGGAGCAATACGACAGGCTCATCGCCGAGCGGAGCGGGGAAACGGTTCTGGATCACTACATCCGCGACAACAAGGAACTGCTGGTAAACGCCCTCGATTTCGTCTCCACCGGCCACCAGGGTTCATGGGTATTCCCGCAGCAGCAGATCAAGACGGCCCTCCGCGGGGAGGGAACCGACCTGATTCCCGACTACCTGCTTTGCGGCAAAAGTTCCGACGGCCTCGCCTGGTGGGTGGTCGAGTTCAAGGGGGCCGATGAGCCGCTGTTCACCACGGGCAAGGATGGCCGCGTTTCATTCAGCGCCACCGCGAACAAAGGCATCCTGCAATTGCTTGAGTACATCGATTTCTGCAACGAGCATCAATCGGCACTGCGGGACCAGCTGAAGCTCACGGATTTCAGGGAGCCGCGTGGAATGCTCGTCATCGGCCACGAAGAAGAATTGGAAGGCGACGAACGGCTTCGCAAGCTGAAGGCCGCATGGAACCGCCTCGTCGGTGGGCGGCTTGAAATCCGCACGCACGATGCGCTTGTACGGGCAGCCAGGCACAAGGCCGAATTCCACCGCAATTTCGGCTGATGACGCGCGCCGCCCGGCATGCCGGGCGGCGCACCAAGGCTTCAGGCCATTGCAAGCCAAGGGTCCACGGAGACTGCCGGCAACCCCCGCTCACCCGCACGGACAACGCTGCATCAACCCGGCAGGCTGCCCAGCGTCACCCGATCACGCTGCTCCAGATCCCGCACGGTTTCCACGTCGGCGAACCCGGCCTGTTCCAGCAGCGCGCGGATCGCCTCGCCCTGGTCCCGGCCATGCTCCAGCAGCAGCCAGCCGCCGCGCACGAGGTGGGCCGGCGCGCCAGCGATGATTTCGCGGATGGCATCCAGCCCGTCCGCACCGGAAGCCAGCGCCGGCGGCGGCTCGAAGCGCAGGTCGCCCTGTTGCAGGTGCGGGTCGCCGGCGGCGATGTAGGGCGGGTTGCTGACGATCATGTCGAAACGGTCGTTGCCCAGCGCGGCGTACCAGTGGCCGCGGCGGAACCAGACGTTTTCCAGCGTGTGCGCCTGCGCGTTCTTCACCGCCACCGCCAGCGTGGGGCCGAGCAGGTCGGTGGCGATCACCGTGGCCAGCGGGCGTTCGCTGGCGATGGACAGGGCGACCGCGCCGCTGCCGGTACCCATGTCGGCCACACGGCGCAGCCTGTCCGCCGGCAGGCGGGCCAGCGCCTGCTCGACCAGCAGTTCGGTTTCCGGGCGTGGGATCAGGGTGGCGGGGTTGACCTGCAGGTCCAGCGTCCAGAAACCGCGGCGGCCGGTCAGGTAGGCCAGCGGCTGGCCTTCGGCGCGGTGCCGCAGCAACTGCTCGAAGCGCTGGCGGGCGTCGTCGGCCACCGCGTCGGTGGCATGCGCGAACAGCCAGGCGCGGTCCACGCCCAGTACGTGCAGCAGCAATTGCTCGGCATCGAAGCGGGCGTCCTCGCCCGGCAGCCGCGCGGCGCCCTCCCGCAACAGTTCGGCAACCTTCGACGTGGGCACGGCGCAACCTCGGTTCTTCGCGGGATGTTTCCGGAGCCGGGAGGATAGTCAGCCGACCGGCTCCTGCCTACCGCGCGGGCCCAGGGAACGCCGGCGACGGCTTGGAAACCCGGCAAGACCCCCGATATCGAGGGAGACGATGGATCGAATGGCAGGCATCGATAGCTCCTATCTATTGATTCCATGCATTCAATTCATTTGTTTCATTAGGCAACGCCTATTAGTCTTTGCCCTGTTCTCCACCCACCCCTTCAACCCAGAGGAAGCTCCATGTCCCTTATCAACACCCAGGTCCAGCCGTTCAAGGTCAACGCCTTCCACAACGGCAAGTTCATCGAAGTCACCGACGAGAGCCTGAAGGGCAAGTGGTCGGTGCTGATCTTCATGCCGGCGGCCTTCACCTTCAACTGCCCGACCGAGATCGAGGACGCGGCCGACAACTACGCCGAGTTCCAGAAGGCCGGCGCCGAGGTCTACATCGTCACCACCGACACCCACTTCTCGCACAAGGTGTGGCACGAGACCTCGCCGGCCGTGGGCAAGGCGAAGTTCCCGCTGATCGGCGATGCCACCCATGCGCTGACCAACGCCTTCGGCGTGCACATCCCGGAAGAGGGCCTGGCCCTGCGCGGCACCTTCGTGATCAATCCGGAAGGCGTGATCAAGACGCTGGAAATCCACTCCAATGAAATCGCCCGCGACGTCTCCGAGACCCTGCGCAAGCTGAAGGCCGCCCAGTTCACCGCCGCCCACCCGAACGAGGTGTGCCCGGCCAAGTGGAAGGAAGGCGACAAGACCCTGACCCCGTCGCTGGACCTGGTCGGCAAGATCTGAACCATCCCTCGCTCCCACCCCGCTTCGGCGGGCGTGGGGGTGAACCGCAACCTGTTGCCGCCCGCCAGCACCACGCCAGCCAGCCCCAGCCGGTTGCGGTTCACCCCTACTTTTGCCGGCGCGTTGCCTCGTGCAGCCCGCGCCCTCCCCCCACTTTGCCTCGACGAAGGAGTTGCATCGTGCTCGACGACACCCTCAAGACCCAGTTGCAGCAGTACATGGGCCTGCTGCGCCAGCCGCTGCGGCTGATCGCCTCGCTCGACGACGGCGATGCCAGCCGGGAAATGCGCGGCCTGCTCGACGACATCGTCGCCGCCGCCAACGGCAAGGTGACGCTGGACACCACCGGCAGCGACGCGCGCAGGCCGTCGTTCGTCATCGCCCGCGAAGGCGAGAGCGAGGGCGTGCGCTTCGCCGGCCTGCCGCTGGGCCACGAGTTCGAATCGCTGGTGCTGGCGCTGCTGTGGACCGGCGGCCACCCGCCGAAGGTGTCGCAGGAGGTGATCGACGGCATCAAGGCCATCGACGGCACGTTCGCCTTCGAGGTCTACATGTCGCTGAGCTGCCACAACTGCCCGGACGTGGTGCAGGCGCTGGCGCTGATGGCGATCCTCAACCCGAACATCAGCACCACGGTGATCGAGGGCGGCGCGTTCCAGCAGGAAGTGGAGCAGCGCCAGGTGATGGCGGTGCCGATGGTGTTCCAGAGCGGGGAGATGTTCGATTCCGGGCGCATGTCACTGGAGCAGATCGTGGCCCGCCTCGATACCAGCGCGACCAAGCGCGAGGCGGCGAAGATCGCCGCCAAGGAGGCGTTCGACGTGCTGGTGGTGGGCGGCGGCCCGGCCGGCGCGGCGGCGGCGATCTATGCCGCGCGCAAGGGCATCCGCACCGGCGTGGCCGCCGAGCGCTTCGGCGGGCAGGTGCTGGACACGATGGCGATCGAGAACTTCATCTCGGTGCAGCATACCGAGGGCCCGAAGCTGGCCGCGGCGCTGGAGCAGCACGTGCGCGAGTACGAGGTGGACATCATGAACCTGCAGCGCGCCCGCAAGCTGGTGCCGGCCGGCAGCGACGGGCTGGTGGAAGTGCAGCTGGAGAACGGCGCCTCGCTGAAGTCGAAGACGGTGATCCTGTCCACCGGCGCGCGCTGGCGGCAGATGAACGTGCCCGGCGAGGACATGTACCGCAACAAGGGCGTGGCCTACTGCCCGCACTGCGACGGCCCGCTGTTCAAGGGCAAGCGCGTGGCGGTGATCGGCGGCGGCAACTCCGGCGTCGAGGCGGCCATCGATCTGGCCGGCATCGTCAGCCACGTCACCGTGTTCGAGTTCGACGGCAAGCTGCGCGCCGACCAGGTGCTGCAGGCCAAGCTGCACAGCCTGCCGAACGTGACCGTGATCCTCAACGCGCAGACCACCGAGGTGCTCGGCGACGGCCAGAAGGTGACCGGGCTGGTCTATACCGACCGCGTCGGCGGCGACTCGCACCGGGTGGAGCTGGAAGGCATCTTCGTGCAGATCGGCCTGCTGCCGAACACCGAGTGGCTGCGCGGCACGGTGGAGCTGAGCAACCGCGGCGAGATCGTCATCGACGAGCGCGGCCAGACCAACGTGCCGGGCGTGTTCGCCGCCGGCGACTGCACCACGGTGCCGTACAAGCAGATCATCATCGCGATGGGCGCCGGCTCCACCGCCGCGCTCAGCGCCTTCGACCACCTGATCCGCACCTCGGCGCCGCAGCCGGTGGTGGCCGTGGCCGAAACTGCTTGATGCTTGATGCTTGATGCCCCTCTCCCGCCGGGGTGAGAGGGGCAGCTTGCGAACCACCGGTTCGCTGTCCCTCGAACGCCCTTGCGCCAGCGCAAGGGCCGGGGCGCGAAGCGGGGGTTGGGGTGAGGAGCGAACGGAGTCTCGATGGTTCAAACATCATGGATTCCGCTCGCCCCTCATCCGCCCTTCGGGCACCTTCTCCCGCAGGGAGAAGGGAGGAAATCTGCCCCCCTTCCGAGGCCGTCGAAATGAACCTGCGTGACCTCAAATACCTGGTGGCACTGGCCGAGCACCGGCACTTCGGCCGTGCCGCGGCCGCCTGCTTCGTCAGCCAGCCCACGCTGTCCACCCAGATCAAGAAACTGGAGGAAGAGCTGGGCGTGCCACTGGTCGAACGCGCGCCGCGCAAGGTGATGCTGACCCCGGCCGGGCGCGAGGCGGCGATGCGCGCGCGCGGCATCGTCGCCGAGGTCGAGCAGATGAAGGAGGCCGCGCGCCGCAGCCGCGACCCCGAGGCCGGCACGGTGCGGCTGGGCATCTTCCCCACGCTCGGCCCCTACCTGCTGCCGCACGTGATACCCACCATCCGCGAGCGCTTCCCGCAGCTGGAACTGCTGCTGGTCGAGGAAAAGAGCGACGTGCTGCTGGCGCAGCTGCGCAACGGCCAGCTCGACGCCGCCCTGCTGGCGCTGCCGATCAACGACGAGCAGCTGCACGTCGAGTTCCTGTTCGAGGAACCGTTCGTGCTGGCCGCGCCCGAAGGCCACCCGTTGACGGCCCGCACCCACCTCACCCTGGCCGATCTCGGCGACCAGCGCCTGCTGCTGCTGCAGGACGGCCACTGCCTGCGCGACCAGGCGCTGGACGTGTGCCACATGGCCGGGGCCGCGGAGAAATCCGAGTTCCAGGCCACCAGCCTGGAAACCCTGCGGCAGATGGTGGCGGCCAACGTCGGCGTCACCCTGCTGCCGATGCTGGCGGTGAAACCGCCGGTGGCGCGCTCGGAAAACATCCACCTGCTCGGCTTCGACGGCGCCGACGCGCCCAGCCGCCGCATCGCGATGGCGTGGCGCCGCAGCTCGGCGATGGGCGACTTCCTGCTGCAGTTGGCGCCGTTGTTCAGGGACCTGCCGCCAGACTTGCTGGCCGCATAACCGCTCCCGCGTTTCCCGCTGGAGCGCCCGCCCACCGCATTGCAACCGGGCCATGCCGCCCCCATGATCGGGGTGGCTCGCATCCGTCTTTCGTTGCCCTCACAATAGGCCCCGGGCGGTGCCGGTTCGGCGCCGCTTTTTGCATGCCTTTCACACACTGCAGGAGTTTTCCCATGCCGACCAACAGCGGTCTGCCGCCGTCGATCATCGTCTCCAGTCGTGACCTGGCCCGCCTCGAGGCCATGCTCGATTCCCCCGCCCTGAGCCGGCACCCGGCCGCCGTCGCCCTCTCGCAGGAGCTGGAACGCGCGCAGGTGCTGCCGCCGGAGGAGATCCCCACCGGCATCGTCACCATGCACTCGCGCGTGGAATGCGTCGACGAGCTGCACGATGAAAAGCACTCACTGACCCTGGTCTACCCGCAGGAAGCGGATTTCGACAAGGGCCACGTCTCGGTGCTGGCGCCGGTCGGCAGCGCGCTGCTCGGCCTGTCCGTGGGCCAGACCATCGACTGGACCGCCCCCGGCGGCCGCCAGTTGCGCCTGCGCGTGACCGCCGTGCACTACCAGCCCGAAGCCGCCGGTGAATTCAACCGCTGAGCGCGCCGCGCCAGCCCCAACAGGAACAACGCCATGCCCTCCTCCAAGCTTGCCCAGCTGCGTGAACTGTCCGTCGTCGTCGCCGACACCGGTGACTACGACGCCATCAAGCGCCTGCGTCCGGTCGATTGCACCACCAACCCGACGTTGGTGAAGAAAGCGCTCGACCTGCCGGTCTATGCCGACCTGACCGCGCGCGAGCTGGAATGGGGCCGCGTCCAGAGTGGTGACAGGCAGGAGGTCGCCAAGGCCGTGGTCGACCGCCTGACCGTGGGCGTGGGCACGATGCTGGCCGAACTGGTGCCCGGCCGCGTGTCCACCGAGGTCGATGCCGACCAGGCCCACGACACCGCCGCCACCATCGCCAAGGCGCGCCAGTTCATCGCCATGTATGAGGCGGCCGGCGTGCCGCGCGGCAAGGTACTGATCAAGATCGCCGCCACCTGGGCCGGCGTGGAGGCCGCCCGCGTGCTGCAGGCCGAGGGCATCGACTGCAACCTGACCCTGATCTTCAACCCGACCCAGGCCCTGGCCTGCTCGGAAGCCGGCGCGTTCCTGATCTCGCCGTTCGTCGGCCGCATCCTCGACTGGTATGTCGCCAATGGCCAGACGCCGGCCAACATCGACGAAGACCCCGGCGTGAAGTTCGTGCGCGGCGTGTATGCCGAGTTCAAGCGTCGTGGCTCGCCGACGGTGGTGATGGGCGCCTCGTTCCGCTCCACCGCGCAGATCGAGGCACTGGCCGGCTGCGACCGCCTGACCATCTCGCCGGACCTGCTGGAAAAGCTCGACGCCGACTTCGGCGAACTGCCGCGCAAGCTGGTGGCCGGCGCCGCCGAGGCGGTGGATGCGACGCCGATCGACGAAGCCCGCTTCGACGCCGACATGGCCGCCGACCCGATGGCGACCGAGAAGCTGGCCACCGGCATCGACGCCTTCGCCAAGGACCTGCAGACCCTGCGCGCGCGCATCGCCGAGGCGTTGGCCTGAGTAGTGCCGGCCGCTGGCCGGCACTACCCGTCGGCTTCGATGGGTAAGTCGGGGCTACGCCCCCGGCATTCATTGCGCGGAACGTCGGGGATATAACCCCGACCTACGGCTGCTGCCCCAGCCCCACCGGGCAGCTCACCCCGGTGCCGCCGATGCCGCAATAGCCGTTCGGGTTCTTCGCCAGATACTGCTGGTGGTAGTCCTCGGCGTAATGAAACGGCGGCGAGGGAAACACGATTTCGGTGGTGATATCGCCGTAGCCGGCGGCATGCAGCTGCCGCTGGTAGGCCTCGCGGCTGGCAATGGCCGCGTCGTACTGCGCCTGCGTGTGGCAGTAGAGCGCCGAGCGATACTGGGTACCGGCGTCGTTGCCCTGGCGCATGCCCTGGGTGGGGTCGTGGTTCTCCCAGAACGTGCGCAGCACCGTCTCCAGCGATACCCGCGCCGGGTCGAACACCACCCGCACCACCTCGGCATGGCCGGTCAGCCCGGAGCAGGCTTCCTCGTAGGTCGGGTTGGGGGTGAGGCCGCCCTGGTAGCCGACCGCGGTGCTGACCACGCCCGGCAACTGCCAGAACTTGCGCTCGGCGCCCCAGAAACAGCCCATGCCCACGTCCAGCACCTCCAGCCCGGCGAAATCGCCGCGCAGCGGCTGGCCATTGACGTGGTGCACGTTGTGCAACGGCAGCGGCGTGTCCCGCCCCGGCAGCGCTTCTTCCGGCCGCGGCAGGCGCTGCTTGAACGCGCCGATTCCCAACATGCTTATCTCCTCGTTTCAGGCCGGCAGCAAGCCCGGCGTTTCGTCGTCATCGAGGATGGGGGCGCCGGCGCCCTCGCCCAAGGCCAGCGCGGCCACGATCGCGTCGGCTTCGGCCTTGGCGCTGTCGGGCACGCAGACCCGCAGCAGGCCGAACAACGGCAGCTCGCCGCCGGCGCCCAGCAGCGATTCGCCGAGCACGAAGGCCGGGATGCCGGCGTTTTCCAGCGCATGCTTGACCAGGTGCGCGTCGAACAGGTTTTCCGCCTGGTAGACCAGTTGCATGGGGGTTCTCCGGTGGGATCAGAGCGGCCGGCTCAGGGCGTCGGTGGCGGCGACGTGCTCGCTTTCCTGCGCCGCCGCCTGCCGCCACTCGTGCATGGCCGGCAGCGCGAACAGCGCCTGCAGGTAGGCGGCGGCGGTGTCGTCCACGGCCACGCCGTAGCCGTCGAAGCGGACCGCCACCGGCGCGAACATCGCATCGACGATGCCGAACCGGCCGAACAGGAAGTCACCGCCGGCGCCGTGGTCGCGGCGCAGCTGGCGCCACAGCGCCTGTACCCGGTCGATGTCGTGCTGCGCAGCGGCGTCCCAGCGGTAGCCGTCGGGGCGGCGGCGGCTGTTCATCGGCAGTTGCGTGCGCAGCGCGGTGAAGCCCGAATGCATTTCCGCCGCGGCCGCGCGGGCCAGCGCCCGCTGCCGCAGGTCGGCCGGCCAGCCACGCCCGTCCAGCCAGCGCTCGTTGGCGTATTCGCAGATCGCCAGCGAATCCCAGACCGCCACCTCGCCGTCATGCAGTGCCGGTACCTTGCCGGTGGGTGAATGGCGCAGCACCTCGGTGGCGAAGCCGGGGGTGTCCAGCAGCAATCGGATTTCCTCGAAATCCACGCCGAAATGCCGCAGCAGCAACCACGGCCGCAACGACCAGGACGAGTAGTTCTTGTTGCCGATCACCAATACCGGACGATTCATGGGCGCAGCCTGCGGATGGGGGGTTCCCAGCATAGCGCCGCACCGGCGGCCGGCTCGGCTAAACTTCGGGGTTGTCATTCCCTGTACCTCGCCCCCATGTCCGAGAACACGCCTGCTGCCGTCGAAAAGCGGGACTTCATCCGCCAGATCGTCCGCGACGACCTGGCCAGCGGCAAGCACACCGCGATCAAGACCCGCTTCCCGCCCGAACCGAACGGCTACCTGCACATCGGCCATGCCAAGTCGATCTGCCTGAACTTCGGCATCGCCGGCGAGTTCGGCGGCGTCTGCAACCTGCGCTTCGACGACACCAACCCGGCCCGCGAGGACCCGGAATACGTGGCCGCGATCCAGGACGACGTGCGCTGGCTGGGCTTTGCGTGGAACGAGCTGCGCCACGCCTCGGACTACTTCGAGGCCTATTACCTCGGCGCCGAGAAGCTGATCCGCGACGGCAAGGCCTACGTCTGCGACCTGTCGGCCGAGGAAGTGCGCGCCTACCGTGGCACCCTGACCGAGCCGGGCCGCCCCTCGCCGTGGCGCGAGCGCAGCGTCGAGGAGAACCTGGACCTGTTCCGGCGCATGCGCGCCGGCGAGTTCCCCGACGGCGCCCGCACCCTGCGCGCGAAGATCGACATGGCCAGCGGCAACATCAACCTGCGTGACCCGGCGATCTACCGGATCAAGCACGTCGAGCACCAGAACACCGGCAACGCCTGGCCGATCTACCCGATGTACGACTACGCTCACGCGCTGGGCGATTCGCTGGAAGGCATCACCCACTCGCTGTGCACGCTGGAGTTCGAGGACCACCGCCCGCTGTACGACTGGTGCGTGGACAACGTCGACTTCGCCCACGACGACGCGCTGACCCAGCCGCTGGCCGACAAGGGCCTGCCGCGCGAGGCGGCCAAGCCGCGCCAGATCGAGTTCTCGCGGCTGAACATCAACTACACGGTGATGAGCAAGCGCAAGCTGATGGCGCTGGTCACCGAGCAACTGGTGGACGGTTGGGACGACCCGCGCATGCCGACCCTGCAGGGCCTGCGCCGGCGCGGCTACACCCCGGCGGCGATGCGTTTGTTCGCCGAGCGCGTGGGCATCTCCAAGCAGAACTCGCTGATCGACTTCAGCGTGCTGGAAGGCGCGCTGCGCGAGGACCTGGACAGCGCCGCGCCGCGGCGGATGGCGGTGGTCGCGCCGTTGAAGTTCGTGCTGGCCAACCTGCCGGAAGGCCACGAGGAAATGCTGGCCTTCAGCAACCACCCGAAGGACGAAGCCTTCGGCGAACGGCAGGTGCCGTTCTCGCGCGAACTGTGGATCGAGCGCGAGGACTTCGCCGAAGTGCCGCCCAAGGGCTGGAAGCGGCTGGTACCGGGCGGCGAAGTGCGCCTGCGCGGGGCCGGCATCGCCCGCGTCGACGAAGTGGTGAAGAACGCCGCCGGCGAGATCGTCGAACTGCGCGGCTGGCTCGACCCGGAATCGCGCCCCGGCATGGAAGGCGCCAACCGCAAGGTCAAGGGCACCATCCACTGGGTCAGCGCCAGGCACGCGGTGGCGGCGGAAATCCGCCTGTACGACCGCCTGTTCTCGGTGGAAAACCCGGACGACGAATCCGAAGGCAAGACCTACCGCGACTACCTGAACCCGGAATCGCGCACCGTCGTCACCGGCTACGTCGAACCGGCCGCGGCCAGCGCCGTGCCGGAGCAGTCGTTCCAGTTCGAGCGCACCGGCTACTTCGTCGCCGACCGCCGCGACCACACGGCCGAAAAGCCGGTGTTCAACCGCAGCGTGACCCTGCGCGACACCTGGGCCAGCTGACCCGTAGGTCGAGGTCACGCCCCCGACGCACGCTTTCCCGGGACGTCGGGGGCGTACACCCGACCTACCGCCAATGCTCCACAGGAACGCACCCTGGTGCATCTCCGTCCCCCTGACCCACGGAACGCCATGCTCTACGCCCAAGTCCACCTCACCCTGCCGGCCTGGATCCACGAAGTGGTCGATACCCGGCGTGCATACCCGGGCGACGAGGCCAAGGTCGCGCTGGCGATCGAGCTGTCGCGGCTGAACGTCGAGGCGGAAACCGGCGGCCCGTTCGGCGCGGTGGTGTTCGGCCCCGACGACCGCATCATCGCCGCGGCGGTCAACCGCGTGGTGCCGCACTGCACCTCGCTGGCGCACGCCGAGAACATGGCCTACATGCTGGCCCAGCAGCGGCTGCAGAGCCCGCGCCTGAACGACGCACTGTCGCCGGTGACCCTGGCCACCTCCTCGCAGCCCTGCTGCCAGTGCTTCGGCGCGACGATCTGGGCCGGCATCGACCGCCTGCTGATCGGTGCCAGCGCCGCCGACGTGGAAGAGCTGACCGCGTTCGACGAAGGCCCGCTGCCGGCCGACTGGGTCGGCGAACTGAACCGGCGCGGCATCGACGTGGTGCAGGGCCTGCACCGCGACGCCGCCCGCGCGGTGCTGCACCGCTACGGCCAGAGCGACGGCGCGCGGTATTGAATTTCAAAGCCCCTCTCCCATCGAGAGAGGGGTTGGGGTGAGGGGCGATGGAGTCCAGATAGTTCAAACGTCATGGACTCCGCTCGCCCCTCATCCGCCCTTCGGGCACCTTCTCCCGCAGGGAGAAGGGATGCTCTTCGCTTCGCCCAACATCCAAGGAACCACCATGACCGGCCTGCTCTGCTACTGCCGCCAAGGCTTCGAGCCGGAACTGGCCGCCGAACTGACCGAACGCGCCGCCCATGCCGGCATCGCCGGCTATGCGCGCACGCAACGCAACGACGGCTACGTGGTGTTCGCCAGCGATGACGCCGCCACGCTCGACCGCAGGCTGCCGTGGCGCGAACTTATCTTCGCCCGGCAGAAACTGCGCCTGCTGGCCGAGCTGCCGCAGCTGGACCCAGCCGACCGCATCAGCCCGATCCTCGCCGCCCTGCAAGGCCAGCCGCGTTTCGGCGACCTGTGGGTGGAGCACCCCGATTCGGACGCCGGCAAGCCGCTGGCCGGGTTGGCACGCAGCTTCGGCAACGCGCTGCGCCCGGCGCTGCGCAAGGCCGGGCTGCTCACCGACAAGGACAACAGCAAGTTCCCGCGCCTGCACGTGGTGTTCGTCGATGGCACCCACGCCTTCCTCGCCACCGCCGACACCCGCGACAGCGCGCCGTGGCCGCTGGGCATCCCGCGCCTGAAGCTGCTGCCCGACGCCCCCTCGCGCTCGGCACTGAAACTGGACGAAGCGCTGCTGACCCTGCTCGCGCCCGACGAACGCGAGGCGCTGGTCAAGCCCGGCATGCGCGCGGCCGACCTCGGCGCCGCGCCCGGCGGCTGGACTTGGGTGCTGACCCGCCAGCACCTGCACGTGAGCAGCATCGACAACGGCCCACTGCGCCAGCACGTGCTCGACACCGGGCTGGTCGAACACCTGCGCGCCGACGGCTTCCACTGGCAGCCGGAAGCACCGCTGGACTGGATGGTCTGCGACATGGTCGAACAACCGCGGCGCGTGGCCGAACGCATGGCGACGTGGCTGCGCGAGGGCTGGTGCCGGCACGCGATCTTCAACCTCAAGCTGCCGATGAAGAAGCGCTGGGACGAAACCCGCCTGTGCCTGGAGCTGTTCGCCGCGCAGGCCGGCAAGCCACTGACGATCCGCGCCAAGCAGCTGTACCACGACCGTGAGGAAATCACCGTGCTGGCCACGCCAGCGCGCGGTTGAACCACACCGCGCAGGTGCGGGGCTTGCCCCGCACCGTGGCCTTCCCGGCAATGCTTCATGCGAGGCAAGCCCCGCATCTACGGGGACACGTTGTTGCCCGCGCAACCACCGGCCACGTCCCCAGCATGGCTCTGGCACACTCGGCAACTCCCCACCCGGAGACTGCCGCCATCGCCCGCCACGTCCTGCGCCATGCCGCCGCCGCGCTGTGCCTCGCCCTGTGCGGCTGCGCCACCACCGCGACCGATTTCATCGCCCGTGACCACGTCGGCGACGGCACCTTCACCGCCGGCATCGAAGGCCCGGCCACCGGCCCGGACGGCGCGCTGTACGTGGTCAGCCTCGGCAAGGACGGCACCATCGGCCGCGTCGATGAGCACGGCAAGGCCGAACTGTTCGTCACCCTGCCCGAAGGCAGCGTCGGCAACGGCATCCGCTTCGCCGCCGATGGTGCGATGTTCGTCGCCGACTACGCCGGCCACGCCATCCTGCGCATCGACCCGGCCACCCGCGCCATCTCGGTATTCGCGCACCTGCCCGGCGCGCACCAGCCCAACGACATCGCGCTGGCGCCGGACGGCACGCTCTACGCCAGCGACCCGGACTGGGCCAACCCCGACAACGGCCAGCTGTGGCGCATCGACCGTGACGGCGGCGCGCACCGGCTCGAATCGGGCATGGGCACCACCAACGGCGTCGAGGTCAGCCCGGATGGCCGCCGCCTGTACGTCAACGAGAGCGTGCAGCGCAACGTGTGGGTGTACGACCGCGACGAAGCCGGCGCGCTGTCGAACAAGCGCCTGCTGATCCGCTTCGACGACCACGGTCTGGACGGCATGCGCTGCGACGCCGACGGCAACCTCTACATCGCCCGCTACGGCGCCGGCGTGGTCGCCATCGTCTCGCCCGCCGGCGAGCTGCTGCGCGAGGTACCGCTCACCGGCCGCAAGCCGACCAACGTCGCCTTCGGCGGCGACGACGGGCGGCAGGTGTTCGTGACCCTGCAGGACCGCGGCGCGGTCGAGACCTTCCGCGCCGACCGTCCCGGGCGTGAATACGGGCAGCGCCCCACCGCCGGCCAGTGAGCGCCTGCCGTCTCGTTCCGTGAAACGGCGATCGGGCATGCTGCACTCCACCGGAGGACATGCATGCACGCCATCGAACTGAATGACCCGGCCGGCTTCGGCAACGAATTCCTGCGCCTGACCCTGCTGCAGGGCTTCCAGTCGCTGACCAAGCGCGACCTGGAGCTGCTGATCTTCGTGCTGCTCGAACGCGACGGCGCCATCGACCGTGGCGCCTCCAACGCCGCGGTGGCGCTGCAGCTGCGGGTAACGCCGGCCAAGGTCAAGGGCCTGCGCCGCGACGGCTACGCCCGCTGGCGCGCACTGGTGCCCGAGGACGGCGAGGCCGCCCTGCGACGCATCGCCGCCACCGTGCTGACCGAGGCCAACCTGCGCTCGGGGGCCAAGCACGTGAGCGAGCGCAGCCGCAGGGAAGGCTTCCTCGCCATCCGCATCGAGCACCCCGACGACGCGCAGCGTTTCGAGCAGGCCATCCTCGAGGTGGGCGCGCTGCCGGTGTACGAGCGCAACCGCGAGGTGGTGGCGGTGCGTTTCGACACGCTGCTGAAGATCGCCGAGCGCTGGGGCTACCTGCAACCGGACCCGCAGGCGACGATGGCGGCATTGAAGAAGCTGGCCCCTGCCTCGCAGGAGGTGGCCGACCTGCTGAAGAAGGACGTCACCCAGCTGCGCTGGGACGACGTGCGCGGCGCGCTCAACAGCCTCGGCGCCAAGGCGGTCGGCTCCACCGTCGAAGGCGGGCTGAAGGGGCTGCTGAAGCTGGTCTTCCCCTTCATCCCTGGCTGAACCTGCACGTTCAGCCAGTGCTGGCTACCATCGTGGCGCACCCTTTCCACCCGCGAACCGTGCCATGAACATCATCCGCCCCGCCCTGCTGCTTGCCCTTGCCGCCCTGCCGTGGAACGACTGCGCCGCACAGGCCGTCAGTTCGCCGCTGGTACAGGTGCCGGTGGCCGTGCGCGAACAGCCGCTGGCCAGCGGCGCGGTCACCCACCAGGCGCAGCTGCCGGCCGAACCGGGACAGGCCGCGGTGGTGGTGCGTTCGATCCAGCCGGACAGCGTGGTCGGCAATTACCACATCGACTTCGACGCACTCGACGTCGATGGCGACGGCTTCATCGGCCGCGACGAAGCGCAGGCCAACCCGGCGCTGGCCGACGAATTCGATTCACTCGATACCGCACGGCGCGGCAAGCTGGCGCGCGAGCAACTGGCCGGCTGGTTGGTGCATTGAACCGGTAGGAGCGCACCTTGGTGCGCGATGAAGCTTTCCCCTTTGAATCCCCGCACATGGATGTGTGGGCTGTTG
Organism: Stenotrophomonas sp. NLF4-10; assembly: GCF_022359915.1. Taxonomy (NCBI): domain Bacteria; kingdom Pseudomonadati; phylum Pseudomonadota; class Gammaproteobacteria; order Lysobacterales; family Lysobacteraceae; genus Stenotrophomonas; species Stenotrophomonas sp. NLF4-10. The sequence goes on from NZ_JAKSEE010000003.1 coordinate 3,336,554, forward strand.
CAGAGAGATCTGCATGACAGCCCCATCGCGCACCAAGGTGCGCTCCTACGGCCAGTCACACCCCCGAGGCGCGCTTCCAGAACAGCGACAGCAGCGGCGGCATGCGCCCGGCCAGCCCCAGCAGCGCGCCGCGCGCCAGGGTCAGGTGCATCTCGTCGTTGGAAAACAGCTTGTTGATTGCGTCGAAGCCGTAGGCGGCCACCGTGTTCTCGCTGCGGCGGCTGCGCGCCCAGCGCCGCAGGCGGTGCGGCGCGGTCCAGTCCACGCGCCGTTGCAGCGCATCGCGCAGCAGCGCGCGCAGCGCGGCGACGTCGCGCAGGCCGAGGTTGACGCCCTGCCCGGCCAGCGGGTGCACCACGTGCGCGGCATCGCCCAGCACCAGCACGCGGCCGGCGAGGTAATCCTTCGCCAGCTGCCGGCGCAGCGGGAACGCCGCACGCGGCGACACCGGACGCATCGCGCCGAGGCGGCCGGCGAAGGCGTTGGTCAGCTCGCGGCCGAAGGCTTCGTCATCCAGCGCCAGCACGCGCTCGGCCTCGGCGTCGGGCAGGGTCCAGACGATGGAGCTGCGATGCCGGTCGAATGGCAGCACCGCCAACGGACCGGTGTCGAGGAAGCGCTGCCACGCGGTGTCCTCGTTCGGCCGTTCGCTTTCGACGTAGCCGACCACGCCGCGCTGGCCGTAGTCGTGGCGCGCGACCTCCAGCCCGGCCAGCATGCGCAGGGTGGATTCGCCGCCATCGGCGGCGATGGCCACGGCCGCTTCGATGCGGCGGCCGTCGTCCAGCCGCAGGCGCACGCCGCGCGCGTCCTGTTCCATTTCCTCCACCCGCGCCGGGCACAGCACCTGCACGCCGGCAGGTACCAGCGCCGCCCACAGGCGGTCAACCAGCAACCCGTTCTCGACGATCCAGCCCAGCTCGCGCCGGCCCAGGGTGTCGGCGTCGAACGCCAGCTCGCCGCCACCGGCCGCGTCCCACACCCGCATGCGCAGGTAGGGCCGTGCCCGCGCCTGCGCGACCTGCGGCCACACGCCCAGCGCCTCCAGCAGCGCGGCATTGTCGTGGGCGAAGGCGAATACGCGCAGGTCCGGCTTCTGCGCCGACCACGGCGCCGGCTCGCGCCCTTCCACCAGCGCCACCTGCAGGCCTTCCCGCGCCAGCGCCAACGCGCAGGCGGTGCCGACCACGCCACCACCGACCACCACCGCATCCAGCATTCCACGACGGCTCATTGCGCCTGGCTCCTGCACAGTTCGGGCACCTGCCCGCGGAACCCCATCGCCCCGCCGACCAGGAAGGACTGCAGCGGCGCGGCCTGCGCTGCGGCCAGCAGGCCGAGGCTGCGCAGCGGCCGCAGCAGCGGCGAGGGATTGCCGGTCAGCCGCGCCAGCCCATCGGAGAACGCCAGCGTCTGCTCGCGGTCGGGGCCGCGGCGCTGCACATAGGCCTGCAACAGCGCATCGGCGCCGGGGTCCTGCGCCGCATCGCCGATCAGTTCGGCCAGGGTCAGCGCATCGCGCAGGCCGAGGTTGAAACCCTGCGCGCCGAGCGGGTGGATGGTCTGCGCGGCATTGCCCAGCAGCAGTGCGCGCTCGCCCACCAGCCGCTGCGCCAGCACCTGCACCAACGGGTAGGCGCTGCGCGGGCCGCTCTCCAGCAACCGCCCGGCGCGCCAGCCGGCCACGCCCTGCAGGCGCGCCAGCCATGCCGCATCGTCCAGCGCCAACACCGCCTCGGCCTCGTCGCGGGCCACGCCATGCACCACGCCGTAGTGGCGGTCGCCGCGCGGCAGCAGCGCGGTCGGGCCGGTGTCGGTGAAACGTTCGTAGGCGGTGCCATCCGGCGCCCGGGCCGGACGCAGCCGCGCCACGAACAGGGTCTGCAGGTAGTCGTGTTCATGCGTGGCGATGCCCAGCGCCTGCCGCACCGCGCTGCGGGTGCCGTCGGCGCCGACCACCAGCCGCGCGCGCAGCCGGCGTTCGCCGGCCGCGTCGGCAATCACCACCTCGCGGCGGCCGTCCGCGCAATCGCCCAGCGCCACGAACGTCGCCGGGCGGTAGCGGGTGAGGTGCTGCAGTTCGCCGAGCCGGGCTTCCAGCGCATGGCCGAAATCACGCGCCACCACCACCTGGCCGAAGGCCTCGCGGCCGTAGTCGTCGGCCTGCATCAGCACCCGGCCGAAATCGCCGGCGCGGCTGACGTGGATGCGGCGGATCGGGCCGGGCGCCCCTTCCAGTCGCTGCATCACGCCCAGCGCGGTAAGCGCGTTGACCGTGGCCGCGGCGAAACTGAGGTTGCGCTGGTCGAACACCGCCGGCAGGCCGCCGGCCGGGCTGGCTTCCACCAGCCCCACGTCCAGCCCCAGCCGGTCCAGCGCGATGGCCAGGCTGGCACCGACCAGCCCGCCACCGACGATCACCACATCATGCAGGTCACTCATGGCCGCCATGATACCGGCGGGGAGCGCATCCGCAGGCACACGCTGCGGTTGCCGGCGCCACCTGTCCGCTCCCCGCCGATTGGCTAGAATGGCCGCCTGAATCCAGGGAGCCACCACCGCCATGACCGCCAACGTCCAACGCACCTTCGTCCTTTGCCTGCTCGTGCTGTTGATGGCCGGCACCCGCATCAACCATTTCGCGCCGATCCCGGATGCGTCGTGGGCGGTGTTCTTCATCGGCGGCTTCTACCTGCGCGGCTGGACCCGCTGGGCCTTTCCGCTGCTGATGGCGCTGGCGGTGGCCATCGACTGGGCGGTGATCAGCGGCCAGGGCCAGAATTTCTGGGGCCATTACTGTGTCTCCTCCGGCTACTGGGCGCTGGTGCCGGCCTACTTCGCGATGTGGGCCGGCGGCATGCTGCTGCGCCGCTGGTACAAGGGCGCGAGCTGGCGTGCGCTGGGCCTGTTCGCCGCCACCTTGGTGGTTGCCGTGGCCGTGTGCCACCTGTTCGCGCAGGGCGGCTTCTACTGGACCAGCAGCGTGGTCGCCGAACCGACCTTCGCCGGCTGGGCCAAGAACTACGGCGACTGGCTGCTGCCCTACCTGCGCACCGCCGTCATCTACACCGGCGCCGCGGCACTGGTGCAGGTTGCCGTGGAAGCCTTCGGCCGCCAGTCGGCCAGCGGCCGCATCGCCCACTGACGGCTCCCGCTCATGGGCAATCGCCTCTCGAAGATCTACACCCGCACCGGCGACGACGGCAGCACCGGGCTGGGCGACGGCAGCCGTACCGGCAAGGATTCGGCCCGGGTCAACGCCTACGGCACGGTGGACGAGGCCAACTCGGCCATCGGCGTGCTGCTGGCGGTGGAGCTGCCCGAGGACGTGCGTGCATTGCTGACCACGATCCAGCACCAGTTGTTCGACCTCGGCGGCGAGCTGTGCATCCCCGGCCACGCCGCCATCCAGGCCGCCGACATCGACGCGCTGGAGCAGCACCTGGACCGCTGGAACGACGACCTGCCGCCGCTGAAGGAGTTCATCCTGCCGGCCGGCGGCGAGGGCGCCGCGCGCTGCCACCTGGCGCGCACCATCGTGCGCCGCGCCGAGCGCGAGACGGTGGCGCTGGCCCGCGTCGAGGCGGTGCGCGACGAGGCGGTGCGCTACCTCAACCGCCTGTCCGACCTGCTGTTCGTGCTGGCCCGCGTGCTGGCCCGCGCCGGCGGCCACGGCGAGGTGACCTGGAACCACCAGCGCCGGCACGGCTGACGCGCTCTACCATATAGCGCCCAACCGTTGGTCGCGGCGGCGGCGCGCAGCGCCGTATGGCCTTGCCGCAAACCGATTGATTGTGCCGACCAACGGTCGGCACCCACCCGTAGCGACGCGGCTTGCCCCATCGGCACCTCCCCCTTTGGCATTTTCCTGCCGGCCAAGGCCGGCAGCTACGGGGCATGGCGGTCGGTTACAGTGCCGGGCATGCTCGTCTTCACCCACGCGGCCTGCCTCGGCCATGACCCCGGCATCGACCACCCCGAGTCGCCCGAGCGGCTGCGGGTGGTGCTCGACGCCCTGCGCGAGGCCTTCCCCGACCGGCTCGACTGGCGCGAAGCGCCGCCGGTCAAGCTCGGCGAGCTGGCGCGCGTGCACGACCGGGCGCTGATCGACGACCTGCTGCGGCCGCAGGCCGAACCGCTGCGGCGCATCGACCTGGACACCTTCACCTCGCCCGGCTCGGCCAGCGCCGCGCTGCATGCCGCCGGCGCCGGCGTGGCGGCGGTGTCGGCGGTGATGGACGGCCCCGACCGCCGCACGTTCTGCGCGGTGCGCCCGCCCGGCCACCACGCCACCGCCGACACCGCGATGGGCTTCTGCCTGTTCAACAACATCGCCGTGGCCGCGGCCCATGCCCTCGACGCGCATGGTCTGGAACGCGTGGCCATCGTCGATTTCGACGTCCACCACGGCAACGGCACGCAGGCGATCTTCCTGGACGACCCGCGCGTGGCCTACTGCAGCACCCACCAGTCCGGGCTGTTCCCGCAGTCGGGCAACATGCGCGAGCGCGGCACCGGCAACATCCGCAACATCCTGCTGCCGCCAGGCAGCGGCGGCTTCCGCTTCCGCAACACCTGGGCCGACGAGCTGCTGCCGCAGCTCGACGCCTTTGGCCCGCAGCTGCTGCTCGTCTCGGCCGGTTTCGACGGCCACATGCGCGACCCGCAGGCCGACCTGATGCTGGAAGCCGAGGATTTCGGCTGGCTCAGCGGCGAACTGGCCGCCCTCGCCACGCGCCATGCCGGCGGCCGCATGGTGTCGATGCTCGAAGGCGGCTACGACCTGCAGGCCCTGCGCGAATGCAGCGTGGCCCACGTGCAGGCGCTGCTGGACGGGTGACGGCGGCATGAACCCCGGCCGCCCCCTTCATTGCCCCCATGCAGTCGATACGGCAAGCTAGCGGCCGTTTTCCCCCGAATCCGAACCGCGTGCGCCGAGCCCTTCGCCTGCTCCCCCTGCCCCTGGGCATCGCCATCTGCCTGCCGGCCCTTGCCGATGAAAAGCCGGTGAACTGGAACCTGTGCCCGGCCACCGACACCCTCCCGGCATTCGACGACGCTCCCTCGGCCGACCCGAACGCCGCCGCCATCCGCGACACCCTGCCCACCGACATCGAGGGCGACCAGCTCTCCGGCACCAGCACCGTGCCGCAATATGGCGGCAACGTCGCGCTCAAGCGCGGCGACCAGTTCATGGGCACCGACAACCTGCGCCTGGACACCGAGACCGGCAACTACATCGCCGACGGCAACGTGCGCTATTCCGACTCGTCGATCCGGCTGACCGCCCAGCGCGCCGAGGGCAACCAGGAAACCGACAGCCACAAGATCAGCGACATCCGCTACCAGCTGGTGTCCCGGCGCGGCAACGGCAGCGCCGATTCGATCGACCTGCAGGGCTCGATCGGGCAGATGCATCACTCCACCTACACCACCTGCGACCCGTCGCAGCCGGTGTGGAAGCTGTCCGCGCCACAGATCGAGGTGGACAACGACGAGGGCTTCGGCACCGCCCGCAACGCGGTGCTGCGCATCGGCAAGCTGCCGGTGATGTACATGCCGTGGTTCAAGTTCCCGATCGACGACCGGCGCATGACCGGCCTGCTCTACCCCAAGCTGAGCCTGTCCGGGCGCAACGGCTTCGACTACGCGCAGCCGATCTACTTCAACCTGGCGCCGAACTACGACGACACGCTGACCCCGCGCTGGATGAGCCAGCGCGGCGTGCTGCTGGAAAACGAGTTCCGCTACCTCTATGGCGGCGGCAAGGGCCAGCTGGACACCTTGTGGATGCCGAACGACGAACTGCGCGACCGCGACCGCGGCAAGGTCGAGTTCCGCGGCTACCACAACATCGACCGCCACTGGCAGGCCCGCGCCAACCTGGCCTGGGTCAGCGACGAACGCTACGTCGAGGATTTCGCCAACCGCCTGGCCGGCGTCACCTCCAGCAACCTGAAGAGCACGGTCGGCGTGTACGGCACCGGCCGCACCTGGACCGCGGGTCTGATGGCCGACCGCTGGCAGCTGACCGACTACACCCTGACCGAAGGCGCCCTGCCCTACGACCGCCTGCCGCGGCTGTACGCCAACTGGGGCGATGGCTTCGGCCGCTGGTTCGAGGCCGGCGTCTACGCCGAGGCGGTGCGCTTCAGCCACGGCGACGTGCACGGCAAGTCCATCGTCGATGGCGAATACGTGCGCAACGGCAGCGTCTCGCGCATGGACGGCGGCGCGCGCCTGGACATCAAGCCCTACGTGTCGATGCCGCTGGCCGGCGCCTCGTGGTACATCACCCCGACCCTGGCCTGGCGCTACACCGCCTACGATCTGGAACGCGGCCTGGCCGACGACCTGCGCCGCGACCAGTTGACCGCCGCCGGCATCGACCCGGACACCGCCACGCCCGAACAACTGCGCGGCAACACCACCCCCCATCGCAGCCTGCCCATCGCCAGCCTCGACATGGGCCTGTTCTTCGACCGCGAAACCACATTGGACGGCAAGTCCTACCTGCACACGCTGGAACCGCGCCTGTTCTACCTGAACACGCCCTACCGCGACCAGGGCGACCTGCCGCTGTTCGACACCCGCGCCTTCACCTTCAGCTGGGGCCAGCTGTTCCGCGATTCGCGCTACAGCGGCGCCGACCGCCAGAACGACGCCAACCAGCTGACCGCGGCGCTGACCACGCGCCTGATCCGCCAGGCCGACGGCCGCGAGAAGCTGTCGGCCAGCATCGGCCAGATCACCTACTTCGAGGACTCCCGGGTCACCCTGAACGATCGCGAGGCCGTGGTCGAGCAGGGCAAGTCGGCGTGGGTGGCCGACGTCAACTGGGCCCTCACCGACCGCTGGACGCTGGGCAGCACCTACCAGTGGAACCCGAAATACCGCAAGGAAGACCTGGCCAGCATCCGCGCCCGCTACCTGATGCCGGACGACGGCGTGGTCAACCTCGCCTACCGCTACCGCCGCAATCCCAGCACCGGCGCCGACCAGCTCAAGCAGGCCGACCTGTCCTTCCTGTACCCGGTCAACCCGCGCTGGAGCCTCGTCGGCCGCTACTACTACTCGATGTACGACCACAAGCCGCTGGAGATCATCGGCGGCGTGCAGTGGGACAGCTGCTGCCTGGCGGTGCGCGCGCTGGCCCGCCGCTACGTGCGCAACCGCGAGGGCGAGATGAACAACTCCTTCCAGATCGAGTTCGTGCTCAAGGGCCTGAGCTCGGTCGGGCAGGACACGGACCGCACCTTGCGCCGTGCTATTCTCGGCTACTACCGCGACGACCTGTACCTCGTTCCGCCCAGCAACATCGAGGCGAACGACGACGACTACGATCCGAACCTGATTCCATGACCAAGACCCTACCCGCAGTCCTCGCCGCCCTGCTGGCGCTCACCGCCGTGTCCGCACCGGTGCACGCGCAGCAGACCCAGCCGCTGGACCGCATCGCCGCCGTCGTCGACGAGGACGTGATCCTGCAGAGCGAGCTGCAGCGCGCGATCAACAACATCAAGGGCCAGTACGCCGGCCGCGAGCACCAGCTGCCGCCGGAAAGCGTGCTCGAACGGCAGGTGCTCGAACGCCTGGTGCTGGTCAAGCTGCAGGTCGCCCGCGCCGAAAGCAACGGCATCCGCGTCAGCGGCGAGGAGCTGAACCACGCCATCGCCAGCATCGCCCAGCAGAACGGCACCGACGTCGACGGCCTGCGCCAGCGGCTGGCCCAGGACGGCATCGGCTTCGAGGACTTCCGCAGCTCGGTGCGCGAGGAAATCCTCACCCAGCGTCTGCGCCAGAGCTTCGCGCAGAGCCGCATCAACGTCAGCGAAGGCGAAGTCGACGCCGCGCTGGCGCAGCAGAACGCCGGCGGCCTGCAGTACCACCTGGCGCACATCCTCGTCGGCCTGCCCGATGGCGCCAGCGCCGAGCAGATCAGCACCGGCCAGGGCAAGATCGAGGGCATCAAGAACCTGCTCGACAAGGGCGAACTGGATTTCCAGGCCGCCGCGGTGCGCTATTCGGACAGCCCCAACGCGCTGGAAGGCGGCGACCTCGGCTGGCGCAGCCTGGACGAGATCCCCAACGCCTTCTCCAGCCAGATCCAGGCGATGAAGGCCGGCGACGTGCTCGGCCCGATCCGCGGCCCCAGCGGCTTCCAGCTGCTGAAGCTGGTGGAAGTGCGCGACAGCGACGGCGCAGCCGCACAGACCGTCACCGAGTACCACGCCCGCCACATTCTGGTGCGCGTGACCGACCAGGTCGACGAGGCCGCCGCCAAGGCGAAGATCGAGACCCTGCGCGCGCGCATCGCCGGCGGCGCCGACTTCCAGGCCGTGGCCAAGGAGTCGTCCGACGACGCCAACAGCCGCGGCCAGGGCGGCGACCTGGGCTGGTTCCCCGCCGACGCCTTCGGCCCGGACTTCGGCCGGCAGGTCGAGGGCGTCGATGACGGCGGCGTCACCGCGCCGTTCCGCACCGACGCCGGCTGGCATATCGTGCAGCGCGTAGGTACCCGCCAGACCGACGTCGGCGACGCCAACAAGCGCGCGCAGGTCCGCGAGACCATCGGCCGCCGCAAGCTGGAAGAGGAATACAACCGCTTCCTGCAGGAGCTGCGTGGCGAGGCCTACGTCAGCTTCCGCAGCGGCGACCGTGCCGAGGGCACCGCCGAAACCCCGCAGCAGCCGTAACCATGCTGCCCCAGCTCGCTCTGGTCCCGGGCGAGCCTTCCGGGATCGGCCCGGAACTGTGCATCCGCCTTGCCCAGCAGCCGCGCGACGATTGCCGGCTGCTGGCCTTCGCTGACCCGGACACCCTGCACGCCGCCGCCGCCGCGCTCGGCCTGCCGCTGAAGCTGCTGCCCGAGGACGCCGATGCACGGGCGCCCGGTGAGCTGCGCCTGCGCGAAATCCGCAACGCCGTTCCCTCCCGCTTCGGCCAGCCCGATGTCGCCAACGCGCGAGCAGTGATCGACGCCCTGCTCGGCGCCGGCCGGGCCTGCCTGAGCGGCGAGCCCGATGGCAAGCTCGATGGCGTGGTCACCGGCCCGGTGCACAAGGCCGCCATCAACGCAGGCGGCATCGCCTACAGCGGCACCACCGAACTGCTGGCCCACCAGGCCGGCGTCGAAGTGGTGATGATGCTGGCCAACGACATCGTGCGCGTGGCGCTGGCCACCACCCACCTGCCGCTGCGCGACGTTGCCGACGCGATCACCGCCGACGGCCTGCGCAAGGTCATCGCCACCACCCATGCCGCGCTGCGCCGAGACTTCGGGCTGGCGCGGCCGCGCATCGCCGTGCTCGGGCTGAACCCGCACGCCGGCGAGGACGGCCACCTCGGCCGCGAGGAACTGGACGTCATCATCCCGCTGCTCGAACGACTGCGCGGCGAAGGCATGGACCTGGTTGGCCCCTTGCCGGCCGACACCGCCTTCCTGCCGGCCAAGCTCGCCGGCTTCGACGCGGTGCTGGCGATGTACCACGACCAAGGCCTGCCGGTACTCAAATACAGCGGCTTCGAGCAGGCGGTGAACCTCACCCTCGGCCTGCCCTACCCACGCGTGGCCGTCGACCACGGCACCGCGCTGGAGCTGGCCGGCAAGGGCGTGGCCGATCCTTCCAGCCTGCTGGCCGCCACCGCGTTGTGCGCCCGGCTGGCTGCACAACGTAAGATTCCCCGATGAACGCCCACTCCCCGCGCGCCGGCTTCACCGCCCCGGCGAAGAAGCAGCTCGGCCAGCATTTCCTTGCCGACGCGCACTACGTCGAGAAGATCGTGCTGGCGGTGAACCCGAAGCCCGGCGAGCGGCTGGTCGAGATCGGCCCCGGCCAAGGCGCCATCACCTTCCCGCTGCTGCGCCGCCATCCGCAACTGACGGTGATCGAGTTCGACCGCGACCTGATCGCCCCGCTCACCGCCGCCGCCGCGCCGCTGGGCGAGTTGGGCATCGTCCACCGCGACGTGCTGCAGGTGGATTTCACCGAACTGGCCGCCGGCGGCAGGATCCGCCTGGTCGGCAACCTGCCCTACAACATCTCCTCGCCGATCCTGTTCCATGCGCTGGACCATGCCGCGGCGATCTCGGACATGACCTTCATGCTGCAGAAGGAAGTGGTGGACCGCATGGCCGCCGCGCCGGGCAGCAAGGTCTACGGCCGGCTGAGCGTGATGCTGCAGGCGTGGTGCGAGGTGACCGCGTTGTTCGTGGTGCCGCCGGGCGCGTTCCGGCCGCCGCCCAAGGTGGATTCGGCGGTGGTGCGGCTGGTACCGCGCGACCCGGCCACGGTCGGCATCATCGATCCGAAGCACTTCGCCGACGTGGTCAGGGCCGCGTTCGGCCAGCGCCGCAAGACCCTGCGCAACGCCTTGAACGGCGTCGTCGACGAAGCCGGTTTCGCCGCCGCCGGGGTGCGCAGCGACGCACGCGCCGAGCAGTTGCAGGTGGCCGACTTCATCGCCTTGGCCAACGCCACCGCTGCCTGACGTCGGTTGCACCTGCTTTTGCTTACACTTGCGCGCATGGACGACTCCCGCCACTACGCGATCGAAGTCGAGGTCACCCCCCGCTTCATCGACGAACATTCCGCGCCCGAGGACGGGCGCTACGCGTTCGCCTACAGCATCCGCATCCTCAACCGCGGCACCGTGGCGGCGCGGCTGATCAACCGCCACTGGCGCATCACCGACGGCCACGGCCGCACCGAGCACGTCGACGGCGAAGGCGTGGTCGGCGAGCAGCCGCGGCTGCGCCCCGGCGAGGAATTCCGCTACACCTCCGGGGTCATGCTCGGCACCGAGCGCGGCACCATGCAGGGCCACTACGACATGCAGGCCGACGACGGCACCGAATTCGCCGCGCCGATCGCCCCGTTCGTGCTGGCCGTCCCCAGGACGCTGCACTGATGGCGACCTGGGCGATCGGCGACCTGCAAGGCTGCTACGACGTCACCCGGCGGCTGCTGGACCGGATCAACTTCGACCCGGCCGTAGACCGGCTGTGGTTCTGCGGCGACCTGGTCAATCGTGGCGGGCAGTCGCTGGAAACCCTGCGGCTGGTGCACTCGCTGCGCGAGCACAGCGTGGTGGTGCTGGGCAACCACGACCTGTCGCTGCTGGCCGTCGGCGCGCGCAGCGAGGAGGAACAGCGCAAGGTCAACCCCGACCTGCAGCGCGTGGTGCTGGCCGAGGACCGAGACGTGCTGCTGGACTGGCTGCGCCTGCAGAAGCTGGTGCACGTGGACCGCGGACTGGGCTGGATGATGTTCCATGCCGGCCTCGCCCCGAAGTGGACCGTGGCGATGGCCGAGAAGCATGCGCGCGAGGTCGAGCAGCAGCTGCACGGCAACGGCTACCGCAAGCTGCTGCGCAACATGTACGGCGACGGCCCCAGCTGGGCGCCGAACCTGGGCGGCTACGAGCGTTCGCGCGCGATCATCAACCTGCTCACCCGCATGCGCTACTGCACCCCGCGCGGCCGCATCGGCATCGAGGACAAGGGTACGCCGGGCACCCAGCAGCAGGGCATGTACCCGTGGTTCGAGGTACCGGGCCGGGTCGAGCGCGAACTGAAGATGGTCTGCGGCCACTGGTCGGCGCTGGGCCTGACCATCACCCAGGGCGTGCACGCCATCGACACCGGCGCGGTCTGGGGCGGCAAGCTCACCGCGCTGCAGCTGGACAGCGAGGACCTGCGCGTGGTGCAGGTGCCGGGCCGCGACGTGCCGGCACCGGTGCCCGGCGTGCGCCCGCCGCGCAGGCCACCTACCGAAAATGGCCCGGCAGCGCGCAACGATGCACCCGGCGAGCGCCGCGAACAGCGGCGGCGCTCGCGCCGGCACCGTCCGCACAATGGCGGCAATGGCCCGGCAACATCCGCCGAAAAGCCGTAGGTCGGGGCTACGCCCCCGACGCGCTTTACCGGATACGCAAAGCGCCGGGGCGTAGCCCCGACCTACAGTCGCGAGTAGTGGACGAAACGGAACGCGAATGCATGCCGCTCGTCGGCCGCATGCGGCTGGCTGTCCACTTCCCGCCACCGTGCCGGATCGACCTCGGGGAAGTGCGTGTCGGCCTCGACCGCGGCATCCACCCATGTGAGGTACAGATCGGTCGCATGGTCGATCAGCAGGCGATAGACCTCGCCGCCGCCGATCACGCACACCTCCCCCGCGCCTTCATCCGCCGCGATGCGCAACGCCTCATCGAACGACGCCACCGCGCGCATGCCGTCGAACGGCACCTGTCCGCTTCGGGTAAGTACCAGGTTGGTCCGCCCCGGCAGCGCACGCCCCAGCGATTGCGCGGTCTTGCGCCCCATCAGGATCGGCTTGCCGAGGGTCAGCGCCTTGAAGTGCTTGAAATCGTCCGGCAGGTGCCACGGCATCGCGTTACCGCGGCCGATGCCGCGGTTGCGGTCCAGCGCGGCGATGAGCGAGAGCCGGGAAGGGGGAGCGGGGAACGGGGAATGAGTGTCCGCCGCAAGCTTCGACACCGCCGCCTCGCCACATTCCCCGTTCCCTGTTCCCTGTTCCCCGCCCTTCTTCATACCGCCACCGGCGCCTTGATCGCGGGCAGCGGGGCGTAGCCGTCGATGCGGATATCGTCGAAGGTGAAATCGAACAGGTCGGTCACTTCCGGGTTCAACCACAACTTCGGCAACCCACGCGGTTCGCGCGACAGCTGCTCGCGCGCCTGCGCGTAATGGTTGGAATACAGGTGCGCGTCGCCCAGCGTATGCACGAAATCGCCCACGCCCAGCCCGGTGGCGCGGGCCACCATGTGCGTGAGCAGCGCGTAGCTGGCGATGTTGAACGGCACGCCGAGGAAGATGTCGCCGCTGCGCTGGTACAGCTGGCAGCTCAACCGGCCATCGACCACGTAGAACTGGAACAGGCTGTGGCACGGCATCAGCGCCATCTGCGGCAGCTCGCCGACGTTCCAGGCACTGACCAGCAGCCGCCGCGAATCCGGGTTGCGCCTGATTTCATCGACCAGCCATTGCATCTGGTCGATCTCGTTGCCATCGGGGCCGGTCCAGCGCCGCCACTGCTTGCCGTAGACCGGGCCGAGGTCGCCGTTCCCGTCGGCCCATTCGTCCCAGATGCTGACGCCGTTGTCCTTGAGGTAGGCGATGTTGGTGTCGCCCTTCAGGAACCACAGCAGCTCGTGGATGATCGAGCGCAGGTGCAGCTTCTTGGTGGTGACCAGCGGGAAGCCTTCGTTCAGGTCGAAGCGCATCTGCCAGCCGAACACGCTGCGGGTGCCGGTACCGGTACGGTCGGCCTTCTCCGCGCCGTGTTCGAGCACGTGCGCAAGCAGGTCGAGGTATTGCCTCACTTTTCACCTCCGGCGAAGGGCTTCATTTTTCACCTCCGGCAACGCGCTTGTTTTTCGCCGCCGGCGAAGGCCTCATGCCTTGTCCTCCGTCGGCGGCAGCGGCTGCAGGGTCGGCGCGCGCCGCGACAGCCACAGCAGGGCGATGCCCAGCGCGACCAGCGGCAGGCTCAGCAGCTGGCCGCGGGTGAACCAGCCGAAGGCCAGGTAGACGCCGTTGTCGGGCATGCGCACGAACTCGACGAGGAAGCGGAAGCAGCCGTACAGCAGCGCGAACAGGCCGGACACGGCATAACGGGCACGCGGCTTCATCGAGAACGTCCACAGCACCGCGAACATCACCAGCCCTTCCAGCAGCGCTTCGTACAGCTGCGAAGGATGGCGCGCGTACTGGTCGAGCAGGCCGGCGGCGTAGTCCTGGCGGATCTGCGCGGCCGACATCAGCTGCTCCATCGTCGGCAGCCCGGCCGGCACGTCCTTGAGCGGCGCATGCGGGAACACCACGCCCCAGCCGGCCTGGGTGAACTTGCCCCACAACTCGCCGCCGACGAAGTTGCCGAGGCGGCCGAAGCCCAGCCCCAGCGGCACCAGCGGCGCGACGAAATCGAGGGTGTCGAAGTAATGCAGGCGGTGCTTGCGGGTCCACCACCAGCCGGCGGCCATCACCCCGAGCAGGCCGCCGTGGAAGCTCATGCCGCCCTCCCACACCCGCAGCAGGATCAGCGGGTTGTGCAGGAACTCGGAGGTCGCATAGAACAGCATGTAGCCGATGCGCCCGCCCAGCACCACGCCGAGCATGGCGTAGAACAGCAGGTCGGAGAAACCGTTCATGTCCACGCCCGGCAGGCGTCCGGCACGGACGCGGCTGCGCCCCAGCCACCAGGCGGCGGCGAACCCGAGCAGGTACATGATGCCGTACCAGTGCACCTTGATCGGCCCCAGTGAGAAGGCGATGGGGTCGATGTCGTGGAGGTAGATCATGCGGAAGGGCCCGGCGGACAAGTGCCTATTCTCGGGGCAGCGCCCGCGGGGCTCAACCCACGACCGGCACCCGCCATCGAATGCCCGCCACCCGGTCCGGTACCCACGGATGCAGGAAGGGCCGGCATTGCCGGCCCTTCGTCCATCACCAGTCGCCGGCGCCCGGTACCTGGTGCGCCTTGGCACGGCGCCGCATCAGCAGGTTCAGCCACTCCACCAGCACCGAGAAGCCCATCGCCGCGTAGATGTAGGGCTTGGGCACGTGCACGTCCACGCCGTCCAGCACCAGCACCACGCCGACCAGCAGGATGAAGGCCAGCGCCAGCATCTTCACCGTCGGGTTGGCGTCGATGAAGCGGCCCAGCGGGTTGGCCGCCAGCAGCATCATCGCCACCGCCAGCAGGATGGCGCACACCATCACCGGCACGTGGTCGGCGATACCGACGGCGGTGATCACCGAATCCAGCGAGAACACGATGTCGATCACCGCGATCTGCGCGATCACCATGCCGAACACGGCCGAGGCCTTGGTGGTGGTGGGGTCCTCGTCCTCGCCGCCGCTGATCAGCTCGCGGATTTCCTTCACGCCCTTGTAGAGCAGGAACAGCCCACCGAGGATCAGCACCAGGTCGCGGATCGAGATGCCCATGCCGGCCACCGTGAACAGGTTGTTGTCCATGTGCGCCAGGTAAGCCAGCGACACCAGCAGCGCGATGCGGGTGATGCAGGCCACGGCGATGCCCAGGCGCCGCGCCGACGACCGCCGCTCCTCGGGCAAGCGGCTGACCGCGATGGAAATGAACACCAGGTTGTCGATGCCGAGCACGATTTCCAGTGCGCTGAGCGTGAACAGGGTCAACCAGACGTTCGGGTCGGCAAGAAATTCAAGGGACATTCGGAAAATCCTTCAATAGAACCGGGGCTGCATTCAGGACAGGCGGGGCAGCAGGATCAGGCCCCAGCACAGCAGCACGTTCACCATCAGCACGAATACCGCCGCCGAGCCCATGTCCTTGGCGCGGCCGGCCAGCACGTGGAATTCGGGGCCGTAGCGTTCGATCACCGCCTCGATGGCGGAATTGGCCAGCTCCATCGCCATCACCAGCAGCATCGAGCCGACCAGCAGCGCGCGTTCGACCGGGGTCTGCCCCAGCCACAACGCCAGCGGCGCCAGCAGCACGAACAGGTAGACCTCCAGCCGGAACGAGGACTCGTGCCGCCACGCGGCCGCCAACCCCTGCCAAGACCAGATCGCGGCCTTCACTATCCGCCCCGGCCCGCGTGGCAGGTTGCCTATTTCATCAGCCATGCGCGCGGCTCCGGGGGGACCGGAAGGGGCGGGAACGGGAGAACACCATGCGGACGACCGTGACGGAGGAGCAACGCGGGATTCTGCCACAGGCGCCCGGCGACCGCCTTGCCACGGCAGCCGCCGGCGTTTCCATGCGTGGATGCGGGGCTTGCGCCGCGCTGGCGGTTTTCCTGCCGGAACCCCATGCGGGGCAAGCCCCGCAACTACGGAGGGGCTTGGGTTCCCCGGCCCGTCAGGCGAAGCGCACGGTGGCGGTGGTGCCCCGCTCCGGCTCGCTTTCCAGCTCGATTTTCCAGCCGAAGCGTTCGCACAGCCGGTGCACGATGGGCATGCCCAGCCCGTGGCCCTCGCGGCGCTCCGGCACGGCGCGGAAGAACGGCTCGAAGACCCGCGACAGCGCCTCGGGCGACATGCCGATGCCGGTATCGCGCACCACCAGCCGGTCGGCCTCGACCTCGACCTCGACGTGGCCGGCGTCGGTGTAGTTGCAGGCGTTGCGCAGCAGGTTGCCGACCACCACGTGCAGCACCTGCGGCGGCACCCGTAGCAGGCATGGCGCGTTGATGTGCAGGCGCAGCTCCAGCGGGCGCCCGGCCAGGCCAACCTCGGCGCTGGCCGCCTCGCGGCGCACGACGTCGCCGACGTCGACCCACTCGGACTGCGGCTCGATGTTGGCCTCGCGCGCCAGGATCAACAGCGCGTCGATAAGCGCCTCCATGTCGCGGCCGGCGCGCTGGATGCGCAGCAGGCTGCGCTGCAGCACCGGGCCGGCTTCCTCGCCGGCATCGATCGCCATTTCGCAGGCCATGCGGATCACGGTCAGCGGCGTGCGCAGCTCGTGGCTGGCGTCACGGGTGAAATTGCGCTCGCGCACCACCTGGTCGCCGATGCGCCCGGCCATGCCGTGCAGCGCCGCGGCCAGTTGCCGCACCTCGCCCTGCACGTCGGCCGGCAGCCGCGCCGGCGCCAGCTCGCTGGCGTCCGGGTAGCGCGGGTCCCATTGCGACACCCGCCGCGCCAGCCACACCAGCGGCGACACCGCGCGGTGCGAGGCGCGGTAGGTCAGCCACGACGCGCCGTAGATCGCCAGCAGCACCAGCAGCACCGGCACCACGCCGAACCAGAACGCCAGCCATTGCGCCTGCGAGCGCAGGAACACCAAGTACAGGCGCCCGGCCGGGGACTGGTCCACCAGTACCAGTTGCCCGGCTTCGCGCAGGTCGTGGAAACCCGGCTGCAGCGCGCGCAGCGGCGGCGGCAGGTTCAGCGGCGAGCCGCCGGTTTCGAGCAGGTAGCCGCGCAGGTGGCGGGTATTGGGCGGCGGCTGCGCCGGCGAGGCCGCGTGCAGCTCCCAGTAATGCGCGGCCTCTTCCTGCAGGACCGTGTTGACCAGCCCGAACTTGACCACCAGCAGCACCAGGTAGCCGCCCAGCAGCGCCGCGAGGCTGGCCAGCAGCGTCTGCAGCAGAAACGCGGTCCTGATCTTGCGTGGCAAGCCGTGCAGCATTACAGCCTTCCCCCTTGTCGCGCACGGCCGGGGCCACTACCGCAGCGGCCATGTCCGCCCGCGTCGCGCCCTGCCCTGCCCATTGCGGCATCAGCCCATCGGCTGGGCGATGTCGGCAACGCGGTAGCCGGCGCTCTGCACGGTGTGCAGCAGCGGCCGGTCGAACGGCTTGTCGATGATCTTGCGCAGGTTGTAGAGGTGGCTGCGCAGGGTGTCCGAGTCGGGCAGGCCATTGCCCCAGATCTCGCGCTCGATCTCCTGCCGGGTCACCACCCGCGGCGACTCGCGCATCAGGATGGTCAGCAGGCGCAGGCCAATGGGCGAGAGCTGCAGCTCGATGCCGGCGCGGGTGGCGCGCATGCTCACCGGGTCCAGCACCAGGTCGGCCACCTTCAGCACCTCGGCGCCCACCTGGCGGCGTTCGCGGCGGATCAGCGCGCGCAGGCGCGCTTCCAGCTCCTGTATCGCGAACGGCTTGGTCAGGTAGTCGTCGGCGCCGCAGCCCAGCCCGGTGAGCTTGTCGTCGAGGGTGTCGCGCGCGGTCAGCATCAGCACCGGCGTGGACTTGCGCGCCTCGCTGCGCAGGCGGCGGCAGACCTCCAGGCCGTCCAGCCGCGGCAGCATCAGGTCCAGCACGATCACGTCGTAGCTGTTCTCGGCGGCCAGCCGATAGCCGTCCAGGCCATCGACCGCGTAGTCCACCTCGAAGCCACGCCCTTCCAGGTACTCGCCGATCATCTCGGAGATGTTGCGGTTGTCCTCGATGACCAGCACCAATCCGGACGATTCCTTGGTCTGTCGCATGCAGCCTCCCAATTCTTCAGCTTTGTGAAGGATGCCGGCCGGCAGGTGCACCGGATGTGAAGAAACCCTGTCGCGACCGGCGGCCGGAAACGCCACCGCGCCGCCCTATGCTATGCGCCCCTTCCGCCGGAACCGGACATGGCCGCCGCGCCTTTCACCGCCTACCTGTATCCCGTGCTGTTGCTGGTGGCCAGCAACGTGTTCATGACCGTGGCCTGGTACGGGCACCTGAAGTTCCGCGCCGCGCCGCTGGCGCTGGTGGTGCTGGTCAGCTGGGGCATCGCCTTCTTCGAATACTGCCTGCAGGTGCCGGGCAACCGGCTCGGCGCGGCGGTCTATTCGGCGCCGCAGCTCAAGGGCATGCAGGAGGTCATCACCCTGCTGGTGTTCGCCGGGTTCTCGGCCAGCTACCTCGGGCAGCCGCTGAAATGGAACCACTGGGCCGCGTTCGCACTGATCGCGCTGGCGGCACTGCTGATGTTCAAGGAGTGAAACCACGGCCACGCCGCCGGGTCCGGGCGCTGCCCGGCCCGCGACGGCGTGGCGGCGGTGCTCAGCCTTCGCCGGGCGCCTTCTCGACATGGGCGGCGAACACCGCGTCGATCTGCTGATCGGCCACCTTCCTGCCGGCCTGCACGTCGTCAGCCTGGGTGAACAACGGGATGATCATCGCCATGCCGTCGACCTTGGTCTTCAGGTGCACGCCCGGTGCCTGGCCGAGGAAAGCGTCCCAGTGCCGGCGCACCTTCGCCCAGTAGCCGGCGGTGGCGTTCCAGTAGTCGCGGGCCGGGGTGAAATCCACGTCGGTGCTGCGCACGTAGTCGTTGAAGCCGAACTCGCGCGCGATTTCCTGCTGCGTGCCGTCGGCGTTGCGCTGCACCTTGGTGTTGAACTGCTCGTGGGTCCAGCCCTCGGGCGTGAGCGTGTGCCGGTTGACCATCGCCAGCGCGTTGTAGTCGCTGCGGCGGGTGTATTCGCGGCGCGGCAGCGGGCGCCAGCCCGGGTCGCTGGTCCAGCTCGGCACGCCGTTGTCGTAGCTCCACCTGCCGGTGCCGCAGTAGCGCGGGGCATCGCTGACCTCGTACACGCACTGGGTCCACGCGCCCTGGTTGATCGCGGCGGGAATGGCGCGCACCTGCCAGACCTGGTCGGCGCTGAACTCGAAGCGGTTCGGCGCCTGGTAGGTCCAGTCCTGGCGCCAGTGCTTGGTGACGTGGCCGCTCTTCGGGTCCACCAGCAGGTGCTGCAGCACGACGCGGGTCGGCGTGTCCTCGACCACCACCACCAGCTCGTTGCCGCCGCTGCGCATCGCCGGGGCACGCTCGTAGCCGGGCTTGAGCAGCACGGTTTCGTCGAAGGCGAAGTCCACGGCGTACTCGCCCTGCATGCGCAGGATGGTGTCGTGGTCGCGGGCGATGTCGGCGGGCGCGGCGCTGGCGGCACCGGTGGCGGCGCACAACAGCAGCAGGCTGGCGTGATGCGGTTTCATCGTGGGTTCCTTGTTCATGCGGGAAGAAGGCCGTCCGTGGCCGATGATGCTCCAACGGAGAGAGAAGCGGCAGGCGCTTACCAGGCCACCGACAGGCTGGCCGACAGCGTGCGCCCGGGATTGCTGTAGCGGTCGAGCACGGTGCTGGACGCGGCCAGCGTCGAAGCCAGGCTGGACCAATCGATGTAGGCGCGGTCGGCGAGGTTGAACACGCCGACGTTGACCGTGGCGCCCGGGGCGAACGTCCAGTGCGCCATCAGGTCGAGCACGCCGTAGCCGGCCGGGCGCCAGGCGCTGTCGCTGGCGACGCGGTCCTTGCGGCGGGCGAAGGTGCCGGCCAGTTCCACGCCCCAGTCGTCGCGGTCGTACATCAGCCCGAGCGTGCCGCGCAGCGGGTCCACCGAATCCAGCGGCAGGTCCTCGGTGCGGTTCTGGCCGCGCGACCAGGCCGCCGCGCCGCGCAGCGACCAGCCGGCCAGCGCCGGAGTCAGCTCACCGAAATCGACGCCGGCCTTCAGCTCGGCGCCGTGGATGCGGGCGTCGGCGATGTTCTGCGACTGGAACACCATCAGCCCCTGCGCATTGATGCCGACGTAGCGCTGCGACTCGATGAAGTCGCGGTAGTCGTTCCAGTAGCCGCTCAGGCTGACGTAGGCGGCCGGCGCCAGGTAGCGCAGGCCCAGCTCCAGGCCATTGCTGGTTTCCGGCTTGAGGTCCGGGTTGGGGATGGCGGTGTAGCCGAACATCACGTTGGTGAAGCCGAGGTTGACGTCGTTGTACGGCGGCGAGCGGAAGCCGTGCGCATAGCCGGCGAACAGCGACCACTGCTCGTCGAAGCGCCACACCATGCCCAGCTTCGGCGACACGCTGGTCTTGCGCAGCGAGGCCAGCGCGACGCCGGGGTTGTCCCCGCTGAAGATCGCGTCGGCCTCGGGCGAGAGCCGGTAGTGGTCCACGCGCACGCCCGGCACCAGCGACACGCGGCCGCTTGCGAAGCGCATTTCGTCCTGCGCGTACAGGCCCAGCTCGGTGGTCTTGCTGATCGGGAAATCGCGCACCGGGAAGACGTCGGGCAGGACCGTGCTGCTGGTGCTGCCGTCGGCCAGCACCTGGTAACCGTTGCGCTTCTGGCGGGTTTCGGTCCATGCGCCGTCGAAGCCCCAGGTCAGCGCATGCTCGACCGCGCCCGTGGCCAGGCCCTTGTCGAACTGCGCCTGCGCGCCATATACGCGCTGGTCGAAGTTGAACTCGCGATGGCGGCGGCTGCCGTTGGCGCGCGCCTCGTTGGTGACCTGCGTGGTCTCGCTGTCCTGCCGGTACAGCTGCCAGCGCAGGCTGTCGGCGAACGCGGCGTCCAGCGCGTCCATCTCGTGGGCGAAAGACACGCGGGCGCGGGTCTGCTTGTCGTGCGCGGCCATGCCGGTGGTGGTGGCGTGGTCGATCGCCGAATACACGTCGGTATCGGTGATGTCCTCGTTGCCCTCCACGGTCAGGCGGAAGCGCTGGCCCTCGTCCGGCGCGTACACCAGCTTGGACAGCACGCTGCGGCCGTCGCGGTCCTGCGGGTTCGGTGCGGTGCGGGTGTTGTCGAGGCTGCGCACCTCGCCCTTGTTGCCGGTTTCCTGCCCCTGCCGGTGGTTGGCGTTGACCATGCCGCTCCAGCGCTCGCCGCCGAAGGCGACGGTCGCCCCGCCCAGCAGGCCCTGCCAGTCGCCGTCGTAGCCGAACTTCAGGCCGACGTGGCTGCCCTTGCCGTCCTTCAGGTAGTCGGCCGGGTCCTTGGTGACGAAGGCGACCACGCCGCCGAGCGCGTCGGAGCCGTACAGCGAGCTGGCCGGGCCGCGCACGATCTCCACGCGCTTGAGCGTCTCCAGGTCGGTGAAGTTGCGGTTGGCGCTGGCGAAGCTGCCGATGTCGAAGCTCTTGGGCATGGCGATGCCGTCGGTCTGGATCAGCACGCGGTTGCCGTCCAGCCCGCGGATGCGGAAGCCGCCGAGGCCGAAGCGCGCCGCGCTGCGGGTCACCGAGATGCCCGGCTCGTAGCGGACCATGTCGTGGATGTCCTGCGCGAGCTGCCGGTCCAGCTGCTCGCGGTCGATCACGTCGACGGTGGCGGCGACGTCGCTGACCGCGCGCTCGGTGCGGGTGGCGGTGACCTGCACGCGGTCGAAGTCGCGGGGCTCGGCCGGTGCCGCGGTTTCGGCATGGGCAGGGGACAGCACCACCCACAGGGCGGCGCTCAGAATGGTGGGACGAATCATGGGGACCTGGAATCGATGGGCGAACAAGACCCTTGGCGAAGCTGCCGGGTTGCGAATGCAACCCGACCGCTGCCAAGGGGGGAGAGAACGTGCGATTCAGGCGGGCTGGGCGCGGCGAGGGCGCGCCGGCTGGCGGCGAATGCGGCCGGGAATTACTTGGTAAGGATCAGCTTGTCGTTGCTGGTGTGGCGCAGGCGGTAGAACTTGTCGCCATGCTGGATGACGATCTCGCGCTGGCCCTTGAGCAGGGCGCCGCTGTCGATCACCTCTTCGGCCGGCATCAACCGGACCGGGCGTTGCGGCAGGTGGAGCGTGCGGTTGCGGAACAGGGTGGCGGGCTGTGCGGACATCGGGGTGATTCCGTGCTGGGTGACGAGTTGATGATAATCATTCTCGTTCGCGTTGCAAGGATTTTTTGGAGATTTTTTGAAGTCCGGTGCGTGCAGGGAGGCGGGTGTCGGCCAATGACCATGCAGGTACCGGGCTTGCCCGGTACAGGGCTTTATCGGGAACGCCTCATGCGGGGCAAGCCCCGCATCTACGAAGTCCGTGTTCCATTGAGGTCCATTCGCCGGCCCATCACCGGTCGCCGCCGACCAACGGTCGGGCACCACCGGGAATGGCGATGGGTGTGGGAGCGGCCTCCACGTGCTCAACCAAAAACAGCCGTAGGTCGGGGTTACATCCCCGACGCGCGGGACGTTCAAGCACAAGCCCGCGTCGGGGAAAGACGCGCTGGCCGTAGGTCGGGGTTACATCCCCGACGCCCGGGACATTCGAGCGCAAGTCCGCGTCGGGGACATGGCCCCGACCTACACCCGGCGATCATGCGAAGACCGCCTCGATCCGCTGCCAGCCGGCCTCGTCCACGCGCGCGGCCACGTCCAGCGCGCGCAGGTTTTCCTCCAGCTGCGACACCCGGCTGGCGCCGAGGATCACGCTGGACACGTGCGGGTTGCGCAGGCACCAGGCGATGGCCAGCTGCGCCGGCGATTCGCCCATCTCCGCGGCCAGCGCGGTGAACGCGCGCACCTTGCCCAGCCGGTCCTGCGCCGGTTCGCCCAGCACCGCGGCCTGCAACCAGTCCAGCGAGGACTGCGCCAGCCGGGTATCGGCGCCGATGCCGTCGTTGTACTTGCCGGTCAACAGCCCCGAGGCCAGCGGCGACCAGATGGTGGTGCCCAGCCCGGCGTCGGCATACAGCGGCGCGTATTCCTGCTCCACCCGCTGCCGATGCAGCAGGTTGTACTGCGGCTGCTCCATCGTTGGCGCGTACAGGCCGTTGGTGCGGGCGAAGGCGAACGCCTCGGCGATCTGCGCGGCCGGCCATTCCGAGGTGCCCCAGTACAGCACCTTGCCCTGCCGGACCAGCAGGTCCATCGCCTGCACGGTCTCGGCGATCGGCGTGTCCGGGTCGGGGCGGTGGCAGTAGTACAGGTCCAGGTAATCCACGCGCAGGCGCTTGAGCGCGTCGTGGCAGGCGTCGCGCACGTGCTTGCGCGACAGCCCGCGCCGGGTCGGCGCCGGGTTCTCGACCGCGCCGAAGAACACCTTGCTGGACACGCAGTAGCCGTCGCGCGGCAGCCGCAGGTCGGCGATCACGTCGCCCATCACCTGCTCGGCGCGGCCATGCGCGTAGACCTCGGCGTTGTCGAAGAAGTTGACGCCGTTGTCCCAGGCCGCGGCGACCAGGTTGCGCGCCTCGTCGCGGGCGACCTGCCCGCCGAAGGTGACCCAGGCGCCGAAGGACAGCGCGGAAAGCTGCAGGCCGGACGACCCGAGGCGACGGTAGTGCATGGCTGGCTCCTGAAAGGGTACGGCCCGCGCGGCAGGCGCGGACGGGCCGCCAGTGTAACTGCCGCCACCGGGTGGTTTGCCGCCACGGACCTTGCCGATGGCGGCGCGATCGCCGCAATTGGCGCCACGGTGACCGGTAATTCTTGCCGGCCACCGGCCGCTGCACTAGGCTTGCGGCTTTTGCGGGCGTGCCCGGGGAATACTCATGGTCGAGGGTTTGGGAAGGATCGGCTTCGGCCTGTTCGGCCTGGCGGTGCTGATCGGCATCACCTGGCTGTTCTCCAACAACAGGCGCGCGGTGGACTGGAAGCTGGTCGGCACCGGCATCACCCTGCAGATCGGCTTCGCCGCGCTGGTGCTGCTGGTACCCGGCGGGCGCGACGTGTTCGACTGGCTGGGCCACGGCTTCGTCAGGATCCTCAGCTTCGTCAACGAGGGCTCGAACTTCATCTTCGGCAGCCTGATGAACACCGATACCTACGGTTTCATCTTCGCCTTCCAGGTGCTGCCGACGATCATCTTCTTCTCCTCGCTGATGGCGGTGATGTACCACCTGGGCGTGATGCAGGCGATCGTGCGGGTGATGGCGTGGGCCATCACCAAGGTGATGCGCGTGTCCGGCGCGGAAACCACCAGCGTCTGCGCCAGCGTGTTCATCGGCCAGACCGAGGCGCCACTGACCGTGCGCCCGTACATCGCCAAGATGACCCAGTCCGAGCTGATCACGATGATGATCGGCGGCATGGCGCACATCGCCGGCGGCGTGCTGGCCGCCTACGTCGGCATGCTCGGCGGCGGCGACCCGGCGGCGCAGGCGTTCTACGCCAAGCACCTGCTGGCCGCATCGATCATGGCCGCACCGGCCACGCTGGTGATCTCCAAACTGCTGGTGCCGGAAACCGGTACGCCGCTGACCCGCGGCACGGTCAAGATGGAAGTGGAGAAGACCTCCTCCAACATCATCGACGCGGCCGCCGCCGGTGCCGGCGACGGCCTGCGGCTGGCGCTGAACATCGGCGCGATGCTGCTGGCCTTCATCGCCCTGATCGCGCTGATCAACGCACCGCTGACCTGGCTGGGCGACGTCACCGGGCTGGCCCAGGTGATCGGCAAGCCGACCAACCTGGCCACCCTCTTCGGTTACGTGCTGGCGCCGATCGCCTGGGTGATCGGCACACCGTGGGCCGACGCCACCACGGTTGGTTCGCTGATCGGGCAGAAGGTGGTGATCAACGAGTTCGTCGCCTACATGGACCTGTCGGAGATCATCAAGGGCAACATCGCCGGGGTCAGCCTCAGCGACGACGGCCGGCTGATCGCCACCTACGCGCTGTGCGGCTTCGCCAACTTCAGTTCCATCGCCATCCAGATCGGCGGCATCGGCGGGCTGGCCCCGGAGCGCCGCCACGACCTGGCCAAGTTCGGCCTGCGCGCGGTGCTGGGCGGCTCCATCGCCACCTTCATGACCGCCACCATTGCCGGCGTGCTGACCCATTTCGGCTGATCCACGGCCACTTCGAGAAACAGATTCCATGAGTAGCGTTGTTGTTGCCGGTTCCTTCAATGTCGACCACGTCTGGCGTTGCGAAACCCTGCCCGCGCCGGGCGCGACCATCGCCGGGCGCTACAGCACCGGCCCCGGCGGCAAGGGGTTCAACCAGGCCGTGGCCACCGGCCGCGCCGGCGCCGCCACCACCTTCCTGTGCGCGCTGGGCGACGACGCCGGCGGCGTGCTGGCCAGGCAGCTGGCCGACGCGGACGGCATCACCCTGGTCGCCGAGGCCAGCAGCGAGCCCACCGGCACCGCCGGCATCTACGTGGACGGCCGCGGCCGCAATTCCATCGTCATCGGCCCCGGCGCCAACGCCTCGCTGAGCACCGCGTTCATGACCGCCAACGCCGCGCTGATCGGCGGCGCCAAGGTGCTGTTGGCGCAGTTGGAATCGCCGGTGGAGTCGATCGAGGCGGCGCTGGGCATCGCCCGCGAGGCCGGCGTGCTGACCGTGCTCAACGCCGCCCCGGCCAACGCACCCTCGACCATCAGCCTGCTCAAGCTGGCCGACGTGCTGACCCCGAACGAAACCGAGTTCGCCGCCCTGCTCGGCCGCCACGTCGGCGAGCGGGTGGAGGCCGACGACGTGGCTGCGCTGGACGGCGCCAGCCTGCACGCGCTGTGCCGCAAGCTGTCGGCCAGCACCGTGGTGGTCACCCTCGGCGCGGTCGGCGTGTTCGTCTCGCACGACGAGGAACGCCTGCGCGGCGACGGCCAGCCCTACTACCGGGTGGCCGCCGAATCGGTGCAGGCCATCGACACCACCGGTGCCGGCGACGCCTTCAACGGCGCGCTGGCGGCCTCGCTGGCGCAGGCGCCGGAGGCGGCCTTCATCAAGCACGTGCGCTTCGCCAACCAGTACGCCGCGCGTTCCACCGAGCAGGAAGGCGCCGCGGTGTCGATGCCGCGGATGACGCCGGCCGACGCCTGAGCCCCGGTACCGGCGACGCTGCCGCTGGGCTACATTGGCCCGCGGCATCCCGCCGGCAACCAGGAGACGCTTCATGGCAGGCAAGTTCGTGATCGGCAAGCGCAGCAACGGCGATTTCCAGTTCAACCTCAAGGCCGGCAACGGCCAGGTGATCCTGACCAGCCAGGGCTACAGCGACAAGGCCGGCTGCAGGAACGGAATCGAGTCGGTGAAGAAGAACAGCCCCGACGACGCCCGCTACGAACGCAAGGCCTCCAGCAACGGCAAGCCCTATTTCAACCTGCTGGCGGCCAATGGCCAGGTCATCGGCAGCAGCGAGATGTACGAAAGCACCGCCTCGCGCGACAACGGCATCGCCTCGGTGAAGGCCAACGCGCCCGACGCCGCGGTGGTGGACGAGACCGCCTGATCCCCACTACTCCCTGCAGGAGCGACGCCAGTCGCGACCAGGCTTCACCGGTAAAGCCCGGTCGCGACTCACGTCGCTCCTGCGGGCACATTCGCGCGGCTGCATGGCGCACTACAATGCGCGCCATGCAGATCGGCCCCTACACCATCGCCCCCAACGTGGTGCTCGCGCCCATGGCCGGCGTCACCGACAAGCCGTTCCGGCAGCTGTGCAAGCGGCTGGGCGCGGGGTTGGCCGCGTCGGAAATGACCATTTCCGACCCGCGCTTCTGGAACACCCGCAAGTCGATCCACCGCATGGACCATGCCGGCGAGCCGGCGCCGATCAGCGTGCAGATCGCCGGCACCGAACCGCGGCAGCTGGCCGAGGCGGCGCGCCACAACGTCGACCACGGTGCGCAGATCATCGACATCAACATGGGCTGTCCGGCCAAGAAGGTGTGCAATGCGTGGGCCGGCTCGGCGCTGATGCGCGACGAGGCGCAGGTGGCGCGCATCCTCGAAGCGGTGGTCGGCGCGGTCGAAGTGCCGGTGACGCTGAAGATCCGCACCGGCTGGTGCGCCGAAGTGCGCAACGCGCCGGCCATCGCCCGCATCGCGCAGGACAGCGGCATCGCCGCGCTGGCGGTGCATGGCCGCACCCGCGACCAGCACTACACCGGCGTGGCCGAGTACGACACCATTGCCGCGATCAAGGCCGAGCTGCGCATACCGGTGCTGGCCAACGGCGACGTCGATTCGCCGCGCAAGGCCGCGCAGGTGCTGGCGCATACCGGGGCCGATGCGGTGATGGTCGGCCGCGCCGCGCAGGGGCGGCCGTGGATCTTCCGCGAGATCGCCCATTACCTGCGCACCGGCGAGGAACTGCCGCCGCCGTCGTTGCAGGAAGTGCGCGACATCCTGCTCGGCCACCTGGCCGAGCTGCACGCCTTCTACGGCGAGCCGCAGGGCGTGCGCATCGCCCGCAAGCACCTGGGCTGGTATGCGAAGGACCGGCCGGAACACACCGATGAACAGCGGGCGGCCTTCCGCGCGGTGGTCAACGCCGCCGAAAGCGCCGACGCGCAACTGCGGTTGACCCGCGATTATTTCGACGGGCTGATTGCCGGGCAGCCGCGGGTCGCGGCCTGACGTTCCTGCATGGCCTGCCGTAGATGCGGGGCTTGCCCCGCATGGGGCTTTGTCGGGAACGCCTCATGCGGGGCAAGCCCCGCATCTACAAGAGGAGGAAGGACCGCCAGCGAAGCTGGCGGGCCCGGACTGGCGCGGGACGAGGAACGCGCCGGATGGATCAGGCGAAGACCTTGAAGCGGGCCTCGTCGTCCATGTAGCCCTTCTCGCCGAAGCCGCCCTCGTGCGAGCCGAACGGCATCTGCGCGCGCAGCTGCCAGCTTTCCGGGATGCCCCATTCGCGGCGCACCGCTTCGTCCACCAGCGGGTTGTAGTGCTGCAGGCTGGCGCCGATGCCGGCCTCGGCCAGCGCCGTCCACACCGCGAACTGGGCGATGCCGTTGGCGTGCTCGGCCCACACCGGGAAATTGTCCGCGTACAGCGGGAACTGGTCCTGCAGGCCCTTGGTCACGTCCACATCGTTGAAGAACAGCACGGTGCCGGCGCCGGCGGCGAAGCCGTCCAGCTTGCCCTCGGTGGTGGCGAAGGCCTCGGCCGGCACGATGGCCCGCAGCGCGTCCTTGGCCAGTTCCCAGAACTTCACGCTCTGCGCCCCATGCAGGATCAGCGCACGGGTGGGCTGCGAATTGAACGCCGACGGCGCTTCGCGCATGGCGTGCTTGATCAGGTCGGTGGCCTGGTCCTGGCCGACCGGCAGGTTGCGGCCAAGGGCGTACTGCGAACGGCGCTTCTGGTACAGGGAAATGGCTTGGCTGTTCATGTGGGCTCCGGAATGAAAGCGGCGATGGCCGCCGGTCGTGATTCGATGGAGCCCATTGTATTTACCGACAAATTCAGAACAAATATCAAATAAATCACTAATTGTTCCAAATAAATTGGTAATTATGGGTATTCAGCCTTCCTCTCGCTGTCCCGGCTCGCGCCAGATCCGCTCCCATACCCGCTTCAGCCGCTGCTCCAGCAGCGCGCGCCCGCCCTGCTCCCGGTAGATCGGGCGCAACTGCCGCGGCGCGATCGCCTCCCAGCCGCCCCCGCGTTCGCGGGCCACGGCGAAGTTGAAGTTGTAGTCCGGCTCCATGCCCATCCGCAGGTCGCTGAGCACCAGCTCGCCATCGCGCACCTGCGCGCGCATGAAGCCGCGGTTGAACCATTGCAACCGCGCCACCGCCGGCAGCTCCGCGGCCTGCCGCAGCGCCTGCACGTTGGAGGGGTGGCCATCGAAACGCATCGGCCCGCGGTCGGCCCACAGCGAGCGCTCGCCGGTCACGTAGCCCTGCGGGGTCATCGCCACCACCTGCCACAGCAGCGTGTTGAACGGCATCGGCACCGAGAAGCGCGGCGCATCGCCCAGCCCCAGCGCCGCCAGTGCGCGGTCGGCCTCGCGCTCGACCTTGTGCTTGGCCAACAGCGACCAGCCCAGGTAGCCGCAGCTCAACACCAGCCCGGCCAGCAACGCACGCTGCGCCAATGGCCGCTCCCGCGCGAACCACGCCACCACGCAGCCCAGCGCCAGCCACACGGTATAGAGCGGATCGATGATGAACACGCTCGACCACATCGTCGGGTGCGGCATCAACGGCCACCACAGCTGGGTGCCGTAGACGGTGAAGGCATCCAGCAGCGGATGGGTGACCAGTGCCAGCACGATGGCCCACCACCAGCGCACCGGGGCCGCCGCCACCCGGCCGTGGCCGAAGCGGCGGTACAGCCACCAGAGCAGCGTGCCCAGCAGCGGCAGCACGAACAGCGAGTGGCTGAAGCTGCGGTGCACCGTCATCAGGCTGACGGGGTCGCGGGTGAAGGCGGCGATCAGCAGGCCGTCGAGGTCGGGCACGGTGCCCAGCGCGGCACCGGCCAGCAGGGCCGCGCGGCGCTGGCCGGACGGGGCGATGGCGGCGGCGACCGCGCCGCCGAGGACGATCTGGCTCAGGGAATCCATCGCGCGATGCTAGCCGATCGGGCGGCCTTCCCCGCCTGCCGGCTTAACCATCGGCAACGTCGCAGGGCGCACAATGCACCCCGGCAGCGCACCGTGTATCATGCGCGCCCATCTTTTCATCCGAATCAAGGGATATAGAGCCGATGTCCAGCTACCTGTTCACTTCCGAGTCGGTCTCCGAAGGCCATCCGGACAAGATTGCCGACCAGATTTCCGACGCGGTGCTGGACGCCATCCTGGCCCAGGACAAGCGCGCCCGCGTGGCCTGCGAGACCCTGGTGAAGACCGGCGCGGCGATCGTCGCCGGCGAGGTCACCACCTCGGCGTGGGTGGACATCGAGGAGTTGACCCGCAACGTCATCAACTCGATCGGCTACGACAATTCCAACGTCGGCTTCGACGGCCATACCTGCGCGATCATCAACATGCTCGGCAAGCAGTCGCCGGACATCGCCGCCGGCGTGGACGGCACCGACCGCAAGGCCAAGAAGCCGGAAGAACAGGGCGCGGGCGACCAGGGCCTGATGTTCGGCTATGCCTGCAACGAAGCCCCGGAATTCATGCCGGCGCCGATCTACTACAGCCACCGCCTGGTCGAGCAGCAGGCCAAGGTGCGCAAGAAGAAGAACTCGCCGCTGCCGTGGCTGCGCCCGGACGCCAAGAGCCAGGTCACCCTGCGCTATGGCAACGACGGCAAGATCGAAGGGCTGGACGCGGTGGTGCTGTCCACCCAGCACGACGCCGGCGTGAAGCAGAAGGACCTGGTCGAAGCCGTGCGCGAGCACATCCTCAAGCCGGTGCTGCCCAAGGCGTGGCTGGACAAGCTGCCGAAGAACAAGGTGCACATCAACCCGACCGGCATCTTCGTGATCGGCGGGCCGGTGGGCGACTGCGGCCTGACCGGCCGCAAGATCATCGTCGACACCTACGGCGGCATGGCCCGCCACGGTGGCGGCGCGTTCTCCGGCAAGGATCCGTCCAAGGTCGACCGTTCGGCCGCCTATGCCGCCCGCTACGTCGCCAAGAACGTGGTCGCCGCCGGCCTGGCCGACAAGTGCGAGGTGCAGGTGAGCTACGCCATCGGCGTGGCCGAGCCGACCTCGATCTCGGTCACTACCTTCGGTACCGGCAGGATTCCGGACGCGCAGATCGAGAAGCTGATCCGCGCCCACTTCGACCTGCGCCCGTACGGCATCATCAAGATGCTCGACCTGATCCACCCGATGTACCAGCAGACCGCCGCCTACGGCCACTTCGGCCGCAAGCCTAAGGAATTCTCGTACGTCGACGGCGACGGCAAGACCCAGAACGCCACGGCGTTCTCGTGGGAGAAGACCGACCGCGCCGAAGCGCTGCGCAAGGCCGCCAAGCTCAAGTAAGGGCAGCCGGGCAGGAAACACGGAGGGGCCGCGCAAGCGGCCCCTTCTCTTTGGGCCGCCGGCTTCACAGGTAGGTCGGGGCTACGCCCCCGACGGTTTTGCGGTATCCGATCGGCAACGCCGTCGGGGGCGTAGCCCCGACCTACGCTAAAGTCGGCCGTACCCTCCCCTGCGCTCCCGGCCATGTCCGCACCCACGCCCCACCAGTTGTCGATGACCGTGCTGATGACACCGGAGATGGCCAACTTCTCCGGCAAGGTGCATGGCGGCGCGGTGCTGCGCCTGCTCGACCAGGTCGCCTATGCCTGCGCCAGCCGCTATGCCGGCAACTACGTGGTGACCCTGTCGGTGGACCAGGTGATGTTCCGCCAGCCCATCGCCGTGGGCGAGCTGGTCACCTTCCTGGCCTCGGTGAACTACACCGGCACCTCGTCGATGGAAGTGGGCGTCAAGGTGGTGGCCGAGGACATCCTTCGGGGCAGCGTGCGCCACGCCAACAGCTGCTTCTTCACGATGGTGGCGGTGGATGGGGACGGCCGGCCGACGCCGGTGCCGCCGTTGCAGCCGCAGGACGGCGACGCGCGCCGCCGCCATGCCGCCGCGCAGATCCGCCGCCAGCTGCGGCAGGAAATGGAGCAGCGCCACCTGGAGCTGCTCGGGAGCCCCCCGGCCTCCGCCGCCGAACCCGGGTAGGCCGGGGCTACGCCCCCGGTGTTTCGCGCATCCGCGGCTGTGCCTGCATCGTCCGGCCGGATGCAGGGGCCACCACGTCCCGGCCCGCACGGGTCATCACCAGCGCCCCTCCAGCGCCAGCAGGATCGACTCGCGGTGGCTGCGCTTGCTGGCATTGAGCGTGGCCGGGTCGAGCTTGAGCAGCGGGTCGAGGAAGCGGCTGCGGATGTCGCGCATGCCCGCCTCGTCGTGCAGCTTGAACAGCGCGATATAGAGGCGGGTCGCGCTTTCCAGGGTATGGCCGTCGAGCATGCCGCGGGTGCGTGCGCGGATCTCCAGCGCCTGCGCGTGGGCGTCGCGCGAGGCCTGCCAGTGGCCGGCGTTGCGTTCGATGCGCCCGATCAGGTCGAGGGTGGCGGTCACCAATGGATGCTCGCTCCCCAGTTGCCGGCGCATGGGCTCCAGCGTTGCCTGCGCCAACGCCCGCGCTTCGTCCAGGCCGCCGGGCTGGTCGCTCAGCATGCTGGCCAGCCCGCCTTGGGCGAACAGGGTTTCGCGGTGGTCCGGCCCGAGCAGGCGCAGGCAGTCGGCCAGGTGCCGGCGCTGCAGCGCGATCGCCTCCGTCTTGCGGTCCTGCTTGGAGAGCAGGCGGATCTTGTCGACGACGAACTGCCGCGTGGCCGGGTGCTCGATGCCGAGTATCCGGCCCTGCGCCTGCAGCAGGTGGTCGAGCAGGGTTTCGGCTTCCGCGTAGCCCTGCGGGGAATCGGCCAGCCGCACCAGGCTGGTGGCGGCGGTTCCCCAGGCCTTCAGCGTGTCGGGATGCTCGGCGCCGAGGCGGCGTTCGCGCACCTGCGCCACCTGCCGCGCAAGCGCGGCCGACTGCTCGTAATAGGCATAGGCGAACTGCAGTTCGGCCAGCGTGTCCATCGCCGCCAGCGTGCGGTTGGATTCCGGCCCGAAGTGGGCGCGGTACAACGGCAGCAGTTCGGTCATCTCCGCGCTGCCCTCGTCGCGCTGCCCCAGCTCGTCCAGCGTCCGCGCGTAGTCGCCGCGTAGCAACAGCAGGGTTTCATCCTCGGCCGGCAGGGCCGCCATCCATGCCTCGCGCAGGGCACGCTGCTTCGCCAGCGCACCCTGCGGGTCGCCACGCGCGGCCTGCACCCGCGCCGCGCCGGCCTCGGCGGCACGCCGCAGCGGGTCCAGCGCGGGTAGCGTGCGCGTGGCCGCCAGCGCCTGCCCGAAGGCCTCCGCCGACGGCGCCAGCTCGCCCTGCTGGAACAAGGCCTGGCCCAGGTCGATGCGCGCCGACGCCATGCGCGCGTCGGTGGCCGGCAACGCCGCCTCGCGCACCTGCAGCACCCGTTGCAGTTCCTGCGCCGCATGCGGGTAGTGGCCGATGGCGATCAGTACCCGCGCCAGCGATTGCCGCATGTCGGCGGCCAGCAGCGGCGCGTCGGCGAAATCGCGGTCCAGCCGCGACAACGCATGCGAGACCACCTGCTGGTCCAGCGCATCGCGGGCGATGCTCGGCGCGCCGACCTGGGCGAAGGCCTGGCGCAGCCGCACCTCCAGCGGTTGCCCCGGCGCCTGCCGCTGCAGCACGTCCAGCACCTTGCGCTGCTGGGTGTCGGTCATGGCGTGGCCCATCGCGTCGATGTCCACGCTTTCCAGCGTCGCCTGCTGGAAATCCGCCAGCCGCTGCAGGTCGTGGCCGCGCTGCTCGGCCAGCGCCTGCTGCTGCCGCGCCTCGCGCAGCGCCAGCACCGAGGCCAGCAGGCCGCCCAGCACCGACAGCGCCACCAGCGCCGCGGCCGCCAGCGGCCAGGCGTTGCGGCGCAGGAAACGCCGCGCGCGGTAGCCGCGCTCGCCGGCACGGGCGCTGACCGGGCGGCGCCCGAGGTAACGGCGCAGGTCGTCGGCCAGCGCGGCGACCGAGGCGTAGCGCTGCCCCGGCTCCTTGCGCAGCGCCTTGAGCACGATCGCGTCGATGTCGGCCGGCACCTGCTGGTTCCGCGCCGGCGCGGCGCGCTCGCGCGGCAGACGCCGGCTGGGCGGGGTCACGTCGGTGTGGATGATGGCCTGGTAGAGCCCGGCCGGATTGTCGTGGTCGGCGAACGGCGCCTGGCCGCAGACCAGCTGGTACAGCACCGCGCCCAGCGAATAGACGTCGGTGGCGGTGGTCAGCGGCTGGCAGGCCAGCTGCTCCGGGCTGGCATAGGCCAGGGTCAGCGCATGTTGGCCGGTGCGGGTGTCGCCGGCCGCGGCGCTGTCCTCGTCGATCAGCCGGGCGATGCCGAAATCCAGCAGTCGCGGCTGGCCGCGCGCGTCGACCAGGATGTTGGCCGGCTTGAGGTCGCGGTGGATGACCAGGCAGCGGTGGGCCTCGGCCACTGCCTCGCAGACCTTGACGAACAACGCGATGCGCTCGTCCAGCGGCAGCCGCGCGGCGTAGGCGTCCATCTGCTCGCCTTCGACGTATTCCATCGCCAGAAACGGGCGGCCGTCGGCGAGGATGCCGCCGTCGAGCAGGCGCGCGATGCCGGGGTGGTCCAGCCGTGCCAGCAGCGCGCGCTCGCGGGCGAAGCGCTCGCGCAGTTCCGGCGAGGCCTCGGCCACCGGGTTGAGCAGTTTCAGCGCGACGGTCTGCACGAAGCCGCCATCGCTGCGCTCGGCCAGGTAGACCACGCCCATGCCGCCGGCGCCCAGGCGCCGCAGCAGGCGGTATTCGCGGGTGGTATCGGCCGAGGCTTCCTGGCCGCTCAGGTCCTGCCCCGGGTCCGGGGCATCGATGCCCGGCGGCAGCGATACCCGCAGCGTCTGCTCGGCCTCCATGCCGGCGAGCAGGGCATGCACCTCGGCTGCCAGTTCCGCGTCGTCCCCGGTTTCGCGCGCGACCAGTTCCGCGCGCGCCGCGCCGCGCAGTTCCAGCGCCTGCATGACGATCCGCTTGACCCGGTGATAGTGCCCGGCCGCGTCGCCGTCCCCCTGTCCTTCCCGCATCGCCCTGCCCCATCCGGCCTGTCGCCGTCAGCCGCCATTCTGCACCTGCCCCGTAACAGCGGCATCGGGGGCAGCCGCCGCATGCGGCAACGCGCGCCGGTGTCCGCGCCCGTGCCTTACTCCGCCAGTTCGACGCTGTCGAACGCCTCGCCGTGCTGTGGGTGGGCCTGCCACATCTGCCGCAGCGTCAGCCCGCGCACCGGGTCGACGAACTCAGGGGCGATGTCGGCCAGCGGCTTGAGCACGAAGGCGTGCTTCAGCTCCGGGCGCGGGATGCGCAGGTGCCCCGGCCCTTCCACCACCAGGTCGCCGTAATACACCACGTCGATGTCCAGCGTGCGGTCGGAAAAGCGCGGGCCGCTGCGGTCGCGGCCGTGGGCGTCCTCGACCGCGTGCAGCCAGCCGTCGAGCTCGGCCAGCGGCAGGTCGGTTTCCAGCATCACCGCGTTGTTGAGGAAATCCGGGCCATCGAAGCCCACCGCCGGCGTGCGGTAGGCAGGAGAGGCGACGATCCGCCCGAAGCGCTCCTGCAGGACTTGCAGCGCCGAGCGCAGGTAATGGCGCGGGCGCAGGTTGCTGCCCAGGCTCAGGAGCACGGTGGTCATCGTTGTCTGGCGCGGGCGGCTTGCCGGGGGAAACGCCAATGATACGGCCGGCGGGCGGCGATCACGCCGCCGCCAGCGCATCGGCCACCGCACGCAGCACGCGCTGCATCTCCAGCGGCTTGGGCAGCACGTGCACCTGCAGGCCGGCCGGCGCCGGGCCATCGGCGAAGGCGGGGCCGTCGTCGGTCTCCAGCACGATCGCCGGGCCGGCGTAGCCCAGCCCCTGCATCTCCGCGAGCAGCTGCCCGGCCGACAGCAGCGGGATGCCGCCATCGACCAGCACCGCGTCCGGCAGGCCGGCTTCCTGCACCAGCCGCAGCGCGGCGGCGCCATCCAGCGCCACGCTCGGGCGATAGCCCTGGCTGGACAGCGCGTCGCCCAGCAGCGACAGGCGCGTGGCCTCGTCGTCCACCACGAGGATGCGCTGGCCTTGGCCGGCCGGCAGCATCGCCACTTCATCGGCGGCGCCATCGGCAGCGGCGGCCTGCAACGGCAGCAGCAGGTCGAAACAGCTGCCCTGCCCCGGCTGGCTGCGCACCACGATCTCGCCGCCCAGGCTCTCGACGATGCGCCGGCACGACACCAGCCCGAGCCCGGTGCCGCTGTCCTTGGTGGTGAAGAACGGGCTGAACAGGCGTTCCTGCGTGGCCCGGTCCATGCCGATGCCGTCGTCCTGCACGCGGATGCGCAGGCGTTCGCCGTCGGCGCGCTCGGCCAGCAATCGCAGCTGCCCGCCCTCGGGCATGGCCTGGATCGCGTTCAGCGCGAGGTTTATCAGCACCTGCTGCAGCTCGGTGTAGTTGGCCTCCACCACCAGCTGCTCGTCGCCCGCCTCCAGTTGCAGCGCGACGTTGCGCGGCAGGCTGCCCTTGAGCAGCAGGCCCACCGCCTGGAACAGGCGCGGCAGGACGATGCGCTCGCTGGGCCGGCGCGAGCCGCGCACGAAGGACAGCATCGACTCGACCATCTCGTGGCCGCGCCGCGCGCTTTCGGCCACCACGTCGGCCAGCCGCGTCACCTTCGGGTCGTCGCTGCGGTCGCGGATCAGGTCCGGCACGATCAGCAGCGGCTGCAGGATGTTGCGCAGGTCGTGGCTGAGGCCGGCGGCGAGCAGCGCCAGGCTTTCCAGCCGCTGCGCGCGCATCAGCTCGTCGGCCACCCGCTGCCGCTCGTGCTCGCCGCGCGCCTCGCGCACCGCGCGCGCCACCGCCGAGGGCAGCCGCGCCGGCTGGTGCTTGATGATGTAGTCGTTGGCGCCCTCGCGCAGCGCCTGTACCGCGGTGTCCTCGCCCATCGTGCCGGAGACGAAGATGAAGGGCAGCTGCGGATGCAGTTCGCGCAGGATGCGCAGCGCCTGGTAACCGGAAAAGCCGGGCATGCTCAGGTCGGACAGCACGATGTCCGGCACCTTCGCGGCCAGCGCGGCGCGCATCGCCGCCTCGTTGTCGACCCGCTCGAAGCCGGCTTGCAGGCCGGCCTCGAGCATCTGGTCGCACAACAGTTCCGCATCCTCCGGTGAATCCTCCACCAGCAGGATGTGCAGGGGACCCAAGGGCGCTCCCTTGTTGGGCATGGGGCCTTACTCCTGGTCCGGCGCTTGGTTGATGACCGCCCAGAAGGTACCGAGCGTCTTGACCGCGTTGAAGAACTGGTCGATGTCCACCGGTTTGACCACGTAGGCGTTCACGCCCAGGTCCCAGCTGCGCGCCAGGTCGCTTTCCTCGCGCGAGGACGACAGGATCACCACCGGCAGGCGCTTGAGCTCCTCCTCGGCGCGGATCCGTTGCAGCACTTCTATGCCGTCCATGCGCGGCATCTTGATATCCAGCAGCAGCACCGCCGGCAGCCCTTCCCCGCGCTCGCTCCAGGCGCCGCGGCGCAGCAGGAAGTCCAGCGCCTCCACGCCATCCTCGACGTGCACGATGGGATTGGCCAGGCGGGCGTCGCGCAACGCGTCGATCGCCATCTCGGCATCGGCGGGGCTGTCTTCGGCCAGCAGGATGGTACGGAGCGGATTCATGCGGGTGGACCTCAATGGTGCGCGTCGGGCGCGGGCGGTGGCAGGGTGAAGTGGAAGGTGGCGCCCCGGTCCGGCACGGCATCGGCCCAGATGCGGCCGCCGTGGCGGGTGAGCACGCGGCGCACGCTGGCCAGGCCGATGCCGGTGCCCGGGTAGTCGCTGGCGCGGTGCAGGCGCTGGAACACGCCGAACAGCTTGCCGGCGTGCTGCATGTCGAAGCCGGCGCCGTTGTCGCGCACGCTGAACTGCTGGGTGCCGTCGGGCAGCTGCCGCGCGCTCACCTCGATGACCGCGTGCTCGCGGCAGGCGGTGTACTTGACCGCGTTGCCCAGCAGGTTCAGCCACAGCTGGCGCATCATGTTCTCGTCGGCCACCAGCACCGGCAGCGGCTCGATCTTCCATTCGACGTCGCGGACCTTGCCGTCCGCCCCGGCCTCGGCGCGCAGGTTGGAATCCAGCAGCGCGTGGGTGTCGGCGACCAGCGACTGCATGTCCACCGCCTGCAGGCGCATCGCCCCGCGCCCCAGCCGCGAATACACCAGCAGGTCGTCGATCAGCGAAGCCATGCGCTGCGCCGCCTCGCCGATCACCTGCAGGTAATGGCGGGTCTTCTCGTCCGCGTCCTCGCCCAGGTGGCGGCCGAGCTTGTCGGAGAAGCCGGCCACGTGCCGCAGCGGTGCGCGCAGGTCGTGCGAGACCGAGTAGCTGAACGCCTCCAGTTCGCGGTTGACCTCGGCCATCTGCTCGACCTTGCCTTCCAGCTGCCGGTTCAGTTCCTCCACCCGCAGCTGCACGCGGCGCTGCAGGGTGACGTCGCTGACCGTCATCAGCACCACTTCGTCGTCGCTGTCCGGCAGCGGCATGCGCCGGGCGTTGATCAGCATGGTGCGGGCCATGCCGTCGGCGCCGCGCTGTTCGTGCTCGTAGTCCCACAGCTCGCGCCCGCGCAGCAGCACGTCGGCCAGGCGCTGGCGGATGATGGCGTCGGCCCAGACGCCGTCGCCGATGGACTGCAGCGGCCGGCCGCTGACCTGGCGATCGTCGTCCATGCCGTACAGCTCGGAGAACGCGGTGTTGTGCAGGATGATGCGCAGCCCGCCGTCGAGCAGGACGATGGGCTCGCGCACCGTCTGCAGCACCGAGTTGGCGCGCGCGCTGGCGCGCAGGAAACGCTGCTCGGCGCGCGTGCGGCGGCCGATCTGGCGCTTCAGCAGCCACAGCACCAGCCCGAGCAGCAGCAGCTGCACCGCCAGCGTGCTCCAGGTCACCGTGGTCGCCAGCCGTTGCTGCTTGTGCGCGGCGGTCACCCGCCGCTGCAGCAGTTCGCTCTCGTGTTGCTGCAGCTCGGCCACGATGTCGCGGATCGGGTAGCTGAAGGTCATCTCCTCGATCATCTCGCGCTGGCGCTGCGGGTCCTGGCTGGCCGCGACCTGCCGGGCCACGTCCATGCGCCGCTCGAGCATGGCGCTGATGCGGCCGATCCGCAGCAGCTGGTCGGGGTTGTCGCTGAACAGCGCGGCCAGCCCGTCGAGCGTGGCCTTGATGCGCTCGGCGTGCTGCAGGCGCTGGCGCAGCGGCTCGGACTCGATGCCGCGCGACAGCGTCAGCGCCGCCGATTCCACGTCGCGGATGTCCGCCTGCAGCACGTACAGGCGCGCACTCACGGCCTGGGTGTGGGCCACCCAGTTGGCGGCGTTGACGCTGTCGCGCGACAGGCGCAGCAGCGTCAGCGACGGCACCACGACGATCAGCAGCGCGGCCAGCCCCAGCCCCGCGAACCGCCAGCGATCCCAACCTTCATCGGTGAATCGGGAAAACATCCTTTCTCCTTGCCGCGCGGAGTGCGCCGCAGCGACCGCGCCGGCACCGTCCACAACGCCGCAAGCATTGCATGCCGCCCGCTGGAAGTGAACGCGACGCGGTTCAGGCTGCCGGCCGCGTCAGCCGTCCGCGGACCGTTTCAGCGCATGCCCGCCGAAGCCGGCGCGCATCGCCGCCAGCAGGCGGTCGGCGAAGGAGTTGTCCTCGCGCGAGCGCAGCCGCTCCAGCAGCGACAGGGTGATGACCGGCGCCGGCACGTCCAGCTCGATGGCTTCGTTGACGGTCCAGCGCCCCTCGCCCGAGTCCTGCACGTACGGCGCGATGCCCTGCAACTGCGGGTTGCGCTGCAATGCCTCGGTGCTGAGGTCGAGCAGCCACGAGCGCACCACGCTGCCGTGGCGCCAGGTCTCGGCCAGCTGCGGCAGGTCCAGCGCGAACTCGGCCTTCTTCTGCAGCAGCGCGAAGCCTTCGGCGTAGGCCTGCATCATTCCGTACTCGATGCCGTTGTGGATCATCTTGCAGTAATGGCCGGCGCCGACCGGGCCGACGTGCGCCCAGCCGCGGTCGGGGGCCGGCGCCAGCGCCTGCAGCGCCGGCCGCAGCCTTGCCAGTGCGTCGTCCGCGCCGCCCAGCATCAGGCAATAGCCCTCGCTCAGGCCCCAGACGCCGCCGCTGGTGCCGCAATCGACGTAATCCAGCCGCGCCTGCGCGCAGCGCTGCGCGCGCCGCTGCGAATCGCGGTACCAGGAGTTGCCGCCATCGACCAGCAGGTCCTGCGGCGACAGCAGCGGCAGCAGTTCGTCCAGCAGCGCATCCACCGCGGCGGCCGGCACCATCAGCCACAGCACGCGCGGGGCCGGCAGCGCCTGCAACAGCGCCTGCAGGCCGTCGACGACCGGCAGGCCGGCGGCCGCCGCACGCTCGCGCGCCTCCGCGCCGGGGTCGAAGCCGGTCACGGCGATGCCGCCGCGCTGCAGCCGTTGCGCCATGTTGGCGCCCATGCGCCCCAATCCGATCATGCCCAGTTGCATTGCCACTCCGCTCGTCGTTGGAAACAGCCTCCACCGTAGCGCCGTGGCCGGCGCGTTTCACCTGGTCATGGCCGGCGCGCCGGAATGCGTCCGCGGTTTGCCCGTCGTGGCTGCCTCGTGCCAACGGGGTAGATGCGGGGCTTGCCCCGCATGAAGCTTTCCCGGCAAAGCCCCGTGCCGGGCAAGCCCGGCACCTACGGGTTGGCCGTGCTGCCGGCGCTCAATCGGCCCAACGGCCGGGGCCGCTGGACTGCGGCAGCACCTGCGCCGACAGCGGGCGGTCGTTCTCCAGCAGGTTCACCGCATCGGACAGGATCGATGCCGACTCCTTCAGCAGCGGGTCGGGGCGCTTCTCGGCGGCCTTCTCGCGCGCGGCGTCCTTGACGATGTCGCGCTCGTTGCCGGTCAGGCCGTCGTCGCTGCCGTCGTCGGCCAGCGGGTCCAGCGGCAGGCCCAGTTCCTTGCGGATTTCCTGGCGCTGCTTGCGCTGGGCATCCTGGCGCTCGCGCTCGGTGCGGCGCTCGGCCTCGTTGAGCGAGATGTACTTCTTCGCCGCCTCGGAACGGAACTGCTCGACGTCTTCCTGCCACCACTGGAACTCGCGGTCGTCCTGGATGCGCCCGGCATGGCGCGTTTCCAA
The DNA here is from genome assembly GCF_022359915.1 of Stenotrophomonas sp. NLF4-10. Classification (NCBI taxonomy): domain Bacteria; kingdom Pseudomonadati; phylum Pseudomonadota; class Gammaproteobacteria; order Lysobacterales; family Lysobacteraceae; genus Stenotrophomonas; species Stenotrophomonas sp. NLF4-10. Next base: position 3,377,178 of record NZ_JAKSEE010000003.1, read on the forward strand.
CTGCGGCAGGATCGGCGCGAAATTGCCGTACCGGGTGTGCGGCACCGCGGCGATACGGGTCCACGGCAGCGCGTTGTCGTAGGTGCTCTCGCCGTACTCGCTGGCATCGACGCTGGCCGGGAACGCCAGGTCGGGCACCACGCCCTTGTGCTGGGTGGAGGAGCCGCTGACGCGGAAGAACTGGGCGATGGTCAGCTTGACCTGGCCGAAGCGTTCCTTCTCGCTGGCCGGCCAACGGTCCAGCGGCACCACGTTCTGCACGGTGCCCTTGCCGAAACTGGTTTCGCCGATGACCAGGCCGCGGCCGTAGTCCTGGATGGCGCCGGCGAAGATTTCCGAGGCCGAGGCCGAGCCGCGGTTGATCAGCACCGCCAGCGGGCCGTCCCACGCCACCGCCGGGTTGCGGTCGCTGTTGACGGTGACGCGGCCGCCGGATTCGCGCACCTGCACCACCGGCCCCTGCTCGATGAACAGGCCGGTCAGCTCGATCGCCTCGTCCAGCGAGCCGCCACCGTTGTTGCGCAGGTCCAGCACCACGCCGTCGAGCTTGTCGGCCTTGAATCCGGCCAGCAGCCTGGCCACGTCGCGGGTGGCCGAGGCGTAGTCGGTGGCGTTGCGGCGGCGGCCTTCGAAGTCCTGATAGAAGGTGGGCAGCTTGACGATGCCGATGCGGCGCTCGGGCGCATCGCCGCTGCCGGGAATCGTCATCGTCTCGCCCTTGGCGGCCTGCTCGGCCAGCCGCACCTTCTGCCGGGTCAGCGTGACCATGCGGTGCTTGCCGTCCAGGCCTTCGGCGGCGGGGATGTATTCCAGCCGCACCTGGGTGTCCTTGGCGCCGCGGATCTTGGCCACCACGTCGTCGATGCGCCAGCCGATCACGTCCTCGACCGTGCCGGACCTGCCCTGGCCGACGCCGACGATGCGGTCGCCCGGCTGCAGCGTGCCGTCCACCGAGGCCGGGCCGCCGGCGATGATCTCGCGGATCACCACCACGTCGTCCTGGCGCTGCAGCTGCGCGCCGATGCCCTCCAGCGACAGCGACATGGCCTGGTTGAAGTTCTCGGCGGTGCGCGGGGTGAAGTAGTCGGTATGCGGGTCGACGGCGCGCGTGTAGGCGTTGAGGTAGATGGAGAACACGTCCTCGTTCTTCCACTCGTTGATGCCCTTGAGCAGCGTGGCGTAGCGCTTGTCCAGGGTCTTGCGGATGTCCGCGGCCGGCTTGCCGGCCAGCTTCAGCCGCAACCAGTCGTTCTTGACCGACTTGCGCCACAGTTCGTCCAGCTCGGCGCCGCTCGCCCACGGCACGTCCTTGCGGTCGTAGTCGAAGCGCTCGTCGAGGGTGAAGTCCGGTTCCTGCTTGAGCAGGCCGCGCACATAGGCCACGCGCTCGGTCACGCGCTGGCGGTACACCGCGAACACCTGGAAGGCCGGCTCCAGCTCGCCGCTGCGGATCGCAGCACCGGTCTGTTCGGCCAGCGGCGAGAAGCGCTCGATGTCGTCGGCGGTAAAGAACTGCTTGCCGCCGTCCAGCGCCTTCAGGTAGCGGTCGAACACGTCCTGCGAGGTGGCCGCGTCCAGCGCGCGCGGGCGGTAGGCATAGCGGCTGTCGGACAACAGCCCGTACACCAGCCGGGAAGTGGTGGCCTGGTCGACCGTGGCCGCGGACGGCAGCGCCGGGGCGTCGGCGCGCGCCAGCAGCGCGGCCGGCAGGGTCAACGCGAAGGCCAGCAGGAAAGCGGGAACTCGATGGTTCATCAACGTACTCGTGGCACCGTGCTATGGGGGGAGACTGCAGCCGGATGGGACAGCAGGACAGTGCCGGAAGTTTCGATGCTTGTCATCCGGCCCGGTGCGCAGGCTAGCGGGCCGGCTGTAGCGGAATGTGAATGGCCTTTCCCGCGATGCGCCGGCAGCACACGCACACCCGGTGGTGCATGGACATTCGGTAGCGCCCGACCGTTGGTCGGGCGGCGGCGCAGCGCGCCGGGTGGTTGGCGGCCATGTGCCGAGCAACGGTCGGCACCCACCGCATCCGCCCACCACGGAGGTGGATGTCAGCCGACGCCCGCGCCCTTGGCCTGGCGGTCGGCATGGTAGGACGAGCGCACCATCGGCCCGGAGGCGACGTGGCTGAAGCCCAGCTCGTAGCCGTACACCTCCAGCTCCTTGTATTCGTCCGGCGTCCAGTAGCGCAGCACCGGGTGGTGGTGCGGGGTGGGCTGCAGGTACTGGCCGATGGTGACCATCTCCACGTCGTGCGCGCGCAGGTCGCGCAGGGTGGCCTTGATCTGTTCGAAGGTTTCGCCGAGGCCGAGCATGATGCCGCTCTTGGTCGGGATCGTCGGGTGCTGCGCCTTGAAGTTCTTCAGCAGGGTCAGCGACCACTGGTAGTCCGCGCCGGGGCGCACGTTGCGGTACAGGTCCGGCACCGTCTCGATGTTGTGGTTGAACACGTCCGGCGGGTTGACCGCGAGGATCTCCAGCGCGCGCTCCATGCGGCCCTTGCCGCGGAAATCCGGGGTCAGGATTTCAATTTTGGTGCCGGGGCTGAACTCGCGGATGGCGCTGATGCAATCGACGAAATGGCCGGCGCCGCCATCGCGCAGGTCGTCGCGGTCGACGCTGGTGACCACCACGTACCTCAGGCCCATGTCCTTGACCGTCTGCGCCAGGTGCAGCGGCTCGGCCGCGTCCGGCGGCTTGGGCCGGCCATGGGCGACGTCGCAGAACGAGCAGCGGCGGGTGCAGACCTCGCCAAGGATCATGAAGGTGGCGGTGCCGTGGCCGAAGCACTCGTGGATGTTCGGGCAGCTGGCCTCCTCGCACACCGTCACCAGCCGGTTCTCGCGCAGCTTGGCCTTGAGCTGCTGCACGGCGTTGCCGGAGGGGATGCGCACGCGGATCCACGACGGCTTGCGCAGCACCGGTGCGTCGGCGAACTGCACCGGCGAGCGGCCGATCTTGTCGCCGCCGATCTGCTTGACCCCGGTCTGCAATGGCGCAGGCGGCACGTCGTCCTGCAGGACCTGCAGGGGGATGGAGCGGCTGGTGGATTCAGTCATGGCGTTACCGGCGGCCTCAGGACCGCGTTGTCAGGTCGGGCGATTCGGGGGTGGCGTGCAGTTCGAGGCCGAACTGCCGGGCCAGGTGCGACAGCAGCACCGGCTTGACCGCGTCGATGCCCGAAGGACCGCCCAAGTCTAGCACCGAGGTCACCGCCAGCCCGGCGTAGCCGCACGGGTTGATGCGGTGGAACGGCTCCAGGTCCAGGCCGACGTTGAAGGCCAGCCCGTGGAAGCTGCAGCCGCGGCGCACGCGGATGCCGAGCGCGGCGATCTTGGCGCCGCCGACATAGACGCCGGGCGCGCCCTCGCGCCGCTCGGCGGCGATGTTCCACTCGTCCAGCGTGTCGATGATGGCCTGCTCGATGCGGCATACGTAGTCGCGCACGCCGATGCCGAGCCGGCGCAGGTCCAGCAGCGGGTAGACCACGATCTGGCCGGGGCCGTGGTAGGTCACCTGGCCGCCGCGGTCCACGTGCAGCACCGGGATGTCGCCCGGCGCCAGCACGTGCTCGGCCTTGCCGGCCTGGCCGAGGGTGAACACCGGCTCGTGCTCGACCACCCACAGCTCGTCGCCGGTGGCGTCGCCGCGCGCGTCGGTGAAGCGCTGCATCGCGTGCCACACCGGTTCGTAGGGCTGGCGCCCGAGGTCGCGTACCGTCGCCGGCAGCGGCGCGCCGCGTGCCGGGACGGCCGCGCAGGTGTTCACAGCGTCCACTTCACTTCCGGGTGGTTGCGCAGGGCCACGTGCGCGGCGTCGTACTGCTCGCGGTTGTCGGCCTTGAAGGCGATGCGCACGGACACGTACTTGCCGTTGGACGAATGCTTCCAGCTGATGCGCTCGCTGAGCACGTCCACGCCGGACAGCTGCAGCAGCCGCGGCAGTTCATGTTCCAGGCCGATGTTGGCCGCGCCCATCGCGCTGAGCTCGAAGGTGCCCGGGAACTGGAAGCCGTGGTCGGGGTTGTCGGACTTGATTTCCATGCCCGCCATTATCGGGCCGCGGGGCCGCAAACCCAAGGTCCGCATACGACGAAAGGGCCGCTGGAAGCGGCCCTTTCGCGGAAAGCTGCGTTGCCGTTCCTCCGGGAGCATGTGCCGGCCAACGGCCGGCACCTACCGAAGGCGTACCGGCCGTGGCCGGTACAGCGTGCTTATTTGGACAGTTCCAGCAGGGTGGAGGACACCCAGCCCTTGTTGCCCAGCTCGTCCTCGACCTCCCACATCACGCCTTCCTTGTTGCCGGTCGGGTACAGCATCATGCCCGGGTCCAGCGAGCGCACCGCCGCACCGGTGCCCTGGGCGTTGGCCAGCAGGCGCCCGGCACGGACCACCGTGACCGCCTGCTGGGCGCTGGCCGCCGAGGCGTTCTCCGGCAGGCCGCCGAGCTGGGCGACGATGTCGGTATAGGCCTGCAGGTAGGCCATGGTGATGACCTGGCCGATCTCGGTGTTGGCATAGCCGCCAACGCCGGCCGCGCCGAAGCCGCTGCCGCCGAACAGGCCGCCGCCGGCACCGAAGCCGATGTCGCTCTTGCGCGCCGAGCCTTCGGAAATGGCCACCTGCTCGGAGGAGCGCACGTCGGTCACGGTCAGCACCACGTCCGCGGTCTTGCTGCGGAAGTTCAGCCCGCCGATGACCGCGCCGGCCCGGCCGCCGACCAGGCCGCCGAGCAGGCCGCCGATGGCGTTGCCGCCGGCATTGCTGTTCTGCGAGATCAGGTCCGGCACCATTACGTAGTCGGCGGCCTTGATCTGGCCCTTGCCGACGTTGGAGCGGCCGCGCAGGTCGCCGCTGGCGGCCAGCTCACGCTCGTATTGGCTGGCGGCCATGCCGGCGCCGCGGTCCACCAGGGTGAAGCAGCGCGAGCGGTTGACGAACACCTTGATCAGCCGCGACGGTGCCGGCAGCTGCTGGCCGGTCCACCAGTGCGTGGAATCCTCCGGCTCGATGACCGAAATGGTGCCCAGCGGGCGCTGGCACACCGGGATCTCGGCGGTAGCCTGCTTGCGCTGCTCCTGTGCCTGGGTGCCCTTCTTCTTGAAAGCGGCCTGTGCCGGCTGGCCGACCACGGCCGCGGCGATGCCCACGGTGATGGCCGCTGCAACCAGCGGCGAGAAAACATTACGCATGTTCGTGTAACCCCCGTTACCTGCACCGTCTGCGGTGCGTTCCATTGGCTTGGCGACCTTGCGGCGATCCCTTGGCGCCATGCGGCGCACCCGGAAGAACACGGGCCGGTCGGCGGCGATGCTACCGCAGGCACCCGGTGGTTTGCCACAACGCACGTCACCCCGCAACGATGTGATCCGCCCGGCCCCGCTGCAGTTGCCACGCCGCCCCGCTAAGCTGCGCCCTGTTTCCCGACCCGAGAATGAGCGGATGAAGATTCCGGCATGGCTGCCATTGGCGTTGGCATGCGGCACGGCCCTGCCGGCCTATGCGGCCGATACCTGCCCACGCAGCGCATTGCAGGACCACCCGCCGGCGGTCAACTTCCGCATCGACAACGACTTGTTCGGCGGCCGCGACCAGGACCAGGGCTATACCAATGGCGCCCTGCTCACCCTGGTATCGCCCAACCTGGCGGACTACACCGACGACCCCTGCCTGCCGCGGCTGGCGCGCTGGGTGAACCGCCACCTGGAGCGCCTGCACCCGGGCGAGTTCGAGCAGCAGAACATGATCTTCAGCTTCGGCCAGGGGCTGTTCACCCCGACCGACCACGCACGCGCGGACCTGATCGAGGACGACCGTCCCTACGCCGCGGTGCTGCTGGCCAACTTCGGCTACAACGCGCGCCACGGCGACCGCCTGCGCACCACCCAGCTGGCGCTGGGCATGGTCGGCCCGTCGGCGCAGGGCAAGCAGGTGCAGGACGCCGTGCACGGCCTGCTCGGCGACGAGAAGTTCATGGGCTGGGGCAACCAACTGCGCGACGAGCCGGTGTTCCAGCTGCTGCACGAGCGCATGCGGCGCTGGCCGTCGGCCAACGGAACGGGCTGGGGCTGGGACGCCATCGGCCACTGGGGCGGCGCGATCGGCAACCTGGACACGCATGCCAACGTCGGCGGCGAGGCACGCTTCGGCTGGAAGCTACCGGACGACTTCGGCAGTTCGCCGGCGCGCCCGGCCGGCGAGAACACCGCACCCACCCGCACCGGGCGCGCGCAGGGCTGGTCCGGCCACCTGTTCCTCACCGCCGACGCGCGCTGGGTGCTGCGCGACATCACCCTGGACGGCAACACCTTCCGCAACAGCCACAGCGTGGACAAGCGCCCGCTGGTGGCCGACATCGGCTACGGCGTGGCGGTGATGCGCGGCAAGTGGAAGTTCGCGCTGGCCCGCTACCACCGCACCCGCGAGTTCGCCGGGCAGAAGGAACTGCCGGTGTTCGGCAGCTTCACCATCAGCCGGACGCTGTAAGAGGCGCACGGGAGCTCCCCCCTTCCACAGCTGGGCGTTGGCTTGACAATACTTATTGAATACTTATATTTCACCATATGAACTCGGTGCTATGGACAGCCAGAGCCGCCAAACAGCTCCGCAAGCTGGACCGCAAAGCGCAAGCCGATATTCGCGATGCCATCTCCACGAAGTTGCCTCATTTCCCGAATTGCTCCGGTACCAAGGCGTTGACCCAGCACGCCTGCGACTACCGGCTCCGGGTTGGCAATTACCGCGTCCTGTTCAATCACGACAGCCATGTCGAGATCGTCAGCATCGAAGAGGTCAAGAAACGCGATGAACACACCTACTGACATCCAGACCATCAAGGGCGCCGACGGCAATCCCGCCTTCGTCGTGATGCCCTACGACCTGTTCCTGCGCGAGTACGCCCGCCGCAACGACCTGATCCCGAACGAAGTGGTCAGCGCCACGGTGGATGGCACCAGCCCGATGAAGGCGTGGCGCGAACATCTGCGCCTGACCCAGGCCGAAGTTGCCGCGCACATGGGCATCACCCAAGCCGCCTACGCGCAGATGGAAGCCGCCAGCCGTCCCCGCAAGACCACGCTGGCCCGCGCGGCCGAGGCGATGGGCATCAGCGTGGAGCAGCTGGATTTCTGATCGCTCTGGCGGGAGTGGCATGGCGCATTGGCCTGATACACCGAATTCAAGCGTCGTCGCACGCAAGCAGCCCTGTGATTGCACTCGCCTCGGCGCGCAACTGCTGTTCGAACTTCCCGTAGTTCGAGAAATGCAAATGCAGAAAGACAGCCCGGTCTTCGCTCTCGTGCAGTACCCGCAATGCACCAAGGTTGCGGCGCACTTGCCGGACCTCCGGGAACATGCCGGTAGCCACAAGAAGGCGCTGGACGCCCGCTGAGACGAAGACGAATTTTGCGTTGCCAGCGAACATGCCGTGGCGAATCCGCTCCAGATGCGACTTCCGAAGGTCCTCGGCTACCAGCACACTCCTGCCGACCGTGGGGACATGAAGCAATTCGAGGAAGGAAACAAGGTCCGCATGCCGAGGCTGGAACCCGACCCTGCCGAACGTCTGGTGGTAGCGCCTGCCGTCGCCCCTGTATCCGGGCAGCAGGAATGGATGGTGGACGCCAGTGGTGCGCCAAAAGCCGGGACCATCGTCGTGGTAACGGAGAATGCTCGGGAATATCGGGCTCTGCTCAATGTTGCTGGCGTAGTTCGCATCAAGCCCGATGAACAGGAAACGGGCGTCCTCCGGCTCGGTACCTTGGTAGGGCTTCCGCACGAAGTGCTCGTTCAGTGCGGGACTGGGATGGGGCTTGAACATGGCCTTGCTCGTGGTTTCGGCGAAGCCCGGCATCGTGGATGGAATGTCGAGCATGGCGGCACTGTACTTTCATCGCCAGCCCGGCCCACAGGACCACGAGATTGCGGGAAATCGCCCTCCATGAATGCCAAGCCCCCGGTGTCGGCCGAGGGCTTGGGTGGTTTGCGGGTTGTTCAACGCAGGCCGGTCAGGACTCCCACCACATCCAGAAGGCATCCCACAGGCGCCTGAAGAAGCCACCCTGCTCCACCGCGGCCACCGCCACCAGCGGCGCCTCGGCGATCACCTTGCCGTCCAGCGCCACCTTGACCATGCCGATCTGCTGGCCGGCGGCCACCGGGGCGACGAGCTGCCGGGGCACGTCCATGCTCGGCTTGAGGTCGTTGTAGCGGCCACGCGGCACGCTGACCAGCAACGGCTGCGCCACGCCCAGCTGCACTTCGTCGGCCGCACCCTTCCACAGCTTCTGCGTGGTCACCGCCTTGTCCGGCTCGTACAGACGGTGGGTTTCGAAGAAGCGGAAGCCCCAGTTCAGCAGCGCCAGGCTGTCGTCGGCGCGCTGCTTCTCCGAGCTGCCGCCCATCAGCACCGCGATCAGGCGCTGGTCGCCGCGCTGGGCCGAGCTGAGCAGGCAGTAGCCGGCGGCCGAGGTGTGGCCGGTCTTGATCCCGTCCACGCTGGCATCGCGCCACAGCAGCAGGTTGCGGTTGGGCTGGGTGATGTTGCCTACGGTGAATTCCTTGATCTTGTTGTAGGCGTAGGTCTCGGGGTAGTCGCGCACGAAGGCGCGGCCGAGCAGGGCCAGGTCATAAGCGCTGGACTGGTGGCCCTCGGCGGTCAGGCCGTGGGCGTTGACGAAGTGCGAGTCCTTCATGCCGAGCTTGGCGGCATAGCTGTTCATCAGCGCGGCGAAGGCCTCCTGGCTGCCGGCGGCGTGCTCGGCCAGGGCGATGGCGGCATCGTTGCCGGACTGGACCGCCATGCCCTTTTCCATGTCCTCCAGCCGCGCGGTCTTGTTGACCGGGAAGCCGCTGAAGCTGCCGTCGGTGCCGGCGCCGCCCTCGCGCCAGGCGCGCTCGCTCATCATCACCTGGTCGTCGGGGCCGATCTTGCCGGTCTTCGCCTCGGCCGCCAGCACGTAGGAGGTCATCACCTTGGTGATGCTGGCCGGCGGCACCGGGGTGTGGATGTTCTCGCCGGCCAGCACCTGCCCGGTGGCGTAGTCCATCAGCACCCACGCGGTGGCGGCGGAGGGCGCCGGTGCCGGCGGGATCGCCACCTGGGCGGGCGCGGCGGTGGCCGGGGTCGGCGCGGGAGTCTGGGCGGAAGCCAGGCCAACGGCCAGGGTGGTGGCCAGGGCGGCGGCAAAGCGGAATTTCATCGGAAAGCGGTTCCTGTTGCAGCGAGGAATGGAAAACGTGCCGTCATTGTAGGGGGATGCGTCGATGCGTTCCGGGCGGCACCGGGACGCGGGTCAGTCACGGACGATCTGCGGCTTGCCGAAACCCAGACCGGCGATGCGGCCGGCAAGTTCCGCGGCGCCGGCCAGGTCGTCGGCGCTTACCCGCAGCCGCCACAGGGTGCGGCCGCCGCTGACCACGTCGCTGAGCGTGGCGCCGGCGATGCCGGCCGAGCTCAGCTGGCCCAGCGCGCGCGTGGCGTTGTCGCGGCTGGAGAAACTGGCGACCTGCAGCAGCACGCCGCCGAGCGTGGCCGCTACCGGCCCGGCCGGGGCCGCATCGGTGCTGGCCAGCGGTGCGGCAGCGGGCAATGCCTGTACCGCCACGGCCACGTCCTCGATGGCGGCAGCGCTGGTCACCGCCGCTTGCGGCGCGGTGGCCACGGGCGTGGCCGGCAGCCGTTCGACCAGCTGGTCCATGCGGCTCGGCGCAGAAGCCGCCGGTGCCGGCTTCGCGGCGATGGCGCGGTCGCGCGGTTGCCGCGGCAGGTCGTCGCCAGGCGTCAACGCGCGCACTTCCACCCGGCCGGTACCGCGCTGGGTGATGCCCAGCCGTACCGCCGCGGCGTAGCTCAGGTCGATGACCCGGCCATCGTGGAACGGGCCGCGGTCGTTGACCCGCACGATCACCGACTCGCCGTTGTCCAGGTTGGTGACGCGGGCGAAGCTGGGCAGCGGCAGGGTCTTGTGCGCGGCGGTGAACGCGTACATGTCGTAGACCTCGCGGTTGGAGGTCAGCCGGCCGTGGAACTTGGCGCCGTAATAGGAGGCGGTGCCGCGCTCGGTGTAGCCGTCCACCTTGTCCAGCACCTTGTATTCCCGGCCCAGCACCACGTAGGGCGACTTGTTGCCGACGGCCGAGCGCGGTTCGTTGCGGACCAGTGGCTCGGGGATGCAGGCCACGTCGGGCACGTAGTCGGGGGTGCTGTCCTTGACCCCGGGCCGGTACAGGCCGCCGGCGCGGTAGTGGCCGCGGGTGCCGGGGTCTTCCTGCGCGCTGGCGTAGGGCGATCCTTCCGGGCAATGCGCCGGCCGGCCCTGGTGGCCCTGCACCACGCTGCCCGCCGGCTTGCCGTGGCTGGCGCCGGCCGGCTTCTTCGGCGCGCTGCTGCAGGCGGCCAGCCCGAGCACGACCAGCAGCGGCGCCAGCCAGCGCGGTTTCATGCCGGCGGCAGCTCGCGGCCGGCGATGGCCTGCGACAGCTGGAACACGGCCATCGCGTACATCCTGGAGAGGTTGTAGCGGGTGATCGCGTAGTAGTTCTGGAAGCCCAGCCAGTACTGCTTGCCGTCACTGCCTTCCAGCGTGACCGGGGTGGCGGTGGCGTCCGCCGCGGCTACCGGGCCGGCGGGGTGGTAACCGCGCGCGGCCAGTGCGTCGAGGCCGAGGTCCGGCGTCCAGTCGACCGGGTTGAACTCCTCGCGTCCGGCGTCGAGCGTGGCCGGCACCGCCACCGTGCCGCCGCGCACCCAGCCGCCCTTCTTCACGAAGTAGTTGGCGATGGAGGCGAACACGTCGTCGAAGCTGCCGAACAGGTCACGGCGGCCGTCGCCATCGCCGTCCACGGCGTAGTCGAGGTAGCTGGACGGCATGAACTGGCCCATGCCCATCGCCCCGGCGTAGCTGCCCTTGAGCGTGGTGATGTCCAGCTTCTCCAGCGCCGCCAGCTCGAACAGCTTGGCCAGCTCGTCGCGGAAGAACAGCTCGCGGCGCACCTCGCGTTCAAGCTTTTCCGGGTCGCCGCTGCGCGGGTACTTGAACGCCAGCGTGTACAGCGCATCGAGCACGCGGTGGTTGCCGGCATTGCGGCCATAGCTGGTTTCCACGCCGATGATCGCCACGATCACTTCGGCCGGCACGCCGCTGCGTTCCTGCACGCGCAGCAGCTGCTCGCGGTGCTCGGCGAGGAACGCCTTGCCGCCGTCGATGCGGGCCTGGCTGATGAACATCGGCCGGTATTCGTTCCACGGCTTGACCCGCTCGGCCGGGCGCGACATCGCGGCGATGATCGGCTCGCGGATCTGCGCCTGCGCCAGCACCGATTCGATGTAGGCCGGGGCCAGCCGGTAGCGGGCGGCGGTGTCGCGGACGAAGTTGGCGCGGGCGGTCTCGAACGGCACCGGGGTCAGGTCCACCGGCGGCAGGTCCGGCTTGCGCTCCGGCGCGGCCTCGCTCGGCGTGCTGGCCGGCGGCGTGGCGGTGGACGATGGGACGGGTTCCTGTGGCCGGGTCGCGCAGGCGACCAGGCCCAGGGTGAGACAACAGGCAAGGGCACGACGGATCATCGGCCGAGATTAACAGGTCAAGGTCGAAATTCCAGCGCCAAGATCATGAATTGCAAGGAGAAGCGCGTGGTGAATATTGCCCTGGTGGGTGCCACAGGATTCACGACGCGCCGATTGTCGTAGGCACCGGGCTTGCCCGGTGCGGAGCTCTCCCGGCAAAACCCCATGCGGGGCGAGCCCCGCATCTACGAGGCTGCTGCTGCGGTGTGGGAGCGAGCGTTGCTCGCGATGCTTTGGGGCTGTGCCGGTAGAGCATCGCGGCCATGCGCCGCCCCCACAGGGTTTCCCCGGAGTCATGACCCGGTGGGTGCTCCATCAAGAATCCGGGCACCGGCCGCACCCCCATCCCACAGGTGCGGCCGGCGCCCGGACCGGATTCCGACGTCGGCGGGCATCTCCCCATGCCCGTTCGACGGACCCCGGTATTGCCACGGCGCGATGGCGGCCGGTGGCGGGCGCAATTGTGAGGGTTTTGTGAAGCAAATGGGATGACCGAGATCAAAACCCGTGCAATCCCCGCGTTCAGCCGCCGTGGACCGGGCGGTGCACGCGCGCGGCCATCACCAGCCCGAACCCGGCCAGCAGCGACACCGCTGCGGTGCCGCCATAGCTGATCAGCGGCATCGGCACGCCCACCACCGGCAGCAGGCCGGAGATCATGCCGCCGTTGACCAGCGCGTAGACGAAGAACGACAGGCCGGTGGCGCCGGCCACCAGCCGCGAGAAGCCGTCGCGGGACTCGACCGCGATCCACAGGCAGCGGCCGATCACGAACAGGTACAGCGCCAGCACCAGCGCCACGCCGATCCAGCCGAATTCCTCGCTCAGCACCGAGAACGCGAAATCCGTGGTCTGCTCGGGGATGAAGTTCAGGTGCGACTGCGAGCCGTGGCCCCAGCCCTTGCCGGTCAGGCCGCCGGAGCCGATGGCGATCTTGGACTGGATGATGTTCCAGCCCGCGCCCAGCGGGTCGTTGTCCGGATCGCGGAAGGTCATGATGCGGTCCTGCTGGTAGGGCCGCAGGAACGAGAACCACGACATCGGCGCGAACACCACCACCGCCACCGCGCTGCCACCCAGCGCGCCGGCACTGATGAACCACCACCACGGCAACCCGGACAGGTACAGCACGAACACGCCGCTGGCGGCGATCAGCACCGCGGTGCCGAGGTCCGGCTGCAGCATCACCAGCGCGGTCGGCACGCCGAGGATCGCCGCGGCCACCAGCACCGTGGAAAACCGCGGCGGCAATGGCACCCGGTTGAGGTACCAGGCCACCATCATCGGCATGCTGACCTTCAGCAGTTCGGCCGGCTGCAGGTAGAAGAAGCCCAGGTTCAGCCATTGCCGGCCGTATTTGCCGGTGCCCAGCACGAACACCGCCAGCAGCGGCAGCATCGAGATCGCATAGACCAGCGGCGTCCACGCGCGGATGCGCAGGATCGGCACCCGCGCGATCGCCCACATCGCCACCAGCCCGACGCCGAAACGCGCGCCCTGCGCCATCACCAGGCCGCTGCCGCCGGCGCTGTCCAGCACCGCCAGGCCAATGCCCATCAGCGCGCCGAGCGCGATCAGCAACGGCCAGTCCAGCCCGCGGCCGAGCCAGTGCGCGAGGCCCTTCAGCCAGCGCAGGAAATCCTTCATGGCTGCCTCCCTTCGGGCACCGGGGCGGGAGCGGCATCGGCCGCCGGAGGCGATGTCGGGGACCCGGCGGATCCGTCCACGGGCGCGCCGGCCTGCGGCGTGTCCGCCACGGCCGGGGCAGCCGCGACAACGGGCGGCGAGGACGACGCTTGTGCCGGCGCGGGACCGCCGGTTTCCGGCTCCGCTCCCAGCAGCCACGCATCGAACACCTTGCGCGCGATCGGCGCCGCCGCCGAGCCACCGTAGCCACCGCCCTCGACCGCGATGGCGATGGCGATCTCCGGCGCCTCGGCCGGGGCGAAGCCGATGAACAGCGCGCGGTGGCGCAGGTGCATCGGCAGGCTCTTGGGGTTCACCGCGGCGGTGCCCTTGCGGCTGACCACCTGCGCGGTGCCGGTCTTGCCGGCCATCCGGTACGCGGCATCGGCCGCCACCCGCCAACCGCTGCCGCCGGGCTGCATGGTCGCCATCATGCCTTCCTGCACCGCGCGCAGGTTGGAAGGGTTGGGGCTGATGGGTTTGGCCGCGGGCTGCGGCAACGGCGCCCAGTCGTGGTCGAAGCGGACCCGCTGCTGCACCACCAGGTGCGGCCGCCGCAGCTGCCCGGTGGCCAGCCCGCCGACGCCGCGCACCAGTTGCAGCGGGGTCACCTTCCACAGGCCCTGGCCGATGCTGGCGTTGACCATGTCGCCGGGGTACCAGCGCTCGTTGCGCAGTTTGTGCTTGGCCGCCGGCGACGGCAGGATGCCGTCGATCTCGCCGAGCAGGTCGATGCCGGTGGGCTGGCCGAAACCGTAGCGCCCGCCCATGTACTCGTCGTAGCGCTCCACGCCCATGTCGATGCCGAGCTGGTAGTAGTAGGTGTTCACCGACTGCGCGATCGACTTGCGCAGGTCGGTCCAGCCGTGGCCGCCGCGGTTGGCGTCGCCCCAGCCGCGGCTGACGCCGGGCAGGTAGAACATGCCGCGCGAGAGGATCTTGTCCTCCGGCCGGCGCAGGCCGCTGTCCAGCCCGGCCAGGCCGAGGAACGGCTTGACCGTCGAGCCCGGGGCGACGCCGCCCAGCACCAGCCGGTTGAACTGCGGCCGCGAGGGGTTCTCGTTCAGCGCGTTGAAATCGGCGTGCGAGATGCCGTTGACGAACAGGTTGGGATCAAAGGACGGCAGGCTGACCATCGCCAGGATCTCGCCGCTGCGCGGGTCGATCGCCACCGCCGAGCCCTCCTGCTCGCCGAAGGCCTCGACCATCGCCCGCTGCAGGTCGATGTCGATGGACAGCCGCAGGTCGGTACCCGACTGCGCCGGCACCCGGCCGACGGTGCGGATGGCGCGGCCCTGCACGTTGGTCTCGACCTGCTCGTAGCCGACCTTGCCTCGCAGTTCGCGCTCGTAATAGCGCTCCAGCCCGGACTTGCCGATGTGGGTCAGCGCCGCGTTGCCCTCGCCCAGCTCCTGCAGGTCCTTGTCGTCGACCCGGCCGACGTAGCCGATCACGTGCGCGAGCAGGTCGCCATAGGGATAGCGGCGGGTCAGGTACGGCTCCAGCTCCACCCCCGGATAGCGCCAGCGGTCCACCGCGAAGCGCGCCATTTCCTCCTCGGACACGCGCAGCTTCAGCGTCACCGGCACGAAGCTGCGGCGCGCCTTGCGCGACTGGTTGAAGCGCTCGATGTCCTCGTCGCCGAGCGAGAAGATTTCGCGCAGGCCGGCCAGCGTGGCGGCCATGTCCTCGACCTTGTTCGGGGTCACGTCGACGCGGAACGCCGGCACGTTCTCGGCCAGCAGCTTGCCGTTGCGGTCGTAGATCAGCCCGCGCCCGGGCACCACCGGCCGCGCCTTGATGCGGTTGGCCTCCGAGCGGGTGACGTAGACGTCGTGGTCCAGCACCTGCAGCTTGAAATACCAGCCGCCCAGCACCCCCAGCCCCAGCAGCACGCCGAAAAAACCCAGCGCCGCGCGGCGCCGGAACTGCTCGACCTCGGCATGCGGGTTCTTCTGCTGGCGCCGCGCGTGCACGTCAGCGCCCGCGCTTGCCCAGCCGCAGCGCGTCCAGCAGCACGTACAGCGGCAGCCACAGCGCCATGCCCAGCAGCGGCGCCCACCAGTAGCTCCACGGCAGCACCGGCTCGGCCGCGAACAGATGGATGGCGGCGTCGATGATGCGGTCGTTGACCAGCAGGCCGCCGATCGCCAGCGCCTGCTGCGACAGAGGGAAGAAGCGGATGCGCGCGCGGAAGCGCTGCAGGATGAAGGCCATCACCACCAGCCGCAGCGCCTGCTCGCCGAGGATGCCGCCGTACAGCAGGTCGGCCAGCAGGCCGATGCAGAAGGCGAAGCCCAGCCCGGCCCGGTCCGGCGTCTCGATCACCCAGTAGGTCAGCACCAGCGCCAGCCAGTACGGCCGCAGCGG
The DNA here is from genome assembly GCF_022359915.1 of Stenotrophomonas sp. NLF4-10. Taxonomy (NCBI): domain Bacteria; kingdom Pseudomonadati; phylum Pseudomonadota; class Gammaproteobacteria; order Lysobacterales; family Lysobacteraceae; genus Stenotrophomonas; species Stenotrophomonas sp. NLF4-10. The sequence continues at coordinate 3,392,799 of NZ_JAKSEE010000003.1, forward strand.
TTGCAGCAGCGCCGGCAGCGGCACCAGCCCCAGCAGCAGCGCCAGCGCCACGCTGACCGGCAGCACCCAGGTGCGGTTGCGCAGGCGGTTCATGGGGTGGCCTCCTTCGGAGGCGGGGAATGGGAGGTAGCCGGCACTGCATCCTGCTGCGCTGCCGGCGTGGAAGGGGGGGGAGCGACGGAATCTGCGGTACTCGTGGCACCGTCATTCCCCGTTCCCCGTTCCCCGTTCCCCGCTCTCCGCAACAACAGCACGTCCTTGCCGCGGTCCAGCTTCGCCGCCGGTTCCAGTTCGCCCAGCAGGAAGGCGTGCGAGTCGTCCGGCTGCAGCTCGACCACCCTGCCCACCGGGAAGCCGGCCGGGAAGCGCCCGCCCAGGCCCGAGGTGACGATCTCGTCGCCCACCTCGACCCCGGCGCTGAGCGGGATGTCGCGCAGTACCAGGCGGTCGCCGCGGCCGTAGGCGACCAGGCGCACGCCGCTGCGTGCCACCGTCACCGGCACCGCATGGTCCGGGTCGGTCAGCAGCAGCACGGTCGAATGCAGCGGGGTCACCGCGATCACCTGCCCCATCAGCCCGCCGGCGTCGATCACCGCCTGGCCGACGTGCACGCCGGCACGGCTGCCGGCGTCCAGCACCAGCCGCTGCCGCACCGGGTCCAGGTCGATGTCGAGGATCGGCGCCAGCTGCACGTCCAGCCCGCCGCGCTCGGCCACGTTCAGCAGTTCGCGCAGCTGGGCGTTGTCCAGCGCCGCGGTCTGCAGCCGGGTCAGCCGTGCGTTGGCCAGCAACAGTTCGTTGCGCAGCGCGCGGTTCTCGGCGACCAGCTGGTTGTGGCTGGCGGCGTTGTCGCGCACCGAGGCGCCCACCCGCCCCGGCAGCCCGGCCAGCGCCCACGCCGGCTGCACCACCAGTTCGGCCTGCGCGCGCAGCCGCGCCAGCCAGTTGCCCTGGTCGTCGAACACGATCAGCGTGATCGCCAGCGCCAGGTACGCCAACAACCGCAGCGTGCTGGCGGCATCACCCTGTCGGGAAGCTACGGGAGGGCCGGCGTAGGGAGGCACGGTGTGGCTGCTGGGAACGGGGGATGGGAAACGGGGAATGGACGTGCACGACGCCTTCCGTGGTCATGGCACGGCACGGGAATCCCGGATGGAAACAACGGCAGGCACGGGGAAAACGGGGAATACCGGGAAAACCAATGATCTTTCATTCCCCGTTCCCCGTCCCCTGTTCCCCGCCTCATTCCGGCGCAAAGAACTCGTTGCCGTGCATGTCCACCAGCTCCAGCGCACGGCCGCCGCCGCGGGCCACGCAGGTCAGCGGGTCGTCGGCCACCTGCACGTGCAGGCCGGTTTCCTCGGACAGCAGCTTGTCCAGGTCGCGCAGCAGCGCGCCGCCGCCGGTCAGCACGATGCCGCGCTCGGCCACGTCGGCGCCCAGCTCCGGCGGGGTCTGCTCCAGCGCCAGCTTGACCGCGCTGACAATGCCCGACAGCGGTTCGTGCAGCGCTTCGAGCACCTCGTTGGAGTTGATCTTGATCATCTTCGGCACGCCCTCGGCGAGGTTGCGGCCGGTGATCTCCAGTTCCTGCACTTCGGCCTGCGGGTAGGCGCAGCCGAGCTCCATCTTGATCCGCTCGGCGGTCACCTCGCCGATCAGCATGCCGTGGTTGCGGCGCACGTAGTTGGTGATGGATTCGTCGAAGCGGTCGCCGCCGATGCGCACCGAGGCCGAGTAGACGATGCCGTTGAGCGAGATCACCGCCACCTCGGTGGTGCCGCCGCCGATGTCGATGACCATCGAGCCGCGCGCCTCGGTGACCGGCATGCCGGCGCCGATCGCCGCGGCCATCGGCTCCTCGATCAGGTAGACGTCGCGCGCGCCGGCCTCCTCGGCCGATTCCTTGATCGCGCGGCGCTCGACCTGGGTGGAGCCGGCCGGCACGCACACCAGCACGCGCGGGCTCGGGCGCAGCACGCGGCTCTTGTGCACCTTCTTGATGAAGTGCTTGAGCATCGCCTCGGTGTAGGTGAAGTCGGCGATCACGCCGTCCTTCATCGGGCGGATGGTGGTGATGTGGCCGGGGGTGCGGCCGAGCATCTGCTTGGCCTCGGCGCCGACCGCAGCGACCGAGCGGGTACCGCCGATGGCGCGGTCCTGGCGCACCGCCACGACCGACGGCTCGTTCAGCACGATCCCCTGCCCGCGCACGTAGATCAGGGTATTGGCCGTGCCCAGGTCGATGGACAGGTCGTTGGAGAACATGCCGCGCAGCTTCTTGAACATCTGGGGAGTGGTCCTGGAAAGGGTGTCGCGCCCGCGCCGGATGGCGAAAAAATGGGCAGAAAACGAGGGCGGTTAGCCTATCAATCCCCCCCGGCAGCGGCAAGGAGAATCCGTTGCGACATCAGGCTTTGGACCGGTTTCCGCCCCCCTCGGCGGCGGCGGGGTTCTGGCCGTGCGCCGGTTCAGCCGCTAACCTTCGCACCTTGGCGCGCCGCCCGCGCCACCCCGCCCGCGCCCGAAGGGAGGCGGTTTTCCTTTTCACTTGCCAGGCCTTCCCGCGATGTCCGCACTGATCTGTGGTTCCCTTGCCTTCGACACCATCATGGTGTTCCCGGACCAGTTCAAGAACCACATCCTGCCGGACAAGGTGCACATCCTGAACGTGTCGTTCCTGGTGCCGCGCATGCGCCGCGAGTTCGGCGGCTGCGCCGGCAACATCGCCTACAACCTGCACCTGCTGGGTGGCGACCCGATCCCGATGGGCACGGTGGGCTCGGACTTCGGCCCGTACCGCGAGCACTTCGACGCGCTGGGCATCGACCTGAGCCGGGTGCGGGTGATCGACGAGCTGTTCACCCCGCAGGCGTTCATCACCACCGACCACGACAACAACCAGATCACCGCCTTCCACCCCGGCGCGATGATGCGGTCCTACGAGAACCACGTGAAGGACGTGCCGGGCGTGACCCTGGGCCTGGTCGGCCCGGACGGGCGCGAGGGCATGATCCAGAACGCGGTCGAGTTCAAGCAGATGGGCGTGCCGTTCATCTTCGACCCGGGCCAGGCCATGCCGCTGTTCAACGGCCCGGAGCTGCGCGAGTTCATCGAGCAGGCCGACTACGTGGTGGTCAACGACTACGAGTCCAACCTGCTGCAGGAACGCACCGGCTGGGGCGAGAAGGACATCGTGCAGCGGGTCAAGGCCTACATCACCACCCAGGGCCCGAAGGGCGCGGTGATCCACACCCCGGAAAAGACCTATGACATCCCGCCGGCACACGAACGCCGCGTGGTCGACCCCACCGGCTGCGGCGACGCCTTCCGCGCCGGCCTGATCCACGGCATCCAGACCGGGCGCGACTGGCTGACCATCGGCCGCATGGGCAACCTGATGGGCGCGCTGAAGGTGGAGCACCCCGGCACCCAGAACCAGCGCTTCGACTTCGACGAGTTCAACGAGCAGTTCAAGCAGCAGTTCGGCTACGCGCTCTGAGGCTCTGAGCCGGGGCGCCCGAACGCATGCGGAAACGGCGCCGGAAGGCGCCGTTTTTCGTTGTGTGGAAGAGGTTGCACTTCGATTGGAAAAGACGCGCCGGGAGGGTTACCCCGGCCCCTCGTAGCGGGCAGCTTCGCGCTCCAGCCACGCCGGCAAGTCGCGATGGCGCACGCCTTCCTGCCTTGCCCGCTGCAAACACTCGCGCATGTACCCGCGTTTGCCCGCGTCGTCGCCGGCGAAGGACAGCGCGAGGTCACGGTCCATCCAGCGCCGGAACAGCAGGTACAGGCCCACGTGCAACGCGATGGCCAGCCCGCTGACCACCGCCACGATCACGATATCCATCCGGACGCCTCCTGATTTCTTGCAGGAGCGACGCGAGTCGCGACCGGCGCTTTCCTGACAACGCCCGGTCGCGACTCGCGTCGCTCCTACGACATCGCCTTCCGGATTCAATCCCAGCCCGGCATCTGGCCGCCGTCGAGGCCGCCGGTCTCGAACACCACGCTGCGGGTGCCTCCGGCCTGCACCGGAAACTCGATCTCGATGACCTTCGCCTTGCGCGCCTGTCGCCACAGCCCACGGTTGTCGTCGATGAACATGGCGATGGCCTCGTCGGTGTCCGGGCGGTGCGCGGCCATCGCGCGCGGCGCGGCGCCGTCCACCCCGACCTTGACCTGGCAGGCGCGGTAGCAGGCCCTGGCGAAGTCGCCGGCCTGCAGCACCAGGTAGGCGTGGCGCTTCCATTGCGGGTGGTCGCGGAACACCAGCTGCACCACCTTGGCGCCGCTGCCGTCCACGTCCACGCGCTCCTTGCCCTGGATCATCGCCGAGCGCTGCACGCCCTTGCCCACCGCCACCTGGTTGTAGCTCCACAATGCCTGCATGCGGCGCAGCTCGCGCGCGGCCTCGGCCTTTGCCTTCACCTCGACGAAACCCGGCTCGATGCGCGCGGCGGTATCCGAATCCGGGTACTGGTCGAACAGGGCCACGCCGAAGATGCGCGCCCTTTCCCAGTCGGCGGCGGCCACCGCGCCGTCGTACTGCTTGCCGATGGCGGCCGCGTCGACCTCGCGCCGCGCGTGCTCCTGCGCCGCGGCGGCTTCCTGCTTCTGGCGCTCGGCCTCCGGGTCGGTGCAGGCGGCCACGGCCAAGGTGCAGGCGGCGAGCAGGATCAGTCGTTTCATGGCGGGGGTCCTTTGCGGGCGACGAATGGCGTGGACGAGAGTGTATTTGTTGCAGGAGCGACGCAAGTCGCGAGGGGGCTGTACCGGTGGAGCCTCATCGCGACTTGCGTCGCTCCTGCAAAAGCAAACAAGAGCAAAGATGTTTGCGACATGGCCGACGCAAACGACAACGGCGGGCTTTCGCCCGCCGTCGCGCTGGTTCACGATGCCGCCGGATTACGGCTTCGGTGCGGCTTCGGCCTTGGCGATCATGTCTTCCACCGAGGCGGTGGTGATCGGGTGGTAGCCGGGCCGGGCCTTGGCGAACGCGTCCTTGGCGAAGGCCAGGCCTTCCGAGGTCTTCAGCAGTTCGGCGTAGATCGGCAGGATCAGCTTGCGGCGGCCGACGCGCTGGATGAACTCGCCGGCCGCGGCCTGCGCCTCGCCGTAGCCGCTGCGGATCGCCAGCGGGTACCAGCGCATCGCGATCTCGCCGTTGGCGGTGCCGGTGAAGTGGTAGGCCTTGTCCAGTTGCGCCAGCTTCTCCACCGGCACGGTCTTGCCGAGGCCATCGATGAAGCGCACCCATTCCTGCGTGCTCCACTGCCCGGTCACCTGGTTGCTGGGCAGGCTGTCGCTGCCGAGGAAGGCGATGCGCGCGGTATCGACCACGGCGAAGCCGCGCGAACGGGCCTTCGGCGCGAACGCAGGGATGCCCGGCTCGTCCAGCCACGCGTGCAGTTCGGCCTCGGTCACCGCGGTCGGGTTCTTCGGCAGCAGGTTCTGCTTCAGGTAGTCGACGAACTGGTCGGTGTTGGCACTCTGGAAGGCGTGGTCGTCGAACCAGCCGCGCAGGAACGGGTCGAACACCTCGCGGCCGAAGCGCTGCTCCAGGAACTGCAGGAACCACGCTCCCTTGACGTAGGCCACGTTGCTCAGCGCCTCGTCCGGGTCGCGCTCGGTCAGCGGCGGCAGCGCCAGCGCCTGGTCGGCCGGGCTCATCTCCTTCACCTCGGCCAGCAGGTCGGTCTGGTCGATCTCGCGCTCCATCTCGGCCGCCTCCTGCCCGTACAGCGCCTCGGTGATGCGCGCCTGCACGTAGGTGGTGAAGCCCTCGTTGAGCCAGATGTCCTTCCAGCTGGCGTTGGTGACCAGGTTGCCCGACCAGCTGTGCGCCAGCTCGTGCGCGACCAGCGAGACCAGCGACTTGTCGCCGACGATCACGGTCGGGGTGGCGAAGGTCAGGCGCGGGTTCTCCATGCCGCCGAACGGGAACGACGGCGGCAGCACCAGCATGTCGTAACGGCCCCAGCGGTAGTCGCCGTACAGCTTCTCGGCGGCGCCGATCATCTTCTCGGTGTCCTCGAACTCCTTGGCGGCCTTGTTGACCATCGCCGGCTCGGCCCACACGCCCGAGCGCTGCGAGATCGGTTCGAACACCAGGTCGCCGGCGGCGATCGCCAGCAGGTAGGACGGGATCGGCTGCGGCATCTTGAAGCTGTAGTCGCCGTCGCGCGCGGCCTTCGGATCGTTGTCGGCGCTCATCAGCACCATCACGTCCGGGCGGCTGGTGACGTGCGCTTCATAGGTGAAGCGCACGCTCGGGGTGTCCTGCAGCGGCACCCACGAACGGGCGTGGATCGCCTGCGACTGGCTGAACATGAAGGGCAGCTTCTTGCCCTCGGTCATCGACGGCTCCAGCCATTGCAGGCCCGAAGCGGTCGGCGCGGTGTGGTAGGTGATGCGCACGCTGGCCGGCTGCTGCGGCGCCTCGATGCCCAGCCTGCTGCCGAACACCTTGTCGGCCGGCGCCAGCTCGAACTGCAGCGGCGTGGCGGCGCCGTCGGCGGCCAGCGCCTCGACCTTCTCGATGGTCAGCTCGCGGGTGTCCAGCACCAGCTGTTTGGCGTCCTTGTCCTTCCACTCCAGCGCATAGGTGGCGGTACCGCCGATCTGCTTCTGGTCGAAATCGACGTTCAGTTCCAGCGCCAGGTCCTTGACGACCACCTTGTCCGGCTCGGCGTAGGAGCTCTCGTCGTGGCTGCGGCTGACGGTGTTCACGGCGGCGGCGGGCTTCTCGGCAACGGGATCGGCGACGGGGGCGGCGGGCTCCTTGGCGCAGCCGGCGACGAGCGCAACGGCCAAGGGAAGCATCAGGAAGGGTGAACGCATGGGGTTACCTCTGGAAAACGGAGAAACGGAAACAGCGTGCCGGCCAGCGGCCGGCACCTGCAACTAGAGCCTGTAGCCGGAATGGATGGCGACGATGCCGGCGCTGAGGTTCTTGTAGTGGCAACGGCCGAAGCCGGCCTCGCCCATCATCGCCTTCAGCTCTTCCTGCGGCGGATGCTTGCGGATGCTCTCGGCCAGGTACTGGTAGCTGTCGCCATCACCGCGCGCGAACAGCTTGCCCAGCTTCGGCAGCACTTTGAACGAGTGGAAGTCGTAGATCGGCTTGAACCAGTCGGCGGTGACCTCGGAGAACTCCAGCACCCGCGCCTGCCCGCCGACCTTCAGCACGCGGTACATCTCGCGCAGCGCGGCGTCCTTGTCGGTGACGTTGCGCAGGCCGAAGGAAATGGTCACCAGGTCGAAGCTCTGGTCCGGGAACGGCAGCGCCTCGGCATTGCACTGCACCCACTCGAAGCCGGAAACATGGCCGCGATTGGTCAGCCGGTCGCGGCCCACCGACAGCATGCCGGCGTTGATGTCGCCCAGCACCACGCTGCCCTCGGCGCCCAGCCGTTCCTTGAGCAGCACCGCGATGTCGCCGGTGCCGCCGGCCAGGTCGAGCACGCGGTCGCCCGGTTTGACCTGCGCGGTGGCGACGAAATAGCGCTTCCACAACCGATGGATGCCCAGGCTCATCAGGTCGTTCATCAGGTCGTAGTTGTCGGCCACCGAGGTGAACACCTGGCCGACCAGCTTCTGCTTGTCCTTGGCCGGCACGTCGCGGAAGCCGAAATGGGTGGTGCCGCTCTTGTAGGGGGATTCGCTCATGCGCCGGATTATCGCACCGACGGGCCGGCCATGCCCTGCGCGCCTATCATGGCCGCATGACCCCGAAGGAACCGGCCATGATCACCACCCCCGACTACCGCGCCCTGCTCGACACCGCCATCGCCGAGGCCCGCCAGGGCCTGGCCGAGGGCGGCATCCCGATCGGCGCGGCGCTGTACCACGCCGACGGCCGCCTGCTCGGCTGCGGCCACAACCGCCGCGTGCAGGAAGGCGACCCGTCGATCCACGGCGAGACCGACGCCTTCCGCAAGGCCGGCCGCCAGCGCGGCTACCGCGACACCATCATGGTCACCACCTTGGCGCCATGCTGGTACTGCTCCGGGCTGGTGCGGCAGTTCAACATCGGCACCGTGGTGGTCGGCGAATCGGTGACCTTCGGCGGCGGCATCGACTGGCTGCGCGAGAACGGCGTCAACGTCATCGACCTGAATGATGAGCGCTGCATCGGCATGATGCGCGAGTTCATCGCCACCCAGCCGGAGCTGTGGAACGAGGACATCGGCGAGTAAACCGTCCCTGCCCCGAAACCTCGAACGCCGGGCGTCATGCCCGGCGTTCGAGGTTCAAGCGATCATGCGGAATGCTCAGCCTTCCGCGCTGCCACCTTCGACCGGCAGGCGCTTGCGGTTGAACACCCGCTGCACCACCACGAAGAACAGCGGGATGAAGAACAGGCCCAGCGTGGTGCCGGCGATCATGCCGCCGAGCACGCCGGTGCCGATGGCGCGCTGCGCGCCCGAGCCGGCGCCGGAGGCGATCGCCAGCGGCAGCACGCCCAGGCCGAAGGCCAGCGAGGTCATCACGATCGGGCGCAGGCGGTCGCGCACCGCGTGCATGGTCGCCTCGATCACGCCGGCGCCCTTCTCCAGGTTCTCCTTGGCGAACTCGACGATCAGGATCGCGTTCTTCGAGGTCAGGCCCACCGTGGTCAGCATCGCCACCTGGAAATAGACGTCGCGCTCCATGCCGCGGAAGGTATTGGCCAGCACCGCGCCGAGGATGCCCAGCGGCGCCACCAGCAGCACCGCGGTCGGCACGCTCCAGCTCTCGTACAGCGCGGCCAGGCACAGGAACACGATCAGCAGCGACAGCGTGTACAGCAGCGGCGTCTGCGCGCCGGCTTCACGTTCCTGGTAGGACACCGCGGTCCACTCGATGCTGAAGCCCGGCGGCAGCTGCTTGGCCAGCCGCTCCACTTCCAGCATCGCGTCGCCCGAGGCCACGCCCGGCGCCGCCTCGCCCTGGATTTCCAGCGCCGACACGCCGTTGTAGCGCTCCAGCCGCGGCGAGCCGTAGTCCCAGCGCTGGCTGGCGAAGGCCGAGAACGGCACCATCTCGCCGGCACCGTTCTTCACCGTCCACAGGTTGAAGTCCTCCGGGTTCATGCGGAAGCCATCGTCGGCCTGCACGTAGACGCGCTTGACCCGGCCGCGGTCGATGAAGTCGTCGACGTAGCTCGACCCCCACGCGGTGGCCAGCGTGCTGTTGATCGCATCCAGCGACAGGCCATGCGCGCCGGCCTTGGCCACGTCGATGTCCAGGCGCAGCTGCGGGGTGTCGTCCAGGCCGTTGGGGCGGACGTTGGCCAGCTTGCCGCTCTGTCCGGCCATGCCCAGCAGCTGGTTGCGCGCGTCGACCAGCGCTTCGTGGCCCTGCCCGGAGTTGTCCTTCAGGAAGAAGGTGTAGCCCGAGGCGATGCCCAGCTCCGGCATCGCCGGCGGCGGGAAGGCGAAGATGAAGGCGTCCTTGATCTGGCCCAGCGCCATCATCGCGCGGCCGGTGATCGGGCCCACGCCCTGGTCCGCGGTGCGCTCGTCCCAGTCCTTGAGCTTGACGAAGGCCATGCCCGAGTTCTGGCCCATGCCGGCGAAGCTGAAGCCCTGCACCGAGAACACCGATTCCACCGCGTCCTTCTCGTTCTGCAGGAAGTGGTCCTCCAGCTTGTAGATCGACTCCAGCGTGCGCTCCTGGGTGGCGCCGACCGGTGCGTTGACCAACGCCATCAGGATGCCCTGGTCCTCGTTGGGCAGGAACGAGCTGGGCAGGCGCACGAACAGCAGGCCCATCGCCACCGCCAGCGCCGCGAACACCGCCATGAAGCGGCCCGGGCGGGCGAGGATGCCGCGCACGCCGCGCTGGTAGCTGCTGCTGGAACGGTCGAAACCGTTGTTGAACCAAGTGAAGAAGCGGCCGGCCGGGCCGCGGTGGGCGACGTGGTGCTCGCCCTTCTTCAGCGGCTTGAGCATGGTCGCGCACAGCGCCGGGGTCAGCACGATCGCCACCAGCACCGACAGCGCCATCGCCGAGACGATGGTCGCCGAGAACTGGCGGTAGATCACGCCGGTGGAGCCGGACATGAACGCCATCGGCACGAACACCGCCGACAGCACCAGGCCGATGCCGACCAGCGCGCCGGTGATCTGGCCCATCGACTTGCGCGTGGCCTCCAGCGGCGACAGCCCTTCCTCGGACATGATGCGCTCGACGTTCTCCACCACCACGATGGCGTCGTCCACCAGCAGGCCGATCGCCAGCACCATCGCGAACATGGTCAGCATGTTGATCGAGAAGCCCAGCGCGGCAAGGATGCCGAAGGTGCCCAGCAGCACCACCGGCACCGCGATCGTCGGGATCAGCGTGGCGCGGAAGTTCTGCAGGAACAGGTACATCACCAGGAACACCAGCACGATGGCCTCGACCAGGGTCTCGACCACGCCCTCGATCGACACCTTCACGAACGGGGTGGTGTCGTAGGGGATCACCGCCTTCAGCCCGCGCGGGTAGTTGGCGCTCAGCTCGTCCAGGGTCTTCCTGACGCCCTCGGCGGTGTCCAGCGCATTGGCGCCGGTGGCCAGGGTGATGGCCAGGCCCGAGGCCGGCTTGCCGTTGTAGCGGGTGACGAAGTCGTAGGTCTCCGCGCCCAGCTCGACCCGCGCCACGTCGCCCAGCTTCAGCATGGAGCCGTCGGCCTCGGTGCGCACCACGATGTCGCGGAACTGCTCCGGCGTCTGCAGGCGGTCCTGCGCGTTGATGGTGGCGTTGAGCTGCTGGCCCTTGACCGCCGGCGCACCGCCCAGCTGGCCGACCGCGACCTGCGCGTTCTGCGCGCGGACCGCGGCGGTGATCTCGTCGACCGACACCTTGTAGGTCTGCAGCTTGTTCGGGTCCAGCCAGATGCGCATGGCGTACTTGCCGCCGAACACCTCGATGCTGCCCACGCCCGGCACCCGGCTCAGCGGGTCCAGCACGTTGGAGCCGACGTAGTCGGAGATGTCGGTGGCGTCCATGCTGCCGTCCTCGGAGACGAAGCCGACCACCTGCAGGAAGCCGCTGGAGGACTTGGCCACGTTGATGCCCTGGCGCTGCACTTCCTGCGGCAGCAGCGGCATGGCCAGCTGCAGCTTGTTCTGCACCTGCACCTGGGCGATGTCCGGGTTGGTGCCGCTGGCGAAGGTCAGGGTGATGCTGGCCTGGCCGTTGGAGGAGCTGTTGGACGAGAAGTAGATCAGGCCGTCCAGGCCCTTCATGTTCTGCTCGATGATCTGCGTCACCGAGTCCTCGACCACCTTGGCCGAGGCGCCGGGGTAGCTGGCGCTGATCGACACCGCGGGCGGGGCGACCTCGGGGTACATCGAGATCGGCAGCTTGAGCATGGCCAGCGCGCCGGCCAGCATGATGATGATGGCGATGACCCACGCGAAGATGGGCCGGTCGATGAAGAAGCGTGCCATGTGCGCCCCCGCTTACTGCTTGGCCGCCGGCGCGGCCGGCGTGGCGGCTTCGGCACCCTTCTCGGTGGCCTGCACCGGCATGCCGGGGCCGATCTTCTGCAGGCCCTCGACGATCACCTTGTCGCCAGCCGCCAGCCCGTCCTCCACCAGCCACTTGTCGCCGACCGTGCGGCTGACCGCGACCTGGCGCAGCGCCACCTTGCCCTCTCCGTCCACCACCATCGCGCTGGTGTTGCCGCGGGCGTCACGGGCGATGCCCTGCATCGGCACCAGCAGCCCGTCCTGGCGCACGCCGCTGCCGACCACCGCGCGCACGAACATGCCCGGCATCAGCACCTGCCCGGGGTTGTCCACGCGCACGCGCAGGCCGTAGCTGCCGGTGCCCGGGTCGACGCTGACCTCGGAGAACTCCAGCGTGCCCTTGTGGGCGAACGGGGTGCCGTCCTCCAGCAGGATGTCCACCGGCTGCTCGCCGTTGCCCTGCAGGCGGCCGGCATCCAGCTCGCGGCGCAGCTGCAGCAGTTCGGCCGAGGACTGGGTGACGTCGATGTAGATCGGGTCGAGCTGGTGGATGGTGGCCAGCGGCTCGGCCTGCCCGGCGCTGACCAGCGCGCCCTGGGTGACGCTGGACTTGCCGATGCGACCGGCGATCGGCGCGGTGATGCGCGCGTAGCCCAGGGTCACGTTGGCCGCGTCCAGCGCCGCGCGCGCGGCGCCGACGTCGGCCTCGGCCTGCTTCCACGCGGCCTGCGCGTTCTCGTCGTCCTGCATGCTGATCGCCTTGACCTTCACCAGCTCGGCGCTGCGGCGCGCGGCCAGCCGCGCGGCAGTGGCGCTGGCCTCGGCACGGGCCAGCTGCGCGCGGGCGCTGTTGGCCTGGGCGCGGTAGGCGGCGTCGTCCAGCTGGTACAGCGGCTGGCCCTGCGTGACCAGCGCGCCCTCGGTGAACAGCCGCTTGGCAACGATGCCGCTGACCTGCGGCCGCACCTCGGCCACCTGGTAGCCGGTGGCGCGGCCGACCAGCTCGCGGGTCAGGGTGACCGGCTCGGCCTTCAGGGTGACCACGGTGACCTGCCCGGGCCCGCCCTGCGGCGGGGCCTCGCCGCCCTTGCAGGCGGCAAGCGCGACGGTGAGTGCAAGGGACAGCGCGACGAGGCGGCGGTTGCGGATCGAGGTCATGGTGGGGCTCGGCGGGAAGGGGAAACGCTCGCGGGACGAGGCGGCATCGTGCCATCGGCACCGTGCCGGACGCGTTACGGCCAATGGCCCGGACGGCCACCGCGCGCATGACACCACATCCTGCGGAGCAAGCGCGGAAATATACATACATGCAAGACTGTTTGTAAACAATTATGATGGCGGCCGGGTTTGATCCAGCGACTTGCACGGGTAACGCGGCAATGGCCAGAAAAACCAGAGAAGAGGCCCTCGCCACCCGCGAGGGCATCCTTGACGCGGCGCTGGCCTGCTTCCACGAGCACGGCGTGGCCGGCACCTCGCTGGCCGCCATCGGCGAGCGCGCCGGCTACACCCGCGGCGCGGTCTACTGGCACTTCAAGAACAAGACCGAGGTGCTGGAGGCGATGATCCGGCGCAAGCACCTGCCGTTCCTCGAACGGCTGCGCCGCACCGCCTCGCCCCGCCGCAGTACGCCCATCCTCGACCTGCGCTCGGTGATGCTGGTGTCGATCAACGAGCTGGCCACCGACGCGCAGCTGCGCTCGATGATGGAGATCATGCTGCGCAACGACCCTTCCGCCGAAAGCCAGGCCATCCGCCGGCTGCAGCACGAAGGCACCGCCGAGGAACTGGCGATCTTCCGCAGCGCCTTCGCCCGCGCGCGCGAACTGGGGCAGCTGCGCGACGGCGTCGACCCGGCCACGCCGGCCCGCGTGCTCCATGCCTGCCTGACCGGCGTGCTGTGCAGCGGCATGATGGAGCCGGAGCACTTCACGCTGGAACGCGAGGCGCCCGAGGCCATCGACGCGCTGTTCAGCTGGTACGTGAAGCCCGGCCTGTTCGTCCCCGGCGCACCACCCTCGCCGCTGCCGGACGACGAAGCCGGCTGAAGCCTGAAGACGGTCGCGGCGGCGCCTCAAGCATCGCCCGCGGCGGCCGATACCCGCGGGCGACCGGCATGGGCCGGGTAGTCAGCAGGCAACGGAAAACAATGGATATCCAGAGGTACGACCACGATCACCGGCAGATCCTCGGCCAGATCGAATCGCTGCGCGCACTGTCGCGTGCAGGCATACGCGAGAACGCCGAAGCCATCGGCGAGCTCATCACCAGTACCGCCAGCCAGATCAAGTTCCACCTGGCCGCCGAGGACCAGGTGCTGTACCCGTCGCTGGCGCGCTGCGGCAAGCCGGAGATCGCCGCGATGAGCGAGCGCTACCGCAAGGAGATGCAGGGGCTGGCCAAGGCCTTCGCCGGCTTCGTGCAGCAGTGGCGGGTGCCGTCGCGGCTGGCGGCCGACCCCGAGGGCTTCCGCCGCGACGCCAACACCGTGCTGCGCGCGCTGTTCGAGCGCCTGCAGCGCGAGAACGTCGAGTTGTACCCGGCCGCACGCAGGGCCTGAGCCCCTGCCGGCAACACCATGCGGGGCATGCCCCGCATGGTGTCCCACCTGAAAAGACTCGATACGGGAGAACCCACGCGGCAAACCGTAGCTGCGGGGCTTGCCCCGCAGAGGGCATCCGCATGGTTACAGGATGTAACGACTCAGATCCGGATCCTGCACCAGCTCACCCAGATGCTTGTCGACGTAATCGCTGTCGATGGCGAGGGTTTCGCCACCACGATCCGGCGCTTCGTAGCTGAGCGAATCCAGCAGTCGCTCCAGCACGGTATGCAGGCGACGGGCGCCGATGTTCTCCTGCCGCTCGTTGACCTGCGCGGCGATCTCGGCCAACCGGTCCACCGCGTCGGCGGTGAAGCCCATCTTGACGCCCTCGGTCGCCAGCAATGCTTCGTACTGCTTGGTCAGCGCCGCCTTCGGTTCGGTGAGGATGCGCACGAAGTCGGCCTTGCTCAGCGCGCCCAGTTCGACGCGGATCGGAAAGCGGCCCTGCAACTCGGGAATCAAATCGCTGGGCTTGGCCAGGTGGAACGCACCGGAGGCGATGAACAGGATGTGGTCGGTCTTGACCGTGCCGTACTTGGTGCTGACGTTGCTGCCTTCCACCAGCGGCAACAGGTCGCGCTGCACGCCTTCGCGCGAAACATCACCGCCACCGACGTTGTCGCCACGCTTGGCGACCTTGTCGATCTCGTCGATGAACACGATGCCGTGCTGCTCGCAGGCCTCGATCGCGGCGGTGCGGATATCGTCTTCGTTGACCAGCTTGCCGGCCTCTTCCTCCACCAGCAGCGGGCGCGCGGCCTTGATCGTCAGCGTACGCTTGTTCGACTTGCCGCCGCCGAGGTTGGCGAACATCGACTTCAGCTGCTGGCCCATTTCCTCCATGCCCGGCGGGGTCATGATGTCCATGCTGACGTTGGCGGCGATTTCCAGTTCGATCTCGCGCTCGTCCAGTTCGCCGTTGCGCAGCATGCGGCGGAACTTGATGCGGGTGTCGTTGTCGGCGGCCGACGGCTCGTTGCGCGCGGCTTCCGCATCGAAGCCGATGCCGGCACTGCGGCGCGGCAGCAGCGCGTCGAGGATGCGGTCCTCGGCCTTCTCCTCGGCCTGCGTGCGCACGCGCACCTTGGCCTGCTCGCGATAGAGCTTGACCGCGGTGTCGGCCAGGTCACGGATGATCTGTTCCACGTCCTTGCCGACGTAGCCGACCTCGGTGAAGCGCGTGGCCTCGACCTTCACGAATGGCGCGTTGGCCAGCGTCGCCAGACGCCGCGCGATCTCGGTCTTGCCGACGCCGGTGGGGCCGATCATCAGGATGTTCTTGGGCATCACCTCGTTGCGCAGTTCCTCGGGCAGCTGCATGCGCCGCCAGCGGTTGCGCAGAGCGATGGCGACCGCGCGCTTGGCGTCGTGCTGGCCGACGATGTGGCGGTCCAGCTCCTGCACGATCTCGCGCGGGGTCATGGTGGCGGAGGAGGTTTCGATCTTGTGGGTCATGGGGTTTCCCGAGGGGCAGGAACGAGTGGAGAGGAACGAGGAACGAGTAAAGGCGAGGAGCAGGAACGCCGTGGCTTCACCACTCGTTCCTCGTTCCTCTCCACTCGTTCCTCAAAGCTCCTCCACCACCACGTTGCGGTTGGTATAGATGCAGATGCCGCCGGCGATGTTGATCGCCTCGGTCGCCACCGCCTTCGCGTCCAGTTCGGTGTGCGCCAGCAGCGCGCGCGCCGCGCTCAGTGCGTAGGAGCCGCCGGAACCGATCGCGATGATGCCGTCCTCCGGCTCGATCACATCGCCCGTGCCGCTGATGATCAGCGAGGTTTCCCGGTCGGCTACCGCCAGCAATGCTTCGAGCTTGCCGAGGCGGCGTTCGGTGCGCCAATCCTTGGCCAGTTCCACCGCGGCGCGCTGCAACTGGCCGTGCTTTTCGAGTTTTGCCTCGAACAGTTCGAACAGGGTGAACGCATCGGCGGCGGCGCCGGCGAAACCGGCCAGCACCTGGCCGTCGCGGCCGAGCCGACGCACCTTGCGCGCGTTGCCCTTCATCACCGTGTGGCCGAGCGTGACCTGGCCGTCGCCGGCGATCGCCACGTGCTCGCCGCGGCGCACGCAGCAGATGGTGGTGGCGTGGAAAACATTCGGGTTCTGGCTGGGGTCCATCGGGCATCTCCGGGGTGTCCCGGAAACAATGGGGACGCCACCGGGTGGTTCAAGCGCCGCGTCCCGCACGGTGGCGCCTGATTCAGGTCAAACCGGCGCTCCAACGCACCCACCTTGGTGTGTTCCGCCGCATGTCCGGCATCGTCCTGCCGGCCACGGGCATGTCCCGCTTCGGCCGCTCAATCCACCCGGTCGGCGCGGCAGAAGTAACAGCCGTAGCGGGCATTGTGCAGGTGCACGTAGGCGACGCTGTGGTCATCCAACTGCGCGTGCAGCCAGCCGGCGACCTGCGTGCCGTCCATCACTTCGGCGGCGACGATGCAGTCGTCATGGTCATAGGCGCGCAGCGAGATCAGCCGCCGCGCGACATAGGGCGGCACCTCGTCGATGGCCAGCCGCGCCGGCACCGCATCGCGACGGATGAAGACCGGCCCGCTGGCGCGGTAGGGCGATGCCGCCGGCTGGTGCCAGTACGGCAACAGCAGCAATTCCTCGCCGACGGCGGCATCGCGCAGGCTGACGCGGCACGGGAAACCACGCTCGCTGTCCGCAACGCGGCGCGCCGCGCCGTGTGCGGCCAGTCCCGCAGCGTCGAGATCGAACAGCGCTTGCAGGGGTCCGGGGTCGATGCCGGAAAGCAGGAAACTGGCCATGACGCACGCGGTGGGAAGCGAACGGGTGTGCAGCATGCGGCCCGTACAGCGCATCTGCCGGCCATATCCGGACACCGCTGTGGGCAGCCACCCGCATGCAGTGGATTGCGGCCCGCTCTCAGCGCCCGCGGGCCTCGATCATCTTCCAGCCGTTGCCGGAGGGATCGCGAAAACCGGCATCCACGGCGCCGTAGCGTTCCATCGGTTCCTGGGTGAATTCCACCCCGCGCGCCTTCAGTTCCTGATAGGCGGCGTGGCAATCGTTCACGGCGAGCACCAGCGGCGGCATCGCGCCCTTGGCGACCATCTGCTGCAGGGTCCGCGCGGTGTCCGCGTCGTGCACCGGCGGCCCGGGCCGGAACAGGCCCAGCTGGAATGCCGCCTGCCCGCTGGCCTGCACGGTCAACCAGCGGTAGTCGCCATTGCGCACGTCGGTGTGCAGCTGGAAACCCAGTTTCCCGACGTAGAAATCGAGTGCCTCGTCCTGGTCGCGCACGTACAGGCCGACCACGTTCACATCACCAATCATTTGGGACCTCCATCGAATGAGCGTCCACGGTAGCAACGGCAGTGCGGCGGCGCTTCTCCGAAACTGCGCTGTTCAAGTCCGGCCGGTGGACGGCGCGGGCGATGCACTCGGGCAACCGGTCGCGCGCCTGTGCGGCCGAGCGTTCGCGCGCGCGGACGTTGCCGGGGCTGTCGCCGGTGATGTCACGGAAAATGCGCCCGAACGTACCTAGGCTGCGCCAGCCGGTGCACAGCGCGATCTCGGTGACCGAAAGTTCGGTGTCGCGCATCAGTGCGACCGCCCGCTCGATCCGGCGGCTGAGCAGGTAGCGGTGCGGCGGCATGCCGAAGGCGGCCTTGAAGGAACGCGCGAAATGCGCCGGCGACACCGCGCTGACCCGCGCCAACCGCGCAACCGGCCACGCCTCATGGCAGGCGCCGTCCATGCGGTCCTTGGCCCGCAGCAGGCGTCGCAGCAGTTCGGGGCTCTGGTTCATGCGCGTCCTCGCGTCGCTTCCGCGGAGCGGGTGCCACGGATCGGGGCAGGTGCCCATCCACGGTACGCCTGCCCGAAACGGTTTTCCTCAGGCGTCGCGGAAACGCCGCAGCCCTGCCGCCAGCGCCTCGCCCATCATGCGCAGGAACAGGGTGCCCATGCCGGGGTAGAAGCGGTTGGGATCGTGGCTGCCGACGGCGATCAGGCCGATGCCGGGCAGCGGCAGCAGCGCGGTGGAGGCCACTTCGCCGATGCGCTCGGCATACAGCACCTCGTTCTTCTCCGGCTGCAGGCGGCCGCAGATCGGCTCGCCGTCCTGCAGGCAGTCGTGGAACGGCGCCAGCTTCGGATCGCCCGCGGCGATGACCTGCAACCACGGCGCCTGTTCCAGTTCCGGCACCGGCTGCAGGCTGACGATGCGCACCAGGTCACCGGCGAAGTCCTCTTCCAGCGACGCGGCCATCGCCCGCAGCGTGTCGGCGGCGCTGGTCTGGCGCATCAGCGCCAGGGTCAGCTGGTGGGTACGCACCGCCAGCCGTTCGTTGACCTGCGCGTTGGCCGCCAGCTCGGCCAGCCGCCGCGACAGCTCGCGGTTCTTGTCGCGCAGCACTTCCAGCTGGTAGCTGGCCAACGAGGCGGTGGGGCCGTCGTCGCGCGGCACCACCAGGGTCAGCGCCAGGTCGGGGAACTGCTTGAGGAACCCCGGGTGGCGGCGCAGCCACGCCGCGATTTCATGGGCGCCGGTCTTTTCCAGCGAATCGTTCATGCCGTCCACTCTCCATCGAACACGAAAGCCGTCGGGCCGGACATGACGATTTCCGCACCGTCGTCCGGCCACTGGATGCGCAGGTCGCCGCCCGGCAGCGAGATCACCGCGTCGCGGCGCAGGCGGCCGCGCTGCATCAGCACCACCGCGGCGGCACAGGCGCCGCTGCCGCAGGCCAGGGTTTCGCCGACGCCACGCTCGAACACGCGCAGCCGCGCACGCCCCTCGTCTAGCACCTGGGCGAAGCCGACGTTCACCGATTCCGGGAACGTCGCATGCTGCTGCAGCAGCGGCCCCAGCCGTTCCACCGGCGCCGCGTCGAGCAGCCCCACCTCAAGCACCGCGTGCGGGTTGCCCATCGACACCGCGCCGAAGCGCAGGCTCTCGCCCTGCAGCGGCAGCGCGTATTCCTCGCGCGCATGCGGGAAGCCGGCCAGCGGGATCCGCTCCGGCGCGAACTCGGGCCTGCCCATCGCCACCGCATAATGGCCGCCGCCCAGCCGCTGCACCGCATGGCTGCGCAGCGGGCTGTCGATCACGAAGGCATCGCCGTGCACGGCGCCGTCGCGCACCAGCCACGCCGCCACGCAGCGCGCGCCGTTGCCGCATTGCTGCGAGGTGGAGCCATCGGAATTCCAGATGCGGTAGGCGGCCACCGCCGCTTCGCTGCGCGGCGGCTCGATGGTCAGGATCTGGTCGCAGCCCA
This sequence comes from Stenotrophomonas sp. NLF4-10, assembly GCF_022359915.1. Lineage (NCBI taxonomy): Bacteria > Pseudomonadati > Pseudomonadota > Gammaproteobacteria > Lysobacterales > Lysobacteraceae > Stenotrophomonas > Stenotrophomonas sp. NLF4-10. The sequence goes on from NZ_JAKSEE010000003.1 coordinate 3,412,094, forward strand.
CGCCGCGGTGGCGGTCGGCCAGCTGCGCGGCCAGCGCCGCGTCCGGCGGCGGCGTGCCATCGCGCAGGTCCAGCACGACGAAGTCGTTGCCGGCGCCATGCATCTTGGTGAAACGCAGCCGCGGCTCAACCATTGTCGTCGGCGGCGGGCTGCGCTTCCGTGTCCTGCACCGGTTGCATGTTGGCGGCCGGCGCGTCATGCGCCGGCACGACTTCCTGCTCTTCCACCGGCACCGGCTTCTGCGGCATCACCAGCGGCCCCTTGTTGCCGCAGGCGGTGAGGACCAGCAGCGCGCAGGCGGCTGCAACGAGCATCGGGAAGCGGGGCATTTTGTTCATCGCCGAAGTATAGCCATTCACGGATGAAGCCCGATTTCCCCATAGGCCTAGCAATGCCCGGCGTGGGCTTCGTCGGGAAAGCCTCTGCGGGGCAAGCCCCGCAGCTACGAGAATATCGGCCCGCTTGATTCTCGTGGATGCCGGGCTTGCCCGGCATGGGGTTTCACCGGGAATGCCCCTGCGGGGCAAGCCCCGCAGCTACGGTACAGGCGGCGGCAGCGGCCGCATCCACAGCCAGATGCAGACGCAGGCCATGCTGCCGATCGAGAACCATTTCACCCAGGCCAGCGGCACGCACCAGAGCATGATCAACGCGCACAGCGCCATCGTCGCGGTGGCCATCCACTTGGCCTTGCGGCTGACCGCGCCGTGGCGCTGCCAGTTGACGATCAGCGGGCCGAACTGCGGGTGGGCCAGCAGCCAGCGGTGCAGGCGCTCGGAGCCGTGCGAGGCGGCCCATGCCGAAATCAGCACGAACACGGTGGTCGGCAGCCCCGGCACGAAGATGCCGACGATGCCGATGCCGAGGCTGACGTAGGCCAGCAGCCACCATGCCCAGCGGAAACGTGTCGGTCGTGTCATGGAAAGTTGATGGGAAGATATGGCCCCTCTCCCGCCGGGAGAGGGGTTGGGGTGAGGGGCAACGGAGTCCCGATGGTTCAAGCATCATGGACTACGTTCGCCCCTCATCCGCCCTTTGGGCACCTGCATTCGGCACATCCCTGTGCCTCACCCTGCGGGCGGCTTCGCCGTGCAGCTCGGCAACCCTGCCACGCTGTCTCCCAAAGGGAGAAGGAATGGCAAGTCACCTCACCCCGAGCTGGTCCAGCACGAAGGCGAACGACTCGGCCTGTTCCTTGTAACGCTGGAAGCGCCCGGACTTGCCGCCGTGGCCGGCCTCCATGTTGGTGCGGAACACGATCGGGTGGATGCCGGTGTTGACGTCGCGCAGCCTTGCCACCCACTTGGCCGGTTCCCAGTACTGCACCTGCGAATCCCACAGGCCGGTGCCGACGAACAGCGCCGGGTAGGCCTGCGCGGTGACGTTGTCGTAGGGCGAATACTTGAGCATGTAGTCGTAGTACGTCTTCTGCTCCGGGTTGCCCCACTCGTCATATTCGTTGGTGGTCAGCGGGATGCTGGCGTCGAGCATGGTGGTAACCACATCGACGAACGGCACCTGCGCCACCATCACCCGGTAGTCGCCCGGTGCCTGGTTGGCCACCGCGCCCATCAGCAGGCCGCCGGCGCTGCCGCCCGAGGCCGCCACCCGGTCCTTCGCCGCGTAGCCCTGCGCCACCAGCGCGCGGGTGACGTCGATGAAGTCGTTGAAGGTGTTCTGCTTGTGGAGCAGCTTGCCGTCCTCGTACCAGCCGCGGCCCATTTCCTCGCCGCCGCGGATGTGGGCGATGGCGTAGACCATGCCGCGGTCGAGCAGGCTGACCACGCTCTGGTTGAAGCCGGGGTCCATCGACATGCCGTAGCTGCCGTAGGCGTACTGGTACAGCGCGGCGCTGCCGTCCTTGCTGAAGCCCTTCCTGTAGACCAGCGACACCGGCACGCGGGCGCCGTCGCGCGCGTCCACCCAGACGCGTTCGGTGACGTACTGCGAGGCGTCGTAGCCGATCACCGGCTGCTGCTTGAGCTGGCGGCGCTCGCCGGTCCTGACGTTGAGCTCGTAGGTGGTGGCCGGGGTGGTCAGCGAGGTGTAGCCATAGCGCAGCCAATCGGTATCGGGTTCAGCGTTGATCGACAGGCCCATCGAATAGGCCGGCTCGTCGGCCTTGACGAACTCGCTGCGCCCGTCGGCGAACAGCAGGCGCACGCGCTCCAGCGCCTCAGCACGTTCGGCGATGGCGGTGTAGCCGTCGAACAGCTCGAAGCCTTCCACCAGCACCTGCGGGTCGTGCGCCACCCAGTCCTGCCATTGCCTGCGGCTGGTTGCGCCTTCCGGCGCGGTGACCAGCTTGAAGTTCTTCGCGCCGTCGGCGTTGGTGCGGATCACCCAGCGGCCGTCGAAGTGGTCGGCGTCGTATTCCACGTCGCGCTCGCGCGGCGCCAGCACGGTGAATTCACCCGGATTTGCCGCCGGGGTATAGCGCAGTTCCGAGGACACCGTGCTTTCCACTCCGATGGTGATGTAGCGGTCGTCGCGGGTGCGGCCGATGCCCATGTAGAAGCTGTCGTCGTGCTCCTCGTAGACCAGCGCATCACTGCTGGCCGGGGTGCCGAGCACGTGCTTCTTCACCCGCACGGTGAGCAGGGTTTCCGGGTCGTTCTCGACGTAGAACAGGGTGCGGTTGTCGTCGGCCCAGACCACGTTCGCCGACACGCCCTCGATCACGTCGTCCAGCAGCCTGCCGGTTTCCAGGTCCTTGAAGCGGATGACGTACTGGCGGCGGCCGACGGCGTCCTCGGCCCAGGCCAGCAGGCGGTTGTCCTGGCTCACCTCCATGTCGCCGACGCTGAAGTAGCCCTTGCCCTCGGCCATCGGGTTGAGGTCGAGCAGCACCTCCTCCGGCGCCTGCATGTCGCCCTTGCGGCGGGCATGGATCGGGTAGTCCTTGCCGGTCTCGTAGCGGGTGTAATACCAGTAGCCGCGCTCGCGGTAGGGCACGCTGGCGTCGTCCTGCTTGATGCGGCCGACGATCTCGCCGTAGAGCTTTTCCTGCAGCGGCTTGAGCGGCGCCATCAGCGCGTCGGTGTAGGCGTTCTCGGCGTCGAGGTAGGCCAGCATGGCCTTGTCCTCGCGGGTGTCGTCGCGCAGCCAATAGTACTCGTCCTGGCGCTCGGCGCCGAACGGCGCGGTGACCGTGTGCGGGCGCTTCTCGACATCCGGGGGAACGGGCTGGGCGGCGGCGGTATTCATCATCAGGCTGGCAATCAACAGGCTAAGGGTGGGTTTCATGGCGGAACTCCGTGAAGGACGACAGTGTGCCCGAGACAGCCGACTCGTTGTAGGAGCGACGCGAGTCGCGACGAGGCTTTGCCGGGAAGGCCTCGTCGCGACTCGCGTCGCTCCTACAATGGCGTCATGAATGCCTACAGCCGCCGCAGCCGCGAGATCGCCCCGTTCCACGTCATGTCGCTGCTGGCCCGCGCCAACGCGCTGGAGCAGGCCGGCTTCGACGTGATCCACCTGGAGATCGGCGAGCCGGACTTCACCACCGCCGATCCCATCGTCCGCGCCGGGCAGGCCGCGCTGGCCGCTGGCCATACCCGCTACACCGCCGCGCGCGGGCTGCCGGCATTGCGCGAGGCCATCGCCGGCTTCTACCGCGACCGCTACCGGCTGGACATCGACCCCGAGCGCATCCTGGTCACCCCCGGCGGCTCGGGCGCGTTGCTGCTGGCTTCCAGCCTGCTGGTGGACCCCGGCCGGCACTGGCTGCTGGCCGACCCCGGCTACCCCTGCAACCGCCATTTCCTGCGGCTGGTGGAAGGCGCCGCGCAGCTGGTACCGGTCGGCCCGGACAGCGGCTACCAGCTCACGCCCACTGCCGTGGCGGCGTACTGGAACGCTGACAGCGTCGGCGCGCTGCTGGCCTCGCCGGCCAATCCCACCGGCACCACGCTCGCGCGCGCGGAACTGGCCGCGCTGTCGCAGGCGGTGCGGGCGCGCGGCGGGCACCTGGTGGTGGACGAGATCTACCACGGCCTGACCTACGGGCTGGACGCGCCCAGCGTGCTGGAGGTCGATGACGGGGCCTTCGTGCTGAACAGCTTCTCCAAGTACTTCGGCATGACCGGCTGGCGGCTGGGCTGGCTGGTGGCGCCACCGGCGGCGGTGCCGGAGTTGGAAAAGCTGGCGCAGAACCTCTACATCAGCGCGCCGTCGATGGCCCAGCACGCCGCGCTGGCCTGCTTCGAGCCCGGAACCATCGCCATTTTCGAACAGCGCCGCGGGCAGTTCCGCCAGCGCCGCGACTACCTGCTGCCGGCGCTGCGCGAACTCGGCTTCCGCATCGACGTGGAGCCGCAGGGTGCGTTCTACCTGTATTGCGACGTGGGCGCATTCACCGACGACGCGCAGGCGTTCTGCGCGCATTTCCTCGAAACCGAGCACGTGGCGTTCACGCCGGGGCTGGACTTCGGCAATCACCGCGCCAACCAGCACGTGCGCATCGCCTATACGCAGGACGTGGCGCGGTTGCGGGAGGCGGTGGCACGGATCGCGCGCGGGCTGGAAAGCTGGGCCAGCCGCCCCCGGTAGCGCAGGGGGCATTCGCCCACCGGACGTAGGTCGGGGCTACGCCCCGACGGCTGTGTGCACGAAGCGTCGGGGGCGTGGCCCCGACCTACCCGGCATTCGCACGGTCTTGCCGAAGGTTCATGAGGTTGCCGGCCAGCGGCCGGCACCACCGGAAACGACAACGCCGCCTTCCGGCGGCGTTGCGTCATCCGACATGCGGCTTACTTGCCGCCCAGTTGCTCCCACAGGAAGCCGTAGGCCAGCGCCGACATGTGCGCGGCCTGCGCGTTGTTGGCCGCACCGCCGTGGCCGCCCTCGATGTTCTCGTAGTAGGTCACGTCCTTGCCGGCGTCGATCATCTTCGCCGCCATCTTGCGGGCGTGGCCCGGGTGCACGCGGTCGTCGCGGGTGGAGGTGGTGAACAGCACCGGCGGATAGTCCTTGCCCGCGTCGAACAGGTGGTACGGCGAGAAGGTCTTGATGAACTCCCAGTCGGCCGTGTCCGGGTTGCCGTACTCGGCCATCCACGAGGCCCCGGCCAGCAGGTGGCTGTAGCGCTTCATGTCCAGCAGCGGCACCTGCACCACCACCGCGCCGAACAGCTCGGGGTACTGGGTCAGCATGTTGCCGGTGAGCAGGCCGCCGTTGCTGCCGCCCTGCACGCCCAGGTGCTTGGCCGAGGTGATGTTGCGCGCGACCAGGTCCTGCGCCACCGCGGCCATGTCCTCGTAGGCCTTGTGGCGGTTCTGCTTCAGCGCGGCCTGGTGCCAGCGCGGGCCGTACTCGCCGCCGCCGCGAATGTTGGCGACCACATAGACGCCGCCCTTGTCCAGCCAGGCGCGGCCCATGCCGCCGGAATAGCCCGGGGTCAGCGAAATCTCGAAGCCGCCATAGCCGTACAGCAGGGTCGGGTTGGAGCCGTCCAGCTTCATCGCCTTGTCATGCACCACGAAGTACGGCACGCGGGTGCCATCCTTGCTGGTGGCGAAATGCTGCTCGATCACCTTGCCGCTGGCGTCGAAGAACGCCGGCATGGTCTTGAGCACCTCCGGCTGCTGGCCGACCTCGGCCAGCGCCAGCGTGGTCGGGGTCAGGTAGTCGGTGACCGTCATCCACAGCGCGTCGCTTTCGTCCGGGTCCACCGCACCGACGCCAATCGTGCCGAACGCCGGCGCGCCGACGAACTCACTGCGCTTCCACTGCCCATCGGCATGGGTCAGCACGCTCAGGCGGTTCTTGACGTCGTCCAGCACGTTCAGCACCACGTGGTTCTTCGTCCACGCCACGCCGGCCAGCGAGGTGGTGTCGGTCGGCGCGAACAACACGTCGAACGCGCGCTTGCCGGCCATGAAGTCGTCGAACCTGGTCGCCAGCAGCGAGCCGGCGGCGTAGGTCGTGCCGCCCACGGTCCACGGCTCGCGCAGTTCCAGGGTCAGCCACTCGCGGCGCACGCCCTTCTCGGCCGAGTTCGGCGCATCGACCTTGGTCAGCTTGCCGTCGGCGCCGATCAGGAACAGCTCGTTGTTGTAGAAGGCGATGGTGCGGCTGACGAAGTCGCGCTCGAAGCCGGGGGTGTCGTCGTGCATCGCCGCGATGTACATGTCCTCCGGCGTGCCTTCGTACACCGGGGTGGCCGCCGCCATCGGCGTGCCGCGCTTCCAGCGCTTGACCACGCGCGGGTAGCCGGAGGTGGTCATCGAGCCGTCGCCGAAATCGGTATAGACGAACACGTTGTCCTGGTCGATCCAGCCCAGCCCGCCCTTGGCCTCGGGGCGGAAGAAGCCGTCCTCGATCCACGTCTTCCTCGACAGGTCGAACTCGCGGGTGACGTCGGCATCGGCGCCGCCGCGCGACAGCGCGATCAGGCAGCGGGTGTATTCCGGGCGCAGGCAGTTGGCGCCGTGCCACACCCAGTTCTCGCCCTCGGCCTTGTTCAGCGCGTCCAGGTCGAGCACGGTTTCCCACAGCGGCTCGGCCTTGCGGTATTCCACCAGCGTGGTGCGGCGCCAGACGCCGCGCTCGTGCTGCTTGTCCTTCCAGAAGTTGTAGTAATAGTCGCCGATCTTCTGCACGCCCGGGATCTTGGCGTCCGAATCCAGCACCTCGCGGATGCCGGCCTCCATCTGCCTGAACTGCGCGCTCTGCGCCAGCCGCGCCTCGGCCTTGGCGTTCTGTTCCTTCACCCACGCCAGCGGCTTGTCGCCGGTGACGTCCTCCAGCCAGGCATAGGGATCCTGCGCCTCGTCAGCGGCCATGACGGCCCCGGACAAGCCAGCGGAAATCAGGCCCGCGGCGAGGCAGGCGGTAGTGAATCGGGACATGGCGGCTCCATACGGTCACAGGCCGCGCACGCTAGCACAGGCCGGGGCCGTGCTTCCCCTGTCGAAGGTCAGGCAGCCTGCTGCCAGCGCGCCCGCAGCGGGCGGCGGGCGCGTCGCGCCTGCGGGCCACGACGGCGCACGGCCGGTCGTTTGCGCCACGCCGCCGGCAGGCGGAAGCGATGCAGCGCCCACCACGCGCTCAGCGGCATGCCCACCAGCCACAGCGGCAGCCAGCCCAGCCACGCGCTGCTGCCGCGCAGGGCCGGCCACACCAGCACCAGTGCGATGCCGGCCAGGGCCAGCTGCCTGACGCAGCGCAGCACGCGCGGATCGGGGGTTTCGACGGCACTGCGGCGGGACGATTCAGCCATGACACGCTCCGGTAACGGGTTCGGCCCCATGCTGCCGGCGCCACATCTCACAGGCTGCGACCAGCCGTTGACGTTTCCATCGCCGCCCACCGAACATGCTGGCACCACCACCACCGCCACGGCGCTCCGCCCCGCAATGCAATCGATCACCGCGTTCCTGCCCGCCCTGCTGTTGAGCTTGACCCTGCCGCTGGCGCCAGCCCACGCGCAGGAAGCGCCCCCGGCAACACCGCAGGCGCAGGAGGGCATCGCCGAGGGCGCCATCGACCTGCAACGCTTCATGGGCCGCTGGTACGTGATTGGCCGGGTGCCCAACTTCGTCGAGCGCGGCCACGTCGCCAGCACCAACACCTACAGCCTGCGCGGCGAGGACAAGGTCGCCATCCGCTACCAGTACCGCGAGGGCTTCGGCGAGCAGGAAGAAGAGCTGCAGCTGCGCGCCTCGGTGGACGAGGACAGCGGCAACCGCCGCTGGCGCACCTGGTTCTACAGGATCGTGCCGACCCGCACCCGCATCCTGGAAGTGGCGCCGGACTACTCATGGGCGCTGATTGGTTACCCCGGCCGCGAGATGGCGTGGATCTTCGCGCGCGAGCCGGACATGGACGCCACCCTGTACCGGCAGCTGGCATTGCGGCTGCGCGACCGCTACGAGGTCAACACCGACAAGCTCAAGCGCGTGCCGCAGCACCCCGGGCAGGTCGGCAAGCTCGGCTTCGAAGTTCCCAACCGCAACTGAGCCGCCCCGTCCCGCCGAATCGGGCGGGTTTGACCTGCGTCAATCGCCGCCCGCCGACGGCGGCCTAGCATGGGTGCCCTTCGACAGGGACAACGCCATGACGAACGACCTTGCCCGTCCTGCCGCTCCCCGGCTGGCGCGGCGGCGATGAACGCGCGGCGACAGCGTGCGGCACCGGTCCCCCGGCATCGTGCCATCGACTGGCTCGATGGCGTCGGCCTGCCGCCGCCCGTCACCTGCCACCATCCGCGGGTGATGGCATGACCCGGTCCCTGCCGCTGGTGTATTCGTGCTCGGGCTGTTCCAGCGCGGCGCAGATGGCCAACCATCTCGCCTTGCAGCTGGACCGCGCCGGCGAGGCCGAGATGTCCTGCATCGCCGGCGTCGGCGGTGGCGTCACCGGACTGGTGCGCACCGCGCGGAGCCAGCGCCCCATCCTCGCGCTGGACGGCTGCGTGCTGCGCTGCGTTTCCGCCTGCCTGGCGAACGCGGGCGTGGTCGCCGACACCCATCTGGTGCTGTCCGACTACGGGGTGAAAAAGCGCAGGCACGCCGACTTCGATGCCGCCGAGGCCGAGGCGGTCTATGCCGCGCAGGTACTGCCCGCGGCGCGGGCGCTCAACAAGGGAAACACGCATGGCTGAGCATGCACGCGGGCTGGCGCCGGTACGGCTGGCCATCGACGGCGTGGACGACGGGCTGGTGCTGCTGCTGGCCACGCGCAAGCGGCTGGCGCGGCTGGCCGGGCGCATCAAGGCCCGCGCCGGGGCGCAGGGGCGCGATGGCGCGCGCGAGCAGCGCGTGCGGCGCCGTGCCGAAGCCCTGGCCTCGGCGCTGGGGCTGGCGCCGGAAACCGCCAGCGGCGTGCTGGCGCTGGCCATCGGCGATGCCTGCCGCGTGCAAGGGCTGGAACCTGATCTGGATCAAGGAGCAAGCGCAGGCAATGACCGCATGATCGCATCCACCATGCACACCACCTCCCCCTCCGCGCCGACACTGGCGCACGCCCTGCTGCGGCGGCTGCCGCCGCCCCGCCGCATCGCCCCGCTGCTGCGCGTGCTGTCGCCCCCGGCGCAGAAGCGCCTGCTGGAGCGGGCGATGGCGAAGGTGCTGGCCGGGCCGATGGCCGACGGCACGCTCGACTTCATGGCCGGCCGCCGGCTCGGCATCGAGGTCGACGACCTCGGCCTGCGCTGGGTGGTGGAGTTGCAGGACCAGCGCCTGCTGGTGGTCGACGCCGACGCCGAGGCCACCGTGCGTGGCAGCGCCACCGACCTGCTGTTGCTGGCCGGGCGGCTGGAGGATGCAGACACCCTGTTCTTCCAGCGCCGGCTGGTGCTCACCGGCGACGTCGAGCTGGGCCTGACCGCGCGCAACCTGCTGGAGCGGCTGCCGTGGGAAACCGTGCCGCTGGGCCTGCGCATCGCGCTCAACCGCGGCGCGCGTTTCGCCCGCGCGGCACGCAGCGCGCACCAGGCCGGAACCTGAGCGCCGCGTTGCTTCCTTCCTGCCCGCGCCTGCAGTGCGCGGGCCTTGCCCGTCCCTGCTCCGAGACCGCATGAACGCCTCCACCACGCCGTCCTGGCATCCCGAGCTCGAAATCCGCCACGCGCCGCTGGTCGAAACCCTGGAACGGCTGATCCCGTGCATGGAGGTGCCGCTGCACCTGCCGTGGATCGACGCCATCGGCGAACTCAAGCGCCAGCGCGGCGCGGTGATCATGGCGCACAGCTACCAGTCGCCGGAGATCTTCCACGGCGTGGCCGACGTCACCGGCGACTCGCTGGCCCTGGCGCAGGCGGCGGCCGACTGCGACAGCGAGCTGATCGTGCTGTGCGGCGTCCACTTCATGGCCGAGAGCGCCAAGATCCTCGCCCCGCACAAGACCGTGCTGATCCCCGACCCGGAAGCCGGCTGCTCGCTGGCCTCTTCGATCACCGCCGCCGACGTGCGCACGCTGCGTGCGCAGCACCCTGGCATTCCGGTGGTCAGCTACGTCAACACCAGCGCCGCGGTGAAGGCCGAATCCGACGCCTGCTGCACCTCGGCTAACGCTCCGCAGGTGGTGGAAGCCATCGCCGCCGAATTCGGCGTGGACAAGGTGATCTTCCTGCCCGACCGCTACCTCGGCGCCTGGGTAGCGCAGCAGACCGGCATCGAGCTGGTGCTGTGGAACGGCCAGTGCGAGGTACACGAGAAGTTCACCGCGATGGAAGCGCGGCATACCCGCGAGCGTTTCGACGCGAAGATCGTGGCGCACCCGGAATGCCCGCCGGAGGTGCTGGCCGAGGCCGATTTCGTCGGCTCCACCAGCGCGATGGGGCGCTGGCTGGCGCAGGAAAAGCCGGCACGGGTGGCGATGATCACCGAGTGCTCGATGGCCGACAACCTGCGCAACCAGTTCCCGCAGGTGGAGTTCATCAAGCCCTGCAACCTGTGCCCGCACATGAAGCGGATCACCCTGCCCAACATCCACGCCTGCCTGCGCGAGCTGCGCCACGAGGTGACGGTGCCGGCCGACGTGGCCCTGCGCGCGCGCAGGGCGCTGCAACGCATGCTGGCGGTGGGCCGCCGCGACGCGGTGTGAGCGCACCCCTCATCATCGTCGGTGGCGGCATCGCCGGATTGTCGACGGCGCTGGCCGCCGCGCCCGCACCGGTGCTGCTGCTCAACCGTGCGCGCAACAGCGCCGGCGCGGCCAGCGGGATGGCGCAGGGCGGCATCGCCGCGCCCATCGGCGGCGGCGACACGCCGCAGGCGCATGCGCGCGACACCTGCGAGGCCGGCAGCCACCACAACGACCGCACCGTGGTCGAACTGTTGACCGGCGAAGCGGTCGCCGCGGTGAACTGGCTGCAGCGGCAGGGCGTGGCCTTCGACCGCGATGCCGGCGGCGCACTGCAGCTCGGCCGCGAAGGCGGCCATGACCGCCCGCGCATCGTCCATGCCGGCGGCGACGCCACTGGCGCGAAGGTGATGGAAGCGCTGGTCGCGGCGGCGCGCCGTGCACCGCACATCCGGCGCCGCACGGACGTGGACGTCGATGGCCTGCTGCTGCACGGCGGCCGCGCCTGCGGCGTGCATGCGCTCGATGCCGATGGCAATGCCGAACAGATCCACGGGTGCGCGGTGGTGCTGGCCACCGGCGGCATCGGCGGGTTGTTCGCGCGCACCAGCAACCCGGCCGATGCCGACGGCAACGGCTTGGCGCTGGCCCTGGCCGCAGGCGCGGCCCTGCGCGACATCGAGTTCGTGCAGTTCCATCCCACCGCGCTCGCCCTGCCCGGCCTGCACAGCCTGCCACTGGTGACCGAGGCATTGCGCGGCGCGGGTGCGCGGCTGCTTGATGCGGAGGGCCACCCGTTGATGGACGGCGTGCATCCGCTGGCCGACCTCGCTCCGCGCGACGTGGTCGCGCGGCAGGTCTGGCAGGCCTGCCGCGACGGTGGCACATGGCTGGACGCGCGCGGGATCGGCACGGCGTTTCCCGCGCGTTTCCCCACCGTGTTCGGTGCCTGCATGCAGCACGGCATCGACCCGCGCCTACAGCCGATCCCGGTCGCCCCGGCCGCACACTTCCACATGGGCGGCATCGCAGTCGATGCCGATGGCCGCAGTTCGCTGCCGGGCCTGCATGCGGTGGGCGAAGTCGCCTGCAACGGCGTGCATGGCGCCAACCGCCTGGCCAGCAATTCACTCCTGGAAGGCGTGGTGTTCGGGCGGCGACTGGGTGCGTTGCTGGGCGCCTTGCCCGATGCCGGTGACATGCAAGGCAAATGCACGCTGGCGCTGCGTAAATCATCGCTGGACGTACCGCGCCTTGCCAGCTTGCGAGAATTGATGATGCAGGCGATGGGGCCGGTGCGCAGTGGCGAGAGCTTGCAGGCAGCACTTCAGGAGTGCAGTGCATTGGCCGCACAAGGCTGGCAAGGGGCATTGGCGCAGGTGATGCTGGAAGCCGCGCTGCGCCGCACGCAAAGTCTTGGCGCGCATTTCCGGACCGATTGAGAGAAAACGGCGGGGCACGGGATTGCTCCGCTGCTTCAGAGCCCCTCTCCCATCGGGGCGAGAAGGCACGGCCTACGCGCCACTGGCGCGCGTGCCTTGGAGCGCCCACGCCGCTGGCGTGGGCCGGGGCGCGGGGCGGGAGTTGGGGTGAGGGGCGGGAGTTGGGGTGAGGGGCGGGAGTTGGGGTGAGGGGCGAGCGGAGTCCGAATGGTTAACCATCACGGACTCCGCTCGCCCCTCATCCGCCCTTCGGGCACCTTCTCCCGGAGGGAGAAGGGAGCCGCACCTCACTTTATGCCCCCACCCGCATCCCCGGCTCGCCATGCCAGTAGCCATTGCGCTCGCCAATCCGCGGCGGAACCGCTGCGCTGTCGCGCGCTTCGTCGAAATGTCGCACCACCGCCTCCATGCCCTCGGCCTGCGGGTACAGCCGCAGGATGTCCACGCCCAGCGCGCGCAGCTCCGGCAGTTCCGGGCCAAGGTCGGTGGTTTCCTCGCCCTGCACCGAGATGCCGTTGATGCGCAGGAACGGGCGGCCCTCGCGGGTCGCCAGCGGCATGCCGTCGGGATAGTCGATGCAGCGGAAGCCGCACTGGTCCTTCGGCACGTCCAGCGCGCGCGCGGTGAAGCAGCGCGCCGAGTACGACAGCGGCAGCCGGCCCCATGCGGTCACCTCCAGCTCCGGCATCGCGCCGCCTTCGGCGACGAAGGCGTCCTTCAGTTCGCCGACCAGCGTGCGGCCCTGCTCCACGCCCGGCACCCAGCGGCGCAGGCCGTCCTCGACCAGCATCGCCAATGCGCGGTGGTTGTAGACGTTGAGCGACGGCCCGGCCACGAACGGGCGGCCCTTCTCGCGGCACAGCTGCACCGCCGACAGGTCGTTGGCCTCGATCCAGAAAGCGCCGTGCGAAATCTGCCGGTCGAGCACGCTCAGTTCGGATTCGGCCTCGATCAACGCCAAGGTCGAAAGCACGATCTGCTTGCCGGTAGCAGCCAGCTCCTCGGCCAGCGCCAGCCAGTCGGCGGTGCGCAGCTCGCGGCGCTTGCTGCACACGGTCTCGCCCAGATAGACGATGTCGACCGGCCAGTGGATCGCCTCGCGGTAGAACGCCAGCGTGCGCTCGCGCGGCCAGAAGTACTGCAACGGGCCAAGGCTGAGTTTCATCGGTATTTCCTCAATGCCAGGCGCGGTGGTACGGGCCCAGCGTGGTCTGGTGGCCTTCGGCATGGCGCGACAGTTCGGCCTGCCATTCCGGCTTGAGCTGCCAATGCGCTTCGTCGGCCAGCACTTGGTCGATGGCCCGGCGCCACGTGCGCGTCACCGAGCCCACGTAGGCCACCCCGCGCTGGCGGCCCTCGATCTTCAGCGCGGCCACGCCGATCTGCTTCAGCCGCGGCAGCAGTTCCAGCGTATTGAGGCTGGTGGGTTCCTCCAGCGCGTGGAAAATTTCGTCACCAACGGCGAAGCGGCCCTTGCACACGGTCGGGTAACCGGCCGGTTCCTCCGGCTTGAACTCGTCGATCAGCACGTCGTTCAGGCGCACGCTGCGGCTGCCGTCGGCCTGTTCGTCCCAGCGCACGAACCTGGCCGGCGAGCACACGCCGTGGCGGTTCGGCGAAGCACCGGTGACGTAGCTGGACAGCTGGCAGCGGCCCTCGACCATGATGCACAGGCTGCCGAAGGCGAACACTTCCAGCGCCACCGGCGATTTCTCGCACAACCGTTCGACCTGTTGCAGCGACAACACCCGCGGCAGCACCGCGCGGCTGATGCCGAAGCGTTCGTGCGCATAGCGCAATGCCGGCGCGGTGGTGGCGCTGCCCTGCACCGAGAGATGCCGCGGCAGTTGCGGGTGGGTGCGCGCGGCGTAGTCCAGCACCGCCATCTCGGCGGCGATGATGGCATCGGCGCCCAGCGCGGCGGCCTTGTCCACCGCGGCGTGCCAGTCCTTCAGACGCACGCTGTCCGGGTAGGTGTTCAGCGCCAGGTAGACCTTGGCGTTCTTCGCATGCGCGTAGCGGATGCCGGCGCGCAGTTCGTCATCGGAGAAATTCAGGCCGGGGAAGGCGCGCGCGTTGGTCTGGTCGCGGAACCCCGCATAGACCGCGTTCGCCCCCGCATCCACCGCCGCCTGCAGGGCCGGCAGGTTGCCGGCGGGACACACCAGTTGCATGCGGAAGGCTCCGGCTGAAGGAGCGGGCATGATCCGGTGCGCGTCCGCATGCGTCCTTGACCTGGGTCAAGCGGCATCGGCCCCTGCTTTTGACATGCGTCATGGGGCGCGTGCCGGATGCGTGCAATGCTGCGCCGCAAGCATGGGCACGCGGCCCATCGAACCCGGAGCTACCGATGCGGCACCTGATCCCGCTTTCCGCCACCACGCTCGTCCTTGCCGGCCTGTTCGCCTTGCCGGCGGCCGCACGGCCGGCGCATGACCACGCCCATGCCACGCACGCCGCGCAGGCACCTGCTGCCACACCGGCACAGCAATGGCCCACCGACGCATCGCTGCGCGAGGGCATGCGCAGGATCCGCGTGGCGGTGCAGGGGCTTGAACACTACGAACACGGCCACATGGGCATCGCCCAGGCCAGCGCCGCGGTGACGCTGATCGACGACGCCATCGCCGGCATGTTCGCCGACTGCAAGCTTGAACCGGACGCCGACGTGGCACTGCATGGCCTGCTGGCCGAATTCATGGCCGGCGCCGAGGCGGTGCGTACCTCGCCGCAGGTGCCGGTGGCGGAAATCGCGCGGATGCGCCAGGCGCTGGCGCGCTACCCGCAGCTGTTCGACGACCCGCGCTGGGACGCCGAGGCGGACTGATTCAGCCCGCCAGCACCGCCCGCCACAATGCATCCACCCGCTTCTCCACCGCCGGGTCGGGCCGGATCGGCCTGCTCCAGGTGCGGCTGGTCTCGGCCGGCCACTTGTTGGTGGCGTCCAGCCCGAGCTTGGAGCCCAGGTTCGGGGTCGGGCTGGAGAAGTCGAGGTAGTCGATCGGCGTGTTCTCCACCAGCATGCTGTCGCGCGCCGGGTCCACCCGCGTGGACACCGCCCAGATCACCTGCGACCAGTCGCGCACGTCGATGTCCTCGTCGGTGACGATGACGAACTTGGTATAGGTGAACTGGCGCAGGTACGACCAGATGCCCATCATCACCCGCCGCGCATGGCCGGCGTACTGCTTGCGGATGGACACCACCGCGATGCGGTACGAGCAGGCCTCCGGCGGCAGGTAGAAGTCGACGATCTCGGGGAACACCTTGCGCAGGATCGGCACGAACACGTCGTTCAGCGCCATCGACAGCACCGAGGGCTCGTCGAACGGCGCCCGCCCCATGTAGCTGCCGTGGTAGATGGCGTCGCGGCGCAGGCGCATGCGCTCGATGGTCAGCGCCGGGAAATGCGCCTGCGCGTTGTAGTAGCCGGTGTGGTCGCCGAACGGCCCTTCCAGCGCGGTGTCGCCCGGGTGGATGAAGCCTTCCAGCAGGATCTCGCTGCCGGCCGGCGCCTCCAGCCCGGTCAGCTCGCTGTGCCAGACATGGGTACGCGCGGCGCGCAGCAGGCCGGCGAATTCGTATTCGGACAAGGTGTCCGGCACCGGCGCCACCGCCGCCAGCAGGGTCGCCGGGTCGGCGCCGATCGCCACCAGCACCGGAAAGGGTTTCCCGGGGTGCGCGGCCTGCCAGTCAGCGAAATCCAGCGCGCCGCCGCGGTGCGGCAGCCAGCGCATGATTACCCGGTTGCGGCCGATCACCTGCTGGCGGTAGATCGCCACATTCTGCCGCGGCTGGCGCGTGCCGCGGGTGACGACCAGGCCCAGGGTAATCAGCTTGCCGGCGTCCTCCGGCCAGCAGCGCTGGATCGGCAGCACGGACAGGTCCACCGCCTCGCCGCAGCGCACGTCCTCGTCGAACGCGGCCTCGCGCACCCGCCGCGGCGCCACGTGCGCCAGCTGCGCCAGTTCCGGCCATTGCGCCAGCGCTTGGCGCAGGTTGCCGGGCCAGCGCGGCTCCTTGATCGCGGCCAGCAGTTCGCCGAGTTCGCGCAGCGAGGCCAGCGGCCGCCCGGCCAGCGCCAGCTCGATGCGGCGGCGGTGGCCGAACAGGTTGCCCAGTTGCCGGTGCGCCGAGCCGGGCGCCGGCATCAACAACGCCGGGCCCTCGGCCTTGAGCGCGCGCAGGCTCAGCGCGGTGCTCTCCAGTTCCGGGTCCACCGGCACGTCGAGTTCGCGCAGCTGGCCCTGCGCGGCCAGGTGCCGCAGGAAATTGCGCAAATCGTGGAAGGCCATGCGGCAGCCCATGCGTGTTCAGGGCCGTCGATTCTGGCAAGCCGTCCGCCACCACCGTTTGACGTGGGTCAATCCCACTGGAATCCGGAATCCGTAGATGCGGGGCTTGCCCCGCATGGGGCTTTCCCGGTGATGCCCGTGCCGGGCAAGCCCGGCACCTACGATGAATGCTGGCTTCCCGTAGATGCGGGGCAAGCCCCGCATCCACGGCATCCCGGCAGCCGACTTTCAGTCGTAGTTGCTCAATGCCAACGACAGCAGCGCCTTGGCCTGCTCGCGCAGCGCGGTCGGCTCGACGATCTCCGCGTCCGAGCCGTAGTGCAGCACGTCCATCAGCAGCTCGCGCGAGACGCTGTACGGCACCTTCAGCTCGTAGCGGCCATCGGCCAGGAAGCGCCCCTGCTGCTTGGCGTGCCAATGCTCGTCGGCCACCCAGCGCGCGGCCTTGGCGCTGAACACGATGGTCGCCCAGCCCTTGGGCGCACCGGAGAAGATGCCGTAGCCGGCACCCAGCTGCGCGTCCAGTTCCTCGTCGGCGATGTCGCGGGCCGGCTGGTCGGCCACCCGTGCCTTGTGGATGCGGTCCACCGCGAAGCTGCGCAGCGCCTCGCGGCCGTGGTCCCAGGCGTCCAGGTACCAGTTGTCGCGGTAGTGGGTGATGCGCTGCGGCGAGACCGTGCGCCGGGTCACCTCGTCGGTGGAACGCGCGCGGTAGTCGAAGGACAGCTGCTTGCGCTCCAGCACGCCCGAGGCCACGGTGCGGAAGCTGGCCTCGTCCAGCTTGCGGCCGCGGTGCGGGATCACCCGTACCCGCTCCACCGGCCACGACGACGCCCCGGCCTGCGCCGCCAGCAGGCTCTCGATGCGCTGCTGCAACGGTGCCAGCACCGCCGACAGCACCCCGCCGCCGGTGCGCGCCAGCAGGTGCTGGGACGCCAGCAGCGCATGCAATTCCTCGGAACTGAGCCACAGGCCGGGCAGCTCGAAGCGGTCGCTCTCCCCGCTCTGGTAGCGGAAACCGGCCTCGCCGTCGCCCTCCACCGGCGCCATCAGCGCGTCGCGCAGGAAGGCCAGGTCGCGGTAGACGGTGGCGCGGGAGCAGCCCAGCTCGTCCTGAAGCTGCGCCACCGTGACCGGGTAGCGGGCCGATTTGAGGTGGCGGTGCAGCGCGTTGATGCGTTCGTAGCGGTCCATGCGCCGATTATGTCCGAGTCCGGGCCGTGGCGCCGTGCCCGCCCTGCCCGAACCGCAAATGAAGCCGGTGCCGCGCCCGGGCGGCCGCGGCGGGGGCATCCGCTATCATGAAAACGTTCCCATCCACGCCCCCTGCCCGGAGATTTCCCGATGTCGCTGCGCGCCTCCCTGTTCCTGCCGCTGCTGCTGTGCGCCCCGTCGGCGTGGGCCGACGACGCTTCCGATGCCGCCGCCATGACCTCGCCCTGGAGCGGCAGCGGCGGCGAGCTCGGCTTCGCGTCCGCCCACGGCAACAGCACCACCGAGAGTTTCAACGGCCGCCTGAAGCTGCGCTACACCGACGACGACTGGGTGCACAGCATGGACCTGTTCGGCCTGCGCTCCAGCGCCGAATACACCGAGACCGCCGACGACGGCAGCACCAGCCGCAAGCGCCAGACCACGGCCAACCGCTACACCGCCGGCGCCGGCAGCGCGCTGCAGCTGGGCGAGCACCGCCAGCTGACCGCCACGGTGCGCTACGAGCGCGACGATTTCGCCACCTATGACCGCCAGGGCAGCTTCGGCCTTGGCTACGGTACCCGCCTGATCGACGGCGAGCGGCTGGTGCTGGACACCCAGGTCGGCCCCGGCGTGCGCCGCTCGCACGAAGCGGCGACCGACGAGAACCGCACCGGGCTGATCGGCCGCGGCCTGTTCGACCTGAAGTTCGGCATCACCGACAACACCGAACTGGTCAACACCCTGCTGGTCGAGTCCGGCTCGTACAACACCTTCGCGCAGAACGACTTCGGCGTCTCGGTGGCGATGAACAGCCACTTCGCGCTGAAGGCCGGCTGGCAAGCGCGTTACAACAGCGACGTGACCGAGGACAAGCGCAAGACCGACACCCTGACCACGATGAACGTGGTCTACAGCTTCAAGTAAGCCACCGTCCCGACGCACCGTACCGTGGGAGCGCACCTTGGTGCGCGATGGCCTTGCCGGTAATGCCCCATCGCGCACCAAGGTGCGCTCCTACGCTCACTCCCCACCCCGCCTTACCGCAACAGCTCGCCGGCACCGGCCTCCAGCAGCTGCCGCGCCACTTCCCGGCCCACCGCCTCCGGGTCGCTGCCCGCCCCCTGCGCCTCGGCGCGGACGCTGCTGCCGTCGGCGACGCCACCGACCAGTCCCTGCAGCCACAGGTCATCGCCGCGCCACTGCGCCAGCCCGGCCACCGGCACGTGGCAGCTGCCGTCCAGCGCGCGGTTCATCGCCCGCTCGGCTTCCACGCAGGGCCGGGTACGGGCGTCGTCCAGCACCGCCAGCAGCGCGACCACCGCGTTCGCATCGGCCCGGCATTCCACCGCCACCGCTGCCTGCGCCGGCGCCGGCAACCATTGCGGTGCGCGCAGGCGGTCGGCGATGCGCGCGCCCAGCTGCAGCCGCTCCAGCCCGGCGCAGGCCAGAATGATGGCGTCGTAGTCGCCGGCATCGAGCTTGGCCAGGCGGGTGTTGACGTTGCCGCGCAGGTCGCGCGATTGCAGGTCAGGGCGCAGCGCGCGCAGCTGCGCCTGCCGGCGCAGCGAGGAGGTGCCGACGCAGGCGCCCTGCGGCAGCGCGTCCAGCGTGGCGTAGCGGTTGGAGACAAAGGCGTCGGCCGGGTCGGCGCGTTGCAGGATCGCCGGCAGCGCGAACGGCGCATCCAGTTCCATCGGCACGTCCTTGAGCGAATGCACCGCGCAATCGGCCTCGCCACGCAGCATCGCCAGTTCCAGTTCCTTGAGGAACAGGCCCTTGCCGCCGATGGCGGCCAGCGAGCGGTCCAGCACCTCGTCGCCGCGCGTGCTCATCGGCACCAGTTCGACCCCCAGCCCCGGGTGCGCCCGGCGCAGGCGGTCGGCGACGTGTTCGCTCTGCCACAGGGCAAGCGGGCTCTTTCGGGTGGCGATGCGCAGCGTGTTCATGGCGCCATTATCGGCGCAGCGGTCATGCCCCGGCCAGTTCCGCCTTCAGCGCGGCCACGCAGCGGCGGCTGACTTCCAGCGGTTGCGGCACGTCGTGGAGCAGCGCCTGCACCTGCCCGGCCGGCGTGCGCCGCAATTCGCGCAGGCGCGGCCGCGCCACCAGGCAGTTGCGGTGGATGCGCACGAACTGCGCGGCGAATTCCTCTTCCAATGCCCGCAGCGGTTCCTCGATCAGGTCCTCGCCGTGGACGTGGTGCACCACCACGTACTTCTCGTCGGCCTGCAGGTAGAGCACGTCCTCCAGCGGGATCAGCCGCAGGCTGCCGCGCAGGCGTGCGCACAGCGCCTTGCGCGCCGGCGTGCCCGGTGCCGGGGCGCGGCCGGCGAGGAAGGTGCGCACCCGCTCCAGCGCGGCGGCCAGCCGTTCGGCGCGGATCGGTTTCATCAGGTAGTCGATGGCCGCCGCCTCGAACGCCGACAGCGCGTGCGCGTCGTAGGCGGTGCAGAACACCACCGCCGGCCGCGGCTGCAGTTGCGCCAGCTGCCGCGCCACCGCCAGCCCGTCGCTGCCGGGCATGGCGATGTCCAGCAGCACCAGGTCCGGCGGCGCCGCCATGCAGGCCGCCAGCGCATCGGCGCCATTGCCGGCCTCGGCCACCACGCCCACATCGGCGTGCGCGGCGAGCAGCGCGCGCAGGCGCCCGCGCGCCAGCGGTTCGTCGTCGGCAATGAGCACCCGCATCGCCCTTCTCTCGTCTGTCAGTTCCCCGAGGTGCCCATGTTAGCCATCCGCGGTGCGATGCGGGCGGCCGGCGGGGCTATTCCGCGATGCGGCTCACGGCTGCGCGAAACGGGCCTGCAACCAGTCGCCCAGCGCGTGGATTTCCTCGGCGCAGACCTGGTGCGCCATCGGGTAGCGGTGCCATTCCACGCCGAAGCCCAGTTCCTTCAGCACCTGCATGCTGTGTTCGGCGACCTGCGCCGGGATCACCGGGTCGCCGCTGCCATGGGCCATGAACACCGGCTGCGCGGTGGCGCCTGCGGCCAGCTGCGCGGCGGCGGCATCCACTTCCGGCAGGTAGGTGGACAGGGCAACCAGCCCGGCCAGCGGTTGGCGGCGCTGCAAGCCAGCGGACAAGGTGATCGCCCCGCCCTGCGAGAAGCCGGCCAGCAGGATGCGTTCGAGCGGAATACCGCGCTCCTGCTCACGGGCGATCAATTCCTCGACCTGCGCCACCGACTCGGCCACGCCCGCCGCATCGGCGCGATTGCGGAAATCCATGCTGGTGATGTCGTACCACGCGCGCATCGGCAGGCCATTGTTGATGCTGACCGGGCGCTTGGGCGCATGCGGGAACACGAAGCGGATCGCCGGCCAGTGCGGGCGCACCAGCTCCGGCACGATCGGCGCGAAATCATGCCCGTCCGCCCCCAGCCCATGCAGCCAGATCACCGACCATTCCGGCGACGCGCCGGTCTGCTGTTCCACCGTTTCCAGCATTGCATGCGACTCCAAGGGACCGGGACGCATTATGCCTGCGCCAACGGAACGCCTGCCGTTGCCGTTGCCGTGATTTTGCTTCCCGGCTTTTGACTTCCCCGCCGTAAAGCGAGCCGAGCACCGCAGTGGAACGAGGGGCGAAGAGGCGCACGTGTCTGAGCGAAGCGAGTTGTGCGCCGTCCCCTCGTTCCGCGAGGAGCGCAGGGGACCGATGCGGCTGCGCCGCATCGGCTCGCGTCCCGGCTGTGCTTGACCAGCCATTCGGCTGTTGGAAAGGCTCTTCTTTTGGTTACTTTTCTTTGCACAAGCAAAGAAAAGTGACTCGCTCCTGCGCAGCAGGAGTGAAAGCCTTTGCTTTCACCTACTTCCAACCAGCAACAGGGACATCAGGACTTCGCCGCCCCTCACCCCAACCCCTCTCCCGGAGGAAGAGGGGCTTTCAGAGCGGCCTAAAGCGGCTCAACCATCGCCGCGGCCCGCAACTCGGCCGCCCGCACCAACACCGGCGGCGGCACGCTTTCCTCCGGAATGGACAGCAACCGATGCCGGCGCAACCAGTCACCCACCTTGCGCGACGACGTAATCCCCACCACCGGCACCGCCAGCGCCATGCCGATCACCACCGGCGCCATCCACGCCGCCAGCGACGGCGATACCGCGTAGGCCATCGCCCCCATCGCCACGCCGAACATGCTCAGCCCGCTGTAGCTGCGCAGCAGCGCCGCCCAGGAAACACTGCCATCGTCGCGCTGCTGCGCATCCCAGCCCGAATCCCTGCCGGACAGCACCTCGGCCACGCCGCGCGACTGCACGTACATCACCACCGGCGCCATCAGCGCGGCCAGCACCGTTTCCAGCAGCACGCTCAACAGCGCGCGCAACGCACCGCCGCAACCACTGCGCTCCTTCCGCGAGGCCAGCATCGCCACGTAGCCCATCGCCTTGGGCGCCAGCAGCACCGCCATCGTCACCACGAACACCCACAGCACGCCCCGCTCGTCCAAGCCGCGCCAGTAATGCAGCGGCGACAGCCGCAGATGCAGTTCCTCCGCCAGGTCGATGCCGCCCTGGAACAGCGGGATGGCCATGCCGATCAGCATCAGCATCGCCCACATCGGCGCGGTGAAGTAATGGCCGATGCCGATCAGCATGTGCACACGACTGACCCAATGCAGGCCGGCGCTGCCGACCACCTTGGAATGCTGCAGGTTGCCCTGGCACCAGCGGCGGTCGCGGATCAGCAGGTCGGTCAGCGTCGGCGGGCCTTCCTCGTAGCTGCCGTGCAGGTAGGGCACCATGTGCGCGGCCCAGCCGCCGCGGCGCATCAGTGCCGCCTCGACGAAATCGTGGCTGAGCACGTGGCCGCCGAACGGCTTGCGCCCCGGCAGCTCCGGCAGGCCGGCCTGCTCGGCGAAGGCGCGGGTGCGGATCACCGCATTGTGGCCCCAGTAGTTGCTCTCGGCGCCATGCCACCAGGCCACGCCATAGGCCATCACCGGGCCATAGACGCGGCCGCCGAACTGCTGCATGCGCGCGAACGCGGTGCGCCCGCCGACCACCGACGGCAGCGACTGGATCAGGCCGACGCCGGGGTGGTTCTCCATCGCCGACACCAGCCGCACGATGACCTCGCCGGTCATCAGGCTGTCCGCGTCCAGGATCAGCATCTGCGGGTAGGCGCCGCCGAAGCGGCGCACCCAGTCGGCGATGTTGCCGGCCTTGCGCCCGCTGTTGTCGGCGCGACGCCGGTAGAACAGCCGCCCGGCCCCACCGGTGGCGGCAAGCAGGCGCGCGAATACCTGCTCCTCGGCCTCGCCGATGGCCGCGCGCGTGGTGTCGCTGAGCACGAAGAAATCGAAGCGGTCCAGCTGCCCGGTAGCCGCCACCGATTCGTAGATGGCCTGCAGGCCGGCCATCATCCGCCGCGGGTCCTCGTTGTAGGTCGGCATCAGCAATGCGGTGCGGCTGCGCAGTTCCGGCAACGGCGCATCGGGGTGGATACCCAGCTTGCGGCGCCCGCGCAGCAGCGCCTGCAGGCCGGCCAGGCTGCTGACGAAGGACAGCGCGACCCAGGCGAACAGCAGCACGAACAGGCCCAGCAGGCAGGCTTCGAGCACGCCGATGCCGCCCCGGGCCAGCACCTGCACCATCATCCACGTCGCCACCAGCGTCATCGCGATGGTGGTGCCGAACACGTACAGGCGCCGCCATGCGATGTTCGGCGGCGAGGTGTCCTGCCGGCGTCCCTGCAGCCGCCCCTGCCGCAGCGACTGCTCGGGCATCGGCAGCGGATGCTCCGCCGGCAGGACCGCGTTGCCGGCATCCACGGCGACGGCCGTGCCTTGCCCCGCCGTCATGGGCGATGCCACGCGCCGGCAGGCGCCTTTCGGGAAGGGGGCGCCGCCAACGGGCAGGCGGCATGGCGGGAAACACGGCTTCCGTGGTTCACGTGGGGCTCCAGGGACAGGCAAACGGGGAAATCTAGAAGATCAAACCTAAACGGACCGCGAAGACGCCCCGATGGAAACGGCATAGTGTGCGCCCGATCGCCCCCGATGTCGGCTTCCCCGGACGCCATCCTCCGGGTTCGTCCCAGCCCCGGCTCGCGGGGCAGCGAATCGCTCAGCGCGGCGGCGACAGCAGGCCGCGACGGCGGAACCACCATTCCAGCGGCACGGTGACCAGCGGCGGCACCGCCGCCAGCAGGGCCAGCAGCAGCGCCCACAGCGGCCAGCGCTGGCGGATGCCGGCGTACACGCTGGCCACCACGTAGAGCAGGAAGGCCAGCCCGTGCAGGCGGCCGAACAGCCAGACCCCCAGCTCGGTGGTCTGGGTACCGTACTTGAGCAGCATGCCGACCAGCAGCCCAGCCCAGGTGGCACCCTCGATGAAGGCGGCGGCGGCGAACAGTTTCCCGGCAGGGGACATCGGCTTGGCGGGCATCAACACATCGTCATTCGCTCGGAAGGCCGCGAATTGTAGAGGAAATGCATTCAGGTTCCCTGCTGGCCCAGCCGGCCATTGACCTAGAATCCCCGCCCAGCAACGACGCCGGAGAGCCGCGAGCCTCCATGCCGTACGCTCTTGTTCATACCGCCTGACGCCACGATCAATGCCATTCAACTTCCTGCATCGGACGCTTTATCGATTCCTGCGGCGGATATTCCGTGCACTGCCACTCTCCGATGCCCGGCGCGACAGGCTGCGCGGCCAGTTGCTGGGCCGCTACGGCAACCTGGTTCCTGCCCAGGCGCGTGGCCGCCCACCCGAAGGCGGAGATACCCGATCCCATATCTCCCGGCCGATGCGCACGGCTGATGAACCTGCGATAGGCCACGTTCCCTACCGGAAGGCTGCCTTGCCCTCTCCACTGCCGGCCAAACTCGTCGCGTTCCATCTACCGCAATTCCATGTGTTCGCCGAGAACGACGCATGGTGGGGCAAGGGCTTTACCGAATGGCGCAACGTCACCCGCGCCCTGCCCCAGTTCGAAGGCCACGCCCAACCCCGCCTTCCGGCCGATCTCGGCTTCTATGATCTGAGCAATCCGCGGGTGATGCGTGACCAGGCACGCCTGGCAGCCGAGTACGGCATTGGCGCGTTCTGCTTCTACTTCTATTGGTTCAATGGCCGCACCCTGATGGAGGCCCCGCTCCGGCAGTGGCTGATGGATGACGGCATCGAGTTGCAATTCTGCCTGTGCTGGGCCAACGAGAACTGGACCCGGCGTTGGGATGGGCGCGATGGAGACGTGCTGATCGGCCAGCTACACAGCGCCGAAGATGACCTGGCCTTCATCTCCCACATCGCCCCCTACCTGCGCGACCGCCGGGTGCTGAAGGTCGATGACAAGCCGATGCTGCTGGTCTATCGCCCGCATCTCCTGCCCGACCCGCGTGCCACCGCACAGCGCTGGCGCCAGTGGTGCCACGACCATGCCATCGGCGAGATCCACCTGGCCTACGTGCAAGGGTTCGAACGCCCGGACCCGCGCGATATCGGATTCGATGCTGCCGTCGAATTTCCTCCCAACATGAGCAATCCGCGCTGTCTCAACGAGGGGCAATGGCTGCTCAACCCCGACTTCGCCGGCGATGTCCGCGATTGGCGCGAACTGGCCCGAGAATCGGCTTCGCGACCATTGCCGGACTACCCGCTCTACCCCGGCGTGAACCCCGGCTGGGACAATGAGCCACGCCGTCCCGGCAAGGGCCGCGTCTACCTGCATGCCTCGCCACGCGGCTACCGCGACTGGCTGCGCACGACCGTGCACGAGCGGCTGTCCGCTCTCCCCGCCGACCGGCGCCTGGTGTTCATCAACGCCTGGAACGAATGGGCCGAAGGCGCGGTACTGGAGCCGGATGCGCGGCTGGGCCATGCATGGCTTGAAGCCACGCGGCGGGCATTGTCACCGGCACCTCCCGCCCCGGGCCGCCCCTGCGCCATCATCCATGCATGGTATCCGGACGTGTTCGATGAACTGCTGCAAGCATTGTCGGCCAGTCGCCTGGTCTGGCGCATCGTGGTCACCACCTCGTCGGAACGGCAGGCCGATATCGAACGCATCGCGAAGGCACGGGGCATGGAAATCGAGGTACACGCCTTCGCCAACCACGGCCGGGACATCCTGCCATTCCTGCAGGTGGCCGACCGCCTGCTCGAAGAAGGCGAGGATGTGGTGCTCAAGCTGCACACCAAGCAATCCCTCCATCGCCGGGACGGCGAACAATGGCGGAACGAACTGACCGGGCGCCTGCTGGCGCCGGACAGGGCATCGAAGATCATCCAGGCTTTCGGCAGCCAACCCAACCTGGGGCTGGTCGCACCGGAGGGCCACGTCCAACCCCTGCATTTCTACTGGGGAGCCAACGAGCGCAATGTACGCACCCTGCTGAGCCGTTTCGGCATCGCCCAACCCGACGTCGATCGCGACACCTTCATCGCTGGCAGCATGTTCTGGGGCCGCCTGGCTGCCCTGCGTCCCATCTTCGATACCCACCTTCAGCCATCGCTATTCGATACCGAGGCGGGCCAGGTGGATGGCACCCTGGCACATGCGATCGAACGGATATTCTCCCTGGCCGCCCACCATGCAGGTTTCAAGGTGACGACAGCCGCCGAACTGCTTGGCATTCCATTCAACGCACAAGACGCATACGCCTACGCGCAACGCGACTGACACAGGACCGGTGCGCCGCACCGGTCCCTCCTCCTGCATCAGCCGTGCAGGAACGCCACGCCGGTCCGGGCCTTCAGTTCTTCCAGCTCCACGCCTGGCGCGGTTTCCACCAGCTTCAGCCCGGCCTCGGTGACGTCGAACACCGCCAGGTCGGTGATGATGCGATCCACCACGCCCACGCCGGTCAGCGGCAGGGTGCATTCGGGCAGGATCTTGTGCTCGCCGTTCTTGGCGGTGTGCTCCATCAGCACCACCACGCGCTGCACGCCGGCCACCAGGTCCATCGCCCCGCCCATGCCCTTGACCATCTTGCCGGGCACCATCCAGTTGGCCAGGTCGCCCTTGTCGGTGACCTGCATGGCGCCGAGGATGGCCAGGTTGATGTGGCCGCCGCGGATCATCGCGAACGAGTCATGGCTACTGAAGTAGCTGGCGCCGGCACGCGCGGTGACGGTCTGCTTGCCGGCGTTGATCAGGTCGGCGTCGATCTCGGCCTCGGTCGGGAACGGGCCGATGCCGAGCAAGCCGTTTTCCGACTGCAGCCACACGTCCACGCCCTCGGGGATGTGGTTGGCGACCATCGTCGGCAGGCCGATGCCCAGGTTCACGTAGGCGCCGTCGGTCAGTTCGCGCGCGGCACGCTGCGCCATCTCGTCACGGGTCCAGGCCATTTCAGTTCTCCTCCGCGCGCACGGTGCGCTGCTCAATGCGCTTTTCCGGCGTCGCGTTCAACACGATGCGGTCCACGTAGATGCCCGGCAGGTGCACCTTGTCCGGCTCGATCGCGCCAACCGGCACGATCTCCTCCACTTCCACAACGCAGACCTTGCCGGCCATCGCGCAGGCCGGGTTGAAGTTGCGCGCGGTCTTGCGGAACACCAGGTTGCCGGCCGCGTCGGCCTTCCACGCCTTGACCAGCGACACGTCGGCGCGCAGCGCGGTTTCCATCACGTAGTGCTTGCCGTCGAACTCGCGGGTTTCCTTGCCCTCGGCCACCACCGTGCCGTAGCCGGTGGCGGTGAAGAACGCCGGGATGCCCGCGCCGCCGGCGCGCAGGCGCTCGGCCAGGGTACCCTGCGGGTTGAATTCCAGTTCCAGTTCGCCGGCCAGGAACTGCCGCTCGAACTCCTTGTTCTCGCCCACGTACGACGAAATCATCTTCCTGATCTGGCGCGTGGCCAGCAGCTGGCCGAGGCCGAAGCCATCGACGCCGGCATTGTTGGAAATGGCGGTCAGGCCCTTGACCCCGCTGTCGCGCAGGGCGGCGATCAACGCCTCGGGAATGCCGCACAGGCCGAAGCCGCCGACCGCCAGGGTCTGCCCGTCGGCGACGATGCCGTCCAGGGCCTCGGCCGCGCTGGCATACACCTTGCCGCGCCGCCCGCTCGAAGTTGAGGGATCGCTCATTGCACCACGCCCGCAGTCGAAAGATGCCCGCATTCTAGCCGCATCAGGACGGCCGCCCTCTTGGACCTTCGTCCACCCGGCCGACATTCCCTCCACCGCCAAGCGACTAAACTAGAAGTCTTCCCACACGTCGCCAAGGTTGCCCGCATGCCGCTTCCCGCCTTCAAGGCCTACGACATCCGCGGCCGCGTGCCCGGGGAACTCAACGAGGACCTCGCAAGAAAGATCGGCAAGGCGCTGGCGGCGCGGCTGGGCGAAGGCGCGGTGGTGCTGGGCCACGACGTGCGCCTGACCAGTCCCGGCCTGCAGGAAGCGCTGGCTGCCGGGCTGCGCGGCGCGGGCCGAGAGGTGGTCGACATCGGCCTGTGCGGCACCGAGGAAGTCTATTTCCAGACCGACCACCTCGGCGCGGCCGGCGGGGTGATGGTCACCGCCAGCCACAACCCGATGGACTACAACGGCATGAAGCTGGTCAAGGAGCAGGCGCGGCCGATCAGCTCGGATACCGGCCTGTTCGCCATTTCCGATGCGGTGGCCGCCGATGAATCACCAGCCACCGCGCCGCGTGCCGGGCAGGTCGAACGGCACGACAAGAGCGCCTACATCGCGCACCTGCTCTCGTATGTCGATGCCGCCAAACTCAAGCCGCTGAAGCTGGTGGTCAACGCCGGCAACGGCGGCGCCGGTGCGATCATCGACCTGCTCGCGCCGCACCTGCCGTTTGAATTCATCCGCATCTGCCATGAGCCGGACGGCAGCTTCCCCAACGGCATCCCCAACCCGCTGCTGCCGGAGAACCGCGCCGCCACCGCCGAGGCGGTGCGCGCGCACGGCGCCGATTTCGGCATCGCCTGGGACGGCGACTTCGACCGCTGCTTCTTCTTCGACCACAACGGCCGCTTCATCGAGGGCTATTACCTGGTCGGCCTGCTGGCGCAGGCGATCCTGGCGCGCAATCCGGGCGGCAAGGTGGTGCACGACCCGCGGCTGGTGTGGAACACGGTGGAGATGGTCGAGGCGGCCGGCGGCGTGCCGGTGCTGTGCAAGAGCGGGCATGCCTTCATCAAGGAGAAGATGCGCGCCGATAACGCGGTCTACGGCGGCGAAATGAGCGCCCACCATTATTTCCGCGAGTTCGCCTATGCCGATTCGGGGATGATCCCGTGGCTGCTGATCGCCGCGCTGGTCAGCGAATCGGGCCGCTCGCTGGCCGACTGGGTGGAGGACCGCATGGCCGCCTACCCGTGCAGCGGCGAGATCAACTTCAAGGTCGCCGACGCCACCGCCGCCGTCGAACGGGTGATGCGGCACTTCGCCGCGCAATCGCCGGTACTCGACCACACCGACGGCATCAGTGCCGACTTCGGCGACTGGCGCTTCAACCTGCGCAGCTCCAACACCGAGCCGCTGCTGCGGCTGAACGTCGAAGCGCGCGGCGACGCCGCGCTGATGCGCGCGCGCACCGACGAAATCTCCACCCTGCTTTCGGCCTGAGGCCCTGCCATGAACGCCATCACTCCCGTCATCCTGTCCGGTGGCTCCGGCACCCGCCTGTGGCCGCTCTCGCGCGAGGCCTACCCCAAGCAGTTCCTGCCGCTGGCCGGCACGGCGACCATGCTGCAGGCCACCTGGCAGCGCGTGGCCGCCATCGCCGCGCACGGGCCGCTGGTGATCGCCAACGAGGCGCACCGCTTCGTCGCCGCCGAACAGCTGCAACAGGTGGGCGCGCAGCCGCAGGCGATCATCCTCGAGCCGGTCGGCCGCAACACCGCACCGGCCATCGCCGTGGCCGCGCTGGAAGCCACGCGCAATGGCGAAGACCTGTTGCTGCTGGTGCTGCCATCGGACCACGTGATCGCCGACGAGGCCGCCTTCCATGCCGCGGTGCGGCTGGCCGCGGGCGCGGCCGAAGCCGGCAAGCTGGTGACCTTCGGCATCGTGCCGAGCGGCCCGGAAACCGGCTACGGCTACATCAAGGCCGCGCCCGGCGAGGGCGCGCGCGCGGTCGAGCGCTTCGTCGAGAAGCCCGACCTCGCCACCGCCACCGATTACGTCGCCAGCGGCCACTACCTGTGGAACAGCGGCATGTTCCTGCTGCGCGCCTCGCGCTACCTGGACGAACTGGCGCGCTTCAACCCGGCCATGCTCGAGGCCTGCCGCGGCGCCTGGCAGGGTGCACGCCGCGATGCCGACTTCACCCGGCTCGATGCCGCGGCATTCGCCGCGGTGCCGTCCGACTCCATCGACTACGCGGTGATGGAAAAGACCGCCGACGCGGTGGTGGTGGCGCTGGACGCAGGCTGGAACGACGTCGGCTCGTGGACCGCGCTGCGCGATGTTTCCACCCAGGACAGCCACGGCAACGCCCATCGCGGCGACGTCATCGCCATCGACTGCCGCAACACCTACGCCTATGGCGAGAAGCTGGTGGCGCTGATCGGGCTGGACGATGTGGTCGTGGTGCAGACCGACGATGCGGTGCTGGTCGGCAAGGCCGACCGCATGCAGGAGGTCAAGGACGTGGTGGCGCGGCTCAAGGCCGAGGGCCGCAGCGAGGCCAGCTGGCACCGCAAGGTCTACCGCCCGTGGGGCGCCTACGATTCGATCGACAACGGCGCGCGCTTCCAGGTCAAGCGCATCACCGTGAAGCCCGGCGGCACCCTGAGCCTGCAGATGCACCACCACCGCGCCGAGCATTGGGTGGTGGTCAGCGGCACCGCCGAGGTCACCCGCGGTGACGAGGTGCTGCTGCTGGGCGAGAACCAGAGCACCTACATCCCGCTCGGCGTCACCCACCGCCTGCGCAACCCTGGCAAGCTGCCGCTGGAACTGATCGAAGTGCAGTCCGGCAGCTATCTGGGTGAAGACGACATCGTGCGCTTCGAGGACACCTACGGGCGCAGCTGAAACCCCGAACGTCCACGCATGACCCGTAGCCCCCGACGCCTGATGCTTGAATGGGCAAAGCGTCGGGGGCATAGCCCCGACCTACTCTACTCGCAGATGCTGGTTTTCCCGTAGATGCGGGGCTTGCCCCGCATGGGGCATTCTCGAGACAGCTTCATGCGGGGCAAGCCCCGCATCTACGTCGCCCTTTCGATTCAGCGCTGCGCCAACTCGCGCAGCACCTTGCCCACGCCGTCGCGCCAATCCGGCAGTTCGATACCGAAATCGGTTTCCAGCGACGAGGTATCAAGGCACGAATACGCCGGGCGCCGCGCTGGCGTCGGGTACTCCGCCGTGGTGACCGGCGTCACCCGCGGCGCCCGTCCGATCATGCCGGCAGCCAACGCCTGCGCGAAGATTTCTTCGGCAAAACCGTGCCAACTGGTCTGCCCGGCCGCGGTCAGGTGCCAGGTGCCGGACAACCCACCCGGATGCCGCAATGCCCGCGCGGTGGCATCGGCGATCAGCGCCGCCGGCGTCGGCGTGCCGATCTGGTCGGCGACCACCCGCAGCTCGTCACGCTCGCGCCCCACCCGCAGCATCGTGCGCAGGAAGTTGTGGCCATGCGCGGCATACACCCACGCGGTGCGGAAGATCAGGTGGCGGCCGCCGGCCGCGCGCACCGCCTCCTCGCCGTCGCGTTTGCTGCGGCCGTAGACGCCCAGCGGCGCGGTTGCATCATCCGGCAGATAGGGGCGCGTTCCCTGCCCATCGAATACGTAATCGGTCGAGTAATGCACCAGCGGCACGCCCTGCGCCGCACACCAGCGCGCGATCACGCCCGGCGCCTGCGCATTGGCGCGGCATGCCGCTTCCGGCTCCTGCTCGGCGCGATCCACCGCGGTGCAGGCGGCGGCATTGACCACCCGCGCGGGCCGCAGCCGATCCAGCAATGCCGGCAAACTGCCGGGCTGGTCGAAATCGGCCACTTCACAGGCACTGCCATCGGGCAATGCACCGCTACGGGTCGTCGCAATCACCTCGCCCAGCGGCGCCAGCGCGCGCAGCAGTTCCTGCCCGACCTGGCCGTTGCCGCCGAATACCAGCGTGGTCATGGCCGGTAAACCGGCAGGCGGTCTTCCGCGATGTCGCCAAGGAACGGCGCCTTTTCGTCCTTGGCCGAAAGCACCGGCGCGCTGAGCGGCCAGTCCACGGCAATGTCGGCGTCGTTCCAGCGCACGCCGGCATCGGCTTCCTTCACGTACACGTCGGTGCACAGGTAGCTGAACACCGCGCGCTCGGACAGCACCGCAAAGCCGTGGGCGAAACCCTCCGGTATCCAGAACTGGCGACGGTTCTCGGCACTGAGGACCACCGCCTCCCAGCGGCCGAAGGTCGGCGAGCCGCGGCGGATGTCCACCGCCACGTCATACACCTCGCCTTCGAGCACGCTGACCAGCTTGCCCTGCGGCCGTGGCCACTGGTAATGCAGGCCGCGCAGCACGCCCTTGACCGAGGTGGAGACGTTGCTCTGCACGAACTGCGTCGGCAGGCCGTGTTCGGCGAAACGCTCGGCGTTCCAGGTTTCGAAGAACACGCCGCGCTCGTCGCCGAATACCGCCGGCTCGATCACCGCGCAACCCGGCAAAGAGGTTTCGATCACTTTCAAGGCACTACCCCACGTTGCAGCAGTTTGTTCAGATATTGGCCATAGCCGTTTTTCAGCAGCGGCGCGGCCAGCGCTTCCAGTTGCGCGGCGCTGATCCAGCCCTGCCCGTAGGCGATTTCCTCGGGGCAGCACACCTGCAGGCCCTGCCGGGTCTGGATGGTCTCGATGAAGTTGGACGCTTCCAGCAGCGAGGCATGGGTCCCGGTATCCAGCCAGGCGTAGCCGCGGCCAAGCTGCTCCAGGTACAACTCGCCCGCATCCAGGTAGCGCTTGTTCAAATCGGTGATTTCCAGTTCACCGCGCGGCGAGGGCCGCAGTTCGGCGGCATGGTCGCTGGCGTTGCCGTCGTAGAAATACAGGCCGGTCACGGCGTAGTTCGAGCGCGGCCGCGCGGGCTTTTCCTCGATGCCCACGACCTTGCCGGCGGCATCGAACTCGGCCACGCCATAGCGCTCGGGGTCGTTGACCCAATAGCCGAACACGGTGGCGCCCTGCGTGCGCGCATCGGCATTGCGCAACAACTGGCGCAGGCCGTGGCCGTGGAAGATGTTGTCGCCCAGCACCAGGCAGCTGGGCTTGCCGGCGACGAACTCGCGGCCGATCAGGTAGGCCTGGGCCAGGCCATCGGGGCTGGGCTGCACGGCGTAGCGGATGTCCATGCCCCATTGCGAACCATCGCCCAGCAATGCCTGGAACAACGCCTGTTCGTGCGGGGTGTTGATGATCAACACCTCGCGGATGCCGGCCATCATCAGCACGCTCAAGGGGTAGTAGATCATCGGCTTGTCGTACACCGGCAGCAGCTGCTTGCTGACGCCCTTGGTGATCGGGTACAGCCGGGTGCCGGAGCCGCCGGCGAGGATGATGCCCTTGCGTTGCGTCATGTCATCCATCCTCAAGCCGCGGTGCCGATGCGTTGCAGGCGATAGCTGCCATCGAGCACGCCATTCACCCATGCCTGATTGTCCAGGTACCAGTCGACGGTGAAGGCGATGCCCTGCGCGAAGCTGTGCTTCGGCTCCCAGCCCAGTTCGTCCTTCAGCTTGGACGCATCGATGGCGTAGCGGCGGTCATGGCCGGGGCGATCGGCAACATGGGTGATCTGGCTGCTGCGCGGCTGGCCGTCGGCGCGCGGGCGGCGCTGGTCGAGCAGCGCGCAGATCGCCTGCACCACCTCGATGTTCTGCTTCTCCGAATTGCCGCCGACGTTGTAGGTTTCGCCCACCCGGCCCTTGGCCAGCACGGTGCGGATCGCCTCGCAGTGGTCGGCCACGAACAGCCAGTCGCGGACCTGCTTGCCATCGCCGTAGACCGGCAATGGCTCGCCGGCCAATGCCTTGGCGATCACCAGCGGGACCAGCTTCTCGGGGAAATGGTACGGGCCGTAGTTGTTGGAGCAGTTGGTGGTCAGCACCGGCAAGCCGTAGGTGTGGTGGAACGCGCGCACCAGATGGTCCGAGGCCGCCTTGGACGCCGAATACGGCGAGTTCGGCGCATACGGCGTGGTTTCGGTGAACCTGCCGGTTTCGCCCAAGGTGCCATACACCTCGTCGGTGGAAACGTGCAGGAAGCGGAACGCCGCGCCCTTGTCGGCCGGCAGGCCCTTCCAGTGGTCGCGCACAGCCTCCAACAAGCCCAAGGTGCCAACCACGTTGGTCTGGATGAAGGCACCGGGACCATCGATGGAACGGTCCACGTGGCTTTCGGCGGCAAAATTCAGCACCGCGTCGGGCTGATACTCGGCCAGCAAGCGCCCAACCAGCGCACGGTCACCGATGTCGCCGTGGACAAAAACATGGTCCGGGTTGCCTTCCAGCCCAGCCAACGTGCGCAGGTTGCCGGCATAGGTCAGCGCATCGAGGTTGACGACCCTGATGCCACGGGCTACCGCCTCCAGCACGAAATTGCCGCCGATGAAGCCGGCGCCGCCGGTCACTAGCCAAGTTGGCACTGTCTGTTCTCCTGTAGCGTCATGCATGCGGACCGGTGGTCCGCGCCGTTTCCGGGCCGCACAGGATACAGGGCACCCCGGCAACGCAGCGGCGACAGGCCTGAACGGAGACAAACGCTCCCTCCGCCAGCGCAGGCTTCCATACGCGTTCGCATGGAAATCCCCCACCCGCTAGAATCGGGTTTTCATCCGTCCGGCATGGCGCCGGCCCCCAGCAACCGAAGGATCCCGCAGCACATGAAAATCCTCGTCGCGTACAAGCGCGTGGTGGACTACAACGTCCGCATTCAGGTCAAGCCGGATGGTTCCGGCGTGGTCACCGACGGCGTCAAGCTCTCGCCGAATCCGTTCGACGAAATCGCGCTGGAAGAAGCCCTGCGCCTGCGCGACAAGGGCATCGCCACCGAGGTCGTGGTCGCCACCATCGCCCCGGCCGATGCCCAGGCGCACCTGCGCAACGGCCTGGCCATGGGCGCCAACCGCGCCATCCACGTGGTCACCGACCAGGCCATCCAGCCGCTGACCGCCGCGCGCACCCTGCTCAAGCTGGTGGAGAAGGAACAGCCGGACCTGGTGATCCTCGGCAAGCAGGCCATCGACGACGACGCCAACCAGACCGGGCAGATGCTGGCCACGCTGTGGGGCCGCCCGCAGGCCACGTTCGCCTCCAAAGTCGAGATTGCAGATGGCAAGGCCACGGTCACCCGTGAAGTCGACGCCGGCCTGGAAACGCTGGAAGTCGATCTGCCGGCGGTCATCACCACCGACCTGCGCCTGAACGAACCGCGCTTCATCAAGCTGCCGGACATCATGAAGGCCAAGGCCAAGCCACTGGAGACGCTGCAGTTGGCCGACCTGGGCGTCGAGACTGCCGACACGTTCAAGACCACCCACTACGCCGCCCCCGCCAAGCGCAGCAAGGGCGTGATGGTGAAGGACGCCGCCGAACTGGTGGCTGCACTCAAGCAGAAGGGGTTGCTGTAATGGCCAAGATTCTCGTCATCGCCGAACACCTGGACGGCAAGCTCAACAGCGCCGTCGCCAAGACCGTCTCGGCCGCCGCCGCCATCGGTGGCGACATCGACGTGCTGGTGCTGGCCGCCGACCCAACCGCCGTCGCCACCGAAGCCGCGCAGATCGCTGGCGTCGGCAAGGTGCTGACCCTCGCCAACCCGGCCAACGAACACGCCATCGCCCAAGTACTGGCCCCGCAGGTCGCCAAGGCCGCCGCCGGCTACAGCCACGTGTTCGGTCCCTCCACCACCACCGGCAAGGACCTGATGCCGGCCGTGGCCGCGCTGCTGGGCGTCAACCAGGTCTCCGACCTGATGAGCGTGGAAGGCCCGCACGTCTTCAAGCGCCCGATCTACGCCGGCAACGCCATCATCACCGTCGAAGTGCCGGCCGACCAGGTGGTCGTGGCCACCGTGCGCGCCGCCTCGTGGCCGGAAGCGGCCAGGGGCAACAACGCCCCGGTCGAGGCGATCAGCATCGATGCCGCACTGCCTTCGCACACCCGCTTCATCGGTCTGGCCGCCGGCAAGAGCGACCGCCCCGACCTGCAGAGCGCCAAGCGCGTGGTTTCCGGTGGCCGCGGCGTCGGCTCGGAAGAGAACTTCCAGATCATCTACAAGCTGGCCGACAGGCTCGGCGCGGCGGTGGGCGCCTCGCGCGCGGCGGTGGATGCCGGCTACGTCCCCAGCGACATGCAGGTCGGCCAGACCGGCAAGATCATCGCCCCGGAACTGTACGTCGCCGTCGGCATCTCCGGCGCCATCCAGCACCTGACCGGCATCAAGGACGCCGGCACCATCGTCGCCATCAACAAGGACGGCGACGCGCCGATCTTCGAGGTGGCCGACATCGGGCTGGTGGGGGATTTGTTCGCGATCCTGCCGGAGTTGGATGCGGCTCTCTGAGGAGCATGGACATGCGCTACCCGCTCAAGACCATCGCAGCCTTTGCACTCGCTTGTGCACTCGGGGGGTGTGGTCCGGCACCCAGCGACTTGCCTCCCGTCCAGGAGGCGGCATCCGCTCCCGCCGAACCGGAAGTCATCGAGGCGACGACCTCGGACCTGATTTCAAGCACCCCCTCATCACTGCCCAACTGCGACCGGGCCATCACGACCGTCAGCTGGGACGCCCGCGGCAATGACGACGTCACTCAGGTGAACGTGATGGTCCGGAGCCCCGGCAAGATCAAGGAAGTGCTGTTCAGCAAGAGCGGAGCAACCGGCCAGGCCCGGACCGACGAATGGGTCCGCCCCGGCACGATGTTCGTGCTGCGCAATGCGGACGGCAACGTGGATTTGGCATCCATCATCATCGGCGGCCCCCGGTGCGACCCTGACCCCCAATGATCTTGTAATCGGGCCACTTCGGGCCGGGAAGACCCGAAGTGGCTGCACCTCATCTGGCTAACGGCGAGTCCTGCCTACAACCACTCCTTGCCGGGGCATACCGTGGTGGTGAAGGTACGCTTGGCCAGCACCACGCCATTCCGCGCCTTGAGCGTCACCGTGGTGCCGTCACGAACCCAGGCTTCGGTCCGTTTCGCTCCCTTGCTGGCTCCCATGTACCAAAGCCGGGCCGGCCCGCCAAGCGAACCGAACTCCAGATAGGCCTCCTTCAATCCCAGTCGCGAGGCATCCCAGCGGATATCGACCGCGACCGGCACTTCACATGCCCCCGCGCTCGATGGCGTCATGGCCAAGTCGACGTCGTACTGCTGGCCTTGGCATGCTGCCAGCAATCCGACCATTCCCAGCGCAGTCGCCCAGCGGACGCAACACCGTGAAAGACTAACGTGCACCATGTTCCAACCCCCGATCCAGGTGCTGGTTGGCGGCGGCATGCAGGCCATCCAGCAGTTTCCGGGCCACTTGGCGGTCATCCTCTCCGCGATAGAGGCGCATCGCCTCGCGCGACAACCTCAGGTAATCCCCGCCATCCAGTCCCGCCGCATCGAACAGGGCAACCGGCAACTGCCACGATTCGGCCACCCCGGACAATTCGTGCTGCGGCAGCCTGGGATCCCGCGCGATCACCCACGGCACCAGTTGCTGGCCCGCAGACTGGCCGTTGACGAAGCCAGCCTCGTCATAGGCCGCCCCGAGCGCGGGCAGGTGATCTCCGAAGAACAACACCACGTAGGGCCGTGGTTCCTTGCCCAATTCGGATATCAACCGCGCCAACTGGCTGTCCGCATTGCCGAGGTGATAGAGATAGTTGCGCAGCTCAAGCCGCGCACCCTCGGACACCACGCCTTCCGGCAGCGTGATCGAATCCCGGCGACCGGGGTCCCTCACCGCCGACTTGCCCGTGTACGGTCCGTGATTCTCCATGCTGATCGCAAGGACGAACATGGGGGACTTGCTCCCCCGGAGCTCATCCAGGACCAGGTCGGTCATCGATGCGTCCGAATACCAGCGGCCATCCTTGATACCCCGTTTATCGAATGCGGCCTCCGCCTGGAAATCCTGGAAACCCATGCTCCGGAAGATCACGTTGCGGCCCCAGAAAGCCGGAGAGTTGCCATGTATGGCGACACTGCGGTAGCCATCCGCCTCCAGAATGGAGGGCAGCGCCGGAATCCGCTGACGTGCGGCCAGCGTGAAATAAGGGAAATTGATGCCGGGGAACGCCGCCAGCGGCATGCCGGTCAATACCTCGAACTCGGTCTTGACCGTTCCACCGCCATACGTCGGCACCCGCATCAAGCCACCGCTGCCGGCATCCTGCAACCGCCTCACTGTCGGGATTTTCTCCTCCAGCCCGGCCATGCCCTTCATCACCCGCGGATCCATGAACGATTCGCTCAGGACGACCACGATGTTCGGCAGATCATCCCTGCCCGCCGCCGCGGCCTTCCCCATGTCGCCCTGCCAGCCGGTGGCCCGCTTCACGTAATCCAGCGCATCGGAGTCCACCGCCAATGTGAATGCCCGGTCCGCCATCACCTGCTGCATCAGGCTGCTGACCAGGCCACTGCGCAGCAGTGCCATCTTGGCATCCCACGCCACCGGGCGCACATTCTGCTTGCTGTAGATCTTCGACCAGGGCGAGCTCCCCGCATGCAGGTCCAGCAGCAGCCATAGCACCGCCAGACCTACCGCCAAGCGAACCGCCAGCACGGGGCCGACCACGGTTTTGCTGCGTGGGCGTTCGGCCCACCACATCACGCCCAGCAGCAGCACCATCACCGCGAGCATCGCCAGATCCCGTCCCCAGTGGTTGACGTAGGACGAAAACAGCTGCAACGACGAAAGATCGAAGCTGGTCAGGAAGTGCATGTCATGGAAGGCCAGTGGCTCGTGCAAGATAGCCAGCTTGAGCCTGGAAACGACCAGCAGCGCGACATGCAACGCCGTCACCACGGCCGTGGGTACCAATACCCGCCGGGTCAACACCGCCAGCAACAGGATGCAAAGCACTCCCGGCAACCCGTTCATGGCCAACCGCTGCAACGACCAATAAGCCCTCCAGTCGACGCCGAGCAGGTAGCGGTCCACGTACCAGGCCACCGCCGCATAGGCGGCGACCAGCAGCGGCAATGACAGGCACAACCACAACCATCGCCACCACCCGCTGCCTGCCGCAACAGGGCCTTCTTGGAATGGCCACCATCGTGGCCGCACTGCAACCTGCATCCATCCGCCTCGGGTCGTTACCGCTTGCCATTCTGACATAGCACGACCGCCCATCCTCCAATGGCCGCCCGTGGTGACCAGGACAAGCAAACAACTGCATCCTTCGGAAAATCGCCACGCACCTGTCCAACCATCGCTCACCGTCCACCGTGCACGCCTGCGCAGCCAAACGTGCGAGCATCGCCGGCGTGGTCATACATCGACGGTGACATCGCGCAATAATGCTGCCCTTGACCGTCCGCCCGGTGACCGACCGGGTGCCGGCCTTGAAGGAAACCGGCACTCCGGGCACCGACAGAAGCCAACACGAAATGAAAACACTGGTAACCGGAGGAGCCGGCTTCATCGGCTCCCACACTTGCATCGAGTTGATCGCACGAGGCCATGAGGTCGTCGTACTCGACAACCTTGCCAACAGCAGCGCCGAGACCATCGACCGCATTCGCATGGTCAGCGGCATCGCCCCCCTGTTCCTTCGGGGCGACGTGCGCGACGCCAGCGCCCTTACCCGCATCCTCCGCGAACATGCCATCGAAGCAGTCATCCATTTCGCCGCATTGAAGTCGGTCGGGGAATCCTGGCAGCGGCCCCTCGACTACTTCGAGAACAACGTGTCGGGCACGATCGCCCTGCTGCAGGCGATGGAAGCGACAGGCGTCCGGCATTTCGTGTTCAGTTCTTCGGCGACCATCTACGGAGAACCGGAGCAATGCCCGATCCCGGAAACGGCCCCGCTCCGCACCACCAACCCCTACGGCCGCACGAAACTCGTCTGCGAGCAGATCATTGCGGACCTCGTTGCCTCGGGCCGGGGCCCACACGCCGCGACACTCCGTTATTTCAACCCGGTCGGCGCACACCCATCGGGGCTGCTCGGCGAATCCCCCAGAGGCACGCCGAACAACCTCATGCCCTATGTGTCCCAGGTTGCGAGCGGGCAGCGCGAATACCTCCAGGTGTTCGGCAACGATTACCCCACCCCCGATGGCACCGGCATACGCGACTACATCCATGTGGTGGACCTGGCCAGCGCACACGTGAAGGCACTGGATCACCTTGCTGCCGGCAACCGCAGCCTTACCGTCAACCTCGGTACGGGCAAGGGCTACAGCGTTCTCGAAGTGGTTGACGCCTTCGAGCGGGCCAGCGGGCGCACGGTCCCCGTGCGCATCGCCGGGCGCCGCACCGGCGACGTGGCCAGTTGCTTTGCCGATCCTTCCCTGGCCCACCAGTTGCTCGGCTGGCATGCCACCCGCGACCTCGATGAGATGTGCCGGGATGCCTGGCGCTGGCAACGCTGCGCTGCCAGCGTGGCATAAGGGCGAGAACACGCGGGCCCAAGCAGTGTCGGCCACTGGCCGGCAATTGTGGGCGCCAAGTCTTGCCAGGTTACCGGCCGGCGACCGGCACTACTACCTGGAAGGCTTGCCGGAAAGATAGGCGGCGACCTTTTCTCTCAGTACCTTCTGGCTGGCCTCGATCAAGTCGTTGTACTGGGTGTTCTGGAATCCCCAGATGGTCGAGGCCTGCTCCTCCTTGTGCCCGACGAGGAAGGGATCGGTCGTTACCACCTTCACATCGGATTGGCTCTCGATGTAGCGATCAATGGTATTCGTGGTGACATCATGATTGCGCTCGTCCCAATCCTTGACCAGGTCGAATATCCTGCTCGAATAAACATTGAAGACCGTGCTGATCAGCTTGTCGGTATGCACATAGCGCACCCCGTCACGGTCGACGACCGCATCGATCCGGGCATCCTTGCTGAAATCAGCCATCAACCCGGAAAAGATGTCCCACTGCCCGTCGATTTCATCGAGATAGCCCGTGATCGTGGCCATGCGCCGCTCGAAATCCTCCGGGAACTGTACGTCATCCTCACACACGCTGATTCGTGCCATGCCCTGCTGCTGCGCCAGCAGCATGATGAGCTTGTAGCTCATCGCGCAACCGATCCAACCTTGCACGTGGCGCAGGCCGGGGATACACCAGTATCCATATGCATTGTCTTTCTTGAAGTCGTCGCCGCGGTCGGCATACTCGGGCAGATTCAGGCAGATCCGATCCACGGGCAGGCGCAGCTTGCGCCCCGCCAACTGCCAGAACTCGTCAAACGACAGGTTGTCCGTGGCCAGCAGGAAGCGATGGAAGAAATAATCGAACTCGCGAAACCCCGACGCAAGGCGGCAGGTATTTCCGGCAACTCGTTCGCGGCGTTCCGGTTCGTGCTCGAGCCAGTAAGCGATTCGCTCGACCATCCCCGCGACGTCACCGACTTCCACGAAATCCACCATGCCGTCAAGGCTGGCGTGCCGCTCCATGTCCACGGCAGCTTCGGAAACCACCAGTCGGCCCAATGACAAACACTCCCAGATTCGCGTGGTTTCCAGCAGCGCACCTTCATAATAATGGATATTCACCACCACTCTGGCGCGCGAAAGCTGATGCCGCAGCTCATCGCCGAATACCTCGGAGAGTACCTTGACCTTGAATCTCGCACGCAGGGCATCAAGGAAATTGCGCCGACGCTCGCAGTTCGCATCACCATAGAAGACCACGTCGCAGTCTTCTTCCGGAGCGGGATCTACGGCATGGCCATCCAGATAACCAACCGGCAGATAATGGACCTGCTTGGTGTTGACGCCA
This sequence comes from Stenotrophomonas sp. NLF4-10, assembly GCF_022359915.1. Lineage (NCBI taxonomy): Bacteria > Pseudomonadati > Pseudomonadota > Gammaproteobacteria > Lysobacterales > Lysobacteraceae > Stenotrophomonas > Stenotrophomonas sp. NLF4-10. Next base: position 3,453,391 of record NZ_JAKSEE010000003.1, read on the forward strand.
TTTTTGGCGAGGTAACGGATATTTTCGATCGAGTAGTCGAAGGTAGCAAACGAATTGCGCAGCATCTCGAAATAGCTGTCGTTGAACCAGCGCGAACTCACCGACTGTTCCATCTGAAACGCCACATACATGTCGGGCAGCCGCTCGAACATTTGCGGGCAAATCACGAAATGCGGAAGTGGCTCGTAACCGCCACCGGGTTCGGACTGGATGATCTTCGTCGCGATCCCCGCATCTGCCAATGCATGCCGCATCAGTTTGGCAATGTACAGGCAATGAGGTGTGGTCAGGACCACCGCACCCGACTCGCGCAGTAACAGGCGCGGCGCGGCCGGCGCCTCCTCCGGCGGGCGTGGCCCACCCCGCCTTGCAAAGCCAATCGCTCGCCCAAGGGTACTAACCAGCCCCTCTTCCCGCGCACGCTGCCATACGCCCCGCAAGTCACCGGGATTCGCAACAATGAAGCGCAGTGCCTTGAACCCGTTGCCCAGCAGGCGATAGACACGGCGCACGAGCGTCGTCGTTCCGCGCAACGGCGCCGTCACCCGCCATGAACGGCTTTCGCGCATCCGTTGCAATTCCGTTGCCAGCGCAGCCACGTGCTCCTGCTGCGTGGTCAAATGCTCGCGCTCAGCCAATACCGCCGTATTGGATTCGACCAGTTGCCTTTCCACATCGGCCAATGCCGTTTCCAGCCCTCCAATCCGGTCCTGGCGCGCACCCAACTCGGCATCCATCAAGCCGATCCGCTCCTTTGCCTCGTCCAACCAGCGATCCAGATCCTCGATCCGCTTGCCCTGCTCGACCAAACGCTTGCCTGTCGCTTCCAGCGTCTCCACCAAATCCAGTTTCTCGCTGATCGCCGTGATCAACTGCGCATGTGCATCGCGCGACGAACGGGTATCGGCCTCCAACGCCTGGTACTTGCGGTACACCAGCTCGACGACCGGATCATAGACTTGCGCAAAAGCCTCGAAACGCTCGGCCAGGGCAGCAAACTCGTCCCAATTGCCCTCGGCAGCCGCCAGCGCATGCCGGTAGAGCTGCAAACACATCGCCGGCACCTGGCCATCGGCCACGTCCGCCGCTTCATTGATGCTGACCCTGTCACGGGAAATGACTCCATCCAGGTCTTTACCCGCCTCCTCCTCTGCAATCGGCCACTGCACGTCGAATGCCTCGCCAATCCGTCGAGTCATGGCACGCCAATCACCGGTGATCTGCCGGTGGTCCACCACCAACCGCGGCACTTGGCGGCTGGCGGCTTCGGCTTCCAGCAGGTGGCGCGCCCACAGCAGCAGACCATGAGCCACCGGCAAGCCATCACGGCGCAGCAGCGACAGCGCAACCTCGAACGGGTGGCGCACCGCAATCACTACCTTGGGTGCAAAGCCGAGGTCCGCCACCGTTTCCAGCCACAGCGGCGCCAGCCGGCACATGCGCGGTTCCTTGATCGTCCACAACGGTGTCTTCCCGAAATCCTCGTTGACCAGGATCCGTATCCGGTTGCGAGCATCGGTTGCATCCGCCGTCTCCAGCCAGCCCGGCGGCATCGCGCGCAAATCGTCCCAACTGCGCCCGAACACCGCAAGCAAGCGGTCATCGATGTCGATGGCAACCGTGCTTTCCCAATGTCCGGAGGGGTTGCTCAGGTTCGCCCCCAGCAATTGCCGGGACAGCGCACAGCCACGCGCATGCAACGCCTTGGCCAGCATTGAGGTCGCGCTGCGATGCATGCCCAACACCACAATGGCGGTGCCGCGGCTTTCATCCGATCCATCTGCTTTCATCAATCGTTCCATTCTTTACATTCCAATCATGTCGACGCCACCGCGCCAACCCGCAACCACACGATCGGGCAACCCTGAGTCCGCCGCTTGCATGTCGTCGCCAATGGAGCCTGCATCCCCGGCAGGAGAACGCTGAAAAGCGTGCACGCAGGGCGCATGCACCTTGCAATAGGCGGAGAAAAAGCAATGCGAGCGATATTCCAGTCCCATCACCGCCTCGGGCAGGCGCCAGGCTGCAGGATGAGGATCGCCAAGCTTGCATCATGCACAGCGTGAACTTGCTGCATTAAGCCTCTTTTCACGGCGTGTGCATGTCGCAGCCAACTCCTGCCATGCATGGCCAGCCCGGCTTTCCAACTGGCCGGCCACATGCCCAGCATTGTCATCGGTGCCTCGGGAGGGGCAGTTCCCGTGTTATTCATGCCCCCTACCCGACCTGCAACGCCTGACTGACCTCCGGAACCACGTGGAAGTCAACGAAGCCGGTGATGATTCGTCCCGAATCCGGTGGTATACGGAAAACAAATACATCAACAAGCCGGTCAAGGAATGATTCCTCCTCGCCGATCCTGCCAGTAACCCCGGCATTCATGAAGTAGGTTCCCGGTGCCAGCATTGCACGGAATCTGAAGCGGACATGGAGCCGTTCCGAAGCCTCGACCACCGCTATCGGATCCTGCACCGGAGAGGACACCGCCCCACCCAGCTCAACACCAGCCACGGTCTTGATCAGCATACCGAAGCGCACACCCGTCGCCACCCGGTCAAATACGGCCGTGTAGGCATATATGTACTCCTCGCCATGGCTGAGCACGTTCACCCTGCGTCCGCCCAGGGTCTGGATGTGCGGATCCTCGATATGCGCCCCGTGGGACTCATAACGCAGGACACTTCGTGAAACCAACCCAGGATCAAAATGGGCGGCCTCATCCTCGTGCCGGTCATCAATACGTGGCTTTTCGAGGGCGGCCGGCGGCAATGCACTCTCGTCCTCGCCAGTACCGTTCATCCTGGCGAGGCAGGCAGCACGCAATTGCATCGCGGCTTCCGCCGATGCGTACAGCATCTTCTGATAAAGCGCCACCACGTCTTTGGGCTTGCCGCAGGCCAACAAGTCGCCGTGATCCAACAGGATTGCGTGGTTGCACAGTTCCAGCACAGTCCCGGCCGAATGCGAGACAAAGACGATGGTTGCCCCTTGGTCACGCAATCGCTCGATCCGTGCAAAGCACTTGCGCTGGAAAGCCTCATCCCCGACAGACAATGCCTCGTCAACAATCAGGATGTCGGGCTCTACATGAATTGCGACCGCGAAGGCCAAACGGATGAACATGCCGCTGGAATAGCTTTTGACCGGTTGCTCGATGAATTCACCGATATCGGCAAATGCCGCGATTTCATCGAAACGGGCATGCACCTCTTCACGAGACAGCCCGAGCAGCGTCCCGTTCATGTAGACATTCTCGCGCCCAGTGAACTCCATATTGAAGCCCGCACCAAGTTCGAGCAGTGCGGCGATGCGCCCCCGGGTAACGACTGTTCCGGTACTGGCAGCCAGCGTGCCACAGATGATTTGCAGCAATGTCGATTTTCCGGAACCATTACGCCCGACAATACCGACCGTTTCACCACGGTGAACCTGGAACGAAATCCCGTTCAATGCCCTGAATTCACGAAACCACCGCTTCTTGCGTGATTTCGGCGACAGCATCTGCAACAGGCGGTGATGAGGCTTTTCATAGACGGGGAATACCTTGCCCACGTCCATCACGTCTATGGACACATCACAGGACATCCGCAAACCCCCGGCGCGTGGCACGGAACATGCCGTAGCCCACGTAGAGAACCAACATCGCCAGCAACGAATATATCGCCAGCCCTTGCCAATCCGGGAGCCGCTCCCAGATTATTACGTTTCGGGCCTGGTCAATGATGAAACTCAACGGATTGATCTGGTATATCCAGCGCATCTTCTCCGGAATCACCGATATGGGAACGATCGCCGTGGACGTGAAAAGCAGTGCAGCAGACAAGACGCCGATGATCTGGTTGATATCCCGGAAGTACACGCCAAGTGCGGCCAGCCCCCAGCCCAATCCCAACGCCAGCAGCACCAGAGGCAATACCACCAGCGGAAACAATGCAAGCGTCCAGCCAATGCCTTGTCCGACCAGGAGCGCCAACACCGCATAGGCAATCAGGTTCATGAAGAGATGGAACAACGCCGACAGCACCATCGGCCACGGCAGCACTTCCAGTGGAAACACCACCTTCTTGACGTAGCTTGGGTTGCCGGAAACCAGCCGCGGCGCCTGGGTCAGGCATTCGGACAGGAATGCATGAAGAATCAGCCCGATGAAGAGAATCAGGGTGAAGTTGCCCTGCTTGCCGCCAACGGTCGGCCAACGACTGCCAAGGATTCCGCCAAAGGCCAACGAATAGACTGCCAGCATCAGGAAGGGAGCGATAAGCGCCCACAACAATCCGAAATTGGCCCCACGATAGCGGCCCAGTATCTCGCGCTTGGTCAGCTCGCGGACTAGCGACCCATGCTCAACGGCCACACGAAATGGCCCACCCATGATCGACACCACTACTTGCTCCAAAGGTCCAGTATCCGGACTATCAACGACCTGCCGCCATGTCCAGTGCATTTGCCAGATCGAGTTGCAGGTCGCCGACATCCTCCACCCCCACACTCAAACGCACCAATGCATCGCTGATGCCGAGCTGCTCGCGACGGGCAATGGGGATCGAGGCATGAGTCATCACCGCCGGATGGTTGACCAGGCTCTCCACGCCACCCAGCGATTCGGCCAGGGTGAACAGTTCGGTCTGCTCGCAGAAGCGCTTGGCGGCATCGAAGCCGCCTTTGAGCACGATGGACACGATGCCGCCGTAGCCGGCCATCTGCCGGCTCGCCAGTTCATGCTGCGGATGCGAGGACAGGCCGGGGTAGATCACCCTCTCGATGGCCGGGTGGGTTTCCAGCCATTGCGCCAATGCCAGTGCATTGGCGCAGTGCGCCTTCATCCGCAACGGCAGCGTCTTCAGCCCGCGCAGGGCGAGGAAGCTGTCGAACGGGCCCTGCACGCCGCCTACCGAGTTCTGCAGGAAGGCCATCTGTTCGGCCAATTCGGCGTTGTCGCCGACCACTACCATGCCACCGACCATGTCCGAATGGCCGTTGAGGTACTTGGTGGCCGAGTGCACGACGATGTCCGCACCCAGTTGCAATGGCCGTTGCAGCATCGGCGAAGCAAAGGTGTTGTCGACCACCACGATCACGCCATGACGCTTGGCGACCGAGGCGACCGCGGCGATATCCACGATCTTCAGCATCGGATTGGTGGGGGTTTCGATCCACACCAACTTCGTCGCCGGGGTGATCGCGGCCTCGAACGCAGCCAGGTCGGTCAGGTCGACGAAGCTGAAATCCAGCCCGGCGCTGCGGCGGCGCACGCGCTCGAACAGGCGGAAGCTGCCGCCGTAGATGTCGTCCATCGCCACCACATGGCTGCCGGCATCGAGCAGTTCAATCACGGTCGAGCTGGCGGCCATGCCCGAGGCGAAGGCGAAGCCGCGACTACCCCCTTCCAGCGCCGCCACGCAGCGTTCATAGGCAAAGCGGGTGGGGTTATGGGTGCGCGAATACTCGAAACCCTGATGCACGCCAGGGCTGGACTGGACATAGGTCGAGGTCGCGTAGATCGGCGGCATCACTGCGCCAGTGCTCGGATCGGGCGACTGGCCGCCGTGGATGGCCAGCGTTGCAATACGGTAAGCCATGAGCGCCATTCCGTTCATTTACGAAGCCCGCAATGATACCTGAGCCGTTCTTGCCGTCAGCTGAGCATCGCGATACCGGATGCTTGCATGGCCTGCCGCATGATCGAGAACCGAGGGTCAACCCTTGCCGTAGCGCACATTGCGCCAAGGCCGCTCGAAAAGCAGGAATGAAACCATCGCCGTGAGCAGTATGCTCATCAGGAGCAGGCACAGCCCCACCCACCCCCACTCCCGCACACCGGCCGCCTTGGCAGCCTGCAGCACCGGCATGTGCCACAGGTAGGCACTGAAACTGACCACCCCCACCAGCCGCATCGGTGCGCTGGCGAAGAACCGCGCCAGCAAGCCACCGCCCCACGGCAGGGCCAGCAGCAGCAACGCCCAACCCAGGCCAAATGCGGTAAACCAGCGGTGGTTGAGTTCGGATTGGAATGTACCTCCAGTCAACTCCGCCCAGACTGACGGCGTGACCAGTACCAGCAGCGCCAGCAGGACCCAGGCCAGCCCCCGCCAGATGCGGCCGTTCGTGGCCAGGCCCAGCCATGAGCGGCGCACCCAGGCTGCAGCCACGCCGCACAGGAACAGCACCAGATACTGGCCCAGGAGGACGCTATTGGTAACCGCCTCTCGCGCCGGCCAGCACCAATTTGCCAGCAACACCAGCAACACCAGCAGTGCCAGCCCGAGCCAGCGCCCTCCGGCGAGCCCCCGCAGCAGTTGCAATGCCAGCACGATGAACGGCAGCCAGAGATAGAAGGTGAACTCCACCGGGATGGACCACAGCACGCTCTGCCCCTTCTGCAACGCCAGGTGGCTTTTGAGTGCAGCGGTGTCGATCTGGTAATGCCAGACGGAAACGCCAGCCCTGGTCAGGCACCAACTCAGCAGCAGGATCAGCAGGTACAGCGGCCAGATGCGCAATATCCGGCGCAGCGCGTAATTGAGCCAGTACCGGGGCGTGAGCAGGTCCGCCAAGGGGAGACCGAGCATGGCATTTGCCAGCAGGTAGGCACTGAGCACGAAGAACAGGTAGACGCCGCTCTTGCCGATGCCTGACAGATTGGGAAACGGCAGCCAACCCGCATTGGACAGGTGCGAGCCGATCACGATCAGCACCGCCAGGCCGCGCAGGCCATCAAGCAGCAGTACATGCCCGCCCCCGGCGCCTGGCGATGACAGGAACCATCGCTGCAGTGTCTTTCCCATGCCGTCTCCTCTCAACCGTTCTTCAGAATACTTACCCCGCCGTGCCGGGCAGCACACCTGGCCAGAGCAACACCGGGCGATATCCCATCGAAGTGTTGCCATGCTTCCATGCGGAGAAACAAAAGAAAGGCCCGCCGAAGCGGGCCTTTCCATGTTGCTTGCAACCGCTGATCAAACGATCAGTTGGTGCCCGGACGAACCATCACGTGGTTGCTGACCGAACCCTTGTCCGGGTTGACGATCTGGTACAGGCCCTGGATGTTGCCGGCGCCCGGGGCATCCTTCGCTTCGACGTTGACAACGATGGTGGCGCGCGGGTCAGCGCTGAACTTCTTCAGCACGTCCTTCACGTCGATCACGTTGGTGCCCGGAGCAACCTCACCCGTCAGCTTGGCAGCGTCGGTGGTGATGGTGTTGCCCGTTTCGCCCAGCACGGTGATGGTGTACTTCGGCGAATCCGAACCGGTGTTGGTCAGCACCAGACGGCTGAGCCAGCCGTTCGGAACCTGGGCCAGCGGAGCCTGCAGTTCCAGGCCGTTGCGGCGAATCGAGCCCACCAAGTTGGCGGTCAGCGCCTTGACGGTGTACTGCGTCGCATCGGCCGAAACCGGGGTGAAGGTCGCCTTGTAGTCACCAGCAACGATCGCGGTATCGCCGTCAACGGTGTACACCAGCTCGGCAGTGGCGCCGGTCGGGATACCCGCCCAAGCCAGCTTGGTGTCGCTGCCGGTGACCGCGGTAGCGGCCGTACCGCCCAGTGCCACGGCGTCCGCAGCCGACCAGTCACCATCAACAACCAGCTCGGAAGTCGCAGCGAACAGATCGGCATAGCCGATGTTCGTGCCGTCAGCCTTGAAGGTCACGGTCTGCGGGCCGGTGGCGCCGTCCGGATCGACCAGACCAATGTGCAGGTCGTCATTCAAGGTACCATCGGTGATGGTGGTGGCCGGCGTGGTGCCAGCGTCCGGCAGGAAGTCACCATACAGCACCGAGGGAGCCGCCGAGGCGACATCGGCGATGATGTTGTTGGCGGCATTGGTGAACGCGTAGCTGTCCTTGAAGGTCAGGAACACGGTGTCGTCATACGAACCCACCTGCAGACGGCCATCGGGGCCGCCGGCCTGGGCCTGCGAGGCCTGGTCGTACAGGCTGACCTCGATCGACACATCACCCTTGGTCGGGATGTTGATGTAGCCGACACCAGCGGCCGACAGGGTCAGCTGGAAGTTGTCAGCAGCAACGATGGGGCCGGTGGAGGTCACCGAGAAGGTGAGCACGTTGGTACCCAAGCCGTTGATCGCACCGACGTTACCGTTGGCCACCGTCGGGGCCGGCATGCCGGTCACGAACTTGGCACCGGTCAGCTCGACGCGGACATACTTGGTTTCGTTGATCGAGTAGTTGTAGCCGGAAGCCCAGGTGATGGACGGAGCGGCAGTCGGGACCAGACCGGTGGTCGGGAACACGATTTCGTTGGCGTAGTACTGCTTGGTGACGGTCAGCGGGGCTGCGGTGGCAGCGCCAGCGGCGGTCAGCAGAGCGCCGACGAGGGCGGCGGCGAGAACCTTCTTGTTCAACATGTTTGAAAAGCTCCTAAGCTTAGGTATTTGTTGTTTGCAATACAACAGCATCACTGGACACCACACGCCGCTCGCATGCACGTGCCGGCGCCGGCACTGATGCCATGAGTGCGCTCAGGAACCCCTGAATCACCCCCTTGGCACCGTATCTGCGCATGCATCTAACTGTGCGCAGGGGTTCTACCCCGAAATCACGGACGGTTGTGAAAGAGCTTGGAACTCCCGATCGCGCCTGGCGACTCTTCGCCGCATCCTCGGGTTATGGAACCGCTCGACGTATTCGAACACATCAGTCTTCGCTGCATCGAGTGTCAGGTACTTCGTGCGGTAGATCCGCTCGCGCTTGAGCACGCCGAAAAACCCTTCGCAGGCCGCGTTGTCGCCGCAGTGTCCCACCGCGCTCATCGAACAGACCAGGCCGTTTCTCGACAGATACCGCTGGTAGTCGCCGCTTCGGAATTGACTGCCGCGATCGGAATGCAGGATCACCGGCTCCGCGCCTTGCCGCTGCCATACCGCCATCTGCACCGCCCGGATCACCATGTGCCGGTCCTGCCTGTGGTGCATCGACCAACCCACCACGCGCTGGTCGAACAAATCCAGCACGATGCATAGATACAGCTTGCCTTGTCCTGTTTTGATCTCAGTGATGTCGGTGACCCATTTGGTCTCCGGCTCCAGTGCGGTGAAGTCCCGCTCCAGCAGGTTGCGCACGCCCGGAGGCGTGAGCGCCGGCCGTCCGCGCTGACCGCGCCGCTTCGGGCGCGGCCAGCCCTGCAAACCCTCGGCCGCCATCAGTCGCGCCACGCGGTTCAAGCTGGCCGACTCGCCCTGATCGACCAGGTCTTCGTGCATGCGACCGGCGCCGAGAGTGCCACGGCTGTCCTCGTGCATCTCGCGGATTCGCGCGGCCAGGCGCTGGTTGTCGCGCTGTCGGGCGCTGGGCAGTCGCTGGCTCCAGTCGTAGTAACCGCTGGCCGACACCTTCAGGCAGCGGCACATCAGTCGAACCGGAAACGCGTCGCGGCAACGTTCGATCACCTGATACCTCAGGATGATCCCTTGGCAAAGAACGTCGCCGCTTCTCGCAAAAAATCCCGTTCCTTCCTCACCCGGGCCAGCTCGCGCTTGAGGCGGGCCAGCTCTTCGTCCCGGGGCGTCCCGCTGCCGCCGAAAGCCACCACCCCCTGGCTCTGGGCTTCCCGCTTCCAGCGGGTCAACAGGGTGTCGCGGATCCCCAACTCCCGAGCCACTTGGGCACAGCTCACACCCGGCTGGCTGGCCTGCTCAATAGCACCGCGCTTGAACTCGGCGCTGAACTTCCTTCGCTTCGACATGAACACTCCTCAGGCCTCGATCGGCCTTCTCGTAAGTGTCCGTGAAAACGGGGGTGAACCCCAGTCCCCAGTGCCGCAGAACTATAGGATGGGGTTAAGCCACCGTCAATAGTCCTAAATGCGATGGACGTGGCGCTTCATCCATTCATTATTCATCGTGCGGGTTGCGCATCCGGCCCACTGGCCTGCGGTGCCGGGACGGGCGCCGGTTCCGGTTGCGGCAGAGCGCGCTGGCGTACGCCTTCCCCCCAATTCTCACCAGAGCCAAAGCGGGCACGGATGGCGTCGGTGATGGCGCGGGTCTGCGCCGCATCCTCCACCACGTAGGGAGTGATGAGCATCAGCAGTTCGGTACGGGTACCGGTGCGCTTGGCGCTCTGGAAGGCCTTGCCCAGGATCGGGATGTCGCCCAGCAGCGGCACCTTGGTCTTGCCATCGCTGCGGGTGCTGGAGATCAGGCCACCGAGCAGGGTGCTCTCGCCATCGGCCAGGCTCAGGCTGGTCTTGAGCTTGCGGCTGAACACGCTGGGCGAGGAAATCTCGCTGGTGTCGGTGGGGGTCGCCTCGCTGACTTCCTGACTGATCTTCAGGTCCACGCGCTGGCCGGAATGGACCACCGCCTCGATATCGAGCAACACACCGGTCTTGCGGTACTGCACGGACTGCAGGATGGAGCTGCCGTTGCCGCTGCTGGGCAGGTCGGCCGCGGTGGCCTGGCTGGTGATGATGGGCACTTCGGTACCCACGTCGATGCTGGCCGACTCACCGCTCTTGACCAGGATGCGCGGGGTGGAAAGGATGGAGACGCGGCTGTCCTTGGCGAACAGGTTGAGGATGGCCTTGACCTGCCCGGACGAGGACAGTCCCTGCCAGACCAGCCCGCCGCCACCGGTGCCGGCCAGCCCTTGCAGGGCCGTCAACGGGCCGGACATGCCGTCAACGGTGATGTTGCGCAGCGCCCATTCCACGCCGTGGCTGAATTCATCGGTCATGGTGACCTCGGCCACGGTGACCTCGATGACCACCTGCCGGGCCGGCTGGTCCAGCCGTGCCAGCACGCCCTGGATGGCACGCCAGCGCTGCGCCTCGCCCTGGAAGACGATGACATTGCGGATGGGATCGACCGCCACCCGCCCGCCCTCGCCGGAGATGGTGGTGGCGCTGTTGCCGGCATTGCGCGCGCCGCCGTTGGAGGATGAGGAAGAGGAGGACTGGCCGGGGCCGGCGCCGGTACCGGTGGTCACGGGGGAACCACCGGCGCTGCCGGAACCCGCGCCGAGCAGGGATTGGAGCACCGGCAGCAGGGTCTCCACGGTGGTGTGGCGCGCCGCATACAGGTACATGCCGCCGCCGGCGCTGTCCTCGCTGGGCTGGTCGAGGCGGTCGGCCCATTCCTGCGCCGCCTTGAGCGCGGTTTCCGACTCGCTGAACACCAGCAGCGCATTGGCCGAGGACACCGGCACGAACGTCACCACGCCGTTGCTGCCCGCCCCCCCCTTGACTGCAATGCCTTGCCCGGCCAGCACCTCGCGCAGTTCCTTGGCCAGCAGGTCCGCGGGCAGATAGAGCGGATTGATGCGCAGCGAACGCTTGCCGATCAGGCCGCCACTGTCCAGGGTCATGACCGCGCTCATGGCCGCGCGCACGGCGTCGCCGGGGCCGCTGATCAGCAGCGCGTTGGCATCGAGCATCTCGGTGAAGTTGACCTGATGGGTACCGAACAGGCTGCGCACCTGCCCGGCCACCGCGCCCGGCTGGGAAACTTCCAGCGGCATGGCGACGAATACGGTGCGCTGGCCTGCCGGCACATCCGGCAGCGAACGGGTGGCCAGCAATGCCGGCAGTTCACCGCTCCCACGCCCCTGGCTGACCGGCTGGAAGCGCAATACGCCCCCCAGTTCGCTGATCTTCACCCCATAGGCATTCAGGACTTCCTGGGCAATGGCATAGGCCTTGGCCGGGGTTTGGGGCTCGGTGAGGCTCAGGCTCAACAGCTCCGGGCGCGCGCTCAGCGATTTGTCGATCTGCACGCCGAAACCCAACTCCATGCCGAACACGACATTGATGAAGGATTCGATGGAGACGCCTTCCAGCACGATGGCCACGGTGCGCTTGCGCGGAATGACCTGCGGCACCGGGTCCGGAGCCTGGGCCATTGCAGCCGCGGCCGTGGCTTGCCGGGAAGGCGCCAGCACGGGCCCCTCTTCGACCAGGGGCCGCTTGCGGGCGACGGCCCCCTCGCCTTCAAGCACTTCATCGCCACCGACAACCGTCTTGGGCGGACGCAGTGGCTCGGGGAAGGTCACCGGCGCACTGGCGCAGCCAGCCAGCAGGCTGAGCAGGAAAACGCCAAGGGAAACGCGCAAGGTGGTACGCACATCACGCACCTGATCCCCATGCGACCGATTCATCATTCTGGTAACCACCGTTTTCAAAGCCTGCACAGGCTCCCGTCCCTTGGAACGGGGCGCACCCGGATACCTTTCAGGACAGGTCATTGCCCATCCTGGAAGTCGTTGAAGATTTCGCGTTGCTGCCGCTTGCCCTCGGCATCCAGCCAGACGATGCGGCGGCCGGATACCTGCACCACCTGGCCGCCATCAGGCAGCCGGTCACCGGCGCCAAGGCGAACCACGCCGCTGCCGTTGACCTGGAAGATGGCCTGGTAGTTCCGCCCGTCCCTGGATACCCCCACTGGCGTCGGTGGCGGTGGTGGTGGCGGCGCGGCCTCCACCGGGGCAGCAGGGGCGGCCCCCCAGGGAGCCCGCTCCTGCCACACGTTACCGGCGGCAAGCAGGTCATCCTCGCTGCCCCACCCTTCGCCCCAGGCCTGCTGCGGCTGGCGGACAGGCTGGACGGCAGCAGGCGAGGCACCCAACCAGTAATTGGCCAGCCCCCCGGCGAGCAAGGCAAGCAGGATGACGGCGGCGATACGCAGATGGGGTTTCATCGGGCAAGGTCCGCCGCATCGGGGTTGGGAGTGGGCTCTTGCTTGTCCGTCGCCGGATGCGACGGGGCATCCGCGGTTGGCGGCGCCTTGCGGTAATAACTGCGGAAGGTCACCACGACGCGTGGGGTGCTGCCCTCGGCGATTTCCATCCGCTCCACCTGGACCCAAGGCAAGGCTTCGGCCACGGCACGCATGAAAGCCTCATGGCCGTAGCCCGGCAGCTTGCCTTCCAGACGCGAGATCACCTGCCACATGTCCGGGTAGCCATCCACCTCAACCGTGTCTTCCACCTTCACCCGCGGCTCGGCCAGTGCCTGGTCCGCCGCCAAACGCGTGAGCCATGCCTGAGATTCCGCCTGGGCCATGCCCTTGCCCGCGACCTCGGGGATGCGGTCGGTAATCGCTTCGAGCATCTCCTGCGTCTTGCCGGCGCGTTCCGGCCACCATGTCTCCCCGTGCAACCCTTCCAGCCGAGCGAGCATTTCCATGTCGGCGGCATGGGCGGCAACGCGTGCGTGCACCAAGTCGGACAGCATGAACAGGACCTGCAGGCCCAGGATGGCCGCGATCACCATGACGCCATAGCGCAGCCTTGGGGTGGCCTGCCATTGGCTGCGCAATTGCTGCAGTCCACGAAGGTCAGCCATGCGCTTCCTCCCCGGCGGCGGTAGCCGTCGACAGTTCGAATACCAGTTGCATGCCGCCCCCGGTCATGGGGGTCACGGCGACATCGGACAAACGAGGATCACCCTCGAATGCCACGACGAAGGCACGTGGATCGGTTTCGCCACTGTGCACGGAAACCTGCAACTTGCCCGCCTCGCGCCGCCATGTCAGCAATGTGCTGCCTTCGGGCAGGCGGGCAATCACACCGGCCATCAACACGTAATCATCATTCGGCGTGCGAAGCGCTTGCAGCCGTTCCAGCTCGCCCTGTGCCTGCTCGGCCTGCTCGCGGGCAGCGAGCAGCGGCGCAACCTCCGTGCGCATGCGCTCGACCCGGGTGGACAGCTGGTCGGCAGCCAGTTGCCAACGCAGCAGGGACGACAGCTGCCACCCCAACCCGGCGGCAAACATGACGGCCAGCAGCAGCCATGCGGCCTTCTCATCGAACAGGCCGCCCAGTCGTTGCAACCAACTGGTTTCGCCCCACGGCTGATCGGACCAGGACAGGGACACCGTATCCGGGACATCCTGCAGGGCGGTCGGATCCAGGCCGGAGGAACGGACGAAGCGCAGCCAGGATTCACTCGTCGGGATGTGTTCCCACCATTGGCTGCCGGCAAGCATGCCCTTTTGCCAGAATTGCGCTTCGTAACCGTGTGCAAGCTTCAGCAGGCGCACGCCATCGGTGGCCGGCGGCGGCAACAACAAACTTTCCGGAATCCAGCGCTGACGCGCATCGGTCCCGATCTCGTCCGGTACGTCCCAGAACCAGAAATGGACGACGCCGCCGGTCCAGGCCATGAAGGCAAGCGCCGATGGCACGGGCCTATGCCGGACCGCCGCCAGCCGTGCAGCCTGCAGGCGCTTGCCTGCCGACAATGCCTGCAGATCCTCACGCCGATATTGGCAATTACCCCGGCCTACCACCCATTGCTGGCCCCCAAACGGGCCACCACGTGAAACCCTGCCTTGATCGTCATTGACCAGACGTCTTGTCGGCAAAAAGAGGGCTGCCAGTTTGTTCCACAGGTTCATTGGAGGTGGGGCGGGCGATGGGATAGGCGGCCAGGATCGACCAAGGGCCTTGCTGGTCCGCAAGGGGCGTCAATCTTACATGCATACGCCAAGCCACGCCCGTGCGCCGCCACAGGGTGATCCGCATCGTGTCGTCGGCCAGGTAGCGGTAATCCAGCGCATCGTCACCCGGCACCCGGATGGCCAACCGCGCCTGCAAATCGATGGTGGAGCTGAAGGGTCGAAGGCGGCGTTGCTCGACCAGCCGGCGACAGGTTTCCGGGCAACCCGGGATATGAAGGGGCAGCAACTCCAAGGGCATGGTGTTGGGGTTGATGCCTCCCAAGTAATAAGGAGTCGCATGCTCGATCATGGCCGCCAGCTTCTCCGGTGGCAGTCGATCCCAGCTCAGCACCCGGGCAAGTTCGCCCGGCACCAGCAGCCTGCGGTTGGGCGGCGGCAGGCGCCGATCCAATTCGTAATCACGGGCTTCGGCACCGTTGACCCGGCTCAGGTCATCGGGATCGACATAGTCCAGCAGGGTGTCACGCAGGCGCGGCCAGCTCTCCGGCTGTACTCCATATATATCGAGGAAGCGATCCAGTGCTTCCGGCTCGGGCCACACCACCGAAAACAGGCCGGCTTCGTCCTGCAAGGAAAACACGGAACTACCCAGCCCCTGGTAGGAGGTTCCATCCAACTGCAGCTCCCCACCCACAGGCTCACGGGAAAGGCCACCCAACTCATCCAGGCGGCGGACCGCCAATTCGTCCTCATTCAACGCCCGGGTAGGCTGGCCGGCCAACGTCTTTTCCCGGGTGGCCAGCAGGTACAGCAGGGTGTCCCGCGTTTCGTGAAGCGAGGCTTCGTCCTCGAACTGCCCACGCGCGACCTGAGCATCCTGCACCTGCTCGACGGCCCACAAGGTCATGAACGCCACGGCAATGGTTATACCGGCGAGTATCCACAAAGTGACGGCCAGGATGAATCCATTCTGGCGCGTGGTGGTGATGGGACGATCAGATGCCACTGCTGCCGACCTCATCCAGCTTCATATCTTCCGGGTCCATGCCGTCGGCCATGATCGGCACCAGCCAATCCAGCGAGCCACGTTCGGTATTGGCGGAAAAGCGGACCAACCTGGGCGGGTTCTTGTGATCCTTCCACTTCCACTCGTCCACCCAGGCGTCATTTTCATCCAGATAGGAAAAAGCCGCATTGCGCAAGGGGCCGGCAATGATCACCACATCCTTCACCTTGGTGTCGGCGTAATGCAGGCGCTCCCCGTCCAACCACCAGCGCACCCCGGAAAAGCCCTGTGCGGCCAGCGGTGAGGGTGTCGAATACTCCAGGATGTCGCGGGTTCCCAATGTTCCGTCACCCTGCTCGTCCAGATCGCGCTGCATGCCGGCCACGGACTCCCGGAACCAGACCTCCTGCAGCCCAGCCACTCGTTCCTCGCCTTCGAAACGCAACAGACGGCCGCGCAGGCTCATCGCCTGGCCCAGCGCCTGCATCAGGATGGTGACCAGCAGCGACACGATCACCAAGGTGACGATCGCCTCCAGCAGGGTAAAGCCCCGCTGGCGCGAACCGCCCGCTCCTTTCATGCACAAGGCATTCATAGCCGCGGCGGCTCCCTGACCTGCTTGTATCCGACCTTGCGCACCTGGAACGAGGCCGAAACCCCGTCGTTGTCGCGAACGTCCACGGTCACGTCATACAGGCCGACCTGGTACAGGCCGGCCTGCAGATAGCCGGTCATGGCGTCGCGCGGCGGCTCGATGGGCTCGGACTTCCATTCGAGCACCATTTCCCCCAGTTGCTTCTTGCCACTGGGAGTCAGCGCGGGATTGACGACTTCCATCCAGGCCAGTGCGTTGCGCATGGCGGTATCGCTCTTGCGCGCGTTCTCGGCCCTGAGCGCCATCTGTATGGACTGGTTCATCGCGGCGAACAGCGCCAGCCCCGCAGTGGCGACGATTGCCAAGGCGACGATGGCTTCCAGCAGGGAAAAGCCCCGGAGTGATCTAGGGCGCATCGGACACCCTGCAATCGGGCATGCCAAGTATCCAGCGCTCGCTGTCCGTCGGGGTGGTCACCTCCAGCATCGCCGGGCTGCAATAGCCATTGGCGGCCACATGCACGTCATCGATGGCTCGGGCGCTCCAGCCATCGGGGAATTTCAGGCCCGGCATGGCCAGCTCCTGGCCCTTGGCGATGCTCAGGGCAGCACCATCACGCCGGGCCAGCAAGGGCAGCCGCTCCAGTTGCCTGACGGCCGCTGCACGCTCGCCGCTGCGGGCGATGGCTTCGACCGTGTTCTGCAGACGCGGGGCGACCAGTGCCGTCATGAATGAAATCAATGCAAGGACGACCAGCAATTCCAGCAACGAAAAGCCCCTGCACGAGGCTCCCGCCGGGACATCACCGGTTCTGCGGCAGGAAGCCCACATCCGCATCGTTTCCTTCGCCCCCGGCCTTGCCATCGGCACCATAGGAATAAATGGCAAACGGCATCCCGTCGCTCCCGGGGATGGCATATTGGTAGGGGTTACCCCAAGGGTCCGTCGGCACCCTCTCATCCAGGTACGGCCCGCGCCAACGCGCCCGCGCCCGGTCATCCGCCGGCGCAGTGTAGAGCACCGCCAACCCTTCCTCGGTAGTCGGCAGGCGCCCTACTTCCAGACGGAAGGTTTCGATGGCACCCCGCAAAAGCCGTGTCTGGGTATCGGCCACCTGCACCTTGGAACTGTCCACGCGGCTGAACAGGCGCGGCCCAACCAGACTGGCAATCAGGCCGATGATGACCAGCACCACCAGCATTTCCAGCAGGGTAAAACCACGCATGCGTCGATATTCGCGCACTTTCATCTTTTTCTCCGGATTTCTAAAGGGGAACATCATTCACGCTCGTGATCGCAAGGATGATCGCGGTCATGATCACGCCGACCACGACACCGATGAGGATGATCGCCAGCGGCTCGATAAGTTGCAGGGCGCGCTTCATCCGGTCGCGTCCGGTTGCCTCGTACAATCCGGCCAAAGCCGACAACAGCTTGGGTAACTCGCCGCTGGCCTCGCCCACCGCGACCAGATCATAGCCAGTCGGATTCAGCGCACGGTGCTCGCGCAAGGCGGCAGACAAGGTCATGCCGCCCTTGACCCCCTTGACCACTGCGGAAAGGCGATTGCGCAGGAAACCAAAGCGCACGGCAGCAGCAGACAACCCAAGTGCACGCACCAGCTCGACCTTGCCTTCCAGCAATGCCGCCAACGTGCTGGCCCAACGTCCCACTTCCGCTTCCAGCACCCACTCGCCAATGACGGGCATTTTAATGAGTGCTTCGGCCAACTTTTCCCGGAACCCAGGAAGAACATACAAGGCACGGGCCAAAGCCCCCACGGCAACCACTGCGGCAACGACCCACCAGGCATGGGAACTGAGCCATACACCCGTACTGATGACCCAGCGGGAAAGCGCAGGCATGCTCTCCCCATGCTGAGTCAGCAAGCCACCAAATCGAGGCACGACCCACATGAAGATGATGCCAACGGCCGCCACCCCTGAAAGCACGAGCACTGCCGGGTAGATCATCGCCCCGGTCATTTCCTGGCGGACACGCTGGTCGTATTCGAACTGGCGGACACCACCGCGCATTGATTCGGCCATACGCCCCGTCGCCTCACCGGCCTGCATCAGCTGATGCATGTATTCCGGCACGGGAAGCTTGGACTCGCGCAGGGCGACACTGAAGCTTTCACCCCGCCGCACGGCTTTCTCCATCGACGCAAACGCGCTGGTCAGGGAAGGGTGATGGCTGGATTTGGCAAGCGATGAAAGGCAAGTGACGAGCCCAACCCCCGCCTCCAGCAACGCAGTGAACTCTTGCAGCACCAATTGCAGTTCGCGTGTCGAGGCATTCTTGCGACGGCTGGACAGGGAGCGGCCACTGCGTAATTGCTTCAGCGAATATGGAGTCAACCCCATGACTGCCAGACGCCGCGCCGCATCTGCTTCGGAAGATGCATCCACGGCGCCGGTCAGCTTGCTGCCCCCCCGGTCCAATGCCTCATAGCGATACTGCAGCATGTCACTCATCCGCGGCCAATCCCCCGGTGACACGCACGACTTCTTCGACGGTAGTCAGACCGGCACGCGCCTTGAGCAGGCCATCGTCACGCAAAGTTCTGCCGCCTTGGGCGTTGACCAGACTGCGCATCTTTTCGGCGGTCGCGCCCGCAATGACCAGCTCCTGCAACTCGGGGGTCACATCGACCAGTTCATAGATACCCAGGCGCCCGCGATACCCCGTGCCCTGACAGCGCGGACAGCCGACCGCTTCTTTCCAGCACGCATTGTCGCCTTCATCAACAAGGGGACCGACCATCCGCTCGAACACCGGCAACACCACCGCCGGCCGGCAGCAATGCGGGCACAGGCGGCGTACCAAGCGCTGTGCCTGCACGGCGCGCACACTGGTCGCCACGAGGAAAGGCTCCACGCCCATATCGACCAGCCGGGTGAACGCACTCACCGCATCGTTGGTGTGCAGGGTGGAAAGCACAAGGTGGCCGGTAAGCGATGACTGGACCGCGATTTCCGCTGTTTCCAGATCGCGTATTTCACCGATCATGATGACGTCAGGGTCTTGGCGGAGGATGGCTCGAAGTGCGCGCGCGAATGTGTAGCCGATATCCGAATTGGCCTGGATCTGGGTGACGCCATCCACCTCGTATTCCACCGGATCTTCAACGGTGATGATCTTGCGATCCCGCTGGTTCATTTCCTCCAGCGTCGCGTAAAGCGTGGTTGATTTACCCGACCCCGTCGGGCCGGTCACCAGGACAACGCCATGAGGCTCTGCCGCCCACGTGCGGAACAGGGCCAGGTCACGCGGGGAAAAGCCAAGCCTTTCGAGGCTCAGGTCATCCCTTTCCTTGGGCAACAGGCGCAGCACGATCGACTCGCCGTGGACCGCCGGAACGGCCGAAGCGCGGACGTCCACTTCCTGCCCACTCACACGGACGCTCAAGCGGCCATCCTGCGGCAGGCGGCGTTCGGCGATGTCCATTCCCGAGATCAGCTTCACGCGGGAAGCGACCGCCGGGTAACGGCTTGCCGGCAGCACCATGCGCGTATGAAGTATGCCGTCCGTGCGCATGCGCACATTGAATACGGATTCCTCCGGTTCGATGTGGATATCGGAGGCTCGCTGATCCATCGCCTGGGCAAGGATGTTGTTGACCAGCTCTATGACCGGCGCTTCCTCCGCAAGTTCGCGGAGATGGCTCACATCATCATCCAGATCCATGTCCCCGCGGGAGCGGGAATTCCCGACCATGTCGATCAGTCTTTCCGTTTCCTGGGATTTGGCCAGTCGCCAGGACCATTCCGATCCGAACACCTTGTCCAAAGCTTCATTCACCGATGGATCAAGCGGATCGCGCGCCACTGCAAGAACCTTTCCCTCCGTGGCCTCCCAGGCAACGATGCCATTGTCCAGCCACCATTCCAGGTTGTAACCGGCATTGCCCAATATCGACCGTACCCCTTCGCCATCTGTCGGCCATTCATCACCGGCGAGCATCGGAATGCCCAGTTGATCCGACAACACCGGCACCAGGCTGTCTTCCGACAGTGCCCCCAGCCTCACGAGGACGCTGCCGATCCGGCCTCCGAACTGTGCCTGGAACGCGAGCGCCTTCTGCACGTCTCCCGTGCTGACCAGTTGACGTTCAACCAGCAGTTCGCCCAGCAGCCGATGTTGCGCTGCCGGTGTATAGCCCGCCTGCATGCTGTTTTGCATCTCTTCCCCAGTTGTTCGAAAGTCCGGACCTACCGATCCACCGCTCGGGATTTCACTGCACCCGCCGCCGCAGGTAATTCAGCAGGTCGATACGGGTGATCAGGCCGAGGAAGTAGCCGTCGCCCATGATGATGGCAACCTGGCCGCGGTCGAACACCGGCAGCAGCGCCTCGATCGGCGACTTCACGTCGAGCCGGTCGAGCTTGCTGACCATCGCCACCGACACCGGGTCGCGGAAGCGGGCCTCGTCGCCGTAGACATGCAGCAGCACGTCGCTCTCGTCGATGATGCCGACCAGCTGCTCGCCCTCCATCACCGGCAGCTGCGAGACGTCGTACAGCTTCATGCGCTGGTAGGCGGTGGTCAGCAGGTCGTTGGGGCCGACCACCACGGTGTCGCGCTGGCTGTACGGGCGCAGGATCAGGTCGCGCAGGTCGCCATGCTGCGGGCGCTCGATGAAGCCGTTGTCCAGCATCCAGTAGTCGTTGTACATCTTCGACAGGTACTTGTTGCCGGTGTCCGGCACCAGCACCAGCACCTTCTTCGGCGCGGCCTGCTCGCGGCAGTACTTCAGCGCCGCGGCCAGCAGGGTGCCGGTGGAGGAACCGCCGAGGATGCCTTCCTTTGCCAGCAGTTCGCGCGCGGTGTGGAAGCTTTCCGCATCGCTGATGGCGTAGGCCTTCTTGACCCGGCTGAAATCGGAGATCGACGGCAGGAAATCCTCGCCGATGCCCTCCACCAGCCAGCTGCCGGACTTGTCGTTCAGCGTGCCGTCGTTGATGTACTCGGCCAGGATCGACCCTACCGGGTCGGCCAGCACCAGTTCGGTAGCCGGCGACAGCTTGGCGAAGGCGCGCGACAGGCCGGTCATGGTGCCGGAGCTGCCGCAACCGAACACGATGGCGTCCAGTTCGCCCTCCATCTGTTCGAGTATTTCCGGGCCGGTGCCGAACTCGTGCGCGGCCGGGTTGTCGGGATTGCCGAACTGGTTGATGAAGTAGGCGCCGGGGGTCTGCTCGGCGATGGTCCTGGCGAGATCCTGGTAGTACTCGGGGTGGCCCTTGGCCACGTCCGAGCGGGTCAGCACCACTTCGGCCCCCATCGCCTTGAGGTTGAAGATCTTTTCCCGGCTCATCTTGTCCGGCACGACGAGGATCAGCTTGTAGCCCTTCTGCTGCGCCACCAGCGCCAGGCCCAGGCCGGTGTTGCCGGCGGTACCTTCGACCAGCGTCGCGCCGGGCTTGAGGTCACCGCGCTTTTCCGCCGCCTCGATCATCGACAGGCCGATGCGGTCCTTGATCGAACCGCCCGGGTTGGCGCTCTCCAGCTTCAGGAACAGCTCGCAGACACCGGTGTCCAGGCGCTGCGCCTTGACGATCGGCGTGCGCCCGATGAGTTCGAGTACGGAGGAATGGATGGCCATCGAATGTGTCTGGGAATCGCGCCGCACTGCGGCTGGAGCCCGATTATCCGATGGATGTGCCTGAAAGTCAGGCAAGGTCGCGGCCCGTGCCGCGGCCGGCAGGTGACGCGGGCGGCGGCGGCCGACGAGGAGGCCGCCACCGCCCGCGACGGAAAGGTGCTGCGTGGGGAAGGTTCAGTTGGGTCGGCTTTCGTACATGCGCAACAGCCGCTGCTTGGCCAGCAGCTTCTCGCGCTTCATCAACCCCAGCGTGAGGTTGTCGATGGGAAGTACGCCCAGCTCCGCATCCATGCATTTCTTGTTCAGCTTCTTGTGCTGCTGGTAGAGCTGCTTGAACTCGGGGTTGGTCTTCATCAGCGCATCGATTTCATTCTGCGGCTGCTCTTCGAACATGGTGACCTCCTTCATGCGGAAACAAGAACGCCCCGGCCTTGCGGCACGGGGCGTTGCTGGATCGGAGAAACCTGGCCGCGCATGGCCGAACCCCCGCCCTGCTTCCGGGCCATGCCCCGGAAGTTGCCTGGTACTGGTTCGCGCCATTGTTGCACCGGCCCGGTCCTCCTGCTGTCCGGGCGACGACGTTGCCGCCCGGACGATTGACCCTACGCCTGAAAAAAGGTTCCGGCAAGGGGCGAAAACCGGTATCGGCGCGGTTCATGACCGGCCGCGCATTCAGGCTTCGGGAAGGCCCTCAAGACACCGGCAAACTTGATGCAGGCGCCGGGCTTCCCGGCACGAGGCCTCGCCGGGAACGCTCCGTGCGGGGCAAGCCCCGCACCTACGGATACGGGGCCTGCCGCCATGTACGGCAGGCCCCGCGATCACGCGCGCCACCGGGTCACGGGGCGATGATGACCTCGGCCGAGCGGGCGCGGGTGGCGGCGGCCTTCTTGCCGCTCACCTGCAACCGGTTGGCAGCGACCCCGGCGGCCACCAGCGCATCCTTCAGCGCCTGCGCGCGGCGCTGGCCGACGCCGTTGGCGCTGTCGTAGCCCTCGATGGTCACCCGCCCCTTCTTGCCGATGTTCAGGTATTCGGCCAGTGCCTTGAGCTGGTCCTGCGCGCCGGCGGACAGGCTGGCCTGCCCCGCGGCGAAGGCGTCGCCGGGCAGGGTGAACACCTCGCCACGGCGGCCGAAGGTGGAGTTCGGCAACTTCTGCCCGGACACCAGTTCGGCTTCCTCGCGCGCCAGCTTGGCCGCGTTCTGCTGGGCCGCGCTGACCCGCGCGGCCTGCTTGCCGGCCACGCTGCTCAATGCGATTTCCGCGTCCTGCCGGGCCAGGATCTCGGCCTCGGCGGCCTGGCGCAGACGCTCGCTTTCCTCGGCCTGGATCTGCGCCTGCACGCGCAGTTTCTCGGCCTCGCGGCGGGCGCGGTCGGCGTCGCGGCGGCTGGCCTCGATCAGCAGTTCGCTGCGGGTTCGCTCCAGTCGTTCGACCTCACGCTGGGCGACCTCGGTGCGGGCGCTGGTTTCGGCGATCTCCACCCGGCGTTCGGCCAGGTAGCGCGCCTGTTCCAGGTTCTTGCGCCTGGCCTTGGCCAGCTCCGCCACCGCCTGCCGTGCCTGCAGGCGCTCGTAGGCGGCGACGTCGGCGGTGTCCAGATTCGCCTGCAGGGCGATCAGGCGCTGGTTCAGCGCGGCCACCGCCGGGTCTTCGGCCGCAGTGGCCAGCAGCGGCAGGGCCAGCAGGCCGGCGGCGAGCAGGTTCCTGATGTTCATCGGCGCGCCTCCCCGGTTGCCAATTGCCTTTGCAGGCGTTCCACCTCGGCCTTGCGCTGGGCCAGCGTGGCCTGCGCCACCGCTTCCTCGCTGCGGGCGCGGGCGAGGTCGGCGTCGACCGCGGCACGCTGGGCCAGCAGCGGGGCCTGCTTGCGCTGCCGGCGGTCGCCGGCGGCGCGCTGGGCCTGTTCCAGCTGCTGGCGGGCCAGCGCCATCGTGTCCGGCGCGTACTGGTCGGCATCGGCGCGGTCGGCGCGTTCCACCGCCTGCTGCGCGGCCAGCAGGTCGGCCGCGGCCGGGTCCTGCGCCCACGCGCTGGCACAGAGCGCGGATGCGCAGGCGGTCACATACAGGAGACGTCGTAATTGTGCGAAGCTAGGTTTCATTGGGGAGCCGTCGCGGAATGAATGAGCGCGGCCATTGTCGTCAAGGCCACCACGTGCATCAACGGCACCGGGCCGTCTGCGGGGAAACTTTACCTATGGATATCGGCTATTTCCTGAAGCTGATGACCGAAAAGAACGCTTCGGACATGTTCCTGACCACCGGGGCGCCGGTCTACATCAAGATCGAAGGCAAGCTCTACCCGCTGGGCAACACCGGCCTGCCGCCGGGCATGGTCAAGAAGATCGCCTATTCGCTGATGGACGAGGGCCAGGTACCGCAGTTCGAACGCGACCTGGAGCTGAACATGGCCATCGCGCTGGCCGACGCCGGGCGCTTCCGCGTCAACGTGTTCAAGCAGCGCGGTGAGGTCGGCATGGTGATCCGCGCGATCAAGAGCCGCATCCCCAGCATCGAGGAGCTGAACCTGCCGCAGGTGCTCAAGGACGTGATCATGACCCCGCGCGGGCTGGTGCTGGTGGTCGGCTCGACCGGCTCGGGCAAGTCGACCTCGCTGGCGTCGATGATCGACCACCGCAACAGCACCTCCACCGGCCACATCCTCACCATCGAGGACCCGATCGAGTTCCTGCACAAGCACAAGCAGTCGATCGTCAACCAGCGCGAGGTCGGGCTGGACACGCACGCCTTCCACAACGCGCTGAAGAACGCGATGCGCGAGGCGCCGGACGTGATCCTGATCGGCGAGATCCTCGACGCGGAGACGATGGAGGCGGCGATCGCCTTCGCCGAAACCGGCCACCTGTGCCTGGCCACGCTGCACTCCAACAACGCCGACCAGACCATCGAGCGCATCCTCAATTTCTTCCCCGAGAGCGCGCACAAGAACGTGCTGATGAACCTGTCGCTGAACCTGCGCGCGGTGATTTCGCAGCGCCTGGTCAAGGGCAAGGATGGCCGCCGCCGCCCGGCCACCGAGGTGCTGATCAACACGCCGATGATCCGCGACCTGCTGCGCCGCGGCGAGGTGCATGCGATCAAGCAGGCGATGGAGGAGTCGCTGGAAGAGGGCATGCAGAGCTTCGACCAGTGCCTGTTCCGGATGGCGAAGGACGGCATCATCGAGCAGGAAGAAGCCCTGCGCGCGGCCGATTCGCGCGACGGGCTGGCGCTGAAGTTCCGCCTGTCCGAGGGCGGCAGTGGCGAGCACGACCCCTACGCGGACTTCTCCGCCCCGGCGACGGCGCCGTCGATCACGCACGGGTTTTGAAGCCGGGAACGGGGAATGGGGCATGACGGCTTGCCGGCACGGGGGCTTCCCCCGACCCATTGAGTCGCCGAAGGCGTAGGTCGGGGCTACGTCCCCGACGTTCCGTGCACCCGAACATGCCGTCGGGGGCGTAGCCCCGACCTACGAGTGCCGGCGGTGTGCTTCAAGCCGCATCCGGCTGGTTTTCCGGGCGGGCGGCATCGAACGCCGGCAGTTGCAGGCAGGCGGCTTCGATCCGGCGCAGGGTCGGGAAGGCGTCGAGATCGAGCTTGAAGCGCCGCGCGTTGTACAGCTGCGGCAGCAGGCAGCAGTCGGCCAGCCCCGGCGCGTCGCCGTGGCAGTAGCGGCCGGTGTCCGCCGAGGCGGCGAGCATGGCCTCCATCGCGGCGAAGCCCTCGCGCATCCAGTGCAGCACCCAGTCGTCGCGCTCGGCCTGCGGCACGTGCCATTGCCGGTCGAAGAACTGCAATACGCGCAGATTGTTGAGTGGATGGATGTCGCAGGCAACCAGCTGCGCCAGCGCGCGTACCCGCGCGCGACCGGCGGCATCGGCCGGCAGCAATGGTGGCTGCGGACGGGTTTCTTCGAGATATTCGAGGATGGCCAGCGACTGGGTCAGCACGCGCCCGCCGTCGCGCAGCGCCGGCACCAGCTGCTGCGGGTTGAGCGCGACATAGTCCGGCGCATGTTGCTGGCCGCCATCGCGCACCAGGTGCACCGGCACCAGCGCGTAGTCCAGCCCTTTCAGGTTCAGGCCGATGCGCACGCGGTAGGCCGCGCTGGAGCGCCAGTAGCTGTAGAGCGTCAATGCTGCATCCATGTCGGTTGTCCTTGCTTGCATCGGGTCACGATACAGGCCGGCAGTGGGGATGCCGTTGCCGCCGGTCGGTTGTTTGCGCCGCTTGGCGATATGGGAACAATCGCCCCCTTCTCCCTTCGGGAGAAGGTGCCCGAAGGGCGGATGAGGGGCGAACGCAGTCCATGATGGTTGAACCATCGTGACTCCGTTGCCCCTCACCCCAACCCCTCTCCCGAAGGGAGAGGGGCTTAAAAAAAGCGGCAGTCAGGGGCGCTGCGCCTGCTCGATGCGCTGCTCGATCGCGCCGAAGATGCTGTTGTCGTCGCGGTCGAACATCTCGATGCGCACCACGTCGCCGAAGCTCATGAACGGGGTGGACGGCTTGCCGTCGCGCAGCGCCTCGACGGTACGGCGTTCGGCGAAGCAGGAGGCACCCAGCGCGGTGTCTTCGTTGGCGATGGTGCCGGAGCCGACGATGGTGCCGGCCGACAGCGGCCGGGTCCTGGCCACGTGCGCCACCAGCTGCGCGAAGTCGAACTGCATGTCCACGCCGGCTTCCGGCGCGCCGAACCACTCGCCGTTGATGTGCGTCACCAGCGGCAGGTGCACCTTGTTGCCCTGCCACGCATTGCCCAACTCGTCAGGGGTGACGAACACCGGGCTCAGCGCCGAGCGCGGCTTGGACTGCAGGAAGCCGAAGCCCTTGGCCAGCTCCGGCGGGATCAGGTTGCGCAGGCTGACGTCGTTGACCAGCCCGACCAGTTGGATGTGGCCGGCGGCCTGCTCCGGCGTCACCGCCATCGGCACGTCGTCGGTGACGACCACGATCTCGGCCTCCAGGTCGATGCCGTAGTCCTCGCTGACCACCTTCACCGCGTCGCGCGGGCCGTGGAAACCGGCGCTGGTGGCCTGGTACATCAGCGGATCGGTGTAGAAGCTTTCCGGCACCTCGGCGCCGCGCGCCTTGCGCACGCGGGCCACGTGCGGCAGGTAGGCACTGCCGTCGACGAACTCGTAGGCGCGCGGCAGCGGCGCGGCCAGCGCCTGCATGTCCAGGTCGAACACGCCGTCGGCGTCGCCGCCGTTGAGCGAGTCGGACAGCGCGTTCAGCCGCGGCGCGAGGTTGGACCAGTCTTCCAGCGCCTGCTGCAGGGTGGCGGCGATGCCGGTGGCGCGCACGGCGCGGGTCAGGTCACGCGAGACCACGATCAGGGTGCCGTCGCGGCCACCTTCCTTCAGGGAACCAAGCTTCATCGGAGCATCCAGTTCTGGAGAGCACAAGTTTCGATTGTAACGAATAGGTAGGTGCGGGGCTTGCCCCGCATGGCACCTCGCCGGGGAAGCCTGCCGGGTCAAGACCCGGCGCTACGGCGGCATCCGGCGGGGCAAGCTGAACGGGCGGTTTTGGTGCCCGTCTCAAACTTCCCCTAGACTATCGCGGTCTGCCAGCGGCCGTCCGTTTCCCTCCGGGAAGGCCGGCGGTGCCGTTCCACCGGCCCCGCCCCTCCCACCCGACGCCATTCGCCATGCATTCCGGCCCGCGCACCGCGCAGGTCGCACCCAGATCCTCGCAGCGCGGTTCACGGGAACGCTCCGAGCCAGCCGGTCGCCTCGACCGGCACCGCCAGCCGCTTCCGGCCGGCGCCTCTATCCTTTGGAGCATCCATGTCGTTCGAAGACCTGGGCCTTGCGCCCTTCCTGCTGCGCGCGCTCGCCGAGCAGGGCTATGAAACCCCCACCCCGGTCCAGCAGCAGGCGATCCCGCTGGTGCTGGAAGGCCACGACCTGCTGGCCGGCGCGCAGACCGGCACCGGCAAGACCGCCGCGTTCGGCCTGCCGCTGCTGCAGCACCTGGCGACCAACCCGCAGGAAGTGCGCAACGGCCCGCGCCGGCCGCGCGCGCTGATCCTCACCCCCACCCGCGAACTGGCCACGCAGGTGCATGACAGCCTGCGCGACTACGGCAAGTACCTGCGCATCCCCAGCACCTGCATCTACGGCGGCGTCGGCATGGGCAACCAGCTGAACGTGCTGCGCCGGGGCGTGGACCTGCTGGTGGCCTGCCCCGGCCGCCTGATCGACCACCTGGAGCGGCGCAGCATCGACCTGTCCGGCATCGAGGTGCTGGTGCTGGACGAGGCCGACCGCATGCTCGACATGGGCTTCTTGCCGTCGATCAAGCGCATCCTCGCCAAGCTGCCCAAGCAGAACCGGCAGACCCTGCTGTTCTCGGCCACCTTCGCCGACCCGATCAAGCAGCTGGCGCTGGAATTCATGCGCAACCCGCGCGAGGTGATGGTCACCCCGCGCAACACCGTGGCCGAGACCATCACCCACCGTGTGCACCCGGTCGACGCCGGGCGCAAGCGCGAACTGCTGCTGCACCTGCTGAGCGCCGATTCGCGCGAGCAGACCCTGGTGTTCGCCAAGACCAAGCACGGCAGCGACAAGCTGGCCACGTTCCTGGACAAGTCCGGCATCAAGACCGCGGCGATCCACGGCAACAAGAGCCAGAACCAGCGCATGCGCGCGCTGGGCGACTTCAAGGCCGGCCGCGTCACCGTGCTGGTGGCCACCGACATCGCCGCGCGCGGCATCGACATCAACGAGCTGCCCAAGGTCATCAACTACGACCTGCCGATGGTGGCCGAGGACTACGTGCACCGCATCGGCCGCACCGGCCGCAACGGCGCCAACGGCCAGGCGGTTTCGCTGGTGGCGCAGGAAGACGCCAAGTACCTGCGCCAGATCGTGCGCCTGCTGGACCGCGACATGGACATCCGCGACGTCGCCGGCTTCGAGCCGCAGACGCCGATCCGCTGGGGCAACAGCGCCCCGGGCAAGGCCGAGCAGCCCGGCGGCGAGCGCCCGCCGCGGCGCGGCAACGGCGCCGGGCGCCCCAATGGCAACCCGCAGGGCCAGCGCCGCGGCGCCCATGCCGGCCAGCCCGGCAAGTC
The DNA here is from genome assembly GCF_022359915.1 of Stenotrophomonas sp. NLF4-10. Classification (NCBI taxonomy): domain Bacteria; kingdom Pseudomonadati; phylum Pseudomonadota; class Gammaproteobacteria; order Lysobacterales; family Lysobacteraceae; genus Stenotrophomonas; species Stenotrophomonas sp. NLF4-10. Next base: position 3,482,047 of record NZ_JAKSEE010000003.1, read on the forward strand.
GCGCAGCGAGAACGGTGGCCAGCACCGCGAGCAGCCGGCCGGCGCACCGCGCCGCCGCCGCGGTGGCCGCCGCTCCGGCAGCGCGCCGCGGCCGACCAGCGCGGTCTGAATACCGCGGGGGCCCGGCCCCCGCAGCGCCGCAGGCAGGAAAGGCGGGGGCCGTGCGCTCCCGCCTTTTTGCATGTTCCACCCGCCTATTCACCGACAGGGCCGGCCACCCCGGCCGCTACAATCAACGCATGGACATCTTCAAAGACTTCACCCTGGAAGCGGCGCACCGGCTGCCCAACGTGCCGCCCGGCCACAAGTGCGCGCGCCTGCACGGCCACTCGTTCCGCGTGCGCCTGGAAGTGAGCGGCGAACCGGGCGCCGAAACCGGCTGGGTGATGGACTTCGGCGACATCAAGGCCGCCTTCCTGCCGCTGTACGAGCAGCTCGACCACCACTACCTCAACGACATCCCCGGGCTGGAAAACCCCACCAGCGAACGCCTGTCGATGTGGATCTGGGAACGGCTCAAGCCGGCGCTGCCACAGCTGAGCGCGGTGACCGTGCACGAGACCTGCACCTCCGGCTGCCGCTACCGCGGCGACTGAGGCCGCCAGGCGCTTGCATTCCCGGCCAGCCGTGTTATGTTGCGACGCAACAAAGCTGGAGTTCCGCCATGTCCGCCCGCTTCGACGCCTCCTTCAACGACTACACCCGGCACCTTGCCGCCGCGGCCAATCGCGCCAACCGGCTGGCGCTGGAGAACGCCGAGAGCGCGTTCGGCGTGCAGTTGCGCGCCTTCGAGCGCAACGCCAATGCCACCGCCGGCTTCATCGGCGAACTGTCGCAGGCTGGCGCAGAACTGCCCACGCTGCTGCCCAAGGGCCTGCAGGTGGCGGGCGACAACCTGCAGCGGCTGGGCAATGCCGGCCAGGAAATGCTGGACCTGGGCCTGAAGACCGGCATCGCCATCGGCGAACTGGCGCGGCAACCATTCACCCCGGCACCGGCGCAGCCACGCAAGGCGCGCTGAGGCAACAGACAAGCGATTTGCGCGGTTTCCCTCCCCCGCGCATCCCGGACCCGGCAACGCCCCCGTTGCCGGGTCTTTTTTTGGTTCATTTCCCAACCCCGGGGAGCCATTCCGAGTACACCGCTTCCTCGTAGAGCGGGGCTTGCCCCGCTGGGGTCTTCCCGGTAGAGCCTCAGCGGGGCAAGCCCCGCTCTACCAAGCGCCGCCGCCGTGGCACGCGCAGCTTGCCCATCCCCGCAATCGGAGGCCTGGACAATGGCCGGCGGCGGTTCAAGGCAGTGCCGCGACGGCCGATAATCGGGCATCGTTCACTTTCCTGCCGCCCGTATCCGAACGCCCGTGATGGCCGACAGCCCCGACACTCCGCCGCCCGAACCCGCTGGCCTGGGGCGCATCCTCGCGCGCCGCAAAGCGGCCGCGACGGTACCTGCCAATACCAGCGACCCGCAGTCCGCGGCCCATGCGCCGGAAGCATTGCTGCTGGTCTTCGCCGAAGGCATGGCCGCGCTGCCCGGCGAACTCGGCCAACTGGGGGAACTGCTGCACGGCGCCCATGCCAACCGGGACTGGAAGCGCTACGGCCGGCTGCTGCGGCAGTTGATCGACAAGTACCTGCGCCACCTCGACCTGGAGCATGCACACGCCGGCAACGGCGAAGCCGCGCGCCTGCGCGACATGCTCCGCAACACCCTCGACGCCGTGCTCAGCAGCCTGCTGCTGCAAGCGCCGGAGCTGGAAACGCAGGCGCGGCGCATGGGCGAGGAACTACGCGGCTGGCACGGCGGGCAGCCGCTGGAACCGGTGGAGCAGCACCTGCGCGAGCTGTGCCACCAGGTAGGCGTGCGCAACAACGTGCTGCACGAACAGCATGACCTGCTGCTGAGCCTGTTCGACCTGCTGCTGCAGAACGTCGCCGAACTGATCGACGGCGGCAGTTGGCTGCAGGAGCAGATCGGCGCCATCCGCCAGCTGCTGTCCGGCTCTCTCGACCGTGCCTCGCTGGAACGCACCCGCAACGACCTGCGCGAGGTGATCTACCGGCAAAGCCTGCTCAAGCAGGGCATCGACGAATCCAAGGCGGCGATGCAGGAGCTGATGGTCGACTTCGTCGAGCAGGTCGAGGGCATGGCCGCGCAGACCGGCGAGTACCACGACCGCATCGCCGGCTACGCCGTCGCCGTGCGCCAGACGCGCAACCTCGCCGACCTCGGCCAGCTGCTGCAGGACGTGCTGCAGGACACCGCGCGCCTGCAGGCGCAGGCGCTGCGCGCGCGCGACCACCTGTCCCGCGCCCGTGCCGAAGCCAAGGCCGCCGAGCAGCGCGTGCTGCAGCTGGAACAACAGCTGGAACAGGCCGACAGCCAACTGCGCACCGACCCGCTGACCGGCGCGCTGAACCGCCGCGGGCTGGAAGAGCAGCTCGCGCTGGCCACCGGCAACGCCGATTCGACGTTCAGCGTGGCGCTGCTGGACCTGGACCATTTCAGCCAGATCAACAACGTCCACGGCCACGCCGGCGGAGACCACGCGCTGCGCCACATGGTCGGCACGATACAGGCGCGGCTGGGCAGCCACGGCCAGATCGCCCGGCTCGGCGGCGACGAATTCGTGCTGATCCTGCCGGGCATGGCGCAGGCGCAGGCCGAGTCGCAGCTGCGGCGCCTGCAGGAACTGCTGGCGCAGCGGCCGTTCCTGCATGGCGAACAGCGCGTGCAGGTGCGCTTCAGCGCCGGCGTCGCGCAATGGCAGGCGGGCGAAGCGGCCGACACCCTGCTGCAGCGCGCCGACCATGCGCTGTACGCGGCCAAGCAGGCCGGACGCGACCGGGTGGGTAGCGCGCAATAACGGCGTTCCGCCGCCATCCGCTCTCCACTCCAAGCCCCCTCCGCACTGTCGGGAACCGGTTGCCTACCTGCCGCGCAAACGCTGCACGCCGCCGACCACCGCCAGCACCGCCGCGCCCATCACCATGCCCACCACCACGCTGCCCAGCGCATTGGCCAGCCATGCCAGGTTCGCCGGCGCCAGCCCGACGATGAAGTGGTGCAACGCCGGCAGCGAGTGCACCAGGATGCCGCCGCCAACCAGGAACATCGCCGCGGTGCCGGCGACGGACAGGCCGCGCATCAGCCACGGCGTCGCCAGCAGGATCGCGCGGCCGGCCGCCATTGCGGCGCGGCCCCGGCGCAACAGCCACAGGCCGAGGTCGTCGAGCTTGACGATGCCGGCCACCAGCCCGTAGACGAACGCCGTCATCGCCAGCGCGATGGCCGCCAGCACCAGCACCTGCTGCATGAACGGCTGCTTCGCCACCACGCCCAGCGACAGCACGATGATCTCGGCCGAGAGGATGAAGTCGGTGCGGATCGCGCCGCGGACCTTGTTGCGCTCCCACGCCGCCATGTCGGCGGTTTCCTTCGCCAGCGCATCCAGGCGCTCGGCCTGGCGCTGCCCGCCGTCCTCGTGCCGGTGCAGGAACTTGTGCGCCAGCTTCTCCACGCCCTCGTAGCAGAGGAAGGCGCCGCCGGCCATCATCAGCGGCGTGATCGCCCACGGCAGCCACGCGCTGATCGCCAACGCCGCCGGCACTAGGATCGCCTTGTTCAGCAGCGAGCCCTTCGCCACCGCCCAGACCACCGGCAACTCGCGCGCGGCGGTGACGCCGCTGACCTGCTGCGCGTTGAGCGCCAGGTCGTCGCCGAGCACGCCGGCGGTCTTCTTGGCCGCGACCTTGGTGAGGATGGAAACATCGTCCAGCAGGCTGGTGATGTCGTCGAGCAGGGCGAGCAGGCTGGCTCCGGCCATTGATGGGGCACCGAGGATGGGAAAACGGAATATTCGCCGATCCGCGGTGGCGGTGGCGTGCTCCGGCGCATTCACCCGCCGCCCACCGCCCCCCGGCGACACTGCCGGCTCCACGCACGACGAGGGCCGGCCTTGACCACCACCGCATGCGATGCCCCCGGCCCCGTGCTGATCGGCGGCATGAACCGGCGCCAGCAGATAGTCCGGTTGCTGCTGCGCTACCGGCACTCGGGCATCTTCTCCGGCCTGCAGCTGGACGGCGAACTGCCGCGCTTGGAAAAGGCCCCGGCCGCCGGCGACCCGGACCAGTTCGTCGCCGACCTCGAAGCGCTGGGCACCACCTTCGTCAAGCTCGGCCAAGTGCTGTCCACCCGCCCGGACATGATCCCGCCCGACTACGTGGCGGTGCTGGCACGCATGCAGGAACAGGTTGCACCGATCCCGGTGGAGCAGGTGCGCGCGGTGATCGAGGAGGAACTGGGTGCGCCGGTCGGCAAGCTGTTCGCGGCGTTCGACCCCGAGCCGCTGGGCTGCGCCTCCATCGCCCAGGTGCACCGAGCGGTGCTGCACGACGGCCGCGAGGTGGCGATCAAGGTACAGAAGCCCGAGGTCGCCGCGCAGTTGCGCTCGGACCTGGCGGTGCTGCGCAGCTTCGCCAGCGCCGCCGACCACCTGACCCGGGTCGGCCGCCGCGTGCGCTTTTCCGACTGGCTGGACGAGTTCGCCAAGACCCTGCACATGGAGCTGGACTACGAGGCCGAGGCGGTCAACCTCGCACGCTTCGGCCGGCACCTGGCGCCGTACCCGGAGCTGTGGGTGCCGCAGCCGCTGTGGGACCTGTGCGGCCGCCGCGTGCTGACCATGCAGCTGGCGCACGGGGTGCGCGTGGATGCCATCCCGCCGGTGCGGCGCACCGAGCAGTCGATGCTGCCGCTGGCCGCGGCGCTGGTGCGCGGCTACCTCGACCAGATCTTCGTGCACGGCGAGATCCACGCCGACCCGCACCCCGGCAACCTGCGCGTCACCCCCGACGGGCGCCTGGCGATCTTCGACCTGGGCATGGTCGCGCACGTGCCGCCGCGCCTGCGCGAGCGCCTGCTGAAGGTGCTGTTCGCCGCGGTCGATGGCCGCGGCGAGGAGGTGGCCGACGAGATCATCGGCATCAGCACCCGGCTGGAGGACTACGACGAGGAACGCTACCTGCGCGAAACCGGGCAGATGATCGCGCGCTACGCCGCCAACGGCACCCTGTCCGAGGGCCACGTGGTGCTGGAGATCGTGCGCATCGCCACCGCCAGCGACCTGCGCACGCCGCCGGAGCTGAGCCTGCTGGGCAAGGCGCTGCTCAACCTGGAGGGCGTCTGCCAGCAGCTGGCGCCGGAGCTGGACACCCGCGGCGTGGTCGAGAGCCAGCTGCAGCACGTGATGCGCGCGCGCCTGCGCAAGTCGCTGTCGGCGGCCAACCTGGCCAGCGAGGCGATGGAGCTGCAGCAGTTGCTGCGCACCGGGCCGCGGCGCATGTCCGACATCCTCGGGCTGATGGCCGAGAACCGCCTGCAGGTGAAAGTCACCGGGCTAGAGGAATCGCGACTGATGGAGAACATCCAGAAGGTCGCCAACCGCATCGCCGCCGGGCTGATCACCGCCGCGCTGCTGCTGTCCTCGGTGCTGCTGATGCGGGTGCCGGCGCGGTTCACGCTGCTGGGCTACCCGGCGCTGGCGATGCTGCTGTTCCTGCTCGGGGTCGGGATCGGGCTGGGGCTGATCCTCAGCGCGCTGCTGTTCGACCACCACACCCGGGCCCGGGCGCGGGAGGAACGGGGCCACCGCTAGGGAGCCCCCAACAAACATTTCAGTCAGGTTCGCGTCGGCACGATCTGGTTATCCATGTCCCGCAGCAGCAGGTGGACGGAGATGCCGGGCATCAGCGACACGTTGCCACCAACCCGCGCCATGCGCAGTACACCGTTCCCGCCTGCCATTGCGCATCCCGTTTCGACGGGCTGCGATTGCGCTAACGAAAACCTTCCGCCGCGGTTGCTAGCGTTCACACCCCACCCTCGCTGGAAGCGCCAATGCAACACGCCCGCCTTGCCGCCTGCCTGCTCGCCTGCCTGCCGCCCCTGGCATGCATCGCCGCCGACGCCCCCACCCCACCCGATACGCAACTGGACGTTTACGCAAGCCCCGGTGAGCGCGTCGACATCGGCAACGGCCGCCACCTCAACCTGCGCTGCAGCGGTGACGGCACGCCTACCGTGGTACTGGAAGCCGGCTTCGGCGCCGACACGATGGCATGGGCAAGGCTGCAACCACTGCTGGCCGCGCACGTGCGCACCTGCGCCTACGACCGCGCCGGCTATGGTTTCAGCGACGCCGGGCCGCTGCCGCGCGACATCGAAGCGGAGTCCGCCGACCTGTACGCCCTGATCCATGCCGCGCACCTGACGACACCGGTGGTGCTGGCCGGGCATTCGATCGGCAGCAACATCGTGCGTCGCTATGACCAGTTGCATCCGGAAGACGTCGCCGCGCTGGTCCTGGTCGAACCGCCGCCGCAAGGGCTGGCCGAGACCGCACCCGACTACGCCAAGGCAGAAGCCACGATGGCACCCGCGATGCTCGCCGCGTACCGTGCCTGCGAACAGGGCGCGAAGGACGGCAAGCTCGCCGCGCCGCCGCCGGACCTGCAAAGCTGCCTGCGCCCGCCGAACCCGGCCTGGAGCGACCACCTCAACGCCGCCGTGCGTGCCAACAAGTCCTCGCCCGCGTTCTGGCAAACCATCCTTTCGGCGAGCGAGGCGAAAATCGGCATGTTCGATGCGCCGGTCCCCGCCGACGAAACCCACGGCGACAAGCCTCTGGTGGTCATCACCGCAACCGATGCCTACGCCGGTGCCGACCCCGCCGTCCGCAAGGCACTCCAGACCGCACAGGCACGCACCCACGACGCGCTCGCCGCAACGTCCACCGCCGGCAGGCGCGTGTCGAAAGCCGGCACCTCACACGACGTCCAGCTCGACGCCCCACAGCTGGTCGCCGATGTCGTGCTGTCGGTGCTGCCGCCCGCCATGTCGCGCAAAACAGGGAACTGACGACACATCCGGGCCGCCGCCGATCTGGCCCGGCGGCATCCCGTCACGCCGGGCCAGCCCGCCATCGCTTTCGGCCCCATCACCATCCAGCCCAGACCGAAGCGGTCGACCAGCATCCCGAACGACGAGGCGGAGAAGCTCTCGGCCAGCGGCACCTCGATCATGCCGCCATCTGCCAGCACCTCGAAACGGCGGGCGGCCCGGGTGGTCGATGTATACCAAGGTCATCTGGCAGCCCTGGAAGTCGGACTGGCCGCTGCACATGTCGTCCAACAGCCCCACTCGGAATCGTCGATGCGCAGGCACGTGTGCATCACCTTGTCGGCTGGCAGCCTGAATCGGCAGGAATCAATAATCCACGGAGGTGTCGCGGGAACCACGGTCGCAGGTACAACGATCGGTCCGCATACCTCACTCCACCTGGAAAGACATCCGGCGCGTCGAGCCAGACCGTCAGCTGTCCCAACAAACATTTCAGTCAGGTTCGCATCGGCATGATCCTGTCATCCACGTTTCATGCGCCTGACACGGGCACGTGGGCCAGGCCTTCCAGGGGAAGGCTTTCTCTCCCTTCCACTACCAAGTGACCGCATGCATTGGATCATCTGGCTGTACCTGCCCGCGTTGTTCCTGCCGTTGCTGCTCTCGCCCAGGCTGGCGCGGCTCAAGGCCGGCCTGCTGTCGCTGTTGCTGCTGCTGTTGAGCACGTGGTGGCTGATCGACCGGCTCAGCGGCGACGGCATCAACTCGGCCACGCTCTACCACCTGCGCAGCGACATGGAAGGCGCCGGCGTGGGCGACTTCAGCGGCTACATCGTCGCGTACATCGCCCTGGTGCTGTTGTCGCTGACCCCGCTGCTGCTGGTGCGCGTGCGCCGCTTCCGCCTGCCGCGGCATGGCTGGGCGCTGTCGGCCGCGTTCGCCGCGCTGCTGGTCGGCGCCACCCTGCACAGCCCGCTCTACGGCGACGCGCAGCGCCTCTACCGGCAGATGCAGCCGGTGGACTACAGCGCGGTGGCGCCGGAGTACGTTATCCCCGCGCAGCCACTGGCGCGGCCGAAGAACATCGTGTGGATCTACGGCGAGAGCCTGGAGCGCACCTACCTGGACGAAGCCGCCTTCCCCGGGCTGATGCCCAACCTCAAGCGACTGGCCGGCGAAGCGCTGGACTTCCGCGACATCGCCTCGGCCGACGGCAGCGGCTGGACCATCGCCGGGCTGGTGTCGTCGATGTGCGGCGTGCCGTTGACCACCGCGCAGGGCGACGAGAACAGCATGGGCCGCATGGGCCGCTTCCTGCCCGAGGCGTTCTGCCTCGGCGACTACCTGAAGCAGCAGGGCTACGACAACCACTACATGGGCGGCGCCAACGGCCAGTTCGCGGCCAAGGCCGACTTCCTCGCCACCCACGGCTTCGACGAGGTGCGCGACCTGGCGTGGTTCAAGCAGCAGCGCATCGCCGACAAGCACTTCTCCAACTGGGGCATCCACGACGACGTGCTGCTGGACCGCGCCTTCGACCGCTTCATGGAGCTCTCCCGCGCCGGCCAGCCCTTCATGCTGACCACGCTGACGATGGATACCCACCACCCGGCCGGGCACCTGCCGGTGGCCTGCAAGGGCACGCGCTACCGCAGCCAGTACGGCAACATCGGCCTGCTCAACGCGCTCAAGTGCAGCGACCGGCTGATCTCGAAACTGGTGGACCGCATCCGCGCCAGCGAATACGGGCAGGACACGCTGGTGGTGGTGGCCTCCGACCACCTGGCCATGCCCAACGACCTCAGCGACGTGCTGGCCAACCTGCACCGCGAGAACCTGCTGCTGTTCCTCGGCGCGGACATCGCCCCGCGCCAGGTGGTGGCCAGCGCCGGCACCACGCTCGATTCCGGCGCCACCCTGCTGCAGTTGCTGGACCCGGCCATCGACGCGATCGGCTTCGGCCGCTCGCTGCTGGCCGCGCCGCGCGCGGCCAGCGCCAGCGTCGCCGCGCTCAAGGACGACGCCAGCGACTACGCGCGCTACCGCGCCTTCGCCCGCTCGCTGTGGCTGGGCGAGAAGACCCGCATGCTGCGGCTGGACGACGGCCAGGTGCTGGTCGGCGTGCAGAAGGTGCAGCCGCCGGTACTGCTGGAATACGACGCGCAGTGGGCGCTGCAGTCGGTGTACCTGGAGAACACCTCGCGCAGGTTCGACGAGGCCGACCCCGGCCACCGGCTGGCCTACGTGGACCGCTGCACCGCGTTCGAGGACGGCCTGGCCGACGGCGACTGGTGCGCGCTGCTGGTGGACAGCGACCAGGGCATGCGCCTGTACCGCGACGCCCAGCTGCGCCGCGGCATCGCCGTAGACGCGCCGCTGGAGCCGTCCCACGGCCCGCGCCCGAGCGTGCGCCAGTCGCGCATGATCAGCCGCCAGGCACAGCACACCGGCCCCGGCCGCTACGTGCTGGAGCTGTACGCCAGCCAGCGCCCGGCGCGTGCGTTCTGGGTCGAGGCGGTGTCATCGCAGCGCAAGGTGGTCGTGGCCCAGCAATGGGTGCAGGCCGACAGCGACGGCCGCATCATCCTGCCGCTGGGGCTGGACGAGGAAATCGACGACCTGGAGATCCGCGCCTGGCTGAGCCACGCCGAGAAGCTGGCGGTGGACAGCTACGCGCTGCTGCCGGCGATCCGCAGCCGGCCGCGTTCCTGAACCCATGAATCCTCCCTTGCAGGAGTGACGTGAGTCGCGACAGGACGCACGGGAGAGCCCCGTCGCGACTCACGTCACTCCTGCAAGGGATTCAAGGATTCACTGGTCGTCACGCACGAGGTGGATGTCGGTCGGCGTGACCAGCGCGATGCCCTGCTCGGCGGTGCGCCGCAGCAGCTCGAACAGCAACTCGCTGCGGGTGCCGTACACGTTGCGCGGGCTGGAGACGTAGGCGAAGCAGTTCAGCGCCACCAGCCCGCCAGCGATCGAGTCGATGAACACCGAGGGCGCCGGATCGTCCAGCACGCCTTCGTGGCCTGCAAACATGTCCAGCAGCAGTTGCCGCACCTGCGCCACGTCGGTGTTCAACGGCACCGAGAACTGGAGCTGCACGCGGCCCAGCGCACCGGCCATCGTCATGTTGCGGATGGTCTTGGTGATCAGTTCCGAATTGGGCACGATCAGCGTGGAGCGGTCGCCGACCTGGATCTCGGTCGAGCGCACCGAGATGCGGCGGATGTCGCCCTCCTGGTCGCCGATCTTGATCCAGTCGCCGATCTTCACCGGCCGCTCGGCCAGCAGGATCAGGCCGGAGACGAAGTTCTGGGTGATCGCCTGCAGGCCAAAACCAATACCCACCGACAGCGCGCTGGCCAGCAGCGCCAGTTTCTCGAAGCCGATGCCCAGCGTCGCCAGCGCCCACAGCACCGCCAGCACGATGCCGAGGTAGCGGGCCACGGTGCTGACCGAATTGCGCACGCCGGCATCCAGCCCGGTCTTCGGCAGGTAGGTGCCCACCAGCCACTGCTGCAGTATCCGCGCCAGGCCGAGGCCGAGCACCAGCACCAGCGCCGCCCACAGCAGCGACGACGGTTTCAGCAGCTGGTCGCCGATCTTCAGGCCCGAGCCCAGCGCGGCGGTCCAGTCGTACAGCGCGCTGGCATTGCCGAACAGCGCCACCAGCGCGGCCAGGCCCAGCAACACCAGCACCACCCGCAGCAGGGCCGACAGCAGCACGCCGGCCTGTTCCAGCTGCGCCGGCTGCAGGCCGGTGGACAGGCGCAGCACGCGGCCGAAGCCGCTGTCCGGCGCCAGCAGCCACAGCGACAGGTCGTCGGCGAATTTCAGCAGCAGCGAAACCACCAGCGCCAGCACGGTCACCCCGACCATCTGCTGGGTGGCAAACAGCGCGAAGTTCAGGTAGCCCAACAGGGTGGCCAGCAGCGCCGCCAGCACGGTCAGGTGGCCACCCAACCGCGCCAGCACCAGCCAGCCGCTGCGCAGCCGCGGCGGCTTCGCAGCGCCCGCATCGGCGCGCTGCTCGGCCCGCATCGCATCGGCGGCGCGGCGCCGGTGCAGCCGCGTCAGCGTCACCAGCATCGCCATGATCAGGGCGACGTAGCCCAGCGCGACCAGCCCATCGAGCAGCACCGCGCTCACCTGCGAAGTGCGCGCCGCACGCGCCAGCGCGCGCAGCAGCAGGGTCGCCCAGGTCAGCGCCGCGGCGCCACGGGCCAGCGCCAGCAGGCGCCGGGCACTGGCGTCGTCCACGTTCGCCAGCCGCCACGACGGCCGCCGCGGTGCCAGCAGGCAGGCGGCGACGGCGGCGATGAAGGCGGACACGAAGGTCGCCGTGACCAGCACGTCGGCCACCGACTCCAGCCTTGGCGGGATCGCCGATACCGCGCGCAGGCCGCCCACCACCGCCAGCGCCGCCAGCCCCGGCAGCAGCGTGCCGACCAGCAGCAGCCACACCGCCAGCCCGGTGCGGCGCAGGCGCCCGGCCGGGGCCTGCGCGGACGCGGCGCGGCGGCGGCCGAACCGGCGCAACCAGAACTGCAGCGGCAGCACCAGCAGCAGCGCCAGCAACACCCCCAGCGACGGGACCTTCGCCCCGTGCGCGGCCACCGCGTCGTGCAGGGCGTTGCCGGCCTGCCGGTACAGCGCGCGGATCCGCTGCAGGTCACCGGGCAGGCTGTCGGCGAACTTGCGCCACAGCACGGGCGACAACGGCGAGCCCACCTTGCGCCCAAGCTGCGCGCCGAACTGCTGGGTGCGCATCTTCTCGATCGAATCACCGAGCTGCCGCGCCTCTTCGGCCAGCAGCCGGCCACGCTTGACGTCGGCGTCGAGCTGGCTGCGCTGCTGCTCCAGCACGCCACGCTGGCGGGCAATGCCGCGCTCCTCGGTCGCGCCCTCCTGCAGCGGCCCGAGCTGGGCGATGCGCGCGTCCATCCGCTCCAGCGCCGGCTGCAGCGCCTGCACCCCGGCCTCGGCGTCGCGCCGCGCCTGCTGCGCCCGCTCGGACAGCGTCCGCAGCGTTTCCTGCGCGTCGGCGTCGTCCAGCCCGCGGCGCACCGCCTGCAGCGCATCCCCGGCCTGCTCGATGCGCTGCCGCGCCTGCGGCAGGTCGACCTCGTCGGCCACGTTGCCGGCGGCCAGCGCGGCGCACGGCCACGGCCCGGCGCCGACCAGCAGCAATGCCAGCAACCACGCGCGCAACAACGGGAAACGGGGACGGGAAGACAAGGCGGCGCATCCGCGGCATGCGCGGACCACCGCGCGTGGGCGGACTATAAGTCAGCCGATGTCCACGCCCCGCCAATGGCGGGCCTGCCGCCCCTCAGTATTTCAGCGCCAGCTCGGCGACCTGCGGCCGGTACTGCTGGTACAGGTCCTGGAATTCCTCTTCGGTCAGCATGTCCGGAGCGTATACCGCCACCGGCTCCCACTCCCGGTCGGTCGGCAGCGGCTGCCGCGGGCCGGCGCGCAGCGAATAGCTCTCGCCCTCGTAATCGACCAGCTCGGGCACGTGCTCCCAGTGTTCGCGCGCATAGCCTTGCGCCCCCTTGAGCAGGATCACCGCGTACATCATCGCCTCCTGTGTTGCCGCGAAGAGGCCTTGCAGCCTAGCGCCGTCGGCAGGCCGGTGGAAGGTCGCGGCGCGACAGGCCGGGTTCACCCCGGTGACGCTAGCGTGACCGCATCGTCCCTGCCACGATGCAGCCACACCTTCCGGAGCGCCCCGCGATGAAACCGCCCGTGATCCTCCTCGCCTGCCTGCTGGCCCCGTTCGCGGCGGCGGCGCAGAGCGCCACGCCGGGTGCGCTGGACCTGAGCGTGCCGCAGGCACCGCTGCGCTACATGAACGACCCGTCCTACCAGTCCGACGCGCCGGGCACCTACTACGGCGACCACAGCGGCCCGCGCCCGAAGCGGGATGCCGTTGCCGCCACCACCCACGACGATGGTTTGCAGGTGCATGGCGCGATCAGCACCGGCATCGGCTATTCCAAGGCGTTCGGCAACAGCCACTGGACCTCGGCCGACATCAACCTGGGCAAGGACTACACCACCGACGAAGGCAACACCCGCCGCGTGGACCTGAACATCCACATCAGCCAGGGCAAGGGCGCCGGTCCGTTCGGCTACGGCCCCGGCCCCTGGCATGGCTGGTGACGCCGGGGCAATGACGCCGCGGCGCTACAATGCGCGCCCGCCGGGCGGTTCCGCCACGGCCACGACGGAATGGCGATGATCAACAACGACGTACTGCGCAGCATCCGCCACATGCTCGACCTCGGCGACAAGCACGTGGTGGAGCTGATCCAGCTGGCCGACCCCGCCTTCGCGGTGGACCAGGCGCAGGTGCACGACTTCCTGCGCAGGGACGACGAGCCGCTGTTCGAGCCCTGCCCGGACGCGGCGCTGGTGCGCTTCCTCGACGGCCTGATCGTCCACTTCCGCGGCCGCGACGACACCCAGCCGGCGCGCGCGCCGGAAGCGCGCATCAGCAACAACCTGGTGCTGAAGAAGCTGCGCGTGGCGTTCCAGCTCAAGGACGTGGACATGCATGCGATCTTCGACGCGGCCGGCTTCCCGCTGTCCAAGCCGGAGCTGTCGGCGCTGTTCCGCCAGCCCGACCACAAGAACTACCGCGCCTGCGGCGACCAGTTGCTGCGCAACTTTCTCAAGGGCCTGACCGCGCGCCTGCGCGGGAATGGCTGACATTGGTCCAAGCGATAGCCCTCGGCAGGAGCGCACCTCGGTGCGCGATGGGACTTTCGCAGGAGATGCATCCCAGGTGGCGCCCGACCGTTGGTCGCGGCGGCGGCGCAAGGCGCCGAGGGCTGTGCCGACCAACGGTCGGCACCCACCGGGTTGTCGGTAACGCTTCATCGCGCACCAAGGTGCGCTCCTACAGACCACCTCCGCCCTCGATGCCGCGCAAAATCGGGCAATCCGGCCGTTCGTCGCCGGCGCAGCAGTCGGCCAGAGCCTGCACGGTCTGCACCATGTCCTGCAGCTCGGCGATGCGCCGTTGCAGCACCGCCACGTGTTCCAGCGCCATGCGCTTGACGTCGGCGCTGTGCCGCGAACGGTCACGCCACAGCGCCAGCAGCTCGCCGATACGCTCCACGCTGAAACCCATGTCGCGCGAACGCTTGATGAAGCCGAGGGTGTGGATGTCGCGCGGGCCATAGACGCGGTAACCGGCGGCGGTGCGCGCCATCGGGCCGACCAGCCCGGCGTCCTCGTAGTAGCGGATCATCTTGGCCGAGATGCCGGTGGCCGTGGCCGCCTGTCCGATGTTCATGGCGTCTTCCATCGTTGTCTCTTGCATTGCGTAGGTCGGGGCTACGCCCCCGACGTTCATTGCCCCGGGTAAAGCCGCGTCGGGGGTGTAACCCCGACCTACGCTGTTCGCGGTTCCGCGCGAAAGGGCGGGAGAGTTCAGAGCCATCGTTACGGTTTGAACCTGCGCAGCCGCAGCGCGTTGCCGAGCACGAACACCGAGGACAGCGCCATCGCCCCGGCGGCGAACACCGGCGACAACAGCACGCCCCACGCGGGGTACAGCACGCCGGCCGCGACCGGGATCAGCGCGGCGTTGTAGGCGAACGCCCAGAACAGGTTCTGGCCGATGTTGCGCAGCGTCGCGCGGCTCAGCGCGATGGCGTTGGGCACGCCCTGCAGGCTGCCGGACATCAGCACCACGTCGGCCGCTTCGATCGCCACGTCGGTGCCGGTGCCGATGGCCATGCCTACGTCGGCCGCGGCCAGTGCCGGCGCATCGTTGATGCCGTCGCCGACATAGGCCAGCCGGCCGTACTCAGCCTTCAACCGCCGTACCGCATCGACCTTGCCTTCGGGCAGCACCTCGGCCACCACGTCGTCGATGCCGAGCTGGCGCGCGATGGCCTGCGCGGTGCGCTGGTTGTCGCCGGTGACCATCGCCACCTTCAGGCCCAGCGCGTGCAGCCGGGCGATGGCCGCGGCGGTGTCGGGCTTGATCGGATCGGACACGGCGATGATCGCTGCCAGCCGGCCGTCGAGCGCGGCGTACAGCGGCGTCTTGCCCTGCTCGCCCAATCGTTGCGCGGCATCGGCGAACACCGCCACGTCCAGCCCGAGCTTGTGCATGAAGCGGTCCGCGCCCACTTCCACGCGCACGCCCGCCACCTGTGCACGCACGCCGTAGCCGGTGACCGACTCGAACGCCTGCACCACCGGCAACGCCAGCCCATCCTCCCGCGCGGCATCGACGATCGCGCGCGCGATGGGATGCTCGGAGCGGTCCTCCACCGCCGCCACGCCGGCAAGCACCTGTTCGCGGGTGAAGCCCCCGGCCACGTGCAGGTCGGTCAGCACCGGCCGGCCTTCGGTCAGCGTGCCGGTCTTGTCCACCGCCACCACCGCCGCTTCCTTCAACAGCTGCAACGCCTCGCCCTTGCGGAACAGCATGCCCAGCTCGGCGCCGCGGCCGGTGCCGACCATGATCGAGGTCGGCGTCGCCAGACCCATCGCGCACGGGCAGGCGATGATCAGCACCGCCACCGCGTTGACCAGCGCGAAGCTCAGCGCCGGCGACGGGCCGAACAGCCACCACGTGGCGAAGGTCAGCAGCGCCAGCGCCATCACCACCGGTACGAACCACATGGTGATGCGGTCCACCAGGCCCTGGATCGGCAGCTTGGCGCCCTGCGCCTGCTCCACCATGCGGATGATCTGCGCCAGCACGGTGGCGCCACCCACGGCGGTGGCGCGCACGCCCAGCGCGCCGGTCTGGTTGACGGTGCCGCCGACCACGCCGGTGCCCACGGCCTTGGCCACCGGCACCGGTTCGCCGCTGATCATCGATTCGTCTACGTAGCTGTCGCCATCGACCACCTCGCCATCCACCGCGATGCGCTCACCCGGGCGCACCTCGACCACCTCGCCCACCGCCACCTCCGCCAGCGGCACCTCCACGGTGCCGCCCGCGCGGCGCACCCGCGCGGTGCGCGGCTGCAGGCCGAGCAGGCGCTTGATCGCCTCCGAGGTGCGGCCCTTGGCCCGCGCTTCGAGCAGGCGCCCGAACAGGATCAGGGTGACGATGACCGCCGCCGCCTCGTAGTAGACGTTGACCGTGCCGGCCGGCAGCAGCCGCGGCAGGAAGGTGGCCACCAGCGAATAGCCATAAGCCGCCAGCGTGCCGACCGCGACCAGCGAGTTCATGTCCGGCGCGGCGCGCAGCAACGCGGGAATGCCGGCGCGGTAGAAACGGCGGCCGGGGAACAGCAGCACCAGCGTGGTCAACGCGCATTGCAGCAGCCAGCTGTTGCGCGTGCCCAGCGTGGTGGCGATGAAGTGGTGGAAGGCCGGCACCATGTGCGCGCCCATTTCCAGCACGAACACCGGCAGGGTCAGCGCGGCCGCCAGCAGCAGGTCTCGCTTGAGGCCGCGCAGTTCATCGGCCTGGCGCTGCACCTGCGCAGCGTCGTCGCCGGCGGCCTGCAGCAGCCGCGCCGCGTAGCCGGCCTTGGCGACGGCGGCGACCAGCGCGGCCGGATCGAGCTTGGCATCGCCCAGCACCCGCGCGCGGCCACTGGCGAGGTTGACGCTGGCCGACTGCACGCCGGGCACCTTCGCCAGCACCCGCTCGACGCGGCCGACGCAGGAGGCGCAGGTCATGCCATCGATACCCAGTTCCAACGGCGCCGGTGCCGCCACTTCGTAGCCGGCCTTCTCCACCGCGCGCACCAGCGCCTGCCGGTCCACGCCCGCGCCCTGCACCGTGGCGCGGCCGCTGGCGAGGTTGACGCTGGCCCGCGCCACGCCCGGCACCGCGGCCAGCACGCGCTCCACCCGGCCCACGCACGAGGCGCAGGTCATGCCGAGAATCGCCAGTTCCTGTGTCGGGCCACCGGCGGCGGGTAGCGGATTGTTCGGGAATGTCATCGGCTCACCAGCAGGCATTCGTGATGGCGGCCACCATAAAGCTTCCCATCATGGGAAGGTCAACAACCCATCGGCAACGCCATTACGGGGTGCGCTGGAACAGCACGCGCTCGGAGCGGTGCAGGGCGAACCCCTGCGCGTAGTCCACGCCCAGCGCGCGCAGCACCTCCAGATAACGCGCGTCCTCCACCCATTCGGCCACCACCTTGGCGCCGCGCTGGTGGCCGATGCGGGCCACCGCGTCGATGATGATGCGGTTCATCGGGTCGCTGTCGAGGTTGCGCACGAAGCTGCCGTCGATCTTGATGACGTCCACCGGCAGGTTCTTCAGGTAGCCGAACGAGGCCATGCCGGCGCCGAAGTCGTCCAGCGCGATGCGGCAGCCGGCCGCGCGCAGGCGCTCGATCATCCGCACCACCCGCAGCAGGTCGCGCACGGCCACCGTCTCGGTGATCTCCAGGCAGACCTTGCGCGGCGGCACCGCGTGGCGTTCGAGGGTGTCGAGGATGAAGTCGGCCAGCCCTTCGTCCTCGATGCTGGCGCCGGAAAGATTGATCGCGCAGGTCGCCAGCGTGTCGCCGCACGGGTGCAGGCGGGCGAAGTTGGACAGCGCGGTGCGGATCACCCAGCGGTCCACCGCCGGCATCAGCCCGTAGCGTTCGGCCGCGCCGAGGAACGCGCCCGGCAACACCACGCCGCCGCTTTCGTCGCGCATGCGCAGCAGCAGCTCGACGTGGGTGGCCGGCGCCAGCGTGCCATCCAGTTGCACCACTTCCTGGTAGTCCAGCAGCAACCGGTCCTGCTCCAGCGCCCAGCGCAGGCGGTTGGCCCATTCCATCTCGCCCATGCGCCGGGTGGCGTCATCGTCGTCGCCGTGCACGCGGACGCGGTTGCGGCCGTCGTCCTTGGCCAGGTAGCAGGCGCTGTCGGCCCAGGCCAGCAGGTCCTTGAGGGTGCGCCCGTCGCGGTCGACCATGACCACGCCGACGCTGGCGCTGACCGTATAGGTACGGCCCTGCCACATGAAGGTGGAGCGCTCGATGCAGCAGCGCACCTGCTCGGCCAGCGCCAGCGCCTGCACCGCATCGACGTCGAAGGCCAGCAGGCCGAATTCGTCGCCGCCCAGCCGCGCCAGCAGGTCGCCGTGGCGCAGGCCGCCGCGCATCGCCTGCCCCAGCTGCACCAGCAACTGGTCGCCGGCCATGTGCCCGGACAGGTCGTTGATGATCTTGAACTGGTCCAGGTCGATGTACATCAGCGCGAACGGCTCTGACGCCAGACGCCCGGCACGGTTCATCAGCGCCTGCCGCAGCTGGCGCTCGAACTCGCGGCGGTTGCACAGGCCGGTGAGTTCGTCGTGCGTGGCCTGGTAGCGCAGGCGCTCGGTCATTTCCCGTTGCGCGCTGGTGTCGGTGGCGACCATCAGCAGGTGCGGCGCGGCGTCCACTTCCACCCGCGCCAGCGCGGCATGCACCCACAGGCCGGCGCCGATGCCGTTGAGCACCACCGCCTCGCGGCTGTCCCAATGGCCGTCGTCGGCGACGGCGGCCAGCGCCTGCGCGCCCAGCGCCGGGTCGGCGAACAACGCGTCCAGCCGCATCCCGGCCACGCGCCCGAGCTGGGTGCGCGCGGCGTGGTTGGCGTGGATGATGCGGCCATCGCCGGCACCGGCCAGCAGCACCAGCGCCGGCAGCAGTTCGTTGAGCACGCGGAAGCGGGCCTCGCTCTCGCCGAAGCGCGCGCTCATCTTCCGCCCCAGGTCCACCGCGCGGCGCTGGGTGGCGCCCTGCGACCACAGGAACAGCGCCAGCAGCACGCTGATCGCGCTGCCGGAGGCGAGGATCAGCCACAGCTGCGTCCAGTTGCCCAGCTCCGCGCGCGGCCACAGCCGCAGCTCCCACGTACGCCCGCCAAACTCGACGCGGCGCACCCGCACGCCGGCGGCGGCATCGTCGGCCGGCAGCGGCGCGGTGGCGAATACCTGCGCATGCTCCGGCGCCGCGCCCGCGTCGCGGATGTCCACGTGCATGTGGTCGAGGATGCTGCCCTTGAGCGCGTTGCCGACCATCGGCTCCAGCCGCAGGCTGACCGCCAGCGCGCCCAGTTCGCGCGCCTGCCGCTCGGCCAGCGTCGTCGGCGCCGGGCCGCGCGTGTACGCCGGCAGGCGCACGGTGACGCCCAGCGCCGCCTGCCCTTCACGGTCGCGGAACTGCAGCAGCGTGAACGGTGCCGACAGCGCCGGGGTGTCGGCATCGCGCGCGCGCAGCAGCGCGTCCATGTTCTCCGGCTGGCTGGCGATATCGAAGCCCAGCAGCGCCTCGCTGCCCTGCAGCGGTGCGAGGAACAGGTAGCGGTAGATCCCGCGCCCGTCATCCGGCGCGGTTTCGCGGCCGGCGAAGCCGGTCAGCACGTAGCCGTGGAGCCAGTCGCCCGAGCGCAGGTTGCGCTGGTAGTCGGTGAAGGCGGCCTGGTCCATCGGCTGGCTGCTGGACAGGAACACGGTCTGCATCGAGCGCAGCACCAGCGCGGTGTTTTCCAGCGATTCGCGCAGCCGCTGCGGCGCGGCGTCGGCCAGCGAGCGTTGCAGGGATTCGACCTTCTGGTGCTCGACCTTCCATTCGCGCCGCGCCAGCTCGGCGGTCAGCAGCAGGCCGGCCAGCAGCGCCGCCAGCGCCCACAACGGCGAGGCGAAGCGGTACGACGGCACGCCCGCGGCGACACCGTCATGCCCTCGCATTGTGTCTTCTTCATCCATGCCGGCGGCTCCCCCTGTCATGTGGTCCTGCCCCACGATGACCCTGCGCCGCGATTGTTAGCACAATCCACTGCAGGCCGCGACTGCGGCGGGACATGGAAGCAGGTGCGCCGCCCTATCCGGCGGGATGGAAGCGGAACGTGCACCGGCGATGCGCGGGGCGCGGGATCACGCCACGGCCACCCGCACCACATGGTTGATCCCGCGATGGAACATCTTCGCGTAGGGGCACACCCGCTCGGTGTTGCGCACCAGCTCGGCCGCCAGCGTCGCATCCATGCCCGGCAGGTACACGACGATCTCCGCCGACAGCAGGTACAGGCCATCCACCGGGTCGCGGGCGAAGGTCACCGCCACCTCGATGCCGGGGTTGTCGAGCACCAGCCCCGCGCGCGCGGCCACCAGCACCAGGGCGCCGTGGAAGCAGCCCGCGTAACCGGCCGCCAGCAACTGCTCCGGGTTGGTGCCGCCACCCGGCCCGCCCAGCTCGGGCGGCAGACGCAGGTCGACGGCAAGGGCGCCATCGTCCGAGCGCACCACGCCGGAGGCGCGCCCGTGCCGCGCCTCGCCTCCGCTCACCCGCACCCGGCCGGTATACAGCGGGCGCGCGGCATCGCCGTGGTATTTGTCGAGCACGCTGGAGGGCGGCGGCTTCAGTCCGGTCATCGGGTCTTCCCGCAGGGGGTGGCGTGGATGCGCAGGGATGCGCTCATGTGCGGCTCAGGCCGCCCGGTCCTGCGCCAGGCCGGACTGCCGCAGCCATTGCTCGAAGCCCACCTTGCCCGTCCACGCCGACCCGGCCGGCACCAGCGTGTCGTCCTGCAGCCGGGCACCGAAGTAGCTCGCCAGCGCATCGCCCACCACCTCGCGCGCATCGCCGGTGGCGGCGAGGAAGCGCTGCACCAGCGCGGCCATCGGCGCGCGCTCCGGCCCGGCGATCTCGACCACCCCGTTGGCCGGCGGCATCAACGCCACGCGGGCCACCGCGTCGGCCACCTCCTCGGCGGCGATCGGCTGCACCAGCGCGGTCGGCAGGCGCAGGGGGCCGCCGTCATCGGCGGACTGGACGATGCCCGGCAGGAACTCGAAGAACTGGGTCGAGTGGATGATGGTGTAGGCGATGCCCGCCTCGCGGATCAGCCGCTCCTGCGCGATCTTGCCGCGGAAGTAACCGCTGGCGGCGAGCTTGCCGGTGCCGACCACGGACAGCGCGACGTGGTGGCGCACCCCGGCCCGCGCCGCGGCGCCGAGGATGTTGCGGCCGGCCGTCTCGAAGAACGACAGCACCGCCGCGTCCTCGAACGACGGCGAATTGGCCAGGTCCACCACGACTTCGGTACCGGTCATGGCCGCATCCAGGCCTTCGCCGGTCAGCACGTCGATGCCGGTGGACGGCGCGGCGACCACGGTTTCATGGCCGGCCGCACGCAGGCGCTCCACCACCTTGCTGCCGATGCGGCCGGTGCCGCCGATGACGAGAAGCTTCATGACATGTCTCCAGAAAGTGGGGAAGGCCGCGCGGGGTGCCGGTGGCGCGGGAAGCCATCCTAGGAAGCCGCCGGCCGCGGCAGTAGGCCCGCGCAGGGACGCGCAGCGTTGCCCCGTGCGCACCAATGGCAATCACGCCCACGCCGGCTGCGCCGGTGCTTCCCGGGCCGCCGCCTGCTGGCGGGCCTCCCAGTGCGAGACCACGTCCAGGTCCAGCGCGCGGATGCGCTGGGTGCTGAAATCGATGAACGCGCGGATGCGCCTGGGCAGCTGGCGGCGGCTGAGGTAGCACAGGTAATGGCCGCGGTCGTGCGGCGCATAGCGGTCCAGGCAGGTGACCACGGTGCCCGCGCGCAGCGCTTCGCACGCCTGGTAGCTGGGCAGCTGGGCGATGCCCAGCCCGTCGACCACCGCCTGCAGCACCAGGTCCCCGTCGTTGAACACCAGCGCCGTGGCTGGCTGCGGGCTCACCGCGTCGCCATCGACGCGGAAGTCCCAGCGCTGCAGGCGGCCGCCGGGCAGGCGCCGGCCGATGCAGGCGTGCGCGGCCAGCTCCTCGACGCTGGCCGGCAGGCCGCGGGCCCGCGCGTAATCCGGCGCGGCGCACACCACCAGTTGCATCGGCACCAGTTGCTTGGCGATCACTTGGCTGTCCTCCAGCAGGCCGTCGCGGAAGGCGACGTCGATGCGGTCGGCGGCCAGGTCCGGTGCCTGTTCGTCCAGCAGCAGCTCCACCGAAACCTCGGGGTATTCGTCGCGGAAATCCGCCAGCAGCGGCGCGATCACCCGGCGCCCGAACCCGTGGGTGGCGCTGATGCGCAGGTGCCCCCGGGGCGGGCCGTCGCGCAGGTCACGCATCTCGTCCAGCGCCTGCAGGATGCAATCCACGCCGGGGCTGCAGCCCTCCAGGAACAGTTCGCCCTCGCCGGTCAGCGAGGTCGAGCGCGTGGTGCGCAGGAACAGCCGCACGCCGAGCTGGTCCTCCAGCTTCCGCACGCTGCGGCTGACCGCCGAGCGGCCGATGCCCAGGCGGTCGCCGGCACGCGCGAAGCTGCCTTCCGCGGCCACCGCGATGAAGGCCAGCACGCCCGCATAGCTGGTGGAGAACGAGGCGTTGAGGGAATCGCGGCCATCGGCGGCCGCGAAGGGTTGCGAGGTGGATTTCATGGGGTTCCCGGTTCCAGGTGGTCGCGATGGGCCCGCAGGCAGGCGCGCGCCTGTTGCAGCCGCCGCCGGCACGCCGGTGGTTCCAGCCCGAGCAGCGGTGCGATGTCGTCGAAACCGGCGCCCAGCACGTCGTGCAGCAACAGCACCGCACGGGCATCGGGTGGCAGTTCGTCGAGCGCGGCAAGGAATTCCTGCCAGACGCGCTCGCTGGCGGGCAGCAGGGCATGGCGATGGGCGGATGCGGTGTCCATGCCCGGCAGACGGGCGGGCACCCGCGGCTGTGACAGCGCATTGGTGCCTTTCGCGCACCACGGTGCGTCCCCGCGCCGGCCTACCGGCCGCGGCGGAGCGACCGTAGCCTCGCACCGCTCCCGTCACCCCAACCGCAAGGAACCATCGCCATGACCGCACGCCTGGACTACGCCAAGCAGTCGCCCGAACTGTTCAAGAAGCTGGCCACCTTCTCGCAGGCCACCCACGCCACCTCGATCGAGGCCACGATCCACGACCTGGTCAACATCCGCGCATCGCAGCTCAACGGCTGCGGCTTCTGCCTGGACATGCACGTCAAGGAAGCCACGATCCGCGGCGAGCGCCCGCTGCGCCTGCACCACGTCGCCGCCTGGCGCGAATCGAACCTGTTCAGCCCGCGCGAGCGCGCCTGTCTGGCGTGGACCGAGGTGCTGACCGAACTGCCCGCGCAGGGCGTGCCGGACGAGCTGTACGAGCGCGTGCGCACGCAGCTGTCCGAGCAGGAGATCGTCGAGCTGACCTACGCGGTGATGGCGATCAACGCATGGAACCGCGTAAACGTCGCCTTCCGCACCGAAGCGGGCACGCTGGACAAGGCCTTCGGCCTGGACAAGGCCGGGCTGGCCTGACGCCGGTGGCGCCGGCGCCGCTTTCCATCCCGCCCACGTGCCGCGACGCGATGGGCCACTGCAGGAGATCCGCCATGCGTTCCCTCCCCTTCCTGACGCTGCTCGCCCTGCTGCCGCTGGGTGGTTCCGCCGCCGAGCCGCCCGGGCCGGTCGTGCACGACGTGATGACCCGGGCGCTGCCCGACTACCCCGGCAAGGAAGCGTTGATCCTCACCGTCGAGTACCCGCCCGGCGGTGCCGATCCGGTGCACCGCCACGATGCACACGGCTTCGTCTACGTGCTCGAAGGCCATATCGTGATGGGCGTGGCCGGCGGCCGCGAAGTCGCCCTGGGCCCGGGTGAGGCCTTCCACGAGGGCCCGCACGACCTGCACACCATCGGCCGCAACGCCAGCGCCAGCGAGCCGGCGAAGTTCGTCGTGTTCCTGCTCAAGGACATCGGCAAGCCGGCGGTGCTGCCGCCGCACTGAGGCAACCCCGCCGCACTGTGCCCTCTCCGGAGGGCGCAGCGCGGCGCAACCGCCGCAGCCATCCCGGCTCCCCTCTCCACGCACAGCGCGGCCCCATCGCGCCACGGGTCCGCCCATCGGCAACCGCGGCCGGCGGCGCCGGTGTCACAATGCAGGCATCCCATCCGTCTGCATTGGCGTGGAAGACCCCACCGACCTGTTCACCCGCCTGCGTCCGCGCCTGTTCGGCGTGGCCTACCGCATGCTCGGCTCCGCGGCCGAGGCGGAGGACGTGGTGCAGGACGTCTGGCTGCGCTGGCATGGCGCCGAGCGGGAGGACATCGCGAACCCCGAGGCCTGGCTGGTCGCCACCACCACGCGCCGCGCCATCGACGGCCTGCGCCTGGCCCGGCACGCGCGCGAGCACTACGTCGGCATGTGGCTGCCCGAGCCGCTGCTCATCGACGACAGCGCCACCCCGGAATACGTGCTGGAAACCGCCAGCGACCTGTCCCTCGCCTTCCTCAACGTGCTGGAACGGCTGGCGCCGGACGCGCGCGCCGCCTTCCTGCTGCGCGACGTGTTCGACCAGGACTACGACGTCGTCGCCCGCACGCTGGGCAAGACCGAGGCCGCCTGCCGGCAGATCGTGCACCGCGCGCGCCTGCAGCTGCGCCAGGAACGGCCGCGCTACAACGTGTCGCAGGACGTGCACCAGCGGCTGATGCGCCGCTTCGCCGAGGCGGTGTCCAGCGGCGACTTCGCGACGATGAAGACCTTGATGGCCGAATCGGCGGTGCTGGTCGGTGACGGCGGCGGCATCGTCACCAGCTTCCCGCAGCCGCTGCGGGGCGGCGTGCGCATCGCCCAGTTGCTGTATGCCCCGCAACTGCGCCGCCGGGACCAGCTGCGCATCGTGCCGGCGATGTTCAACGGGCGCATGGGCCTGCTGCGCTATTTCGACGGCATGCTGGAATCGGCGATGGCCTTCGACACCGATGGCGAGCGGATCGTGGAAGTCCTGGTGCAGCGCAATCCGCACAAGCTGCAGCGCCTGCTCGAACAGCGGGTGACGAGCATCCGGTAGCGCCCGTGCCGCTATGGCGCGAGCGGCGCCTGCTGCGATGGTGGGGTGGAGGTTGCGGCAACGCCGGGCGCGATCTCCAATTCCCGCTCCAGCGCGCGACAGGCTGTTGCGATGGACGTGCCATCGGCATCGTCGCCGGTCCAGTACGCCGCATTGCGGCCCATGTCGCCCAGCGTCAGGTACAGCCAGCTCAGCAGCGCGGACAGCGGCACGATCGCCCAGCACGCAATGGCGCCGATGACGTCGTCGTCGAACAGCACCAGCGGCCCCATTGCATCGAGCAGGCCGAAGGGCAGCAGCAACCCGAAAGCGACCGGCAGCAGGACATCGACGATGGCATGGCGGCCGGCGGCGGTGTCGTCCCGCAGGCGCTCGGCGGCGGCCTGCCGCCTCTGCAGCTCATGCAACAGGCGATGCAGTTCCAGGAACGTCGCGGCATGCAACCGATCCTCGGCCAACAGCACCTTCAATGCGTCGCCCTGCAATTGCAGTACCTGGCCGGCCATGTTGTCCGCGGCAAGGATGCAGCTTCGCTCATGCGCATCGACGTGCCGGCCCAGCCCGCGCCTCAGGATCGCCATCTGTCCGGGCGCCTGGCAGCCCAGGTCGTACTCCATGCCACGGCCGGCAGCTTCCCGGCCGTCGTCGGGCCGCACCTGGTGACGCAATGCCGCCAGCCATGCCAGATGGCGATGGACCAGTTTCTGCGCCGCCGCATCGTCCGGCAATGCGCTGCGGACCAGCAGCGCCCAGCTGCGGCTGGCGGCGGCGATCGACGCCCACACTCGCCGCGCATCGGCTGCACGCGCATGGCCACGTGCGGCCTTGAACCCACCACTGACCGCCAGGGTGAGCCCCAGCATCGTCAGCAGGCTCCACGGCAGGATGATCCACTGGCCATCGGTCCAGCGGTAGAGCACCACGACCGCCGCCGCATAAACCGTGGCCGGCAACAGCGGGCGTTTCGTCCAGCGGATGCGGTCACCCGGAACACACGTGTCTGCAGCATGCATGGCTGCGTTCTCCTCGTTGGCATGGAGGGCCCGATCCTTCGCCGAACCAGCTCGGGTCGACCCGACCCGCCTTGGAACCGCGTCACGGCCGCAGGAAGGCCAGCAGATCGTGGTTGAGCCGCTCCTTGTGCGTCTCGGTCAAGCCATGCGGTGCGCCCGGATAGACGATCAGCTTGGCTCCTTCGATCAGCGCGGCGGACAGGCGGCCGGCCACGTCGATCGGCACGATCTGGTCGTCGTCGCCGTGGATCACCAGCGTGGGCACGTCGAACTTCTCCAGGTCGTCGCGGAAGTCGGTGGCCGAGAACGCGGCGATCGAGTCGTAGGTGTTCTTGTGCCCGCCCTGCATGCCCTGCGCCCACCAGCTGTCGATCAGGCCCTGCGAAACCTCGGCGCCGGGACGGTTGAAACCGTAGAACGGGCCGGACGGGATGTCCCGGTACAGCTGCGAGCGGTTCTCCCGTTGCGCCTTGCGGATGCCGTCGAACACCTCAATCGGTACGCCGTTCGGGTTGTCGTCGGTCCTGAGCATGAACGGCGGCACCGAGCTGACCAGCACCGCCTTCTTCACCCGGCCGGTGCCGTGGCGGCCGATGTAGCGCGCCACCTCGCCGCCGCCGGTGGAGAAACCGACCAGGGTGGCGTCCTTCAGGTCCAGCGTGTCGATCACCGCGGCCAGGTCGTCGGCGTAGTGGTCCATGTCGTTGCCGTCCCATGGCTGGCTGGAACGGCCGTGGCCGCGGCGGTCGTGGGCGACCACGCGGTAGCCGTGGCCGGCCAGGAACAGCATCTGCGATTCCCAGCTGTCCGAGCTGAGCGGCCAGCCGTGGCTGAAGGTCACCACCGTGCCGTCCTTCGGCCCCCAGTCCTTGTAGTACAGCTGCACGCCATCAATGGTAGTGATGCAGCTGGCCGTACGGGCGGTGGTGATGGAGGTATGGGCAAGGGTGTTCATGGTGTTGTCTCCTGCGGGAGTGACAGGCAACCCAGCAATCGCCAACCGGAACCACGGGGGTGCGGTGTCGCAAGGCTGATCGTGGGAGTTCGGACAAGGGCGTGCCTGCATCGGGGCAAGCAGGCACGCACGGCCGGTAGGCGCGATCAGAAATCCCAGAACACCGGCACCCAGCGGAAAGCATCGCCATCGGCGGACACGCGGCCGATGGACGGGAACGGCAAGTGGGTGGCCACCAGCATCTCGCCGGTCCCCGCCAGCTCCCGCAGCAGCGCGATGCGCACGCGTGCCGACTCCTCCGGGTCATGCTCGAAACCGTTGTGCCAGTTCGGCTGCTCGAAGCCGACCGCGAACACCGCATCGCCGGCGAAGGTGAGCGCTTCGCCACCGGAGGCCAGCCGCACCACGCTGTGGCCCGGCGTGTGCCCGCCGGTACGGCGCACCGTCACGCCCGGTGCCACCTCGTGCTCATCCTCGAAGGTATGCACGAAGCTGCCGTATTCGCTCCAGAAGTGCGTGGCGGTGGCGCGCAGCGCATCCGGGAAACCCTGCGGCATGTTGGTGCGGGTGAAGTCCGGCGATTTCCAGAACTCCACTTCGGAGGCGGCGATGTGGATCCGCAGGTCCGGGCGCAGGCGCTCCTTCACCCCGTCCACCAGCAGGCCGCCGATGTGGTCCATGTGCATGTGGGTGATCACCACGTCGGTGATCTCGGCCAGGTCGATGCCGGATGCGCCCAGGCGGCGGATCAACTGGCCTGCGCGCGGCAGCTGCAGGTCCGGGTCCGTGCCGAGGCCGGCGTCGATCAGGATGGTGCGGTCGCCGCTGCGCACCACCATCACGTTCAACGCCCAGTCGAACGCGTCCTGCGGCAGGTACATTTCCTCGAACCACTCCGCGCGTTCGGACGGCTCGACGTTGTGGCCGAGCATCTTCGTCGGCAACGGCAACACGCCGTCGCTGACTACCAGCACGTCTATGTCGCCGACCTTCAGTGCATAGCGCGACGGAACCAGTTCGTCGAGCGCGGTGGCGGTGGGAGTTGCGGTGCTTTCCAGGCTGAACATGATGAGATCTCCACGAGATGACTGCTGGCTGGCAGCAATGCGGGGCTGGCAGGTCGCCGGTGGCCCGAACGTTTCTGAAGCCCGCCCTCGCCCGGCGCAGGGCACATCGATGCGAGGCGGAGTGCCCGGCAGGACGGCGCTGCTAATTCGGTTGAAGGCGAGGTCCCTCGCCACAGGCGTTGGACTCAGACCACGGCAGGGCGCCGTGTGGAATCAGCGTAGGAAACGCGGGGGAAAGGCAGTAGACCCGTGGGCGGGCTCACGGTGTTGCCCGTTGCGCAGCAATGGCGGGAAAACCGGACGTGCCGCGTGACGCAAATCGCTCAAGACGGCATTGGTGCGCCGATCAACCCGGGTACGACGATCATGAGAATGGCCATCGCAATGAAGGCTCGTGCACGTTGATGGTCGGCAAGTGCCACTGCGGGTTGCCGGAATGCGCAGGTTGCGTTGCGCGGCACGAATGCAACCTTGTGTTGCCCCACCAGCAATCACATTCGTCACCCAAGAGATTGCTGGGGAAGAACTTCTCTCTGACGGCCCGCCGCGGTTACTCGCAGCGTTACTCACATTCGCCAGAAGGGGACTGGATTCGAAGCCTGACGATCGCTGTGAGCCGTGGAGCAATGGTCCCACGCTGTACAGGAAAGTACTATTCCAGTCTTCTTCATCGTGCCGCGCTTGGGGCTCACCCCCATGGGCCGTGGGGACAATTGGACAGGGGACGTAGCCGATGGCCGCCACACAGAAGCCGGGACGCGATGGCGTCAAGTATTGGCGAGCCGTCGACGCCATTGAGGCGTTGGGCAGCGCGTCGCTGGCCGAGGTTGAGGAGTGGGACCTGTCGCACCACCCTCACGACCCGTTGGGCAACGCCCGCGCCGACCTGGAGCTGTTCACGGTCAACTCGCCCAGTCGAGTGCACTACAACTACTCGCGCACGAACTGGCGAAGTGACCAGGATCACCCGCACGACCGCTTGTTCAAACTGGTCGATCCCGGCCCGCCGCGGCGCACCCGCTACGTGCTGTTCAATCCAGCGGATCACGGGCACGTAGCCCTGCAAAAGGGTGGCGACGGAAAGTGGAAGGTCCTGCCCCTGGTCATCCATGACCAGGGGCAGGTGGAGGCAGATGCGCAAGCGGGGGCGTTCGCCGCTCCAGTGGATAGCGACCACGACGCCCGCGTTTGGGCGATGCGCGCCGTGGCCCAGCGCCGCGGCCAGCCGTTGTTCCGCGCGAAGCTGCTGGACGCCTACGGCGGTCGCTGCGCCATCACCGGGTGCTCGGCGCTTGAGGTGCTGGAAGCCGCGCACGTGCTGCCCTACAAGGGCACACATAGCAACCGGGTAGATAACGGCCTTCTGCTGCGCGCCGACCTCCACACGCTCTTCGATTGCCAACTACTGTGGATCACCCCCGTGCATACGGTGGCCTTGGCGCCGTCCCTACTCACCACCGACTACGCCGGCTTGCAGGGCAAGGCACTGGCCTTGCCCGCTTCACGGGCCCACCGCCCCAACGCGGCTCATCTGGCCGATCACGCGGCACGGTGCCAGGCTCGCCACTCGGGGCTATAAGCCGATGCGACTCTTCGACCTGCTCAAGGTGTGGCAGCCCGTGTTTGACGCGTCAAAGGCCAAGGTCCACCTGGCGCGTTACAACGGCAACGAGCGGCCGCTGGAGGGTTCTACCCCGAAATCACGGACGGTTGTGAAAGAGCTTGGAACTCCCGATCGCGCCTGGCGACTCTTCGCCGCATCCTCGGGTTATGGAACCGCTCGACGTATTCGAACACATCAGTCTTCGCTGCATCGAGTGTCAGGTACTTCGTGCGGTAGATCCGCTCGCGCTTGAGCACGCCGAAAAACCCTTCGCAGGCCGCGTTGTCGCCGCAGTGTCCCACCGCGCTCATCGAACAGACCAGGCCGTTTCTCGACAGATACCGCTGGTAGTCGCCGCTTCGGAATTGACTGCCGCGATCGGAATGCAGGATCACCGGCTCCGCGCCTTGCCGCTGCCATACCGCCATCTGCACCGCCCGGATCACCATGTGCCGGTCCTGCCTGTGGTGCATCGACCAACCCACCACGCGCTGGTCGAACAAATCCAGCACGATGCATAGATACAGCTTGCCTTGTCCTGTTTTGATCTCAGTGATGTCGGTGACCCATTTGGTCTCCGGCTCCAGTGCGGTGAAGTCCCGCTCCAGCAGGTTGCGCACGCCCGGAGGCGTGAGCGCCGGCCGTCCGCGCTGACCGCGCCGCTTCGGGCGCGGCCAGCCCTGCAAACCCTCGGCCGCCATCAGTCGCGCCACGCGGTTCAAGCTGGCCGACTCGCCCTGATCGACCAGGTCTTCGTGCATGCGACCGGCGCCGAGAGTGCCACGGCTGTCCTCGTGCATCTCGCGGATTCGCGCGGCCAGGCGCTGGTTGTCGCGCTGTCGGGCGCTGGGCAGTCGCTGGCTCCAGTCGTAGTAACCGCTGGCCGACACCTTCAGGCAGCGGCACATCAGTCGAACCGGAAACGCGTCGCGGCAACGTTCGATCACCTGATACCTCAGGATGATCCCTTGGCAAAGAACGTCGCCGCTTCTCGCAAAAAATCCCGTTCCTTCCTCACCCGGGCCAGCTCGCGCTTGAGGCGGGCCAGCTCTTCGTCCCGGGGCGTCCCGCTGCCGCCGAAAGCCACCACCCCCTGGCTCTGGGCTTCCCGCTTCCAGCGGGTCAACAGGGTGTCGCGGATCCCCAACTCCCGAGCCACTTGGGCACAGCTCACACCCGGCTGGCTGGCCTGCTCAATAGCACCGCGCTTGAACTCGGCGCTGAACTTCCTTCGCTTCGACATGAACACTCCTCAGGCCTCGATCGGCCTTCTCGTAAGTGTCCGTGAAAACGGGGGTGAACCCCGAGTCAGTCCCCATGAGCCAGAAAAGGCCCAAAAGCCTGGAAGTATGAGGTGGTGCGTCCGCTCTCGGCCACAACCGGACGTTTGACGCGAGTCGCATCACGCCAAGCTTCTGGACGTAGGAGAACGCTGACCAACCCCTTCACAAGGAGTTGGTCATGGCAATTCTTAACACATCTCCGCCCCGCGAACCTTGGAACAAGGGAAAGCTGATAGGCCAGAAGGCCCCGCTGAAGCTGAAAGACATCTGGGCCATCCGAATTAGGTTGCAGCTGAACCACAATATCCGCGACCTCGCCCTATTCAACCTCGCAATCGACTCCAAGCTCCGTGCCTGCGACTTGGTGAAGCTCCGGGTATCGGATGTCTCCCATGGCGGGCAGATGGCGGCGCGCGCCATGGTGATGCAACAAAAGACGGGGCGACCCGTCCAGTTCGAGATTACCCAATCGACTCGCGAGGCCGTGCAGGCTTGGATTACCCATGCCGAACTCAAGTCCTCGGATTTCCTGTTCACCAGCCGAGTTTCGGACTCATGTCACCTTTCGACGAGGCAGTACGCCAGGATTGTCCATCGTTGGGTGGAAGACGCTGGCCTCGAATCGGGCTCCTACGGCACACACACGATGCGCAGGACCAAGGCTTCGTTGATCTATCGCCGGACGCGAAATCTCAGAGCGGTCCAGCTATTGCTTGGACACACGAAGCTAGAAAGCACCGTGCGTTACCTGGGCATCGAGGTTGATGATGCCCTGGAGATCGCCGAACAAACGGATGTCTGAAGCCATAAGGCTCGCTCCTCGACCTTTGAGGGTCGAGGAGCGGCCAGGAGCCGTCACTCGATCAGGTCCTACCGAAAAGGCCGCACGGTTTCTTCCGAAAGCCAGCGGCGCCTTGGACGGCACTATTCTGGGACCCCGTCATGCGTCCTCGAAGCAGCGAATCGTTCTTGGTTCTGCGCGTTATGTGATCGAGCACGCCGAGCTACGGTCTCGACGCGAAGGGGTCCGGCCAACTCTTCGAGTTGCGTGCGGCCGGCATCGGTCAGCGCAATCGCCGCCCCGTCGCCATGCAGGCAATCCCCGTGCGTTTGCCCGTCCGGACCACCGTCTCGCCAGCAATACGCAGTGGCCACCAATTGGCCATTGGCATCGAACCATCGTGATGTACCGTCCGTTGCCGCCTGCCACCCCAATCGATTGGCTAGGCCCGGATCGAGTGTCAACTCAAAGCGCGGCAGTGATGCAAGGCCTCGGTGAGTAACGGCGCGGACTGGAAAGCCAGAGTCGGGCAGGCGCTCGAATAGCGACACGGGGTCCCGACCGGGAGGAAGCCTCGTCCCAAGAAGGCGCATCCGACTCCACTCGTAGGCCGTGAAACTGGATCGCCCCTGGAAGTGGGTCAGCTCCGCCAAGACGGTTTCGGCACCTCCTGCGGCAGGGAGGTCTTCCTCCACTTGGGCTAGCCAAGCCTCTTCCTCCGCGCTGAAGCCGCGCGGCAGTACTGGTCGGACCACAAACTCCGGCCTTCGATCGATCGCACTCCGCATCCACTTCGGGGAAATCGCGAAGTCGCCGAGCAGTGAATCGACTTCCTCGGTGTCGATTCGGCCGGAGCCGTCCAACTCGCCGGCCACATGTCGCAATGCGCGCAACCCACCAACGAAATGTGGGGCGAAGTATTTCAGCTGCAAACCCATGTTCTGAAGGGTTCCCCGGAGCTCAGCAGCGCCTGCCGATCCAAATGCCTGGACACCACCCCAGCCGTCTATCAGTTGCTGGACTCGGTGGCGAATGTGATCCTCGGTTACCCCGGCGATTGACGCGATCTTCTCGATCAGGTCGATGAAAGGTGCGCACCACGCCACAGCGTCCGATACGAGGGGCGCACCGAAAGGTCGTTCGCGAAGCGTTTCATCGCGTTCGGTCACCTCAAGCGGAGGAAGGGCAAGTCCATAAAACGCCGGTACTGCGCTGCGTCTAACGCGGAGCTCCAATTCCCAATGTTCGGCTAGCTTACGCGCGAGAATGCGCACTCCAAAGTCGTCATCGTTTGCCAGATCGCCAATTTGTGAGGCAAATTGTTCCTGAAGCGCAGCGTTGCTTGTAGACCGAAGCAGTTGAAGCCCTTTGATGATCGAATCTCCCGAATCACTCAGCAGAGAATTGATCAGAATCCCAAAGGCGGCCGGGTCCGAAGCCGAGAGAGACAGCGCTCCGCGCCCCGCTTGCCACTGAAGTTCCGAAACGGGCAGGGATATGACCTTATGAAAAAGCTTGGCGATCAGTGCCGCATCCGACAATCCATCTTCATGGTCGACATCCCGACCTAAAGCGTAATCACGAGTGTGTGGCAGCTGGTCTTGTACTGACGCCCACATGCGAGGCCAGTTTGGAGCAGATTCGAGAAGTGGCCAGATGTCATCGATGTCCCAAAGTAACGAATTGGTGGCGTCGTCTCCGGCGGCCAAGCTCGAGGCCAGATTTGCATAAGCCAATTCGTAGACGCTCTCCCCCTCCAATTGCAGGCGGGCACGGAAGTAGCGTTGCCGTCCACCACCCATCATCCAAGACCAACTGAAACTGCGGTCGGCATCGGGCTGATATTCATTCGTCAAACGAATGGCGACCTCTCGCTGCCCCTCCACCAAGGCTCTGTCGACGAGAGAGAATCTGGCTCGATTGTCCTCCTGGATCTTTGGGTGGCGATCAAATACTTCCAGTGCGAGGTTGAAATCTGAGGCAGACACCAGCCGCCGAAAAGCCGATCCGGCTTCGAAGCTGGCGGCGCCTGAAGCAGCGTCAGCGTGCAACCTATCCGCCAGTTCCCGCATGTCTAGTGCGTCGTCGTAGCGCATGGGGGAGTTGCCTCCACTTCTTGGCAACGGCACGTCGCCGGCAATACGAACTCTCGCCGCTTCGACGGTAGCCAAGTCTGCGCCGCGCAGGGAAAGCGCGGCCTTCAGCGCATCAATGAGCTCCGGCCTAACATCAACCTGAGCGTGAATCGCGATGCTGTCGAGCAGCAATCTCACGATATCGTCCAGAATTTCAGGACCCGCGGTCTGAATCGCCTCGCGAATGAAATTGCCCTCCTCGGATACACGGTAGTAGGCAGCCCGGTGGAATGGCAGGCAAAGCGAAAGCCATGTCTTCACGCACGAAAGGACGATCCGTGGATCGCGCCGGATCATGCCCGCCATCAATGCGTCCACGATTTCAGGCATTTCAATCAGACCTGCCTCGAGAAGCGCATCAGCGACACTCGAGCCGAGTTGCGCGCTGTCCATGGCAGCCTCAAGAATCAGGCCATGTGCGATCCGGCCTGCCGCATCGCTTCCCTCCGTCGAGGCCATGCCAATCGCCTGTCGCGCCAGCACGCGAACTCGCTCAGCGCGCCGACTTGGATCCGCCTGGTTGGCCTTCCGTAATAAAGTCATCCAGAACGCGTACTGCGGGTCTTTTTTGGCACGCAGCGCATATCCCAAGGTATGCGCTCGCTGCTCCACCAGAAGGGTTTGGCTGCGTGCCGGACGGCCTACGCGCGCAAAGGCCTCGGCGAGGCGCGCGGTGCTCTCCAGGAATTGACCGGGCGTCCCTTGGTCGCGGCGCTCGAGCAAACCATCCAGCCGTCGATCCGCGTCATCCGCGTTCTGACCCAGATTCGCGACGGCCTTAGCGATCATCATCTCGAGAGAGAACGTGCGACCACGGACCATCGGGTGGTCCCCGAGAATCCGGTCTACCGCTTCAATGGCTCGCGCGAATTCGTCGCGGCTGATACGTGCCGCAGTCTTCAAAAGCGAACTCAGCACTCCGGGTGCCGCCCTGTCCAGCTGGCCGATCACGAAATATTCGCCACCCCCACCCGGAGCTGTGCGACAAACGTAGCGCACGAAAGCTGCGCACTCCTGTGCAACTTCACCAGCCTGCATGCCTTGCGGATCGCGCCTGCTTCGGGCGGCCAGGATGCCAGCGTGCTCCGCAAATTGCTGAAGCGGAACGAGCTGAGGCTTACTCGATGGGGAAGATGTGGGTAGAGCCTCATTGAGCAGGGTTACCAGTTCGGCATGCTCTATGACCGCCCGGGGGATGTCCTTGGAAAGTCCATAGTCTGTTGAGTCGTCCATTTCGGCGATGGCTGGAACCGCCAACCCGGCCGCTAAGGATTGCGCACTTCCCACGGCACCGCTGCGCGCAGCAATTAGTGACACGCCACGTCTCAACCCGCGAGGCACCTCGGCCAACTCAGCAGCATCTGTTGCGACGTCATCAATCTCAGCAATCGCTGAGGTCGCGCGCTCCTGCACGCCGTCCTCAAGAGCGCGCCTAGCTGCAACCAGCCGCATCGTCGCGCGAACAGATGGTTCCAACTCATAGGCTTCGATCACCACGTCAATATCCGCCGAGGGATCTGAGGTGACCGTGGCAAGCGCTGCCTCCCAACGGATCGACCAGCCTAGGTCGTCTGGGTCATTGAATTGATCACGTTCGCGCCGAACCATCTCAACAATTCGGTTGATACCAGCCATGATCTCGCTGGAGCTGCGAAAATCGACAGCGCGTGCAGCCCACTTCTGCAGCTCACGCTGCCGGGTCATCGGACTGCTCATCGAGGAATCCGAGCCCAGGTCGTGCAATGGCTCGATGCGCTCGAACAACGTCCTTGCGCGCTCAATGTTTCCTTGGTCCTGCCAAGCATCCACGACATCGTAGCCATCGCCCCCTGTCTCGTCGAAGAGCGCTTCTGCCTCGTCGACCTGACCCAACGCAATCAGGGCTTTGATGGTCTCGCGGTCGTCTTCGAAGGCAGAAGCCCTTCGAGAGATTTCGTCGGACGCAAGAATCAGGTTGAAGGCAGCCGTCGCATCCCTTATGTACTTGAGGGAACTGAAGGCCAACCTGATGTCGTCTTGAATGTCGGACGCCGACCGACCAGCCAGATACTGCTCGCGAAAGGATGCGGGGGTCGCAGCTGCGAGCACGTCCGCATGCTCGCCTACCCTCATCAGATAGCGCAGCTTTAGGAAGCGTTGCGGCGAATCAGGACCCGCTTGCTCGGCAATCTCAACAAGTCGGCGGTAGAGGCGCGAAGAAGAGCCGGTATCCGGCTCACCGAACCGGAATCGAGGGACGCGAGCGACATACAACCGAAAGCTGTTATGGAAAATCGACCAGCCACCTTGAGAACGCTTCAGAAGGTGACGCGCGGCGCGCCATGCCTTTTCAAGCGCCGCCCGTGAGTAGAGGTGCTCGAGGAGGCTTAAGTCCAGTGGCGCCTCGGCAAGTGCGACGAGACCCAGGATGTCCATGACCTCATCGTCGTCGACGAGCCCGCGTAGAGCAGACGCGTAATACGCTTCGATATCCCCCGCATACTCGAACCCATCATCTAGGATGGAGTTTCTCGCTTGCTCGTTTTCTGCCGAAAGCAAGGCCTGAATCAGGTAGTGCGTGGCGAGCGGATGACCGTGGGCGAGCTCGCGAAGGCGCGATCTAGGCACCGACTCAGGCAACCCCATGGCGTCTGCCATTGACGAAATCGCGGCCTGCGAAAGCGGGGCCATATCCACGCGTCTTGCCGCCGTATCGGCCTGATCTCGAACCGCAGGCGGGACCCCGGGAAGGTCCAGACGCTGGGTGCCGAGTAGAAAGATGACCCCCTGCGGAACCGAGGCTGGCAGCGGGAGTTCAGAAAGAAACGATCGCTCAGGACGCTCTTCGCGTGGGACGTGATCCAGGCCGTCCACCACGATAAGGGTTCGAACACCCGTCTCCTGAAATCGCTGACCGGCCGCCGCCAGCAGGGCTTCGAATTCCTCTCGACGGTCTTGCGGCGACTCTCGCCGAAACCGTACGCCCGGTAAGCCAGTCCGCCTCAATCCAACGATCAGATCCTCATGAAAGTCGGCCGCTTCGGCGCGGCCGATTCCTTGAGCAGCTCCAGGCACGAATGCAAGGTAGCGGACAACAGTCAACTGCAGCTCGGATTCCAGCGCGATCTGGAGCAGAGTCGATTTGCCCGAACCCGGTGGGCCGACGAGCGACAGGTAGCCCGAGGGGGTTGCGGTCAGCGCTCGTCTTAACTGGATTTCCGAGGTCGGATTGCGCTGCACGGCAATGCCGATCGGGAACTGATGGCGATGACGCGTCTCAGTGTCACGCCAGCCCATTTCCCTGAGGAATTCCTCCCGCGTCCATCGGTCCTGCTCGGGAACGCGTGCGACCAGCTTCGGCAATCGTTGCGCGATCAAGTCTACCTGTGGTCGCGACTGGGCCGTAATGCCGTAGCGTGTTGCAAAGTCTGCCTGATCGCCATGAATCAGCTCCAATCGGCGAAAGAATTCTTCGAATTCTGGCTCTGCAAGACTGGATGCCGTCCGGAGGTGCTCGACAATCGGCCACCATGGCGAGGTTCGCCACTCGGCTATGCTCCACGACGGATGCAACTGCCAGTGCGAGACAAACTGCCGCGTAGATCCAGCTCCGTCCCCCACGTCATCGTTATCCGATGGCGCATCTGACACGACCACTCTGATGCGAACGTTCTGTCCAGGACAACTGCCTCTGAGTTCGTCCCATGCGACCAGCAAGCCGGGTAGCAGTCCATTCGCACCCGTAAGTAGAGTGCGGATGCGAAAGGTTCCAGGGTCTCGCGAAGTCTTGAACTGATGACCCACAACATCACCGTCGTACCCCAACACGACGTCATCAGCGATTCCCGCACAACGATCTGCAAGGCCTATCCAGCGTAGGTCTCCGCGGTCCAGTCCGTGATAAATGGCGGCGGCCGCGGCGTCGTACTGCCGCGTGTAACCACGCTGTGCTCGTCGTTCGCCTTCCCCGGGCGGTGTCGGGGAACGTTGGGGGCCTGGGGAAGCGCCAGGCAGGTCAGGGTCCGTCGGGTCGGTTGTACTCATGGCCCCGATAATAATGGCCGTCCGGTCCGCACTCGAGGCCTCGACTGTGGCCCCTTGGCGACGTCAACGGCTACGCTTTGGGAATGCGAGAACCGTTTACTTGCCTCCAGGCTGTGATTGACGACTCGGGTAGCGACAAGGGCGACCGGAGGTTGTTCATGGCCGGCTTTGTTTCTACCGCCGAGAACTGGGCATTGTTTTCCGACGCATGGGCGGCCGAACTGCGGGCCGGGAAGCCCATTAACTACTTGAAGATGCGTGAGGCAAACAGCAGGGATGGGGAGTTCTATGGTTGGACACACGAGGAGGTCCGCCAAAAGCTAGCTCGCCTGAAGGCGCTCGTCGACCACTTCGCGCCGATGTCTTTTCATAACTCAATGAGTCGTTCGGCTGATTGGGAGGCATTCAGGGCGATCGCCCCACGGGGCCTAGGGAATGCACATTTCTCCTGCACCTTCGGTATTGTCTCCTCCGTTTGTCGGTTCGTCGCCAGACATAAGCTTCCAACCAAGATTGAGTTCATCTTCGACACTCAGACGGAAATCGAAGATGAGGTTGATCTGTTTTTTGAGTACATGGCGGAAAGCATTCCCAAAGAAGCACGCGCACTGATCGCGCGCAAACCGAGATACGAGGACGACAAAACATTCGCTCCACTTCAAGCTGCTGGCATGCTCGCCTGGCACCTCCGCAGAAGACATGAGGATCACGGCTCATGGATCAAAGGATCTGACGATCTCGCTCCCATTAGCAGTGGTGCTCACCTCGACTGCGGTGACCTCGACATGGTCCTCCCGAGTAGTTACAAGGGAGTGGCAGAACTGATGGACGGAGTAGATGGCCTGAAATCGAAGGGCGAATGGCAGCGAATGAAGAAGGAGGCGCGGCGATTGCAGGCGGCAGGCTACGTACCGCCGGCAACTTCATCTCGCGAAGCTCACTTCCGCGCTCTTATGTGCTGGCAGCGGGTTCGTGTATTCAAGAACTGGTTTCGCGGACTTTTCGGGCGCTAGGTCGAGACCTTGTTCTTCTCGTCAGGCCCATGCCAAGCCTGTGACTGAAGTTCGTTTAACGTCCGCTTTGGGTCGGAAGCGGCCGCCTAAGCACCGGACAAGATCCGCGCCCACCGAGCAAAGTTGGCGACGACGCATGAATTCAACCATGGATCGAGGCCTACGTGCCACGCCTTAGCTCGTCCAGGTAGTTGGCCCAAGCCTGCATCATCTTCTTGCGCTCTCCCAGGTGGGTAGTCCGGTTGTACGCCCGCCCCAGCGGATCCCGCACCGCATGGGCAAGCTGATGCTCGATGAAGTCCGGCCTGAACCCAAGCACCTCGTCCAGCAAGGTTCGCGCCATGGCCCGAAATCCATGGGCAGTCATCATCTCGCCATCGAACCCGAGGTTCCGTAGAGCAGCGTTGATCGTGTTCTCACTGATTGGCTTCTGGATGCTGCGCACGCTGGGAAAGACGTACCGGCTTTTCCTTGCATAGGGCCGGACATCCTCCAGGAGCTCGACGACCTGGCCAGCCAGAGGAACGATGTGCTGGGTCTGGGTCTTGTTGGTGATGTAACGCCACTCAGCAGCATCCAGATCGATATCCTCCCAGCGCGCCGCACGGAGCTCGCCCGGCCTGACGAATAGGAGCGCCGAGAGCTTGAGCGCAGCGGACACGATCGGCGACCCCTGGTAGCCGTAGATGGCCTTGAGAAGCTTCGCCACCTCCCCCGGCTCCGTCAGGCTGGAGAAGTGCTTGGTTTTCGTAGGGGTCAGCGCACCGGCAAGACTCAGGGCGGGGTTGTTCTCTGCACGGCCGGTGGCGATGGCATAGCGAAAGACCATGCCCGCGGCGGCGCGAGCCCGATGTGCCGTCTCAACCGCTCCACGGGCCTCGATCTTCCGGAGGGCTTTCAGCAGGATTGGCGCAGTCACGCTCCGAACGGGCAGATCAGCGATGCTTCCCAGGTCGCGCTCCAGCATCCGGCGCTCCCGTACGACTGACCCGGGGGTCAGCTTCTTGGCCCGTTGCGCCACCAGTTCCTTAGCAAGCGCGCCAAAGGTATTGCCGGCCTCTTCCTCCTGTGCCGCCCGCTCGATCTTCACCACGAGAGCCGGGTCCATGCCCTTCTTGAGCTGGGCCCGGGCCTTGTCCCGCTCGGCGCGAGCTTCTGCCAGGGAAACCGCCGGGTAGTCGCCGATGGTCAGCATGTTCGCCTTGCCGGCGAACCGGTACCGATAACGCCAGATCCTGGCTCCAGAAGGCCTCACCTCGACGCACAGCCCATTGGCGTCGGCGACGCGATAGACCTTGCCCTGGGGCTTGAGGCTGCGCAGCTTGGTGTCCGTCAACATGGCTGTGAGTAACCGGTATGTGAGTAAGCGAAGACCTTCCGGCCATCTTACTCGCACCGTTACTCACGTTCCAGCCGGATGGGGGTGCACACCACCGGACCCGGCCGGACACGAAAGCCACGGAGCACAGCCACTTTGCTAGGATATTCGGACTGATCTGGACGTGGTCGGATCAGCAGATGGTGGGCCCACCAGGATTCGAACCTGGAACCAAAGGATTATGAGTCCTCTGCTCTAACCGTTGAGCTATAGGCCCGCGTGCAGGGGCGCAAGTGTAGTGGAGGCCGGCGCGGGCGACCACACCGCCGGCCTTGCGCCGGCGTCAGTGGGTGGACTGCGAATAGGGACGCATCCGCGGATCGGTGCCCCATTGGCGGTTGGGTTCGGCCTGCATGGTGAAGCGCAGTTCGCCGCCGGCCATGATCTCCTCGTGGCGCAGGAACGCGCGCTCCAGCGGCTTGCCGTCGAGGGTGGCGCCGCCGATGTAGGGATGGGCGTCGTCGAGGCCGTCGGCGACGATGGTGAAGCGTTCGCCATTGGGCAGGTTCAAGGTGGCGCGCGGCAGGAACGGGCGGCCGATGACGTACTCGTTGCTGCCCGGCGTGACCGGGTAGAAGCCCAGCGCGGTGAACACGTACCACGCCGACATCTGGCCGAGGTCGTCGTTGCCGGCCAGTCCGTCGGGGCGCGGCGCGTACTGGGTGTCCATGATCCGCTTGAGCCGCGCCTGGGTGCGCCACGGCTGGCCGGCATAGGCATAGAGGTAGGCGACGTGGTGGCTGGGTTCGTTGCCGTGGGCGTACCAGCCGATCAGGCCGGTGATGTCCTCCATGTGCTCGAACACCGCCGGGTCCACCTGCGCATCAAACACGTCGTCGAGCCGTTGCAGCAGCTTGTCCGCGCCGCCGTGCGCGGCGGCTAGCCCGGCCACGTCCTGCGGCACGTACCACGAGTACTGCCAGGCGTTGCCCTCGGTGTAGTCGCTGCCGTAGCCGCTGGCATCGGGATCGAACGGCTCGCGGAAGCCGCCGTCGCGCTTGCGTGCGCGCATGAAGCCGGTGGCGGGGTCGAAGGCGTTCTTCCAGTTGCCGGCGCGCCTGGCGAACTCGGCGGCGACGTCCTCGCGCCCCATCGCCGCGGCCATGCGCGCGATGCTCCAGTCGTCGTAGGCGTATTCCAGCGTCTTGCTCGCCGCCTCGCCTTCCTCGTCGATCGGCACCCAGCCCAGCTCACGGTACTGGGCGATGCCGTCGTAGGGGCCGTAGTCGGCGCTGGCGACCATCGCCTCCAGCGCCTCGCCGGCATCGAAGCCGCCGATGCCCTTCATGTAGGCGTCGGCGATCACCGGCACGCCGTGGTAGCCGATCATGCACCACGTCTCCAGGCCGTGGAACGACCAGACCGGCAGGATGCCGTAAGGGCTTTCGCGGCGCGCGGCCAGCAGCGAGTTGACCATGTCGCTGCTGCGCTGCGGCGGTTGCAGCAGAGTCATCAGCGGATGCAGCGCGCGGTAGGTGTCCCACAGCGAGAAGGTCGAATAGTGGGTCCAGCCCTTTGCCTGGTGCACGGCGTTGTCCGGGCCGCGGTAGTGGCCGTCGCTGTCCATGAACAGGGTCGGGCCGAGCATGCTGTGGTACAGCGCGGTGTAGAAGCTGGTGCGCAGTGGCGCCGGCGCATCCACGTCCACCGCCGCCAGCGCCTGCGCCCACTGCGTGCGGGCGGTGGCGCGCATGCCGTCGAAATCCCAGCCGGGCGCTTCGGCGTCGAGGTTGGCGATGGCGTTGTCCTCGCTGACCGGGGAGATCGACACCTTCACCAGCAGCGGCTCGCGCCCTCCATCGCCGAAATCGAAGCTGCCGACGAGTTGCCGGCCTTCGATCTGCGCGCGCGCGGCCGGGTCCTTCTCCGCCGGCGGCGG
Source organism: Stenotrophomonas sp. NLF4-10 (assembly GCF_022359915.1). Lineage (NCBI taxonomy): Bacteria > Pseudomonadati > Pseudomonadota > Gammaproteobacteria > Lysobacterales > Lysobacteraceae > Stenotrophomonas > Stenotrophomonas sp. NLF4-10. The sequence goes on from NZ_JAKSEE010000003.1 coordinate 3,523,840, forward strand.
GAAGCCGCGGTAGGCGACGTCGGCCTCGGTATCGTGGAAGGCATGCCCGGCCAGCGGCCGCGAGAAGCGCATGGCGAAATACAGCTGGCGGCCGGGCGCCCAGCCGCGAGTTTGGCGGTAGCCGGTGACGGTGCCGTCCGCGCGCAGCCGCAGGCGCGACCACAGGACCTTGCCGGGGTAGTCGTACATGCTGGTGCGCAGGTCGACCAGCACGTGCGCCGGCTGGCCTTGCGGGAAGGCATAGCGGTGCATGCCCACGCGCGCGCTGGCGGTCAGCTCGGCACGCACGCCGTAGTCGTCCAGGGTGACGGCGTAGTAGCCCGGCTCCGCTTTCTCGTCCTCGTGGCGGAAGCGCGAGGTGTAGCCGCTGCCGGGCCTGTCGGCATCGCCGCGTTCGTACTTCACCTCGCCGGCGATCGGCATCAGCAGCACGTCGCCGAGGTCGGAGTGGCCGGTGCCGGAGAAGTGGGTGTGCGAGAAGCCGACGATGGTGTGGTCGTCATGGCGGTAGCCGGCCGCCCAGCCATAGCCTTCCTTGCGCGACTTGATTTGGGTGTCGGGGCTGAGCTGGATCATGCCGTGCGGCACCGTCGCCCCGGGGTAGGTGTGGCCTTCGCCGCCGGTGCCGATGAACGGGTCCACCGCCGCCACCGCGCGCTCGCCGGCACCGTCGCCCGCCACCGCCGCGCCCGCCAGCAGCGCCAGCGCCAACCCCCACTTCGCCTGTCCGACCGTCATCACCCGCCCCTTTTGGACCGATCCAATGCAGGCGTCGAAAATACCATCCGCCGCTGCCGCGAAGGTGGTACGACCTTCCATAAACGGAAAAGCCCCGCTTGCGCGGGGCCTTTCCTGCCGCTCCCGCGACGGGCGCGGGTCGGGTGGATCACTCGATGTCGAGGAAGCTGCGCAGCTGCTCGGAGCGGCTCGGGTGGCGCAGCTTGCGCAGCGCCTTGGCCTCGATCTGGCGGATGCGCTCGCGGGTGACGTCGAACTGCTTGCCCACTTCTTCCAGCGTGTGGTCGGTGTTCATGTCGATGCCGAAGCGCATGCGCAGCACCTTGGCTTCCCGCGGGGTCAGCCCGGCCAGCACGTCGCGCACGGTCTCGGACAGGTTGATGTTGGTGGTGTTGTCGATCGGGGACTCCACGTTGGTGTCCTCGATGAAGTCGCCCAGATGCGAATCCTCGTCGTCGCCGATCGGGGTTTCCATCGAGATCGGCTCCTTGGCGATCTTCATCACCTTGCGGATCTTGTCCTCGGGCATGTCCATTTCCTTGGCCAGCTCCTCCGGCGTGGCCTCGCGGCCGTACTGCTGGAGCATCTGCCGGGAAATGCGGTTGAGCTTGTTGATCGTCTCGATCATGTGCACCGGGATGCGGATGGTGCGCGCCTGGTCGGCGATCGAGCGGGTGATGGCCTGGCGGATCCACCACGTCGCGTAGGTCGAGAACTTGTAGCCGCGGCGGTATTCGAACTTGTCCACCGCCTTCATCAGGCCGATGTTGCCTTCCTGGATCAGGTCGAGGAACTGCAGGCCGCGGTTGGTGTACTTCTTGGCAATCGAGATCACCAGGCGCAGGTTGGCCTCGACCATTTCCTTCTTGGCCTTGCGCGCCTTGGCTTCGCCGTAGGCCATGACGCGGCTGATTTCCTTCAGCTCGTCCAGGCTCAGGTGCGCGGCCTTCTCCACGTCCAGCGTGGACTGCTGCTCGGAGATGATCTGCTCCTTGACGTCACGCAGCGCCGAGGACCACTTCTGCTTGCGCTTGATCGCGTCCTCCACCCATTCCAGGTTGGTCTGGTTGCCTTCCCAGGAGCGGATGAAGTCCTTGCGCGGCATGCGTGCGGTGACCGTGGCCAGGTGCAGCACGCGGCGTTCCTGCGCCTTGACCTGCGCCATCGTGTCGCGCAGCTGGCGCACCAGCACGTCGGTCAGCGGCAGCGGCAGCTTGAGGGTGACGAAGGTGGCCGACAGCTCTTCGCGCAGCTTGGCCTGCGCCTTGGCGTCGCCCTTGGCGTGGGCCTTCTTGAACTTGGCCAGGTCGCTGGCCAGCTGTTCCATGCGGCTGGCGACTTCGGCCGGGTCCGGACCGGTCGGGCCGGTATCCTCCTCGCCGCCGTCCTCGTCCTCGTCCTCGTCGGCCTCCGAATCGCCGTCGTCGCTGCTGTCGTCGCTGTCGGCGGCGGCGGCCGGCGCCGGCACTTCCTCGGCCAGGTCGTTGAAGCCGACGATCACTTCGGCCAGGCGCTTCTTGCCTTCCTTGTGCAGCTCGTAGTCGGCCAGCACCGACTCGACGGCCGGCGGGAACGTGCCGAGCGCGGCCTGCACCCGGCCCAGGCCTTCCTCGATGCGCTTGGCGATGGCGATCTCGCCCTCGCGGGTCAGCAGCTCGACCGTGCCCATCTCGCGCATGTACATGCGCACCGGGTCGGTGGTGCGGCCACCCTCGGTATCCAGTGCGGTAAGTGCAGCGGCGGCTTCCTCGGCGGCGGTGTCGTCCACCTCGCGGTTGCCGGTGTTGCCGTCGCTCAGGCTCAGGGTGTCGGCATCGGGCGCCACTTCATGGACGTCGATGCCCATGCCGGTGATCAGGCCGATGATGTCCTCGATCTGCTCCGGGTCGACCATGTCGTCGGGCAGGTGGTCGTTGACTTCGGCGTAGGTCAGGTAGCCCTGTTCCAGGCCCTTGCTGATCAGTTGCTTGATATCGGATTGCTGGGCAGGACGTTCGTTGGCCATGTAGTGCTCGCGCCACCGGCAGGGGGTAAGGAAGAGAACCTACTATTATACCAGCGCTGCGGGACGCCTGCCGTGCGGTGGTTTCACGGGCGTCACGGTCGACGGGCGGCGGTTCAGGCGCCGGCCTTGAGCAGGAAGGTGACCGGGCCATCGTTGACCAGGCTGACCACCATATGGGCACCGAAACGGCCGGTTTCCACCTCTGCGGTGTGTTTTTCACGGCAGATCGCCACCAATCGGTTGAAAATCCGTTCAGCCTCGGCCGGTGCCGCCGCGCTGGTGAAGCCGGGCCGCATGCCCGAGCGGGTGTCGGCGGCCAGCGTGAACTGGCTGACCAGCAACAGACCACCACCGGTATCGCGCAGGGAAAGGTTCATCCTGCCGGCATCGTCGGCGAAAACCCGGTAACCGAGCAGACGCTCGGCCATCCGCGCCAGCGCCGCCTCGTCATCTCCCGGTTCGACCCCGACCAGCGCCAGCAGGCCCGGGCCGATCTGCCCGACCACCGCCTCGTCGACACTGACCGACGCCTGGGCAACACGCTGGATCAAGGCAAGCATGGACACTCCTGCGGGATGGGCCGCCCATCATGGCATCCGGGCGCAGCCGCTAGACTTGCACGGATGAAACCTGAAACCACCGCCCGCCTCTATCATCGCCTTGCCGCCGCGCTGACCGGCCTGCCGTGGTCGTGGCTGCGCGCCTTGGCCGATGCCGCGGCATGGCTGTGGCGGCGCATCGACGCGAGGGAAAGCCGGGTGACCCGCCGCAACCTGGAGCTGGCCTACCCGGAACTGTCCGCCGCGCAGCGCGCGCGACTGCACCGCGACGTGCTGCGCAGCACCGCCCGGCAAACGCTGGAAACGCTGTACCTGTGGACCCACGCCCCCGCCGCCAACCTTGCCCGCCACCTGCGCGAGCGCCACGGCCAGGCGCTGTACGACGCGGCGCGGGCCTCCGGCAAGGGGGTGATCGTGGTCGCCCCGCACTACGGCAACTGGGAGCTGCTGAACCAGTGGCTGGCCTCGCGCGGGCCGTTCGCCTTCGTCTATGCCCCGCCCGAAAGTCCCGCCGGCAACGCCTTCCTGCAGCTGGCCCGTGGCGGCGACAACGTGCGCCAGGTGCGCGCCGAAGGCGCGGCGGTGCGGCAGCTGTTCAAGGTGCTCAAGGACGGCGGCACGGTCGCCATCCTGCCCGACCAGCAGCCGAAGAACGGCGACGGCGTGTTCGTGCCGTTCTTCGGCGTGCAGGCGCTGACCATGACCCTGGTCAACCGGCTGGCCGAGCGCACCGGCGCCACCGTGCTCTGCGCCTGGTGCGAACGCACCGGACCCGGCCTGCAGTTCGCCCTGCACGTGGAGCCGGCGCCGAAACGGATCGCCGACCCCGACCCGCAAACCGCCGCCACGGCCCTCAATACCGGCGTCGAGCGCATCGCCCGGCGCGACCCGGCGCAGTACCAATGGACCTACAAGCGCTACAGCCTGCGCCCACCCGGCAGCGGCGAAGCCAACCCCTACGCCACCGCGCGGCATCCGCACTGAGCCCGCGCGCCACACACCGTTCCACCCGCCACGGCGATTGAATCCCCGGCCGGCGGCCCCCATCAGGTTCACGATGAACGCCTCGCTCCCCTCCCAAGCCTCCCGCACCTTCGGCGAAACCGCTGCCATCCGCTGCGAGCGCGCCGCCGCCGAGCTGCGCGCCGGGCGGCCGGTGGTGGTCACCGGCGGCCAACGGCGGCTGGCCACGCTGGCGCTGGACAGCGCTTCCCCGGCCGGCTACGCCGCCTTCGCCGCGGCGGCCGATGGGCGGCACTACCTGTTCCTGACCGCCCCGCGTGCCCGCACGCTGGGGCTGGATACCGCGCACGGCATCCGCATCGCGCTGGCCGGGCACGACTTCGCGCAACTGCCGGCCCTGGCATGGCTGCGCGACGCGACCGCACCGCAGGACGGCCTGCACGAAGGCGACGACCTCGACGACGCCGCCACCGAAATCGCGCGCCTGGGCCTACTGCTGCCCGCGCTGATATCGGTGGAACTGCCGGCCGGCGCGACGCCGTTCGACGGCTGCCTGCAACTGGCGCTGGCCGACCTGCGCAGCGGCGCCACCCAGGCCGGGCAGGACTACGAGCTGGTCACCCGCTCGCCGGTGCCGCTGCGCGACATCGGCATGACCGAGTTCGCCGTGTTCCGCGGCGGCGTGGCCCAGCGCGACCAGGTGGCGGTGATCGTCGGCACCCCGGACATGGCCGGCGCCGTGCCGGTGCGCGTGCATTCCTCGTGCCTGACCGGCGACCTGTTCGGCTCGCTCAAGTGCGACTGCGGCGACCAGCTGCGGCGCGGCCTGCGCACGCTCAAGGAACTGGGCGGCGGCATCCTGCTGTACCTGGACCAGGAAGGCCGCGGCACCGGCATCGCCGCCAAGATGCGCGCCTACGGCTACCAGCACGAGGGCCTGGACACCATCGACGCCGACGCCCAGCTCGGCTTCGGCGCCGACGAGCGCCGCTACGGCAGCGCGGTGGCGATGCTGCGCGCGCTCGGTGTGCAGCGCATCCAGTTGCTGACCAACAACCCGACCAAGGTGCAGCACCTGCGCAACGCCGGCATCGAGGTGCTCGGCTGCGTGCCGGTGACCGGCGAGATCACCGCCGAAAACGAGCACTACCTGCGCACCAAGGCCACGCGCGCCGGCCACCACCTGGACGTGGACGCGCTGATCATGGCCGCGCAGTGAGGCAGGAACGAGTGGAGAGGAACGAGCAAAGGCAACAGCGATTGCCGCAAGCGTCGGCCGCCTTTGTTCGTCGCCTTTTCCCGAATCCTTCGTTTTCACCTTCGCGGGAATGATGGGCTCCTGCTTGATGGTGGCATTCTGATGGTTCGCCCGATTGCGGGGCAGGCACGCAGATGTTCCGTAGAGCGGGGCTTGCCCCGCTGAGGCATTCCCGGCTGAGCCTCAGCGGGGCAAGCCCCGCTCTACAAGAGATGGCACACCCTTGGCATCGCGCGAAGCGGCTCCCCGCCATCGGGCGAACAACCTTTTTGATTGCGGTTGCTTCACGCCGCGAACCCGCTTCTACTCGTTCCTCGTTCCTCCCCACTCGTTCCTCCCGCAGCCCCATGCACCCACCCGAACTCCCGCCCCCCCCCGACGCCCCCTGGCAACCGCTGCCGGCGCGCGGCGCGTTGTTCGCCGCCGCCGGCAGCGGACTGGGCATGGCGCTGATGCTGGGCATGGCCTGCGCCCTGCTGATGCTGGTGCTGCGGCTTCCGCAGGCGTTGCTGGCCATTCTTGCCGGCATCGCCGTCGGTGCCCTGATTGGCGCATGGTTCGGCTGGCGCCGGCACCGGCGCACGTTCTGGCAGCTGGACGCGCAGGCGCTGGCCGTGCGCCGCGGCCACCTGTGGCACAGCGAAAGCCATGTCCCGGTATCGCGCGTACAGCACCTGGACCTGCGCCGCGGCCCGCTGCAACGCGCCGCCGGGCTGGCGACGCTGGTCGTGCATACCGCCGGCACCCGCATGAACACCGTGGCCATCGCCGGGCTGGAACAGGCCGACGCCGAACGCCTGCGCGACCGGCTCGCACGCCAGCTCGACCACGACGACGCGCTGTGAACCACCCCGGGCCACCGGCGGAAGGACAGGAGCAGCGGCTGCACCCGTGGTCGTGGCTGTTCGCGTTGCAGCAGCAGGTGCAGCAGTTCCTGCTGCCGCTGGTGGCGCTGCTGTTCTTCGGCAGCCGCCGCGAGGACGGCCAATGGCCATTCCAACTGGTCACGCTGGCGGTGGTGGTGGCACTGGTCGCCAGCGCGCTGCTGCAATACCTGACCTACCGGTACCGCATCGGCCGCGACGCGCTGGTCATCCGCAGCGGCGTCCTCGAACGCACCCGGCGCGAAATCCCGTTCGCGCGCATCCACAACGTCGTCGTCCACCAGAACCTGCTGCACCGCCTGTTCGGCGTGGCCGAACTGCGCCTGGAATCGGCGGCCGGCAGCAAGCCCGAGGCGGAGATGCGGGTGCTGCGGCTGCAACAGGCGCTGGAACTGGAACGGCTGATCCGCCACGGCAGCCATGCCACGGCCACAGGCGAGGCCCCGGCCGAACCGGCCAGCGAAGTGCTGCTGACGCTGCCGTTGCCCGAGCTGGTGCGGCAGGGGCTGATTTCCAACCGTGCGATGGTGGTGATGGCCGCGCTGGTCGGCGCCGCCTGGCAGATGTTCCCGCGCGAGCTGGTCGAGGACTTCATCCGCGAACAGGGCCGCCAGGCCTTCGGCTACGCCAGCGGACTGCAGCTGGCTACGCCGACGCTGCTTGCCGGCGGCCTGCTCCTGCTGCTGCTCGCACTGGTGCTGATGCGGCTGTTGTCCATCGCGCTGGCGATCGTGCAGTACCACGGCTTCCGCCTGAGCGAGCAGGAGCGGCGCCTGACCGTGGAGCGCGGCCTGCTCACCCGCTTGCGCAGCAGCGTCGCCCGGCGCCGCATCCAGGCCTGGACGCTGCGCGAAGGCCTGCTGCACCGGTTGTTCCGGCGTCGCCAGCTGCGCGTGGACATCGCCGGCGGCGGCACCGGGGAGCAGGACGGGCGGGCGCTGAAGGAACTGGTGCCGCTGGCACCGCCGGCGTCCTGCGATGCGCTGCTGCAACAGCTGCTGCCCGGCGTGCAGTGGCCGCCGACGCACTGGCAGGCGGTATCCACCCGCGGCTGGTGGCGACTGTGCCTGCCCGCGCTGTTCGTCACCGGCGTGGCGACGACCCTCGCCTGCCTGCGTTTCGGCGGCTGGGGCCTGCTGCCGCTGCTGTGGCTGCCGTGGTCGCTGTTCAACGCGCACCGCCAGGTCACGCGCATGGCCTACAGCATCGATGCGCGACGGGTGGCGGTGCGCGGCGGCTGGTGGAGCCGCTGGTGGCGCATCGCCGAACTGGACAAGCTGCAGGCGCTGCGGCTGGACCGTTCACCGCTGGACCACCGCTTCGGCACCGCCACGCTCACCCTCGATACCGCCGGCGCCTTCGGCGCGCAGCCGCTGCGGCTGCGCTTCCTCGAAGAAGCGCAGGCGCGCGAACTGATGGAACGGCTCGGCAAGGAGATGGCGCGGCGGCGGTTGCGCTGGTGAGCGAACGCCACCACCGCGGCGTAGCTGCCGGGCTTGCCCGGCACGGGGCCGTCCCCGTGACCAGCCAGTAGGTCGGGGCTACGTACCCGACGGCGGCATGCAGGCACGAAGCATCGAGGGCATAGCGGCCCGCCTTCAGCGCCGCGCCGGGCCCCAATAGCCGATGCGCCTGCGGATCTTGAGCTTGCGCCACAGGTTCATCGGCTTGGGCTTGCGGTTGCGCGCGCCGGCGGCGATGAAATCGTCGATGGCCTGCAGGATGCGTTCGCTGGACCTGCCGTCGCGGTACGGGTGCAGCTGGTCGGCGAACCGGCGCACCGCGGCCATCAGTTCCGGCGGCCGCGACAGGGCGGTGCGGATGGCACCCTCGAACTGCGCCGGGTCGTCGATGTCGATCAACTGCGGGCCCGGGCGGCGGTTCTTGAAGGTGACGACCGGCTTGTAGGTCAGCAGGAACTCGTTGAGCGCCGAGGAGGTATCCGAGCACATCATGTCGACCTGCGGGAACAGGTCCAGGATGTTGTCGTCGTCGGCGAAGCGCAGGTAGTCGTTTTCCAGCGCGCGGTACCTGGCCACCATCTCCGGGTCCATCTTCGGGTGGAAGGTGACGATCCAGCGCCACTCGCCGGTCCGCGACAGGCGCTGGATCTCGTCATGCAGGATGCCGGCCGCGCTCCACGAGGGCGAGAACGTGGAGTGGTACAGGATCACCGGCGGCTCGCGGACCGGCTCCGGCTCATCGTGCAGCTGGCTCATGAACGGGTCGATCTTCGGGAACCCGGTTTCGACCACCGAGAAGTGCCCCAGCTTCTCCGACAACGCCGTGAACGCGGCGGTATCGCGCGGCCCGGTGGTGCAGTACAGGTCGAAGAAACCGCGGATGTAGATGTGGCGCGGCTTGCCCGCATCGAAACCGTGGAAGGTCTCCACCTTCACGCCCGGGAAGAAATGCGGCACCGCGTTCGACGAGGTGATCACCGCGCAGGGGTTCCAGTCGCGTACCTGCTGCACGCTGAGTAGGGTCTCGTCGGCGGCGAGGTCTTCCGCGCCGGGGCCATCGAAGAACCACGCCGCCTCGTCGCCACGCGCACGGATCGCCGCCTGCAACGGGCGCAGGATGGCCAGCGCATAGCGCTCGGACCCATACAGCAGATAGTGGCGTGGCACGTGGCGGCTCCCTGGATATCCCGGATACACGCCGATTATCGCATCGCCCGTGCGGCACGTCGCTGCTAGGCTTTGCTCCCGGTTGCCGCCATTCCACCACCTCATGCCGAGCCCGTCCGCTTCGCCGTCCCCCGCGCGCCTGTCGGCCTGCATCATCGCCTTCAACGAAGCCGACCGGATCGGCGACTGCCTGGCCTCGCTGGCATTCTGCGACGAGATCGTGGTGGTGGACTCATTTTCCAGCGATGCCACGGTGGCCATCGCCGAAGCGGCCGGCGCGCGCGTGCTGCAGCGCACCTTCGATGGCTTCCGCAGCCAGAAGGCGTTCTGCGTGGCGCAGGCCAGCCACGACTGGGTCCTGTGTCTGGACGCGGACGAACGCATCGACGCCACGCTCCGCGCGGCCATCGAGGCCGAACGCCGTGCCGGTTTCGCGCGCGGCAACGGCTACCGCTTCGCACGCTGCTCGGAATACTTCGGCCGCTTCCTGCGCCACGGCACCGCCTACCCCGACCGCGTGCTGCGGCTGTTCGACCGCCGCCACGGCGGCTGGCACGGCGACCGCGAGATACACGAGGCGGTGACGGTGGATGGCCCGGTCGCCCTGCTCCCGGGCGACCTGCTGCACCATCCCTACCGCAGCTTCCTGCAATTGCTGGACAAGAAGCAGAAATACGCGAGGATGATGGCCGAATACGAGTTCAGCCGCGGCAAGCGCGCCAGCCTGGGCAAGCTGGTCGCGGCGCCCGCCTGGCGCTTCTTCCGCAGCTACGTATTCAAGCGCGGCTTCCTGGACGGCTGGCCGGGACTGATCGAAGCCTTCGTCAGCGCCAACTACGTGCGGCAGAAAACCATCATGCTGTGGTTGCTGCAGAACGGGCAGCCCCTGGCCGACCCGCCGCGCACTCAGTCCTGAGCCTGCGCCCGGCGGCCTCGACCAGCGACAGGCCGCACAACACCCCCACCAGCGTGGCGTACGTGGCCGTGGTGATCTGGTGGGCGAACATCGACTGGGTCAGGCCGCACAGCGCATAGGCGACCACCAGCATCACCCCGGCCGCGGCCGGGCCACGGAAGCCGTCCTCGCCGCTGCGCCGGTGCAGGCGGACGAACAGCCACAACGGCAGGCCATACACCGCCAGCAGCAACAGCAGGCCGGGGATGCCCTGGGTGGACGCCCACTCGGCGACATCATTGTGGGCATGCCCCAGATGGCAGCGTGATTCGCTTCCGCTCACCCGCCGCATGCAATCGGGCAGGCGCTGCATGGCCTTGTCGAAATGGCCAATGCCGATCCCGGTCCACGGCCGTTCGCGGAAGGTATCCCAGGCCACGTTCAGCAGTTCCAGGCGGGCACCGGCCGAGGAATTCATGTCTCCCCGTTCCAGCCGCTGGACATCGCTGTGCAGCTCGTCCAGCCGGGTCTGCTCGCGCAGCCCGGGTACCGCCAGCAACAGCACGGCGGCGGCCAGCACCAGGCCCGACAGCATCGCCAGGCGGACGTGCCCCCGACCCCAGCGCAACGAGAACACCAGCGCCAGCAGCAACGCCAGCATCGCCGGCCATGCGCCACGGCTGCCGCTGAGCAGGATCACGCAGCCTCCTGCGGCCATGCCGGCCACGATCCAGCCCCAACGGCCGGGCGTACGGCAGAACACCAGCAGGACCATCAGCACCAGCGAGACGTCGGCCAGCACGATGGCATTGGTCCACGCCTCGGCACGCGCCTGGCCACCGACCACCTGGGCCACCGCTATCGCCAGTGTGGCGAACAACCCTGCCCACGCTCCCCACCACAAGGCCTGCCTGGATGGTCGCAACGCACATACCCACAGCGCCGCCCACGGCATGACCAGGAAGCGGGAGACCTTGTCCACCTCGCGCACGGAGCGGTCACTGCCCCAGGCCGACACCATGCCCAGCGCCACGACCACCACCGCCAACCCCAGCAGCAGGCGCACGACGGGTTTCACCGGCAGGCGGGCATGCCACAGGTAGTCGATCCCGAACAGGCTGGTGACCACCAGCAGCAGGCCGAACGGCAGCAGGTTCGCGGGCAGGCTGAGCACGAGGGCCGGCAACAGGAACAGCGCCGATGTCGCGATCAGGTGCAGCAGCCGCCAACGCCGGCCGGGGGCGTCGGGAACAATGGGCGGTGGCGGGAGCAGACTCATTGGTACGCATTGACTCCTGCGCGGTGAACCGTCCCTCACGGCGGGCCGTCCTTTCCCCGGCATCAAGGCCGAAATGATAGCGGGCATGCGGACAGGAGCCTGACCGCCAACCCACCGCCGAACACCATGAAAACCACCTGCAGCGCGGCAGGCTCAGTGCCGCTTCAACAACCTCGCCTGGAAGAACCCGTCGCCATCCTGCTCGCCGGGGAGCCGCTGCCGGCTTCCCGCGTCATCATGGCCGAAGGCTTCCGGCAGGGCGTCGATGCGCGCATCCGGCGTCCGCGCGAGGAACGCCGCCACCTGCTGCTGGTTCTCGCGGCGCAGGATCGAGCAGGTCGAATACAGCAGCACGCCACCCGGGCGCAGCACCTGCCACAGCGCATCCAGCAGGCGTGCCTGCAGCGCCACCAGCGCATCGATGTCCGCGGCGCGGCGGTGCAGCAGCACGTCGGGCTGGCGGCGGACGATGCCGGTGGCCGAGCACGGCGCGTCCAGCAGCACCGCGTCGAACGGTTCGCCATCCCACCATGCGGCGGTATCGGCGGCGTCGGCGGCCTGCACCCGGGCATGGGCGCCCACGCCGGTGCGCGCGAAGGTTTCGCCGATGCGCTGCAGGCGCCGCGCATCCACGTCCAGCGCCAGCAGGCGCAGCGTCGGGTCGCGTTCGAGCAGGTGCGCCGACTTGCCGCCGGGCGCCGCGCAGGCATCCAGCACGTGCGCGCCAGCCGCCGGCGCCAGCGCGTCGGCCACCTGCTGCGCGGACAGGTCCTGCACCGACACCGCGCCCTGCGCGAAGCCCGGCAGGCCGTTCACCGCCACCGGCACCTGCAGCCGGATGGCGTCGGCGGCCAGCGGCGAAGCCTCGGCGGCGATGTCCGCTTCGCGCAGCAACTGCAGATAGGCATCGCGCGAATACCGCTGGCGGTTGACCCGCAGCCACAGCGGCGCCGGCTGCAGGCTGGCGGCAAGGACGTCGTCGGCCTGCTGCGGCCAGTCCTGTCGCACCTGCCGCAGCAGCCACTGCGGCCACGCGTCCTCGGCGCGTGCGGGGGGAAAGCCTTCGCGCTGGGCACGGCGCAGTACCGCGTTGACCAGCCCGGCCTGCCGCTCGCGGCCCAGCGCGCGCGCTGCCTCGACCGTGGCCGACAACGCCGCATGCGCCGGCAGCGCCAGCGCGTCGAGCTGGGCAAAGCCGGCCAGCAGCAGGCCCATCAGGTCGGCATCGCGCGACCCCAGCGGCTTCTGCAACCAGCGCTGCAGCGCCTGCTCGTAGACGTTGCGGCGGCGCAGGGCGGCGAAGCAGATGGCTTCGAGCAGCGCACGGTCGCGGCTGTCGGCCAGTTTCGGCAGGGTAGCCGCGAGTTCGGCCTTCAGCGAACGCCCACGACCGACGACCGCGGCCAGCACCTTCGCCGCCAGCATCCGCGTCTGCACGCCGGGCACGCGGGCGGCGCCGCCATCCCGGGGGCCGGTTGCTGTTCCCGCCATGCGCTCAGCTCCCGGCCTGCAGGTCGCGGCGTGCGTTGAGGTAGTCGGCGGCGGTGATCGCCTTGCCGCCCTCGCGCTGCACCACGCGCAGGCGTAGCGCGCCCTGCCCGCAGGCGATGTCGATGCCGTCGCGCGAAGCACCGAGCACCGTGCCCGGCGCCTTGCCGCGGTTGTCGTCGAGGGCCACCGCGCCGTGGATGCGCACGCGCTCGCCGGCCAGCATGGCTTCGGCCACCGGCCACGGGTTGAAGGCGCGCACCTTGCGCGCCAGTGCGGTGGCATCCTGCGCCCAGTCCAGCTTGGCCTCGGCCTTGTCCAGCTTGTGCGCGTAGGTGACCCCTTCGGCCGGCTGCGGGTGCGCCACCGGCTTCAACCCGGCGCGCAGCAGGCCCAGACCGTCGGACAGCACCTGCGCGCCCAGCGCCGCGAGGCGGTCATGCAGCAGCCCGCCAGTATCGGTATCGGCAATCGGCGTGCGCTGGCTCAGCAGCACCGGGCCGGTATCGAGGCCGGCCTCCATCTGCATCAGGCAGACGCCGGTTTCGGCATCGCCGGCTTCGATCGCGCGCTGGATCGGCGCCGCGCCGCGCCAGCGCGGCAGCAGCGAGGCATGCACGTTCCAGCAGCCGTGGGTGGGAATGGCCAACACCGCCTTCGGCAGGATCAGGCCATAGGCCACCACCACCATCAGGTCCGGTTGCAAATCGCGCAGTTGCTGCTGCGCCTCGGGCGTCTTCAATGTTTCCGGCTGGAACACCGGGATGCCGCGGGCGATCGCGTCGAGCTTGACCGGCGAGGGCATCAGCCCGCGGCCACGGCCGGCCGGGCGGTCGGGCTGGGTGTAGACGGCCACCACCTCGTGCTGGCGGGCGGCCGCGCCCAACGAGGCAACGGCGAATTCCGGCGTACCGGCGAAGACGATTTTCATGGTGATGGATCGGGGAATGGGGGAACAGGGAACGGGGAATGAAAGTGCACGTGGGCCGCCACGGTACGGCGCGGACGCCCCCGGTCGCGCGCAACCAATGGCTATGGGGAACCGCAGCGGCCGACCGGGCTCAGGGAAACATCATTCCCTGTTCCCCGATTCCCCGTTCCCGGCGGTCAGGCCACGTGCTTGCGCTGCTTGGCCAGCTTCTTGCGCACCATCTCGCGCTTGAGCGGGGACAGGTAGTCGATGAACAGCTTGCCGTCCAGGTGGTCCATCTCGTGCTGGATGCAGGTGGCCAGCAGGCCATCGGCCGCCAGTTCCTGCTCGGTGCCCGTGCGGTCGAGGAAGCGCACGACGATGGCATCGGCGCGGGTCACGTCGGCGAAGATGCCGGGCACCGACAGGCAACCCTCCTGGTAGACGCGGCCGCCTTCGCTGGCGTTGACGATGCGCGGGTTGATGAACACCTGCGGCGCATCGTGCTCCTCGCTGACGTCGATGACCATGAAGCGCTTGTGCACGTCCACCTGGCTGGCGGCCAGGCCGATGCCCGGCGCGTCGTACATGGTCTGGAACATGTCGTCGAGCAGTTGCTGGAAGGCCGGGGTGGTCACCTCGGCGGCATCGACCGGCGCGGCCTTGGTACGCAGGCGCGGGTCGGGGAATTCGAGAATGGGCAAAAGGGCCATGAAGGGCTACCGATATGGGGGTTGTGCCGTGCAATTCGGCAGGACGTCCCAATTCTAGCGCCTGCGCTTGCCCGGCGCCCCGGGTTCTGCACTATAGTGCGCGAACCTGTTGGGGAATCAGGCAGATCGCAATCATGCTGAAACAACTCCGTACGGTCGCCGCCGTCGCGTTGCTGACCGTCACGACCTATGCCGTGGCGGTGGAAGCCAATGGCACCCATCCCGAGACCTACGTGGTCAAGAAGGGTGACACGCTGTGGGACATCGCCGCCCGTTTCCTGAAGAAGCCGTGGCTTTGGCCGGAAATATGGCAGGCCAACCCGCAGGTCCAGAACCCGCACCTGATCTATCCGGGCGACGTCCTGAGCCTGGCCTACCTCGATCGGGTGACGCCGCAGGGGCAGGTCGAGCCGGGCCCGCGCCAGGACGCACCGATCAATGCGGTGCCGCTGTCGGCGGTTGAACCGTTCCTGAAGAACCTGAACATCGTCGACAGCTTCAAGGAGCTGCCCTACGTGGTCAGCCTGGAAGACAGCCGCCTGCGCGCCAGCGCCGGCCAGCAGGCCTACGTGCGTGGGTTGCCCGACACCCAGCCCGGCCAGCGCTACATGGTGGTGCGCCCGACCGTGCGCTACGGCCAGCCCAAGCCCAGCGACGACCTCGACGCCCGCGGCGACGCCACCCGGTTCAGCGGCAACCTGTGGAAGAGCTACGTCGCCAGCAGCGACCGCAGCGAACTGCTCGGCTACGAACTGGCCCAGGTCAACCTCGGCAGCGTGACCCACGTGGCCGCGGGCGAGGCCGGGGTCGCCACCCTGCTGCTGGAGGACAGCGGCCGCGAGGTGCGCGCCGGCGACCGGCTGGTGCCGGTGCAGGCCCAGCCCTACGACCTGCAGTTCATCCCGCACGCGCCGAACACCACGCTTGCCGACGGCGACATCCGCGTGCTGGCGGTGACCGACACCTTCACCTCCGGCGGCCCTCGCGACGTCATCGCCATCTCCGCCGGCGCCCGCGACGGCATCGACAACGGCACCGTGTTCTCCATCTGGCGCAGCGGCCGCCACGTCAACGACCAGGTCGCCGGCATGGCCAGCTCGCGCGCCGACGACGCCCTCAAGCATGGCGCCGGCCGCGTGGCGATGCCGGACGAATACGCTGCCCACGCGATGGTGTTCCGCACCTTCGACAAGGTCAGCTACGCGCTGGTGATGGAAGGCACCAAGCCGGCCCGCGTTGGTTACAAGCTCAAGCATCCCGACGCGCAGTAAGGCGTCGCGGCAAAACCCCACGCAGCATCACGACGGCGCCCCAGGGCGCCGTCGTCGTATCCACGCCAGCATCGGCCGATGGCTTCCCTCGTCCCCGGCGACACCGATGCATTGCTGGTGCTGGCCCTGTCCGGCGGCCCGCTGCGGCCGTTGCGCACGTTGCTCGACCAATGCGGCGACGCCACCCATGCCCTTTCGGCTACTGCCACCGCATGGCGCGAAGCCGGCTGCACGCCCGGCCAATGCCGCGCCCTCGCCACGCCCGACGCCGCCGCGCTGGAACGGGCGCAATGCTGGCTGCAGCACCCGCGCCACCACCTGCTGGGCTGGCACGATCCCGACTATCCCCCCCTGTTGCGCGACAGCCCCAATCCGCCACCGGCGCTGTTCGTCGATGGCGACCCGACCCGCCTGTGGCGGCCGGCGGTTGCGGTGGTCGGCAGCCGCAACCCCAGCGCCGGTGGCCGCGACAACGCGCGCGAATTCGCCGCCGCGCTGGCCGCCGCCGGCATCACCATCGGCAGCGGTCTGGCCGCCGGCGTGGACGCCATCGCCCACCAGACCGCCCTGACCGGCGACGGCGGCACCTTCGCGGTGATCGGCACCGGCCCGGACATCGCCTACCCACGCCACCACCGGCCGCTGCAGGAGCAGGTGGCCGCCAACGGTGCGGTGGTCAGCGAATACCCGCCGGGCACGCCACCGCGCAGCGGCCAGTTCCCCGCGCGCAACCGGCTGCTGGCCGCGTTGACGCTGGGCACGCTGGTGATCGAGGCCGCCGAGCGGTCCGGCGCGCTGATCACCGCCCGGCTCGCCGCCGAGGCCGGGCGCGAGGTGTTCGCCGTGCCCGGCTCCATCCACAACCCGATGGCACGCGGCTGCCACCGCCTGATCCGCGATGGTGCAACGCTGGTGACAGGCACCGGGGACGTTCTCGACGACGTGGCCAACCTGGCCGGGGAACTGGCCGGCGCCTTGCAAAAGCGGTTGCACGCCCCCATCCAAAGCGACCCGGAAGCACCGCTTCCGGCCCCACCCCCACCGGACCCGGACTACCAGCGCTTGTGGCAAGCGCTGGGTCACGACCCAACCGGTATGGATTCATTGATCGAACGCACCGGATTGACGGCCGCCAGCCTGTCCTCCATGCTGCTGGTCATGGAACTGGAAGGTAAGGTATCGGCCGCCCACGGCCGCTATACCCGTATCTGAGGTT
Organism: Stenotrophomonas sp. NLF4-10; assembly: GCF_022359915.1. Taxonomy (NCBI): domain Bacteria; kingdom Pseudomonadati; phylum Pseudomonadota; class Gammaproteobacteria; order Lysobacterales; family Lysobacteraceae; genus Stenotrophomonas; species Stenotrophomonas sp. NLF4-10. Next base: position 3,540,650 of record NZ_JAKSEE010000003.1, read on the forward strand.
CTTCACCTCCACAGCGCCGTTGGCGCAGGCCGAGGGCAATGAAAGAGAGCATCCTGGACGTCCTGCTGTACCTGTTCGAACACTATTTCAGCGAGGATGCCGACCCGGTCCGCGACCGCGATTCCCTGCAGACCGGGCTGATCCAGGCCGGCTTCAGCCCGACCGAGATCAACAAGGCCTTCGACTGGCTCGACGCCCTGGCCGAACAACGCCCGGCCGTGGCCCGGCCACATGTCGCCGGGCCGGTGCGCATCTTCCACGGCGCCGAGCTGGACAAGCTGGACGTGGAATGCCGCGGCTTCCTGCTGTTCCTCGAACAGCAGGGCATCCTCGACGCCGACCAGCGTGAGCTGGTGCTGGACCGGGCGATGGCGCTGGACCAGGACGAGCTGGACCTGGACGACCTGAAGTGGGTGGTCTTGATGGTGCTGTTCAACCAGCCCGGCGCGGAAGCCGCCTACGCCTGGATGGAAACCCAGATGTTCGTCGACGAACCCGAACCCCTGCACTGAAACAACCTGAAGCCCCTCTCTCACCGGGAGAGGGGTTGGGGTGAGGGTGCGGGCGAAGCCTCGCAGCACCCAACTCCTTGAGGCTTCGCTCGTACCCTCATCCGCCCCTTCGGGGCACCTTCTCCCGAAGGGAGAAGGGAAAACCCGGCACTGACACCAAAGGAATCCCCCGTGAGCCAGTGGTTTTACGCCGACGACAACCGCGAACGCCGCGGCCCGCTGCCTGCCGAAAACATCGTCGAACTGTTCCGTTCCGACCGCATCGTCGGCGATACCCTGGTCTGGCGCGAAGGTGCCGGCGACTGGCAGCCGCTGCGCAACTTCGCCGCCGAGCTGGGGCTGGACGAGGCCACGCCGTCTTCCGCCGGCCCCGCCGCGCCGCCATTGCCGCCGCCGGTGCAGCACCTGCCCCCGGCCGCCCCGGTCATATCCACGCCCCCTGCCAAACCGGGCCTGTCCGGCTGCGCCATCGTCGGCATCGTCGTCGCGGTGATCGGCGTGGTGCTGGTCGCCATCGCCGGCATCCTCGCGGCCATCGCGGTGCCGGCCTATGCCGAGTACGTGCAGCGCTCGAAAACCGCCATCGCCTACGGCCAGCTGTTGCCGTTGCAGGCCGAAGTGGCGGCCTTCGCGCAGGCCCACGGCCGCTGCCCGGTCAATGGCGACGACGGCTTCGGCGAACCGGAAGCGCTGGCCGCCGGCGAGGTGGCCTCGGTGCGCGTCGGCCGTTTCGGGAACGGGCATTGCGGCATCGAGGCGCGCCTGCACGTCCCCGGCCGCGACGCGCTCGATGGCAAGGCGATCTGGCTCGACTACGATAGCGACACCGGCACGTGGCAATGCAGCTCCGACGTGGCAGACAAGTTCCTGCCCACGGGTTGCCGCGGCTGATGCCGGGCACAAATCAATTCTTTCCGGGGAAAACCAAGAGATGAGCGAGTGGTACTACGCCGATGCCCGGCGCGAGCGGCACGGCCCGGTGGACGCGGGCGTCATCCGCGACAAGTTCCGAAGCGGGGAACTGGACCTGTCCACGCTGGTCTGGTGCGAGGGCATGATGGAATGGAAGCCGCTTTCGGCGATGGCCGACGAGCTGCAGTTGCTGGTGCAGGCCAATACCGGCATCGACCTGCGCGCGGACTACACCGCCATCGAGAACGGTACCGCCACCTACACTCCCTATGCCGCGTCGGCGGCCACGCTGGAGGAACGGAGTTCGGCGGTACAGGGCGGGGAAATCGTCCACGCCGGGCTGTGGCGGCGCTTTGCCGCCTCGTGCATCGACAGCATCGTCACCGCCGTGGCCTCGTATGCGCTGCTGATCCCGCTGTTCCTGGTGTTCGGCCTGAGCATGAGCGCGCTGGCGCAGTCCGAGCTGGCCGGCGCCGGCGTGTCGATCGGCTTCATGGTGACCCAGTACTCCATCAGTATCCTGGTGCCGGCGCTGTATTTCGGCTGGATGCAGTCGTCCAGCAGCATGGCCAGCCTCGGCAAGATGGCGGTGGGCATCAAGGTGGTGCGCGGCAACGGCGAGCGCCTGAGCTTCTGGCGCAGCTTCCTGCGCTACATCGCCCTGATCCTGTTTACCCTGGTCACCTGCGGCCTGGGCATGTTCATCGCCGGCCTGATGGTGGCCTTCACCGAGCGCAAGCAGGGCGTGCACGACATGATCTGCGACACCCTGGTGGTGGACCGGTGGGCCTTCACCAATCACCCGGAATGGCAGCAGCGCGGGCTGGGCACGGTGACCATCGTGGTGCTGTCGATCTTCGGCCTGCTGATGCTGGTCGGCATCATCGGCATCGTGGCCCTGTTCGGCATCCTCGCCAGCCACGGCCGCTGAGGCGCCGGCCGCGGGTGCTTGACAGCGCCCACCCCGGCATGATTCCTCTAGAAAAGGAAGAAAGCTGAACGCCCGGGCACCTGCCCGGGCGTCGGCATATCCATCACGGCCGAATCGGCTTCACTAACGGGCGCGTTTGCGCCACCCTAGCGCCCCACCGGGGCACCCCCGCCCCAAGAAAGCAACGACATGCCCAAGCACCTGCTCATCGTCGAATCGCCGGCCAAGGCCAAGACGATCAACAAATACCTCGGCAAGGACTTCACCGTCCTGGCCTCGTATGGGCATGTGCGCGACCTGGTGCCGAAGGAAGGCGCGGTCGATCCCGACCACGGCTTCGCGATGCGCTACGACCTGATCGAGAAGAACGAGAAGCACGTCGAGGCCATCGCCAAGGCGGCCAAGGGTGCCGACGACATCTTCCTGGCGACCGACCCGGACCGCGAAGGCGAGGCGATCAGCTGGCACATCGCCGAGATCCTGAAGGAACGCGGGCTGCTGAAGGACAAGCCGATGCAGCGGGTGGTGTTCACCGAGATCACCCCGCGCGCGATCAAGGAAGCGATGAACCAGCCGCGTGCCATCGCCGCCGACCTCGTCGACGCGCAGCAGGCGCGCCGCGCGCTGGACTATCTGGTCGGCTTCAACCTGTCGCCGGTACTGTGGCGCAAGGTGCAGCGCGGCCTGTCCGCCGGCCGCGTGCAGAGCCCGGCGCTGCGCATGATCGTCGAGCGCGAGGAAGAGATCGAGGCGTTCAAGGCACGCGAATACTGGTCGATCGAGGCCGCCTGCGCGCATCCGACGCAGCATTTCTCGGCCAAGCTGATCAAGCTTGACGGGCAGAAGTTCGAGCAGTTCACCATCACCGACGGCGACACCGCCGAGGCCGCGCGGCTGCGCATCCAGCAGGCCGCGCAGGGCCGGCTGCACGTCACCGACGTGGCCAGCAAGGAGCGCAAGCGCCGCCCGGCGCCGCCGTTCACCACCTCCACCCTGCAGCAGGAAGCCTCGCGCAAGCTCGGCTTCACTACCCGCAAGACCATGCAGGTGGCGCAGAAGCTGTACGAGGGCGTGGCCATCGGCGACGAGGGCACGGTCGGCCTGATCTCGTACATGCGTACCGACTCGGTGAACCTGTCGCAGGACGCGCTGATCGAGATCCGCGACGTGATCGCCCGCGACTACGGCACCGCCTCGCTGCCGGACAAGCCCAACACCTACACCACCAAGAGCAAGAACGCGCAGGAAGCGCACGAAGCGGTGCGCCCGACCTCGGCGCTGCGCACGCCGGCGCAGGTGGCGCAGTTCCTCAGCGACGACGAGCGCAAGCTGTACGAACTGATCTGGAAGCGCGCGGTGGCCTGCCAGATGATCCCGGCCACGCTCAACACCGTCAGCGTGGACCTGTCCGCCGGCAGCGAGCACGTGTTCCGCGCCAGCGGCACTACCGTGGTGGTGCCCGGCTTCCTGGCCGTCTACGAGGAAGGCAAGGACAACAAGAATGCGGAAGACGAGGACGAAGGCCGCAAGCTGCCGGCGATGAAGCCCGGCGACAACGTGCCGCTGGAGCGCATCGCCGCCGAGCAGCACTTCACCCAGCCGCCGCCGCGCTTCACTGAAGCGGCGCTGGTCAAGGCGCTGGAGGAATACGGCATCGGCCGCCCCTCCACCTACGCCTCGATCATCCAGACCCTGCTGTTCCGCAAGTACACCGAGATGGAGGGCCGCAGCTTCAAGCCCACCGACGTCGGCCGCGCGGTGAGCAAGTTCCTGTCCAGCCACTTCACCCGCTACGTCGACTACGACTTCACCGCCAGGCTCGAGGACGAGCTGGACGCAGTGTCGCGCGGCGAGGAGGAATGGGTGCCGCTGATGCAGCGGTTCTGGGGCCCGTTCAAGGAGCTGGTCAGCGACAAGAGCGAATCGCTGGACCGCACCGACGCCGGTAGCGCACGCGTGCTTGGCGTTGACCCGAAGAGCGGCAAGGAAGTCAGCGCGCGCATCGGCCGCTTCGGCCCGATGGTGCAGATCGGCACTGTCGAGGACGAGGAGAAACCCAAGTTCGCCTCGCTGCAGCCGGGCCAGAGCATCTATTCGATCTCGCTGGACGACGCGCTGAAGCTGTTCGACATGCCGCGCAAGCTCGGCGCCGACGCCAACGGCGAGGAAGTGAGCGTGGGCATCGGCCGCTTCGGCCCGTTCACCAAGCGCGGCAGCACCTATGCCTCGCTGAAGAAGGAGGACGACCCGTACAAGATCGACCTGGCACGCGCCATCTTCCTGATCGAGGAGAAGGAAGAGATCGCACGCAACCGCATCATCAAGGAGTTCGAGGGCTCGGACATCCAGGTGCTCAATGGCCGCTTCGGCCCGTACATCAGCGACGGCACCCTCAACGGCAAGATTCCCAAGGACCGCGAGCCCGCCTCGCTGACCCTGGCCGAAGTGCAGCAACTGATGGCCGAGACCGGCAAGCCGGCGCGCAAGGGCTTCGGCGCGAAGAAGGCGGCCGCCAAGAAGGCCGCGGTGAAGAAAGAAGCGGCACCGAAGAAGGCCGCTGCGAAAAAGGCGCCGGCGAAGAAAGTGGTGAAGAAGGCGGCCACCAAGACCGCGACGACCGCAACCAGGAAAGTCGCCGCGAAGAAGACCGTGGTGAAGAAGAAAGCAGCAGCGGCTGACGACGCGCCGCCGTTCTGAGGGCAGCCCACCGCCATGCCGGCGGGAGGATAATCGGTACTCCCGCAGCAGGCCGCCCACCGGGCGGCCTGTCCATTTGCGCTCCATCCACGCCTGCGCGTCCGCTCAGCGTGCGGAGATCCCACGGTACCGACCATGCTTGAATTCGATCCGCAGACCATTCTTCCCACCCTGCACGCCGGCGGCGTGATCGCCTACCCCACCGAGGCGGTCTGGGGACTGGGCTGCGACCCTGCCAACGAGGCAGCGGTGATGAAGCTGCTGGCACTCAAGCAACGTCCGGTCGAGAAAGGCATGATCCTGGTCGCCGCCGCCGTGGCGCAGTTGGACGGCTGGGTGCGGCTGGACGCACTGGCCGACGACCGCCATCAGGCCGTGCTCGACAGTTGGCCCGGCGCCAACACCTGGATCGTGCCAGCCGGTCCCCGAACCCCACGCTGGATCAGCGGCGCCCACGATGGCGTCGCCGTACGGGTCAGCGCGCATCCGCTGGTGCATGCCCTGTGCGAAGCCTGGGGCGGCCCGCTGGTCTCGACCAGCGCCAACCTTGCCGGCCAGCCTCCGGCACGCAGCCGCGAACAGCTCGACCCGGCCCTGCTCGCGCAACTGGACGGCCTGCTCGATGGCGCCACCGGCGGCCTGGCCCAGCCCACCCGCATCCGCATCGCCGCCACCGGGCAGACCCTGCGCGATTGACGCCTCCGTAGGAGCGCACCTTGGTGCGCGATGGGGATTTACCGAGGAAGCCCTTCGCGCACCAAGGTGCGCTCCTACCCGTTGCCCGCCAGATGCGGCACCATGGCCCCATGCATGCGCGCCTGCTCCTGCTCGGCTCCCTGATCCTGCCGCCCTCCGTGGCGCTGGCCGCCGAACCACCGCCTGCCAGCAACGTGCGCGTCTACCGCTGCGTGGCCAGCGATGGCACGGTGGCACTGCAATCCACGCCCTGCGACGACACCCACCGCCAGCAGGTGCTGGACATGCAGCGCCCGCAGGACCCACCGCCGCGACCGGCCACCCCGCCACAGCCACAACCGGCTCCCGCCGCAGCCACGAACGAACGCGAAGTCCGCATCGTCACCGTGCAGCCGCCACAGCCCATGTACGAATGCGTCGGCCCGGACGGCGAGCGCTACCTCAGCGACGATGGCATCGGCAACCCGCGCTGGGTGCCGCTGTGGGTCGGCGGCCATTACCCGCCGCCGCGCGGCAGCGGCGGCAGCGTTTCCGGCAACCTGAGCCTCGGTTCCGGGCAGCTGTCCATCCGTGGTGGTCAGCCGCCCGGCCACGGCCATCCGCATCCACGGCCCGGCCCCGTCGTGGCAGGCGGTACCTGGATACGCGACAGTTGCCACCCGCTGCCGCAGCAGGAAGTCTGCGACCGCCTGCGCGACCGCCGCTGGGAGCTGATACGCCGCTACAACAGCGCCCTGCAGAGCGAGCGGCAGGAACTGAAGCGCGAGCAACGCGGCATCGAGGCGCGACTGGGACGGGATTGCGACGCGGCTCCCTGACCTTGCGGGTCGCCGGCGATCGCTCCTTCGCCAAGGTGTTCTTCCAACCCATCGCCTCTCCGTCGGAAACTGGACTCCGGGCTGGAGGACCACCATGAGCCGAGCCCAGAAGAAGAGCCCCGCGTTTCAGCAACGCGGGGCTCCCCGATGAAACCGCTCAAGCCTCTTCCGAAGCGGGAGCCTGTACTACAAGGGTCCAACCATCAGAACGAGTAACGCACGCCCAAGTAGGCACGGCGCGGCTCGACCCATTCAACGGCTTCGCCGAAGTTGTAGATGCCATCACCCGCGACGAGATCCTGCACGCGGGTCGTGCTCTGCCTGTTCAGGATGTTGAAGATGTCGAGGAACACTTCCATCTTGCCCACCGGGAGCTCCTTGGTGTACTTGGCCCGCACGTCCAGGGTGGAATAGGACGGGCTTTCCTCGCTGCCCACCGAACCGGCCGTCAGCCAGGTATCGGTCACGCCTTCGTACTCGTAGGGGTCATCCATCATCGGCAGGTGACGGCTGGACGTCAGCCAGGTACGGCTGAACAGCGTGCCGCTGTTCCAGTTGAACACGCCGCTGAGCTCCAGGCCGAAGTCCCAGTAGTAGGTGGCGAAGGCCTTGAACTGCCGCTTGATGTTGCCCGGCTGCGGGCCCCACGCATTGGGAGCGCGCGGGTCCAGCGCGATCCAGTCACCCTGGTAGTCGGCGTTGCCGTCCGAGTTGGTATTGCCGTGCGCGTCGTTCAAGGTGAGCGACATCATGCCCTGCCAGTTGTTGCTCTTGACCTTCTGCAGGGTGACTTCCAGACCCTTGTACTCGCGCTTGCCGCCCTTCAGCGTGCCAAGCACGTAGTTCGTGCCCGGATTGTCCGCATAGCCGAAATAGGAATACGGCAGGTAGAAGTACGATCCTTCCGGAGCCTGGCTGTCCGCGCCCACGCCATCGGGGTCGGAGTACAGCCCCAGGTCGTAGTCTTCCATGATGTCCTTGGTCTCGCGCTTGGTCAGCGTCACCGAGAACGCATAGTCCTGGCCGAAGTTGGTGGCGTAACCGAGCATGAGTTCATCGGTGTACGGCGTCTTGATGTTGGGCGCGATGGCGGCATCACCCGGCCCGCGCTGGCGGAAGGTGTACCACTGGCCGTCGATGTTGATCTGCTCGTCGTAGGTCGGGCCGGTGACCGCGCCGGCGAAGTCCGCCATGTCCGCACGGATCGGATCGTAGTAGCGGCCGTAGTAGGCCCAGACCTTGCTGCGGCCGTCGCCATTGATGTCGTAGGCCAGCGAGATGCGCGGCGAGATGTTCCAGTCGAACTTGTGGATCGACGTCCCGGCCGAATTGACGAACTCGGTGCGCTCGGCGCGGGCACCGACGTTGGCCGAGAACTTGTCCAGGGTCCAGCTGTCCTGCAGGTAGAACGAGGTCTGCTTGGACTTGACCGTGTACGCAAGCCCCTCGTTCTCCGACTGCAGGATGCGGTAGACGTTGACCTGGTCGTAGGGATTGCCGGTGGTATCGGTGAAGGTCTTCGCCAGCAGATCGTCCTGGCTCAGGCCGGTGGCGGCCATGAGCCGGCTGATGTCCGTTGAGGAAATGGCGCGGGGCCCTCGCCACGCGTAACCGCCCTGCCCCATATACTGACCCACCGTCGTGCCTGAATCCCCCGCACTGATGGAGGTATAGCGGGGACCGGCAGGGTAGACGGTCTGCTCTTCGTACGTGCCCTCACCCTTCAGGAAGCCCGCCTTGAAGGTGTGGTCGCCCCAGTTGGTGCTCAGCAGGTAATCCAGGCTGGCGCCGAACTCCTTGGAGTCGCGGTTGGTGATCAGGTTGGAGCCCGTGCCACCGCGGTTGATGTCGGTATTGCTTGCCCCGTCAAGGCCATTGTGGAAGGCCACGTTGTTGAACGGATCATTGCTCGCGGCGAACTGGGAAAGCTCCGACTCGTGCTTGTTCACATACACGTCCAGGCCCAGGTTGTCCCAGTCGTGGGAGTACTCGAACTTGTAGTTGTTGCCGCCCTGCTTGCGGGTAAGGTCGCGGTTGTTCGGCACGGTGGGATCGAGCGAGCCACTGCGATCCAGCGGATCGTTGAAGAAGGTGGCGGTCAGGCGGTCGCGGTCCGTCAACTGCCAGGTCAGCTTCCCGAAGCTGCGGTCGCTGTCCTGCTTCACCGTGCGCATGACGTCCTGGGTGACCGGGTCGACCACGTCCTCCTCACGGTTGACGCGCTGGTAGGACGCGAAGAACCACAGCTTGTCCTTGATGATCGGGCCACCCAGGGTGACGGCCGTGTCGTAGGTGGAGAAGCTGGAGTCGTCCAGATGCTTGTTCTTGGAAACCAGCCTGTCGTTCTGCAGGTAGTAGTTGACCGAGCCATGCCACTCGTTGCTGCCGGACTTGGTGATGACCTTGGAAATCAGGCCCTGGCCACCGGCGTATTCGGCGGGGATGCCGCCGGTCAGCACCTGCATTTCCTGGATGATCTCGGAATTCAGGTTGGAGCCGAAGGTACCGGTCGAGGGGTCGGTGACGTTGACGCCGTCGATGTAGTAGAGGTTGTCGGTAGAGGAGCCGACGGCGCCGCCGATGTCGGAGTAGTTCACGCCGGACTTCGACGCCGGGTTGCCGCCCACGGAAGGCTTCACGCCTGGCACCAGCTGCAGATAGCTCTGGTAGCTGCGCGCGGTCGGCAGCGACTCGGTCATGTCCAGGGTCAGCGTGGTACCGACCACGGCCGAAGTGGTGTCGATGGCGGCAAGGCCCGAACCGGTCACCATGATCGCATCGAGATTGATCGCGCCGTTGCCGCTGTCACCACCGCCGCCTAGCGCGTAACCCAGGCTGAGGTCCTTGCCGCTGACCACCGCGACGTTGCTGGCGCTGAAGTCGTTGTAGCCGGTGGCCGATATCTCCACCGTGTAGTTGGTGGCCGGGTCGAGGCCGGTGACGCGCACGGTGCCGTCGGCGGCCGTCGTGGCGGTCTTGCTGATGAGGCTACTGGGGGAACTGATCTTCACCGTCGCACCGGCGACGGGGCCATCCGAACCGCGGATGGTGATGCGCAGGCCGCCGGTATCCGCGATGGCCGCGCCGACGAAGCACATGCTGAGTGCCATGCTGAGCGCGGTACGCCTCACGCCCTTGGAAAACACATTGAAACCGTGATGAGTAACCATTCGTGACTCTCTCCGTGAAGTTCAAAAGTGTTGCCATCAACCAAGCAGGCGCCCAACCTGAACGAACTCACAATGAGCGCCTGGTGAACGGAGAGTAATGCAATTTTTACGAAAATTGGAATTTCCGTGAGATTGGGCCGGCTCCTCCGAGCACTGGCTATCCAAGTCCCCAAACGCTGACTGGGCAAGGGTTTGGGCTGCCTTGAAGCATGTGCGGCTCACCGCAAATCAGCCGGGCCGGGATCAGCCGCATGTCCCGGCCGCTGACCGGCTGGTGCCCTCCCATGCCGGTCAAGCCCCTCAGAACCCGTAACGCAGGAACCCGCCATCCACCGCGATGCACTCGCCGGTGACGTAGCTCGACGCCGGCAGGCACAGGAAGCCGACCGCGGCAGCCACCTCCTCCGGTTCGCCGATGCGGCGCATCGGCGTGCGCGCGATCACCTCGTCGTAGTAGTCCGGGTCGGACAGCGGCCCGGAGGTGCGGCGGGTGCGGATGTACCACGGCGCCACCGCGTTGACGCGGATGCCGTCCTCGGCCCATTCGCAGGCCAGGTTGCGGGTCATCTGGTGCAGCGCCGCCTTGGTCATGCCGTAGACCACGCCGCTGCGCACGTGGGTAAGGCCGGAGACGCTGCCGATGTTGACGATGGCCGAGCTCGCGTGCCGGGTAAGCAGCGGGTGGGCCAGCCGCGACAGCTCGAACGCGGAAAACAGGTTGGTCTCGAAGAGGCCGCGCCACTCGTCCTCGCTGTAGTCGTTGGCCGGCCGGGTGACGTTGCCGCCGGCGTTGTTGACCAGCAGTTGCAGGCCGCCGTGGTCCTCGACCCAGTCGAGGATTTCATGGCGGTCCTCGTCGCCGGAGACGTCGGCGGACAGGCCGTGGATCCCGCGGCCGGGGAACTCGTCGGCCAGTTCGTCGCGCGCCTGTGCCAGCGCGTCGGCATCGCGCGCCACCAGCAGCAGGTCGGCGCCGAAGCCGAGCAGTTCGCGCGCGATCGCCAGGCCGATGCCGGCACTGGCGCCGGTGATCAATGCGGTCTGTCCGTCCAGCCGCCAGCGGTTCGTGTCCATGCACTACAGGATACCTGCCGCCGTTGGGCGTGGTGACCGAATGAGGGCTTCAGTGCGCACCGTTGTGGCAGGATGAAGTCCGTTTCCGCTGGAGTCTGCCGATGAAACTGCGTCCTTGCTTACTGATGCTGCCAATGCTGCTGCTCGCCGCCTGCGGCAAGCCGCAGCCGCCGGAAACCGAACGCCGCCCCGAGCCGCAGGCTGGCGCGATGCGTGAAGCGATTACTCAGCCATTGGAAAAAGCGCAGGCGGCCAAGGCGGCGGTTGAAGGGGCCACCGCGGCGGAAGGGGCCGCGTTGAAGCAGGCGGAGAGTGGGGCGGAGTAACGACCTACCAGGTTCAGCGCGGAAGCCCACACTCCGTAGATGCGGGGCTTGCCCCGCATGAAGCTTTCCCAGCGAAAGCCTCGTGCCGGGCAAGCCCGGCACCTACGCTGGCGGTAGCGCCCGACCGCTGGCCGTGGCGAAGGGGATGACCACAACCGACAACGCCGCCCGAAGGCGGCGTTGTCGGTTGCATCAGACCAAGCCGGTTACAGGCCGCAGAAGCAATAGGCCAGGGCCTTGACCGGCGCGCCGTTGCGGTCCTTCACCGCGTCCTCGACGAAGCGCAGCTGGGCATCCATCTCCGGCATCGTGCGCGCCAGCAGCATCCGCGCCATGCCCGAGTCGGACAGCATCCACGCGCCCATGCGGCTGCCGGCGAAGCCGGTCATGAACTGCGCGAACGGGGTGGCCGCCTTCTCGATGTAGCGCACGCGGTATTTGCCTTCCTCGCCCAGCTTGGCGCGGCTGGCGGCATCGGCCACCGCGGCCTTGAGCCCGCCGAACTCGTCCACCAGCCCGCGCTCCTTGGCCTGCGCGCCGCTCCACACGCGGCCGCGCGCCACCTCGTCGATGGCCTCCACGCTGCGGTCGCGGGCCTGCGCCACCTTGCCGGTGAAGTCGGCATAGCCCTTGTCGATCACCGACTGGATCACCCGGCCCACCGCCGGGTCCATCGGCCGGGTGACGTCGAACGCGCCGGCGAAGCGGGTGGTGCCGACGCCATCGGTGTGCACGCCGATCTTGTCCAGGCTGCGGGCGAAGTTGGGGATCATGCCGAAGATGCCGATCGAGCCGGTGATGGTCGATTCGTCGGCGTAGATGCGATCGGCGTTCATGCTGATCCAGTAGCCGCCGGACGCGGCCAGGTCGCCCATCGACACCACCACCGGCTTGCCGGCGGCCTTGAGCGCCTCGACCTCGCGGCGGATCTGCTCGGAGGCGAACACTTCGCCGCCGGGCGAATCCACGCGCAGCACCACCGCCTTGACGTCGTCGTCGTCGCGCGCGTCGCGCAGCAGCGCCGAGGTGGAGATGCCGCCGACGCGGCCGGCCGGCAGGTCGCCGCCGGCGATCTCGCCCTCGGCCACCACCACCGCCACCTGCGGGCGCTTGTCCAGCGGCGAGCGGCGCGCGTCGAGCTGGGTCAGGTAGTCGCCCAGCGCGATCTGGCGGTAGCCGCCATCGGCGTCGCCGTCGGCCACGCCGCGCTCGGTGAGCAGCGCGTCCACTTCCTCGCGGGTCTTCAGGCCGTCCACCAGCTTCTGCTGCAGGGCGAAGCGGGCCAGGTCGCCGCCGGCGGCGGCTACGCCCTCGGGCAGGGTGTCGATGCCGGCAGCCAGCTGCGCGGCGTCGAGCTTGCGCGCCCTGGCGATGTCGCCCAGGTAGCGCTGCCACACGTCGTTCATCCAGAACAGGTCGGCTTCCTTGGCCTGCGGCGAGGCGGCGTCGAGCACGTAGGGCTCGGCGGCGGACTTGTATTCGCCCACCTTGAACAGGTGCACGTCCACGCCCAGCTTTTCCTGCAGGCCGGTGCGGAAATACTGGCGGTAGCGGCCGAGGCCTTCCAGCAGCAGCCCGCCCATCGGGTCGAGGTAGACCTCGTCGGCCTGCGCTGCCAGCAGGTATTGCGACTGGCCCATGTTCTCGCTGAAGGCCACCACCTGCTTGCCGGCCGCGCGCAGGTCCTGCAGGGCGCCGGCCACTTCACGCATCGAGGCGAAGCCGGACGGTTGCAGGCGGTCCAGGTTCAGCACCACGCGCTCGATCTTCTTGTCGTCCCTGGCCGCCTCGATGGCGCGGATCAGGTCACGCAGCTGGATTTCCCCGGCGTTGCGCTCGCCCATCGCCTTGGCCAGCGCGCGGCTGACCGGGTCGGTGCTGTACTGCTCGACCAGCCGCCCTTCCGGCGCGATCACCAGCGCGGTGCGGTCCTGCAGCACCTTGACCGACGAGGCGCCCTTGCCCATCGCCACCAGCAGCACGATCAGCATCAGGAACAGCAGGCCGAAGAACAGCAGGTTGAGGATCAACCGGCGGGTGAAGTTCATCACGTCCCACAGCCCGACGAAGAAGCGGGCGACGGGGTTGCGGCGGGGCACGGGCGGGGGGTTCATGAGGGCTCCGGATGGGGCTTGTTGCAATGCAGGATACACAGGACCGGCACGGCCGGCATGGGCTTCAAGTCAGGGGGCCGAAGGGTGGAACAGGCGCCGGCTGCTGACCCGCAGGCGCCAGCCCAGCAGCACCGCGGCCACGCTCAGGCCCACGGTCAGGCCGACCCACATGCCCTGCGGGCCCCAGCCCAGGCCGAGGCCGAGCCCGGCGCCGAGCGGCATGCCCACGCCCCAGTACGCGAACATGGCGATGAACATCGGCACGCGGGTGTCCTTGAGCCCGCGCAGCGCGCCGGCCGAGAGCACCTGCACGCCATCGGGGAACTGGAAGGCCGCCGCGTACAGCAGCAGCGTGGAGGCCAGCATGGCCACGGCCAGGTCGTCGGTGTACAGCCGCACCACCGCCTGGTGGCCGAGCAGCAACCCGCTGATCGACAGCATCTGCGTGACCAGCACGATGGCGTAACCGGCCCAGCTGGCGCGGCGCACGCCGGTCGGATCGTGGCGGCCCATCGCGTGGCCGACGCGCACGGTGGTGGCCTCGGCCACGCCCATCGGGATCATGAAGCACAGCTGGGCGACGTTGATCGCGATCTGGTGCGCGCTGGCCTCGACCGCGCCGATGCGGCCGATCAGCAGCGCGGTGACGATGAACAGCCCGCCCTCCATCAGCACGGTGATGCCGATCGGCAGGCCGGTGCGCAGCAGGTCCCATATCGCCGCCACCCGCGGCGGCTCGAAATGACCGAACAACTGCAGGTGGGCGAAGCGCCGGGTCTTGAACAGGTAACCGGCGAAACACAGCGCCTGCACCCACATCGTCACCGCCGAGGCGATGCCCAGCCCTTCGGCGCCCAGCTCCGGGAAGCCCCACCTGCCGTTGCACAGCGCATAGCCCAGCGGCGCCAGCACCAGCAGCCCGCCGAAGCCGAGCAGCATGGTCGGCAGCGTCCAGTGCATGCCCTCGCTGAGGTAGCGCATGCAGAAATACAGGGTCAGCGCCGGCACGCCCCAGCGGATGGCGTGCAAGAAGGCGGTGGCGCCGGGCACGATGTCCGCGGCGATGCCGAACGCCGGCAGGAATGCCGGCACGATGCTGAGGAAGGCGAACATCAGCACGCTCAGGCCCACGCCCAGCCACAGCGCCTGCCGGAACAGCGGGCCGATCTCGCGCTCGCGGCCTGCGCCGTGCAGCTGCGACACCGAGGCGGTCAGCGAGATCAGGGTGCCGATCGGTACCAGCATCGGCAGCCACAGCAGCGCGGTGCCGATGCTGACCGCGGCGAAGGTGCCGGTGCCGTGGTGGCCGGCGATGGTGTTGTCGACGAAGGAGATCAGGCCGGCGGAAACGTGGCCCAGCACCAGCGGCAGGGCGAGCAGGCCGGTCGTCCGCACTTCATGGCCGAAGCGCGGCGTGGCGGGAGAGGTGGACATGCGGAGTCGGCAGACGCGGACTGCGGCCGGCGCGGAGGCGCTGTTGCCGGGTCGCGAAAGGGCGGCATTGTAAGGCCAGGAACGAGTGAAGAGGAACGAGCGGACGCAGAAGCGAGCGTAGGTGCCGGGCTTGCCCGGCACATGGCTTCACCGGGAAAGCTTCATGCGGGGCAAGCCCCGCATCTACTTGTCCAGCTTCCGCCGCAGCCATTCCGCGCGGCCAGTCGCGGGCACGGCCAGCAGTTCCTCGCGCAGGGCATCGCGCGCCTGCGGCGGCGTGCGTTGCGACAGCAGGCCCAACTGCGCCAGCTGCGCCGCGTCGAGCTCGCGCAGCAGGGCCAGCATCGGGGCGCGCTGCGGTTCCGGCAGGTAGCCCAGCAGCGGCTGCAGCTTCGGGTACAGCGCGCCCAGCCGCGGCCCCAGTTGCCAGCCGTCGCGGTACAGGCGGTCCAGCCCGGCGAAACGCCCGCGCAGGGCGTCGCGTTCGGCCGCCGGCAGGGCCGCCAGTTCCGCCGCGGCCTTGCGCACGCGCTGCCGTTCGGATTCGGGCAGGGCGCGCCATGCCGCGTAGCGCGTGCGCACGTCGCGCTGCTGCGCCGGTGCCAGCGCCGCCCAGCGTACTTGCGGGTCCGTGGCCTGCGGCGCGCGCGGTGGCGGCTCGACCAGCGGCCGCAGTGCGACCGGGGTGGCCAGCGACACAGCGGCCGGCAGCAACGCCAGCAGCAGCCATGCGCCCTCAATCTTCCGCATCGACGGTCTCCAGCGCTGCCGAGGCCGGTTCGGCATGGCCGGGCGCGGCCTGCGATTCGTCCACCGGCACCGGCGCGCCGGCGGCGTACCAGGCATGGAAGTCGGCGTCCTGCGCCAGCGCCAGTTCGGGATCGGCCAGCATCGCGGCATCGTCCGTCGCATGGTTGTCCACGGCGGCGGCCGGCGCGGAATCGTCCGGCAGGCTTTCGACCTGTATCGGGCCGTTGTCGCCCAGCGCGCCTTCGGCCGGCGGCCCGCCGCTGCCGGACCGCATCGCACCGTGTTCGTGCCACCACCAGGCCGCCACCGCGGCCAGCACCAGCACCAACAGGCCCGGCAGCAGCCAGCCCCGGCGCGCGCGTGGCCGCGCGGCTGGGCGCGGGGCCCTGGCCGCCATCGGCGCGGGCGCGGCCTTGGCGGTCGCCGCCTCGTGCAGTTGTCCCAGTTGCCGCAGCCGCTCCGGCGACAGCTCGCGCACCTGCGCCTGCACCTGTTCGGCCAGTGTGCGCCACGCGGCGGCATCGGGCTGGCCCTTCGCATCCAGCGGGCAGGCGCGCGCCAGCGCCTGTCGGTAGGTGCCGATGTCCATGCCCAGGCTGGCCGCCGCCACGGCTTCGTCCAGCCCGGCGCCGACGCGCAGCAGCAACGCCAGGCGATCCGCGGCCTGCAACGTCGACAGGTGCGGCAACGATGTGGCGGTGCCGGTCGCCGGCGCACGCAGCTGCGGCGCATTGCACAGCAGGCCCCAGAACCGGGCCGGCCAGTCGACCATCGCGGTAGCCGCGGCATGGCCGGCGAAGGCGTGCATCGCCGCCGCCACGGCCTGCGTGCCGGCGGCGCCCGCCTGCAGGTCGGCGACCACCAGCGCGCGGCGCTCGACCCCGCGCAGGAAGGCGGAGGAAGCATTGGCCGTGGCCGGGGAAGAAGAAGCTGTTGCGGCCATCAGGCGTACTCCGTCATCGCCCGGATGATACCCAGCACCCCGGCGGCTGCCGATGCCCCAGGGCCGCGTCCGAGCCTGGCTGCCGCAACTTGTGCACAGCGTCAATAGGCCAGCGCCGATTTCCGCAAATTTTCTGCCCAACGCCTTGTTTCATCTTTGTTTCACGGCCAAGCCATTGATTTAAAAAGACTTGATCGTGTGGCGATTTTTTGTCCAAATCGACGCAGAGGCCGCTGTCACCGCCCTGCGGGCGTGGAGCACAGGGCTGATGCACAGACTTATCCACAATCTGTGTGGATAAACCGAAATCCCCTGTAGCGGCCGGTGTTTACGCGCCATTTATGCTCGCCGCGACAACAAACGCGGGCAAGTGGAGGGGACCGCAGGTGTGCCGCCCATGGCCGGCACCTACACTCTCCCCATGTCTTCCTGCCCCACCCTGCGTATCGCCCTGCCGGTTCCGCTGCCACAGGCCTTCGACTACCTGCCCCCGGCCGGCGGCCCCGCGCCGTCGCAGGCCGACGTGGGACGCAGGCTGCGGGTGCCCTTCGGCAACCGCGAGCTGGTCGGCATGGTCGAGGGTATTGGCGGCAGCGACGACCCGGCCGGGCTGAAGGCCGCGCTGGAATGGCTGGACCCCGCCCCCCTGCTGGGCGGCGAGCTGCTCGCCTCGCTGCGCTGGCTGGCGCGCTACACCCATGCGCCGCTGGGCGAGGTGGCCGCCACCGCGTTGCCGGCGCCGCTGCGCCGCGGCGAGCCGCTGCCCGACACCCACGGCTGGGCGTGGGAACTGACCGACGCCGGCCGCGGCGGCCTGCCCGGGCTGCGCAACGGCAGCCGTCCACAACGGCTGGCCACGCTGCTGGCCGACGGGGCGCTGGCCGAGGAGGTGATCGAAGCGCGCATGCACGACTGGCGCGAGCCGAGCCGCACCCTGCTCAAACGTGGGTTCGTGCAGCGCGTGGCGGTGCCGGCGACGGCGCCGCGGGCCCGGCCGAATCCCGGGCCGACGCCCAACCCGCAGCAGCAGGCGGCGATCAAGGCGATCACCGCCGCCGACGGCTTCCACCCGTTCCTGCTCGACGGCGTCACCGGCAGCGGCAAGACCGAGGTCTACCTGCAGGCCATCGTCCACTGCCTCGCACGAGGCCGGCAGGCACTGGTGCTGGTGCCGGAGATCGGCCTGACCCCGCAGATGCTGGCGCGCTTCCGCGCCCGCCTCGGCATCCCGGTGCATGCGCTGCATTCGGGGCTGAACGACAACGAGCGCGCGCGGGTCTGGGCGGCGGCCGCGCGCGGCGAAGCGCGGGTGGTCGTCGGCACCCGCTCGGCGGTGTTCACGCCGCTGCCGCAGGCCGGGCTGCTGATCGTCGACGAGGAACACGACGGCAGCTACAAGCAGCAGGACGGCATCCGCTACCACGCCCGCGACTTCGCGCTGGTGCGCGGCAAGGCGCTGGACGTGCCGGTGCTGCTGGGCAGCGCCACCCCGTCGCTGGAATCGCTGCACAACGCGCGCGCCGGCCGCTACGCCCACCTGCGCCTGCAGCAGCGCGCCGGCGACGCCCGGCCGCCGGCGGTGCGGGTGTTCGACGTGCGCAAGCGGCCGTTGCAGGACGGCCTGTCGCCCGAGGTGCTGGAAGGCATCGGCCGGCACCTGCAGGCCGGCAACCAGGTGCTGGTGTTCAAGAACCGCCGCGGCTACGCGCCGGTGCTGCTGTGCCACGACTGCGGCTGGACCGCGCCGTGCAGGCGCTGCAGCACGCCGCTGCATGCCACGCCGATGACCGTGCACGGCGCGGGGCGCCGCCTGCAATGCCACCACTGCGGCGCGCGCGCGCCGGTGCCGCTGGCCTGCCCGGATTGCGGCAGCCTCGCGCTGCAGCCGCAGGGCATCGGCACCGAACGGCTGGAGGAACGGCTGCTGCAACTGTTCCCCGACCATCCGGTGCTGCGCATCGACCGCGGCACCACCGCGCGCCGCGACGCGCTGGAACAGACGCTGGCCACGCTCGGCGAACAAGCCGGCATCCTCGTCGGCACGCAGATACTGGCCAAGGGCCACGACCTGCCGAAGCTGACGCTGGTGGTGGTGGTGGGCATCGACGAAGGGCTGTTCTCCGCCGATTTCCGTGCCAGCGAGAAGCTCGCCCAGCAACTGATCCAGGTCGCCGGCCGTGCCGGGCGCGCCGAGCGCCCCGGCGAGGTCTGGCTGCAGACCCACCATCCCGACAACGCGCTGCTGCACACGCTGGTAAACGGCGGCTACCACGCCTTCGCCGAGGCCGAACTGGCGCAGCGCGAAGCGGCCGGTTTCCCGCCCTTCGCGCATCTGGCACTGCTGCGCGCCGAGGCCAGGCAGGTCGAACAGGCCAACGAATTCCTGGCCGCGCTGAAGCAAGCCATTCCCGCCGACGATCCGGTCGAACGCTACGGGCCGATGCCGGCGCCGATGCCGCGCCGCGCCGGCTTCCAGCGCACGCAGCTGCTGCTGTCGGCCCCGCAACGCCGCGCGCTGCATGCCCTGCTCGACGCGCTGATGCCGCAGGCATATGCACTGCCGCAGGCGCGGCGGGTGCGCTGGTCGCTGGACGTGGACCCGATAGACCTCTACTGAGCGCAGCCGTCCACCAACGTGGTCACACCGCCAGCGCCCGACGCAAATCCGGCCGGCGGAGGTCCGCCTCCAGCGGGGCAAGGTCGATGCCCTCGCATATCCATGCCAGCAGCCTGCGGGTCTCGTCCTGCGGGTCGACCCCGAGGTCGCGGCGCAGCGCCTGCTGCATGCGCGCGTAGGCATTGATCGCCGCCGCGCGCATGCCGTGCCCGGCATAGGCGCGCATCATGCGCCGGGCATGTGCTTCGTTCCATGCGTCGCGCTGCAGCAGCAGGCGCGCCATGTGCAGCGCGGCGTCCCAGTTCCCGGCCACCAGCATCCGGTCGCAATGCCGCTCGGCGACGCCCACCAGCTCGGCTTCCAGCGCAAGGCGGGTGCTTTCCAGCCATGCGCGGAAATCCACGCCGGCCACGTCGTCCATGCCGGCAAGGAAAATGCGTTGCCCTTCCAGTATCGCCAGCATTTCCGCCGGTTCCCCGGCCAGCCGGTCGATGTCGAAGACCGCCCTTCCCGCGCGCCGCAGCGCCACGCCGTCGCGTTCCACGCACAGCACGCCCGGCCCCAGTTCCCCGCGGCAATAGCGGTTCAGGTTGCACAGCACCTGGCGCAGGTTGGTCATCGCCTGCGGTTCGCCGAACTGCGGCCACAGCAGCATGGCCAGCGCCAGCCGCGAATGGCGGCGTTCCGGCTTGGCGGCCAGGTAGCCCAGCAACGCCCAGCCTTTCCTGTAGATCAGTTGCGGCGGCATGGCGGCGCATGTGCTCAGGAGCCGGATGCTTCCGCCTCCGGCAGCCGCGCCGTCCTGTTCCCGCCATGCTGGACGAGTCCCCATAGCTTCCCCCATGCATCCCGTGGTCGGCACCGGCGATCAGCCGGGCATGCCCGGCGCGGGGCGCGCGCAGTCGCCGGCCCCGGCCATGCCTGCCGGGGCACACTAGCCCGCGTGCCACCGGCGCCACATCCACGAAATCAGGTAGCGGGCCCCACTCAGGCGGCCAGCGGCAACTCCAGCGCCACCCGGGTACCTTGCGGGTCGCTGCGCGCGGACACGCTCAGTTCGCCCCCCAACCGCTGCGCGCGCAGGCGCATGCTGGCGAAGCCGGCGCCACCGCCCTGCATCGGTGCGGCGCCCGCGGCAGGCAGGCCCACGCCGTCGTCGTCCACCCGCAGTTGCAGGCGGTCCCCCTGCCGGCGCACGTGGATGTCCACGCGCCGCGCGCGGCTGTGCTTGAACACGTTGGTCAGGGCTTCCTGCAGCAGGCGCAGCAGGTCCAGGCTGCGGGCGGCGCCCAGCTCGACGCCGCCGACGCCCTCCAGGTGCCAATGGGCGTCGATGCCGGCGGCATCGAGCAACTGGCTGGAGCGGTGCCGCAGCGGCACGAGCAGTTCGGCCAGGTCCGCATGCTCGCGCGCCGTGCTGTCGATCACCAGGCGCAGGTCATCGCGCATCTCCTTCAGCAGCCTGACGATCTCCCGCCGCGGCATGTCGTCCGGCGCCTGCTCGACCCGCGCGATCGCGCCGACCAGGGTGCCGCCGAAACCGTCGTGCAGGTCGCGCACCAGTTGCAGGCGTTCGCCGGCCCGGCCATGCGCCAGCTCCAGCGCGTGTTGTTGCCGCAAGGTCTCGGCCAACTGGCCGGTGGCCTGCCGCACCTCTCGGCTCAGCTCGGCATTGAAGCCTTCCACCCGCTTCATGGTGTTGGCGAAGCGGTAGGCCAGCACGAAGCCCATGCCCAACAGCATCAGCGGCGAGGTGAACGAGCCAAGGTAGCTGACGCCGCCGTACCAGCCCATGTACACGCCGAGGTCGTGCAGCGAAACCACCACGGGCAGGACGATGCACAGGGCCAGCACCTGGCAGTCGCGGCGGTCGCTGCGCACGGCGTAGCCCATGAAGACGAACGACACCAGGTACAAGAACGCGATGACCGGCACCAGGTAGACGTTGCGGTACGGCCCCATCCACTGCGGCCACAGCAGCGCCGCGGCCATCAGCGCCACCGCGATGCCCAGCAGCAGGCGCTCGAAGCGCGGCCAGCGCCGTTGGCTGAAGCGCAGCAGGAACACCGTGTGCGCCGCGGCCGACATCACGTAGCAACCGCCGATGAAGGCCTGCCAGCCATCGGTGCTGGCGAACGGCCACGGGCTGGCGGCGAAGAAATTGGTGTCGTACAGGCGCCCGAACACCGCGCTCAGCGCGTACCAGCCGTACATCGTCTCCTGCCGGCGCAGCAGCCAGAACAGGCCGATCACCGCCGCCAGCACGAAGCCGATGGCGCTGTCGAGCAGTTGCAGGTCGTGGCGGACCAGCACCCCTTGGCGATACCGCGCCTGCAGCACCTGCGGGTCGCCCACGTCCACCACGCCGAACGACGGCTGGTAGGCGGCCAGGCCCGACACGCGCACCAGCAGCTCGTTCTCGCCCGGTTCGAGCAACGGCGCCTGCAGCAGGAAATAGCGCGGCATGTGCCAGCTGCGCGACAGCGGCTCGACCAGCGAGGGGTCGCGGTCGATCAGGCTGCCGTTGAGGTATACCGCGGCCGCCATGCAGGTGTAGTCGAGCAGCAGGCCGGTCGGCTGCCGCGCATCGTCCTGCCGCCAGCGCAGCCGGTACCAGACCACGCCGTCGTGCCCGGCCCAACGGGTCTGCCACTGGTCGGCCAGCGTCACCGGCACCCAGCCCCGTTCGGGCGGCCGCGTCGAATCCCAGCCGGCGCGCGCGGCCTCGGCGTGGACGATGCGCACGACCGGCTCCGCCCGGGCCGCGCCCGCCGCCATGCAGAGCAGCAGGAGCAGCCAGTGCCAGCGCCTCACGGCAACAACCCGAGTACGCGCGCCTCGAACACCGCCGCCGTGCGCGAACCCACGGCCAGCTTGCGGTAGATGTTGCGCGTGTGCGCTTCCACGGTGAGCCGCGAGAGCCCGAGCAGCTCGGCGATCTCGCGGTTGCCATAGCCCTGCGCCACCATGCCGAGGATGCCGCGCTCGCGCTCGGAGAGGTTGACCGCCTGCGTCGCCGGCACCGGCGCCGTTTCCTCCGGAAGCAGGGCGAGGATGCGGCGGGCGATCATCGGGTCGATCGGGGCGCCGCCGCGCTGCAGGCTGCGCAGGGCGACGACCAGTTCCACGTCGTCGCGGTCCTTCATCAGGTAGCCGATGGCCCCGGCCCGCAGCGCGGTGAAGGTCAGTTGTTCCTCGGCGTAGGCGGACACGATCACCGACTGCACCTGCGGCGCATGCGATTGGATCCAGCCGATCAGCTCGATGCCGTTGCCGTCGGGGAGCTGCATGTCCACCAGCGCCAGGTCGAAGCGTTCGGCTTCCAGCAACGCGCGCGCCTGCCCCAGGTCCGCCGCCGTGCGCACGCTGGCCGGTGCCTCGTCCAGCGCCTCGCGCACCAGCCCGGCAAGGCGTACCTGCGTGGCCGCATCGTCGTCGACTATCAGGATGGAAGACAACGCCAACGCCCCTGCTCCCCGGATTGCGATGGGCAGAGTGTACCTTTCCTCTCCCATGCTCTCAGGCGACGCCGAACCTGCGCCGCCGGCCGCAGTGGACGCCATCGCAAACATGGCGGACAGGCCCGGATGCCTGCCCGCCATGCCGGGTGCCGCCTTACCAGGTGCGGCGCAGCGGGTGGGCCTCGGTGTTGAAGACGATGGCGTCGAAGTCCAGCGCGGTGGCCGGCGCGAACAGCAGGTAGTAGTACTTGAACGTCTCGGCGAACAGGAAGCTCTCCATCGAGTCGTCCTTCTCCTTGCTGCGCACGTCCTTCAGCGCGGCGAAACCGTGTTCGGTGCGGGTGTACTTCACGAAATCGTCGAAGAACTCCCTGCCCATGCCGCGGTAGCGCGCGTCGCCGGTGTAGTGGTGCAGGTAATACGCGGACTCGACGATCTCCGGGCGCAGCGCATAGCCGGGCGAGCGCACTTCCATCGCCGCGTAGTCCAGCGATTCCGGCTCGATGCCGTTCAGGCGCCACATCTTCAGGTTGGATTCCTGCAGGCGCTTGGCGCGGTCGAGGTCGCCGCCCAGCGCAAGCAGGCCCGGCATGAACGCATCCAGCGCGCCGTAGGTGGTGGAGGTGCGCGCGCCGCTGTCCATGTCGGCGTGGCCGTACCACAGCTCGCCCTCGCGCACCTCGTCGGCCAGGTACTGGTTGAGCGGGCCGATGCTGTCCTCCCACATGCGCTTGCAGTCCTCGTCGCCGAACAGCTTCCAGCACTTGAGCAGGTATTCGTAGTACGAGTCGATGCCGCCGGCGATCGAGGCGTCCTTGTCGGTCCACTCGCCGGTCTCGACGTTGATGTTCAGGCCGACCAGGCCGATCTTCGAGCGACGGTTGTACGTTTCCACCAGCGCGCGCTTGGCCTTGTCGTAGTACGCCTGCTTGCCGGTGAGCTTGGCCAGGGTGCCGAACTCCAGCAGCAGGGTACCGGTCTCGGCCGGGTTGCTGATGGTGCCGCTGGTCTTGCCGGTGCGCAGGTTGACGTGGGTGTACGGCAGGCCGGTGGGGCTGTCGAACACCGGCGACAGGCGCGTGCCGAGGTCGTCGGCGAGCTTGAGCAGGTGCTCGTCGCCGGTCATCTGGTAGCCGGACAGCAGGCCGCCGAGCAGGCGGATGGTGACCTCGAAGTTCTGCACGTCGATGTCCTGGTCGAACGAGAGCCGGGTGACGATCAGCTCGCGCGCCTCGGCGGCCTCCTTGTCCAGGCCGAGCAGCAGCAGCGTGTCCAGCGCATCGACCGGCGACATCAGCAGCGGCACCGGGTACCAGTCGCGCGGCTGCGCGCTGATCGGTTTCAGGTCGTCGTGGCCCTTGGCGTATTGCATGTAGCCCTGCCACGCATGGCGGGTGGCCTCACGCACCTGCTCGGCCATGCGCGCGGCCTCGGCGTCGTCGACGGCCGGCACTTCGGTGGCTGCCGCCGTGGCGGCAGCGGCATCGGTCGCCGCGGGCACGGCGCTCAGGGCGGGGGCCTGCGGGTCGTTGCAGGCGGACAGTGCCAGCACCAGGGCGGCAACCAGGGGGGCGGTACGCAGGGCTCGGGTCATCATCGGGTCCTCGGGGTGGGAGTGGTTCAGCGGGATGGAACGGAAGGAGCGTGCAGGGTGTCGCCCAGCGTCCGCAGCTGCAGCGCGGCACGCAGGGTGGGCAGGTCGGCGCGGCTGCGCACGGCCAGTTCGCGGGTTTCGCCGGGCAGCAGGTCGAAGGCGTTGTCTTCCGGCTCGGCGGCGACGTCGCCGAAGTCGATCCACGCCGCGCGCACGAGGCCGCGTGCCTGCAACCGCAGGCGATAGCGGTCGCCATCGGCGCGCAGTTCGGCCTGCAGCTGGCCGGCGGCCAGCGCCTGTTCCTTCGCCGGCACGAAATGCACCAGCCGCCGCGCCAGCACCGTGCCGTCGTGCAGCAGCTCGAACACGGCCACGCTGCGCGCCGGGTCGTGGCCCTTGAGCAGGTCGGCATCGACGAAGCGCGCCACGTCGGTCACGCCCATCGGCGACAGGGTGACGGTTTCCTGCTGGCGCGCGGACTCGCGGCCATCGACGTCCATCACCCGCACGCGCCACTGCGCGGTGATCGCGTCGCGGCCATCGTTGAGCAGGCTGAAGCGGGTAACGCCGTCATCGTCGCGCAGTGCCGCCACCGCCACCCCGGCGAAGAAGCGGCGCGCATGAAAGTGCAGCGCCTTCCAGTTGCCGTAATAGTCGAGGCTCGACCACGACGCGCCCGGCCACACGTCGTTGAGCTGCCAGTACAGCGAGCCCATGGTGTACGGACGCGAGGCACGGTGGTGCAGCGCGGCCAGCTCGATGCCCTCGGCCTGCATCACCTGGCTCAGATAGACGAAATCGGGGAAGGAGCGCGGCGTGCCGTATTCGCGCTCGATGTAGTGCAGCAGGCGTTCGTTGCCCTTGCCGGCCATGAACTTCTGGTGGGCGCGGATCACCGGGCCGTCGATGGCCTGCTCGTCGCGCGCGGCGAACGCATCCACGGTGGAAAGCCGCGGCCATGCCTGCAGGCCGTATTCGGACATGAAGCGCGGCGTCTCGCGCAGGTAGGCGGTCGCCGGCAGCGCCGGGCCGCCCCACACGTCCCAGTAGTGCTTGTCGCCGCGCCGGGAGTCGTTGGCCTTCGCGTCGAGGTCATTGCCCGGCGAGCTGGACCAGTACGGCACGCCCAGCCCTTCTTCGGCCACCACCTGCCGCAGGTCGTTGCCGAACAGGTCGACGTAGCCCTGCCACACCTGCGCGGCGAACGCGGGGTCGGCCTCGGCCAGCTGCTTGCCGTGGCCCCAGTCCTTCCACGCGGTTTCTTCCTCGTTGTTGCCGCACCACAGCACGATGCTGGGGTGGTGGCGCAGGCGGCGGACGTTGTCGCGCGCCTCGGCCACCACGCTGGCGCGGAACGCCGGGTCGTAACCGGGCTGCATGCCGCCGCCGAACATGAAGTCCTGCCAGACCAGCAGCCCCAGTTCGTCGGCGATGTCGAAGAAATCGTCGCTCTCGTAGTAGCCGCCGCCCCAGTTGCGCAGCATGTTCATGTTGGCGTCGCGCGCGGCCTGCAGGTCGCGGCGCAGGCGCTCGCGGGTGACCCGTGCCGGGAACGCATCGAACGGGATCACGTTGGCGCCCTTGGCGAACACCGGCACGCCGTTGATGACGAAGGCGAAACCCTGCCCGCCCTCGGCGTCGGCGTCGCGCTGCAACTGCACCGTGCGCAGGCCGGTGCGCCGGGTGACGGCATCCGCACCCTGCACGCTGGCGCGCACCGTGTAGCGGTCCTGCACGCCATAGCCCACCGGCCACCAGCGGCGCGGCTGCGCGATTTCCAGCGGCAGCTGCACGCGGTTGTCGCCGGGCCGCAACGCCACCTCGCGTTCGACGGCGGCAACGCGCTTGCCGTCCGGGTCGAACGCTTCCACGGTCACGCGGGCGCTGCCGGCGGCTTCCCCCTGCTCCACCTGCAGCTGCGCGGTCAGTGCGGCGCGCTGGTCGTCGAGCACGTCGGTGCGCACCGCCAGATCGGTGATGCGGCGCGCATCCCAGCTGTCCAGACGCACCTCGCGCCACACGCCGGCGGTGACGTAGCGCGGCCCCCAGTCCCAGCCGAAGTGGTAGGCCGGCTTGCGCGCGAAGTTGCCGACCATCGCGTCGGCGGGCTCGTCGCCATAGGGCGAGGGATAGTTGCCGGCGATCCTGTGCGGCATCGCCTGCACCTGCGGCAACAGGGTACGGATCGGCGAGCGGAACACGATGCGCAGCTCGTTGCCCTGCGCGCGCAGGCGGCCATCGACGCGCGCACGCCAGCTGCGGTGCGCGTTGTCGGCCCGCAGCAGCGGCTGGCCGTTGAGGCTGACCTCGGCGAAGGTGTCCAGCCCGTCGAAGCGCAGCTCGGCATGGCGACGGGCCAGCGTCGCCGCATCGACGTCGAAGCGCGCGCGGTATTCCCAGTCAGCCAGGCCGATCCATTGCAGCCCGGCTTCGGCCGCGCCGACGTAGGGGTCGCCGATCACGCCGGCCGCCAGCAGGTCGGTGTGCACGCTGCCGGGCACCTGCGCCGGCCGCCACGCGTCCAGCCCGGGATGCGCCTGCGACTGCGCATCGCCCGGCAGCAGGCGGAAGCTCCATTGCGCCGGCAGCGGCGCGGCCAGCGCGATGCCGGCAAGCGCGCACAGGGCGAGCAGCAGTACATATCGCCAGAAGACCCGGGCTTGCATCGATCCAAATCGAATGCGTCTGTGCTGCACGTTGTTTGTCTCCTGCCCTGTCATTCCCCGCGAAGGCGGGATTCGCCATTTGACGGACGAGCGTTCGCCCGTTGCCGCCGTCTCGTGCCCCCTCCCTTTCGCCGCAGGCAAAGGGGAGGAGCAAAGCTCAGCCCACCACGTTCAACACTTCGTGACAGGCGCCCATCGTGTGGTAGTCGGTCTTGCCGGCCGGGCTCTTCTCGTCGTCGTACTTGCGGTTGTCGGCGTCGAGGATGCGGAACCATGCACCGTATTGGTGATCGACGAGATGCTTCCACGAATACGCCCACAGCTTTTCGTACCACTGCCAGTACGCGTCGTCGCCGGTGCGGTGGGCGAGCAGCGCGGCAGCGGCCAGCGACTCGGCCTGCACCCAGAAATACTTGTCGTCGTCGCAGACGAAGCTGTCGCCGCCGATGGCCGCACCGTGCATGCCCGGCTGGCGCCGCGCTTCCGGCGCGAAGCCGTAGTACAGGCCGCCGCGCGCCTCGTCCCACGAACGCGCGACCGCCGTGTCGAACAGGTGGCGCGCGGTCGGCAGCAGCCAGTCGGCCGCGACGTGGCGGTCGAGGATCATCAGCAGTTTGGCCCATTCGGTCTGGTGGCCGGGCTGGAAGCCCCACGGCCGGAACAGGTGCTTCGGGTTGTCGAGGTTGTAGTCCCAGTCGATGTTCCAGTCGCTGTCGTAGTGTTCCCACACCAGTCCGCCGGCCTTGGCCGCCTGCCGGCGGGTCATGTTGTCGGCCAGTTGCAATGCGCGTTGCAGGTAGCGTTGCTCGCCACTGGCCTCGAACGCGGCCAGCATCGCCTCGCACATGTGCATGTTGGCGTTCTGGCCGCGGTAGCCGGTGAAGTTCCAGTGCGCGTCGGCCTCGTCGCGGTACAGGCCGTGCTGCGGTTCCCAGAAGTGCTTCTCCAGTAGTTGCCAGGTCTCGTCCATCCACTCGCGCCCCTGCTCGATGCCGGCCTTGAGCGCGCAGCTGTAGGCCAGCAGCACGAAGGCCACGCCGTAGCAGTGGTTCATGTCGTCCTCGACCTGCCCATCGCGCAGCGTCCACGCGTAGCCGCCGGTGGCCGGGTTGCGGTGCACCTCGCGCAGGTAGCGCAGGCCGTGCTTCACCGCGTCCAGATACTCGGCATTGCCGAACGCGCGCCAGGCCATCGCGTAGTTGAAGACGAAGCGGGTGCTGCTGACCAGGTGGCGATGGCCGGCGTCGTACACCGTGCCGTCGTCCTTGTAGTAGTGGAAGAAGCCGCCGGCCGGGTCGATGCAGCGCGGGTGGTAGAAGGCCATCGTGTCGGCGACGTGCGCGCGCAGGAAGGCGGGCGAACGGAAATCGGGAGCGTTCATGCGGTGGCCTCTTGTTGGCTCAGCAGTCGTTGTACTTCGTCCAGCGTGGGCATCGCGGCGAAGGCGCCCTTGCGGGTGACCGCCAGCGCGCCCACCGCCGCGGCGAAGCGCAGGGTGTCGTTGATCGCCACCGGGTCGTGGCAGAAGGCGGCGAAGGCGGCGCCGGTGCCGCCGCGCTCGGCCAGCCCGTACAGCACGCCGCCGACGAAGGCGTCGCCGGCCGCAGTGGTATCGGCCACCGGCACGCGGAAGCTCGGCACCTCGCCGTTAGCGTCGCGGGTATGCCAGCGCAGCGGCGCGGCGCCGTCGGTGACCACCACCCAGCGCGCCTGCGCGGCCAGCAACCGGCGCAGCACCTGCGCCTGGCCGTCGCTGCCCAGCGGCCGTGCCAGGTAGTCCAGTTCCTCGTGCGAGAGCTTGACCAGGTCGGCGCGTTCCAGTGCCTGCCACAGCCGCGGCGTCGGGTCGGTGCCGGCCGGCCACAGCGCCGGGCGCAGGTTGAGGTCGAGGCTGACCACCGCGCCGGCGGCGCGGGCGCGGTCCATGCCGGCGAAGGTGGCCGCGGCGATCTCCGGCTCGGTCAGGCTGTTGGAGCAGACGTGGAAGCAGCCGGTGCCGTCGAAGCAGGCCGGCTGGAAGTGCTCGGCGCGGAACAGCAGGTCCGCCGCCGGCGGCCGGTAAAAGCTGAAGCTGCGCTCGCCGGCGGCGTCCAGCGCGACGAAGGCCAGCGCGGTCTTGGCTGCGTCGGTGCGGACGATGCAGTCGGTGAGCACCCCGGCCTCGGCCAGGCTGTCGGCGAGGAAGTCGCCGAACATGTCGCGCCCCAGCATGCCGGCGAAATGGCTGCGCGCGCCCAGCCGCGCCACCGCCACCGCGACGTTGGCCGGGGCGCCGCCGGCGTACTGCAGGAAGGCGCGCGGCGTTTCCGGCGTGGCCGGCGGCTGCGCCAGTAGATCGATCAAAATTTCGCCGAAACAAACGATCTTGCCCATCTGGACTCAGCCCCCCTGGCTGCTGCCGCTGGCGGCACGCGCGCCGACCATGCCGTAGAAGATGATGTAGCCGTAGCACAGCAACGGCAGAATGAAACTGGCCTGCACGCCGATGCGATCGGCCAGCTGGCCCTGCAGGTACGGCACCACCGCGCCGCCGACGATGGCCATGATCAGCAGGCTCGACCCCTTGTTGGTCAGCGGCCCCAGCCGCTCGATGCCGAGCGCGAAGATGGTCGGGAACATGATCGAGTTGAACAGGCCGATCGCCACCACCGAATACAGAGCGGTACCGCCCGTGTTGGTCATGGTCAGCGCCAGCAGGCCGACGTTGACCAGCGCGAAGATCGCCAGCAGCCGGCTCGGCGAGAAGCGGGCCAGCAGCGCCGAGCCGGCGAAGCGGCCGATCATCGCCATCGTCCAGTACGCCGACACGTAGCCGGTGGCCTCCTGCTCGCTGAAGCCGCCGATGTCGGGCATCGACAGGTAGTTGACCAGGAAACTGCCGATCGACACTTCCGCGCCGACGTAGAAGAAGATGCCGAGCACGCCGAGCAGCAGGTGGCGGTGGCGCAGCGCGTCGGCATAGGTATGCCGCGCATGGTCGGCCCGTTCGCTGCTTTCGCTCAGGGTCGGCAGGCGGAACAGGAACACGAACAGCGCCAGCAGGAACAGCGCGACCGCCAGCCCGAGGTACGGCCCCTGCACCGACTGCGCCTCGGCCGCGCGGTAGGCCGCCTGCTCGGCCAGCGGCAGCGCGGCGATGTCGTCGGCGCCCTTGACCGTGTTGCCGAGGATCAGCAGGCCGCCGAAGATCGGCGCGATCGCCGTACCCAGCGAATTGAGCGCCTGCGCCAGCGTCAGCCGGCTGGAGCTGGTGCGCTCCGGCCCCAGCAGCGCCACGTAGGGGTTGGCCGCCACCTGCAGCACGGTGATGCCGGTGGCCAGCACGAACAATGCGGCGAGGAAGGCCGGGTATTCGCGCAGCGCCGCCGCCGGCCAGAAGCCGAGCGCGCCGATGCCGGCGATCACCAGCCCGGCGACGATGCCCTGCTTGTAGCCCAGCCGCGCCACCAGCCGCCCAGCCGGCAGCGACATCAGGAAGTAGGTGCCGAAGAAGGTGAACTGCACCAGCATCGCGCGCGCGTAGTTCAGCTCGAACACCGCCTTCAGGTGCGGGATCAGGATGTCGTTGAGGCAGGTCAGGAAGCCCCACATGAAGAAGATGCTGGTGACCACCGCCAGCGCGGCGCGCGGCGTGATCGGCGGCGCGGCCGCGGCGGACAGGGGTGGAACGGGAGTGGGAGTGGCAGGCATGCGCTACGGACCTCGGGATGCGTGGGAAGGAAACGGGCTCACGTGCGCGGGCTGCCGCTGCTTTCGCGGATGCACAGCGATACCGGCGCGATGGTGCGCACCGCGGGGGCGTCGGGCTTGTCCACGCGCTGCAGCAGCAGCGTGGCGGCCTGGCGGCCGCGCTCGCGTGGCGCCACCGACAGCGTGGTCAGGGTGGGCATGCTGACCGATGCCTCGGGAATGTCGTCGAAGCCGGTGACGGCGAAGCCCTTGCCCGGCTGGATGCCGCGCGAGGCCAGGCCCAGCATCAGCCCCAGCGCCACCGTGTCGTTGTAGCAGACCGCCGCGGTGGGGCTGGCGCCCTCGCCGAACAGCTCGGCGGTGCGCGAGGCCGCTTCCAGCCGGGTCGGCGCCGATTCGATCAGCCACTCCGGCACCACCTCCAGCCCAGCGCGCGCCATCGCGGCCTGGAAGCCGGCGCGACGCTGGCGGCACGAGCTGGAATCGGCATGGCCGCCGAAGAAGGCGATGCGGCGGTGGCCCAGCCCGATCAGGTGCTCGGTCGCCATGCGCGCGCCGCGCTCGTTGTCCAGCGCCAGGAAATCCCAGTCGTCGGCGCCGTCCAGTTCGCGGTTGAACAGCAGCACGTGACCGCGCAGGCCGAGCACCGGGCGCAGCATGGCCGCATCGCTGCCTTCGGCCGGCGACAGGATCACCCCGGCCGGCGAATGCTCCATCAACGAGGACAGCACCGCCTGCTGCCGCTGCGGCGATTCGCCGGTGCTGCCGAGCAGGGTGACGTAGCCGCGCTCGCCCAGCGCCTCGTCCACGCCGGCGGCGAATTCGGCGAAGAACGGGTTGGACAGGTCGTTGATCACCAGCGCCACGCTGGACGAGGTGCGCCGCCGCAGGTTGGCCGCGGCGCGGTTGTAGACATAGTCCTGGCGCTTGAGTTCGGCCTCGACCAGCGCGCGGGTGTCGGCGTGCACCAGCGGGCTGCCGCGCAGCACCAGCGACACCGTCGCCCGCGACACGCCGATGGCGCCGGCGATGTCCGACAAGGTGACGTTGCGGCGCGCGCCATGCTCCTTGCGCGGTGCCTTGGCGGCGGTTGCGGCATTGCCCGCGGAGGCCTTGGTGGCGGGCTTGCGTGGGGAAGAGGGGGACTTTCGGGTCACGACAGGCAGCTCCTGGCAGCCGGCGCACCGGCGCCCTGCTGGATGGGAAGGAAGGCCGGCACGTATCGCGCCGGGGTCCCCGCGCCGACAACTTGCGCGCGGGCTGCAGACGATACGGGATGAAGGCCGGTGCCGACGGACCGGGCACGATGTACGGCCCTGCGTGCCGCGACACGGCACGGCGCACGTTGCGATCCGGCACTGGCGGCAGGCGCGGTCATGCGAGCCGGTCCAGCGCGTCGCGCAGCGCACGCACGCGCGCCGGATCGGTCTGCTGCCAATCCGGCGCGAGCCCGGCCAGCGCCCGGTTGCGGAAGCGCATCGACGAGGCCCGCACGGCCTTGGCCGAGGCATGGAACTCGCGCGCGCCGGTGGCCCGCGCCAGCGCGGCGATATTGCCTGCGTCGATGCCCGCGCCGGGCATCACCGCCAACCGCTCGCCGGCCTGCTGCACGCAGGCGGCCAGCAGCGCCGCGCCCTGCGGCGCGCCGGCCTGCGCGCCGGAACTGAGCACGCGCCGGCAGCCCAGATCGATGATGTTTTCCAGCGCCCGCAGCGGCGCGCGCGCCGCGTCGAACGCGCGGTGGAAGGTGACCGCCAGCGGTCCGGCGGCTGCTACCAGCGCACGGCAGCGCGGCATGTCCACCCCGCCCTCGGCATTGAGCGCGCCGATCACCACGCCGTCGCAACCCAGCCGCACGCACTGCTCGATGTCGTGCAGCATGACCTCGGTTTCGGCATCGTCGTAAAGAAAATCACCCGGACGCGGCCGCACCAGCACGAACAGCGGCAGGCGCACGCGCTCGCGCGCCGAGGCCAGGGTGCCGTACGACGGCGTGGTGCCGCCGTATTCCAGTCCTTCGCACAGCTCCACGCGATCGGCACCGCCTGCCTGCGCGGCCAGCGCCGAGGCCAGCGAACCGGCGGCGATCTCCAGCGTGAAGCGCGCGGCCATGCTCACGCGCCTTCGCCCGGATACACCGCGCCCGAGTCCAGCAGCGCGTCCTGCCGCTGCGCGTCGCAGACCGCATAGACGAAGCCCGGGTGCAGCGCGAACGCGCCGACCTCGCCGTGGCGGTTGATCGCCAGGAAACACACCTGCAGCGACTTGCTCGCCTCCGGGCGCTTGCGCACCACGCGGTCGATGGCCTCGCGGCAGGCGTCCATCGGCGAGTGGCCCTGCCGCATCAGTTCGACGACGAGGAAGCTGGCGGCGTTACGGATCATCTCCTCGCCCACGCCCGAGGCGGTGGCCGCGCCGACCTCGTTGTCCACGTACAGGCCGGCGCCGACGATCGGGCTGTCGCCGACGCGGCCGCGCAGCTTCCATGCCATGCCGCTGGTGGTGCAGGCGCCGGCGAGGTTGCCGCGCTGGTCGATGGCGAGCATGCCAAGGGTGTCGTGGTTCTGGCTGTTGCCGGGAATCAGGCGGCGCTCGGCGTTGATCTGCGGCTGGTAGCGCGAGGTCTTCTTCCACTCTTCCCACGCCTGCACCGCTTCCGGGGTCAGCAGCGATTGTTTCTCGAAGCCCTGTTCGACCGCGAACTGCTGCGCGCCCTGCCCGACCAGCAGCACGTGCGGGGTCTGCTCCATCACGCGCCGCGCGACGCTGACCGGGTGGTCGATGTCTTCCAGCGCGGCGACCGCGCCGCAGCGGCCGTCGCCGTCCATGATGCTGGCGTCCAGGGTCAGCACGCCGTCGCGGTCGGGGTAGCCGCAATGGCCGACGGTGCTGTTGCACAGACCGGTTTCGGCCCAGCGCGCGCCCTGCTCCACCGCGTCCAGCGCGGTGCCGCCCGCGTGCAGCACATTCCATGCGGCCTGGTTGGCGGGCACGCCGAAATCCCATGTGGAGACGACGCGCGCACCGTTGGCGGCGGCGATGACTGGTTGTTTGCTGGTCGCGCTTGCGATGCCCGGCAGCGCCAATGCGCCGCCGGCCAAGGCCATCTGTTGCAGGAATTCGCGTCGGGTGTTCATGGGATGGCTCCAGCTTTACAAAGCCCCTCTCCCTTCGGGGTGAGAGGGACAGTTCGCGAACCACTGGTTCGCTGTTCCTCGAACGCCCTTGCGCTGGCGCAAGGGCCGGGACGCGGAGCGGGGGTTGGGGTGAGGGGCAATGGAGTACGAATGATCAACCATCACGGACTACGTTCGCCCCTCATCCGCCCTTCGGGCACCTTCTCCCGGAGGGAGAAGGGAGCATCCACAGCTCACTGCACCACCGCCGGGCACAACGCCGGCGGGGCATCAGCAACATGCGTTCCCCACCCCTGCGTATCCGGCGCGGCATCCAGCACATAGGCCAGCGTGCCGCCCTGCTGCAAACGGCCCACGTCCACCCACGTCGCCGACTGCGGCCTGCCGTCGAGGCTGGCCGAGCGGATGTAGCGCACGCCGTCGTTGGCGCCCGGCGCACGCACGCTCAGGGTGCGGCCGTTCTCCAGCGCGATGTCGATGCGGTCGAAGCGCGGCGGGTGCAGCAGCATCTGCCCGCTGCCGGGCATCAGCGGTGAGAAGCCCATCGCGCCGAACAGGTACCACGCCGACATGGTGCCGAGGTCGTCGTTGCCGGTGACGCCGTTGGGTGCGTTGGTGAACAGCGTCTGCGCCGCGCGCAGCACGGTGGCGGTCTTCCACGGCTGGCCGATCAGGCTGTACAGCCCCGGCACGTGCATGGTCGGCTCGTTGTTCGGGTTGAAGCGGTACTGGCCGTAGTAGCTGTACGGCCCGGCCACCCACGCCTTGCGCGCTGCGCCATCCGGGTCGGCGAGCAGTTCGTCGTAGGCGAAGAACGCGTCCAGCCGCCTGCCCATCGCCTCGCGCCCGCCCATCGCCTGCGCCAGCGACGGCAGGTCCTGCGGCACCAGCCATTGGTACTGCCAGCTGGTGCCTTCGTGGAAGCCATAGTGCGAGCGCGGGTCGTAGCTGCCGGTGGGCGGGGTGAACCATTCGCCACCTTCCATGCGCGGCCGCGGGAAGCCGGCGAAACCGGTATCGGCCTCGGCGAGGTCGGCATCCCACACCTTGCGCCAGTTGCCGGCGCGCGCACGCAGCGTCGCGGCGGCATCGGCATGGCCGAGCGCGGCGGCCATCGGCGCCAGCGCGCAGTCGGCCAGCGCGTATTCCAGCGTCGCCGAACCACCCTGGTGCGGATCGACGTCCATGCCCTTGGCCGGGAAGGTGCGGTCGTAGAACACGAAGCCGTCCTTCAGGTAGTTGGCGTTGCCGGCGCGGCCCTCGTGGCGCGATTCCAGCGGCGGCACGCCTTCGGCGTTCTTCCACAGCGCCTGCCACGCTTCCTGCTCCATGCCCTGCAGTGCGCCGTAGCGCCACAGGTCGGCGAGGAACGGGGTGACCGGGTCGCCGGTCATCACGTTGCTGTCGAAATCGGCATAGCCCCAGCGCGGCAGCCAGCCGCCCTGCGCGTCGATCGCCAGCAGGCTGCGGCCGATGTCGCGGGCGCGCTGCGGGCGCAGCAGCGCCAGCAGCTGGTTCTGGCTGCGGTAGGTGTCCCACAGCGAGAAATACTCGTGGTAGGTCCAGCCGTCGGCCATATGGATGGCGTTGTCGTAGCCGCGGTAGCGGCCGTCGGCGTCGCTGCCGGTCATCGGTTGCAGCAGGGCGTGGTACAGCGCGGTGTAGAACACGCTGCGCTCGTCCTTGCTGCCGCCATGCACCTTGACGCTGGACAGCTCGCGCGCCCAGTCGGCCTGCGCGCGCTTGCGCATGGCGTCGAAGCCGAGCAGGCGGCCGTTGCCGTCGCTGCCCTCGCGGCGCAGGTTTTCGCGCGCGCCTTCGATGTCCACGTGCGAGATCGCGCTGACCGCGGTGACGCTGCGCCCGTCCTCCAGGTCGAAGCTGAGCCACGCGCCGTTGTACGGGTCGTGCTCGCTTTCCATGCTGAAGCGCGCGCCGGGCGTGCCGCCGGCCTGGCCCCAGACGCCGAACGCCTTGAACGGCCGGTCGAACTCGATGTGGAACCAGGTGGTGTACTGGTGGCCGCCGCAGAAGCTGAGCGTGGTCAGTTGCCCTTCCACCGCGCGGTCGCCGACCACGCGCACCTGGCTGCCGGTGACGCGGTGGCGGTTGTTGGCCTGGCTGACGTTGACCAGCACGTGGCCGCTACCGGCATCGGCGGCGAAGGTGTAGCGCTCGGCGGCGGCGCGGGTGAGCGCGGTGGCCTCGGCGTCGATGCCGCCGTAGTCGGTCAGGCGCACCCTGTAGTAGCCGGCCTGGCCGACCTCGCCATCGTGGGTGTAGCGCGCGCCGTAGCGCTTCTGGTCGAAGCTCTTCGCATCGCCGGTATCGAAATCGCCACCGGGGGCGATGCTGCCGGTCACCGGCAATACCGACACCTGCCCGCCCTGTTCCCAGCAGCCCGCGCCGGAGACGAAGGAGTGGCCGAAGCCGAGGATCTTGTCCTCGTCATAGCGCCAGCCGGCGTAATGCAGGCCAATCGAGCTGACCTGGATCAATCCGAACGGCGCCGACGCACCGGGGAAGGTATTGCCGTCGTCCTGGGTGCCGATGAAGGTGTTGACCTCGCGCTCGGGCGTGGCCGGGGCGGCCTGCGACAGCGGGGCAAGCGACACCGCCAGCAGGCAGGCGGCCGCGGCCAGCGGGCGGCGGAAACGGGAAGCGGTGGCGGACGGCATTCGGCTCACGGGCTGGATTCTCTGGGGCGATGTCGGTGCGGCGATAGGGTGGCCCGGCAATGCCGGGCCGTTGATGGCCGGCCCGCCCTTGCGGGACGGGGAGAGTGCCGGGCACCAGTGAATTTAGATCGATCCAAGTAAAGCATGGCCATTTCGGCCGATGCATTCTGCAACGCAACATCCACGGCCCGGCGCGCCTCTGCCCGCGCCTGATCGCGGCGCTGCCCTTCCGGCAGGATCGGCCGGCCCTTCCCCTTCATCCGGCCTCTCCGGGACCAGCGCCATATTGCGCAGCAACATGCGTCGGCCCCGGCACTGTGTTAAAAATTTCGCACCAATCGTTTAGATCGATCCAAATCAATTCGACGGCGATTGCAGGACAACCACGGGTCGGACCGCCCCTTCGGGGGCAGGCGAAGTACCCGCCTCGTCCGGCTTCAAATTTAGATCGATTCAATACCTTCGTGCAGTTACCGACTTCAATCCAGGAGAGGGAGAGCGGAATGAAACAGATGTCACGCACGCACGGCCGCCATGCGTTGTCCGCGGCCATCACGGCCGCACTGGTCGCCACGGCAATGCTGCCGGCCGGCGCCTTCGCACAGCAGGCCGGCACCCAGAACGCCGACGCCACCACGCTCGACGCGGTCACCGTCACCGGCTATCGCTACGCCATCGAGAAGAGCCTGGACCAGAAGCGCGACGCCAATGCGATCGTTGAGGTGATCAATGCCGAGGACGTCGGCAAGTTCCCCGACAAGAACGTGGCCGACGCGCTGCAGCGCGTGCCGGGCGTGATCGTCACCCGCAGTGGTGGCGAAGGCAAGAACGTCAGCGTGCGCGGCCTGTCCTCGGAGCTGACCCTGACCGAGTTGAACGGCAACTACATCGCCACCGCCGAATCCAACGGCGACCCGACCCGTTCGTTCAACTACACGCTGCTGCCGTCGAACATGCTGGGCAGCGCCGAACTGTTCAAGTCGCCGGAAGCGCGCATCGACGAGGGCGGCATCGGCGGCACGGTGATCCTGCACACCCGCCGTCCGCTGGACATGGAATCCAATACCGGCTTCGTCTCCGTCGAGGGCACCCGGGCCGACACCACCCAAAAGACCGACGGGCAGCTCTCCGCCTCGTACGCCTGGCATGACAAGGACGACCGCTTCGGCGTGTTCGTCGGCTATACCGACCAGAAGCGCACCACCCGCACGATGGGCGCCAGCACCGAGAGCTGGCAGTGGTATGGCCGCGATGAAGGCGGCACCGC
>NZ_JAKSEE010000004.1:0-25962 GCF_022359915.1 Stenotrophomonas sp. NLF4-10
GTCGAGCAGCAGGCCGGTCGGCTGCCGCACATCGTCCTGCCGCCAGCGCAGCCGGTACCAGACCACGCGTCGTGCCCCGGCCCAACGGGTCTGCCACTGGTCGGCCAGCGTCACCGGCACCCAGCCCCGTTCGGGCGGCCGCGTCGAATCCCAGCCGGCGCGCGCGGCCTCGGCGTGGACGATGCGCACGACCGGCTCCGCCCGGGCCGCGCCCGCCGCCATGCAGAGCAGCAGGAGCAGCCAGTGCCAGCGCCTCACGGCAACAACCCGAGTACGCGCGCCTCGAACACCGCCGCCGTGCGCGAACCCACGGCCAGCTTGCGGTAGATGTTGCGCGTGTGCGCTTCCACGGTGAGCCGCGAGAGCCCGAGCAGCTCGGCGATCTCGCGGTTGCCATAGCCCTGCGCCACCATGCCGAGGATGCCGCGCTCGCGCTCGGAGAGGTTGACCGCCTGCGTCGCCGGCACCGGCGCCGTTTCCTCCGGAAGCAGGGCGAGGATGCGGCGGGCGATCATCGGGTCGATCGGGCGCCGCCGCGCTGCAGGCTGCGCAGGGCGACGACCAGTTCCACGTCGTCGCGGTCCTTCATCAGGTAGCCGATGGCCCCGGCCCGCAGCGCGGTGAAGGTCAGTTGTTCCTCGGCGTAGGCGGACACGATCACCGACTGCACCTGCGGCGCATGCGATTGGATCCAGCCGATCAGCTCGATGCCGTTGCCGTCGGGGAGCTGCATGTCCACCAGCGCCAGGTCGAAGCGTTCGGCTTCCAGCAACGCGCGCGCCTGCCCCAGGTCCGCCGCCGTGCGCACGCTGGCCGGTGCCTCGTCCAGCGCCTCGCGCACCAGCCCGGCAAGGCGTACCTGCGTGGCCGCATCGTCGTCGACTATCAGGATGGAAGACAACGCCAACGCCCCTGCTCCCCGGATTGCGATGGGCAGAGTGTACCTTTCCTCTCCCATGCTCTCAGGCGACGCCGAACCTGCGCCGCCGGCCGCAGTGGACGCCATCGCAAACATGGCGGACAGGCCCGGATGCCTGCCCGCCATGCCGGGTGCCGCCTTACCAGGTGCGGCGCAGCGGGTGGGCCTCGGTGTTGAAGACGATGGCGTCGAAGTCCAGCGCGGTGGCCGGCGCGAACAGCAGGTAGTAGTACTTGAACGTCTCGGCGAACAGGAAGCTCTCCATCGAGTCGTCCTTCTCCTTGCTGCGCACGTCCTTCAGCGCGGCGAAACCGTGTTCGGTGCGGGTGTACTTCACGAAATCGTCGAAGAACTCCCTGCCCATGCCGCGGTAGCGCGCGTCGCCGGTGTAGTGGTGCAGGTAATACGCGGACTCGACGATCTCCGGGCGCAGCGCATAGCCGGGCGAGCGCACTTCCATCGCCGCGTAGTCCAGCGATTCCGGCTCGATGCCGTTCAGGCGCCACATCTTCAGGTTGGATTCCTGCAGGCGCTTGGCGCGGTCGAGGTCGCCGCCCAGCGCAAGCAGGCCCGGCATGAACGCATCCAGCGCGCCGTAGGTGGTGGAGGTGCGCGCGCCGCTGTCCATGTCGGCGTGGCCGTACCACAGCTCGCCCTCGCGCACCTCGTCGGCCAGGTACTGGTTGAGCGGGCCGATGCTGTCCTCCCACATGCGCTTGCAGTCCTCGTCGCCGAACAGCTTCCAGCACTTGAGCAGGTATTCGTAGTACGAGTCGATGCCGCCGGCGATCGAGGCGTCCTTGTCGGTCCACTCGCCGGTCTCGACGTTGATGTTCAGGCCGACCAGGCCGATCTTCGAGCGACGGTTGTACGTTTCCACCAGCGCGCGCTTGGCCTTGTCGTAGTACGCCTGCTTGCCGGTGAGCTTGGCCAGGGTGCCGAACTCCAGCAGCAGGGTACCGGTCTCGGCCGGGTTGCTGATGGTGCCGCTGGTCTTGCCGGTGCGCAGGTTGACGTGGGTGTACGGCAGGCCGTGGGGCTGTCGAACACCGGCGACAGGCGCGTGCCGAGGTCGTCGGCGAGCTTGAGCAGGTGCTCGTCGCCGGTCATCTGGTAGCCGGACAGCAGGCCGCCGAGCAGGCGGATGGTGACCTCGAAGTTCTGCACGTCGATGTCCTGGTCGAACGAGAGCCGGGTGACGATCAGCTCGCGCGCCTCGGCGGCCTCCTTGTCCAGGCCGAGCAGCAGCAGCGTGTCCAGCGCATCGACCGGCGACATCAGCAGCGGCACCGGGTACCAGTCGCGCGGCTGCGCGCTGATCGGTTTCAGGTCGTCGTGGCCCTTGGCGTATTGCATGTAGCCCTGCCACGCATGGCGGGTGGCCTCACGCACCTGCTCGGCCATGCGCGCGGCCTCGGCGTCGTCGACGGCCGGCACTTCGGTGGCTGCCGCCGTGGCGGCAGCGGCATCGGTCGCCGCGGGCACGGCGCTCAGGGCGGGGGCCTGCGGGTCGTTGCAGGCGGACAGTGCCAGCACCAGGGCGGCAACCAGGGGGGCGGTACGCAGGGCTCGGGTCATCATCGGGTCCTCGGGGTGGGAGTGGTTCAGCGGGATGGAACGGAAGGAGCGTGCAGGGTGTCGCCCAGCGTCCGCAGCTGCAGCGCGGCACGCAGGGTGGGCAGGTCGGCGCGGCTGCGCACGGCCAGTTCGCGGGTTTCGCCGGGCAGCAGGTCGAAGGCGTTGTCTTCCGGCTCGGCGGCGACGTCGCCGAAGTCGATCCACGCCGCGCGCACGAGGCCGCGTGCCTGCAACCGCAGGCGATAGCGGTCGCCATCGGCGCGCAGTTCGGCCTGCAGCTGGCCGGCGGCCAGCGCCTGTTCCTTCGCCGGCACGAAATGCACCAGCCGCCGCGCCAGCACCGTGCCGTCGTGCAGCAGCTCGAACACGGCCACGCTGCGCGCCGGGTCGTGGCCCTTGAGCAGGTCGGCATCGACGAAGCGCGCCACGTCGGTCACGCCCATCGGCGACAGGGTGACGGTTTCCTGCTGGCGCGCGGACTCGCGGCCATCGACGTCCATCACCCGCACGCGCCACTGCGCGGTGATCGCGTCGCGGCCATCGTTGAGCAGGCTGAAGCGGGTAACGCCGTCATCGTCGCGCAGTGCCGCCACCGCCACCCCGGCGAAGAAGCGGCGCGCATGAAAGTGCAGCGCCTTCCAGTTGCCGTAATAGTCGAGGCTCGACCACGACGCGCCCGGCCACACGTCGTTGAGCTGCCAGTACAGCGAGCCCATGGTGTACGGACGCGAGGCACGGTGGTGCAGCGCGGCCAGCTCGATGCCCTCGGCCTGCATCACCTGGCTCAGATAGACGAAATCGGGGAAGGAGCGCGGCGTGCCGTATTCGCGCTCGATGTA
Organism: Stenotrophomonas sp. NLF4-10; assembly: GCF_022359915.1. Lineage (NCBI taxonomy): Bacteria > Pseudomonadati > Pseudomonadota > Gammaproteobacteria > Lysobacterales > Lysobacteraceae > Stenotrophomonas > Stenotrophomonas sp. NLF4-10. The sequence continues at coordinate 3,337 of NZ_JAKSEE010000004.1, forward strand.
GTGCAGCAGGCGTTCGTTGCCCTTGCCGGCCATGAACTTCTGGTGGGCGCGGATCACCGGGCCGTCGATGGCCTGCTCGTCGCGCGCGGCGAACGCATCCACGGTGGAAAGCCGCGGCCATGCCTGCAGGCCGTATTCGGACATGAAGCGCGGCGTCTCGCGCAGGTAGGCGGTCGCCGGCAGCGCCGGGCCGCCCCACACGTCCCAGTAGTGCTTGTCGCCGCGCCGGGAGTCGTTGGCCTTCGCGTCGAGGTCATTGCCCGGCGAGCTGGACCAGTACGGCACGCCCAGCCCTTCTTCGGCCACCACCTGCCGCAGGTCGTTGCCGAACAGGTCGACGTAGCCCTGCCACACCTGCGCGGCGAACGCGGGGTCGGCCTCGGCCAGCTGCTTGCCGTGGCCCCAGTCCTTCCACGCGGTTTCTTCCTCGTTGTTGCCGCACCACAGCACGATGCTGGGGTGGTGGCGCAGGCGGCGGACGTTGTCGCGCGCCTCGGCCACCACGCTGGCGCGGAACGCCGGGTCGTAACCGGGCTGCATGCCGCCGCCGAACATGAAGTCCTGCCAGACCAGCAGCCCCAGTTCGTCGGCGATGTCGAAGAAATCGTCGCTCTCGTAGTAGCCGCCGCCCCAGTTGCGCAGCATGTTCATGTTGGCGTCGCGCGCGGCCTGCAGGTCGCGGCGCAGGCGCTCGCGGGTGACCCGTGCCGGGAACGCATCGAACGGGATCACGTTGGCGCCCTTGGCGAACACCGGCACGCCGTTGATGACGAAGGCGAAACCCTGCCCGCCCTCGGCGTCGGCGTCGCGCTGCAACTGCACCGTGCGCAGGCCGGTGCGCCGGGTGACGGCATCCGCACCCTGCACGCTGGCGCGCACCGTGTAGCGGTCCTGCACGCCATAGCCCACCGGCCACCAGCGGCGCGGCTGCGCGATTTCCAGCGGCAGCTGCACGCGGTTGTCGCCGGGCCGCAACGCCACCTCGCGTTCGACGGCGGCAACGCGCTTGCCGTCCGGGTCGAACGCTTCCACGGTCACGCGGGCGCTGCCGGCGGCTTCCCCCTGCTCCACCTGCAGCTGCGCGGTCAGTGCGGCGCGCTGGTCGTCGAGCACGTCGGTGCGCACCGCCAGATCGGTGATGCGGCGCGCATCCCAGCTGTCCAGACGCACCTCGCGCCACACGCCGGCGGTGACGTAGCGCGGCCCCCAGTCCCAGCCGAAGTGGTAGGCCGGCTTGCGCGCGAAGTTGCCGACCATCGCGTCGGCGGGCTCGTCGCCATAGGGCGAGGGATAGTTGCCGGCGATCCTGTGCGGCATCGCCTGCACCTGCGGCAACAGGGTACGGATCGGCGAGCGGAACACGATGCGCAGCTCGTTGCCCTGCGCGCGCAGGCGGCCATCGACGCGCGCACGCCAGCTGCGGTGCGCGTTGTCGGCCCGCAGCAGCGGCTGGCCGTTGAGGCTGACCTCGGCGAAGGTGTCCAGCCCGTCGAAGCGCAGCTCGGCATGGCGACGGGCCAGCGTCGCCGCATCGACGTCGAAGCGCGCGCGGTATTCCCAGTCAGCCAGGCCGATCCATTGCAGCCCGGCTTCGGCCGCGCCGACGTAGGGGTCGCCGATCACGCCGGCCGCCAGCAGGTCGGTGTGCACGCTGCCGGGCACCTGCGCCGGCCGCCACGCGTCCAGCCCGGGATGCGCCTGCGACTGCGCATCGCCCGGCAGCAGGCGGAAGCTCCATTGCGCCGGCAGCGGCGCGGCCAGCGCGATGCCGGCAAGCGCGCACAGGGCGAGCAGCAGTACATATCGCCAGAAGACCCGGGCTTGCATCGATCCAAATCGAATGCGTCTGTGCTGCACGTTGTTTGTCTCCTGCCCTGTCATTCCCCGCGAAGGCGGGATTCGCCATTTGACGGACGAGCGTTCGCCCGTTGCCGCCGTCTCGTGCCCCCTCCCTTTCGCCGCAGGCAAAGGGGAGGAGCAAAGCTCAGCCCACCACGTTCAACACTTCGTGACAGGCGCCCATCGTGTGGTAGTCGGTCTTGCCGGCCGGGCTCTTCTCGTCGTCGTACTTGCGGTTGTCGGCGTCGAGGATGCGGAACCATGCACCGTATTGGTGATCGACGAGATGCTTCCACGAATACGCCCACAGCTTTTCGTACCACTGCCAGTACGCGTCGTCGCCGGTGCGGTGGGCGAGCAGCGCGGCAGCGGCCAGCGACTCGGCCTGCACCCAGAAATACTTGTCGTCGTCGCAGACGAAGCTGTCGCCGCCGATGGCCGCACCGTGCATGCCCGGCTGGCGCCGCGCTTCCGGCGCGAAGCCGTAGTACAGGCCGCCGCGCGCCTCGTCCCACGAACGCGCGACCGCCGTGTCGAACAGGTGGCGCGCGGTCGGCAGCAGCCAGTCGGCCGCGACGTGGCGGTCGAGGATCATCAGCAGTTTGGCCCATTCGGTCTGGTGGCCGGGCTGGAAGCCCCACGGCCGGAACAGGTGCTTCGGGTTGTCGAGGTTGTAGTCCCAGTCGATGTTCCAGTCGCTGTCGTAGTGTTCCCACACCAGTCCGCCGGCCTTGGCCGCCTGCCGGCGGGTCATGTTGTCGGCCAGTTGCAATGCGCGTTGCAGGTAGCGTTGCTCGCCACTGGCCTCGAACGCGGCCAGCATCGCCTCGCACATGTGCATGTTGGCGTTCTGGCCGCGGTAGCCGGTGAAGTTCCAGTGCGCGTCGGCCTCGTCGCGGTACAGGCCGTGCTGCGGTTCCCAGAAGTGCTTCTCCAGTAGTTGCCAGGTCTCGTCCATCCACTCGCGCCCCTGCTCGATGCCGGCCTTGAGCGCGCAGCTGTAGGCCAGCAGCACGAAGGCCACGCCGTAGCAGTGGTTCATGTCGTCCTCGACCTGCCCATCGCGCAGCGTCCACGCGTAGCCGCCGGTGGCCGGGTTGCGGTGCACCTCGCGCAGGTAGCGCAGGCCGTGCTTCACCGCGTCCAGATACTCGGCATTGCCGAACGCGCGCCAGGCCATCGCGTAGTTGAAGACGAAGCGGGTGCTGCTGACCAGGTGGCGATGGCCGGCGTCGTACACCGTGCCGTCGTCCTTGTAGTAGTGGAAGAAGCCGCCGGCCGGGTCGATGCAGCGCGGGTGGTAGAAGGCCATCGTGTCGGCGACGTGCGCGCGCAGGAAGGCGGGCGAACGGAAATCGGGAGCGTTCATGCGGTGGCCTCTTGTTGGCTCAGCAGTCGTTGTACTTCGTCCAGCGTGGGCATCGCGGCGAAGGCGCCCTTGCGGGTGACCGCCAGCGCGCCCACCGCCGCGGCGAAGCGCAGGGTGTCGTTGATCGCCACCGGGTCGTGGCAGAAGGCGGCGAAGGCGGCGCCGGTGCCGCCGCGCTCGGCCAGCCCGTACAGCACGCCGCCGACGAAGGCGTCGCCGGCCGCAGTGGTATCGGCCACCGGCACGCGGAAGCTCGGCACCTCGCCGTTAGCGTCGCGGGTATGCCAGCGCAGCGGCGCGGCGCCGTCGGTGACCACCACCCAGCGCGCCTGCGCGGCCAGCAACCGGCGCAGCACCTGCGCCTGGCCGTCGCTGCCCAGCGGCCGTGCCAGGTAGTCCAGTTCCTCGTGCGAGAGCTTGACCAGGTCGGCGCGTTCCAGTGCCTGCCACAGCCGCGGCGTCGGGTCGGTGCCGGCCGGCCACAGCGCCGGGCGCAGGTTGAGGTCGAGGCTGACCACCGCGCCGGCGGCGCGGGCGCGGTCCATGCCGGCGAAGGTGGCCGCGGCGATCTCCGGCTCGGTCAGGCTGTTGGAGCAGACGTGGAAGCAGCCGGTGCCGTCGAAGCAGGCCGGCTGGAAGTGCTCGGCGCGGAACAGCAGGTCCGCCGCCGGCGGCCGGTAAAAGCTGAAGCTGCGCTCGCCGGCGGCGTCCAGCGCGACGAAGGCCAGCGCGGTCTTGGCTGCGTCGGTGCGGACGATGCAGTCGGTGAGCACCCCGGCCTCGGCCAGGCTGTCGGCGAGGAAGTCGCCGAACATGTCGCGCCCCAGCATGCCGGCGAAATGGCTGCGCGCGCCCAGCCGCGCCACCGCCACCGCGACGTTGGCCGGGGCGCCGCCGGCGTACTGCAGGAAGGCGCGCGGCGTTTCCGGCGTGGCCGGCGGCTGCGCCAGTAGATCGATCAAAATTTCGCCGAAACAAACGATCTTGCCCATCTGGACTCAGCCCCCCTGGCTGCTGCCGCTGGCGGCACGCGCGCCGACCATGCCGTAGAAGATGATGTAGCCGTAGCACAGCAACGGCAGAATGAAACTGGCCTGCACGCCGATGCGATCGGCCAGCTGGCCCTGCAGGTACGGCACCACCGCGCCGCCGACGATGGCCATGATCAGCAGGCTCGACCCCTTGTTGGTCAGCGGCCCCAGCCGCTCGATGCCGAGCGCGAAGATGGTCGGGAACATGATCGAGTTGAACAGGCCGATCGCCACCACCGAATACAGAGCGGTACCGCCCGTGTTGGTCATGGTCAGCGCCAGCAGGCCGACGTTGACCAGCGCGAAGATCGCCAGCAGCCGGCTCGGCGAGAAGCGGGCCAGCAGCGCCGAGCCGGCGAAGCGGCCGATCATCGCCATCGTCCAGTACGCCGACACGTAGCCGGTGGCCTCCTGCTCGCTGAAGCCGCCGATGTCGGGCATCGACAGGTAGTTGACCAGGAAACTGCCGATCGACACTTCCGCGCCGACGTAGAAGAAGATGCCGAGCACGCCGAGCAGCAGGTGGCGGTGGCGCAGCGCGTCGGCATAGGTATGCCGCGCATGGTCGGCCCGTTCGCTGCTTTCGCTCAGGGTCGGCAGGCGGAACAGGAACACGAACAGCGCCAGCAGGAACAGCGCGACCGCCAGCCCGAGGTACGGCCCCTGCACCGACTGCGCCTCGGCCGCGCGGTAGGCCGCCTGCTCGGCCAGCGGCAGCGCGGCGATGTCGTCGGCGCCCTTGACCGTGTTGCCGAGGATCAGCAGGCCGCCGAAGATCGGCGCGATCGCCGTACCCAGCGAATTGAGCGCCTGCGCCAGCGTCAGCCGGCTGGAGCTGGTGCGCTCCGGCCCCAGCAGCGCCACGTAGGGGTTGGCCGCCACCTGCAGCACGGTGATGCCGGTGGCCAGCACGAACAATGCGGCGAGGAAGGCCGGGTATTCGCGCAGCGCCGCCGCCGGCCAGAAGCCGAGCGCGCCGATGCCGGCGATCACCAGCCCGGCGACGATGCCCTGCTTGTAGCCCAGCCGCGCCACCAGCCGCCCAGCCGGCAGCGACATCAGGAAGTAGGTGCCGAAGAAGGTGAACTGCACCAGCATCGCGCGCGCGTAGTTCAGCTCGAACACCGCCTTCAGGTGCGGGATCAGGATGTCGTTGAGGCAGGTCAGGAAGCCCCACATGAAGAAGATGCTGGTGACCACCGCCAGCGCGGCGCGCGGCGTGATCGGCGGCGCGGCCGCGGCGGACAGGGGTGGAACGGGAGTGGGAGTGGCAGGCATGCGCTACGGACCTCGGGATGCGTGGGAAGGAAACGGGCTCACGTGCGCGGGCTGCCGCTGCTTTCGCGGATGCACAGCGATACCGGCGCGATGGTGCGCACCGCGGGGGCGTCGGGCTTGTCCACGCGCTGCAGCAGCAGCGTGGCGGCCTGGCGGCCGCGCTCGCGTGGCGCCACCGACAGCGTGGTCAGGGTGGGCATGCTGACCGATGCCTCGGGAATGTCGTCGAAGCCGGTGACGGCGAAGCCCTTGCCCGGCTGGATGCCGCGCGAGGCCAGGCCCAGCATCAGCCCCAGCGCCACCGTGTCGTTGTAGCAGACCGCCGCGGTGGGGCTGGCGCCCTCGCCGAACAGCTCGGCGGTGCGCGAGGCCGCTTCCAGCCGGGTCGGCGCCGATTCGATCAGCCACTCCGGCACCACCTCCAGCCCAGCGCGCGCCATCGCGGCCTGGAAGCCGGCGCGACGCTGGCGGCACGAGCTGGAATCGGCATGGCCGCCGAAGAAGGCGATGCGGCGGTGGCCCAGCCCGATCAGGTGCTCGGTCGCCATGCGCGCGCCGCGCTCGTTGTCCAGCGCCAGGAAATCCCAGTCGTCGGCGCCGTCCAGTTCGCGGTTGAACAGCAGCACGTGACCGCGCAGGCCGAGCACCGGGCGCAGCATGGCCGCATCGCTGCCTTCGGCCGGCGACAGGATCACCCCGGCCGGCGAATGCTCCATCAACGAGGACAGCACCGCCTGCTGCCGCTGCGGCGATTCGCCGGTGCTGCCGAGCAGGGTGACGTAGCCGCGCTCGCCCAGCGCCTCGTCCACGCCGGCGGCGAATTCGGCGAAGAACGGGTTGGACAGGTCGTTGATCACCAGCGCCACGCTGGACGAGGTGCGCCGCCGCAGGTTGGCCGCGGCGCGGTTGTAGACATAGTCCTGGCGCTTGAGTTCGGCCTCGACCAGCGCGCGGGTGTCGGCGTGCACCAGCGGGCTGCCGCGCAGCACCAGCGACACCGTCGCCCGCGACACGCCGATGGCGCCGGCGATGTCCGACAAGGTGACGTTGCGGCGCGCGCCATGCTCCTTGCGCGGTGCCTTGGCGGCGGTTGCGGCATTGCCCGCGGAGGCCTTGGTGGCGGGCTTGCGTGGGGAAGAGGGGGACTTTCGGGTCACGACAGGCAGCTCCTGGCAGCCGGCGCACCGGCGCCCTGCTGGATGGGAAGGAAGGCCGGCACGTATCGCGCCGGGGTCCCCGCGCCGACAACTTGCGCGCGGGCTGCAGACGATACGGGATGAAGGCCGGTGCCGACGGACCGGGCACGATGTACGGCCCTGCGTGCCGCGACACGGCACGGCGCACGTTGCGATCCGGCACTGGCGGCAGGCGCGGTCATGCGAGCCGGTCCAGCGCGTCGCGCAGCGCACGCACGCGCGCCGGATCGGTCTGCTGCCAATCCGGCGCGAGCCCGGCCAGCGCCCGGTTGCGGAAGCGCATCGACGAGGCCCGCACGGCCTTGGCCGAGGCATGGAACTCGCGCGCGCCGGTGGCCCGCGCCAGCGCGGCGATATTGCCTGCGTCGATGCCCGCGCCGGGCATCACCGCCAACCGCTCGCCGGCCTGCTGCACGCAGGCGGCCAGCAGCGCCGCGCCCTGCGGCGCGCCGGCCTGCGCGCCGGAACTGAGCACGCGCCGGCAGCCCAGATCGATGATGTTTTCCAGCGCCCGCAGCGGCGCGCGCGCCGCGTCGAACGCGCGGTGGAAGGTGACCGCCAGCGGTCCGGCGGCTGCTACCAGCGCACGGCAGCGCGGCATGTCCACCCCGCCCTCGGCATTGAGCGCGCCGATCACCACGCCGTCGCAACCCAGCCGCACGCACTGCTCGATGTCGTGCAGCATGACCTCGGTTTCGGCATCGTCGTAAAGAAAATCACCCGGACGCGGCCGCACCAGCACGAACAGCGGCAGGCGCACGCGCTCGCGCGCCGAGGCCAGGGTGCCGTACGACGGCGTGGTGCCGCCGTATTCCAGTCCTTCGCACAGCTCCACGCGATCGGCACCGCCTGCCTGCGCGGCCAGCGCCGAGGCCAGCGAACCGGCGGCGATCTCCAGCGTGAAGCGCGCGGCCATGCTCACGCGCCTTCGCCCGGATACACCGCGCCCGAGTCCAGCAGCGCGTCCTGCCGCTGCGCGTCGCAGACCGCATAGACGAAGCCCGGGTGCAGCGCGAACGCGCCGACCTCGCCGTGGCGGTTGATCGCCAGGAAACACACCTGCAGCGACTTGCTCGCCTCCGGGCGCTTGCGCACCACGCGGTCGATGGCCTCGCGGCAGGCGTCCATCGGCGAGTGGCCCTGCCGCATCAGTTCGACGACGAGGAAGCTGGCGGCGTTACGGATCATCTCCTCGCCCACGCCCGAGGCGGTGGCCGCGCCGACCTCGTTGTCCACGTACAGGCCGGCGCCGACGATCGGGCTGTCGCCGACGCGGCCGCGCAGCTTCCATGCCATGCCGCTGGTGGTGCAGGCGCCGGCGAGGTTGCCGCGCTGGTCGATGGCGAGCATGCCAAGGGTGTCGTGGTTCTGGCTGTTGCCGGGAATCAGGCGGCGCTCGGCGTTGATCTGCGGCTGGTAGCGCGAGGTCTTCTTCCACTCTTCCCACGCCTGCACCGCTTCCGGGGTCAGCAGCGATTGTTTCTCGAAGCCCTGTTCGACCGCGAACTGCTGCGCGCCCTGCCCGACCAGCAGCACGTGCGGGGTCTGCTCCATCACGCGCCGCGCGACGCTGACCGGGTGGTCGATGTCTTCCAGCGCGGCGACCGCGCCGCAGCGGCCGTCGCCGTCCATGATGCTGGCGTCCAGGGTCAGCACGCCGTCGCGGTCGGGGTAGCCGCAATGGCCGACGGTGCTGTTGCACAGACCGGTTTCGGCCCAGCGCGCGCCCTGCTCCACCGCGTCCAGCGCGGTGCCGCCCGCGTGCAGCACATTCCATGCGGCCTGGTTGGCGGGCACGCCGAAATCCCATGTGGAGACGACGCGCGCACCGTTGGCGGCGGCGATGACTGGTTGTTTGCTGGTCGCGCTTGCGATGCCCGGCAGCGCCAATGCGCCGCCGGCCAAGGCCATCTGTTGCAGGAATTCGCGTCGGGTGTTCATGGGATGGCTCCAGCTTTACAAAGCCCCTCTCCCTTCGGGGTGAGAGGGACAGTTCGCGAACCACTGGTTCGCTGTTCCTCGAACGCCCTTGCGCTGGCGCAAGGGCCGGGACGCGGAGCGGGGGTTGGGGTGAGGGGCAATGGAGTACGAATGATCAACCATCACGGACTACGTTCGCCCCTCATCCGCCCTTCGGGCACCTTCTCCCGGAGGGAGAAGGGAGCATCCACAGCTCACTGCACCACCGCCGGGCACAACGCCGGCGGGGCATCAGCAACATGCGTTCCCCACCCCTGCGTATCCGGCGCGGCATCCAGCACATAGGCCAGCGTGCCGCCCTGCTGCAAACGGCCCACGTCCACCCACGTCGCCGACTGCGGCCTGCCGTCGAGGCTGGCCGAGCGGATGTAGCGCACGCCGTCGTTGGCGCCCGGCGCACGCACGCTCAGGGTGCGGCCGTTCTCCAGCGCGATGTCGATGCGGTCGAAGCGCGGCGGGTGCAGCAGCATCTGCCCGCTGCCGGGCATCAGCGGTGAGAAGCCCATCGCGCCGAACAGGTACCACGCCGACATGGTGCCGAGGTCGTCGTTGCCGGTGACGCCGTTGGGTGCGTTGGTGAACAGCGTCTGCGCCGCGCGCAGCACGGTGGCGGTCTTCCACGGCTGGCCGATCAGGCTGTACAGCCCCGGCACGTGCATGGTCGGCTCGTTGTTCGGGTTGAAGCGGTACTGGCCGTAGTAGCTGTACGGCCCGGCCACCCACGCCTTGCGCGCTGCGCCATCCGGGTCGGCGAGCAGTTCGTCGTAGGCGAAGAACGCGTCCAGCCGCCTGCCCATCGCCTCGCGCCCGCCCATCGCCTGCGCCAGCGACGGCAGGTCCTGCGGCACCAGCCATTGGTACTGCCAGCTGGTGCCTTCGTGGAAGCCATAGTGCGAGCGCGGGTCGTAGCTGCCGGTGGGCGGGGTGAACCATTCGCCACCTTCCATGCGCGGCCGCGGGAAGCCGGCGAAACCGGTATCGGCCTCGGCGAGGTCGGCATCCCACACCTTGCGCCAGTTGCCGGCGCGCGCACGCAGCGTCGCGGCGGCATCGGCATGGCCGAGCGCGGCGGCCATCGGCGCCAGCGCGCAGTCGGCCAGCGCGTATTCCAGCGTCGCCGAACCACCCTGGTGCGGATCGACGTCCATGCCCTTGGCCGGGAAGGTGCGGTCGTAGAACACGAAGCCGTCCTTCAGGTAGTTGGCGTTGCCGGCGCGGCCCTCGTGGCGCGATTCCAGCGGCGGCACGCCTTCGGCGTTCTTCCACAGCGCCTGCCACGCTTCCTGCTCCATGCCCTGCAGTGCGCCGTAGCGCCACAGGTCGGCGAGGAACGGGGTGACCGGGTCGCCGGTCATCACGTTGCTGTCGAAATCGGCATAGCCCCAGCGCGGCAGCCAGCCGCCCTGCGCGTCGATCGCCAGCAGGCTGCGGCCGATGTCGCGGGCGCGCTGCGGGCGCAGCAGCGCCAGCAGCTGGTTCTGGCTGCGGTAGGTGTCCCACAGCGAGAAATACTCGTGGTAGGTCCAGCCGTCGGCCATATGGATGGCGTTGTCGTAGCCGCGGTAGCGGCCGTCGGCGTCGCTGCCGGTCATCGGTTGCAGCAGGGCGTGGTACAGCGCGGTGTAGAACACGCTGCGCTCGTCCTTGCTGCCGCCATGCACCTTGACGCTGGACAGCTCGCGCGCCCAGTCGGCCTGCGCGCGCTTGCGCATGGCGTCGAAGCCGAGCAGGCGGCCGTTGCCGTCGCTGCCCTCGCGGCGCAGGTTTTCGCGCGCGCCTTCGATGTCCACGTGCGAGATCGCGCTGACCGCGGTGACGCTGCGCCCGTCCTCCAGGTCGAAGCTGAGCCACGCGCCGTTGTACGGGTCGTGCTCGCTTTCCATGCTGAAGCGCGCGCCGGGCGTGCCGCCGGCCTGGCCCCAGACGCCGAACGCCTTGAACGGCCGGTCGAACTCGATGTGGAACCAGGTGGTGTACTGGTGGCCGCCGCAGAAGCTGAGCGTGGTCAGTTGCCCTTCCACCGCGCGGTCGCCGACCACGCGCACCTGGCTGCCGGTGACGCGGTGGCGGTTGTTGGCCTGGCTGACGTTGACCAGCACGTGGCCGCTACCGGCATCGGCGGCGAAGGTGTAGCGCTCGGCGGCGGCGCGGGTGAGCGCGGTGGCCTCGGCGTCGATGCCGCCGTAGTCGGTCAGGCGCACCCTGTAGTAGCCGGCCTGGCCGACCTCGCCATCGTGGGTGTAGCGCGCGCCGTAGCGCTTCTGGTCGAAGCTCTTCGCATCGCCGGTATCGAAATCGCCACCGGGGGCGATGCTGCCGGTCACCGGCAATACCGACACCTGCCCGCCCTGTTCCCAGCAGCCCGCGCCGGAGACGAAGGAGTGGCCGAAGCCGAGGATCTTGTCCTCGTCATAGCGCCAGCCGGCGTAATGCAGGCCAATCGAGCTGACCTGGATCAATCCGAACGGCGCCGACGCACCGGGGAAGGTATTGCCGTCGTCCTGGGTGCCGATGAAGGTGTTGACCTCGCGCTCGGGCGTGGCCGGGGCGGCCTGCGACAGCGGGGCAAGCGACACCGCCAGCAGGCAGGCGGCCGCGGCCAGCGGGCGGCGGAAACGGGAAGCGGTGGCGGACGGCATTCGGCTCACGGGCTGGATTCTCTGGGGCGATGTCGGTGCGGCGATAGGGTGGCCCGGCAATGCCGGGCCGTTGATGGCCGGCCCGCCCTTGCGGGACGGGGAGAGTGCCGGGCACCAGTGAATTTAGATCGATCCAAGTAAAGCATGGCCATTTCGGCCGATGCATTCTGCAACGCAACATCCACGGCCCGGCGCGCCTCTGCCCGCGCCTGATCGCGGCGCTGCCCTTCCGGCAGGATCGGCCGGCCCTTCCCCTTCATCCGGCCTCTCCGGGACCAGCGCCATATTGCGCAGCAACATGCGTCGGCCCCGGCACTGTGTTAAAAATTTCGCACCAATCGTTTAGATCGATCCAAATCAATTCGACGGCGATTGCAGGACAACCACGGGTCGGACCGCCCCTTCGGGGGCAGGCGAAGTACCCGCCTCGTCCGGCTTCAAATTTAGATCGATTCAATACCTTCGTGCAGTTACCGACTTCAATCCAGGAGAGGGAGAGCGGAATGAAACAGATGTCACGCACGCACGGCCGCCATGCGTTGTCCGCGGCCATCACGGCCGCACTGGTCGCCACGGCAATGCTGCCGGCCGGCGCCTTCGCACAGCAGGCCGGCACCCAGAACGCCGACGCCACCACGCTCGACGCGGTCACCGTCACCGGCTATCGCTACGCCATCGAGAAGAGCCTGGACCAGAAGCGCGACGCCAATGCGATCGTTGAGGTGATCAATGCCGAGGACGTCGGCAAGTTCCCCGACAAGAACGTGGCCGACGCGCTGCAGCGCGTGCCGGGCGTGATCGTCACCCGCAGTGGTGGCGAAGGCAAGAACGTCAGCGTGCGCGGCCTGTCCTCGGAGCTGACCCTGACCGAGTTGAACGGCAACTACATCGCCACCGCCGAATCCAACGGCGACCCGACCCGTTCGTTCAACTACACGCTGCTGCCGTCGAACATGCTGGGCAGCGCCGAACTGTTCAAGTCGCCGGAAGCGCGCATCGACGAGGGCGGCATCGGCGGCACGGTGATCCTGCACACCCGCCGTCCGCTGGACATGGAATCCAATACCGGCTTCGTCTCCGTCGAGGGCACCCGGGCCGACACCACCCAAAAGACCGACGGGCAGCTCTCCGCCTCGTACGCCTGGCATGACAAGGACGACCGCTTCGGCGTGTTCGTCGGCTATACCGACCAGAAGCGCACCACCCGCACGATGGGCGCCAGCACCGAGAGCTGGCAGTGGTATGGCCGCGATGAAGGCGGCACCGCGGTCGACGTCAACGGCAACCCTTCGGACTTCAACTCGAACTGGTGGGGCGGCACCGGCTTCTACGACCAGAACGGCAAGTACTACACCGGCTTCATGATGCCGACGTCGGTGAACCTCGACGTCAAGGAAGAGGAACGCGAGCGCAAGGGCGGCCAGTTGACCTTCCAGTTCAAGCCGCTGGACAACCTGACCCTGACCGCGAACTACTTCCGCTTCGAGCTGTCGCAGGACTCCCAGACCCACACCATCAAGGTGCCGGAATGGAACATCGCCCGCTATTGGGGCGACGGCAACTGGGCCGGCGGGCGCCTGCTCGACGGGATGACGATGGACCCCAGCGGCACCATCGTCACCGGCGCCGACTACAGCCTGCACCCGGGCAAGGCCTATTACTGCAGCGAGGACGAGGCCGCCGACGCCGGCATGGCGCCGGGCGGTTGGGGCTCGGATGACTGCACCATCCCGACCCCGCAGATCACCGGCAGCTACAACCTCGAGAAGGCACTGTCGCAGACCGTCGACTTTTCGGCCGAATGGCGCGGCGAGTCGGTCGACGTCGCCTTCAAGGGCGGGCGCACCTGGGCCAAGGGCGGTCCTTCGCTGCAGTTCTCGCTGCCGCTCAAGCCGCGTCGCCAGAATGCGGACGGCAGCTGGAGCCTGGGCAACCTGGCCAGTTCCTGGGACCTGACCGGCACCCCGTCGATGGTGTTCTCGCCGGAGCTGATGCAGAACCTGAAGGACGGCATCCTGCAGGTCGACCTCGGCTCCACCGGTTCGTCCTGGACCCGCAACACCAACGAGCAGAAGTACGCCCAGATCGACACCACCTGGCATACCGAGGCCGGCTTCTTCGAGTCGTTCCAGTTCGGCGTCAAGTACCGCGATGGCGGCATCCACCGCAGCACCGGCAACAGCTACTGGGCCTGCCCGGGCACCGACCCGAGCGACTACGAAAACCGCTATTGGAACGGCGGCTGCAACGACCTGGCCCTGCAGTTCTCGCCCGACTTCCTGTACGGCATGGGCAACCTGGCCGGCGGCATCAATGCCAGCGCGTTCCCGGCCATCGACTACCCGGCCTACATCGCCTACCTGAACAAGACCTACGGGCCGATGCAGACCCGCAACGAGGACAACTTCGTCTACAACGTCGACGAAAAGATCTACTCCACCTACCTGCAGGCCAACTTCCGCACCGAGCGCCTGCGCGGCAACGTCGGCGTGCGCGTGGTCAGCACCCGCCAGCACGCCGACTCCACCGACAAGGTCACCCTCTACAACGACTACTTCTACGACGACGCCAACGGCGATCCGCTGGCGTGCCAGGCGGGCGATGCGGTACCGGGCGGCGCGCCCGACCGTACCTACTGCGGCACCGAGGGCTACTGGCGGCTTTCGGACAGCGTGGCCCGGCCGGAGACCTTCGCGGTCAGCAGCCTGGAGCGCACCTACACCGACGTGCTGCCGAGCTTCAACCTGGCCTATGACCTGAGCGAGAACCTGCTGCTGCGCGCGGCGGCCTCCAAGGTGATCTCGCGCCCGAGCTACGGCAACATCGCCGCCCCGGGCAGCCTGGAATACTTCAGCCCCGAATACGTCAACGATCGCCGCCTGACCGGCGGCGCCGGCGAACAGGGCTGGTACGGCTCGGGCAGCAACAAGAACCTGGAGGCCTACAAGGCCACCCAGTACGACATCGGCCTGGAGTGGTACTTCCGCCCCGGCTCGGTGGTGGGCCTGGACCTGTTCCGCAAGGACGTCAGCAACTTCTCGGTGCCGGTGGTGCAGGACGTGACGCAGGACATCGGTGGCGAAACCGTGGTCGTGCAGAACTACTCGACCACCGCCGGCGGTCGCGACGCGGTTTCGCAGGGCGCGGAGTTCTATGCCCAGCACACGCTGGATTTCGGCCTGGGCTTCCAGGCGAACTACACCTGGAACGACACCAACGAAGCGGCCATCACCCTCGAGGACGGCACCGAGATCGGCAAGTCGCCGCTGGTCGGCAGCGCCAAGAACCAGGCCAACTTTACCGTGTTCTACGAAGTGGAGAAGCTGCTGCTGCGTGCCTCGTGGAACCGTCGTGGCGAAGTGGTGCAGGGCCTGGTCAGCGGCCTGAACCTCTACCAGGAGCCCTACCAGCAGATCGACCTGAACGCCGCCTACAACGTCACCCCGGCGCTCAGCCTGAGCGCCTCGGTGTTGAACCTGACCAAGGAAGAGACGCGTACCCACCTGGGCAACGACACCAAAAACCGCTTCTACTCCAACGGTTATGCCGGTCGCGTTGTCTACCTCGGCTTGAACTACAAGTTCTGACCCCTGCCCTTCGGGGCAGCCTACGTCGACAGCCGCGCTGGTACAGGCGGCTGTCGTCGTTTGTGCACCAGCCCACTCATGGCTCGTGGGAGCGGGTTATCCCCCGACACGGGGGCAAGCATCGCCGGGGGCGTGGCACCGGCCTACTCGTAGATGCGGGGCTTGCCCCGCATGGGCTTCACCGGGAGCGCATCATGCGGGGCAAGCCCCGCATCCACGGCATTCCGGCAAGCCTCAGGTCAGCGGCGTCATCACGCCCTTGCGGTAAGCCGGGCGCACCTGCAGGCGCGCATACCAGCCGGCCAGGTGCGGCAGGTCCGGGCGCTGGATCGGCATCTCGAACCACGCATAGGCGAAGGCGCCCAGCGGGATGTCGCCCATCGCGAACGACTCGCCGGAAAGCCACGGTTGCCGCTCCAGCTCGGCATCGGCCAGCGCCAGCAACTCGCCGCAGCGCACCAGTGCCGCGTCGATGCGCGCGGCGTCGCGGTCGGCCGGTGCGGTGCGCACCACGCCCCAGAACAGGTCGCGGAAGGCGACGGCGAAGCTCGATATGGTCCAGTCCATCCACTTCTCGCTCTGCGCGCGCAATGCCGGGTCTTCCGGGTACAGCGTGCCCAGCGCGTAGCGCGCCGACAGGTAGCGGACGATGGCGTTGGATTCCCATACCGGCAGGCCGTGGTCCTCGATCACCGGCACCAGCCCGTTGGGGTTCATCGCCCGGTAGTCGGCGCTCTGCGTGCCGCCGAACGCGCCGCCCACCTCGATCGACTCATAAGGCAGGCCGATTTCCTCGGCGCACCACAGCACCTTGCGCACGTTGCTCGAATTGCGGCGTCCCCAGATCTTCAGCATCCCGGTTCCCGTTGTGACCGACGCAGGACCCGCACCATACGCCGGAGTGGCCGCCGTCATCGTCATGCCGCGCCCGCCTTGGCGGCCTTGGCGGCTTTCTTCGGCAACACCCGTACCTGCGTGGACTTGTCGTCCTTCTTCAACTCGAACAGGCCGATCGCCGCGAGCAGGTCGCTGAGCTTGCGGTAGCCGTAGTTGCGCGAATCGAACGAGGCACGGTTGCCGATCTGGTTGCCCACCGCACTCAATGCCGCCCAACCCTGCTCGTCGGCGGCCGCGTCCACCGCGCCGCGCAGCAGGTTGAGCAGGCGGGTGTCGCCGCGCAATTCGTTGCCCGGGCGCGGCTGGATCGGCGGTTGCGCCCCGCCCGGCGCGGCAGGCGCATCCGCGGCGGCCTCGCCATGCCCCGGCTGCCCCGCATCCGCCGCTACCCGGCCGGCATCCTCCTGCCCCAGCGCCTCCAGGTAGGTGAACTGCGAGCAGGCGTTGACGAAGGGATCGGGCGTCTTCTTCTCGCCGAAGCCGTAGACCTTCACCCCGTCGGTCAGCAGCCGCATCACCAGCGGGGTGAAATCGGCGTCGCTGGAGACGATGGCGAACCCATCGAGGTTGCGCGCGTAGAGCAGGTCCATCGCGTCGATCACCATCGCCATGTCCGAGGCGTTCTTGCCCTTGGAATAGGCGAACTGCTGGATCGGGCGGATCGCGTATTCGTGCAGCACCGCCTCCCAGCCCTTCAGCCGCGGGCTCTTCCAGTTGCCGTAGGCGCGGCGCACGTTGGCCACGCCGAAGCGCGCCACCTCGGCCAGCACCTCGTCGATCTTCGCCGCCGGCGCATTGTCGGCGTCGATCAGCAGGGCGATACGCTTTTCGGGATCGGACACGGCATTCCCTCCACGGCATTCGGCTCGGAGCCAGTATCGACCATCGGCCCGAGCATGCGCACCCCATGCGATGATGGCGGCCGGTTGTCCACGCCCTCCAACCGGCATCCGCCGGCCCCCACCGGAGTACCGCATGCCCCACGACCGCCCTCCCCGCCTGCTGGTCATCGGCGGCGGCTTCGCCGGCCTCCGGGCCACCCGCGCGCTGGCCAACGCGAAGCTGCGCATCACCCTGGTCGACCGCCGCAACCACCACCTGTTCCAGCCGCTGCTGTACCAGGTGGCCACCGCCGGCCTGTCGGCGCCGGACATCGCCGCACCATTGCGGCACATCCTCGGCCGGCAGCGCAACGTCGAGGTCAGGCTCGGCGAGGTGGATGCCATCGACAAGCACCAACGCCAGGTGCGGCTGCGCGACGGCACCACGCTGGACTACGACCTGCTGCTGGTCGCCAGCGGCGCCACCCATGCCTATTTCGGCAACGACCAATGGGCGCCGCACGCCCCCGGCCTGAAGACGCTGGACGATGCGCTGGCGCTGCGGCGCCGGCTGCTGCTGGCCTTCGAGAAGGCCGAGGCCGAACCCGACCCGGCGAAGAAGGCGGCCTGGCTCAGCTTCGCCATCGTCGGCGGCGGCCCCACCGGCGTCGAGCTGGCCGGCACCCTGGCCGAGATCGCGCGCCACACCCTGCGCAACGAGTTCCGCCACATCGATCCGGCCTCGGCGAAGGTGCGGCTGGTCGAGGCCGGGCCGCGGGTGCTGTCCAGCTTCCCGGAGGTGCTGTCGCTGAAGGCGCGCCGGCAGCTGGAGCGGCTCGGCGTGGAAGTGCATGCCGGCGCGCCGGTGACCGCCATCGACGCCGAGGGCTTCCACCTCGGCGAGCGGTTCGTCCCTGCCCGCACCGTGGTCTGGGCCGCCGGCGTGGCCGCCTCGCCGCTGGCGCGCACGCTGGACACGCCACTGGACCGCGCCGGCCGCGTGCAGGTGCAGCCGGACCTGACGCTGCCCGGCCACCCCGAGGTCTTCGTCGCCGGCGACCTGGCCGCGCTGGCGCAGGCCGACGGCCGCCCGGTGCCGGGCGTGGCGCCGGCCGCCAAGCAGATGGGCAGGTACGTGGCCGCGGTGATCCGCGCGCGGCTGCAACAGCACCCGGCGCCGCCACCGTTCCGCTATCGCGACCAGGGCAACCTGGCGACCATCGGGCGCATGGCCGCCATCGTGCACATGGGTCGGCTGAAGCTCTCCGGCCTGCTGGCCTGGTGGTTCTGGCTGGCCGCGCACGTGTTCTTCCTGATCGGCTTCCGCAACCGGCTGGTGGTGCTGCTCAACTGGGCGGTCGCCTACTGGAGCTACCAGCGCGGCGCGCGGATCATCTTCGGCGATGCCGATGGCGAACCGCACGATGGCGATCCGCCGCCGCGGGAGTGAACGACGTCAGCCGTTGCCGGAGGCGAAGCGCTCGAACACCTGCTGGCCGGTCAGCACTTCGGTGTCGTTGCTCAGTTCGTAGAACGCCGGCTTCTCGTCGATGAATATCTGGCTTTCGAGCCGGAATTCCTGCTGCTGGAACAACCCGGCCGGCAGCATGTACTCGCCGGTCGGCAACAGCCGATAGAACAGGTGGGTACCGCAGGCCGGGCAGAAGCCGCGCTCGGCCCAGTCCGAGGAACGATAGGCGCTGGGCTGCGCGCCATCGAAGCGCACATCGCTGCCGCAGTGCACCGCGAACATCGGCCCGCCCGACCAGCGCCGGCACGTCGCGCAATGGCAGAGGCCGACGTCGGCATGGTCGGAGGCCGTGACTTCAATGGCGCCGCACAGGCAGGTTCCCTTCATGGCATTCCCCTTATGGCTGGGCATCGTGCCCGGAAACGGAAAAGGCCCGGTACGACCGGGCCTTTCCAGCAGACGTGCAACACCGGCACCGCGACTCAGGCGGTGAACAGTGCCTTCATCTTCTTCAGCGCATTGGCCTCGATCTGGCGGATGCGCTCGGCGGACACACCGTATTCGTCGGCCAGCTCCTGCAGGGTGACCTTGCTGTCGGCGTCCAGCCAGCGGCGGGCGATGATGTCGCGCGAACGCTGGTCGAGGTTGGCCAGGCCCTCGCGCAGCAGCTGCAGCTGGTTGTCCTCGCTGTCGGCACGCTCGTAGGCCTGCGACGGGTCTTCGTCGTGCGCGACCAGGTAGGCGGCCGGCGCCGGCGGCGCATGGTCGTCACTCTCGTCGCTGGGCGCGTCGAAGCCGACGTCGCGGCCGGACAGGCGCGACTCCATCTCCATCACCTCACGCTCGGAGACGTTCAGGTCCTTCGCCACCGCGCTGACCTCGGCCGCGTTCATCCAGCCCAGCCGGGTCTTGGACTTGCGCAGGTTGAAGAACAGCTTGCGCTGCGCCTTGGTGGTGGCGACCTTGACGATGCGCCAGTTCTTGAGGATGAACTCGTGCATCTCGGCACGGATCCAGTGCACCGCGAAGGACACCAGGCGCACGCCCATATCCGGGTCGAAGCGCTTGACCGCCTTCATCAGGCCGATGTTGCCTTCCTGGATCAGATCGCCCAGTTGCAGGCCATAGCCGTTGTAGCCGCGGGCCACGTGCACGACGAAGCGCAGGTGCGAATGCACCAGCTCGCGCGCGGCGTCCAGGTCCTGCTCATCGCGGAAGCGGCGCGCCAGGTCCTGCTCGTCGTCCACCGACAGCACCGGGATCCGGTGCACGGCGCCGATGTAGGCATCCAGCGAGCCGAGCGCGCTGGGAACCGGAAGATTGTTTGCCACAAGGGCAGTAGAAGTATTCGGGTTCATGGGGCTCATCTTAGCAGTCCAAGCTATTGGACTGGCCGGTATAGAAAAAGTTCCAGTGTTCCGCTTTTGTCGTCAATTCCGTCAAATGGCCGGATTTTAAACACCAACAGCATCCTCGGTTTCCCGACTTCGCTACCGTATCAGAGGCGATGTTGCGGCGGCATGACCGGGATTCAAGCCGGTTCACGCTCCGGCGAGCCGGGCCTCCAGCTCCGCCCGCGGCGGCAGCCGCCAGTCGACCGGGGGCTGGCCGTGGCGCTGCAGGTAGTCGTTGGCCTGCGAGAAATGCCGGCAGCCGAAGAAACCGCGGTGCGCCGACAGCGGCGAGGGGTGCGGGGCCTTCAGCACGCGGTGGCGGCGGGTGTCGATGACCTTGCCCTTCTGCTGGGCGTAGCTGCCCCACAGCAGGAACACCAACCCTTCGCGCTCGCGGTTGAGCACGTCGACCACATGGTCGGTAAAGCCCTCCCAGCCCTTGCCCTGGTGCGCGCCGGCGCGGCCTTCCTCCACCGTCAGCACCGCGTTGAGCAGCAGCACGCCCTGCCACGCCCACGGCAGCAGGCAGCCGTGGTCCGGGCGCCGGAACGGCGGCACCACGCCGGTGTCGTCCTCCAGCTCCTTGTAGATGTTCAGCAGCGACGGCGGCACCGGCACGCCCGGCATCACCGAGAAGCACAGGCCATGCGCCTGGCCGTAGCCGTGATAGGGGTCCTGCCCCAGCACCACCACCTTGACCTGCTCGAACGGGGTGGCGTCGAACGCGGCGAAGATCTGCGGCCCCGGCGGGAACACCCGCGCGCCGGCGGCCTTGCGCTGGCGCAGGAAGGCGGCCAGTTCGCGCATTTCCGGGCGCAGCAGCCAGTCGCCGACGTGGGCCTTCCAGCTCGGTTCGAGCTGGATGTTGGGTGCCGCCCCGCTCACAGCATCACCGCCGGCTGCGACAGGCGCGCCAGCCGCAGCTGGAACAGCACCTTGGTCACCAGCAGGCGTTCCTCGATGGGCTTCTGCACCAGGTCGTTGGCGCCGGCCTGCAACAGCGCGGACTGGTTATGCGGGTTGCTGTCGCCGGTCATCACCAGCACCGGCAGGCGGCGCTTGCCGTAGCCGAAGTCGATACGCACGCGCTCGACCACGTCGCGGCCATTCAGCTCGCCCTTGAGGGTAACGTCGGTCAGCACCAGGTCGATGCGGCGCACGGTGCGACCCAGCGACTCGGCGGTGAGCAGCGAGAACGCGTCCTCGGCGGTGAGCACGTGCACCACGTGCAGGTCGTGGCGTTCGAGCATGCGCTTGGTGGCCTCGGCGACCACGCGGCTGTCCTCGACGTAGAGCACGGTGGCGCCGGGCATCGGCTCGGGCTGCACGTAGCCGCGGATGAACGCGGCCAGCGCCTCGTGGCCCAGCGCCTTGTCGAAGTAGTCGGTGACGTATTCGTTGAAGCGGCGCTGCTCCAGGTGCTGCTGGGCATCGGCGGAGACCACGATCACCGGCACGTAGGCCTGCCCGGCGGCGTCGCGCACGCTGCGCGCCAGCGCCAGGCCATCGCCGTCGGGCAGCGCCAGCGAGGTGGTGACCAGGTGCACCGGCCCGGCGGCGAGCGCTTCGCGCGCCTCCTCGATGCTGGCGCAGCCGACGACTTCCACGTCCGGCAACTCGCGTTGCAGCACGTCGGAAATCAGCTTGCGCACCAGCTTGGAGCCGTCGACCACCATCACCCGGGGGGCGTCGCTGATCAGGTGCTTGAGTTCATGCGTGGGCATGCGCGCCTCAGGTTTCGGTCGGGCGAGTCTGCCTGAGGAAGTGGCCGGTCACCAGCCACGCCCCCAGCCAACCCAGCAACACTGTGCCCAGCAGCACGAAACCCGAATGCAGGGCATCCAGCCCATGCAGCACGAACGGGCTGCCGTAGCTCCGCGACAACGCCGCCAGCGGCGCGCGCAGCGCCAGCCCGCAGGCGCCGACCAGCGCCAGCGCCAGCACGCCCGCGCCCAGCCCGTACCACGCGCCGAGGTAGACGAACGGGCGGCGGATGAAGCCGTCGCTGGCGCCCAGCAGCTGCAGCACGCCGATTTCCTCGCGCCGCGCCTGGATGTCCAAGCGCACGGTATTGCCGACCACCAGCACCGCGCCCAGCCCCAGCAGCAGCGACAGCACCTGCACCAGCCGCGCGCCGAAGCCGAGCCAGGCATCCAGCCGCTGCCGCCACAGGGCGTCGTGCTGCACCAGGTCGGCCTGCGGCAGGGCTTCCAGCGCCTTGGCGAGTGCGGCGTCGTCATCGCCGGCCGGGGTGACGATCAGCAGGCTCGGCAGCGGATTCTCGCCGAGCGCATCGATGGCTTCGCCCAGCCCCGCGCTCTGGCGCAGTTCGGCCAGGCCCTCTTCCGGGGTGCGCAGCACCACTCCGGCGACGTCGTCGCGCGCGCGCAGGCTGGCGGCCAGGTCCTGCGCGGTGGCGCCGTCGATCGCCGGTTTCAGGAACAGGCTGATGTCGCGCGACTGCTGCACGCTGCCGGTGAATACCTTGAGGTTGTCCAGCGCGATCGACAGCCCCAGCGGCAGCGCCAGCGCCAGCGCCATCACCGCCACGGTCAGCGCGGTCGCCCACGGCTTGCGCAGCGCGCGGCCGAGGCTGAACACCACGCTGTGCAGGTGGTGGGCGAACCACGCGCCCAGCCGCGACGGTGCGGCGGCTTCACCATTCCGGGGCATTGCTTCCTTCCTGCTCATTCGGCCAGGTCCTGCGGCGAGATGTCGTCGACCAACCGCCCGTGGTCGAGGATCAGCACTCGCTTGCGCATGCGCTTGAGCAGCGGCAGGTCGTGGCTGACCACCAGCACGCTGGTGCCGCGGCCGGGCAACTCGGCAAACAGGGCCATGATCTCCGCGGCCAGCGTGGGGTCGAGGTTGCCGGTGGGCTCGTCGGCGACCAGCAGCTTCGGCTCGGCGACGATGGCGCGGGCGATGCCGACGCGCTGCTGCTCGCGGCCGACAGCTGCGTGGGCAGCGCCTTCTCGCGGTGGCCCAGGCCCATGCGTTCGAGCACCGAGCGCACACGCTTGCCGACGTCGCCGCGGCGGTCACCGCGCAGGATCAGCGGCAGCGCCACGTTCTCGCCGATGCTGCGGTCGGTCAGCAGGCGGTGGTCCTGGTGGACCGCGCC